>CAWCFO010000001.1:0-27293 GCA_963794905.1 uncultured Solirubrobacteraceae bacterium
GCCGATGTCCACCTGGGACATGCCGTCGAGCCCGACGCGGCGGAACACGTCGATCAGCAGCCCGACGTCGACGCCGTAGCCCGTGGAGATGGGCAGCGACGCGAGCAGCTCGCGTGTGATCGCGAACTGGCCGCTGAGGGGCTGTCGGAAGTCGCACAGCGCCGGATAGAAAAGCTCCAGCAGCGGCCGCGCCATCGCTTCGGTGACGCGCCCGCCCTCGCCGGTGGTCTGCCCGCGCTCGTCGCGGAAGGGCCGCGAGAACGCCGCTTTTACGAACGACAGGCGCTCGTCGGACAGCAGCTCACCGGCGAGCGCGACGACGTATTCGCGCGAGAACGTCGCCAGATCGCCGTCGAAGAAGCACAGCACGTCTGAGTCGAGCACGCTCAGCGAGCGCCAGATCGCGTCGCCCTTGCCGAGCACGGGGCCATACTCGGCGAGCAGCGAGGACTGGTCGAACACGTCGGCGCCGCGAGCGGCTGCGAGCGCGCCGGAGCCGTCGGCGGACGCAGCGTCCACTACGACGACCTGGTCGAGCAGGCGGTCCTCGCGCATCGCCACGAGCGTGTCGACGATCGGGCCGATCGTCGGCGCCTCGTCGCGCACGGGCACGCACACCGAGACCGTCTGCGTCCGCTGTTCGAGCGCGCGCGCCCGGGCGCCGGAGGTCATACCGAGACGCCCTCCAGCGCGAGCAGCGTGCGCTTCGCGTCGAGCCCGCCGCCGTAGCCGCCGATGCGCCCGCCGCTGGCGAGCACTCGGTGACAGGGCACGATGATCGGGATCGGGTTGGCGCCGTTGGCATTGCCGACCGCCCGGAACGCGTGCGGGCGACCGACGGTGGCGGCCAGCTCGCCATAGCTCATCGTGTGGCCGTAGGGGATGTCCGCGAGCGCCGTCCAGACGTCGCGCTGAAAAGGCGTCCCGTCCGGCGCGAGCGCCAGCTGGAAGCCCGTCCGCTCGCCGTCGAAGTACTCAGCCAGCTGCTCGGCCGCCGCCGCGACGGCGCGCGGGGCATCGGTCACGTCGCCGGCGGCCGTCCCCCCGCCGGCCGCCGCGAAGTGGCCGGGGAGCCGCAGGTGGGTCAGCGCGTCGTCGTCGCCTTCGAGCAGCAGCGTGCCGATCGGGCTGTCGACGGCGAGTCGTGCGGTGGGCGTCGATGCTTGGGGAATGGTCGTCGTCATGCTGTGTCAGCTCCTATCGTCGTTGGAATCGAGGTCCTGCGCTGCGTCGGTCGCGCCCTGCGACGGCCCTTCGGCGAGCCCGCGCGGGTTGCGCCTTCACCGCCTTGCGCATCGGATGAGCCCGCGTGAGCCTTGCCTGCGGCTGCGGGCACGGTCCACAGGTGGGCGACCGCGTAGGCGCGCCACGGGCGCCAGCGCTCGGCGCGCTCAGCGATCGTGCGAGGGTCGCCGCCGGCGCCGAGCTGGGCCATGCTGCGCCGCACGCCGAGGTCGGTCGCGGGGAAGGCGTCGGGATCGCCGAGCGCGCGCATGGCGACGTAGCTGGCGGTCCACGGCCCGACGCCCGGCAACGCCAGCAGGCCGCGCTCCAGCTCGGCGGGGTCCGCGCCGGGTTCGAGGTCGATGTCGCCCGCCGCGACGGCCTGCGCGAGCGCGGCCACGCTGCGCCGCCGCGCGCCCGGCATCGAGAACGCCGACGGGCGCCGCCGCGCGAGCGTCGCGAGCGCTTCGGGCGTGGGGAACGTGTGCGTGAGCGAGCCCGTCGGCTCGCGCAGCGGCTGGCCCGCCGCCTGCACGAGCGCGCCGAGCACGGTGCGCGCGCCGGCGACGGAGATCTGCTGTCCGGCGATCGCGCGCACGGCCAGCTCGAAGCCGTCGACGGCGCCGGGCATGCGCAGTCCGGGCGTGCGCTCGATCAGCGGCCGCAGCAGCGGGTCCGCGGCGAGAGCCTCGTCGACGGCCACCGGGTCGGCGTCCAGGTTGAGCAGGCGGCGCGTGCGCGCGATCGCCGCAGTCAGGTCGCGCAGGTCGTCGAGCGTGAACACCGCACGGATGCCGCCTGTGGCGGCGTCGTCGGCGAGCTCGACCTCCACGGTGCCGGCGCCATGCGCCAGGCGCAGGCTGCGGCGGTAGATCGACCCTTCGTGCGCCTCGACCGCCGACACGGCGCGCAGCGCGAGGAAGCGACGGAGTGCGTCCGCCGCCAGCGGCCGGCGGTAGGGCAGGCTGAGCGGGATCGACACTGCGGCGCCCGAGCGGGCGTGGGTGTCGTGGCGGCCGCGCGCGCGGCGGCGCAGCTCGGTGGGGGTGCGCGCGAACACGCTGCGCACGGTGTCGTTGAACTGGCGCACGCTGGCAAAACCGGCGCCGAAGGCCACCTGGGCGGCGGGCAGGTCGGTCGTCTGCAGCAGCACGCGCGCCGTCTGAGCGCGCTGGGCGCGCGCGAGCGACAGCGCTCCCGCACCGACCTCGGCCACGAGCACGCGGTGCAGTTGGCGCTCGGAGTAGCCGAGCTTGCGGGCGAGACCGCACACGCCCTCGCGGTCGACGGCGCCGTCGAGGATCAACTTGACGGCACGCGCGGCGACGTCCGCGCGGCCGAGCCACTGCGGCGAACCCGGCGCGGCGTCGGGGCGGCAGCGCAGGCAGGCGCGGTAGCCGGCCTGCTGGGCGGCCGCGGCGGTGGGGAAGAAGCGCACGTTCTCGCGCTTGGGTGTGACGGCCGGGCAGCTCGGGCGGCAGTAGATGCCGGTCGAGCTGACGGCCGTGAAAAACCAGCCGTCGAAGCGCGCGTCGCGGCTCTGCACGGCGCGATAGCAGCTGTCGAAGTCTTCGAGCACGCAACCATCCTGGCACGCTCGGGCGCTGGATGCTGGCGGGTTTCGGACAGGCACCCGGCGGCTGGTTGTCGTTGTCCGATTTCCGCTAGCGCGACGTCGCTCGGGTGGCGCCCACGCCTGGTCGGCTCTGCGCGCGTGGGCCGACCCCTTGAGCTTGGGCGGCCCCCGGACGCCGGCCGCCGCCGGGTGGTCGCTCAGCCGCCGCGCTGCAGCTGCACGATCGGCGCCGGCGGCTGGTCGCCGAGGCCGTTGAGCACGCGCGCCGCGCCGATCACGTCGCCGCTGTCATAGAAGTCGGTGAGGATCAGGTTGGGCAGGTGGTGGCGTTCTGACTCGCACTGGCGCGCGCGGCGAACGATGAACGAGCGCTTGTTGAGCGGCACGTTGGGGCTGCGACGCGGCGGGAACACGTCGGCCCAGTCGTTCATCATCAGCAGCGGGCTCATCGCCAGGCCACGGTTGAGCTTGCACGTGAACTGCTTCGGCTTGACGGCGCCGAGCGGGGTGTCCTGGATGAAGCCGCCGAACCCGTACATGTCCCACGGATAGCGGCCGCTGACGGGCTCCTGGGTGAACACGAGCACGTTGTGCTGGGCGCGCACGAGCTGGCCGAGCGTCGGCATCTGCTGGCCCTCGCGCAGCACGGCGAGATGCGAGAACAGCTTCGCGCGCTTGAACTCCTGTTCGAGCGACCCCTCGGACACGTAGTCCTCGTCGAACAGCACGAGCACCTGGCCGGGGTTCTGCGTGAGGAACCTGCGGATCGTGGCGAGGAAGCTCGACATGCTCGTCGCGCCGAGCTCGCACAGCGTGTGGCACAGCCACACGCTCGGCTTGCCAGTGCGCGGGCCGAAGCCGACCGATCCGCTGAAGCGCTGCAGCGCGGTGCGCGCTTCGCTTGTGAGCTTCTCCGACACGCGGTTGGCGCGCTGGCCCTCGGCGGCGATGTCGGTGCGCACATGACCGGGCTTGTCGCCGATCGCGTAGTGGGTGGAGATCTTGAACGCGCGGATGCCGTCGTCGAGCTGTCGCGCGATGGTGCGCGTCTGGTTGGCGATCAGCCAGCCCGGCGAGTCGGCCGCCGACATCGCGTTGTGCGTGCCCGGGAAGACGACCTGATCGACGCGCCGCGAGCACAGCTGCGCGTAGCCGTTGCACGTCAGCTGCGCCGACGCCGCGGGGCGCACGACGGTGTGAGCGCCGCCGGCCAAAGCGATCGCGGCGCCACCGACGAGCACGCCGAGGCTCGCCCCCACGGCGAGCGCGCCGCGGCGGCTGCGCGCCAGCGACAGGCGCTCCTGCTCCAGCACGACGCCGGCCGCCGCGAGCATCTGGCCGACGCCGAGGTACGCCAGCAGCCCTCCGCAGAGCACGACGAGCGTGTCGACTGAGCGCGCCGGCTCGGCGATCAGCAGCAGGCCGACGAGCACGGCCGCCACGCCGCCGAGCACCTGCCCGCGGCGGGTGCGTGGCGGCCAGGCGCGAGCGCGCAGGCGCGCCAGGCGCGCGCGGGCGGCATACGGGCGCAGCACGTCCGCCGAGGCGGCGGCGACGATCGTGGCGACGACGCCGAGGCCGAGCGCCCAGCTGGACAGGTCGCCGAGATAGGCGTCCCACAGGTCGCCGGCGGCGGCACGCACGTCGGCGTCGCTCAGCTCTTCGCCGCCGAACAGGTTGGTCAGCAGGCTGTGGCGCAGCAGCGCGAGATCGACGAACGTCGCCACGCCGGCGACGGCCAGCGCGACGGCGCAATGGGTGATCGCCCGCCGCCGACGCGGCGCGACGGCGACGGCCAGCGCGAGCAGCGCGAGCGCGAGCAGCGGCAGCACGAGACCGAGCGTGCGGATTTTGTCGGCGGTGCGCAGGGTGCGCACGGCAAAGCTCTGGCGCCGCAGGTCGAGCAGGCGGGCATCGACGTTGGTGGGGATCTTCGAGGCGACGTCCGGCGCGAGCGTTCGCAGCGCCGAGATGACGACGGTGCCGGCGTCGGCGATGCTGAAGGCGACGTTGCCGCCGCGGTCGAACAGCAGGCGGTGCGCCTGTCCGGCGACGAGCCGCATGAGGCCGCGAAACTGCGGCGTGGCGACGGCCGTTTCGACCGCGGCGGTGATCAGCGGGCGCGCGGCGATCAGGTCGCTGGAGTTGCGGTCGATCACCTGTACGACGATCTCGCGCGAAACCACCCGACGCACCGGCTCGTGCCCTAGTGCTGCGACGGTGCGCTCGGCGAACGCGTGCGAGTCGAGGATCTGCTCGCGCACGTACAGGCACGCCCCGCCTACGACGACGGCCGCGGCCGCGAGCACGGCGAGCGACACGCTGGCCAACGAGCGCGAGCGCCGGGGCGCCCGAGCAGCGGTCGATTGCTCGCCTGACGCAGACACCCCGCGCGCAGCCTATCGCCGGCGCGGGCGGCTGGACGAGCGCCGACTGGACATGGGGCGACGGGACGGCACGTGCGCAGCCGGCGCGCGATCGACCGCTCTACAGCCCCAAGGGGAAGTCGGCGTCGATGACGACTTTGCCCGCCGCGCTGGTGGTGACCTCGGTCCAGCCGCCGGCGGCGCGTGCGACGGTCGCGTGGCCGGTCGTGACGGTCCAGTAGGGCGTGAAGTGCACGCGCACGAGCGAGCGCCCGGCGCCGCTGGACGACAGCGAGAACCCGTCGCCGCTGAGGTGGGTGACGCGCGCGGGGCCGCTGGCCAGTTGGCCGGCTGCGAGCACTTCGTAGATTCGCCAGTGCGCGCTGTGGAAGGCGAGGCGCAGGAAGGGCAGGCCGGCGCGCACGAGCGCGGCCTCGCGGATGCTCGAGAAGTCCAGCGGCGCGTCGGACAGCGCGACGAAGCGCACGGCGTTGTCGCGCAGCCATTGGCGGTATGCGGGCGCGGTCAGCTGGCCTTCGTAGAACAGCGCGTTGTCGGTCGTGTCCAGTTGCCGGTCCCACCCGCGCGCGAGGTCGAAGTGGTCGGCGAGCACCGCCGCGTCCCAGTGCGATTTGGTGAACGGCACCTCGACGCGCATCGGCCGTCCGGCGCTGCGACTCTCCAGATAGCGGATCGCGGGGGAGTAGAAGTGCGCGCGGCTGGCGAGTTCGTCAGAGGCGCCGACGGACTGCGCGACGGGGCCGGTGAGCTGCCACAGCACGAGCGCGCAGCCGATCAGCGCGAGCAGCAGGCCGGGCGCGGAGCGCGCCGCGGCGCGGCGCGGCGGGCGCACGCGAGGCATACGACGCACGCGACCAAACCGGCCGGCCGCCGCGGCGATCACCCGCTGGACGTCCTCGCTGCCGACGCACGCGGCGAGCGCGGCCGGCGCGAACAGCACGCCGAAGCGCACGGCGTTGCTGCCCATCGGCGAGCGCAGCGCATACGCCAGCAACAGGGCGAGCGCGTAGAGCAGCGCGGTGCATCGCACGAAGCGCTCCTTGGGCGATACGAGCACGAACACGACGGTGCTGGCGCCGAGCGCGGCGAGCATCGAGCCGAGCGCGAACGGCTCGTAGCCCGGTTCGGGGAACAGCAGCAGCGAGGCCGCGGCGAGCGCCAGCGGGGGGCCGGCCAGCAGCGCAAAGCGCAGGCGGGAGCGGTTTGCCAGCAGGTCGCCGGTGGCGACGAGCACGAGAAAGGCCGCCGCGACGGGGCTGGCGGCGGCGCAGGCCAGCGACAGCGCTGCGCAGGGAAGCCTGCGCCGGCGAGCGATCGCCAGCACGCTGGCCAGGCCGAGCGCGACGCCGAGCGCGAACGTGACGCGCCCGATGAACAGGTCGCCGAGCGCGCCGAGCGCGAACAGGCTGCTGGCAAGCGCGGCGCGACGCTCGGGACGACCGGCGATCAGGCGGCTGAAGGCCCACACCGAGAAGGACACGGCCAGCGCTCCGGTCGCGCGCAGGCCGAGCATCGAGGCGAGCGGCGGGAACAGCAGGCTATAGCTGGGGACGTAGTGGCCGCCGTACCAAGCGTTGTCCCAGAGGGTGAAGCCGTCGGTGGAGAACAGGTGGATGCGATAGACCTGCGCGGCGAGGTCGGGGCTCGGCGGATACCAGACGACCCACGTCGTCAACGCGACGAGCAGCAAGCAGGCCGGCGCGAGGATCGAGAGGCTTCGCTTGGCGCTGGTCACCGGGTCACCTTGTGGCGGTTGATGTACGTACGTGAACGTCAGGGCTGCGGCAGGGGCAGGTCGTTGCGCGCGACGGTGAAGTAGGCGACGATCGCTGCGATCATCGCCGCGAGCGCGAGGCTCACCCAGCCGGTGCCGAGCGCGAGGCCGCCACGGTGGTGTGTCACGGCGAGCCAGTCCGCGAACGACGCGCCGAGCGGGCGCGTGATCACGTAGGCGAACCAGAACGCGAGGATGGAGTTCATGCCGAAGCGCCAGTAGCCAAGGGCGGGGATCGCGATGATCGCCGCGAACAGCAGGCCGGAGGCGAAGTAGCCGAGCCCGAACGTCACAGCGGTGAGGTCACCGGCGGCGGTGCCGAGCGCGAACGTCGCCAGCACGGTCGCCCAGTAGAAAAGCTCGCGCCGCGTGCTGTAGATGCTGTGAATCGACAGCGTTCCCTCGCTGGCGTGCCACGTATAAAAGACGGCCGCGAGGACGATCGCGTAGAAGATCGTGGAGGCTATGTACGGGATGCCGAGGCCGATGTGCAGCACATCGGCGGCCATCGTGCCGAAGATGCCGACCATCGCGACGGCCAGCCAGTACCGCCAGGCGACGTAGCGGCGCGTGGAGAACTGCAGCGCGAGCGCCACGAGCAGGCCGATGCCGCCGAGCACGACGGCGAGCTCGGGCACGAGCCGGTGCACGAGAAAGTCCGACGTCGACTCTCCCATCCCCGTCGTCAACCCCTTGGCGATCCAGAAGTAGGCCGTCACTTCTGGAACCTTCGAGAAGCTGGCTTGGGCGCCGGGAGGCGGGCGTTCGCCCGCCGACGAGCGCACGCTCGCAGGCCGGTGCGCAGCTCTTTTCACATGCAGATTCACGGTGGGGAGAGGGACACCGGCGCTTGCGAGCTCGCTTGGGCGGACGGCCAGCGCGACTGGTGCAGAGCAGAGCGTAGGCCGCTCAGATAAACGCCATATGAGCTTTGCCGGACCGCGCGCCCGGGCGCATTGCAACGGTCATCTCACTCTCATGGTCGGTTTAGAGGTCTTGTGCATCGTTGCGCCGCATGAACGAGATCGCTGTACGTCAACCAACTATTCGCACACACAGCTCGGGGCTTCCTACAAGGCGCAAGCTGTTGAACAAGGTGCCCGAGATCACGCTGTACTTCTGGGTCATCAAGATCCTCTGCACGACCGTGGGGGAGACCGCCGCGGACCTGCTCAACGAAAACCTCGGGCTGGGCCTGACGACGACCTCCTACCTGATGGCCGCCCTGCTGGTCGTCACTTTGATCGCACAGTTTCGCGCGAGGAGGTACGTGCCGGGCATCTACTGGCTGGCGGTCGTGCTGATCAGCGTCGTGGGAACCCTGTTCAGCGACAACCTCGTCGACAACCTGGGCGTCCCATTGCAGACCACGACGATCGGCTTCGGCATCGTGCTGGCCGCGGTGTTCGCGAGCTGGTATGCGAGCGAGCGCACGCTGTCGATTCACACGATCGTGACCACTCGCCGCGAGGCGTTCTACTGGCTGGCGATCCTGTTCACGTTCGCGCTGGGGACGTCGGCCGGCGACCTGGTGGCAGAGAAACTCGAACTCGGCTACTCGCTGTCGGCGGTGATGTTCGCCGCGGTGATCGCGGTCGTCACGTTCGCGCACTTCCGTCTGAAGCTGAACGCGATCCTCGCGTTCTGGCTCGCCTACATCCTCACGCGGCCGCTGGGGGCGTCGATCGGCGACTACCTGGCGCAGCCGACGTCAGAAGGCGGCCTCGGCCTGGGCACGGTGGTGACGAGCCTGATCTTCCTCACGACGATCCTCGGCCTGGTCGTGTACCTCGCGCGCTCCAAGCGCGATCTGATCGCTGTGGACGACCCGCTGGCGCTCGCGGACTCAGAGCCGCACGACGGGCAGTCGCGTGTGCTTGTGGTGACGAACAAGACGAAAGCGACGCCGGCGGTGCTCGAGGCGGTGCGTGAGCGCGCCGCGGTCGGGCAAGCGAGCTTCTTCGTGCTCGTGCCCAACCCCGGGCACCTGCCGTTCGATCGCACGAGCGTGCACAAGAAGGCGGGAGAGGAGGTGCTCGCGCGAGCGCTGCCGCTGCTGCGCGAGCCGGCCGGCGGCGACGTCGACGGGCGCGTCGCGTCGAGCCCGAACGCCTACGACGACATCGTCGCGGAGTTGAACACCGGGCGCTACCGCGAGGTCATCCTCGAGACGCTGCCGAGCCACGTGTCGCACTGGCTGCACGTCGATCTCCCCGAACGGGTCGCCCACCTGGGCTACCCGTTGAAGACGGTCCCGGCCTCCCCCTAGGGCGGACCGCCGTCGGCCGCGGGCGCGCTTCTGCGTCCGCGGCCGGCCAGGCCGGAGGGGGCGTTCCGGCGTCCCGCGGGCGGCCAGGCTGCCGCGTGCCGCGATGCGGCCGCGAAACTCACCTCGTCCTCGGGGGCCCAGCGGCCGCAGGCCGCTCTCATCTGGCTTTCATGTTCTCTGACATCGTCTGTACGGTGCACATCCTGGTGGTCGAGGACGAGGTGAAGATGGCGGCGCTGCTGCGTCGCGGCCTGACCGAGCAGGGCCTGGCGACGGACATCGCCACGAGCGGTGAGCATGCGGTGGCGATGGCCTGCGCGTCGCCCTATGACGCGATCGTGCTCGACGTGATCCTGCCGGGAATCGACGGTTTCGAGACGTGCCGACGCATGCGCGGCGAAGGCGTGTGGTCGCCGGTGTTGATGCTCACCGCGCGGGGCGCGGTGGAGGATCGTGTGGCGGGCCTGGATGGCGGGGCGGATGACTACCTGACCAAGCCGTTCTCGTTCGCCGAGCTGCTCGCCCGCCTGCGCGCGCTGATCAGGCGGGGCGAGAGCGAGCGTGCGACGGTGCTGGAGGTCGGCGACCTGCGCCTGGACCCGGCGACTCGCCGCGCGTATCGGGGCGACGTGGAGATCGAGCTGTCGGCGAAGGAGTTCTCGGTGCTGGAGGTTTTCATGCGCCGCCCCGGGCACGTGCTGTCGCGGCTGCAGATACTGGAGCAGGCATGGGACTACGACTTCGAGCACCGCTCGAACGTGGTGGAGGTGTACATCCGCTACGTGCGCCAGAAGATCGACAGGCCCTTCGGCGTGGAGTCACTGGAGACGGTGCGCGGCGCCGGCTATCGCCTGCGCAAGGACGGCGGGCGCTGAGACACGCCTCGATACGCCTGCGCGTGACGCTCGCGTTCGCGGCGGTGATGACGATCGTGTTCGGCGCGACGGGCGTGTTCGTGTACCTGCGCTTCGGCGCGGAGCTCGACAGCGCGATCAACAACGGGCTGCGCTCGCGCGCCGGCGACGTGGCGGCGCTGACCAAGGAGGCTGACTCGGGGCTCAGCGAGGGCCGTCGCAGCACGCTGGCCGGCAAGGCGGAGAACTTCGCGGAGATCCTCGACGCGAGCGGCGCCGTGCTCGACGCGACGGCCGAGCTGCGCGGGCGCGCGCTGCTGACAGCGGCGCAGGTGCGACGGGCGTTGCGCGGCGCGATCTTTCTCGAACACGGCTCGCTGCTCAGCTCGCGAGGCGACTCGCGCCTGCTGGCCACGCCGGTGCGCACCGAACGCGCGCGGCGCGTGGTCGTCGTGGGGACGGCGACCCAGCCGCTGACGGAGTCGCGCGCCGACCTGCTCCAGCTGCTGCTGCTGGGGGGGCCGATCGCGCTGCTGCTGGCGTCGCTGGCGGCATATGGAGTGGCTGCGGCAGCCCTGCGGCCGGTCGAGGCGATGCGCTCGCGGGCGGCTGAGATCTCCACGGCCGAGCCCGACCAGCGCCTGCCGGTTCCGCCGACGCGAGACGAGATCGCGCGTCTGGGCACGACGCTCAACGAGATGCTGCAGCGTCTCGGCGAAGCGCTGGCGCACGAGCGGCGGTTCGTCGCCGACGCCAGCCACGAGCTGCGCACGCCGCTGGCGATCCTCAAGGCGGAGTTGGAGCTGGCGCTCGGCCGCGGGCGCTCGCGCGAGGAGCTGGTGGCGGCGCTGGAGTCGGCCGCCGAGGAGACCGATCGCTTGACGCAGCTGGCCGAGGATCTGCTGGTGATCGCGCAGAGCGATCACGGCAAGCTGGCGATCACGCTGGAGGAGGCCGACGTGGGCGAGCTCTTGGCGGGCGTCGCAAACCGCTTCGCGCGGCGCGCCGCCGACGGCGGGCGGGCGTTGGTCACGACCGCCGAGCCCGGGCTGCGCGCGCGCCTGGACCGGTTGCGCGTGGAGCAGGCGCTCGGCAACCTGGTGGAGAACGCGCTGCGCTACGGCGACGGGGCGGTCGAGCTGTCGGCGCGACGGGTCGACGGCGAGCTCGAGCTGCACGTCGCCGACCGCGGACCAGGGTTCTCACAGGAGCTCGCCGGTCGAGCGTTTGAGCGCTTCAGCCGAGCCGACGCCAGCCACGGCCAGGGCGGCTCAGGCCTGGGGATGGCGATCGTCGACTCGATCGCTCGCGCGCACGGCGGCGAGGCGCGACTGGTCAATCGCGCAGGCGGCGGCGCGGACGTTTGGCTGCGCCTGCAGGCGACTCTCATGTGAGTCTCATCCGCAGGGGCTAGACCTGTGTCGTTCACCCGGCGATCCAACTCGAAGGGAGCACGCGCGTGACCACAAGGTCGATCCAGTCCCTGCTCGTATCCGTTCTCGGCATATGCCTCCTCGGCGCGGGATGCGGCGGCGGCTCAGGCGCGACCGGCGGCGCCCCCGCGACGGGCGCCGCTCACAGCGGCGAAACCGGCGCCGGTGCGTCCACGCCGGGCGGCGTGCCCAGCGACGCCCAGTCGGCCGCGACGGGCGACATCCCTGACAGCCAGGTCTTCCTCACATTCGCCGACCGCGCGGCCGGCTATTCGATCCGCTATCCAGAGGGCTGGACGCAGGGTCGCGCGGCCGCCGGGGTCACGTTCCAAGACCGCGCGAACGTGATCGACGTGACGATCGGCAGGGGTCGCGCGCCGAGCGCTGCGGACGCGACCGCGGGCGTGGCGCGCCTGAAGCTGACCGATCCGAGCGTTCGCTCCGGGTCGCCCCAGCGGGTGACGGTCGACGGCGCTCCGGTGGTGAAGATCACGTACACGCGACTGAGCACGGCGGACCCGGTGACCGGCAAGCGCCTGCCGCTGACGATCGACCGCTACGAGTACGCGCACGCCGGCAGGACGGCGATCGTCGACCTGGGCACGCCGAAGGGCGTGGACAACGTCGACGCCTACCGCATGATCAGCCGGAGCTTTCGGTGGCTGTGACGAGCCTGTATCGCGAGCCGGAGAACGACGCCGCGCCGATCGACTGGCCGGCGCTGGAGTTCCACGACGTGCTGCGCATCTATCGCTCGGGGCCGGTCGAGACGGTGGCGCTGCGTGGCGTGAGCATGGAGCTGAGGACCGGCGAGCTCGTCGCGATCCGCGGGCCGTCGGGCTGCGGCAAGAGCACGCTGCTCGCGCTGGCGGCGGGCCTCGACCGCCCGTCGGCCGGGGACGTTCGCGCGTTCGGCAAGTCGCTTGCGACGCTCACCGACGCGGAATTGGACTCCTACCGCGCGTCGCAGCTGGGGATCGTCTTTCAGAGCGACAACCTGTGGGAGACGCTGTCGGCGCGCGACAACGTCGTGGTGGCCCTGCGACTGGCGGGCATCGACGGCGCGCGCGCTCGCGCCGAGGACGCGCTGCGGGCGCTCGGCCTGGGCGCACGCCTGGATCATCGCGTGGGCGCATTGTCGGGGGGCGAGCAGCAGCGCGTCGCGATCGCCGCTGCGCTGGCGCGGCGAGCGCCGCTGGTGCTCGCCGACGAGCCGACGGGCGAGCTCGACGCCGCCAACGAGCAGATCGTGCTGCAGGCGCTGCGCGGCCTGCCGGCCGAGTACGGCTGCGCGGTGCTGGTTGTAACGCACGCCGACGCGGTGGCGGCCGCCGCCGATCGCACGATTGAGCTGCGCGACGGGCTGGTCGTCTGATGGGCGCGGCGGCGGTGTCGGCGCCGAGCGCTTTGGTCGACTGCCGTGAGGTGTGCGTGTCCTTCGGGCGCGACGTGGCGACAGCCACGGCGCTGTTGGACGTCGGGCTTTCGATCGAGCGGGGCGAGGCGCTGGCCCTGCTCGGCCCCTCCGGCTCGGGCAAGACGACGCTGCTGCACGTGCTCGGGGGGCTTCTGGCGCCCTCCTCCGGGAGCGTGATGTGGGCTGGCGCGCCGCTCTCCTCGCTGGACGCCGCCGCTCGCGGGCGCGCGCGGGCGGCGGGAATCGCATATGTGTTTCAGGGCTCGAACCTTTTCCCGACGTTCACCGCCTACGAGAATGTGGCGTTCGCCGGCTGGGTCGCCGCGCGAGGTCGCGGCCGCCGCGATCCGGCTGATGCGGGCGCGGAGCCGGAGCGAGATGGCGTCGCCGCCGTGAGCCCGCGTGAGCTGCTGGAGCTGGTCGGGCTGTCGGGCAAGCTCGACGCGCTGCCGGCCGACCTGTCGGGCGGCGAGGCCCAGCGCGTGGCGATTGCGCGAGCGCTCGCGCAGCGTCCGCAGCTGCTGTTGTGCGACGAGCCGACGGGCCATCTCGACTCCGACACGGCCGCGCGCGTGCTCGATCTGATCGACGCCCTGCGCGCCCGCTTCGCGTTCGCGCTGGTGATCGCCACGCACGACCGTTCCGTCGCAGCGCGTTACCCGCGCTACGTGCGCTTGAGCGACGGTCGAATCGAGCGGGGGCAGGCATGAGGCCGGCGTTCGCGCTCGGCCTCGCCGGGTTGCGCCGGCGCCCGGGGCATGCGCTGACGCAGGCGGCTGTGCTGGCCGCGGCGGTCGCGCTGCTCGGGGCGATGATCCTGTTCGTCGGACACTCGCTGAGCACGATGACCGCATCGGTCACACGCAGCGTTCCGCTGGATCTGCAGGGTCCGGTGGGCTCGCAGGGGTCCGCCGAAGCGATCGCTTCGGCGGTCGCACGCCAGCCGCGCATCGCGCAGGCGGCGGCCACGGCGACGGCGCCGTTCGCCGGCGTGAGCCACCGCGGTCCGGCCGGCGTGACCAGCGCGGGCCAGGGATCTGTACTCGCGGTGGGGCCGGGCTACCTGCGCCACTTCGAAGCCTTCCGCTACCTCAGCGGCTCGCTGCGCGGCGGTCAGGTGGTGCTCGACCAGCAGCTCGCGGCGACGCTGCAGGCGAGGGTTGGGGACACGGTGACGTTGCAGGCGACCGCCAAGGCGCCCGCGCAGCGGCTGAGGGTCAGCGGCATCGCGCTGGTGACGGCGCCGGACGTGCTCTTCCAGCCGCTCAACCCGCTGCTCGGCCCGGCGCCCGCGCAGCCGCCGTCGAACGTCGCGATCATGCCGTTGGCGACGTTCGCAACGACGGTCGCCCGCCATCTGCCGGCGCTGCCGGCGGCGGGGCTCGGCGCATCCGCGGTGCCGGGCGCGCAGACGGGCGTGCAGTGGCAGGTGCAGGCGCAGGTGGCCGCGCACGCGCTGAGCGGCAGCCCGAGCAACGCGCTCGCACAGGCCGGGCAAATCAGAAACTCGCTGGAACGCAGCCTGCCCGGCAGGGTCCAGTTCGTGGACAACCTCTCGGCGGCGTTCAACACGGCCGCCGAAGACTCGCTGTACGCGGAGGCGCTGTTCGTGATGCTGGCCGTGCCGGGCGCGATCCTGGCGCTCGGGCTGATCTACCTGTCGGCGCTGGGCACTGTGGACCGCGACCGGCGCGAGCTCTCATTGCTGCGCGCGCGCGGCGCCGGCCGGCGTCAGCTGTTGGCGCTGGCGGGCGCCGAAGCGGCGGTCGTCGGGGGCGCGGGAGGGCTGGCGGGCGCCGGCCTGGCGTTCGCCGCGTTGGCGCTGCTGGTCGAAGGCTCGTTGGAAGTGAGCGCCGGACGGGCGATCGGCGCGGTCTTGGCGTGTTTGGCGCTGGCCACGGCAGGGGCGTTGGCCGCTCGCCTGGCGACTGGCTTGCGCGCGCTTTCGAGCACGGTCGCCGAGGGTCGGCGCAGCTCGCTGCGCGAGGGCAAGCCGCTGTGGCAGCGGCTGTACCTGGACCTGCTCGCGCTGGCGATCAGCGGGCTGGTCTACTGGCTGACGGCGAGCACCGGGTTCTCGGCGGTGGTCAACCCGGACTCCAACCCCACGCTGTCGCTGTCGATCTACATGTTCTTCGCGCCGGCGCTGCTGTGGATCGGGGCGACGCTGCTGATGCTGCGCCTGCGCGGGCGGATCGTCGCGGCTGTCGCCGCGAGGCTGAGCCTGGGTGCGCGGGCGCACAGGCGCCGCGACTTCCTGCTCGCGAGCGCCAGCCGGCGTGGCGCGGCGATCAACCGCGGGCTGATTCTGGTCGGCCTGCTGCTGGCGTTCGGCGTCAGCCTTGGCATCTTCACCGCCACCTACGATCAGCAGTCGACGGTCGACGCGCAGCTGACGCTCGGCGCGGATGTGACGGCGACCGCCTCGCCGGGCACGGCGACCAAGCGCGACCTGGCCGCGCGCATCGCGCGCTTGCCGGGAGTCGCGGGCACGTCGTCGCTCGAGCATTCCTACGCCTACGTCGGCCCGGATCTGCAGGACACGTTCGGCATCGATGCGGCGACGATCGCCAAGGCGACCTCGCTGCGGGATTCGTACTTTCTCGGCAGCAGCGCTGGGGGCGCGCTGCGACGCCTGAGTGCCCGTGGCGACGGCGTGCTGGTCTCCAAGGAGACGATCGCCGACTACTCGTTGAGCCTCGGCGATCTGCTGCGCCTGCGCATCCTCGACCACCGCAGCGGGCGCTTTCGCACGGTGCCGTTTCACGTCGTGGGCGTCGTGCAGGAGTTCCCCTCGGCGCCGCGCGATTCGTTCATGGTCGCCAACCGCTCCTACCTGCAGAGCGCCGACGGCTCGGCTGGCCCGAACGTGGTCTTCGCGAAAGCCGGCGGCGATCCAGCTGCGCTGGCCAAGCGCGTCGCGGCGGCGACCAGGAGCGACGGAGTGCTGGTGAAGGACGTGCGCCGCCAGGCGGCGCGCACGGTGAGCTCGATCACCGCCGTCGACCTGAGCGGCATCAGCCGCCTGGAGGAGGCCTTCACGATCCTGCTGGCGGCCGCGGCGATCTGGCTGTTCGTGAGCTTGGTCGTCAGCGAGCGCCGGCACGAGTTCGCGACGATGGCCGCGGTCGGGACGTCGCTCAAGGACATCGCCGGGTTCGTGCGCAGCGAGGCCGCCGCGGTGCTCGTCGCGGCGCTCGCGCTGGCAGCGGCGCTCGGGTGGCTGCTGTCGAAGATGCTCGTGGCGATGCTGCAGCACGTCTTCGATCCGCCGCCCGACCGCCTCGCGGTGCCGTGGAGCTATCTCACCGAGCTTGGCTTGGCGAGCGTGCTCGGCGCGGCGCTCGCGCTGGCGTTCGCCGCGCGAAAGCTGCGGCGACTGCCGCTCGGCGAGACGTTGCGGGAGCGGTGACGAGGACGACCTGCGCAGCGGGCGCGCTCGCACCGCCGCGGCCGGAACCGGCTACTGCGCGGGCGCGGGCACCGACCTGCCCTGATCGACGGAGGTCGGCTGGCGCGGTAGATATTCGAGACGACGCCCATATGGGCGTCGTCCTGATCGTCCTCCTTGGCGGTTGTCGCTACCGGGCTGAGCCGCTGGAAGGCCGCTAAGCCCTGACGGCCGGATACACGCGCCCGGCGCCGTCGGCGCGTGCGATCAGCCGCGACAGGAGCTTGGCCTCGAGCTGCGGCGGGAAGGACGTGCCGAAAGCTGAAGTGGTGAGGCTGACGGCGGTGCGGCCGGTGACGAAGTCCAGCCCGTCGAACTCGACGGGAGCCTGCCTGGTGAACGTTCGCCCGCGCGCCGAGATGTAGTAGGTGACGACCATGCTCATGCTGAAGCCGACGCCACCGTCGGTGGCGTGCGTGGCGGCGGACAGCGAGATCGGCGCGACGCGCAGGTCGCCGACCTTGACGCGGACGGTGGCCTTGCCCAGGTGCATCGCGCGCGTGTGTGCTCCGAGCGAGTCGAAGGCGCTGGCGAGGCATCGGCGGGCGGCTCGGCTTGCGAGCGCCTGCTCGGTCTTCAGCAGTTCGTGATGCGCCGCGGCGGCTGTCGGCTTCACTTCGACCTCCGAGCGAGCTTCGACGAACTGCAGTCCGGCGCCGGCTTTGAACTTGCTCGACTTGCGCTTGAACAGCGGCTTGGCTTCTTTGCCGGTGTTGAAGCAGCGCTCGTACGTCGAGCCTCCTTCGAACGCCCTGTTCGGTTGGGGGTGCTTGGCTTCTTTGGCCGCGACGGCGAAGCCCGGCAGATCGGCGAGCTGGAGGTTGACGACCTTGGCGAAGCTCGCGAACTGCGCGTGTGCGCCGTGCCCGCGCGCGGCCGGCACGGCGGTGCGCGACGCGTTGGCGACCGGCTTGGACGCTTTGGCGACCGGCGTGACGGTCGGCGGAGGCGCAGCCGACGCCTGATGTTCCGGCGGCGAGGCGGACCCGCCGCCGCACCCGGCGACGAGCGACGCGGCGGCTGCCAGCGAGAGTTGGAGGGTTGCGCGTCGGATCGGCATGAGCGATGAGGCCACGCTTGCCGGACATGGTCTGGGCTGCGCGGGCCGTGTCCACACCTATCGGCACGCGACGCGCGAAGGCTTAGCTCAGGGCGCGCGGACGACGTCGCGCGCGACCTGCGTGGACGTTCTCAAGCTGTCGGCGATCGGCGCCGCCACCCGCGCAGCGTGACCGCCGCGTGCGCCGTCTGCGTCGCGCCGGCTGGGCCGCGCGTGACGATCGTCGCGTGTGCGCGCAGCACGTCTCCGTGGCGGGTGAGCAGCGCGCGGGCGGCGGCCGACAGGCGCAGCTGGACGGTCGTCACGCGACCGCCGTTGACCGTGAACGAGCCTGTCGCTGCCGTCAGCGTGGTTGCCTGCTGCGGCGCGACCACAGTGCCCGGCGCGGTGACGGGGCGCGCGATGAAGACCCATACCCTCAGCGTGCCGGCGCAGGGGCTTTCGCCGGCGGGGCAGGCCAGGTGGACTGAGACGGTGCGCGATGGCGCCACGAGCAGGGTGGTGCTGGCCAGCTCGGCGTCGCGGGCCGGCGCTGCGCTCGGTTCGTGCGCGCCCAAGACGCCTTGAGTGGGCGCCGGCGCCGACGCCGGCGGCGGGGCGGGCGCCGGCGTTTCATCGGCCGGACCTTGCTGTGTCAGCGGCGTGGTGGCGAGCAGCGTCGTGAAGCCCTGCGGTTCGCCGTAGCTCGTCCCACCCGCGTTGGCGACGACGACGCGGTAGACGTAGTCAGTTTGCGCAGCGAGGCCTTCGGCGGACGCGAAAACCGCCACGGCCCCGATTCCGGCGGCGGGAAGCGACGCGCAGGGAACGCTCGCCCCGTAGGCCGGCGAGGCGCCGTAGTCGAAGCGGCAGGATTCTACGGGGCTGCCTTGCGGATCGACCGTCGCGTTGAGCGTCGCCGAGGTCTGGGCCACAGAAGACGCGCCAGCGGTTGCGACCAAAGCCGGGCTGGGGAGAGTGGTGAGCGTTTCGTCGCTGCCGGATCGCGTCCCACCCGGGCCGGTGGCGACGATCCGGAAATGGTAGGTCGTGTTTGCCGTGATAGCCCCGATCGTCGCCGACACCGCGACGGCGCTGTTGCCCGATCCCGGCAGCGCGGTGCACGGGATACTCGATTCGTAGGAGGCGGAGGTCCCGTAGTCGAAGTGGCAGTCGCTGACCGCGGCGTCGCTGGGGTTCACCGAGGCGTTCAGCGTCGCCGAGGTCGGCGTGATCGACGAAGCTGCCCCGGTGAGGACCACCGGCGGGCTGGCCGTCGTGGTGAACGCCTGGTCGGCGCCGCGGCTGGACCCCTCTGGGTTGGTCGCGACGATGCGGAAGTGGTAGGTGGTGTTCGCGCTCAGGCCTCCGAGCCCAGCCGACACGGCCACCGGCGCGTCGCCGAAGCCGGGTAGCGACGCACATGGGACGCTCGATCCGTAGGACTCTGTGGTGCCGTATTCGAAGTGACAATCGCTGATTCGAGTGTCGTTGGGGTTCACCGAGCCGTTGAGCGTCGCCGAGCCCTGCGCGATCGACGAGGCGTCGTTCGTGACGACCGTCGCCGCCGTCGAGCTGCCGCAGCCGGGCATCGCCCTGCAGACGTTCAAGCGCCCGCCGGTGATCACCTTGCCGGCGAGGGAAGGGAGCTTGTCCACGTTTTCGAGGATGTCCGCCTTGAGCGCGGTGGCCGACAGGGATGGAGCGACCGAGAGGATCAGGGCAGCGGCGCCGGCGACCTGGGGCGAGGCCATCGAGCCGCCGCTCAGGTACCCATAGGCGCCGTTGCGCAGCGTCGAATAGACGCTCACACCGGGCGCCGCCAGGTCGACGGTGTGCGGGCCGTAGTTGGCCCAGCTCGGCAGCGCGTCCTTGTTGTTGCTCGCCGTCACGCAGATCTCGTTGGGGCGGTCGTAGCCGCACGGGTAGCGACGCACTTTTTCTTCGTCGTTGTTGTTGGCGGTGTTGCCGGCTGCGGTCACGAACAGGATGTTGTTGGCGCCGAGGGTGTCGAGCTCTTCCGAGAGCGCCCGCGAGTAGGCGGTCCCGACGAACGTCGCCGAGTCGTTGACGACGCGCACGTTCACGCCCGACTGCTTGGCGGCGACGAGCCACTGCAGGGCGGCGATCAGCCCGCTCGTGAAGCCCTCCGCTTCGGAATTGAGCCACTTGACCGGCAGGATGGACGTTTGCCAGTTCATGCCGGCCACGCCGGCGCCGTTGTTGGCGACCGCGCCGATGATCCCGGCCACGTGGGTGCCGTGGCCGCCGTAGGCGGTGTCGTCGTCGAGCGGATCGCAGGTGCTCGTCAGCACGTTGTAGCCGTGCGTCGCCGAAGCGCAGCCGTTGACGCCGCCGGGGTTCGACCAGATGTTGGCCGCGAGATCCGGGTGGTCGTAGTCGGCCCCGGTGTCGGTCTCGCCGACGACGATCGAGCGGCTGCCGGTCGTCACGCCCCAAGCTGCCAGCGCCCTGTCGTCGGCACCCGCCGTGCCCTGCGCCGGCGGCCCGATTTCCTCCTGAGCGTTCTGCGTGGGGATGCTCTGTCCGACGTTGCTCGGTCCCCACTGCAGCGAGAACGACGGGTCGTTCGGCGCGGCGCTCGCCCGCAGCTCGTAATCGGGTTCGGCGTATGCGACACGCGGGTCGGCGCGCAGCCGGCGTACGGCCGCGAGTACGCCGGTTGGCGCGACGTGCATTGCGAACGGCGCCAACGGCTCACGCCCGGCGGGACCGACGCCGGCCGGGCGGATCGCCGGACCGAGCCGCGCGAGGGCGAACGCGCCAGCCGCATGCTCGACCGCCGGCGCGGCAGCCTGCGGCGTGCCGGGGCGAAGGGCGACGAGCACGACCCCCTGGCGAAATCGAGCGCCTCCGCCCGCCGACGACGATGGTTCAGACGGCGATGATGGGGCGGCTCCAGTGACCGCCGATGGGATCGCGCGCAGCGCCGCCGCCGGACTCCACCGAGTCCCCGCGTGGGCGATCGACGCGCCAAAGGCGAGGATGGCGATCGCGAGACTGAGCCCAGCGGATGCTCGACGTATTCTCATTTCGGATGCAGCTTGTTCGAATTGTCCCGCGCGCCCGGCAGATGCTACGCCGGTTGCCGGCGGGAAGCAAGAGGTGCGAGCGGGGGTCGAGGCGTCGGGTTCGGTGAAGCGGCGCGCACGAGGGGTCGGCGTGTTTCGAGTCGGCCGATTTCGATCGTGCGCGACGGGTGAAGTCGACGAGCGGCGGTGTCTCAGGCGTCGGGGCGGGAGCCTCTCGCCGCGGCCGCGGATGCGCGCGCTTGGCGGCTTGCGTGAAGGTCGACCACGATGCCGCGGAGCTTCTCGAGTCGCGCATCGCCGATGTCCTGACCCCACTCGCGCTCCAGATCCGCGACCGCGGCTTCCATCTGGCGGACCACAGCGTGACCTCGCGGTGTGAGGCGGACGACGCGCACCTGGCGACCAGCCGACTTGACGGTCTCGCGCGAGAGGTAGCCGGCCGTCTGCAGGTGGCCAACGAGGTGATTGACGGCCTGACGACTCACACGAGCCCGGGCGGCTAGGGCGGACGGGCGCTCGCCATCGGGCCCGGGCCACTGCAGCACGGCGAAATGCTCAGCGCGAATGTCGTCAAATCCGGCCGCCGCGAGGCGCTCGTGGATGCGATCGCGCGCCTCCTGCCAGAGGACGCGCATGAGAGGCGTCAGCAGGGCGGGCTGTGAGGGGTCCGGCAAGTATGTAAAGTTAGTTTACGCGGCACATGTCGACACGACCAAGGGGCGAATATGACAGCTGCAATGGACCCGCGGCCGCTGGTGATAGGACGTGGTGCGGGCGAGGCGGTCTGGTTCCTCGGCCAGCCGATCGAGATCGTCATCACGGGCGAGCAGACGGGCGGCGCCTACGCGGTGACGCAGGCAGAACCGGCGCCCGGCTTCGCACCGGCGCCGCACGTGCACAATCGAGAGGACGAGGCGATCTACCTCGTTTCCGGGGGGCTGGTCGTCACGCTGGGCGATGAGCAGGTGAGCGTCGCCCCCGGCACGCTCATCCACATTCCTCGCGGCACGAGGCACACGCACGAGAACAGCGGCGCCTCGCCGGCGCTCATGCTGTCGATCTATTTTCCCGCGGGCTTCGAGCAGATCTTCAAAGAGCTGGGGGAGCCGATCATCGACCGGGCAGCCGGACCGTCGGAGGCGCCGAACACGGCCCGCCTTGCGCAGCGAGCGTCCGCCTATGGCCTCGACATCGGCGCATCGGCTGATTGAGGCGGCCTCGACATCAGCGCATGGCTGGTTGAGGCGGCCTGGGGCTGCGTCAAGCTGGAAGCGAGCGATGAGCGAGGGAGGGACGAAGTAAAGTCAACACGCTCCGCTTCGACGCGGTCGGCGAAGGCGAAGACTTCACCGCCGGCGTCCAGTTCGACCGCGATGGGCTCGTCATCGACTGCCCCGGCGCCGCCAGCCGCCTGAAGGCGCGCAAGGCCAGCCGCCTGCAGGCGCGCAAAGCCAGCCGCCTGCAAGCGCACAAGATCCGAGCCAAGCGAGCGATCCGGGTCAGCGAACGTCGAGGGAGAGCCCGAGCAGCTCCGCGGCGTTCTTCCACAGCCAGCGTTCCAGCGCCGGCTCGGCGACTGGCAACGCACGCGCTTCGTCGCACAATTGTGCGTACGGCCGGTTGATCAGGAACGCCCCCGTGCCGTACAGCACCTTCTCGGCGATCGTCGTCTGTCCGAACCGCAAAAGCGGCTCCCAGCCGGCGCCCGGCGCTGCGAAGTACTTCGGGCGGTGCGCGCCCAGCTCCAGATAGACGTTCGGATGCTTCCAGGCGAGCAGACACGCCTCCAGGACCCACGGATAGCCGCCGTGGCTGACGATGATGCGCAGCTCGGGGAAATGACAGGCGACCTCGTCGATGAATCGCGGGTGCCCGAGCTCCGAGCGACGGCTGCGCGTCCAGTTCGCCGACGTGTGGATCGACAACGGCACGCCGAGCTCGACGCACTTCGCGTAGAACGGGAAATACGCTCGGTGATTCGCGGTCTCGCCGATCATGAACGGGCGCAACGACAGACCCCTGAAGCCGCGCTCGGTAACCCAGGCCTCGAACTCGGCGAGCGCTTCGTTGCCGCGCATGATGTCGGCGCCGGCGAACGGGATGAACCGGTCGGGCTGACGCTCGGTCAGCGCGGCGATCGCCTCGTTGGAGACGAACCGCACCCCGCAGGTGGAGGTCTCGTCGAATCCCGTGATCAGGCTCCGCCGGATCCCCGCCGCGTCCAAGTCCTCGATGATCTGCTCGTCGGTGCGCTCGAGCGTCGCGGCGTACGCGGCGAACTGCTCGGACGTGATGGACTGCTTGGTGAACACCTCCAGGTACTGCAGCTGCTCGACCGGGAACCCCTCGCGCAGGTCGGCGATCGTCTCGCGGGAGGGGACGATCGGCGCCCACATGTCGATCACCGGGATCATCTGGCGACGAACGGTAACAGAGATATTCTCTAGAGATACCCTCCAGTTGTGAGTGACGGCCGTCAGCGCATACTCGACGCCGCCCTGGAGCTGTTCGACCGCCACGGCTACGGCGCGACCTCGCTCAGCAATGTCAGACGCGCAGCCGGCGTCTCGAACGGCAGCCTCTACCATCACTTCGCCGGGCGCGAGCAGCTCGCCGCGGCGCTGCTGCTCGACGGTCTGACGCGCTACCAGGATGGATTTCGCGCGTTGCTCGAGCGCCCGGATGCCGAGCAGGTGATCCGGGGCGGCGTCAGCTATCACCTGCGCTTCGGCGTCCGCCACCGCGCACTCGCCCGGTTCCTGCTCGCCCCCATCGAGCCCGGGGTGCTCGCCGCCACGGACGGCGCGCTCGCGGGCCAAAATCGCGCGTTCCTGCGCGAGGTGCACGGCTGGTATGAGCAGCGGGTCGCCACCGGCGAGCTGTTGGCTGTCGAGCCCGTGCTGCGCTACCCGCTGTGGCTCGGGGCAAGCCAGGAGACGGCCCGCGCGTGGCTCACCCACCAGGCGCCATCGCCCTCTCGGTACTCTGAGCAGCTCGCCGACGCGGCCTGGCGCGCGCTTGAACCTTGAAAGCACCGGCGCCGCGATGGGCAGCGCCGCCGTTTCAGGCAGGCGCTTCGCGTGCTTTTGCCCGCACAAGCGGCTCGGCAAGGGGTCGTCCCGCGGCACAATCCCGCACAGCGGACGTGCTGGCTGGGCACGACGGTAGCCCAGCCGCATCGAGCTGACGCGGACCAATTCCTGCGATCTGATCGCAATGGTCTGCGAAATCGCTCCGTGAGTGGTAGTTGACGGTCGGCGACAGGGGCGGCTACCTTGCGCGTTTCGCGATGGCCTGTCATACGGATCGGGCTCAGCGCAGACCATCAGGGGAGGGAATGTGAGGACTCGACAAGGCGGCGAGAAGTTGCGTCGCATGGGACATGAGCCGGACGCAGGGATGCCTCGTGCCCTCCACCTGAGGCGGGGCGGCATCAGGCGCATGCTGCAGATAGCAGCGGCCGCGCTGGCGTTGGCAACCCTCGGCGCGGCGTTCAGTGCCGGGACAGCAGCCGCCGCAAAGACCGACGTACTTGTCGTGGCTGATTCGATTGAAAACTACCAGGGGCCAGTGCTCACGTCCGGGCTGCGGTCAATCGGCTATACAGTGGCCGAATCCACGAGCGTGCCGCCCAGCCTGTCCTCCTACAAGTCGGTGTGGACCACGCGCGTCTATGAATCGTTCAGCCCGAGCGAAGAGGAAGCGCTCGAGAGTTACGTCAAAGCTGGCGGCCGGCTCTATCTCACAGGCGAGCATCCCCGTTGCTGCGAAGCGATCAACCAGTCCGACCAACGAATCGCCAGGGCGCTCCTGAAGGACCAAGAAGTCCAGGTCGGCGGCGGTGAAGAGTTTCGTGAACTGACCGGCGGGCAGTACAACCCTGAAGCCAAGGACGGCGTCACCCAGGGGCCGCACGAGCTCAAAGAATTTCTCGGCGACGCCCCGGGCGCGATCACTGGGGTCGACGAACTCGGTGCTGGGCACGCCCTCGCGTTTAAGGAGGGACGGCCAGTTGGCGCCGTCTTCGACGAAGCGGACATGCAGAACGGGCTGGGACGCTTGATTATCTACATGGACGTCAACTACCTCGACCCCAACAACGCGCAGCAAGCCGAACGCCTCGAACTGATCGAGAATCTTGAGGACTTTCTGCGTAACACCCCCACGCGGCATCGACTTCCCGACGGAGGCGCGGGTCCGGGGAATGTTCTGGTGATAACCAGCGAATCTTCCACGAACCTACAGGCCGGGCTCGACACCGCAGCGGTGCTGCGGTCGCTTCACTACCGAGTCACGCTCAACGTCGCACCGACCTTGCCGAAAGCGGAAGCTCGTACGTCGGGCTCCAGCGGAACGGTCGCCAGTTGGACGATGCCCAAGCTCAAGCAGTACGCGGCCGTCTGGATGCTCGCCGAAAACTCGCGTGCTCTTCAAGGAGCCAATCGAGAACTGATCGAGAGTTATGTCGCCGCCGGAGGAAGCTTGTACCTTGGCGGCAACGACCTCGGCTGGCCGAGCGACGCTACCGACGAAGACATTCTTCGACACGTGCTCAGCAGCGAACGAGTCACGGTTCACGACAGCATCAACGAAGGGGCGATGCACTTCGCCGCAGGAGCGCTCGACGGGATTACACAACAGCCGAGTGCGCTGGACGAAATGCCAATTCACTACACCGCAGAGATCTCCGGTCTCGAACCTCGAAACGTGCTGGCCAAGGCTGGAGACGCGGTCACGGCGGCCGACTTCGATGAGGCGGACATGCGCAGCAGACGCGGGCGGCTTGTCGTCTACCCGGACGACTGGACGCAAACGGAACCCGACGCCATATCACGGGAGGCGTTCGTCCAGAACATCCAGGATTTCATGGAAGCCACGCCTGAACGGATCGCGCCCCGGGCCACTCAATATGTCGGACTCGGTGACTCCTATGCATCCGGCCAGGGCAGCGGCGAATACGAAGCCGGAACGGACGGCGAAGGAGGTTGCTTCCACGCCGTGCACGGCTACATCGCAGGGATCGGACGCGACGACCACATGACCACAGCCAACGAGGCGTGCAGCGGCGCTCAGGTCTACGAACTCTGGGAACCCGGCGAGCATGAATCGCAGCTCGCCGCCGTCGGCCCGGATACAACGGCGGTCACGTTGTCCGTTGGTGGCGACGACATGGGATTCGCCGGAGTCATCAAATCTTGCTTGCTGCCTCACGGCAACATTCCAGGCACACATATCCCGCGCCTGCTTTTCAGCGAAGGTTGCAAAAAAGGGCTCGAAGGCCCTAGCCAGGAAGCGATGTCATGGCTTCGTAACGGGCGGAAGGCCGGCAACTACACGCGGCCCGGCGGCGACCACGCCCGAAACGCGAACTATCAACCCAGCCTCCAGCAGCTCTACGAAACAATTCTCTATCAAGCGCCGGGCGCGGAACTCGTTGTCATCGGGTATCCGCACCTAATGGAGAGTGCGGTCGCGGCCGGGGAAGCGGTCGAGTGCGAAGTCGAACCGTTCACCCCCACCAGCTACGGTCTGAAGGTAAAAGCGAGTGACATCCCGTGGATCAACCAGGTGACCGACGAAGTCGACCAGCTGATCGGCGAAGCGGTCAAGGTTACGCATGAAGAGACCCACCGACAGATCCGGTTCGCCGACCCGCGTAGCCTGTTCTACAGCCACGGATTGTGCGACAAGAGCGCCTCGTATATCAATCCGCTCGTGTTTGACCCAGAATTCAAGATCGCGCACTGGAAGCTAGACATCACCAAGCTGCTCCTCAACAGGCAGCCTGAGAGCTTCCATCCGAGTGTCAAAGGCCAGGAAGCCTTTCGTTACCTGATCGAGCAGACCGCACAAGAATTCTGAGCGCCGGAGGCGCCGGCATACGTCCCGGGGCTTCCAGATCCTCCAACTTGCCGAGACATGCGCGGGCGGGTCGGATGGGTCTGGATGCGTGGATGTTCTCACGAATGTTCGTACGGATCGCCTAGGATCTGGGCGTGCTGGACGTTCGAGATGACCTGCCTGGATACGAGCTCGTTAGCGTGGGGCTCGATGATCTCGCGGCGGGCAGGGAGAGCGAGTCGGCGCTGTTGGTGGCGATGGCAGCGCCTCGGCTGCGTGCGATCGGAATTGATGTTCCGCCGGGTGGGGGAGAGCGCCCATCTCATCGTCTCTATGAACTGCTCACCGAGTCCGATGACGGGGCTCACAGTCGCTACAACGCGCTAGTCGCACGTGTGGTGAGCTTTGCGCGGGCGGTTGAGCATGCGGCCGCCGGTTGACGAGGCTCGGCTGCGGGAATTGGCTCGCCGCCTCGGACGGGTGGCGAGCGTGCCGACGAGGATCTATTTGACCGGAGGCGCCACGGCTGTGCTCGAACGTTGGCGGGGCTCGACCGTGGATGTCGATCTGAGGCTCGAGCCGGACCTCGACGCGCTGCTTCGCGAGCTTCCAGCCTTGAAGGAGGATCTTGGCGTGAACATCGAGCTGGCCTCGCCGCCGGATTTCATCCCTGAGCTGGCGGGCTGGCGTGATCGGAGCCCGTTTGTCTTTCGCGAGGGCAACGTCGATATCCATCATTTCGACTTCTACTCGCAGGCGCTGTCCAAGATCGAGCGAGGCTTCAGCCAGGACCTGGCAGATGTCCGGCACATGCTGGCGTCTGGGCTCGTAGAGCCGACCAGGCTGCAGCGGTTCTTCGATGCGATCGAACCGGAGCTCTTCCGCTACCCGGCTATCGACCCGGCGGCGTTTCGACGGAAGCTCGCGAGTGCGCTCGGCTGAGCCTCCATCCCGCCGAGCAGGTCCTTCGCATGC
>CAWCFO010000002.1:0-2648074 GCA_963794905.1 uncultured Solirubrobacteraceae bacterium
CTCTCATCGCTCACCGGCCGAGGACGCCGCGCTGCGGCGTGCGCTCAGGAGGCCAGCTCGCGCTCCTGCAGGCGCGTCTCGTAGGTCTCCAGCACGTCGCCCTCGTGCAGGTCCTGGAAGTTGGTGAGCACGATGCCGCACTCGAAGCCGCTGGTCGACCTCGCGCGCGTCGTCGTTGAAGCGGCGCAGGCTCTCGATCGTCGTGTCGTAGATCACCGTGCCGTCGCGCACGACGCGCACTTTGGCGCCGCGCGTGACCTTGCCCTCGGTGACGAACGAGCCGGCGATCGTGCCGATCTTCGAGGCGCGGAACAGCTGGCGCACCTCGGCCTGGCCGAGCGTCGTCTCGACCTCCGCCGGGCTCGAGCATGCCCTGCATCGCCGCGCGCAGCTCCTCGATCGCGCGGTAGATGACCGCGTAGGAGCGGATCTCCACGCCCTCGCGCTCGGCGACCTGGCGCGCGTCGCCGACCGGGCGCACGTTGAACGCCAGGATCGACGCCCTCGGAGGCCGCCGCGAGCATCACGTCGGACTCGTTGATGCCGCCGACGCCGCGGTGGATGATGTTGACCGCGACCTCCTGCTGGGGCAGCTTTGCGATCTCGTCCTCGATCGCCTCCAGCGACCCGGCGACGTCGGCCTTGACGACCAGGCTGAGCTCCTTGACGGCGCCCTCCTGGGCGAGCTTGAAGACGTCCTCGAGCGAGACCTTGCGCCCGGAGCGGCGCGCCAGCGCCTCGGTCTTCAGGCGGTTGGCGCGCTCGCCGGCGAGCTGGCGCGCGCGGCGCTCGTTCTCGACCACGCGCACGAGCTCGCCGGCCTCGGGCACGCCGTCGAAGCCGAGCACCTCGACCGGCTCGCCGGGCGTCGCGCGCTTGACCTTGGCGCCGATGAAGTCGTGCATCGCGCGCACGCGCCCGAAGTGCGCGCCCGCGACGAGCGCGTCGCCGACGCGCAGCGTGCCGCGCTGGATCAGCACGCGTGACGACCGGGCCGCGGCCGGGGTCGAGCTTGGACTCGATCACCGTGCCCGAGGCGTCGGCTGTCGCGGTTGGCCTTCAGCTCCTCGAGGTCGGTGACGACCTGGATCGTGTCGAGCAGCGAGTCGAGGCCCTGGTGGGTCTTGGCGCTGACGTCGACGAACTCGATCTCGCCGCCCCACTCGGCCGGCTGCAGGCCGTGCTGGGTCATCTCGGTGCGCACGCGGTCGGGCTGCGCGCCCTCCTTGTCGATCTTGTTGACCGCGACGATGATCGGCACCTCGGCGGCGCGCGCGTGGTCGATCGCCTCCTCGGTCTGCGGCTTGACGCCGTCGTCGGCGGCGACCACGATCACCGCGAGGTCGGTGACGCGCGCGCCGCGCGCGCGCATCGCCGTGAACGCCTCGTGGCCGGGCGTGTCGAGGAAGGTGATCTCTTTGCCGCCGTGGTGCACCTGGTAGGCGCCGATGTGCTGGGTGATGCCGCCGGCCTCGCCCGCGGCGACCTCGGTCTCGCGGATCGCGTCCAGCAGCGAGGTCTTGCCGTGGTCGACGTGGCCCATGATCGTGACGACCGGCGGGCGGTCGACCAGGTCCTCCTCGGCGTCCTCGAACTCCGGCTCGACCTCGACGTCGTCGGCGGCGTGGACGATCTCGATCTTCTTGTCGAACTCGTCGGCGAGCACCTGGATCGCCTCGTCGGACAGCGTCTGCGTGAGCGTCGCCATCTCGCCGAGCGTCATCAGCTTCTTGATCACCTCGGGCACCGGCACGCCGAGGTACTCGGCGACGTCCTTGACGGTCGAGCCGGAGTTGACGCGGATCAGGTCGGTCGCCTCCATCGCCGTGTTGTCGATCGGCGCGATCGTGTCGTCGTAGGTGCCGCGGCGGCGGCGCCCGCGGCGCGGGCGGCGCTGGGGCTGGTTGGCCGGGCCGCCCTGCTGGCGGCGCGAGGCCTGCGAGTCGATCACCACGCGGCGGCGACCGCCGGGGCCGATGTCGCCGGGCGTGCGCTCGCCGGTGCGCGAGTCGCGCGTCGGGCGCACGCGCTCTGCGGCGCTCGCCGCGGCAGCGCCGGGCGTCGGCGCCTCGGGCGCGTCCGGGGCGGCGCTCACCGCCGGTGCGGAAGCGGCAGGCGCGGCTGGCGATGCCGGCGCCTGGGCGACGGCGGGCGGCGTTCGGCGTCGGCGCCGGCGGCTGTGTCTTGGCCGTCGCGGCGGGCTTGGCCGGGGGCTGCGTCGCGGCAGGCGCTGCGTCGCTTGCGGCCGGAGCGCTCGCGGCGGCGGACGGCGCCTGCGCGGCTGCTGCCGTTGCTGCTCGGGGCAGCGCCGTCGGACGCGCCGAGCGCCTTCAGCGCGGCGGCCTCCTCGACCGAGGACGCGGCGGCCTTGGCCTCGATGCCGGCGGCGTGCAGCTTCTCGAGCAGCTCCTTGCTGGAGAGCCCGTGCTCCTTGGCGATCTCGTGTACGCGCTTCTTGCTCATCGGCTCACCGATTCTACGAGCTCTGAGTCATTCAGCACCAGCCCGCCGGGGATCGCGCGGCGCAGCGCGCGCGGGATGCGCGCCGCGGCGCGTGGCCTGCGCCAGGCACTGCTCGGCGCGGCTTGCGGCGCGGCGCCGTCGCGGCACAGATAGGCGCCGCGCCCGGGCATGCGCGCGGCCGGGTCGGCGGCGCGCATACGCACTGCGCGCCCTCGCCAGGCCGCGGACGGCGGCGATGCGCAACAGCTCTGGCTTCGGCGCGATCCGTCCGCAGCCGACGCAGCGGCGCCGAGGCACGTGGACGCCCGATCGCGCGGCTATGTCGTCTGCTCCTCGGCGGCCTGCTCGGTCGGCTGCGCCGGCCTCGACGGCCGGCAGCCGGCGTCGGCCGCCTCTGCGGCGCGGCTCGTCGGTCTCGGCGGGCGCCGTTGGCCGTGGCCGCGTCCGAGCCGCGCGAGATCGGCGACGTTGTCGGTGTCGATGTTCGCGAGCGCCTGGTGGCTCTCGAGGCCGCAGTAGCGCGAGCTGGGCAGCGACGCGTTCGGGCAGCGGCGGCCGTTTGAGAGGATCGCGGCGCAGCGGCCCTGCACCTCCTCCTCCTCGTAGCCGTGCTCGGCCTCCTCGGCGGCGAACTCGGTCTCCGAGCGGATGTCCACGCGCCAGCCGGTCAGCCGCGCGGCGAGGCGGGCGTTCTGGCCCTCGCGGCCGATCGCCAGCGAGAGCTGGTCGTCGGGCACGATCACGGTCGCCTGCTTGGCGTCGTCGTCGACGAGCACCTCGCGCACGCGCGCCGGCGACAGCGCCTTGGCGACGAAGCGGGCGGGCTCGTCGTTGAAGGGGATGATGTCGATCTTCTCGCCGCGCAGCTCGGAGACGACCATGCGCACGCGCGAGCCGCGCGGGCCGACGCAGGCGCCGACCGGGTCGACGCCGTCGGTGTGCGAGATGACGGCGATCTTCGAGCGGTAGCCGGGCTCGCGCGCGACGTTGGCGATCTCCACGAGGCCGTCGGCGATCTCCGGCACCTCCAGCTCGAACAGCTTCTTGATCAGCTCGGGGTCGCGCCGCGAGACGATGATCGCCGGTCCCTTGGTCGACGGCGAGACCTCCTTGATGACGGCCTTGATGCGCTGGGAGTGGTCGTAGCGCTCGCCCTCGACCTGCTCGGACTTGGGCAGCAGCGCCTCGACGCGTTCGCGCAGCTGCACGAGCGTGTAGCGCGAGTCCGACTGCTGCACGATGCCGGTGATCAGCTCGCCGACGCGGTCGCGGTACTCCTCGTACATCATGTCGCGCTCGGCCTCGCGGATGCGCTGCAGGATCACCTGCTTGGCGGTCTGCGCGGCGATCCGCCCGAAGTCGTCGGGCGTGACGTCGCGCTCGTCGATCTGGTCGCGGTATTCGGCGAACTTGGCCGGGTCGATTTCCGGTTCCTCGGGTTCGCGCATCTCGCCCGTCTCGGGGTCGACGGTCGTTTCCTCGTCGATCGTCTCGACGATCAGGTGCGCCTCCAGGCGCTCGGGGATGATCAGTTCGATCACGCGGAAGTCGGCCGTCTCGCGGTCCATTTCCACGCGTGCGTACTTGGCCGAGCCGGGCTGCTTCTTGTAGGCGGAGAGCAGCGCGTCCTCGAGCGCGATCATCAGCTTCTCGGGCTCGATGCCCTTCTCGCGCGCCAGCGCGTGCATGGCCTCAAGGATTTCGCGTGACATGACGCGTCTACTCCTCGACCAGGTTCGATCGGCGGATCTCCGAGTAGGGGATCGCGATGACGCCCCCGTCGGCGGCCAGCGTGATCTCCTCGTCGGAGGCTCCGACGAGCTCGCCGGTGAAGCTCTGCGACGCGCGCGCGCGCTCGCCGTGGCGGCGCTCGCCGCTCGGCGCTGAGCGGGCGCGGGTGGCGCGTGCGCACGCGGGCGCGGCGGCCGACGAAGCGGCGGAAGTGCGCGGGCTTGGTCAGCGGGCGCTCGGCGCCCGGCGAGGAGACCTCCAGCGAGTAGCGCTCGCGCAGGTCGGTGAGCAGCAGTCGTGACGCGCTCGCACAGCGCCAGCGTGACGCCGTCGGGATGGTCGATGAACACGCGCAGCGAGCGGCCGCCGAGCACCTCGGCGAGCAGCACCTCGACGTCGGGCTCGCTGAGCGCCAGACGCCTCTCGATATCTGTCTGTATGGGTGTCATCGAACTTGCTCCTTTACGCAAAAAAAGCGGGCGTGCGCCCACTTTCGGTACTGCTACCGGCGTCTGCACGCCGGCACGAAAGCTGTCGGTCGAGCATAGCATCGGGCCGCTTGCGCGTGAGCGGCTTTGCCTGCACGGGCGGCGCTTCGACGGCGCTCGCGACGCGACGCTCAGGCGACGTGCGCGTCGCGCCGCGCGCGATCGCGGTAGACGCGGTAGTCCTCGCGCTCGGGGCGCAGCGAGCACGCCAGCGCGAGCGGCTGGCAGGCCTCGCGATGGCGCCCCAGCAGCTGCATCGAGCGGCCCAGGCAGAACAGCGCGTAGTCGTTGGTCGGCGTGTTCGCGGCGACCGCGTCGGAACTCCTCGGCGGCGCGCCTCGTAGCGCTGGGCGTGAAACAGCGCACGCCCGAGCGCCTCGCGGATCGAGGCCTTGTCGGGCTCCAGGTCGCGCGCCCTGCTCAGCGGCACGATCGCGGCCTGGTGGTCGCCGTGGTCGAGCAGCTCGCAGCCGCGCTGATAGAGGTCATAGACGCTGTCCACAGCCTCCCAGTTTATTGAGCGCCGCGCAGGCTCTCGACGGCGTCGAGGATCGCCTCGGCGACCTGCGCCTTGCTCGCCCGCGCGACCTCGATCGCGCCGTCCGGCGAGCCGTCGGCGGTGAGGATCGTGACCTCGTTGGCGTCGGCGTCGAAGCCGATGTCCGTGCGCGAGATGTCGTTGACGACGATCGCGTCCAGGCCCTTCTCGCTGCAGCTTGCGCCGCGCCAGCTCGACGGCGTCGCTCGCCGTGCTCGGCGGCGAAGCCGACGAGCGTCTGGCCGGTCGCGTCGCTGCGCCGAGAGCGCCGCGAGCACGTCGGCGGTCGCCTCCAGCTCGCAGCTCCAGGCCGCTCGCGACCGGCCTTCTTGATCTTGCCCGCGTGCGCGGCGACCGGGCGGAAGTCGGCGACGGCGGCGGCCATCAGCAGCACGTCGGCGGCGGGGAACTCGCGCTCGCACGCGCGCCGCAGCTCGCTCGGCGGTGACGACGTCGCGGCGCGCGATCGCGGCGCTGGCCGCCAGCGCGACGTTGGCGGCGACGAGCGTCACCTCGGCGCCGCGCGCGAGCGCCGCCTCGGCGAGCGCCAGGCCCATGCGCCCGGAGGAGCTGTTGCCGACGAAGCGCACGCTGTCGATCGGCTCGCGCGTGCCGCCGGCGGTGACGAGCACGCGCAGTCCCGCGCCAATCGCTGTGTCGCTGGCTCCATCGGCCGCGCCGCGATGCGCGGATGCGCCGTTGCCCGGCGACGACGTCCGCGCGGCGCCGCCCAGCGCCGCCTCGCACGCGGCCAGCAGCTGCGGGCGGCTCGGCCAGGCGCCCGACGCCCTGCTCGCCCTTGGACGCCAGCGCCCGGCGCCGGGCTCGACGATCGTCACGCCGCGCTCGCGCAGCGTGCTGCACGTTGGCGTGCGTGGCCGCGTGCTCGTACATGTGGTTGTTCATCGCCGGCGCGACGATCAGCGGGCACGTGGCGGCCAGCGCGCAGCTGCGTCAGCAGGTTGTCGGCCGCGCCGGTGGCGAGCTTGGCGATCGTGTTGGCCGAGGCCGGCGCGATCAGGAACACGTCGGCGTTGCGCGACGAGCTCCAGGTGGCTGAGCGGGTCGTGCGCCGGCGGCTCGTCGCCGGGAAACGCGCCGCGCGCGGGGTCGCGCTCGAACTCGCTGACGAGCACCGGCGCGCCGCTCAGCGCGGCGAACGACAGCCTCGCCGACGAAGCGCTGGCTGGCCGGCGTCTGCACGACGCGCACGGCGTGCCCGGCGCCCGTCGCCAGGCGCACGAACTCGAGCGCCTTGTACGCGGCGATCCCGCCGCTAACGCCCAGCAGGATGCGCGCCATGACTAGGTTGTAGAGAGGTTCGCCGCGTCTAGCAACCGCTGGCTACACCGTTGCGGCGCGCCAAGCGGCGGCCTGGCGCGGCCGTTGCGGGGCTGAATCGAGCCCCGCCGCCAGCCAAGCGCCCCTGAGCGGGTGGCTGGTCAAGCGATCCAAGGACGCAGGAAGCGAAGTGTGCGAGAGCACACGAGCGCCCGAGGACGCCGGAGCGCGCCGGCCAGGCGCCCGCTCAGCGGTAGTGGTACTTGATCTTTCCTGCAGCGACCTCCTCGAGGGCGATCGTCAAGTAGTTTTTCGAGCCGGTTTCGATCATCGGGGGCGGGAACTCGTCGAACGTCCCCTCGCCGAGGTTGTGGTAGTAGCTGTTGATCTGTCGCGCGCGCTTGGCGGACACGACGACGCTCGCGTAGTTCGAGTCGACGTTGTCGAGCAGTCGGTCGATGCGGGGGGAGATCACGGTCGCTGATGCCTTTCCTCGGGGACGCTCAGTGTAGTGGCCGCCGCGCCCTGCCCCCGCCAACACGCCCCTGAGCGGGTGACTGGTCAAGCGATCCAAGGACGCAGTGAGCGAAGCGTGCGAAAGCACGTGAGCGATCGAGGACGCCGGAGCGCGCCGGCCAGGCGCCCGCTCAGAGCTCGGCGGCGACGATGTCGGTGAGCTGTTCCAAAGCGTCGTCGAGGCGGTCGTTGACGACGACGTGGGCGAACTCGGGCTGCGCCGCGAGCTCCTGCTCTGCGACCTGCAGTCGGCGCTCGACCTCCGCGGTGTCGTCGGTGCCGCGCCCGATCAGGCGCGTGCGCAGCGCGTCGAGCGACGGCGGCGCGATGAACACCTGCACGGCCTCGGGCATCGCCGCGCGCACCTGGCGCGCGCCCTGCACCTCGATCTCGAGCACCACGGGCACGCCGGCGGCGACGCGGCTCTCGAGCTCCGAGCGCAGCGTGCCGTAGCTGCGCCCGGCGTAGTCGGCGTGCTCGACGAAGTCGCCGGCGGCGACGCGGCGGTCGAACTCCTCGCGCGTGAGGAAGTGGTAGTCGACGCCGTCGGCCTCCCCCGGCCGCGGCGCGCGCGTGGTCGCCGAGACCGACAGCTCGAGTCCGTCGATGCGCTGCATCAGCCCGCGGATCAGCGTCCCCTTGCCGACCCCCGACGGACCGGTGATGACGAACACCCTGGCCACGGCGCGCAACCCTAGTGACGCGGTCGGAGGAAGCGTCGTCGGGTGGCTGGTCCTGCATTGCGGCCGCTGGGCAAGCGAGGCCAGGACGCAGGGAGCGTGGTGTGCGAAGCGCACACGAGCGACCGAGGACACCGCCTCGCGCCGTCCAGCGGCCGCCCGCTGTCTATCGGTGCAGCAGCGAAATAAGCTCGGAGCGCTGGCGCTCGGAGAGCCCGCCGATGGTCTTGCTCGGGGCGATGCGGCAGTGGGCGAGGATCTTGTTGACCTTCACGCGGCCGTACTTTGGAACGGCGAGCAGCATGTCGAAGACCTTGGCCGTCTCGACGTATTCGGGCGGCTTGAGCAGCAGCGAGTGGATCGACAGGCGGCCGGCCTTGAGGTCGCGCTTGAGCTGCGCGCGCTTGATTCGTATCTCGTTTGCCCTTGCGAGCGCGTCCATTCTCTGGTTTAGCGATCGCTCGGGAGCCATGGATGCGTTAGAGGACGTCGTACCGGTCGCCGTCGTCATGGGCGGCGAGTCTACACACCCGAAGCGGCCGATCAAGACAAACTCCCCTAATTCAGCTGGACCTCAGCTTGAGGTGCAGGCGTGTCGAGGATGGTGGACGGTAGGGCAACGTTTTCACAACGCATTTCACGGTCGTGCAAACGTCCGCTCGTTGCGGTTTTCCGGGAACGCGCGCGTCGCGCGAACGACGCAAGGTCGTGTCCTTTTCACCGCTCGGCGCGAAGCTGCGCGGCGATGCGCGCGCCGACGGTGGGATCGCGAAAGCTCTCGGTGCCGACGGCCACGAGCGCGGCGCCGGCGTCGAGCAGGTCGCGCGCGTGCGCGGCGCGCTGGACGCCGCCCATGCCGACGACGGGAATCTCCACGCGCGCCGCCACGGCGGCGACCTGCGCCAGGGCGACGGCGCGGATCGCCGGTCCCGACAGGCCGCCGCTGCCACCGCCCAGCCACGGCGCGGCCGCCTCGCCCCGCCCCGGCGCGAGCGCGGTCGCGCGCAGCGTGTTGATCAGCGAGACGGCGTCCGCGCCGGCGTCCTGCGCGGCGGCGGCGCAGGCGGGGACGTCTGCGGTGTTGGGCGTGAGCTTGACGATCAACGGCTTTGCCGTCTGCGCGCGACACGCGCCGACGACCTGCGCGAGCTGGCGCGGGTCGGCGCCGATGTCCAGCCCGGTCTTGACGTTGGGGCACGACACGTTGAGCTCGATCGCGGCGATCGGCGCCTGCTCGTCGCAGGCGCCGACGAGCGCCGACAGCTCGTCGGCGGTCGAGCCCATCACGTTGGTGATCAGCGGCACGGGCAGCTCGGCGAGCTGCGGCAGGTCCTCGGCGACGTAGGCGTCGAGGCCCTTGTTGGGCAGCCCGATCGAGTTGATCAGCCCGCTGGCCGCCTCCCACAGGCGCGGCGGCGGGTTGCCGGCGCGCGGCTGCAGCGTGATCGTCTTGGACACGTACGCGGCGAACGGGAAGTCGCGCACGAGCGCCGCGCCGAACGCGCGCCGCGCGGCGATCGCGTCAAACGTGCCCGAGCCGTTGATCACGCGATGGGCGAGGCGCAGGCCGCAGAACTCGACGTCCGCCGACGCCGCCTCGGCGCCCCGCTCCGGCTCGTCGGGCATTGCGTCGCCGGCGTCGGCGCTCACGCGGGCGACCCTGCGTGCTCTGAGACCCGCTCCAGCTCGGCGGCGTCGATCACGGGCCCGTCGACGCACACGCGCAGGTATCCGCCGCCGCGGCGCGGGACGGCGCAGCCGTAACAGGCGCCGAAGCCGCAGGCCATGCCGGCCTCGAGCGCGAGCTGCGCGCTGACGCCGCGCGTGGCGCACATCGCGCGCACGGCCTCGAGCATGGGCGCGGGGCCGCACGCGTAGACGGTCGCGCGCGAGTCCTCGTACAGCTCCTTGGACAGCAGCTCGGTGAGCAGGCCGTGGTGGCCGACCGAGCCGTCGTCGGTGGCCACGCGCGCGCCGTGCAGCAGCGACGCGCCTTGCGCGCGCGCGCCGTCGCGAAAGCCGAGCAGCACCGTCACGTCGCTCTCACCGTCGGCCTCCAGCGCGTCCTGCAGGATCGCCAGCGGCGCGATGCCGACGCCGCCGCCGACGAGGATCGCGCGGTGTCTGGGCGCGGGCGGCGAGAAGCCGTTGCCGAGCGGCCCCAGCGCCCACAGCGCGTCGCCGTCGCGCAGCTCACACAGGCGGTTGGTGCCCGGGCCGACGTCCTCGAGCAGGAAGTGCGACTCCCCGACGCGGCGGCGGGCGATGGAGAAGGCGCGCGGCAGATACGGGCGCTCGTCCTCCCCCGCGCCCCAGCGCTCGGCGGCGGCGAGCATGGCGAACTGGCCGGGGCGCGGCTCTGGCGTCTGCACGTCGGCGACGCGCAGCACGCGGTAGGCGCCGAGCTGGTCGTTGGCGAGCACCGTCAGCAGCCGGCGCTCAAACGGCGCGGGCGCGGCGCTCCACTCGCTCACGCCGTCTGCACCCCGCCCGCCGTGCGCACGCCGTGCAGCTCCTGCAGGCACAGCACGGCCGGCTCACCGTCGCGCCTGGCGCTGGAGATCGCGCGCGCGGCGGACACGCCGGCGGCGAGCGTGGTCACGCAGGGAATGCCGTGCGAGACGGCGGCGCGACGGATCTCATAGCCGTCGGTGCGCGCGCCGTAGCCGGTGGGCGTGTTGACGACCAGGTCGACGTCGCCGCGCTCGATCCAGTCGAGCACGTGCGGCGAGCCCTCGCCGATCTTGTTGATGCGCTGCGCCGGCACGCCCATGCGCTCGATCGCTTCGGCGGTGCCGCGCGTGGCGACGATGGAGAAGCCGTTGTCGTGCAGGATCTGCGCTACGGCGAACGCGCCGGCCTTGTCGGAGTCGGTGACGGTGATGAACGCGGTGCCGGAGGTCGGCAGCGGCAGCCCGGCTGCGGCCTGCGCCTTGGCGAAGGCGGCGGGGAAGTCGCGCGCGATGCCCATCACCTCGCCGGTCGAGCGCATCTCCGGGCCGAGCAGCGCGTCTGAGCCCTCGAAGCGGTCGAACGGCAGCACGGCCTCCTTGACGCACACGTGCTCGCCGAAGCCGATGCCTTCGCGCTCGCGCGGCAGCGCCATCTCGGCGATCGACTCGCCGAGCATGATGCGACAGGCGAGCTTGGCCAGCGGCAGCCCGACGGCCTTTGAGACGAACGGGACGGTGCGCGACGCGCGCGGGTTGGCCTCGATCACGTACAGCTCGCCGCCGTGGATCGCGTACTGCACGTTGATCAGCCCGACGACGCCGATCGCCAGCGCGATCTCGCGCGTGGCGGCGCGGATCTGGTCGAGCATCTGCTCGCCGAGCGAGTGCGGCGGCAGCACACAAGCGCTGTCGCCGGAGTGCACGCCGGCCTCCTCGACATGCTGCATGATGCCGCCGATCCACACCTCGCGCCCGTCGCACAGCGCGTCGACGTCGACCTCGGTGGCGTTCTCGAGGAAGCGGTCGAGGAAGATCTCCGGGGCCTGCCGGTTTGCGCCCGCTCCCCCGCCGTCGGCGACGCCCTCGCGGCGCAGGTAGTCGTGCAGGCCGTCGCGCGAGTAGACGATCTCCATGGCGCGCCCGCCGAGCACGTAGGAGGGGCGCACGAGCAACGGGAAGCCGACGTCGTCGGCGCAGTCGAGCGCCTGGGCGACCGAGCGCGCGGTCGCATACGGCGGCGCTTTGTAGCCGAGCTCGCAGAGCAGCGCGCCGAAGCGACCGCGATCCTCGGCGAGGTCGATCGCGCCGACGCTCGTGCCTAGCAGCGGCACGCCGGCGTCGGCGAGGCCGGCGGCGAGCTTCAGCGGTGTCTGCCCGCCGAACTGCAGGATCACGCCGCGCGGGCGCTCGACCTCGATCACCGCGAGCACGTCCTGCAGCGTGAGCGGCTCGAAGTACAGGCGGTCAGACGTGTCGTAGTCGGTGGAGACGGTCTCGGGGTTGCAGTTGATCATCACGGCGTCGCAGCCGGACTCGCGCACGGTCATGGCGGCGTGCACGCAGCAGTAGTCGAACTCGATGCCCTGACCGATGCGGTTGGGCCCGGAGCCGAGGATGACCACGGAGGCGCGCTCGGAGCCGCCGGCGCGGTCGCCCGCGCGAGCGACCTCGTGGCCCGCGGCGCGGGCGCCGGAGCGCTCCCAGCCTGAGTAGTAGTAGGGCGTGCGCGCGGGAAACTCGCCGGCGCACGTGTCGACGGACATGAACGAGCGCTCGCCGGCGAACGGCGCGTTGGGCTCCAACGCCAGCTCGCGCAGCTCGGCGAGGAACCACGGGTCGATGTGCGTCAGCGCGCGCACGGCCTCGACGTCGACGCCGCGCGCGAGCAGCTCGAGCACGACCTCGTAGCGGTCGGGTCGGGGAACCTCCAGGCGCGCCAGCAGATCCGGCTCTGACACGTCTGAGAGCGCGGGCGGCTTGTCCAGCTCGCGCGAGCGAAGCGCCTTGGCGAAGGCCTGCTGGAAGGTGCGCCCGAAGGCCATCGTCTCGCCGACGGACTTCATGTGCGTGGTCAGCGTGGAGTCCGAGCCGGGGAACTTCTCAAACGCGAAGCGCGGCCACTTGACGACGACGTAGTCGATCGTCGGCTCAAAGCACGCTGGCGTGACGCCGGTGATGTCGTTGTCGATCTCCTCCAGCAGGTAGCCGACTGCGAGGCGCGCGGCGATCTTGGCGATCGGAAAGCCGGTCGCCTTGGAGGCCAGCGCGGAGGAGCGCGACACGCGCGGGTTCATCTCGATCACGTGGATCTGCTCGGTCTCGGGATCGACGGCGAACTGCACGTTGGAGCCGCCGGTCTCGACGCCGACGGCGCGGATGACGGCGATCGCCTGGTCGCGCAGGCGCTGGTAGAGGTCGTCGGTGAGCGTCTGCTGCGGCGCGACGGTGACCGAGTCACCGGTGTGCACGCCCATCGGGTCGACGTTCTCGATCGAGCAGACGATGACGACGTTGTCGGCGCGGTCGCGCATCACCTCCAGCTCGAACTCGCCCCAGCCGATGACCGACTCGTCGAGCAGCACCTGGCCGATCGGCGAGGCCTCGATGCCCGAGGCGACGATCCGCCGGAAGTCCTCGGGCGTGCGCGCGATGCCGCCGCCGCGCCCGCCGAGCGTAAACGCCGGGCGCACGACACACGGCAGGCCGATCTGCTCGGCGGCGGCGAGCGCCTGGTCGAGGCTCGTCGCGATGGCGCTTTTGGGCATGCTCAGGCCGGCCTGCGCCATCGCCTGGCCGAACAGCTCGCGATCCTCGGCGCAGGCGATCGCCTGGTAGTTGGCGCCGATCAGCTCGACGCCACAGCGCTGCAACGTGCCGTCGTCGTGCAACGCCTTGGCGAGGTTCAGCGCGGTCTGCCCGCCGAGCGTGCCGAGCAGCGCGTCGGGGCGCTCGCGCTCGATGACCTGGGTGACCGGACCGGGCAGCAAGGGCTCGATGTACGTCGCCTCGGCGAACTCCGGGTCGGTCATGATCGTCGCGGGGTTGGAGTTGACGAGCACGACCTCATAGCCCTCCTCGCGCAGCACCTTGCACGCCTGCACGCCCGAGTAGTCGAACTCGGCGGCCTGGCCGATGACGATCGGCCCGGAGCCGAGGATGAGGATCTTGTGGATGTCGTCGCGCCTAGGCATGCGCTGCAGCCTGCGCGATCTGGCGGCGAGGGACGGCGGGCGCGCGGCGATCGGCCGCGGCGAGGAGATCGGCCGCCATCAGGCGGCCTCGGCGATGCGGGCGAGGAAGCGGTCGAACAGGTACAGCGAGTCGTGCGGGCCGGGGCCGGCCTCGGGGTGGTACTGCACGGTGCCGCCCGGCACGTCGAGCAGCTCCAGGCCCTCGACGGTGCGGTCATAGAGGTTGACGTGCGACAGCGCGGCGGCGCCGAAATCCGTGTCCCAGCGCACGGGCTCGTCGAAGTCGATCGTGCGCGCGCCGCCCGGACCGACGGCGGCGAAGCCGTGGTTCTGCGAGGTGATCTCGACCTTGCCGGTCTGCAGGTCCTTTACGGGGTGGTTGGCGCCGCGGTGGCCGAAGGGCAGCTTGAACGTGTCGAGGCCGACGGCGCGGCAGAGCAGCTGGTGGCCCAGGCAGATGCCCCACACGGGCTTGACGCCGACGAGCGCGCGCACGGTGTCGACGACGTAGTCGAGCGCCGCCGGGTCGCCGGGGCCGTTGGCGAGGAAGATCGCGTCGGGGTCGCCGGCGAGCAGCTGCTCGGGGCCGCTGGTGCACGGGTGCAGCGACACGCGCGCGCCGCGCGCGACGAGCTCGCGCACCATCGAGCCCTTGATGCCGGTGTCGATCACGGCGATGCGCGGCCCGTCGCCGTCGTGGCCGTGATGGGTGACCGCGGCGGGCGTGACTACGGCGGCGAGATCCTGCCCGGCCATCGGCGGCTCGGCGTCGATCATCTCGCGCGCCTGGCGCTCGTCGACGTCGGCGCCGAACACGCCGCCGCGCATCGCGCCGGCGTCGCGGATGTGGCGCACGAGCGTGCGCGTGTCGACGCCGGTGATGGCGCTGACGCCGCAGTCGGTCAACCAGTCCAGCCAGCCGCGCTCGGCGCTGGGCGCGTCCTCGCGGTTGCCGGCCTCGCGCATGATCGCCGCGCGCGCCCACGGACGCTCAGACTCCATCGCCGCGGCGCTTGCGCCGTAGTTGCCGATGTGCGGGTAGGTGAAGGCGATCAGCTGCGCGGCGAACGAAGGGTCGGTCATCGACTCCTGATAGCCGGACATGCCGGTCGTGAACACGACCTCGCCGAGCGCCGTGGCGTCGGCGCCGCAGAGCTCGCCGTCGAGGCGCATGCCGTCCTCCAGCAGCACGTATCCGGGGCGGCGCTCGCTCACAGAATCAGTTTTTGGACGGACTTGAACTCGGGCGTGCCGGCGCGCTGCAGCAGCTCGAACAGCGACGCCTCGACGGTGGTGACGACGGCGCCGGCGCGCTGCAGGCGCTCCAGACCGCGTTGGTAGTCGATCTGGTGACGCGAGCCGACGGCGTCGGCGGGCACGTGCACTTCGACGCCGCGGTCGAGCAGGTCGTGCACGGTCTGTGACACGCACACGTGCGCCTCGATGCCGCAGACGAGCGCCTGGTCGCGCTCGCCGCCGATCTGCGAGCGCTCGAAGCCGTCGGCGCGCACGGCCGAGAAGACGGTCTTGTCGATGCGCGGCTCGTCCTGCAGGCCCAGCTCCGGCGCGGAGTGGCCGAGCCCTTTGGGGTACTGCTCGGATACGAGCGCCGGCAGACCGAGGATGCGCGCGCCGGCGATCAGCTTGGCGCACGCGGCGACGACGGGAGCGAAGGACTCGTACGGGCGAAAGCCCTCCTGCACGTCGACGACGACGAGCGCGGCGCGATTCGGCTCCAGCAGGGCCATCAGGGGCTGACCACCGAGAAGCTGCGTTCGCGGTAGGCGACGGTCCCGCCGGACAGCGTGAGCATCACGCGCGCGCGCAGTGCGCGCCCGGTAAAGCAGTTGTTCTCCGATCGGCTCTCCCAACCGCGCTCGCCGGCGACCCACTCGGCGTCGAGGTCGAGCAGCGTGAGGTTGGCGGGCTCGCCGGGCGCGATGCGCGGCGTGGGCAGGTCGAACAGCTCGGCGCCGGCGGTCATGCGCGTGACGAGCAGCGCGAGATCGAGCACGCCGGGCAGCACGAGCCCGGTGTACAGCGCGGCGAACGCTGTCTCGAGGCCGGTGGTGCCCATGGGCGCCTGCTCGAACGGCACCTCCTTCTCCTCGCGCGCGTGCGGCGCGTGGTCGGTGGCGACGCAGTCGATGGCGCCTTCGCGCAGCCCGTCGACGAGCGCCTGGCGATCGGCCTCGGTGGCGAGCGGTGGGTTCATCTTCATGCGCGTGTCCATGGCGCGCACGTCGTGCTCGGTGAGCAGCAGGTGATGCGGCGAGACCTCGCTGCTGACGCGCCAGCCCTGCGACTTGGCGTGCGCGACGGCTTGCACGGAGGCGACGCAGCTGAGGTGCTGGAAGTGCACGCGCGCGTCCTCGTAGCCGGCGAGTGCGGCGTCGCGCGCGACCATCGTGGACTCGCTGATGCTGGGGATGCCGCCGATGCCGAGCGCGGCGCTCACCTCGCCCTCGTGCATGGCGCCACCGCGCGACAGCGTCGGGTCCTCCTCGTGCAGCGCGATCACGCCACCGCACAGGCGCTGGTACTGCAGCGCCTTTCGCAGCATGCCGGCGCTCTGCACGGGCCGACCGTCGTCGGTGAAGCCGACAGCGCCCTCCTGGCGCAGCTCGGCCATCTCGGTCAGCTGCTCGCCCTGCAGCCCGCGTGTGATGGAGGGCATAAAACCGATTGATATGCGCGCTTCGCGCGCGGCTGTGTCGCGCAGTGAGCGAAGCAGCGGCGCGGAGTCCAGGACGGGGTCGGTGTTGGGCATCGCGAGAACGGCCGCATAGCCGCCGGCGGCGGCCGCGCGCGTGCCGCTGTCGAGGTCCTCCTTGTGCTCCTGGCCAGGCGTGCGCATGTGCACGTGCGGGTCGAAGAAGGCCGGCAGCAGGTGGCGGCCGCGCCCCTCCAGCAGCTCCTCGTCGGGCTGGGAGCGCGAGCGTGCCCGGGCGCAGCGATCTCGGCGATCTGCCCGGCGCGCACGCGCACGTCGTGGCGGGCGTCGAGCGGCGCGCGCGGGTCGAGCACGTGCACGTCGCGCAACAGCATGTCGGCCGGCTGCTGGGGGGCTCGCACGAGCGGGGCGGCGGGCATCACGCGGGCTGGCGCTCGCCGATGGCGGCGTCGGCGGTATGCGCGCGCCCGCCGGCCTGCGGCGGCGCGCTGGCTCCGGCGAGCAGCTCGTACAGCACGGCCATGCGCACGACGACGCCGGCCTCGACCTGGGCGGTGATGACGGCCTGCGGCGAGTCGACGACCTCGCCGGAAAGCTCGACGCCGCGGTTTACGGGACCGGGGTGCATGAGCACCTGGCGCGGCGACAGGCGCTTGCCGTTGACCTGATACCAGGAGGCGTACTCGCGCAGCGACGGCACCCACGTCTCGCTCATGCGCTCATGTTGCATGCGCAGCGCGTACACGACGTCGGCGGACGGAAGCTCGTCGAGCGTGAAGCGCACGTCGCAGCCGAGCGCCTCGATGCCGCGCGGGATGAGCGTCGGCGGCCCGGCGACGGTCACGTCGGCGCCCATGCGCTGAAAGGCGATGATGTTCGAGCGCGCGACGCGCGAGTGCGCGACGTCGCCGACGATCCAGATTGAAGCGCCGTCGAGCGCTCCGAGGCGGTTGCGCAGCGTGTACACGTCGAGCAGCGCCTGCGTGGGGTGCTCGCGCTTGCCGTCGCCGGCGTTGACGATGGCGGCGCTGCACCACCCGGACACCAGCTCCGCGGCGCCGGCCCACGGCGTGCGCAGCACGATCGCGTCGGGCTTGTGCGCGCTGAGCGTGAGCACCGTGTCCTTCAGCGACTCGCCCTTCTCCACGCTCGAACCGCTGGCGGCGAAGTTGACGACGTCGGCCGACAAGCGCTTGGCGGCCAGCTCGAAGGAGCTGCGCGTGCGCGTGGACGCCTCGTAGAACAGGTTGAGCACCATGCGCCCGCGCAGCGCCGGGACCTTCTTGATCTCGCGATCAGAGACCTCGGCGAAGCGCTGCGCCTGCTCGACGATGCGTTCGATGCCCGCGCGGTCGAGGTCTTCGATCGACAGCAGGTGGTTCATCGCGTACTCCACTCCTGCGCGTCGCGTCGGTCGCGCGGTGCGCTGCGCGAAACGTGCGCGTGCGCGGTTTGGCGGCTCGTCATGCGACCTCCATCGCGGCGGGCGCGATGGCGACCTCGTCGAGTCCGTCGAGCTCTGACACGCGTACGTGCACGTGCTCGGCGCGCGAGGTCGGCAGGTTCTTGCCGACGTAGTCCGGGCGGATCGGCAGCTCGCGGTGCCCGCGGTCGGCGAGCACGGCCAGCTGCACGCGCTCGGGACGGCCGTAGTCGAACAGCGCCTCGATGGCGGCGCGCACGGTGCGCCCGGTGAACAGCACGTCATCGACGATCACAAGGGTGCGCCCGGTGATGTCGAAGTCGATGTGCGAGGCGTGCACGACCGGCGCGTCGGGGCGGCTGGCGACGTCGTCGCGGTAGAAGCCGATGTCGAGGTCGCCTAGCGGCACGTCGGCGTCGAGCAGTCCCTCGAGCGCGTCCCTGAGGCGGTGCGCGAGAAAGGCGCCGCGACGGTGGATGCCGACGATGGCGAGCGCGCGGTCGTCGGGGTTGCGCTCGACTATCTCGTGGGCGATGCGCGTGAGCGCTCGCTGAACGTCCTCCTCGCGGAGGACGACCTTCTCGCTGCTGGAATCCATCTGCACCTTCCTGGCCTCTCGGGACCGGGTTAAAGGATCCAGCGGAATGTATCAGGGGGCTGCGATGGCCTCGCTCGGCTCGCCGCTCGCGCGCTCGCGCGCCTGGCGCTCAGACCAGCGCACGAGCACGGCGGGGCCGCGCTCGGGAAACGGCACCTCGATCGTGTCGAAGTCGCGCGGCGCCTCGGTCGGCGCGAACACGGCGCGCGCCTCGTCGCGCACCTGCGCGCCGGCGTAGCGCGTGGACATGTGCGTGAGCGCGAGCAGCCGCGCCTCGGCGTCGCGCGCCAGCTCTGCGGCCTGGCGCGCGGTGCTGTGCGCGGTCACGCGCGCGCGGTCGATCTCCTCGTCGATGAACGTGGCCTCGTGGACCAGCACGTCCGCCTGGTGCGCGGCGATTCGCAGCGCTTCGCACGGCTCGGTGTCGCCGGACAGCACGATCTTGCGGCCCTCGCGTTCGGGCCCCATGACCTGCTGCGGCGAGACGCCGTCGACGGTCTCGCCGCGTTGCAGGCGACCGAAGTCCGGGCCGGGGCTCACGCCCAGGCGCTCTGCCAGTTGCGCGTCGAGGTGACCCGGGCGGGCGTGCTCGACGATCGCGTAGCCGAACGACGACGCAGCGCGGTGGCTGACGGGCACGGCGGCGACGAAGTAGCCGTCGCGCTGCACGGTCTCGGCGGGCTCCAGCTCGACGATGTCCAGCTCGTACGGCAGGCGACCGTAGATGCTGCGCATCAGCCCCATCAGCTCGTTGAGCCCGCGGGGGCCGTACACGGTGAGCGGCTGCTCGCGTTCGCGCAGCGCGAAGGACTTGAGCATGCCCGGCAGGCCGAGCCAGTGATCGGCGTGGAAGTGCGTGATGAACACGCACTCCATGTCCACCAGCCCGATCGAGCGCACGAGCTGGCGCTGCGTGCCTTCGCCGCAGTCGAACAGCAGCCGGTCGCCGCCCAGCCGCGCGAGGATCGCCGGCAGGCCGCGCCGAGCGCCGGGAACCGAGCCGCCGGTGCCGGCGAAGAACAGCGACAGATCCATGACGGCAACGGTAGCGGCGCGAGCGCATGCGATGTGGCCCCGCGATGGCGGACTATGTGGCCGACGACCGGTTACGCGCACGCGCGACCGGGTAATCGAGAGCCATGTCGGTCCTCTCCGACCTCGTTCGGCGAATCAAACGCCAGCGCCCGGCGCATGGCGACGCCGGCGGCGGTGAAGACCTGGCTAACTCCGGCGACTTGCGCGGAGACATCTCACCGCACGAAATCCCGCGCGACAACCCGGCGCATGCCGAGGCGCAGCGACGTGCCGACGTCGAACGAGAGCGGCTGCGCGAGCGTGGCGAGGGGATTGACGGCGACGGGCGGCGGTAAGCGCTCTCGCCGCCAGGGCGGCGGGGGGCCGTCCGAGGATGTAAACGTGCGAGTTGGCGGCGGTAAGCTCTCGCGACAGCCGATGACGCTGCCGCGCCGTCGCCTGCGCCCGTAGCTCAGTGGATAGAGCGCTCGCCTCCGGAGCGAGAGGTCGCAAGTTCGAATCTTGCCGGGCGCGCTTGACTTTCTTGTGCGCGCGAGGCCGCTCTAAGTCGACGCTGCTGCCTTTTCGCTGCTGTTCATCGCCGATCTCGGAGCGGTGCAGCTGGCCGGCCGGCAGAAATCTCCCTACCGAAGATAGGCCGCCATACTGCGTAGCCCGGACTCAAAGCCCTGCTTGTAGTGCTCGCTCATGCTCGGGCTCTCCCTAGCGAGACGCCTTGCTCGACGCTCGCGCTTGGTGCATCCTCACGGGGTGGACCTTTTCGCCCTCTTCGTCGTTAGCGTCCTGCTGATCAGCGGAGGCGCCTTCCTCTTCATCACCGCCAAGGGCCAGCCCCGCGGTGGCGCTGCCGCGGCGATCGGCCTTGGCGTCCTGCTCCTCATCATCGCGGTCAACGCTGCGGCGAACTACAACTCCTAGAGGTGCCCGACCACCGTAAACCCGACCCCTGGCAGACCAACGAGGCCCGACCGTTACCGATGATCGGCGACGTCTCTGTGTCCGTGCTTGGAGAAGGCCGCTTCCGCATCGAGTGGCCTGTCTGCGTCGAGGAGGTCGAGGGCTTCGAGCAGGCTCGGCAGCGAGCGCGCGAGCTGGCCGGCCTGGACTGATCACCTGCGGGATACTGGCCGGGCGATGTCTGAGGAGTCCACGACCACCGATCTGGTGGAGCTGGCCCGCCGCGCGTTCCAGCCAACGGCGAGTCGTGACATTGGCGGGATCATGAGCTTCTATCGTCCCGACGCCGTGTTCGATCTGTCGGCGGGGGGTCTCGGGGTGTTTCGAGGCCGTACGGCGATCCAAGAGTTCATGGAAGACTGGTTTCGCCCCTACGACCGGATCGCAACAGACCTCGACGCGATGGTGCAGCTTGGTAGCGGAGTTACCTGCACCGTGGTAACTCAGAAGGGTCGTCTGGCTGACGGCGGCGGCGAGGTCACGGTCCACTACGCCGTAGTCAACGTCTGGGTAGACGGCTTGATCGAGCGGACCGTGAACTACACCGACATCGACGAGGCTCGTGCTGCCGCCGAACGCCTCGCCGAGGAACGGGGGTAGGCGATGTCGCAGGAGAACGTGGAGACGACTAGGCGCGGGTACGCGCTCTATGCCGCCGGGGATGTTGAAGGCGCGGCGGCTCTGTTCTCTCAAGACGCCGAGCTGGCGGACGGAGGCGGACTCGGCGTTGCAGATACGGCTGCGGGCACCCTGCAGGGGCCTGACGGATTTCTGCGTTCGGTAGGCGAATCGCTTGAGGTGTTCGCCGACTTCCACCTGGAGACTGACGACTTCATCGACGCCGGCGACGCCGTTATCGCGTTGGTGCGAATCTCCGGCACCGGGAGAGCGAGCGGCGCACATCTCAACGTGCGTCTTGCCCACCTTTGGGTATTTGGGGAGAACGGCAAGGTAATCCGCGGCGAGGTCTTCCGAACCACCGCAGAAGCGCTCAAAGCCGCCCGGCTTGAGGGGTAGGCGATGTCGCAGGAGAATGTAGAGCTGGCGCGTCGCGGATTCGAGCTTTGGAACGCGGCGATAGATGGAACTAACGTCGCGCGCTCGCAATTGGCGCTGCAGGAGATGCTCGCGATGTACCACCCGGACGCCACGCTTGATTACACGAGAACGCTCCCAGACTTTCCGACGACGCAAGGCACGGAGGCGATCCGGGCGTGGACCTCGGAGACCCGGGGAGTTTTTACGTCGGTTCGTTTCGTGCCGATGCAGTTCATCGACATCGACGACGCTGTCGTCGTACCCGTGTCGGTCGACGCGCAGGGCGCGAGCGGCGCACATGTGAAAACCGAGATGGCGTACGTGTACCGATTTCAGGCAGGTCGCGTGATCGCCGCGACCGGCTTCGCGAGTCTCGCCGAAGCCCTCGAAGCCGTGGGGCTGGCGGAGTAGCCTCATCCGCCGCCCGTTCTCCAGCCGAGATTCCACGCGAGTTCTCGCAGTTCTCGGACGATGATTTTCCAGTAGAGGCTCGCGCCGCCTCGCCCGCGTCGCCGACATCTATCTCGGCGAGTTCATGCGCCTGTTCAGCATTTCCGGCTGCGTGCGCGCGCGAACGCCGAGCCAAACGAGCTGCTCTCGACACCTGTGGTCGCCGAAGACCAGCCGACGGCCGAACCGATCTACCTGGAGGAGAGTTCGGCGTGGACGACCGCCGCCTACGAACCCGGATCGCCTGCCGAGAAGGAGCGCCTGCTGTTCAGCGCAAGCGGCGCCGACTGACGCGGACGAATATCCTCGTCGCGTGCTGCCCGAGGAGATCGCCCCCGGCCTGCTGCGCTGGACGGCCGCGCACCCCGAGTGGAAGGCCGACACCAAACCCGGCGGCTCCGCCGATTGGGGGCAGATGGTCGGATCGGTGCTCTACGAAGCGCCTGAAGCCGTCGCGATCATCGACCCGATCGTGCCGAGCGAGGGCGCCGACGAGTTCCTGCGCTGGCTGGACGAGCGCGTGGACGGGCGGCCGGTGAGCGTCCTGACGACGATCCGCTGGCATCGCCGCGACCGGGGTGTGATCGCCGAGCGCTACAAGGCCAACTCGTCGCGCGCTTGGAACGCCGTGCCAGCCGGCGTCGAGCCCAAGCCGTTGCGCGGCGCGGGCGAGACGCTGTTCTGGCTGCCCGGCGCGGCGGCGCTCGTCGCCGGCGACTGCCTGCTCGGCGATGACGCTGGCGGCCTGCGCGTCTGCCCGCAAAGCTGGCTAACGCGCGCGCAGACCGATCGCGCGGGCGTCGCGCGGCTGATGATGTCGTTGCTCGACCTGCCGATCGAGCGGGTGCTCGTCTCACACGGCGAGCCGGTGCTGCATGACGGTCGTGCGGCGCTCGCGCGGGCGCTTGACGAGGCGCGTGGCCAGGAGCGAGAGAACTGACGCTGACGGCTCAGTCGGGCCACTGCAGCTCGTCCTCGTCGAGCGCCGTCTGCTCGATCTGCTCCAACGCCAGGTCCGTGCGCCGGTCGTCGACCATCACCTGCAGCGCCCGCTCGATCGTCGGCGCCCACACACGACGCGCCACCGCCACTCGCCCGGGCTCCTCGTCGAACTGCTTCCATTCCAGCTCCACCAGCGGCGCGCGCGCCGGCGGCGCGTCGTCGGGAATCGGCGCGCCCCAGCCGTACAGCGTGATCTGCGCCTGCCAGCCGTGCGGGCACAGCTCGCCCATCACCGCCAGCGCCTGCCACTGGTCGCTCACCGGCTTGACGCGCCGCCCGCGACGGCGCAAGTACAGCGCGATCGGGACGCACACGAGCGCCAGCAGCAGGATCACCAGAGCGACGACGAGCGTGTCGTGGGCCTGCGGCGGATGACCTCCCCCACCCTGCACGCCGCTGGCCAGCACGAGCATGTGGCCGTAGGCGCTCACAGCATCGCCCCGGATGCATCGCAAAGGCCCCCGCGCGGTCGCCACCCGCTGGCTCTCATGGTTCTGAGAACTTAGTGGATGTTCACGGGCTTATGAGCCGATCGCCGACGATCATCCGACCGGCGCCGGCCTCTCTACGTATCGTGCGCGCTGTGAAGCTGCGCCGTGCCACCCCCGACGACCACTCGCGCGTGCTCGCGCTGAACGCCGCGTCCGTGCAGGAGCTGAGCCCGATGGACGAGCAGCGCTTGGGCTACATCCTCGCGCTCGCGCACCGCTGCCTCGTCGTCGAGCGCGATGGCGGCGGCGTCGCCGGCTTCGCCATCTCAGTCGCTCCGGGCGCCGACTACGACAGCGCCAACTACCGCTGGTTCAGCGAGCGCTACCCGTCGTTTCTGTACCTCGACCGCATCGCCGTCGCCGCCGAGGTTCGCCGCGAAGGAGTCGGCGCCGCGCTGTATGACGCGATGGAGGCCGCCGCCGAGTCGTTCGGGCGGATGGTGTGCGACGTCAACGTCCGGCCACGCAACGACGCCTCGTTGGCCTTTCACGCCTCGCGCGGCTACCGCGAGGTCGGCCAGCTCGACCACGGCTCGACCAAGACCGTCGTGCTGCTCAGCCGCGAGCTCGACGGCGACTGACGCGCTCGCGGCGTCGACGCAGATGCCGCCGTCGCGAGCTAGAGCACCTTCGACAGGAACGCGCGCGTGCGCTCGTGCGTCGGGTTGCTCAGCACGTCCGCTGGATTGCCCGCCTCCACGACCACGCCGGCGTCCATGAACACGACCGTGTCTGCGACCTCGCGCGCAAAGCCCATCTCATGTGTGACCACGATCATCGTCATCCCGTCGCGCGCCAGCTGCTGCATCGCCGCGAGCACGTCGCCGACCAGCTCGGGATCGAGCGCGGACGTTGGCTCGTCGAACAGCATCAGCTTCGGCTCCATCGCCAGCGCGCGGGCGATCGCCACGCGCTGCTGCTGGCCTCCCGACAGCTGCGACGGGTAGGCGTCGGCCTTGTCGGCCAGGCCGACCTGCGCGAGCAGCTTGACCGCGCGCGCCTGCGCCGGCTCGCGCGCCTCGCCCTTCACGCGCACCGGCGCGCACGTGACGTTCTCGAGCGCCGTCATGTGCGGAAACAAGTTGAAGTGCTGAAAGACCATGCCGATCTGCGCGCGCTTGGCCGCCACCTCCGATTCGCGCAGCTCGTGCAGCTTGTCGCCGACCTGGCGGTAGCCGACCAGTTCGCCGTCCACCGACAGGCGCCCGGAGTTGATCTTCTCCAGGTGGTTGATGCAGCGCAGCAGCGTCGACTTGCCCGAGCCCGACGGCCCGAGCAGGCACATCACCTCCCCCGCCTGCACCTCCAGCGAGACGCCCTTGAGCACCTCCGCGCGCCCGAAGCGCTTGTGCACGCCCTCGGCCTTGACCATCGTCGCGGTCATCGCGCCTTCGGCTGGTGGCGGAACGACAGCAGGCCCGCGCGCATGCGCTGAAGCGGTGTGGCCTCACGGTCGCGCGCGCCGCGACCGTAGTAGCGCTCCAGGTAGAACTGCCCGACGTACAGCACGCTCGTGCACACGATGTACCAGAAGCTCGCCGCGATCAGCAGCGGGATCGTTTTGAAGTTCACCGAGTAGATCAGCTGCGAGGCGTACAGCAGCTCTGTCACGACGATCACGCTCGCCAGCGAGGACGTCTTGAGCATCGAGATCGTCTCGTTGCCAGTCGGCGGGATGATCACGCGCATCGCCTGCGGCAGAACGATGCGGCGCATCGTCTGCAGGCGCGTCATGCCCAGCGACTGCGCCGCGTCGGCCTGCCCCGGATCGACCGAGATGATGCCGGCGCGCACGATCTCCGCCATGTACGCGCCCTCGTTGAGCCCGAGGCCGAGGATCGCCGCCGTGAACGGCGTGATCAGCGTGTTCGCGTCGGCGTGGATGAACGCCGGGCCGAACGGCACGCCCAGCGCGATCGTCGGGTACAGAGCCGCGACGTTGTACCAGAACAGCAGCTGCACGAGCACGGGCGTGCCGCGAAAGAACCAGATGTAGAACGAGCTCGCCGACGAGACCATCCAGTTCGGCGACAGGCGCATGATCGCCAGCAGCACGCCGAGCGCGATGCCGATGCCCATCGCGATCACGGTCAGCTCGATCGTCACGCGCAGGCCGTGCAGGATGCGCCCGTCGAACAGGTATTCCCCGACGACTTCCCACTGGAAGTTCGGGTTGCTCACCACCGAGCGCCCGAGCGCCACGGCGACCACGAGGATGATCGCCGCCGCGATCCAGCGCCCCGGCCGGCGCACCGGCACGGCCGTGATGTCCTCGGGCCGGCCGGCCGTTTCTCCGATCGGCTCCGAGGACACCCGCTGCTACTCGATCACTTGATCAGCCGGTCGCGCCGTTGACCTTCGGCGCGCTGACGGCGCCCGACTGCAGACCCCATTTCGCGAGGATCTTCGTGTATTCGCCGCTGGCGATGATCGCCTTCAGCCCCGCCACGATCGGGTTGGTCAGGCCCTTGCCTTTCGGGATCGCGATGCCGTACGGCGCGACTTCATAGGGTGTGCCGATCAGCTTGAAGGCGCCGTTTGACTGCTTGACCTGGTACTCGGCGATCGGCGAATCGGCCATGCCCAGTTCCGCGCGGCCGCTGGACAGCGCCAGGTTCGCGCCGTTCTGGTCGGGGAAGCTCAGCACCTTGACGGCTGGCTTGCCGGCTTTCGCGCACTTCTTCGTCTGCGCTTCGGATTCTTCCTGCTCGACCGTGCCCTTCTCGACCGCCACGCTTTTGCCGCACAGGTCTGCGACCGTGCTCACCGCCGGGTTCGCCGACGTCTTTGAGTAGAAGGAGATGCCCGCCGAGAAGTAGTCGACGAATTCGACCGTCTTCTCGCGTTCCTTGGTGTCGGTGAACGACGACACGCCGAGGTCGTACTTGCCGGCCGCCAGGCCGGGGATGATCGTGTCGAACGTCGCGTTGATGAACTTCACCTTCAGCCCCATCTTCGCGCCGATCGCGTTGAGCAGGTCGACGTCCATGCCTTCCACCGTGTGACCGTCCGAGGCGATGAACTCGTTCGGCGCGTAAGTCGCGTCGGAGGCGATCGTCAGCGTGCCCTTCGATTTGATCGCCGCGGGCACTTCGGCCGCGATCGACGAGACCGCCCCGCTTGACGCCGTCGAACCGCCCGACGCGGTCGAGCTGTTCGATGTCGTGGAACTGCTGCTGCTGCTACCGCAACCTGCGAGCGCGACCAGTATCAGCACCGGCGCAGCCATCGCGAGAAAACGCATTCTCATTTGGAACTCCTGCTCGTTTGGACGTGACCGGGACGGTCGAGCGCGCAAGTATAAGCGCGTGCCGTTTGATCGGTAACGCGCGTGGAGTACCTGATGGTTCAGGCCCGCGGGAGCGGCACGGCGGCGCGCCCGCTGGGCGCGGTGGGCTCAGATCTCCAAGTAGCGCAGCACGACGCGCCCGAGCACCAGCACGTCGCCGTCGTGCAGGTCGGCCTGCACGACGCGCCGGCCGTTGACGAACGTGCCGTTGGAGCTGCGGTCGTCGAGCAGACGTGCCCCCGAGGGGCGGTCCACGAGCATCGCGTGACGACGTGAGACGGACTTCTCGTCGAGGTGCAGGTCGGCCGACAGGCCGCGCCCGATGTGCATCACCCCGCCGCTGTTCAGCGGGATCAGCAGCACCTCGCCGGTTCCCTGCACCTCCAGGAAGCGGCCGTGGCCGCTGGGGCGCTCGGTCAGCGCCTTGCGACGCACGCTCTCGTCGAGCACGGCGATCGCGTCGACGCGCTCGGTGAGCCCTTCGGCGGCTGCGGAGGCGGTCGGTGTCTGCGTGGTCATAGAGCCAGTCAAGCCGATGCTGCTCACGTGCTGCTGAAGAGGTGTGAAGAAACTCCTAAATCGCCAGCTCGAACGGCTTTCAGCGGCCGGTGGCGTCGAGGGCCGTCGGCCCGTCTGCGCCGTCGCGCCGATTGCGCGACATGCGCCGCGCGCTCCACCATCCCCAGCCCCCAACCGCGAGCACGGGGACCACATAGAGCATCGACGTGTACCAGTGCGTCAAGCAAGCGAGCACGCTCATGCCCCAAACGCTACCACGCCTCTCGGGAGCCGGCGCGCCGCCGCGCGGGCTTGCGCGGGTCGTCGTCGCGGCCCGTCGGCGGCCTGCGCGGGCGGTCCCTGCGCCGGCGCGTGGCGAGCACCAGCAGCAGGCCCAGCACGACGATCGCGCCGCCGATCACAAAAGCGGCCAGCGGCGCGCTGGAGGACTCCGGCGTCCAGTACAGCTGCCCCGCCACGTCGCCCGTGCGCGCGCCCACCGCGATCGGCACGCGCCAGTCGAAGATCAACGTGCGCTTGGCCTTGTCCTTGACCTGTGGCGGCAGCGCCGGTGACATCCAGTGGATGCGGTGGTCGTGCCATTCGAACTGGCCCGTGCGATCGACGACCGTCCACACGGGCTTGGCGCTCACCGACGCCGAAGCCGGCACCGTGACGTTGCCGTAGAAGCTCTGGTTGAGGAAGTACGCCGGCGAGCGCTTGTTGACTTCGACCGTCCCGTCGCCGCGCACGCGCGCATACGGTTCGCCTTCATAGCCCTCGATCGTCACCGTCTGGCCGCTGCGGTTCTGCAGCTGCAGGCGGTCGGAGAACTGCAGCACCTGCAGGCTCACGCCGGCCACGTTAGGCGAGACCGACGTGATCAGCGAGCGGTAGTTGGGGCTCGAGCCCTGGTCGGAAAGCGGGCTCTGCGACTGCTCGCCCTGCGCCGCCGCGGCGCGCGTCGCCGACGCGGCCCCCACGACGCCGACCGCGCTCAGCGCGCAAACGGCCAGCAGGGCGGTCCGACGAAGCGACATCCGCTTGGACGGTAGCCGAGCGAGGCGGGCTGCGAGCCGACGGCGTGCGCTCACGTGCCGACGTCTGACAGCAGCCACAGCCCGAAGCTCGTGAACGCGACCATCACCGCGAGCATCCAGTACTGGCTGCGCACCGCCTCCTCGGGCTCGTCGTACATCACCAGCGCGCGGTCGTGCGCCAGCGCCAGCCCGCTCACGTGCCCGACGATCAGCGCCGCCACCTGCACGTACCAGATCGCCGCGTAGGAGATCACCTGGTAGTCGATCTGATAGCCGCTCGTGCCGAACAGGTTCGAGCCGTCGCCCAGCGGGTCCGAGGCGAGGTAGCCGATCGCCTGCCCCTGCCACAGAAGCAGCGAGAAGTAGTGCGCGAGCACGTACGCGAAGGCGATCGGCACCAGCGTGTGCGCGAAGGCGCGCGTCAGCTCGCCGAGGTCATAGCGCGTGCCGACGCTGCGCACGCCCACCACGCCCAAGCGGTAGACGGCGACGATCAGCGCGATGCACGCGAGCAGCCCGAGCGAGTACGCGAGCTCCTGCGACGGCGTCGCACCGAGCCCCAGGTCGCCGAACAGGCGCTGCACGCTCGGCTCGCTTTTGCGCCAGATGCCGCCGTTTGAGAACCCGTCAAACGTCGTCGTGCCGATCAGCGCGCAGATCAGCGTGACCATCCCTGGGCGCATCTCCAGGTCGGCGATGCCGCTCAGCGGGAGCCGCCGGCACAGGTAACCGCGCTCGTCACGCACCAGCGGCGACAGCCGCGAGAGTAGATTGAAATACACGGCAAAGCCGTCGCCCGAGCGCTCCCAGCGCTCCACGCCGAACAGCAGCATGCCGGCGAGCATCGCCACGAAGTAGCCGAGCGACAGCGCCGCCAGCAGCGACGGTTCGTCGCGGTTGACGAACACCAGCTCCAGCCACGCAAAGCCGACTAGGCCGGCGATCGCCGGCCACACGCCCAGCGCCGGCGGGTAGCGCAGCGGCGCCTCCGTGCGCACGCCGACGCGCCCCAGGGCCGCGCGCAGCACTCGCGCGCAGGCGCGCCACGGGCTGAACGCGGCGAACACGTCGCCGAACAGCACGCTCAGCACCGGCAGCCCGACCCAGAAAATCACGTACACGAACGTCACCGAGAAGTTCGCGTTGGCGACCTGCGCGCCTGCGAAGCCGCTGTAGAGGACCAACGCGAACAGGGCCACGCCGATCACGCCCGCGAGCGCCTCAGACGCGGGCGCCAGGCGCGAGCGCCCCTCCCCCGCCCGCGCCGCGCGCCACAGCCTCGTGCGCCGCTGCGTCTGCAGCTGCGGCGTGCGCCACAGCGTCGACAGCGCGACGAACGACACGACCAGCACGATCGCCGCCGTCCAGCTGAACAGCCACACCGGGATCGGCAGGTCGGCCTTACCGACGATGCCGTGGGCCTGCGCGCTCGCCGGCGCCGCCAGAGCCGCCAGAGCCGAGGCGCCGAACAGGGGCAGCATGCGGCGGCGCGTGGCTCTCATGCCCCGCGCAGTCTATGCAACCGCAATCGCCCAATCGCCGCTTGTGCGCAGCCGCACGCACGCGCGCTCGCGTACGCTTCGTCGTGCATGCACGCGCTCCCGCTCGCCGTCTCCACCGACATCGAGGCCGCGCTGCAGCTCGGACCGCTCGCCCTCGCCGGCCTGCTCTATGCCCGCCGCGTGCGCACGCTTGCCGACACCGGCCACCCCGTGCCCGGCTGGCGCCAGGCCAGCTTCTACGCCGGCTTCGTCGTCATCGCCGCCGCGCTCACATCGCTCGGCTCGGCCAGCCAGGACCTGCTGTACATGCACATGGTCGAGCATCTGCTGCTCGGCGACATCGCCGCGCTTTTGATCGTGCTCGGCCTGACCGGGCCGCTGATCGCGCCGATCCTCAAAATCACGCTGTTCGACCGCCTGCGCGCCCTGTCGCACCCGGCCATCGCCTTCCCGCTGTGGGCGATCGACCTGTATGTCTGGCACATCCCCGCGCTCTACCAGGCCGCGCTGCGCCACACCGGCGTGCACGCCCTCGAGCACGCCATGTTTCTTGCCTTCGGCGTCAACATGTGGCTGTGCCTGTTCGGGCCGCTGCCCACGCCCGCGTGGTTCGGCAACCTCGGGCGGCTGTTCTACATCGTCGCCGTGCGCCTCGCCGGCACCGTGCTCGGCAACATCTTCCTCTGGTCGGGCACTGTCTTCTACCCGTTCTACAGCCGCGGCGACGCCATCCATCACGTCTCTCCGCTGGCCGATCAGAACATCGCCGGCGCGATCATGATGGTCGAGGAGTCGTTCCTCACGCTCGGCCTGTTCTGCTGGCTGTTCCTGCGCGCCGCGCGTGAGGGCGAGGAGCGCCAGAACCTGCTCGACTACGCCCAGGCCAACGGCCTGGAGCTCAGCGACGAGCGCGCCGCGCGCGCCGTCGCCGCAGGGCGCGGCGCCGAGCTGCGCCGTCGCTTGGAGGGCCGTACGACCCCCGCCGAGCGGACCTGACCCGATGCGCGGCGCGTCGCCGCACCGCTAGGCTTCGGCGATGTGCGCCGGATGCGCAATGGCCGCCGCGTCGGCCGCCACAGGCTTCAGGACGTGGCTTCAGAACCACCACTTCGGCTGGCTGACGCCCAAGCGCATGCGCGCGCTCACGCTCGCCGCGATGTGCGCCGCCGGGCTCGTCTCGACGGTGGGCATCAGCGGGTCGACGACGCCCGCAGCGCATGCCGCAACCCAGCACGGCGCGCCGCGCGCCGCCTCGGCTCGCTGACGCTCAGCCTGCGCGTGAGCGCTGTTTCGGCTAGCCGCCGGCGACAGCCGGCAGGATCGTCAGCTCCGACCCGTCCTTGACGGGCGTGGCGAGCCCGTCGAGAAAACGGATGTCTTCGCCGGCGACGTACACGTTGACGAAGCGGCGCAGGCCGCCGTCGTCGTCATACAGGCGCGCGCGCAGCTCGTCGTGGCGCGCGAACAGGCCGTCGAGCACCTCCTGCACGGTCGCTCCGTCGATCTGCGACTCGGCCTCGCCGCCCGCCGCAGCGCGCAGCTGCGTGGGGATCTTCACGAGCACCGACATCAGACTGAGACCGTCTGCGCGACCTTCGCGTCGAAGTCTGAGACGGTGGGCGCGATCGTGTGCGTCTCAAAGGTGCCGCGCACGGCGTCGAGCGTCTTCAGGCCCTCGCCGGTGATCACCAGCACGACGCGCTCATCGCGGTCGATGTCGCCGCGCTCGGCCAGCTTGGCGAGCGTCGCCGTGGTGACGCCGCCGGCGGTCTCGGTGAACACGCCGGTCGTCTCGGCGAGCAGCTTGATGCCGGCGCGGATCTCCTCGTCGGTGACCGCGTCGATGCCGCCGCCGGTGCGCCGGGCGAGGTCGAGCGCGTAGGGGCCGTCGGCGGGGTTGCCGATCGCCAGCGACTTGGCGATCGTGTCCGGCTTGACCGGCCGGCACACGTCGTGGCCGTCGGCGAACGCGCTGGCCACCGGCGAGCAGCCCTCGGCCTGCGCGCCGTTCATGCTCGGCAGCTCGCCTTCGACGAGGCTAAGCTCTGAGAACTCGGCGAAGCCGCGTGCGATCTTCGTGAACAGCGAGCCCGACGCGATCGGCACGACGCAGCGGTCGGGCAGCTCCCAGCCCAGCTGCTCGGCGATCTCGAACGCGAGCGTCTTCGAGCCCTCGGCGTAGTACGGGCGCAGGTTGATGTTGACGAACGCCCAATCGCGCTCGGCGCACAGCTCGGTGCAAAGGCGGTTGACGTCGTCGTAGTTGCCTTCCACGCCGACCAGGTTGGTGCCGTAGATGCCCGTCGCGAGCACCTTCTGCTCCTCCAGGTCGGCCGGTATGAACACGTAGGAGTCCAAACCCAGCGCAGCGCCGTGCGCGGCGACCGAGTTGGCCAGGTTGCCCGTCGAGGCGCACGCGATCGTCTCAAAGCCCAGCTCACGGGCGCGCGTCACGGCGACCGACACGACGCGGTCCTTGAACGAGTGAGTCGGGTTGGCCGCGTCGTTCTTGACCCACACCTCGCGCAGGCCCAAGCGCTCGGCGAGACGGTCGGCGCGAATCAGCGGCGTGCAGCCGGCCGGCAGGCCGACGCGCGAGGCCAGGCGACCGGAAGGCCCGGGAGGCCCGCCAGCGAGCGGCAGGAAGTCGGCGTAGCGCCAGATGTTCTGCGGTCCGCCCTGGATGCGCCGGCGCAGCTCGGCGACGTCTTCGCCGGTGCGGCTGTGGTCGTATGCGACCTCCAGCGGACCGAAGCACTGCTCGCAGACGTACAGCGCCTCAAGCGGGTACTCCGTCTTGCACTCCTTGCACTGCAGATGACTTGCTGGCATTTTGGGGCTCCTTCGCTAGACCTTCGCCTTGTCACGTGTGGCGAAGAGCGCGAAGCCCGCCACACATCACCTGGAATTGGCACCTTCCCGCCTGTGACATTGGCGGTGGTTGCCGGGGTTTCGCAGGGCCAGGCCCTCCACCCCTCTGGATGTGTACATCTGTTGAGCGGGAGTCTAGCAAGTGCCCCCGGGACTGTCCATCGTCGGGCGTAAGGCGAGGCGCTTGGGACTGCCGGCTGGGCGCGACCGTACGGCGGCGAACCGTTCGAGCCGTCTGATCTTGCTCATCCCAATAGGGTTGCTTTCGTCGAATCGTGCGGATAGGTTGACCCATGAGGCGGTCGGTCAACGCCTCGGCCGCAACCCTCGCCAAGAGGCTGGAAGCGGCCATAGATGCGACCAAGGGGAGGAACGCAAAATGAGACGCATCACAACCGTGGGCCTAGCGCTCACCGTCGCCTTGCTATGCAGTATCGCGACGTCGCCGGCGTCGGCGACCTCGTACATCGCCAAGTCATGGGGCGAAAACAAACTGGGGCAGCTCGGCAACGGCACGACGGTGAGCACGACGGTGCCTGTCGCCGTCAGCGGATTGAGCGAAGTCGCCGCGGTCTCGGCGAACTACTACGTCGACATGGCGCTGCTGCAGAACGGCACCGTCAGGTCATGGGGCTTGAACAACTTCGGCGACCTCGGCGACGGGACAACCGAACTCCGCGACGAACCCGTTGCCGTAAGCGGCTTGAAAGAAGTGACGGCGATCTCGGCGGCGGGCAATGGCGGGCTGGCGCTGCTGGCGAGCGGCAAGGTGATGGACTGGGGGCTCAACAGCGACGGGCAGCTGGGAACCGGCGAAAACACCGGACCGGAAACTTGCAGCGGCAACCCATGCAGCAAGACACCGGTCGAAGTCCACGGGTTGAGCGAACTAGGCAGCAAAGTCGTCGCCATCTCTGCTGGGTTCGAACACAACGTCGCCCTGCTCGCCGACGGAAGGGTCATGGCGTGGGGCAACAACGAGTACGGCCAGCTCGGGGACGGCACGACGACCGACCGATCGACGCCCGTCGAAGTCAAAGGGCTCGGCGGTGAAGCGGCACAGGTATCGGCAAGCTACAGGGAAACGGTCGCCCTGCTGCGCAGCGGCAAAGTAATGGACTGGGGAGAAGCCGGGTATGGCCAGTTGGGTAATGGCGAAAGCGAAGGGCCGGAAAAATGCTTCGATCCGCCCAGTGCAGAATTCGCTTGCAGCACCAAACCGGTCGAAGTCCATGGGCTCAGCGAACTCACGAGCAAAGTGCGCGCCGTGTCGGCCGGCTACTACTACAACCTTCTCGTGCTCGAAGACGGCACGGTAATGACGTGGGGCTGGAACCGCGCCGGGGAGCTGGGCAACGGCGAATACACCGGCCCGAGCAAATGCTCGATAGGGCCGAGCGAAGAGCCGTGCAGCAAGGTGCCAGTCGCCGTGAAGGGAGTCGGCGGAACCGGAAAGCTCGAAGGCGTGAGGGAAGCCAATGCGAGTAAGGCAGGGCACACGCCGATCGCGCTTCTGAACAGCGGCAAGGCGGTGACGTGGGGTGAAAACAACGACGGTTCGACGGTCGAACCGTACAGCGCACTCGGCATAGGCACCAACAAAGGCCCAGTCGAAAGCTGCTCCCCGCTTCACGAACGGTGCACCCCCACGCCCGTCGTCGTGAGTGGACTGGTCGACGTCGCAGCGGTGTCTCCGGGAGGCGGCTCCAACCTCGCGCTGATCCCCGCGACGAGCCCGCCGGAATACGGAAGGTGCGTAAAACTCGCCGCCGGTCAGGGTGCCTACGAAGGCAGCAGCTGCACGAAAACGGGCGGCGAACGGAGGTACGAATGGTATCCAGGCGTCGCTCAGGCAGCTTTTACGACAACCGGTGGCGCGACCACCTTCGAAGCCGGCGCCGGGTCGAAAACGATCGCCTGCGAAAGCGAGAGCGGAGTCGGCAAATACAGCGGTCGCACGACCCTATCGGGAGTAGTTTTCGCCTTCCACGAATGCAAATTCGTGTTCGGTGGGAGCAAATGCTCGACGCCAGGGGCTGGCGAAGGCGAAGTCGTGACCAACCCGCTCAACGGTCGCCTTGGCATCGAAGCACTCTCCGCCGAAGGCGCTGAAGGCAACAAAGTCGCCCTCGACGCGTACCCCGCTGAATCCGGCGCCCTGTTCGCCAACGTTGTATGCGGAATTGGTCCAGTACCGATCAGGGGCTCGGTCATCGTGCCGGTCACGACCAACACGATGAGCCTGTCGCCCAAACGCAAATATAAGGCGACGTCCGCCAAACAAAAACCGGAACAGTTCGAAGGCGAAGCGAAAGACGTGCTCGAAGCGTCTGTCTTCGGGAGTTACCTGCAGACGGGTCTGATCGTCGAAATGGCTCAGAACAACGAAGAACGAGTCGAGATCAACACTGTAGCCTGAGCCTCAGCACCGTCACCGCTTGCGGGCCGCGTGGTGCCCGCAAGCGGCCGATCGCCCCGCCACGCGACGCCCTCTGTCGCATGCCGAGGCTCACCGGCCCGTGGGTAACTCAATGGCAAGTGCGGTGTACGCGACTGCGCATGAGCGCTCCCCTCAGCGAGCAGAGAACACGCGCCGCGGCGCTGTCTACGGCCTCCTCGTCGACGCACAGGCGGCGCATGCTGCTGATCGTCAACCCGCACGCCTCGACCGTCTCTGACCGCCTGCGAAATCTCGTCGTGCACGCGCTGAAGGGTCGCTTCGCTGTCGACGCCGTGGACACCGAGGCGCGCGGTCACGCGACGGAGCTGTGTCGCGAGGCCGCGCACGAGGGCTATGACGTGGTCGTCGCCTTCGGCGGCGACGGCACGGTCAACGAAGCCGCCAACGGCTTGCGCGGCTCGGGCACGCCGCTGTGCGCGCTGCCGGGCGGCTCGGCCAACGTGTTCGCGAGGATGCTCGGCATCCCCGGCGAGCTCGTCGACGCGACCGAGCACCTGCTGGCGATGGCCGATGACTGGCGCGTGCGCAGCATCGACCTGGGCGTCGTCAACGACCGCTGCTTCGTGTTCAACTCGGGCATCGGGCTCGATGCGAGCGTGGTCGAGCAGGTCGACGCGAACCCGCGCCTGAAGGCGCGCTTCGGCCCGTACTTCTTCACATACAAGGCGCTCGTCCTCTACGCGCGCCGCTACCTCGCGCGCCGGGCGACGATGGAGGTGCACGACGGCCACGCCACGCTTCGCGCCGTCACGACGATCGTGCAGAACGGCGCGCCGTTCACCTACTTCAACGACCGCCCCGTGCAGATCGCCGACGGCGCGGCATTGGACTCCGGGCGGCTCGTAGGGGCCGTAGTTCACCGCGCGACCCCGCTGGGAATCTCGCTGATCGCCGCCCGCGCCCTGTCCCCGCGCGCTCGCGTGGTCGGCCACCGCCAGGTCACCGGGCTGGCGCAGCTCTCGCAGTTGACCGTGCGCGCGATCGCCGGGCACTCGCTGCCGCTGCAGGTCGACGGCGACTTCCTCGGCGACGTCGCCGAGGCGCGCTACTCGGTCCTGCCGCGCGCGCTGCGCATCGTCTGCTGAGTGCCCAGACCACTAGGCGGACGCTCGTCAAGCGAGACAAGGACGCAGGGAGCGTGGCTCTGCATTGCAGGCGAGCGACTGAGGACGCCGTATCGCGCAGGCGAGCGTCCGCTTAGCCGCCCCCGGGCGTCACTCGATACGCATCGAACACCGAGTCGATGTTGCGCATGCGCGTGATCGCGCCCTTCAGCGTGTGCGTGTCGGCGACCTCGACGACGAAGCGGTTCTTGACCATCGGCGGCGTCGACAGGCAGCGCGCTTCGAGGATGTTCGCGCCCGACTCGCTGAACACGCGCGACAGGTCCTCCAGCAGTCGGTGGCGGTCCCAGGCGTCGATCTGGATTTCCACGACGAACGCCGTCGACTGGTCGCCGTCCCAGAAGACGTTCGTGAAGCGCTCCGGGTCCTTGCCCAGCAGCGCCGCGTTGGGGCAGTCTTTGCGGTGGATCGTGATCCCGCGCCCGAGCGAGATGTAGCCGACGATCTCATCGCCGGGCACCGGGCGACAGCACTTGGCAAGGCGCAGCATCACGTCCTCGACGCCCTCGACCCTGATCCCGTACTGCCCCGAAGATTTCGTCGGTCGCCGGCGCTGGCGCCCCACGCGCAACAGGTCGGCGGCGGTCGTGTCGTCGCCGTCGGCCGCCTCGCCCTGCTTGAGGCGCTGCATGACCTTGCCGACGACCAGCTTCGGCGAGACCTTCGCCGCGCCGAGCGCGATGTAGAAGTCGTCGGCCTTGCGGTAGCCGACCTCGCGGATCACGTCGGCGAGGATCGCCGAACCGGTGATCTTCTGCGCCGGCAGGCCCGCTTTGCGCAGGTGCTCCTGCAGCAGGTCACGCCCGGTGTGCTCGGTGTCCTGGCGCGACTCGGCCTTGAACCAGGCCTTGATCTTGTTGCGCGCGCGCGTCGTCTTGACCATCGCCAGCCAATCGCGCGACGGTCCGCGCTCGCGCTTTGCCGTGAGGATCTCCACGATGTCGCCCGAGCGCAGCTCGTAGTGCAGCGGCACGATCTTGCCGTTCACGCGCGCGCCCACGCAGCGGTGACCGATCTCCGTGTGCACCTCGTAGGCGAAGTCCAGCGGCGTCGCGCCCGCCGCCAGCGACTTGACCTGCCCCTTGGGCGTGAACACGAAGACCTCTTCCTCGAACAGGTCCGTGCGCAGCGTCTCCATGAACTCGCGCGGGTCTGACAGCTCCTTCTGCCAGTCGAGCATCGAGCGCAGCCAGTTGAGCTTGGCGTCGTCGGCGCCCGCGCGCTCCCCGTTCGCGCCGCCGTTGGCGCCGACCTTGTAGACCCAGTGCGCGGCGACGCCGAACTCGGCCATCTCGTGCATCTCCTGGGTGCGGATCTGGATCTCCAGCGGCCGCCCCTCGGGCCCGATCACGGTCGTGTGCAGCGACTGGTACATGTTGAACTTGGGCATCGCGATGAAGTCCTTGAAACGACCCGGCAGCGGCTTCCACAGCGAGTGGATCACGCCGACCGTGCCGTAGCAGTCCTTCACCGAGTCGACGATCACGCGCATCGCCGTGAGGTCGTAGATCTCGTTGAACTCGCGGCCCTTCTTGGTCATCTTCGAGTAGATCGAGTAGAAGTGCTTGGCGCGCCCGGCGATCTGCGCCTGGATGCCCAGCTCGCCCAGCTCGCGCGCGAGGTATTCGCCCGCCTGACTGACATAGCCCTCGCGGTCGTCTCGCTGCTGGGCGACCAGCCCCTTGATCTCCTGGTACTTGCGCGGGTGAAGCGTCGCGAACGCCAGGTCCTCGAGCTCCCACTTCAGCGCGTGGATGCCCAGGCGATGGGCCAGCGGCGCGTAGATCTCGAGCGTCTCGCGCGCCTTCTCGATCTGCTTCTGCTTGGGCATCGCGTCGATCGTGCGCATGTTGTGCAGGCGATCGGCCAGCTTGATCAGGATGACCCGCACGTCGGTGGCCATCGCGACCATCATCTTGCGGTAGTTCTCCGCCTGCGCCTCGTCGTGCGACTGGAAGGTGATGCCCGTCAGCTTCGTCACGCCGTCGACGATCGCCGCGATCTCCTCGCCGAAGCGCTCGCGCACCTCCTCGATCGACGCCGACGTGTCCTCGACGGTGTCGTGCAGCAGCGCCGCGCACAGCGTCTCGGTGTCCAGGCGCATGCTCGCGCAGATGCGCGCCACGCCGACCGGGTGCACGATGAAGTCCTCGCCCGACTTGCGCCGCTGCGCGGCGTGATGCTCACACGCGAACACGAACGCGTCCTGCACGCGCTCGCGGTCGATCTCCACGGCCGAGTCGGCCGCGTGCTCGGAGACGATCGCGAACAGGTCGTTGAGCAGCCGCCGCTCGGGCTCTGACAGGTTCAGCTGTCGTGTCGAGCGTGCACGCGCGCGGCGGTCTTCGATGCCGATCGGCGGCGTGCCCGCCGCACCCGCGGCGCCCGCTTGGACTGCGCCGGCGGGCTGCGCCGGCGCGTCATCGGCGCGCGGCTGCTCGGCCAGCTCGGTGGCCGGCGCTGGGTTTGTGTCCTTCGCCGCCATATCCATAGGGTAGGGGACCGCCTCCCCGGAGTGAAGCGCCTGCATGGCAGGGTGCGCGCGTCACGGCAGCGCGAACAGAACCAGCTCCTCGGGCTCCTCCTGGGGAAGTTGCTCGACCGGCGCCGGGCCAGACAGCCGTGCGGCCACGATCGGGCTCGGCGCCGCGAGCGCGTGGCGCAGCACGAGGCGCGGCTCTGACACGCCGCGCCACTCGTTGACCTCCAGCGCGAACGTCGCCTGCACCGGCGCGCCTTCGGCCACCGGCAACTTGGCGCCACCGCCAAATGCGACCGCCCGAGCTCGCGCCCCGCGCGAGCTGACGGTGAAACGAACGTGCTTGCCTTCGCCCATCGCGCGCGCGTCTGAGAAGCTCGCGTCGGCGACCATCAGAGACACGCTCGGGTTGGCGCGGCCGAACGGCGCGAGCGAGCGCAGCTCCTCGGCCAGCTGCATACCCAGCTCGTCGCCGCCGACGACCGCGTCGACGCGCTCGGCCGCCAGCAGGTCCTCCGGCGCGAGCGCGGCGCTGGCGTAAGCAGCCATTGCGGTGGCGAACGCCGGCACGCATTCAGCATCGATCTCCAGCCCCGCGGCCGCGCGATGGCCGCCGTGGCCGAGCAGGTGCTCGCTGCACGCGTCCAGGCCGGCCAGCAGATCGAACGAGGCGATGCTGCGCCCCGACCCGCGACCCTTTCCGCCCTCGAGCGCGATCATCACGACCGGGCGATTGTGGCGCTCGGCCAGGCGCGCCGCGACGATGCCGATCACGCCCGCGTGCCAGCCCTCCCGAGCGAGCACGTAGGCGTCGCGCTCGCCAAGCTCGGAAAGCTGCGCTTCGGCCTCGTAGCGAATGCGCGTCTCGACCTGCTTGCGCTCGGCGTTGGAGTGGTCCAGCTCGGCGGCGATCTGCCCCGCGCGCTGCGCGTCCTCGGTGAGCAGCAGCTCCAGGGCGGCGTCCGCGCGGTACAGGCGCCCGGCGGCGTTGATGCGCGGCGCCAGCGCGAAGCCCACCGCCCGCTCGTCGACGCTGCCCGGTTGCACGTGCGCCGCGCCCATCAGCGCGCGCAGGCCCGGCTTGCGCGTCGCCGCGAGCGCGCGCAGGCCGCGACGCACGAGCGTGCGGTTCTCGCCCGTCAGCGCGACCACGTCGGCGATCGTCGCCAGCGCGACCAGGTCGAGATCCTGCGCGAGCTCGCCCGCGTCGCGCCCCGCGGCGGCGAACACGGCCTGCGCGAGCTTGTAAGCGACGGCCGTCGCGCACAGGTCGGCGCACGGGTAGCCGCACACCGCCGGGTGCACGATCGGCGCGTCCGGCAGCCGGCCGTCGGCGCGCGGCGCGTGGTGGTCGCTGACGACCACCTGCATTCCCAGCTCGCGCGCCAGCGCGACCTCCTCGACGGCCGTGATCGCGCAGTCGGCCGTCATCAGCAACTGCGTGCCGCGCGCCGCCAGGCGGCGCACCGTCGCGGCGCCCAGGCCGTATCCGTCGCCGGCGCGGTCGGGCAGGTAGGAGTCGACGTCCGCGTCCAGCGCGCGCAGCGCGCGTACGAGGATCGCCGTCGAGCACACGCCGTCGACGTCGTAGTCGCCGTGAATCGTGATGCGCCGCCCCGCGCGCACGTGGTCGAGGATCGTCGCCACCGCGACGTCGATGCCCGCGAACGCGCCGGCGTCGTGTTCCTCCTCGGCCGCCAGGAACGCTCGCGCCAGCGCCGGCTCGTCATAGCCGCGACGCACCAGCACCTGCGCCAGCGCCCCGCTGACGCCCAGCTCACGACGAAGCCGCGCAACCGCCTCCTCAGAACACGGAGCTATCTCAAAGCGCGGTTGCTTCATCGCCGCCGCACACTACGGTCAGCATGCGACGGAACCCCGAGCCGGCGTGCCACAAAGGCCAGGGCCTTCGGAACCAGAGCCGCTAGGGCCAAGCGCGCCAAGGCCCGGAGGTCTTGAGTGGCCAGAGCGGCTAGGGCCAAGCGCACCAAGGACGTACCCCCGTCGGGCACAGGCAGGAAGGGAAGCGTGCTTTGCACGCGAGCGTCCGAGGACGTCGGCGCGCGCCGTGCCCTAGCTGCTCTGGTGGCGTTCGCGGCGCATGCCCTCCAGATACACGACTCCCATGCCGATCAGCGCGCCGGGTATCGCGTAGAGGACGACGGCGACGTCGGTGGCTTTCTGCCCGGGGATGCGAAGCGCCGAGACCTTGACCGCGTAGATGATCAGCCCGACGACGATCGCGCCGACGAGCGAGCCGACGAACGCGCCGACGATGCCGCCCCAGAAGCGGTCGGGCAGGAAGATCGTGAAGTGCCAGATCGCCAGGCCCATCATCACCCAGGCGAGCAGTCCCATCAGCCTTCTCCTCCCCCGCCGCTGTCGCCGAGCATGAGCATCAGCGCCTGCCGTGGCGCTTGTTGCGCGGTCGTTTGCGTTTGGGCGACGGCTTGGCGTCGTCCTTGAGAACCAGATCCTCCGGTGTCAGGTCGGCCGCGGGGTCGCGCTGGGGCTCCTCGGCGGGCGCTTTGCTGGCGGGCGAGCGCTGCGCCACGCCGCCGGCGCCGTTTGGGCGCCCGCGGCCGCGCTCGCGCGTGGCGACCGGGCCGGGCTTGTCCTGCGGCTTGCCCTCGACGTCCAGGTCGCGCACCAGTTCCTGGAACTCGTCGCGTGAGATCTGCTCGCCGGGCTCCTCGGGGGCGATCAGGCTGCCGCGCCGTGTGCGCTTGCGCTTGCCCTCGGGCTCGACGTCGGCGGGAGCGCCGCCCACCGTCGTCGCGTAGGCCGGCACTGCGCCGAGCTCGCGCTCGATCCGCGCGCGGCGGTTGCGGTAGCTGCCCTCGCGCTCCTTCCAGTGGGTCAGCACCGGCGAGGCGATGAAGATCGACGAGTAGGCGCCGGAGGCGACGCCGACCATCAGCGCGAACGCGAAGTCCTTCAGCGTGGCGCCGCCGAACAGCAGCAGCGCGAGCACCGGCAGCAGCGTGCAGAAGCTGGTGGCCAGCGACCGCGTGAGCACCTCGGACATCGAGCGGTTGACGATCTGCGAGAACGCCGCGCGCGGCATGCGCGGCACGTTCTCGCGCACACGATCGAACACGATGATCGTGTCGTACAGCGAATAGCCGAGGATCGTCAGCAGCGCGGCGACCGTCGACGTGGTCACTTCGCGCCCGGTCAGCGAGTACACGCCGGCCGTGATCAGCAGGTCGTGCATCAGCGCGATCAGCACCGGGATCGCGTACTTCCACTCGAAGCGCAGCGCGATGTACGCCGAGATCACCAGCAGCGAGGCGATGATCGCGATGATCGCGCTGTTGGCGACCGTTTTGCCGAACGTCGGCCCGATCGAGGTCGAGGAGAAGTTCTTGGTGTGCAGCTTGGTTTCCAGCGCCGAGCGAACCTTTTTCAGCCCTTCGGGCCCGAGCGTCTTGGTCGAGATCTGATAGCCGGTGCCGCCGATGCTCTTGTTGGAGTACTTCTGCACCTCGGCGTTGGAGTAGCCGGCCGACGACATCACCGAGGCGACCTGGCTGGTCGCGACGGGCTGCACGAACGCCGTCTGGATGCGCGTGCCCGACTTGAAGTCGATGCCGAAGTTCAGCCCGCTGCCGCCGATCGCGAGCGCGCCGATCAGCAGGATCGTGCCCGACAGCGAGAAGAACCACTTCGACGCGCCCATGAAGTCGAACGTCCAGCCTTTGCCGCGCCGCGGCGGCGCCGAGCGCGGCCGGATGAGTGACGAGTTTGCGAGCGCCCCATCGCGCCGAGCGCCGCCTGCGTGGCGAGCACGGCGGTGAACAGCGACACGAGCGTGCCGATGCCGAGCGTGAACGCGAAGCCCTTGACTTCGGCGGTCGCCAGCGCGAACAGGATGAACGCGGTCATGAACGTGACGACGTTGGCGTCGACGATCGCCGCGAAGCCGCGCTTGTAGCCGGTGGCGATGCCCGAGATGATCGATCTGCCCGCCGCGGATCTCCTCCTTGACGCGCTCGAAGATCACGATGTTCGCGTCGGCCGCGACGCCGATCGTGAGGATCAGGCCGGCGATGCCCGGCAGCGTCAGCGTGATCGGGATCAGCTTGATCAGCGCGAAGAAGTAGATCCCGTAGATCACCAGGCCGCCGATCGCGATCGCGCCGAGCACGCGGTAGAACAGCAGCAGGAACAGGCAGACGATCGCGAAGCCGACGAGGCCGGCGACCAGGCCCTGGTTGAGCGCCTGTTTTGCCGAGCGTCGCCGAGACCTGCGAGTTGGAGATCGGTTCGAGCTTGATCGGCAGCGCGCCGGACTGCAGCTCGTTGGCGAGTTCCTGCGCCGAGGTGATCGTGAAGCCGCCGGAGATCTGCGAGCCGGTCGTCGCGTCGATGCCTTCGGGGTACTTGGTGTAGTCGATCGACGGCGTCGTGATCAGCTGTTCGTCGAGCACCACCGCGAAGTGCTGTTGCGCCGCTTCCTTGCCCACGCCCGGCAGCTGCGCTTCCTGGCCGCGGTGGGCGATTTCCTTGGTGACTGTTCTGGAAGACGCTCTGGCCGTGGCCGGTGAAGCCGAACGTGACGTTCGGCGCGCCGGTCCCGCCGGCGCCTTCGTCGAAGCTCTGCGTGCGGGTTCTTGATGTCGGCGCCGGTCAGCACCGGGTCGTCCTTGAGCACGTACCAGCTGTTGGGGCTTTTGTTGCGTGACCTTGCCCGAGGCGGTTTCCACGGCGCGGGCGCGCACGAGCACCGTGCCCGGGTTGACGCGCACGGCCTTGACGTTCGGGCCCTGGGCTTGAACTTTTCTTCGGCGAACAGGTTCTTTTCGGTTTCCTCGGGGCCGCGCAGCACCTTTTCGTGCTTTGGGTTCGAGCAGGTACCAGCTGCCGTAGATGCAGCCGCCGATCTGCTGCGGCGTGCAGCCTTTGCTCCAGGTGGTGTCGGTCTTGCGCAGTTCCGCCGGGCGCTTCTCGGCGCGCAGCACGGCCTGGTACTGCGGCAGGCCGAACTGCGCAGCGCCCGGCCTGCTGGCCGCCGGTGACCGTCGCTTCGCTGGGCGCCGGCTTGCCGTCGGCGCCGATCACGTTCGGCTCCCAGTCGTAGAAGAACAGCTGGGCGGTCTTGCCGACCTCCTGTTCGGCGCGTTCGGCGTTCGTCACGTCGGGCAGCGCGACGTTGATTTCGTCGGCGCCGGAGCGCTGGATTTCCGGCTGGGCGACGCCGAGCTGGTCGACGCGCTTGCGCATGATGTCGATCGCGCGGTTCAGCGATTCGGAGTCGACTTTCGACTGCGCGGTCGGCTTGGCCTGGTAGACGAGCTCGACGCCGCCCTTCAGGTCGAGCCCGAGGCGCGTCTTTTTGGTCGCGATCGACGGCGACCGACGCGGCGATCAGGCCGGCGACGATCAGCAGGATGAAGGTGTTGCGGCGGCGGTCGGTCATGGCGCACCCATAGCAGCTCAGCCTACTTGTCGGGGGTGAGCACGAGCAACAGCCCGCCGTCGTCGTCGTAGGCCGGGAACATGTCGGCCTTGGCGCCGGCGGCGACGTCGCGTTCGCCGCTGACCTCGCACCGGCACCTCCAGCGCGCGCACGCCCCACTCGAGCACCGTCGCCACCGGGTCGTCGCCGTTTGCGAAGCGCAGGCCGAGCACCTGCTCGACGCGCTGGCCGATCACCTCTTCCTCCTCCAGCCCGGTGAAGGCGAACGAGTTCTTGCCGCAGCCGATCACGCGGCCCTCGCCGTCGCACACGAAGAACGCCGCGTCGGGCGCCGGGTAGTAGTCGTCGAGCAGTTCGAACAGGAACGCGAAGCCGCACTTCGCGCAGCCCTTGGGCTGGCGCGTGAAGCCGATGTTGCGGTCGAGCTCGGTCGTGCGGTGACCGCAGTTGGGGCAGATGAACGGGTGGGCCATGGGTCGAGCTACAGACTACGCAAGCAAGGCTAGCGAGGCGCCGCCGGTGCGCCCGCGGCGGCTGCGAGCGCGCGCCGCACGGATGCGCCCGCAGGCGCTCAGAACAGCGCCTGGCTCCGCCGGCGCCGGGGCTCGCAGCCCGAGGTGCGCGAAGGCCGCCGCCGTCGCCGCGCGCCCGCGCGGCGTGCGCTTGATCAGGCCCTCCTGCAGCAGGTAGGGCTCGTACACGTCCTCGATCGTGTCCTGCTCCTCGCCGACCGCGACCGCGAGCGTCGACAGCCCGACCGGGCCGCCCGTCGAACTTCACGCAGATCGCGCGCAGGATCTCGCGGTCGAGGCGGTCGAGGCCGAGCTCGTCGACCTCGAGCATCTCCAGCGCCGCGCTGCGCGGCCTGCGCGGTGACGACGCCCTCCATGCGCACCTCGGCGAAGTCGCGCACGCGCTTGAGCAGCCGGTTGGCCACGCGCGGCGTGCCGCGGCTGCGCGCCGCGATCGCGAGCGCACCCTCGTCCGTCGAGCTCGATCTCGAGGATGCCGGCCGAGCGGCGCACGATGCGCGCCAGCTCCTCGACCGCGTAGGGCTCCAGCCGCGCCTGGATGCCGAAGCGGTCGCGCAGCGGCGTCGTCAGCAGGCCCGTGCGCGTCGTCGCGCCGACGAGCGTGAACGGCGGCAGCTCGAGCGTCACGACGCGCGCGCCGGCGCCCTGACCGACGGTGATCGGCAGCCGGTGGTCCTCCATCGCCGGGTAGAACGTCTCCTCGAGCGTGCGCGGCAGGCGGTGGATCTCATCGACGAAGAACACGCTGCGCGGCTCGAGCGCCGTCAGGAACGCGGCGATGTCTCCCTTGCGCTCGAGCGCCGGCCCGGCCGTCTGCACGAACGGCACGTCGAGCTCGGCCGCGACGATCTGCGCGAGCGAGGTCTTGCCGAGGCCGGGCGGCCCGGCGAGCAGCAGGTGGTCGAGCGCCTCGCCGCGCGCGCTGGCGGCCTCGATCGCGACGGCCAGCTGCTCGCGCAGCGACTGCTGCCCGACGAACTCCTCCAGGCGCCGCGGGCGCAGCGAGCGGTCGAGCTCGTCCTCGGCGACGAGGTACGGCGTCTGGATGCGCGCCGCCTGCGGCGTCGGTCGTGTCGCTCGCCGCTCATGGCGCGGACCGCGCCAGGCGCAGCGCGTGCGCGATCAGCTCCTCGGCGCTGTCGCCCTCGGCGCCGTCGAGCAGCCCGTCGGCTTCGCCGGGCGTGTAGCCGAGCTCGAGCAGCCCGGCGCGCGCGAGCCAGCGCCCGCCGGCCGCCTGGTCGCCGTCGGCCGCGCGCCGAGCGCGAGGCGAGGATCGACTCGTCGGCGGCGTCGCCGTCGCTGCGCACGACGACCTTCTCGCGCAGCTCGACGATGATCCGCTCGGCCGTGCGCTTGCCGATGCCCGGCACCGCCTGAAAGCGCGCCGCGTCGCCCGCGGCGATCGCCGCGATCAGCTCGCGCGGCGACCCGCCGGAGAGCACCGCGAGCGCGACCTTCGGCCCGACCGCCTGCACCGACAGCAGCATCAGGAACAGCTCGCGCTCCTGCTCGGCGTGGAAGCCGTACAGCGCCAGGGCGTCGTCGCGCACGATCAGGTGCGTGTGCAGCGTCACCTGCTCGCCGACCGGCGGCACGTGGCGCAGCGTCTCGGCCGAGACGGCCGCGCGGTAGCCGACGCTGTCGCAGAGGATCACGACGTGGTCGGCGCGGCGCACCGCGACCTCGCCGCGCAGCAGCGCGATCATGCGCCCGCCTTCGCCAGCGCGCTCGACAGCGGCGCGCAGTTGGCGTGGCAGATCGCGACCGCGAGCGCGTCGGCGGCGTGGTCGGGGCGCGGCTCGTGCTCGAGCGCCGAGCAGCGCCTGCACCATGCGCGCGACCTGGTCCTTGGCCGCGCGGCCGTTGCCGCAGACCGCGCCCTTGACCTGCTGCGGCGTGTAGCCGGTGCACGGCAGCCCGCGCTGGCCGGCTGCGAGCATCACGACGCCGCGCGCCTGGCCGACGGCGAACGCGCGTGCGCACGTTCTGGCCGAAGTACAGCTCCTCCAGCGCGACGGCGTCGGGCTCGTGCTCGCCGATCAGCTGGTCGACCTGCTCGTGGATGTCGGCCAGGCGGCGCTCGTGCGGGATGTCGCGCGCGCGTCTCGATCACGCCGCCGTCGAGCGCCGCCAGGCGCCCGCCGCGGCGCGCGACGACGCCGTAGCCGGTGTTGGCCAGGCCGGGATCGATGCCGAGGACGATCATCGTTCGAGTGATTCTGCGCCCGGCGCCGGACGCCTGCCTGCCGGCCCGCGTCGCGCGGCGTGGCGTACGCTGCCCGGCAGATGAGCGCCAGAGCCGATCGACTTCGCCGCCGAGGGCCTGCTCGACGGGCTCGAAGGCCAGCAGCGCGACGGAGCGCCTGGCGCTGCTGCAGCAGCTGGCCGCCGACGGCGTGCTCGCTGGCCGAGCTGCGCCGCACGACGGCCGCCGGCTCGATCATGTACCTGCCGGCCGACCGCGTGATCGTCGGCAGCGACCGCTACACGGCGCGCGAGGTCGCCGAGCGCAGCGGCATCGAGGAGAGCTTCCTGATGGCCGCGCGCCGCGCGATGGGGCTGCCGATACCCGAGCAGGACGAGGCCGTCTACACCGACGCCGAGCTCGAGACGGCGCGCATGACGCACTTCGCGCGCGAAGCCGGCATCTCCGACGACGAGCTGCTCGACCTGCTGCGCGTGCTCGGCCGCGGGCTCTCGCAGGTGGCCGAAGCGCTGCGCGCGCTGCCGCTGAAACTCGTGCTCGAGCCGGGCATGAGCGAGCCCGAGCTGGCCAACCGCTACGCGCAGGCCGCCGGCGCGCTGTACCCGCTGGTCAACCCGCTGGTCGAGAGCATGCTCACGCTGCACCTCAAACACGCCACGCAGAGCACGGTCGTCAACAGCGCTCGAGCGAAGCGGCGGCAAGCTGCCGGGCTCGCGCGAGGTCGCGGTCTGCTTCGCCGACCTCGTCGGCTTCACGCGGCTGGGCGAGGAAGTCCCGCCGGATGAGCTCGGGCGCCTGGCCGCGCGCCTGGAAGCGCTCGCCGGCGACGTCGCCGAAGCCGCCGGTGCGCCTGGTCAAGACGATCGGCGACGCGGCGATGCTCGCCTCGCCCGAGCCCGAGCCGCTGCTCGCCGCCGCGCTGAGCCTGATCGACGCCGCCGACGCCGAGGGCGAGGACTTCCCGCAGCTGCGCGCCGGGGCGGCGTTCGGCCAGGCGCTGCCGCGCGCCGGCGACTGGTTCGGCCGGCCGGTCAACCTGGCCAGCCGCATCACCTCCGTGGCCCGGCCGAGCAGCCTGCTCGCCGACCGTGAGCTGCGCGAGGCGGTCGACGGCCCGTATCGCTGGTCGTTCGCCGGCGAGCGGCGCCTGCGCGGCATCCGCGGCCCGGTGCCGCTGTTTCGCGCGCGCCGCGCGAACGGGCAGCCAGCATCGCAAGCTGACTAGCTCAGCCTGCGACGCGTTCGAGCACGTCGGCGGGCGCGTCGAAGTTGGCGTGCACGGCTTCGACGTCGTCGCTCTCTTCCAGCGCGTCGATCAGCCGCAGCAGCGAGCCGGCGTGGCTCTCGTCGACTGGCACGAGCGCCGAAGGCCGGTAGGCCATCTCGGCGCTGTCCATCTCCACGCCCGCCTGCTCGAGCGCGTGGCGCACGGCGGTGAAGTCGGCCGGCTCGGAGATCACCTCGAAGACGTCGTCGTCGGCGGCGATGTCCTCGGCGCCGGCCTCGACGGCGGGCAGCAGGTCGTCTTCGGAGTAGCGCGTGGCGTCGACGACGATCGTGCCCTTCTTGTCGAACAGGTAGGCCACCGAGCCCGGCTCGCCGAGGCTGCCGCCGTTCTTGGAGAAGGCGTGGCTGACGTCGGCGCCGGTGCGGTTGCGGTTCTCGGTCATCGCCTCGACCAGCAGCGCGACGCCGCCCGGGCCGTAGCCCTCGTAGAGGACCGTCTCGATCGCGTCGGCCTCGCCGCCCTCGCCGGTGCCCTTGGCGATCGCGCGCTCGATGTTGTCCTTCGGCATCGACGCTTCCTTGGCCTTGCGGATCGCCAGCTCCAGCGACGGGTTGCCGACGGGATCTCCGCCGCCGTCGCGCGCGGCGACCATGATCGCGCGCGTGAGCTTGGAGAACTGCTTGCCGCGGCGCGAGTCGACGATCGCCTTCTTGTGCTTGATGCTCGCCCACTTGGAATGTCCTGACATGACGCTCAGTCTACGTGTCCGCGCCCAGCCGGGCCTGTCGCGCCGCCGCGGCGCGTTCGCGGGCGCTCTCGCCGCAGGTGCATAGGATGGGCCCCCGAATGACGCGCCGAGCTCACGCCGGAGATCTTCAAGGCCTACGACATCCGCGGCCTGTACGGCGAGCAGATCGACGGCGAGCTCGCCGAGCGGATCGGGCGCGCGTTCGCGCACGTGCTGTCCGAGCTCGCGGGCAAGCCGGTGCACGAGCTGCGCGTCGGGCCTCGGGCGCGACATGCGCCTGACGCGCGCCCGAGCTGGCGGCGCGCTACCGCGACGGGCTGCTGCGGCGCCGGCGCGAACGTGATCGACGCCGGGCAGGTCGGCAGCGAGATGCTGTACTTCCTCGTCGGCTCGCGCGAGCTCGACGGCGGCCTGATGTGCACGGCCTCGCACAACCCGAAGGCCTACACGGGCGCCAAGCTCGTGCGCGAGGGCGCGATCGCGCTGTCGGGCGACTCGGGCATCCAGGACGTCCGCGCGCGCGTCGAAGACGACGCAGGGCCCGGCGGTGACGCGAACGGCGCTTCGGCAGCGGGCAGCGCGCGCGGCACGCTCGAGGAGGTCGACATCTACGCGGAGTTCCAGGCGGCCGCGCTGGGGTTCATCGACCCCGACACGTGCGGTCTGCCGAGAGCGCCTGAAGGTCGTCGTGGACGGCGGCAACGGCATGGCCGGCCCGATGGTCGGACCGCTGCTCGACGCGCCTCGGGCTGGAGCTGATCGAGACCTACTGGACGCCCGACGGCAACTTCCCCGACCACGAGCCCAACCCGCTGCTGCCGGAGAACCGCGAGCTGATCATCGAGCGCGTGCGCGAGACCGGCGCGGACCTCGGGCATCGCCTGGGACGGCGACGCCGACCGCTGCTTCTTCATCGACGAGACCGGCGCGTTCGTCGACGGCGACTTCCTCACGGCGCTGCTCGCCGAGTCGCTGCTGCGCAAGAGCCCCGGCGAGGCGATCCTCTACGACGTGCGCGCCTCGCGCGCGGTGCCCGACACGGTCACGCGCGCCGGCGGCACGCCGTACGTCAACCGCGTCGGCCACGCGTTCTTCAAGACGCGCATGCGCGAGGAGGGCTCGCTGTTCGGCGGCGAGGTCTCCGGGCACTACTACTTCCGCGACTTCTACTGCGCCGACTCGGGCACGATCCCGGCGCTGCTGGTGCTCGAGCTGCTGTCGCGCGAGCGGCAAGACGATGTCGCGAGCTGCTGGCGCCCTACCACGCGCGCTACTTCATCTCCGGCGAGATCAACTCCGAGGTCGCCGATCCGCAGGCGAAGATCGAGGAGATCGCCGAGCGCTACTCCGACGCCGAGCAGAAACGCCTCGACGGCATCTCGATCGACTACGAGGACTGGCACTTCAACGTGCGCCCGTCGAACACCGAGCCGCTGCTGCGCCTGTGCCTGGAGTCGCTGCGTCTCGGCCGAGGACATGGAGCGCCGGCGCGACGAGGTGCTCGCGCTGATCCGCTCGTGAGCGACGACCCGGTCGTGAGCGAGGCCGGACGAACAGCGCGAGGAGCGCGAGCAGCTGGCGCTCGCGCGCCGACGTCGGGGATCCACCGCCTGGCGATCCCGACGCCGTTTCAGCGTCGGGCGCGTCAACGCCTACCTGATCGAGGACTCGCCGCTGACGCTGATCGACTCGGGCCCGAACTCGGCCAAGGCGCTCGACGAGCTCGAGCAGGCGCTGGCCGCGCGCGGCCACGCGGTCGAGGACATCGAGCTGCTGATCGTCAGCCATCAGCACATCGACCACTTCGGCCTGGCGGCGATCCTCGCGCGGCGCTCGGGCGCCGAGGTCGCCGCGCTGGACGCGCTCGGCGCCGTACCTCGCGCAGCTACGGCGCAGCAGGCCGACGCTCGACGACTCGTTCGCCGAGGGCGCTGATGCTGCGCCACGGCATCCCGCCGGAAGTCGTCACGGCGCTGCGCGCGGTGTCGGCCGGCTTCCGCGCCTGGGGCGCGGCGGTCGAGGTCACGCGCCCGCTCGCCGACGGCTCGCGAGCTGCAGCTGCGCGACCGCACGCTGAAGGTGCTGCACCGGCCCGGGCACAGCCCGTCGGACACGGTCTTCCACGACGAGCGGCGCTCGATGCTGCTGGCGCGCCGACCACCTGATCAAGCACATCTCCTCCAACCCGCTGCTCGCGCGCCCGCTGGGCGCGCGAGGGCGACTTCGCCGGGCCCGCGCCCGCAGGCGCTGGTCACCTACATCGACTCGCTGGCAAAGACGCGCGCGATGGAGCTGTCGCTGGTGCTGCCCGGCCACGGGCCGCCGATCGTCGATCACGCCGCGCTGATCGACGAGCGCATGCGCCTGCACGCCGGCGCGCGCGAGAAGATCCGCCGCCTGATCGAGCCGCAGCCGCGCACTGCGCACGAGATCGCGCACGAGCTGTGGGGCAACGTGGCGGTCACGCAGGCCTACCTGACGCTGTCGGAGGTGCTCGGGCACGTCGACCTGCTGCTCGCCGACGGCAGCGTCGTCGAAAGCGAGCGCGACGGCGTCGTGCAGTTCGTCGCCGCGTAGCCGGCGTCGGGTGCTGCGGCGCCCCGCTGCGGCGCCGGGCCTCTCAGGCGCGCTCGATCTCGGCGAGGTGCGCGACGTTCGCGCGGTCCTCTGCTTCGTCGCTGGGCGCAGCGGCGAACCACGCGTCGAGGATCTCCGCGAGCTCGGCCTGCGAGGTGCTGCGCAGGCTCAGCGCGAGCACGTTGGCGTCGTTCCAGCGCCGCGCGCCGGCGGCGGTCGCGGCGTCGGCGCACAGCGCGGCGCGAATCGACGCCACCTTGTTGGCGGCGATCGACGCGCCGGTGCCGGTCCAGCAGCAGACGATCGCCTGCTCGGCGCGACCGTCGGCGACGTCGCGCGCCGCCGCCTCCGCGGCCCACGCCCAATCAGCGCGCTCGCCCGCGCAAAGCGCGCCGTGGGCGATCGTCGAATGACCGCGACGCCGCAGCTCGCCGGCGAGTGCCTTGGCGATGCCTGTCACTCGTCCGCAGCGATCGACACGCGCATGGGCGCGAGTATGGCCGATCGCCGCGACAGCGTGGCCGCAAAGCCGGCGCATCGGCGCGTGCGAAGATGCAGAGGTGACCCGCGAGCCTCCCGGCACGCAGCCGCCGCGCAGCTTTCGTCCGCGCTTGCACTGGGAGCTGTTGATATGCAGCGTGCGCGGGCACGAGCTGGTCGGCACGGACGCGCGCGAGCTGCGCGAGCAGGACGCGCTGTTCGCGCGCGAGGACGCACAGGGCGCGCGTTGGTATCGCTGCCTGCGCTGTGACAGCTGGCTGGCGCTGGCGCGTCCAGGCGCTCCGTCGACCGAGCACCCACCCGAGCGCGAGCAGATCGAGCTGCCGCTGCGCGGCAAGCCGCTGCGCGACAAGGTGGTGCTGCGGCTGATCGCGCTCGATCGCGCGTTTCACTTCGTCGTGCTTGTCGCGCTTGGCGTGCTCGTGCTGCTGTTCGCCGCCGATCGCGCGACGCTGCGCCACACGTTCTACAAAGTCGTGGCCGACCTGCAGGGCGGCGTGGCGGCCAGCCAGACGCGCTCGTCGCACGGTCTGCTGCACGACATCGACAGCGCCTTCACGACGTCCTCCTCGCACTTGCACCTGGTCGGCGGCGTGCTGCTCGTGTACGGCCTCGTCGAGGGCATCGAGGCGATCGGCCTGTGGGTGCAGCGGCGTTGGGCCGAGTACCTGACGTTCGTCGTCACGACCTCGCTGCTGCCGCTGGAGGTCTACGAGCTGGCCAACCGCGCGACCGTGTTCAAGGCGATCGCCTTCGTGATAAACGTCGCCGTCGTCGTCTATCTGCTGCGCGCCAAGCGCCTGTTCGGTGTGCGCGGAGGCGTCGCCGCCGAACGTGCGCAGGACGCGCTCGACCAGGGCTGGCAGGCGCTGGAGCTCAGCGCGCCGCCGGGCTCGCAGGCCGCGGCGCCCGAGCTTGCACCCGTCGTGCGCTCTAGCTGAGCAGCGGCCGCGCCGCGGCTTGCGCGCCGCTGATGCGCTCGGCTAGGCCGCCGCGGCGCCGCGCTCGGCAGCGAACTCGCGCGCCCAGCCGACCAGCAGGCCGTGCAGGCGATCGTCGCCCGACAGCTCGCTGTGAAAGGCCACCGCCAGCATGTGCCCCTGGCGCGCGGCCACCGGATGACCGTCGACGCTCGCGAGGACGCGCACCGCCGGGCCGTGCTCGGCGATCCACGGCGCGCGAATGAAGATCGCGTGCAGCGGGCCGCCGTCCAGCTCGGCGATGTCGAGGTCCGCCTCGAAGCTCCTGACCTGGCGCCCGAACGCGTTGCGCTCGGCGACGCATGTCCATCAGCCCCAGGTGGGCGCGGTCGAGCATGATCAGCCCGGCGCACGAGCCGAACACCGGCAGGCCGCCGCGCACGAGCGCGGCGATCGGCTCGCCCAAGCCCTCGCGCTGCACCCCGAGCGTCATCGTCGTCGACTCGCCCCCCGGGATGATCAGCCCGGCGAGTCCGTCGAGGTCGGCCACGACGCGCACCTCGCGCACGCGCGCGCCGAGCCCGCGCAGCACGCGGCCGTGCGCCTCGAAGTCCCCCTGCAGCGCGAGCACGCCGATCAGCGGCGCATCCTCCTCACGCACGACGGGGCCGAGGGTCGAGTGGATCAAGGACGCAGCGAGCGTGGCGTACCGATCGTCGATCGACGGGATCGCCGATCGGCCAGCACGCGAGCGACCGAGGACGCCGAGCCGCGAAGGCCATCGGCCACGTCGTCACCAGCCGCGCTGGGCGAGGAGCTGGTCGCCGTCGAGCTTGGAGCTCTCCAGGCTGACCATCGCCGGCCCGAGGCCGCGCGACGCGGCGGCTACGCGCTCGGGGTCCTGCCAGTGAGTCGTCGCCTCGACGATCGCGCGAGCGCGCGACGGCGGGTCCTCGGACTTGAAGATGCCCGAGCCGACGAACACGCCTTCGGCGCCAAGCGCCATCATCAGCGCGGCGTCGGCCGGCGTGGCGATGCCGCCGGCGCAGAAAAGCACGACCGGCAGCTTGCCCTCGCCGGCAACGCGGCGAACGATGTCGAGCGGCGCCGCGAGCTCCTTGGCCGCGGTCGCCAGCTCGGCGTCGGCGAGCATCGTCAGCCGGCGGATCTCGCCGCCGATCCTGCGCATGTGACGCACCGCCTCGACGATGTCGCCGGTGCCGGCCTCGCCCTTGGAGCGGATCATCGCGGCGCCCTCGCCGATCCGCCGCAGCGCCTCGCCGAGGTTGGTCGCGCCGCACACGAACGGCACCTTGAACGCCCACTTGTCGATGTGGTTGGCCTCGTCGGCTGGCGTGAGCACCTCGGACTCGTCGACGTAGTCGACCTCCAGCGCCTCCAGCACCTGCGCCTCGAGGAAGTGACCGATGCGCGCCTTGGCCATCACCGGGATGCGTCACCGCCTCCTGGATGCCGGCGATCATCTCCGGGTCGGACATCCGTGCGACGCCGCCGTCGCGGCGGATGTCCGCGGGCACGCGCTCCAGCGCCATCACCGCTGCCGCGCCGGCGTCCTCGGCGACCTTCGCCTGCTCCGGCGTGACCACGTCCATGATCACGCCGCCCTTGAGCATCTCGGCCAGGCCGCTCTTGACGCGGAATGTGGCCTCGTCGCGCATGGCTTGGAGTTTATCCGCGGCCGGTCGGCTCACCGAGGCATCGCGTCCTGGACCTCGCGCGATCCGCGACGAGCCGGGTCGCCCGGTCGAGCAGCAGCCTCATCGCCGAGCCTTCACGGCGCGTCTGAGCACGAGCCGGCTGGCGCCGGACGCGGAATAGCCCCCGACCTCCTCCGCGGTGAAGCCAAGGGCGCTGTGAAAGGCTCGTGAGCCGGCGTTCTCGGGATCGGTGATCGCCTTCAGCGCGACCGCTCCGCGATCGGCGACGAGTTGGGCGAAGCGCTCGTAGAGACGCCGAGCAAGCCCGTCGCCGCGCGCCTCGCGCCGGACGGCCGCGACGTGTACGTATCCGACACGGTGCTGATTGAGCAGGCCGAGCAGGTAGCCGTCGATCCGCCTGTCGCGTTCGGCGAGCACCGAAGTCTCGCCAAACTCGTGCACGTATAGAGCATGGTGCAGGGGCGCCATGTCGCGCCCGTCCCAGAACTGCTCCAATTCGCCGAGGATCACGCGCAGATCCATCATCGTTACGGACCTCAGATGCGCCGCGCCGCCGCTCATCGCTTCCCCCGGCCCCGCTGCCCGCCTACTTCAGCCGAAACGCCTTGATGCGGTCGTCGTACTGCGCCGAGTCCTGTGCGTAGACGCCGTAGGCGAGCGCCTGGATGAGGCTCAGCAGCGCGGTGTGCGAGCGCACGTAGGCGGGGCTGTTGGACGAGTAGTAGAGCTTGATCTGCGCGAGCTTTGCGACCTCTGAGAGGGTCGCGTCGGTGATCGCGGCGGTGCGCGCCTTGCGGTGGCGCGCGAGCTTCATCGCGCGCACGACCAGCGGATGCGGCCGGCCGGCCGACAGGCCGATCACGAGCGTGCCCTGCTCGATGCGCCCGAGGCGGCTGAGCGCCTCCTGCGAAGGGCTCGCGACGACGTCGACGCGCAGGTCGAGCAGCATCAGCAGATGGCGCAGGTAGCTGGCGAAGAAGGCCATCTGGTCGGTGCCCGCGACGAGCACCTTCTCGGCGCTGACGATCGCCTCGATCAGCGCTTCGACTGAGCTGCGCGAGACCTTGCGCGCGGTCTCCTCGACGTTCAGGTGATCGGCCGCGAGCGCCGTCTCGAACTCGTTCTGGTCGAGCGAGAACAGCGGCGCCGACGGCGCGCTGGAGCCGGGCTCGGCGGTCTTGGCGTGCACGCGTCGATATTCCTCGCGCGCGGCCGCCTGCAGCTCGGGAAAGCCCTCGAAGCCGAGCGCCTGTGAAAAGCGCACGACGGTCGAGCTGGAAGTGTTGGCGCGGCGCGCCAGCTCCTCGGCGGTCTGAAAGGCCGCCTCATCGAGGTGATCGACGATGTACTGCGCCACGTCCTTCTGCGAGCGCGAGCACTCGTCGAAGCGCGCGCTGGATGTACTTGGAAAGGCTCTGGTGCTCGCTCGTCCCGCCGATCGGCGAGCGGCTGGGCGCCTGACCGTCGGCGGGAGGGGTGGCAACACGCTTCATCGGCGCTGTTGTTCGACGTTTGCAGCACTCACTCCTGCCGGCAAAGTGCATTGGCTTCCGATCGACCGACGCCGGCGGCGAGCCGGCGGCGACAGGTGGGCGTTCGCGCCGGTGATCCGCGCGACGCTGCGCGGCGTAGATTGACTGACGAAATGCGACCGCGGATGGACAGCGCTACGGCGATCGGGAGGGCGGGCGCGTGAGGATCGCGATCGTCGGCGCAGGCGTCTCGGGGCTGGTCGCCGCGCACCTGCTGCACCGCGAGCACGAGATCGACGTGTACGAGGCCAACGGCTACGCGGGCGGTCACACGCAACACGATTCGCGTCGACACTGCCGATCAGACACACCACGTCGACACCGGCTTCATCGTCATGAACGACCGCAACTACCCCAACTTCACGCGGCTGCTCGATCGCCTCGGCGTCGCGCGCCAGCCGACGCACATGAGCTTCTCGGTCAAGGGCGAGGAGCGACGACTTCGAGTTCAGCGGCACGCCGCGCGGGCTGTTCTGCCAGCCGCGGCAACCTCGCCAGCCCGCGCTTTCAGCGGATGATCGTCGACCTGCTGCGCTTCAACCGCGCGCTGCGCCGCCTGCTCGAACAGCGAGGAAAGCGGCGAGTCGATGCACGACTTCCTCGCGCGCCACCGCTTCTCGCGCGCGTTCGTCGAGCGCCTGATCGTGCCGCAGGTGTCCGCCGTGTGGTCGGCCGACCCGCGTCAGGGCCGGCTCGTTCCCGGCCCGCTTCATCGCCGAGTTCTTCGCCAACCACGGCATGCTCGGCTTCCGCGACCGCCCGCAGTGGGCGACCATCGTCGGCGGCTCGGCGCGCTACGTCGACGCGCTCACCGCGCCGTTCGCCGAGCGCATCCGCCTGCGCACGCCCGTCAGCTCGGTCACGCGCCACGAGCGGCCACGTGGAGATCGTCGCCGCCGGCTCGCCGCGCCGAGCGCTACGACCACGTGATCATCGCCGCGCACTCCGACCAGGCGCTGCGCATGCTCGCGCGACCCCTCACAGCGCGAGCGCGAGCTGCTCGGCGCGATCGCCTACCAGCCCAACGAGGCCGTGCTGCACACCGACAGCACGCTGCTGCCGCGCCGCCGCGCGGCGCGCTCGGCGTGGAACTTCCACCTGCTGCGCGAGCCCAAGCCGCTGAGCACGGTCACCTACTACATGAACCACCTGCAGCGCTTGGCGCGCCGATCGCGACTTCTGCGTAACACTCAACCGCACCGAGGCGATCGACCCGGCGAAGATCATCCGCACGATCCCCTACGCCCACCCGATGTACACGCCGCGCGGCGTCGCCGCGCAGGCCGAGCACGCGACGATCAGCGGCCTGGCCGCGCGCACGCACTACTGCGGCGCCTACTGGGGCTGGGGATTTCACGAGGACGGCGTCGTCAGCGCGCTGCGCGCGTGCGCGCCGTTCGGGGTGACGCTGTGAGCGCCGCCGCGCAGCCCGCGCGCCCGCCGGGCGCCCCGCGGGCGGTCGCGCGCGCTTCGTGCCTGTACGAGGGCTCGGTGCGCCACCGTCGCAGCGAGCCGCGCGACGAGTTCCGCTTCCCGCTGTTCATGGCCTACCTCGACCTCGACGAGCTGCCGCGGCTGTTCGACGACAGCCTGCACGTGGTCTTCGACGCGGCCGGCGCTCGCTTGGTTTCGCCGCGCCGACTACCTCGGCGACCCCGCCGTGCCGCTGCGCGAGGCGGTCGTCGAGACGGTCGCGCGCGGCGCCGGCATCGCCGTCGACGGGCCGATCCGCCTGCTCACGCACCTGCGCTGCTTCGGGCACTGCTTCAACCCGGTCAGCTTCTACTACTGCTTCGACGCGCCGGCGGAGCACGTGCGCGCGGTCGTCGCGCACGTCACCAACACGCCGTGGGGCGAGCGCCACGCATACGTGATGCCGGTGCACGCGCGCGGCGAGCACGGCTCGACGGCCGTGCTGCACGGGCGCTTTGCCAAGGCGCTGCACGTGTCGCCGCTGATGGGCATGGCGCACACCTACGACTGGCGCCTGAGCGAGCCCGGCGAGAGCCTGTCGGTGCACATCGAGTCCGCCGGCGACGACGGCGCGCGCGCGTTCGACGCGACGCTGGCGCTGCGCCGACGCGAGATCACGCCAGCGCAGCTTCGCCGCGCGCTCGTTCGCTACCCGGCGCTCACCGCGCGGCTGACCGCGCGCATCTACACGCACGCGCTGCGCCTGCGCCTGCGCGGCGCCAGCTACCACGTCAAGCCGGCGAGTCGTGCGAAGGGCGACGAGCGAATCGACGGCGTGAGCACGACGCTCGCCGACGGCGACGGCGACGGCAGGGACGACGGCGAAGCAGCGGGCGCCGGTGACGCGCCCGTGCGCGACGCCGATGCGGCGCGCGGCGCCGGGCGCGAGGTCGCGGCATGAGCGCGGTCAACCCGGCGGCGCCGCTGCCCCGACACCGGCCCGCGCGCAGCGACCGCGAGGGTCGCCCGCGCGACCGACGCGCCTCGCCGCTCGACCACTTCGCGCGCTGGATCGCGCTGCGCCTGCTGTCGCGCACGCGCGGCGGCGAGCTGGTCGTGCTCGACGGCTCGCGGCGGCTGGTGTTCGGCCAGCGCCTGGCGCGCAGCCCGCTGTCGGTGGTGCTGCGCGTTCACTCGGCGCGCTTCTACCGCCAGCTGCTGCGCGGCAGCGTCGGCCTGGGCGAGTCCTACGTCGACGGGCTGTGGGACTGCGACGACCTCGTCAGCCTGACACGCCTCGCCGCGCGCAACGTCGGCAAGCTCGACCGCCTGCGCCGCGTGTTCGCGCCGGTGCTCGTGCCCGTGCAGCGCTGGGCGCGCTGGCTGGCGCGCAACACGCCCGGCGCGCTCGCGCGAGCAGATCGCCGCGCACTACGACCTCGGCAACGAGCTGTTCTCGCAGTTCCTCGACCCGACGATGATGTACTCGTGCGCCGTCTTCGAGTCGCCCGAGAGCACGCTCGAGGAGGCGTCGCTGGCCAAGCTCGAGCGCGTCTGCGCGAAGCTCAAGCTCACGCCCGAGGACCACGTGCTGGAGATCGGCACCGGCTGGGGCGGCTTCGCGCTGTATGCCGCCGGGCGCTACGGCTGCCGCGTGACGACCACGACGATCTCCGCCGAGCAGCACGCCTACGCGAGCGAGCGCGTGCGCGCAGCCGGCCTCGAGGATCGCGTGACGGTGCTCTCGCAGGACTACCGCGAGCTGCAGCGGGCGCTACGACAAGCTCGTCTCGATCGAGATGATCGAGGCCGTCGGCTGGCAGTACTTCCCCACGTTCTTCCGGCGCTGCTCGGAGCTGGTCGCGCGACGACGGCGCGATGCTGCTGCAGGCGATCGTCATCGAAGACCGCGCCTACGAGGTCGAGAAGGCGGGCAAGAGCTTCATCAACACGCACGTCTTCCCCGGCGGCTGCCTGCCCTCGATGGAGGTCATCGCGCGCTCGGTCGCGCGCGTGACCGACTTCCGCGAGGCGCACGTCGACGACATCACCGCGCACTACGCGCGTCACGCTCGCGCACTGGCGCGAGCGCTTCCTCGCCGCCACCGAGCGCCTGTCCGCGCTCGGCTACGACGAGCGCTTCCGCCGGCTGTGGGAGCTGTACCTGAGCTACTGCGAGGGCGGCTTTCGCGAGCGGCGCATCCAGGACGTGCAGCTGCTGCTCGGCCAAGCCCGATTTCGTCTGAGCAGCGGTCATCGGCACCGCGGCCAACGGCCTCCTCGCGCGCGCTCCTCCGGCCTGGGCGAGGTAGGGTCGCGCCATGCGCCGCGACCTGTTCGAGGACGTGCACGAAGACTTCCGCGCGAGCTTTCGCACGTTCCTGACGCGCGAGGTGGTCGGCGAGGACGGCCGCTACGGCCAGTGGGAGCGCGAGGGACTGATGCCGCGCGAGGTGTTCGCCAAGGCCGGGCGCGGCGGCTTTCTCGGCATGGCCGTGCCCGAGAGCTACGGCGGCGCGGGCGCGGAGGACTTCCGCCTGAACCTCGTGATCGGCGAAGAGACCCAGCGCGCGGCCGTCGGCAGCTTCGGCCTGGGCATCACGCTGCACAACGACATCTGCCTGCCGTACTTCCTGCGCTACTGCACCGACGAGCAGCGCGAGCGCTGGCTGCCGGGCATCGCCTCGGGCGAGCTGATCACGGCGATCGCGATGACCGAGCCGGGCATCGGCTCGGACCTCGCCTCGATGTCCACGCGCGCAAAGCGCGACGGCGACCACTACGTCGTCAACGGCTCCAAGACGTTCATCACCAACGGCATCAACGCCGACCTCGTGATCACCGCCGTGAAGACCGACCCCTCCCAGCGCCACCGCGGCATCAGCCTGCTGGTCGTCGAGCGCGGCATGGACGGCTTCGAGCGCGGGCGCAACCTGGAGAAGATCGGCCAGCACGCGCAGGACACCGCCGAGCTGTCCTTCGCCGACGTGCGCGTGCCGGTCGAGAACCTGCTCGGCGACGAGGGCGAGGGCTTTCGCTATCTCGTCTCCAACCTGCCGCAGGAGCGACTGTCGATCGCCGCGTCGGCGGTCGCCGCGGCCGAGGCGGCGCTTGGGTGGACGCTCGCACTACGTGCGCGAGCGCCAGGCCTTCGGGCAGTCGATCGGCTCGTTTCAGAGCTCGCGCTTCACGCTCGCCGAGGCGCACGGCGAAACGCAGATCGCGCGCGCGTTCGTCGATCGCTGCACCCAGGCGCTCGACGCCGGCGAGCTGACGCCCGAGGACGCGGCGACGGCCAAGTGGTGGTGCACCGACCTGCAGGGCCGCGTCGATCGACCGCTGCCTGCAGCTGTTCGGCGGCTACGGCTACATGCTCGAGTACCCGATCGCGCGCGCCTTCGCCGACGCCCGCGTGACGCGCATCTACGGCGGCGCCAACGAGATCATGAAGGAGATCGTCGGGCGCTCGCTGGGTCTCTAGAGTCGCTCAAGCCCGGCTATCGCCTGCGGACGGGCTGAGCGTCTTGGCGAGCTCGACGAAGTAGTCCAGCGCGCGCGGGTTCGACCAGCGAGTCGACGCTCGCCGCCTGCGCGACCGGCGTGCCCATGAGGATGCGCTTGACCGGCACCTCGAGCACCTTGCCCGACAGCGTGCGCGGGACCTCGGCGATCTGGCGAACCTCGTTGGGCACGTGGCGCGGCGAGCAGTCCTCGCGGATGCGTCGCTTGATCTGCGCCGTCAGCGCGTCGTCGAGCGTGACGTCGTCGGCGAGCACGACGAACAGCACCATGCGCAGCTCCTCCTCGCCGGGACGCGCCGGGATGTCCACGACGAGCGCGTCGAGCACCTGCGGCACGGCGCTCGCCGCGCGGTAGATCTCGCTCGTGCCCATGCGCACGCCCTGGCGGTTGATCGTCGAGTCCGAGCGACCGTAGATCACCGCGCCGCCGCGCGGCGTGATGCGGATCCAGTCGCCGTGGCGCCACACGCCCGGGAACATCGCGAAGTAGCTCTCGCGCAGGCGCTCGCCGTCCTCGTCGCCCCAGAGGAACAGCGGCATCGACGGCAGCGGCTCGGTGATCACCAGCTCGCCGACGCGGTCGACGTGCGCGTGGCCCTGCTCGTCCCAGGACTCGACCGCGCAGCCGAGCGCGCGGCACTGCAGTTCGCCTTCGTAGACCGGCAGCAGCGGGCAGCCGGCCGACGAACGCGGTGCACACGTCGGTGCCGCCGCTCGTCGAGAACAGCCAGACGTCGATCGTCGACGTGCTCGTAGACCCAGCGAAAGCTCTCCGGCGCGAGCGGCGAGCCGGTCGAGCCGATCGCGCGCAGCGCGCTCAGGTCGTAGTCGCGGCCCGGCTCGCACGCCCGCCTTCTCACAGCTCGCCAGCAGGCCGGCGCTGACGCCCATGCAGGTGATGCGCGCGCGCTCGGCGAGGCTCCACAGAGCGCCGAGGTCGGGGTGGGCGGGGCTGCCGTCGTAGAGCACGATCGCCGCGTCGGACAGCAGGCAGCCGACGAGGAAGTTCCACATCATCCAGCCGGTCGTCGTGAACCAGAACATGCGGTCGCCCGGGGCGCAGGTCGAGGTGCAGGCGCTTCTTCAGCTGCTCGACCAGGATGCCGCCGTGACCCTGCACGATCGCCTTCGGCAGGCCGGTCGTGCCCGAGGAGTAGAGCACCCACAGCGGGTGGTCGAACGGCACCTGCTCGAAGTTCAGCTCGACCCCCTCCCCCTGCCGTGCGAGCTCGCGCCAGGACGATCGCGCCGTCCAGCCGCGCGTCATCGTTCGAGGTATCCGCAGCAGCACCGTGTGCTCGACGCTCGGCAGCTCGGCGAGGATCCCCTGCAGCACGGCGCAGTGCGGTCGAAGTCCTTGCCGCCGTGGCGGTAGCCGTCGACGGCCAGCAGCACCTTCGGCTCGATCTGCGCGAAGCGGTCGATCACGCTGCGCGCGCCGAACTCCGGCGCGGCGCTCGACCAGATCGCGCCGATCGACGCGACGGCCAGGAAGGCGACAAGCGTCTCGGGGATGTTCGGCATGTAGGCGACCACGCGATCGCCGCGCTCGACGCCCAGCGCGCGCAGGCCCGCCGGCGACCGCGGCCACCTGCGCGCTCAGCTCGCCCCACGTCAGCTCGCCGAGCTCGCGCAGCTCGGAGCTGTGCACGACCGCCACCTCCTGCGGAGCGCTCGGCGCTGCCCTGCTCGTCGGGGTCCGGCCTCTGCCAGCGAAGCGGCGCGAGCACGTTCTCGGCGTAGTTGAGCTCGCGCGCCGGCGAACCACTCGCGCGCCCGGCATCCGCCGCTGCGACCAGCGGCTGCTCGTACGTGGCTCGAGCTGCGCACGCCGCAGAACTCCCAGATGCTCGCCCAGAAGTCCTCGAGCTCCGCCACCGACCAGCGCCACAGATCGTCGTAGCCGGCGAACTCGCGCCCGCGACGCTCGGCGGCCCAGCGCATGAAGCGCGTCATCTCCGCGCTGCTCGCGATCAGCCTGCGTCGGCTGCCACAGCGGCGCCTGCTCGGGTGCGCTGGCCATGCGGGTATTCTCGCGGTTTGTGGACGTCCTGGAGCTGCGCGCCGAGTTTCCCGTGCTTGCAGGCGCGCGCGTATCTCAACGCCGGCACCGACGGCCCGCTGCCCGCGCGCGCGGTGCAGGCCGGCGCCCGACGAGCTGCAGCGCGAGGCCGACGACGGGCGCACGAGCGCGCACTTCGAGCGGCGCGGCGAGCTGAACGGCCTGCTGCGCGCGGCCTACGCGCGCGCGCTCGGCGCCGAGGCGCGCGACGTCGCGCTGACGACCTGCACGAGCGACGGCATGGCGCAGACGATCGGCGGCCTCGCGCTCGGCCCAGGCGATGAGATCCTCACCAGCGACGAGGAGCACCCCGGGCTGCTCGGCGCGCTCGGCGGCGCGCGCGAACTGCCACGGCGTGTCGGTCCGCGAAGTGCCGATGGGCGAGCTGGCCGCGGCCGTCGGGCCGCGCACGCGGCTGGTCGCCTGCTCGCACGTCGGCTGGATGAGCGGGCTCGTCGCGCCGGCTGAGCTCGCGCAGGTCGACGTGCCGGTGCTGCTCGACGGCGCGCAGGGCGTCGGCGCGGTGCCCGTCGACGTGCACGCGCTCGGCTGCGACGCCTACGCCGGCGCCGGGCAGAAGTGGCTGTGCGGACCCGACGGGCTGGGCATGCTGTACGTCAGCCCGCAGCTGCGCCGAGCGCCTGGACGTCTCGCGCCGCGGCTACGCCAACCTCGAGGACCCCAACGCCGGCCTCGACGCGCGCCTGCACGAGGACGCGCGGCGCTTTGACACGATGTCGCTCAGCGCCGAGGCCGTCGCCTGCGCGCTCGCGGCTCGGCCGAGCTGCTGGAGTCGGTCGGCTGGCACGCCGTGCACGAGCGCGCGCGAACGCTCGCCAGCGCGCTGGCCGAGCGCCTGTCGCAGAGCGCGGCGCGAGGTCGCGCCGCGCGACGACACCACGCTCGTCTCCTTCGCCAGCGCCGACGCCGAGGCCGAGCGCGAGCGGCTCGCCGAGCGCGGCTGCGTCGTGCGCAACATCCCCGGGCGGCCGTGGCTGCGCGCGTCGGTGGGAGCGTGGAACGACGAGGGCGACCTCGATCGCCTGCTCGACGCGCTCGCCGCATGAGCGGCTCGCGGCAGACCGCCACGCTGCCGAGCACCGACCCCGCCAGCGCCGACCGACGACGCGCTGGAGCCTGCGCGGCCGCGCCGCGCGGTGGAGCGGCCGCCTTGGCCTGCACCACGTCGCGCTCGCCGGCGTGCTCGTCGTCGCCGGCGTGCTCAACACGCACCGGCTGAGCCAGAACGGCTACGGCAACATCTTCTACTCGGCCGGCGACAAGTCGATGCTGCGCTCGCTGCACAACTTCTTCTTCGTGTCGTTCGACCCCGGCGGCCTGGTCACCGTCGACAAGCCGCCGCTCGCGCTGTGGGTGCAGGCGGCCAGCGCCAAGCTGTTCGGCTTCTCGCCGCTCAGCCTGCTGCTGCCGGAGGCGATCCTCGGCGTGCTCGCCGTGCTGCTGCTCTACCGCGCGCTCGCGCGGCGCCTCGGCGGCTGGGCGGGCGTGGCCGGCGCGCTCGCGCTCGCCGTGTTCCCGTCGTTCGTCGCCGTCTCGCGCACGAACAACGTCGACACGCTGCTGATCCTGCTGATGATCCTCGCCTGCGACGCCGCGCGTGCGCGCGTGCGAGAACGGACGCTGGCGCACGCTCGTGTGGAGCGGCGTGCTCGTCGGGCTGGCGTTCAACACGAAGACGCTCGCCGCCTACCTGATCGTCCCGGGGATCGCGCTGCGCCGTGCTGCTGTGCGCGGCCGCGGCACGTTCGCGCGCCGCCTCGCGCAGCTGCTCGCCGCGGGCGTGGCGATGCTCGTCGTGTCGTTCGCCTGGATGGCCGTCGTGGAAGCGACGCCGGCGTCCCAGCGCCCGTACGTCGGCAGCTCCACCGACAACACCGAGCTCGGGCTGACGTTCAGCTACAACGGCTTCGGCCGCGTCGGCGGGCAGACCGGCGGACCCGGGCAGATTCCCGTCGGCGCCGGCGGCGTTGCGCGCAAGGTCACTCCGGGCAAGGGCGCCGGGAACGGCGAAGCGACCAAGACGCACACGGCGCCCGCAAGCTCCGAACACGACCGTGCTGCTGCCCAACGGCCGCGCACGCAACCCGATCGCCTTCGGCGGACCCACCGGACCGCTGCGCCTGTTCGGCAAGGGCCTCGGCGACCAGGGCGCCTGGATGCTGCCGTTCGCGTTCGTCGGGCTGCTCGCGTTCGCGCTGCTCGCGCTCGGCTCGCTGCGCCGCGCCGGACAAGGCGTCGTCGAGCCCGCGCGCCTGGCCGCTGCTGCTCGTGCTCGGCGGCTGGTTCGTCGTCGAGGCGGCCGTGCTCAGCCTGTCCAAGGGGATCGTGCACCCCTACTACGTCTCGGCGCTCGGCCCCGGCGTCGCCGCGATGGCCGGCGCCGGCGCGTACGCGTTCGCCGACTTCGCCAGGCGGCGCGACTGGCGCGTGCTGCTGCTCGGCGCCGCCGCCGTCGCGACCGTGCCGGTGCAGCTCGTCGCTGCTGCACAAGGCCGCACTACATGGCGTGGTTCACCGTGCCGCTGATCGCGGCCGCGCGGCCTCGGCGCTCGCCGCCGCCGCGCTGGCGATGCTCGTGCAGCGCCGCGCGTCGGCGCTGGCCGTCGCGCTGCTGCTGGGCGTGCTGCTGATCGCGCCCGGCGTGTACTCCGCGACGAACTGGCTGGCGCCGGTGCAGTCGACGTTCCCCGCCGCCGGCCCGCGACAGGCCGCCGGCCCCGGCGGCTACGGCGTCGACAGCCAAGCACGTCGACGTCGACCGCGCGCTGCTCGCGCTACGTCGACGCGCATCGGCCCGGGCACGCGCTGGGCGCTGCTCGGCGACGCCTCCAACACCGTCTCGCCGATGATCCTGCTCGGCGGTCAGCGCCGGCGCGCTGGGCGGCTTCAGCGGCACCGACCCGGTGCTCGACGGCCCCGGCCTGGCGCGGCTGGTCGCCGCGGCGCAGGCTCGCTACGTGGTGCTCGGCGGCGAGTTCTCCACGCGCGGCGGCAACGGCGCGACCGCCGCGGTCGCAGCGCGCCTGCCGGGTGGTCAGCACCCGCGCCTGGCTGCCGCGACCGCTGTCGTCCGACGGCCTGATCCTGTTCGACTGCGCCGGTCGCCAGGCGGCCATGTCCGCCGTCTGAGCGACGTCGCGGCCTTGAGCGACCGCGCGAGCCTGCTCAGGCCGCGACGGCCAGCTCGCGGTCGAACGCGCGCGCGAACAGCTCGCGTCTCGCGGCTGGCGGCCCAGCGCGGGACCAGCCGGCTCGCCGTCGGCGATCAGGCGCAGCTCGACGGTCGTCGTCGCTGACCTCGACGCGCGTGCCGCGCACGAGCTGGTCGCGCGAGCGCTCGAGGTCCTCGGCCAGGCGCAGCAGCACCGCGCAGCGGTCCAGGCGCTCGCGGTCGCCCTCGCCGAACAGCGCGCGCAACGGCCCGGGATCGGGCATGCCCTTGCGGTGATAGCGCGCGGCCTGCGCGATGATCGCCACCTCCACCGGCGTGAAGCCGGGCAGGCCGGCGTTGAGGATCAGATAGCGCGAGTGCTTGTGGTGGTCGTCGTAGTCGACCGACATGCCGATGTCGTGCAGCATGCTCGCCGCCCACAGCAGCTCGCGCTCGCGCGCGTCGCCCTCGTGCAGTCCCAGGCGCGCCAGCTCGTCGAACATGCCCAGCGCGAGCGTGGCGACGTGGCGGGTGTGCGCCGAGTCGAAGTGGTACTGGCCGGCCAGGTTCAGCACGCTCGCGCGGCGCACGTCGTCGAACAGCGGCGTGCGCTCGCCGCGCGCGGGCCGAGCAGCCGCTCGAAGAACACGCCCTCGCGCAGCCCCGCCTCGGTCGCCTCCAGACCCTCGAAGCCGCCGGCCTGCAGCACGCCCTGCACGACGACCGCGCCGGCGAGGATCAGGTCGGCGCGCGCCGGCTTGATCCCCGGCACGCTCGCGCGCTCGGCCGCCGGCAGCGCGGCCAGGCGCTCGACCAGCTCGTCGAGCGCCTCGCGCGCCGAGCACCATGCCCTGCACGCCGTTCGTCGGCAGGCCGGCGGCGCGCTGGGCGGCCGAGGCGAGGTTGCGCACGGTGCCGCCGATCCCCACGATGCGCCGCGCGTCGCCCGCGTCCTCGCCAGGGCGCAGCCACTCGGCCTGCGCCAGCTCCTCGGCGACGTGCTCGCGCAGCGCGTCCAGCTGCTTGCGCTTGGCCGGCCCGTTGGCCGGCAGGAAGCGCTCGCTCATGCGCACCGTGCCCACGCGCCAGGAGCCAGTCTGCGCGCGCCAGCGCGGTCGCGCACGTCGCACCAGCTGCATCGAGCCGCCGCCGAGGTCGAGCACGCAGCCGTCGCTCGAGCGTCGTCGAGTTGACCGCCGCCAGATAGCCGTAGCGGGCCTCGGCCTCGCGCGAGAGCACGCGGATCGGCAGCCCGAACGCTCGCGCGCGCGCTCCAGGAAGTCCTCGGCGTTGTCGGCGTCGCGGATCGCGCTCGTGGCGACGGCGTCGATGCGAGTCGTCGTCCAGGCCGCTGGCGCGCGCAGAACTGCGCGAACACGTCGAGCGTCGCCATCGCGCGCGCGATCGGCTCGCTTCCCGAGCTTGCCGCTGGCGACCAGGCCCTCGCCGATGCGCACCGGCTCGTAGATCTCGTCGGTGCGCTTCCACCAGCCGTCGCCGGCCATGAACACGACGAGGCGAAACGAGTTGGAGCCGAGATCGATCACGGCCAGGCGCTCCCCGGGCTTCATCGCCGGTGAGCGTATTCAGAGCGGCGGCCGGCTCGATCGCCGCTAGGCAAGCGCGCCCTCGGCGCGCGACTCAGACGAGCGCGTCGTCGGGCGAGGCGATCACGCGCATGTGCTCGGCGACGCTCGTGATGCTCAGCAGCCGCTGCACCTGCGGCGAGCCCGGCGTGATCGCGAACTCCTGGTTGCGCGCGCGCGCCGACTCGTGCGCCAGCAGGATCACGCGCAGACCCGTCGAGTCGACGAAGTTCAGCCCGTCGAGGTCGAGCACGAGCAGTGGCGCGGCCGCAACCTGCGGGTCTTCGAGCGCGCGCTCGAAGACCGGCGAGCTGGCCAGGTCGAGTTCGCCCCCCAGCTGCAGCACCAGCCGGTCCTGCTCGCGCCTTGCGTCCACCCGAAGGTGCTCCTGAGCGCTCACGCCAAAATCGTATCGCACGCCATTTGCCCTGGACTCCGGGGTGTCCGGTCCGCTTTGAGGGGCTCGCCAGGCGTCGTCGTGCGCGGCCCGGCGCCGCAGCGGCAGGACGAACCACAGCGCGGCGAACGCGCCCCGCCAAACGCCGCGCCCGTTTCGCGACCCCGGCGCGCGGGTACGGCAGCGAGCGTCGGAGCCGACTGCCCCGTCGAATCGCTTCCAAGAAATCAAACCGACCCCTGGAGGTGTGTGAGATGCCGCCGCGCGGTGTGAAGAAGGGCAGCAAGCGAGCCCGGCAGTACGAGCACGTCAAGCAGAGCGAGCGCGAGCAGGGCGCAAGCGAGCCTCGCGCCGAGGAGATCGCCGCGCGCACCGTCAACAAGCAGCGCGCGCGCAGCGGCGAATCCGCACAGCGCTCGCGCACGTCCACCGAGGACATCTCCTCAGGGCGGCGCGGCGGCCTGCGCTCGGGCAAACCGGGCCCGCGCGGGCGCACCCGCGACCAGCTCTACGCCGAGGCGCGCAGCCTTGGCGTGCACGGACGCTCGCGCATGAACAAGGCGCAGTTGCAGCGGGCCGTCGAGGCCAAGAAGCGTTAGGACATGCGCGCGTCGGCCGCGCGGCTCAGGCGATCTGCATGCGCACGCGCACGATCGTGCCGTTGGGCGTCGAGCGCAGCTGCACGAGATCGCAGAGGTGGTTGACCAGCCACAGGCCGCGCCCGCCGTGCTGCTCGAGCGGCGGCGCGATACGACCGGCAAGCGGATCGTCGATGTAGCCGTGATCGCGCACGTCGCACACGACCGCGTCGGGCTCGCCCCAGATGCGCAGCGTTCCCCCTCCGCCGCCGTACTGGACGCTGTTGGTAACCAGCTCGTTGACCGCCAGCACGAGGTCTTCGCGTGGCTCGGAGCCCAGTCCCGCGCGCTCGGCTGACGCCGACACGAGGCTGCGCACCGCGCCCAGCCCCCTGAAAGTGAACGACAGCTCGTCACGGTCGGCGGGCGGATCGGGCAGCGCGCCGGTCAGCACGCCCGGCGCGCGGTGCAACGGCAGGTAGGCGTCGTTGCGCCGGCTGATGCCTTCGTGCATCAGCGCCGGGTGCGTCAGGCGTGCAGCGTTGATCTGGCGCTCGTCGAGCGCGTCGAGGTCATACGGGCACAGCAGACTCCACGTCGGGCCGTACGCGAACGCCACGTTCAGCAGCGCCTCGTGGCGCTCGCACTCCTCCAGCTCGGCATCGCTGCGCCCCGGCCACACCGGTTCGCCTACCCCTCGCTGGGCGCGCCCGTCGCCGGCGTGCTCGGCGAGGAACTCGCGCCACGCCGGGATCACACGCGCCGGGTTTCGCCCGACGCTCTGCATGTTCAGGAAGCGCACCTGCGAAGCGCGCTCGCCGAGCGCTCGGCGAAGCAGCTGTGCGCGCTGCTCGCGCACCGCCACGAGCACCGGCTCGTCGGCGTCGAGACCTTGCGTGACGAACGGCAGCGTCCCTCGCAGAAATCCCTCCGCGCCGTTGTAGAACAGCGCCTCGTGACGGAAGGAGTCCTCCACGAGAGCCACCTTGACAGCTCCCGCGGGCGACCGAAGGCGAGTGCTCTGGCCATGCATCGCCATCAAGCCCGCCCGACCGCCGCGCCGCTCGCGCTCGCGGCGACCGCGACTTCGCGCAAAGAGGTCGACGCGGGTGAAGTGAGCAAAGTCATCCTGTCCTTTCGTCGCGCCCCCCGCGCGTCTGTGCGGTGGTTGGCGTCGGTCTACCCCGACTCGCGCGCGATCAATCTGTCAGTCGGTAGGCGCGCGCTCGCGCTGCACCCTGCAAGGCACGCCTGGACGGGTGTTTTCGTCATGTCAAGCCGCGGGTAGCGACTGTTTGAGGGCAAAACCGACCATGCAGGAGGACAAGCGATGGCAGAGGATCTGAAAGGCAAGAAGATCGCATTCCTCGTCGCCCAGGAGGGCGTCGAGGAGGTAGAGCTGACCGAGCCGTGGAAGGCGGTCGAGCAGGCCGGAGGCGCGCCGCGGCTCATCGCCCCCGAAAAGGGCGAGGTGCAAACGTTCAACCACCTCGACAAGTCCGACACGTATCGCGTGGACGAGACGCTCGACGAGGCCGACCCGAGCGACTACGCCGGCGTGGTGCTGCCCGGCGGCGTCGCCAACCCCGATCAGCTGCGCACCGAGCCCAAGGCCGTGGAGTTCCTGCAGCGGATGTTCGCCGAAGGCAAGCCCGCAGGCGTCATCTGCCACGGCCCCTGGACGTTGGTGGAGGCCGATCTCGTGCGCGGGCGCACGATCACCTCGTGGCCGTCGCTGCAGACCGACATCCGCAACGCCGGCGGCAACTGGGTCGACGAGGAGGTCGTCGTCGACCAGGGCCTCGTGTCCAGCCGCAACCCCGACGACCTGCCGGCGTTCTGCGCCAAGCTCGTCGAGGAGCTCGCCGAGGGCGAGCACGACGTGGCGCAGGCCGGCGCCACCGCCCAAGCGGCGAACTAGCGCGCAAACGCCCGTCCGGCTGCCGCGGCGCAGCCGGACGGGTCGGTTCTGCCTTTACGAGCCGGTGGCGCCCGCGACGGCGACGTCCGACGACTCTTTCGCCGACAGCGGCCCGGCGGCCGTCAGCGGCTTGGCGATGTCCTCCAGGCTGCGGCGCTCGGCGTTGATGCCGAAGATCAGCTCGGCGATCCCGCCGATGATCATCATCACTGCGCCCAAGCCGAGCGCGAGGAACACCTGGTCATAGCTTTCGGTGTTGATCAGGCGGCTGAACACCTGCGGCCCGATCACGCCGCCGATGCCCGTGCCGACCGCGTAGAAGACCGCGATGCACAGCGCGCGCGTCTCCATCGGAAAGACCTCCGAGACGGTCAGGTAGGCCGCGCTGGCGCCGGCCGATGCGAAGAAGAACACCACGCACGCGCACGCCGTGAACGAGATGTCGTCGAGCTGGTGTTCTTTGAACAGCAGCCCCGTGATGATCAGCAGGACGCCCGAAAGCAGGTACGTGCCGGCGATCATCGGCTTGCGCCCGATGATGTCGAACAGCGGGCTCAGCAGCAGCGCGCCGGCGAAGTTGCCCACGGCGAATACGGCCAAGTAGTAGGGCACGTTGCCCGACGGCGTGTGGAAGTACAGGCTGAGCAGGTTGGCGAAGCCGAACAGGATCGAGTTGTAGAGGAACGCCTGGCCGATGAACAGCGACAGGCCGAGCACCGTCCGCCGCGGGTACAGCGTGACGACCGAGCGGATGATCATCGGCAGTGGGATCGTGCGTCTCTGCCTGATCGTCAGCGGCTCGCCCTCGGGCTCAGGCAGCGCCTCACCGGTCTCGCGTTCGACGCGCTCTTCGATGCCCTTGACGATCCTCTCGGCCTCCTCCTCGCGCCCGTGGATGAACAGCCATCGCGGGCTCTCGGGCACGTTGCGCCGCACGAGCAGAACCGCCAAGCCGATAACCGCGCCCAGTACGAACGAAAGCCGCCAGCCGAGGTTGGTCGGGAAGATGTTCGTGTTGAGCATCAACACCGCCAGCAGCGAGCCGCCGATCCCGCCGAGCCAGTAGCTGCCGTTGATCGACACGTCCACGCGCCCGCGATGATTCTTCGGGATCAGCTCGTCGATCGCCGAGTTGATCGCCGAGTACTCGCCGCCGATGCCCATCCCCGTGATGAAGCGCACGACGAAGAACCAGCCGGTCGAGAAGGACAGCGACGTGAGCAGCGTGCCCAACAGGTAGATCGAGAGCGTGACCATGAACAGGCGCTTGCGACCGAAGCGATCGGTCAGCTGGCCGAAGATGATCGCGCCGAAACATGCGCCAAGCGATGTATAGAGAGGCGGCCCATCCCGACAGGTCCCCCTTGGAGATGCCGACGCCGGCGCCAGGTTCGGCGATGCGCCCGGAGATCGAGCCGACCACGTTGACCTCCAGCCCGTCGAGTATCCACGCGGTGCCCAGGCCGATGACGATCAGCCAGTGAAAGCGCGACCACGGCAGGCGGTCCAGCCGCTGCGGGATCGTCGTGCGGATGGTCCCCGTCTCGATCTCGCCGTCGCCCGTCGCTGCTGTCGCGTCCATCGTCTCTCCTTCCATCGTGTCCCCGCCCGCGCCCTCGCAGGCGCGAGCGCACGACCGCCTTTCCTTGAAATACCCCCTCGCGACGGCCGCCAACCCGCGGCTCGCCGACGGCTCAGGCCGCGACGTCAGATGGAGCGCCTGACGGACGACGCAGCGGCGCGAGCAGGCGCGCGAGGCATCTTTCGATCTCCTCAAAAAAAGATGTTTAGAGGCCGCGGCACGGGGAAAACCCCGACTGGAGTTGTCCTCCCTCAGGCGGTGATCGCTACCCCCGGCGGTCACCGCCTATTTTTTCGCCCGCGCTCGGCTTCTCAGCGCTTGTCGAGCAGCTGCAGCTCGAGCATCTCCGACGGGCCCTGCGTGTCGACGCGGCGCGCGTCGGTCAGCTTCTCGATCACCGGGCCCACGCCGTCGACCGGCGAGCTTGCGATCACGCGCTCGGCGCTGCCGCCGTCCAGCGGCCCGATCTTCACGTCGAGGCTGCGCGGCGCCACCGTCACGGCGACGTTCAGATGGTCGCCCGTGCTCGACGCGAACGCCTCCGAGACGAGCGTGTCGGCGACCAGTTCGGCGTCTGAGATGCGGTCGGTCGTGAAGTGCGCGCGAGCCGCCAACACGCACATCACGCGCGGCAGCACCTTGCGCGCCAGCGTGTCCGGCGCGACCGCCAAGCCGGTCGTCGTCGCCAGCGCGCCGCGCTCGACGCTCGGCGGCTTGAAGTCCTGCTCGCCCAACGCGTCCAGCGACTCGGCGGTCGGCGTCGAGAACTCCATGCGCACCTCCGTGCCGCCGCCGTCGACGTCCTTGAACTCCACACGCGGCGCCAGCGCCTGGATGATCGACAGGCCGATCCCCAGGGCCGCCTCCTCGTCGGAGCGGATGTGCGGTTTGATCCCGCTGCCGTGGTCGCGCACGACCACTTCGACGGTCTGCTCGCTCACGTACAGCTCCACGTGCAGCGGCCCTTCCTCGCCGCCGTACGCATGCAGCACCACGTTGTTGCACGCCTCCGTCACCGCCGTGCGAATGTCGTTCAGGTCGACCCCGTCGACGCCCACCGTCTCGGCCACGCCGCTCAGCGTCTCGCGCACCAGCAGGACGTTGTCCGGTTGGTTTGAGAGCGTCAGCGAGACGTTTGGCGAGTCGGCCATCAACGTGGCGCCATCACCGACGCCGCCAGCCCCCACGTGTCCCCATCCGGCCCGTCGGCGACCGCAGCTGCGACGTCGTCCTGCGCCGCTAGCTCGTAGTGGCCGTCAATGCGCGCAGCTGATCGAGCGACCGGCGCAGCAGGCGCGACACCTGCATCTGCGAGATGCCCACGCGTTCTGCGATCTCCGTCTGCGTCAGGTCCTCGACGAAGCGCATGCGCAGGATCTCGCGCTCGCGCTGCGGAATCCGCCCGAGCACGGCACTGACCGTCGCGTCGAGCTCGACCAGCTCGTAGCGCGCGTCCTCCTCGCCCATCGCGTCGCCGTACGAAGTCGCTTCGTCGGTCGCGCCGGGTCGCGGAGCATCCAACGACAGCGACTCGTAGGCCTGAATCGCCTGCAGCGCGTCGATGATCTCCTCCGTGCCCAGCTCCAGGTACTGCGCGAGCTCGGCCACCGTGGGCGCGCGACCCTGCGCGTTGGCCAGACGCTCCTGCGCGTCGCGCACCTTCAGCGCGCGTTCCTGCGAACCGCGCGGCACGTGCACCGACCAGCCAGCGTCGCGGAAGTGACGGCGCATCTCGCCAAGGATCGTCGGCACGGCGAACGACGCGAACGGGTGCCCCAGCGACGAGTCGAAGCGGTCGAGCGCCTTGAGCAGCCCCAGCGAGGCGACCTGCAGCAGATCCTCGAACGGCTCGGACGAGCGGTCATAGCGGCGTGCGAGGCTGCGTGCGAGCGGCATGAAGCGGCGTACTAGCGCCTCGCGTGCCGCAAGGTCCCCCTGCGCGTGACGCGCAAACAGCTGTGCCTCGGCCTTCGCCCCCTGCGCAATCCCCACCTCGCGCGTCTTCGGGAGCGCCATGTCAATAGGTGTCATGTCTTCCCTTCGTCGGTTTGCCGTACAGGTATCCGACTAGCTCCGTCATAAAGCCTACTACGTGGGCGCCGCGCATGCAAAAACGTCGGTAGGGCGGTGTTTATGCGCCCTGCGCATCCGCTCGCCGCCCCGCCCCGCCGCGCTCAGCGCAGCGCCCTCGTCAGCTGGCGCGCGGCGCGCTCGCCCGTCGCCACGGCTCCGTCGAGGAACCCCTGGTGCGCGACCGACGTGTGCTCGCCGGCGAAGTGGATGTTGCCCTCCGGCAGGCCCGCCAGGTGGCCGAAGGTGGCCGCTTGACCGACCCGGCAGTACGAGTACGCGCCGAGCGTCCACGGGTCCTGCGACCAGTGATCCTCATAGGCCCTGCCCGTGTACGCGGCGCTCGTGCCCGGATACACCGGCTCGATCTGCCTGAGGAACGTCGCGACGTCCGCCGCCGGCGCCGCTCCGTGGGCCTGTCCGCTCAGACCTGTCCTGCCCGCCTCGGCGCCGGGGAAGCCGAGCAGCAGCGCCGGCGAGCCCTGCGGGCCGAGCACCACCGAGTCGTCCCACGCGCAGCAGTAGCTGTCCCATTCGCCGTACGTCGCGCCGCTGAAGCCGAGCGCCGGCCACGTCTTGCGCGACAGCTCCACGTGCAGCTTGGCGTTGGAGCCCATCCCGAACGTGCGGATCACGTTCAGCTTCGTCGCCGACAGTCCCGAGCGCGTCAGGTCGACGTTTCGCAGCGTGCTGAACGGCAGCGCCAGCACCACGAGGTCAGCCACGACGTCGATGCGCTGGATGCCCACGTCGAAGCTCAGCGTCGTCGTCGCGTCGGCGTTCGCGCGCACAGCCACGAGCTCGTGTCCCAGACGCAGCGTGTCCTGCGGCAGCGCCGAGAGCATCCGCGTGACGACTTGGTCGTTGCCACCACTCACGTGGAAGCGCTCGTTGTCGCCCGGCAGCAGCTCCAGCGTCGAGCGCGGGCTCGCGGCCGTGATTTCGATCAGGTCGAGCGCCGACATGTCGTCGGGGTCTCCGCCGTTCTCCGTGACCGCGTTGGCCAGCATCAGCTTGCCGAGCCTGCTCGACGACGTGATCTGCGTGCTGTCCAGCCACTGCACCACCGACATCGCGTCGAGCGCCGTTTCGCCGCTCGGCGAGCGCAGCTGGCGGCTGGCCTGGCGAAACGCCGCGTAGCCGACGCTCTGCCAGTCGGCGGTCGCCTCCGAGCGCGTGTAGTACGCGCCGTCGACGAAGTAGATCTCCTCGCCCTGGCGCAGGTCGCCGCCGTCGACGCGCTCCAGCTCCAGCCCGAGCTGAGCGACAAGGCGCCTCATCGCGATGTGTGCCGTGTCGATGAACGAGCCGCCGTGCTCGGTGACCGAGCCCGCGCCGAAGAAGTCGCGCAGCGACCAGCAGCGCCCGCCCGCACGTTGCGCGTTGGCCTCGTAGATCGTCGCCGCCAGCGGCGTGCCCGCCTGCGTCCACAGCTCGTGCGCGCAGCGCACGCCCGCCAGGCCCGCGCCGACGATCGCGATGCGCGGCGCCGCCGGCGATGTCGGCGGCGCGTTCACGCGTCCGGCACCGCCGAGCGAGCGCGCCCGCGCGAACGACGGATGCGCCGCCAGCGCCGCGCCCGCGAGCAGGCCCGCCCCGCCGGCCAGCAGGCCGCGGCGGGTGAGCAGCGTCGTGGCGTCCTGCTCGCCGGCGGCCAGCAGCTCGTCCAGCGGCACGCCGCTTCGCTCGCAATGCGCTGCCGCGGCAAACAGCCGCTGGACGAACGCCGCCCCCGGCGTGCGCGGCGTTCGCGCCAGACCGACCGCGCGAGGTCGGTCGCGCGCCGTCACAGCTCGCCGTCCGCTCGCCGGGCCGGCCCGCCAAGCGCTCATCGTCCGCGCCCGCTACGACGCCGGCGAGGGCGCGACGGCGCTCGTCGCCAGCGCGGCGGCGCTCTTCGTCAGCGCGGCACCGGCGTCCGGCGCGGGCGTCGACGTGGGCGTCCGGGCCCCCGCTTTACCGCCGGCGGCCGGGCGGCGCGTGGCGAACTCGACGATCGTGCGCAGCACCAGCGGCGTGTCGTCCCACATCGGCACGTGTCCGCAGTCGGCCAGCGTCGTCCACTCCACGCCCGGTATCTCCCGGCGCAGTCGCGGCGCGTGCAGCGCCGGCGGCAGCACGCGGTCGAACTGCGGCGAAGCCAGCAGCACCGGGCATCGGATCTCGTGCAGGCCCGTCAGCGACAGCCCCCGGTCGGCGCGCAGAGCTTCAATCGCGCGCGTCGAGACCGTGCAGCCGAGCGACGCCTGCGCCAAGCGCAGCGCGTCTGCGGCGGGCACGCGCTCGCCGCGGCGCATGATGTCGCGCAGAGCCGCGCGGCGCGTGCGTGGGCGGCCGAGGATGCGCGCCATCTGCGAGCTCATCGCGCGTGTCACGCGGAGTTGGCGCGCGAAGAACCGCGCCAGACGCCGCGCCTCGCCGTCGCCCGGCGACCAGCCGCCGGCCGGAGCGAGCGCGATGACCGACCTCGCGCGGCCACGCTTGGCCAGCTCGAGCGCCAGCGCTCCGCCCATCGAGTTGCCGACCACATGCGCCGTGCCCACCCCCAGCGCGTCCAGGTCGGACTCCAGCTCGTCGGCCGAGCCGGCGAACGTCAGCGGCCCGTTCGGCGGGTATGGCTTGCCCCCGTCGTGGCCCGCGAGCGTCGGCGCGATCACTTCAAAGCGCTCTGACAGATCGTCCAGCAATGGGCGCCAGTGCATCCATGCACCGGTGAAGCCGTGCAGCAGCAGCAACGGCTCGCCTGAGCCTGCGCGATAGATCGCTGGGGTGATCTCCGCCACGTCTCGCCAAGCGTACACCCGCCCGCCACGCCCCGCCCGGCGCGTGCGCACACGATCTCCGTGGCGTGACGGCGCGCGCGCCGTGCCACTATCAGGCCATGAGGGCGCCTTCTGCGATACCCGCCCCGCGCCGCCGCGCCTGCGGCGTCGCCGCGGCCGTCTTCGCGGTCGTTTGCGCGGCGCTCGCGCTCGGCGCATGCGGCAAGAGCGGCAACGGCACGAGCACGGGCGCGGGCAAGGCCGGCGGCGCGCAGGGCTCCGGCGTGTCCTCGTCTGCCGTCGCCGTCATCAAAGGCTGGGCCGACGCGTTGCGCGACGGCCAACCGCGCCGCGCCGCCGCCTACTGGGCGCGCCCCAGCGTGATGGTCAACGGCCCCGACTCAAGCGGTCGCGTGACGCTCATCCACATCGACAGCGAGCACGACGCGCTGCTCGCCGACGCCACGCTGTCGTGCGGCGCCACGCTGCGCCGCACCGCGCGACGCGGCGCGTACGTGCGCGCCACGTTCGCGCTGAGCGTGCGCAAGGGCCCGGGCGCCAGCACCGCGGGATGCAGCGGCCCCGCGAGCGTCGACTTCGCGATCCGCGCCAAGCGCATCGTGCGCTGGCTGCGCGCGCCGAGCGACACCGCTCCCCCACCCAGCGGCCAAGGCGGCGCCGAACCGCGCGGCGAACCCGCCGGCGGGGCGGCCGGCGCGCAGTCGATCTGACGCGGGCGTGGGCCGTGCCGCCCAGCGGGAGCTAGCGCGCTGAGAAGTCGGGCAACACGAGCGCACCGTCGTCGGCGAGCGTGATGCTGGGGTTGTGCGCGATCTCCCAGGCATGGCCGTCGGGGTCGGTGAACACGCCCGCGTAGCCGCCGTAGAACGTGCGCGCTGGAGGCCGTGTGATCGTCGCGCCGGCGCGCTCGGCGGCCGCCACGAGCTCGTCCACCTGCGCGTCCGAGCGCACGTTATGAGCGAGCGCGATCCCCGCAAATCCCCGTGTGCGCCCGTCCTCCAAACCGCAGTCGCTCGCCAGCTTGTCGCGCCCCCACAGCACCACGGCCATGCAACCCGCCTGAAAGAACACCGTCTCCTGCACTTCCTGGCCCGTCCAGCCGAGCGCTTCGTAGAAAGCGCTCGCGCGCGCCACGTCATCGACTCCGAGCGTGATCAAGCTGACTCGCTGCTCCATCGCGTTGCCCTTACTGCGACTCGCCGACCGCGCCGACGGCGCCGCGCAGCCCGACACAGCCCACGCAACCCACGCACCCGACGCAACCGACGCACCCCACGCAACCGACGCACCCGGCGCAGCCGATGTTGGCGATGCCCGCGACGATCACCGCACACGCGAGCACGCCCGCGCTCAGAGCGACGCCTGCGCTGCCTACCACCGACGCGCTCGCGACCGTCCCGGCGCTGCCGACGACGCCCGCGCTGCAGACCGTTGCGGCGCTGCCCACCACCCCCCTGCTCGCGCTCGTCGCCGCGCTGCCGACCGGGTCCTCGGCGGGGGCGGACGGGGAGGCGTCAGGCAGCACGGCGGCGATATTAGTCGCGCGCCGCGGCTATCGCCGCGTCGCTCGCGGGGCCGCGAGGCGTGGCTGCGTGCGGCGCGGCCGGCGAGGCTGCAGGGCGCCGGGCGACTCACCGCGGTCATCGCCGGCCGGCGAGGTCGCGCCGGCGCTCGTGAAGACCTGCCCGTCGGGCGGTTCGGGCTTGCCGATGAAATAGCCCTGCGCGATGTCACAGCCCATGTCGCGCAACAGCTCCAGCGTGTCGCGATCCTCGATGCCCTCGGCGACGACGCGCAGGCCGAGCGCATGTCCGAGCTCGATCGTCGAGCGCACCAACTGCGGGCCGCGGTCACGATCCTCGGCCGTCAGATGCGTGACGAACGTGCGGTCGAGCTTGAGCTCGCCCACCGCCAGCCCGCTGAGGTAGGCCAGCGACGTGAAGCCTGTGCCGAAGTCGTCGATCGAGACGACGATGCCCAGTCCTCGCAGCTCGTCCACGGCGACCTTCGCGCGATCGAACTCCGTGATGATGTTCGTCTCGGTGATCTCCAGAACGAGCGCGTCGGATGAGAGCCGATGCTCCTGCAGGAGCTCGTCGACGAGCTGGGTGAACCCGGCGTCGATGAGGTTGGTAGCCGAGATGTTCACCGACACGGCGACCTGCTGGCCGGCCTTCTGCCACGCGGCGCACTGCGCAAGCGCGCGATCGAGCACCCAATGGGTCAGCTCGCCCATCAGGCCCGCCTGCTCAGCAAGCGGCAGGAACTTCAGCGGCGGGATCATCCCGAGACGAGCGTGCGGCCAGCGCAACAGCGCCTCGACGGCGACCACGTCGCCGCTTCGCATGTCGAGCTGCGGCTGGTAGTGAAGCGCCAGCTCGCCCGCGCCGACGGCATGGCGCAGCTCCTCGGCCAGGCGCAGGAGGTTGCCGTCGTCGTCGAAGTCCTGCTCGTAGAGCGCGAACGGCTCGCCTCGCAACTTTGCCCGGTACATCGCGATGTCGGCGCACGCGACGACGCCGTCGCTGTCGGTGGCGTCGGCTGGCGCGCGCGCAATGCCGATGCTCGCGCCGATGCGCACGCTCACGGAGTCCAGCGCGAAGGGCTCGCGCAGGGTCGCCGTCAGCAGCTTGGCGATCGTCGTCGCGTCGTCGGCGTCGGCGTCCACCAGCACCACCGCGAACTCGTCGCCTCCCAATCGCACGAGCGCGTCTGACGATCGCAGGGGGCCGCGGAATCGCTCGCCCAGCTGGCGCAGCAGTTCATCGCCCGCCGGATGCCCGAAGGAGTCGTTTATCTCCTTGAACCCGTCGAGGTCGATGTACAGGAACGCCAGACGGCGGTCGCGGTAGGACGCGTCGCCCCGTTCGGCGAAGTAGGCGTCGAGCACGCCGAACAGGTAGCGGCGGTTGCCCAGGCCGGTCAGGTGGTCGGTCACCGACTGGTGCTGGCGCTCCTGCGTGAGCGCGCGCATTCCGCGCACCGACGTCGCCAACCGAAGACCGACGACCGCCAGGGTCACGGCGGCCAAGGCGATCGCGATCGGGCCGGGATGGATGAACGTGCCAAGCAGCAGGATCACCAGGCAGGACACCGCCGCGAGGCCGGGCAGCAGAAAGCCCTGCGGCTTCTGCAGCGCGAGCGGATCGGAATGGCCCCTCGGCACCCACATCGCGACCGAGACGAGGAGGATGGCCGCCGGCCATGCGATGCCGTTGAGCACGACGCCGGCGTGCGAGGCGCCGATGCCCGAGCCGAACAGGTTGAAGGTGTCACCCACCGCGTTCAGCGCCATCCCCGTGGCGAGCAGCGCCCACGGCGCCTTGCTGCGTCCGGCGAGCATCGCCGCGCTGCCCACGACCAGCGACAGCAGCAGCAGATCGCCGACCGGGTAGGCGAGGTTCGTCGCGACTTCCAGCGCGCTGCCGCCGGTCGAGCTCAGCAGACCGTGAAACGGAAGCGCGCACACGGCCGCTGCGCCCAGTGCAGCGATGACGCTGTCAAGCCAGTTGGGTGTGCTGAGGCGCCGCGACTCGCCCCGGATGAACATCACGACCCCCACGTACGCCAGCGGGAAGAACGCGAGATAGAAGGCGTCGGCGATCGACGGGGTCGGGGGGCTGGCGCCACCCAACGACTCGGCGGTGAGCGCCACGTCGCCGAGCGACCACGAGAGGATGCTCGCCCCGAGAAGCACCGGCACGAGTCCCCGGCTCTCGCGCCTGACGCCTCGGGCAATACACAGTCCCGCTGCGACGATCTCCACGGCGCAAAGGAGCCAGCCGTCGATCAGCGTCGAGGACTCGCTGACCGGCCGCGCGATCAGATACCCGAGGTATGCCAGGAGCAGCGCGGCGAGGACGCCGTACGTCACCCAGATGGCGCTCGCGCCAGAGGCGTGTCCCCGCCCCGAGAGAGCCCGAGTGCGTGCTCGGGCGACCGATGCAGACATCGTGGGCTGTCCTTCGACGCACGCGCGGGCGAGGGTGAGCGCGCTCGCCGCGCGTGGACGGAAATCGCTCAGGCAGGCTTCAGGGCGCCGAGAGCTTGCGCCATCCACCCGCGCGGTTGTTGGCGGCGATCGCGGCGATCATCTCCACGAACGCCCCCGCGTTGATCTCCTCGCCCTCGTACACGGCCATCGTACGCCCGGACTTGTTGTCGTGACCCCCCGTAACGATCCCCGCCGGGTCGGCGACGATGGGGTCGTACGGGAACACGTTGACGTGATCCTTCGTCGCCAGCAGCGCGCACACGTTGCCGTCGAGTACGAAATACGGCTGGCGCGTTCGCTTGATCGTCTCCTCGATGTCCGCGTCCGCGCGATGCACCAGCTCGCGCACCTCGCGGCAGATCGCCTGCTGCCAGTCCGGCAGCGCGTCGATGTACGCGTCTACTCGCGGGTCTGCGCTGGGCGGGGGCATGCGCGCTATTTTGTCGGAGAAACTGCGCGGGACGAGCGGCGGGGGGATACGGCCAGGGTGCCGAGCTAGGCGACTGCGTCGTGCTGGGCCGGCGACCGGGAGACGACGCCGACGCCACGAGGCCGGTGACGCCCAGTCAGCAGTTGCCGTTCCAGTTGGCGATGAAATCGGTCCTCGAGGGGATTTCGCGCACTGTGAGCGAGAGGTCGCTCGCGCCTATCCCCTGCTTGCTTCGCGTTCTGCCATCACTTGCGTAACGAGTTGTGCAAGCTCCCGCTGGGCACGCGCGCGTACCGCCCGAGGCACGCTTGCAGCCACCGCCTGGCCCGCACCAGCGCATTGAACCTGCGCGTGGATTTTGACGGTGATCCCCGTTTCATTCGATGTGATGACGAACCAGCTCTGGTGTCCCGGACTTTCCATCTCGCTGACGTTGAGGCCGGAGATGCCGCCGTACCCTCCGCCGCTAACCGCGTGCGATCCAGCTGGGCATACGGCTTCAACGCCTCCAACGGTGCCTGGCAAGACTGAAACTTCGGCGCTTCCATAGGACGCGAGCCCGCTCAGGTTGCTCGGACCCGCGGGGCCCTGTGCCCCTTGCGCGCCTTGAGAACCACCAGGTCCCTGCGGCCCCTGGGGTCCCGCCGGGCCGGCGGGCCCCGCCTTGCCCTTTAGTTTGCTCAGGACGCTCGGCTTGATCTGGCTGGTGCTGGTGACGAGGTAGTGCTGCGCCGCGACAGCGCTGCCTCCGAGCGCAAAGAACAGAGCAATGACAACGAGCAGTGTCCCCGGCGATGGTTTCCCGAACTGCATAGCGACGTCTCCTTGTGAGAATCGGGTCGGTCCCCACAGGCCGACAGAGGCGCGAGAGAGTACCGGGGAATGAAATCTGACGAAAGTACGGGCGTTAGGGACGCGTCCGCCTCTCGCCTCACCTAGTGCTTCGCGCTTGCCGGGTCGCGTCGCACCGTGGACCGCGGCTTGGATACATGGGCCCGCCTGGACTCGAACCAGGGACCTACCGATTATGAGTCGGCAGCTCTAACCAACTGAGCTACGGGCCCGTCGATGCCCGCGAGCGCGCCCGCGCGCAGCCGATCAGATCGGCGAGCAGACGCTACCAGCGAGATGTGGAATGCTCTCGACCGCCGTCGCCGAGGACGGCTTGAGGCGTCCGGCCGGGCGTCTGCAACGTTGAGCGAACGGAGGGAGTGCAGATGCCAGAGCGCGCGGCGATCGTCACGGGGGCGTCCAGCGGGATCGGCTTGGCGATCGCGAGGGTTCTCGGCGAGGAAGGCTATGGCGTAACGATGGCCGCGCGGCGCGCGGAGAAGCTCGAGGGCGCCGTCGCGGGGCTGGCGGGCGACGGCTTCGACGTGCACGGCGTCGCGGCGAACGTCGCCGACGAGTCGGAGATCCAGAAGGTCGTCGCCGCGCATCGCGAGCGCTACGGCCGCCTGGACGTGCTCGTCAACAACGCCGGCGTCGGCGTCGGCTCGACGGTCGGCGAGATCGAGACCAAGCGCCTGGACATGCAGCTCGACATCAACATCCGCTCGATCGTCATCTTCTATCGCGAATGCGTCTCGATGCTGCTCGAGGCTGGCGCGCAGCACAAAAACGCGCTCGTCGTCAACACGTCTTCGATCTCCGGCAAGCGCGCCGAGGGCTGGCTGTCGGTCTACTCGGCGACCAAGCACGCCGTCGTCGGCTGGACGGAAGCGATGAACAAGGAACTCGGCGCGCAGGGCGTCAAGTCGACGGCGCTGTGCCCGGCGTTCGTCGACACGCCGATGACCGACTTCGTCAAGGGACAGGTTGCGGCCGACGAGATGATCCGCCCCGAGGACATCGCCGAGTCGGTGCGCTACCTGCTGCGCACCTCGCCCGCGTGCGTCGTGCCGGAGATCATGTTCATCCGGCCCGGCGACTCGCTGTAAGGAGCGGATTTCGCCGGCGTCAGTCGGGTGAGGCGGCCAGCGCGGCCGCCTCCCGCCGCTCGGCCTTCGCGGCCTGAACGCGCCGGCGGCGCGGGAAGCGCAGGCGTCGCGCGCGGATCTCGCCGGACGGATCGGCGGCGTCGGGTAGCGCGCGATCGCGGCCGTCTGGACGAGCGCCGGCGTCACCGCCGGCCTCGCGCTGGATGCGCGAGCGCAATGTGCGCCCGCGCAGGACGTGGTGCTCGTGGATCGCGCGCGTCCAGCTCCAGCCCGCCCATCTCCGACAGGCTGCCTTCGAGCTGCGTCGACGAGGATGCGCAGCTCGCGCTCGGTCGCCGGCCGGCTGTCGCGCCCGGCGCGTGCGAAGCGGTCCCACGACCTGGCGAAGGAGATGAAGTCGGTGCGCCCGCCGCGGCGATGCGCCGCGAGCATCGGGCACACGCCGCCACGGTCGTCGACGTACGCGCCGACGATGACGCGCTCGTTGCCGCGCACGCCCGCGAGCATCGCTTCGCGCGTGGCGACGGGCATGCAGTCGATCGCGAGGCGCAAGCGCTCGACTGCGTCAGGCGTATGGCGGCGGCGGCGATTTCGCATAGGCTGTGCCCGCCCGGAGGCCACTTCGGGCTCTGGCAGGGGGACGCGGCGAACGCTACGCCGTTGCTCTCTGCGCGGCAACAAATCCCTCCTGCTGAAAGGAAACTTGCACATGAAGCTCGGCGTGCACATCGGCTACTGGGGCCTCGGCCTCACCTCGGAGGATCAGCTGAAAATCGTCCAGGAGGCCGAGCGCCTGGGCTATGACTCGGTGTGGGCCGCTGAGGCCTATGGCTCGGACACGGCGACCGTGCTCGGCTGGCTGGCTGGGCAGACCTCGACGATCCGCCTCGGCTCGGGCATCTTCCAGATGCCCGGCCGCTCCGCGGCGATGACCGCGATGACCGCCGCGACGATCGACCAGCTCTCCAACGGCCGCATGATCTGCGGCATCGGCTCGTCCGGCCCGCAGGTCGCCGAGGGCTGGCACGGCCAGCGCTTCGCCAAGCAGCTGCAGCGCACGCGCGAGTACGTCGCGGTGATGCGCATGGCGCTGGCTCGCGAGCGCGTCGAGTTCCACGGCGAGACGCTCGAGCTGCCGCTGCCCGACGGACCCGGCAAGGCGCTGAAGCTGACCATCTCGCCCGTGCAGGAGCGCATCCCGATCTACCTCGCGGCGATCGGCCCGAAGAACACCGCGCTCGCCGGCGAGATCGCCGACGGCTGGATTCCCACGCTGTTCTCGCCCGAGCACGTCTCCGAGCTGCGCCCGCTGCTGGAGGAGGGCGCCGCCACGCTCGGGCAAATCGCTCGACGGCTTCGACATCGCGCCGACGGTCAGCCTGTGCATCACCGACGACCTCGAGGCTGCGCGCAACACGATGCGCCCGTTCATCGCGCTGTACGTCGGCGGCATGGGCTCGCGCAAGCAGAACTTCTACAACCAGCTCGTGCAGCGCTACGGCTACGAGGCCGAGGCCAAGACGATCCAGGACCTTTACCTGGAAGGCAAGCGCGAGGAGGCGATGGCCGCGATCCCCGACGCGCTGATCGACCAGGTGTCGCTGTGCGGACCCAAGGACGTCGTGCGCGAGCGCCTGGCCGTCTACCGCGACGCCGGCGTCGGCACGCTCGGCGTCACCCCGACCGCATTCGACGCCGACGAGCGCCTGGAGCAGCTGCGCCTGCTCGCCGAGCTCGCCGCCTGACCGGCAAGGTCGTGCCAGACGCCGCCGGACCGCCGCTGAAGGTGCTGCTCGGCGCCTTCGGCGATCCCGGCCACGCCTTCCCGATGATCGCCCTCGGGCGCGCGCTCGTCGCGCGCGGGCACGACGTCACGCTGCAGACCTGGACGCGCTGGCAGGAGCACGTCGAGGCCGAGGGCATGGCCTTCGCCACCGCGCCCGAGTACCAGGTCTTCCCGTCCGGTCCCGAGCCGCTGGACTTCTACGAGGCCGTCGTGCACGCAACGCGCGACACGCAACCGCTCGTGCGCGAGCTGCGTCCCGACGTCGCCGTCGCCGACATCCTCACGCTCGCCCCGGCGCTCGCCGCCGAGCTGGAGGGCGTGCCGTGGGCGACGCTCATCCCGCACGTGCATCCGCACATGGCGCGCGACTTCCCGATCTACTCGCTCGGCGCGCGCATGCCGCGCAGCGCGCTCGGGCGCGCGCTGTGGCGGCGCGCGCAGCGGCCGGTCGACGCGGGTCTCGAGCTGGGCCGCGTGGAGCTCAACCGCACACGCGAGCGCGTCGGCCTCGCGCCGCTGGCTCACGTGCACGGCGGCATCAGCCGCCAGCTCGCGCTCGTCGCATCCTTCCCGCAGCTGGAGTACCCGCGGCCGTGGCCGCGAGGGCGTTCACGTCGTCGGGCCGCTGATGTGGGAGCCGCCGACCGCCGACGTCGAGCTGCCAGCGCGGCGACGCGCCGCTCGTGCTCGTCGCGCCGTCGACCGCCCAGGACGCCGAGCACCGGCTGCTGCGAGGCCGCGCTGCGCGGGCTGGCCGATGCGCCCGTGCGCGTGCTCGCGACGTGGAACCGGCGGCTGCCGCCGCGCCCGCTGCCCGTCCCCGAGAACACGCGCCTCGTCGAGTGGGTCTCCTACGCGCGCACCATGCCGCGCTGCGACGTCGTCGTCTGCCACGCCGGGCACGGCACGCTCGTGCGCGCGCTCGCATCCGGCTGCGCCGTCGTCGCCTGCCCGGCGATCGGCGACATGAACGAGAACGCCGCTCGCCTGGACTGGGCCGGCGCGGGCGTCCGCGTGCCGCGGCGCTTCGCCACGCCGCGCGTGCTGCGGCTGGCCGTCGAGCGCGCGCTCGACGATGGCTCGATCAGGGCGCGGGCGCGCGAGCTGGCTGCGTGGAGCGCGGCGCACGATTCGGGCGCTGCGGCTGCGCGGCTCGTCGAGCAACTTGCCGCTTGAAGAAGCTCCGGGGGTGGGACTCGAACCCACAACCTCGACGTTAACAGCGTCGCACTCTGCCATTTGAGCTACCCCGGATCGTGCTACTTGAGCTACCCCGCAAGGCGCCCGCTTAGCGCCTCCGTCGGAATTGCCGCCATGCCATCCTCGACCTCAGCGTGACAATTAGAGCACAGAAGGACGCACTTCTGTGCCTCGCCCCGCAGCTTGTCAAGCGCAATCGCTACGCCCTTGGCGTTGATCTCATGCCGCTTCTGCGACGGGTCGAGATGATGGAAGTGGAGAGCGCGCATGTTGCGTTGATATCCACAGATGCAGCAGCATCCACCGGCTTCCTCGACCAGGATCGCCTTCACCTTCCGCCGCCTTCGAGCGACTGCGGCAGATCGACACCTCTTGCAGCCGTAGTAGCCCCGTCCGTTCAGCCAAAACGCGGTTTCGCCGTGGCGCACGCAACGCATCGTCACGGTCGCTAGTCCGGCCCGCTTGGCGGCATTTGCCTGCGCCGACGGCCGCCTGCCGACGCCCCCGTGGGTCTTCAGCCCATATCTGATCAACCAATGGCGCACAGTTGCCTTGCTGCGTCCGACAGCTTCGGCGATCTGCGCGATCGACACGCCCTCCTCGACCAGCCTTTCGAGCTCTGGCCGTGCCAAACCTCCGCGAGCCGCGTGCATCCCTCGGCCGACTGCCTGCAAGCCGTGTTTCTTCACCCAGTAGCCGACCGTCGATTCGTGCCGACCGAATCGTCGCCCTATCGCTGCAAGCGATAGCCCCTGACCCAGCAACTGCTCAAGCGACACGCGATCCATGCACCGCATTGTCGTCAGCGCTTAGGACGCAACGTTGTGGCGAAGCGCCCAAACCGCGGGCGGTCAGCCCTCCCTCTCGCCCGTCTCCTCGAGGACGCGCCCGTACGCGCGGTCGAACTCGCGCTTGACAATCGCACGCCTGCCAGCGAGGTCGCTGACCGCGCCGCTCTGCTCGCCGCGTGCTCGCTGGATCTGGCGGTCGACGCGCGCGAGCTCAAGCTGCAGGCGCTGAGCCTCGAGCATCGCCGGACGCGCCTTGTCGCGCCCGCCCTCGACAACGAGCTCCGCCAGCAGAGCCTCCAGCTCGGGGTCGTCCTCGGCGGCCGCGCGCCGCCATCGGCATCGCGGAGGTCGCCCGCGCGCAGATGCTGCGCCGCGCGGCGCAGCAGATCGCTGGAGAACTGCTCGTCGATATCTAGCGTCGCAAGTGCCACGCTCACCGTCCTCTGGCGAAGCGATGCAAAGCGCTAGGAAAGCCCGCTCGGTGTCGCCCTGTGCGAAAGCACGGTCTGCGACACGGCTCGCTTTTTGTCTCGACTGCGCCTCATCTGCCCTGGACCGAGAGCTTGCGTCGGATGGCGCCGGTAGCGCGAGGTGCATCAGCGCGGCCTCCTCTTGGCGGCGCCTCAGCGAGCGTCCGCTCTACTAGGTCATCCTGAAGTGCCAAGCTGCTCGAGACAGTCTGGAGTCAGCTCCATCCGCATCGCCGTTCCCTCCAGCTGCATCGAACAGGGGCTTTAGCTCTTCGATGATCAGTTGCTGCCTCGGGAGTGGTTTGGTCGCCCTTCGGCCAGCACCCGCTCGACCCGAAAGCGCTCGAACGGGATGGCGCCCTGACAGCGCTAGCTCCATCGCGTCGGCGCCCTCACTCTGAATCAGATCGGCCGGATCCGGGCCGGCGGGGAGCGGCACCACGCGCAGCTCGTATCCCGTTTGCGCGCCAGACTCGAGGCCTGCAGCATCGCCTCCTGGCCCGCGCTGTCGGCGTCGAGCGCCAGCAGAGCGACGTGCGCCATCCGCGACAGCTCGCCCACCTGGTCGTCCGTCAGCGCCGTGCCCATCAGCCCGACCGCGTTGCGCATGCCCGCCTGGTGCAGCGCGATCACGTCGGTGTAGCCCTCGCACAGGATCACCTCGCCCGGCCTTCGCCGCGTGCGCTCGCGCGAGGTCGGCGCCGTACAGGTGCAGACCCTTGTGGTAGACGTCGTTGTCGGAGGTGTTCAGGTACTTCGGCCGCTGCTCCGTCGCTCATCGCGCGCGCGCCGAAGCCGAGCACGCGCCCGCGGATGTCCGCCAGCGGGAACATGATCCGCGCGCGGAAGCGGTCGTACAGCTGACCGTTCTGCTTGGAGCGCTGCGCAAGCCCGGCGTCGTAGAGCTCGCGGTTGCTGAGAAGCCGCCGCGGCGCGAGGCCAGCAGCACCCGGTCCCACGCGCTCGGCGCGTAGCCCACGCGAAACTCCCGCAGCATCTCCTCGCGCGAGGCCACGTCCCAGCAGGTACTCGCGCGCTCGCGCCGCCTCGCTCGACTCCCACAGATAGCGCTCGTAGTAGCTCGGCCGTGCGCTTCAGCAGCTCCAGCAGCCGCTCGCGCGCGCTTGCGCCGCTCGGCCTCGCGCGGGTCCTCCTGCTCGCGCTGCAGCTCCACCCCGTAGCGCTCGGCCAGCAGCTCCAGCGCGCCCTTGAAGTCCACGCCCTCGGTCTCCTGCACGAACGTGAACACGTCGCCCGAGGCCTGGCAGCCGAAGCAGTGGTAGACCTTCTGCCCCGGGTCGATGCCGAACGACGGCGTGCGCTCGTCGTGGAACGGGCACAGCCCCTCATAGCGCGCCGGCCCCGCCCGGCGCAGCTCCGTGCGCGCCGAGACCAGCTCGACGAAGTCGACCGCGTCGCGCACGCGATCCTTCGACTCGTTCGTGTAGAGCGCCACGTCGCCAACGCTAGCGGGCGAACGCCTGCGGCACATCGAGCTCGGTGTAGCGCGCGGATGCAGTAGCGGTCGGTCATGCCCGCCAGGTAGTCGGTGACGCGCTGCGCGCCAGCGCCTCGCTCGCCTCGCCCATCGCCCGCGCTCGCGCGCCGTCGACGCGCCGCCGCGCCGTGCGCCGCGGCAGCAGCTCCGGGTGCTCGACGTAGTGCTCGAACAGCCGGCGCACGACGCCGGCGATCTTGCGGTGCTCGGCGCGCACCGCCGGCCCGAGGTACACGCGCTCGAACATGAACTCGCGCAGCGCGCTCATCGCCGGCCCCGCCTGCGGGCCCTGCACGATCTCGCCCGCGCGCTCGGAGTGCTCGACCATGTCGTGCACCAGCGCGTCGATGCGCGCCGAGCCGCTGTCGCCGAGCACCGCGATCGGCTCGCTGCGGCAGCTCGTCCTCGCGCAGCAGCCCCGCGCGCACGGCGTCGTCGATGTCGTGGTTGATGTAGGCCACGCGGTCGATCACGCGCACGATCCTGCCCTCCAGCGTCTGCGGCAGCGGCGCGCGGCTGGAGTGGCGCGCGATGCCGTCGCGCACCTGCTCGGTCAGGTTCAGCCCCGCGCCGTCGCGCTCCAGCCGGTCGACCACGCGCAGCGAGTGCTCGTAGTGGCGAAAGTCGCGCCCGAAGCGCTCTTTGCAGGCAGTCGTCGAGCACCTCCTCGCCGATGTGCCCGAACGGCGGATGCCCGAGGTCGTGCCCCAGGCCGATCGCCTCGACGAGGTCCTCGTTCAGGCGCAGCGCGCGCGCGACCGTGCGCGAGATCGTCGTCACCTCCAGCGTGTGCGTGAGGCGCGTGCGGTAGTGGTCGCCGCGCGGCGCCACGAACACCTGCGTCTTGTGCGTCAGGCGGCGAAACGCCTTGCTGTGCACGATCCGGTCGCGGTCGCGCTGAAACGGCGTGCGCAGCGCGCAGTCGTCCTCCGCGCGCGCGCGCTGCGCCGGGTAGGAGCGCGCCGCCAGCGGCGACAGCAGCCTCGCCTCGCGCTCGCTCACGCGCGCGGCGAACGCGCGCGCCACCTCGTCGCTCTGCTCGGCCACGCTCATCGTTCGATTCTCGCAGCGACCGTCGCCGCCGCCGTCTCGCGTCTGCTGCGCCGACGCGCGCTCAGCGCTCGTGGTTCCAGTCGCTGCGCCCGCTCAGCTTGTGCACCCAGTGGCGCCATCCCTGCTGCTGCGACGGGTCCTCGTCGAACACCGGCGCCTTGTGCTCCGGCGCCGGCAGGCTGTGCGCCGCCGCCGCGTCGATCTGCAGGTCCACGCCGTGTTCGTGCATCGACGCGATCGCCGCGGCCTCGAGAAGCGCACGCCGTGATCCTTCGTGTCGATCACCAGCCCGTGAAAGATGTCCTTCTCGGGCGCGCTCAGCACGCTCGTCACCGTCCCGACCTGCTCGCCGTCGCTGGCGAGCACCGGCACGCCCGCGTCGAGCACGTGTAGGCGATCGGCAGTCCCTCGTCCATGCGCCGCACACGATACCCGCGTGACGTGGTCGCCGCGCTCGCCCCGGCGGCTAGCGCGAGCGCCCGCTCGCCGGCATCAGCCGCAGGTGCGCGTGATGCTCGAGCGTCGCCGCGATCGCCCGCTCGACCTGCCCGAGCGCCGGCTCCGGCGCATCCGGCGCCTCGTTCAGCGGAGCGCCCACCGCCTCGGTCATGAAGCGATACGCCTGCTCGCCGAACGGGAACGACGCCGCCTCGCACGCCGCGCACACGACGCCGCCCGCCGCGCCGGAGAAGCCGACCAGGTCCTCGTGCTCGCCGCACGACGCGCACGAGCCAAGCTGCGGCGCCAGGCCCGCCGCCAGCAGCAGCTTCAGGCGAAACGCCAGCGCCCCCGCACGCCCGATCGCCGAGCCGTCGCCGCTGCCCGCCTGCTCGTCGAGCAGCGACAGCTTGCGGCACAGCAGGTTGAACACGCCCGGATGCGGCTCGGAGGTCTCGAACAGCCGCCCCACCGCGTCGCACGCGCGCGCCGCCGCGTCCAGCGCGCGCGCGTCCTCGCGCAGGCGCGCGTGACCGTCGATCGTCTGCGCGCCCGTCACCGTCAGCAGCTCGCCGCGGCCTTCGTGCAGCTCGATGCTGCAGCCTGAAGAACGGCTCCAGGCGCCCGCCGAAGCGGCTGCGCGCGCGCCGCACGCCCTTGGCGATCGCGCCCACCCGTCCGCGCGTCGGGCGTGTACAGGTGCAGGATGCGATCGGCCTCGCCGTAGCGCATCGAGCGCAGCACCACCGCCTCGGTCTTGACCGGCCCAGCCATCTTGCGAGTCTAGAAGCGACATCGGCGATATCGCCGATGTCCGATCACCGTTCGCAAGGCCGCCAGTCGACGAGCGGACGGCGCGCGAGAAGTCGAGCCGCTTCATCGCTATACTTTATGAAGTAATGAGCCAGATCACCGTGTACACGACCGATCCCTGTTCATTCTGCGCCCGCGTCAAGGGGCTGCTGACGGCGCGCGGCGTCGAGTTCACCGAAGTCAACCTCACCAAGGACCCCGCCGGACGCGTCGAGCTGGCGCGCAGGACCGGCATGATGAGCTTCCCGCAGGTGCTCGTCGACGACAAGCTGCTCGGCGGCTACACCGAGGTGCAGCAGGCCGCCGACGACGGTCGCCTGGACGAGCTGCTCGCCGCTTAGCGCCTCGGTCGCGCGCCGCGCGCGCCCCCACTCCCCCTGCGCCCGACGCCGCGCAGGCGCGGCCGCGGCTGGCAGCTCTCGCACACGTACGTGCCGCGCCCGGCGACGACCATCTTGACGATCGTCGCGCCGCAGCGCACGCACGGCTCGCCCTCGCGCAGGTGCACGAGGAACTGGTCCTGAAAGGCGCCGCGCACGCCGTCGACGTGGCGGAAGTCGTCGATCGACGCCCCGCGCGCGTCGATGCCCGCGCTGCAGCGCCTCGATGATCGCCTCGCGCAGCAGCGCGTACTGCTCGCGCGTCAGGCGTCCGGCCGGCCGGCGCGGGTGGATGCGCGCGCGAAACAGCGCCTCGTCGGCGTAGATGTTGCCGACGCCCGCGATCTGGCGCTGGTCGAGCAGGAACGCCTTGATCGGCGCCGATGCGGCCGCGCGCGAGCTCGCGCAGGTGCTCGGCCGTGAAGCCCTCGTGCAGCGGCTCGAGGCCCAGGCGCGCCGCGAAGAACGCCTCCAGCGCCGGCTCGCCCAGCAGCAGCTCGCCCGTGCCGAAGCGCCGCGGATCGACGATCGCCAGCCGCTGCGCCGGCGCGAAGTCCAGGCGCACGCGCACGTGCAGCCGGCTCGGGCTGCGGGTCCAGCAGCACCGAGCCGGTCATGCGCAGGTGCTGTGCGAGGAACAGCCTCGTCGCTGAAGCGCCACAGCAGGTACTTGCCGCGCCGGCCCAGCTCCAGCACCTCGCGCCCCTCCAGCGCCGCCGACAGCTCGCTCGGCGCCAGCGGGCGCGACCAGCGCGCGTCGAGGATCTCGCATCGCGCGAGAGCGGCGGCCCTGCACCAGCGGCGCGAGCTGGCCCCTGATCGTCTCGACCTCCGGCAGCTCGGGCACGCGCCTAGCTTATGAAGCTCTCCCCCGGCAGGTGCGGCGCCTCGCACGCCCGGCCAGCCAGTCCAGCGCGCTCGCGCCGACGTCGGCCAGCGGCGCCGTCGTGGCGCGTGCCCGCGTAGCGCGCCGCCGGCCGCGCTGCCGGCGCGCCATCGCGCCGGTGACCGCCAGCAGCGGCGCGTACTCGCGCGTGTGGTCGGTGCCGGCGTGGCTCGGGTCGACGCCGTGGTCGGCCGTCAGCGATCAGCAGGTCGCGCTCGCGCAGCGCCGGCAGCCAGCGCGCGACGCGCTCGTCCAGCTCGCGCGCAGCGCCGCCGCGAAGCCGCGCGACGTCCTTGCGATGCCCGTACACCTGGTCGGTCTCGATCAGGTTCACGAACACCAGCCCGCCATCGAGCTCAGCGAGCAGCGCCTCGACGCTCGTCCAGCGCCTGCGCGTTCGTCGCGCCCGGCGTGCGAGTGGGCGACGCCGACGCCGGCGAACAGATCGTCGATCTTGCCCACGCCGTGCACCTGCACGCCCGCGTCGCCCAGCTCCTGCAGGTAGCGTGCGCCCGGGCGGCGCCAGCGCGAAGTCGCGCCGGCCCTCGCGTGCGCTCGAACGCGCCCGCGCTCGCCGGCGAACGGCCGCGCGATCACGCGCCCGACCGCGTGCTCGCCGTTCATCGCCGCGCGCGCCGCCGCGCAGGCGCGGTACAGCTCCGCCGGCGCGCACGCGCTCGACGTGCGCGGCCAGCTGCAGCACCGAGTCCTGCGACGTGTAGAGGATCAGCGCGCCCGCTGCGCAGGTGCTCGTCGCCGAAGTCCTCGATCGCCGCAAGGCCGTTGTACGGGCGGTTGCAGATCACCTCGTGGCCCATCGCCGCCACCAGCCGCTCGACCACGCTCCGGCGGGAAGCCGTCGGGATAGGTCGGCAGCGGCCGCGCGAGCACCACGCCCATCAGCTCCCAGTGACCCGTCGCCGAGTCCTTGCCCGGCCCCAGCGCGTGCAGGCGGCCGTGGATCGCCGGGTCGCCCGCCGCGGCCACGCCGCGCAACGGCGTGATCGAGCCGAGCCCGAGCGCCTGCAGCGCCGGCAGCTCCAGCCCACCGACCGCCTCGGCCACGTGCGCGAGCGTGTTCGTGCCCGCGTCGCCGTAGCTCGCCGCGTCTGGCAGCGCGCCGACGCCGCACGCGTCGATCACCAGCACGAACGCGCGCGGCGCCACGACGGCGCTCAAGACGACGAGGCTCGCGGGTGCGCGCTGAAGTAGGCGTCCTTCAGGCGCTCGGCCGACAGGTGCGTGTAGACCTGCGTCGTCGCGAGGTCGGCGTGGCCGAGCATCTCCTGCAGCGAGCGCAGGTCACAGCCGCCGGCGAGCAGGTGCGTGGCGAAGGAGTGGCGCAGCGTGTGCGGGCTCATGCGCTCCTCCAGGCCCGCGCCGCGCGCGTGGCCCTGCACGATCTTGTACAGCCCCTGGCGCGACAGGCCGCCGCCGCGCCGGTTGACGAACAGCTTGGACTCGGCGCGCGCGCCCAGCAGCGCCGGGCGCCCGCGCGCGCAGTAGGCGTCGAGCGCCGCGGCGGCGTGGCGCCCGATCGGCACGAGGCGTTCCTTCGAGCCCTTGCCGCGCGCGCGCAGCATGCCCTCGTCGCAGGTCGACGTCCGATACCTCCAGCCCCGTCACCTCCGACACGCGCAGCCCACACGCGTACATCACCTCCAGCAGCGCGCGGTCGCGCAGCGCCAGCGGCTCGGTGCCCTTGGGCTCGCGCAGCAGCCGCGCGACCTCGTCGCGCGTGAGCACGCGCGGCAGGCGTTGCGTCTTTCGCGGCCCGTGCAGCTCCGCCGCCGGGTCGTGTTCGATCGTGCCTTCGCGGCGCAGGTGGCGATAGAACGAGCGCAGGCACGCGACCTTGCGCCCCAGCGTCGCGGCGGCGGCCGGCGCGCGCGACCGCTCGCCGGGCGCGAGTTCGCCCGCCGCGGCGCCCGGCGCCGTGCCGGCCAGCTCGGAGAGGAACGCCGCGAGGTCGCCGTGCTGCGCCGCCGTGACGCTCACGCCGCGGCGCTGCATGAACCTGCCGAACTGCAGCAGGTCCGAGCGGTAGGCCTCGAGCGTGTTGCGCGACAGCCCGCGCTCCAGCTCCAGATAGGCGAGGAAGTCGAGCGCCAGCTGCTCGATCGCGCCCGCGTCGGGGTTCGTCACGACTGCCGCGCTCGCGCTCACCCATGCAGCTTCGCGTCACATGGCGCGGCTCCTTGGCGGTGCAATCACGCGTTCAGCCGGCGCGCCAGCCACAGCAGGCCGATCAGCGTCTTCGCGTCGCGGCACTCGGCGATCGCGTCGCCCAGCCGCTCGAGCGGCCAGCGCACGATCTCGATGCGCTCGTTCTCCTCGCTGTCGGCGTGCGCCTCGTACAGGTCGGTGGCGTGGAACAGGTGCACGCGCTCGTCGGTGAAGCCCGCGCCCGTGTAGTACGTGACGATCGGCTGCCAGCTCGTGCGCGCCACGGCCGATCTCCTCGGCCAGCTCGCGCTGCGCCGCCGCCAGCGGCTGCTCGCCGGCGACGTCCAGGCGCCCGGCCGGGATCTCCAGCAGCGCCGGCTCGTCGACCGCCTCGCGCGGCTGGCGCACCAGCCACACCTCGCGCTCGTCGTGCGCGACGACCGCCACCGCGCCGCGATGGCGCACGATCTCGCGCGAGACCTCCTCGCCGTCGGCGTGGCGAAAGCGCTCCATGCGCACGTCCACGATGCGTCCCTCGTAGACCGTCTCGCCGCCAAGTGGCGTGATGCCTCGCTCTGCCGGCGCTGGCGCTCCGCCGCCGCCCCCATCCGCCGCCGCCGCGTCCCTACTTGATCGCTCACTCATTCCACTCCCCCCGAATCGTCGTGCGCCGAGCGCGCCCGGCCCGCGGCGCCGTCCGCTGCATCGGTTGCGTCGCGCGCGGCCATCTGCGCGAGCACGCCGCCGCCGGCGAGCGCCGCGCCGAAGAACAGCGGGTCCTGCGCCACCGTGCGTCCCATCGTGCGCGCCGGCAGCCCGCACGCCGCATAGGCAGGCAGGTCGACGGCCGCGCGGCGCCAGTCGTGGCGCGTCATCCGCCCCGGGCGGTCGGTGACCGGCCGCTCGACGTTCAGCGCCAGCGCCGGGCGTTCGGCGTTGGCGCCGGCGTCGCCGAACACCGCGCCGAGACCCGCGCGCAGCTCGCTGCCGACCGGCGAGCGCATGCCCGCCGGCAACGCGACCGTGACCGGCTCCAGCAGCAGGTCGAGCACCGTCAGCGTGTGGTGGGACATGCCGCGATGGCGACAACGCTCGTCGCCCGCGGACATGCGCGCGACGAGCAGCGTCGGCGCGCCCAGCGCGAGCGCCGCATGCGCGGAGTCCAGCGCCGCCATGCCGCCGTGGCCGAGCGCCGAGCCCGAGCCGACGATCCCCGGCCCGGGCCCGCACACAGCCGCATCCCAGCCGAGCGCGCGCAGGCCGTGGTGCAGCGCGCCGGCCGTCGTGACCGCCTCGTGCTCGCCGCCGAACGACGCGCCGGCGGTGACGTGACCGGCCAGCAGGCCGCGCTCGCGCAGCTCGCGCACGACGCGCGAGTGCCCGCCGGGCAGCGCGCCGCCCTCGGTCTGCACGAAGCCGAGCCGCGCGGCCGGCGCGGCTCTGCGCGAAGGCCCAGGCGACGGCGGCCAGCTGGCCGTGCAGCGCGAGCACCGCAACCGGCCGATCGACCGGCAGCGCCAAGGCATCGTCCTCGACCGGCGCGACGGCGTGCTGCAGGCTCGTGTAGTTGAGCTTCATCACGTGCGCGCCGGCGGCGCCGTCGTCGCTGAGACCGCGCGTGAGGTTCACGTGCACCACGTCGAAACCGCCCGAGCCGAGACCGAGGTCGAGCGCCTGCACGTTGACGACCAGCTCGTCGCCGACCCGCGCGGTCCCGACCAGCCCCACGTCGGCGATCGCCTTGCGCCGCTGACCGGGCGCGCCGGCCAGCTCCACGAGCAGACTCTGCTCGGCGCCCTGCGCCGGGTCGGCGTCGACCACGATCGCGCGGCGTAGCTTCAGCATCTCCGGCGCAACCTAGCGCGTCACATCCGCGCTGGCGTCGGCCGCCGCGTCGAGCAGCGCAAGCGCCACGTCGAGCATCCCCTCCAGCGCCCGCACGCTCACGCGCTCGCCCGGCTCGTGGTTTCGCTCGGTGCCGTTGGCCAGGTTGACGACCTCGACGCCGTCCACGAGCAGCGAGTTGGCATCCGATGCGCCGCCGCTGACGATGCGCACGGGCTCATAGCCGCACGCGCGCAGCGCCGTCTCGGCGACGCTCACCGCGCGCGTGCCCGGGCTCAGGTGAAAGCCGCAGAACATGCGCTGCACGGCGATGTCCACGTCGCATTCGCACTCCGGCACGTTGGCCGCCTCGTGCATCCGATCGACGACCTCCGAGACCGTCTCCTCGGCGCGCTCTGCGTCGAGGCTGCGCACCTCGGCGACGAGCGAGCAGCGCTCGGGCACGACGTTCATCGCGCTGCCGCCGGAGATCGTGCCGACGTTGACCGTCGTCTGATCGTCGAGCCTGCCCAGGCGCATCGCCGCGATCGCGCGCGCCGCGGCGAGGATCGCGCTGCGGCCCTCCTCTGGGCGGATCCCCGCGTGGGCCGCCGCGCCGCGAAAGTCGCCCTCGATGCGATAGTGCGTCGGCGAGTCGATCACGACCTCGCCGATCGGCGAAGCGTGGTCGAAGACGTAGCCGAAGTCGCAGCTCAGGCGGCTGGCGTCGAAGGCGCGCGCGCCCGCCAAGGCCGTCTCCTCGCACACCGTGAACAGCAGCTCCACGTCGACCTCGGAGCCCTCTTGGCATACCTGGCGCGCGAGCGCCAGCATCACCGCGACCGCCGCCTTGTTGTCGGCGCCGAGCACGCCGTCGTTGGCGTTCTCCCAGTGCTCGTCCACGACCACCGGCTCGACCGGCGCGAGCAGCGGCACGGTGTCCAGATGCGCGCACAGCAGCAGGCGCACCGGGCGATCGCCCTCGCGCGGGGGCCGGCTGGCTGCAATGCGCGCGAGCAGGTTGCCGCTGTCAGAGCCGGCGCGCGCGCCCGCGTCGTCCTCGTAGGTGCTCACGCCAAGGCCGCGCAGCTCGGCGATGACGCGCTCGGCGCACGCGCGCTCGCTGCCCGACGGGCTCTCGATGCGACACAGCTCGGCGAACGTGCCGTTGACGTAGCGACGTTGCAGCTGGCTGACGCGCGACTGCGCGGCGTCCACCGTCACAGCACGTCGGCGCGCTGCGCGAGCTGCGACCGCTCGCCGGAGCGCTCGGGTTCTGCGTGCGCGCCGGCGTCCTCGTCCGCGCGCTGCAGCGACGCGGCGATGAAGTCGCGAAACAGTGGCGCCGGGCGCTCGGGGCGCGACTTGAACTCGGGGTGGAACTGCGACGCGACGAAGAACGGATGGTCGGCCAGCTCGATCACCTCGACCAGGCGGTCGTCGGGCGACGTGCCCGAAGTGCGCAGGCCGGCCGCCTCCAGGCGCTTGCGCAGCAGGTTGTTGACCTCGTAGCGATGGCGGTGGCGCTCGTAGACGACCGCCTCTCCGTAGATCTCGCGCACCCACGAGTCGTCGTGCAGCTTGATCGGGTCGGCGCCCAGGCGCATCGTGCCGCCGAGGTTGGCGACCTCCTTCTGCTCGGGCAGCAGGTCGATCACCGGAAACGGCGTCTCGACGTCCATCTCGGTGGAGTTGGCGCCGTCCATGCCGGCGACGTGGCGCGCGAACTCGGCGACCGCCACGTGCATGCCCAGGCAGATCCCCAGGTACGGGATCCGCTCTTCGCGCGCCACGCGCGCGGCGGCGATCTTGCCCTCGATCCCCCGCCCGCCGAAGCCGCCCGGGATCAAGATGCCGTCGGCCTTGCGCAGGCGCTCGATCACCTCGGCGTCGTCGCTCTCGATGCGCTCGGAGTCGATCCAGTCGATCTCGACGGTCGCGCCCTTCGACGACGCGGCGTGGCGCAGCGCCTCGGACACCGACAGGTAGGCGTCCTCCAGCTGCACGTACTTGCCGACGAGCGCGATACGCACGCTGCGCGAGGCCTTTTCGGAGCGTTCGATCGACTCCTGCCAACTGGTCAGCTCGGGCGCCGGCGCCTCCATCGCGAAGTGTTCGAGGATGAAGTCGTCCACGCCCTGCTCGCGGAACGTCAGCGGCACCTTGTAGATGTCGTCGACGTCGCGCGCGGAGACGATCGCCTCCATCGGCAGGCTGGCGAACAGCGCGATCTTCTTGCGAATGTCGGCCGACAGCGCGCCCTCTGAGCGGCACATGAGCATGTCCGGCGCGATGCCGATGCGCCGCAGCTCGTTGACCGAGTGCTGCGTCGGCTTGGTCTTCAGCTCGCCCGCGTGGCCGATGTACGGGACGAGCGTCAGGTGGATGAACAGGCAGCGCCGGCGCCCGACGTCCACCGGGAACTGGCGGATCGCCTCCAGGAACGGCAGCGACTCGATGTCGCCGACCGTGCCGCCGATCTCCGTGATCACGAAGTCGACGTCGCTGGACTCGGCGATCAGCGCGATGCGCTGCTTGATCTCGTCGGTGATGTGCGGGACGACCTGCACCGTGCCGCCGAGGTAGTCGCCGCGGCGCTCGCGGCGGATCACCGTGTCGTAGATCCCGCCGGCGGTCACGTTGGACGCGCGGCTGGTGTTGGCGTCGGTGAAGCGCTCGTAGTGGCCGAGGTCGAGGTCGGTCTCGGCGCCGTCCTCGGTGACGAACACCTCGCCGTGCTGGTAGGGCGACATCGTGCCCGGGTCGACGTTGATGTATGGGTCGAACTTCTGCAGGCCGACGGTCAGACCGCGCGAGACGAGCAGCCGGCCGATCGAAGCCGCAGCGATTCCCTTGCCCAGCGAGGAGACGACGCCGCCGGTCACGAAGATGAAGCGCGTGTCGCGCGGAACCTGGGCGTGTCGGTCGGAGTATTGCGAGGTCATGCGGGCCTGCCCAGGGAGTCTAGTTGGCGCAGCAACGGAGTCCGTTCGACCAGCGCGGAGATCGAGCGCAGCTCGCCGTAGACGGTGATCGCGAGCAGCAGCACGAGCGCCACCACCTGACCGGTTCCCGACAGCGCCAGCACCAGCCACAGCCCCGCCAGCGCCCCCAGCAGGTTGGCGCCGGTGTCGCCGATCATCGCGCGCTCGCGCAGGTCGAACAGGCCGGCGACGAGCGCCGGCGCGGCGAACAGGCCGAGCGCCCACAACGGGCGCGCTTCGCCGGAGCCCAGGCCCAGGCCCAGGCCGAGCAGCGCGAAGGCCTTGGTCGCGCGGCCGGGGCGCAGGTCGAGCAGGTTGAAGGCGTTGGTCGCCAGCACGAGCACCGCGGCGGCCAGCAGCCAGCGTCCGTTGGACAGCCCCAGCCAGCTCATCGCCAGCAGCGCGAGGCCGAGCGAGCCGACCGCCTTCAGCGTCCCCGTCGACAGCTCGCCGCGCCGCAGCGCGCCGGCGTGGCCCCGCCAGCCGCGCGGCGCGGGCCGGTCGCCGTGCCCGCTCGCCCTAGGGCGCTCGCCGAGCGTGTCGTCGAGCAGACCGAGCGCGAGCACGCCCAGCGCGTACACGGCGACCGGGAAGACCTCGGGGTGAAAGACCTGCGAGGAGGCCAGTTCCTGCACGAGCATCAACGGGATCAGCGCGATCGACGCGGCGACCAGCGCCAGCACGCCGAAGGGGAACGGCAGCTCGCGGGCACGGTAGTTTGCCTTGACGTGGCCGGCTGAGGCGAGCATATGCAGCACGGCTGGCGCGATGACCGCCGCGCTTGCCAGCGCGATCACGAAGGGCAGGGCGTGCATTACTGCAAGCTAGCGGCGAACGCGGATGGTCCTCGCGCTCGCCGGCTGGCCTGGCGGCGCGCCCGTCGGAGCGCGGCGGCCCTCAGGGCGCGGTGGAGGTTCCGACGATGTTGGGCAGCAGCGAGTCGGCGGTCGCCTTCGTGCCGTAGGCGCCGTGGGAGCCGGTGAGCGCGTAGATCAGCGCCGCCTGGCCGGCCGTCGTGTCGAGGTCGTCGACGCTGGAGATGTCCTTGCCCTGATACCACGGCACCTGCGACGGTTCGGCGCTGCTCAGCTCGACGCCGACGACGGGCGTGCCGACCGTCGCCAGGCCACCTACGAAGCCCGACTCAAACGCGCTGGCCGCCTGGGCCTGGACGGGCGTGACGGCGGTCGGATCGTTGCGCACGAGCACCAGGCCCTGCAGCTTTCCGAGCTGTCCGTCAAAGGCCGTCAACAGCCGTCCGCGGACGCGGCCGATCAGCTCTCGATTGACGTTCTGGCCGCCGCTGACCAGCTGCTTGGCGACGATCGTGCCGAAGCCTTCGACGAGCTTGCCGGGCGCTTCGGATTCGGTCGGCTGGGTCGTGGTTTCGCTTTCGGGCGTGGTCGCGGCCGGCGCGGCGGGCGCGAGCGACGCAAAGCGCGTGCCCACGGCGGCATGGCCGATGCCGGCCAGATCGAGCGGCTCGCGCACGGCGACGACCGCCGTCAGGTCACCGCCGGCCTGCGTGACCGCGTCGCGGACGAGCGCGTTGAGGCGGTTGGAGGATTCTCCGAGGAACACCAGGCCGACGCTCTGGCCGCTGAGCAGTCCGTGCACGGCGATCGGGTACAGCTCCTTGGCGAATGCCTGTTCGCCGTTCAGTTCGCCGCTGAGCTTGCTTGCGTGCTGCTGCGCCGCGCCGACTTCTTCTTTGAGGTCGTGCACGATGCCGCTCTTGGCCGAGGAGACCAGGTCGGAGTCGCCGATGGCCACGCCGATCACGACGCCGACGGCCAGCGCGAGCAGCACCGCGGCCAGCGAGAGCGCGTGATAGCGAAAGTCGAACACTGCGGGTCGCCGGGGGGCGCTCAGCCGCCGAGCAGCAGCTGTAGCTTCAGCCAGAGCAGGTTGGCGACGTCGCGCAGCGCCGGCGTCGTCCATACGACCGCGATCATCGCGACGATGCCGGCGGCGATCACGACGAGCAGCGGCGTGAGCCCCGGCTGCGGGTGATACAGCCGGCTGACGCCCTTGGCGTCCACGAGGATCTCGCCGATGCGCAGCCGCGTGAGGAACGTCGAGGACATGCCCTCGCGGTTGCGGTCGAGGAACTCCACGAGGTTGAACGGCGAGCCGACCGACACGATCAGCCGCGCGCCCTTCTCGGCGGCGATCAGCATCGCCACGTCCTGGCTGGTCCCCGGGGCCGGCACGAGCTTGAAGCCGACGCCGAGCGCTTCCAGGCGCTCGCGGCCCGGGGCGCGCCCGTCGGGGTAGCTGTGCACGACCAGCTCGGCGCCGCCGCGCGAGGCGTCCAGCAGCGTCGCCTCGCCGGCCGAGTCCATGTCGCCGACGATCATGTCGGGCTTCATGCCCGCTTCCAGCAGCGCCTCGGCGCCGCCGTCGACCGCGACGATCACCGGGCGCATGTCGCGGATGAACGGGCGCAGCGCGCGCAGGTCGCGTTGGTGGCCCACGCCGCGCACGACGACGAGCGTCGAGCGGTCGCGAAAGTCGGTGGAGAAGCGCGGCAGCTCGATACCGCCGGCCAGCAGCTCGCGCTCCTCGCGCATGTGCTCGATCGTGTTGTGCGCGAAGCGCTCGAGCGCCTCGCCGATCTCCTTGCGCCGTGCCTCGGTGTCCGCGCGCACGCGCTCGACTCCGAGCACTTCGCCGCTGCCCAGCGGCTTCCCGCGACACAGCACCTCGCCGACGAGGTGGTCGGCCGGGCCCTCGGCGACGACCACCACAGGGTCGCCGTCGGAGAGGGTGTCGAACAGCGAGTCGCCATCGACGTCCACGAGCAGGATGCCCGCTTCGACCAGCAGTTGCGGGCCCATGTTCGGGTACGCGCCCGACGAGGAGGAGCAGCAGTTGAGCACTGCGTTCACGCCGGCCGCGATCAGCTCCTCGGCCGAGACGCGGTCGATGTCCTCGTGGTCGATCAGCGCTATGTCGCCACGCCTCAGGTGCTTGACGAGCAGCTTCGTGCGCCGTCCCGCGCGCACCGGACCGGTGACCGTGCGCTGGACCATGCGTCGCTGGGGCGGGACGATCCGGCCGGGCGCGGGCGCTGTCGCGCTGTCCGGTGGGCTGGGCACGGACGGGCTCGGTCGGGTCGCGGCCATCTCAGCGAGAGTAACGCGCGCGGGCCGCAAACGCACCTTTTCGGCGCTGGTCAGGCGGCGCGTCTGAGGTCCCGCGCGTGCCTGCGCGCGACGCTGTCCTGCGCATCCGCGCCGAGCATGCGCACCAGCTCGGAGACCACCTCGGGCTCGGCCAGCTGCACGACGGTCGTGCGCGCGAGCTCGCCCGCGGTCTCCTTGGCGATCGAGAAGTGGCGGTCGCCCAGCGATGCGATCTGCGGCAGGTGGGTGATGCACAGAACCTGCGTCGAGGCGCCCAGCTGCTGCAGCCGCGCGCCGACTGCGCGCGCCGCGTGGCCGCCGATTCCGGCGTCTATCTCGTCGAACACGAGCGTCTCGCTCTCCGCTTCCCCTGCGAGCGCCTTCTTGGCAGCGCGGGCGCCCTTGGCGGGCGACCCAACAGGCGCAGGACGGCGGCAGGCGGTGATCAAGGCCAGCATCACGCGCGACAGCTCGCCGCCGGAGGCGATCTCGCGCAGCGGCCCGCGCGGCACGCCGGGGTTCGCGGCGATCAGGAACTCGACCGCGTCGCCGCCGCTCGGCCCAGGCTCGCGCGCCTCGATGGTGACCGCGAACGAAGCATCGGGCATCGCCAGCGAGGCAAGCTGCTCGCAGACTCCGCGCTCCAGCCGCGGCGCCGCCGACTCACGCGCCGCGCGCAGCGCCAGCGCGTGCTCCTGCAGGGCCGCCTCGGCCGCCGCCAGCCGCTCGCCGGCGGACTCCAGCGCCAGCTCGGCGCCGGCCAGCTCGTCGCGACGCTCGCGCGCCCGCACGGCGTGCTCGAGCACCGCCGCGACGCTGCCACCGTGCTTGCGCATCAGGCGCTCGACGGCCGCCAAGCGTTCTTCGACGCCGTCGAGCGTCAGCGCCGGCGCGGACTCGCCGCCCAGCTCGGGCCGCTCGCGGTAGGCGTGCAGCTCGCTCGCCAGGTCGGCCGACTCGATCGCCACGCCGCGCAGGCGCTCAGACAGCGCGTCCAAGCGCTCGTCGACGCCCCCCAGCGCCTCCAGCTGCGCGCTCGCCGCGCCGAGCAGCGCGGACACGCCGGGCGTCTCGCCGTCGTCGGGCGCGAGCGCCAGCGCGCCGGCGGCCGCTGCCGCGCAGAGCGCGTCGGCGCGGCGCATGCGCTCGCGCACGCCCAGCAGCTCGGTGCGCTCGTGCTCGTCCGGCGCGGCCTCGTCGATCTCCGCGAGCTCGAACTCGAGCAGGTCCAGCTCACGCTCGCGCGCGCCGGCGAGCTCGCGCAGCCGGTCCATGCGCTCACGCAGGTCCTGCGTCTCGGCGAAGGCCTCCGAGCACGCGCGCAGCCTGAGCTTCTGCTCGGGCCCGCACAGCTCGTCGAGCAGCGCGAGCTGCTGGCTGGCGATCGTCAGCTTGCGATGCTCGTGCTGGCCGTAGAAGGACATCAGCGCCCCGCCCACGTCGCGCAACTCGGTGACGGTCGCCGAGCGACCGTTGAGCAGAGCGCGCGTGCGCCCGTCGGCGCCGACGCGGCGCGACAGGACGATCTCGCGGCTGTCGGGCGAGAGGCGCTCGCGAAGCTGCGCCGACGGGGCGTCGGGCAGCTCGAAGACCCCCTCGACGTAGGCCTCCTGTGCGCCGGGCCTGACGATGCCCGTGCGCGCGCGGCCGCCGAGCAGCAGGTCGAGCGCGTGCGCGAGCACGGTCTTGCCGGCGCCGGTCTCGCCGGTGATCACGTTCAGGCCCGGCGCCAGGCGCAGCTCGGCGCGCTCGATCAACAGCAGGTTCTCGACTCGCAACTCAAGCAGCATGCGGGCAGGTCTAGCAGCGAGCGCCGACGGATCGCGCGGCGGCCGCCCAGCACTGTAGACGTCGCCTCGGGCTGACGATAAGGGACGTAACCTGTGCCGACGGGGTGCTGGAGCGCGCTTTGCGACTCCACTCCGCGCGCACTCGTCCGCCCTACGGCATGGCTGCCAGCGACCGAAATCCAAGCACCGACCGGCCAGCGGCCGGACAGCTCGCGTGCCTGTCCGCGGACGCGCTGCACGAGCGACTGGTCGAGGAGGTCAACCGCGCCGGGCGCCACGGCACGCCGCTGAGCTGTCTGCTGGTGACGATCGGCAACCTCGAGGAGCTGGCGCGCGAGCACGGCTCAGAGCTGTCCGAACAGACGCTCGCATACGTCGCGCGCGCGCTCGCCAGCCAGGTGCGCGGCTTCGATCGCGTGGGGCGACTGAACGATGGCGAGCTGCTGCTGGTGCTGCCCGGCGCCGACGGCCCGCGCGGCGAGATCGTCGCGCGCCGTGCGCTGGAGCGCCTGCGCACGATCAAGGTCGAATCCGAGGGCACGCGCCGTCCGCTGCGCATCTCGGTCGGCCTCGCCGCCTGGCAGGAGGACACCGGCCCCGAGGAGCTGCTCGACCGAGCGCGCGCGGCCGCCCGGCGTGGCAACGGCGCGGAGACGGCGGCGACCCTCCCGAACTCCTCGCCGCCCGTGCTGGGTCGGCCGCACGGACCTGCATAATCACAAACGTGCTCTCTGGATCTGAGCTTTGGCTGCTGCGCCTGATGGCCGACCGCGGGCTGGCGCTGCTCGACGCCGACACGCTGATGATCGTGATCGAGGAGCGCGGCGAGCTGCGCGTCGCCGCCTCGGCGGGATCGGCGACGATGCGCGTGCGGATCGTGCCGGTCCAAGGCAGCGCGCTCGGGGAGCTCTACCTGGCGGGCGCGTCGCAGGCGCTCGACCGTCCGCGCGGCAAGGACGCGGCGTGGCTGCACGAACTCGGCGTGGAAGTGCGCGCCGCGCTGGTCGAGCCGTTGAGCTTGGAGGGCCAGGGCGGCGGCATGATCATCGCGCTGCGCACGGGCGGCGGCTTTCGCGGTCCCGACCGCGAGGCGCTCAAAGCGTTCGCTACGAGCGTCGCGCAGCGACTGGTCGCCGAGCGCTCGGTGGAGATCGAACGGCTTCGCTACGGCATGGAGGCGCGCGAGCGCGAGCGCACGCGCTGGGCACGCGAGATCCACGACGAGAGCATCCAGGGCATGGGCGCTCTGCGGTTGCGCCTGGCAAACGCCCGCGACATCGACGATCCACAGGAACTGCGCGAGGCGGTCGACGTGGTGCTCGACGGCCTGGGCAACGAGATCGACGGGCTGCGCCATCTGATCACCGAGCTTCGCCCGGCCGCGCTGGACGACCTCGGTCTGGCGGCCGCGCTGCAGGCGCTGGCGCGACGCGCTCAGGCGATCGACGGCCTCGACGTGAGCATCGAGATCGACCTCGACGAGGGGCGCCGGCTCGACGCCGAGCTGGAGAGCACCATCTATCGCATCGCGCAGGAGGCGCTGACGAACGTCAGCCGCCACGCCGAAGCGACGCAGGCGGTCGTGAGCATCACCGAGCGCGACAGCGTGGTGCGCGCGTCGGTGACCGACGATGGCAAAGGGCTGCCCAACGCCGATCGGCTCGGTCCGCGCGGCGACGGCCTGGAGGGCGGCTTCGGCATGGGCGGCATGCGCGAGCGCGCCGAGCTGGTGGGGGGCGAGCTGGAGTTCGGGCCTGCGCCCGAGCGGGGCACGACCGTGCGCCTCGTCGTGCCGCTGGCCGGGCGCCCGTCGGCCGAGGACGAGGCGCGCGCGGCGGGATTGTCGGCGGACGCGCTCAGCCACCGCTGAGACGGCCGGGCCGGGCCGGCGCCGCCGGCGTGAGCTACTCGGCGAGGCCGATGCGCCGCACGTAGGCGGTGATCTCGGCGCGCGAGGAGAAGCCGAGCTTCTCGATGGCGCGAGCGCGGTAGGTCTTGACGGTGCGCTCGGCGACATGCAGCTGCTCGGCGATCTGCGGGTTGGTGTAGCCGTTGGCGATCAGGCGCACGACCTCGCGCTCGCGCTCTGACAGCACGACGCCGTCGGGGCTCGCCTCCTCGCCGGTGGCCATCAGCGCGCCGAGGCGCGGGTGCAGGTAGTTGCCGCCTGATACGGCCAGACGGAAGGCCTGCAGAAGCTCGGAGGGCTCGGCCTCCTTGAGCACGTAGCTGCGAGCCCCGGCGCGCAGCGCCTGGCGCGCGTACTCGGGGTCCTCGCGCATCGTGAGGATCGCCACGGCGAGCGTCGGGTGCGCGATGAAGCAGGCGGGCAGGGCCGCCAGGCTGGAGCCGCCGGGCATCGTCAGGTCGAGGGTCAGCAGGTCGGGCTTGTGCTCGCGCACTTCGCGGATGGTCGAGGGCACGTCGGCCGCTTCGGCGACCACGAGGAACTCGTCCTGCTCGCGCTCGAGCACGGCGCGGATGCCGTCGCGCACGACCGTGTGGTCGTCGGCGATGATCACCCTGAGCGGGCGGTCGACCTGCGGCGCGCCGGCCTCGGTGGGAAGTGTGCTTGCCTCCATCTGCAAACGGTATCGACCGTACGCCGACGGACTTGAGGGCCGCAAGGGACGACACGAGACTGCACTTTTCAGACGACAAGATCGGCACCGTCGGCACGACAGACAAATGCTCCTTGAGGACGCATCATGTGGTCCATGACAAACGTGGCGTTCCACAACCCAGCACTCACACAGGCGCCGAAGCTCCGCCTGCTGCCCAAATCGGGCAGGTCGGCACGACGCGGCGACTGCGCCCCCGGCCCCGCCCTGCGGGTGCTGCGCGGCCCCGGTTCTGAGGAGAAGCCGGTGCTGCTCGCCGGCGGCGACGCGCCGACGCGCGCGGCGGTGCGGGATGACATGGCCCGGACGATGACGCCGGGCACGACGTTCGAGCATGCCGCTGCGATCTGGGAGGTGCTCGTGCGCGCGGCGGACTGTCGCATGATCGTGCTGAGCGGCGAGCTCGAGGGCATGCCGGCGGAGTCGGTCATGCAGATGCTCGCCCACCGCCACCCGAGCATCCCAGTAGTGAGCGTCGACGCCGTGAGCGCGGGCGTGGACGCAGTCGCCGCCTGCGCGTAGCGATGGATACGCCGTGCGCGGCTCGGGCTGGGGCGCCGATTGCACGCCTCGACGCGCTCGCTGGCAGGCGTTAGCTTTGCCCGATGCGCTGGCTGCCCCGCTCGCCCCGCTTGCGGCGGATCGTCTTCGCCTACACGATCAATCGCCTCGGCACGTGGTTCGGCTACGTGGCGCTGTCGATCGTCGTGTTCGACCACACGCACAGCGCGATCGCGGTCGCGGGGCTGCTCGTGGGCGGCCAGGTGCTGTCGGCGTTTCTCGTGCCGGCGCTGGTCGCGCGCGTGGAGTCCTCCTCGGCTCCTTCGCGCCTGAGCGGGCTGTATCTGTTCGAGGCGATCGTCACGGCCGGGCTGGCGGTCGTCGTCTCCTACGACTTCTCGCTGCCGCTCGTGCTGGTGCTCGTGGCGATCGACGGGACGGCGGCGCTGGCGGCGAGCGCGCTGCTGCGCGCCGCCGCCTCGCGCTGCGCGCAGCTCTCGGTCGCCGACCACCCCGGGTCGGAGTCCGAGCGCAAGGCCGCCGCCGAGGAGGCCGAGCGCTCGGCGAACGCCGCGATGAACATTGGCTTTGCGATCACGTTCACGCTCGGGCCGACGCTCGCGGGGCTGACCGTCCCGGCGCTCGGCGCGTCGACTGCGCTGCTGATCGACGTCGCCTCGTTTCTGCTGTGCGGCGCCGTGGTGCTGGACTTCAAGCCGCACGCCGACGACGCCGACACCGCCTCGGTGCGCGAGCGCCTGCGCGCCGCGCTGGAGCACATCGGGGAGGTCCCGGTGCTGCGCCAGCTGCTGATCACGCAGGCCGTCGCGCTGACCTTCTTCACGTTCTCGGGACCGGTGGAGGTCGCCTACGCAAAGGCCAGCCTGCACGCCGGAGACAGCGGCTACGGGGTGCTCGTCGGCGTGTGGGGGCTCGGCGTGACGATCGGCAGCATCCTCTTCGCCAAGTCGATCGACCGCTCGCTGCGGCTGCTGCTGAGCGCATCGACGCTCGCGGTGGGCCTGGCCTACCTCGGCTGGGCGATCGCGCCGGGGCTGGTCGTGGCATGCCTGATCGGGCTGGTCGGCGGGGTCGGCAACGGCGTGCAGTGGGCTTCGCTGATCAGCTCGGTGCAGAAGCTCACGCCGCAGGGCCTGCAGGGCCGCATGATGGGCGCGGTGGAATCGGTCGGCGCGATCGCGCCCGCGATCGGCTTCTCACTCGGCGGCGCGATCGCGGTGCTCGGCTCGCCGCGCACCGCCTTTTTGGTCGCCGGCATCGGCGCGACGCTGAGCACGGCTGCGTTCCTGCGCCTGCACATCGTCTCGGGCGAGCAGACAGAGACAGATGGCGAAGACTCGGACGTGGAGAGCTCGCGCGAAGAAGCAGAGCACAAGCCGAAGCCGCTGACCGCACACGCGCGGTCGATGGCGCGCGAGCGCTCCGGCGACCCGGTTTCGCGAAACTAGCGCTATTCGGGATGCTGACGCGCGTCCATGCACGCGCCAGCCCCTTAAGGACGACACGCGATCGGCCGTTAAGCACCGCAGGGGCAATGTGATGTCATCCAATAAGGCCATTCGCGGCTTCTTCGCCGCCGAGACGTTGATCCTCGTCGTGTCCGTCGCCGCGGCGAGCTGGCTGTCGCGCTCGGGCGAATGGAACCCCCTCTGGCTGGTCGCGCTGCTCGGCGCGCTCTCCCTGGGCGGCCAGGGCCTGCAGTTCACGATTCGCGGGCAGAACCTCTCGGCGGGCTTCGTCGCACAGGTGCTGGCGATGAGCCTGCTCGGCCCGGCGCCGGCGGTGGCGATCGCGCTGCTCGCGGCGATCTACATCTCGGCGCGCCGGCGCCTGTCGCCCGCGCACTGGCTGGGCAACCTGTCGAGCTTCGCCGTGTGCCCGTTGGTCGGCGGCCTGATCGTTCAAGCGCTCGTGGGCAACGTGCAGGACCCGCACAACGGCGCGACACAGACGATCACGTTCGGCCTGGTCGTGTTCGGCGTGTTCCTCGTGACCAACGCGCTGAACTTCGCGGTGATCGCGCTGGACAACCGCATCATCGAAGGCCGTCGCCTGCTGCAGCAGGTGCAGGAACTGTTCGTTCCGATGCTTCCCGGACAGGTCGCCGCGGGCGCCCTGACGGCCGTCCTGGGCGTGTCGTACAAGTCGCTCGGCTTCGCGGCGCTGCTCGGCGCGGTGCTGGTGATCGGCATCTTCCAGTACCTGATGGTTGCGCTGCTGCGATCTGAGGATCGCGCCGACCAGCTGGAAGCGCGCTCGATCCACCTGGCGTCGCTGCAGTTGGGCGTGCTGTCGACGCTCGTGGAGACGCTGGCGCTGCGTGACAAATCGACCGCGCGTCACGCGGCGGCGGTCGCGCGCTACGCGCGCAAGCTGGCCGTTGAGGCGGGCTGCGACGAGACCGAACAGGACGTCGCGCACACGGCCGGGCTGCTGCACGACATCGGCAAGTTCGCGCTGCCCGACCGCATCCTTCACGCCGACGTGCTCTCCGAAGAGGACTGGGCGGTCGTGCGCCGCCATCCGCAGGACGGCGCGACGCTGGTCGGGCGGCTCGACGGGTATGGGCCGGTGGCCGACGCGATCCTCTACCACCACGAGCACGTCGACGGCAGCGGCTACCCAGCCGGCCTGATCGGCAACGAGATTCCGGCGATCTCGCGGATCATCGCGATCTGCTCGACTTACGACACGCTGACGGCGCGCGACTCCTACCGCTCGCCGATGACGCCGCAGGACGCGATGACGGAGATGCGCCGCGTGTCCGGGCGCCAGCTGGACACGGAGCTGCTGCAGACGTTCATCGCGATGCTCGAGGACGCCGGCCCGGTGACGGCCGCCGAAGGCGACGACGCGAGCTTCGAGGACGAGCTGGCGTTCGGCCGTCGCGCGCAGAGATTCGCCCAGCCGTTGCTGAGCTGATCGACTCCAGGCGCTGCGGCCGCCGCGCATGGGCACGTTGCTGACGGCGCACGCCGCGGCTACGGCCGAAAAAGACGAAGGGCGCCGCCCCGATGCACGGGTGCGACGCCCTCAGGTCTGGTCGCTATGCGACCTGTGTACTCGCTCTAGTGGTTCCAACGCACGATAGATCTCCTTCGCCAGGGCCAACGGGCCGTTTGCGAGGCGGCACCCGTCTGTCTCCATCCACAGGACAACCGCAACCTTTGAGTAGGTCTGCTGAAGGATACCCAAGAAAGCGACGGCAAGTCCAGTTTGCGGAGGTTTGTGCACGATTGGTTGCACGCGCAGGAATCGCGGGGTCCGAGCCAACGCTCGTGCACGCCGGTGCAGACAGAGCGATTCGCCGCGATTGGGGTCTTCACTGCCGCGTCAGAAGCCGGCTGGGCAAACGTCCACAAACGTCAGCGCCGCTCAACTGCCGGCGCAATGCTGCCGACATTGGGACTGAGGGCGCCAGCTGCAGCGCAACGCGACGGCGCCGACTGTCACCAACCGATAGCGAGCGAGATGACACCCAGCGCGACTCTCCCCAGCAACGATCGTCAGCTCGTCTTCACGAGCTCACAGGCGGCCAGCTATCTAGGCGTCTCGCTGGCGACCGTCCGTCGCTGGACGGACGCGGGCTACGTCAGCTGCTACCGCACACCGGGCGGCCAGCGACGCTTCGCGCGCACGCAGCTCGACGACTTCATCAGCTCGATGCACAGCGACGGCCCGGCCGTTCAGGCCGACGCCGAGCCGGCCGTGCGTCGCTCGGGCCCCCACGCGGCGTAGATCGCACCTCGTCCTCTCTAGCGCGACGGCGCCCAGCGGGCGCCGTCGTCAGTAAGCCCCAGCTCAGCTGGCCAAGCGACCGAACTTCTCGCGCAGGCGACGGTAGAACGACGACCCGGGCACCTGCGCGATCGTGCCGACGTCGTTGACGAAGCGCGCGGCGAGCTCGGCGCCGGGCGCAAGCTCGCCGCACGGACGCCCGTCGACGGCGACGTCGAGCGCGTCGAGCGAGCGGTTGTGGATCGTCAGCCGGTCGCCGGGCGCGACCACGAGCGCTCGCGCGGTGAGCGAGTGGGGCGCGATGAACGACACGACGAAGCCTTCCACCCCCCAAGCCATGACCGGTCCACCGTTGGCGAGGTTGTAGCCGGTCGAGCCGGCGGGCGTGGCCACGACGAGCCCGTCGCAGCGCACGTTGCCCACGTCCTCACCGTCTATCTCATAGGAGATCTCGGCGACGCGCTCGCCGATCTTGCGGTGGATCGCGATGTCGTTGACCGCGGGCAGCGAGTCGACCGGCCTCGGCGCGGCGTCGCCGTCGTCGGCGATCGCCATCCCAGCGGCCGAGTCGAGCACGATCGCCGGCAGGCGCAGCAGCTCGAAGTCGCCGTCAAGCGCGCGGCGCATGCCCGCCTGCATGTCGCCGGGCTCGACCGTTGCGAGGAATCCGATCTCGCCGAAGTTGAAGGCGAACACGGGCACATTCGTGCCCGTGTAGAGCCGCAGGGCGCGCAGGATCGTGCCGTCGCCGCCGAGCACGAGGCACAGCTCGACGTCCTTCTCGAAGGGCGCGTCGAGCTGCAGTCCGGGTTCGTCCTCGAGTGCGTGCTTGCGCGTCTCGTCGGCGTCGAGGCGCAACGTGACGCCCGCCGCGGCAGCCTGCGCGGCGAGCCGGCGCAGCGGCTCGGTCGTGTCGTCGGGACGACGGTGGGTGAGCACGGTGAACTCCCTCACGGCTCGACCTCCAGGGCGAGCGCGCGCAGCGATTGCGCGGCCCGGTCGGATTGCTCCGCGCCGGGCAGGATCGCATCGCTGTGGCGGTCGTCAGCGCCGAGCCGGCGGCCGTCTGCGCCGAGCCGGCGGCTGTCCGGGGCGCCGAGGCGGCGAGGATCGGTCAGCCAGACGAACGTCTCGCGGTTGCCCTTGGGCCCGGGCAGGCCCGAGGAGCAGTAGCCGAGCACGGCGGCGCCCAGCGCGAGCGCCGACTCGCCGACGGCGACGAGCGCCGAGCGGCGCTCGGCGGGATCGCGCACGACACCGCCCTTGCCGACGCGCCCGCGACCGACCTCGAACTGCGGCTTGACGAGCGCGAGCACGTCGTATCGACCGCCGAGGCACGAGAGCACCGGGCCGAGCACCTTGGCAAGCGAGATGAACGACACGTCGATGACAGCGAGGTCGGGCTCGTAGGCGAGCATCTGCGGCGTCAGCTCGCGCGCGTTGCAGCGCTCCATCACCGATACGCGCCGATCGTTGCGCACGCTCCACGCCAGCGAGCCGTAGCCGACGTCGACTGCGATCACCGCCGCTGCGCCGCGCTGCAGCAGGCAGTCCGTGAAACCGCCCGTCGAAGCGCCGACGTCCAGCGCGCGACGATCGCTCACGTCGAGGCCCCAGTGGCTCAGCGCGTTGGCCAGCTTGACGCCGCCGCGCGACACGAACGCCGGGCGCGCGTCGACGCTCACGCGCTCCTCGTCGTCGATCAGCTCGCTGGGCTTGCTCGCGCGGCGCTCCCCCGCCCCCACGCGCACCTCGCCCGCCATCACCGAGGCCGCCGCGCGGCTGCGCGAGGGGAACAGGCCGCGCTCTGCCAGCAGCGCATCGAGACGTCGCTTAGCCATGCCAGCGAACCCTTACACAGACGGGCGATGGGCGCGGCTGGGCACCTTGCGATTGGCGCCCCGGATCGCGGGCTTCAGGCGCCCCAAAGAGTCCCTTGATGCTGATACCCGTGTCGTCATCAGCCGAGGTGCTTGACGTGACGTGCCACCGCTGCAAGCAGGGATACCGTCGCGCCCACGAGCAGGCCGAGTGCGGCGCCTGTGACGCCACCTATGAAGCCACCCTCAAGGATGGCAAACCAGACCGTCGACGGGTAGCTGAGGCCGAGGATCAGTCCGGCGGCTGCCGCGGGGACGCTGAGCACCACCGATCCAACGATTGTGAACCGCAGAATCGGCGGTAGTTGACGCGCTCCGCGTAGGGCCTCGCGCATAGCTCGATTGTCGCACGGCGCGGTTCGGGGGTTGATCCGTAGGCCATACCGAGACTGCCCAACTGTGACCTAGATCACACAGACGCCCCATCACGCGGGGCATCATGATGGACGTACCCGCAGCACTGCATCATCCCTCCTCCCTCGAAACGGCCCGCTTCCCCGGCGGGCCGTTTCATTTAAGCTGGACCGGAAGGTCCGGCCCAGTAACGGTGGCGGCGGCCCAGGGCCGCTCGCTGCTCTAAGCCTCGACGATCGCCGACGCGCGGTCGGTGATCGCCGTGACGACGCGCTCGGCGATGCGCTCGGGCGTGAAGCCGATCTCCTCGTGCAGCAGCGCCGGCTTGCCGTGCGTGACGTAGCGGTCGGGCAGGCCCACGCGCAGGATGCGCGGAGTCGTGCCGATCTCGTTTAGCGTCTCCCAGACTGCCGAGCCGAAGCCTCCGGCCAGCACGCCCTCCTCGACGGTCACCAGCAGGTCGTGCTCGGCGGCCAGCTGGGCCATCAGGCCGGCGTCGATCGGCTTGGCAAAGCGCGCGTCGGCGACCGTCACCGAGATGTCGTGCTCGGCCAGTTGCCGCGCGGCGGCGAGCGCCTTGCCGACACCGCTGCCATAGCCGATCAGCGCCACACGCCGCCCGGCCGTTTCGCCGGCGCCGCCCTCGCGCAGAATCTCGCCCGTGCCGATGGCGATCGGCCGCGGCTCCTGCGGCAGCGCCACGCCTTCGCCTTCGCCTCGCGGGTAGCGCAGCGCGATCGGCCCGTCGAACACGAGCGCCGTGCGCAGCATGTGCACGAGCATCGCCTCGTCGCGCGGCGCCATCAGCACGATGTTCGGCAGGCAGCGCAGGTAGGCGATGTCGAACGCGCCGTGGTGCGTCGGGCCGTCGTCGCCGACCAGGCCCGCACGGTCCATCGCGAACACGACGTTGAGCTTCTGCAGGCACACGTCGTGCACGATCTGGTCATACGCGCGCTGCAGGAACGTCGAATAGATGGCCGCGACCGGCTTGACGCCCTCCAGCGCCAGCCCGGACGCGAACAGGATCGCCTGCTGCTCGGCGATGCCCACGTCGAAGTAGCGCTCGGGCATCGCCTTCTGCAGGATGCTCAGGCCAGTGCCCGAGTTCATCGCCGCGGTGATGCCCACGACGCGCGCGTCGCGTTCGCACTCGCGCACCAGCGCCTCGCCGAAGACCTGTGTGTACTGCGGCGCCGGCGCCTTCGCTGGCTTGGCCGTCACGCGGTCCTTGCGCGGCGCAGCGCTCGTCGGCAGGCCGTTGGCGATCGACTTGGGCTTTGCCGCGTGCCACTCCTCCATGCCCTCCAGGCCGCCGTCCTCGGCCGGCCCGAAGCCCTTGCCCTTGACCGTCGCGATGTGCACCACGACCGGCCGTTCGGCCGCGAGCGCCTCGCGCAGCGCCTCGCGCAGCGCGCGCACGTCGTGACCGTCGACGACGCCCATGTAGGCCCAGTCGAGCTCCTCCCACCACAACCCCGGCGCCCAGAAGGCCTTGATCGACTCCTTCAACTGCGGCCCCAGCCGCTCGAAGGCCGAGCCGATGCCGCCCGGCAGGCGCGTCAGGCCACCCTCCACGCCCGCGCGCGCATGCCACAGCTTCGGGTTCAGCCGCACGCGGTTGAAGTAGCGCGACAGCGCGCCCACGTTCGGCGCGATCGACATTCCGTTGTCGTTGAGCACGACCACCATCGGCGTGCCCAGCCCGCCCGCCTGGCCGATCGCCTCGAACGCCACGCCGCCGGTCATCGCGCCGTCGCCGATCACCGCGACGACCTTGCCGTCGGACTCGCCGCCGATGTGGCGCATGCCCTCCTTCATGCCGACCGCGTAGCCGATCGACGTCGACGCGTGCCCGGCGCCCATGATGTCGTGCTCGGACTCCTCGCGCGAGCAGAACGGCGCGAGCCCTCCGTACTGGCGGATCGTTTCGAGCTGATCCCGGCGCCCGGTGAGGATCTTGTGCGGGTACGCCTGATGGCCGACGTCCCAGAGGATCTTGTCTTTGGGCGATTCGAGCACCGAGTGCAGCGCCACCGCCAGCTCGCACGTGCCGAGGTTCGCGCCGAAGTGACCGCCGATCTCACCGACCGTGTCGATGATGTGCGTGCGCACCTCCTGCGCCAGCGCCGCCAGTTGCTGATCTGACAGGTCGCGCAGATCCTGCGGCCCGTCGATCGAGTCCAGCAGCCGTACGTCGGTGGGTTTGCGCTTGGCGCTCATGTTCGCCTCATGACGTTCGCGTGTAGATGAAGTCCGTTATCTGCGCCAGCTCGTCGGTGCCCGACCGCCCCTGCTCACCCTGTCCAGCGCTCACGGCCACCGGCGAGAGCTGGGCGGCCTGCGCCAGCGCCTGCAGCGCCGTGTCGTGCGACTGCGCTGCCAACTCGCGTGCCCGCTCGATCCCGAACTCACTGACGTACGTGCGCTTTCCGTGACGCTCGTCGCTGCCCCGCGGCTTTCCCAGCGCATCGTCTGTGCCGGTTACGTCGAGTATGTCGTCGACGATCTGAAACAACACGCCCAACTCTGTGGCAAAACGACGGAAAGGATTCATCGCGGGTCCATCCGCGACACCACCCAACAGTAGTACGCAGAGCACCGACGCGCCGATCAGTCGTCCAGTCTTCAGCTCGTGCAGGCGGCGCAGCGCGGCCGGCCCAGGAGGCGTGTCCGTGCTCACATCGGCGTACTGCCCCCCCACCATGCCGTTGACGCCCGTCGCCGCGGCCAGCTCCGCGGCGGCTTGCAGGACCCGCTCGGGCTCTGAGCGCTGGCGCGTGAGCAGGTGCGCGAAGGCCTCCGCGTACAGCCCGTCGCCGGCCAGGATCGCCACGTCCTCGCCGAACTTCACGTGGCAGGTCGGTTGGCCGCGGCGCAGCTCGTCGTCGTCCATCGCCGGCAGGTCGTCGTGGATCAGCGAGTACGTGTGGATCAGCTCAAGCGCAGCCGCCAGCGGCATCACGTCGCCGGGCTCCAGACCGACGGCGCGCGCCGTCGCCAGCGCGAGCACCGGGCGGATGCGCTTGCCGCCGCCGAGCAGCGAGTAGCGCATCGCCTCCTCCAGCCCCGCCGTCAGCGGCTCCTCGGAGAAGCGCAGCTCCTCCAGGTAGCGCTCAACGTCCTGGCGCAGGTAGTCCGGGTAGGTCACGCTCACGAGCAGCCGCGGAGCCCTACAGCAGGGTGTCCTGGCCGGGCGGCGGCGCGGAGGCCTCGGCGCGGCTGAGCTGCTCCAGCTCCGCCGCCGCGCGCGTGGCGAGGTTCGCGCAGTCCTCGACCAGCGTCGCCGCGGCGTCGGCGGACAGCTCACCCGAGCGCAACTGCTCGGCGGCGCGCTCCAGGCGCGCGATCACGTCGTCTAGCTCCTCTGTCACGGTCATCTGATCGGCGCATTCTCGCGCACGTCGCGGAGGACTGCCGCGAGCACGCCGTTGACGAACGCCGGAGCATCCGAGCCGCAGAACGTCTTGGCGCTCTCCACCGCCTCCTCGATCGCGCCCTCGGCCGGTATCGGCTGGTCGCCGGGCACCGCGTCGGGGTGCAGCATCTCGATCAGCGCGACGCGCATGATGCTGCGCTCCAGCGGCTGGATCCTCGCCACCGACCAGCCGTGCGCGTGGCGGTCGATCACCTCGTCCAGCTCCTCCGCGCGGTCGGCAGCGGCGTGCGCGAGCGCGCGCACGAACAGCGAGTCGCGCGCCGACAGCGTCTCGACCAGCGGCCGGCCCGTGAGGTCGTGCTGGTAGAGCGCCACGACCGCCGCTCGTCGCTGCTGCGAGCGTCGCATCGCTAGGCTCGCGCCACGTACTCGCCAGAGCGCGTGTCGACGCGAATGCGCTGGCCCGGCTCGACGAACAGAGGCACCTGCAGGACCGCGCCGGTCTCCAGCGTCGCCGGCTTGGTCCCGCCGCCCGACACCGAATCGCCGCGCAGGCCGGGGTCGGTCTGCGTGACCTCCAGATCGACCGCGCTCGGCAGTTGCACGTCAGACGGCTGGTCGTCGATGAACAGCACGTCGACCTCGCTGCTCGGCGGGCACCAGCGCAGGGTCTCCGCGACCGCCGCCTCGGGCACGGCGATCTGCTCGAAGGACTCCGTGTCCATGAAATGCGCGTCCGTTCCGTCGGCGTACAGGAACTGCATCTTGCGCGACTCCGTGCGCACCGAGCGGAACTTCTCGCCCGCGCGGAACGTGCGGTCGATCACGTTGCCGTCGCTCGCGCGGCGCAGCTTCGTGCGCACGAACGCGCCGCCCTTGCCGGGCTTGACGTGCTGGAAGTCGACAATCTTGAAGATCGTTCCGTCGACCTCGATGTGATTTCCGTTCTTGAATTGGTTGGTGCTCAGAGCCACGGCTGCACTACCCCTTATGCGGCGACGACGGCGTGATCGAGTGCGTCACGCAACCGCTCAGCGGGCCGCTCACCGCGAAGCACATCGCGATCGAGACTGTCGGACAAAACAGAGTCGAATACGGCTACGGCTTGCTCAAATGCAGCGACCGCCTTCGAGTCATCATTGAGTGTCTTGTTGATTCCGTCCATTTGCTTCGCTACCTTCGTTGAACTAGCTGGCGCCAGCGACTCACCGTCAAGCGCCAGGTGACGGAACGCCATTAGCAGATACCACCACGCTGGGCGATACCTGCCGTCAATCCGGCCACTGTTGAACAGGTTGCCGAGGCGATAGTTGGCGTGCGCACTCGTGTAGTAGGGCTCTGGCCGATGCCCTTCCACAAAGTGATCGGACCCCATCTGCTTGAGGAGCGTTGTCACGTAGCCGGTTGCGCGGTGCGGTTGATCCAGACAAAAAGACACGTACGACCGAACCAGAATTCGTCGAGGGATGACACGCGCTGCGACGACTGCGGTATCACGTACGTACTGACGCGAGCGCCGCTCATACCGGAGACCCTTGTCCTCGCTCCCCTTGCTAACTGCATCAAAATATTGCTCCAAAGCCCGCTCGAATCGCGAGCGCGAACTCAGCTCTTCTGGGCGCACGGCGGTCTGGCTATTTGTGGCCGTGACGATCTCCGTGATTAGATCGTCATCATCGGTGGCCACAACCTTCAAGGGCACCCAGAACTCCTCGCCCGCAGCACGGTCGCGATGCGCGTGAACCACGTTCGCGGTCTGGCAACCGTTGACAATCTGGTAGTCACGCACGATGACGCGATCCCCAACCGTCTGAACCTCGCGGGCAATAACCGTGACACCGTTGTTGAGGACGGGGAATCTACCGCGATCAGCGCCTTCGACGGTGTCAGCCATCTGTGCGTTGACAGTGTTGTCGATGCCTTGGAAATCGCGCACGTTGTCCTCGAAAAGTGAGCTACGTAGACGCCCGTCGCCGTCCTCGATCAAACGCAGAAACTGTGCTCCTTCGACAACCCCCACGTAGGCTGAATCGATCCCTGGGATTCCGGCTGGCATCGTCGCCTTACGGGCAAACTCGAACGTCGTCTCAACGGGATCATGCGCCCGCCGGTAAAGCTCGTTCAGACGACTCGCATCGACCGGTTCAACCGTAACGGCGTCAAACAAGCGCGTCGACTCTAGCTCAGTGCTCACGCCCTCGATTGCCGCACATATCTCAGCTTGATCGTCCCACTTGCCTGTCGTCACATACGAGGCGATGAGGGCCGGGTTGCCGCGCTTGAAGAACTTGGCCCGGCGATAAACCTCGTCCTTGATCTCCCGCGAACGCTTAACGAAGTCTGTTTGCGGCAGGTTGGCCTCATCTGCGAAGAAATCCTTAATGGCCCGCCCCATCAACTCGACCGCGCTCGTCGAGAACTTCTCCGAGGTCTTTGCCTGAACAAAGAAGAAGACGACCTCTAGGTAGCCGTTCTGCTCTGCCAAGCCGTCTACCTCATCTGGGTCTGTGACGATCCGTCCGTTGATCTGAACGGCTAGTCCGTCTATACCGAACTCATCGCCCTCGACCGTCACGTCCTCAGGGTTGAAAGTCTCCTCGGTGCCACGCACCGACACGACACAGTAGTTCGAGAATCTCTCAAATTGCTTATCGAGCGCAAGGTTCGCCAAGCCATATTCGTCGGCGAAACCCGAGACTAGGCTTTCGATGATCTTGTCCATGCCAGCAGCTACGGCCTCCAGCCGATTGCGTCTAATGGTCGGGGAACGGCATTTGCATCATACGCATGACTACGGATCTACGAACAAATGTTCGGCGCTTGGTAGGAGATCCGAGAGGTCGCTGATATGATAATTTCATATGCCTCGCCTACTGTCCGTGTCGATTCCCGACAGCCTCGCCGCTGAGGCCGAGGCGCTGGCGCGCGCGACCGGCAAGACCAAGAGCGAGGTGGTGCGCGATGCGCTGCGCCGGCACATCCAGCACGAGCGATTCGCGGCGCTTCAGCGCCACGGCCGCGACCGTGCTGAGGCGCGTGGGCTCGAGCCCGAGGAGGTCGAGAAGCTCATCGACGAGATGCGCGCGGCGCGTGCGTGAAGCCGCGCGTTCTCTGCGATACGAACATCCTGGTGTCGGCGTTCATCGCCGGCGGGCCGCCGAGCCGGGTGATCGAGAGCGCAATCGACGAGCGCATCGAGCTGGTGATCGCTATCCCTGTGATCGAGGAGCTGGAACGTGTTCTGACGGTCAAGCTCGGACTCGATCGCGACTGGGTCGGCGAGATCGTCGCGCTGCTGCGCGAGCTTGCCAGCGCCGAAGTGGCTCCGCCGGTGAGAACGCCGGCGGCGATCACCGCCGACGCTGACGACGATCTGATCCTCGCCTGCGCAGTGCTGGGAAAGGCTCATGTCCTCGTGTCGGGCGACCGCAGGCACCTGCTGCCCGTGCGCGAGCACGAAGGCGTGCGCATCGTCACCGCACAGACGCTGCTGGCGGAGCTGTCGAGCGCATAGACCGCGCCCGTCGCGCGGCCGAGCGCCCGCCTCGACAGGCGGCTCGGCCGAAAGCGTCCCCACCTTCCTCAGACAGCCGTCGCCGCCAGGCTCGCGAGGTCGATGCCGATCACCTTCAGCCGGCGCTGCAGCGCGTTGAACGCGAAGGCGTTGGTTTCCTCCATCGTGTAGTCGAGGATCGCGTAGTCGGTCGGGTCGGCGCCCGGCGGCACGAGCACGGCTGTGGCGAGCGGGATCAGCTCGGCCAGGCGCTCGGTCACACGTCGCTTGAGCTGCGGGTCCTTTGACTTCTCGCGCAGAAACCATGTCCCGTAGGCGACGTGGCGGTGCTCGTCCTGTGAGATCAGTTTGAAGCCCTCCGTCCAGCCGGGCAGGATGCCCTTGCGCTCCATGTAGTCGGTGAGGAACCACTGGCCCGTCAGCGCCAGCGTGCCCTCGATGATCATGTGGTAGAGCGTCACGAAGTCGACCTTCGCCTCGATGTCGCGCGGGTCCTCGATCAGCCGCCGGCCCCAGTCGACGAGCACGCCGTCGAACATCTCGATGAACGCCGGATTGAGATCCTGGCGCGCTCGCGCCAGGCGGTCCTCGAAGCTCCCATCCAATCCGAGCACCTGCTCGTAGAAGCGGTTGAAGTGCTGTGCATGACGCGCCTCGTCGACCTGCTGGGTGATCAGGAACGCCTCTTCGGATTGGCTCTCGTAGGACATCACCAGACCCGAGAACTGCGTCGTCACGCGCTCCTCGCCGACGAAGAACGACGACAGGTTCCACGACAGGTTCTCGCGCAGGCCGCCCTCCAGCTGCTGCCAGTCGATTCGGTCCTGCTCGAAGTCGATCGTGTGCGACTGCCAGTTCTGGCGCTCCCACAGCTCATACAGCTCCTGCGGCGTCATCAGCTTGACCGACGACAGCTTGGATTCGTCGGTCATCGTCCCGACGTCACCCTGGCTCGTGAGATCCAGCAGCGAAGGCATCGTGGCTCCTCCCTTTGTTGGCCCCGCGCGTGCTCGGCGCGCGCTCTGTGGCGACCATACCCGCTGCGGGCGCGCCCCGTGGGCCACACTGCGAGCGCGCGCCGCAGGGGCACACCGCGACTGAGCGCCCCGAGGCCACACACGATGCGCGCGCGTCATTCGCGAGGCCGCTTGGCGACACCACGACGCGCTTCGCATGCCCCGTCGCGACGCGCCCCGGGGCCGCCGTCTGGCGCCACCGCAGCGCTCAAGCAACGCCCGCCGCGCGCCGATGCCGAGCTATGCGGCGAATCGCACGCGAGAACGCCCCGTGCGCGCTGATCGCGCTCGCCGGCTGCGCCGCCCTGGCGTGGCTGGGGTTGCAGAGCTTCGTGTGGAGCGACTACGAAAACGAGGCGCAACCGGCGTTCTCCGCGCTCGTGCACGGCCATCTCACACAGTTCCTGCGCCTCGCGCCCGCCTATGGCGGCTCGCTCGTCGAGCGTGCCCCGTTCGCCGCCGCGCCGCGGCTGTGGGGCGGCGGCGAACTGGCCGTGTACCGCGCCGCCGCCGTTCCATGCCTGATCGCCTCCGCGCTGCTCGGCGCATGGCTGGTCGCGCAGATGCGCGACCAGCGGCGTCCCGTCTTCGCGCGCGCGCTGGCGCTCGCCATCTGCGTGTCCAACCCGCTGACGCTGCACGCCCTGGAAATCGGTCATCCCGAGGAGCTGCTCGGCGCCTGCCTGTGCGTCGCCGCCGTGCTGCTCGCCGGCGCCGACCGGCCGCTGTGGGCGGGCCTCGCGCTCGGCCTGGCGATCGCCAACAAGGAGTGGGCGCTGCTGGCGGCCGTCCCCGTGCTGCTGGCGCTCGCGCCGCGCCGGCGCGTACCCGCGCTCGGCGCCGCAGTGCTCGTCTCCACCGCCGCGCTCGCGCCGCTGACGCTGGTCGGCTCGGGCGGCTTCGCCGCGGCCACGCACACCAGCCTGGCGCCCGCCGCCGTGATCTTCCATCCGTGGCAGGTGTGGTGGTTTCTCGGACACCACGAGGCGCACGCGCAGGGCCTGTTCGCCGTCTCCCAGCTCGGATACCGCGCCGGCCCGGCGTGGACGAGCACGATCAGCCACCCGCTGATCCTCGCCGTCGGCCTGGCGCTGGCTCTCGCGCTGTGGCTGCGCACCCGGCGCAGCGGCCCGATCGCCACGCGCGGCGCGCTGCTCGCGCTGGCGCTGCTGCTGCTCCTGCGCTGCCTGCTGGACACGTGGGACACCGGCTACTACATGCTGCCGTTCGTGTTCGCGCTGCTCGCCTGGGAGGTGCGCGGGCCGCTGCAGCGCCCGCCCGTGCTCGCCGCCGCGAGCACCGTGCTCGCGAGCCTGACGTTCGTGTGGCTGCCGCGCCACGCATCCGCCGACGCGCAGTCGGCGATCTTCCTCGCGTGGACGCTGCCACTCGCCGCATTCATGGTCTGGCGCCTCTTCGCGACGCGCGCCGCCCGTGCCGCTCGCACTGCTCGGCGCGCGCGTGTCGAGCCCTCCGCGCGCGCTCAGGAGATGACCGTCAGCGCCTTGTCCAGGCCGTTGAGCACTTCTGGACCGTCCTCGCGCACGATCACCAGATCCTCGATGCGCACGCCCGCGCGGTCTGGCAGGTAGACGCCGGGCTCCACGGTCACGGCATTGCCGTCCTGCAGCTTTCGCTCGCCTTCGGTGCGCGACAGGCGCGGCGCCTCGTGGATGTCCATGCCGATGCCGTGGCCGAGGCCGTGGCCGAAGTGCTCGCCGTGACCGGCGCGCTCGATGATCTCACGCGCGACCGCGTCGACTTCGCGCCCGGTCGGGCCGGCTTTGACCGCCGCCAGGCCCGCCAGCTGGGCCTGCAGCACCAGCTCGTAGATCTCGCGCGCCTCGTCTGAGACGTGCTCGCCGGTCGCATAGGTGCGCGTGCAGTCCGAGCAGTAGCCCTCGTGCACGGCGCCCCAGTCGATCGTCACGAGCACGTCGCGCGGGATCGGCACGTCGCGCGGCTGGCCGTGCGGCAGCGCCCCGTGCGCGCCCGAGGAGACGATCGTGGAGAAGCTCGGCCGTTCCGCGCCGAGCCGGCGCATGCGCAGCTCCACATCGATCGTCACGTCGCGCTCGTTACGACCCACCAGGCCGTCTTCCACCACCGCTCGCAGCGCCTCGTCGGCGAGCTGCGCCGACGCGCGCATGCTCGCCACCTCGTCGGCGTCCTTGACCGCGCGCAGCCGCTCGATGGCGCCGCCGCACGGCTGCAGCTCCCAGCCCTGCGCGATGTCCGCGCGCAGGCGCTCGTGCTCGGCGACGGTGACGCTCGCGTCGTCGAAGCCGAGCTTGCCGCCGCCGGCGCCCAGCGCGCGCAGCGCCGCGTGCACGAGGCTGCCCGTCACGATCTCGCGCTGCAGCGCCAGAGGGACCTGTACGGCGGACTGCTCGTCGTAGCGGAAGTCCGTGAAGAAGCGGTGCCCGTCGCCGTCGGCGGCGATCAGCGCCAGGCCGCTGCTGCCCGTGAAACCGGTCGTGTAGCGCAGGTTCACCGGCGCGCTCACCAGCAGCGCGTCGACGCCGCGCTCGCGCAGCTCGCCCGCCAGCAGCTCGACGCGCCGCTCCTCGCCTCGCCGCTCAGCGCCGGGCGTCACGAGCCCTCCTCGTGCAGTCGCGCGCGCAGCAGCTCGAGCGCTTGGTCATAGCCGTCCACGCCGCGCCCGGAGACGGTCGCGAAGCACAGCTCGCCGATCACCGACGTGCGCCGCCACTGCTCGCGGCCGGCCACGTCGGACAGGTGGATCTCCAGCGCCGGCAGCGCGGCGACCTCCAGCGCGTCGCGAATCGCCCATGCGTAGTGCGTCCATGCGCCCGGATTCAACAGGATTGCGTCGGCGCTGTCGCGACACTCGTGCAGGCGCTCGACGAACGCGCCCTCGTAGTTGCTGTGAAAGAAGCTCGTGCGCAGGCCCAGCTCGCCGGCGCGCGCGGCCACGCGCCGCTCGAGCTCCGCCAGCGTCAGCGTTCCGTACAGCGCCGGGTCGCGCCGCCCCAGCTGGTCGAGGTTGACGCCGTGCAGCACCGCTATGCGATCTCGCGCTTGGTTCATCTTGTGCGGAGCATCATCGCGCGCAGAGCTCCTCGACGGCGGCCCGCAGTTGCGTCGGCTCGACCTCGCAGCCGGTGCGCGCGTCGCCGGGCGCGCTGACGAGCACGAAAGGCAGCGACTCGCCGATCCGCTTCTTGTCGCGCGCCGTCGCCTCGATGATCAGCTCGGCGCTCGCCCCCTCGACGGTCACCGGCAGCTCGCGCTCCAGCAGCAGCTCTCGCACCTGCTCGCGCAGCGCGTCGGCGCCCGACAGCCGCAACGCGGCGAGCAGGCCCAGGCCGACGGCCTCGCCGTGGCTGTAGCGGTGATAGCCGGTGGCCGTCTCGATCGCGTGGCCGACCGTGTGTCCGAGGTTCAGCACCTGCCGCCGGCCGGCGTCGCGCTCGTCCGTCGCGACAACCGCGAGCTTCGTGCGCGCGCACGCCAGCACGATCTGCTCGTCGAGGTCGTCACCGGCGGCGACGCGCTCCCACAGGCGCCCGCCGGCGATCAGCGCGGTCTTCAGCACCTCGACCCAGCCGGCCGCGCGCTCTCTCTCCGGCAGGCTCTGCAGCGTGTCGAGGTCGGCGAGCACTCCGGCGGGCTGGTGGTAGGCGCCGACATAGTTCTTCGCCTCGGCGAGGTCGACGCCGGTCTTGCCCCCGTAGGCCGAGTCGACCTGTCCGACCAGCGTCGTCGGCACCTGCACGACCGGCACGCCGCGCTGGTAGGTGGCCGCGCAGAAGCCCGCGAGATCGCCCACGACCCCGCCGCCGAGCGCGACGAAGTGGTCGGCGCGCGTGACGCCCGCGGCCACCGCCGCGCGCCACACCGTTTCGGCGGTCGCGAGCGTCTTCTCGCCGGGCGCGATCGCGATCTTCCCCGCCAGCTCACCCAAGTGCTCGCCATACAGATCGCCCACGCTCTCGTCGGTCACCAGAAACGCTCGCGATTGCGATCTGTCGATCGGCCACAGCTCGTCGCCGCCGTGCCCGCCGAGCCGGCGCAGCAGGCCGCGGCCGATCAGCACGGGGTACTCGCCCGACGCACTGCGCGCCCACAGCAGGCGCGTGCCCGCCGGCGCGGCGGCGAGCGCGCGCAGCGCGCCGAGCACACGCGCCGCGCCGCCGCGCTTCAGCGGCGGCAGGAAGGCGTCCGCGGTGCCCTCGTAAAGCTCCTGGCGCTCTGCGTGCAGCGCGAAAAACGCCTCGCGGTCGCGCGCCAGCGGGCGACCGAGCGGCCCGGCCGAGGACTCGGGGGCGCCGCCGATGCGCTGCCACGCCCGCTCGGCTTCGATGTCAAGCAACACGACCACATGCGGCTCGAGCGCCGTGCGAACGCGCGCGGAGAGGATGCTGCCGCCGCCCAGCGCGATCACGTCCCCCGGCCGCGCGCGGTCCAACAGCTCGCACACCAGCTGCTCCTCGCCGGCGCGAAACGACGCCTCGCCGTTTCGCTCGAACTCCTGCGCCGGCGAATGGCCGAACCGCTCGCTCAGCAGCTCGTCGCTGTCGAGCGCATCGACACCCAGCGCCTCGGCCAGCTCGGCGGCGACGGTCGACTTGCCCGCGCCCATGAAGCCGATCAGCACGAGCGCGCGTCGCGGCGAGCCCCCTACGCCTGCCATCCGATCCGCTCGCTGTAGGCGTCGACGGCCGCGAGCACGTCGTCGATGTGATCGCCGCCGAACTTCGCGCGGTAGGCGTCAGCGAGCACGAACGCGACCATCGCCTCGCCCACCACGCCGGCGGCCGGAACGGTGCACGAGTCCGTGCGCTCGCGCAGCGCCTGCGCCGGCTCGTGCGTCTCGGTGTCCACCGAGCGCAGCGGCTTGGTCAGAGTCGGCAGCGGCTTCATCGCCCCGCGCACGACCAGCGGCAGGCCGGTGGTCATCCCGCCCTCCAGACCGCCCGCGCGATTGGTCTCGCGGTAGTAGCCGCGCTGTGAGGAGTGGAAGATCTCGTCGTGCGCTTGGGAGCCGGGCACGCCCGCCACGGCGAAGCCATCGCCGATCGAAACCCCCTTGATCGCCTGGATCGAGCAGATCGCCATCGCCAGTCGCCCGTCCATGCGCTCCTCCCACGAGACGTGCGAGCCCAGCCCGGGGACCAGCCCGAACGCGCGCACCTCAAAGACGCCGCCGAGCGACTCGTTGGCCTTGCGCAGGTCGTCGATCTCGCGCACCATCGCGCGCGTCGCCTCGGCGTCCAGGCAGCGCACGGGCGAGCTGTCCACCTCGGCGAAGTCCTGCAACGTCAGCTCACCGCTCGGCTCGGGGGCGCGCACCGAGGCGATCTGCACGACGTGCGAGCGCACGTGGACGCCGAGCGTGCGCAGGAACGCCTTGCACAGCGCGCCGCCGGCCACGCGCGCGGCCGTCTCGCGCGCGGAGGCGCGCTCGAGGATGTTGCGCACGTCTGACTGCTTGTACTTCTGCGTGCCCACCAGGTCGGCGTGGCCGGGTCGCGGCAGGTGGACCTCGGCCAGCTCGGCGTCGACCGGCCAGGGGTTCATCCGCTCCTCCCAGTTGGCGTAGTCGCGGTTGGCGACCTGCAGCGCGATCGGGCCGCCAAGCGTGCGCCCGTGGCGGATGCCCGCGGTGACCTCGGCGGCGTCGCGCTCGATCTTCATGCGCCCGCCGCGGCCGTGACCCAGCTGTCGCCGGGCCATGTCCTCGTTGAGATCGCCCGGCGCGATCGCCAGCCCGGCGGGCAGACCCTCGACGAGGCAGGTCAGGCCGGGACCGTGCGACTCGCCGGCGGTTATCAGACGGAGCGCCACGCTCCTAGCTTATTTGCTGCGCCGTCAGCCTCTGAGCGACGACGCCCACGCCGCCACGCGGGCGCGTGCGGCGAACGCCGGGTGGCCGGCGAACACGAGCACGCCGGCGCCGGGCGAGTAGCGCATCCCCGGCAGCGCGGCCAGACCGGCGGCGCGCAGGAACTGCAGCCCGACCTTCGATTCGCTGACGAACATCTTGCGCGCGGCCGCGGCGGACGCCTTGCTCGAGACGATGCTCGCGACCTGAAGCTCGTACACGACGGGCGTGCCTTCCGGCGGCACGTATTCCAGTTCCTCGCTCGTGCCGGGTTTCAGGTCGATCGCCTGACACTGCGACGCGTTGGGCTGGCAGACGCCGGCGCCGCGCAGGATCGCTTCGCCCACGAGCGTGAACGTCGCGCTCTTGCCGCCGGCGGTGACGCCGCGGAAGACGACCAGCGGAGCCGTGGCCGACGGAAGCGGCTGCTGGCGCTTGAGATCTTCAAACGGCGTCAGCGCCGCGGCGGCCGGTGGCGTGCCTGGGGCCGCCGCGCCGAACAGAGCGTTGACGCGGTAGACGGTCTTGGCTTCGGCGGGCTTCTTGGCTTTCTTTCCTTCGCTCGGTTTGGCCGGTTCAGTTTTGGGCGGTTCGCCCGACGTTGGAGCCGGCGTCGAGGTTTTGCCGCCCGACGACCCACCGGCGCCAGACGCGCCGGAGCTCGATTTGGCGGTCGCGCTGGCGCTGGCGAGCGCGGCCTTCCTCACACCCGCAACCGCGGAGAAGGGGTCTCGCGTCGAGCCGTGCGTCTGCTGGTGGGCGCCTTCGACAGTCTCGGCGATCGGCTGGCCGGTTTCGACCTTGGCGGGCACCACGGCGACCGCCGCCGTCGAGCCGGACGCCGCCGGCGAGCTGGACGCCGTCGTCGCCGGGGTGCTCGAACCGCCGCCGAGCACGGCGTAGGCGACCGCGGCGATCAGCGCCACGGCGACGAGCGCCAGCACGGGCCGCAGCCTGCGATCCAGCAGGTCGGACTTCACTGAGCCGAGAAGCTCGTTCATCGCGGGACTCCGATCGTGGCGACGGGCGCTGAAGGGGTCGCTTTGGCGCCTGCCGCTACGGTCGCGGCGGCGCCGGGCGCCGGGGTCGGCGAGGTCGGCGAGCCGGTCACGCCCTGGCCGGGCGGCAGCACGTAGGCGGTCGCGGTGATCGTGCCCGTCAGCTGCTTGCTGGCGAGGTCACCGCTGGCGGCGTGCGCGAGCTTGACCGCCTGCAGCGTCAGCAGACGTCCCTTGACGCGCAGGTCGCCCGAGCTCGTGCGCACGGTCGCAGCGTTGAGCGAGCTGAACAGGCGCGACAGCTCGTCGAAGCCGCCGTTGAAGACGAACGTGAACGGCATCTGCGTGAAGCCCGTCGGGGCGCCCGCTCCCGCGGTCGCGGCCGCGCTGGAGGACGGCGCGCTCGCGCCGCTGCTGTTGGCGCCGGTTGAGATCGAGCTGAATTCCACGTGCTTCTGGTTTGAGGCTTGGGCCAGCTGGTAGATCAGCGAGGGGACTTCCTCGCTCGCCGGCACCGCTTTGCCGAGGCTGACGATCGACGCATACGCCGATGCGTAGCGTTCGCGCGCCTGGTTGGCGCTGGAGGCCTCGCCCTGCGCGCTGGTCAGCGCGGCCTGTGCGGTGCTGACCTGCTGGGCCAGGCTCGCAGCTTCCTTGCGCTCGGGCGACACGACCAGGAACCAGCCGGCGGCGAGCAGCGCAAGCGTCGCGATGACGATCAGCACGATGCGGTCGCGCGTGGTCATTGTCCGCCTCCGTTCGCGGTCGTGATCTTGCTCGCCGAAGCGCTTGTCGCGGGCGAGGGCAGCGGAGCAAAGGTGATCTGGATCGTGAACGTCGGCTTGCCGACGCCGCATGCGCCTTCGCTGGCGCTCGAGGCGGAGGCGGTGGAGGAGCCGGCGGTGGAGCTCTGCAGCGCGACGTTGCTGACGCCGTCGATCAAGCGCAGGCGCTGCAGCGTCAGCGCGACCTCGGACTGGCTCGTCGCGCAGCCGCCCAGCGTGAACGTCGGCACGCTGCCTGGAGGCGTAGCGGAGCTCACCGGGCTGGCCGCTGGCGCCGAGCCGGAAGTCGCTGCGGCCGCTGCCGTCGCGGGCGCAGCGCTGCTGGAAGGCGTCGACGTCGCGCCGATCGTGCCTTCCAGCGAGGAGATCGAGGCGTCGCGCGGAAGCACGCGGCCGAGCTCGTGCAGAGCGTGCGGCCAATCAAAGCGCGAGGCGACGAGCTGCGAGACGGCCTGCATGCGCTGTTCGCGAAGTGTTGCGAAAGTTGTGTAAGGCGTCAGGCGCGTGGCCGCTTCCTGGGCGCGTTGCGTCTGCGCCGTCAGCGAGGTCACCTGCGCGCGGCGACTGGAGATCTGGTGGTGGCTGATCCCGTAAAGCAGCGTGAGGATCGCCAGGCCGGCGATCAAGCCGACCACGCCATAAGCGGCGCCTTGCGAGCGTCCGACGACGACGGTCTTGCCGCGGCGCTCCTCAGATGGGATCAGGTTTACGGCCCTCATTGGGGCGCCTCCAGCGTCGCCAGGCCGGCGGCCACCGCCAAGCGGTTGATCGACAGCTCGTCGCCCAGGCCTGCGTCGACCAGCCCGACGGACTCGCGGCGCACCTCGATGCCCAGCGAAGCCTGCAGCGCATCGGCGAAGCCCGGAAGGTCCAGCGCCGCGCCGCTGAGCGAGAGGTGAGACACCTGACCGCCCTGATCCTGCGTGCGGTGGAAGTCGATCGAGTTGCGCACCTCGCCGGAGATGTCGCGGATGCCGTTCTCGAGCACGGCGCGGACGTCCTGCTCAGCGCCGGAGTCGCCCTGCGGCGTGTCGTCCTGCGCGGCGCCGGCATCGGCGGCCGCGGCGATGACCTCCGCGTAGCCCATCGAGGCTTCGCGCGCCTCGTGATCCTCGCGCGACAGCGAGGACTCGACCCCCGCCTCGCCCTCGGGCTCGCTCGAGGGCGCCTCCGCGGCGACCTCGTCGGACTCGTCGGCATGGGCGCTCGGCTCAGGCGAAGGCTGCACGGCGGGGAGTGTCGGCGTCGGCGCCACGCTCAGATCGACGCTCGCCAGAAGCTCGCGCGCCTGCGCCAGCGCGATGCCGCGCCGAGCCGCGAGCTCCGAGGCCATGCCCTCGACGCCGCCGCCGATCACCCGTGTGAAGCGACAGATCGTGCCCTCGGCGATCGCCAAATTGGTCAGACCGTCGACGTTCAGGTACAGCACGCGGCTGTCCTCGCCGCCATCGTCGGCGCGGTGGTGCAGCGAGCGGATCAACGCAAATGCGGAGAGATCGACGCCTTCGGGCGTCAGGCCGGCGCCGCGCACGGCGGCGAGCAGCCGTTCGACCATGTCGCGCTGCGCCGCGACGAGCACCACGCGCTGGCGCGTACCGGCGGGCGTGTCGGACAGGCCGAGCGGGTGAAAATCGAGCACGGCGTTGGCCAGCGGCATCGGCACCTGGTCCTGCGCGGAGAAGCGCACAGCCGCCGCGAGCTCCTTGCGATCGGTCACCGGCGGGAGGTCCAGCGTGCGCATCACCGTGCGCTGGTTGGCGATGCCGACGCGCACGTGCTTGCCCAGGCCGCCATGCGAGAACAGCTCGCGCAGCGCCTCGGTGAGCGCGTCGACGTCGACGACCTCGCCCTCGCGGACAGTCTCAGTGTCCAGCGGCGCGACTGCCGCGCGTTCGGCGAGGATCGAGCCGTTGACGCGCGCCTTGACCGCCGCCACGAAGCCGGGCTGCACGTCGAGGCCGACGACGTCGCTGGAGGCGCGCGAGCGACCGAGCTTGAGTGAGAAGGAGGGAGGCATCAGATGGTTCTTGGAAGGCGCGGCGCGATGGCCGCAGGAGGGATATCGGCGGCAGGGAGGCCGCCCTTTAGGGTTCGCTCGTCAGGGATCACAGAAAGTGGTGTACGTAGAGGTGCACGAGGTCGGCGCCGACGAACGTCGCGACGACCGCGCCGAGCGCCAGAAAGGGGCCGAACGGGACCTTCGTCTTGCGTCCGTCGCGCACGCCCTTGCGCGCCACGACGACGCCGCCGACCAGCACGCCGCAGAGCAGCGCGACGAGGATCGCCGGAGCCACGGCGCTGCCGAGGAACAATCCCATCACGCCGGCGAGCTTGACGTCGCCCATCCCCATGCCTCCGGGATAGGCCAGCGCGGCGAGCAGCAGAAAGCCGCCGGCGGACGCGCCCGCGATCAGTCGCGCCGGCTCGCCCGAGGGATCGAGCGCGAGGCCCAGCGCGAGCGCGAGCGCGGCGCCGATCAGCGTCAGCTTGTTGGGGATGACGCGGTGCTCCAAGTCGATCAGCGCGGCCGGCACCACCAGCAGGATCAAGACGATGCTCAGCACCACTCCCGAGGCGGAGTCATGCGCGAGCGCCGCGCCGGCGCACAGCGCGGCGGTCAGCGCCTCGACCAGCGGATAGCGCGGCGAGATCGTCGCGCCGCAGCTGCGGCAGTGACCGCGCAGCAGCAGAAAGGAGAGGATCGGGATGTTGTCGTAAGGCCGTACCGGCACGTCGCACGACGGGCAGTGCGACGCCGGCGCGAGCAACGACTCGTGGCGCGGCAGGCGATAGGCGACGACGTTCAAGAAGGAGCCGAAGATCGCGCCGAAGACGCCTGCGAGGGTTGCCTCCATGACCGGTTCATCGGCCCCGTGCGCGAGCCACTTGAGCGAGTCGTCGGCGGGCGACGGTCGCCACCGTGGCGAGTCGTCGGCGGGCGATGGGTCGCCGCCGCACCTCGCGGCGAGCTACCAGCTGCTGCCTTTGCAACCGCCGGCCGTGCCGGTGCAGGTTCGCGAGATGACGCCCGCGTTGTTTTCGATCGAGAACGTGTCGCCGCTGGTCGACGTCGACGTGACCTTGTAGGTCGTCGCCGTCGGCGTCCCGCTGACGACGACGTAGGCGTTGTTGTTGACCAACGCAGTCTGGATCGTCGGCTCGAGTTCCTTGAGCTTGGCGGTCGTCAGGTTGAGGTAACTGCCGAAGTTTTCGGTCGAGAAGGTCTCGGCCGTCGTCTCGGCCGTGCGCACGAGCTCCTTGGCCGACGCGTCGTTGGCCTTGCTCTTCTGGTTGAGGAAGGACGGAATCGCGATCGCGGCGAGCACGCCGATGATCAGGATCACGACCAGCAACTCGATCAGGGTGAACCCACGGTCGTCTCGCAGGCGCTTGCGGGGATCGATTTTCATTGTGTGGGTTCTCCTCGAAATGTGCTGAGGTGGAAAGCTGCTCGGCGGGCGGACCCCCCGGGCCGGACGGGACAAGCATCGGCAGCAGTGGGCCAATGCATTAGCGTCGTTGAGCGTTTGCAATGCGCCGTTCGCAAACACAAGAGGGCGGCCCGTGGGCCGCCCTCTTGACACAGCAGATTCAGTCGCTTCGGTTACCAGGTGCTGCCGTTACAGCCGCCACCGGTGCCCGAGCAGGTACGAGAGACCGTTCCCGCGTTGTTTTCGATTGCGAACGTGTCCCCGCTGGTCGACGTCGCGGTGACCTTGTACGAGGTCGCCGTCGGCGTGCCGGTGACAACCACGTAAGCGTTGTTGTTACCCGAAGCGGTCTGAATCGACGGCTCGATTTCCTTCAGCTTCGCCGTCGTCAGGTTCAGGTAGCTGCCGCTGTTTTCCGTCGAGTACGTCTCGGCGGTCGTCTGGGCGGTGCGCGCGAGCTCCTTGGCGGAAGCGTCGTTCGCCTTGCCCTTCTGGTTCAGGAACGACGGAATGGCGATCGCGGCGAGAATGCCGATGATCAGGATGACGACCAGAAGCTCGATAAGGGTAAAACCACCCTCATTGCTCAAGCGCTGGCGCAGTCGATACAACATGTGAATCCTCCTAGGATCCGTTTTTCAGAGCGCCAGCTCTTGGCCCATCGCCCGTAATTGGCGATACGTCCCCCGGTCGACCAGCTCTATCGAACTGGCTTGCGAGGGCCGCCGGCTTTGCTACACACCTTCACCAGGTGTACTGCCTTGGCACCTCGACACTGGCTTTGTCAGCCGGTGCATCGACCTCACGGTCAAAGGGCTTTAGTCATGCATCAGCGTTGGACGCATGCACTATTCGGCCTCGACGCTCTCGCGCTCGGAGTCACTCAGCCACCGCGCCTGAGAATCGCTCCCCGCGACGCGCTCTCCGCTGCCGCCGCACCACGGGCAGGCGACCGTGCTTGGCGTCCCACCGAGGTTGGAGATCACCTTGCCGGTGCCGCGACAGGGCATACACTCCCGCGGCCCTTGAGACTCGTCCGTTCGATCTCCGCCGTCGGTCTGCTCGCTCGCCATGAGGCGACGACACTAGCGTTCCGCAGATGAGAAGGCCCGTGCGCCCATACGAGTGGGTCCTGCTCGCCGCGATCACAGCCGGCGCGGCGGCGCTGCGGCTGATCCTCATCGGCAAGGTCGCGCCGGACCCCTTCTACGACGCTGCCGTGCGCAGCATGGGCCTGTCCTGGCACAACTTCTTCTTCGGCGCGTTCGAGCCGGGAGCCAGCGTGTCGATCGACAAGCCGCCGGTCGACCTGTGGCTGCAGGTCGCCAGCGTCAAGCTGTTCGGCTTCACGACGACCACGCTCAAGCTCCCCGAGGCGTTCGCCGGGATCGCCGCCGTGCCGCTGCTGTTCCTCGCCGTCAGGCGCATGTGGAGCGCGACGGCCGGCCTCGCGGCCGCGCTGGCGCTGGCGGTGCTGCCGGTCGAGGTGATCACCTCGCGCAGCGACACGATGGACGCGGTGATGATGATGCTGATCGTGCTCGCGCTGCTGCTGATCCTGCGCGCGTGCGACAGCGGACGCGCGCGCTGGCTGTTCGCGGGAGCGGCTGTGATGGGGCTGGCCTTCGACGTGAAGATCCTCGAGTCGCTCGTCGCGCTGCCGGCGCTGTTCGTGATCGCGATGCTGGGCTTTCCCGGCGCGCCGCGCGTGCGCGTGCTCAAGCTCGCCGTGGCGGGCGCCGTCTATGTGGTCGTGGCGCTGGCCTGGCTGACAGCGACGCTGATCGCCCCCGCCAGCGACCGGCCGTGGGCGATCGGCTCGACCAACGGCAGCGCTTGGAACGCCGTGTTCGTGTTCAACGGCAGCGAACGCCTCGGCGGCAAATCGCCCGAACCGCAGTTCACGGTGTACGAACCCGGTCACAAATACCCGGTCGCAACGCAATCGCAGCGCGATCACATACCGATCGTCACGCCGTCGCCGACGCGCCTGCTCGCGCGCATCGGCCCGCTCTCCGGCGAGCGCCTAGGCATGGAGCTGCTGGCGGCGCTGCTGCTCGGCATACCGGCGCTGCTGTGGGGGCTGCGCCGCCGGCCAGCGGTCGTGCGCGAGGACGGCGCCGAGGACGCGGACGGCGACACGGATGAGCGCGCGCCGCCACGACGCATCAGCCTCGCCGTCGCGCTGGGGCTGGGCCTGTGGCTGATCACGGGCATCGTGCTGTTCAGCCACATGGCGCGCCTGCATCCGCGCTACGTGGAGGGCCTGGTGCCGGCGGTCGCGGCCACGCTCGGCATCGGCGCCGCGTGGGCCGCCGAGCCGCGCGGGCGCGCGCGGCCGATCGTGCTCGTGGTGAGCCTCGCCATCGTCGTGTTCTACGGCGAGCGGCTGCTGTACGGGACGTCGGCCGAGTGGTGGATCTCGCTCGCCGGCGCGCTCGGCGCGCTGGCTTTCGCGGCGCTGGCGCGCGTGGGCTCGCCGGGATCCTCGTTGCACACGGCGCTGGCGCCGGCGGGCGTGCTGGCGTTGACGCTCGTCGCCGTGCTGACGATCTCGCTCGGCACCGACATCACGGCGATCGACAGCCACGTCACCGACGCCGGCTACGTCGGCGCGTTGCCCGTGCAGGAGCAGCACGTCGTCAGCAGCTACCTGCGCAAGCACCAGGGCAGCGCGCGCTACGAGGTCGCCGCGCAGTCGGCCACGCAGATCGGCTCGCTGATCGTGCAGGACGCGCGGCCGATCGTGATCCTCACCAGCTACGGCGCGCGCGTGTTCACGTCGGTGGACAAGCTCAAGCGGCTGATCGCCGCCGGCGAGGTGCGCTACGCCTTTCTCAACTCGCCGTGCCCGCATCACCTCGCCGCGAAAAACCCGGCGTGCTCGCCCCCCGCCCAGTGGATTCGCGAACACGCCACCGACGTCTCGCGCAAGGCCGGCCTGGATCGCGGCAAGGTGCTCTGGCGGCTGCCCGGAGCGCCGAAGTGAGCGCCGATCCGCGGCTTGACTCGCTGGTGCAAACCGCGCGCGAATCCGGTCGCGTCGCGCTCGACACCGAGTTCGTCGGCGAGGGCCGCTACCGCACGCTGCTGTGCCTGATCCAGCTGGCGGTCACCTCGCCGCAGGGCGAGCAGCGCATCGAGTTGCTCGACCCGCTCGCCGAGGGCTTTGACGGGACGCCGCTGGCCGCGCTGCTGGCCGACCCGACCGTGCAGGTGGTCGTGCACGCCGGACGCCAGGACGTCGCGCTGGTGCGTAGGGTGCTCGCGACGAACGTCAGCAACGTGTTCGACACGCAGGTCGCAGCCGGCTTCGCCGGCATGGGAGCGCAGTCCTCGTATGAGTCGCTGCTCGCCGACGGCCTCGGCGTGCGCCTGGCCAAGAGCGCGAGCTTCACGCGCTGGAACGTGCGCCCACTGTCGCCCGAGCAGCTGGACTACGCGCGCGGCGACGTCGAGCACCTGCTGGAGCTGTCGAGCGAGCTGGAACGGCGCCTGCGCGAGCTCGGGCGCCTGGACTGGGCGCGCGAGGAGTGCGAGCCCCTGCAGCGCTCCAGCGACGAGCGCGACCTGGAGGCGATATTCGCGCGCCTGCCGCGCGTGCGCACGCTCAGCCCCTCGGCGCGTCCGCTGGCGCGCGCGCTCGTGCAGTGGCGCGAGGAGACCGCCGCGCGGCGCGACCGTCCGGTGCAGGGCGTGCTCTCAGACGCCGCGCTGATGGAGCTCGCCAAGCGAAAGCCCTCGTCGGTCGCCGAGCTGGAACAGGTCCGCGGGGCCGGCGCGGCGAACCTGCGCCGGCGCGGCGAGGAGCTGCTGTCGATCGTGCGCGAAGCGCGCGAGCGCCCGCCCGAGTCGGCGCCGCGCGAGGCGCGCCCGCCGGCGCCGAGACCCGAGGACGCCCCGCTGATCGCGCTCGGCGAGGCGCTGCTTCGCGCGCGGGCGCGCGAGGCGGGCCTCGCCTACGAGCTGCTTGCCGCGCGCGCGGACCTGCAGGCGATCGTCGCCGCGTGGCGCGCCGACGAGTCCGAGGCCGACGTGCGCACGCTGCGCGGCTGGCGCCGCGAGCTGGCCGGCGCCGAGCTGCTGGCGATGCTCGGCGGAAAGGTGTCGCTGTCGGTCGCCGACGGCCGGCTGGCGATCGACGGCCCGGGCGACCCAACCGGCTGAGATCCACTCGGCGGCCGCGCGGCGAGCGCGGCCGTTAGGTGATTATTTGATGCTGTTGTAGACCGAGAACAGCGGCAGGTACATCGAGATCACGATGAAGCCGACGATGCCGCCGATGACGATGATCATGATCGGCTCGAGGATCGACGTGAGCGCCTTGACCGACGCTTCCACCTGATCCTCGTAGAACTCGGCGACCTTGTCGAGCATCGAGTCCAGCGCGCCGGTTTCCTCGCCGACGCCGACCATGTGCGTGACCATCACCGGGAAGATCGGCGCCTGGGCCAGCGGCGCGGCGATCGTGCCGCCGCGCTTGACCGAGCCGATCACGCCCTCCATCGCCTCCTCGACGGCGACGTTTCCGCCGGTGCGTCCGGTGATGTCCAGCGCGAGCAGCAGCGGCACACCAGCGCTGGTCAGCGAGGACAGCGTGCGCGCCCAGCGCGCGACCGCGACCTGCTGGACGATCGCGCCGATCTTCATCGGGATGCGCAGGCGGAAGTGATCCCATTGAGGGCGACCCCACGAGGACTTCTTCCACTTGATGAACGCCACCGCCGTGCCCGCGCCGAGCAGGAACATCAGCCACCAGTAGCCGGTGACGGCGTGCGAGAGGAACACCGAGACCTTGGTGATCGACGGCAGTTCGCCGCCGAACTGTTTGAACACGCCCTCGAACACCGGCACGAGGAAGGCCACGAGCGCCATCATCACGCCAACCGCGAAGATGATGACGAGCGCCGGGTAGACCATCGCGGATTTGATCTGGCGGCGCAGCGAGGCGTCCTTCTCCAGCTGGTCGGCGACGCGCATCAGCGCGTCCTCGAGCACGCCGCCGGCCTCGCCGGCCTGCGTCATCGCGACGAACAGCGGGTTGAAGACCTTTGGGTGGCGCGACATCGAGTCGCTCAGCGAGAGCCCGGCCTCGACGTCCTTGCGCACAGCGACGATCGTTTCCTTGAGAAACTTGTTCTCGGTCTGCCACTCCAGCACGTACAGCGCGCGCAGGATGCTCATGCCCGAGCTGATCATCGTCGCGAGCTGGCGCGAGAAGACGGCCAGCTCGGACGCTTTCACGCCCTTCATGAACTCCAACTCGATCTCGCGCGAGCTGTGCTTGTCGGTGATCTCCAGCACGATCAGGCCGCGCTGCTTGAGCTGGTCGGAGACCGCCTGCTTGGAGTCGGCCTCCAGCTCTCCGCGCGCTTTCACGCCGGCGGCGTCCATTGCCTTGAAGACGTATGCGCCCATCGTCGATCGCCTCCGTTACGCGGCGCGTTGGCCGAGATCCAGCGTTTGCGCGCCGAGCAGGCGCCCGAGCTCCTCCGGCGTCGACGAGCGCGATTCGGCGAGCTTGCGTGAGATCTGCCCCTGGCGCACGAGCGTCGCCAGCGAGGCGTCCATCGTCTGCATGCCCGTCGCCGAGCTGGTCTGCAGCACCGAGTAGATCTGGTGCGTCTTGCCCTCGCGGATCAGGTTGCGCACGGCCGGGTTGGGCACCAGCACCTCCGTCGCCACCACGCGCCCGGAGCCGTCGGCGTTGGGCAGCAGCTGCTGGGTCATGATCCCCTGCAGCGCGACCGACAGCTGCACGCGGACCTGGCCCTGCTGGTGGGAGGGGAACACGTCGATGATGCGGTCGATCGTCTGCGCGGTGTCCTGCGTGTGCAGCGTCGCGAACACCAGGTGGCCGGTCTCAGCCGCCGTCAGCGCGGTGGAGATCGTCTCCAGGTCGCGCATCTCGCCGACCAGGATCACGTCGGGGTCCTGGCGCAGCGCGGCCTTCAGCGCGTCGCCGAGAAGCTCTGTGCGTCGGAGCCCAGCTCGCGCTGGTTGACCAGGCACTTCTTGTGGCTGTGCAGGAACTCGATCGGGTCCTCGATCGTCATGATGTGCTCCTCGCGCGTGCTGTTGATCTCGTCGATCATCGCCGCCAGCGACGTGGACTTGCCCGAGCCGGTCGGCCCGGTGACGAGCACGAAGCCGCGCGGCTTGCGCGTGAACTCGTGCACCGACGGCGGCAGTCCGAGCTCGTCGATCGAGCTGAGGCTGAACGGGATCAGACGGAAGGCCGCGCCGATCGCGCCGCGCTGGAAGTAGGCGTTGACACGAAAGCGCGCGTGGCCGGGGATCGAGTAGGCGAAGTCCAGCTGCCAGTCGGTCTCCAGTCGCTGGCGCTGGTCGCCGGTGAGAATCGAGTAGACGATCTCGCGCGTGTCCGTCGACGACAGCTTTGGATAGCCCTCCAGCGGCGCCAGCCGTCCGCGAACGCGCACCGTGGGCTGCGCGCCGGCGCTCAGGTGCAGGTCGGACGCCCGGCGCGAGACGACCTCCATCAGCAGATCTGCGAAATCGATGTCCATGGTCCGCCCCATCGGCCGGCCGGGCGACGCAATCGCGTCAAACCGCATCGACTGGACGAAGGTTGGAGCGCGCTTGAGAGACCGCGTCGCTGCTGCTAAAGGGCGCGCGCCGCCCGGCGCATCTCCTGCACCGGCGCCTGGCGCCCGGTCCACAGCTCGAAGCTCAGCGCGCCCTGTGCGACCAGGATCTCCAGACCGTCGATGGTTCGCGCCCCGTGGCGGGCGGCGGCGTTCAGCAGCTCGGTCGCGCCATCTCGGTAGACGAGGTCGGCGACCAGCGCATAGCCGGCGACCGCCGCGTCGCTCAGCCCCAGCTGCGCCAGCTCGTCGTCGGCGCGCTCCAGGCCGACGGCAGTGCAGTTGACGAGCACGTCGGCCGGCTGCGGACTCGCAAGCGCGCGCGCGCCCAGCTCGCGCGCCAGCTCCTGCGCACGCTCGGGCGTGCGGTTGCAGATCGTCACCTCGCTCGCGCCGGCTTCGCGCAACGCCCACACCGCCGCGCGCGCGCTGCCGCCCGCGCCGAGCACCAGCGCGCTGCGCCCGGCAAGCGGCTCGCCGATCGCCTCGATCAGGCCGGGCGCGTCGGTGTTCTCGGCGACGATCGTCCCGTCTGGCGCGAACGTCAGCGTGTTCGCCGCGCCGATCGCCGCGGCGAGCGCGCTCGCACTGTCGGCCAGCGCCAGCGCCGCGTGCTTGTGCGGGATCGTCACGTTCGCGCCGACGAAGCCCGACGCGCCGAGCGCGCGCGTCGTCTGCGCGAGCAGCGCCGGCGGCACCGGCAGCAGCTGATATTTCCAATCGCGCATCCCCAGCGCGGCCAGCGCGGCGTTGTGGATCGCCGGCGAGCGGCTGTGCGCGACCGGCCAGCCGAGCACGCCGAGGCGCTTGGCTATTTCTTCTTGCACTTCGGAGGATGCCCGCCGTTCTTCTTCACGGCCGCACGGTAGGCCGCGGCGTTCTTTTCGAACTGCGCTTCGGTGTCCGAGAACGCCTGCTCGCCGCAGCCGTCGGCGCCGGCGACGTAGTACAGGTAGTGCACGTGCGCGGGGTGCGCCGCCGCGTGGATCGACGCTTCGCCGGGGTTTGAGATCGGCGTCGGCGGCAGCCCTTTGTGCGTGCGCGTGTTGTACGGCGAGTCGATTTTCAGCTGTGATTCGGTCAGTTCGCCGCTGTACGTCGCGATGCCCAGGCGCTGCTCGACCGCGTAGTAGATCGTCGCGTCGATGCCCAGCGGGATCGCCTTCGCGCAGGCGGTTGTAGATGACCGCCGCGATCAGCGGCCTGTCGTGTTCGGTCTGCGCCTCGCGCTCGATCATCGACGCCACCGTCAGCAGCTGGTAGGGAGTCACCTTCAAGGCGCGCGCGCGGCGCCCGTCGGCGCTGGAGAAGCGCTGGCGAAACGCCGTCAGCTGCTCGTCCACCAGGCGCTTGGCGGCCGCTCCCGCCGTCAGGTCGTACGTCGCCGGGAACAGGAAGCCCTCGAGGTTCGTCGTGCCCGCCGGCGCGCCGTAATGCGCCGGGTCGAGCACGCGCGAGCGCTCGCTCGCCGCCAGGTAGCTGCCCGTCAGCGCGTCTTCGCGCACGAGGTCGGCGATCTGACGGCGCGTGTACCCCTCTGGGATCACCACCTTCACCGCGATCACGCGCGGCGGTGGCTTGCTCAGCGCGTCGATCGCCGCCGAATAGCTCATGTCGCGCTTCAGCGCGAAGCGCCCCGAGTGAAGCGAGCTGCGCTTGCCGTCAAGCAGCGCTCGCACGTCGAAGAAGAATCCCGACGAGACCACGCCTTCGCGCTCCAGGATCGAGCCGACCCTGCTCGCGCCGGAGCCCTTCGGGATCGTCACGATCACCTTTCCGCTGCCCGAGCCGGCGAACGGCTGAAACAGCGAAAGCAGAAACCACACCAGCGCCACACCCGCCACGAGCGCCAGCAGCGCCGCCACGCGCGCGCGTGTCACGCGCCGGCCACCGTGCCCGCCGGCGCGACGTCCCCGCGCACGCCCAGCCCCGACGCCACCGCCTCCCCGGCCCCCGCGCGCGGCGCCGACTCCCGCGCCCACCCCCCCGCCGAGCGGGCGCGCAGGGCGATCCGTCGGGATGCTCGACGCCGGCTGCCGGGGATCCGTCGGGGTGCTCGACGCCGGCCGCCGGCCCTCCGCAACCGCCTCGGACACGTCCCACGGCGGCGGCGCGTGCTCGCCGGCCGCGAGTTCGCCGGCCGCGAGCTCGCCCGCGTCCGGCTCGGCGGCAATCGGCTCGCCTGCGGCGCCGTGCGTGTCGTCGTGCACGATCGGCTCATCCGCTGCGACGTGCGTGTCGAGCGGCTGCGGCGCGGCCTCGGGTATCTGCGGCGGTGCAGCCTCGGGACCGGCGCGCCGCCGTTCGCGCTCCAGGCGATCGCTCTCGCGTTCCTTCGCGGTGCGTTCGTGCGCTGGGCGTGATCGGTTGCCGCGAGACAAGGCTCAGACCTTAGTGCGCGTGCGCCGAGATCCAGCTCTCGAGCAGGTGCGCGGCCGCGCGCGAGTCCTCGCTGGCGTTCGGCTCGTGATCCAGGCGCTGGGCCATGCGCGTGGTGAAGCGCTCGTCGTACATCTCCACCGGCACCTCGTCGCCCAGCCGGCGCGACAGGCGCTCGGCGAACTCGCGCGTCTCGCGCGTCTGCTCGCTGTCGCCGCCGCTCAGCGACAGCGGCAGCCCGACGACCACGCGCTCGACGTCGCGCTCCTGCACCAGGCGCGCCAGCGTGAGCATGCCGCGGCGCGAGCGCGGCCGCTCGACCGGCGTCGATCGGCGTGACGATCGTCTCCGTGGGGTCGCTGACCGCGCAGCCGCAGCGTGCGCTGCCGTAGTCGAGCGCCAGCACGCGCATCAGCCCTCCAGCGCCGAGGCGATCGCCGCGCGCGCGGCGTCGAGCGCGTGCGTCGAGCTTCTCCGGGTCGCGCCCGCCGGCCTGGGCGAGCGTGTCGCGTCCGCCGCCGCCCCCGCCGACGACCTGCGCGGCGACCTTGACGACGGCTCCGGCCTTGACGCCGCGCGCGACCAGCTCGGGGGCGACGCTGACGAGCAGGTGCGCGCGCCCGTCGACGGCGGCGCCGAGCACGATCGCGCCGTCGGTCAGCTTGCCCTTCAGGCGATCGGCCACGTCGAGCAGCGCCTTGGCGTCCGGCACCTCGACGACCGTCGCCAGCACCGGCGCGCCGGACGACTTCCACCGCGCGGCCGGACAGGTCGTCGACGTCGATCGCCGCGGCGGCTCCCGCGCCCGCGGCGCCGCTCTTGAGCGCCTTCTCCAGCTCGCGCCGCTCGCGCTCGCGCGTGCGGACCAGCTCGGCGGTGTCCTGCGGGCGCGTGCGCAGGGCCGCGGCGACCTCGCCGAGCACGCGGTCGTGGTCGCGCAGCAGCTTCACCGCCGCCGGGCCGGTGAGCGCCTCGATGCGGCGCACGTTGGCCGCGCTCGAGGTCTCGCCGACGATGCGGAACAGGCCGATCTCGGCCGTCGAGCGCACGTGCGTGCCGCCGCACAGCTCGCGCGAGTAGTCGCCCTCGCCGACCTCGCACCATGCGCACGATGTCGCCGTACTTCTCGCCGAACAGCGCCATCGCGCCGAGCCGCTTGGCCTCGTCGAGCGTCGTCGTGATCGCGCGCACGCGGTCGTTGCGAGCGATCCACTCGTTGACGCGGTCCTCGACGTCGCGCAGCTCCTGCTCTGAGAGACCCTGGCCGTGGCTGAAGTCGAAGCGCAGCTTGTCCGGGCCGACGTAGGAGCCGGCCTGGCGCACGTGGTCGCCCAGGCGCTCGCGCAGCGCCGCCTGCAGCAGGTGGGTCGCGGTGTGGTTGGCCTCCGTCGCGTGGCGGCGCAGATGATCGACGCGCGCGAGCACGGCCTCGCCCTCGCGCAGCGAGCCCCGCTCGACGACCACTTCAAGCGCCTGGTCTTCGCCCACGCGCAGCACGTCGGCGACGCGCGCGCGGCAGTCGCCCTGCTCGCATTCGATCGTGCCCGACGTCGGCGATCTGCCCGCCGCCCGGCGCGTAGAACGGCGACTCGGCGAGCTTGACCAGATAGCGCGGCCCGGGCTCGACGCCGTCGCCGACGCTGCGCAGCGCGCCGACGGTCGTGTGCTGGTGCTCGGTCTCATAGCCGGTGAACGTCGTGCGCGGGCCCGCACCCGCAAGCTCGGCCAGCAGCGCTCCGGCGTGGTCGCCGGTCGTGCCCGCGCCGGCGCTCGCCTGCGCGCGTCCGCGCCCGCGCTGGCGCTCCATCAGCTCGTCGAAGTCGCCGTCGATCGTCAGCTCCTGCTCGGCGAGGATCTCGCTGGTCATCTCGCGCGGGAAGCCATACGTGTCGTGCAGGCGAAACACCGTCCTCGGCGGAGACCGTCGCGCTGCCCCGCCTCGCGCGCTCGCTCGATCTCCTCGCGCAGCAGCTGCATGCCGCTGCGCGAGCGTGCGCCCGAAGCCCTCCTCCTCGGACGCCAGCCACATGTCGATCGACTCGGCGTGCTCGCACGAGCTCCGGGTAGGCGTCGCCCATCAGCTCGCGCACGCGCGCCGGCGTAGCGCGTGAGAAAGCCCGGCGCGAGCTCCAGCGCGCGGCCCTGCTGGATCGCGCGGCGCATCACCCGCCGCAGCACGTAGCCGCGGTCCTCGTTGGACGGCACCACGCCGTCGGCCACGAGGAAGGTCATCGCGCGCGCGTGGTCGGCGAGGATGCGCAGCGCGCGATCGGCGACGAAGTCCGCGCCGTAGCGGCGCCCTGAGAGCTGCTCGCCGAGCTCGATCAGCGGCTGGAACTGGTCGGTCTCGAACACCGACGGCTTGTCCTGCAGGATCGCCGCCATGCGGTTCAGGCCCATGCCCGTGTCGATGTTGTTCGCCGGCAAGCGGCGTCAGCGCGCCGTCCTTCTGGTCGTACTGCATGAACACGAGGTTCCAGTACTCCAGGAAGCGCTCGTTCTCACCGCCGGGCAGGTCGTCGGGCGCTCCGGCGTGCGACGCCGCGGTCGAGGTACAGCTCAGAGCACGGCCCGCAAGGCCCGGACGGGCCGGCCTGCCAGAAGTTCTCCGAGCGCGGACACAGCACGATCCGCTCGCGCGGCGACGCCCACGTCGAGCCAGTGGCCGATCGCCTCCTCGTCGGGGCCCAGCCCGAGCTGCTCGTCGCCCTCGAACACCGTCACCCAGATGTCGCTGCGCGTCGAAGCCGAAGACCTCGCGCGACAGCTCGCCACGCGAACTCGATCGCCTCGCGCTTGAAGTAGTCGCCGAAGGAGAAGTTGCCGAGCATCTCGAAGAACGTGAGGTGGCGCGCGGTGTTGCCGACGTTGTCGATGTCGACCGTGCGAAAGACCTTCTGGCAGTCGGTCAGGCGCGTGGCCGGCGGCGTTTCCTGCCCGAGGAAGTACGGCTTCAGCGGGTGCATGCCGGCGACCGTGAGCAGCGCCGAGGGATCGTGCGCGGACGGCACGAGCGAGGCCGACGGGATGCGCCGATGCCCGCGCTCCTCGAAGAACGCCAGGTAGCGCTCGCGGATCTCCTCCGAAGTCATCACGCGCTGATCTTAGGTCTCGCTTGGGTCGCTGCGCTCGCGGGCGACGGCTAGGAGGCGATGGTGCCGTAGCCGACGACCAGCTCGCCGGCGTACAGGCAGGCGAGCTGGCCCGGCGCGGTGCGCTCGGCCGGCTCGGCCAGCTCGATGCGCGCGCGCTCGTGACGACCGGCGGCGAGGCCGTGCTGCACGCGACAGGCGAAGCGGCGCCCGTGCGAGCGCACGCGCACGGCGTCGACGCACTCGCCGTGGCGATGCAGCGTCAGCTCGCGCACGGCGATGCTCTGCGCGAGCAGCGCGCTGCGCGGGCCGACCGTGACGGTGTTGGCGCGCGCGTCGGTCGCTGAGCACGTACAGCGGCTCGGGCGCGCCGATGCCCAGACCGTGGCGCTGGCCGACGGTGTAGGAGTGCGCGCCGCGATGCTCGCCGAGCACGGCGCCGGCGTCGTCGACGATCGGGCCGGGCAGCTCGCCGAGGCCGCCGTGGCGCTCGAGGAAGTCGCCGTGGCGCGTGCCGGCGAGGAAGCACAGATCCTGCGAGTCGGGCTTGCGCGCGACGGCCAGGCCGGCATCGCGCGCCAGCTCGCGCACCTGCTGCTTGTGCATGCGCGCCGAGCGGGAAGCGCATGCGCGCGCAGCGACTGCGGCGAGAGCGCCGACAGCACGTAGCTCTGGTCCTTGGCGACGTCGGACGCGATGCGCAGCAGGCGCCCGTCCTGCACGCGCGCGTAGTGGCCGGTGGCGAGCGTGCTGCGCGCCGAGCCGCTCGGCCAGCTCGAGCATCGCGTCGAGGCGCACGTTGCCGTTGCAGCGCACGCACGGGTTGGGCGTGAGCCCGGCGCGCGTGATCGTCCAGCCAGCCGTCGACGACGCCGGCGCGAAACTCGGCGCGCAGGTCGATCGACAGGTGCGCCATGCCGAGCTCGTGCGCCAGCTCGCGCGCGCCGCGCACGGCCTGCGCCGAGCAGCAGCTGGCCTCGCCGTCGTTCTCGGGATCGGACCACAGCTCGAGCGTCACCGCGACGGCCTCGCGGCCTTCGCGCGCCACGAGCAGCGCCGCGACGGCGCTGTCGACGCCGCCGCTCATCGCGACGAGCGTGCGCGAGGCGCATGGCGCCAATTGGGCGTGCTCGCGCGCGGCCTGCCCGAGCGCGCGGTGCAGCGCGTCGGCGGCCAGCTCGGCGGCGTGGCGCTTGGCGGCGCTCAGGCCGCCGAGCTCGCCTTCGATCTCGCGCACGCCGATGCGCGCGGCGCGCAGCAGCGGCGCATCGCGCAGCAGCGCCACGACGGCGCTGCCGGCGGCGATCGCGGCGCCGCAGCCGCTTGCGTCGAAGCCGGCGTCGGCGATTCGCGCATCGGGGCTCTGCCGGTCAAGCGCGAGCGAGATGCGCACAGGTCGCCGCACGCCGCGCCGCCGGCCGCGCCGGTGGCGGCGTCAACGGGAACGTGCCCGCGGTTGAGCGGTCGTTCCAGGTGCTGGAGCAGCTCGTGTGCGGTCGCCTGCATGCGACCGAGTGTAAGGGTCCGAGCGCGACGCATTCGACGCACGCATGGGTCGTCGGAGCGCTCGTGTGCGTGGCCGAGCGGCGCGCTCAGCGCGCGTGCTTGACTTCGGCGACGGCCTGCTCGATGGCGAAGGCGTCGATGAGGCCGGTGACGCTGGTGGTGGCGCCCTTGCCGTTGACGAGCAGGATGGTCGGCGTCGAGTAGACCTGAACGGCGTTGGTGAAGCTGCCGAACGAGCCGACCTGGCTGGAGAGCGCGATGTTCACCGCCAACCGGCCGTGCAGCTTGGCGCTGGCTGCTTGCAGTTCGTGGCGCACGACCGCGTCGACCGAGCCGTTGGGATTCCAGAAGAGGATCGCTGCGACCTTTCCGTGCGCGAGCTGCGATTCGACCTTCGCCTGCTGCACCGGCGCGCCGTTGGCGGCCTTGGCGGCGCCGGCCGATTCAGCCGATTGCTGAGCCGCGGAGCCCGGTGCAGACGCGGCGGCGGCGCCCGACGAGCCAGCCGCGGAGCTGCCCTGCGCGGCCGTTGAGCTGGAGGCTTCGGTGGACTTCTGTTGCAGTTGCTGGGCGTTCTGCTGGGACTGCTTGACGGCGCCGCGGGCCTTGGCGATCGCGCGTGTCAGGCCGGCGACGCCGGGCGCCGAGCCGTGGTAGGTGGAGGCGGCCGACGACGGCCCCGAGCTGCTGCTGGAGCTGGGAGCGGCCGCCGGCTGTGCGGCGGCGCTCTGCGCGCCGGAGGACTGCGCGTTGGAAGATTGCGCGCTTGAGGATTCGCCGCTGGAGGAGTGCCCGCGCAGCACGACGAACCAGGCCGCGACGAACAGCACGAACACGGCCAGGACGATCTGGAAAGGTCGCGAGATCTGGCTCATTGATCTCACCTTCGGCATTTGTCGAGCGAGAGTTGAACGGCGCAAGGGGCGCATGGACGGCCAAGGGTCGCGTGTCGCAGCGCAGTTCATGCGCGGCGGCGCGGCGCGCATGGCGGTCGGGCCGCTCAGAGCGAGCGCAGGCCGCGCAAGATGGCGTGCACGACTGTGTCTGAGGCGATGCGCTGCTGGGCGCCGTCCTGCAAGTCCTTGAGCACCGTGTGGCCGTCGTCGACGATCGCGACGTAGCGCGCGCCGAGCGCATCGGCGTGCCCGAGCTGGCCTTTGAGCGAGCGCCCGGCGAGCTCCATCTGGGCATGCAGGCCGGCCGCGCGCGCGGCCTCGAGCAGGCCGAAGGCGACGCGGCGGGCGTCGCTGGATTCGAGCGCGAAGAACACGTCGAGCGGTGTCGTGGCGACGTGCTGCCCGTCGCCGGCGAGCATGATGCGCTCGACGCCTGCCGCCCAGCCGATGCCCGGCGTGGGCTTGCCGCCGAGCAGCGCCACGAGGCCGTCGTAGCGCCCGCCGCCGCCGACGCCGGTCTGCGCGCCGAGCGCGTCGGAGGTGAACTCGAAGACGGTGCGCGTGTAGTAGTCCAGCCCGCGCACGAGCGTCGAGTCGATCTCATATGCGACAGATGCCTCGTCGAGCAATGCGCGCACGTGCGCGAAGTGCTGCGCGTCGGCCTCGTCGAGGTGGTCGAGCAGGCGCGGCGCGTCGCGCATGACGCGCCGCGTGCCCTCGTGGTCTGAGTCAAAGGCGCGCAGCGGGTTGAGCTCGATGCGGCTGCGCACCTCCTCGGAGAGGCTGCCCTGGCTGGCGCGCAGGTGGTCCTGCAGGCGCTGGCGATAGTCCGCGCGCGTGTCGGCGCTGCCGAGGCTGGACAGGCGCAGGCGCACCTCGCGCACGCCCATGTCGGCGAGCAGCACGGCGAGCAGAGCGATCGCCTCGGCGTCGACGGCGGGATCGTCGGAGCCGATCGCCTCGGCGCCGACCTGCCAGAACTGGCGGTAGCGGCCGGCCTGCGCGCGCTCGTGGCGAAAGAAGCTCGACAGATACCACAGCTTCACCGGCTGGCGGCGCTTGTGCATGCCGTGCTCGACGTATGCGCGACACACCGGCGCGGTGCCCTCGGGGCGCAGCGTGAGCGAGCGTCCGCCGCCGTCGTCGAACGTGAACATCTCCTTGCGCACGATGTCTGTCGACTCGCCGACGCCGCGCGCGAACAGCTCGGTGGCCTCGAAAGCGGGCGTCTCGATGCGCTCATAGCCGGCGCCCTCAAGCAGCGTCCTGGCGCGCGCCTCGAGAGCCGCGCGCGCCTGCGCTTGGTCGCCGAGCACGTCGAAGGTGCCGCGCGGCGCTTTGAGCTTGGGCGCGCTCAACTTCCGGCGGCGGTCGCGTCCGGCGCGACCGTCTGGCGCGGCACGCGCTCATGCTCACGCAGCTCGGTGAGGAACGGGTTGGTGTCGCGCTCGCGCCCGAGCGTGGTGACGCCCATGTGCCCGGGATACACGGCGGTCTGCGGCGGGATAGGCGCGCAGCAGGCTGGCTATGGAGCGCTCGAGCGTCGGCCAGTCGCCTCCGGGCAGGTCGACGCGACCGACGGAACCCTGAAAGAGCACGTCGCCGGAGAGCAGCGCGCGCTCCGCGTCGGGCGCGGCGCGTGCAGCGGGGTCGGTGCCCGCGCCGGGCGCGGCGGCGATCGCGTAGGTGACGTGGCCGGGGCTGTGACCGGGTGTGAACAGCACGTCGATATCGAGGTCGGCGATCGTGAGGCGATCGCCGCCGGTGACGGTGTGATCGGCGTCGTAGCTTTCGAACGGGCCGAATCCTGGCGGCACCCAGCTCATCAAATCGGCGAGCACCGGGCGCTCGATGTCAGGGCAGTGGACGGGTGCGCCGGTGGCGCGCGCTAGCGGCGCGACGGCGCCGATGTGGTCGAAGTGGCAATGCGTGATGAGGATCGCGTCGATGCGCACGCCCAGCGCGTCGATCGCCGCGAGCAGGCGCTCCGGCTCGTCGCCGGGATCGACGATGACGGCCGGGCGCGCGCTCGGCGTCGCCGGACGCGGCGCTGACGATGTAGCAGTTCTCCTGCACCGGGCCGACGGTGTAGGAGCGCACGTCGAGCGGGCTCATCGCGCGGACCTGCGCGGCGCCGGCGGCGCGATCACTTGGGCGCCGCCTTGCCTTTGGCCTTGGCCTTGGCTTTGTTGCGCTGGCGGCGGTTGTAGATCCACTGGTCGCTGTAGTAGCTGATCGGCGTGTAGGCGATCAGGCCGATGAAGAAATAGGCGACGGTCTGGCCGGGCGAGGCGTTGAGGATGAGGCCGGAGAGCAGCGCGAGCACGCCGGCGGCCAGCAGCCCGCGAAAGAACGCGCCGCGCCAGTTGGGCGGCATGTCGGCGCGCGAGACGGGCTTGTCCTTGGCGCGCGCGGCCTCGACGCGCGCCGCTCTTCTCGGCGGCCGTGGGCTTGCGCCCGGTGCGCCCGCGCGACTCGACCATGCCAGCTGCGTTGCCGCGGTGCTTGGTCTGGCGTTTGCGCTTGGTCTGGGCCATGCCAAGGAGCCTAGTGCGTCGGCGTCGCGAGCGCGGGAGCCGACGCGCCGGAGCCGCGCGCGGGAGCCGGCGGGCGCGCGGAGGGATTTGGCGGACGGTGGGCGATTTTGCCTTTCAGTGGACGCGGATGGGGTCGCGCTCAGTCGTCGCCGAGCGCGTTCTCGATGATGTGGCGTGCGGGATCGAAGCCGGGCATCGGCAGGTCCGTCGGAAAGCCGTCAAGCGCGGCACGCGGCGCCAGGCCGACGAGCTCGGCGCTGGCGAGGGGCGCGTGATCTGCGACTGCCTGCACGACCTCGCGCGAGCGCCAGCTCGAACGGACGCTCGACGTTCATGGAAACCTGCGCGACCCCGCCGTGCAGCTCGACGCCGATGGCGCGCAGCCCCGGCAGCCCTTGCTCGCCGCCTTCGCGCACGAGCGCGGCGATGCGGCGCGCGTCGATCGACGGTGGCCGGGCGCCTGCAGTTGCAGGTTGAATGCGACGAGCGGCTCGCGCGCGGCGACGAGCGTGGCGCCGGCGCTCGGGTGCGGCGCGCGCGGACCGAAGTCGGGAGCGGCGGTATGGCGCGCGGAGCCTTGCGCGGCCATACGCTCGGCGAGCGCGGCGACGCCACCACGGCGCAGCTCCGCTCGCGTCCTGCCAAGGCGGTCGCCGGCGAGCTCGCCGTACAGATACACGGGCACGTCGAGCTCCTCGGCGATGCGCTCGCGCGACGACGAGCGCCTCCGCGCACGCGGCGCCCCGCGCGGCGCTGTCGAGGTAGACGATCGGCACGACGTCGCAGCGCCCCGACGTGCGGGTGCGCGCCGGCCTGCGCGGTGTCGCCGGCGCTGCGAGCGAAGACGTCGATCGCGCCGACGGCCACGCGCGCGAGGCGCAGCAGCGCATCCGCGAGAGCGCACTGATGGGCCGCGAGCGTGAACACCGAGCGATGGTGGTCGCCGTCGCTGTGCACGTCGAGCAGGCGCACGGCGGCTGACGCGGCCCCGTCGTTGTCGATGGCCGTTGCGAGCGCGTCGATGACCGATGCGTCTCGGCCCTCGGAGACGTTGGGCACGGCGAGGAGCGTTGGTGGCGTCATGCGCACGAGGCTAAACTGCGCGACCCCGCCGGAGTAGCTCAGCTGGTTAGAGCAGCGGAATCATAATCCGCGTGTCGGGGGTTCGAGTCCCTCCTCCGGCATCACGGTTTATGGCTCTGCAGAGCGGATCTAACCCTCGCTTGGCTCTCGACCTCGCTGACAGTAGTCACGGTGCTAACGGTTTTGCTAACACCCCGCGGCGATGGGGGTCGACAGCGCTCTCCCAGATGGCGACGATTCGGACGCGGCGAAAAGTAAGACATAGGATGCACGGGGATGCGTGGGGAGATTCGGGTCATCCATGTGCTGCGGGTCGTTTCGTCGCTCGGCGTGCTAGCCGGGTTGCTGGTGGCCATCAATCAGGAAGCGCTCAAGAACGACGTTGCGGTGCGAGTCGTCGCGGGAGTTGCCATCGTCATCGCATCGCTCGTCGTGCGTGTGATCGCTGAACGTCGCACCAGGCGGGTCAACGCGCATGCGCGGGAGCTTGTGGCGGCCGCCTACCCCGACGAGCCGACCACGGCGCCGAGGAGGCCGTCGAGTGGGCGCTGCAGGCGATTAGCAATGCTCAGACCTCATGGCAGGAGGCGGAGCTCAAGTGGGGGGTCGTGCGGAGCTCGAAGATGCGCCGCGACGAGGCTGAGCAGCCGCACGTGCCGAGCCCGGACTTCGGCCAGGTCGTGTTCAGGCTCACTCAGATCACCGCGGCGCCGCCGCGGCCTGGTGGTCGTCGGCCAGGTGAAGACGAGGAGGCCGAGGCGGCGTGAGCCTCTACTGGAAGATAATCGTCCGCGAACTGCGTGAACTGGCGTGGAATCTCGGCTGGCGGGTGGGCGACGGGTGAGTTTACTCCGCCAGCCCCGCTGCTGCCAGACCCTCGGCACGGTCCCAGTAGAACTCGATGCACGACACCTTGCCGTCGCGCACGGTCCACACTGGAGCACCCAAGAAGGTGACCTCGGCGCTCGCGCCCTTCGGGCAGGCGTGATCGCGCGTAAGCACGACGACGCGACCGTCGCCCGCGTCGATCACATCCTCAACCCCCGCGAAGTAGCGCTCCCACGGCGACAGCCAGTCCAGCCACGCGGCCCTAAGACCATCGAGTCCCGAGTATGCGGCACGCCCCACATCCGCTCTGACGAACACGCATTCGAAGTCCGCCGTAACGAAAGGCGCGGCCGCAGCGGTCATCGCGGCCGAAGTCGCGTCGTCCCGATACAGCGGGATGATGTCACCCTGTTCGAACGGGCCGAGCAGTCCCCGCACGATCTCCACGTTCTCCTGCGACATCGCTACCCCCGTTCCTCGACGAGGCGTTCGGCGGCCGCGCGTGCCTCGTCGATGTCGGTATAGGTCGTGTTGCGCACGATCAAGTCATCGACCCAGTCGATGACAGACCCATAGCGAAGCTGCACGGAGCCGCCGCTCCCCACGAGGCGCCCCTTCTGCAAGATCACCGCGAAAGTGACTCCGCTGCCGAGGTCACGAATCTCCTCAGCCGTGCGCTCGATCCCGGAGTACGCGCCTCGCCAGTCCTCAAAGAAGCCTCGCATGGCTGCCTGGCCCTCAAACACGCCCATTCCCCAGGGCGATGCGTCCCAAACAGCGTGGGGAGCGTAGAAGCTCAGGGCTGCCTCAAGGTCCTCGGTCTCGATGCTCTCTCGCGCCAACCCGACCAGGTCAGGTGTCGTGGACTCCTCAGACATCGCCCGCCCAGTATCCCGCAGGCGGCGTGATGCTCCCGAACCCCGCCATGCTGGCGGCCCTCGACACGAGCGCCTTGGAGCGACTTGCCGAGCAGTGCGAGAACGGTCCGGGGAGCAAAGCTCAGCGGCTGAGCGAGTTCAGTGAAAGGTAGCCCGCAGAGATGGCCGAGTTCCGCCGGCGCGCCTATCGGTAGGTCGGCCTGCAGCCGGCTTCGCACGCGCCTCCGATGTGATGATGGACCACCCACTCGCGCTGCAACTGCGCAATCTGCAGACCCTCGTGGAGATCGCGGTCGACAAGAACTCGACCGTTGTCTTCCCGGCGCCGCTGATGAGCACGATTCAAGAGCTCGGCGCATTTCTCAAACGAGAGACGACGGCAGCCGGAGACCTTCCGATCTCGCCGGTCGTACCAAACGGAAAGGCTCACTCTGGCTGAGGGCTGTCCCCGATGTAACGGCGCCGATCACGGCACGGCGCGACTCCGAGCGCATGACGTCATGGCCGATACTGGGCTCGAACCGTAGCTAGGTGTAGATGTTCCGCTGGCGCCGGCAGGAGTGACCGTGACCGACCGGCTGTCGATGCGCGGCCTACTCCTCCAGCCCCACGGCTTCGAGGGCTTCTTTCCGGTCGAGGAAGATACGGATGCGACTGATCTTGCCGTCAATGAAGTCGTAGACGTTCGCGCTTTCAGCACCGGTCACGATCCCGCTGGCACGGCCAGTCGAGCTGACCCGTACAAAGGCGAGCGCGTTGCTGTCGCCTATTGACTGCAGGCGCTGCACTTCGATCCGAAAGTCAGGGCCGGCGTCCTCGATGTCGGTGAAGAACCGCCTGATCCCGTCAGCCCCCAAATACTCAGCCCCGACCGACGCCGCAATCAACAGCTTCACATTCTCGGTACAGCAGGCGAGGTAGCCGTCAATGTCCCGCGCATTGATCGCCGCGATCGCCCGCCCGACCGTCTCAACATTCGCCTGCGACATCGCCTACCTCCGCTCCTCGGCGAGGCGGTCTGCGGCGGCACGACCCTCCTCGATGTCGGTGTAGACCGTCACCTGTCGGAGCATGTCCTCTACCCATTGCAGGACGTACGCTTCGCGTCTTTCAACACGACCCGTGCTGTTGGCTGGACGCCCTTTCTGGCAAACGATCGAGAGCACGATGCCGTGGCCGAGGTCGACAACGTTCTCTGGCTCGAGCGCAAGTGCCTCGAAGGCGCCCCACCACTCGCTGAGGAACGCACGGATCGCTGCCGGACCGTCGTACAGCCCCATCCCGTCGGGCGAGGTGTCGTACACACAATCGGGAGTGCAGCGGCTCATCACCGCGTCCATATCTTGGCGATTCGCCGCTTCGAACTGTCGTCGCGTAAGCCCAACCAGGTCGGGGGGTCGTGGACCCTTCAGACATCGTCGGGCCAGTATCCCGCAAGCATGCGCATGACCGACCTTCGTCGCGCCCGAACCGATTTATTCCCTTCTCGCTCGTCATCGAGCGGCCTCTCCGCCGACTGGCAGGCCGCCGCACTCGCCCTCAACTCACCGATGAGGCGACGCAGTCGACGACGAGTTGATCGTAGAGGGCCGCGCACACCGCATTGGCGGAGTGCCCAACCGGCTTTGTGCAACTGCACAGTGTTCGCACGCCGAGTATTGGGCAATGATTACTTGTCTCGTTCAATCGGCAGGAAGCCGGTCGCGCGGACACTTCGCATCCTCGGGCCCGGCGGCCTCGTCCCCGCATGGTCGTCGGGCCCGGTGCGCCGGGCTGCGCCGGGCGAGGGCAATTCACGGCGTTTTCTCGCTGGTCGACGCGCAATCAGCGCCTTCCCCCCGCCCCAATCAAGGCGCCCGGACCCCGTCTACTCCTCCACGTCTGCGGCCTTCAGGGCTTCCGCCCGGTCGGCATAGCCCACCATTCTCAAGACCTTCTGGCCGCGCAGGGTCCACAGATACGCCCACGTGCGTGTGACCTGGACACCGCTTTTCTTGCCCCGCCCGACGAGGCGCGCGACCACGACGACTCGCTCACCCGCATCAACGTACTCCTGCGGCTCAAAGCGGATCTCGTCCCAGTGCTTGGCAAAGCTCCTTATGTAGCGCTCGACCGCGTCGATGCCATGCGCGGACGCCGCTCCGGGAAGCGTGGCCGACTCCACCATCGATATCTCAGGATCGAGCATGTCCAGCGCAATGTCGCCGCGAAGCCATGCGGCGTAGACGGATCGCACTATCTCCACGTTCTCCCGCGACATCGCTACTCCGCCAGACCCACGGCTTTGAGGGCAGCGGCCTTGTCGGTGTGGCTGGACAGCCGCACCACCTTGCCTTCACGAAATGTCCATGCGTGGAAGTACCGGCTCGTCATCTCAGCGCTGCTGTCCCTGATCCGCCCGCCGTCGCGGATTGCTGCGACCACTCGCACGTGATCGGTGTACACGATCTGCTCAATCGCGACGCGGAAGTCCTCGAAGGTCGCGAAGTAGGCGGCGATCGCTGCGTTCGTAGCCTCGACGCCACGATGAAGGCTTCCTCCCGGCGCCACGTCGGTGAAGTCGGTTATGCACCCCGGGTCGAAACACTCAGGAGGAAACTCTCGGCGGGCGCTGATCCCCTCATAGATGCGGCGCACTGTCTCCACGTTCTCCTGCGACATCGCCCGCTCCTCAAGCCCCCGCCTTCGAGCGCCGATGCGCTGGCGACCAGGCCGTCAATGAACACAGTCGCGAACGCTATGCGTTCGACGCTGCCGGGTGAATCCTCCCAAAAGCTGCGGATCGCCGCGGTCCCCGCAAGCCGCGCGCAAGGGAACCGTGTCTGCCGGGCGGCATCGCGCGCAAAGTGACCCCTGTACGCATCGGTGATACTCGCGGGATGGCGAAGTGCTCGGCGTGTGCAGCCAACAACCCCGACGCGGCGAGGTTCTGCATGGGCTGCGGCGCCGCGCTCGCGCGCCGTTGTGGCTCCTGCGGCGAGGTCGTGCCCGATGGAGCCCGCTTCTGTATGGCGTGCGGCCTGCCGCTCGGGGAAGACGCCGAGCCGTCCCGCGACCCCGAAGGTTCGGCCGGGCGCGTCTCGACGTCGCCGACGGTCGCGCCCTCGCTCGACGAGCGTCGCACGGTGACGGTTCTGTTCGCTGACCTTTCTGGATACACGGCGATCGCCGAGCGACTGGATCCCGAGTCGGTCAAGCGCGAGCTCGACCGGATCCTGGGGCGCCTCGGCGCCGAGGTGCTCAGGCACGGCGGCCATGTGGACAAGTTCATCGGCGACAACGTGATGGCGATTTTCGGCGCGCCGGTCGCGTACGGCGACGACGCGGTCCGTGCGGTACGCGCGGGCCTGGGGATGCAGGACGCGATGGACGAGATCAACCAGCCACTGTCGGCCCAGTGGGGCGTGACGTTCGAGCTGTGCGTTGGCGTGAACACCGGCGAGGTGCTGGCGGGCCACGTCGGCGACGGCTACACGGTGATCGGCGACGCCGTGAACGTCGCGGCGAGGCTGCAGGCCGCCGCGCGGCCGGGAAGCGTCACCGTAGGTGAGAGGACCTATCGCGCCACCCGCGAGTCGCTGCACTACGACGCCGTCGCAGAGCCGTTGACGTTGAAGGGCAAGCGGGAGCCCGTACGGGCCTGGGTGGCACGCGGTGGCCGCGAAGACATCCACCCCGAGCTTTCGCCGACGAACGCCGCTGAGGCCCCGTTCGTCGGCCGACGCGCCGAGCTCTCCCGGCTGCACGAGCTGCTCAGACGAGTCGAGAGCCGAAACTCGGCGCACATGGCCACGGTGATCGGTGAACCGGGCGTGGGCAAGTCGCGGCTGTTGCGTCAGTTCGAATCAGAGCTGGCGGGCGAGGTGGTGCGCCGCGGACGCTGCATGCCCTATGGGTCGAGCATCGTCTATTGGCCGCTCGGCGAGGTGATCCGCACGGAGTGCGAGATCGTCGAGACCGATCCACCGGCGCTGGCGTGGGCCAAGCTCTCCGAGCGTATCGGCGTGCTGTTCGCCGAGCCCGATGGCGAGTCTCGCTCGACCACGGCTCGAGCCGCGGTGATCGGGCGCCTGCTCGGCATCGAGGCGCCGGGCGGTGGCGAGTGGGCCGGCCGGGAGGACCCGGCCCAGGCTCGCGAAATCTTCTTCGCGGCAGTCCGCTCGTGTGTGGAGGGCATGGCGCGCGAGCGGCCGCTGGTGCTCGTATGGGAGGACATCCACTGGGCCGATGACGGAATGCTCGATCTGATCGAGTACCTGCTGCAGTGGGTGCGGGCGCCCGTCCTGCAGATCTGTCTAGCGCGCGACCAGCTGCTCGAGCGCCGCGACAGCTGGGGTCACGTACGACGCAATGCGACGACCGATTTTCTCGAGCCGCTCGACGACGATCAGAGCATGAAGCTGATCACCTCGCTGCTCCGGGAAGACCCCATGAACGAGGGCGTGGCGGCCGCCGTGGCGGCCCGCGCCGGAGGGAACCCACTGTTCGCAGAGGAGATGGTGCGCCGCCTGGCAGAGCAGGAGAGCGCCGACGTCGAGGAGCTTCCGGCTACGGTCCAAGCGCTGCTGGCGGCGCGGTTGGATTCACTCGCGCCGTTTCAGCGCCGGGTGCTCGCCCACGCCTCGGTCATCGGGCGGACGTTCTGGGAAGACGCGCTCGTGCCCGTCGCCGAAGCCGAGGGCGGCGATTTGGCCGAGGCGCTTCGCATCCTGCGCGAAAAGGACATCGTCGTCACGGGCGAAGGCGGCTCTCTCGCCGGTCAACCGGAGCTGGCGTTCAAGCATGCCCTGATCCGTGACGCGGCCTACGAAATGCTGCCGAAGGCCGTGCGCGCACAGAAGCATTTCGAGGTCGCGAGCTTCATCGAACGTCGCGCGGGCGAGCGCGTCGATGAGGTCGTCGCGCTGCTCGCCGAGCACTACGCGACCGCCGCCGCACTCGGAGGCGAGCTCGGCATTTCAGATCCCGAGCTGAGCCTTTACCGAGCGAAAGCCACGCAGCTGCTCGAGGCGGCAGGCGATGCCGCCACGGCGCTGCACTCCAACGCTGAAGCTCTCATCAGCTATACCGACGCGGCCGAGCTCACCGGCGAGGACTCCGAGGCAACGGCCCGGCTGCTGGAGAAGCGCGGTGACATCGCGCTGCGACTGGGACGCGTGGACCTGGCGATCGAGGTGTGGGAAGAGGCCTTGGAGTTTCACTCCTCACGTGACGATCTCCTCCATGTGGCCGAGCTCCATCGCAAGATCGGCGCGGGGCTCGCTCACCGCGGTGAGCGCAAGCGCGCGATCGAGCACCACCAGCTCGGCATCAACCTGATCAAGGACGGTGAGCCCTCGCTCGCGCTCGTCCGCCTCTACGAGGAGGCCGCCTGGCTCTACATGCAGACAGGCGACAACATGCTGGCGATCTACGCCTCCGAGAAGGCCCTGCGGCTCGCCGAGCAACTCGGCGAGCTCCGGGCGGCCAGCCGTGCCCACGGCATCTTCGGCAGGGTCTTCGGGCGGATCGGGGACACGGTCAAGGCGCGTGAGAATCTCGAGCGCGCGATCGAGCTGGCTCGCGATTCGGACGACCACGAGACCGTCCTCGCCGTGACGGCCCTGGGCCATCATCTCGAGGGCTCAGACGGCGACTACACCGGCGCACGGGCCTCATACGGAGAGGCATTGGCGCTCGCACAGCGGATCGGCGACGTGCCGGCCGAGATCGAACTGCACGCAGCCCTGGCGCATCTCGCCCTGTACCAAGCCGATTGGGACGAGGTGATCCGCTGCAGCGACGCCAGCGCCGAGCTGTGTGAGCGAGAGGGCCTGATCGGCAAGCTGTGCCTGCCCGAGGCGGTACGCGGCAGGCTGCACTGGCGCAGCGGTGCGTGGAGCGAGTCCGAAGACTGCTACCGGCATGCACAACAGCTGGCGGAGCAGCTCGGTTGGTCGGAGGTCAGCTTCGACGCCCTCTACGGCCTCTCGAACACGCTGCGCGATCGAGGGGATTTGGACGGAGCCGAGGCCGTGCTCGCCGAGGCGTTGGAGGTGTGCGAACGCGCAGGGCTCATCGCACAATCGATACAGGCGAACTCGGCGCGCGCCTTGGTGCACCGCATGGCCGAGCGCGACGAGCAGGCCGATCAGGCCGCGGCCGCGGCCCTGGAGCTGGCCGAGCGCGTTCACTATCCAGTAGGCGAAGCCGCTGCCGTAGAAGCCAAGGGCATAGTGGCAAGTCCCCCGGAATGTCTGACCGATCTCGGGCATGCCCGAGATGCGTGGCAGGCCCTGCACCGACCGTTGGACGCCGCCCGCTGTGAGCTGCTGCGCGGCCAGCGACTGCTGGAGCACGACCGGCCCGAGGCCCTCGGCTCACTCGCCCGCGCCGCAGCCGAGTACGACGCTCTTGGCGTGGCGCACTTGGCGCACCGCGCTCGCGAGCTTGCAAAGACCCCAGCGCCCAACGTTTCAGATGCGATCTGACCCGCCTGGAGTGCGCGACACAGCCGTTCCACAGTTCCTGCGACATCGTCCACCACCGCCTTCTGGTGAGGCGCTCTGCGGCTGCACCTGATGGGTGCAGGATCTGGATCGCGACGGGTTCCCAGTGCGCCGAGCCGTCGAGCGACGTGAACGCCGCGCGATCGAGCTGCGCGTCGGTGGCGGTTGGCCGTCGTGGCGCCGCGCCAACCCTGCCCGAGCGCAAACCCTGCACTAACCTCCCCCGCGCGGCCATGACCCTGCAGACCACCCCCCATCTCCGCACTCGAGATGGGAGCGAGCAGTCGACCACGGCGCTCGAGCTGTTCTTCGACCTCGTCTACGTGTTCGCCGTGACGCAGATATCGCACCTGCTGATCGACGACCTGAGCTGGCGCGGCGCGGCGCGCGCCGGTTTTCTGCTGCTGGTCATCTGGTGGGCGTGGATCTACTCGACGTGGATGGTCAACTGGTTCGATCCGGCGTCCACGCGCGTGCGCCTGGTGCTGATCGGCGTGATGCTCGCGAGCCTGCTCATGGCCGCCGCGATTCCGAGCGCGTTCGGCGGCAACAGGCTGCTGTTCGCCGTCACCTACCTGACGCTGCAGATCGGGCGAAACGCCGCCGGCATGCTGCTGCTGCCGGGTGCGCACGCGCTGCGGCGCACGTTCGAGCGGATCGTCGCCTGGAGCGTGCTCTCCGCGCCGCTGTGGCTGCTCGGCGGCCTCGCCGCGTCCGGGCAGCAGCTCGCCTGGTGGGGCGCCGCGCTGGCGATCGACCTGGCGGCGCCGTTCGCCGGCTATCGCACCCCGCGCCTAGGGCGCTCGCGCACCGACGACTACGAGATCGAAGGCGCGCACTTCGCCGAGCGCTGCCAGGGCTTCATCATCATCGCGCTCGGCGAGTCCATCGTAATCACCGGCGCCACCGCCGCCGCGGCCGGCCTCAGCTCGACCGTCGTGCTGTCGCTCGTGCTCGCCTTCGCCGAGGCCGCCGCGCTGTGGTGGCTGTACTTCGACGAGGTCGCCGCCGGCTCGCGCCGCGACATGGCCGGGACCGACAACGCCGGAGCGCTCGCGCGCGACGCCTACACCTACCTGCACATCCCCATCGTCGCCGGCGTGATCCTGTCGGCGGTCGGCGACGACCTGCTGATCGCGCATCCGCACTCGATCCTGACGTCCGTCGGCGTCGCCTCGCTGCTCGGCGGGCCGATCCTGTTCCTGCTCGGCGAGTCGCTGTTTCGCCGGCGCATGATCGCCTCGACCAGCGCCAAGCGAGCACTGACGATCGCCGCGCTGGCCGCGCTCGGGCTGCTCGGCGGCTCGCTCTCGGCGCTCGCGCTCAGCGCGCTCGTCGTCGCCATGCTCGTCGGCCTCGCCGTCTGGGAGTACCGACCGCCGCGCTCCACCGTCGTCGCTTGACCGCTCGGCCGCCCCCCGGGGCACGGCTGGTTGCCACGCCATCGCTCGCCGCCGCCGCATCGACGTCCCTGGGGCGCGCACGCGCGCGCTGACTACGGTCGCGCGAACCGCCGCCGCGCGGCGTCCACCCGCACGCCGGCGTCGCAGCCGTCGAGATGGTCGTTGACCAGACCCATCGCCTGCATGAACGCATACACCGTCGTCGGCCCGACAAAGCGCCAGCCACGTCGCTTCAAGTCCTTGGCCAGCGCCGCCGACGCGGGCGTCGCCGCAAGCTGGCGCAGGCCGGCCAAATCGAGCTTGCCCGCGCGCGGCGGCGGCTCGTATGACCACACGTAGCGCGCCAGCGACCCCTCGCTCTGCACCAGCTCCAGCGCGCGCTGCGCGTTGTTGATCGCCGCCTCGATCTTGCCCCGGTGGCGCACGATCGCCGCGTCGCCCAGCAGGCGCTCGACATCGCGCTCGCCGAAGCTCGCCACGCGCGACATGTCAAAGCCCGCGAACACCTCGCGAAAGGCCTCGCGCTTGCGCAGGATCGTCAGCCACGACAGCCCCGCCTGAAAGCCCTCCAGACTCAGCTTCTCGAACAGCCGCACGTCGTCGCGCACCGGAAATCCCCACTCCGTGTCGTGATACGCGCGGTAGTCGGCGTCCGCTCCCGCCCATGCGCAGCGCGTTAGGCCGTCCTCGCCGATCGTCAACCCGTCCTGCGCCATCCCATCGATCTACAGCCCCCGCGGCGCCACGTCAAGCAAAAGCCACCGGCTCCTGCGGGCCGCGTCAAGCAAACTCCAGCCGTCGGCTCCCGCCGCGCCGCGTCAAGCACCGCCATCTACAGCCCCGCGCGGCGCCAGGTCAAGCAAACTGCCGGCCATGACATCCAGCGCGCAGACGATCCTCGACCGCGTGCGTCGCGTGCCGCCCGGCTTCGTCACCACCTACGGCGACCTGTCGCCGGGCTCGCCGCGCCACGCCGGGCGCGTGCTCTCGCAGATGCCGCCCGGCATCCCGTGGTGGCGCGTCGTGCGCAGCGACGGCAGCTGGCCCAAGGGCGCCGAGCAGCGCGGGCGCCTGCTCGCCGAGGGCGTGCCCATCCGCGGGCAGCGCGTCGTCATGGCCGAAGCACGCATGCCGCCCGAGGCGATCCAGTAGCTAGGCTCGACCTCCACCTCCCCGCCCCACCCTCGTCTTCGCTTCGTATGCCCACAAACCAAGACCTTGACGCCGCTGTGGACGAGCTCGGCGTCGTCTCAGACGCGCGGGCTCGCGCGGCCGAGACGATGACCCTGGCCTCTCGTCATCTCGATCCGTCGCTCGTCGACGTGCTGGCGATCCTCGGCTTCGACAAGCACTACGACTCCGCGCACGGGTCCTACCTGTACGACCGTGACGGCCGCGCCTACCTGGACTTCCACACCGGCGAGGGCTTTGCCAGCCTCGGCCACAACCACCCGGGCGTGCGCGACGTGCTGCACGCGACGCTCGCGGCGGGCCTCGTCGACGGAGTGCAGATCCACTACTCCGTGCTGGCCGGCATGCTCGCCGAGGCGCTCTCGCAGCGCCTGCCGCCGGGGTTGGATGCAGTGTTCTTCACCAGCTCCGGCGCAGAGGCCGTCGACTCGGCGATGAAGTTCGCGCGCGCGGCCACCGGGCGCCCACGCTTCATCTCCTGCGACAACAGCTTTCACGGCGTCACGCTCGGCCCGCTGTCGCTCGTCGGCGACGAGTTCTTCAAGGAGAGCTTCGGACCGCTGTTGCCCGGCTGCGAGCGCGTGCCCTTCGGCGACCTCGACCGTCTGGAGGCGCAGCTGCGCGCCAAGGACGTCGCCGCCTTCATCGTCGAGCCCGTGCAGGGCCGCATGGTCACGCCGGCGCCCGACGGCTACCTGAAGGCCGCGCGCGAGCTCTGCCGCCGCTACGGCACGCTGCTCGTCGCCGACGAGATCCAGACCGGCCTCGGACGCACCGGCAGGTGGTTCGCGATCGAGCACCACGACCTGCAACCGGACTTCGTGCTCGTCGGCAAGGCGCTAAGCGGCGGCTACATGCCGACCGCCGCCATGGTCACCACGCGCGAGATCTACCAGAAGGCCGTCGGCACGCTCGAGCGCAGCTACGTGCACCAGTCGACGTTCGGGCGCAACCGCCTGTCCGCGGCCGCCGGGCTGGCGACGCTGCGCATCATCGAGCGCGACCGGCTGGTCGACAACGCCGCGCGCATGAGTGCCGTGCTGTGCGACGGGCTCGCCGAGCTGCAGCGCCGCTACGAGATGGTCGCCGAGGTGCGCGCCAGCGGCCTGATGATCGGCATCGAGCTGCGCGCGCCCAGCACGCGCGTGGCCAAGCTCAACTGGCGACTCATCCACCTCGCCAGCGAGGGGCTGTTCCCCCAGCTGATCGTCATCCCGCTGCACCGCGACCACGGCGTCATCACGATGGCCGCCGGCAAGAACGACGTCATCAAGCTGCTGCCGCCGATCACGCTGTCAGAGCGCGAGGCCGGCGACTTCCTGACCGCGCTCGACGCCGTGCTCGCCGACTGCCACGGCGCCTCCGCCAAGAACTGGGCGGTCGTGCGCGACATCGCCAAAGCGACGCTGATGCGCCGCGGCAGGACCGAGCCGCCCGCCGGCGACGCCGCGCCGCCGTGGCCGACAGACGACGCCCCGCCGCCCCGGCCGGCAGCCGACGCCGCGCGCGACGTCGCGCCGCAAGCCCCGACCGAGACCACGCCGGCGCGCGGCAAGCGGCTGGACTCCTCGCGCCAGGACGTCTGCCTCATCACCGGCGCCAGCGGCTTCATCGGTGGGCGCCTGGCACAGCGGCTGGCCGAGCACGGACGCGCCGTGCGCTGCCTCGTGCGCGCGAGCAGCGACACCCGTGCGCTCGAACGCCTCGACGTGGAGACCGCCGTCGGCGACCTGCACGACGCCCCCTCGCTGGCGCGCGCCGTCGCGGGCTGCCGGCACGTGCTGCACTGCGGCGCGCTCGTGTCCGACTGGGCGACCAAGCAGGAGATCGCCGAGACCAACGTCGCCGGCACGCGCAACCTGCTGCACGCCTGCGCCGCCGCCTCGGTCGAGCGGTTCGTGCACTTCAGCTCCACCGACGTGTACGGCCACCCGCGCGCCGATCGCGCGGTCGACGAGTCCTACGCCGCGCGGCGCTTTGCCAACTGGTACGCGCAGACCAAGCTGGAAGCCGAGGCCGAGGTCCGCAAAGCGGCGAGCGAGCACTCGCTGGACGTCGTCATCCTGCGCCCCGCCACCGTCTACGGCCCCGGCTCCGCCGACGTGATCGGCGAGATCGCGCGCGCGATCCGCGCCCGCAGCATGCTGCTCGTCGACGGCGGTCGCGCGGTCGCCGGCCTCTGCTACGTCGACAACCTGCTCGACGCCGCGCTGCTCGCGCTTGAAGACGATCGTGCGCGCGGCCTCGCCTTCAACGTCAGCGACGGCCTGCCGGTCACCTGGAGAGAGCTCACCGACGGCCTCGCCGAAGGGCTCGGCTGCGCTCCCGTCCGCTGGAGCGTGCCCTACTGGCTGGCCAGCGGCATCGGCTACTCGCTGGAGAACGGCTACCGGCTGCTGCGGCGCACGACCGGCCTGCGCGCCGCGCCGCTGCTCTCGCGACAGGCCGTGCAGGTGCTCGGGCGAAGCCAGGACTTCAGCAATCGCCAGGCGCGCGAGGTGCTCGGCTGGGAGCCGCGCGTCGACTACGCCGCCGGCCTGCGCGCGACCGTCGACTGGCTGCGCGACGAGCACCTGCAGCCCGCCTAGACTTCGCGGGCGCAGCTCAGCGCACGACGGTGAACTTCAGCACGACCGGGATCGAGCGACCGCCGCCGTTGCTGGCGCTCAGCACCGCGCGGTATTCGCCCGGCGCCAGCGCGCGCTTGCCGATGCGCCCGCTGAACGCGATCGAGTTCAGGCCTGTGCGCTGGCTGGCGCGCGTCAGCTTGCCGATCGCCAGCGCTCGTGTGCAGTGCTTGGCGTGCGCTCGGCGCAGCCTCACGCTGGGCGCCAGGCAGCTATGCCCCTTGCGCAGGCCCGGCAGCAGGCGAGCGATCGAGATCTGCACGGTCGCCGCGGTCGACAGCTTGAAGCGAAAGCGCGTGCCCACCGGCGCCCGGCGCGCGACGATCGCCGTGGCGCTCCTGCCCACGCGAAAGCGCGTGTTCGTCAGCGACGCCGAGCCGAGCCCCGGCGCCCTCGGCAAGACGATCAAGGGCACCGGGAACGCCACCTGCGCGGGGCGCGTCGTCAACGTCGCGTCGCCGCCGATCACCGTTCCCTCGGCGTTGCTCGCGACGAGACGGTAGTGGTAGAAGGTGTTCGGTTTGAGCTTGCTGAGCGTCGCCGAGACGGCGTGCGCCAGGCCGTCTTCGCCCGCGCTCGCCGCCGCCGTGAAATTGCCGTAGGCGGTCGTCGTGCCGTAGTCGACGTGGTAGCTCGTCGCGCTGAAGTTCGCGTCGATGCTGCCGCCCACCGTCGCCGTTTCGCTGCTCACGCCGCTCGCCGCGCCGGTCGCGACCGACGGCTTGACGAGCTCGACCGCGCCGATGTCGCAGCCTTCGGCCTGCGGCCGTGAGACGCCGCGCTGGTCGGCCGACGTGCAGCCCGCCGGATTGCCGCGGTCGATCGCCGGGCTGCCCGCGAGCGGTATTTGCGTCGGTGACAGGCCGCCGTGGTCGCCCAGCGGGCCGAGCTTGGCGTCGACACCCGATCTGTCGTTCGCCCCCGCGAACCCGCACGAAGTCCCGTCGTCGATGTTGTTGCCGCCGGACGGCAGCGGCGTCGCGCAGTTGCCGCCGGCGTTGGCCGCGAGGATCGAGTCGCTCACGCTGCCTGCGCCTGTCCCGACTTCGAGGCCGCCGCCCTGCCCCGCGCCGCCGCCTCCGCCCGCGCTGTTGGCGGCGATCGTGTCGTAGGAGAACGTCGCGGTGCCTGTGCCGAATAGGACGCCGCCGCCGAAGCCGACCGCGCCGCCGCCGCCTGAGCTGTTGGCGGAGATCGTGGTGTCGCTGCTGGTCAGCGTCTGCGTGACTTCGGCGCCGCCCGACACGAAGTCGATCCCGCCGCCGAAGCCCGTGCTCTGGCTCGCGCCGCCGCCTGCCGCGTTGCCGGTCACCGCCGAGCGTTCCAACACCAGCGACAGCGTGTTTTTGGCGCCGCCGCTGCTCAATTCCAGCCCGCCTCCGAAGCCGGCCGCTTCGACGCCTTTGCCGCCGGCGACGTTGTTCGACACGACGCTGGAGGCCAGCGTGATCGCGATCGACCCAGCTTCAAAGCCGCTGCTGGCGGAGATCCCGCCGCCGAAGCCCGCGCTTTCGGTCGCGCCTCCGCCCGCCTGGTTGCCGCTGACGCGGCTGCGCGTCAGCGACAGCGAGAAGGAGGCGCCGTTGCCCGGCGGTTCGTACTCGAGGCCACCGCCGAAGCCGGCGCCTTCGAAGCCGCCGCCCGCGGTGTTTTCGGTGACGCTGCTGTCGATCAGCCGGTAGGAGCCGCGCCCGAGGGCGACGCCGCCGCCGAACCCCGAGACGCCCCCGCCGCCCGCGTGGTTGGCGGTGACGGCCACGTCGACCAGCGTCACTTCGCCCGTCGCGAGCAAGCCCGCCCCTTTGACGTCTTTGCCGTGCGTGATCTTCATGCCCGACAGCGTCACGACCGGCGAGGCGGTGATCGTGAAAACGCGCGAAGCGTCGTTGCCGCTGATCGTCGTCGCACCCGACCCGGCGCCGCTGATCGTCAGGTTCTTCGCGACCGCCAGCGGGCCGGTCGTCAGCGTGATCTGTCCCGCCGGCACCGTGATCGTGTCGTTGGGCGCCGCCGTTTCGATGGCCTGGCGCAGCGAGCCCGCTCCGGCGTCGTTGAGGTTCGTGACCGCGATCGTGTTCGCCGAGGCGGGCGACGCGGCCGCGCCGATCGACGCGGCGCACGCCAGCAGGCACGCGGCGAGCCAGCGCGCACGGCGGGCTGTTGGCTTGGTTGCCGGGATGCGAGGCATATGGCAGAGAACCTACCGACCGTTCCGGTCGTCGAAACAAGATCGCTCGGCGAATGTTCGAGCGCCCGTGAGCGCGGCGCAGGCCCGTGGCGCCCGTCGACCCGTGGCGCTGCCCGCAGCCCCGACGCTTCCCGGAGCCGCGGCGCCGCGTCAGGCGCGCCGGCCGGCGACCAGCCGCCCCAGGCGCGAGCGATTGCGCGCGACGAGCGCGTAGGCGGCGTCGGTGAGGGGCGGCGAGACCGACGCCAGCGCGCCGAGCGGCCGTCCGCCCGGCAGCAGCTCGAGCAGCGGCGCGACGGCGCGCCCGGCCGAGCGGACGTCCCCGCTGGGCGTAACCAGGTGCCACGAGTCCATGCGCAGCGCAGCCGGGACGTCAGCGAGCAGCCGATCGGCCTCGGGCGACTGCAGCGCGACGGCGCGCAAGCGCGCGCGACGGTCCCACGCCAGCAGCTTTCGCAGCGACCAGCGACAGAAGCCGCAGTCGGCGTCGTATAGGACCGCCGTCGTCGTGCGCCCGTGTGGCTCATCGCGTTCGTGCCGCCGCATGTCGCTCATCGCTTGAATCTAGGCCAAGGCAGCGCGCGGCTCTAAGCTACGGCGACCTTCGACCGCCGGGAGCCCGCGTGACCGTTCGTCCACTCGCCCATCGCCGCAACGCCCGCATCGCGCTGCAGGCGTGCGCAGCGCCGGCGTGAGCGCACAGGCCGGCGCGAGCGCGCCCGCGCGCGCCCAGAGCGCGGCGATGCCCTCGCCGTTCCCGCCGATCGCCGAGTACGGCTTCCTGTCGGACTGCCACACCGGCGCGCTGATCGCGCCTGACGGCAACGTCGACTGGCTGTGCGTGCCGCGCTTCGACTCGCCGAGCGTGTTCGGCGCGCTGCTGGACCGCCAGGCCGGCGACTTTCGCCTCGCGCCGTTCGGCGTGAACGTGCCGTCTGCGCGCATCTACGAGCCGGGCACGAACATCCTGCTGACGACGTGGAAGACGCCGAGCGGCTGGGCGATCGTGCGCGACGCGCTGATCCTCGGCCGGCGCCGCGGCGAGGACACGGTCACGCCGCACACGCGACCGCCGACGGACGAAGACGCCGAGCACCTGCTCGTGCGCGTGGCGATGTGCCTGGAGGGCGAAGTGGAGATGGAGCTGACGTGCGCGCCGGTGTTCGACTACGGGCGCACGCCAGCCGCGTGGTCGATCGCCGACGGCGGCCACGCCGCTGACGCGAGCGGCGCGGACGTGACGATCCGCCTGCGCACCGACCTGACGGTCGGCGTGGAGGGCGACCGCGTGCGCGCGCGCCACGTGCTGGGCAAGGGCGAGCAGATCTTCTGCTCGCTGTCGTGGGCCGGCCAGCTCGCCGGCCCGCAGAGCATGGACGAGGCCAACGAGCGAATGGCCGCCACGGCGCACTTCTGGCGGAGCTGGCTGGACCGCGCGCGCATCCCCGACCACCGCTGGCGCGACGCGATCCAGCGCTCGGCGCTGGCGATCAAGGGCCTGACGTACATGCCGACCGGCGCGACGGTCGCCGCGCTGACGACCTCACTGCCAGAGACGCCGGGCGGCGAACGCAACTGGGACTACCGCTACACGTGGCTGCGCGACTCGACGTTCACGCTGAGGGCGCTGCACTACCTGAACCTCGACTGGGAGGCCGAGGAGTTCATGCAGTTCGTCGCCGACCTGCAGCCAAACGAGGACGGCGCGCTGCAGATCATGTACGGGATCGACGGGCGCCGCGACCTCAGCGAGTCCACGCGCGACGACCTCTCCGGGTACGCCGGCGCGAGGCCGGTGCGCATCGGCAACGGCGCGTTCGACCAGCGCCAGAACGACGTGTTCGGCGCGGCGCTCGACGCGATCCTGCTGCACACGCGGCGCAGCCAGCGCCTGCCGCGACGCCTGTGGCCGCTCGTGCAGGCGCAGGCCGAGTGCGCGACGGCGGTGTGGCGCGAGCCCGACCAGGGCATCTGGGAGGCGCGCGGCCAGCCGCGCCACTACGTGTCCTCCAAGCTGATGTGCTGGGTGGCGCTCGACCGCGCGGCCAAGCTCGCGGCGATGCGCGGCGACGGCGAGCGCGAGGACGCATGGGCGCAGACCGCTGAGCGGATCAGAGAGGACGTGCTCGAACACGGCGTCAGCGAGCGCGGCGTGCTGCGCCAGCACTACGAGACCGAAGCGCTCGACGCCTCCAACCTGCTCGCCGCGATCTTCGGCTTTCTGCCGGGGGGCGACGAGCGCCTGCGCGCGAGCGTGCTGGCGATCGCCGACGAGCTGACCGAGGACGGCTTCGTGCTGCGCTATCGCACCGAGGAGACCGACGACGGCCTGTCCGGCGAGGAGGGCAGCTTTCTGATCTGCTCGTTCTGGCTGGTCTCGGGTCTGACGATCGTCGGCGAGCGCCAGCGGGCGCGCGACCTGATGGAGAAGCTGCTGCGCGTCGCCTCGCCGCTGGGGCTGTACGCCGAGGAGTTCGACACGCAAACCGCGCGCCACCTGGGCAACTTCCCGCAGGCGTTCTCGCACCTGGCGCTGATCGAGGCGGCCGGAAGGATCATCGTGGCCGAGCGGCTTTCGGAGATCTCCTGGTGAGCAGTGCGCCAGCCCCCCTCCCCATGGTGGATGCGCTGCGCGTCCGCTACGGCGAGTGCGACCCGCAGGGGATCGTGTTCAACGCCAACTACCTGCTGTATTTCGACGTGGCCTTCACCGAGCTGTGGCGCGGCGCGCTGGGCTCGTGGCTGAAGCTGACCGAGAGCGGCGTCGATCTCGTGGTGGCCGACGCGAACGTCGGCTTTCGCGCGCCCGCGCGCTTCGACGACGAGCTGACGCTGCACGCGCTCCTGACGCGGCTGGGCACGACGTCGATCACCACGCAGATCGACGTGATGCGCGGCGAGCGCGTGCTCGTGACGGGCACGCTGCGCCACGTGTGCGTGGACGCGCAGACGTGGCGCAAGACCGAGCTGCCGGCGTGGGTGCGCGACGGGCTGCGCGGCTGCGCGAGCGCGGACGCCGAGCGCGCGGACGCTTAACGCTCGACGCGCAGCGGCGCGAGCCGTCGAGCGCCGAGGTCGCCGACGCGCAGCAGCGCGTGCAGTCGCCACGCCGCGATGCCCTTTGCGCCTACGATATGCACGAGCGATAGAACGATGCGCGCGCACTGGGGGAAGGTGTGCGGGGCGGGTCGGGTTGTCTGGGGAGAACACGATGAACGGAACGGGAGCGATGACGAGGTCGGCAGCCGGCGGCGAGCCCGCCAGGCGCCCGCGGCTGAGCAGGCGCGAAGTGCTCGCGGCGATTCACGCCGAGGCCGGCCTGTACGTGGTCGGCGGCCTGCTCTGCTCGACGGCGCTGTTGATCCCTCACGTGCGAGCGCCGGAGGCGGTCGCCGCAGTAGGCGTTACGGCGTTGTTCGTGGCGGCCGGCCTGATGGCCGCCGCCCAGCGCAATCGTGGGGGCCTGACGCTGGCCTTCGTCGGCGACCTGTGGGGCGTCGTGCTGATCGCCGTGCTGTGCGCTTCGGCCGGCGGCGCGAGCAGCCCGTTCGCGCTGATCTACCTGTTCGCGATCGGCCACGCGGCGGGCTTTCAGCCGCTGGGGCGCTACGCGATCGTGTCGCTGGCCGCGCTCGTCGCATTTCTGCTGCCGCTGACCTACGAAAGCGTCACAGGGACGTTCGGCGCGGTCGCGTGCGTGGGAATCGTGCTGGCGGTGCTCGCCACGACGGTCATCCACCTGGCGCTCAACAGCGTGCGCGAGCACCGCAGGCGGTTGAAATTCCTGATCGACGCGACGGCGTCGTTCGACACCTCGCTGGACCCGGCCGAGGCGCTGCGCAACCTCGCGCGCGCGGCCGTGCCGGAGCTGGCCGAGCTGTGCGTGATCGACCTGCTCGACCGCAACGGCGCGATCGCGAGCACGGTCGCGGCGGCGCTCGACGAGGACGTGGCGGTCGGCGTGGAAGCGCTGCGCCGGCGCGAGCCGCTGGACCTGTCGGGCACGCACCCCGTGGCGCGCGCGCTGGCCAGCGGCAAGCCGTGCGTCGTCGAGGACCTGAGCGACCGGCGGGCGCTGGCGCAGGCGGCTCAGAGCGACGAGCACCGGCGCTTCATGTACAGCGCCGGCTACAGCTCGGCGGCGGTCTTTCCGATGATCGCGCGCGGGCGCACGCACGGCGCGATCTCCTTCCTGCACATCAACAGCGAAGCGCGCTATGGACGCGAGGTGCTGGCCGTCCTGGAAGACCTCAGCGGTCGCGCGGCGATGGCCTTCGACAACGCGCGCCTGTACGCCGAGCGCACGCGCGTCGCGCAGACGCTGCGCCGCAGCCTGATGCCGTCGGTGCTGCCGCAGATCGCGGGATTGGAGCTGGCCAGCTTCTTTCGCCCGCTGGGCGCCGGCAGCGAAGTCGGCGGCGACTTCTACGACGTGTTCGGCGACGAGCGCGACTGCTGGCTGGTCGTCGGCGACGTCTGCGGCAAGGGCGCCGAGGCGGCGGCGCTGACAGGCTTTCTGCGCCACACGACGGGCGCCTACGCGCGCGGCACGACCAGCCCGGCGAGCGTGCTCTCGCAGGTCAACCGCGTGATGCTCGACCAGGACTTCGAAGGCCGCTTCGCCACGGCGATCCTCGTCCACCTGCGCATCGCAGACGGCGAGGGCGTCGCGACGGTGGCCTCGGCAGGACATCCGGCGGCGCTGCTGACGCGCGGCGACGGCGACGTGATGCAGTTCGGCGAGCGCGGCTCGCTGCTCGGCGTGTTCGCCGACCCGCTGATCACGGAGGTCTCCACGGTGCTGCGCGACGGCGACTCGCTGGCGCTGTACACCGACGGCCTGATGGAGGCGCACGCACCGGCGCACACGGTCACGCCCGAGCAGATGGTGGCGCGGCTGCGCGACCGCTCGCCGCAGGACGCCCAGCAGGCGATCGACGCGCTGCTCGGCCTGGTCGAGCTCGACGAGCACGTGCGCGACGACATCGCGATCCTCAGCGCGCGCGTGACGCCGGCGAGCGCCACCGTGGCGCAGCTGCACAGCGTCGCGCCGGCGGTGCACGCGGCGAGCGCACCGCTGGACTCGGGCCACGCCGAAGGGGCGGCCTAGCGTCGGCCAAGCCCGGCGCCGTATCCGCCTTCTAATCCGCGTGCGCGAGGGTCGCGCGATGGCCGTATCGCGCGCCGGATCAGGGCCGGTTGGTGACTCTGATAGACCCCCGCAGATGGGCGCCCCCGAGAATCCGCCGCCCGGCCGTCGAGCGGGCCAGCGCAGGCGCATCGGCGTGCTCGTCGCGGCGGTGCTGCTCGCGGGGCTGCTCGCGTTCGGGCTCTCGCGCCTGGGCCTGCACCGCATCGGCCACGCGCTGGTCACGGCCGCGCCGGGCTGGGTGGCGTTGGCCTTCGTGCTGATGGGCAGCTCGCTGGTGCTGCGCTCGATCTCCTGGCACGAGACGCTGCGCGCCGCGTTGCCGCACACGCGCGTGCCGTGGCCGGCGGTCACGCGCGCGACGATGATCGGCGTGATGGCCTCGGCGGTCGTGCCCGGGCGCGTCGGCGAGCCGGCGCGCGTGGTCGTGATAGCGCGCCGCCTGCAGGGCTCCAACCGCCGCCTGCTGCCGATCGTCGCGGGGACGGTGTTCTCGCAGACGCTGATCAACCTGCTCGCGCTGGGCATCCTCGCGGCGATCACGTTCACGAGCGTGCCGCTGCTCAGCGGCCACCCGGCGGGCATCGCCACGGCGATCGCCGTCCCACTGCTCATCTGCGCGCTGGTGCTCGCCGGCCCGCGCCTGCTCGCGCTGGGCCAGCGCGCGCGCTCGGCGCGCATCGCGCGCGCGGCCGACGCGATCGCCGGGGCGCTGAGCCTCGCGCGACGCGGGCTGATCGTGTTCGCGCGCCCGCGCTACGGCGCGACGGCGGTGACCGCGCAACTGCTTGCGTGGGCGCTTCAGTGGCTGGCCTGTTACATGGTCATCCTCGCGCTGGGCCTCCAGAGCAAGGCCGGGCTGGCGGCGGCCGCGGCGATCCTGCTGGCGGTCAACGTCAGCGCGATCCTGCCGGCGACGCCGTCGAACGTCGGCGTCTTCCAGGCGGCCTGCCTGGTCGTGCTGGCCGCGTACGGCGTCGGCGGCGGGCCGGGCCTGGCCTACGGGATCATCCTGCAGGCGGTCGAGGTGCTGACGGCGCTGGCGCTGGGCGTGCCGGCGCTGCTCGGCGAGGGCCTGACGTGGCGCGAGATCCGCGCCGAGTCGCGCTCGGAACAGACGCGCGAGGAGGCGGCGCCGACGAGCGAGGATGCTACGCCTGGCGAGGCGCCGCCGGGCCAGGCGAGCGCGACGGGCCTGGTCGGCCGCGACGGCTCAGCCGGCGATCGCGCGCAGTGACTGGCGCAGCGAGCTGGTCGTCTGCAGCACGGCGGTCGGCTCGTAGCCGCAGTGCGCCATGCAGTTTTCACAGCGCGGGTCCTTGCCGCGGCCGTACTTGTCCCAGTCGGTCGTCTCGATCAGCTCTTTGTAGGTCTCGGTGTAGCCGTCGGCCATCAGGTAGCACGGACGCTGCCAGCCGAACAGCGAGTAGCTGGGGATGCCCCACGCGGTGCAGTCGAATTCGGCCTTGCCCTCGAGGAAGTCGAGGAACAGCGGGCTGTGGTTCAGGCGCCACTTCTTGCGCCGCCCTTCTGCGAAGGCCTCCTTGAACAGCTTGCGCGTTTCGGTGACGCCGAGGAAGTGCTCCTGGTCGGGCGCTTTCTCATAGGCGTAGGCCGGCGAGATCATCATTTCGTCGACCTCCAGGTCGTCGTTGAGGAAGTCGAGCACCTCGCGCACGGTCTTCGGCGAGTCCTGCGTGAAGAAGGTCGTGTTGGTCGTCACGCGAAATCCGGCGGCCTTGGCGGCCTTGATCGCCGCGACGGCCTTGTCGAACACGCCCTCGCGCTCGACCGAGGCGTCGTGGCGCTCCTGCAGGCCGTCCATGTGCACCGCCCAGGAGAAGTACGGGCTCGGCTTGAAGTTTTCGAGCTTCTTCTCCAGCAGCAGCGCGTTGGTGCACAGGTAGACGAACTTCTTTTTTTTGATCAGCTCGTCGGCGATCACGTGGATCTCCGGGTGGATCAGCGGCTCGCCGCCGGCGATCGAGACCATCGGCGCGCCGCTCTCTTCGATCGCGCCGATCGCCTGCTCGACGGGCATGCGCCGGCGCAGCTCGTGCTCGGGGTGCTGGATCTTGCCGCAGCCCGAGCAGGCCAGGTTGCACTGAAACAGCGGCTCGAACTCGACGATCAGCGGGAACTTTTCGCGTTTGGCCAGACGCTGGCGCATCAGGTACCAACCCATGCGCGTGCTCTGCCTGACTTTCGCCGCCATGCGCGTACCTTAGCCCGCCGTGTCCCGGTCCTGAAGGACGAGCGCGGAAACCCGCCGCAGTACGCGCGCGGCCAGCAGCGCGCCGCCAAGCGCCTGCGGGCGAAACAGCTCGTGGCTGGGACTGTCGAGCACCACGCGCACGACCGCGAAGGGCCGTCCGGCCGCGCCTGCGGCCAGCCACGCCGACTCCATGTCCACCGCCAGCGCGCCTGCCGCGCGCAGCTGCTCGCGACGCTCGCCCGTGGCGATCTTCGCCACGCCGACGATCGGCCCGCTGCGCACCGCCAGGCCCGCCCGCCCGATCACCGACGCCAGCTCGGACGCACCGTCGCAGGACACGCGCATCGGCTCATGGCCCTCGTCGGCGGCCGTCATCACTTCGTCGGCGACGATCACTTCGCCCGGGCGCGCCTGCTCGTCCAGGCCGCCGCAGAAGCCGAGCACGAGCAGCGACTCGCCGGGCTCTTGCGCGAGCGCGCGAGCGGCCGCCAGCGACTTGTCGAGCCCCATGCCGGTCTTGCGCACTCGCGCTCCGCGCACGGCCGAGCGGATCAGCGCCTCCTCGAGCGCGAGCGGCGCGGCGACGAGCACGCGGCTCACGGCGCGCCCATGCCCGCGCCGCCGTCGCCGGCGAACTGCGCGACGCCGGCCGGCGGCGCGGCCAGCTCCAGGGCCGCCAGAGCCTCGGCGGCGGCAGCGTGACCGCTGATCACGGCGCCCTCCAGCGTGGCCGGCCAGCCCGTGGCGGTCCAGCTGCCCGCGAGCACCAGGCCGGGAACGTCCGTGCGCGCGGACGGTCGCAGCGCAGCGCTGCCGGGCGCCGCGCGGAACGTCGCGGCGTGCTCGCGCGTGGCGAGGAAGCGCTCGACGCGCGCGCCGCGCGCGCCCGGCAGCAGCCGTTCGAGCTCCGGCACGTAGCGCGCGCGCAGCTCCTGCGACGCCCATGCGCATCTCGGCTTGCGCCCCCGACAGCGACACCGCCAGATACTGGCACCCCGGCGGGGCGCCGGCGGCGGCGCTGCGGTCGAACAGGTACTGCACGGGCGTGTCGACGCCGGCGGCGAACGGCTCCTCGCAGACGACGCGGTCATACACGACGTGCAGGTTGACGATCGGCGACAGGCCGAGGCCAGCCAGCGCGGAGGCGAGCCGCGGCAGCAGGCCGTCGAGCAGGCGCGCGGCGCGGGCGTGCGGCAGCGCGACGATCACGGCGTCCGCGTCGTATCCGCCGGCGCCGCCCTGCAGCGCGAAGCCGTCGCCGCTGCGGCGCAGCTCCTGCGCGCGCCAGCCGAGGCGAAACTCGACGCCGGCGCCGGCCAGCGCGCGCTCGGCCGGCTCGCCGATCGTCTCGGCGAGCGTGCCGACGTGAAAGCCGATGTCGCCGGCGTCGGCCTCGGTCAGCAGGCCGGTGCGAAAGACGAACGCGCCGAGCGCCAGCGAGGCGTGCTCGGCGGGGACGTTGAGCGTGGGCAGCGCGATCAGGTCCCACAGGACGCTGAGCGCGCGCTCGTCCTGGCCGCGCTCGGCCAGCCAATCGCCGAACGTCTGCGCGTCGAGCGCCGGGTCGCCCGGGTCCAGCGCGCCGAGCGCGCGTGCGGCGAGCGCCGCGCTGAGGCGCTGCGCGGCGGTCAGGTAGGGGTAGCGCGCGAGCGCGCCGGCGAGATGAAACGGCGGCGGCAGCGTGCCGCGGCGCAGCATCACCGGCTGGCGGCCGGGGCTGAGCACGGGGATCTCCAGACGCTCCTGCACGCGGACGTGGCGCTCGGAGCCCAGACGCTCGAGCAGCGCGCGATAGGCCGCGCAGCAGCGCAGGAAGACGTGCTGGCCGTTGTCGAAGCGCATGCCGTCGCGCTCGAAGGAATACGCGGCGCCGCCGAGGCGGCGGCGGACCTCGACGAGCGTCACCTGCGCGCCGGCGTCCGCGCAGTCCAGCGCGGCGGCGATCCCCGCCAGGCCGCCGCCGATCACGAGCACGCGCCGTCCGGCGCTCACGTGCGCCTCCCCGCGAGGCTGCGCAGCGCCACGCGGGCCTTCTCGCCGCTGGAAAGCGAGGCGCGACTGCGCAGGGCGGCATGCGGATCGGCCTCGATGCGCGCGAGCAGGCGGTGGTAGATGCCGCTCATCGCGAGCACACAAGCGGCGCTGCGACGGTCCAGCAGCGCGACGAGCGCGAGCCCGCGATCGAACCACTGCTGCGCGCGCTGCGCCTGCAAGCGCACGAGCTCGGCGAGCGCGGGGCTCGCGGCCGGATCGGCGAGCGCGGCGAGCATGCGCGGCGCGTAGCGCCCGTCGGCGTCGTCGGAGGCGAGCACGCCGAAGCGCCGCAGATCCTCGGCGGGCAGGTAGACGCGGCCGATCTCGGCGTCCTCGCGCACGTCGCGCAGGATGTTCGTCAGCTGCAGCGCCACGCCGAGGTCGTCGGCGAGCCGTTCGGCGTGCTCGCGGTCACTCGCTGCGCCGGCTGAGCCCGCGCGCGTGGCGAAGATCGCCAGGCAGACGCGGCCGATCGCACCGGCGACGCGCCGGCAGTAGACGACGAGCTCGTCGAAGGTCTCGTAGGCGACCTCGTCGACGTCCATGCGCACGCCCTCGATCAGCTCGCCCATCGCGCCGGGCGGCAGCGAGAAGCGCCGGTGGGCGTCGGCGAGCGCGACGATCACCGGGTCCTGCGGCGCATGGCGCGCCGAGCCGGTGCGTTCGAGCTCGCCCAGCTGCGCGGCGGCCTGGTCGAGCAGCTCGCGCTTTCGCGCGCGCTCCAGGTCGCCGTCGCCGATGTCGTCGATGCGCCGCGCGAAGGCGTAGGCGGCGCACATCGCGCGCCGGCGCGCGGGCGCCAGCAGGCGGATGCCGTAGTAGAAGTTGGCCGCCTGCGAGCGCGTGATCGCCGCGCAGCGCCGCGTAGGCCTCGTCCGTGCCCATCGTGCCCACGTCCTCGCTCCGGGTCGCGCTCACACGGTCGCTCCGGCGCATGCGCTCACGACGTCGCTCCGGCGCCGGCGCTCACGACGGCCGCGGCGCGGACGCGCGCACGCCCGCGCGGCGCCCGGCGAGCACGCCGGCGAGCGCAAGCAGCCTGCGCGGGCGAGAGGCGCGCGGCGGCCCGTCGAGGACTTCGTAGCGGGCGCGCTCGATCGCGTCGAGCGCCGCGCGCCCGCCGGCGACGAACGCCGCCACGGCGAGGCGCTCGCGCCCGCTGCAGCTGTGCGATCAGCGGCATCGCCCTCGTCGAGCAGGCGCCGCGCGCGCTGCACCTCGAACGCCAGCACGCGGTCATCGCGGCGCCGATGCGCGCGCCTTGCGCCGGGCGGCGGGGTCGACGCGCGTGCCCCGCGCGCGGCCGGCGGGGTCGAGTTCGGCGGTGCTCGCGCCGAAGCGCGCGAGGTCCTCGGCGGGCAGGTAGACGCGCCCGGCGGCGTAATCCTCGGCGACGTCCTGGCAGTGCTCGGCCAGCTGCAGCGCCGTGCAGATCGAGTCCGACAGCGCAATTCGCTGCGGCGTGGCCTTGCCGAACACGCCGAGCACGATCTCGCCGACGGGGTCGGCCGACAGCGCGCAGTAGTCGCGCAGCTGCTCCCACGTCTCATAGCGCGCGACGCGCTGGTCGACGCGGTTGGCCTCGATCAGGCGCTCGAACGGGCCTCGCGGCAGGCCGCACTCGCGCACTGTGGCTGCCAGGCGACGCATCAGCGGGTGCTCGGGCGTGCCGTCGAAGGCGCTGCGCAGCTCGCCCTCCAGCCAGTCCAGCGCCGCCAGGCGGTCGCCGGGCGCGGAGTCGCCGAGCTCGTCGACGAGCCGCGCGAAGCCGTAGACCGCGAGCAGGTGCTCGCGCACGCGCCGCGGCAGCAGCCGGCTGGCGACGGGGAAGTTCTCGCTCCTCGGCGCGCGCCATCACCGTCGCGAGCGCTCGGACGCGCGTCGGCAGCGGCGTCGGCCAGCAGCATCATCGCCGGCAGCGTCCGAGCGCCATGATCGGAAAGGCGAGCCTGTAGAGGTGGTAGTTGATGTAGTAGTCCGACGGGAAGCCCGTGCCGGTGTACTGCGGCTCGTCCCAGCCGCCGTCGGCGCGCTGCGTGGCGACCAGCCATCCGACGCCGCGCGTCGATCGCCTCGGTGTCGGCGTCGGCGGCGTGCAGCGCGAGCAGCGCCCAGGCGGTCTGCGAAGCGGTGCTCGCGCCGCGCCCGATCCACTCGGCCTCGTCGTAGGAGCGCGGGTCCTCGCCCCAGCCGCCGTCCTCGTTCTGGTGCTCGACCAGCCAGCGCACGGCGCGCTCGACGCACGGATCGCCCGCCGGCGATGCCGGCGGCGATCAGCGCGGGCACGGCGGCGCCGGTGCCGTAGACGTGGTTGACGCCCCAGCGCCCGAACCACGAGCCGTCGGCCTCCTGCTGCTCGACCAGCCAGCGCAGGCCGCGCTGCGCGACCGGAGTGTCCGACAGCCCCAGCTCGGCGAGCATCTCCAGCGCATGCGCGCTGACGTCGGCGCTGGGCTCGTCGATCACCTCGCCGAAGTCCAGGAACGGCAGCTCGCGCACCATCGTGCGCGTGTTCTCGGCGTCGAAGGCGCCCCAGCCGCCACCGGAGCTCTGCATCCCCTCGCACCCAAGCGGCGGCGCGCCGCACGGCGCCGTCGAGGCGCGCGCTGGCCTTGACGCGGCGCAGCGCGAGCACGACCTCGGCCGTGTCGTCGACGTCGGGGTAGTTGGCGTTGGCGAACTCGAACGCCCAGCCGCCGGGGGCGAGCTGCGGGCGGGCGACCGACCAGTCGCCCTGGATCGTCACCTCCTCGTCGAGCAGCCAGTCGGCGGCGCGCACGAGCGCGGGGTGATCGCCGGCCAGCCCGGCGTCGCTCAGCGCGATCAGCGCGAGCGCCGTGTCCCACACCGGCGACTGGCACGCTTCCAGGCGACGGCTGCGCCCGGGCGGCGCGCCGACGCCGCGCGAGTCGTCGCGGTCCTCGACCATGAAGCCCTCGACACCCTCCAGCCCGCGGCGCATCACCGGATGGTCGAGCGCGTAGCCGGACAGGTGCAGCGCGATCAGCGAGTAGACCCACGGCGGCTGGATGCCGCCCCACGAGCCGTCGGCCTCCTGGCGGCGCACGATCCAGCGCTCGGCGCGCGCCAGCGCGATCCGCCGCAACGGTCGCAGCGGGCGGCGTTCGTAGGCGCGCAGCAGGCGGTCTCCGCGCGCCAGCCAGCGAGCGCGCGGCGGCGGCCAGCGGCTCGTCGGTGGGCTGCGCGCCGGTGACCTGCAGCTCGCCGAGGTCGAACGGCAGCTCGCGCGCAGGGCGATGCGTTTTGACGAGCGACAGCGCGACGATCGTCTGGCGCGCCCAGCAGGCGAAGTCGTAGATGTTCAGCGGAAACCACGACGGCAGCAGCACGATCTCGGGCGGCAGCGCGGGGACGTCCTCCCACGACCACAGGCCGAACAGCGCGAGCCACAGGTGCGTGAACACGCGCGCGCCGGCCAGGCCGCCCTGCGCGCGGACGAACTCAGCGGCGATGCGCATGTGCTCGGCTTCGGGCGGATCGCCGGCCAGGCGCAGCGCCCAGTAGGCCTCGATCGTCGTCGACAGGTCGCCGGGACCGCCGTAGAAGTTCGTCCAGGTGCCGTCGGCGCGCTGCTGGGAGCGGATCCACGCGGCCGAGCGCTCGGTCTCGTCGCCGCGTCGGATGCCCAGGAACTCGCGCAGGAGCATGTCCTCGGCGTCCATCGTCACGTTCGTCTGCAGCTCCCCCTGCCACCAGCCGGCGCGATCCTGCAGCGACAGCAGGTGCTCGCAGGCGAGCTCCAGCGCCATCTGAGCCTCGTTTTGTGCCTCTACGGTTGACGACGCCATTGCGGGAACTTAAATGTTTTCATCGGACGACGACGTTTGCGGGCGCAACGGACGGGTTCTTGCGGCCGCGGCGGAGGTCCGATCGCCGGGCGCCACGAGCACCTCGGGGTGGGCGAGCGTGATCACGTGACGGCGCAGCTCGGCCTCCGACACGAGGCGCGGCACCGAGGATACGAAGCGAAACACGATCAGCCCGTCTATCTCGCGCCGGCTGGCCAGGCGAAAGCCAGCCGCGGGCAGGCGCCGGCGCCGTGGCGCAGCGGCGCGTAGCCGGTCTCGTCGATTTCGCTCACGCGCACACTGGCGTGGCGGGCAAGGTTGTCGAGCGGCCCGGCAGTAGAACTCCAGCGGCGCGGCGCCGAGCTCGACGGTGGTGATCGCGCGCGGCTCGCGCGCTGTCCCGAGCGCCTTGGCCACGTCGCGCCAGTTGCCGCGCTGCAGGCGCGGGCTGAGGTCGACGTCGAGCGAGAGGATCGCGAATGCCGCGACGACCGTGGCGGCGAGCAGCGCTCCGGGGCGCAGCAGAGCCGCGACCGCCCCCTCCCGCCCGGCGCGCACGGACGCCACCCCCCCGTGCCCCGCTCGCGCCGCCGACGGTGTCGCGCCGGCGTCCACCGCGGCGAGCAGCACGGCGATCAGCACGCTGAGCGGGATCATCGCGCCGACGAGGTTGCGCGGCGCGAGGTAGTCGGCGCCGAACAGCGCGAGCACGATCGGCGCGAGCACCGCGAAGGCGCCGATCGACAGCGTGAGCAGCGCCGCGCGCCCGAGGGCGGCGAGGTTCGTGCCCACCCCCGCGTGCTCGCCCAGGCGCCAGGCTCCCCAAGCGCAGCCGGCGAGGATCGGCAGCGCGACGAGCAGCTCGACGCCGTGCCCGAGCGGGGCGCCGGAGTAGCCGGTGAGGAAGTACTGCGGGATCGCCTGCAGGCGGCTGGACAGCGCCCAGCGCCCGATCCACTGGGTGCCGTGACCGCCCTGAGCGGAGATCAGCGGCAGGAGCGCCAGGCCGACGAGCGCGAGCGCCGCCACGGCCGCCAGCGCGGGGCGACGGCTCCGCGCGTCGGCGAGCAGCAGCACGGCCATCGGGATCAGCAGGAACACGGCGAAGTAGTGGCTGAGCAGCGCCAGCGCGCCGGCGAGCGCGAAGGCGGCCAGGCGCCCGCGCGAGGGATCGTCGAGCGCGCGCACGAAGCACAGCAGCGACAGCGCGGACATCAGCACGAACAGCCCGTACGCGCGCGCCTCCTGCGAGTACCACACGAACAGCGGGTTGACCGCGACGATCGCCGCCGCGATATCGCCGCGCGGCGCCCGGCGAGCCGCTGGGCGGTCGGCCCAGACGAGCGGCACCGTGAGGATGCCGGCGAGCGCCGACGGCAGGCGCAGGGCCAGCGCGCCGTCGCCGAACAGCCGCACGTCGACCCACGCGAGCAGGTACCACAGCGGCGGCGTGTTCTCGTGGTGCACGACCGCGCGCAGCGTCGCGCCGAGGCTGGCGTGCAGCACGTGCACGGGCGTGTAGGCCTCGTCGTACCAGAAGCTCTGCTGGTCGAGCGTCGCCAGGCGCAGCGCCGCGGCGAGCACGACGAGCGCCGCCAGCGGCCACCACGCCGGCCAACGTCGGCCGCGCTCGATCGCCGCCGCGGGGGTGGCGGCGGCGACGGCGCTCATCGCACGCACGCCTGCTGCTGCTTGGGCGGTCCGAAGCAGCCGTAGCGATAGCGGCGCAGGTCGTCGCTGCGCGGCGGCAGATACCAGCCGCCGCGCGCGGTGCGCAGGCCGTTGACGGTCGGGCCGGTCAGCTGCAGGCACAGCTGGATGCGTTCTTTGGGCGGACCGGGCGACGTGTTGCCGCAGACGACGTCGGTTGTGGTGAAGTTGCGCACGTCCTCTTCGGTGGAGACGTTTTTGTAGTTATGGCCGGTGTAGTGACGCCACGTGCGCAGGTCGGCGACGAGCCGGTGGTTGACGTGCGTGCCGAGCACCACGTCGTTGACGGTCGCGATCGCCAGCAGCAGCCCGACGAGCACCAGCACGGCGGTCTCCACGCGCCATCGCCGGCCGCTGCCGGCCAGCTCTGAGTCGCGCGGGCGCAGCCACGGCGGCAGGCGCCGCCAGCCGTCCCGACCTGCCGCGGGTGTCGTCTCGCCGCTCATGCGACCGGCGCGAACAGGGGGGTCAGCTGGTGGACGACGAACAGGCCCTGCAGCGCGAGCGTTGCGACGAGCAGCCGGCGGTCGCGCGCGATCACGGCGAGCGGCAGCGGCCACAGGATGTACCAGGCCAGCAGCCACGTGCTCGTCACGGAGATCGCCAGCAGCGCCCAGCCGGACGCGGCGACCCAGTCATAGCCGCGCCACGTGCGCCACACCAGGTGCGCCACGATCACGACGAGCATCGCCTTGAGCAGGTCGTGGTCGATCGGGAACACGCCGGGCTTGCCGAACAGGTGCGCTATCTCCGTGGCGAAGCTGTCGCTGGATACGAAAGCCGCGTCGCGGTTGAGCGCCGCGACGATGTTCACGCCGTCGATGCCGAACACCGCGTAGGCGAGCAGGAGGCCGCCGGCAAGCGCGCCGAGCGCGCCGAGCACCTGTGCGCGGCTGCGCCGCGCGAGGATCATGAACGGCAGCAGCGCGGCGACGGTCGCCTTGACGAGCGCGCCGACGACGACGGTCGCGGCGGCCGACGCGTCGCGGCGCGCGAACGTCAGCGCGACGGCGATCATCATCAGCAGCATCATCAGCAGGTCGTTGTGCGCGCCGCCGAGCGCGTAGATCACGTACAGCGGGTTGGCGCCGACGACCAGCAGCGCGGTCACCGGGTCGAGGTCGCGCAGTCGCGCGCAGCGCCAGGTGAGCGCGAGCGTGCCCGCGCTGGCGAGCATCGCCACGACCTTCATGCCCCAGACCGCTCCGGTCACGCCGAGCAGCCCGAAGGGGTAGGAGATCAGCGTGTAGATCGGACCGTAGGCCGTGTAGACCTTCTTCCAGTCCTGGCCGACGTAGTGGTAGATCGGGTCGTGGCTGATCGCGACCGGCCCGTGCGTGTAGGGGTTCAGGCCGTGTTCGACGCCCATGCGCGCGTACGCGATGTAGCTGAAGACATCGGTGGAGAGCAGAATCGGCCCGACGAACACGAGCGCGTGCAGCGCGACGATCAGCCCGATCGCCCAGCGTTTGGAGACGCTGCGCGCGAGCGCGACGAGGCCGGCGTAGCCCGCCGAGAAGGCGAGCACGGCGATCAGGAAGACGCGGTAGCCCAGGCGCTCGCCGAGTCCCTGCAGCCAGCCGGCGAGCTGCGGCGACTTGGGGATCAGCACGGAGTGCCCGAGCGAGCCGTCGAGCACGATCTCGGCGGTCGCGGCGAGCAGCACGAGCGCGCACGCGGCGGCGAGCACCGGCGCCCACTGAGCGCTGCTGCGGGTGCGTGCTAGGCGAAGTTCGCTCGGCGCGGCGACGTTCACGACGCCGCGCAGCTCACAAGGCGGTCCAGACGGTCTTCGTCTCCAGGTAGGCGTCGAGGCCGTCGTGGCCGTGCTCGCGCCCCAGGCCCGAGGCCTTGAAGCCGCCGAACGGCGCGTTGGGCTCGACGTTGCCCCAGGTGTTCACGTAGACCATCCCGGCGCGCAGTTTCGCCGCGAGCTTGTGCGCGTTGCCGACATCGCGCGTCCAGACGCCCGCGGCGAGGCCGTACTCGCCTGCGTTGGCGCGCTCGGCGACCTCCTCGAGCGAGTCGTAGGGCGAGGCGACGAGCACCGGGCCGAAGATCTCCTCGCGGGCGATCTTCAGGTCGTCCGAGGTGGTGCTGAACAGCGTCGGCTCGACGTAGTAGCCGCCGCTGTCTCCGAGCACGGTCTCGCCGCCGGCGATCAGCTCGGCGCCCTGCTCGCGCCCGGAGTCGATGTAGCTCATCACGCGGTCGCGCTGCTCGGCGGAGACGAGCGGGCCGAGCTGGGTGTCGGGGTCGAGGCCCGGGCCGAGCTTGGCGGACTTCGCCGCCTCGGCGAGCGCGCCCATCACCTCGTCGAAGCTCTCGGCCGGCACGAACAGCCGCGAGCCGGCGTTGCAGGCCTGCCCGGAGTTGAAGTAGATGCCCTGGAAGGAGCCCTTGATCGCCGCTTCGACGTCGGCGTCCGCCAGCATGATGTTCGGCGACTTGCCGCCGAGCTCGAGCGTCACGCGCTTGAGCGCGCGCCCCGCCTTGGCGCCGATCTCGCGTCCGACGACGGTCGAGCCGGTGAACGCGATCTTGTCGACGCCGGGACTGTCGACGAGCGCGGCGCCGGTCGCCGCCGTCGCCGGTGAGCACGTTGAGCACGCCCGGCGGGAAGCCGACCTCCAGCGCCAGCTCGCCGATGCGCAGCGCCGTCAGCGGCGTCTGCTCGGCGGGCTTGAGCACGATCGTGCAGCCCGCGGCGAGCGCCGGGCCGAGCTTCCACGCGGCCATCAGCAGCGGGAAGTTCCACGGCACGATCTGGCCGCACACGCCGACCGGTTCGCGGCGCGTGTAGCAGAGCATGTTCGGCGCGGTGACCGGCAGCACGCCGCCCTCGATCTTCGTCGGCCAGCCGGCGAAGTAGCGCAGGTGCGCCGCCGCGCCAGCGCACGTCGACGAACTTGGCCAGCCCGACGGGCTTGCCGTTGTCGAGCGACTCGAGCTCCGCGAGCTCCTGGGCGTGGTCTTCGATCGCCTGCGCCAAGCGCGTGCATCAGCTGCTCGCGCCCGGTCGCCGGCATGCTCGCCCACGGCCCGCGCTCCAGCGCCTCGCGGGCGGCGGCGACGGCGCGCTCGACGTCCTGCGCGCCGGCCTGGGCGACCGTCGCGATCTCGCGCCCGCTGGAGGGGTCGAGCGTGACGAACGTGGCGCCGTCGGCGGCGTCGGTGCGCTCGTCGCCGATCAGCAGCTGCTGTGGACGGGAGAGGAACTCGCGCGCAGCGGGCCCGAGCGCGTCGGGAAGGGTGGCTGTGTCGGCAGCGGCTGTCATGGCGGCTCCTTGTGAGCGGTCTCTACGGTTTGAGCACGATCTTAAGCGCCTCGCGGCGGTCGTACAGAGCGTACGCCTCGGGCGCTTCCTGCAAGCTCATGTGGTGCGTCACCAGCGGGCTCGGGTCCAGGCGCCCGCTGGACATCAGCTCGAGCACCTGGTCGACGTGGCCGATCACGTTGGCGTGGCCCGAGCGCAGGTTCAGCGCCTTGATCCAGAAAAGCCCCATGTGCACCTCGCAGCGCTCGGCGTACACGCCGATCGCCTGCACGCGTGCCGCACTTGCGCGTCAGGCGGATCGCCAGCTCCAGCGCGCGCGGGTCGCCGACCGCGTCGATGCAGGCGTCGACGCCGCGCCCTTCGGTCGGCCGCTTGCGCGCAGCCGCGCGCGGGTCCTCCTCGGTCAGGTGCACGGCCTGCGCGCCGAAGGACTCGGCCATCTTCAGGCGCTCGGGCACGGTGTCGATCGCGATCACGTGCGCCGCGCCGACCGCGAACGCCGCCTGCACCGCGCAGAGGCCCGACCGGCCCGAGGCCGAGCACCGCCGCCACGTCGCCGGGCTGCAAGCCGCTTTCGGCGGCCGCGTGGTAGCCGGTGCCCATCACGTCGCCGGCGAACAGCGCGACGTCCTCGCTCATCCCGTCGGGCACCTTGCGCAGCACGAGGTCGGCGCTCGGCACGAGCGCCTGCTCGGCCTGCGTGCCCTGCAGCGAGCCGAGCGTGGCGCCGTGGCCGAACGTGCGCGAAGCGTCGCACTTGTGAAACCAGCCGCGCCGGCAGAAGAAGCAATGGCCGCAGGCCGTCTGAAAGCAGCCGAGCACGCGGTCGCCGACCGCGACGTTGCGCACGTCGTCGCCGATCGCCGTCACGGTGCCGACGTACTCGTGGCCGATCGTGAAGCCCGGGTCGATCTTCACGCGGCCGTGGTAGATGTGCAGGTCCGAGCCGCACACGCCGCTGGCCTCGATGCGCACGATCGCGTCGGTCGCGTCGACGAGCTCGGGCTCGGGCACCTCCGTCGACGCGCACCTCGCCGGGAGCTTGGAATGTGACGGCGCGCATCGGCGAGCAGCCTAGAGGACCGGCGCACGAGACGGCGCACGCGCGCGCTCACGCCGCGCCCGCGAGCGCATATGCTGCGCGCATGTCCGACCCCTCGAAGGCCGTGCTCGATGACCGGCTGCTCCTCGGGCATCGGCCGCGCGACCGCGCTGCGCCTGGCGGGCGCCGGCTGGAAGGTCTACGCGACCGCCCGCCGCCCCGAGTCGATCGCCGACCTGCGCGACGCCGGCTGCGAGACGCTGGCGCTGGACGTGACCGACGAGCAGTCGATGCAGGCGGCGGTCGGCGCCGTCGAGCAGGCCGAGGGAGCGGTCGGCGTGCTCGTCAACAACGCCGGCTACAGCCAGAGCGGGGCGATCGAGACGGTCCCGCTGGAGGCCGTGCGCCGCCAGTTCGAGACCAACGTGTTCGGCCTCGTGCGCCTGACGCAGCTCGTGCTGCCGAAGATGCGCGAACAGCGCTGGGGCAAGATCGTCAACGTCGGCTCGATGGGCGGGCGACTGTCGTTTCCCGGCGGCGGGCACTACCACGCGACCAAGCACGCCGTCGAGGCGATCTCCGACGCGATGCGCTTCGAGCTGCGCGGCTTCGGCATCGACGTGATCCTGCTCGAGCCCGGCCTGATCACGACCGAGTTCGGCGAGGCGGCGACGGCGAGCATGACCGACACGGCGATCGCCGGCGACGACCCGTACGCGACCTTCAACACGACCGTCGGCGCGGTCACCAAAGGCGCTTACGAAGGGCCGATGAAGCTGCTCGGCGGCGGGCCCGATCGCGTGGCGAAGACGATCGAGCGGGCGATCAAGCGTCGCAACCCGCCGGCGCGCATCACGATCACGCCCTCGGCCAAGCTGACGATCGCCATGCGCCGGCTGATGCCCGACCGCGCGTGGGACGCGATGATGCGCCAGCAGTTCCCCCAGCCGCGCTAGGCCACAGCATCAGCCGGCCAGGATGGCCGGCCACGTAACTGCCGTGGCGGCCGGAGCGGTCACAAGTTGTAACCAGAAGCGGAGGCCGGCTCGGCCAAGAGGCCGGAGGCCGGTCTCTAAACGCGATGAATCGCCCGCGCGTCCGGCATACATCAGCCCACCAACGCCGCCTGCGGCCGCCCGACCGCGAAACCCCTGCGCGTAGTCGACGCCGAGCTCGCGCAGCAGGAGCAGCGTCGTGTCGTCGCCGACGAACTCGGCGATCGTGCGCTGGCCCATGCCGCGCACGAGGCCGACGAGCGCCTTGACGACTAGCTGGTCGTGCGGCGAGCCGGCGAGTCCGCGGATGAACGCGCCGTCGATCTTCAGGTAGCGAAACGGCAGGTGCTTGAGGTAGTGAAACGAACCGAAGCCGGCGCCGAAGTCGTCGAGCGCGACGGCGCAGCCGAGGCGCTGGACGCCCGCGCAGAAGTCCCTCGCGCGCTGCATGTCGGAGATCGACGCGGTCTCTGTCACCTCGATGACCAGGCGCGAGGGATCGACGCCGTGACGAGCCAGCCCACGTTGCACGTGCGCGAGCATGTCGCGGTCGGTCAGCGACACGGCTGACAGGTTCATCGCGATCGTCTCCGCCCTCCCCCTCGGGCGACCCGAGCAGCGCGGCGACCTTGTCGAGCACCATCCTGTCGATCTCGCGGATCAACCCGTAGCGCTCGGCGGCGGGCAGGAAGCTGGCCGGCGCGACCAGACCGCCACTCGGCTCATCGGCGAGGCGCACGAGCGCCTCGTGGTGGGCGACACGGCCGTCGTCCAGCGAGACGATCGGCTGGTAGTGCAGCACGAACAGATCCTGCGCGAGCGCGTGGCGCAGGCGCGCGAGCCAAGGCCGGCGATCGAGCCCGGCCGGCGAGCAGATTCGCTGCGCGCGCAGGTCGGCCGCGACGATGCCGCCAAAGCGGCCCACGTCGGCGCCGCTCGCGGCGCCCATCAGCAGCCGCGGCTTGGCGCGGGCGATCGTCGAGGTCCCCATCTCGGCGACGGTCTTCGACGGCGCGCCGGGGTTCCCCTGCGACCGGGCCGCCGTTGGGCGCTTTCGCTCACCGAGACGCGCCTCGCCGCCCGCTCACCAGCGCGGGCGCGTCCGCGCTGGCCGGTCAGGGGCGGCGGCGGCGGTCGTACGGACGGCGCGCGCGGTCTGAGACGACGAGCAGCAACGCCAGCAGCACGAAGTTCATCACCACCGACGAGCCGCCGTAGGCGACGAACGGCAGCGTCACGCCCGTCAACGGGATCACGCGCGTGACGCCGCCGACGATCACGAACACCTGCATGGCGACGACGAACGACAGGCCCGTCGCGAGCAGCTTGGAGAACGAGTCGCGCGCCAGCGCCGCGATCTTCAGCCCGCGCGCGACGAACAGCAGGTAGACGAGCAGCAGCGCGGCGGCGCCGGCGAGCCCCAGCTCGTTGGTGATGACGGCGTAGATCGTGTCGCTTTCGGGCACCGGCAGGATCGGTCCGCCCGCGTGCGGCAGGCGCAGCAGCGACTGGTCGAAGCCGGTGCCCAGCAGGCCGCCGTCGGCCTGCGCGAACAGCGATTGCGCGAGCTGGTAGCTGCCGCCGAAGGGCTTGTTGTAGAGCGCCGGGTCGAAGGGGTGTTCCCAGGCGAGCACGCGCGAGTGCACGTGGCTCACGTGCGTCGCCACGAACCACGCGCCGACGGCGAACAGCAGCAGGCCGAGGAAAGGGAACGAGAAGCGTCCCGTGGCCACGTACAGCAGCGCGAGAAAGGCACCGTAGAACATCAGCGAGGTGCCCAGCTCGCGCGTGAGCAGCAGCGTTCCCATCGCGGCGCCCCAGACGATCAGCATCGGCCCGAACTGCTTCATCGGCGGAATCGTCAGGCCGAGCACGCGCCGCCCGGCGGTGACGAGCAACTGGCGGTTGTCGCGCAGGTAGCTGGCGAGGAAGATGACGATCGCGATCTTCGCCAGCTCGGACGGCTGAAAGGAGATGCTGCCGATGTGGATGTCCAGGTAGGCGCCGTTGACCTGCGCGCCGATGCCGGGCAGGCGCGGCAGCACCGTCATGCCGATGCCCACGGCCGCGATCGTGTAGCGATAGCGCTCGAGCACCGCCACGCCGCGGTTGCGCAGCGCGAGAATCGTCGCGGCGAACAGCACCAGCCCGAGCACCATCCACTGCGCCTGCTGGCGCGCGAGCACTGGTTCGATGCGATAGACCATCACGATCCCCACGCTCGCCAGCACCGCCCCGAGCGGGAACAGGTAGGGATCGGCATGCGGCAGCGCGTAGCGAATGACCCCGTGCGCCGCCAGGCACAGGCCGAGGAAGATCAGCCCGTAGGTCAGCGACGTGCTCGAAGCGTGGTTGAGCGTCAGGTTGGTCGACGCCCCCGGCGCGTTGTCCTCGGACTGGATGAAGATCGCGGTGAAGCCGGCGATCACCAGCAGCGCCGACGGGATCAGGCCCAGAAGCTCGCGGTTTCTCGCGCTCAGCACGGGTGCGAGCGTACCTCGCCACGCGGCGCGCGCACGCCGGACGGCTCGCTACCCTACGGCCACGTGCGCGCCGACGGGGGGACCGCGCGCGCTCGATCCATCTCTATGCGCAGATCGCTTCCGACACGCCATGGATGACGAGCGTCCCCCCTCTCACTCGCGCAAGATGCTCTTGCGCTTCGCCGTCGCCGCGCTGCTGATCGCCGGGCTCAGCGGCGGCGCCACGGCGACGATCGCGCTCAACGAAGTCGAAGGGCTCGGCGGGGAAATCTTCAAAGCGGGCAACACCGTCACTGTCAAACCGGGCCTGATCGAGCGCTACACCGGCGGCCCGCAGACCTACCTCGTGCTCGGCTCAGACCGCCGCGCCAAGGCCAAGGACTCGCTCGATCGCACCGACCCGCCGCACAGCGACACGATCCTGCTCGTGCGCTTCGATCCCGACCAGGGCCAGACCTCGGTCTTGTCGATCCCACGCGACCTGCTGGTCAACATCAAAAGCTCCAAAGGCGAGTACTACCCGCAGGAAAAGATCAACGCCGCCTACACCTACGGCGCCAAGCTCGGCGGCGTGAAGGGCTCCATGGAACTCGCCGCGGAAACGATCGAGAAGGAAGTCTTTCCCGGCTTGACGATCAACGGCATCGTCGATGTCAACTTCGCCAGCTTCATCAAGATCGTCGACACGCTCGGCTGCGTGTACGTCAACGTCGACCACCGTTACCTGCATATCAACGGCGAAGGCGGCGAAGCGTACTCGGAAATCAACCTGCAGCCGGGCTATCAGAAGCTCTGTTACAACAACGCGCTCAGCTACGTGCGCTACCGCCACGGCGACTCGGATTTCGTGCGTGTGGCGCGCCAGCAGGACTTCCTGCGAGCGCTGCGCGAGCAGGTCTCAGCGGAAGACCTGCTGGGGCAGGTGCAGCACGTGGCGCACGTCGTCGGCAAGGCGATCGTGACGGCGGGCTTCAGCAAGTCGGCCGATCGCGTGATCGAACTCGCCAAGCTGATCGGCTTCTCGCAGGGCAAGCCGCTGCGTCAGGTCAAGTTCCGTGCCACGAGCGCGAACTTCGCGGTGAAGGGAGGGTCCTACGTGACGAGCACTGCTGCGCTCGAGCGCGCGACGCTGGACGACTTTCTCAACGGCGACGAAAAAGTCGCCAAACCCAAGCCCGCGCCGAAGCCCAAGCCGAGCGGCAAAGGCCACCACCACTCCAAAGCGCACCGCTCGGCGACGCCGACGGCCGCCTCGCTGGGCCTCTCCTCGTCGGGCTCGGCGGGCGAAGCGGAAATCGCCAAGGGCACGATCAACATGCCGCTGAAGGTGCTCTACCCGTCGCTGCAGTACGCCTCGAGCGTCGAGCAGCCTGCGCGCGCCTACGACCTGCGCGACCAGGGCGGCCGCCTGCGTCACGCCTACGTCGCGATATGGCAGGCGAACACGCTCGGTGGCTACTACGACTTCGAGGGCACCGACTGGAAGAAACCGCCGCTGCTCAACCACCCCAACGAACAGCGCAAAATCAACCACGTCACGTACTTCATCTACACCGATGGCAGCCACATCCACGTGATCGGCTGGCGCCAGGGCAATATGGCCTACTGGCTGACCAACACGCTGCTGGAGGACCTCTCCAACGAACAGATGCTGGCTATCGCCCGCTCAGCGAAGCCATTGCACTAGAGCCGGCTGGCGTTGCGCGCTTGGTCCAGCGCGGCGTTGACGAGCGCGTCGGCGTCGGCGTTCTGCGCGCGGGGGACGGTGCGGATGCCCCAGCGATCGAAGCCGCGCAGCGCGGTCATCGCCTGGGCGTGCAGCTCGCGCATGTCGGCGTTCTTGACCTTGTACTCGCCGCGCACCTGCTTGGCGATCAGCTCGGAGTCGCCGACGACCTCCACCTCGCTTGCGCCCAGCTCGGCCGCGCGCTGCAGGCCGAGCAGCAGCGCGCGGTACTCGGCGACGTTGTTGGTCGTGCGGCCGAGCAGCTGGGCATGCTCGCCGAGCGGCTCGCCGTCGGCGGAGGCGATCACGCATGCGGCAGCCGCCGGGCCGGGGTTGCCACGAGCGCCGCCGTCGACATGCACCACGACCTTCATCGGCGCGAAGTATGCAGAAGGCTAGGCGGTGGCGTGAGCGAGCGGCGGCAGATCGCCGGGCACGCGGGCGCGGCGACGGTCGCGCACGATGCGCCGCTGGGGATGATCGCTGGACGACGCCGACGAGCGCCCCTGGCGCGCGCGGCGATCGAACTCGCGGCGGTCGACGATCACCGTCACGTTGTCGTCGTCCTCGTAGTGCGCGACGAGCTTGTCATACAGCTCGTCGGCAAGCGCCTTGGGTACCACCGAATAGATCATCGCGCTGGCGATCTTACTCTCCGATGCACGAGAAACAAGGCCTGCAAGCGACGCCGCACGCCCACGGCGCCCCTCGCGGAGCCCGGCAGATGTCCCGCCGGTGCGCGCAACGGTCGCTCAGGCCAGCGCGAGGGACCCGCGCTCGTCGGCCAGCGCGTTGGCCAGCCGGTCCTGCTCGCCCAGCTCCGACAGCTCTGTGCCCTGCGCGATCGCTCGCGCCTGTGCCCCCTGCATGTCGTCGAGATCGACCTCGTAGGTGTACCAGCACAGCTCCCACGCGATCACGATGACGATCGACGAGGCGACCGCTTCGCCGGCGCGCACGCTCACCTCCGGCGCCCCCAGCGAGCGCGTCAGGCTGGCCACACGACGCGGGTACTCGCCCGCGTTGAATACCGCCACCGCCTGCTGCAGCGGGCCGGCCGGGCTCGGCGCGTCGCGCCGCTCGTCCGCCAAGATGCGCGAGTCGACCGCCGGCGCGAGCGGGTCGCCCGCATAGGCCGCCGGGGCCCGATCGCCGCTGTCCAGGAAGTCGTAGGCCCGCTGCGGCTCGCTGGGCGTGGCGTCGTCGTCGAGATAGCCCGCTTGCAGCGTTCCGGCGCGCCCGGGCTCGGTCTCCCCGCGCCTCGATTGGCGCAGACGCTCGAACAGGCCGCGTCCGCGCCGTGAGCGAAGCGGCGAAGCGCCCGTCACGTGCTCGGCCGAGCCGCGCTTCCAGCCTTGATGCGCGGCGCGCGGAGCGCACAGCTCGCACACCGTGCGCGGCTCGCCGGCCGCGAGAAAGACCTCCGGCTGCTCGCCGCGCAGCAGGCGCCGCTCGCACACGTCGCACTCGACGTCGGGTTGGGATGTGACGATCGATCTGGTGGCCATCAGCCCAGCAGCGTAGCTGGGCTGGGGCGCGGGCGCGCTCAGGCGTGCGTCGTCGCGCGCTCGTCCGCGCCCTTCGCCACGACCTTCTGCGCGAGGTGCCCCGGGACCTCCTCGTAGCGCAGGAACTCCAGCGTGTAGTCGCCCTGGCCGCCCGTGATCGAGCGCAGATCCGGCGCGTAGCTGAGCATCTCGGCCATCGGCACCTCGGCTTTGATCTCCGTCATCGCGCCATCGGGCTCCATGCCCTGCGGGCGCCCGCGGCGGCTGTTGAGGTCGCCGATGACGTCGCCGACGTACGTCTCCGGGACCGACAGCGTGACCAGCATGATCGGCTCCAGCAGCACCGGATCGGCTTGCGCCAGCGCGTCCTTCATCGCCTGCACGCCCGCCAGCTTGAAGGCGATCTCCGACGAGTCGACCGAATGGTGCGCGCCGTCGAACAGGCGCACGCGCACGCCCTTCACCGGGTAGCCGGCCAGGACGCCCGAGGCCATCGCCTCGCGCACGCCCTTCTCGACCGCCGGGATGAACGAGCCGGGGATCACGCCGCCCTTAATGTTGTCGACGAACTCGAACTCGTCGCCGATCGCCAGCGGCTCGATCTCGATGTGGCAGTCGCCGAACTGGCCGCGCCCGCCCGACTGCTTCTTGTGCCTGCCGCGCGCCTTCGCCGTGCTGCGGATGGTCTCCTGATAGGGCACGCGCGGCGGCTGCAGGCTGACCTCCACGCCGAAACGGTCGCGCAGGCGGTCGACGACGACCTCCACGTGAACCTGCGAGAGCCCCGCGACGATCTGCTCGCCCGTCTGCTGGTCGCGGTGCAGGTCGATCGTCGGGTCCTCCTCCTGCAGGCGGCGCAGCGCCGTGAAAACCTTCTCCTCGTCACCGCGGCTGCGCGGCTCGATCGCGAAGGCCATCACCGGCGCCGGCAGCTTCAGACGCGGCATCTCGATCGGCTCGTCGCGGTCGGCCAGCCAGTCCCCGGCGCGCGTCTGCTTCAGCTTGGCCACCGCACCGATGTCGCCGGGACCGAACTCGCCCACGTGGCGCACCTCCTTGCCGGCGAACACGAGCAGCTGTCCGATGCGCTCCTTGACATGCTGGCGCGTGTTGAGCACGTGGCTGTCGGCCGGCAGCACGCCCTGGTAGATGCGCATCAGGTTGATGCGCCCGGCATACGGGTCGGCGCGCGTCTTGAACACGTACGCGAACAGCTCGGCGTCCTCGTCCGCCGTGAGCTGCAGCCCGCCGACGCTCAGCGCCCCGTGCTTGACCGGCGACGGCAGGTCCTCGACGATCGCGTCGAGCAGCCGCGTGGTGCCCAGGTTGCGCGTCGCCACGCCGCACACCACCGGGAAGATCTTGCCGTGGTTGGTGCCCTCCTTGAGCGCGTCGACGATCTCCTCGTGTGAGATCTCGCCGCCCTCCAGGTAGCGCTCCATCAGCGTGTCGGACACTTCGCAGACCTCGTCCATCAGCTTCTCGCGGTACTCCTGCGCGCGCTCGCTCAGCTCCTCGGGGATCGGCACCTCGCTCCACGCGCCACGCTCGGGCGAGTCCTGGCGAAAGGCCTTCATGTCGACGAGGTCGATCACGCCCTGCACGTCCTGCTCGGAGCCCATCGGGATCTCCGTCGCCACGGCGTGCGGTCCGAACGCACGCTTGATCTGCTCGAGCGCCCGGTAGAAGTCCGCGCGCTCGCGGTCGAGCATGTTCACGAACAGCATGCGCGCGATGTCCAGCTCGGCCGCTCGCGCCCACAGGCGGCTGGTCGTCACCTCCACGCCCATCACCGCGTTGACCACGAACACGGCCGACTCGCACACGCGCAGCGCGCCCAGCGCGTCCGCGACGAAGCTCGGCTCGCCCGGCGTGTCGAGCAGGTTGATCTTGCGCTCGCGCCACGCAAACGAGCTCAGCGACGCCGAGATCGACATCTGGCGCGACTGCTCGTCGGGGTCGGAGTCCGACACCGTGCTCGCGTCCGGCACCGAGCCGAGGCGGCCGATCGCGCCGGCCTCGAACAGCAGCGCCTCGTGCAGCGAGGTCTTGCCCGCGCCGCGATGGCCGACAAGGGCGACGTTGCGAATCCGATCCGCCGGCTGGCGGTCCGCGGTGGGTCGCATGCGATCTCCTCTCTAGCTGTGCGACCACCATACCGCCGCGCGCAGCCGCGCGCCAGGCCCGCCGGCGGGCGAGAATCGAAGCGTTCTTGAAGGACTCGCGGGACCGCCGCACCGCGGCGCCGCCGACTCGCGCGCCGCGCGCGGTACGTCAGCCGACGGGCGCGCTGTTCGGCGCGCACGAGGTCAGGCCGTACGGGTGCGCGAGCGCGGCGAACGGCGCAAAGACGTCCTCGCCGGTCGTGAGGATCGTCGGCACGACCTTCACCCTGCTGACGGCCTGTTGGGCGACGTCGAGCATCTTCTTGATCGTCGCGCCATCGCCGGCGGGCGCGCCGAGCGCGCGGAGCTGATCTATTTGCGCCTGCACCGCCGGCACTTCGGTTCTGCGCACGAAGGCGACGATCTGTTCTTCGCTCGGGCTGGCGCCGAGTCGTGCACGGGCGGCCTTGCTGGCGGCGTTGCCTCTGACGCAGATCGCGTTGGCCCTGGCGAGGAAGACGGCCTTAGAGATCGACGCCTGCGTCGCGGCGCTCGTCTGCGTCGACGAGCCTGCGCCTGAGCCGCCGCATCCGGCGAGCGCGAGCGCGACAAGCGAGAGCGCCACGAGCGTCGCGGCGCTCGTCAGTCGTCGAACGACTCCTCCTGCATGCGCGAGCGCAGGCGCAGCACGGCCTTGGTGTGCATCTGCGACACGCGCGACTCGGTCACGCCGAGCACCTCGCCGATCTCGCGCAGGGTCAGGTTCTCGTAGTAGTAGAGGGCGATCACCAGCTTCTCGCGCTCGGGCAGCTTGGCGATCGAGTCGGCGATGCGGTCCTTGAGGTCGCCGACGTCCAGCGAGCGCGCCGGGTCGGGCGCGTTGGGGTCCTCGATCGTGTCCATCAGCGACACCTGGTCGCCGCTTGAGTCCGACACGCTCCACAGCTCGTCCAGCGCAACCATCGAGGAGTGCGAGATCGCCAGCAGCGACTCGTTCAGTTCGTCGACCGTAATGCCGATCTCGTCGGCGATCTCCTGGTCGGTCGGCGCGCGCTGCAGCGTGTTCTCGAGCTTCGCGTTGGCGCGCTCGACCTCCCTCGCCCGCGCGCGCACGCTGCGCGGCACCCAGTCCATCGAGCGCAGCTCGTCGATGATCGCGCCCTTGATGCGCATGATCGCGTACGTCTCGAACTTGATGTCGCGCGACAGGTCGAAGCGCTCGATCGCGCTGATCAGGCCCACCAAGCCGTAGGAGATCAGGTCGGCCTCCTCGACGTGCGGAGGCAGCCCGGCGGCGGTGCGCCCGGCTACGTACTTGACCAGCGGCGAGTACGCGACGACCAAGCGCTCACGAACGCGCGTATCGCCCTCAGTCTTGTATCGCCGCCAGAGTTCCCGCAGCTCGATCGGTTTGACATTGGTCTCCAGTGTCGTTTTCCCCTGTATCAGGCCCGAGGGTGGCTGCGCGCGTAGGCGCTTTTCAGTCTCGCGGACTCTACCCGAGTGTAAATCTGGGTGCTCGACACGCTCGCGTGGCCCAGCAGCTCCTGAATCGTGCGCAGGTCCGCGCCGCCGTCCAGCAGGTGCGTGGCGAAGCTGTGGCGAAGCGCGTGCGGCGACACGCCGGCGCCTGCGCGTTCGCCGATCGCGGCCACGCGCTGCGTCCACACGCGCAGCCGCCGCCGCACGTCGCTCGTGCCGAGGGCGCGGCCGGTCTTCGACAGGAACAGCGCGTCGCCGCGGCTCGGACGGGTGGCGAGCGCGCCGCGGCCGTTGCGATCCTCGACGTATCGCCGCAGCGCCTTCATCGCCGGCTCGCCGACCGGCACGAAGCGCGTCTTTCGCCCCTTGCCCTCGACGCGCAGCTGCTCGCCGTCGTAGTCGACGTCCCGCTCGCGCAGCGACACCAGCTCCTCCGCACGCAGGCCGCACGCGTAGGCCAGCTCGAACATCGCGCGATCGCGCAGCTCCAGCGGCCCGCCAGCCGGGATGCCGTCGAGCAGCGCCGCGACCTCGCGTGCGCTCAGCACGCGCGGCAGGTGCGACGGGCGCCTCGGGGTCGACACGAGGTCGGCCGGGTTCTCGGCGATCGCGCCATGCTCGCGCTGGCTGGAAAACAGCGCACGCAATGCCGCCAGCTTGCGCGCGCTCGTGCTCGCCGCGGCGCCGAGCTCGCTCAGGTGGGCGATGTAGCGGCGCACCGGCTTGGGACCGACCTCGCCCGGCGCGAGCCCCTGCGCGCCGGCCCACTGCGCGAACTGCTCCAAGTCGACGCAGTACGCGCGGCGCGTGCGCTCGGCGGCGTCGCGGCGGACGAGGTCGTCCATCAGCAGGCCGATCGCGCCGCGCCAAGCGGTCTGCACGCGCCCGCCACCCCCGCCCGCCGCTCGATCGCCCGCCGGGCCGCCCTGCTCGTCGTCGTCGCCACTCATCTCCGTCTAATCATTCGCCGCCGACCTCGTCGCGCCCTGCCCCGGCCGCAATCTGCCCGACGGCGATCACGTCCATGCGCTGTCTCGCGCAGCGCCGGCGCGGCGATCGAGCGCGATCCCATCAAGCGCGGCCCCGCCGCGCTACATTCGCTGCATGAGCGCGACCTATCCGACCGGCGGCCACGGCTCCGCACTGGCCAACGGCGCGAGCGCCGAGCCCTCGCCGACGCGCGCGCCGTGGCAGAACGTCGACTGGCGCGAGCACCAGCGCTGGGTGGTTATCGACGGCACGTCCGTCAACACGATCTCGCTCGGCCCGCAGCGCGCCGACGCCGGCCAGCCGCTCGTGTTCGTGCACGGCCTGTCGGGCTCGTGGCCGAACTGGCTGGAACAGCTGCCGGTGTTCGCGCAGGGCCATCGCGTGATCGCGCTCGACCTGCCCGGCTTCGGGCACTCGCCGATGTCGCGTGAGAAGCTGTCGATCGCCGGTTACGCACGCCTGCTCGACGGGCTGCTCGATGAGCTGGAGATCGACGCCGCGGCGGTCGTGGGGAACTCGATGGGCGGCTTCATCGCAGCCGAGCTGGCGATCGCCTATCCCCAGCGCGTCGAGCGCCTGGTGCTCGTCTCCGCCGCCGGCATCTCCACGCACGCTCCCGCGGGCGCCACGCGCGCAGTGCCCGTCCTGCGCGGGCTCGAGCGGATCGTCATGGCCGCGGGCGCGTGGACCGCGTCGAAGTCCGACACGGTCGCGCGCCGTGCGCGCCTGCGCGACGCCACGTTGAGCGTCGTCGCGCGTCACCCCAGCCGCCTGGCGGCGCCGCTCGCCGCCGAGCTGCTGCGCGGCGCCGGAAAGCCGGGCTTCCAGCAGGGTCTCGAAGCGGTGCTCGACTACGAGATTCGCAAACGGCTCGGCGAGATCGCCTGCCCCACACTGATCGTGTGGGGCGACAGCGACCGGCTGATCAACGTCAGCGACGCCGACGTGTTCGCCGAGCTGATCGCAGACTCGCGCAAGGTCGTCTACGAGGACACAGGCCACGTCTCGATGCTCGAGCGCCCGCGCGAGTTCAACGAGCTGCTCGCGCAGTTCCTCGCCGAGTAGCCGTTAGAGCGCGACGGCGCCCTGGGAGGCGCTGCCGACGAGCTTTGCGTACTTGCGAATCGCCACGTCGACGTGCTCGTCGGCGCGCGGCGGCTGCTCGTAGGCGGCCGTGCGCTGTGAGATCTGCTCATCCGACAGCGCCACGTCGAGGCGACCGGTGTCGGCGTCGATCGTCAGCTCGTCGCCGTCGGACAGCGCGCCGATCGGGCCTCCGCGGACCGCCTCGGGCGCGACGTGCGCGACCATGAACCCATGTGTCGCGCCGGAGAAGCGCCCATCGGTGATCAGCGCCACCTCCTCGCCCAGGCCCTCGCCGATGATCGCCGCCGTCACGGCGAGCATCTCGCGCATGCCCGGCCCGCCGGCCGGCCCCTCGCCGCGGATCACCACCACGTCGCCCGACTGGATCTCGTGCGCGAGCACCGCCGCCATCGCCGCCTCCTCGCCGTCGAACACGCGCGCCGGCCCGGTGTGTTTGCGCCGCTCGTGGCCCGACAGCTTGACGACGCAGCCGTCCGGCGCGACGTTGCCGCGCAGGACCGCGAAGCCACCGGTCGCTTTGATCGGGTCCGACAGCGCGCGCACGACCGGCTGCCCGGCGGTCTCCTGCGCCTCGTCGGCGTGCTCGCCGATCGTGCGACCGGTGACGGTCGGCGCGTCGGCGTGCAGGATGCCGGCCTCCTTCAAGCGCGCCAGCACCAGCGGCACGCCGCCGGCTTCGTACAGCTCCGTCGCGACGTAGCGCCCGCCCGGCTGCAGATCGCACAGCAGCGGCGTGCGCTCGGAGATTGCCTCGAACTCGTCCAGCTCCAGCGGCACGCCCATTTCGCGCGCCACGGCGAGCAGGTGCAGCACGGCGTTGGTCGAGCCGCCGCTCGTCGCCACCGCGGCGATGGCGTTCTGCAGCGCCTGCTTGGTGATCACGTCGCTCGGGCGCTGCCCGCGGCGCAGCACGTCCATCACCAGTTCGCCGCATTCCCTGGCCACCTCCAGCTTGCGCCCGTCCTCGGCCGGCACCATCGCGGCGCCGGCCGGCGAGATGCCCAGTGCCTCGAAGGCCATCGCCATCGTGTTCGCGGTGAACTGGCCGCCGCACGCGCCGGCGCCCGGCGACGCCGCCTCCTCCAGCTCGTGCAGCTCGTCCTCGGTGATCTTGCCCGAGGCGAACTGGCCGACGGCCTCGAACACCTGTTGGATCGTCACCTCGGCGCCCTTGAAGTGGCCCGGCTTGATCGAGCCGCCGTAGAGCATCAGCCCGGGGATGTTCAGGCGCGCGAGCGCCATCACCGTGCCGGGGATCGTCTTGTCGCAGCCGGAGATCGTCACGAGGGCGTCGAAGGCGTGCGCGCTCGCGACCAGCTCGATCGAGTCGGCGATGATCTCGCGTGAGACCAGCGACGCGCGCATGCCGGCCGTGCCCATCGTGATGCCGTCGGAGATCGCGATCGTGTTCAGCTCCATCGGCGTGCCGCCGGCCGCGCGGATGCCCTCCTTGACCTTCGCGGCGAGCACGCGGTTGTTGAAGTTGCATGGCATCGTCTCGATCCACGAGTGCGCCACGCCGACGATCGGCTTGGCGAGGTCGTCGGCCGAGTAGCCGATCCCGTGCAGGTAGGAGCGCGCGGCCGCGCGCTCGGGGCCCTCGGTGAGGGCGCGGCTGCGGTGCTTTACGTCGAAGGCGGTGGCGGTGTTCACGCGGCGCGCACGATATCTGTTGCGTCGCCGCCCGTCTCGCGTTCCCAGCGGGCCAAGCGCGCGAGGTCGCGACGTATGCGCTCGGGATCGATCTGGCGGCCGGGCAGGTGCATGTTGGCCTGCTCGATCAGGCGGCGCTCGTCGGCCGTCAGGGCCATCCACTTGGCGAGCACGTCGTCGGAGTCGGGCAGGCGCGCGCTGCCGTAGGGGCGCGTGTGGTCGGGAAACGCCACGCAGTACTCGTTCAGCAGCGCGCCCGTCTGAGGCACGTACGCGACGATCGGACGGTGCGGGTAGATCAGGTAGGCATAGGGGGCGCCGACCCCGGGCGCGCGCTCGCCCAGGCCGCCCCACACGCGCATGAAGCCGAGGTCGTGATACATCGCCCAGTCGCGCTCGTCGACGCACGAGCGCAGCAGCTCGCGCGCGCGCTGCTCGGCGCGCCGCTCGCGGCCGGGGTCATAGCCGAGCTCGCCTTCGGCGCGCCGGCGCGCGCGCAGGCGTTCGCCGCGCAGGCGCAGCCGCGCGAGCTCGCGCGCGGCATGCGGCCGTGCAAGCTCCCACAGGAGCACCACGAGCACGACCCCCGCGGTGCCCAGCGCGAGCGCCATCGGGGCGTCAGCGATCCGTCCGCGGCGCCCCGCCTGCGGCGCGCGGAAAGAAGATCACGCGCTCGGCGTCGCGCGGCACGTCTGAGAAGCGCTTGACCAGCTCGGCCTGGCGGCGGCCGTCGCGCGTCTCGCACGGCACCGCCGCCCACATGCCCGCGTCGAGCTCGCGACGAAACGCCTCAATCAGCTCGCGCTCCTGCTCGGGCGCATCGATGTCGCCCTCGGCAAGCACGATCTCACCATGACCGGGCTTCAGGCGCAGGAGCTTCATCGTCAGCCGATTATGGCAAACAGCGCTCGTCGCCGGCACGGTTCGCCGGGCGCTCTCCCGGCGAACGGTCGCGCGCGAGCGAACGACGGCCCGGTTCGCGTGCACCTGCGCGCGATCGGACACCCGGTCGCCGGTCCGCTACGCAGCGCCCGACCGGCCGCGCAGCCGCGCGATGCCCAGCACGTCGACAGGTCCAGGGCCGGCGCCGACGTCGCGCAGCCCGTCTCTGACGGCCTCGCCGGCGAGCACACGCGCCACACGCGCGGCGTCGAGCGGCGTGGCGCCGAGCGCGAGCTGCGCGGCGAGCAGCGAGGAATGGGTGCAGCCCGAGCCGTGCGCGGCGCCGTCGGCATAGCGCTCGCCGGCGATCTCGATCGCCTGCTCTTCGCCGCTCTGCAGGAACACGTCGACGGCGCGCGTTCGGTGCCCGCCGGTGACGACGACCGCCTGCGCACCCAGCGCGAGCAGCGCGCGCGCCAGCTCGTCGGCTTCGCGGACCTGCGCCCGTTCGTCGCGCTCGGCGTCCGTCGCACCGGCGCGGGCGCCAGCCGGGCCGTGCACGCCGGATGCGACGCCAGTGAGCACGCGAGCCTCGGGCAGGTTCGGCGTGATCACGCTCGCACGCGCGACGATCAGCTCGACCAACGCGTCGCGCGCATCGACGTCGAGCAGCGTCGCGCCGGACTCGGCGACCATCACCGGGTCGACGACGATCGGCGTGCGCGGGGGCAGCGCGTCGAGCGCCGCGGCGACCGCGCGCACGGTCTCGACGCTGCCGAGCATGCCGACCTTCACGGCGTCCACGCGGATGTCGCTGACGACAGAGCGCACCTGCGCGACGATCGTCTCGGCGGGAACCGTGTGGATCATCTGCACGCCGACCGTGTTCTGCGCGGTGACCGCGGTGATCGCCGTCGTCCCGTGCACGCCGCAGCGCGCGAACGCCTTGAGGTCGGCCTGGATGCCGGCGCCGCCGCCCGAGTCCGAGCCGGCGATCGAAAGCGCCGTGCGCGTCATGCTCAGGAGGCCGCAGCGGCGGGCGGGCGGGCGCCGTCGGCGCGCCGCTTGCGCGGGAAGATCGTGTAGCTGCCGATCGCCGTCACGAGCAGGCGACCGTCCTGGTGTCGCACCTCGCTGTGCATCACGGCCGTACGCCGGTTGCGCCGGTCGAGCTCGGTGCGGCAGACGATGTCGCCGTCGACGGCGGTCTGGACGTAGTTGACCGAGATGCTGATCGTCGCGATGCCCTCCTCGGCGCTCGTCTGCGCCCACAGCGTCGAGCCCATGCAGTAGTCGACCAAGGCGTAGGTGACGACGCCCGACAGCAGGCCGCCGGCGTTGATCAGCTCCGGGCGGATCGTCAGACGGACGGTCTGCGGGTCCTCCCAGCGCATGCCCATGAAGCTCGTGACGCCGTCGATCGCGCCGACGCTGCGGGGTCGGGCGCGCCCGTCGCCGGCCGCATCGGCTCGCCCCGGCCGCGCGGGCTCGGCGTCGGCGTCGGCGCCGGGGGCTGTGGAGGCGTCGTGCACAGGCACGCAGCGTCGCCCAATGCCCGGGAGCCTCGAACTTCGCCACCTGAAAGGCGTCGATATGTAGGAGCGCCCCGGCCTCTGACCACTCATAGCGCCGAGAGCTCTGCCGCGGGCTCGATCGGCGCCTGCGCGAGCAGCCGTTGCGATGAAGCACCTTCCAGATCGTCGAGCGATGACTGCCCGTCAGATAGGTCAGGCGCATCGGCCCCCAGTTGGTCTTCTCCCGCGCTGAGAGGATTGCCTGCTCCTGCTCTTCTGAGAGCGCCCAAGGGCAGCTCTGAGGAACTGGTCGACGAGTTCTCAGACAGCTCCTGGAGAGAGCGCTGCTCTTCAGATGCCGAACGCCAGCGATGCCACCAGCGGTGCGCGGTCGCCGGCGCGACCCCCAAGGCACGCGCTGCGCTTCGCAGCGACGCGCCCTGCTCGACCAACCTCACCAGCTCAAGACGCCCTGCCAGTCCGAGCTTGCACCTACGGTCTTCCATGTCCGGCCTCCTTCGGTGATGCAGTTGTGGAAACCGCACCCTCCGTTGGGGGCCGGACAGCCCTTCAGGTGTTCACTAGGTCTGTGGGCAGGTCAGCTAGCCGAGCCCCGCCGGATTGGCCGGCACGAGACGAGGGTACGGTAATGATCAGTCCCCCTGTCGAGGAGAAGCGAGCCATGCCAATGACCTGCCGTCGAGCCAAGCACGACCCGGAGCCACCACGCTGTCGGTAGCGCCGCCGCGACCGCGCCCGTCGACAACGGCGACACGTCGACCGTTCGGCCTGACCTTCGACGACGGCCCGGATGAGTTCTGGACGCCGTGCGTCGTGGACGTGCTCGCACAGCTGGGCGTCGGCGCGACGTTCTTCATGCTCGGCGAGCGCGTGCAGGCGCTGCCGCGCGTCGCGCGGATGGTCGTCGAGGCTGGATATGACGTCCAGCTGCACGCCCACCGTCACATCCGCCACGACGAGCTGACCGAGCAGGAGATCGAGAGCGACACGGTGCAGGCGCTGGCTGCGCTCGCAGCGGTCGGGGTGCGCCCGACGTGGTGGCGCACCCCGTGGGGCGTGCGCACCGACGCCACCGATCGGGTCGCCGCGCGGCACGGGCTCACGCTGGTCCACTGGACGATCGAGACGCACGACTGGCGCGGCGACTCGCCGAGCGCGATGCTGCGCCGCGCCGGCTCGCAGATCGAGCAGGGCGCGATCGTGCTGATGCACGACGCGCTCGGGCCCGGCGCCACGCGACTGGGAGTCCAGAACACCGTCGAGCTGCTGGCGCCACTGGTCGCGGCTGCGCGGTCGGCCGGGCTGGACGCGGGCGCGCTCGGCGACGCGCCCCAGGCCTGCGAGGCGGCCGTTGACGGCCACCGCGCCCGCACCCATGACGGAGACGGCGGCGAGCCGTCGCCGTCTCACTCCTTCGCAGTCGCTCTGGAGCAGTTGGCCGCCGGCGCGAGCGAGCTCGACAGCAATCCACGCTTCCCGGCTGAGAACTTCAAGCGCCTGACCGGCGCCGGCGTCCCCCAGCTGGCGGCCGACCGCGAGACTGACACGCTCGCGCGCGAGAGCGCGCTGATCCGGGCGGTCGCCGGTGCCGACGCCTCGACCGCGCGCATACTCGACGGCCACTTCAACGGGGTCGAGCGGCTGGCTCTGCTGGCTGATGCAGAGCTGCGCGAGCGCGAGTTCGGGCTGGTGCGCGACGGCGCGCTGCTGCTCGGCGTGTGGGGCGCCGATCCCGCTCCCGGCGAGGGACCGCCGGCGCGGATCGAAGCAGGCGAGCGCGGCGAGACGGTGCTCAACGGCTTCAAGACGTTCTGCTCGGGCGCCGGCGGGGTCCAGCGCGCGCTGGTCGTGGCCCGCGACGAGCACGACGCGCGCCGCCTGGCCTACGTCGACGTGACGAGCGCGATCTCGATCGACCGAGGCTGGTATCGAGCTTCGGGCCTGCGCGCCTCTGAGAGCCACCGCGTGCAGTTTCTGCAGACGCCCGTCCTGGCTGTCCTCGGCGGGGCCGACGAGGTGCTGTGCGAGCCGTGGTTCTCGCGCGACGCAGTGCGCACGGCGGCGACCTGGGCAGGGATCGCCGACCGGATCCTGCTGGCGACCGTCGAGGCGGTCGGCGATCGCGCACTTGACGAGCTGCGCCTGCACGCGCTCGGGCGCATGCGCCTCGCGCAAGGGTCGATCGATCGCTGGCTGGATCACGCGACAAGCGTGCTCGGCCAGGCCGCGATCGCGGCGCGCGGCGATCTCGACGCGCCGCCGGCGGCCGAGATCGAGCGCTGGCGCACGACATCGGCACAGTGCCGCCTGGCGCTGGCCGAGGCGGCGAGCACGATCGCCAGCGAGGCGGTGCGCGTGAGCGGCTCGCGTCCGCTGATCGCCGGCGGCGCGCTGGACCGCGCGCGCCGTGACCTCGATCTGTTCCTGCTGCAGCACAGGCTCGACCCGAAGCTCGTGGAGCTCGGCGAGCGAACGCTGATCGACCGGGGCGGCGGATGAACCACGCAACCGACGCGCCGCGCGTGTCCGCCGACCGCTTCGAGCAGATCTACGAGACCAGCAGCGACCCGTGGGACTACCTCTCGAGCGACTACGAGCGCGAGAAGTACGCCGACACGCTCGCCGCGCTGGCGCCGGGCCGGCTCGGGCGCGTGCTCGAGGTCGGCTGCTCGATCGGCGTGTTCACGCAGCTGCTCGCTCCGCGCTGCGAGCGTCTGGTCGCGATCGACTTCGCCCCGCGCGCGCTGGCGATCGCGCGCGAGCGGTTGGCCGGCGTCCGCGGCGTCGAGCTGCTGCAGGCGAGCTTCCCCGAGCAGATCCCCGCCGGACGATGGGACGCGATCGTCTGCTCTGAGGTTCTGTACTACCTCGACGCTCGCTCGCTGCGCCGGGCTGTCGCGTGGCTCGACGATCAGCTGGCGCTCGGCGCGTGCGTCGTCGCGGTGAGCTGGCGCGGCGAGGGAGTCGAGGAGCCGATGCGCGGCGACCAGGCGCATGACCTGCTGCTGGCCGAGCTCGGCCGCTGGCACGTGCTCGACGCACGGCGGCCCGGCTACCGGCTCGATCGCTTCGACGGTGACGCGCCTGGCACCACAGTTCTCCAGACGCGATGACGCCTCAGACGATCGTGATCATCGGCGGGGGCCCGAGCGGGCTCTCCACGGCGCGCTCCTACCGTGAGCACGGTGGAACAGGGCATGTGACGCTCGTCTCCGAGGAGCCGCACCTGCCCTATGAACGTCCACCGCTGACCAAGCAGTTCCTGCGCGGTGAGCTCGACCAGCGCGAGCTGGCGCTCGAGCAGGAGGGCTGGTTCGCCGAGCACGACGTGCAGCTGCTGCGCGGCGCGACGGTCGCAGCGATCGAGCCGGCCTCCCGCGCGGTGACGCTCGAGGATGCGCGTCGACTGCGCGCCGACACGATCGTGCTGGCGACCGGCTCGCAGCCGCTGCGTCCCGATCTGCCCGGCCTCGACGACGCCGCCGTGCTGACGATGCGGAGCCTGTCCGACAGCCTGGCGATCGCCCGCCGCGCGCGCGAGAGCGGCACGGCGATCGTGATCGGGCTGGGCTTCATCGGCTGCGAGATCGCCGCATCGCTGGCGATGCTCGGCGTCGACGTCGTGCTCGTCGGCCGGGAGCCGGCCCCCCAGGCCGAGCGCCTCGGGCAAGAGGCCGGCGAGCTTATCGCCGCATGGCTGGCCGACCTCGGCGTGCAGCTGATCGCCGGCGTGAACGTCACCGCGGTGCACGACGCCAGCACGGTGGAGCTGCGCGACGGCAAGCGCATCGCCGGCGGGTGTGTGGTGCTCGGCATGGGAGTGCGCCCGCGCGCAGCGCTCGCCGAGCGGGCCGGGCTGGCGCTGCACGAAGGTGCTGTCGCCGTCGACTCCTCGATGCGCGCGAGCGGCGCCGCAAGCGACGTGTTCGCGGTCGGCGACCTGGCGTTCGCGCAGAACACGAGCGCCGGCCGGGCGTTGCGCGTCGAGCACTGGGGGGATGCCCTCGGCCACGGCGAGGTCGCCGGCCGGAGGCTCGCCGGTGAGGACGCGCATTGGAGCGACGTGCCCGGCTTCTGGTCGACGATCGGCGAGCGGACGTTGAAGTACGCGGCGTGGGGCGACGGGTTCGACGAGGCTCGCCTGCAGACCCATGCGTCGGACGCCTTCACCGTGTGGTACTCGCGTGGTGGCGTCGCGGTCGGCGTGCTGACGCACGACCGCGACGAGGACTACGAGCGGGGACGTGAGTTGATCCGCGACGGAGGGAAGGCGCCGTGATGCTCGACGATCACCCGGCAGCCGGTGCAGCGCGTGCCTACGGGCGCGGCGCTGGGCATTGCGCGCTGGCGCCCCCCGATCGCTCGCTGTGCGCCGTCGTTGTGGTCCCTGCGCGCGACGAGGAGCAGCGGATCGAGGCCTGCCTGGGCTCGCTGACGACCCAGCGGGCAGTGGCGCGCGAGCGCTACGAGGTCGTCGTCGTGCTGGACGGCTGTCGTGACGCGACGCACGAGCGCCTGCGCGAGCATGCACGGCGCGAGCCGTCGCTGCGCCTGCACGCGCTGGTGCTGGAGCGGGCCGAGGGTGTCGGGCGCGCGCGTCGGCGCGGCATGGACATCGCCTGCGCGCGGCTGCTGTCGGCGGGACGGCCCGATGGGCTGATCGCGAGCACCGACGCCGACAGCGTCGTCGCCGAGGATTGGCTGGCCGTTCAGCTGGAGCTCGCGCGGCTCGGCGCGAGCGCGATCGGCGGCGAGGTGCAGCTGGACCCGCGGGAGATCGCGACGATCTCCGCTCAGGCGCTCGCCGACTGTGACGTGCGCGCGGCTGACGGCCTGCGCGCCGTGCTCGCCCACGAAGGCCAGCAGGCGCCCGCCGAGCACCACCAGTTCAGCGGCGCGTCGCTGGCGCTGACGGCCGACACCTACCGCCGCTGCGGTGGGCTGCCGGTGCACGCGGCGCACGAGGACGAAGCGCTGGAGCGCGAGCTGCGCCTGCGCGGCGTGACGATCCATCGCAGCCGGCGCGTCCGCGTGACGACCTCCGCGCGAACCAGCGGTCGCGCTCCGCGCGGGCTGGCGCACGACCTCGCCCGCTCGGACTGGCGCGCGCGGCGCTCGCATGTCGCGCACGAGTTCCCGCTGCGACGCCTGCTGGCCGCCAAGCGCGCCTCGATCGCGCTCGTGCTGCCGGTGTGGAAGGACACGACGGCGATCGGCGAGATCGCGACGGCGGCCGGCAGCTTGCGCGGCGCCGGCCTGCTCGACCATGTGCTCGTCGTCGACGCCGGCGCGGGCGACGCCGGCGTGCAGATCGCCGCCGATGCGCGTGGCGAGCTGGTGCGGGCGGACGAGCTGTCGGCCGAGCTCGGGCCCGTGCGCGGCAAGGGAGACGCGCTGTGGCGCGCGCTGCGAGTCCTCGACAGCGACCTCGTCGCGTTCGTCGACACCGCCGCCCCCCGACTCGACGCCGTCGCCCTCGCCGCGCTGCTCGGGCCGCTTATCTGCGATCCGGCGGTACGGCTGGTCAAGGGCGTCGCACGGGGTCCTTCGGCGGCGCGGCCCGAGGGTGCCCGGCGCGGCGGCGCGGTGAGCGAGCTGATGGCGCGCCCCCTGCTGAACCTGCACGCGCCTGAGCTGGCGGTGTTCGATCAGCCTTTGTCGGGCCACACGGCCGCCCGGCGCGAGCTGCTGCAGCAAGTGCCCTTCAGCGCCGGCCACGGCGTCCAGCTGGCGCTGCTGATCGACGCCTGGCGCCTGGTCGGGCTGGACGGCCTGGCGCAGGTCGACCTCGATGTCGCCCATGCGCGCGAGCCGCCGCCGGACGAGGCCGCAGCGATCGCCTACGCGGTGCTCGTCGCCGCGCAGACGAGGTTTCTCGGGGCGGACTTCGCCGACGCGCACGCCTGCGGATCGATCTCGCTGGCGCCCAACGCGCGCGCCGGATCGATCGAGTCGCTGGCGGTGACCGTCGAGGAGCGCCCGGCGCTCGCGAGCATGCGCTCGGGCGCTCGAGCCCAGGCCCGCGGGCTCGTGAGCTGGGCCGACTGAACCCCGCACCAGGCCGCAGCGCCCGCGCCCACGCGAGGCACGCCATCCGCCATCCGCCATCCGCGCCCGAGCGTTGCGTCCCAGGCCGGTCCTAGCCTGCGACCGATGGCCGTTGTTCGCCACAACCCGTCTGATGGCTCGTGAGCGCCCGAGCCGACGAAGCGCGCCGGGCGCTCGGGCGCCGCGGCGAGCAGCTTGCGGCGATCCACCTGCGAAACCACGGATGCGCGCTGCTGGCGCGCAACGTGCGCACGCGACACGGCGAGATCGACGTGATCGCCAGCGACGGCGACACGCTCGTGTTCGTGGAGGTCAAGACGCGCCGCGTCAGCGCGACCCAGCGCTCGATCCGCGAAGACCAGCAGCCGCTGCTGGGGCTCGGTTCACGCCAGCGGGCGAGGCTGCGCCGGCTGGCGGCGGCGTGGCTGCGCGAGGACGGCGCGCGGTATCGCTCGCGTGCGCGTGCGATCCGTCTGGACGCGATCGGCGTGGTGATCGACTCGCGCGGAAACGTGCGCGACGTCGAGCACGTCAAGGGCGCGTGGTGAGGCCGCGACGGTGTCGGTCGCGTGGCCGCATGGCATCAGCGCCCCGTGAAGCGCGCGCGCCCTGCTCGATGGCTAAAGCGCCAGCTGCTGGTAGGCCAGCGACTGAAACGACATGCGATGCAGCGGCGAGACGCCCTGGCGCAGGATCGCCTCGCGGTGCACCGGCGTGGAGTATCCGACGTGCTCGGCAAAGCTCCAGCCCGGGTGCTCGCCGTCGGCGTGGTGCATGAAACGATCGCGCGTGACCTTGGCGACGATCGAGGCGGCGGCGATCGCCGCGCTGGTCGCGTCGCCGTCGACGATGGCACGCTGCGGCCGGCCGAAGTCGCGCACGGGAAAGCCGTCGGACAGGCAGATGACATCGCCGCGCACGTCGCGCGTGACGCCGATGAGCGCGTCGCGCAGCGCGGCGAGGTTGGTCTTGTGCAGCCCGCGCGCGTCGATGCCGCGCACGCAGCGCGAGACGACGACGACGCGCGCTGCGCTGGCGAGCACGAGCGGCAGCAGCGCCTCGCGCGCTTGCGCGGTGTGCTGCTTGGAGTCGTTGAGCGCGCTCAGCGCGCGCAGCTCGCGCGTGGTCAGGGCGTCGTAGTCGAACAGCACGCCAGCGGCGACGAGCGGGCCGGCCAGGCAGCCGCGCCCGGCCTCGTCGGCGCCGGCGACGAGCGGCACTTCCAGGCGGCGGTCGAAGGCGAACAGGCGCCGTCCGCTGCTGTTGCGCCGGGCGCGCCGACGGGCACGCGCCGAGCCGCCGGCGCGACGGGACTTCGCGGCGGTGGAGCTGCGCGCGGAGGCCACGTCGCTGACCACGGCGCCGGCGTCGGCGCTAGAGGGTGCCGATGCGGTCGGGGGGCCAGTAGGTGGCGAAAGCGTCGCCGATGATCCATCCGGTGGGGACTGGGCCCCAGAAGCGGCTGTCGTCGGATTCGCCACGATTGTCGCCCATCATGAACCAGTGCCCGGCGGGAACGGTGATGGCCACGGGGAAGTTGCACTCGGTGACGCCCGGGCAGGGGCGGATGTAGGAGTCGGCCTCGCGTTTTCCGTTGCGATAGACGTGGCCTTCGACGACGCGGATTGTGTCTCCGGGGCCGGCGACGATGCGCTTGATGAAGTTGACGCTGGCCTCTTTGGGCACCGGCTCGGCGCACGGAGCGCCGCCGGGGGCGACGCGCGTTGTCGAGCCGCATTGCTCGTTCTGCGCGCCTTCGGGCGGGTGAAAGACGGCGATCTCGCCGACGTGCGGTTTGCCGAAGTGCGTGCCGATGCGGTTGACGAGCACGCGCTGACCGACGTTCAGCGTCGGCTCCATGGAGCCGCTGGGGATGCGATAGGGCTTGACGACCCACGCCTGGATGCCGAAGGCCAGTCCGACGGCGACGGCGATGATGAGAACCAGCTCGATGGCCGAGCTAGCGGTCGATTTCGACCGCTTGGCGCGGCGTTTCACGCCGGCTCGTCGCCGACTACGTCTCCCTCGTCGCCATCGGCATCGCGGGAGGACTCGCCGTCGGCCGGCGTCTCGTCGGTCGCCTGCGGGCCGGCGGCGGCCGCGTCCTGGGCGAGCGCCTCGGGCGCGGTGTCCTCGCTCGCGTCGCCGTCACGCGCCGGCGCCGGCGCGTCCTGCGCGACGTCCTGTGATGCGTCGCCGGCCGGCTGGCCGGCGTCCTCGCCGGCCTGCGTGGCGGCGTCCTGCTCGACGACGGTCTCCTCGGCGGTCAGCCCGTCGGCGTCGGTCGCCTGCGACGGCGCGTGCAGCAGGCCCGGCTCGACGGTCTCTTCGGGACCGGAGTAGCGACGCTCGCGCACGCGCGCGCGCTTGCCGACGCGGTCGCGCAGGTAGTAGAGCTTGGCGCGGCGAACGTCGCCGCGCGCGGCGAGCTCGATGCGCTCGATCTTCGGCGAGTGCACGGGGAACATGCGCTCGACGCCCACGCCGAAGGACTGCTTGCGCACTGTGAACGTCTCACGCATGCCGTGCCCTTGGCGCTTGATGACTACGCCCTCGAACACCTGCACGCGCCTGCGCGTGCCCTCGATGACCTGGAAGTGCACCTTCACGCGATCGCCGGGAGCGAAAGATGGGACGCGGCGCAGCTGCGCGCGCTCGATGGTTTCGATGACGCTGCTCATAACGTAAAGAGGTGGCGCCTTGGTGACCGGGGGGAACCTCAAGGGCGTGGCCGGCCAGCGCGACTGGCAATGGTAGCGAAAGGCCGTCGCTCGCCGCGTCAATCGCCGTGGCGCAGCTCGCCGGCGCGTTCGATGCGCAACCGCTCGCCGCGCTCGCGGCTGCGCTCGCGCCGCCACTGCTCGATGCGCGCATGATGCCCCGACAGCAGCACGTCGGGTACGCGCCAGCCGCGATGCTCGGCGGGGCGCGTGTACTGCGGGTACTCGGGGTCGCCGCCGAGCGCGGCGCTGAAGGACTCCTCGACGGCCGAGCGATCGTCTCCGAGCGCGCCGGGCAGCTTGCGCAGGACGGCGTCGCAGACGACCATCGCGGCTAGCTCGCCGCCGGAGAGTACGTAACGCCCGATCGACAGCGAGTCGCTGCAGAAATGCTCGATTATGCGCTCGTCAAAGCCCTCGTAGCGCCCGCAGAGCAGCGTCAGCGCGGGCTCGCGCGCGAGCTGGCCGACGGTCGCCTCGTCCAGCTGGCGCCCGCCCGGCGACAGCGCGATCACGCGCCGCGACCCGCGAAGCTCGCTCGGATCGACGCCATAGCGCGCGCGCAGCGCGCTTTCGACGACGTCGACGCGCAGCACCATGCCGGCGCCACCGCCGAACGGCATGTCATCGACCTGCGCGCCGCTCAGCGTGGTGTGGTCGCGGTAGCTGACGCAGCCGAGCGACGAGCCGCCGGCGAGCGCGTTGGCGACGTGGCGCTGGGCGGAGAACCAGTCAAACCACGCGGGAAACAGCGTGAAGACGTCAATGTCCACTTGCGTCCCGATGGTCGCTGGACGGCAAGCCGTCGGCCGCTCGGGTGGAAGATGAGCGATCCTCGAGATCGAGGAACTGGCCGTCCACATCGATGCGCCGCGCGTGCGTGTCGACGTTGCGGATGGCGTCTCTGACCAGCGGCACGAGCAGCGGTCGGCCGTCGCCGCGATCGACCTCGACGGCCTCGCACGAAGGCAGCTCGACGAGGCGCGTGACGGTGCCGAGCAGGTGATCTCCGTCGAACACCTCGCAGTCCTGCAGTTCGTGCGCCCACCACTCGTCCTCGCCGAGCGCCGGCGCGCCGGTGGCTGCGACGGTGAGCGTCTGCCCGCGCAGCGCCTCGGCACCGGCGCGGTCGGCGACGCCGGCCAGGCGCAGGATCGGGCGCACGTCGGTGCCCGCGCGGCGCACGATCTCGGCGCTTTGCCCGCCGACGGTCACGCTCGCGCCGAGCGTCAGCAGGCGCGGCAGCGCGCCGGTCACGTAGAAGCTGCCGTCGAGGCCGTGCGCGCGCCCCACGCGCCCGGCCGCCAGCTCACGTTGCGGCGCGCTCACCTGGCGTCGCCCCCCGCTCCGACCTCGCGCAGTCCGCGATGCGCGCGCTCAATCGACGATGTCGACGAGCACATGGCAGCCCTCGCCGGTGGCGGCGGCTTTGACGACGGTGCGCAGCGAATGCGCGGTGCGCCCGCCGCGGCCGATCACCCTGCCGTAATCGCCGTCGCCGACGCTGAGCTCGAGCACGATCGTTCCCTGGTCGCCATCGAACCTCTCCACGGACACCTGTTCGGGCTCGTCGACGAGCCCTTCGGCGAGGTACTCGAGCAGCCGCCGGGGAACTTCGCCGGCCTGCTCGTCGGATGTCGTGCGATCGCTCATCGTGTGTGCGCAGCCATCGCCACGAGTGCGCCTTCGCTAGTTGCGCTTGGCGTCGATGCCCTGGATGCGCAGCAGCTTTCGCACGGTGTCGGTCGGCTGCGCGCCGCGCGCCAGCCAACTGCGCGCGCGCTCCTCGTCGAGCACGATCGTCGAGGGGTCGGTCTGCGCGTTGTACTGGCCGATCGTCTCGATCACGCGCCCGTCGCGCGGAGAGCGTTGATCGGCGACGACGACGCGCCAGATCGGGTCCTTCTTGCCGCCCACTCGCGTGAGCCTCAGCCTAACCGACACTTTTGCCTTTCTGCTCGACAGCTGGAACCTGCGCAAAGAGCTTAGACGGTGCACAGCGCCGAAGCGGGTTGGGCGTGGCCGCGCAGCGGGTTGGGTCGTGGCCGAGCGCCGAAGCGGTTCGAGCGTGGCTGAGCGTCGGAGCGCGGCTCAGCGTGCGCCGCGCATGAGCGCGCCGATGTCGGGCATCTTGCCGCGACCGACCTGGCGCATGATCTTGCGCGTCTGGCCGAACTGCTTGATCAGACGGCTGACCGCCTGCACGTTGGTGCCTGAGCCGCGCGCGATGCGCAGCCGGCGCGAGCCCTTGATGAGCTCCGGGCGGCGGCGCTCGTCGGGCGTCATCGAGAGGATGATCGCCTGGATGCGGTCGAGCTCACGCTCTTCGACCTTCATGTTCTTCAGCTGCGCGCCGGCCAGCCCGGGGATCATGCCGAGCACGTTGCTCAGCGGTCCCATTTTCCTGACCATGCGCATCTGGTCGAGGAAGTCGGAGAGGTCGAACTCGTTACGGCGCAGCTTGCGCTCGAGCTCGCGCGCGTCGTCCTCGTCGAACTCGCGCTCGGCCGTCTCGATCAGGCTCATGACGTCGCCCATGCCGAGGATGCGCTGAGCCATGCGGTCGGGGTGGAAGCGCTCGAACTGCTCGAGCTTCTCGCCGGTCGAGGCGAACAGGATGGGCTTGCCGGTGACCGCCTTCACCGACAGCGCGGCGCCGCCGCGTGCGTCGCCGTCGAGCTTGCTCATGACGACGCCGTCGAACTTGACCGCCTCGGCGAACTGCTCGGCGACGTTCACGGCGTCCTGGCCGGTCATCGCGTCGACGACCAGCAGCACGCTGTGCGGTTTGACCGCCGCGCGGATGCGAACGAGCTCGTCCATCAGCTCCTTGTCGACGTGCAGGCGACCGCTCGTGTCGACGATCAGGACGTCCTTGCCGTCCTCGCGTGCGCGGTCGAGCGCCCACTTGGCGATCTCCACGGGATCGCGATCGGTGCCCTGCTCGTAAGCCTGCGCGCCGGCCTGCGCGGCGACCTTGACGAGCTGCTCGACGGCGGCCGGGCGATACACGTCGCAGGCCGCCACGGCGACGGACGAGGAATGCTCCTCGCGCAGGTAGCGCGCGAGCTTGGCCGTGGCGGTCGTCTTGCCCGAGCCCTGAAGGCCGGCCATCAAGATGACCGTCGGCGGCCGCGGCGAGAAGCTGAGCCCCGCCGAGGCGCCGCCCATCAGCTCGGTCAGCTGCTCGCCGACGATCTTGATCACCTGCTGGCCGGGGTTCAACCCGCCCACCACGTCGGCGCCGAGGCAGCGCTCCTTCAGCTCGGAGGTGAACTGGCGCACGACCTTGAAGTTGACGTCGGCCTCGAGCAGCGCGAGGCGGATCTCGCGCATCGCCGCGTCGATGTCCTGCTCGGTCAGCGTGCCGCGGTTGCGCACATCGGCGAGCGTCTCCTGCAGCTTCTCGGCGAGCGAGTCGAACATCGCGCAGCTCAGGCGTCCGCGCGGCGCTCGGGCGCCGGCGGCTTGACCCGCGGGGCCCCGCCGCTGCCGATGCCACCACCGGCGCCGCCGCCCGTGCCACCGCCGGCACCGCCGCCGCCGCGTGCGGCGAGCGCCTCGCCGATGCCGCCGAACGCCTGCGCGAACTCCGACGGGACTACGAACACCTTGTTGGCGTCGCCTTCGGCCAGCTGCGGCAGCATCTGCAGGTATTCGTAGCTGAGCAGCTCGCGGTTGGGTTTGCCCTCGTGGATCGCCGTGAAGACGGTGTCGATCGCCTTGGCTTCGCCTTCGGCGCGCAGGATCGCCGCCTGGCGCTCGCCCTCGGCGTCGAGCACGGCGGCCTGCTGCGCGCCTTCGGCGGTCAGCACGGCGGCCTGCTTGGCGCCCTCGGCGGTGAGGATCTGCGACTGCTTCTCGCCTTCGGCCGTGAGGATCGCGGCACGGCGGTCACGCTCGGCGCGCATCTGCTTCTCCATCGCGCTGCGTATGTCCGGCGGCGGGTCGACCGACTTGATCTCCACACGATTGATCCTGATGCCCCACTTGCCGGTCGCCTCGTCGAGCACGACGCGCAGCTCGGTGTTGACGTTCTCGCGCGCCGTCAGCGTCGCCTCGAGCGTCAGCCCGCCGATGACGTTTCGCAGCGTCGTCACGGTCAGCTGCTCGATCGCCTGCAGCGGGTTGGCGATTTCATAGGTGGCCGAGCGCGGATCGGTGATCGTGAAATACAGGACCGTCTCGATGCCCACGACGACGTTGTCTTCGGTGATGACCGACTGCGGGGAGAAGTTGACGACCTGCTCGCGCAGGTCGACGAGCGGCTTGACGCGGTCGATGAACGGCGTGACGATCGTCAGCCCAGGCTCGAGCGTGCGGCTGTAGCGCCCAAGACGCTCGACGACGCCAGCGCGCGCCTGGGGAATGACGCGAATCGTGCGCGCGGCGACGACCAGCGCGAACACGACCACGACGATGATGACGATGAGAGCGACCACAGGCGGTTCCTTTCTAGTGCATGACCAGCGCTGTCGCGCCCCGAATCTCTACGACCTCGACGCGCTCGCCCGCGTCGATCACCTCGTGTTCGTCATAGCTGCGCGCCGTCCACACCTCGCCGCCGTCGATCTTCACGCAGCCGACGCCCTCGTCGTTGGCGATGCGCTCGAGCACGAGCGCCGGGCGCCCGACGAGCGCGGCGGCGCCGGTGCGAATCGACGGCGGCAGGCGCCGGTGGCGCTGGGCGACCGGGCGCAGCGTGGTGAACGCGAGCAGCGAGGCGACGAGGAAGACGATCGCCGTGAGCGCACCGCCGACGCCGAGCAGCCCGGCGATCGCGGCCAGCGCCGCGCCGGCGGCGAACGGCGCGAGATAGAAGCCGCCCTGGTGCATCTCCCCGACCCCCAGCAGACACGCCGCGACGAGCCAGATGACCCACAGGTCCATGCCTTCAGGTTATCCCTCCGCGGCGCGCGCGGCGCGCGTTCACTGCGCGACGAGAGCGCGCGCGAAGTCGTGTGAGTCGAACGGGCGCAGATCCTCGACTGACTCGCCGACGCCGATCAGCTTGACCGGCATGTCCAGCTCGCGGGCGATCGCCAGAGCGATGCCGCCGCGCGCGGTGCCGTCGAGCTTGGTCAGCACGACGCCGCTCACGTCGGCCGCCTGCGCGAACAGCTTGGCCTGGCGCAGCCCGTTCTGCCCGGTGGTCGCGTCGATCGTCAGCAGCGTCTCGTGCGGTGCGCCGTCGAGCTGGCGCGCGATCACGCGGCGCACCTTCGTCAGCTCGCCCATCAGGTCGTCCTGCGTGTGCAGGCGCCCGGCCGTGTCGATGATCACCACGTCGACGCCTTTCGCGCGCGCCTGCGCGATCGCCTCGAAGGCCACCGCGCCGGGGTCCGATCCGGGCTCGCCCGTGACGATCTCGCATTCGGCTCGCTGCGCCCAGCCCTGCAGCTGCTCGCTGGCGGCCGCGCGGAAGGTGTCGGCGGCGCCCAGCAGCACGCTGCGCCCGAGCTCCTTGTGCAGGTGCCAGGCGAGCTTGCCGATCGTCGTCGTCTTGCCCGTGCCGTTGACGCCGACGGCCATGATCACGGTCGGCTGCGCGCGTATGTCGATGCGCGCGTCGCCTACGCGCGTGGCCTGCGCGAGCAGCGCGATCAGACGCTCGCTCAGCGCCTCGCCGCCCTCCAGCTCACCGGCGGCGACCTCCGCCTCCAGCCTGGCGACGACCGACGCGGTCGTACTCGCGCCGACGTCGGCCATGATCAACGCCTCCTCCAGGCGTTCCCAGGTGTGCTCGTCGAGCACGCCGAACAGCGTCGCCTGGATCTCCGATCCGAGCGCCTGGCGCGTCTTTGACATGCTCTCGCGCAGGCGGCGAAAGAAACCGCCGCGGCGCTCGGACGATGCGTCGCCATCGCCGGCGTCGCCGCCGGCGGGCTGGTCGTCGCCGACGATGAACAGGTCGCTCCACTCTCGGGTCACGGGCCGCGCGACGATAGCAGCGGCGCGTGTGCACGTTGCATGCGCGCGCTCCAGCGCGCGCATGGTGTGCCGATAGGTGGGTATGGGCTCTGGAGCCTCCCTGCCCGCGGTGCTCGTCGGGCGCCGGTCGGCCGCGCCGGCCCGGCGGCTGGCGTTTCTCGCGCTGCTGATCGCCGTGCCGTTGCTCGCGCAGTTCGACAGCAACGGCTTTGACTTCCCGGCGATCTCCAACGGCTGGGTGTGCGCGCCCCTGTGCGCGCTCGTCGCGCTGGCGCTCGTCGACACGAGCGCACCGTGGCGGCTGTTTCACCTCGACCTGCTGGCGCTGCTGTCGCTCGCCGTGTCGCTGGCCTGCTGGCGAGTGTGGCGAACGTGGCCGGTGCTGCTGCTCTACCCGCTGCTCGCCTACCTGGCGTGTCGCATGCTCGCCATCGCGCGCGTCGGGCGCAGCGAGCCGCCATCCGTCGCGGCGGCGCCGGTGCACGCGCCCGTGTCGCGGTCCGCCGAGGCCGTGCCGGTGCGCGCGGTCTTGGCGCAGTCCGCCGAGGCCGTGCCAGTGCGGGCGGCGCTGCCGCAAGCGTGGCTCGTGCTGGGCATCGTCGTGCTGACGCTCGTGCATGTCAGCTGGGCGATACACGGGACGGCGCGCACGGACATCGCGCGCGGCGGCGTGCAGGGCGCGCTGGACATCGCGCACGGGCGTCCGCTGTACGGCAAGCCGGCGGCGTCGCGCGGCGGCGAAGACCCGCACACAGACACGTATGGGCCGGTCGACTACGAGGCCTACCTGCCTTTCGTGGGCGTCGCCGGCGGCGGCTACACGGCGGCGCGCCTGACGACGCTGTTCTTCGACCTGCTCACGGCGCTGCTGCTGTTCGTGCTCGCGCGCCGCCTGCGCGGGGCGCACGCGGGGACGCTTTTGGCCTTCTGCTGGCTGGCGTTCCCGTTCACGCTGTACGACGACGCGCTCGGCCTCAACGACTCGATCGTCGCCGCCACGCTCGTCGCGACCGTGCTGGTCGCGCACAGCAGCGCGCGGCGCGGCGCGCTCGCGGCGCTGGCCGCGTGGACGAAGTTCAGCCCGCTCGCGCTCGTTCCGCTGCTGGCGACCCAGCGCGCGCGAGGCGAGTCGGCCAAACGCGGGCTCGCGCGCTTCGCCGCGGGCTTTGCGCTGGCCAGCGCGCTGGTGTTCGCGCCGGCGCTCGCGCACGCCAGCCCCGGCGAGTTCCTCTCGCGCACGTTCGGCTTTCAGGTCGGCCGCGCGCCGTCGGTGTCGCTGTGGGCGGTCGTGCAGCAGCAGTACGCGCAGGCGACGCCGTGGCTGGGCACGCTCGCCCGCATCGGACATGGCCTGCTCGTGGCGATCGTCGTCGCCGGCGCGCTGGCGCTCGCCCGCCTGCCGAGGCGCGACGACGCGATCGGGCTCGCCGCCGTGTCGGCGGCCGTGCTGATCGCCGTGCAGGCCTGCCTGAGCTACTACGCCTTCAGCTACGTGCTGTGGTTCGCGCCGCTGGCGCTCGTCGCGCTGATCCTCGCGCGCCCGGGCGCTCAGGCGACTTCGGCAACCTCCGGCGCCTCGGCGACGTCGGGCGCCTGAGCTTCCGCCGGCAGGCGCCGCGAGAGCACCTTCGAGACGCCGTCGCCGCCCATCGACACGCCGAACAGCCAGTCGGCGGCCTCCATCGTGCGCTTCTGGTGGGTGATCACGATGAACTGCGCGCGGTCGGAGTAGCGGCGCAGCAGCGCCAGGAAGCGGTCGAGGTTGAGGTCGTCGAGCGCCGCCTCGACCTCGTCGAGGATGTAGAAGGGGCATGGGCGCGCGAGGAACACGGCGAACAGGAACGCCAGCGCGGTCATCGACTTCTCGCCGCCCGACAGCAGCGACAGGCGCTTGGTCGACTTGCCCGCCGGCGTGATCTCGATCTCCACGCCGAGCAGATCCTCCTCGTGGCGCTCCTCGCTCTCCGCCTCCTGCTCGGCGGCGGCCTCGGCCGCGTCGGGGTCGCCCTGCGCAGGAGCGCTCGTCCCCAGCGCCGCGGTCGCGGCGCCGTTGCGCTCGTTCAGCGGCTGGCCGCCCAGCACGCCGCGCGCCGGCTGCTCTTCGCTGACCAGCCGCAGGCGTCCCGAGCCGCCCGGGAACACGTCGCCGACCAGCTCCTCGAAGTTGCGCGCCGCGGCGTCGAAGGTCTGCTGGAAGGTCTCCTGGATCTGGCGGTCGGTGTCGCGGATCACCGAGCGCAGCTCGCGCAGCGCCGTCTCCAGGTCGCCGCGCCGCCCCTCCATCTCCTCGACGTGCGCGACCGCCTCGGCGTACTCCTCCTGCGCGAGCGGGTTGACCGGCCCGAGCTGCTCGCGCCGGCGCGCCAAACGCTCGACGCGCGTGCGCAGCGCCGCGATCTCCTCGTCGCCGAGTTGCGCATCCTCGGCCTGCGCCTCATCGGCCCGGGCGTCCTCGGACTGGGCGTTTTCGGCCCGTGCCTCCGCGGCCTGCGCGTCCGAAGCCGCCGCTCCCGCCGGCGCCTGCGCGCCGCTCAAGCCGAGCCGCTCGGCGACGGCGCTCAGCTCCGCCTCGGCCTCGCCGGCCTGGTCGCGCAGCCGCTGCGCGGCGACCTCGGCGCCCGTCACGGCCTCGCCTGCGCTGCGCAGCGACGCCTGGATCTCAGCCTCCTGCGCCGCGCACGCGCGCAGCTCGCCGGCCATCTCCTCGCCGGCTCGCCGGTCGGCCGACGAGCTCCTGCTCGAGCGTCGCCACGCGCTCCTGCACGACCTCGGCGGCGACCTTCAGAACCTCGTATAGACGGCGTGCGCGCGGCGCCAGCTCGATGTCCGCGGCCAGCTGCGCGCGCAGTCGCGCGACGCGCGCGCGACGCGCCTGGCCCTCGCTGCGCCAGGCGCTCGGCCTGGCGGCGCTCGGCGCCCAGCTCGCCCTCGAGCTCGGCCTTGCGCACGGCCAGCGGACCCTGCGCGGGCGCCGCCCGGCGCTGCTCGATCAGCCACTCGCTGCGGCGCACCGCCTCGCCGGCCTCGGTCTGGCGGCGCTCGCCGTCGCGCAGCGTCGCATCGGCCGCGCGGCGCGACTCTTCAAGCGAGCGCAGCTGCGCCAGCTCGCCGTCGCACGCGCGCTTGGCCACCTGCTCGCCCTGCGCCGCGCGCTCCACCGACGACGATCAGCCGGTCGCGTTCGTTGCGCCGGGCCAGCACGCGCTCGGTGCCGCCCTCGCTCAGCTGGCGCACCTCGCCCCAGCTGGCGAACCACACGCGCCCGCCGCGTGTCACCGCGATCCCGGCGAAGTCGCGTGGAAGGTCCTCCAGGCGCTCGACCACCCACGCGTCGGCGAGCAGCCGCGCCGCCAGCGCGAGAACCTCCGGCGGGCCGCTCACGAGGTCGAGCAGACGCTGCGCACCCGCCGCCGGAGCGGGCGGCGAGCCGGGCGCGTCGCCCGGCGTCCGTCCGGGCGCGCCTGAGCCGTCAGACGCGACGGCCAGCAGCGCCGTGCCGCCGTCGGGCCCGGCGCGGTCGAGCAGCGACTCGGCGCCGGCGACGTCGTCGACCAGCGCCGCGTCCAGCCGCCCGCCGAGCGCCGCCGCGAGCGCGAGCTCGTAGCCGTCGGCCACGCGCAGCTCCTCGCTCAGCGAGCGGCGTGGGCGGGCGTGGGCGCCGTCTGCGCTCCCGACGCCGGCGTGCCCGCGCAGGAACTGGTTGGCGGCCGCCAGCTCGGCGCCGACGCGCGCGGCCTCGCGGCGCGCGTCCTGCACGGCGCGCTCGGCCGCCACCAAGCGCTCGCGCGCGCCCGTCACCTCGCCGTCGACGCGCTCGCGCGCCGATCGCGCGGCGGCGACCTCGGCCGTGACGTGCTCGACGCTCACGCGCTGCTCGGCCAGCGCGCCTTCCAGCTCCGCGACCTCCGTGCCGACCTCCTGCTCGCGGCAGCCGTGCGATCTGCGCGAGCTCGGCCTCCAGCGCGGCGATGCGCGCCGCCGCGGCGTCTGCCCCGGCGCCGTCTTCGGGCTCGGCGCCGCTCGCGCTCAGCGACGCAAGCTCCTGCTCGACGCGCTCGATGCGCCGCGCCAGCAGCTCGCTCGCCGCCTGAGCCTGCTCGCCGCGCAGGCCAAGGCGCTCGTGCGCCGAGCGCGCCTCGTAGGCGCGCCGCGACAGCGCGTCGTGGCGCTCGGCGCGCTCGGACAGCGCGCGCTCGGCGCGCCCGCGTCGCTCGATCGTCTCCTGCAAGCGTCGCCTCGATCTCGCGCGCGCTCGGCGCGCGCCTCGGCGACCTGGCGCCTCGGCGCCCGCGAGCTCCACGCGGCAGCGCCGCGCGGCGTCCTTGGCCAGCTCCCAGCGCGCCTGCAGCATCTGGCGCTCCAGGCGCTCGTGCAGCTCGGCCGCTTCGGCCTGGCGCTTGAGCGGGCGCAGGCGCGTGCGCGCCTCGCGCTCGACATCGAGCGCGCGGTCGAGGTTCTCCTGCGTGCGCTCGAGCTTCAGCTGCGCGCGGCGGCGGCGCTTGCGGTGCTTGCCCAGGCCGGCCGCCTCCTCGATCAGCAGCCGCCGGTCGCGCGCCTTGGAGGTGACGATCGCCTCGACGCGGCCCTGCGAGATGACCGAGTGCGTCTCCTTGCCCAGGCCCGTGTCGGACAGCACCTCGATCACGTCGGTCAGCCGGCAGCGCGCGCCGTTGAGGCGGTAGCCGCCCTCGCCGGTGCGGTCCAGCCGGCGCACGATCGAGATCTCGCTGAGCGGCAGATCGACCGTGCCGTCGGAGTTGTCGAGCACGATCTCGACCTCCGCCGCGCTGCGCGCCTGCACGCCGTGGCCGCCGCCGAAGATCACGTCCTGCATCGACTGACCGCGCACGGCCAGCGGCGACTGCTCGCCCATCGCCCACAGCACCGCGTCGGTGACGTTGGACTTGCCCGAGCCGTTGGGGCCGACGACGACGCTCACGCCGGGGCCGAAGTCCAGCCGCGTGCGGTCGGGGAAGGACTTGAAGCCCTTCAGCGTGAGCGACTTCAGGCGCATCGCACGCCTACGCCTCCAGCCCCTCGACCGCCTCGCGCGCGGCCTCCTGCTCGGCGTGCTTCTTGCTGCGCCCGCTGCCCGCTGCCGAGCTCGCGCTCGCCGACCCGCGCGACGACCGTGTACGTGCGCTCGTGCGGCGGGCCCTCCTCGCCGGTCACCTCGTAGCTGACCTCCTCGCCGCGCCGCGCCAGCAGCTCCTGCAGCGCCGACTTGAAGTCCACCGGGTGCTCCAGCGCCTCCTCGATCTCCGGCGCGAACGCCTCCACCACCGCCGCGCGCCGTGCGCTCGTAGCCGGCGTGCAGGTAGCAGGCGCCGATCACCGCCTCGATCACCGACGCGAGCACGCGCTCGGTCTCCACCAGCGCCGCCGCGCTGTCGCTCACGCCCTGCGGCGCCGCCGCGCGCAGGCGCTCTGGCAGCCCCAGGCGCTCGGCGACCGCCCGGCAGGAGACGCCCGAGACAGCCTGCGCGCGGATCTTCGTCAGCCTGCCGGCGCCGAAGCGCTCGGCCTCCAGGCGCGGATACAGGTGCGTCGTGACCGCCAGCGCCAGCACGCTGTCGCCGAGGAACGCCAGCCGCGCGTAGGAGTCCCCGCGCCGCTCGCTCCACGAGGCGTGCGTGAAGACCTGGCGCGCGAGGTCCTCGGGCAGCTCGTCCAGGAGCTCTGCGAGCAGCTTCATGCGCTGCCCATCGGCCGCCCCGTTCTGATGGGCGAGCACGAACTCGACGGCCTGGCCGACGGTCAGGATCTGCGCCGCCTGCTCGTCGGACATGCTCACGCCGTAGGTGTCCTCCAGCTCCTGCACGAGCGTGTAGAGGTCGAGCGAGTCGGCCTCCAGATCCTCCTTGAAGCGCGTCGCGTCGCCGATCGCCGCGGGTCGACGTCCAGCTCGTCGGCGAGGTGCGCCTGGATCAGCGCGAAGACCTGCTCACGCGCAAGCGCGGTCATCGTCGCGTCACCGGCACACACGGGCAGGCGGCGCCGCGAGCGCCCGAAGGGCATCGTCTTGGGGCCGTCGAAGGGCTCATTCGGTCTGCGCCAGGCTAGCGTCCGGCGCGGACACCGGAGCGCTCCCTGAGCGCGCCCGCACCGGCCAGCGCGCGCTGGGTCTGGCCGACGATGTCCTCGCGCGCGCCGCGCTCGGCGCGCAGGATCGCCTCGGCGAAGCCGGTGCGCGTGAAGCGCCCGTGCGGCACCACGCCCAGGCGGCGCAGCCCGAGCAGGTAGGCGCCGCCCTGCAGCTCCGGGTCGATCTCCTCGCGAAAGCCGCCCAGCGCGCCGCGCAGCAGCGCGCCGCCGATCTTCGCGCGCGTCGAGGACATCGCCGCGTCGCGCACCGCGCGCAGGATCGTCTGCGAGACGCCCTCGATCAGCTTCAGCGCGACGTTGCCGGTGAAGCCGTCGGTGACGATCACGTCGGCCGCCCCGCTCGTCACGTCGCCGCCCTCGACGTTGCCGACGAACTCGAACGGCCGCCGTGCTCGTCCGCGCGACGCGCTGCGCCAGCTCGGCGTGCGCTTCGACGCACCAGCGGGCTGCCGCGCGCCGGCCTCCTCGCCGTTTGACAGCAGCGCCGACGCGCGGCCGCGCGCACGCCGAGCACGGTGCTCGACAGCGCCGCGCCCATGAACGCGAACTGCACCAGGTGCTCGCGGCGCACGTCGGCGTTGGCGCCCACGTCGAGCAGCGTCACCGGGCTGCCCGGCACCGGCAGCGGCAGCGCCAGCGCCGGCCGGTAGATGCCGCGCGTGCGCTTGATGTTGAACAGGCCCGCCGCCAGCGCCGCGCCGGTGCCGCCCGCGCACACGAGCGCCTGCGCGCGGCCGTCGGCGACCGCGCGCGCCGCCTGCACGATCGAGGCCTGCGGGTTGGCGCGAACCGCGCTCGCCGGGTCGGCGGCCTTGGCGATCGACAGCGGCGCGTCGACGATCTCGACAGCCCGGCGGCGCGTCGCCCAGCTCGCCGGCCGGCCCGAACAGGATCACGCGCGCACCGCGCGCGGCGGCGATCGCCGCGCCCGCAGCCACCTCCGCGGGGCCCAGGTCGGCGCCGTTGCAGTCGACCGCCACAACCACCGGCGGGCCGTTTGCGTCGGATGACGAGGCTGGGGACAGCGGCTCGCGCGCCACCGCCGCGCTACTCGTGGTCGTGCTCGTGATCGTGGTCGTGCGCGACCGGCGCGACGACCTCGCGACCTGCGTAGTAGCCGCACACCGGGCACACGCGGTGCGGCCGGCGCGGGCTGTGGCACTGCGGGCAGGCATTCACCGCCGGCGTGCCGATCTTGTGCTGCGCGCGGCGCTTGGCCGTGCGGCTGTGCGACTGCTTTTTCTTGGGGACGGCCATCGACGCCAGAAGGCTACCAGCCCGCAGAGTGCTCGCTAGAGCTCCAGCTCGCGCAGCTTGGCCCAGCGCGGGTCCGGCGCGCTCTCGTGCTGGTGCTCCGGGCCGGCCTCGTTGAGGTCGGCGGCGCAGATCGGGCACAGCCCCGCGCAGTCCTCGCGGCAGAGCACCTTCGCAGGCGCCGCCAGCGCGAACGCGTCGCGCGCCCACGCCGCCAGGTCGAGCGTCTCGCTCGCGCACGTACGGGCTTTCCAGCTCCTCGCCTTCGCCCGGGCGGTCGACCTCGCGCGCGTCGACCTGCGACCTCCGGGGTCGCCTCGCTTCAGGCAGCGCATGCACGGCCCCCGACAGCTGCGCCGTGAAGCGCAGGCGCAGCGCGTAGCCGCCGCCCATCATGCGCGAGACCTCCAGCAGCACCGGCACGCGCTCGGGCCGTGCGCTGTAGGGCTCGCCGCCCAGCAGCAGCGGCTCGATCGGCACGGCAAGCTCCAGACGGCGCCCCTCGCCCGAGCTCAGGCGCAGCGCCGCGAGGTCGAAGTCGTGTGCCGTGGCAGGCATCACATCAAGGCTAGCGACGCCGCCGCCAGCCCCCGACCGTCGCCCGGCCCGTCTCGCCGGGCTGCGCGCGACCGCACGTGCAGGCCGCTTGGCGGGGTGCCCAGCGGGCGCGCTGAGGCGGCGTGGTCAGCGCGGCGAGGAGTGGAGAGGCGTCATCAGCGCGTCGAGGAGTGGCAGGGCGTCGTCAGCGGGCCGAGGCGCGCCTAAGCCGTCTGCAGTTCGCGCTTGAGCACCTTGCCGGTCGCGTTGCGCGGCAGCTCGTCGAGGAACACGACCTCGCGCGGAACCTTGTAGCGGGCGAGGTTCGCCTTGACGTAAGCCTGCACCTGCTCCTCGCTGAGCTTGGCGCCGTCGCGCAGCACGACGAACGCCTTCAGGCGCTGGCCGAACTCGTCGTCCGGCACGCCGATCACCGCCGCCTCCTCGATCGCCTCGTGATCGGCCAGCAGGTCCTCGACCTCGCGCGGGAACACGTTCTCGCCGCCGCTGACGATCATCTCGTCGTCGCGCCCGTCGACGAACAGCCGCCCGTCGCGGTCGAAGTGCCCGACGTCGCCGGTGCTCATCAGGCCGCTGACGATCTCCTTGCCGCCGCCGCCGGTGTAGCCCTCGAACATCATCTCGTTGGCGACGAAGATGCGCCCGCCCTCGCCCCGGCGCGGCCTCGTGGCCGTCCTCGTCGAGCAGCTTGACGATCGTGCCCATCGGCGGGCGGCCCGGCCGTTCCCGGCGCCGCGCGCAGGTCCTGCGGCGTGGCGATCGTCGCCCACGCGACCTCGGTCGATCCGTACAGGTTGTAGAGCACGTCGCCGAACGCGTCCATCGTGCGCGTCGCCAGCTCGCCCGGCAGCACCGAGCCGCTGGCGGCGATGATCTTCAGCGCAGCGCGTGTCGTAGCGCGCGAGCGTCTCCGTGGCCGCAGGTCGAGGATCCGCTGCAGCATCACCGGCACGACCGCCAGCGTGCTCGCGCGGTGCTGGGCGACCGCCCGCAGCGTCTCCTCCGGGTCGAACTTGCGGCGCAGCACCAGCGTCGAGGAAAGCGCCAGGCCGAGCGTGAAGTGCGCGTAGCCCCACGAGTGAAACAGCGGCGCCGCGATCATCGTCGTCTCGCGCGCCTTCAGCGGGATCTTCGAGAACAGCGCCGCGGCCGGCTCCAGCGTGTCGGGCTGTTTGCGCGACGGCGCCCTTCGGCGTGCCGGTCGTGCCCGAGGTGAGGATCACGACGCGACCTTTCTCCGCCGGCGGCGTGCAGCGGCGAGCGTCGGCGCGTCGGCGATCAGCTGCTCGAGCGTCGGCGCCGCCGGCTCGTCGCCCGGCTCACACCACGCGACGAACCGCTCGCGCCCCTCCGCCCCCTCCGCGCACCAGCTCGGCGAACTCCTCGTCGTAGATCACCGCCGCCGGGCGCTTCGCGCGCGCAGCACGTCGGTGATCTGCGGGCCGGCGAACGCCGTGTTCAGGTACAGCGCGCTCGCGCCGAGCTTCGCGCACGCGACCGTCGCCTCGACGAAGCCGCGGTGGTTGCGGCACATGATCGCCACGCTGTCCTGTTCGCGGATGCCGCATCGCCGCGAGCGCGTGCGCCAGCGCGTTCGTGCGCCGATGCGACCTCCGCGAACGTCAACGTGCCGCGATCGTCGACGATCGCCGGGCGATCGGGAAAGCGCGCCGCTCCGCCCGCGTACGCGGCCGGCGAGCTCGGCCCCCAGCGGCGCAGCGCCGCCAGCGAGCGCAGCGTCTTGTCCGGGCGCTCCGGATGCACGATGCCCGTGCCCAGCAGCGCGCGCGCGACCTGCAGCTTGTAGGACGACCTCCCGAGCGTCCATCGACCTGACCCTACCCAACGGCGGATGCAGCGAGCGCAGGCGCGCTGCGGCAACACAGGGCGTCGCTGCGAGCGGGCCAAGGACGCAGGAGCGTGGCGTACGCGTCCGCGAGCGCGCGAGGACACCGGCGCGCGCCGCGCTGCGGCGTCCTGGTAGCTCACTTCGGCGGGTTCGTCCTTGCCCTGCAGCCGCTCGCGCCCGCGCTGCACGGCGGCGATGAACTTCGACAGGTTGACCTCGAGCGTGTTGAGGATCTCGTCGGCGTAGTCCTCGGCGCCGAGGCGGATCTCGCGCTCGCGCGCGCGGGCGTCCTCGACGATGTCCTCGGCGGCGCGCTCGGCCTGCTTGGTGACCTCCTCCTCGCCGACCAGCCGCTCCTGGCGCTCGCGCGCGTCCTTGATGATCCGCTCGGCCTCCTTCTTGGCCTCCGCGAGCATCTCCTGGCGCTCCTTGACGATCCAGCGCGCCTGCTTGATCTCCTCGGGGATCGTCGCGCGCATCTGGTCGAGGATGTCGTAGATCTCCTCCTTGTCGACGCGCACCTGATCGGTCAGCGGGACCGGCTTGGCGTTGTGCACCAAGTCGTCGAGCTTGTCGATGAGTACGAGGACGTCCATAGGCTTGCTAGCGGCGCGCGGCCATTGGCCCGGCTGGGCCATCAATCGGGTGGAAAATCACAGGTCACGTCCCATTTCGTCAGCGTTTGAGCTCTTCCTGCAAGCGCCTCGCGACCCCGTCGGGCACCAGATCGTCGATCTTGCCCCCGAACGTCGCCAGCTCCTTGACGCCGCTGGAGGACAGGAAACTGTACTGCGGGCTCGCCATCAGGTACACGGACTCTATCTCGGGGTCCTGGCGGCGGTTGAGCTGGTTCATCTCCAGCTCGTACTCGAAGTCGGAGATCGCGCGCAGCCCCTTGACGATCGCGCGCGCGCCGACGTGCTTGGCGAAGTCGACGACCAGCGTCGAGAACGGCTCCGCGCGAACGCCGTCCAGATCGGCGATCGCGTCCTCGATGAAGCCCATCCGCTCGTCGATCGCCGAACAGCGCGCGGCTCTTGCGCACCGAGCGGTTGACCACCGCCACGACGACCTCGTCGTACAGCCGCGCGGCGCGGCGGATCACGTCCAGGTGCCCGTTGGTGATCGGGTCATACGAGCCCGGGCAGACGGCTATCGACTTCTCAGACGGGGTCATTGGTTGCGGTGGATTCTGATCGTAGTGTCGCCGTAGCGTCGTTCGCGCTCGATCGGCATGTCGAGCTGCAGCGGCGCCCGCCGGTCGCTCTCCACGACCACGCGCGCCGCCGGCGCAAGCAGCGCCGGCACGAGCGCCGAGAGCGCCGTCCCCCAGACTCGCGTGCCCGCGCGTACGGCGGATCGATGAAGACCAGATCGTATGTCTCTTTACGCTCCCGTGCGCTCTCGCAGCGCCGCCAGCGCGTCGGCGCGGCGCACCACCGCGCGCGGCTCGCCCAGCCCCAGCGCCTGCAGGTTGGCGCGCAGCGCGCGCAGCGCCGACGCCGTCGCGCTCGACGAACACCGCGCGCGCCGCGCCGCGCGAGAGCGCCTCGATGCCCAGCGCGCCGCTGCCCGCGAACAGGTCCAGCACGCGCGCCGCCGCCAGCTCGCCGAGCATCGAGAACAGCGCCTCGCGCACGCGATCGGACGTCGGGCGCGTCACCCGTCCGCCAGGCGCCCGCATGCGCCTGCCGCCCAGCTCTCCCGCGATCACGCGCATGCTGGCCCCACCGTAACGCGGCCCCGCGCCGCGCGCGTGGACTCTCGCCCGCCGTGCGCCGTCGCGACCCGGCCGCGAAGGCGAGCGCCGCGCTACGCCGGAATCGGCTCCAGCGCCTCGGCGCCGAAGCTGCGCCGCAGCGCGTCGCCGAGCAGCGCGTGCTCGGGCTCGCCCAGCTCGGGGTCCGCCGCGACGATCGCCTCGGCGCGAGCGCGCGCGCGCTCCAGCAGCGCCGCGTCCTGCGGCAGCTGCGCGACGCTGAACTGGCGCAGACCCGACTGGCGCGTGCCGACCAGCTCGCCCTCGCTGCGCAGCTCCAGGTCGATCTCCGCCAGGCGGAAGCCGTCGGAGTGCTCGGCCAGCGCGCGCAGCCGCGCCGAGCCCGGCGGCCCCATCAGCAGGCAGCTCGCGCGGTGCTCGCCGCGCCCGATGCGCCCGCGCAGCTGGTGCAGCTGGGAGATGCCGAAGCGCTCGGCGTTCTCGACCAGCATCACCGTCGCGTTGGGCACGTCGATGCCGACCTCGATCACCGTCGTGGCGACCAGCACGTCGGCCTCGCCCGCCGCGAACGCCGCCATCGCCTGCTGCTTCTCGCGCGGGCGCATGCCGCCGTGCAGCAGCACCAGCCGGCAGCCCGCAGCTCGCCCTTGCGCAGGCGCTCGAGCTCCGCCGTCGCCGCGCGCAGGTCGCCCATGCCGGCCGGCGGCGGCGCCGCCATCCGCGCCCTCGGCCGGCTGCTCGTCGATCAGCGGGCACACGACGAACGCCTGGCGCCCCGGCGTCGCAGCTGCTCGCGCAGGTCCTCATAGGCGCGCGCGCGCGCCCGCTCGCCCGCGACGATCCGCGTGTCGATCGGCTGGCGCCCGCGCGGCAGCTCGCGCAGCGTGCTCGTGTCGAGGTCGCCGTAGCCGGCCAGCGCCAGCGTGCGCGGGATCGGCGTCGCGGTCATGTGCAGCGTGTGCGGCGCGCCCTTCGCGTGCAGCGCCGCGCGCTGGCGCACGCCGAAGCGATGCTGCTCGTCGACCACCGCCACCGCCAGCGACGCGAAGCGCACGTCCGGCTCGATCAGCGCGTGCGTGCCGACGACCAGCGACAGCTCGCCGCTCGCCAGCTTGCCGAGCACGTCTGCGCGGCGACGCGCCGCGGTCGAGCCCGTCAGCAGCGCGCACGCCACCGGCTCGCCGCCGAGCAGCCGCTGGATCGTCGCGAAGTGCTGCTCGGCGAGCGTCTCCGTCGGCGCCATCAGCGCCGCCTGGTGGCCGTGCTCGACCGCGCGCAGCATCGCGTACAGCGCGACCACCGTCTTGCCGCTGCCGACCTCGCCCATCAGCAGGCGCTGCATCGCGCGCGTGCCGGCCAGGTCGGCGTCGATCTCCTCGATCGCGCGCAGCTGATCGCCCGTCGGCGCGAACGGCAGCGCGTCGGCCAGCCAGCGCGCGCTCAGCGACGGCGGCTCGTCGAGCGCGTGCGCGGTCTGCTGCTCGCCGCGGCGCGCGCGCCGGCGCAGGAACACCAGCTGCGTCAGCAGCAGCTCCTCGAACGCCAGCCGCACGCGCCCGCTGCTCGCCGTCGCTCGCGCCGCGCGCGAAGTGCATCGCCGCGAGCGCGCTCGCGCGGTCGGGCAGCCCTTCGCGCCGCGCGCGCCAGCGCGGGCAGCGACTCGGGCACGTCGCCCAGCGCTCCGCGACGCCCTGCGACGAGCGTCAGGATCTGCGTCGAGCTGACGCCCTCGCTCGCCGGATAGTGGGCCACCGCGCCAGCGCCCGCGCTCGTGCCCGTAGCCGTGCCTGCGCCTGCGCCCGCGCTTGCGGCCTTCGGCGCCTCGGGGGCGCCTCGCGCGCGGGCTCGGCCAGGGCCGGTTGGGCGTCGAGCGCGTGGTGCGAAACGCGAAAGCCGCCGCGCTCGTCGGCCTTGCCGTGCAGCAACAGCCGCGTTCCCGGCGGATAGCGCTCGACCAGCCACGGCTGGTTGAAGAACGTCGCGCGCATGCTCGCCGTGGCGTCGTGCACCGTCGCCTGCACCAGCGGGCGCATCCCGCGCCGGCGCACCGGGCGCGCGGAGATCGCGCGCACCTGCACGGCGACCGTCGCCTGCTCGCCCGGTCGCAGGTCGCCGACCGTGCGCGCCTCGCGGCTGTCGCGCGGCAGGTGCTCGAGCAGCTCGCCGACCGTCGTCAGGCCGAGCGTGCGCAGGCCGTCGGCCAGCTTCCCCGACGGCACGCTCAGCGGCTCCAGCAGGCGCGACGGGCGCGGCCAGCGCACAGCCGCCGCGAGCATCTGCTCGCGCGTCAGCGGCCGTCCGTCGGCGAACGCGCGCATCGGCGCGTCGCTCGCTCGACCTCGCCAGGCTGCGCGTCCACGCGCGGCTCCCGTGTGATCCTCGTCGCTGCCATCGCGCGCCGATGATGATCGCGGCGGCGGTCGTAACGACGCGCTACTCGGCGGCCAGCAGCCACCAGTAGGCCGGCTGGCCGCCCTGGCGCAGCTCGAGCTCGACGCCGCCGTTGACCATCCCCTCGACCTCGCCCAGGCCCAGCGGCGCGTCCTCGCCGGCGAGCACGCTGATCAGCTCGGGCTCGCCGAGCTCGCCGTCGCCGGCCGCCAGCGCCTGCACGATCGAGCGCAGCGTCTCACCCGGCTCGCCCCACGCCAGCACCTCGTCCTGCACGAAGCCGACCGCGTCGCCGCGGCTGAAGCGACCCTGCGCGTCGTCGCGCGCCGCCGGCGCCACGGCGCCCGTGCGCACCCGCGCGAGCGCCTCCTTCAGCGCCTGCGCGTTCTCCTCCACCGAGCGATCGGGCGCCAGCGCCACCGCCGCCGCGAGCCCCGCCTGCTGGCTGGTCGTCGGCGCCACCGACACCTGCTTGTCCGACAGCCGCGCCGCGTGCTCGGCGGCCATGATCACGTTCGCGCTGTTCGGCAGCACGACGACCTCCTCGGCCGGCACCTCGTGGATCGCCGCCAGCAGGTCGTAGGTCGACGGGTTCAGCGTCGGGCCGCCGTCGAGCGTGTGCACGCCGAGCTCGCTCGAACAACTGCGCCAGCCCATCGCCGCTGACGACGGCGAGCGCTCCGCAGCGCGCCGTCGGCTGCGCATGCGAGCCGTCCTGCGCGCCTGGCGCGCTGCCGTTGGCCGCCGGGCCGCTGCCGTTGGCCGCCGGCGAGTCGCCGTTGCTCGCGTGCGCGAGCGCCGTCGAGTCGGCGCCGTCGGCGCCCGGCTGCGACCGTGCGGCGCCGTCGCGCGCATCGCCCGGCGCCCCCCTGGCCAGGCGTGCGTCGCGCTCGGCGACCTGCAGGCGCATGTCGGCGACGTCCAGGCGCGAGACCTCGCCGACGCTCGGCGAACAGCGCCGTCGCGCGCTCGGGCTCGTCGGTGTGCAGGTGCACCTTCAACGTGCGCGAGTCGCCGACCACGAGCACCGAGTCGCCGAGGCGCTCCAGCGGTTCGATGAAGCGACCGGGGCTCAGGTCGCGCCCGGTGACCGCGAAGTTCGTGCAGAAGCGAAACGTGCCCGAGCTGTGCTCCGGGTGCGTGATGCGCGCCGGCGCGTGGTGCTCGAGCTCGGGTGGCTCGTCGCCGCGCAGCGCCGCCACGACGCCGGCGAACATGATCGTCAGCCCGTAGCCGCCGGCGTCGACGACGCCGGCGTCGCGCAGCGCCGCGAGCAGCTCCGGGCCGCGCTTGACCGAGTCCTGGCCGGCGATCACCGCGCTCTCCAGCGCCGCGGCGATCGCCGTGTCCTGCTCGGTTCGCTCCGTGCTCGGATCGAGGCGCGGGTTCTCAGGGCTGTGCGCGACGTCGGTCACGATCTGGTGGGCCATCTCGCGCGCGACCGTCAGCATCGTGCCCTCGGCCGGATCGCGCACCGACGAGTAGGCGCGGTCGGCCGCGTTAGCCAGCGCCGCGCCGATCAGCGTCGCGTCGATCAGCTGGCCGGGCCGCGACACCAGCTCCTCGGCGGCGCCGCGAATCAGCTGCGAGAGGATCACGCCCGAGTTGCCGCGCGCGCCCAGCAGCGCCGCGCGCGCGACCGACTGCACGATCTCCTCGCGGCCGATCTCGTCGATCGTGCGCGAAGCGTCGCTGCCCTGCAGACGGTCGAGCTCGTCGAGCACCGCGCGCAGCGTCAGCGTCATGTTGTCGCCCGTGTCGCCGTCGGCGACCGGGAACACGTTGAGGTCGTTGACCTCCTGGCGTCGCGATTCCAGATGCGCGAGCGCGCCCGCCACGGCCGCCCGGAAGCGAACCAGGTTCGTATCGGTCACGATGACACGTCTATCAGTTCAGCCGGGCGGCTTGCGGCCCGGCGCGCCTCCACGGACGATCGGACGACCTACTCGGCGTCTCGCCAGGACGCCGCGGGCCAAGCGGGGCGGAGATCAAGCAGGAGGACGCTGGTCAAGCGATACAAGGACGCAGGGAGCGTGGCGTGCGGGCGCTAGGACGTCGTGGGCCAAGCGGGGCGAGGACGCAGTGAGCGAAGTGTGCTTCGCACACGAGCGCGCGAGGACGCCGCCCCGCGCCGCGCCCACGGCGACCTAGACGGCCTTGAGGACCTTGCCGGCTTTGAGGCAGCGCGTGCACACGTACACGCGGCGCGGCGCCTTGCCGACGAGGATCCGCACCTTCTGCAGGTTCGGGTCGAAGCGCCGCTTGGTCGCGACCATCGAGTGGCTGCGGCTCTGGCCGAACGCCGGCCCCTTGCCGCAGCTGTGACACACCTTTGCCATCGCGCGCAGTCTAGCCGCTCGCCAGCGTGCGGCGAAGCGCGGCCATCGCGAGCACCGCCTCGGCGGCGTGGCGGCCCTGGTCGCGCTTGCCGCCGCCGCTGCGCGCGAGCGCCTGCTCCATCGTCTCGCACGTCAGCACGCCGAACGCGCACGGCACGCCCGTGTCCAGCTGCACGCGCATCACCCCGCGCGCCGCCTCGGCGCAGACGAAGTCGTAGTGGTCGGTCTCGCCGCGGATCACCGCGCCGAGGCAGGCGACGCCGGCGAAGCGACCGGTGCCCGCGGCGTAGCTGGCCGCGAGCGGCAGCTCGAAGGCGCCGGGCACGTCGAACACCTCGACCGCGTGGTCGCCGTCCTGCGCGAACGCCGTCCTCGCGCCGTCGATCAGCCGCTTGGCGAGGTCCTCGTAGAAGCGCGCCGACGACGATCGCGTAGCGTCGCCGCTCACGGCGCGGGGCGCTCCCCGGAGGAGCCATCCTCGCGAGCGGCCCCGCCGGCGCGCCTGTCCTCGGCGCGCCTGCCGCCCTGGCGGCGCTCCTCGGCCTCCGCGCGGTCGTGCTCGCGCTCGGCGTGCAGCAGCTCCTCGTCGAGGTTCAGCCCCTGGTGGTGCAGCGTGTGGCCCATGCGCTGCGCCTTCGTGCGCAGGTAGTCCTCGTTGTGCGCGTTGGGCGCGTGCTCGATCGGGATCTGCGCGCTGACGGACAGCCCGTAGCCCTCCAGACCGCGGATCTTCTTCGGGTTGTTCGTGAGGATGCGGATCGAGCGTGAGGCCAAGGTCGGCGAGGATCTGCGCGCCGATCCCGTAGTCGCGCAGGTCGGCAGGCAGGCCCAGGCGCTCGTTGGCCTCGACCGTGTCCAGCCCGTCCTCCTGCAGGCGGTAGGCGCGCAGCTTGTTCAGCAGGCCGATGCCGCGCCCCTCCTGCGCGAGATACAGCAGCACCCCCTGCCCCTCGCGCTCGATCATCGACAGCGCCGACTCCAGCTGCTCGCCGCAGTCGCAGCGCAGCGAGTGAAAGACGTCGCCGGTCAGGCACTCCGAGTGCACGCGCACGAGCACGTCGGCCGCGTCGGCGACCTCGCCCTTGACGAGCGCGACGTGGTGCTTGTCGTCGACCAGCGAGCGGTAGCCGATCGCCTGGAAGTCGCCGAACGTCGTCGGCAGCCGCGTCGCGACGACGCGTTCGATCAGCCGGTCGTTGCGCCGGCGGTAGGCGATCAGGTCGGCGATCGTGACCATCTTCAGCTCGTGGCGCTCGCAGTAGTCGGCCAGATCGGGCACGCGCGCCATCGAGCCGTCCTCGTTCATCACCTCGCAGATCACGCCCGCCGGGTTCAGGCCGGCCAGGCGCGCGAGGTCGACGCTCGCCTCGGTGTGCCCGGTGCGCTCGAGCACGCCGCCCGGCTTGGCCTTCAGCGGGTTGACGTGCCCCGGCTGGGTGAGGTCCTGCGGCCGCGACTTCGGATCGATCGCGACCTGCATGGTGTGCGCGCGGTCGTGCGCGGAGACGCCCGTCGTGACGCCGTGGCGCGCCTCGATCGTGATCGTGAACGGCGTCTGCAGCGCCGACTCGTTCTTGGCCGTCATCAGCTCCAGGCCGAGCTCGTCGCAGCGCTCAGGCGTGAGCGCCAGGCAGATCCAGCCGCGCGCCTCCTTGGCCATGAAGTTGATCGCCTCCGGCGTCACGAACTGCGCCGCCATCACCAGGTCGCCCTCGTTCTCGCGGTCTTCGTCGTCGCACACGACGACCATCCGCCCCGGCGGATCTCGTCGATCGCCTCCTCGATCGTCGCGAACGGCGTCGTCGTGCGCGCGACGTGCTCACGACGGCTGCCCGACTGCCAGCGCGTCCGCATGCGCGGCCATCAGGCGCTCGACGTGCTTGGCCAGCACGTCGACCTCGACGTTCACGCGCGCGCCCTGCGCGATGCTCGCCGAGCGTCGTGCGGCGCAGCGTCTCGGGGATCAGCGAGACCGCGAAGCCGTGCTCGTGCAGCGCGCTGACGGTCAGGCTGACGCCGTCGAGCGCGACCGAGCCCTTCTCCACCAGGTAGCGCTGCAGGCGCGGCTCGACCTCGATCTCCAGCAGGCGCGCGAAGCCATCGTCGGCACGATCGCCGCCACGACGCCTGTGCCGTCGACGTGGCCCTGCACGACGTGCCCGCCTAGACGGTCTTCGGCGCGCAGCGCCAGCTCGAGGTTGACCGGCGCGCCGACCTGCAGATCGCCGAGCGACGAGCGCGTCAGCGTCTCGGCCATCGCCTCGGCGCCGAAGCTGCCCTCGCGCACGTCGCATGCGGTCAGGCAGACGCCGTTGACGGCGATCGAGTCGCCCTCGCCGAGCTCGCCGGCGAGCGGCGTGTCGACGCGCAGCCGCGCGCCGGCGTCGTCGCGCTGCAGCTCGCCGACGCTGCCGAGGTCGGCGATCAGCCCGGTGAACATCTCGCGAACGCAGTCCTCGCAAGCTATCCGCGCCGGCCATCGCGCGATCGCTCGCAGCCTCACCACTCGCGCAGCCGGGCGGAGATCAGCAGGTCCTCGCCGATGCGCTCGCAGTCGCACGTCAGCGCGCGCATCGCCTCGGAGATGCGCTCCACGCCCATCCCCTCCAGCGGATCGCGCGCGGCGCTGCCGCCGAGCAGCAGCGGCGCGAGGAACAGGCGCACCTCGTCGATCTCGCCGGCGTCGAGGAAGGCGCCGGCGAGGTGCGGCCCGCCCTCCAGCAGCACCGATGCGACGCCCAGCGAGCCGAGCTGCTCCAGCGCCGAGCGCACGCGCGCCGGCTCGTTCTCGCCGGTCGCCACCAGCACCTGAGGCGCCGGCGGCTTCCAGCGCGTCGGTGTCCGCGCGCGCGGCCGCGCGCGAGACGACGACCGTCAGCGGTATCTCCGCGGCGGCCGCGACCAGCTGCGAGCTGGGCGGCAGGCGCGCGAGCGTGTCGAACACGACCCGCCGCGGCTGGTAGGCGGGCTCGGCCAGCGCGCCCTCGGGCCGCGCCGTCAGCTGCGGATCGTCGGCCAGCGCCGTGCCGATGCCGACGACGACCGCGTCGACCGAAGCGCGCCACTCGTGCGCGAGCGCGCGGCTGTCCTCGCCGCTGATCCACTTGCGAGTCGCCCGTGCGCGTGGCGACCTTGCCGTCGAGCGTCATCGCCGACTTGAACAGCACCCACGGGCGCCCGACGCGCGCGTGCTTGCGAAACGCCTGGTTGAGCAGCCGCGCGCGCGCCGCCAGCTCGCCGTCGGCGACGACGACCTCGACGCCCTCGTCGCGCAGGATGCCCAGGCCGCGCCCCGAGGCCTTCTCGGTCGGGTCGTCGGAGGCGACGACGACGCGGCCGATGCCTGCCGCGAGGATCGCGTCGGTGCACGGCGGCGTCTTGCCCTCGTGACAGCACGGCTCCAGCGACACGTACAGCGTCGCGTCGGTCAGATCCTCCACGCCGCATGCCTCGATCGCGTTGACCTCGGCGTGCGCGGCGCCGAAGCGTTCGTGCCAGCCCTCGCCGATCACCTGCTCGCCGCGCGCGACGACCGCGCCGACGACCGGGTTGGGCTTGACCGCGCCCGCGCCGTTGCTCGCGAGCTCGATCGCGCGCGCGAGGTGCGCCATGTCGGTGTCGATGCCGATCGCCATGCCTGCCATCAGGATAACCCCGCTCAGCGCCCGCACACCGTCCGCCGCGCAGGCGGTAGACGGTCATCTGCGGTCCGGGGCGGCGATAGGCGAGCGGGTAGTAGTCAAAGCTCCAGTCGAAGCCGAACGAGACGGCTTCGCCGGTCGGCGCGCCCGTCGATCGATACGGCGAGGCGCGATAGACCACTTCGCCGCGTTCGCGCAGCGCCCTGTAGTAGGCGACCGCCAGCGGCGCCTGTCGCGGGTCGGCGAACGACGCGCCCGGACTGCGTGGAGCCGCTGATCACCGTGCAGTAGCCGTGGCTTTCGTAGTAGCCGATCAGCGCCGGGCTGAGCGTGCGCTCGTAGTTCTCGATGCTGACCACCGAAAAGCCGTGCTTCAGCAGCGCCCCAGTCGGCGAAATGCGCGAGAGCAGCGACGGGTACTTGCGCCAGCGATACGCGTTTTCGCTGGCGAGGGCAGGTTGACCGCGCGTTCGCGCGCCCACACGTCGGGCGAGACCGGCTCGGCGACGATCCTCGCGCCGGCCGGCACGTGCGCGAGCATCCACGCCCGCGTCGTGTTGCGCGTGTCCGCGCGCGACAGCACGAGGCCGGAGTGCACGCTGTAGACGAGGCCCTGCGCCAACGTCACGACGCCCAGCAGCAGCGCGGATGCGACGCCCAGGCGTGCGTGGGCGCGCGCCAGCCGCTCGGCGCACCACAGCACGAAGACCGCCGCCAGCAGGCACAGCAGCGGGAACATCGGCAGCAGCCAGCGCCCGAAGTAGCGGCCCTGCAGGCCCATGAACGCGAGGAACAGCAGCGGCGCGGGCACCAGCAGCCAGCCGTAGCGCAGGCCGCGACGCCAGACGACGACCGCGCCGCCGAGCGCGGCCAGCGCCGGCAGCCAGCCAAGGCCCCAGGTGAGCGTCCACAGGTAGTAGACGAATCCGCCGTCCCGCGGCGCGCCGAGCTTGCCCTGCGCTTCGGCCGACAGCGTCGACTGGTGCACGAGCTGGCGGTGAAAGCTCGAGTAGTCGAGCAGCGAGTAGGGGTTGGCGAGCAGGAAGCAGGCGAGCGCCGCGGCTGCGCAGATCGCGACCCCCAGCAGCGCGTCGCGCGTCGCGCGACTCTCGCCGTCTGAAGAGCGCGCCGCGAGCGCCGCGACGAACGGCACGAGCACGATCCCCGCGGTGTACTTGCTCGCGCACGCCAGGCCGAGCCCCACGCCGGCCAGCGCGTAGTCGCGCCGGCGGCCTTTGCTCAGCACGCCGGCGCTGCCCAGCAGCGACAGCGTCAGCGGAGCGAGCGTCGGGACGTCGTTGAGCGCCAGATGCGCGTAGAAGACCGGCAGGAAGGCGACCGCCTCGATCGCCGCGGCGAGCAGCCCGACGGCGCGCGCCGAACAGCCGCGCGCCGGCAGGCGTACAGCAGCCACAGCGCCGCCACGCCGAGCACCGCGGCGGCGACGCGCGCGAGCGTGTACACGTCGCCGGGATGCAGCGCGTAGGCATGGCGCACGCCCGCCGTGCCGCCGTAAGCGATGGCGAACAGGTAGTGCAGGACGTACGTGAAGGCCGGCGGGTTGGCGAAGTAGTGCGGGTTGAGGTCGTGCCCGAACATCGCGACCGCGTGCGGCACGAAGTGGTCGGCCTCGTCGGTGTTGTAGGCGTAGGGCAGCCCCTGCGCGACGCCCCACAGGCGCAGGCCGAGCCCGCCCGCCAGGACGGCCGCCAGGGCCGGCCACGCCCAGCGGCGCGGGAGCTCAGCAGTTGGCATAGATCGCGTAGTAACGGCTCGTGAAGATGCGTCTGTAGCCACCCTGCGGGATCTGGTCGCGCGGGTCGTCGCCGACGTCGACGATCGCCTCGAAGAACACCGCGCTGCCGAGCGGATAGACGGCGACGCTGCCGCGCGCGGATGCGGACGTGACAGCGCGTGCGAGCCCTTGGCCACGTCGGCGCGCGCCTGGCTGCGCGCGACGATGTCGCGCTGACTGGTCGTGTCGAGGATCCAGCGCGCGTCGGGGATCAGCTTGTTGTTGGGCAACGACAGCAGCGGGCAGCGGCGCAGTTCGCGCTTGACCGCCGGCGCGTGCAGCGCCGTGGCCAGCCCCTTGTGGAAGTCCTCGTGGTAGGCCAGCGTGTGCTGCAGGCTGCTCAGGCTCAGCGTGGTCGCCGCCGACGCCGTGCCGTAGACGACCAGCAGCGCGGCGAGGCCCATCCACACGCGGCGCAGCAGCGTGCCCGGCTCGAGCATCGCCCAGCCGCCGATCGCCACCGCGCAGAACAGCACGCAGCATGATCGCCGCGCCCATCAGGTAGCGGTCGATCACCGACGCGCCGGCGGCGCCCTCGAGCACGAACACGCGCGAACAGCAGCACCAGCGCGGCCAGCGGCGTGAGCACGCGCCGCGGCGTCAGCCAGATCGCCAGCGGAATGCCGGCCAGCGCGCCGAGCAGCAGCGGGCAGCTTGTCGATGCGCACGGTGAACGTCCACAGCGAGCCGATCACGCTGCCGAGGCCCTGCGTGCGCCCGAGTTCCTGCGCCAGGCCGGCGGTCGAGTTCAGCGAGTAGAACGGCTTGCCCGTGACGATCAGGTCGACGAGCACCCAGATCAGCGGCGCCGATCGCCGCGATCGCCAGGTGCTCCAGTCGAGTGCGGTTGTCCGCTGCGCCACGCAGCACCACAGCCAGTAGACGCCGGCCAGCACCCAGGCGTCGGGCCGCAGCAGCCCGGCGGCGGCGAGCAGCGCGAGCACGGCCGTGCCGCGCCGAGGACGTTCCACCTCCAGCACGACCGCCCACACGATCAGCGCCACGTAGGAGATGTCCAGATAGCCCTGCGCGGCGAGGTTCTCGAGGAAGAAGCGGCTGAGCACCAGCAGCGCGGCGACCACGCCGACCGACCGGCCCGAAGCACAGCCGCCCCAGGCGGTACAGGCCGGCGACCAGCGCGACGAACGAGCCGATCGAGCCGAGCACCATCAGGCGCGCGCCGCCTTGGCCGAAGATCGAGCAGAAGCGCGCCGAAGGCGATCGCCAGCGGATGCTCGGTCGGGCCGCGATACACGCGGAAGTCGGGCAGGTGCAGGTGCAGCAGGTCGCGCCCCCACAGCAGCGCATAGAAGGAGTCGTAGGTCGGGTAGGTCGGGTAGGCGAAGTAGCCGATCAGCGCGCCGACGCACATCGCCGCGAAGGCGAGCTTGGCCCACGTCGCGCCGCGCACGGCGCGCAGCCGCTCCAACCGGATCGAGCCCGGTCGCCGCCGGGTGAGCATCGCGCTTTCCATCGAGACTCGGCCGGCGCCTGGCGGCGCCGGCGCGTGGCTGCACGCCCAATGCCAGGACCGTGCCTGCGCTTTGGGATACTGCCGGAAGCCAAGTCTAGGCAATCGCCGCCGATGAAGCTCATCCTGCAAACCATGTTCGGGCGCTCGTTCGCATGAAGCTGATCATCCAGATCCCCTGCTTCAACGAGGCAGACCAGCTCCCGCAGACGCTCGCCGACCTGCCGCGCGAGGTCGAGGGCTTCGACGCCGTCGAGTGGCTGGTGATCGACGACGGCTCGACCGACGAGACGGTCGCCGTCGCGCGCGCGCACGGCGTCGAGCACCTCGTGCGCCTGACCAACAACAAGGGCCTGGCGACCGGCTTTCAGGCCGGCATCGACACGGCGCTGAAGCTCGGCGCCGACGTGATCGTCAACACCGACGCCGACAACCAGTACTACGGCCCCGACATCGCGCGGCTGGTGCGTCCCGATCGTCGCAGGGACGCGCCGACATGGTCGTCGGCGACCGCGAGGTCACCGGCATCGAGCACTTCTCGCCGCTGAAGAAGACGCTGCAGCGCCTCGGCTCGTGGGTCGTGCGCCAGGCCTCCTCGACCTCCGTGCCCGACACCACCTCGGGCTTTCGCGCCTACAACCGCGAGGCCGCGATCCAGATGCTGGTCGTCTCGAAGTTCACCTACACGCTCGAGACGATCATCCAGGCGGGCAAGCTGCTCGTCGCGATCGACCACGTCCCGGTGCGCACCAACCCCAAGACGCGCGAGTCGCGCCTGTTCCCCTCGATGGGCGCCTACGTGCGCCGCAACGCCGTGTCGATCTTCCGCATCTACGCCCAGTACGAGCCGCTGCGCGTGTTCTGGAGCCTGGCGCTGCTGATCGGGCTGGCCGCGTCGGCGTGTGGATGCGCTTCGCCGTCGCCTACGCCGAAGGCAACGGCAAGGGCCACGTGCAGTCGCTGATCCTCGGCGCGGTGCTGTTCATCGCCGCCGTCGTGCTGTGGGCGCTCGGCGTGATCGGCGACCTGCTCGCCGCCCAGCGGGTGATGACGCAGAGGACGTTCGAGCGCGTGCGGCGGATCGAGCTGCAGCTCGGCGTCGCGCCCTCGCACTACGAACGGGGCTGCGAGCCGAGCCGCTCGGGCAGACGCGCGGACGAGCCGGCAGCTCGAGGACGCCCGAGCGCGCAGCGAGGCGGTGCGCCTGTGAGCGGCGTGACGGTCTCCGAGGACGGCATCGTCACCGGCAACACCTACGACAAGTACGGCTCGACCAACCCGGTCGTGCGACGCCTGATGGCGGCCTTCGAGCGCACGCTGGACGAGCTGATGCGAGCGCGCCGAGCCGCGCTCGCTGCTCGACGTCGGCTGCGGCGAGGGCGTGCTCGTGCACCACTGGGCGCAGAGCCTGCCGCGACGCGCGCGTCGTCGGCATCGACCTCGAGGAGGAGTCGATCCAGGCGGGCTGGGCGCAGCGCCAGGCGCCGAACCTCGAATACCGCATGATGCCGGCCGAGGACCTGCCGTTCGCCGACGGCGAGTTCGACCTGGCGACGCGCGATCGAGGTGCTCGAGCACGTGCCCGACCCCGAGCACACGCTCGCCGAGATGGCCCGCTGCGCCGAGCGCCACCTGCTCGTGTCGGTGCCGCGCGAGCCGCTGTGGCGGATGCTGAACATGGCGCGCGGCGCCTACGTCGGCCAGCTCGGCAACACGCCCGGGCACCTCAACCACTGGTCCAGGCGCTCGTTCGTGCGCTTGCTCTCCCGGCACGGCGAGGTCGTCGAGCTGCGCTCGCCGTTCCCGTGGACGATGCTGCTCGTGCGCCTTTAGATGGCATCCGCGGCTCCGTGAGCGCGCCGACAGCGCGCCGCAAACCGAGCGCCGCCAGCGCTCCTACGGGAGCGGCGCGCGCATCCTGTCGATCGGCATCGCCTCGACCGGGCTGCTGACGTTCGCCTACTTCTCGATCGCCAGCCACGTGCTCGGCGAACAGTCGGCCAAGCGCATCGACCTGCTGTGGTCGGTCATGTTCGTGATCATCTCGGTGATCTACCGGCCGATCGAACAGCTGCTGTCGCGCACGATCGCCGAACGCCGCGCGCGCGGCCAGGCCCAGCACACGCTGCGCGTGCCGATGCTCATCCAGGGCGGCTTCGCGCTGATCTTCCTGGCGATCGCGCTCGCGCTGCACGACACGCTCGTCGACGACGTGTTCGAACATCAGGGCGCGCTGTACGACGTGCTCGTCGTCGGCACGCTCGCCTACGCCGCCAGCTACTTCGCTCGCGGCTGGCTGGCCGGGCACCAGCGCTTCGGGCTGTTCGGCGGCCTCGTGCTGATGGAGTCGATCTCGCGCATCGCCTTCGCGCTCGCCGTGGCGATCGGCATCGCCAGCGGGCAGACCGCGGTCGCGCTCGGCATCGCCGCCGCGCCGTTCGTGTCGCTCGTCGTCGTGCCCGCGGCGTTCGCACGCAGCGGCTCAGAGCGGGCGGGCGCGACGCGCTCAGGCGGTCTGGGAGGCGAGGCTCGCGATGGCGGCGCCGGGCACATGCTCGACGCGGCGATCACCGTCGACGAGGCCGACGCCGCGCTGGCCGGCCCCGGCACCGAGGGCGTGCAGGAGACCGCGGCGCACAACGACCTCTCGCTGCGCCGTGGCGGCGGCTTCGCCGTGTGGGTGTCGGGGATCATGCTGTCCGAGCAGACGCTGCTGAACGCCGCCGTGCTGACCGTCGACGCGACCGCCGGCAACCGCGCGCTGGCGGGCATCGTGTTCAACGTGCTGCTGATCGCGCGCGCGCCGCTGCAGCTGTTCCAGGCGATCCAGACGTCGCTGCTGCCCCACCTCACCGGCCTGGAGGCGACCGCCGGCCACGAGGCGTTCGCGCGCGCGATCCGCACGACCGTGCTGGCGATCCTCGCCTTCGCCGCCGTCGTCGCGCTCGGGCTGCTCGTCGTCGGCCCGTTCGCGCTGCGCCACGTGTTCTTCGGCCAGCACTACAGCTACAAAGGCTTCGGCCTGGCGCTGATCGGCGTCGGCATGGGCCTGCATCTCTGCTCCGGCGCGCTCAACCAGGCCGCGCTGGCGCGCGACCGCGCGCGCGCCGCGGCCGGCTGCTGGCTGCTCGCGGCGGCGCTGTTCGTCGGCTGGATGCTGCTGCCGGCGATCTCCGACCAGCTGCTGCGCGCCGAGGTCGGCTACGCCGGCGCGACCGCCGTGCTCGCGCTGGCGCTCACAGCGCTGTACCGGCAGGGCACGCGCCAGATCGAGGCGCGCGCCGCGGCGTAGGCCGTCAGCTGGCCTGCACGGCCTCGACGATCGCGCGGTAGGCGGCGGCCGGATCGCCTGCGCCGAAGATCGCCGAGCCGGCGACGAACACGTTGGCGCCCGCCTGACGGCAGCGCGGCGCCGTGTCCGGCGCGATGCCCGCCGTCGACCTGCACCGCGACGCCGTCGCCGACGATCGCGCGCACGCGCGGCAGCTTGTCGAGCGAGTGGGCGATGAACGCCTGGCCGCCCCAGCCGGGGTTGACGGTCATGCACAGCGCCATGTCGATCGCGCCGGCCAGCTCCGACAGCGCCCCGACCGGCGTCGCCGGGTTGATCGCCACGCCCACGCAAGCGCCGCTGTCGCGCACGATGTCCGCCGTGTAGGCGACGTGCGACGTGGCCTCCGCGTGGAACGTCACCGAATCGGCGCCCGCCTTGACGAACTCGCCCGACGTGGCGCTCGGGTCGCTCGATCATCAGGTGCACGTCGAGCATCGCCCCCGCGTCGCGCGCCTGCCCGGCCAGCCCCTCCACGACCAGCGGGCCGACCGTGATCGGCGGCACGAAGTGCCCGTCCATCACGTCCACGTGGATCACCCGCGCGCCCGCCGCCAGCACCTCCCCCACCTGCTCGCGCAGCCGCCCGAAGTCCGCCGACAGGATCGACGGCGCGACGCGCACGCCGCCCAGCAGCTCGCGTGCGGACTCGCTCATATGGGCTGAAGCATGCTGTCGCCGCAGTGATTGCACTTCATGATCGCGGTCGAGGACATGCGCACGATCGTCGAGTGCTCGCCGCAGTTGGGGCACACGGAGGTCAGCTCGAAGCGGTGCAGGCAGTAGACGCAGCGGTAGCGCCCGGGCAGGTTGGTCGCGCGCAGCCACGGCTCGCCGCAGTGCGGGCACAGCGGGCCGAGGTCGACGGACGCCTTGGCGGCCGGCTCGCCGTCCACGCGTCAGCTCCGGCGCAGGCGGGCGATGAAGAACCCCGCCGTGTGGTCGCGGTGGGGGAGCGTCAGCATCGTCCCCTGGGCCTGCGCGGCCGCGGACTCGCCGGCAACCGCGTCTCGCTCGGCGAGGGCAGGAAGCTGCGAGCTGAGATCATCGAGGCTGAAGTCGGCGTGGGAGTCCAGGAAGGTCGTGATCACGTGCTCGTTCTCAGGCGGGGAGATCGTGCACGTAGAGTAGACAAGCACGCCGCCCGGACGAAGCGCCTGGGCGCCCGCGGCGAGGATCGTCGCCTGCGTGCGAGCCATCTCGCCGACGGCGCTCGGCGTCACCCGCCAGCGCAGGTCGGCGCGCGCCTGCAGCGTCCCCAGGCCCGAGCACGGCGGGTCGACCAGCACGCGGTCAAACGTGGCTCCGCTCCTCTCGGCCGCCGCGTCGGCGACCTCCACGCGCACGTTACCGGCGCGCAGGCGCTCGGCCGTGCGCGCCAGGTCCGCGGCCCGGCGGCGATTTCGCTCGACCGCCAGCACCTCGCCGCCGCCCTGCATCAGCGCCGCGAGATGCGTCGTCTTGCCGCCCGGCGCCGCGCACAGGTCGAGCACGCGCTCGCCGTCGCACGGCGACAGTGCCCGCGCGACGAGCATCGCCGCGCGCGACTGGGCGTGAAACGCACCGGCGACCCACGACGGCGAGGAGCGCATGTCGAAGGGACCGTCGAGCACGATCGCCTCGGCCAGCCGCTCGTCGCGGTGCGCCCGCACGCTCTGCGCGTGCAGGTCGGCGAGCAGCGCCGGCGCATCTGTGACAAGCGTGTTCGCCCGCAAAGCGACCTCGCTCGGCTCGTTGTCGAAGGCCATCAGCGCACGCGCACCGTCGGGCCCCAGCAGCTCCCACCACAGCCGCGCGATCCACTCGGGGTGCGAGTGCTTGATCGCCGCCTGCTCGGGTGTCGCGTCCGACAGCGCGCCCAGCAGCGCCGGACCGCCCTCGCGCGCGGCTCGGCGCAGCACGGCGTTGACCAGCCCGTGCCCGCCGCGCGCCTGCTGCTTGGCGAGCTCGACGGCATCGCCGACGACCGCGCGGTCGGGCGATCCCGACAGGTACAGCAGCTCGTACAGCCCCAAGCGCAGCGCCGCGACCACGGCCGTGTCGAGCCGCTGCAGCGGCCGCTCGGCGAGCCGCTGGATCAAGTGGTCGAGCGTGCCCTTGCGCTGCACGGCGCCGTAGGCCAGGCGCATCGCGAGCGCACGATCGCGCCGGTCCAGGCCCGCGGCCTCGGCGTGCAGCGCCAGATCGGCGTAGGCGCCGTGCTCGAAGACGCGGCGCAGCACCGCCAGAGCGCAGCGCCGCGCCGGCGCCGGCGCGTTGCTCGATGTGTGCGGCACGGAGCCCATCATCGACTATCCGGCGCGGCTGACCCTCGCCGGAGCGAGCGCTTCGGCGAGATCCCCGGCCAGGCGCGCCGACTCGTGTTCGCCCAGCGTGGCGATCGTGATGCGAATCGCCGGTGGGCTGTCGGCGAGCCGAAACGGCGCTCCCGGCGCGACGACCCAACCGCGCTGCGACAGCGCGCCCACGACGGCCGTCTCGTCCTGCACGGGCACCCACACGTTCAGGCCCGAGGCGCCCGTCGCCGTGATCGCGTGCTCGCGCAGCGCGTCCAGCAGGCTCTCGCGCCGTGCGGCGTATGTCTCGCCGGCACGCGCGACCAGCGCGAGCACTTCCGGGTCGCGCCACATCGACAGCACGAGGCGCTGCAGGATGTGGCTGACCCATCCCGGCCCGCATTGCTGGCGTCCTTGCACGCGCGCGATCGTCTGCGCGTCGCCGCTGAGCACCGCCAGGCGCAGGTCGGGACCGAGCGCCTTGGCGACCGAGCGCGTGGCGGCCCAGCGCTCGCGGCCGGGCACGAGCGTGTACAGCTCGCTGCCGGCCACCGGGCCGAGATGGTCGTCCTCGACCACCAGCGCGCGCGGCGCGGCGGCGAGCACGGCGCGCAGCTCGCCCGCGCGGGCGGCGTCGAGCGTCGCGCCCGTCGGGTTCTGCCCGCGAGGCGTGAGGACGACCGCACACGCGCCGCGATCGAGCGCCGCGACGAGCCCGGCCGGGCGCATGCCACGCTCGTCGACCGCCACGGGCTCGAGCAGCAGGCCGTGCGCGCGCAGCAGGTCGAACAGCGCCGCGTAGCCGGGGCTCTCCACGGCCACGCGGTCGCCGGGGCGCAGATGCGCCTCGATCACCCGCTCGATTCCGTCGAGCGCGCCGCTGACGATGCACGGTGACTCACCGGCGATGCCGTCGGCGGCGAGCTGTTCGCGCGCCAGCTCGGCCAGCTCGGGCAGCGCCGCCGGCTCACCGTACAGTCGCGGCGGCAGCTCGGTTTCGCCGAGCGCGCGCGCGAGGTCGGGCAGCAGCGCCGGATCGGGGTTGCCCAGCGAGAGGTCGCGGGCGCCCGGCGGCACCGGCTGCGCGGGCGCGCGCCGAGCCGATCGGAGGGCGTTCGCCGATGCGCGTGCCACGGCGCGGCTCGGTGATCACGACGCCGCGACGGCGCAGCTCGGCGATCGCCGCGGCGACCGTCACCGGGCTCAGGCCGACCTCCGTCGCCAGGCGCCTGACCGACGGCAGCCGCTCGCCGGGCGACAGCGTGCCGCCAGCGAGCGCCGCCTCGACGTGCTCCACCAGCTGCGCTGCGCTCGTCGCCCTGATCCGATACTGTTTCAGGTCAGACATCTATCTGCACTATTACAGATTTCCGGGAGCGGCAATGGCATCTGCACAGCCGAGTCGGCCAACCGAGGACACAGACCCAGCGAGCGCGCGCGGCTCAGCGGCCGCGGCCGAAGGCGCCGGGCCCGCCAGCGACCGCGTGCGCCTGCGGCGCAAGCGCGAACGTGGAAGCCACGAGCGCGCGACGATCGACGCGATCCTCGACGAGGGGCTGATCGCTCACCTGGGCATCGTCGACGAGCACGGACAGCCGTTCGTCGATCCCCACGCTTCACGCGCGCAGCGGCGACGTCGTCTACCTGCACGGCTCGACCGCCAGCCGCACGCTGCGCGCGCTGCGCGGCGGCGTGCCCTTGTGCCTGACGGTGTCGCTGCTCGACGGCCTCGTGCTGGCGCGCTCGGCGATGCACCACTCGGCCAACTACCGCTCGGCGATGCTGCTCGGTCACGCTCGCGTGCTGGAATCAGACGCCGAGAAGCTCGCGGCGCTCGAGGCGATCGTCGAGCACATCGTCCCCGGCCGCTGGTCGCGAGGCGCGAAAGCCCGACGAGAACGAGCTGAAGGCGACTTGCGTGCTGGCGCTGGCGATCGACGAGGCGTCGGCGAAGGTGCGCACGGGGCCGCCGCTCGACGACGAGGAGGACTACGAGTTGTCAGTGTGGGCCGGCGTGATCCCGCTCGTCAGCCAGGCGCTCGCGCCCGTGCCGGACCCACGCCTGGCAGGCGGCATCGCAGCGCCGGCGTCGGCTAGCGCCTACCGCCGCCCGGGCGCGCCGTGACCGCGTAGGTAGGCCGCGCCGTCCATCGCCCGGCCGCCCGCCGGCTGCACGCCGCGCAGCTCCAGCGCGCCGGGGCTGCAGCGAAGCAGCAGGCGCCCGTCGCTCGCTTGCATGCCGAGCTCGTGCCCGTCCTCATCGTTGCCCGACCACAGCGCCGCCTCGCGCACGCCCAGCCACCCGCCGTCGGACAACTGCACGCGCGCGCCCATGTGCGGCGTCAACGCGCGCACGACGCGCTCGAGCTCCACCGCCGGTCGCGCGGGGTCGAGCGTGCGGTCCTCGGCGGCGATCTTCTCCGCATACGTGACGCCGCGCTCGTCCTGCTCGACGAAGCGCAGCGGCGCGCCCTGCGCCTGCGCGTCCAGCGCGTCGATCAGCAATTGCGCGCCGAGCTCCTGGAGTCGTGGCGCGAGCGAGCCATACGTGTCGTCCGGCTCGATCAGCGTCGCGCCCGCGCTGCACACCGGCCCGCTGTCCAGGCCGGCGGTCAGGCGCATGATCGAGACGCCCGTCTCGCCGTCGCCGGCCATGATCGCGCGCTCGATCGGCGCGGCGCCGCGCCAGCGCGGCAGCAGCGAAGGATGCACGTTGAGGATCTCGTGCGCCGAGAGCAGCGGCTCCTTGATCAGCGCGCCGAACGCGCAAACGACGACGGCATCGGGCTTGGCGGCGGCGATGCGCACGACGGTCTGCGCGTCGTTGACGCTGTGCGGCTGCTCCAGCTCCAGGCCCAGTTCACGGGCACGTTCGGCGACGGGCGGCGCGACGAGCCGTCGGCCACGTCCGGCGGGCCGATCCGGGCGCGTCACGACGAGCGCCGGCCGGTGCTCGTCGTGCTCGGCCAGCCGCGCGAGGATCGCCGAGGCGAAGTCGCTCGTGCCGAGGAAGACCGTGCTCAAGTACGCGCGGCGGGCGCTAGGCCGCGCTCGCCGTCTCCTGCGCCTCGCGCATCGCGCGCATCGCCTCCTTGCGCGCCTCGCGCGAGATGCGATCGAGGATCAGCACACCGTCGAGGTGGTCGACCTCGTGCTGGATCACGCGCGCCGTCAAGCCCTCGGCCTCGATCTTCAGCTCCTCGCCGTGCTCGTCCAGCGCACGGACGCGCACGCTCGCCGGGCGCTCGACCTCGACGTGCACCCCCGGCAGGCTCAGGCAGCCCTCTTCGGCCGCCTCCAGCTCGTCGCTGCGCCACTCGATCACCGGGTTGACGAGCGCCGTCAACTGGTCCTCGGGGTAGGCGCGATAGACGAGCAGACGATGCAGCACGCCGAGCTGCGTCGCCGCCAGCCCGACGCCGAGCGCGTCGTGCATCAGCTCGCCCATCCGCTGCACCTCGCGCTGCAGCGCCTCGTCGAAGCGCTCGACGGGCAGCGCCGTCGCCCGCAGCACCGGGTCGCCGAGCTTGCGCACGACGCGCAGCGCCGCGTCGCGCCGTTCGCGCGTCTCGGCGTCCAGCTCGTCGGGCTCAGGCGCGTCGCCCTCGCGCTCGACCTCCACGTCGGCGTCCTCAGAGGCTGAGATCGCGAGTTCCTGCGTCGGGCGCCGCTCGTCGCTGTCGTCTGCCGCGCTCATCGTGCCCAGTCTATGAAGCCCACGCGGGCGGCGCGCGGAGCTAGCGCTTGAGCTTGACGGTCAGCGACACGACGTGTGAAACCGGTGCTCCACCGCGTGCCGAGCGATAGGTCAGCACGACCGACACCGGCACCCCCTTGCCCTTCTTCAGCGCGTTCTGCAGCGCCTTGAGCGCCGAGGGGGTCGGCTTGAGCGTTATGTTCGCGGCGCCCGCCGTGGCGACCGCCTCGCTTCCCCTGGCGAAAACGATCTTCGTCGGGCGGCATTTGCCGGCCAGGCGGATCGTGCCCGCCTTGCACCTGCTGCTCGACGCGAACGCGCCGAACTTTCCGTTCTGGAAGGTGGCGAGCCAGACGAACGTGCCCGGGTCCGCGACGGACTCGGTGAAGGAGATCGCCCCCGACTTGGCGTTGAAGCCGGCGCTGCGGGTGCTGAAGGCGCTGACCGCGGGCGCGGGCGCAACGACCGGCGGGGGCGCGGGCGCCGGCGTGGGCGCTGCGCTGGATGTCGAGGTGGTGGTCGTGGTCGGCGTCTGCGAGCTCGGCTGCTTCGCCGCCGCGACCGAGACCGTGTGGCCGACCGGCGCTCCCGTCGACCCGGTCAGCGCGTCCGTCGGCGTCATCGTCACGGTGTATTCGCCCGCCGCTGCGAACGTGTGGCTCGGCGACGCACCGGTCGCCGTCCCGCCGTCGCCGAAGCTCCACGTGGGCGCAAAGCCGCCATAGGGGTCGGATGAGCTGCCGTTGAAGCTGACCGGCGATCCCGCCGTCGCCGTACCCGACGTGAACGCCGCTTCGAGCAGCGTCACGGGCTTCATCAGGCAGGCTTTACCGCCGTTGTCCCACTCGCTCTGCAGGTAGAACGAGCCGGTGTTGATCGACTGGTTGAACAGCGTGCCGCTCACGGCTGACCCGCCGAGCGTCGGCGTGAAGGCGTGCTTGTCGAAGCCCGGTTCGCCTTCTTCTTCAGAGCCGAACGGGACGCCGTTGCACTTGTCGCCGATCTCCTGCCCTTCTTCGTCCACCCACGCCGTGTTGCCCGGGACGTTCACGAGCGGGTCTGTCACGGCCTCGATGTACTCGTGGCTTATGTACTTCAGCGCCACGTCCGCGAACCTCGTTTCGGTATTGCTGGTCCCGGCGTCCCCGTTCGGCAGTTGCACCTGCGCGTGGCCGTCGGACTGGCAGCCCTTGGCGAAGCCCGTGTCCAGCAGCGAGAAGGGGATGTCGGCGTAGATCACCTCGTTGGCCGTCGCCGGGTTGACGTAGCTGTGATATGCGCAGTAGAAGTTGTTCGAGCAGACCTGTTTTCCGCCGATCGTTTCGGGCAGGCACGTGGCGATGTTGTGCGGAAGCAGCACGAAGTAGAGCTGGCTCGGGCCGCGCGGCAGGCCGTTTTCGGCGATCACCGTCGTGAGCTCTTCCTGCAGTTGTTTGTCGAACAGGCATTTGGCGTACGGCCCTTTGTCCACTTCGTTGGGGACCGTGCAGTTGCCGCTCGTGGGATATGCGTGGGCGTCGAACAGCGCGCCCGCGAAGGTCGAGCTGTAGGCCGCGTGCCCGGTCGAGTCGGTGTACTGCCCAGCCACGGCGAACGCGTTCGTGGGCAGTCCGCTGTCGTGTTCCACGTCGGTGAAGAAGCTGCCGACGATTTCTTTGGTCGTGTTGGTGAACTGGGCGCCCGGGTCCCAGTAGACGACGTGGGTCGTGACGCTGTGCATGACCGGGCCGTTTTCCACGTTCTGCAGCGGCGAGCCGCCGAATGGGGGTTCGTCGAAACCGCGCGCGCCCGCGCCCGACGCCCGGCTGTGCGCTCGATAGGCCGCCGCGAGGCTGGCTTCGCCGGCGCCGCTGATCGGGGTTATCCCGTACCCATGCCCGCCGATCTTCGCCACGACGGCACCGGCGGGGACGGCGGCGGCGAGCAGCGCGACGGCGATCGCCAGTGAGCAAATCCCGAAAACGACCGTTGAACGTCCAGCGGCGAGCAGTCGCACCATTCCCCCGATCTCGATACGTGTTGGCTTCCCGGCGTGCCGCAGCATATCGACGCGCGCCGCGGAAGCGATGGCTCGCTGGACGCTTGGGCGGCTACTGCGGATCGACGTCGACGCTGAAGTTCACGCCTGCGTGCTCGCGGTCAGCGGCGACCTCGCGCACGGCTTGGTCGAGCGCGCGCACGGCGCCGCGCCGGTCGGCCGCCTTGATCACCAGCACCTCGCGCTCGCGGCCGCGCAGGCGAAACAGCGAGGCCGGACCCAGCACGGTCGCGTCGCTCGCCCCCTCCCCCTCGCGCCGAAGCAGGCGCGCGGCGAAAAGCTCGCGCACGGCCTGCGCGGCGGCGCGCGCGGGCGCGGAGCGCTCGGCCGAGCAGACGACTCTGATCAGGTGTGAGAAGGGCGGATAGCTCAAGCGCCTCGCGGCGCTGCAGCTCGCCCGCCAGAAAGCCGTCGCTGTCGTGGCGCGCCGCGAAGTCGATCGCGCGCGCCTGCGGGGCGATCGTCTGCACGAGCACCCGCCCTTGGCGCCCGCGTCCGACGCGACCGGCGAGCTGTGCGATCAGCGCGAACGTGCGCTCCTCGGCGCGGAAGTCCGGGAAGCGCAGCGTCGCGTCGGCGTCGAGCACGACGCCGAGCGCGACATCGGGGAAGTCGTGGCCCTTGGCGACCATCTGCGTGCCGATCAGCACGCCGCTGTCGGCAGCCTCGAAGCGCCGCAGCAGCGCACCGACGCCGCCGCGCACGTCCTGCGCAGCCGAGGCCGGCGACGGCGCCCGCGTCCCGCCGGCGCCCGCGTCAGCCGCCGCCGACGCGGCGGCGGACCCCGAGACGGCGTCGGCGTCGAGGCGGAAGATCGGAAAGCCGCCATCGTCGTTCAGCACGGCCGCCAGCTCGTGCTGCAGCGCGCTCGGTGCCCGCGCCGTGGCGGGCGACCGAAGTCGACGCGCAGTCGGGGCAGCGCTGCGGCGCTCGCTCGCGATGGCCGCAGTGGTGGCAGGCGACGAAGGCGCCGGCGCGGTGCAGCACGAGCGCCACGTCGCATTCCGGACAGCCCCACACGCGCCCGCACGAGCGGCACGAGAGGAAGTTCGACCAGCCGCGGCGGTTGAGCAGCACGATCGCCTTGGACCGCTCGCGCTCGCACCTCGTGCGAGCGCCTGCGCCGTGACCGGGTGCAGGCCGTGCGCCTGCTCGCGCATGTCGAGCACCTGCACGCGCCGGCAGCGGGCGACCGTCGACGCGGCGCGCGAGCGTCGAGCGTGGCAGCGCGCTCGGCGCTCTCCGGCGCGCGGCGTCGCGCTGCCGACCAGCAGCACCGCGTCGCTGCTGCGCGCCCGCTCGGCGGCCACCTCGCGCGCGTCGTAGCGCGGATCGCCCTCGTGCTTGTAGGAGGCGTCGTGCTCCTCGTCGACGACGATCAGCCCGAGCCGCTCGATCGGCGCGAACACCGCCGAGCGCGGTCCGACGCAGACGCGCGCCTCGCCCTCGCGCAGCCGCCGCCACTCGGCGTAGCGCTCGCCGGGACGCAGCTGCGAGTGCAGCACCGCGACCGTCTCGCCGAAGCGCTCGATGAAGCGCCCGACGATCTGCGGCGTCAGCGCGATCTCCGGCACGAGCACGATCGCGCCGCGCCCCTGCGCGAGCGCCGTCTCGGCCGCGCGCAGGTAGACCTCGGTCTTGCCCGAGCCGGTGACGCCGTGCAGCAGGCGCTGCGTGCGCCGTGCGCTCGCGCAGCGCCGCGTCGAGCACGTCGAGCACCGCTCGCTGTTCGTCGCTCAGCGCCGGGCGCTGCGGCGCGCGAGCGCCGACCGGCAGGTGCTCGGTGCGCTTGAACGCGCGGCGCTTGCGCCCGCTCAGCCGGCGCGTGGCGCCCGGCGGCAGCACCAGCGCCAGCGCGCGCGCGAGCGTCGAGCAGTACTCCGCGGCGATCCATTCCGCCAGCGCGACCAGCTCCGCCGGCACGCCCAGCTCCAGCGCGCGCAGCGGCGCCAGCAGCTTGCTCGGCGGCGACCTCGCTCGTCTCGGCGAGGCCGACGACGACGCCGAGCACCTCGCGGCGCCCGAACGGCACGACGAGCATCGAGCCGACCCCCACCGCGCCGCCGCGCAGCTCCTCGGGCAGGCTGTAGTCGAACGGCCCGCGCAGCGCGCGGGCCGTCGTCATCGGCTCGACCTGGGCGATGCGCGGGCATCGCCCGGGCCTAGAGCGGTCGGCGGCCTCAGAGCCCGGCGGCCAGCAGCGCAGCGCGCGTCGGCCTTGTCGGTGCGCTCCCAGGTGAAGTCGTGGTCGTCGCGGCCGAAGTGGCCGTAGGCGGCCGTCTTCTGGTAGATCGGGCGGTGCAGGTTGAGCTCCTCGCGGAACGCGCCCGGACGCAGGTCGAAGACCTCGTCGACCGCGCTGCGCGATCTGTCCGCGCGTGGCCCCATCTTGCTCGGTGCCGAACGTCTCGACCATCACCGACACCGGGTGCGCGACGCCGATCGCGTAGGCGACCTGCACTTCGGCGCGGTCGGCCAGCCCGGCGGCGACGATGTTCTTGGCGACCCAGCGCGCCGCGTAGGCCGCCGAGCGGTCGACCTTGGAGGGGTCCTTGCCGGAGAACGCGCCGCCGCCGTGGCGCGCCATGCCGCCGTAGGTGTCGACGATGATCTTGCGCCCCGTCAGCCCGCAGTCGCCGACCGGGCCGCCGATCACGAAGCGTCCGGTCGGGTTGACGAGGAAGTTCCTGCGCAGCTTGCCTCGCGTCGTACAGGTCGTCGGGCAGGATCGGCTCGACCACGTGCTCCCACAGGTCGTCGGGGATCAGCGCCTCGGCGCCCTCGGCGTGCTGCGTGGAGATCAGGAGCTTCTCGATCTCGACCGGCTTGCCGTCCTCGTAGCGCACGCTGACCTGCGTCTTGCCGTCGGGGCGCAGGTAGGCGAGCGTGCCCGCCTTGCGCACCGCCGCCAGGCGTTCGGCGAGCCGGTGGGCGAGCGAGATCGGCAGCGGCATCAGCGCCTCGGTCTCGTTGGTCGCGTAGCCGAACATCATCCCCTGGTCGCCCGCCCCGGCGACGTCGAGCTCGTCATCGTCGCAGGCGTCCGTGCGCGCCTCATACGCCTTGTCGACGCCCTGGGCGATGTCCGGGGACTGCTTGTCGATCGCGTTGAGCACCGCGCACGAGTCGGCCGAGAAGCCGAGGTCAGCGTCGGTGTAGCCGATCTCGCGCACCGTCTCGCGGGCGATCTCCTGGATGTCCACGTAGGTGTCGGTGGAGATCTCGCCAGACACGACGATCAGGCCGGTGTTGACGAGCGTCTCGCAGGCCACGCGGCCGTACGGGTCGTCGTTCAGCACGGCGTCGAGCACGCCGTCGGAGATCTGGTCGGCGATCTTGTCCGGGTGTCCCTCGGTGACCGACTCGGAGGTGAACAGGAATTCGTTGTCGGAAAGCTCGGTCATGGCGGCGTTGGTTGGCTCCAGGTTCGTTGCTTGTGCGGGCGGCGAGAGCCGCGACAGTCTAGGGGAACGGCGGCGCGGAGTCCGCTCAGCGCCGGCCGGCCGGACTCTGCGCGCCGTCGGACGATTCGCCTCTGCTCGCCGAGCGCCTGTCGGAGCGACCGCGCTGTCCACGCTCGACGAAGTCGATGATCAGCGGAATGCCGTCCATCCCGTAGCGGGCGCGCAGCCGGTTCTCCACGAAGTAGGCGTAGTCGCGCGTGACGCGCGTGCGCGAGTTGACCTGGATCGCGAAGCGCGGCGGACGCTCGGCGATCTGCGTCATGTAGATCAGCTTCAGGCGGTGCTGGCTGGAGCCGCGGCGGGTGCCGACGGGCGGCTGGCGGGCCTGCACGGTCTCCGCCAGAAAGCGGTTGAGCTCCGGCGTCGGGATGCGCCCGGCCATGCGATCGCCCGAGCGCGATCACCTCGGTCAGCAGGCGCGCGACGTGGCGCCCGGTCTTCGCGCTGGCCGTCAGCACGCGCGGGCGCAGGCGCAGCTTCTCGGCCACGCGGCGCTCGCTCGTAGTCGCAGGTCGTCTTCTCGATGCCTTCGCGGATGTCCCACTTGTTGAGCACGATCGCCGTCGCGCAGCCCGCCTTCATCGCCAGCTCGGCGATGCGCAGGTCCTGCGCGGTGACGCCGTCGGTCGCGTCGCACACGACCAGCGCGACGTCCGCGCGCTCGGCCGCGCGCTGCGAGCGCAGCGCCGTGTAGTACTCGACCGAGTCGGCCACCTTGGACTGGCGGCGCATGCCCGCGGTGTCGATCAGCGTCAGCTTGCGCTCGCCCACCAGCAGCGGCATGTCGATCGCGTCGCGCGTCGTGCCGGCGACCTCCGAGACGATCACGCGCTCCTCGCCGAGGAAGCGGTTGACCAGCGAGGACTTGCCGACGTTCGGGCGACCGATCACCGCCAGGCGGATCGTGTCGTCGGCGGCGAGCTCGTCTCCCGCGGGCAGCAGCGCGACGATCCGGTCGAGCAGGTCGCCGGAGCCGAGCCCCTGCGCCGCCGAGACCGCCAGCGGCTCGCCCAGCCCGAGCCGATGGAACTCGGCCGCGAGCGGCAGCTCGGCCACGCCGTCGCACTTGTTCGCCGCGACGATCACCGGCAGCGGCGAGCGGCGCAGCAGGTCGGCCATCTCCTCGTCGCCCGGACGCACGCCGGCGCGCGCGTCGACGACCAGCACCGCCACCTGCGCGTCGGCCAGCCCCGCGCGCGCCTGGTCGCGGATCGAGCCCGCCAGCGGGTCCTCGTCCTCGAAGTCCACGCCGCCCGTGTCGATCAGCTTGAACTGGCGCCCGTTCCACTCGCAGTCGAGCTCCTTGCGGTCGCGCGTCACGCCCGGGCCGCTCGTGCACGACCGCCTCGCGTGTGCCCGTGAGGCGGTTGATCAGCGAGGACTTGCCGACGTTCGGATAACCGACGATCGCGACCTTCATCAGGCCAGTATGACCCGGTGCCGCCGCCGCCCCGGGGGCGCCGCGGCGCGCGCTCTGCTAGCGAGGCTCCGCTCGGTCGCCTCAGCGATCGGCGCCGGCCGCGCGCGCCAGCGCGGCGATCCGCTGCGACGACCTGCTCCACGTCCAGGCCGGTCGTGTCCAGCGTGACCGCGCCGGGCGCCGCGCGCAGCGGGCTGTGCTCGCGCTGGACGTCGCGCTCGTCGCGCAGCGACTGCTCGGCCAGCACCGTCGCCTGCTCCGCGCCGAGCTCCGCCGCGCGGCGGCGCGCGCGCTCCTGCGCGCTGGCCGTCAGGTACACCTTCACCTGCGCGTCGGGCGCGACGACCGTGCCGATGTCGCGCCCCTCGGCCACCCAGTCGCCGCTGGCCAGCAGCGGCCTCTGAGCGCCACCAGCGCCTCGCGCACGCCGGCGTCGCGCGCCGCCTCCGAGGCGGCCTGCGAGACCTCGCGCGCGCGGATCGCGCGCGTCACGTCCTCGCCGTCGAGGCGCACGGCCGCGCCGGCGCCGCCCAGCTCGATGCGCGCCGCGCGCGCGAGCTGCGCCGGGTCGGCGTCGGGCTCGCGCAGCGCGAGCAGCCCCACGCAGCGATACATCGCGCCGCTGTCCAGATAGGTGAAACCCAGCTCCAGCGCCACGGCACGCGCGACCGTCGACTTGCCGGCGCCGGCCGGCCCGTCGATCGCTACGAGCAAAGCCTCGCCAGATCCTCGACGAAGCCCGGATAGGAGACGGTCGCGGCCTCCATCCCCAGCACCTCCACCCCCTCGCGCGAGGCCAGGCCGGCGACCGCGCCCATCATCGCCATGCGGTGATCGCCGCGCGCGTCGATCGTGCCGCCGCGCAGCCCGCCGCTGCCGCGCACCGCGAAGCCGTCGTCGGTCGCCTCGATGTCCGCGCCGAGCCCGCGCAGGCCCTCGACGACGCCGGCGATGCGGTCGGACTCCTTCACGCGCAGCTCCTGCGCGCCGCGCACGATCGTCTCGCCCTCGGCGAAGCAGCCGAGCAGCGCCACCAGCGGCAGCTCGTCGATCGCCAGCGGCACCTCGTCGGCCTCGACGGTCGTCCCCTCCAGCGCGCCGTGCGGCGACGTCGAGGTCGCTCACCGGCTCCTCGCCGATCAGCTCGCCCGACTCGTCCTCGAGGTCGCCGAGCACGATCCCCTGCATGCGCCGCACGATGCGCAGGAAGCCGGTGCGCGTCCAGTTGACGCCGACGTCGCCGATCAGCAGGCGCGAGCTGCGGCACGAGCACGCCGGCCGCGATCGAGGAAGGCCGCCGAGCTGGGGTCACCGGGCACGCGCACGCGGTCGAGCAGCAGCTCGTCGGTGTTGACGACCGTCACGTGGCGGCCGTTGCGGTGGATGCCCACGCCGGCGCGCAGCAGCATCCGCTCGGTGTGGTCGCGGCTGCGCGCGGGCTCAGACAGCGTCGTCGCGCCGTCGGCGGCCAGCGCCGCGAGCAGCACGCACGACTTGACCTGCGCGCTGGCGACCGGCATGCTCGTAGGAGATCGCACGCAGGTGCGTGCCGCGCACGATCAGCGGCGCGAAGCGCCCGTTGCGCGCGCTCAGCTCCGCGCCCATCAGCCGCAGCGGCTCGGCGATGCGGTCCACCGGCCGGCGGCGGATCGACTCGTCGCCGTCGAGCGTGAACGAGCGTCCCTCCTGCGCGGCCAGCCAGCCCGGCAGCAGGCGCAGCAGCGTGCCCGCGTTGCCGACGTCGATCGGACCGTCGGGCTCGCGCGCCTCGCGCAGCCCCGTGCCGCGCACGACCACCTCCTCGCCGCGCAGCTCCACGAGCGCGCCGAGCGCGCGCACGGCCTGCGAGCGTCGAGTCGGTGTCGGCCGCGTGCAGGTAGCGCTCGATGCGCACCGGCTCGGAGGCCATCGCGCCGAGCAGCGCCGCGCGGTGGGAGATCGACTTGTCGGGCGGCGCGCGCAGCTCGCCGCTCAAGCCCGCGCGCCGGCTCGAAGCGAACGTTCATGCTCGCACCATCATGCCCGCGCGACGGGGAAGCCGAGCCGCGCGATCGACCGCTCCGCGCGCGCCGGCCTGCTCGTCGCCGCCGATCCACAGCGCGACCACGCCCTGGCGGTTGTCCTGCGAGGGCGACAGCGCCATGTCGACGATGTTCACGCCCGCGCGCCCCAGCGCGAGCGCGATCTCGGCGATCACGCCCGGCCGGTTGGGCACGGCCACGCGCAGCTCGCGCACCGGACCGCCCGTCGCGCCGGCGCCGAGCAGCCCGTCGCGGGCGGCTCGTGCGCGCTCGTTCCAGCGCGTGATCGCCTGTGCGTCGCCGCTCTGCAGCGTGTCTCGCGCGACGGCGAGCTCCGCCGCGAAGGCGTCGATCGCCGCGACCAGCGCGTCGCGGTTGGAAACGTAGATGTCCGTCCAGATCGCGCTGTTGGCGCCGGCCACGCGCGTGGCGTCGCGAAAGCTCGGGCCGACGGCCGGCACGCGGGCCTCCTGCTGCGTCGCCCAGCGCGTCCGCCGCCTGCGTCGACGAGCACGTTGGCGAGCACGTGCGGCAGGTGCGAAACCGCCGCCATCAGGCGGTCGTGCGTCGTCGGCGTCGATCGCCGCCGGGCGCGCGCCGATCGCCGTCAGCAGGCGGTGCAGGCGCTCGTACAGCACGCCCGAGCTGTTGCCGGCGGGCGTGAGGTACCACACGGCGCCCTCGAACAGATCCTCGCGCGCGTGCTCGACGCCCGCCGTCTCCGCGCCCGCCAGCGGGTGCCCGCCGATGAAGCGCTCATCGGCGAGCGCGGCGGCGACCACGCGCTTGGTCGAGCCGACGTCGGTGACCACGCAGTCCGCGCCCGCGCCGCTGCGAGCGCCGACGCAACCGTCTGCTCCAGCGCGCCGACGGGCGCGGCGACGAACACCGACGTCGGCGCCGCGCCACCGCGCCGGCGACGTCCTCGGCGGTCGTGTCGATCGCGCCCAGCTCCAGGGCGCGCTGCAGCGACCCGCTGGTCGGGGTCATAGCCACAGACCTGCGCGCCGGCGCGCCGCCGGGCGGCCAGGCCGATCGATCCGCCGATCAGCCCGACCCCGAGCACGGTTACGTTCAACGAGCCCCCTCGGCCGATCAGACGGCGCTGAGCGCCTTGCCCGCGAGCGCCGCCGCCTGCTCGACCGCCGCCGCGAAGTCGGCGAAGTCCTCCGCGCGCAGCGCCTGCGGACCGTCGCAGATCGCCTCGTCGGGGTTGGGGTGCACCTCGACGATGATCCCGTCGGCGCCGACGGCCGCCGCGGCCAGCGACAGCGGCACGCACCAGCTCGCGCCGCCCGGCCGCGTGGCTCGGGTCGACGATCACCGGCAGGTGCGAGAGCTCCTTGAGCACCGGCACCGCCATCAGGTCGAGCGTGAAGCGGTAGGCGGTCTCGAACGTGCGGATGCCGCGCTCGCACAGCATCACGTTGGGGTTGCCTTCCTTGAGGATGTACTCGGCCGCCATCAGCAGCTCGTCGAGCGTCGAGGACAGCCCACGCTTGAGCAGCGCCGGGCGCCCCGAGCGGCCGATCTCGGCGAGCAGCGGGTAGTTCTGCATGTTGCGCGCGCCGATCTGCATCACGTCGGCGACCTCCAGCACGGCGTCGATGTCGCGCATGTCCATCAGCTCGGTGACGATCGGCAGGCCCGTCTCCGCCTTGGCCTCGGCGAGCAGCCGCAGGCCCTCCTGGCCGAGGCCCTGGAAGGCGTAGGGGGAGGTGCGCGGCTTGTAGGCGCCGCCGCGCAGCAGCGTGGCGCCGGCGTCGTGCACCACGCGCGCGGTCTGCAGCGTCTGCTCGCGCGACTCGACCGTGCACGGTCCGGCGATCAGCGCGAAGTTGCTCGCCGCCGACCTTGCGCCCGCCGATGTCGAGCACGGTGCGCTCGCCGTGGGTGATCTGCGCCGAGGCGAGCTTGTAGGGCTTGAGGATCGGCATCACGCGATCGACGCCCGGCTGGCCCTCCAGGCCCAGGCCCTCGACGTTGACGTCCTGCTCGACGTCGCCGATCGCGCCGATCACCGTCAGGCGCGCGCCCACGATGCGATGCGCGAGCGCGCCCGCGCTCTCGATCTTCTCGACGACGGCCTCGACCTCCTCGTCGGTCGCCGTCTCCTTCATCACGATCATCATCGATTCATCCTTTCAACATTCCCGAGGTCTGTGTGTGAACGGCCCGGTCGGCGCGTACGGCGCGCCGACCGCTCGTGACGCTCGCGGCGCGCTCGTCGAGCGGGCTCGCGAGGGGGACGTCGGCGTCCCGTCTGAAAGGCGCTCGGCCCCCTGCGGCGGGGACCCGGTGCGGCCGCTCGCGCCCGCTCACGTACGGGCCCAGGCCGAAGCGCCTAGCTAAATCGCCAGGTGCGGGCGTAGTACGGCCAGTCGACGCGCGCGAGGGTGCTGCTGAGTGAATGCGTGGGCGACTTTGGACATGGTCGTCTGACGCGACGTTGTAGCACCTTCACAGCACCTCGGCAAGCGCGTCCAGGAAGCGTGCGTTCTCCTCGGGCGTGCCGTAGGTGACGCGCAGCGAGCCGGCGCCGCCGAGCGCCGCGCCGCCGCGCACGAGCACGCCGCGCTCGTGCAGGCCGCGCATCACCTCCTGCTCGTCGCGCCCGTCGCCGAGCGCGAACCAGCAGAAGTTGGCCTGCGACTCGGCCGGCGCCAGCCCGAGCGCGCGCAGGCGCTCGTCGACGGAGATGCGCTCGGCGACGTTGCGCGCGACGCGGTCGATCACCGCGTCCTGGTGCGCCAGCGCCTCCACCGCGGCGGCCTGGGCGAGCGCGTTGCAGAAGAACGGCTGGCGCACCTGGTCGAGCGCCTGGGGCAGGCGCTCGGAGCCGCACAGCGCAAAGCCGACGCGCAGCCCGCACAGGCCGTGGACCTTGGAGAAGGTCCGCAGCAGCACGAGGTTGGGGTGGTGCGTCGAGCAGGTCGAGCGAAGCGTCGGGGTCCTCGAGCAGGTTGAACTCGCAGTAGGCCTCGTCGACGATCACGCACACGTGCGGCGGCACCTCGTCGAGGAATGCGGCGATCTGCGCCAGCGGGATCGCCGTGCTGGTCGGGTTGTTCGGGTTGCAGACGATCACCAGCCGCGTCGCGACGGTGATCTCGCGCAGCATCGCCGGCAGGTCGTGGCGCGCGTGCTCGTCCAGCGCAACCGTCACCGCGCGCGCGCCCGACGCCGCGCCGAGGTGCGGGTAGACCGAGAACGACGGCCACGCGTAGACCAGCTCGGCGCCCGGCTCGAGCAGCGCCTCGCCGGCCGCCAGCAGGATGTCGCAGGAGCCGTTGCCGATCGCGATGCGCGACTGCGGCACGCCGTAGCGGTCGACTGAGACGCCTGCGCAGCTGCGAGTTGGAGGGGTCGGGGTAGCGGTTGAGCGTCGCCGAGCGCGCGCTCGATCGCCTCGCGCACCGCGGGCAGCGGCGGGTAGGGCGACTCGTTGCTGGCCAGGCGCACCAGCGGCGCCTCCTCGGCGTAGCCGCCCGCGGCCGGATAGATCGGCAGCCGCGCGACGCGCTCTGAGAACTCGATCGCCACAGCCCTATTGTGCCGCGCTCGAGGTCCGTCTGCGCAGCGTTGCTCGCCTCGCCGAGGTAGACGTGGCTGGCCCGTGGCCCTCCTCGGCGTAGTAGTGGATCAGCACCCGGATGACGCGCGGCAGCGAGCCGGGCACGGGGATCTCGCGCGCGCACAGCAGCGGCACGCGCTCGAAGCCGAGGCGCACGCGCCGCGACGGCCGGGAACTCCGCGTCGAGGTCGTTGGTCGCCGTGAAGATGCAGCTGACGACCTGCTCGGGCGCCAGCGCGTTGCGCTGCATGATCTCGCGCATCAGCTCGTCGTGGCGTCGAGGATCTCGCTCGGCGTCGTTGCGCTCGACGCTGATGGCGCCGCGCAGGGCGAACAGTCGCATGGCGGGCGATTCTGTCAGAGCGCGCGCAGCAGGCCGGTCTCTCGTTGCGACAGCAGCCTGTGCTCGCCCGCCGCCAGACCGTCCAGCGCGAGCGGGCCGAAGCGCGCACGCAGCAGCGCCGTCACGGGGTGCCCGACGGCCTCGCACATCCGCCGCACCTGGCGGTTGCGCCCCTCGTGGATCGTGAGCTCGATCTCGTTCCTGCGCCAGCCGCCGCACCTGCGCGGGCGCCGTCGGCCCGTCCTCGAGCTCAACGCCCTCGCGCAGGCGCCGCAGCGCACGCTCTGCGATCGGCCGGCCGGCGAGCGTCGCGCGATAGGTCTTCGGCACCTCGAAAGCTCGGATGCGTCAGGCGGTTGGCCAGCTCGCCGTCGTTGGTCAGCAGGATCAGGCCGCTGGTGTCGGCGTCCAGTCGCCCCACCGGGTACAGCCGCAGCTCCCGCTCGGGCACCAGGCCGAGAACCGTCGGTCGCCCGTGCGTGTCGCGTGCCGTCGACACGACGCCCACGGGCTTGTTGACGGCGTACACGACGCGCCGCTCGGGGCCGTCGAGCACGCGGCCGTCGACGCTCACGTGGCTGTGCTCGCCCACGTCGCGCGCCGGATCGCTCGACGATCTCTCCGTCGACGCTCACGCGCCCGTCGGCGACCATCAGCTCGGCGGCGCGGCGCGAGGCCACGCCGGCGTGCGCGAGGTACTTGACCAGGCGCATCAGCGCGCTCGCGCGCCGGCGCGCCGGAAGCGTGGCTGCGGCAAACCGCTCATCTGCTGCAACCATTACCAGGACGCAGCTCGACACTCCCGCGTGCCCGCCGGCGCGGTCGGCCCAGACGGACCGTCACCGAGCCTCCCCAACTAGCCAATCATGGATCTCGCACTTCTCGAACAGACACTGGCCGCCCACGACCAGCCGCGCTTTCGCGCCCGCCAGGTGTGGGCGTGGGCGGCCCGGGGCGCGCGCGGCTTCGAGGAGATGACGGACCTGCCGGCGCCGCTGCGCGAAGCGCTGGCGCAGCGCGCTGCCGTTCTCCAGCCTGACCCTGCGCGACGAGGCGCGCGCGAGCGACGGCACGGTCAAGGCGCTGTTCGCGACCGCCGACGGGCGCGCGCTGGAGGCCGTGCTGATGCGCTATCGCGACGGGCGCCGCTCGATCTGCGTGTCCTCGCAGTCGGGCTGTCCGCTGACGTGCACCTTCTGCGCGACCGGGCAGATGAAGTTCGCGCGCAACCTCACCGCCTCGGAGATCATCGACCAGGCGCTGCACTTCCGGCGGCTGGAGCGCGCGCCGCAGGGGGTCGACCACTGCGTGTTCATGGGCATGGGCGAGCCGATGCTCAACCTCGACAACGTGCTCGCCGCGTGCGAGCGCCTGCCCGACCTCGGCATCGGCCACCGCCACACGGCGATCTCCACCGTCGGCTGGATTCCCGGCATCGAACGGCTCGCCGAGCAGGACATGCCGCTGCGCCTGGCGCTGTCGCTGCACGCCGCCGACGAAGCGCTGCGCTCGCAGCTGATGCCAGTCAACGACCGCTACCCGCTCGGCGACGTGATCGACGCCTGCCGCGCCTTCTACGAGCGCAAGCGCCGGCGCGTGTTCGTCGAGTACGTGATGCTCGCGGGCGTCAACGACCGCTACGAGCAGGCGCTCTCGCTGGCTCGCGCGCTGGCGCCGCGACGCGCCGACGAGCGCTCGATATTCAAGGTCAACCTGATCCCCTACAACCCCACCGGCTCGCCCTTCGAGGGCTCCACCCGCGAGTCGATCGCCGCCTTCCGCGACGCGCTCGTCGCCAACGACGTCCCCGCGACGATGCGTCTGACCCGCGGACGCGACATCGACGCGGCCTGCGGGCAGCTGGCGGCGAAGGCCGGTTAGCTCGCCCGCGCCTCGCCGGCCTTCAACAACCGCTCGCGCAGCTCGGCCTGCTCCTCGGGCGTGGGGTCCCAGCGCGCGACGTCGGGCAGCTCGTCGAGCGTGCGCAGGCCGAACAGCTTGAGGAACTGCGTGGTCGTGCGGTAGAGGACGGCGCCGAACTGCGAGTGGCCGGCCTCCTCGATCAGGCCGCGGTCGAGCAGCGTGGCGACGGCGGAGTCGGCGCTGACGCCGCGGATGCGCGCGATCTCCGGGCGCGAGACGGGCTGCAGGTAGGCGACGATCGCCAGCGTCTCGGCCTGGGCGGGCGTCAGCGTGGAGACGCGCGGGCGGCTGAACAGGCGCCGTGCGGCGTCCTCGGACGCGGGGTCTGAGGCGAACGTCCAGCCGCCGCCGAGCTCGCGCAGGACGATTCCCGAGCGGCCGGGCGCGTGGCGTTCGCCGAGCAGCGTCAGCGCCGCGGCGACGGCGCCCTCGCCGACCTGCGCGGCATCGGCCAGCTCGGCGGCGCTCAGCGGATCGGTCGAGAGGAACAGCAGCGCCTCGACGGTGCGCGCGAGGCGTGGCGCGTCGTCGGCCTCATCGCTCACCCCGCCAGCCCCCCGGCGGAGGCCGCGGCGACCGTGACGGCGCCGCTGCGAGCGACCTGGTCGGGCGAGCGCACGGCGATCTCGCCGAAGCTCTCGTCCTGCTCCCAGTCGGCCTCGCCGCGCTTGTACAGCTCCAGCAGCGCGAACAGCGTCACGGCGACGGTCATGCGGTCGGCGCCGCGCACGGCCTCGTCGAAGCTGAAGGCGCCGCGGCGCAGCAGGCCGCGCAGCAGCGCCAGGCGCTCAGACACGGCGACGCGCGGTGTGGCGACGTGGCGCAGGCTGATCTGCGGCGGCATCAGCAGCAGCCGGCCCATCGCCTCGCCCAGCACATCGGGGTCCTGCGACCCATCGGCGGCCGGCAGGACGGTGCGGCGCAGGCTCGGGCGGCAGCGGCGCCTCGCGAAAGCGCACGCCGCGCTCCGCGGCCAGCAGCTCGCCCAGATGCGCGGCGGCGGCGCGGTAGCGGCGCGCGTCGAGCATCCGCGCGAGCAGCTCCTCGGCCGCCTGCTCGGGCTCGATGTCCAGCTCCTGCTGCTCGTCGCCGACGAGCATCAGGCGCGACTTCAGCTCCAGCAGCGCGGCGATCAGCACGATGAACTCGGTGGCCGTCTCCAGGTCCAGCTCGCCGCGCTCCTCGAGGTGGTCGAGGTAGGCGAGCACGACCTCCGCGAGCTGCAGCTCGAGCAGGTCGACCTCTTCGCGCAGCACGAGCGTGAGCAGCAGGTCGAACGGGCCGCTGAAGACCTCCAGATCGAGCTCGAGCGTGGCGAGGCTCACGCGCTCAACCTACTGTCCGCCCCCGACGGGGACCGCCGACGCCCATGCGCTCGCGCACGTCGGCGAGCGTGTCGGCGGCGATCGCGCGGGCGCTCGCGGCGCCGTCGCGCAGCACCGCCTCAAGCGCCGGCTCGTCGGCGCGCAGGCCCTCGTAGCGCTCGCGCACGGGCGCCAGGTAGTCGACGACGGCCGCGGCGACGGCCGTCTTCAGCTCGCCGTAGCGCGCCTGCGCCAGCTCGGCCTCGACGGCCGCCGGCTCTGCGCCGCGCACGGCGGCGAGGATTTCGATCAGGTTGCTGACGCCGGGCTTGTCCGGCGCGCGGCGAACCTCGTCGCCGGAGTCGGTGACGGCGCTCTTGAGCTTCTTCTCGATCTTCTTCGGCTCGTCGAGCACATACACCGTGCCCTGCTCAGAGCCGCCGGTCGTCGACATCTTGCGCGTCGGGTCCTGCAGGTCCATGATCCGCGCGCCGACGTCCGGGATGCGCAGCTCCGGCACCACGAGCACCTCCTCGCCGCCGGCGAAGCGTGCGTTGAAGCGTCGCGCGACGTCGCGCATCAGCTCGACGTGCTCGCGCTGGTCCTCGCCGACGGGCACCTCGTGCGCCCGGTAGGCGAGCACGTCGGCCGCCATCAGCACGGGGTAGAACAGCAGCCCGGCGGAGACCAGCTCGCGCTGCGCGACGGACTTGTCGCGGAACTGGTGCATGCGCTCCAGCCGTCCCAGTTCGGTGACGCTCGACAGCAGCCACGTCAGCTCGGTGTGCTCGGGCACGTCTGCACTGGCGAAACAGGACGCAGCGCTGTGGGTCCAGGCCCGCGGCGAGCAGGATCGCCGTCGTGTCGTAAAGGCGCTCGCGCAGCTCGGCGGGGTCGTAGGACACCGTCAGCGCGTGCAGGTCGACGATGCAGTAGATGCCTTCGCCGCGATCCTGGCCCGAGACGTACTGCGCGATCGCGCCGATGTAGTTGCCCAGGTGCTTGCGGCCCGTCGGCTGGATGCCGGAGAAGATGCGCACGTTGCCCTGCCGGTCGCTCAGCGCCGCCGCAGCGCGCTGTCGCTCAACCACGGCGGGTCCCAGCCGCGTTCGTCGGGGTTGACGCTGACGCCGGGCGCGACGATCTCGTCGATCCTGTCGAGCACGTCGTCGCTCAGCTTGGTCTCGAGCGCCGGCAGCTGGCTGTCGAGCTGCTCGATCGTGCGCGGGCCGATGATCGGCGCGGTGACCGCCGGATGGCGCATGACGAAAGCCAGCGCCAGCTCGATCAGCGTGTGGCCGCTCTCGTCCGCGAGCTCGCCGAGCGCCTGCGCGGCCTCCAGCTTGCGCTGGTTGGCGGGCACGGTCATGTCATAGCGCGACGGAACCATCTGCGCGCGGCGGCTGGAGGCGGGCGACTCGCCGCCCTTGCCGTACCTGCCCGACAGCCAGCCACCGGCCAGCGGGCTCCACGGGATCACGCCCATGCCGTACTTGCGGCACACCGGCAGCACCTCGGCCTCGACGGCGCGGTGCAGCAGCGAGTAGGGCGGCTGCTCGCAGACGAAGCGCTCGCGCCCGCGCTTCTGCGCGACCCACTGGGCCTCGACGATCTGCCCCGGCGGGAACGTCGAGCTGCCGATGTAGCGGACCTTGCCGGCGCGCACGAGGTCGGTCAGCGCGCCGAGCGTCTCGTCGATGTCGGTGTCGATCTCCGGGCGGTGGATCTGGTAGAGGTCGATCCAGTCGGTGCCCAGCCGCCGCAGGCTGTTCTCGACCTCCTGCACGATCCAGCGGCGCGTGTTGCCGAACTGGTTGGGATCGTCGTCGTGCATCTTGCCGTGCACCTTCGTCGCGAGCACGACCGAGTCGCGCCTGGCGCCGGCCAGCGCCTTGCCGACGATCTGCTCGGACTCGCCGCGCGAGTACACGTCGGCGGTGTCGATGAAGTTGACGCCGGCGTCGAGCGCGCGGTGGATGATGCGCACGCAGTCGTCGTGGTCGGTGTTGCCCCACGCGCCGAACATCATCGCGCCGAGGCACAGCGGGCTGACCTTGACGCCCGTGCTGCCCAGGTCGCGGTGCTCGATCGCCATCGCGGCTGAGCCTAGTCGAGCGCCTGGCGGATGACGGGGCGCTTGGCGGCGGCTACCTCGTCGAGCCGGCGCACCGGCGTGGAGTACGGCGCGCCGAGCGCGATCTCGGGGTCGTCGGCGGCCTCGGCGAGGATCTGCGCGATCGCGTCGGCGAACGCGTCGAGCGTCTCCTTGGTCTCGGTCTCGGTCGGCTCGACCATCAGCGCCTCGTCGACGAGCAGCGGGAAGTACACGGTCGGCGGGTGAAAGCCGAAGTCGAGCAGGCGCTTGGCGAGGTCGAGCGTCTTGATCTTCAGCGCGCGCTTCATCGGGCCGCCGGAGAGCACGAACTCGTGCATGCAGAGCTCGCCGTAGGCGAGCGGCAGGTGCTCGGCGACATCCTTCTCGCGCAGCCGCGCGAGCAGGTAATTGGCGTTGAGCACGGCCACCTCGGAGGCGTCTTTGAGCCCGTCAGCAGCCGAGCGAGCAGATGTAGGCGTAGGAGCGCACGAAGCAGCCGTAGTTGCCGTGAAAGCCGCGCAGGCGGCCGATCGACTTGGACTGCGCCTCGCCGTCGCGGCCGAGGTCCAGCGCGAACGAGCCGTCGTGCAACTGCGTGACCAGCGGCCGCGGCAGAAACGGCGCGATGCGCTCCGACACGGCGATCGGCCCGGAGCCCGGCCCGCCGCCGCCGTGGGGCTGGGTGAAGGACTTGTGCAGGTTGAAGTGCACGATGTCAAAGCCCATGTCGCCGGGACGCGAGAGGCCCATGACGGCGTTGAGGTTGGCGCCGTCGTAGTACAGCGTCGCGCCGACCCCGTGCACGATCGCGGCGATCTCCTCGATGTTCTGGTCGAACAGCCCGAGCGTGTTGGGGTTGGTGAGCATCAGGCAGGCGACGTCCTCGTCGGCCTTCGCGCGCAGGTCGTCGAGGTCGATGCCGCCGTCGGGGTTGGTCGCGAGCTTGACGACCTGCAGGCCGGCCATCGTGACGGTCGCCGGGTTGGTGCCGTGCGCGGTGTCGGGCGTGAGCACCTTCAGGCGCGTCTCGCCGCGGTCCTCGTGGTAGGCGCGCGTCAGCAGCACGCCTGCCAGCTCGCCGTGCGAGCCGGCCGATGGCTGCAGCGAGACGTGCGCCAGCCCGGAGATCTCCGCGAGCGCGCCCTGCAGGTTGAACATCAGCTCCAGCGCCCCCTGCGCGCGCTCGGCGTCCTGCAGGGGGTGCAGGCGCGCATGGCCGGGCAGCGCGGCGACGCGCTCGTGCAGGCGCGGGTTGTGCTTCATCGTGCACGAGCCGAGCGGGTAGAAGCCGGAGTCGAGGTCGAAGTTGCGCTTGGAGATGCCGACGTAGTGGCGCACGATCTCCGGCTCTGAGAGCTCGGGCAGGCGCGGCGGCTCCGCGCGGCGCAGGCGCGCGGGCAGCAGCGCCGATATGTCCACGTTGGGAACGTCCAGCGGCGGGCAGACGAACGCGCGCCGTCCCGGGCGCGCCCTTCTGGAAGATCGTCGTCGCGCGCTCGCGCTGCAGCGGGCCGGCGGCCACGGCGACGGCGTCCGCGGGCGGGTGGTGCGGGTGGTGGCCGTCGATCCCCGGATCGGCGTGCAGGTGGTTCTCGTCGATCGCGCTCACGCCGGCACCGCCTCGCCGGCCGATCTGCGATCGGTGGCCGCGACGGCTGCTGCGAGCACCTCGGCCAGCCGGTCGATGTCGCCGCGCGAGCGGCGCTCGGTGAGCGCCACGAGCAGCAACCCGCGGTCCTCGTCGCGGCCGCTGAGCGCCTGCACGTCGACGCCCGGGTTGACGCCGTCTGCCAGGCAGCGGCGCGCGCACCGCGGCGACGTCGGCGTCGAGGCGCAGCGCGAACTCGCGCACGACCGGCTGCTCGTGCGCCTTGTCGACGCCGGGCAGCGCCGCCAGCAGCTCGCGGGCGTAGTGCGTGCGCGCCAGCAGCAGCTCGCCGAGCTCGACGATCCCGCGGCGTCCCAGCCACGCCAGGTAGACGACGCCGCCGAGCGCGTTGAGCGCCTGCGCGGTGCAGATGTTCGACGTGGCCTTCTCGCGGCGGATGTGCTGCTCGCGCGTCTGCAGCGTGAGCACGAAGCCGCGCCGCCCGTCGACGTCGACGGTCTCGCCGGCGATGCGCCCGGGCATGCGGCGCAGGTACTCCTCGCGCGCGGCGAAGAAGCCGAACGACGGCCCGCCGAAGTCCAGGCGGTTGCCCAGCGGCTGGCCCTCGCCGACGGCCACGTCGACGCCGCAGTCGCCGGGCGGCGCGAGCACGCCGAGCGTGATCGGGTCGACCTGCGCGACGACGACCGGATCGCCGGCGTCCTTCGCGGCGGCGCTCAGCGCGGCGGCGTCCTCGACGGCGCCGTAGAAGTTCGGCTGGGCGAAGATCGCCGCGCTGGTGTCGGCGTCGATCGCCGCGGCCCAGGCATCGGGGTCGGTGACGCCGTCGCGCAGCGCCACGACATCGACGTCCATGTCGTAGCCGTGCGCGAGCGTGCGCAGCGTCTCGATCGTGTGCGGGTGCAGTCCGGCGCTCACCACGAAGCGCTTGCGGGCGTTGTGCAGCTTGGCCAGATAGCCGGCGGCGGCGACCGCCGAGGGGCCCTCGTAGACCGATGCGTTGGACACCGGCAGCGCGGTCAGCTCGCTGATCGCGGTCTGGTACTCGAACATCACCTGCAGGCCGCCCTGGGAGATCTCGGGCTGGTAGGGCGTGTACGGCGTGAGGAACTCCGAGCGCTCCATCAGCATGTCGATCGATCGCCGGCACGTAGTGGTCGTACATGCCCGCGCCAAGGAAGCTCAGCTCGTCCTCGGCCGACACGTTGCGCGCGGCGAGCTCGGCCAGGTGCGCATAGACCTCCTGCTCGGAGCGGCCCGCAGGCAGGTCGAGCTCGCGGCCGAGGCGCACGCCGGCGGGGATCTGGCGCTCGAATATCTCCTGCACCGACGACACGCCGATGGCGGCGAGCATCGCGTCGAGGTCCGCGGGCGTGATGGCTGTGTAACGGCTCAAGGTGCTGCAGTCAGCCTAGACGACCGCTGACCGGCGCCCCGCGGCGTCCTCAGTCGCTCGCGTGCAGAACACGCCACGCTCCCTGCGTCCTTGCGGGGCTTGGTCATCGGCCGTCTATCGACGTCCTAGCCACCCAGCGTGGCGGCATAGGCAGCGGCGTCCATCAGCTGCTCGCGCTCGGCGGGATCGGCGAGGCGCACCTTGACCAGCCAGCCCTCGCCGTAGGGGTCCTCGTTGATCTTCTGCGGGTCGTCTGACAGCGACTGGTTGACCTCGACGATCTCGCCGGACAACGGCGCGATCACGTCTGAGACCGCCTTGACGGACTCGACCTCGGCGTATGAGGAGTCCTTGTCGATGTTCGCGCCGACGGCCGGCAGGTCGAAGAACACCACCTCGCCGAGCGAGTCCTGGGCATACCAGGTGATGCCGAGCGTCGCCAGCGTGGGATCGGTGGCGTCGATGCGCGCCCAGTCGTGCTCGGGGTGGTAGAGCAGATCCTCGGGGTAGCTTGCCTCGGCCATTCACGAGCCCTTTCGGTAGAGCGGCTTCTGCTTGACGACGGCGCGGCGCATCTTGCCACGAACGTCGATTTCGAGATTCGTGCCGAGCGTGGCACGCTCGGCTGGGACGTAGGCCATGCCGATGCCAACGCCGAGGCTCGGCGACATCGTCCCGCTGGTGACCTCGCCGCCGCCGACGATCGGGTTGCCCTGACGGGCGATGCCCGGTCCGTCGATCTCGAAGGCGACCAGCTTCTCCGGCGCCCCCCGCTCGCGCACGGCGCGCACGGCGTCGGCGCCGACGAAGTGAGTGTCCTCGCGACAGCACCAGCCGAGGCCGCCCTCGATCGGCCCGCGCTGCACCGACAGGTCGTTGCCGTAGAGGTGAAAGCAGACCTCCAGGCGCAGCGTGTCGCGCGCCGCCAGGCCGGCCGGCACAGCGCCGCGGCGCGTCAGCTCGTCCCACAGGCCGGCCGCGTCGCCGGGCGCGCACAGCAGCTCGACGCCGTCCTCGCCGGTGTAGCCGGTGCCGCACACGAGCGCGTCCTCGCCGGCCAGACGCCGTGTCGCGGCGGTCATGCGCGCGGGCAGCGGCGCGTCGGAGATCGCCTGCACGATGCCGCGCGCCCGCGGTCCCTGCACGGCGATCATCGCGTAGTCGCCGATGCGGTCTGCGACGCGCGCGTCGGGGAACTCCCGCGCGTGCGCCTGAAACCACGCGAGGTCGCGAAGGTGGTTGGACGCGTTGGTGACCGTCAGGTAGCGGTCGGTGTCCAGGCGATAAGTGAACAGGTCGTCGAGCACGCCGCCGTCCTCGCGGCACAGCACGCTGTACTGGGCGCCCCCCCCGTCGAGCTCGACGGCGATCTGCACGACGTCGTTCGACAGCAGCCGTTGCAGCAACTCGGCAGCCTGCGGCCCGGAGACTTCGATCTCGCCCATGTGCGAGACGTCGAACGCGCCGCACGACTCGCGCACGGCGCGGTGCTCGGCGGCCACGCCCTCGTACTGCACCGGCATCTCCCAGCCGGCGAAGTCGACCATCTTCGCCCCGGCCGCCACGTGGGCTTCGTAGAGGGGGGTACGGCGCAGGGTCTCGGGCACCGCCCGCAGGCTAGCGGGCGTAGCTCCCACACTCCCCTAGCGCGAGCCAGTTGGCGGCGGGACCATGAGCTGTCGGCAGATTGCGCCGCTTCACGCAGCGATCGTCAGGTGCAGTGCCTCGCGCTCGCGATGCGCGATCCCGCGGCGCGCATGCGCCGCCAGAACTGCCTCAGCGCAAGAACGGCGGAACGTCGATGTCGTCGTCGGAGATCTCCAGCGAGGAGCGCTGGCGATCGTCGATGCGCGGGCCGCGGTCGCGACCGCGCGAGCGGCTGTCTTTGCGCGCGCTGCGGCCGGGGCGGTGGTCGAAGCCGGTGCCGATGACGGTCACGCGCACCTCGTCGGACATGCTCTCGTCGATGACCGCGCCGAAGATGATGTTGGCGTTGGGATCGGCGGCGTTCTGGATCGTCTCGGCCGCGTCGTTGACCTCGAACAGGCCAAGATCCTTGCCACCGGTGATGTTCAGCAGGATGCCGGTCGCGCCGTCGACTGACTCTTCGAGCAGCGGCGAGGAGATGGCGGCTTTGGCTGCGTCGGCGCTGCGCGTCTCGCCGCCGGCGGTGCCGATGCCCATGAGCGCCGAGCCGGCGTCCTGCATGATCGTGCGCACGTCGGCGAAGTCGAGGTTGATCAGGCCGGGGATGGTGATCAGGTCGGTGATGCCCTGTACGCCTTGGCGCAGCACGTTGTCGGCCTCGCGGAAGGCGTCGAGCATCGAGGTGCGGCGCTCTACGACGGTCAGCAGCTTCTCGTTGGGGATGACGATCAGCGTGTCGACGACCTCGCGCAGTCGCTCGATGCCCTCGGTCGCCTGGCGGCCGCGCTGGGAGCCCTCGAACTCGAACGGGCGCGTGACCACGCCGACGGTCAGCGCGCCGATCTCGTTCTTGGCGATCTCGGCGATCACCGGCGCGGCGCCGGTGCCGGTGCCGCCACCCTCGCCGGCGGTGACGAAGACCATGTCGGCGCCCTTCAGCGCCTCCTTGATGTCGTCGCGCGACTCCGAGGCGGCGCCGAGGCCGACATCGGGGTTGGCGCCCGCGCCGAGGCCCTTGGTGGACTCGTGGCCGATGTTCAGCTTGATGTCGGCGTCGCACATGGCGAGCGCCTGTGCGTCGGTGTTGGCCGCGATGAACTCCACGCCGCGCAGTCCCGCGTCGACCATGCGGCTGACCGCGTTGGTGCCGCCGCCGCCGACGCCCACGACCTTGATGACCGCCAGATAGCTTCCGCTGCTCTCCATGATGGTTCTATCCGAACCCTTCAGTAGAAAATTAGGGTTCGCAGCATACAGTGCCGCGGACCGCCGGGATGCGCACGTTATGCAGGGAACTTCGCCCTGTCAACGACGCTCGCCAGTTCCGCAACGTTCGTTGCAGAACGGCGAACTCTCGACCGCGGCGTGAGCATTGGCCTCGCTCGCCATCAACCTCAAGGTTAGATTCAGTGTTTACCTGGATGGGTCGCGCGCGGCTATCCCCCTGGCTGTGGCGCGGCCGCGCCGATCGATTCGCCTTCGCCGGTCGCCGACGATTCTTCTGGCTTGGCTTGCGATTCTTCGCCGGACGAGCTGCCGCTCGCGGGGCCGGTCGCCGCCGCCCCACCGCCGGCCGCGGCGGACAGGCCTTCGGCGAGCGCCTGCGTCGATTCGCCGTTCGTCGGCGCCGTCGTGGACGTCGCTTCTTCAGAGCCGCCGCTCGACGGCGCGACGCCGCCTGGGAACCCCGCGGCGGGTCGTTCGGGCTGGCGCACGTCCACGTAGGAGGCGCCGGCCGAGCCGGAATCGGCGAGCACGCGTGAGAGCGCCAGCCACTTTGCGTGCGGGCGCGAGGCATCGCCGAAATACACGAGCAGGCCGCCGTGCATCGACAGCGTGAGGCCCTTGGCGGAGCTGTAGGCGCGCGTGACCTGCCTCGCCAGCTGCGCCGGCGCGGCGCCGAGCACGGCGAGCGCCTGCAGTGAAGCGGGGCTGCGCACGCGCTGGCCCGGAGACAGCGCAGCGCTGCCGGATACGGCGGGGAGCGAGCCCGAGGCGAGGCTCGCGCCGAGCACGACGCCGTTGGCCGCAACGGCTGTCTTGGCGCCGCCGACGGTCAGCGCGGCGACCGCCTGCTGCTCGACGACGTGTATGCGCAGCGTGTGCGGGAAGCTCGTCGAGACCTTCAGGTCGCTGATGACGGGGTACGCGGCGACGGCCGAGCGCAGGGCGGCGCGGTTGACCTCCAATGTCGTCATGCCGCGCCCGGCCGAGCGCAGGGCGGCGTCGATCGCGCCGGCGTCGGCGCCATGCGCGCCGCTCACGCTGACGTCGCGCACCGCCACGAGCGAGGAGCCGCGCAGCCACAGCCAGCCGCCGCCGAGCAGCGGCGCGGCGATCGCCAGCACGATCAGCGCGGTGCGCAGGCGTCGCCTGGCGCGCACGAGCGCCCAGCAGTCACCCGTCAGGTGCGCGACGGCCGCCAGCAGCGCCACGATCCGCGCCAGCGCCAGATCGAGCAGACCGGCGTCGCGGCGGACGGGCGCGCGGCCACGCGTGCGCCGCCGTGCGGCGGGCGCGCCCTTGCGCGGGCGGGCAGGCTGGCGTGAGATGGCCCCAAGTCCGAGGCGGCCGGCGAGCGTTCGATCCATCGGCCTCTGTCTTCGACCTCGACGCGCGAACCCCTACGTGTAGCTTCGGTCGATCGGCAGCAATTGCACCCACTCCTCGTAGCTGTCCAGGAGCACCCTGAATGGGTCCAACCCGGCCAGACCGAGCAGGCCGAATGCCCACGGCCACGGGTCACAGAAATAGACAGTCGGCGACCAGACACGACTATCCGAGCCTTGGCGCAGCTCGAGTTGGACCTCGACCGCCCTGCCAGTCGTGCGCAGGCCGCCCACGACTATCTCGCTGGCGGCCACGGTCGACAGCTCGATCGCGGCTAGCTCGGCCACGTGCCCACCCATGCGAATGTCGCTCGCGCCGGTGTCGAGCAGACAGGCCTGAGGAGCGAGCTCCAAGCCCTCCACGACGAGATCGACGATCGGCCGCGGTCTGCCGGCGACGCCTGGAAGCTCCTGAAACGAACGTTTCACTCGGGAGCGAGGCCGCTGGCCGCGTACTCGCTGGCGGGAACGCGAAACATGCTGTCGGCCTGCTGGGCGTGCTCGGCCAGCCAGCGAACGACGGTTTTCGGCTCCGACGCCGCGACCAGCACGTCCGCGCCACGCGTGGCGACCCACTGTCCGATGAACGGCGCAAGCGCCTCGCCGCCTGGTCGCCCCGAGCGGCGGCCGTCGTCGTCCCCGGGTGCGGCGGCTGCCGGGCGGTCTCGGTCGGGAAGCGCGGTGCCGCGATGCACATATCGCGGCGACCTGTCGATCACGTCTTCCGGCGGCCGCCTGCCGGCGGCGAATCCGAGACCCATGAGGATGCGCCTTGCCTGATGTGAGGTGAAGTCGGCGCGATCAACTCCCGTGAGAAGGCTGATGACCTGCTTGGGCGGATAGCGCCGCTGGCCAATCACGACGTAGTGGCTCGTAATCGGCTCGGCCAGCACGCCTCGCATCGTCTGCTCGACCTGCTCGCGCCGCAGCTCGAAGCGCCGCTTGGCGACTTTCACGACCTTCGGGACCGTCGCGACCATAATATCTCCGTTTCGTCTTCTCTGTCCCGTCTTCTCTATCTGCGGACGATAGCAAACCGCCCGCCGCCCCTACACACCGCGACAAAGCTCGGCTACCACGGCAGGCGCACGTCGCCGAGCGTCTGCACCTCCGGCTCGAGCGCCACGCCGAAGCGCTCGAGCACGCGCCGGCGTCCCTCGGCCATCACCGCGAGCACGTCAGCAGTGCTCGCGCCGCCGGTGTTCTCGACGAAGTTGGCGTGCTTGGGCGAGAAGCGGGCGCCCCCCACGCTCAAGCCGTTGCAGCCCGCCTGCGAAAGCAGCATGCCGGCGCTGCGACCCTCGGCGGCCGCGTCGTCGGGGTTCTTGAACGTCGAGCCGAACGTCTTTATCCCCTGCGGCTGGGCGGCGTGGCGGCGCTCGCGCATCTGCGACAGCGTCGCCGTGACCGACTCGGCGTCGGCGCGCCCGAGAGCGAAGCAGGCGCGCGCGACGACTTCGCCGCTCGCCACGTTCGAGCGCCGGTAGGCGAAACCCAGCTCCTGCGGCGTGCGCCGCAGCGCGCCTGTGGCGGTCACGACGTCGACCCACTCGAGCACGCGCGCCAGCTCGCCGCCGTAGGCGTTGGCGTTCATGCGCACCGCGCCGCCGACCGTGCCGGGGATGTTCACGCCGAACTCGATGCCCGAGAGCCCCGCGCGCGCCGCCGCGGCCGCGACCGCGGGCAGGCGCGCACCGCCTCCGCAGACCATGCGCGCATCCCGTCCTCCTCGCGCTTCCGCCCGGCCGGCGCCTCGCGCGTCCGCCCCATTGTCGTCGAGCTCGATGCGCGCGAGCTCGCGGTCGAGCTTGAGCACGAGGCCGTCCACGCCGTCGTCGGCGATCAGCAGGTTCGAGCCCGAGCCGACGACGCTCACGCCCACGCCGGCGGCGTCGGCCCAAGCCAGCAGCTCGGCCAGCTCGCCGTCGCTGCCGGCGCGCGCGAAGAACTCCGCCGAGCCGCCCGTGCGCACGGTCGACAGGCGCGCGATCGGCACGTCTCGACGCACGCTCGCCGGGACCTGCGCCGCGCTCACGCCGGGACCTGCGCCGCGCCCACGCTGCGTCCTTCGAACGATCGCCAGCCTCGACCAGAGTGCGCCCGAGCGCGTCGACCGCCCACGCCGCGTCCTTCGAGCGATCGCCGGCCTCGACCAGCGTGCACCCGAGCGCGTCGATTGCTCACGCCGCGTCCTTCGAACGATCGCCAGAGTCGACCAGCGTGCGCGCGAGCGCGTCGACGTCTCCCGCGCCCATCACCAGGCAGACGTCGCCCTCGACGAGCAGGCCGTCGAGCACGGCCGTCGCGTCGGCGAACGTCGGCAGCCAGTGGACGGCGCGCCCGCTAGCCGCGTCGGCGACCGCCTCGGCGATCAGCAGGCCGCTCACGCCCGGATGGTCCTCGGCGCGCTCGCGCGCCGGGTACACGTCGAGCACGACGACCACGTCCGCGCGCGCCAGCGCCCGCCCGAAGTCCGCCGCGAGCAGCCGTGTGCGCGAGTACAGATGCGGCTGAAAGACGGCGACCAGGCGGCGCGGCGCAAGCGTGCGCGCAGCGTCTAGCGTCGCCGCCACCTCCGTCGGGTGATGGGCGTAGTCGTCGAACACGCGCGCGCCGCGCGCGCTCTGCCCGAGCGCCTGGAAGCGTCGGCCCGCCCCGCGGAAGTCGGCGAGACCGCCGGCCGCGCGCGTCAGATCGGCGCCGGCCAGACGCGCCGCCTCCAGCGCGGCGGCGGCGTTCAGCGCGTTGTGCGCGCCGGGGACCGTCAAGCGGACCCGCTCGCCGCGCCAATCAAAGCGCGAGCCGCCGGCCTTGAGTGTCGCGTCGCGCACGTCGAAGCGCTCGACCTGCGCGTCGCTCGCCGCCGCGTCGGGCAGCAGCGCGGCCAGCTCGGGGCGGTCCCAGACGACGATCGCGCGCCGCGCGAGCGCGAGGAAAGCGGCGAAGGCGTCGCGCAGCTGCGCCAGCGAGGCGAACGCCGCGTGGTGGTCGAGCTCGACGTTCGTCAGCACGCGCGATCTCCACGCTCAGGCTGAGCATCGAGCGGTCGGACTCGTCGGCCTCCACGACCAGCCACTCCCCGTCGCTCCAGTGCGAGTTCGCCAGCCCGCCGCCGACCGTCCCGCCGACCAGCCAGCCGGGGTCCAGGCCGCCCGCGCGCAGCGCGTGCACGACCATCGACGCGGTCGTCGTCTTGCCGTGCGTGCCCGCCACCGCGATCGTGCGCCGCAGCGCGCTCAGCTCGCCCAGCAGCTCGGCGCGCGGGCGCTCTGGCAGCCCGCGCTCGCGCGCGGCGACGCGCTCGGCGTTGTCGCTGGGCACCGCTGAGGAATAGACCAGCTCGACGTCGTCGCCGGCGGGCACGTTCGCGGCCGCGTGGCCGATGCTCGCGCGCAGCACGCCGTCGCCGGCCAGGCGCCGCGCGTACGGGCCGTCGGCGCCGTCGGAGCCGCTGACCTGCGCTCCGAGCGCGTGCGCCGCGCGCGCGTAGGCGCTCATGCCCGCGCCGCCGACGCCGACGAAGTGCAGGCGCCGCCCCGCCCACGGTCGCCGCGCTCATCGACGCGCCGCCGCCAACAGCTCGCGCGCGACCTCGCGCGCGGCCTCGGGCCGCGCGAGCGCGCGCGCGGCGTCGGCCATCGCGGCGAGCGCCGGGCGGTCGGCCAGCAGCGCGCCGACCTCGCGCGCCAGCCTGCCGGCGTCGAGCTCGCCGTCGGCGATCACGACGGCCGCGCCCGCATCGGCCATCCAGCGCGCGTTCGTGCTCTGATGGTCGGCCGCCGCGTGCGGATACGGCACGAGGATCGCCGGCAGCCCGTGCGCGGCGATCTCGAACACCGAGCCGCCGGCGCGCGCGACGGCGAGGTCGGCCGCCGCCAGCGCGTCGGCGAAGTCGTCCGAGTCGAGGTACTCGCGCAGGTCATAGCCCGCCGGCAGCGCGCGTGCGGCGAGCTCTGCGTAGTCGCGGCTGCCGGCGATGTGCAGCACGCGAAATGCCGCGCCCGTGAACGCCTCGGCGGCCGCGTGGTTGATCGTGCGTGCGCCGAGCGAGCCGCCGAACACGAGCACGCACGTCTCCTCGGGCGCGATCCCCAGGCGCTCGCGCGCCCCGCGCGGATCGCGCGACGGCGCCGGGATCGGCCGGCCGGTGACGCGGTAGCGCGCGCCGTCGCGCCCGGCCAGCGGGAAGGCCAGGCAGACACGCCGCGCGAACGGCGCGAGCAGGCGGTTCGTCAGCCCCAGGTGGCTGTCGGCCTCGGTCAGCACGACGCGGGATGCGCAGCGTCAGCGCCGCCAGCGCGACCGGACCGGCTACGTAGCCGCCGCCGCCCATCACCGCGTCGGCCCGCAGGCGCTTGAGCAGCCTGCGCGCGCGCGGCACGGCCAGCGCGGCGCGCCCCAGCGCGCGCAGCGCCCGCAGCGGGTTGCTGCGGCTGAGCCCTTCGACGGCGATCGCGTGAAGCTCGTAGCCGGCGTCCGGCACCAGCTCGGCCTCGGCGCGCCCGGCGCCGACGAACTGAACCTCCGCGCCGTCAGCCCGCAGCGCGGCGGCCACCGCGAGCGCCGGCACGACGTGCCCCGCCGTCCCGCCGGCGGCGATCACGATCCTCTTGCTCGCTGCGCTCACCGCCCCATCGTGCCGTTTCGCGGGCGCGCGCGTCGGCCGAGCGCCTGCGCGGCGACGGCCACCGCGCGCACGTGCGCCGTGCCGCCGGACGCGACGTTCAGCAGCAGGCCCATCGCCGCGAGCATCACGATCAGGCTGCTCGATCCGTAGGAGACGAACGGCAGCGGCACGCCGGTCAGCGGCGCCAGGCCGAGCACGGCGAACACGTTCAGCAGCGCCTGCGAGACGATCAGCGAGGTCACGCCGACGGCGATCAGCGCGCTCTGCAGGCTGCGCGCCCCCTTCGCCGCGCGCAGGCCGGCGTAGGCGATCAGCCCGTACAGGAACAGCAGCGCGCACACGCCCGATCGCGCCGAGCTCCTCGGCGATCACCGCGAGGATGAAGTCGGTCGGCGCCTCGGGCAGGTAGAAGATCTTCTGCACCGACTGGCCCGGACCGACGCCGAACAGGCCGCCCGAGCCGATCGCGATCTGGCCCTGCACGGCCTGAAAGCCGCTGCTGGAGGCGTGCGCCCACGGGTCCAGGAACGACGTCAGGCGCGCCCGCGCGTACGGTTTGACGATCGCGTAGAGCACGACCGCGCCGAACGCGCAGCCGACGATGATCGCCAGCCTGCGCATCGCGATTCCGGCGGCGACCAGCAGCGCGATGGTCGTGAAGGCGATCACCATCGCCGTGCCGAGGTCCGGCTGCGTGACCACCAGCAGGATCGCCGCGCCGACGACCACGAGCAGCGGGCTTTGCCAGGTCGCGCAGGTCGTGCACGCGCTGCGGGCGCTTGGCCAGCAGCGTCGCCGCAGTACAGCACCAGCGCGAGCTTCATCAGCTCCGAGGGCTGGAACTGAAGCGGTCCGGCGCCCGAGCCAGCGGCGCGCGCCGTTGACGCTGACGCCCACGTGCGGCACGTGCACGGCGAGCACGAGCACGAACGACGTGACCAGCAGCGGCCCGGTGATCGCCTCCACTTTGGCGACGCCGTCGCGCGCGAGCACGCGCATCAGCACGAGGCCGATCGCCCCGTAGACCAGGTACTTGACGAGGTAGCCGCTGCCGTTGCCGTGGCCCTGCAGCAGCGACGTGGCCGACGACGCGCTGTAGACCATCACCGCGCCGAACGCCAGCAGGCACAGCGTCGCCGTCAGCAGGATGCGCTGCTCGAGCGGTTGCGTCCCCTTCGCCAGCGCTTTGCGCGTCGCGCGCTTGCCGTCTGTTCGCGGCGCACCGGGGCCCCGGGCGCGTGCTGCGGCTGCTGGCATTGCGGCTGACTTCGACGTGCAGGGCGCTAGTCCTGCACCGCTCGACGCAACGCTCGGATTCGCCTGCCAGCCGGGTCGCCAAACGGCGCGACCCGATCATCATCGAGTAAAAAAAAAAACGGACTTGAAGCTCAGCCGATGCTCTGGCGATAGATCGTGAAGCCGATCGCGCAGCAGATCGCAGCGACGATCCAGAAGCGCAGGATGATCTTCGTCTCAGACCACGCGCGCAGCTCGAAGTGGTGGTGGATCGGCGCCATCAGGAAGACCCGTTTGCGCGTCGTCTGAAAGGAGATCACCTGGATCGCCACCGACAGCGCCTCGATCACGAAGATGCCGCCGAGCAGCACCAGCAGCAGCTCCGTCTTGGTCATCACCGCCAGCCCCGCGATCGCCCCGCCGAGCCCCAGCGAGCCGGTGTCGCCCATGAAGATCGTCGCCGGGAACGCGTTGAACCAGAGAAAGCCGATGCAGCCGCCGACCAGGCAGCCGGCGAGCATCGCCAGGTCGTCCTCGCCGGTGATGAACGTGATGCCGATGTACGCCAGCAGCACGATCGCCGCGCAGCCCGCCGCGAGGCCGTCGAGGCCGTCGGTCAGGTTCACGCCGCTCGTCGTGCCCGCGACGACCAGGTAGATCAGCAGCGGGTACGCCCAGCCGAGGTCGATCTGGTAGTCGACGAAGCGCAGCCGCAGCGTCGGCGCGAGGTGCGCCTGATACCTGCGCGATGTACCACAGCCCCAGCGAGATCGCGATCGTCACGATCAGCTTCGTGCGCGCCGCGCAGGCCGAGCGAGCGGCGCTTGACCAGCTTGGTGTAGTCGTCGGCGAAGCCCAGCAGCGCGCACGCGATCATCGCCCCGAACACGCCCACCGAGCGCCAGTCGTAGTCGGTCAGGATCAGGAACGGCACGGAGATCGCGATGAAGATGATCACGCCGCCCATCGTCGGCGTGCCGGCCTTCTGGTGGTGGCCCTCCGGCCCGTCCTCGCGGATGTGCTGGCCGAACTCGCGCTCGCGCAGGAACTCGATGAACTTCGGGCTGAGGAACAGGCAGATGAGCAGTGCGGCCGTGCCGCCGAACACGATCCTCCCCATCAGCTGCCCCGCCGCGTCGCCGCGCCCGCCGCCCGCGCCTGACGTTCGCGCAGCGGCGCGAGCGCCTGCGCGACGCGCTCCAGCGCCACCCCGCGCGAGCCCTTGACGAGCACCGTGTCGCCGTCGCGCAGCAGCGTCGCCAGCAGCTCAGCCGCCGCCTGCGCGTCGGCCACGGCGTAGGACTCGCCGGAGAACTCCCTGCGCATCTCCGCCGCCAGCGGGCCGACCGTCACGAGCACGTCAACGCCGCCTTCAGACGCGTACAGCCCGATCTCGCGGTGCAGGCGCTCGGACTGCCCGCCCAGCTCGAGCATGTCGCCGAGCACCGCCACGCGGCGCGCCGGCGCCGTCGCGTCCAGGTCGTCGATCGCCGCGCGCATGGACATCGGGTTGGCGTTGTAGCAGTCGTCGATCACCACCACCCCGCCGGACAGCTCGCGCCGCTCGCCGCGCAGCGCCGAGAAGCGCACGTCCACGCTGCCCCGCCGGGCGATCTCCGAACGATCGACCCCGAGCGCCAGCGCCGCCGCCACGGCGGCCAGCAGGTTGCTCAGGTTGTGCGCTTGCGAGAACGACGGCCGCAAGCGGATCTCATGCCCGTGCGCGCGGATCAGCGCCTCGCCGTCCTCGCCCCGCCCGTCGAGCCTCACGTCGGCGTGCTCGCCGAACGTGATCGTCGTCAGATCGTCACGCAGGTGCGCCTGCAACAGCGGCTCGCCCGCCGGCACGACGATCGTCGCCGCCGGCGCCAAGCCCGCGATCAGCTCGGCCTTCGCCGCCGCGATCGCCTCCAGCGAGCCCAGCAGCTCCAGGTGCACCGGTCCGACGTTCACGATCACGCCGACGTCGGGCTCGGCGATCGCGCGCCAGCTCGGCGATCTGCCCGACGCCGCGCATCGCCATCTCCAGCACCAGCACCTGCGTGTCCGCCGGAGCCGCCAGCACCGCCAGCGGCAGCCCGATCTCCGTGTTGCGGTTCTCCGGGCTGGCCGCCACGCGACGGTGCGTGCTCAGCAGGGCCGCGAGGATGTCCTTGGTCGACGTCTTGCCCGTCGACCCCGTGATCCCCACGACCTTCGCGCCGCCCTCCCCCAGCTCGCGCCGCCATGCGCGCGCCAGCGATTGAAGCCCGACGAGCGCGTCGCCATGCGCGAGCACCGCGCCCGCCGCCGCCCCACCTGCGACCAGCGCATAGGCGTGCTCATTGCCGACCAGCACCCCCCACGCGCCGGCCGCCAGCGCCTGCGCCGCGTGCTCGCCCCCATCGCTGCGCTCGCCGCGCAAGCCCACGAACAGCTCGCCCGGCGCGACCGCGCGCGAGTCGATCGACACGCCGCGCGGGCCGGGGTCGACCGACGCGGCGTCATCGTCGGGCGTGCTCGCTTGGACCGGCCGGGGCTCGGCGGCCAGCAGGCTGGCCCCCGCCGCGACGGCGACGCGCGTGGCGTCCCAGGCCCTCATGGCGCGTGCGCGCCCGCTCGCGGGGGCGGCTCGGCGGGCACCCGCTGGGCCGCCGGCGTCACGCTCGACCACCGCGCAGGCGCAGCGCCCTGCGCGCCACCGCCACGTCGTCAAACGGCTGCTTGCGCCCGCCCGCGAACTCCTGTCCCTGCTCGTGCCCCTTGCCCGCGATCACCAGCACGTCGCCCGCGCGCGCCTGCGCAACCGCCTCGTCGATCGCCAGCGCGCGGTCTGCGACCGAGCGCACGGACGCCGAGCGCGCCGATGCGCCCGCGCTGTGTCCCGCGTCGCCGTTCTGCGACCGCGCGTCCTCGCCGGCGCCCTGCGCGCGCGCCACGCCAGCCATGATCTCGGCGATGATCTGCTCGGGGTCCTCCGAGCGTGGGTTGTCGGAGGTCACGACGACGCCGTCGGACAGCCGCGTGGCGATCTCGCCCATCAGCGGGCGCTTGCCGCGGTCGCGGTCGCCGCCGGCTCCGAACACGCACAGCACGCGCCCCTCGCGCCGCTCGCCGGCGTCGATCAGCTCGCGCGCCGCCGCGAGCACGTTCTCCAGCGAGTCGGGCGTGTGCGCGTAGTCGACCAGCACGGCGAAGTCCTGCCCCTCGTCCACCGGCTCGAAGCGCCCGGGCACGTGCACGCCGCGTTCGAGCGCCGCCAGCAGCGTGTCGAGATCGCCGCCGAGCGCGTGCGCCGTCGCCAGCGCGGCGAGCGCGTTGGCGACGTTGAAGCGCCCGGGCATCGGCAGGCTGACGGCGCGCTCGCCCTGCGGGCCGTCCAGGGTGAAGCGGCAGCCGGCGTAAGTCGCAGCGCAGCTCGCGCGCGCTGTAGTCGGCGGGAGCGTCGACGGCGAACGTGAGCGCGTCGGGCAGCTCGCCGGCGAGGCGCTTGCCGTAGGGATCGCCGACGTTGATCACGCTCCGCGCGGGCGCGTGCTCGGTGAACAGGCGCCGCTTGGCCTGGAAGTAGTCCTCCATCGTGTCGTGGAAGTCGAGATGGTCCTGCGTGAGGTTCGTGAACACGGCGGCCGCGAAGCGCACCGCGTCGGCGCGGCCGAGCGCCAGCGCATGCGAGGAGACCTCCATCGCGCACGCGCCATCGCCGCCCTCGAGCATCGCGCGGAAGTCGCGCTGCAGGTCGATCGCCTCGGGGGTCGTGCGCGTGACCGTCCGCTCGCGTCCGCCGACGACCGACTTGACGGTGCCCAGCAGCGCGCACTGCTCGCCGCTCGCCTCCAGCAGCTCGCGCAGCAGGTATGCGGTCGTCGTCTTGCCGTTCGTGCCAGTGATGCCCGCGACGCGCAGCTGCGCCGTGGGGTCGCCGTAGAAGCGCGCCCCCAGCGGCGCCATCGCCGCGCGCGCCGAGTCGACGCGCACCTCCGGCACGCCCAGCGACAGCGGCCGCTCGACGACGAGCGCCGCCGCGCCGTCGGCGACGGCCTGCGGCGCGTGGTCGTGCCCGTCGCTGCGAAAGCCGCGCACGCAGAAGAACAGCTCGCCGCCGGACACGGCGCGGCTGTCGTAGGCCAGACCGGTGATCTGCGTATGCGCGCTCGCGCCGAGATCACCGGTGGCTGTTGCCAGGCCGGCGGTCAACTCGTCGAGCCTCATGGGCTGATGCTATCCCGGCGCGATGCGGAGATAAGGGAGCGCGAAGCTCATGATCTGCCCGAACGCCGGCGCCGCGACGGTTCCGCCGAAAATCGACCCGGCCTGCGGTTCGTCGACGATCACCGCGCGTCAGCAGCTTCGGGTCCGAAGCCGGCGCAAAGCCCATGAACGAAGCCACGTAGGCGGTTTTCGAGTATTCGCCCGTCGCGGGGTCGACCTTGCTGGCCGTGCCCGTCTTGCCGGCGAGCTGGTAGCCGGGAATCGAGACCTCGCTGGCCGTGCCGCCGGGCGCCAGCACGCCCTCGAGCATCTGGCGCAGCGAGGCTGCGGTGGCGCTCGAGATCACGCGGCGCCCAGCCGGTTCGGGCTGCGGGTCTGAGCCGACCTTGCGGATGATGTGCGGCGGGCGCAGGATGCCGCCGTTGGCGATCGCCGAGTACGCGGTGGCCATCTGCAGAGGCGTGACGAGCTGCGCCCTGACCGATCGGCAGGTTGCCCATCGACGAGCCCGAGTAGTGGCTGACGGGCAGCACCTGGCCGATTTCCTCGCCCGGCAGCTCGACGCCCGTGCGCCTGCCGAAACCGAACTTGGAGACCCAGCCAGAGAAGTTGCCCTTGCCCTCCAGAGCGCCGATCTTGATCGCGCCGACGTTGCTCGACTGCGCGAGGATCTGCGCCGTCGTGAGCGTCTCGTCGCCGTGTTCGGTGTCGTCGTGGATCGTGCGGTCGGCGACCTGGATCTTGTCGGGGATGAAGAAGCTCGTCGTCGGCTTGACCAGGCCCTGCTGCAGCGCGCCGGCCACCGTCACCGCCTTGAACGTCGAGCCCGGTTCGTAGTCGAAGCCGACCGCGCGGTTCTGCAGCGCCTCCGGCGAGGATGCGCTCGGGTCGTTGGCGTTGACCTGCGGCCAGTTGGCCATCGCGAGGATCGCGCCGCTGCGCGGGTCCATCACGATCGCCGTCGCGTCTTTCGGGCTGAACACGCGCCCGACCGCCGACAGCACGTCTTCGGTGCGCTGCTGGATGTTCGCGTCGAGCGTCAGCGACACCGGCGTGCCGGGCTGCTCGGGATGGACTTCGTTGATCGACACCGGCTGTCCCAGCGCGTCGCTGACGACGTGGCGCTGCCCGCTCTGGCCGTGCAGCAGCGCGTTGCGCGAGAACTCCAGCCCCGACAGCCCGTTTCCTTCGGTGCCCACGAGGCCGAGCACCTGCGCCGCGAGCGCTCCGCGCGGATACACGCGGCGCATCACCGGGGCGCCGGCGACGCCGGCGATCTTCAGGGCCATCGCCGCATGCGCCTGCTTGGCCGGCAACGCGCGCGCCAGGTACACGAAGCCGCTGCGCTGCGACAGCTCGCGCAGCACCGTCGCCTGCGGCTTGCCCAGCAGCGGCGCGAGCTTCTGCGCCGCTGCGAGCGGTTCCTTGACGAGATACGGCGTGGCCGAGATGTCCTGCGCCGGCTCGGACACGGCGAGGTCGACGCCGTTGCGGTCGGTGATCGTGCCGCGCTGCGCCGGCACCGTTTCATAGGTGAGCTGCTGCGTGGCGGCGGCTTTTCGCAGGCTGCCTCCCTTCAGCGCTCCCAGGTACAGCGTTCGTCCCCCCGCGAGCACCAGCAAGACGAAGAACAGCCCGAAGATCCCCCCGATCCGGCGCTGGACGATCGTCACCCGCTCAACCTCCCGGCGACGTCGCCTGGACGCCGCCCCCCGCGCTCGTTTCCGTCGCCGGGGCGCTCGCCGTTTCGCTTTCGCCGGATGACGACGGCGACGGCGAGCTTTCGCCGGAGCCGCTTTCGCTGCCCGCTGCAGCTTGCGCGCCGGAGGCCGATTCGCTCGTGGTCGCTTCGCCGGAGTGTGCGCTGGAGGCTGCTTCTTCGCCGGAAGCCGAGCCGGCGCTCGACTGCGCGCCGGTCGATTCCGAGGCGGACGAGGATTCGCCGCCGCTCGTCGATTCGCTCGTCTGTGCGCTCGCTTCGCTGGCGCGCGCGCTCGCCGCGCCGCTGAGCGCCTTGACCGCCTTGGCGATGTCGGCGCGCGCGGGCGCCGACAGGAAGTGCAACGCGCCGGCGGGCGCGAAGGCCATGCCCAGGTGCGCCGCGCGCGCCTGCACGTGCGGGCCCGCGGCGAGTTCTGAGTTTTCGATGCTCAGCGCGGCGTTCTCGCGCTGCAGCAGCGCCGCGTGCTCCAGCGCGCGGCCGATGCCGCCGTTGAGCTTGAGCAGCCCCAGCTGCAGCGTGACGATGCCGATCAGCGCGAACGCCACGATGCCGATCCACGTGCGTCCGCGGATCAGCCTGTCGAGCAAGCGGTGCTGGGCCAGGCTCTCGAGCGCCGCCAGCGCGCCGTAGGCCAGACCCGCCTCGCGTCCGCCCACGCGCGCCGGACCCGCGGGCGCGCGGCGTGCCGGCCCGGAGACGCGCCGCGGGCCGCTCGGCGCGAGCGGCCGGCGCGGCCTGACGGCTGGCGCTGCGGCTGTCGCCGGCGGCGTCACGCGCTCGCTCCGGCGTCGTCTGTGAGCTTTCTGGCGGCGCGCATGCGCGCCGAGGAGGAGCGCGGGTTGACCTCGACCTCGGCCGGCGACGGCGTGACCGAGCGTCGCGTCACCAGCGCGCCCTCGGGCTCGCGCCCGCACGCGCAGACGGGCAGATCGGGCGGGCAGATGCAGCCCTGCGCGCGCGCAGCGAGGAAGCGCTTGACGCGCCGGTCCTCCAGTGAATGGAAGGAGATGCCGGCGAGCACGCCGCCCTCGCGCAGCAGTCCCCAGGCGAGCGGCAGGGCGCGGTCGAGCTGCTCGAGCTCATCGTTGACGGCGATGCGCAGCGCCTGAAACGAGCGCTTGGCCGGGTGGCCGCCGCCGAAGCGCGCGGGCGCGGGAATCGCCGCGCTGATCGTCTCCACCAGCTCGAGCGTCGTCTCGATCGGCGCGTGCGCGCGGCGGCGCACGATCGCGCTGGCGATCGCGCCGGCGTGGCGCTCCTCGCCGAAGTCGCGCAGCGTGCGCGCGAGGCGACGCTCGTCCCACTCCGCGACGATCTCTCGCGCGCTCAGCTGCTGCGTCGGGTCCATGCGCATGTCCAGCGGCGCCTCGTAGGAATAGGAGAAGCCGCGTTCGCGCGTGTCGACTTGCATCGAGGACATACCCAGGTCGAAGTACGCCGCGTCGGCGCGCAGCCCTTCGTCGCCCAGCAGCGCCAGCGCCTCGGCGTAGCCGGCGCGGATGAAGCGCAGCGAGCACGCCAGCTCGTCGGCGAGCGCGGCGAAGCGCTGCTCGGCCAGCGGGTCGCGGTCGATCGCCACGAGCGTGCCCGACGCGCCAAGCCGCTCGGCGACCAGGCGCGCGTGACCGCCATCGCCGAACGTGCAGTCGATCACCGTCTGGCCGGGCTGCACGTCGAGCAGCCTGCAGCAGCTCGTCGGCGAGCACCGCCACGTGCGACGTCTGCCCGTCGGCGAGCGAGCGCTCGGCCCTCGCGCGCTGGCGTGCGCCAGGGGACGATTGCCGCCCGCGCGGGGGGCGCCGCTGGGAGCGTCTCATGTCAAGCAGTGTCGTCGACATGCGCCGTGATCTCGGCGACGCCGCTGAGCAGCGCCGGCCGGTGGTCGTTCCAAGTGTCCTTGCTCCACAGCTCCAGGCGGTCGCCTGCCCCCACGACGACGACCTCCTTGTGCAGCTCGGCGTGCTCGCCGAGGAAGCCGGGGACCATGATGCGCCCGGCGGCGTCCAGGTCGGCGTCCTGCGAGCTGCCGTAGAAGAAGCGCTCGAGCTCGCTGAGGCGCGGCGACAGCGGCGGCAGCTCGGCCAGCGCGCGGCGGCTGTAGCGCTCGTACTCCTCGGGCCGCCACACGCCGACGCAGGGCTTCAGGTCGACGGGCATCGCCAGAACCACCCCCTCCGCGAGCGCCGCGCGGTAGCGCGCCGGGACCGTGAGGCGGTTCTTCGCGTCGAGCGTATGGTCGAACGTGCCACGAAAGGGGACCACTGGGAGAGCTCCGAAATTGATTACCGAGCCGAGGTGGAGGAGTGGGAGGAGCCCCTCCACCCCGGCTCGCTGCGGCGAAGATACCCCACTTCCTCCCACAACGCAACCCTAATTGCACATTTTCTCCCACTACACCGACACGCCGTGCGATTTCGCGCGAAAAGCCCTGCAATCGGAGGATTTCGCAACCTGCGCTGTGGAGCGGCCTGCGGGGTCGCAGAATGCAAGGCCGCTTGCAGATCGACGCCCTGGGAAGGCCCTTGCACGAGGCTGCTCGGTCGAGCGTCGCCAGGCCAGGCGCGGCCGGCCTTTGCCCCGGCACGCGGTCGGCGCGCGACTCGCCCGGCGCCGGCGAAGCTGACGCGACCGACGCGCGGCGGCGCGTGGCAAGCGCGTCGGAGCGGCCCCGCCAGCCGGTACGATCGCCCGCGATGACGCTCCCCCGCTCGTCCCGGCGCCGCGCCGCAAGCATTCGCATCGCGCGCGCGGTCGCCGCGCTGGCGCTCGCGGCCGTGTCGCTGGTGGGCGTCGGGTGCGGCTCGTCGGCCTCGTCGGGGACTTCGGTCGATCCGGCCAGCGCCGTGCCGGCGACCGCCGCGCTGTACGCGGGCGCCGTCGTGCGCCCGCAGGGGGCGCTGCAGAGCGCGGCGCGCTCGGCCGGTCAGACGCTCACGCACCAGGCCGACCCGTACCTGCGGCTGCTCGCGGCGCTGCAGACGCCCGGCTCGGGGCGGCTGGACTTCAAGCGCGACATCGCACCGTGGCTGGGGCCCAACGCGGGCGTGTTCCTCAGCTCGTCCGGCTCGGCAGGCGCCGAAGAAGCCGCCGGCAAGCTGCTCACGCTCGTGCAGCGGGGCCTGCTCGGTCAATCCTCTTCCAGCTCGGCCTTCCCGTTCGCGGCGCACTCCGTCGAAGGCGCATTGGTGCTCGACACGCGCGACACGCCCAAGGCGCGCTCGTTCGTCAGCGCGCTCGCCGCGCACGCGGGCGCCCACACGGCGTCATATCGCGGCGTGTCCTACCAGGCCACGGCGAGCGGGCTCGCGTTCGGCGTGGTCGCTCGCCTGGTCGTGATCGGCACCGAGCCGGCGCTGCACTCGGTCGATCGACACGACAGCCGGCGGCGCGGCGCTGTCGCGCGCGCCCAGCTACGCCAAGCTGCTCGCCGCGGCGCCGTCGGGAACGCTGGCGCACGTGTACGCCGACCCTGCCGGGCTCGGCGGACCGGCGGGGACGAAAGCCGGCAGCTCCTCCTCGGTGCTGTCGCTGCTCGCCGGCGGACGCGCGGTCAACGTCTCGCTCGTGCCGGCCAAGACCTCGCTCACGCTCGACGCCGATACGCCGGCGGGCGCGAAGGCGGGCGGCGAAAGCGGCGGTGGGCTGCTCGGCTCGGCCGCTGCGGCGGCGAACGCGCTGAGCGAACTGCCCGGCGAATCGTGGCTGGCCGTCGGCCTGGGAGACGTCGGCGCGACGCTGGGTCGCGACACGCAGGCGTTGCAGAGCATCGTCTCGCTCGGAAGCACGGTCGGCGCCGGCTCGGCGGAAGGGCAGAGCGGGGGGATCAGCGTCAGCGGGCTGCTCGGCGGCATCCTCACGCCGCTGCGCGCGCTCGGCACAGGCAGCGCGCAGGAACAGCGGGCGCTGACCAGCTGGATGGGCTCTGCCGGCCTGTTCGCGGCGGGCACCGGGCTGCTCGAACTGAAGGGCGGCGTCGCCATCGAATCCAAGGACCCGGCGCTGTCGCGCGCGGCGGTGGCCGTGCTCGCTGCGAAGCTGCGCAAGGCCGGCGGCTCGGTGCAGCGCGCGACCATTGCAGGCACCGACGCCGCGGTCGCGGCGCGGCTGAGCGGACTGCCGGTCGTGCTCTACATCGCCAACGGCCAGGACGCCAGCGGCAAGACCAAGTTCGTGATCGGCATCGGCGAAGCATCTGTGACCGCCGCGCTGAACCCGTCCAGCCAGCTGTCTGGCGCGGAGGCGTACGGAACGGCCTCGGCCGCGCTCGACGGGCATCGCCCGAGCGTGATCGTCGACTTCCCCACGCTGCTCGGGCTGCTGGAAGGCGTCGGCCTCAACGAAGACCCGACGATCGCGCCCCTGGTCCCCTACCTGCGCTCGCTGACGACGCTGTCGGCCGGCGGCGCGAGCGCCGGCGGTGAAGTCGAACGCTTCAAGCTCGTGCTCGGGCTGCAGCAGACGACGACCGGCTGAGCGCCGAGCCACGACCGCTCGGCGCTCGTCTGCCGCTCAGCGAACGTCGAAGGAGCGGTAGAACTTTGCGCGTCCGGCGCTGATGCGCTCGATGCCGTAGCGCGCCAGCGTGGTTTCGCCGTCGGCCTTCATCGAGTAGCGCCCGAGCACCGAGTCGCGGTCGGCGGTCGCGAAGAAGCGGTCGATGACCGTCTGGCGATCGTTGCCGTGCGAGCCCGCCCTGCGGATCGCGTCGAGCACGACGCTCATCGCCTCGAAGCCGTACAGCGCATAGGCGCCGGGGCGGCCGCCGAACTGCCGCCGGTAGCCGTCGAGCACGCCCGCGGCCGCGGGCGGATATTCGCTCGGCGCGAGCACGGGAGTCGTCACGTACGCGCTCGCGCCGGCCGCGCCGAGCTGCGCGGCGAACGCTTCGCCGGCGAGTGAGCTCGACCCGAGCAGCAGCAGCTTGGGATCGGCGGTGTGCAGCGCGCGCCACAGCGAGACCGTGCCCGCGCCGGCGCCGCCGGCGAAGAACACCGCGTCGGCGCCGCTCTTGGCGATCTTTTCGACCTCGCCGGTGAACACGCTGCCGGGCGTCGCGACGATGCTGTCGTGAGCCAGCACGGTGACGCCGGCGCGCTTGGCTTCGCTCGCGACGAGTTCTGCCAGCGGCGTCTGAAACGGGTTCTGGTCGTCGAGCACGTACAACTTGTGCACGCCGAGCGAGCGCATCAGCTTGGCCTGCGCCACGGCCTGAGCCTGGTCGCCGAGCGCCAGGCGGCCGAAGTTGCGTTTACCGCTGGGATAGAAGCGCGCCGGCTCGTCCTGTCCGGCGTCCAGCGATGAAGTCAAGCCGACGTAAGGGCTTGCCGGGCTGACCTGGAGGATGCCCGCGGCGTTGATCAGCGGCAGCGACACGGCGGTGGCTTCGGAGCCGCAGCTCGCCGAGATAGGCGATCGTGCTGGTGTCCTGCGCGGCGGTCTTCGCATCGGTCGAAGTCGCGCCGGGGTCCAGCTCGCCGGTCTGCGGGTTGGCGTCGTCCAGCGACACGTAGCCGATCTTCAGCGGCCCGATGCGACCGCCGGCCTGCGACAGCGCCAAGCGCTCGCCGTTGACGATTTCTTGGGAGATCGCCGCCGACGGTCCCTGCAGCGGCAGGCTGGAGTAGATCGCCAGCTGGTTGCCCGTCGCTTCCGAAGCGCCCGAGACGCCGACGCCCCCGCATCCGGCAGCGATCGGGGCGACCGCGGCGAGAGCGGCCAGACACAGCCAGCGCGCGCGCACTGGCCCGTTAGCTGCGACGGCCGGGAAGGTAGCCGGTGAGGATCTTCAGTGCTGCGCCGACGAGAATGATCGCGGCGGTGAGGAGAAAGGCATCGAAGCCCTTTGCCCCAAGCGCCCAAAGCACGACCCAGACGACGAGGCCCGCGGTGACGGTGAGGATGAATCCCATGCCGCGAGAATCCTAGCTGGCCGATCCCCCGTCGGTCGGACCGTCAAGCGCCAGCCCCGCGGCCAGCTCGGCGACGAGCGCCCCGACCGCGCCGGCCGGGTCGTCGGCCTCGCCCGCGGCGCGCACCAGGCGCGTGCCGACGATCACGCCGTCGGCGCCGGCATCGGCGGCCTGGCGCGCCTGCTCGGGCGGTGCTGATGCCGAAGCCGAGCGCGACCGGCGCCTCGGTGCTGGCCTTGGCGCGCGCGATCACCTCGGCGAAGCGCTCCTGCAACGCCTCGCGCTCGCCGGTCGTGCCGACGACCGAGACCGTGTAGAGGAAGCCGCGCGCGCTCGCGCCGATCGCGCGCCAGGCGCTCGGGCGGCGTGGTCGGCGCGACCAGCGGCACGAGCGCGATCGCCGTGCGCGTCGCACGCGGCGCGCACCTCGCCGGCCTCCTCGAGCGGCAGGTCGGGCACGATCAGGCCGCACGCGCCGGTGCGCGCCAGGCGCTCCACGAACGCCTCGGCGCCGGGCGCGAAGACGATGTTGGCGTAACACATCAGCACGACCGGAACGCTCGGCGAGAGCGCGCGCGCGACCTCCAGCACGCCGGCGACGCTCGCCCCGGCGGCCAGCGCGCGCGTGCCGGCGGCGTGGATCACCGGCCCGTCGGCCAGCGGGTCGCAGTAGGGCACGCCCAGCTCGAGCACGTCGGCGCCGGCCTCGACGCAGGCGCGACCGATCTCGATCGACTGCTCGAGCGTCGGAAAGCCGCCCATCAGGTAGGGCATCAGCGCTGCGCGCTTGCCCGAGTGAGCGAATGCGTCGGCGATGCGCCGCACGCCCGTCACGGCCTGCGTGCTCATGCGTCCCCGTCGGCGCCGAGCACCTCGGCGAGATCCTTGTCGCCGCGACCGGACAGGCAGATCAGGTCGAGGTCGCCGCCGTCCTGCGCGAGCACCCAGGCCAGCGCGTGCGCGGTCTCCAGCGCCGGGATGATGCCCTCCAGGCGCGCGACCTCGCTGAACGCGCGCAGCGCCTGCTCGTCGGTGCACGGCGACGTAGCGCGCGCGGCCGCTGTCGCGCAGGAAGGCGTGCTGCGGGACCGGTCCCCGGGTAGTCGAGCCCGGCGGAGATCGAGTGCGCCTCGACGATCTGGCCCTCCTCGTCCTGCATCACCGCCGAGCGCGAGCCGTGCAGGATGCCCGGCGCGGCCGCCGACGGTCAGCGGCGCGCCGTGGCGCGGCGTGTCGATGCCCTCGCCGCCGGCCTCCACGCCGATCAGCTCGACCTCCTCGTCGTCGAGGAACGCGGTGAAGATGCCGATCGCGTTGGAGCCGCCGCCGACGCACGCGATCACGCGCGACGGCAGCCGCCCCTCGCGCCTGCAGGAGCTGCGCGCGCGCCTCGTCGCCGATCACGCGCTGCAGGTCGCGCACGAGCGCCGGGTACGGCGCCGGCCCGACGGCCGAGCCGATCACGTAGTGCGTGCTCTGCGACGTTCGTGACCCAGTCGCGGATCGCCGCCGAGGTCGCCTCCTTGAGCGTCCGCGCGCCGGCGTCGACCGGGCGCACGCGTGGCGCCGAGCAGCTCCATGCGCTGCACGTTCGGCCGCTGGCGGCGCGTGTCCTCGGCGCCCATGTAGACGACGCACTCCAGTCCGAGCAGCGCGCAGACCGTCGCCGTCGCGACGCCGTGCTGGCCGGCGCCGGTCTCGGCGATGATCCGGCGCTTGCCCATGCGCTTGGCCAGCAGCGCCTGCCCGAGCGCGTTGTTGAGCTTGTGCGAGCCCGGTGTGGTTGAGGTCCTCGCGCTTGAGGTACACGCGTCCGCCGCAGCCTGCTCGCGACAGCCGCCCGCGCGCGATACAGCGGCGTGGGGCGCCCGCCGAAGTCGCGCAGCAGGCCGTCGAGCTCTGCGCGGTAGCCCGGCGTCGGCGCGCGCCAGCGTCCACGCGCGCTCCAGCTCGGCGAGCGCCGGCATCAGCGTCTCGGGCACGTACTGCCCGCCGTACGCGCCGAAGCGGTGCTCGACCGGCGAGCCGATCGCCTCGCCGCTCACACGCGGCTCCCGCCGAGCGCGACCGGCCCTTCCTGGTTGGCGGTCGTCGTCGGCGCGTCGTCACTGGGCTCGGCGGTGGCCGGCGGAGCGGCAGAGCGCTCGACGGCGGCGAAGAAGGCGCGCAGCTTGTCGGGGTCCTTGCGCCCAGGCGCCGCCTCGGTGCCGCTGGCCGTGTCGACGGCGTACGGCGCACGTGCGCGCGATCGCTTCGCCGACGTTCTCGGCCGTCAGGCCGCCGCTGAGGATCAGCGGGACCTTCGAGCGGCGCTCGGCGACCAGCCGCCAGTCGAACGTCTCGCCGGTGCCGCCGCGCAGCGCCTGGCGCGCCCGGCTCCTTGGCGCGCGCGTCGAGCAGGTGGAAGTCGACGTGGAAGCGCTCGACGTCGCGCACGTCGCCCGGACCGGAGACCTGCGCCGCCTTGATCACACGCGCGCCCGTGCGTCGCGCCGCCTCGCCGCAGAACGCCGGCCCCTCGTCGCCGTGGAACTGCAGCAGCGTCAGCCCGACGTCCTCGCTGCGCGCGACGACCTGCTCGAGCGGCGCGTTGACGAACACGCCGCACAGCTCGCACCCTGCGCCGCAGCGTCGCGGCGATCCGCTCGGCCTGCTCGCGCGCGCAGCGGCGCGGACTGCCCTCGTAGAAGATCATGCCGAGCGCCCAGGCGCCCAGCTCGACGGCCAGCTCCGCGTCGGCGAGGTCGGTCAGGCCGCAGATCTTGACTCTCGGGGGCGTGAGTGACACGCCCCCAACGGTAGCGGGGTCCTAGCCTTCTGGAGTGCTCGCGTTGGGCACAGAGTTGGGGCGGCTGGCGAGCTTCACGCTGAGCGATCTTGTGTTCGTAGCCGCCTTTGCCGTTGCCGCGCATCAGGCCGACCGTGATCGTGTCGCCGGGTTTCTTGGCCGACGACGTCGTTGGCGAGGTCTTCGGAGCTGGTGACGGCCTTGCCGTCGATCGAAACGACGATGTCACCGCCGACGGCGACCTGGCCGCCTTCGGTGTTGCCGGTCACGGTGCCGCCCTTGATGCCGGCCTTTTCGGCGGGCGTGCCCTTCTGCACGCTCTGCACGAGCGCGCCGCTTTTCACCGGCAGGTTGAGCGCGGACAGCGACCCGTCGATCGTCAGCGAGGTCAGGCCGATGTAGGCGCCGCGTACGGTGCCGCCTTTCTCCAGCTGCGAGATCTCCGACTTGGCCGTGTCGATCGGCACGGCGAAGCCGATGCCGACGCTGCCGCCGCCCGAGCCGCCGGTCTCGATCTGCGAGTTGATGCCGATCACGCGCCCGGATGCGTCGAGCAGCGGGCCGCCCGAGTTGCCGGGGTTGATCGGCGCGTCGGTCTGCAGCACGTTGTCGATCGTGAAGCCGTTGGGCGCGGTGATCTGGCGCTGCAGCGCCGAGATCACGCCGGTGGTGAGCGTGCGCTCGAGGTCGAACGGGTTGCCGATCGCGAGCACCGGATCGCCGACCTGCACGCCGCTGGAGTCTGCCGAGCGTCAGCGGGTGCAGCGTCAAGCCCGTCGGAGCGGATCGCGCAGCACCGCGAGGTCGTTGGACGGGTCCTTGCCGACGACCTGCGCGTCGACGGTCTTGCCCTTTTCGAGGCTCACCGTCACCTTGATCGCGTTCTCGACCACGTGGTAGTTGGTGAGGATCGTGCCGTTGTTGTCGATCACGATGCCCGAGCCGGTCGCCTGGCCCTGGCGCTGGGTTTCGCCGCCGCCGAACAGGTTGAAGGGCGATTCGGTTTTCTGCACGATCGTCGAGGTGACGAACACGACGCCGGGCGCGTCTTTGACGTAGATGTCGTGCGGCGTCAGGCCACCGTTCTGCTGCGAGGCGTTGGACGGGGCGATCGGCGCCGCCTGCACGGTCGTCACGGACTTCTGCGATTCGCCCAAGCCGCCGACGGCGGCGATCACCGCGACGACGACGCCTCCGCCGAGCAGCGCCGCGATGAAGGGAATGAAGAACGTGCGTTTCATTGCGAGCCAGGATGAGCGGGGCCGATGAAGGCCAAATAAAGTCTGCGGTCGCCATCGTTAAACCGCGTCGAGGGCAGCTCGGCGGTTTCCGGCTGCTCGCCCGCGCGGCCGCTTCGTCCGCGGACGCGCCAGTCGCGGCGGCGTGCCGCCCGTGCCACGAGCAGCGCGCGCAGCGCGCCGGCAGGGTCGGGCGAGCGCATCAGCGCCTCGCCGACGAGCACTGCGTCGCACGCCCTCGTCCTTCGAGCATCGCGCAGCTGCTCGGCGCTCGGCGATGCCGGACTCCGAGACGACCGCGACGCCGTCGGGGATCGCCCCGCGCAGCAGCAGCGGTGCGCTCGACGTCGACGCTGAAGTCGCGCAGGTCGCGGTTGTTGACGCCGATCAGCCGCGCGCCCACGCCGAGCGCGCGGTCGAGCTCGTGCGCGATCGTGGACCTCGACGAGCACGTCGAGCGCCGAGCGCGAGCGCCGCTTCGTGCAGGCGTGCGAGCGTAGCGGCGTCGAGCGCGGCGACGATCAGCAGACCGCGTCGGCTCCGGCGGCACGCGCCTCGGTCAGCTGGTACTCGTCGACGATGAAGTCCTTGCGCAGGATCGGCAGCCCGCAGAGCTCGCGCGGCGGCGCGCAGGTCGTCGAGCGAGCCGCCGAAGTTGGGGCCCTCGGTGAGCACCGACAGCGCGCGCGCGCCGCCACGCTCGTAGGCGGCGACGATCGCCGCGAGATCGGGCGCCGTCGCGCAGCGCGCCGGCCGAGGGCGAGCGGCGCTTGAACTCGGCGATCACCGACGATGCCGGGCTGGGTCAGCGCGTCGCGCAGCGCCGCGCGCCGCGCGCGCTTTCGGCGAGACGAGCCTGGAGCTCGGCCTGCGGCGTCTCGCGCTTTCGCCGCTCGACCTCTTCGCGGGTGCTCTGCAGGATGCGTGCGAGCACGTTGGGCGTGCGCTCGCTCACGAGCCGACCCGAGCCGGTGCGTGTTCGCGGCTGGCCTGCACGTAGCGCTCGAGCGCGCGCTGCGGCGCCGCCGTCGGACGAGCGCCGCGCGCGCCGCCTGCGACGCCGTCGGCGATCGAATCCGCACCGCCCGGCCGCGTAGATCGCCGCGCCCGCGTTGATCACCGCGAGCTCGGTGGCCGCCGACCCGCCGGACGCCTCGCCGCTCAGGATCGCGCGCGTGACGGCGGCGTTGTGCTCGGGCGTCCCGCCCGCGCAGTCGCGCTCGAACACGTCCTGCGCCACCGGCTCGATGCCGACGTCGGCGGGGGCGAGCGTGTAGCTGCTGATCTCGCTCGCCGTCGACCTCGACGACTTTCGTGGCCGCGACGATCGACAGCTCGTCGAGTCCGTCCTCGGCCGCGACGACGAGCGCGCGATCGACGCCCAGCCGCGCCAGCGCGCCGGCGATCGTGTCCAGGAAGCGCGGCGTCGGAGACGCCGATCAGCTGGCGTCGCGCGCCGGCCGGGTTGGTCAGCGGGCCGAGCAGGTTGAAGATCGTGCGCACGGCGAGCTCGCGGCGCACGGGCACGACGAAGCGCGTCGCCTGATGGTGCGCGGGGGCGAACATGAAGCCGAAGCCGGCCTCCTCGATGCAGCGCGCGACGGCCTCGGGGGCGAGGTCGATGCGCGCGCCGAGCGCCTCCAGCAGATCGGCCGACCCCGACGCGCTCGTCGCCGAGCGGTTGCCGTGCTTGGCCACCGCGCAGCCCGCCCCGGCGGCGATCAGCGCGGCGGTCGTGGACACGTTGAACGTGCGCCTCCCGCCGCCGGTGCCCGGCGGTGTCGAGCAGGTCGTCGCGCGTCGTCGGCACCTGCGCGGCCAGCTGCGCGCATCGTGCGCGCGAGGCCGGTCAGCTCGTCGACCGTCTCGCCCTTCGTGCGCAGCGCGATCAGAAAGCCGGCGATCTGCGTCTCGGAGACCTCGCCGTGCATGATCTCCGCGAGCACCGTCGGCGGTCTCGTCGGCGCTCAGGTCGCTGCGCGAGGCCAGCGCGTCGATCGCGCTGGTGAGCGATCGCGTTGGCCATCAGCGCTCAGCCAGGAAGTTCGCCAGCAGCTTCTTGCCTTCGTCGGTCAGCACGGACTCGGGATGGAACTGCACGCCCTCGGCCGGCAGCTCGCGATGGCGCACGCCCATCACGACGCCGCCCCCGCGCGCCGACTCCTCCAGGCAGTCGGGCAGCTCGGCGTCGACGACCAGCGAGTGGTAGCGCCCGACGGTCAGCGGCGAGTCCAGGCCGGCGAAGATCGTGCGCCCGTCGTGCTCGATCGTCGTCGCCTTGCCGTGCACCGGCGGGTGCAGCCGCACGCGCCCGCCGAAGGCCTGCGCGAGCGCCTGGTGGCCGAGGCAGACGCCGAGCGTGGGCACGCCCGACTCGGGCATGCGCCGCACCAGCTCCAGCGTGATGCCGGCCTCGTCGGGCGTGCACGGGCCGGGCGAGACGACGCAGCGATCGTAAGCCGCGCTCCAGCAGCTCGTCGACGCTCGCGCGGTCGTTGCGCACCGTCTCGCACCTCGGCGCCCAGCTCGCCGAGGTACTGCACGAGGTTGTAGGTGAACGAGTCGTAGTTGTCGAGTACGAGGACCCTCATGGCCAATCCGCCTGCTCGCACGCCAGCTCGATCGCCCGCATCGCGGCGGTCGACTTGGCCACCGACTCCTCGTACTCGTACGCGGGCTTCGGCGTCGGCGACCGTGCCGCCGCCGGCCTGCACGTGCGCGACGCCGTCCTTGACGACGACCGTGCGGATGTGGATCGCGGTGTCGAGGTCGCCGGCGTAGCTGAGATAGCCGATCGCGCCGCCGTAGCCGCCGCGCTTGACCGGCTCGAGCTCGTCGATGATCTGCATCGCGCGCACCTTCGGCGCGCCCGAGAGCGTGCCCGCCGGGCAGCACCGAGCGCAGCGCGTCCATCGCGCCGACGTCCTCGCGCAGCGTTCCCGACACGGAGGAGACGATGTGCATGACGTGGCTGTAGGACTCGACCTCCATCAGCTCGTCGACAGCGACGGTCCCGTACTCGCAGACGCGCCCGAGGTCGTTGCGCCCGAGGTCGACGAGCATCACGTGCTCGGCGCGCTCCTTCTCGTCGGCGAGCAGCTCGGCTGCGATCCTGCGGTCCTCCTCCGGCGTCGCCCCGCGGTGGCGTGTGCCGGCGATCGGCTTGGTGCTGACGTGCCGGCCGCTGCACGGTCAGCAGCGGCTCGGGGCTCGCGCCGGCGACCTGGAAGTCGCCGAAGTCGAGGAAGTACATGTACGGACTCGGGTTGACCGCGCGCAGGCCGCGGTAGATCGAGAACGCCTCGACCGGCACGGCCGCCGACCAGCGCTGCGACGGCACGACCTGGAAGGCGTCGCCGGCGTGGATGTACTCGACGATCCGCGCGCACCATCGCTTCGAAGCGCTCGCGCGTGCATGTTCGACTCGAACACCGGCGCCTGGCGGCGCTCGTGCGGTTGCTCGGGGCGCGGAACGGGACCGAGCAGCCTCGCGCGCACCTCGGCGATGCGCCCGGCGGCGAGCCGCGTAGGCGAGCTCGACGTCCGGCTCGGCGTCCAGGTCGGCGTTGGCGAGGATCGTGACGGTGTGCTTGAGGTGGTCGAAGGTCACGAGCAGCGTCGGTGAGCATCAGCGCCATGTCCGGCAGGCCGAGCGGATCGGGGTTGGGCGCCGCGAGCGGCTCGACGGTGCGCACGAGGTCGTAGCCGAAGAAGCCGACGGCGCCGCCGGTGAACGGCGGCGCGTCGGCGATCGGCGCCTGGCTGAAGCGGCGAGGTCGCTCAGCGGCGAGCGCGTAGGGGTCGCCGCCGTCGGCCAGCGACCAGCGCAGCACCGCGCGCGGGCGAAAGCCGATGAACGAGTAGCGCCCCACGCGCTGGCCCTGCTCGGCGGACTCCAGCAGGAACGCCGGCTCGGCCGGCGCCAGCTCGCGCAGCTTGAGGAAGGCCGAGACCGGCGTCTCGCAGTCCTCGATGAACTGGTGGCGGAGCGGCGATCAGGTTGTGGCGCTCGGCCAGCGCGCGCAGCCTGCTCGAGGCTCGGCTCGAGCGCGAGCGCGTCGCCGAGCTGCTCAGCCGCGGCGGTCATCGAGCACCCGCTCGGCGTCGGCCAGCGACCGGCCCCTGCCGCGCAGCAGCACGAGCAGGTGGTAGAGCACGTCGGCCGCCTCTTCGTCGACGCGCTCGTCGGACTCCTCGCGCGCGGCGCGGGCGACCTCCTCGGCCTCCTCCATCACCTTCGCGCCGACCAGCTGCGGATCGTCGAGCAGCTCGACCGTGTAGGAGCCGGCCGGGCGCTCGCGCGCGCGCTCGGCGATCGTGCGCTCCAGCCCCGGCAGCACCTCCGCGGGGGCGCCGGGGCTCGAGCTCGCCGCGGTGAAAGCAGGTGCGCTCGCCGGTGTGACAGGCCGGACCGGCGGGCTCGACGAGCGCGAGCAGCGTGTCGCCGTCGCAGTCCAGGCGCAGCGCCTTGACCGTCTGCACGTTGCCGCTCGTCGCGCCCTTGTGCCACAGCTCGTCGCGCGAGCGGCTGCACAGGTGCAGCTCGCCGGTCTCGCGCGTGCGCGCGAGCGCCCGCGCGTTCATGTAGGCGAGCATCAGCACCTCGCCGGTCGTCCAGTCCTGGACGATGCACGGCACCAGGCCGCGCTCGTCGTAGACGACCTGCGCGTCGATCGGATCGTCGGCTGGCGGCGTGCTCATCCGCACGATTGTAGGTTGCGCTTGGCGGGCACGTGGCCGGCCGCGTGGGCACGACGGCGCGACGATGCGCGAGATTGAGCAAGACTCTGCCGAGATGTCGCTACTGGAACGCGAGCTGCTCGTCGTCACCGGCAAGGGCGGCGTCGGCAAGACGACGCTCGCGACGGCCCTCGGCCTGCTCGGCGTGCGAGCGTGGTCTGCGCACGATCGTCGTGGAGCTGGGCGAGCAGGCGCGCGTGCCGGAGCTGTTCGGCGCTGGCCGCGCCGCGAGGCGGGCGACCGAGACGAGCTGCGCGACGGCCTGTGGAGCATCTCGATCGATCCCGACCGCGCGCTGCTGGAATGGCTGCAGGCGCTCGGCGGGCGGGTCTCGGGACGGGTGCTCGCCTCGAGCAGCACCTTCCAGTACTTCGCCGCCGCGGCGCCCGGCGCGAAGGAGCTGGTGAGCATGGTCAAGATCTGGGACCTGACGCAGCGCCAAGCGCAGGCGCGGCCGCAGCGTACGACCTCGTCGTGCTCGACGCGCCCGCGACCGGCCACGCGCTCGGGCTGCTCGACTCGCCGCGGACGTTCGGCGCGATCGCGCGCGTCGGCCCGATCGCCGGGCAGGCCGAGCGCCTGGGCAAGCTGCTCGAGGACCGCGCGCGCTCGGGCTATGTCGCCGTCGCGCATCCGACCGAGATGGCGATCACCGAGACGCTCGACCTGCAGCAGCGCCTGCACGATCAGCTCGGGCGCGACCTCGACGCGGTGATCGTCAACGGCGTGCTGCCGCAGCGCTTCAGCGCCCCGGAGCTCGACCGCCTCACACCGCTCGGCGACGAGCAGCCGCACCCGAAATCGGGCAAGCCGGGCGGCGGGGGCTCGACGACGGCCGTGCGGCGCGCCGCGGCGGCAGCCGCGCGCGCGGTGTCAGACCGCGCGCGCTTTCAGCACAATCAGCTCGCGCGCCTGCGCCGGCGGAAGTTCGAGGTGATCAGCGTGCCGTTCCAGTTCACGGCCAGAGCTGGACCTCGCCGCCATCGGCGCGATCGCCGAGCACCTGCGGCGCAGCGTGTGAGAGCGGGTGCGCGCGGAGCGCCTGCGGACCGGGCCACCGGTGGGCATCGCTTGACAAGCGCCCCGTCTCATCGCGTTACTGCGAGATGAGCCGGTACTTGCGCGTGCTGGGGTCGCGCTCCAGCAGCCCGACGGCGAGCAGCGTCGTCACGTAGCGGTGGGTCGTGCTGGTGTTCATGTCGAGCATGCGCGCCAGTTCGGCGATGCCCAGGTATCCGCCGTCGGCGGGGAAGCATGAGAGCACGAGCAGCCCGGACAGCAGCGACCGCGACAGGCGGCGATCGTCCATCTGCGCCGGGTAGGCCCACTCGTCGGAGTCGAGCGACAGCGGCCACTGCGGATCTCTGACCGCCGACAGGAGCACCGACAGCGTGCCGCCCTGCCCGGCGCTGCGCACGACCTGGTCGACCTGCGACTTGGACAGCTCGATCAACACGGCCTGGCTGTCACCGTCGCCTTCAGTGCGAGCCGAACGCCGCGAAGGGCGCCCGGCTCGCTGCCACTGGCGAGACGACGCGGCTTTGGATGCGGCGCCCGAGCTGCCCGCCTTCGCGCGCCGCGAGCGGCGCTGCTTCTCTCTCCTGGCTGGCAAGACTCCAGTTCCGTTCTCATCCATCATCGCGTTCTCGTCATCATGACTAGGAGTTCGGTCGCTAGCAAAGGGTGTTCTGAATATTCAGTTCTGACTATTCCTCGCAACTGCGGCCCGGCGATCTTCATGCCGCCTGCTGCGCGAATGCGACTCGCCACAGGCGCAGGATGGGCAACAGCACGCGCGTCAGCGACCCGCCCGCTTGCGCGATGCTGGCGGTGCTCGCGCGCATGTCCGGCGTGCGCGCGCTGTCCTTGGATAGGTACATGGCGACCATGCACGCCGCGATGACGGCGTGGCGGTGCCCGTTGCTCAGCCTCCGCGCCTCAACCGCCGAGCGCGAGACCAGCTCGCGGACCCGCTCGCCGGCCAGCTCGCTCGGGTAATGGGCGATGTAGCGATGGTCGCCGTTGAGCACGTCTTCGGCCTGGTCGACGTAGCTGTCGAGCATCGTCGTCGCCACCGAAAGCCAGGGAAAGTAGGCGGCGCAGGTGCGCCGCATGTCGGCATCCGAGCAGTCCGGCTGCGCGGCGAGCGCGAGGAAGGCGTGCACGGTCGTCGATGCGCTGGCGGCGCCGCTGAGCTCGAACCAGCTCATCCGCCGCTCGCCCGCGAACTCGCGCGCGGCCCATGCCTTCAGCGCGGCGTCGCGATCGACCGGGTCGAGATCGTGGTTCAGCGCGAGGACCTGAGCGCGGTGGGCTTCGCGCACGACCAGCGGACGGACGCGCCCGTATGAGGGCAGCGACGCACAGCTGTGGCGACACGACTCCACGAGCGCGCGCAGGTAGCCGCCGTCGTCGTGCCACGGGTGATAGCGGTAGTAGTCGGATATCGGCGTCCCCGGATCGAGCGCCTCGACGAGCGCTCGGTGCAGCTGACACCCGTTTGCCGTGCCCTGCGCCGCAGCCCGCTCGTTGAGGCAGTCGAGGAAGTCCCAGATGAGCTCGAAGGCGACGAGCAGCCGCAGCAGGTTGAGGTCGCGATGGCGCGGCAGGATCCAGAACAGGGCTGCGCCGTCGGTGTGTCCGCGCTTGCTCTGGATCGCGGTGAGCGCGTCCTCGCGAATGCGCGCGTCGGGTATCGCCTGCGCCCGCAGTTGCCACGCCTGCATCTCATGCGACGCCGCCCGCAGACCCCAGAGCAGTTGCCGCACGGCGGCCGCCAGAAGGGCCCAAACCTGCCTCGGAGAGAGTGGGAGCGGGTCGGGCATCTATCCATGAATCGGAACTTTCCCGCAGAGTAGTGAGCGAATCGGTCGGCAATGATTCGATTGTTTCTCACTCTTGCAATCCGACCGAAGGGCGCACGCGCGCCGCCGCGTAGCCCGGCACGGCGACGATCGCCACGGCGACGACGGTGATCAGCGCAAAGCTGCCCACTGCGGCCGGAAGCGGCGAAGATTCGATCACCGGAAAACCGTTCACGCGCGACAACGCGCGGCTGAGCACGAGCTGTCCGTAGAGCCCGAACAGCGCTCCGATCGAGCAGCCGGCGCCGAGCAGGATGACGCTCTCCCACAACAGCGCGCGCCACAGCACGATCCTCGCGAAGCCGTCGACCTTCATGTCGGCGAGCCGCGCCCTGCGCTGCCAGATCATCGCTCCCATCGCCGCCGCCATCGCGAGCACCGCCGCGATCAGCACGAGCGTGCGGATCTGCGTCAGTCGCGACAGGCCCTGCGCCGCCTGGGCGTAGTGCAGACGCTCGCGCTGGACCTGCGTCTGCACTTGCAACCCAGTGCCCGGACCGAGCGCGGCTCGAACCTCGCGGCTGACCGCCGCGGGCGACGCGCCGGCCGCCAGCTGCACTTGATAGGCGCTCGGTTCGCCGGTTCCCCAGGCGCGCGCGTAGTCGTCGGCATTGAGGATGAGCGCCCCTGGCGGCCAGCCGAGGTTGGTGCTGAGTGCGGCGACGCGCAACACGGTCGGTCGCGTGCTCGGCAGGGTGAACGACTGCCCTATGTGCAGATGGTGTTCGCTGGCGATGGCGCGCGAGACGACCACCCAGCCGTGCCCGCGCACGCGGGCGTTGGCGAGCGCGACGCTGCCTTCGACGATCTGACTCGCGGCCACGGGCCGAGGATCGGAGCGAGGTGGCGCGAGGACCCACGTCCGGCGATCCTGCCAGTCGAGAAAGCTCCCGCGGTAGAGCCGCACGGCACGTACGCCGTGCAGCGCGGACAGCGCCAGGCTCGCCGAGTCTTCGAACGATGTCGTCGCGAACGAGTTGGATGCGGCCGCCGGCGTGACCCAAATGTCCGCACCGGAGTCGATCCCCCTGGCGGAGGCGTCGAGGCCGCGCTGCAGGTTTCCTCGCGCGCCCTGGATCGAGACGCTGCCGAACACCGCGACCGCCCCGGTCGCGGCGATCGCCAACGAGCGGGCGCGGTTGGAGCGCGAGCGAAGCTCGATCAGCGCAAGGTAGGAGGCGGCGCCGGTGAGGGCGCCCTGCAGGCGCCCGCTCGCCCTGACCGCCACGTCGAGCAAAGCGGGCAGGCAGGCCAGCAGGGCAACGGTCAGGCTGACGACCGCCACGATGGCCGCCTGGGTCGCCGCCAGCAGGATCGCCGTCGTAGCCGCCAGGCAGATCGAAGCCGCGGCGAGCAGCCAACCCGAGCGTCCGTAGAGCGGCTGGGTGGCACGCGCCGCGGCCGCCGTCCGTTCGCCGATCGCCGCGCGCAAGGGGACTAGCACGCCGGTCACGGCCGCGAGCAGGCCGCCGAGGAGCGCGAGCGCGACGCTCCACCACGTCACGACTCGTTCGCTGCCGATGGGAAAGGCGAAGGACAGATAGCCGGGACTGGAGCTGAACAGCGCAACCGACAACACCTCGCCGAGGACCAGGCCGAGCACCGACGCGAGCACGCCGAGCACGAGCGCGTCGAGCAGCAGGATCTGGACGATCATCCGCCGCGTATAGCCGTCGAGGCGCAGGTCTTCGATCAGGCCCCGGCGCTGGGGCACGGTGAGCATCAGCGCGTTGAACGCGAACAGAAAGCCGACGAGCGCGCTGAGCGCGGAGAACAGGGCCGTCGACTGGTCGACCGGGCCGGCGGCGCGCCGAAACAGTTTCGTCGTGATGTCGGCTGGGCGCACGTTCAGTCGACCGGCGGCGAGCCTCAGCAGGCCAGCACGAACGGCCGCCTGCTCACTCGGCGCACAGCGCACGTAGATACTCGTCAAGCGGCCGTCCATGCCGGCGATGCGCTGGACGACGCGCAGGGGCGCGAGGGCGATGGGGCTCGCCCCGAGAGTGCCGGTCACCGGCCCCAACAGCTGCGGCACGAGCAGCGCCCTGACCGTCTTTGAGCCGATCTGCAGCCGCACCGAACGGATCGAGGACACGCCGATTTTCTCGGCGATCGGCGCCGGCAAGGTGAAGGCGCGCAGGCCACCGCCGAGCGACACGTTGCGCACGTGGCGGGCGATGCTCCCGCCTTGGCGCGCGAGCCGCGGGTCGGTGCCGACGAGGTCGACCGACTGCTCGCCGCGCGGGCCGATCACGTTGGCGTTCTGCTCGATCACCGGCGCGGTCACCTGCACCCCCGGGAGCCGTTTGACTTCCGTCAGCAGCCGCTGATCGAAGCCGGCGCTGTCGCGCGCGGCGATCTGAAAACGCATCTGGCCGACGATGCCGTCGGTCAGGCGCTGCACGGAGCCGTCGAGGCTCGTGTTGGCGACCTGGGAGGCAAACAACAGAGCCACACCGATGGCGATGCCGAGCACCGCGAACAGTTCCTGTGTGAGGCGCGCGCGCAGACGCACGCGGTAGAGCCGCAGGATGCTCGACAGCTTCACCGCCGGCCCCGGCGACCGGCGTCGTCAGCCGGCATTGACGGCGGCGCGCGCCTGGGAGGTGGGCTCGTGATCGGTGAGCCTGCCGTCGCGCAGCGAGTAGACGCGATCGGCGAACGACGCGGCCTGTGGATCGTGCGTGACGAGCACGACGGCGACGTCGCGCTCGCGGCACGTCTCGGCGATCAGCGCCAGCACCTCGCGCCCGCGCTCGGTGTCGAGGCTGCCGGTGGGCTCGTCGGCGAGCAGCACCTTTGGCTGCGTCGACAGTGCGCGCGCGATCATCACGCGCTGGCGCTCGCCCATCGAGAGCTGCTCGGCGCGATGCTCGGTTCGCTCGCCCAGGCCGAGCCGCTCGAGCAGGGGAACGATGCGCCGGCGCGCCTCGCGCGAGCCGATCTCCGTCCCCATCAGCTTCAGCGCGGCGTTGTCGACCGCGCTGGCGCCGGCGATCAGGTTCAGCGACTGGCGTACGAAGCCGAGTTCGTGCAGCCGGTAGTGCGCGGCCTGGCGGTCGTTGAGCTGAGATATGTCGCGGCCGTCGAGCACGACCGAGCCGGAATCGGGCTTGAGCAGCGCGGCGACGAGCATCAGCAATGTCGTCTTGCCAGAGCCGCTGGGGCCGTACAGGGCGACGAACTCGCCGCCGCCGATCGACAGCGAGACACCGTCGACGGCGCGCACGGCGGCCCCCGATGCGACGGGAAAATGCTTGACCAGTTGGCGCAGCTCCAGCATCAGCGTCGGGCTTTGTGAACGGCTCTTTCGGCTGCTGCTAGCGCTGCGCCGAGCATCTATGCCGAGCGCTGGTAACCGGGAAAGTCGATGACGTTGTCCTCGTCGTCGTCGTCGCGCGGCTCGGGGGCGGGCTCGATGAGGCGTCCGCCGCTGAGGGCGCGGAGCTGGTCGGAGCCCAACGCAGCGGGCATGTCGGGCGCGGTCATCAGCACGGCCAGGTCGGTCTCCTGCACGAGCGTGCGCAGCAGAAGCAGGATCTCCGCGCGCTCGCGCACGTCGAGGTTCGCCGTCGGATCGTCGACGAGCAGCAGGCGTGGGGCACGAGCGATGCCGTGGGCGATCGCGACGAACGCGCGCTCACCGTCTGACAGGCTCTCCCAGTGCTGGCCGGCGCACTGGGCCATGCCCACCCGGCGAAGCGCCTGGTCGGCCAAGCTGTTGGCCTCGCGGCGGCCGTGCTCGACGAGCAGAGGCAGCGCGACGTAGTCGAGCATGCACAGCTCACTTCGCGGTCCCGCACGGCGGACCAGGCCGACCTCTCCGCGCCGGAGCCGGGCGCTGGCGCGCTCGGACATCGTCGACAGGTCCTCGCCCTCGAAGCGAACGACGCCGCGATCGGGCGTCTCCAGCCCGGCGGCGATGCGCAGCAGCGTCGTCTTGCCCGAGCCGCGCTTGCCCCACACGCCGATGAACTCGCCGGCGTCGATCGTCAGGCAGGCATCCGACAGGACCCGCACTTCCGACGGCCCTCGCCAGTAGCTCTTGCTGACCGCGTCCAGCGAGAGCAGCGCCTCGGCCATCTACAACCCTCGCAGGCGACTACTGAGGCCGGCGACGGAGTCGCCGGCCATGCGAGCGACCGGCTCATGCTCGTCGCGCAGCTGCTCGAGCAGCTCGCGCGCGTTCTGCAGCCACTCGATGCGCGCGTTCCAGAACGCCACCTCGGCTTCGGCCGCGAGCATGCGCATCAGGCCGGACCAGTCGCGCGAGGAAACGGACGCGACAGGCCCTCCTGCGTCCTCGGTGAGTCGCTTGAGATCCTGCAGCCGCCCGAGGCAGACCAGTTCCTGGCCGCCGACCATCTCGATCAGCCGCGGCACGTTGCGCGGTCTGCACAGGGCGATCTTCATGTGCAGCTCGTCGCGCAGCGGCGGCGCGGGCGACGGGTCGAGCATCCACGCTTCGAAGTGGTCGACGCCCTCGTCGGTCGCCTCGTAGATCATTCGCGGCGCCGCGCGGCGAGCCGGGCCGGCGCCCATCTCGCCGGCGCTGCGCACGAGGTCGTCGCGACTCAGCTGGTCGAGCGCGGAGTAGACGCCGGACGGCGCGAAGCCGGACGAGCCGAAGCGCTCATCGAGCCGCTGAGCGAGCTGATACCCATAGCCTGGACGCTCGATGACGAGCCCCAACACCGCATGCTTGGCCGACATTCCTGCCCTTCCTGGTCAACGGCCTTCTGGGCCAGACGGTACTCCAATTTCACCGTCGTTGCATTCCGATGGTGCCATGAATCAGATGCACTAGAACTTTCGCTCAGGCGAGAGGATGGGCTCATCGGGACGCCTGCGATCGCGGGCCTAAGTTATCCCAAGACGGTCGAGCAGGCCTTCGTCGCCGCGCCAGTCGCCGCGCACGCGGACCGACAGGTCGAGATGCACCTGGCAGCCGAGCTCGCGCTCGATCTCACGCCGCGAGGCGATCCCGATCGCCTTGATCATGCGTCCCTGCGCGCCGACGAGAATCGCCTTCTGCGAGCCTGTTTCGACCCAGATCAGGGCGCGCACACGCACCAGGCCCTCGCGCGGGCGCTCGATCTCCTCGACGATCGCCTCGACGGCGTGCGGCACCTCTTGAAACGTGCGCCGGATGGCCGCCTCGCGCACGAGCTCTGCCAGGACGACGTCGAGCGGCTGATCGGACGCGGCCTGCTCGCTGAACATGAACGGCCCCTCCGGCAGGCGCTCGGACAGGTGCTCCACCAGCGCAGGCACGCCGGCGCCGGTGCGCGCGGAAATCGGAAACACGTGATCGCCGATCGGCAGCGCGGCGGCTTCGGCGAGCGCGGCGGCGGTCGCCGAGCGCGACAGGCGATCGGTCTTGTTGACGGCGATCGTCGCCGGCAGGCCGGTTTGGGCGAGGACCGTAGCGATGAACCGATCACCGGGACCGACACCCTGCTCGCCGTTGATCACGAGCAGGCTGGCGTCGGCCTCGGCCAGCTCCTGACGCACGCGCGCCGCCATGCGCGCGGTCAGCTTGTCGCGCGGGCGCTGGACGCCGGGCAGGTCCACGAGCACCAGCTGGCACTCGCCGTGCGAGCGGATCCCGCGGATCGCGCGGCGCGTGGTCTGGGGTCGATCGGAGACGATCGCGACCTTGTCTTTGACTATCGCGTTGACGAGCGTCGACTTGCCGACGTTCGGCCGGCCCGCGAGAGCGACGAAGCCGGCGCGCGTCAAGCGTTCTCCGAGGCCAGCTCGCGCTGCAGGGCGAGCATCTCGCCTTGATCGGTCTCGTGGTCCATGCCCACGAGATGCAGCACGCCGTGGACGATGGCCTCGCGCACGTCGGCGGTGTGCTCGATGCAGATCACGACATCGCCGAGCTCACGCGCGACCTCCAGCGGCTCGGCGCCGTCGACGGGGAACGACAGGACGTCGGTCGGCTCGTCGTGCGAGCGGTGCCGTGCGTTGAGCTCGACGATGCGTCGCTCGTCGACGAACTCGATCGCGATGTGCCCCTCGGTGACGCCGGCCGAGCGCGCGGCGATTGCACAGAGCCTGCGTATCTCCGGCAGGGGCGGGATCCGCCGCGCGGGACTCGAACCGTTCGCGTCCGCCGCGCCCGCGCGGGCGCCGCCGAATACCTCGACCTCGACCATCGCCTTCAGGCGCGGCGATCGGCCGACCTGAGCCCGGGCGCCTCGCGTTGGGAGTGCACGTCGTAGGCCTCGACGATCCGCTGCACGAGCTTGTGGCGCACGACGTCCTCGCCGCCGAAGCGCACGAACTCGATCCCCTCGACCGCGTCGAGCACGTCGCCGACGACGATCAGGCCGGAGCGCTGGTCGCGCGGCAGGTCAACCTGGGTGATGTCGCCGGTCACGACCATGCGCGATCCGAAGCCGAGGCGCGTGAGGAACATCTTCATCTGCTCGGGCGTCGTGTTCTGGGCCTCGTCGAGGATCACGAACGAGTCGTTGAGCGTGCGCCCGCGCATGAACGCCAGCGGGGCGATCTCGATCACGCCGCGCTCGATGTGCTGGGAGACCTTCTCGGGGTCGAGCATGTCGTGCAGGGCATCGAACAGCGGGCGCAGATAGGGGTCGACCTTGGCCATCAGATCGCCCGGCAGGAAACCCAGGCGCTCTCCGGCCTCGACCGCGGGACGGGTGAGGATGATCCGGTTGACCTCGTGACGCGACAGCGCCGCAGCGGCCATCGCGACGGCGAGAAACGTCTTGCCGGTGCCCGCCGGACCGACACCGAAGGTCACGGTGCTCGAGCGAACGGCGTCGACGTAGCGCTTCTGGTTGACGGTCTTCGGCGCGACGCGCAGGCCGCGGTGATGCCACACGACGTCCTCGAGAACTCGTGCGGGCGACTCGTGCGCGTCGAGCGCCCCGGTCACTGCGGCAATCGTCCCCGGGCCGATCTGATGGCCGCGCGCGATCAGCTCGGACAGCTCGCGCACGACGCGCTCGCCGGCGTTCGTCTCGCTCTCCTCGCCGTCGAACGTGAGCATGTTCCCGCGCAGGTAGACCTTGCAGTCCAGATGGGACTGCAAGGCGCGAAGCACCGCGTCCTGGCTGCCCGCCAGCTCCACGGCCACTTCGTTGGGAAGCTCCAGCTGGGTCCTCATCCCTGCAGCGACGCTCGCACCAGTCCAGAGACGCGCTTGCCGTCGGCGCGACCGTCGACCGCCGCCATGACCTGCTTCATCGCCTGGCCCATGTCCTTGGCGCTCTGTGCCCCGCTATCGCGCACGGCCTGCGAGACGATCGCCTCCAGCTCGGCGTCGGACAGCTCGGCCGGCAGGTAGGCGCCGATCAGCTCGCCCTCGACCTCCTCGCCCGACGCAAGGTCCTCGCGTCCTGCGTCTCGATAGGCCTTGGCGGCCTCCAGGCGGCGCTTGCGCTCGCGCCGCAGCACGGCGAGCTCGTCGTCGGCTCCCTCCTTGGCCGCCTTCTGCAGCTCGGAGAGCACCAGGCGCAGCGCGCCGACGCGCTGCTTCTCCCTCGCGCGCATCGCCCCCTGCAAATCGACCTTGATCTGGTCCGCTATGGCCATCCTCGACCCAGGATACGCAGGAGCGGCGATGTCCGGGGAGATTTGCCCACGCGGGCCGGGTTCGCGGCGACGTGTCGACCGGCGCGACAGAATATGGTCTCGCGCGTGAACGAGTCGCCGTACGCCGACGCCCTGGCGCCGTTTCTGGCGGAGACGGCGCGGCTGCGCCCGGCGGGCTCGGAAGTGATCGACGCGCACACGCACCTCGGACTGGACGAGGACGGGCGATCGTTGACGCTCGAACAGCTGCTGTCGCAGCTCGACGCGGCCGACGCGCGCAGAGCCTGCGTGTTTCCACTGCATGACCCCGAGCGCCACCCCTCCTACAGCCTGCCCAACGACCGCGTGCTCGCGTGGGCGGGCGAAAGCGACGATCGGTTGGTGCCCTTCTGCCGGCTCGATCCCGCCGAAGCGCCGCTGCAGGAGGCCGAGCGCTGCCTGTCGGCCGGGGCGCGCGGCATCAAGCTGCACCCACGCGCGCAGGCGTTCGTGTTCGACGGGGAACCGATGGACGGCGTGTTCGCGCTGGCCGAAGAGGCCAAGGTGCCGATCCTGATCCACGCCGGGCGCGGCCTGCCTCCGCTCGCCGACGGCCTGGCCGACCTCGCGCTGCGCCATCCGGGCGCGGTGCTGATCCTCGCCCACGGCGCGATCTGCGACCAGGGCATCCTCACCACGCGCCTGGCGGATCATCCGGGCGTCCTCTACGACATCTCGTGCTTCTTCCCGCTCGACGTGATCGAGCTGTTCGCGCGCGTGCCGGCGGAGCGCATCGTGTTCGCCTCAGACCCCCCTTACGGCATGACGGCGACGACGTTGTATCTCGCGCTGCGCGTTGCGCGTCAGGCGGGCCTGGACGAGGCGACGACGAAGGCGGTGCTCGGCGAGACGATGGCCTCGCTGATCGACGGTCGCGGCCTGCCGCCCGTCTCCGCACCGCGGCGCGGCCCGTCGATCTCCCTCTCCGGTCGCCTCGCGCGCGTGTATGGATACGCGAGCCTCGTTGGGCCGGCCCTGTTCACGGGGGTCGGCGAGCAGGCGCACGCGATGCTGGACATGGCGATCGCCGCATGTCGCGACCCGCAGCCGGGCGACGATGGCGCGTCACTGGAGACGATCGGCGCAGCGCTCACGGCGGCGAAGTCGCTCGTCGGCTCCCAGGACGGAACGCGCGCGGCGATCGACCTGGTCTATCGGTCGATCGTGCTCGCCGCCACCGAGATCGCCGACTAGCTCCGTCGGCGCTCAGCCGGCTCGCGCCGTCAGCCAAACGGCCGCCCATTCGCCATCGTGCGAGCGCTTGCGCTCATGCATGCCCAAGCGACGTTGAAACTCCGCGACGACCTCATCGACCTGCTCGCCGAGCAACCCGCTCGCCAGCAGGTGCGCCGGCGGTCGGGTGAGCGACCCGGCGAGGTCCAGCAGCAGCGGCCGCAGCAGGTTGGCGAGCAGCACGACCTTCCCATCCGGGGCGTCGTCGGCCGCGCTGAGCCACGGGATGGGGTCGCTGCGCAGGTCGGCCAGACGCACCGTGACCGGCACGTCGTTGACCTGCACGTTGATGCGCGCCGCATCGACGCTCGCGCGGTCGTGGTCGAGGGCAACGACGGGCGCATAGCCGAGTCGAGCCGCAGCGATCGCCAGCACGCCGGAGCCCGTCCCGATGTCGAGCAGAGGACCCGGGCGAACCTCCCCGGCGGCGATCTCGAGCAGCAGCTCCAGGCACAGCCGCGTGGTGGCATGGGCGCCGGTGCCGAACGCCTGGGCGGGGTCGATGACGATCTCCTGCACATCCCGCGCCGGCCCCTCGGAAGCGCGCGCCGGCTCCCAGGGCGGCCGAACGTGCAGCACCGGCACATCCGAACGCACGCCACGCTCGGCGGCGTCAGGCGGCTCGACGAGCACCGGGCGGTGAAACTGCTTCCATCGCTCGTGCCAGTCGTCGGCCGTCTCGCTGGTGGAGATCTCGACCAGCGCACCGCCTGCCGCCGCCTTGAGGTCGGGCAGCGCCGGCAGCTCGCCGGCGGCTCCGTAGACGGCGTACTCGATGACGTCGTCGCCGAGCTGCGTCTCCTCGACGCCCCCGGGCGCCAGCTCCAGCAGCTCGGCGAGCACCAACTCGGCCTCCGCGCGCCGCACGCGGACGGCGAGGCGAATCACGCAGCCTGGCTGCCCAGCGCGCGACGCAGCTTCGCGAACACTGATTCGTCAGAGCGCAGGTTCTCATCGGTGAGCGTGTCGCTGAGCTGCTCCAGCAGGTCTCGCTGCTCGTCGCTGAGGCGCCGAGGGATCAAGACGTTGACGACGACGCGCAGGTTGCCTCGCCGGCTGCGCCCGAGCGAGGGCATCCCGTGTCCCTTGAGCGTGAACACCTCGCCGGGCTGCGTGCCCGGCGAGAGATCGAGCGACACGCTGTCTGCGAGCGTCGGGACCTCGAGCGTGCCGCCGAGCGCGGCGAGCGGCGCGGCGACGTCCAGAGCGGTGATCAGGTCGTCGCCGTCGCGTACGAAGCGACGGTCCTCTTGGACGCGAACGAGCACGTACAGGTCGCCGGCCTGCGCGCCCACTTCGCCCGAATGCCCGCGACCGCCGAGCCTGATGCGCTGGCCGTTGGCGATACCCGCGGGGATCTCGACGTCGAGCTTGCGCTTGACCGCGCGGCGCCCGCGACCGCGACACTGGCGGCACGGGTCCTGCGGCACGCGGCCGTCACCACCGCACACATCGCACACGACGGTCCGCACCATCTGGCCGAACGGCGTGCGCGTGGCCGCCTGGAGCTGTCCCGCCCCGCCGCAGCGGCCGCAGGTCTCGATCGGGGTTCCCGGCTCGGCGCCGTTGCCGTGGCAGTTCTCGCAGCGATCGACCGCCTCGTAGGCGACCTCGACGGTCTTTCCGTTGGCGGCCTCGACGAGGTCTATCTCGATCGCCACGGCCACGTCGCCCCCGGGCGTCGGGCCGGCGCGACCGCCGAAGCCGGCTGAGCCGCCACCGAAGAACGCGTCGAACAGGTCGCCGATCGATCCGAACCCGTCGAAGTTGGGCGCATATCCGCCCGAGCGCAGCCCTTCGTGGCCATAGCGGTCGTACGTCGCGCGGCGCTCGTCGTCGGAGAGGATCTCGTAAGCCTCTGCAGCCTCCTTGAAGTTCTCCTCGGCGTCGGGATCGTGGGCGTTGACGTCGGGGTGCAGTTCGCGCGCGAGCTGGCGAAACGCTTTCTTGATCTCCTGGCCCGAGGCCTCGCGCTCGACACCGAGCACGTCATAGGGATCGCGCGGCATGTCGGTCGTTTCAGCTCTCGGCGTATGCGTCTTCGACGAAGCGTGAAAGCTCGTTGGCCGCCTCGCGCACGGTGACGATCGCGCCCGCGTAGTCCATGCGCACGGGCCCGATCACAGACACCGCGCCGAGCTTGCGCTGAGCGACACCGTACCCAGCCGCCACGAGCGCGAGCGAGCGCATCGCCGGGATCTCGTTCTCGTGACCGATTCGCACGAACACGTCGCGCTGGCCGAGCGCCACGCGCAACACGCGAAGCAGCGACACGCGACGCTCGAGCAGGCCAACCAAGCCCTCGAGTTGCGCGGCGTCTTCGATCTGCCCTGCGGAGAACAGACGCGCGGTGCCGTCCACGTAGAGGTCTTCCTCGGCATCGCTCGCGAGGTCACCGAAGGCCGGCAGCAGCCGCTGCAGAAATGCGAGCTCCGCCGTCGACAGGCTCGGGTCCAGCAGCCGCTGCTGGAGCATGCGCGCGCCGAGGCCGTAGCCGACCAGGCGCTCGCTCAGGAACTCGCCCGCCCACGCGAGCAGCCCGGAATCGACCGGGCGGTCGAACGTCACGAGCAGCTTCGACACGCCGCCGGTCGAGGTGATGACGACGACCATCGCGACCTCCGGCTGCAGGGCAAGCACCTCGATGTGGCGGATCGTCGCCGTGCTCAGCGATGGCGCCGAGACCACCGCAAGCAGGTTGGTCATCTGCGAAAGCGTCTCCGAGGTCGTGCGCATCGCCTCCTCGACCTCGCGGCGGATGAGCGACAGCTCCATCCGCCGCTGCACCTCCAGGCCCTCGCCTGAGCTGAGCATCAGATCGACCACGTAGCGCTGGCCGGCATCCGTGGGCACGCGCCCCGCCGATACGTGTGGGTGCGCGAGCAGGCCCTGCTCCTCGAGCAGCGCCAGTTCGTTGCGGATCGTCGACGGGCCGCAATCGAACTCCGGGTCGGCGGCGATCGACTTCGACGCGACCGGCTGGCCGGATCGCTGGTAGTCGTCCACCACCTTGCACAGGATGCGCTCCTGGCGGGAGGTGAGCATCATTTGATTGTAGGCCGGGCGCTGACGCTCGATCAGCCGTGCGTACTCAGATCTCCAGCTCGGCGCGCGCGTTGCGAATTATCTGCTTGCCGCCCTGCTCGGCGACCGTGTCGACGATCGCCCGGCCGTCGGCGACCTCGCTGACGGTGCCGCTCACCACGACCTCCTGCTCGGGCACGCCCATGCCGCGGAACTGGACCGACAGTCGCTTCAGGTGCGTCGGCCCGCCGGCCGCCTCCGTCTGCGCGCGCGCCACCTGAGCCATCGTCCACAGGCCGTGCAGAATGCGCCCCGGCAGTCCGACAGCGCGAGCGAACTCCTCGTCGATGTGGATCGGGTTGAAGTCGCCCGACGCGCCCGCGTAGCGGTTGGTCAGGTACTTGTCCGGCGTGATGCTCACCGATGGGATCGGCGCTCCGCTCTCCAGGTCGGCCATCGCTCACACTCCTCGCACGATGTTGGTCCACGTACCGCGGCAGACCTGCTCGCCGCGCTGGTTGGTCGAGATCGACTCGAACACGTAGTAGCCGCGACCTTCGGCTTCGGAGATGTCCTTGACGCCCGCGGTCGTCGTGATCTCGTCGCCGGCGACCACCACCGGGCCCCACTCGAACTCCTGCCCCCCGTGAACCATCATCGCGAAGTTCAGCTCGATCTCCGGGTCGAAGATCGGCGGTCCGACCGACGGCGCGCTGTAGACGACGGCGAACATCGGCGGCGCGACCACATCGGAGTACCCGGCCTCGCGAGCGGCCTGGACATCCAGGTGCAGCGGGTTCGTCTCCCCCACAGCTCGCGCGTACTCCCTGATCTTCTCGCGCCCGACCGCGTATACGACCGGGTCGTACTTCTTGCCGACCGCTTTGCTGTTGACTGGCACGTGACTCCTCGCGGGACGAGATTTGCTGGCTTGCCGCTTGACCGGCGCGCCAGTCTACGCCGCCGCCGCTCTGTGCGCCTCGGCGCCCGGAGCAGCGGCGACCCGGGCGCCGCTCGCACGACTCAGAAGGTGATCTCAAGCTCATCGGCGCCGACGCCGACGAGCTCCCGCTCGTCGGCCTCCGCGTCGCCTGCGTCGGGCTCGCCGGACGCTCGCGTGCGGCTCTCGCCGGGCCCGTCGAGGAACTGCACCCGCTCGGCGACCACGCTGACGGCCTGGCGGCGCTGTTGGTTGTCGCCCTCCCACTCGCGCCACTCCAGGCGGCCGTCGACCCCCACGCGGCTGCCCTTGTGCATGTAGCGCCCGACGCTGTCAGCCGAGCCTCCGTAGACGTTGACGTCGAAATAGTTCGGGTGCTCCTGCAGTTGCCCGTCGGCGTCGCGCCAGCTCGCGTTGCACGCGATTCGCAGCGCGCAGACGCTCGTCCCAGACGGCAGCGAGCGGGTCTCCGGGTCGCGTGTCAGGCGGCCGACGAGAACTACGCGGTTGATGGTGAAGTAGGACATGATCTGTGCTCTCCGTTGCTCGATGATTGACCCCACGAGCAAGCTACGGCTCGCTTGGGATGCTTCTCTGGATCGGGGCCGGCGAAACGCCGCCGAGCGGCAGCGAATCGAGCGACACCACCGCGATGCGCTCGTCGGCCCGCGCCTTCGCGATCGCCCGCCGCAACGCGCGCTCGACCGCAGGCGGCGCCACGTATACGACGCCGGTCAGCGTGCGCGAGCGAGCCCATGCGCGGCATATCTCCTCCAGTCGTCGAGGCGCCTTGATCGTCAGCTCGATCTCGACGGCGATTCGCTCGCGGCGGGGCGACCCGGACGAGCAGAGCACGAGATCCGGGCGGTGCAGGACCGGTCCGTGCTCACCGAGCCGGCGCACGACCGCGCTCGCCAGCGGCGCGCCGAGCCGGCGTTCCTCGCGGCGCAGCTCCCGCTCGCCGAGCAGCGTCATGTTTGGGTAGCAGCGCTGCAGCACGGCGGCGACGCGAACGCATTCGATCGTGTGCAGGGTGTTCGCCGCGCTGATCCGGCACGGGTCGAGCTCGCACTGGCCGCACGCGCGCAGGCCGGCTCGTGTGATCGTGTAGAGGGCCGCTCGGTCGGTGAGCAGGCGGTGACGCACGAGCAGGTCGCGGCGTGTCGCGACGCCGAGCCGTGCGCGGGCGGACGCGACGCTGCAATCACACAGGTGCGCCAGCGCATCCGTAGTGATCGCACCGATCCGCGCCGTCCAATCGAGCAGGCCGACGAGCTCCAGCGCCGGTTCTGATGAGCATCCGCCGCGGCGTCTCATCGTGCTTGGCCGGGTCGCAGGACGCGCGCCAGCCGCACGCCTCGGGCATCGCTCAGGACGATCGCCGCGACGCAGCCGAGCTCGAGGCCCATGACGGTGTCGGGCGTCAGCACGCCTTCACGGATGCGAGTACGGCTGAACCTCCCGTCGCCGTTGCGCGTGTACCGCCAGGCGCCAACGGTCCCGGCGAGGCTCGCGATCAACTCGGCGGAGGCCGGCACCACCTGGCGATGGGCGAGCACGGCGGTGAGGTTGCCCATTACCTGCTCGAGCAGGCGCTCTCGCCCGCGCAGCCGCAGGTCGCTCAACTCCTGCGTGCTCAGCACGAGGCTGAAACCGGCCGAACGCGCGCGGCCGAACAGGCGCACGACATGCTCGGCGGCGATCGCGGAGAACTCGTCAATCACGACGACCGTTGGGGTTGGCCGACCCTGCAGCGACGCAACGGTCGTCTGCAGATCCTGCACGATCGCCGCACCGAGCATCTGCGTGAGCAGCGGCCGGCTGTCGGCGTCGAGATCGAAGTACACGACATGGCGAGCCTGCGCCGCGTCGAGCAGGTCGAAACGAGGCGCCGCCCGATCGGCCTGCAGCCACGGCCCGACGTCGGACTCGGCGAGGATCGCGAGGCGGTCGCGCACGCCGGCGATGTCGCTCAACTGGCGTTGGGTGAGCGAGTCGAGATAGTCCTCGGTGGCCAATGCCAGGTCCCGCGGCAGGCTGCGAGCCAACAGCTCCAAGCGTCCGACGTCGAGGTGGTCGACGATCGTGCGCAGGTCGACGACGGCGCCCGCCGCGCGCAGACAGCGCACGACGTGGCCGAGCAGTCGCTGAGCCTGGCGTTGGTAGTGCGGCTCGGTGAAGCGCTCGCCGGCGAGCAGCTTGTCGGCGATCTCGGTCTCGCTGCCACGCGCGAAGGGGTTGTACGCGCATGGGCCCTGCGGCGTCCACTCGACGAACTCCCTGCCGGCCGCTCGCGCGGCCGCCGCGACGGCCGAGCGCATGGCGCCGTCGCCCTTCGGGTCGATCACGATCGCGCCCATGCCGTGCTCGATCGCACGCACGGCCATCCACGTTTGCGTGACGGTCTTGCCCGAGCCGGTGGCCCCCACCAGCAGCGTGTGCGTTCCTCCGCGCGGCCCTGCGAAGGGGATCGTCGCCGGCGCGCCCCAGCGGTCGAGGCCGATCACCAGCTCACCCTCGCGAAGCCAGCCATCGCAAGCGGCGACTCGGCGCAGCGCCAGGCGGCCCGCGACCTTGCGCAGGATGTCGAGCGGCCCGCGACGCAGCGCCGCCGCAGCCGCCAGGTCCGCCCCCGCGTGGAGATCTTCGAGATGTCCACGCCTGGTGCGTACGGTCGCGCACGCAGCCGCCGCCAGCAGCGCGGGGGCGAGGTTCGAGAGGACCGGTCTGAGCAGCCAGAACGCGATCGACGCGCATGCGCCACAGCTCCAGTGGATGTTCCGCGCGCGCAGCAGACGCGCGGCCACCAGGCCCAGCGCGAGGCCGACGGCGACGAGGATGACCATACCGGTCAGCCGTTGTGCGAGCGACGCGAGCGAATGCACGAGGCTCGACTTTTGCGATGGATCGTTTGAAAGCACGATGTGCTCCTTTCTGAGCTGCGCGCCTCGGCGCAGCCCAAGCTGGCCGGCGGCGCCGACCGTCGCTTAACTGAGGACGGCGAGCCCGGGGGCTCGCCGTCTGGGTAGCCGCACCGCGCTACACCCGGTGCGGATGAATCAAGACAAGCGCCGAGACGCTTTGCCTGCCTTCGATCAGGTGAAGCGCAGGTTGCGCCTCACTGAAGTTCGACCTCGTTGGGGCAGACGCCCAGGCCCTCGCGGGCGATCAGCGCGAGCACATCGCTGTGAATCCACGGCGTCGGGGTCGGCCTGCCGCCCTCTGGGAGGAGGCCGAGACGCCTCGCCAGCCAGCTCGTCTCGCCGCTTTCGTTGCCCGCGCTGTCGCGCTTGGTCCGCCCGCAGCGAATCGCGATTTCGCTCATGCTCAGCCCTTGGCGCTCGACGGCGCCGAGCACGCTTTCGCGCAGGCGGCGGTTGAGCACAATGGGGCTGCGCAGCAGGCGCGACAGCTCTCCACGCAAGACCGTCGTCGAGACTCGGTCGTCGTCGTCGTGCGACTCGATCGCCCGACGGGTCGCCGTGCATACGGGCTCGTAGCTCTGCAGGCGTCCGATCACTTCGCGAACACTCAACGGCGTGCGCGGTGCGTGGCCATCACGATCGTGAACACACCAGCGAAGCTCCGGGATCGACATGCCCGTCTGAAGCGGGTCGAGTCGGTAGCTCCTGCCGTGCTCGTCGACCGGTGATTCGGCCACGGATCGAGCGCCATCGTCCACATGAGTTGACGGCTCGGCCCCGAAAGGAACCGCGCGCAGATCGTCGGGCAACATCGGCCGACAGCGACAGCGCCCGCGCCGCGCCTGCGCCAGATAGCAACGCGAGGCGATCGCGGCGTTCTCGGGCGGCTCGTCAGCGCAGATGTGCGCGACCAGCCGAGGGTCGCTCAGCGTCGCGGCGTCGCGATCGAGCACCAGCGTGCTCCCGGCGCTGCCCGCTCGCGTGACGACCTCACGCGCTCGTCCGCGCCAGTCGACGTAGCGTGCGATCGTCGAGCTGCGTCTGACCGAGGTACGCGACGTAGGCGGTCGACGGCGTGCCAAGGTCCCGGCTCGTCGGCCTCGCGGTCGTGTACGCATCCGGTTGCAGGGCGGTACATAAGAAGCAGTGGGCATTTGCGACGCGGGTGGTGTCATGTCGGTCTCCTGGACGCTCATGTGGGAACTCGTCGCCACGGCTCCAAGGCCGGGCGGATCGCGCTGCTTGTAAGAAGCCGCGCACCGGACGTCAAGCGCGCCGGGGGCTCGATCGGTGAGCTGCACGAGCGTCCGAGATCCCCTTAAGGGGTCTCGGGTCGGCTGGAACGCCGTGGCGGCCCCGACCAGCTTGGCGCGCGATCGCTGTTTCTCGATGGAGTGAGTCACCTCGCGGCACGCCGCCGGCGTTTGCGGGTGGACGACGGCGGGTGAAGCTGAGTTGAGGCACCGCATCTGCGGCTGACGGCGAGAAGGGAAAGTAGGAAGGACGCGGAGCGTAGCCTCAGACGTGGTTGCTCGCCTAATACCAGCGCGCAGCGCCGTCAGGCTGCGCAGTCGCCCCATACCTGTCGAGGGCGATTTGGCTTCGCTGAGAGGCATCACGCCCATTGGCGGCGCCGTCACGTGGGCCTGTGGGCGTCAGGCGACTGCGCCCCTCGATGCGCTCCCGACGGGCAACTGCATATCGACGTCCGGTGACTGCAACAACGGCGAGGCAAATGCGCGGGCGAGAATGCGCCAGCAGGGGGCGTCAGGGAATCTCAACCTCGCGCACCGCCTCGCCCGGCTTGGTCTCGCCGCGCTGGCGCAGCATGCGCACCGACGGCGGCAGGCGCGCAACGCCGTATCCCGATCGACGCCCCTCATGGATGTCGCGCTCGGCGACGAACACGATCCGCTCCCGCCCGACGTATTGCCAGTCGATCGGGTACTCGCCGGCGTAGGCACGACACGCCCGCAAGGCGCCGTCGGCCAACAGCGCGCAGGCCCGCGCACGGCGTCGGTCGCGGCACACGAACACGACGAGCGCGTCGGCGTCGCGACGCCTCCCGTAACGCGAAGCCTGTGCCGCCCAACCAGTGAGGAAGTGGTCGTAGCGGGCGAGCTTGGCGAGCCCGCCATCGGTGGACAGTCGGTCGTCGCGCTCGACGATCAAATCGACCGCCGGCTCGCGCAGCGCGATGGTCGCGCCGGGACGAATCGTCTCAAAGCGCTCGGGCTCGGATTCCCGGCCATGCGTGTCGAGGCGCACGAAGTCGTGTGGCACGCGACCCCCGGGCAGGCGAAGGTCGGCCGCGCCGATGGTGACCGGCCCCGTCGGGGTGGCCCGTGTCGGTGGTGAGAGCACGGACTGCTCAGGACCGCGCAAAGCGCACCGCCGCCCGCGACGGCAGGCTGCCAGCGCCCAGCCCGCCACGTGGACGTCCTGACGAGCCTGGCGTAGGCGCCGCTCGTCCGCGCTCGGCGCGAGAGCCGCCGGCGGCGGCGGCGGCGCATCGAGCTCGGCCGGCCGAGCCTCACCAGCCCCAGCGTCGCTCAGCGCCGCCATGCCGCGCTGCGTAGCCACGTAACACATCGGCACCCCTCCCCCGTCGCGCCGATGAAACTGGAAGCGCTCCACCAGGCCGGCGTCCGACAGCCGCTTGAGCCTTCGCTGCGTGGTCGTGATCGAGCGGGCGGGATTGAACCGCCGGTGCAGCTGGCTGCTGAGCACGTGACGGAACTGCGCGGCCAACTCAATCATGGCGAGGTCGAGAGCATCGGGCCGCAGCGCGCTCGCCGAGGCCGGGCGGCGAGCCCAGCGCACGCTCTGCGCGTGATCGAGCTCGACCAGCTCGCGGTAGCTCTCCGCGGGCGGACCGACGGGCACTGCACGAGCATCGCCGGCGCGAGCATCGCCGCCCGGCGCAGCCGCCACCGCCGGCGTCAAGTCGCGATCGCGCACGCGCGAAGCTGCGGGCGTCGGCGAGCACTCGATCGGTGCGTCCAGCTCTTCTATGTCGGACGCTGGCGCGTCCGCGGACGCCATTCGCACGTCGCCTTGACCGGGGGCAGGGACAGTTGCCTCGCGGGTGGCGGCCACGTCGCCGGCCTGCCAGTGCGGCTGGCGCAGGTCTGCGAGATGCCGTCCGCCGCGCTCGTGCTGGCGTCGGGCATGCAATGCGATCCGCTGGGAATCCACGCGCAGGGGGATCGTTTGCGCAACGAAAGGCGGCTGACGACCGGCGGCTGTCGTCCAGCTGGCGATCGCGTGGTGCTTTGGCAGGTGCAGGCGCGCGTCGGGGCGACCCAGCTTGGGGATGTGCTCGATTCCCGGACGGACGGTGTCTGAGAACTCGGGCATCATCAGATCGACCGCCGCACGCGCGTCTCGTGCGGAGGCCGTGGCGAAATAGACGCGGTGGGCGAACAGCGCATCGAGCTGGTCGCGGATCTCGCGGTCGGTCCACTGAGCATCTGCCTGCCAGCACGCAACCGTCTCGAGCCCGGCGGAGCGCTTCAGGGCGATCGTCTCGGCGAAGCCCCGGTTGATCACCAGCGGCGCCTCGTCGACCTTCAGGGCAACTGTGATCCTGCGTCCCTCGGCGACCATGTCCTGCTGGCGCGCGAGTGCGGCGTCGAGCATGCCGATCAGCAGCTGCATCAGCACCGACGTGTTGCCGGCCCCCATCGCGCCGAGCGCTCCCTTGACGACCAGCACATCGCCCTCGGCGATCACGCGATCGAAGTCGATCGTCAGCGAGCGATTGAGCAGCACGCGCTTGATCGAGGCGGAGTTCAGCAGCCGCGCGAGCTTGTTCACCGGGGCGTCAAGCTTGGCCGTGGTCATGCTGCGTGCATCGGCGAGCTGCGCTGCGAGCTCGGAGGTGAAGAACTCGGATATCTCCTTGAACTCGGGCAGCGTGCGAACGCGCGAACCGACCTTGCGCCGGTATGCATACCCCTCCTCGCCGACCGACAGCAGACGTGCCGCGTCCCACAGCGTCGATCGTCGATCGAAGGCGAGCACCGCGATGATCGCATTGCGCAAGTAGCGATCGGACGAAGCGCGGATGTCTGAGTCGGTGAACAGGTTCTTGAGCGCCGCGACCACGTAGTCGGCGATCACGTCAGCTGGGGCGTCGACTGTGAGCGGGTTGAATCCGCACGTCGGATGGGAGAAGTCGAGCAGCGTGCACGTGCGCGCCGGCGCGACGAGGCTCACCACGGCGTCTGCAGCGTCGCCCTTGGGGTCGAGCACGATCACAGCGCAGTGCGAGCGCGACAGGTCCTCGGCGACGGTGGCGACGAGGTAGCTCGACTTCCCCTGCTCGACCGCTCCCGGCACGGCGGTGTTCTGCTTGCGCATCGAAGGATCGATCGAGACGCGACCGATCGCGTCACGCAGCGACCCCGTGCCGTCGAGCGGGCGCAGGATCGAGGGCGACGCCGGCACGACCGGCAAAGCTGCTCTGGTGAACGGCACGGTCGTGTAGTCGATCGACGGCAGATGCCAGATCGCCGCCAGCTCGGTCGTCGCGAACACACCCCTGTGCACGGGCGCCAGCGGGTTGCCTTCGCCGCGCGCGAGGCGGCGGCGATAGAGCGAGAGGGCGCCGTGGCGGATCGCCGTTCCGCGCTCCACGAGGCGGTTCTCGGCGCTCTGCGCCCGCAGCTCGGAGGCCACCGACTCACAAGTCGCGCGATCGTCGGCGGCGATGCGGATGTCGACGAAGAACAGCGGCCGGTGCTGCACGTCGAGCCCACCGCGCAGCTCGGCGTCCTCGACCATCGAGCGGTCCTTGACGACAGGCCCCTCTCGCCGGGAGCGTGACAGCCGCTCCTCGCGCTGCTTGAACAGGCGACGCGCAAAGCGCTCGAACACAACCGGCGCGGGCACGACGCAGATCTGTACGAGCACTCGCGCGCCGGTCGCTCCCATCGCCGTCAGCAGCCCGTTCACCGGCGGCTCGCGCTGATGCTCGAAGTGGTCGAGCGACTTCACACGCCTGATGAACTCGCCGTCCTTCTTCAGGCGAAGCAGCGCCCCAGGGCTCCAGTCATCCTCGGCCAGCTCGGTCAGGCGGCAGTTGGGATAGGCGCCGCGCAACGCAGCCTCGAGCATGCGCCGGTCTGCGTGCGGGCAACACAACGCCAACCATGCGCGGCCGACCCGCTCGCCGCGCTCCGCGCCATCCACGCCGTGGCGGATCTCGAGCGCGACGCCCGGCTGTCCGCAGACGAGCCGCCGCCACCAGCGACGGAGCATGCGCTTGTGCAAGGTGTGAAACCACTGGACGACCGCCTCGGCGGCCGCCGAGTCGCCACGATAAGAGTCGACGCGCAGACGGACGTAGCGACGCCGCGATCGCGCGAGCCACCGCGCGGCCAGCAGGCACACGCTCACCGTCGCGGCCAGCGTCGCGAGCGCAGTGAGCGGCACCGCTGCCCCGCGAGTCAGGCCGAGTGCGCGATCGGCGAACGCGACCAGGGCTCCGAGCAGGTCGTCGGGGGAACGCTGGCTCGATCCGCGCAACACCCTCCCGAGTCCGCCGCCGAGCAGCCATCCGCCGAGCGCAAAGCCGAACAGCAGGGCGAACAGGCCGAGCAGTCGCCACAAGAGAAAGCGGAGCACGCTGCGCTCTCATCCGACGCGAGCCGGCGATTGTGACTCGAGCGAGCCTGTGTGACGCAGGCCAGCCGGTGTGACGCGACTCGGCCGGTGTGACGCGGCTCGGCCGGTGTGACGCGAGCCGGCCGGTGTGACACCCGGGCGTTGTGACGGAGCCAGCCGATGTGACGCGACACGGCCGGTGTGACAGCCGGCCGTCGTGACGGAGCCAGCCGATGAGACGCGCCAGCCGTGTGACAGCCGGCCGTTGCGACGATCAGGCGATCAGCGTGGGCGCGTCGCGCGCTCCACGCGAGCGCCGCGCGGCGTCAGATGCCAGGCGTTCGAGCCGCCCTTCTCCTGGCCCTCTCCCGTGTTTTCGACAAGCTCCAACCGCGCCAAGCGGGCGAGCAGCTTCGAGATCTGGCCTTGATCGGCGACCCCCGACCGCTCGGCGATTTCGCGGTTGCTGGCGCCGGGTCGCTCGCCGATGACGACGAGGACGCGCACCGTGCGATAGGTCAGGCGCATGCTCAGCCCTGCCATCGGATCGCCGCTGCGACCTCTTGCCGGCGTCGCGTCGTCGCGTCGAACCTGCGGCGTCGGACGGCTCAGTTCACGGCTTGCCGCTCGCGCCCCCAGGTAAGGGAGGACGACGATGTTCATCAACGAGCCGAGCAGGTTCACGAACGGCGCGGCGTCGTTCTCCAGCGCGCGCGTGTGCAGCACGGCGAACACCGCTCCCACCACGCCTTCCGCGGCGACTTCCGGCGGTTCGCGCACCGCGTTGGTGACGAAGCGCCCGCGATCGACCACCTCGGCGAGCTCCTCCAACGCCTGCGCGCGGCGCTCCAGAACACGTGGACCGGCGCCGAGCGCCTCCACGAGGCACAGGCGGGCGAGCGCCGGTTCTTCGTCGAGGAACGTCAGCAGCTCGGCGAGGCCCGCGCGTATGCCGTCACGCCAAGCCGTCTCGCCCTCATAGGCCACGCGCACGACGTTGCCCACCTGCGAGACCGATTGCTCGAGTGCGGCCAGAAAGCAATCTTCGCGATCGGCGAACACGTCGTAGAAGGTCTTTCGCGAGACTTTCGCGCGGCTGATCACCTGCGCGACGGTCATACGCGCGTAGCCGACCTCCTCGACCGCCTCGAGTGCCGCAGCGAGCATTCGGCTGCGTTGAATCTCTGTTACCCGTCCGTGAGGAAGGCCCTTCGGGCTGGTGCGCAGCCGCGGCGTCACCTTGCGTGTCTGCTGGACAAAAGCCATTTCTTCCTCGCGTTCGTGCGTTTCGACTGTAAAGAAAGGTGATTTGCCCACGTATCCCGCGTCACACGGAACCCGTTAGATCCCAGACGGGCTCCGCGATCCGTGTGGCTCGTCAACGGAGGTTCAAGGATCAAAGTCCTTAAGTCGAGCCGCGTCTCCCACTATTCTTCCGGTGGTTCGAACATCACCGATTGCCTCGGGGTGGTATCCACAGGCGCCTGCGCCTGTGGATCTGGGTCACTTGATTTACCCCGAAGCGCTGCTTCGACTAGGCTATGCGCGGTGATATCACCGATTCGCACGCGGCTGCTCGTCCCGCTGGGCACTTGTTTTGCGGTGGCGCTGGCGCTTCCCACCGTCGGCGGCGCGGACACGTACGGAAAGCTTGTCGTGCGCCACAGCGCCGCGCCCGCAGCGGCATTGCAGACGCAGTTCACACACGTCCGCTCGCCGGCGTCGTTCGTGCTCGTCGTGACCGAGCCGACGCAGATGAAACTTCAGCTGAGCTGGTCGGTGCGCTGTTACGACGCCACACACCACGAGAGCGGTGGCGCGAGCGGTCGGGCGCTGGTGACGAGCGGTCATTGGGTCAAGCAGGTGCGGCCGACGTGGATCAAGCATCCGGCCTACTGCTCGGGCAGCGTCGCCGGCCTCGCGGCGAGCAGTCCGGTGCTCGTGCGCGTCTTCGCTCAATAGCAGGCGGGACGATCTGAAACGGCCTGCTCGCCTGGAGTAGGCGAGCGTGCGGGCGCACTGGCAGCCAGCCCGGCGGGGCGGTGGCTGAAAGCCTCGATGGGATACCGTCGGTGCAGCGCGGTGCGGCCGCGGTGTGCGCAATCTGACCGACGAGCCGAGCTACTGGAAATGACCGCGACAGTGAATACGCCGTCCGGCGCCGACGGCGCTCGACTGGTGTTCACGCAAGCCGGCGAGCTCGCGCGCAGCGCGCCCGCCGCACAGCCACCGCTGATCGTCGATTCATGGCTTGTCGAAGATGGCGCCGTGCGCGCTTTGGGGTCGCACGAACGTCGCTTTCGCGCCTCATGTCAAGCCCTGCTCCCCGATATCGGGCACGGCGACCTCGACGCCTTCCTGCGTGAGGTGCGCCTGGCGCTTCCACGTGAGGGTCGGTGGTTTCCGCGAATCGAGGCGCGCGCAGATCCCGACGCTCAGCTCGTCGTGTGGTTACGGGGCGCGCCAGATCGACAACGCGAGACCCGCCTGTGGGCGTCGGGCGAGCCCGCCGTGAGAACACAGCCGTTGATCAAGGGTCCTGACGCGCGTATGCTCGCGCGGCTGCGAGCACGAGCGCGCGAGGCCGGCGCGGACGATGCGCTGCTGAGCGCCACCGACGGCACGGTGCTCGAGACCGACCGCTCCGCCCTCGTCTGGTGGCGCGGCGGGACGCTTTGCTTACCCGACGCGCGCGGGTCGATGCTGCCGTCGATCACGCAGACGCTGCTCGTCGAGCTGGCGCACGGGCGCGGCGTCGACGTCAGGCGCGAGCGCGTCGTCGTGGATGAGCTTGCGACACTCGAGGTCTGGGCGCTGAACGCGCTGCACGGCATCCGCCCGGTGTCCGCGCTGCTCGGTGCGAGCGGCACGCGGAGCATGTCCTTCGAGCTCGCTCGCGTGCGCGACTGGTCGCTGTTGCTCGGCGGACGCTCGAGCGCGATCGGCAAGCAGTAGGAGGCGTCGCGCGATGCGCACACTGCTTATCGACAACTACGACTCCTACACCTACAACCTCTTTCAGCTGATAGCCGAGGTCTACGGAGAGCTGCCCCGCGTGCTCGCCAACGACGCGCCAGAGTGGAATGACCTGCGCCTGCACGATTTCGACGCGATCGTCATCTCCCCCGGCCCCGGCTCGCCGAGCGTCGCGCGCGACAGCGGCGTCGGGCTGGAGGTTCTGCGCACGACCACCCTGCCGGTGCTCGGCGTGTGCTTCGGTCATCAACTGATCGCCTACGCCTGCGGCGCTACCGTCGGCCGTGCGGCCACTCCGCGCCACGGCTACCTGGAGCAGGTCTCGCACATCGACAGCGATCTGTTTCTGGGACTTCCCCAGGACTTCACGGCCGTGCGCTATCACTCGCTCGCCGTTCGCGCACCGCTTCCAGCCGCCCTGCAGGCGACGGCGTGGGCGCAGGACGGCACGATCATGGGGTTGCGCCACCGCTCGCGGCCCTTGCGCGGGGTGCAGTTTCACCCGGAGTCGATCGCCTCCGACCACGGCGCCCTGTTGCTGGAGAACTTCCGCTCGCAGTGTGCCCGGCGCGACGATGCCTGACCATGCGCCGATCTGGTCGGTGCGCTTTCGGCGCCTCGGCTTCGCGGTCGATTGCGAGACCGCGTTCGAGGAGATCTTCGCCGACGCTCGCCACGCATTCTGGTTGGACAGCAGCCTCGTCGAGCCTGGCCAGTCGCGCTTCTCCTTTCTCGGCGACTGCGGCGGCCCCGACGGCGAGGTGCTGCGCTACCGCGTGACGCCCGGCGTCGTGGAAGTGCTGCGCGACTCCGAGCCGTCCACGCAGATCGCCGGCTCGATCTTCGACGTGCTCGAACAACGCCTTGCCGAACGGGCCGTCGCGCCGCCGCAGCAGCTCCCCTTCGATCTCAACTGCGGCTACGTGGGCTACTTCGGCTACGAGGCCAAGGGGGACTGCGGAGCGCCCAACACGCACGTCTCGCCGACGCCCGACGCGCTGTGGATCTTCGCCACTCGCGTGATAGCCGTCGATCATCTCGCCGGCGAGACGTGGCTGCTCGCGCTCACCGGACCCGCCGACGCCGACGCCTCGCGCGCCGAACGCTGGCTGGACGAGACCGAGCCGCTGATGCGTGAGCCGGGGGGCGGTCCTTGGCGTGACTTCGCCGACGCAGCCGACGAGCCAGACGTCGAGCAGTGGCTCGTGCGCCCGCGCGCCCAGTACCTGGCGGACATCGATACGTGCCAGGAGATGTTGCACGCCGGCGAGAGCTATGAGATCTGCCTGACGAACACGTTCGAGCTCACGTTCACGGGAGATCCGTTGGAGCTCTACTGCCGCCAGCGGCGCGCGAATCCCGCTCCGTACGCCGCCTATCTGCGGCTGGCCGATCACGCCGTGCTGTGCTCGTCGCCCGAGCGCTTCCTGAAGATCGACCGCGATCGCGTCGCCGAGTCCAAGCCGATCAAGGGAACCGCCCCGCGTCACGCCGATCGACAGGCCGACGCGCAAGCGCGCGACGAGCTTGCCCGCAGCGCAAAGGCACATGCGGAGAGCCTGATGATCGTCGACCTGGTGCGCAGCGACCTCGGGCGCGTCTGTGAGATCGGAACGGTGTCGGTGCCGCGTCTGATGGCCGTCGAGTCCTACGCGACCGTGCACCAGCTCGTCTCCACAGTCCGTGGCCGGCTGCGCGACGACGTCGGCGCCGTGGCCGCCGTGCGCGCATGCTTTCCCGGCGGCTCGATGACCGGAGCGCCGAAGCTGCGCACGATGGAGATCATCGACTCGCTGGAGACCCGCGCGCGCGGCGTCTACTCGGGGGCGATCGGCTATTTCGGACTCGGCGGCGCGGCCGACTTGAGCATCGTCATCCGCACGATCGTCATCCAAGGCGAGCGGCTGACCGTCGGCGCCGGCGGAGCGATCGTGCTCGACTCCGACGCCGACGAGGAGTTCGAGGAGGTCCTGCTGAAGGCGCGCGCGTCGTTGCGCGCGCTTGCGTAGCCGGTTGTTTGCCGCGGGCTCACCGCATCGCGGCGTTCGTGGCTTGGTTGGCCGCCAAAGCCCGAAGAACCGGGCCCCGACTTTGCCGCGCTCACACCAGCGCTGCTGATCCGTTTGACGACCGGCGACGTATCTCGCCAATGGGTGGCCTGAAACGGCCCCCCGTTCGGCTCGCGGTGCGCTTTCAATCCTCTGAGAGGCGCGCCGCGAGTCCTATTGGGCGAAACCGCGCGAGTGCCGTCAGGCTATGACGCGCGCGACCCTCATGCGCCCGATCAGCGACAGGCGCGGGATCGAGGATTCGCCCTAAATCTGACCCAGGAACGGCGAAAACCCCGCGTCAGCAGGGTTTTGGAGAGTACCGCTACCGGGATTCGAAGTCAGCCAGTCCGAAAGCGGGATCGGCGCTGTAGAGCCGTTTTTCGCTTGCTAGTGCGGGATCGCGGGATTCACGGACAACGCTCAGGAACGCTCGGGAACGGTCCCCGAGAGCGGCGGCGGGCCATCAACGGGCCATCACGCCGCTCGTCCCGGCGCGCTTAACGGCCGCACGCAGGAAGCGTTCCATTGCCAACGTGAACCTCTCTCCGTCGTGCTCTAGGGATTCTCTTAGCGGTGTTAGGCCGACCTCGATGTTGTAAGTGGCCGTGAGCGAGCGCCAGATTTCGTTGAGCGCGACGGCGGCGTCGTTGAACGCGTCCGAGATTGGGTCTTCGGAGCCGAGACGAACGCGAAGTCTTGCGACGAGCGTGACAAGCGGGCGTCCGGCGGCCTCAAGTTTTTGCGCCGCGTCATCGACCATCTTCGACACGACCTCGCGCTTGGGGACGGATGAAGCTGCGAGTGAGCTTTCGAATCCAACTGCCTCCCGTACTGACACCAGAGCCTCGCTCCGGGAGTCCCGCGCGCGATCGAGCGCAACGGTCGCCTCGTCGAGCAACGCGCGGAGGTCGGCGAGGTCGGCGAGGTCGCGGTCGTGAGCCAGCGTCGCCGCCTGCCGCTCGGCCTCGGCCGCGAGTTCGCGTTCTTGCCGCGTGCCCGAGTCTGCGATCTGTTTCGTCAGGCGTCGCTCGGCGGCCCAAGCGGCCAAGCCACCGAGGAAGAGGGCGGCGATCACGGTTGCCCCACCCGTAATGAAAGCTACACCTTCGGCATCGGCGAGGATGAGCACGGGCGCGACGCTAGGCCACGCGTCGGACGAGGCGGGACCGCCTAGCGCTCAGCCCTTCGCGACGCCGATGATCCACGACGTCGGCACCGGCCCCCAAAACCGAGAGTCGTCAGATTCGCCTCGGTTGTCGCCGACCATGTACCACTCGCCTGACGGAATCTTGATCGGCACCGGGAAGTCGCACTCAGCAACGCCGGGGCACGGTCGTATGTAGGAATCGGCCTCGCGCTGGCCGTTGCGGATGACGTGCCCTTCGACGATCTTGACGGTGTCACCCGGCCCGGCGACGATTCGCTTGATGAACTTGATGTTCGACTCGTTCGGGATGGACTTCGAGCACGCTGCGCCGCCGGGCGCGATGCGGGTCGCGTCGCCGCACGCCTCTTGAGCAGCACCTTCCGGCGGGTGAAAGACGACGATCTCGCCGAGCCGAGGCTGCCCGGTTTCCACCGAGACGGCTTGGCCGAGCTTGAGCGTCGGTTCCATCGAGCCAGAAGGGATGCGGTACAGCCCCAACCGAGTTCCGGTTGGCTGCGTTGCGCCGCCGGTTGTGACGACGATGGTCGTGCCGCCGCCCTTGCCGCCGCAGCCAGCGAGCAGCGCGAGGCATGGAAGCAAGAGCGCCGCCCTCTTGACCATCATGGTCAGAACCTAGCGTGAGAGACGGCGAGCAAGACGGTCGTCGCCAGCCACGCGGCAACGACTAGGCCGACGAGCACGAGCCGCAGCCGGGCGCTCACGAGGACGGCCCGTCGTAGTCGATATGAATGATCGGCTCGTCGTCCCCGCGTTCCTTTTCTAGCTTGCGGCTTTCGCGACGCGCCGCCGCGAGCGAGAGGCCAGCTTCCCTGAGAAGCTCGACCCCATTGACCGCGCCGCCGTCGCGAATGTAGGCGCGGGCCTCATCGAGCGTCGGCACGACGAAGTCCATGATCGTCTCGCAGCGCACGCCGCCGTCTTCGGTGACGAGCCTCATGATCCGACCGCCGCGTCCTGCTCGTGGTAGCGGTCGAGCTTCGCTGCGACCTTGCTCGATGAGTCGGGGAAGAGGTGGCCGTAGATCATCTTCGTCGTGCGCGGGTCGGTGTGCCCGATCATCGCGGTTAGCTCAAGGTCGTTCAAGCCAGCCTCGATCAGATAGCTCGCTGCCGAGTGCCGTGCCTCGTGCAGCGTTATCGGCGTCAGCTTCGCCGCCTTCCACGCCTTCAACGCTCGGGCGCGCACGGTCGACGAGACGAACGGCAGCGTCGCCTCGCGGCCGAAGACGAGGTCGTCAGGCCCGCGACCCGAGGCGAGCTTGTGGGCGACGAGAAGGCGGCGCAGCTTCGAGGTCAGCGGGATCGTGCGAGCGCCCGCGTCGGTCTTCGTCGCCTGCGAGCCTTCCTCGTCATCCCAACCGCGCTGCACGCGGATCACGTCGGCGTCGAGGTCAACGTCCCCCCACAAGAGCGCTCGAAGCTCGCCCCGCCGTAGGCCGCCGTAAAAGGCGCAGGCCCATAGCGCGCGCTCGTCGTCGGCCAGCGCGGCGATGAGCTTCTCGGCCTCGGCCCGGTCGGCTACCCGGTCGCGACGGCCGCCGCCCTGCGGCAGTTTCATGCCCTGAATCGGATCGAGGGTCACGAAGCCGTCCTCGATGGCCTCGCGGAAGATCACCCGCAGCGGGTCGATGTTGTTGCGGATCGACGACGGCACCATGCTTGCTTTCAGCCACGCCTTCACCATCGCCTTGACGTCCGCTCGTTCGACGTCTGAGAGCCGCCGGTGGCCGAGGTGCGGTTTCACGTGCACGCGCAGCGCAAGCTCGTAGCGGCGCGTCGTACTCGGCTTGAAGGGTCGCCCCGAGCGGTTCATTAGCGTCCCGTCGCGCATCCCCGCGAGCAGCTTCTCGCCAGCCTGCTCGACGGTCGTCTTCGTTGGCGCGACCTTGCTGCCCTCGCGAACCGCTTTCCGTTGGTCCTCGCGCCATGTATTCGCTTCGCCCACTTTCGGGAACGTCTTGCGAATCTTGTTGCCATCGCGGTCGCGCCCGGCATCCGCTCGGTAGCTCGGCTTGCACTTGCACGACCGACCGCCTTCGCAACCGCGAGCGTGCAGCTTGAGAATGCCGGGGTGGCGCGTCGCTTCACTCTTCTGTAGCCGACTAGGCTTGAGGACAGTCATGGGAGGTAACGCTCCTTGTGACTCACGGGGCCGGTCGTTGACGCGACGCGGCCCCACTTGATTGAACGTCCCACTCTACGCCCTTTCCGGTCGATTCGCACGGTTTCTTCGCCGAGCTTGATACGACGGCAGGGTCGAGTAGTTCTCAACCTCAACGCCGCTCAGAATCGCTCGCATCCGAGACGCCTCTCGGCGGCAGCTTGCCGAACAGGTGATCGTCTGGCGGCGACGACCCTCAAGCCTCGCCTCACAGACGACGCAGCGGCGGTCGCTCATGATGGGTACGGCCATTCTGGCTCGACATGCTGCGCGCCTTTCGACGCCCGGACGTCGGCATTGGGCGTCAACCGCTCGGGCGGCTCGCCCGTGCCCCACAGTTGCTCGAACGGCGCGAAGCCATCCATCTCAAGCGAGCGCGCCCGTTGTCGCTGAACATGGCGGCGAGCAGACTTGAGCAGCACGTCGGCGAGGCCCGGCTCGAAGCCCGCGCCACCGCGCCGAGCGGCGATGGCAAGGACGAGTGCGTCGGCGCGATCGGGGCTGTTGCTCTGGCCTTCCTTACTCGCGACTTGAAGCGCGCCCGTCGAGGCGATCGTGAAGCGCTGAGCGGCAAGCTGCGCGGCGAGCACCCGGTCGGCTGGGTCGAGGTCGATCGCGCCCTGCCGGAAGACCTCGCGCAGCAGGAACCACGCCTCGGCGCGCTTGTTGAGGTGGCGGTCGGGGTCGTGTGCGCGCCCGCTGGCGACGAAGGGTGAGACGTTCGCACCGAGTTCACGGCAGCGGTCATAGACGCCATGCCCGAGGCCAGTCACGTCGAGCAGCGCAACGCCCGACCAATCGTCGGCCTGCAACGTGCCGACGATCAGATCGGCGACCCGCATGAGGTCGCGCTCGCGATTGGCCCACGCGACGCGGGCTTGGCCGCCAGCGAAGCGCACCGCGACCGACTCATCGCCGCCACGCGCGAGGTCGATGCCGTAGACGGCGCTGCCGCCGCCGTCGAGCGTGCGCTGCTGCGCAGCGGTGATCCACTCGCGGGGGATGATCGACTCGGCACCGCTGTCGGTAAAGCGCCCGAGGAACTCGCGCTCGAAGGCCGAGGGCGGCAGTTGCTCGCGCGCCTGCTCGATCACCTCGGGTGCGATCCACGTCGCATCTTCGAGCGCCCAATGCGCGACGCTGACCTCGTCTGAGGTCGACTGCGCGAAGTCGTAGAAGACGCCCTCGGGTGGCCCCGGCGATCCGGCCAGCACGATCTTCGCGTTCGGCCTCGCCGAGGTCGTCGGCAGGGCGGCGGCGAGGATCAGATCGTCGTCGACTTGCGCGGCCTCGTCGATCAGAAGTAGGTCGACCGTCCATCCTCGGATGCTTCGCTCCGACGCGGGCACCGAGCGGATTGTCGAACCGTTACTAAGACTGAGCAGGCCCGAGTTCTCGTCGACGAGCGAGCCTGCGAGCAGCGGCGAGCGGATTGCGATGCTGGCGGCCTCGGCGAGCAGGCGGCGGGATGCCGACTCACCGGCCGAGACGACGAGGGCGTGCTGATCAGGGCGGCTGTATGCGCGGTGCAGGGCCAGCACCGCTAGCGATCGGCTCTTACCGCTTTGCCTCGGTGCAACGACGATCGTGCTGCGACTCTGGAGGGAGAGCGAAGCGGCCTGCCAGTCAGCGAGCGGCGTCTCGATCGCGGCAGCGAACGCGGCGAGGTCGGTGCGTAGGTGGCGAAGGTCAGGCATCGACCGCGCCAGGCGCGACAATCGGTCGGTGGATTACGAGTATCGAGCGGTGAGCAACGACCCGACGGCAGAGAGGCCGTTCGGAGAGCCGCGAAGCACACTTGCTCGTGCACAAAAAGACGCCGAGCGGATGCGCGTCGCATCGACGCAGAGCAACTCGCGCCTTCAAGTCCGTGGCATCGACCCGGAGACGGGCAAGGTCGGCCAGTGGTCGTTTCTGACGGAGGGCGACTCGTCGTAGGTCGGGGGCCGGGCTACGCATCGATCACCCCGTCTTCCTCCTGCCACTGACGGGCGAGGTCGAACGTCTGCGCCGTGCGCGCGATGTTCAGCCCGAGTTTCGAGCGGGCCATCGGCGACATACCGAGCGAGTCGAGGCAGCGTTGCAGCGCCCTCTCGCCGTCCAGCTCGTATTCCGCAGCCTGCTTGACCTCGCCGGTCTTCTCGTCGAAGCGGCCGTGCAGATCGCACCACGTCGAGACGCTGCGCCAGCGCTTGAGCGCACGAGCGGCTGCCTCGATCGCAACGGTGTCGGCGCCGGGGAGGCCTCCGTCGGGGTCGCGGACGGGTGCGGCCTCGGCGAGCGCATCCATTAGCTCGCGCACCTCGGCCTCAACGTCTTTGACGAGCTGCTCAGATCGGAAGCCGTGCCTGAGTGCGCGGGTGTTGCCAATCGGCGCGACCGTCTCGCCCCGCCGAAGATTCGCGAGGCTTGCGGGATGGCCGGTCCGTCCGCCGCCGCCCGGATTGCGCTTGCGTCGGCGGCTCATCGCTCGACGCCCTCGGCCGTCTCGGCGGCCTGCTCGATATGACGCCACGCGAGATGCGCCGCGCGGCCCGCATCCCACCCGAAGCGCGCCCGGTCGCGTTCGACGCAGATGACCCGCGTGCGGTGGTGCAGGCGCAGGAACTCGGCAGCGACGGTGTCGTGGTGGTCATCATCGGGGTTGGCATCGAGCCATCTCGCGGTTGAGCCGCTATAGGCGCCGAGCACGCCGAGCAGATCATCGAAGATGGGTGCGAGCGCGTCGGCGGCGGCGGCGTAGCCGTCGTCGAAGCCGCGCATCTCGTCGTCGGTCATCTCGTTCCTGTCGTTGTCGGGGCGGGCCATCACGGGGCCATCGAACTCTGAGCGCCCGTCGTTGCTGGCCGTAATGAGCGCGACGGGGTTGCGATCCCTGTAGTCATCGCTCGGCCCCGGTCCCCGGCGGGTCTTCGAGGCGCTCGTCGAGCCAGCGCTCAAGCTCGGCGACGGGCCAGAGACGCAGCGACCCCGAGCGGGCAACGGGGATGACCGGACGGACCTCTCGGTCGAAGTGATCGACGCCCATGCCGAGCACTTCGGCCGCCGCCTTGCGCTGCAACGCGAGCGGCTTCGGGTGTCCGTCGCCCCGAAGCGTTGAGGGCGTTGAGGGCTTCGAGCGCGCGCTCATGCGTGATCGCCAGCGGCGTCGTAAGCGCTCGGAACGGCGCTCTCACGTGCGTCGGCCCCGACTCCGTTTTCGCCTCGGGTGTCGCCCGTGTCGCCCCTAAAGGGGAGCGACCCGGCGACATGGCCCCCATGTCGGGCCGTGTCGGAGCTGCCCGACATGGGCAAAACGCCCATCCCTGTTTCGGTTTGTGCCGTGTCGCCGTCGGTCGTGTCGGGCCGTGTCGGTCGCGTCGCGACATGGGAGCCATGTCGGAGCGTTCCGACATGGGCGCGATAGCCCTTCCCCGACGGCACTGCGACCACGCCAGAAGCGGGGTCTGCGGCCCACGCTGAGAGCGCTTCACGCAAGTCGGACGCCGCGATTTTCACGGTGTTGCCGGGGCGCGCTCGGATCGCTTTCCCGATCTTCTCTGAGCCGAGCGGGCCGCCCTCCTTGAGGACTTCGAGCACGGCGTCGAGCAGATCGTTTCGAGCCGCCGCCGGGCGCGCGCCGAGCCGCCGCCACGAGCCGTAGTGACCGCTGCCCAACTCCATCTCCCACGCGCCGTCGACCTCACCGATGCGCGAGTGCGTGCAGCGAAGCTCGACGCGCCCGGCCACGTCCAGGCTGAACGGCGTCACGCCGTTCATGACGTACACGACGTCGCATAGGTCGGTCTTTGCCGAGCTGCCGCGTGGGCGCCCTTTCTCGACGTGACCGACGTTGTCGAGCATGAGCGTCGCGACGCCTGCCATCGTCAGCGGGTCGATCAGCGCGCTCGCGAAGGCGGCGAAGTCGTCTGACTGATCCTCCTTCAAGCCGAGCGGCGTGAGGTGCGAGCGCGTCGAGTCGAAGATCACGAGGTCGACGTCGGCGAATGCCCCGGCGTAGCTCGGGTCATCGCGCCAGTCGAGGCTCAGCGTCGGCCACGCGTAGTAGCGCAGCCGGGCGCCGACGGCCTTCCGAGCGGCGGCGTTCGTGTCACGAGCGTCGAGCACGGCCTCAAGGCGGCGCGCGAACTCGTCGGCGCCGTTCTCACGATCAAGCACGGCCACGGTCCCGCCAGCCGCGACGACGTCGACGGCCATGACGACGCCCATCGTGATCGACTTGCCCGTCTTCCCTTCGGCGGCGCAATGGTGTCGCTTGCTCTTGACGATCGTGCGCCCCGTGCCCTGCACGTACTCGCGCTCGGGGATGCCCTCGCGGATCAGCCCGATGACGTCAACGCGCGCACGTTTAAGTGCCTCGGCGGCCCTGGCACCCGTCATCGTCCCGCCTCGCGATGCATTTCAACGAAGCCGGGCGGGCACGGATGCGTCGCCGCCACGACGACGAAGCCGTGCCGGGCGTAGAGCCTGCGGGCGGGGTTCGAAACCTCCACGAACAGGCCGACGCTGCTCGGCGCCTCCTCATCGATGAGCCGAGCGACTAGTGCACTCCCAACGCCGTGGCGACGGTAGGCCTCGGCGACTTCGAGGTCGGCGATCCACCACCGGCTGACGTCGAATCTCATCGCGAGCAAGTAACCCCGGCCCGGCGCTTCGACGGCGACGAAAACTCGCCCGCGCGTGACGACGGTCGCGCCGGTCATGACACACCCCGTAGTTGGCGAAGCTCGGCGTGCACAGCGTCTAGCTCGCCGATTGCCTCATCGAGGGCTTGGCCCTGCTCGCGGCTCAACGCTTCAAGTCGTGCGATGAGGACGAGCAGCTTCGCTACAGCTTCATGTTCACCGCTTGGTGGGTCTGAATCTGAACCGCTCCTAGCTGCTGCTGAGCGCCGCCTGCCGGGCTTGCAGCGCCTTGCCCTGCTTGTGCCACGGTGGCCCGTTGAACGCGACCGAAGGCTTCTTGTGCACCGCGCGTGGCGGCGGTCCACGCTCAGCGTATAGACGGTCGCAGCCGCTCGGGCCGCCATCTGAGCCTCAAGCTCGCCCGGCCGTACGCCATCGTTGGCGCGCGCCTCGCGGTCGGCCGTAGCCGCCGCGGCCGCAAGTTCTTTCTCGACCTTCTCACGCTGCTCGGGTGTAGGATTCATGTTGCCTTTCGCGAGCCGCCGTTTCCTTGACCGGGATGGCGGCTCGTCCTGTTGTGCGTCAGTCGCTCGGCACGGCCTCGCCTCGGTGGCGCCGTAGGTGATCACGAATCGCCATCCTGACCTCGCGGGCAACCGGGCGCTCGCCTTCGCGTGCAAGGGCCTCTAGCTCGTCGCGCATCGACGACGGCAGGTACACGTGCAGCTTCGTCTCGGTTACGCGTTGAGTCTCCACGGCCGCAAATGAGAGCACATTCCCCCACGCAACTCTGATTTACGGCTCTAGCAAGCCAACATCGAGCGTTTGAAATGAGAAATCGGACGCGCAGGACGACCGACCGCGTGGCGTATCGTTTGCGCCGTGGGGCAGGAGACCGAGAGAGACCATCCGACGTCGTACGAGTGGATCGGCCGTATCACCGTATGGGCTGTGGTCATCGTGGGCGGTTGGATTTTCGCGAGACGGATCGTGAGAACACCCGCTGAGCATGACCCGGCACCGATCGCTGCACTGATCATCCTCGCCGGGCTCATCACATTCGGGGTCTATATCTGGCAAGCCCGGAGGTCGAACGGCAAGCGTCGCGAGTGGGAGGCTACGGAGGCAAACGCCCAGAGGGCGTGGATGGACGATCATCCCGACGCCGCGTACTTGGAGGGATATGACCAACCGCACCGGCCCAACTTCGGGCCGAACCGGTGGTGGCTTCCACCCGTGGTCGTGTTCCTAGTCCTTCTCGGCTTCCAATGGAATCTCGCCCGCGAACTTCGAGCTGGCGAGATAACTGACTACTGCTCGTACGGTGCCGTGTCAGAAGCTCAACGATCCGAGTGCGTCAACCAAGTGTCGACGGATTACATAAACAAGCTCCACACGAACGCAGCCCGGTTCGCGAAGAGCGGTGAACCCAAATGCCTCGCAGACGCTGGGCCGTACTGCCAGGAACGGAAGCACTTCATAGAACTTGAGGAAGAAGCAGAACCGGAATAATAAAGCACCACCGCCGGAGCGACCCTTGGACCGCCGACTCAGTGGACTTGTGCTCCGCCACCTCGCCGAGTGACAGGAGGCGAATCCAACCACTCGGCGACCCAGCAGCATTGCCGCCGGGCACGCGTCTAGGTGAGCGAGACGCGCGGGCAGGCGGAAGATGACGTCGATCGGATCAGAGCGAGCCGATCACCCGCAAGTCGCGGTTGGCGCCGCGCATCAGGTTGTCCGCGTCGCCCGCGAGAGTCCGCTCGGGCTTCGGACCTAGCTCAGCAAAGGCCCGCTGCTCGTTGGCCGCTGGCGCTCGTATGGCGGCGAGGATCGCGTCCTCGGACGGCTCGGGTGAGACGCCGAGGCGCTGGGCGAGGTCTGCGATGAAGAACTCCACTCAGATCACCCCCGCCACGCCGCGGCGAGCCGAGCGGTAAGCCTCGATGCGCTCGGCGTGTTCGCGCTCCACGTCCTCGCGCGTTGCATCCGGCGGCGCGAGCATTCCGGCGCTGTCGAGGCTCATGATCGAGACGGCGTCGGCCGTAATCTCGTCTCCCATCTTCGCGTCGCGCTGCACCCCGGCGACGCGCCCATCGAGGCCGGGCAGGCGAACGTAGTAGGACACCGACGCCGCGCGGACGCGTCGCGTGAAGAGCTTCCGGGTCGAGGTCGCGGGCTGTGCCGACGACGGCTTACGCTGCTGTGCTGGCATGGCTTGCCTCCTGTTGGCCTAGCTCGGTGAACCCGCTCATGGCGGGGTCGTCGATGTCGATGATTCCCGTCGGCTCGTTGCGCTGGCGCTCCATGCGCTGGCGGTCGGCCTCGGTCATGCCGTCAGGACCGCGCCCGATGGCGTAGCGCAGGTCAGGCGAGGCGTGCTCGAAAGTGCTGAGGTTGCACTCGTGCAGATGGCAGCGGACCTCGTTGAGAATCTCGACGGCCAACTCGGCTAGCGCCCCGCGAGCATACTCGGCGTCTTCGGCGGCGACGGCGACTTGCGCCTCGCCAACCTCGACGGCGTGCTCGCGCACGGGCGGCTCCTTCGAGGCCATTACGGCGTCTCGAACGGCTCGACGGTGGGCGCGGTTGGCGGCTTCGATCTGCCCCGACCTGTCGACAACATATGAGACGGCCTTCGTGAACTCCTTGATCGCGGCTGCGTGTCGGGCCTTCGCGTCCCTGAGCCATGTCGGGGCGTCCTCATCGATCGGGCCGATCCACGACTCGACCTCCCACGCGGCCAACCCGCCGATTACGTCTTGCATCTGCTCACCCTCCGTCGAAGTTCGCTCTTTCCGGGAGCGTGGCAGATCGCCAGACGGCACTTTCAAGTGATTTGGTGAGGAAACGCTCAGTCAGCGACGGCGGGCGGCCCGTCTGACCGACGGTCCTCAAGTGGGCGACAGGCTGCAATAGCTCAGCGACGCACTCGATTTGACCCACCGCGCGGATAGGGTTGCACCGTGAACCGCGATACCCGCATCGCCGGTCAGGTCATCTTCGTCCTCGTCATTCTCGGGGCGCTCTACGAGCTGATCGAAGGATCCTGGATCATCGCCGTGGTTCTTGGCGTCGTCGCGTGGTTTGTGGGCCGCGCGGTTGATACGCAGCGTGATTGACGCGCGGGCGGCGTTGACTAATGCTGCTCGCGCAGTCTGGCGGACACGGCTGTCAGTCGCCGAGCACGAGCCGCCGGTGCTCGTCGACGCTCAGTTCGACGATCACGGTCGCATGCGTCGCGTTGAGTACCTTGACTGCGACGACGGTGCCGATGAATGATCGCTTTCCGTCGGCGAACTTGTAACGCGCTCCTACCGGCGGCGCGGTCTTTGCCGGGCGGACGACGCTCGTGGTCGGCATGACGACGAGATTCGCTTGGCTGTCGGACGGATCATCGCGGCCGACGGGCCATCAGATGGGCCATCACGGCCCCCTAAACGCGAAAACGCCCCGCGTCTACGGGGCGAATCGAAGTACCGCTACCGGGATTCGAACCCGGGTTTCCGCCATGAGAGGGCGGCGTCCTAGTCCCCTGGACGATAGCGGCGCGCGAGCGACAGCGTCGAGGCTAGCAAAGCACCCGGAGCTTGTACGACGCCGGCGCCCGTCGGCGCGCCCGTTCACGACATGGCCGCCGGGTCGCCGCTGGCCGTGCGATATCTTCGCCTCTCGCCCGCTCGCGGATGTGGCGGAATTGGTAGACGCGCACGGTTCAGGTCCGTGTCTGGGAAACCAGGTGGAGGTTCGAGTCCTCTCATCCGCATGGCAGGGAAGCCCCGCCCGGCGGGGGCTTGTTGGCTTAGAAGCACTCTCTCCGTACGGTTGCCACGAGATGCCGTGCAACTCCTCGTCCCCTAGATGACCATTCCGCGCAGGTCACAAAGGTGTCGGCGCCTGCCGATCAAGGACGCCAACGCGTATGGCATCGGTCGGGAGCCTCATGACATTGCGTTGAGCATCGAGAGAAGCTCGCGCTCGCGCTCGGGGCTGAGGCCGGCATGCCTCGGTCGCTCGAGGCCTCGCTCGCGCTCCCAGGCGAGCACGTCGGCGAGTAGTGCGAGGCGCGGACGATGGCTGAGTCCCGTGGCGCGTGCGGCGTTGCCGGAGCGACTTGAGAAGCCCTCCCATCCGGGCTCAACGAGCCACATGGCAAGCGACTCCGCTCCCATGAACTCGGCGACATCTCGATCGAGCAGCCAGCTTGTCCCTGCGTGCACGACTGCCCCCCGGTGTCCGCCAACCGCCCGGGACTGCTCGACCCAGCTACCGAACGAAACCACCGGCCCGACTGCGTCGTAGGTTCCGCTCCGGCGTCGCTCTGCGCTGCCGAGCACCCAGGCTGCGAGGTCGCGGACGTCGATGACCTGCGTCGCGAGATCCGGCGTAGCCGGCACGAGCATGGGCCCGAAACGGTCGCGTGCCGCACGAGCCACCCAGTACCCCGAGCGGCCAGTGTGATCTCCCGGTCCGCCGATGAGACCCGGCCGGACGATCAGCAGACGCCCGCCGAGGACCGTCGTGGACGCGTACTCACAGGCCACCTTCGCAGGACCGTACTGTTGCTGGTCCACTTCATCAGCCTCGGCAGGTTCCAATAGCGCCGCTGTCTCATCGGCTCCAGCGATTGACTGTGACGCGTACACGCTGCATGAGGAGATGTAGGTCCAATGTCGTGTGAAACCGCCAAAAGCGCTAAGCGCGCCGCGAACCCAGCCTGGCTGCCAGGACAGCTCGATCACGGCATCCCAAGCTCGGCCGCCCAACCGGTCGTAGGCGTCGGGCTGGCTCCTGTCGGCGGCAACGAGCAGCGCCCCGTCGGCGACAGCGCCGCTATCGCCGCGTGCGAGACACGTGACCGTGTGGCCGCGTTCGAGCGCCATGCGCGAAAGCTCGCGACCCAGCCAACCCGTCCCACCTAGAACGAGAACCTCCATAGCGAACAGCGTCGCAGAGCGGGCGTGCTCGCCACCCCACGCATCAAAGCGCTAGCGCGGGGGACAAATCGTGTGGTACCGAGCGTCTACCGGGCTCCGCTGGGAGTAGGCCCGGGTAACTGAGATTGAGCGGCAGCCCGAGCCGACGATTCTCCGCAAATTGGGGAGTTCGCTTGACATAGGAGCAACGGGCGAAGGTCGATAAAGGCGGCTCAGTCAGCGTCTGAGAACCCTTGAGGGGTCGCGAGCCCCGTGTCTACACGACGCGCCCGTCCACCCAACCGGCGACCAAACGAAAAACGGCCGCCGGTTACCGGCGGCCGTAGTCCGTCAGAAGAGAGTCTGTTTGCTTAGCGACGGCTGCCGCGGCGACGCTGCGCGGTGACGATCGAGAAGCCCATCGCCATCAGAAGCACGCCGCCGGCGATCGTCCAGCGAAGATCAAAGCCCGTGAAGGGCAGCGTCGACGCTTTTTTCGCCGTCGGTTCCGTGGTCGGGGTCGTGCTCGTGGTTTCAGGCGCCGTCGTTTTGGTCGGCGTGCTGCTTTCTTTTTCCGTTTTTTCGGGGGACGTGCCTGTCGATGGAGTCGGGGTGCTCGTCGACGGTGTCGGGGTGCTCGTCGTCGTCGACGGCGTGTTGCTGTACGGGCTGAGAGTGCCTTCGGCGGCAAACGCGCCGGTCGGCAAGATCAGCGCCAGCATCAGGGCAAGCGCGAGCCCGCAGTGCAGCGAGCCGTCGCAGCGCCTTCGGCGATGCCTTCCCAATCGATGCTGCGCTCGTCTTCCGTGGCCTGCTCGAGGCCACGACGTCGGTCCGAGTCATGCCAACCTCCGCGTTGATGGTGTGGGTGGACGCTCCAGCCCTGTAGCGGGCCTCTTGCCCTTGCGTGTGGGCGGATTCTAGTCACAAGACGTGTCATAAGTTCGCCATTTGCTCGTCCTGGCCTTCCCTGCTTGCGGGAAGGTCTAGCAGCGGTGCCGGTCGGCGCTGGCTCCGGCTTGTGCCATTTTGGCGTATCGACCGCCTCCGGCGGGCACTTGAGCCTGTACGTTGCCCTGACAGCGAGCGCCCAAACGCCACCAGCTGCGTCGAACCTCTACTGGCTGTCCCGGCTAGGAGATGCGCACCCGGCCCGTCAGCTCGCCGGCGCTCAGATCTGCCGCGCAGCACCTTCTTGTCGAACTTGCCCACGCTCGTCTTCGGGATCTCCTCGACGAACGCGAACTCGTCGGGCAGCCACCACTTGGCGACCCGTCCGCGCAGGTGCTCGACCAGCTCGCGGCGCGGTCGTATCCGAGCCCTCGCGCAGCACCACGCAGCACAGCGGGCGCTCGGCCCAGCGCTCGTCGGGCTTGGCGATCACCGCCGCCTCGACCACGTCGGGGTGCGCCATCACCTCGTTCTCGAGCTCCACCGAGGAGATCCACTCGCCGCCGGACTTGATCACGTCCTTGGCGCGGTCGGTGATCTGCACGAAGCCCTCGCGCGTCGACCGCCGCGATGTCGCCGGTGCGCAGCCAGCCCGCGTCGAACTTCGCATCCTCGGACGCGTCGTTGAAGTAGCGCGCGGCGATCCACGGCCCGCGCACCTCGATCTCGCCGGTCGACTCGCCGTCCCACGGCGACCTCCGCGCCGTCGTCGTCGATCAGGCGCAGCTCCACCCACGGCAGCGCGCGGCCCTGCTTGGCGCGAGCGTCCCAGTAGTCGTCGTCGTGCTCGCCCTCCTGCGGGCGCGAGAACGTCGCCACGGGGCTCGTCTCGGTCATGCCCCAGGCCTGGAAGATGTTCACGCCGTGGCGCTCCTCGAAGTCGCTGCATCAGCTGGCGCGGCACCGCCGAGCCGCCGCACGTCGCGTTCGTCAGCGACGACAGGTCGACCTCGGCGTGCTCGTCGGCGTAGCGCAGCAGGTCGGCGAAGATCGTCGGCACGCAGCCCATCAGCGTCGGGCGCTCGGCCGCGATCAGGCCGGCCAGCGGCTCGGCGGCGAGGAATTGGTCGGGCAGCATCAGGTCGGCTCCCGCGAGCGCCGCGCCGTGCGGCAGCCCCCAGGCGTTGGCGTGGAACATCGGCACCACCGCGAGCACGCGGTCGCTGCGCGACAGCCCGAGGCCGTCCTTGACGAGCGTCGCCGTCGAGTGCAGGCTGATCGAGCGGTGCGAGTAGAGCACGCCCTTCGGGTTGCCGGTCGTGCCGCTCGTGTAACAGAGCGCCGCCGCCTGGCGCTCGTCGAGCTCGGGGTAGTCGAAGCCGCCCGTCGCCCGCCTGCTCGATCAGCTCCTCGTAGCGCAGCACGTTGGGCAGGCTGCCGGCGTCGCCGTCGCCCATCACCACGTAGTGCTCGACCGCTCGCAAACGTCGGCGCGAGCTTCTCCAGCACTCGGCACCAGCGAGTCGTCGACGAAGATCACCCGGTCCTCGGCGTGGTTGACGATGTAGCGTCAGCTGCTCCTCGAACAGCCGGATGTTCAGCGTGTGCAGCACCGCCCCGACGCACGGGATCGCGAAGTACAGCTCGAAGTGGCGCTGGTTGTTCCAGGCGAACGTCGCCGACGCGCTCGCCCGGCTCGATGCCGAGCCGCGCGAGCACGCGCGCGAGCCGGTCGATCCGCTCGGAGACCTCGGCGAAGCTCGCGCGCTGGACGTTGCCCGGCTCGCGCCAGCGTCAGCACCTTCGCGTCCGGGCTTGCGCGCGTCATCCTGCGGCGAATGTGGTGCAGCGTCAGCGGGAAGTCGTCCTGCATCAGACCCAGCCAGAGCCTCGCTCATCCCCGCCGTACTCCCTCCTCGCGCGGCCGTCAGCTCGCGCAGCTCGCTGTAGATCCCGCGCGTGCGCTGGGCGATGTCGTCCCAGTCGAAGCGCAGCACGTGCTCGGAGGCCTCCGTGACCAGCCGTTCGCGCAGCGCGCTCGTCGACGAGCAGCCGCTCGATCATCACCCCCAGATGCTCGGCGTCGCCGCCGTTGAAGCGCAGCCCCACGCGCTCGCCCACCGGCACGACCTCGCGCAGGCCGCCGGTGTCGGCGACGATGCACGGACAGCCCGACGCCATCGCCTCCAGCGCGACCAGGCCGAACGGCTCGTAGATCGACGGGACCACGCACAGGTCGGCGATCCGATACAGCGAGTGCAGCACGTCGTCGCCGATCCAGCCGAGAAAGCTGCCGTGCTCGGTGAGACCGAGCCGCTCGGCCTGCGCCTGCAGCTCGCGCCTCGTGCGTGCCGCTGCCGGCGACCAGAAAGCGCACGTCCTGCACCTCGCTCGAGCACGCTCGGCAGCGCGTCGAGCGCCAGCTGAAAGCCCTTCTCGTAGACCAGCCGCCCGACAAACAGCACGAGCTTCTCGTGCGGCTGAGCGAACTTCAGCGCGCAGCGCCTGCAGGTCGCCCGCCGGGCGCAGTTCGCTCGGATCGATCCCGTTCGGGATCACCGCGATGCGCCGCTCCTCGATGTCGAAGATGTCGGCGACGTGCCCGCGCATGTAGTACGAGCAGACGATCAGCGCGTCGGCGCGTCGCGCCATCCAGCGCTCGACCGAGTGGATGTGCGATTGCGGTTGGTCCTGCACCCAGCCCTGATGGCGGCCGTGCTCGGTGGCGTGAATCGTCGTCACGTACGGCACGCCCAGCCGCTGCGGCGAGCGTCGCCGACGCCTGCGCGACCAGCCAGTCGTGCCCGTGGATCAGGTCGTAGGCGTTGTCCTCGGCAAGCGCCATCCCGGCCGCCAGCATGTCCCCGTTCATCTGCTCGACCCACGCGACGAAGCGGTCCAGATCGCGTGGCCAGCCCGGCTCGGGCACGCGGTGGATCGTCACGCCGCCCAGCTCCTCGACGGCCGCGCACGTCGCGCCTGGACCGTCGCCGACGCCTCGCGTGAGCACGTCGACGCTCACGGCCCTGGCGAACCAGCGCCTCGGCCAGCTTGCGCACGTGGCGCGCCAGTCCGCCCTCGATCACCGGCGGGTACTCCCAGGAGAGGAGCAGCACGCGATTGCTCATGCCCCAGACCCTATCTCGCGCGCAGCGGCATGCACCGAGCACGGCGCCACCGGGCTTGGCGCGAAGCCTCCGCGAGCGCGACGACGACGACGCTCAGATCGCGATCAGCTCGAGCTCGTCCAGCCGCCGCGCCGCGGCCGACGCCCACGCCTGTCCGTCTTTCACGCACACCACGCCCGCCGCGTGCAGCGACCGGACCGCGAGATCCAGCTCCGTGTCGCCGGCGCCGAGCTCGTCGCCGAGTTCCCCTAACGGCCGTCCCCGCTGATCCTCACACTCCAGCAGCTCCAGCACTACCGCCCGCTGGAGTCGCGAGCCGTCTGAGGCTCGAGGCTCGCTGGCTTCTCTGTGCATGGGAGCCCTTCCTTTCACCGCCCGCGCGGGCTGGCGTTCGCCGCGCGTCCAAATCAACCGATTTCCGATGGTCTGGAGAGTACACACAGCTTGGAACGTTTTAGTTCGACGAACACCCCAGCCGCGCTCGCCCAACGGGCGGCCAGCCGTTCGCCCAATTACCCCCAAGGGGTATATTGAGAGAATGAGCGAACCAGCCATCGTCCGTGACGAGCGGCCGCGCCGATGAACGTGCTCGACACGATCGGCGAAGGGCTCGCCAACGCCCTGCTGATGGCTTGGACGGTCTGGTGGGCGCTCGTGTTCGGCTTCGCCGTCTCGGCGGTCGTGCAGGCGTGGGTTCCGCGCGAGCGGGTCGAGCACGCGCTCGGCGGGCGTGGAGCGCGGCCCGTGCTGCTCGCCACCGGCCTCGGCGCGGCCTCCTCGTCCTGCTCGTATGCCGCCGTCGCGATCGCTAGGTCGCTGCTCGCCAAGGGCGCCTCGGCGGCGAGCGCGCTCGCCTTCCAGTTCGCGTCGACCAACCTCGTGGTGGAGCTGGGCGCCGTCATCTGGCTGCTGCTGGGCTGGCAGTTCGCGCTCGCCGAGCTCGTCGGTGGGCTGCTGTTGATCGCGATTATGAGCTTGCTGCTGCGAGCCTTCGTCTCGCCGCGACTGGAACAGCAGGCGCGCGAGCACGCCCAGCTCGCCGAGCCCGGCCACCAGCACCGCTCGGCCGGGCAGGCGATGCCGCTGCGCCGGCGCCTGACCTCCTCCGCCGCGTGGTCGGACGTCGCGCACAACTTCCGCAACGACTGGGCGATGCTCTATCGCGAGATCGCCCTCGGCTTCGTCCTCGCCGGCTTCATCGGACTGCTCGGCAGCGACTTCTTCAACGGCCTGTTCATAGTGCACGCCCCCGCGCCGCTGCGGCTCGCCGAGAACGTGCTCGTCGGCCCGCTGATCGCGATCCTCAGCTTCGTCTGCTCGGTCGGCAACATCCCACTCGCCGCCGTCCTGTGGTCGGGCGGGATCGGGTTCGCCGGCGTGATCGCGTTCATCTTCGCTGACCTCGTCGTCCTGCCGATCGTCGCGATCTACCGCAAGTACTACGGAACGGCCTTCGCGCTGCGGATCGTCGCGCTGATGCTCCTCACGATGGTGCTTGCCGCGCTGGCGGTCGACGCGCTGTTCGGCCTGGCCGGCGTGATTCCTCACCTGCGCCCCACGCGCGCGGACATATTCGAGAGCGTCAAGCTCGACTACAAGCTGGTCACCAACGTGCTCGGCGCCGCCATCTTCGTCGCCCTGTTCGCACTCACCATGCGCCGCGGCGCCACCGATCCGATGTGCGGCATGAAGGTCGACAGGCAGGCCGCCGTAGCCGTGACACGCGGCGACCGTATCGACTACTTCTGCTCGCGCGACTGCGCCGAGGCGTACGCGGCGGTCGGCTCGGGTGTCGATCCCTCCTAGGTCGCCCGGCCGCAACGCCGCGCCGCCGCCCGATCAGCGTGCCGGGCGCTCGTCGTCGGCCCGCAGGTCGATCTCCAGCTGGCGCGGTGACGGGCGCAGAGGCTCGGCGCTCTCGCGCGGGCGCCCCCGCTTGGCCCAGTGACCGATCACTTCGCGACTGCGGCAGCTGTAGTAGCTGATCCGCCGGTCCATCGGCGCGAGCGCCAGGCCGCCCGGCGCCGGCGCCGTGACGACGGCGTGAAATCGCCTGCCACCGCGATCGACCTCGACGATGTCGCCGGATTGGATGCCCTCCAGCCGCATGGCGCATCACTCCAGCATGATTCGCCCACGCGCGGCTTCGTGCCGGCCGACAGCGCCGGTTCGGACTCCCGCAGCGGCCGCGCGTCTGAGGCGTGACCGGCTTCGCGCGGCTCCGGGTTCGTGCGCAACGTGCGACCACGTAGGCTTGCTCACCGTGCGATGGTTCGTGGACGGGATGAACGTGATCGGCACGCGCCCGGATGCATGGTGGAAGGACCGGCACGGGGCGATGGTGCGTCTCGTGCGTCTGCTGGAGAACTGGGTCGCCGCGACCGGTGAGGACGTCGTCGTCGTGTTCGAGCAGCCTCCGCGCCCGCCCATCTACTCCACGGTCATCGAGGTCGCGCACGCCCCCGCCCGCGGCGTGACTCGGCAGACGACGAGATCGTCAGGCGCGTGTCGGCCGAAGGCGCGCCCGGCGAGATCCGCGTCGTCACCTCCGATCTGTGGCTCGTCGACCGCGTGCGCGCGACCGGCGCGACCGTCCAGTCCGCCGACTCCTTCCGCACCCAGCTCGAAGCCGGCTGATGGCGCCGGTCACGCGATACGCGCACAGCGAAGGGGCGAGCATCGCCTACCAGGTCGTCGGCGACGGCCCGGTCGACCTGCTCTTCCTGCCCGGCTGGATCTCACAGGTCGAGCAGCTGTGGGAGGCGCCCGCGCAGCGTCGCTTCCTCGAGCGCCTGGCCGGCTTCGGCAGGCTGATCCTGTTCGACAGCCGCGGCACCGGTCTGTCTGACCGCGTGCTCGAGGAGTTCACGTTGGAGCAGGAGGTCAAGGACGTGCTCGCCGTGCTCGACGCGGCGTCCAGCGAACGCGCCGCGCTGATGACCTACTCCGTCGGCGGGCTGGTCGGCGCGCTGCTCGCGGCCGGCCATCCCGAGCGAATCGGCGCGCTGGTCATGTACGCATCGGTGTCACGCACCTCCTGGGCGCCCGACTACGACTGGGCGATGACCGCCGAGCAACGCGAGGAGCTGACCGAGCGCAACATCGCCGCGTGGGGCGCCGCGGACAACCCGTGGATGTCGCTGTGGGCCCCCTCGGTGGCCGGCGACCCGACGCTCGGAGCGTGGTTCGCGCGCATGCAGCGACTGTCGGCCAGCCCGAGCGAGGCGCGCATCATCTCGCGCGCGATGGTCGATCTCGACGTGCGCGAGGTGCTGCCGCAGATTCGCGTGCCGACGCTCGTCATGCATCGCCCCAAGGAGCTCGTGTGGGACGTTCGCCATTCGCGCTACCTCGCCGACCACATCCCCGGCGCCCGCTACGTCGAGCTGGAGGGCGTCGACTCCTTCCCGTTCATCGGCGACAGCGAGGCGATCCTCGAAGAGATCGAGGAGTTCCTCACCGGCGGGCGCGTCGGCGGCGAGCTCGCGCGGGCGCTGCTCACGGTCATGTTCACCGACATCGTCGACGCCACGCCCCATGCGGCGCGACTTGGCGACGGGCGCTGGCGCGACCTGCTGGCGCGCCACGACGAGGAGGTGCGCAAGGAGCTGAGCCGCTTCGAGGGGCACGAGGTCAAGACGATCGGCGACGGCTTCCTGGCGACGTTCGCGGGTCCGCCGTCGCGCGCGCTGCGCTGCGCGCTGGCGATCACCGAGTCCGCGCGCGAGCTGGGCATCGAGGTGCGCGTCGGCATGCACACCGGTGAGTGCGAGCTGATCGGCGACGACGTCGGTGGCATGGCCGTGCACATCGCGTCGCGCGTCAGCGGGCTTGCGGCGGCCGGCGAGGTGCTCGTGTCGGGCACCGTCTTCGGCACCGTCGTCGGCGGCCCGTTCACGTTCGACGACCGCGGCTTTCACGAGCTCAAGGGCGTTCCCGGGCGCTGGCCGCTGTTCGCCCTCGGCGCGTGAGCGTCGAGGGCAGCCCGATCGCGCGAGCCCGCCCCCAATACGATTGCGGCGAGACGACCGTGATCGCGGCCGCAGCCACGCGCGAGGAGGAACGCAGATGAGCGACATCGACCGGCAGCGCCTCCAGTGGCTCGTCCGCCGGCCTGCGCAGCTTCGCCCAGACCGCCTGTTCGCTGCGAGGGCGTCGATCGCATGAAGATGCGCGCCGCGCTGCTGGAGGAGTTCGGGCGCCCGCTCGTCGTGCAGGAGCTCGACCTCGCCGAGCCGCGGCGCGGCGAGGCGCTGGTCCGGCTGGTCGCGTGCGGCGTCTGCCACACCGACATGTACACCGCCTCCGGCGTCGACCCGTCGGGCTATGCGCCGACCGTGCTCGGGCACGAGGGCGCCGGCCTCGTCGAGGCGATCGGCGAGGGCGTCGGCGACCTCGCGGTGGGCGACCACGTCGTGACGCTGTTCTCGCCGCAATGTCGCGAGTGCATCCACTGCCTGAGCCCGCGCACGAACCTCTGCCTGGCGATACGCGAGCAGCAGAACAAGGGCTATCTGCCTGACGGCAGCACACGGCTGTCGCGCTCGGGCGAGCCGATCAGGCATTTCATGGGCACGTCGACGTTCGCCGAGTATGCCGTCGTGCCGCAGGTCGCCCTGGCGAAGGTCGACCGCGAGGCGCCGCTCGATCGAGCCTGCCTGTTCGCGTGCGGCCTGTCGACGGGGCTTGGAGCGGCGATGTACACCGCGCAGGTGCAGCCCGGGTCGACGTGCGTGGTGTTCGGCGCCGGCATGGTCGGCCTCGGCGCGGTCGCCGGCTGCCGCCTGCGCGGCGCCGAGCGGATCGTCTGCGTCGACCTGTCAGAGCAACGCCTGGCGCTCGCGCGCGGACAGGGCGCGAGCGACTGCTGGCTGGCCGACGAGCACACCGTCGAGCGCGTGCTCGAGGCGACCGACGGGTTCGGCGCCGACTATACGTTCGAGGCGACCGGCCTGGTCGATGTGATGCGCCAGGCGGTCGAGGCGGCGCGCATGGGCTGGGGCCTGTGCACGGTGGCGGGGGTCGCCGGCAAGGGCGAGACGCTCGACGTGATCCCGCGCCTGCTGATCACCGGGCGTCGCGTGTGCGGCTCCTCCTTCGGCGGCGTCAAGGGCCGCGATCAGGTTCCCGAGCTGGTCGCGCTGTACATGCAGGGGCAGCTCGACGTCGATCCGTTCATCTCCCACCGCATGCCACTGCAGGACGTCAATCGCGCTTTCGAGCTGATGGAGGCGCAGGACGGCATCCGCTCAGTGCTCCAGCTGAGCGACTGAGACGCGCGCGTCGGGCGGCGGGCGCGCTGGTGTATGGTCGGCCGCATGGACCTTCAGCCGACCGATTCGGCGCTGAGCCTCGCCAAGGCGCTGCGCGCTCGTGAGCTGTCGGCGGTCGAGCTGCTCGACGCGTGCCTGGCCGCCGTGGACGAGCTCAACCCGCGACTGAACGCGGTCACCTGGCGCAACGACGACGCAGGCGCGCGCGGCCGCCGCCGACGCCGACCGTCGCCTCGGCGACGGCACCGACGCGGCGCCGTTCCTCGGCGTGCCGCTGCCGATCAAGGATCTGACGCCGGTGGCCGGTTGGCCGGTGACCTACGGCTCGCACGGCGCGCCGGAGGGTCCGAGCGAGCGCAGCGAGCTGGTCGTCGACGCACTGGTCGAGGCCGGCTTCGTGCTCTGCGGGCGCACCAACACGCCGGCCTTCGGCGTGATCACGGCAGCCGAGAACACCCGCCACGGGATCAGCCGCAACCCGTGGGACGCCGAGCGCACGCCCGGCGGCTCCAGCGGCGGCGCTGCGGCGGCGGTCGCCGCGGGCATGTTCCCGATCGCCCACGCCAACGACGGCGGCGGCTCGATTCGCATCCCCGCCTCCTACTGCGGGCTGGTCGGCCTGAAGCCCAGCCGCGGGCGCGTCCCGCGCCTGGCCCAGAGCTGGCTCGGCGCGGTCGTCGAGGGCGTGGTGTCTCGCACCGTCGCCGACTCGGCAGCGATGCTCGACGCGATCGCCCGCTTCGATCCGCTCGCCTGGTACAACGCCCCCGCGCCGGGCCGCCCGTTCACCGAGGAGACGCGCGAGGCGCCCGGACAGCTGCGCATCGGCTTGATGGCCACGGCCCCGCTGGGCATCCCCACCGACGAGAACTGCATCGCCGGCGCCCGCGCGGCGGCGAGCGCGCTGGAAGACCTCGGACACTCTGTCGAGGAGGTCGAGGTGCCGACCGTCTCCGAAGAGATGATCCCGCCGTTCATCGTGCTTACGCAGGGTGGTCTGGCCGACTACGAGGGCGTCGACTGGTCGCTGACCGAGCCGCACATCGCCCACCAGCGCAAGCTCAGCGGCGAAACCGGGGCGTATGACTACGTGCTCGCAGCGCGCACGCTGGAGCTGCTCAGCCGCCAGGAGGTCGCGCGCTGGGGCCGCGACTTCGACGTGCTGCTCACCCCCACCTCGGCGATCCTGCCGCCGCAGGCCGGAGCGATCCTAGCTGCGCAGCACGCCACGCCCGAGGCGCCGGTGCTCGACGTCGTCGCCAGCGTGTCGTTCACGCGCATTTGGCAACGTCACCGGCCTGCCCTCGATCAGCCTGCCGCTGCATCGGACCGATGCAGACCTGCCCGTCGGCGTGCAGCTCACCGGCGCGCCGTGGGACGAGGCGACGCTGATCCGTCTCGCCGCGCAGCTCGAACAGGCGCATGCCCTGGGCCGAGCGCAGGCCCGCGCTGAGCGCCGCCGCCCAGTGATCGTGGCGTTCGAGCAGATCACCACCGAGGTCGCCGAGGGCATCCTCACGATCACGCTCAACCGCCCCGAGCGCCTGAACGCGTGGACCGCCACGATGGGCCGCGAGCTGATCGAGGCCTTCGACCAGGCCGACGCCGACGACGACGTGCGCGCGATCATCATGACCGGCGCCGGGCGCGGCTACTGCGCGGGCGCCGACCTCGCGACTGGCGGCGAGACCTTCGACTACCGCGCGCGCGCGGCAGAGGCGTCGCTGCTGTCTGAGAGCGGCGGCGACGTCCCGCGTGACAACGGCGGGCAGTTCACGTTGCGCGTGTTCGCGTCGACCAAGCCGGTGATCGGCGCGATCAACGGCCCGGCCGTCGGGGTCGGCGCGACGATGACGCTGCCGATGGACGTCCGCCTCGCAGCCGACGACGCGCGCATGGGCTTCGTGTTCGCCCGCCGCGGCATCGTCCCCGAGGCCTGCTCGAGTTGGTTTCTGCCGCGCGTGGTGGGCATCAGCCGGGCGATGGAGTGGGTCTCCACCGGGCGCGTGTTCTCAGCGCAGGAGGGCCTTGACGCGGGCCTGCTGCGCAGCCTGCACAGCGCCGACGAGCTGCTGCCGGCTGCGCGCGCGCTCGCGCGCGAGATCGCCGATAACACAGCTCCCGTGTCGGTGGCGCTGGCGCGACAGCTGATGTGGCGGATGCTCGGCGCCGAGCATCCGATGGTCGCCCACCGCGCCGACTCGCGCGGGATGTTCTCGCGCGGCCAGTCGGCCGACGCGGTCGAGGGCATCACCTCGTTCCTGGAGAAGCGCCCGGCGCAGTTTCCCGATCGCGTCAGCGATGGGCTGCCCGACATCTTCCCGGGCTGGCGCGAGCCGGAGTTCGAGTAGCAGCAGCGCGCGGCGCTCAGGACGGCGCGTTCTGCACGATCGCGTCGCTGGGCACACCGCCGCGCGGCACGCCGATGCCGTCGCACAGGCGGATGCACGGCTCGTAGACCGGGCGAAAGCCGAGCAGCTGGGGAATCGTGACGATGCGATAACCGCGCCGGCGCAGCGCGGCGATGATCTTCGGGTAGGCCGCAAGCGTCTGCCCCCGCGGCCCACCGCCGTCGTGCGAGATGACGATCGAGCCGGGCTGGACCTGTGCGAGCACGCGCTGCTCGATCGCCGCTGCGCCCGGTTGCGCGTAGTCGCTCGGGTCGACGTTCCAGCCGACCGTCGCGAGTCCGAGCGAGCTGGCAGTCCGCACGACCGATTCGTCGACGTCGCCGTACGGCGGCCGAAAGACGCACGGTGTGTAGCCGCTCTGCGCGCGGATCGCCGCGATCGTGCTGAGCAGCTCCCCGCGCACGTCGCGCGAGCGCGTCAGGTTGGGGTGCGTGAACGTGTGGTCGCCGGGGATGTCGCCTTCGCGCAGCTCACGCAGGATCGTTTCGCGGTACGTCGAGGTGACCTGGCGCCCGATCATGAAGAACGTCGCCTGCGCGTGGTTCTGCGCGAGCATGCGCACGAACGCCGGCGTGTCCTGGTACGGGACCGTCGTCGAAGCCGAACGCCACCTCGCGGCGCGCCGGGCCGTGGCGATAGACGCCGCTGCCGTGGCTGCGACAGCCGACCAGCCTGTAGAGCGTGCCCCCGCGGGGCGGCGGCTGCGGGGGCGTGCCGCCGATCTGCGCCAACAGCGCCTGCGGAGGCGCGCCGGTGCGCTGTGAGCCAAACGCGCCCGTCGGGCCGCCGCCGGAAAGCAAGGCGGCGAGCAGCGCGATTCCCGCCACCAGAGCGAGCAGCGAGACGACCTGCCTGATCGTGCGCGCCTGCCCGTGCAGCAGCGCGGACGCCGCTATGTTCCACCGCCGGGCTCCCCTGAAGAGCACCGAGCGCACGCGCGACACCCGGCGTCAGCCGAGGACCAGCTCGGCGATCGTGCGCAGCGACGAGGCGTCGGCCGAGACCAGCAGCGTCGTCACGATCGACTCGCGCCACTTGGCCAGGTCGTCGCGGATCTTCTCCGGCGGGCCGACCAGCGAGAGCTCCTCGATCAGCCCGCGTGGAATCTTCGCCCCGGCCTCGTCCTTGCGCCCGCTCAGATACAGCTCCTGGATCTCGTCCACCTCGCGCTCGTAGCCCATGCGGATCGCCACGTTGGCGTGGAAGTTCGCGCCTTTGGCCCCCATTCCGCCGAAGTACAGCGCGTAGAACGGCCGCAGCGAGTCGATCGCGGCATCGACGTCGTCGGCGACGATGAACGGAACGGTCGCGCAGACCTCGAAGTCCTCCGGGGCGCGCCGCGCGCCGGGCCGTGAGAAGCCTTCCTGCAGGGCGGCGCGGTTGGCGTCCTGGTGCGTCGGCGAGAACAGCATCGCCAGCCAGCCGTCACACAGCTCCGCGCACAGCGCCACGTTCTTCGGCCCCTCGGCGCCGAGGTAGATCGGGATGTCCTCGCGCAGCGGGTGGATCGAGGACTTCAACGGCTTGCCCAGCCCGGTCCCGTCGGGCAGCGGCAGCGGGTAGTGCGGGCCCTCGGCCACTAGCGGGCCCTGGCGAGCCCAGATGTCGCGCAGGATGCCGATGTACTCGCGCGTGCGCGCGAGCGGCTTGGCGAACGGCATGCCGTACCAGCCCTCCACGACCTGCGGCCCGGAGACACCGAGCCCGAGGATGAACCTGCCGCCCGACAGGTGATCCATCGTCATCGCCGCCATCGCCGTCGCGGCCGGCTGGCGAGCCGACATCTGCACGATCGCCGTGCCGAGCTTCAGCCGGCTGGTCGACGCCCCCCACCAGGCCAGCGGCGTCAGGCAGTCCGAGCCGTAAGCCTCGGCCGTCCAGATCGAGTCGACGCCCAGCCGCTCGGCCTCGGCGATCGCCTCGGCCGCGCCGGGCGGCGGGCCGCCGGCCCAGTAACCGGTGTTCAGTCCTAGCTTGAGGCTCTGTGTCATGCGCGCAGTGCTCGCCCTCCCCGCCGGAGCCTATTGGATCTGCTCGACCACGCTGCGCCCGTCGACCACGGCGACCGGCGGCGCGCACACCGCGCCGTCGAGCTGTCCGTCGCGCGTGGCGGCCAGCGCCTGCGGGTCCTCCAGGCGATGCGACAGCGCGAGCGCGACGAGCGCCACCGCGATCAGCGCCACGCCGTAGACGTTCGTCGTGTCGTGCAGGCCAAAGCGTGTGACGGTGATCCCGGCGGCCAGCGCCGGCAGGCTGTAGGCGAGGTAGGAGACGACGTACAGCGACGCCACGAGCCCCGCGCGCTGGTCGGTCGGCGCGCGATTGCTCACCGCGCGAAAAGCGCCGGCAAAAGCCGGGCCGAAGCCCAGTCCGGCGACGGCTGTCGCCACCAGGAACAGCGCAGTGGACCCCACGCCGAGCGCCAGCAGCGCCAGCGCGACGCCGCAGATCAGCGCGAGCAGGCCACCGCGCGCGGCTGTTCGCGCGTGCGTCTCGCGCAGCTGGATCGACGCCGCGGAGCTGACACCGGCCATGATGAAGATCGGCAGGCCGCCGGCCACGTGGCTGCTGTCGTGCAGCACCTTCGCCGTCAACGAGGGGCCGAGCGAGAGGATCAGCCCGCCCAGCGCCCAGGTCGCCGTCATGCACGGGATCGTCGCGACGAACGCGCCGCGCAGCGAGGCCGGGACGGCGACCTGCGGGCGCAGCGACTGCGCCCAGGAGCGCCGGCGCGCGACCGTCTCGGGGATCGCCCAAGCGACGAGCATGGCGAGCGCGAAGCCCGCCAGCAGCAGCCAGTAGACCAACCGTCGCGGGTCCGGCGCGTACTGCACGAGCAGCCCGCTGCCGAGCGCCCCGCAGGCCAGCCCGGCCATCGGCGCGGCCGCCGCCAGCAGGGCGCCGAGCCGCGGCTTGGCGCGTGGCTGCAGGTCGATCAGCGCGGCGCTGATCGCAGCCGTGGCGATGCCCGTGGCCACGCCCTGCAGGATGCGCGCGGCGAACAGCCACAGCACGCTCTGCGCGGCCGCGAACAGGAACATCGCGACCATCTCGATCGCCAGCGCGAACAGCAGCGTCGGTCGCCGCCCGAGGTGGTCCGACAGCGAGCCCGCGACGACGAGCGCGCCAAGCAGACCGAGCGCGTAGACGGCGAACACGGCGGTGAGCGTGATCGACGAAAAGCCCCATCGCGCCTGATAGACGATGTACAGCGGCGACGGCGCGCTGGAGGCGAACAGCAGCAGCGCGAGCGTCGCCGCGAGTCCCCAGAAGGCGGGGGCGCGGCCGAGCACCGCGGCTGGCGCGCGGCGCGTCGAGACGACGTTCTGCTGGGACACTCGGTGCAAGCTCCGCTCCTTGGGGATCGCCGGACTAACCTAGCCCGATGGCCTATACGACCGCCGACGCTCGTCAGGGACTGCTCGACACCGTAGCGCCGGCGATCCACCTTCTCGGGGTCGCGCTGGCGGCGCTCGGCGAGGCCTACGAGCAGCTCGACGAACAAAGCGCCGATCGTCTGGAAGAGCAGCTGTTTCGCCCCGTGCAGGTCGCCTACGGGCGCGCGCAGCGCACCTACGCGAGCTTCGCGCAGCGTCACGAGCTGCCCGGCCGCGACTTCGCGCCCGCGCCTGAGACCGCGCCTTCGTCGGGCGTGCGCAGCCTGATCGACAGCGCGACGCAGGCCGTCGCCGACGCCGACACGGCGCTGGCCGAACTGCAGGACTCGATGGCTCCGGTGGAGGTCGGCGACGAGCAGCTGCGAGCCGGCCTGCGCGAAGTGCGCGAGTTGCTCGCCCAGCTCGCCCCCCGCGCACGCGAGTTCGTGCGCACGCTCGGGCGCTGAGTTCGCACGCTCGGGCGCTGAGCGGTTCAAGCGGCTCACCCGCTGGCCCGGGGCGCTCGCGCCGCACGCCACCCAGGCACCGACGTCACGCCTCAGCCGGGCGCGCGCTCAGCGTCTGATCGAGACGATCCGCGCAAAGCCTCCCCCGGCGCGGAACTCGGTCACGTAGGCGCTTGCGGCGCCAAGCGCGGTCGGCCCGAGCAGCACCCGCCCGCCGCGCCCCGCCGGGCGGTTGCGACAGCCGCTGGCGCTGTTGTAGGCGTGCGTGTAGCCGGGTTGATACCCCGGGTCGCGCGCGACCGTCGAGGGCAGGCTGAGCAGCGTCCGTTCGCGCGCGCCGTGAGCGCGGCGTGAGCGCCGCCGGGCGAACAGCGGGCCGATGCGCACCTGCTGTTCGCAGCGCGTCGTGCGCTCGAACAGCAGCCGCCCGGACAGCAGCGACGGGTTGCCCAGCGCCGCGTCGCGGCGCGTCGCGCGCAGGACGCGCGAGCGGCCGGTGGCCAGGTCGACCTGCTCGATCGCGCTGCGTCGCGGCGTGCCGGTCGCGAACACGACCGTCGAGCCTTCCAGCGCCGGCCGGCCGAGCTGGGCGGCGACGCGCACGCCGTAGACGTAGCGACGCAGCGAGGGCGTCGCCAGCGGCACGCCGACCAGCCGCTGCACGCCGTCGGCGCCGAGTTCGCGGTACACCAGCCAGCTTTCGGAGATCGCCAGCGCATTGGCGCCGGCGACGGCGAGCGTCAGCCGCGGCGTCAGCGTCGCGCGATCGGCGACGACCACCTCTCCCCCGCTCACCCACGCCACCGACGAGCCGCCGATCGCCGGGTGATCGCCCGGCAGGGCGCTGAGCGCGCCTCCGGGGCGCAGCAGAGCGCCGGCGCCGCCGAGCCGCTGCCAGGCCAGCTCGCCGCCGCCGGCCGACGGGTCGGTCGCCGAGGACAGCGTCGCCGCCGACGCACTCGCGCCGGCGAGCACGAGCGCGCACAGCACCAGCCCAAGCGCATCCAGGCGCCGCAGCCCCAGCCACAGCCGCGGCTCGCGCGCCATCCCATCCAAGCGTTGCGCGCCCGCGCCGCCGCGCAGGCCCGGCGCCATCCACAGCACCGGCAACGCGCGGCCGGCGCCGAAGGCCAGCCCGACGACGGCCCCGAGCAGCGGGTCGCCGGCGGCGAAGCTGATGCCGGCCAGCGCCCACACGGCGAACGCGAGCACGAACGTCGTGAAGCCCAGCCCCAGCAGCACGCCGTACAGCGCGCAGGCGAGCGGCAGCGGCATCGTCCAGCGCCAGCTCTCGGGCACCTGGCGACGGATCTGCGGCGCGATGCGCACGCCGCGCCAGTCGGCGACCGCGGCCGCCAGCGCGATCGCCGCGCCGAGCCCCTCGCGCAGGCCGTCCACGCCACCGCCGCCGACCAGCTCGCCGGCGTAGGCCAGGCCGGCGAACGTCACGACGCCGCCGATCAGCGTGCCCAGCGCGAACGTCGCGCTCGCCGCGAGCGTGACCGAGCGGCGCACGTCGCCGAGCGCGCTGCCGATCGTCTCGACCATCGAGAAGCCGCACGGAGACCAGGCGCCGGTGACGCCGGCGACGGCGGCGGTGATCGCCAGGCAGACCGCCAGCCCGCTCAGCACGGCATCATCGTTTCGTAGTACTGCACGCAGAACACGCGGCGGCCCGGATAGCAGTAGCCGACGAGCGCTTCGTCGCCGTTTATGCGGGTGCCCGTGCGCCCGCAGCAGTCCATCAGCCGGCGCACGCGCCCGCCGCAGCAGCGATACCACGAGCCGTCTGTGCTCAGATCCAGCCCATAGGCGCTGCCCGCGGCCGGGCAGACCTTGGAGCGTGGCGCCGGCGCGAGCGGCTCGTCCGTCGGGGTCGCGAAGCGGCTGGTCGTGGGCGTCCACGGGCAGCCCCTGCGCGTCGATCGGCCGGCCGAGATCGTCGACAGGATGTCCGTCGGAGGCGCGCAGCGGGTAGTCGTGGCGGTCCACGCGCGGCAGCCCGGTCGGGATGCGGGCAGTTGCCGGTCGTGTACGTGTGCCCGCAGAAGTTCGTGTAGGCGCCGGCTTCGTCGGGCAGCACCGCGCCGGCGCACCGTGCGCGCTCCGGCGAGCGCGATGATCGCCGTGCCCGCCCACTCGAGAAAGCCGCGGCGGCTGCTGTTGCGCAGCACCGCGTCGGCCAGTTGGCCGCCGTGCGCCGGCTCACGCTGCTGCCTCGGGTCGCACATCCTGCGCCGGCCCAGCCTCCACGGCGCGCTCGCTGCGCCTACGCCGCAAGCGCCGGTCCTCGCTCGCGCGCGCGAGCGGTCGCGAGGATGCTTTCGAGCTGGGCGAGGGTGTTGAACGTGCCCTTGGCCAGCGTCATGCCGTCGTCGCTCAGCGCAACCGCGTACGGGCTCCCGGGCACGGCCGCCGCGCGCCAGACGGGCGCGTCGCGGTGCTCGTCGAACACGCGCACGGCCAGCAGCGGGTCGGCGGCGACGTGCTCGACCGCCGGCGCGACCTGGCGCGCACAGCGGGCAGCCGTCAGAGCTGAACACGGCCACGCGCAATGCGCGCCCGACGCTCGCCGGCGATCGCGTCGGCCCACGGCGCGGCGACCCCGACCGGCGGCCCCTCGTCGGGAATCTCCAGCGCCCCGCGCCCGGCCGCCGACAGGCGCAGCACGCCGACCTCGCGCGCGAGCGCGAATACGGCGACGGCGAGCGCGGCGAGGGCGGCGACGCTCAGCGACAGGCCGAGCGTCAGCCAGCGGTCATAGCCGGCGGGCGCGCTTGGAAGCCACGCCGAGCGCGGCCACGAGCGCGACGAGCGACAGCCCTCCGGCGCGCGGCGAGCGACGCTCGCCCGAGGCGCGCGGAGGCGCCGAAGCAGGCGCAAGGTCGCCCTTCGCGCCCGGCCACCAGCGCGGCGGCCGTGGCGCACGTGAACGCGACGAACAGCCCGGCGGCGGCCGCGCGTCCCCACGAGATCCCCGCGGCGAGCGCCAGCGCCACGCACGCCTCGCCGGCGACGAGCAGCCACAGCGTCGCGCGCTGCACGCGCGACCAGACGATGCCGTACGTGGCGAGCGCGGCCGCGCTCTCTTGGGGGCGTCGGGCCTTCGCGGCGGCGGCGGCGGCGAGCGCGAGCGCCAGCCAGATCGAGACGATCGCCGTCATCGCCCGCGGCGGGCCGCGCCGCGCGGGGTCGGTGACGTGCGCGTGAGCGGCCGCTGCATCGCCGGCACGATACGCCGGGGCTCGGATCTCCTAGCGGATCATGGAGCCGGCACGAGCGCGCTCGCGCCGACCTGCTCGAAGCTCGTGTAGCCGCTCAGCGCGAGCGTCAGGTCGAGCTCGGCGAGCAGGCAGCGCAGCACGTGCTCGACGCCCGCCTGCCCGTCGAGCGCGAGCCCCCAGATGTACGGCCGCCCCACGCACACCGCGTTGGCGCCGAGCGCGAGCGCCTTGAACGCGTCGGCGCCGGTGCGCACGCCGCTGTCGAACAGCAGCGCCAGCTCGCCGCCGACGGCTTCGCGGATCGGCGCGCAGCGCATCGAGCGCGCCGAGCGACCCGTCGACCTGGCGCCCGCCGTGGTTTGACACGAGCAGCCCGTCGACGCCCGTGTCGACGGCGCGGCGGGCGTCCTCGGCGTGCACGATGCCCTTCAGCACGATCGGCAGGCTGCGTCTGCTCGCGCAGCCAGGCGAGGTCCGTCCACGTCACTGTCGGGTTGGCGAACTGGTAGGCCCAGTGGCCGATCGCCGGGCCGGGGTCCTCCTCGGGCGGCTTGTCCAGCGCCGCGCGAAACACCGGATCGCTGAAGTAGTTGGCGACGCCCTCGCCTTTGAGGAACGGCAGGTAGGCGTTCTGCAGGTCGCGCGGGCGCCAGCCGAGAAACCACGTGTCGAGCGTCAGCACGATCGCGCCGTACCCGGACCGCTCGGCGCGCGCGACGAAGCTCGCCGCCAGCTCGCGCTCGCGCGGCCAGTACAGCTGATACCAGCGGCTGGCATCGCCCATCGCCTCGGCGACCTGCTCGATCGAGTGCGACGCGGCGGTGCTGAGAATGAACGGCAGGCCGCGCGCGGCCGCCGCGCGGGCGGCCGCCAGCTCGGCGTCGGGATGGACGATCGACTGCACGCCGACCGGCGCCAGCAGCAGCGGCGCGGGCATCGTCGTGCCGAGCACGGTCGCCGACAGGTCGCGCACGGAGACGTCGCGCAGCATGCGCGGCACGATCTTCCAGCGCTCGAACGCGTCGGCGTTCGCGGCCATCGTGCGCTCGGCGCCGGCGCCGCCGGCCACGTAGCCGTAGGCCTGCTCGCTCATCGCCTCGCGCGCGCGCTCCTGCAAATCGCGCCGCGGAGATCGGCAGCGCGGGCGTCTGCTCGATCAGCCCGGCCGCGTAGATCTCGTACTGAAAGCTCGCGTAGTCGACAGGCGCGGCTGCTGGGTCGGAGTCGGCCATGCGCGCGCAGCCTACCGCTGGCCGGCGCCGTCGTCTGCGACCTCGACCTCGCGCAGCCGGTGAGAGTCGACGTCGTAGACGAAGCCGCGCACCGCCTCGCGATGCGGCAGGAAGGCCGAGCGGCGCACGCGCAGCAGCGACTGGCGCACGTCCTCGTCGACGTCTGAGAAGGACTCGATGGCGAACGCCGGCGCGACGCCGGTCGCCTCCCGCAGCTCCGCGCGAAAGCCGTCGTCGCTGAGCTGCTGCATGCCGCAGTCGGTGTGATGGATGAGCATCACCTCGCGCGTGCCGAGCTTGCGCTGGGAGACGGCGAGCGAGCGGATCACGTCGTCGGTGATCACGCCGCCGGCGTTGCGCAGGATGTGCGCCTCGCCATGGCCGAGCCCGAGCGCCGCGAACACGTCCAGCCGCGAGTCCATGCATGTGACGATCGCCAGTCGCCGGCGCGGGCGCACGTCCAGGTGCTCGGCCGGCAGAGAGCCGGCGAAATCGCCGTTGTTGGCCAGCAGCTCGTCGATCGCGCCGTCGTGCTCATCTCGTCCGCACCCTAGACATTCGCGGGCTGCGCCGACGCGACGCGCCGACACGCGGCGCCGACGCATCACGCGCGCGGCTGGAGGGGCGCCGGCGCGCCGGCGCGGAGCACGCTGCCGTGACGCCGGCCACGCTAGGCGTGCGCGCGCTTGCTCAGGTAGCGGGTGAGCCCCTGAAAACTCTGCTCGGCGGGCAGCGCCTGGCCGTAGGCGCCGGCCGTCGCGCCGCCGTCGCGCGCACCCTCGGCCCCTCCCGCGTCGGCGACGGAACCGCGGCTGTCGGCGTCGCCCCCTCCCCCGCCGGCGTCACGCCCGCCCGGATCGGCGACGCCAACCGTCGCGCCCGCGCCAACGCGAGCGCGCAGGCGCGCGGCGAAACTCGCCTCGTCGCCTTCGGCGGCCCACCGCTCGACCTCGTCGAGGTGCGCGCGCAGCGCGGCCAGGTGCGCATCGACGTCGTCGTAGGCGCCGAAGTGCGTGACGGCGAGGCTGCGCGGGCGCCAGCGTGCGAGCGTGTCGAGCGATGGCGCCACGCCTGCAGGTCGATGTCCGGCGGCGGCGTCGGCGCGAGCACGCGCCCTTCGCCGATGCGCACGCCGGCGACGTCGCCGGCGAACGCGCGCATGGTGGGCTGGTGCAGGTAGGACACGTGGTGGGAAGCGTGCCCCGGCGTGTAGGCGACGCGCGAACGCGCCGACGCGCTCGCCGCCGCGCAGCACGCGCAGGCGCTCGGCGGGCACCGCGAGCACGTCGCCCCACAGCCGCTGCATCTGCTCGCCGTACAGGCGCGCCGGCGCTGGCGAGCAGCCTGCTCGGGTCGACCAGGTGCGGCGCGCCGCGCTCGTGCACCCACACCTCGGCGTCGGAGAAGCGTCGCGCGAGCGTGCCGGCGGCGCCGGCGTGGTCGAGGTGGATGTGCGTCAGCGCGATCGCGCGCGGCGCGCGGTCGCCGAGCCCGGCAACAGCGCGTCGAGGGTGCTGCTGGGGCCCGGATCGATGAGCACGTCGCCGACGCGCCACGCGCCGATCACGTTCGGGCGATCGAGGTGGCGCACGTCGATCAGCTGCGGCTCGCCGTCGCGGAGTTGCGGTTCGTTCATGTAAACGGGATTAGAACACGGCGGGCGAACGCCGTTTCGTAGGATGACTCTCGTGGACGGTTCCGCAGCGACGGTCACTGAGAGCTTCGGCGAGCTGGAGCGCCATCGACGCGAGCTCACGGCGCACTGCTATCGCATGCTCGGCTCGCCGTTCGAGGCCGAGGACGCCGTGCAGGACACGCTGCTGCGCGCGTGGCGCTCGCTGGAGCGCTTCGAGGGACGCTCGTCGCTGCGCTCGTGGCTGTATCGCATCGCCACGAACGTGTGCCTGGACATGCTCGACTCCAAGCAGCGGCGCGCGCGGCCGATGGACCTCGGCGAGGCGCGCTCGCCGGACGGCCCGATCGGCGAGATCCTGCCGGAGACGACTTGGATCGAGCCGGTGCCCGACGCGCTGGTCGTGCCGGAGGGCGATCCGGCGGCGGTGGCGGAGTCGCACGAGAGCATCCGCCTGGCGTTCGTCGCGGCGCTGCAGCACCTGCCGCCGCGCCAGCGCGCCGCGCTGATCCTGTGCGAGGTGCTGCAGTGGAAGGCCGCGGAGGTCGCCGAGCTGCTCGACACGAGCGTGGCGGCCGTCAACAGCTCGCTGCAGCGCGCACGCGCGACGCTCGACGGCGCACAGATCTCCGACGCCGGCCGCGGCGAGCTCTCAGAGACGCGACCGCGCGCTGCTCGGCCGCTATGTGGAGGCCTTCCAGAGCTATGACATGGACGCGCTGACGTCGCTGATCCACGAGGACGCGACGCAGTCGATGCCGCCGTATGAGCTGTGGCTGCGCGGGCGCGAGGACATCTTCGGCTGGTGGGTGGGCCAGGGCGCCGGCTGTCGCGGCTCGCGCGTGATCGCCACGCAGACCGCCAACGGCTCGCCGGCGTTCGCCCAATACAAGCCGCGCGAGGATGGCGGAGAGGGCTACGAACCGTGGGCGCTGCAGGTGCTGGAGATCGCCGACTGGCAGATCGTCGAGCTGACGTTCTTCCTGTCGCCCGACACGCTGTTTCCGCTGTTCGGCGTGCCGCTGAAGTACCCCGGCTAGCCGTCGGCACCGAGCGCGTCCGCCGAGCGCGCGACGCACGACCGCCAGCGCGTCAGCTGCGCAGCACGTCGTCCAGCCCGGCGAACGCGACGAGCGAGCGCAGTTGCGCCGACGCGTCGCACAGCAGCACCGAGCAGCGACTGCGCCGCGCCGCGAGCGCGAGGCGCGCGAGCGCGTCGAGCGCGACGGCGTCGGCCTCGACGCCGACGACGCAGCAGCGCAGCACGTCAGCGGCGCCGTCGTCGAGCAGCGCGCAGGTTCGCTCGAACAGCCCCGGCAGGTCCTCGCGCCGCAGCGGAGCGCGGATCTCGATGCTGGCGCTTCGCTGGGCCGAGGCGGCCATGTGAGCGATACGCGCGCTACGCCGGCTAGCCCGCCTCCATCGAGCCCTGCGGCGCCCCCGCGCCGGCGCCCTCTCCGGCGTCGCGCCCCGCCCGTGCGCCGGCGCCTTCGGGCGCTTTGAGCGCGAGGCACAGCACGATCGCCACGCCGATGAGCGCGGCGCCGATGACGAACGCCAGGTGATAGCCGCTGGTGAGCGCGTCGGCGAGCGGCTTGCCGGCCTTGGTCAGCGAGCTGGTGTGCGTGGCGGCGCTGGTCGCGAGCACGGCCAGGCCGAGCGCGCCGCCGACCTGCGCGGACGTGTTGACGAGCCCCGAGGCGAGCCCGGCGTCCTGCGGTGCCACGTCGGACATCGCCAGGCTCATGAGCGCGGGGAAGCTGGAACCGACGCCGACGCCGAGCAGCAGCATCACGGGCAGCACATCGGTCACGTAGCTGCCGTGCACGGGCACGCGCGCGAACAGCAGCAGGCCGGCTGCGACAAGCACCATGCCGGGCAGCAGAGTGCCGCGCGCGCCGAAGCGCATGATCAGCCGTTCGGAGTAGCGCAGCGAGAGCGTGCCCATGACTACGGTCGTCGGCAGGAAGGCGAGCCCGATTTTCAGCGGGTCGTAATGCTGCACTCGTTGCAGGTACAGCGAGCCGAGGAAGAACGTGCCGAACATGCCGGCCACGACGAGCGCCTGGATCGCGTTGGCGCCTGCGGTGTCGCGCGAGCGGAACACGCGCAGCGGCATGAGCGGTTGAGGTGCGGTGGCCTCGCGCCAGATGAACGCGACGAGTAGCACGAGCGAGCCGGCGGCGAAGGCGAGCGTGGTGGCCGAGCCCCATCCGTGTTCGGCGGCCGGCGAGACGATCGTGTAGACCCCGAGCATGAGCGCGCCGACGATCAGCGCAGCGCCGGGAAGGTCGGCGCCGGTTCCCGCGCCGGGCATGCGCACGTCGTCGAGCAGGCGCACCGCGGCAAACCCGGTGAACAGCCCGATGGGCACGTTGATGAAGAAGATCCAGTGCCAGTCGATCGCCTGCGTGAGCACGCCGCCGGCGAGCAGGCCGACAGAGCCGCCAGCGGAGGCGACGAAGCCGTACACGCCGATCGCCTTGGCCTGCTCGCGCGGCTCGGGGAACATCGTGACGATCATGCCGAGCACGACCGCCGAGGTCATCGCGCCGCCGGCCCCCTGCACGAAGCGCGCGGCGACGAGCAGCCCCTGGCTGTCGGCCAGCCCGCAGACGAGCGAAGCGAGCGTGAACACAAAGAGGCCGCCGAGGAAGATGCGCTTGTGCCCGACCAGGTCGCCGATGCGCCCTGCGAGCAGCAGCAGGCCGCCGAAAGCGATGAGGTAGGCGTTGACGACCCACGCGAGACCCGACCCGGAGAAGCCGAGATCGGTCTGGATGGACGGCAGCGCGACGTTGACGACGGTCACGTCGAGCACGATCATGAGCACGCCCGTGCAGAGGACGTAGAGCGCCAGCCAGCGGCTGCGGTCGTCGTGAGTGCTGGTCATGTAAACGCTCCTTGCTTCGGTTTGCGGTTCTCAAGTGCAGACGACGCACCGGCGCGAAACTCATCGCGCAGCCGCGCATCGCCGGGCTGGCGCGGCGGCCGGCGCGCGGCGCGAGCGGCCGATGAGATGCGCGTGGGTACAACGTCTTAGCAACAAGGCCACGGCGAGCGTGGCGCATCCGCCGGCGAGCAGCCGGCACGGCAAAGAGGAGCAGGCCATGCGCGAGGGCGGTCCGTACATCGGCTGGTTTGCCGACCCGGCGGGCAACGTGCTGGCGGTGCTGCAGGAGCGCTGAGCGTCCGCCGAAGCGCGCGAGCGGCGCGGCGAATCGACGCGGGGCGCTGCGGGTAGGGTGCGGGGATGGAGCACTGTTTCGACGGCCCGCGCTACACGGTTGGGGTCGAGGAGGAGCTGATGATCGTCGACGCGACGTCGCTGGACCTGGTCAACGCGATCGAGTCGATTCTCGGCGAGCAGCCGCCGTCGGGACAGATCCAGCCGGAGCTGCTGGAGTCGGTGCTGGAGATCGCCACCTCGCCATGCGCGAACGTGGCGGCGGTCGGCGCCGAGCTGGTCGCGCTGCGCGGGGTGGCGCGCGATCGCGCACGCGCGAAGAACCTGGAGATCGGCTCGTCTGGCACGCACCCGTTCGCGCGCTGGGAGGACCAGCGCGTGGTCTCGCACGACCGCTATCGCGGGCTGATCCGCTCGCTGGGCTTCGTCGCGCGCCAGGAGCTGGTGTTCGGCATGCACGTGCACGTCGGCATGGCCGACGCGGAGGAGGCGATCTATGTCGCAAACGCGCTGCGCGAGCACGTGCCGCTGCTGATCGCGCTGTCGGCCAACTCGCCGCTGTGGCGCGGCCAGCCGACGGGGTTGATGTCCAGCCGCGTGCCGATCTTCCGCGCCTTCCCGCGCGTCGGGCTGCCGCCGCGCTTCGACGATTGGGCGGACTTCGAGCGGCGAGTCGAGGCGATGTCTGACAGCGGCATGATCGAGGACTACACATACCTCTGGTACGACGTGCGCCCGCACCCGCGGCTTGGCACGGTGGAGATCCGCGCGATGGACTCGCAGACGCGCGTCGAGCACACGGTTGCGCTGAGCGCGCTCGTGCTGTCGCTGGTGAAGCTGCTGACGGAGGAGTGCCAGCAGGGCGTGGAGCAGGCTGAGACGCCGTGGGAGATGCTCGACGAGAACCGCTGGGTGGCGGCGCGCCACGGCCTCGACGCGGAGCTGTTCGACCAGGCGTCAGGCGAGCGACGCGGGGTCCGCGAGCTGAGCGCGGCGCTGCTGGAGCGGCTGGCCGACCACGCGCGCGATCTGGGCTGCTCGGAGCAGTTGGCGGGGGTCGAGGATCTGCTGGCGTCGGGCAACGGCGCGGCGCGCCAGCAGATGGTCTACGAAGCAAACCACGACCTGCGCGAGCTGATGGCGGAGATCGTCGCGACAACCAGCAGCGGCTGAGCTGGCGACCCGAAGGGGCGCCGCCGGCCCGGAATGGCGCGCGTGCGGCCCCGGCGCAGCGCCGACGTGCGGGCGTGGCCGGCGGGCTCAGGCCGAGCGGCCGGCGAGCGGCGCGACGTAGCGCAGGAACGGCTCGACTGTGAGTGTCCGCCCGGTGGCGCCGCGCACGAGCTCGAGCGTGTCCAAGCGCCGGCCGTGGCGGTGCACGTGCTCGGCCAGCCACCGCTGGATCGGCGCGACGTCGCCGCGTCGCAGATCGTCGTCGCGCGGCCCGAGCTCGTCCTCGATGGCCTCCCACAGCTGCGCGGCGATGAGGCAGCCGACGGCGTAGCTGGGGAAGTAGCCGAAGCTGCCGGCGCCCCAGTGCACGTCCTGCAGGCAGCCGAGCGCATCGGACGGCACGTCGACGCCGAGCAGGCGGCGCATGCCATCGCGCCACGCGACCGGCAGGTCGGCGACGGCGAGGTCGCCGTGCACCATCGCCAGCTCGAGCTCGAAGCGCAGGATGATGTGCAGTGGATACGTGAGCGGGTCGGCGGACACGCGAATGAGCGACGGCTGCACGCCGACGAGCGTGGCGTGCAGCTCATCGGCGCTCACGTCAAAGCCACCGCGCGAAAGCTCCGCGCAGAGGACGTGCGCGAATGCACTGTTGCGAGCGACGTGGTTCTCCCACAACTTGCTCTGCGACTCGTGGATCGACATAGACGTCCCCTGCCCGAGATTCGTGCGCGCGAGCCCGGGATCGATCTGGCGCTCGTACAGGGCGTGGCCGTACTCGTGCAGCGAGCTGAGCAGCGACTCGACCTCGCCGTCGTTGTAGCGCGTGGTCACGCGGCTGTCGCGCGGGCCGACCCACGCGGTGAACGGATGCGCCGACACGTCCACACGCCAGCCGGCCGAGTCGACGCCGATGCGTCGCAGGGTGCCGGCGACGGCCGCTTCCTGCGCTGCAACAGGCACGGCGAGCGAGCGAGGCGGCGAGTGGCCCTGAGCGAGCGGCACGAGCGGCGGCAGCGCGTCGGCGAGCGCGCCGAACAGCCCGCGCAGGTCCTCGGCTGTCAGCCCGAAGTCGTAGTCGCCGAGCAGCGCGTCGTACTGCCCCTCCCCCTTCTCGGCCACGCATTCGCCGTACGCGCGCGCGAGCTCGACGTTGCGCGCGAGCGCCGGCGCGAACGCTGCGAAGTCATCGGCCTCGCGCGCGTCGCGCCAGCTCTCCTGGCCCTCGGCGCTCGCCCGCGCGAGCTCGACTGCCAGCTCACTGGGCACGCGCCGCGCGCGCTGCCAGTCGCGGCGTGCCAGGCGAACGATGTCCGCGTCCAGCTCGTGCAGATCGGCGCCGTCGAGCTCGGCCAGCCAGTCGCCCAGCTCCGGCGACGTCGCGCGTTCGTGCTCAAGGCGCGCGAGCGTGCCGAGTTGCTGGGCGCGCGCTGGCGCTCCGTCGCCGGGCATCATCACGCGCTGGTCCCACGCGGCGAGCATGCCCAGCGCCGACAGATCGGACAGCTCGGCCATGCGCTCGCGCAGCTGCTGCAGGGCATTCACGCGGTGAAGGGTAAGCGCACGCCAGACGGCAACCGGGCGGGCGTGCGGTCACGCCCGCATGAGGATGATCGCTCGGCGCAGGACCAGCGCGCGGTGGCGCGGGGCCGACGCGAGGACGGTCGCAGGGCCGGCTGGGAGAGCGATCGGTCAGCCCTGTGCGAGCACGATGGCCAGCACGAGCAGGCCGAGCGCGGCGCCGAGGAAGGTCATGAACGCGATCACGCGGTCGTCGGGGCGCACGAAGTCGCCGCGCGACAGCGCCTCGTCGACTTCGCGCCTGCGCACGGCCGCGTAGGCGATGCACACGATTCCGAGCACTGCGTAGCCAGCGCCGGCGACGGTGTACGGCCACGTGGTGCCGCTGGTGAGCGCCGGCACGACCTTGCCGGCGCCGATGCCGACGGTGAGCGAGGTGAGGCCGGTGCGCCACCACGCAAGGTACGTGCGCTCGGACGCGAGGTGTGTGCGCCGCGTGGCGTCGACGGCCTCGTCGGAAGGGGCGTGCGGCGGCGCGTCAGCGGCGCGCGCAGGCTCGGCGCCGGCGGCCACGTCAGCCGGCCGGATGATGGCGCTGGCACATGCGCCGGATCGTAGATCACGTGCGCTCAGCGGACGTGACGAATGAGACGAATGCACGTATCCGTCCACGCCGCCGTAATAATCCGCGAATGCGAACGATCCACATGGACGCGCCGACCGCTCGGTTGGGTCGCGTATGAGCTACGTGCCGCCGCAGCAGATCCTCGAGCGCTACGCGTCGGTGCTCGTCGACTTCGCGCTCGGCGGCGGCGAGGGAATCCGCGCGAACGAGGTCGTTCGCATCGTCGCCAACGAGAGCAGCAAGCAGCTGTACGCGGAGCTGGCCAAGGCGGTGTGGCGCTCGGGCGGCCACGTGATCGCCGCGTACGAACCGGACGATGACGATGCCGTGAACGTGTCGCGTGACTTCTTCGAGATCGCCAGCGACGAGCAGCTGGATCATTTCAACGGCCACTACTTCCGCGGGCTGGTCGACGAGATGGATCATCAGGTGGCTGTGCTCGCCGACAGCGATCCGCGCGCGCTGGACACAGTCGACCCGGCGAAGATCATGCGCCGCGGCGCGGCCATGCGCCCGCTGCTGGACTGGCGCGGTGAGAAGGAGAACGCGGGGAACTTCTCGTGGACGCTCGGCCTGTACGGCACGCCGGCGATGGCAGCCGAGGCGAACATGAGCACGGAGGAGTATTGGGAGCAGATCATCCACGCGTGCTTCCTCGACGCCGACGACCCGATCGCGCGCTGGCGCGAGGTGGTCGAGCAGGTGTCAGAGACGCGCCGCTGGCTCGACAGCCTGGACATCGAGCGCGTGCACGTGGAGGGCGAGGACGTGGACCTGCGCGTGACGATCGGCGAGCAGCGTCGGTGGCTGGCCGGTCGCGGTCGCAACATTCCGAGCTTCGAGACGTTCACCAGCCCCGACTGGCGCGGCACGGAGGGCTGGATCTACTGCAACCAGCCGCTGTATCGCTACGGCAACCTCGTCAAGGGCATCCGCCTGGAGTTCACCGACGGCCGCGTGACGAACGCGAGCGCCGAGGAGAACGAGGGGGTGCTCACGGAGATGATCGCAACGGAGGGCGCCGACCGAATCGGCGAGTTCTCGCTCACCGACAGGCGGCTGTCGCGCATCACGCGCTTCATGGCGCACACGCTGTACGACGAGAACGTCGGCGGCGAGTTCGGCAATACGCACATCGCCGTCGGGCGCTCCTACCAAGACGCCTACACGGGCGACCCAAGCGGCGTCTCGCCCGAGCACTGGGCGCAGCTGGGCTTCAACGACTCAACCGTGCACACCGACATCGTCTCGACTAGCGACCGCGTCGTAACGGCGAAGCTGCGCGGCGGCAGCGAGCGCGTGATCTACCGCGAGGGCGAGTTCCAGCTCGACTAGCGGGTGGGCGTGCCGGAGCGCGGCCTTGTACGCCGCGCAGCACGACGTGGCTGGCGCAGGGCGCGCGCGCCCTCGCCCGCGTCTAGCGCCGGCGGCGACGTCTAGCGCCGGCGGTTAGCGCTGGCGGCGGTGGTCAGCGCCAGCGCTCTTTGGGGATGGTCAGGTAGGACGCTTGGCCATTGCCGAACGACCAGTCCTCGCGGCCGTTCTCGACCAGGCACACGGCGAGATCCTGCTCACGCAGCCCGACGCGCTCGACGAGCAGCTCGCACAGGCGCGCGTAGAAGCTCTGCTTCAGCTCTGCGCTGCGCCCGGCGGCGAGCGTCACGCAGATGAGCACGAGCGCGTCGGAGCGCTCGACGTCGAGGTAGGCGCGGTCGAAGCGAAACATGCCTGGCGCATGCTCGGTGATGATCTGGAAGCGATCGCGCTCGGGCACGCCGAGCGTCTGCACGAGCGCCTCGTGCGTGCAGTCGGCGATGCGCTCGCGCTCGTCGCTTGAGCGTCCTTCGAGCATGTCGATGCGCACGAGCGGCACGCGGCGGATGCTAGCCCGCGCGCGGTCGGCCGGAGCGGGAGGCCGAGTGCGAGGGTCGGTGGGACCTATGATCGGGCGCGATGAGCGGCCAATCGGCGATCTTCGCGTCCGGGATGCTGGACGGTCAGGCGGCGCTCGTTACCGGCGGTGGCACGGGGCTGGGCAAGGCGACGGCGCTCGAGCTGGCGCGCTGCGGCGCGAGCGTGACGATCGCCGGGCGGCGCGAGGACGTGCTCGCGGAGGCCGCTGCGGAGATCACGGCGGATGCGGGCGGTGAGGTGCACACGCTCGTGGGCGACATCCGCGAGGCCGACGACGCGCGCGCGCTGATCGCTGGCGCGCTGCAACACACCGGACGCTTGGATCTGCTGGTCAACAACGCCGGCGGCCAGTTCTTCAGCCCGGCCGAGCTGATCGCAGCGAAGGGTTGGCGCGCGGTGTGGCGGCTGAACGTCGAAGGCATGCTCAACATGGCTGAGGCGGCGTACGAGCTGGGGTTCGCGGCGGGTGGGGGCGCGGCGGGCGGCGCCGATGACGACGGCGAGCGGCGTGCCGGCGGGCGGCAGGTCGGCGGGCGGGTCGTCAACGTGACGCTGTCGCCGCACCACGGCATGCCGGGGATGGCGCACTCCGGCGCCGCTCGCGCGACCGTCGAGGCGCTGACACGCGAGCTGGCGACGCGCTGGGCGGCGAGCGAGGTGACCGTCTCGGCGATCGCCGTCGGCACGTTCGACACGGAGGTGATGATCAAGTATCCGGCCGCCGTGCGCGCGGGCATGTCGCGCTCGGTGCCGCTTCAGCGCACCGGCACGGTCGCCGAGCACGCTTGGCTAGTGGCGCTGCTCGCTTCGCCGCTCGGCAACGCGTTCAACGGCTCGACCGTCACGCTTGACGGCGCTCGCGACAACTGGTTCGGGCCTTGGCCGCCGCCGGGGTTGACCGACGATGCTGGTGAGGTGCCGGTGGAGGAGCGACGGTGATCGCCGAGGCTCCGGCGTAAGATGCGAGCTCGCGCGCGGGCGAAGTGTTTTGGTTGCACAGAAGCCTTCCAAGCTTCGAGAGCGGGTTCAATTCCCGTCGCCCGCTTGACCGCACGACCCGTGCTGGATGACGTGGATTTGCCCGATCATCGCCTCGGAGCGCCGGGGATCGATCGTCGAGCTAGCACGGCGCGAGTGTAGTGCTCCCGTTTGTAGGGCCCGACAGGCGCGGCAGTAGTTGTCACGCTGCCCCCGCGTCTTGCGGCGCCAAGCGAAGTCCGAGATCGGCGAGAGCGCTCGACAGCGCCCGCCTGTCTGCGTGCTTGCATGCGCCGAGTTTGTCACGAACGTATGTTCGTATAGCGACCAGATGGCAGGACCGTTACGCCTTCCCCCTAGAATCCTCACCGACCACGGGGAGTGGCGCAGTCTGGTAGCGCACCCGGCTGGGGGCCGGGCGGTCGCAGGTTCAAATCCTGTCTCCCCGACTAGATTCTCGTTGGATGCTGGTGGAGGCTGGGGTGGGCCGAGGGCGTCAAGATCGGCTCTGAGGCCGGGGTTCTGGGGATGCGAGTACCGAGGGCCTGGTTGGCAGCGGCGGGTCGCATTTCGGCGAGACCGCCCACGAAACCGCCCACGTTGAGGGCGTGGGCGGTCCGACTTCATCGAGAGAGGCAGATCGAGCGAGGCCCCGGATCGGGTAGGTGGCTAGAGGCTCTACTGGCGCGACGCGGAGGCGCGTCGAGCTCGAACGCTCCGGTGGCGCGGCTCGCTGAACACGGCCGAGGTATTCGCGCCCTCGAGCAGTTTCGCCAGCACGGGCATTACGACGAACTCAGCCATCGTGTCACCTCACGGATCGGAGTTCGGCTAGAAGGCGGGGAGGTTGTCGAGGTTGTCCTTCTTGACGCCATCGGCTTTCGTCTTGATGAACTTTTCGCCGTCGATCGTCACGACTTTCACGCTCGCGCCGTAGCTGTAGCTGCCGTTGCTGTTTTTCGTCGCCGTGCAGAACGTGGTCCCCGACTCGATAGCGGATACGACGCTGCTGCGGGTCTTGGTGGCCTGATTGGTCAGGTTGCTGCCGTCGTGCTCGTAGGTCTCGACAGTTTCGATGTGGGTGCCTGCACTGTTCATGCGCTTGCGTGTGATCACGTAGTCGGCCCATTGATCCGGCATCGTCTTCCTCCTTGCTCGTGGTCTCCAGCGCCCGGCTGGGTGCTCACGGGCCCAGAACTGCACATCGGGATGTCTGTTCAGCCCGTGACGCGAATCTTGGTTGTGGAGCGAGGAACGGCCGTGCGTCAACGGGTGAAGAAGCGCTTCAGCCGCGTCCCGATCCCGATCCTTGGCAAGCCCGCCGACTCCAGCTGCCCGTGCTCATCTGCGCCGGAGAGCGAGTCGGACTCCACGCCTGAGTCTGGCCAGTCGTCGGATCCGGTTCGAACCGCCGTCAGGTCGCGGCGGGCGGCGCGTCTCCGCTGCTGGTCGGTCAGCGGCAGCGCCCAGCGCACCTTGTCGCGGGTGATGAAGTAGTGGGAGTTGCAGCCTCCGCCGCCGATCGAGTGGTTCAGCGAGACGGCCTCGCCGTCGTAGGAGAGCGTCCACTGCATCGGGTGAAGCGGCGTCACGACGCGCTCGCCGCAGCTACACGGGCACAGGTGCGTGGCTACGTGGTACCGGATGGAGACGTAGACGACGCCCTCCTTCAGCTCCTCGGGGATGAACTGGACGAACTGGTGGGTCATGGTGTCGCGTCGATTGGTCATGCTTGCTCCGCGTTGTCGAGTTGGTCACGGTCGAGCGTATAGACGGAGAAGTGCTCGCGGCCGAGGTCGCGATAGAAACCGCAATGCTTCTTCCATCTGATGACCGCCAAGATCGCGTTAAGGGCGTTGAGGTCGGCGAGTTGGATGTTGCCTTCGTAGAGCTCCTCCGGGGGAGGGCTGCTGGTGTCGATGTACGTGCGGGCGTGGTCGCGCTTAGCCGGCGTGCTGGTCGTAACCATGACCATGGCGCCTAGGGAGCCGTCGTGCTCGTCGACCGCCAGGCCGACATCTATGAACGGCACCCCGGCCTCCTCAAGGTTGTCGATAAGCAGCCGCTTGACCTCACCGCTGTCGGCGGCGAGGAACACGAACTGCATCTGCCGCAGCTCCTGGACGGTCGTCTGGTCGATGTCATACGGGTGCGCGATGATTCCCCGCTTTATGACCGAGTAGCGGGCCGCGAGGTAGTCGACCTTCTTGGGCTGTTCGTTGAGCTCGGTGATGCTCGCTGCTCCGGGCGCGCGGAACGCGTTGTGGTTGAGGAAGTCATCGCCGTCGAAGAGATGGATCTCCTGCACGGGGGTCTTTGCGAGCTGGTCGAGGATGTAGGAGCCGGTTCCGCCGAGGCCGACGATCGCGACCTTCTCCATCCTCAGCTTTTGACCGATCGCCGTGATCTCCACTCGGGCGGACGCGGTGTCCGGGTAGACAAACGGGGCGTCCGGGTCTTCGTCGCCTAGGACGACGGGGTGCTCGAGCGTGGCCGTCACGTTCGGGTCGACGGCGCGGGCGTAGGTAAGGAGCATGTTGACGTAGGCGGTGATCTTCGCGTGGTAATCCGGGTAGTTGCCGTCGCCGGGGGGTTTGCAGGAGAAGCGGTGCCGCGCCGTCACGCCGGGCTCAAGTGTCTGTTGGCTGTCCGTCACGATCAGCATCGAGTGGAGAGGCTGACCGTGTACGTCACAGGGTGTCTCACCGTCGAACCAGAGACTGTGGTCGCCGACCGGGTTGGCGGCTTTCTCTCCTGCGCGCTCGAGCGCGGAGACGAGCGCTCCGTACGCCACGGTCCCCGTGGGGGTGACGTACGGGACGTGCTCGACGATCAGGAACCCGCCCTCTTTGGCGATGCGGAGCGCGTATCCCTGCTCGTGCAACCGCTGGAGGTCGGGGCTATGAGCGACGATGTTTGGCGACATTGAACGACGTGTCTTTCTCCTTCACGCGGACGGCGGCGCCCTGCGCGAGGATGCCGGACTTATCGTGGGCGGCGTCGCTGTAGGTGACGACGAACGTCAGGTCCGGGTTTTGGCGTTCGCCGGGGAACGCGAGGTCCACGACCCCGTCCCAGGTCACATCGCGGCTCGGGACGGTCTTCGGTTGGCCGTCGACGACGATCTCGATCTCGTGCTTGTGGGCCTCGGAGCCCTCCGTCTCGTGTTGGTCTTGCTGCTCTGCGTCTGCTGCTGCCATGTTGGCTACCTGCTTTCAGTTTCGAGGTTCTTCGGCGCCCGTTCTGGGCGTTCAAAAGCACAGAACGGCGGATCGCGCCGCCTGTTCAGCGACCGCTGCGCGTGGCGTCTAGCGGGTGACGTTGTTGATCGCGCCGGCGGCGCGCAGCGCGTAGACCATCGCGTCGCGGCTGACGCCGAAGCGCTCACGCAAGGCGCTCACGGAGGAGTTTTGGGCGATCGCCGCTGTGAGCCTGGCTCTGGGCACGAGCACCTCGGAGGCGAACGCGTTGGCCTCGGGCTCGACCTTCGTGCGGTCGTCGTCGTGGCGGAGGACGTGGTGGCCGATCTCGTGGGCTATCGCGAACCTCTGCGCCGCCCCGCCGGCGCCGCTGGGAATCTCGATCGTGTTCCCGACAAGCATGCCGTCGTGGCGGAAGTCGCCGATGAGCACTTGCAGACCAAGTTGTTCTGCGAGGTGCCGGGGCTCGTATGGGGGTCCCGGCAGGGTGCGTTCGCGGTGAAGCTTGCGTGCCGCCTCCCGCGCCAGCTTGTACTCCGGCAGGTTGCGGACGCCGCTGACGCCGGCGGCCGGGGCGAGCGCCTCACCGCAGATGGGACAAGGGTCGTCGACAGACACGGGCTGCGCGAGCTGCTTGTCCTCGTCATCCCAGTCCTGGTCCTCGCGCGAGCTCGTGTCAACCTCGTAGCCGCATTCCTGACAGCGCAGTTCGCGCTCGACCGGATCGTAGGCGTCCTCGGGCTCCAGGTCCTCCGAGCCGCACTCGGTGCACTGCGCTTCGAATCTGCTCCGTAGCACGTTGCGGTGACCGCATTCGTTGCACACCAGCATGGTCACAGGCCAAGCTCCTTTGCGAGCGCGCGCACATACCGTCCGGCTGCATGCTCCGCTGCTTCGGGGTCGTGCCGAAGCGGGCGTCTGACGCCCCGTCTGCGACGTGCTTTCGGCGCGCCTGGCTCAGGGGCTTGGTGGTGTTTGCGGACGGACTCTTCGGCGAGTTCCAGCACCCTGAGGCTGACCAGCACGTCGACCGAGACGAGTGCTCTGGCGAGGGCCTTCGCCGGGATCGTCGCGTCAGGGTCTGCTTCCCCGCGCTCGAATGCACGCCAGGTCGTCGCGTCCACGTCCAGTTCATCAGCCCAAGTCTCGAGGTCGATACCGGAATGTTCTCGCCGGTCCTTCACGAGCGGTCCGAGCTCGTTCTGGGAGTGCAGCAGCGCCCAGGGATCGAAATACGCACCCAGATCGTCTTGTCGTGCGTGGTGCGCGTCTTTCCTGGGGTCTTCGTCGCTGAGGATCGCGGGGCCTGCTGGATTTGGGACACGCCGGTTAGCTTCGAATGCCTCTTGCGCGTCGGTGAGGAGCCGAAGGTCCTGCTCGGAGAGCATGCCGACGGGCTCGGCGGCCTGCTCGAGAAGGACCCAGCCGATCGAGGAGATAGGTGCGAGCGCCTCATACCCGAGAACGTCCGGGTCCAGAGCGACGTCGGCGTCGGCGGCCCATTCGGTATCGGCCAGCAGCGGGACGAGCCAGATATCAGTCTGGCTGGTGTCGAGTATCCCGGCGATGAGATGGTCTTCTCTCTTTGGCGCCCAGAACGTCCACACGCCGCCGACCTTCGGCGATTGGGGCGTGGGGTCGGCCGGTCGTCTGGAGGTCATGTCCTTTCCTTTAACAGGTGATCGAGGACTTTGTTCAGTACATCCGGTGCGTCGGCCCCCAGTCTGGCGAGGATTGCTTCGATCTGGCGCAGCTCGTGGGAGATGGTGCCGGTGGAGCAGCCGAGCTGTGTTGCGAGGTCGCGCACCGGCACTTCGGCGCTCTTGGCGAGCAGGACCTTTCGCTGGCGCTCGGTGAGCTCGGCGAGCGTCGCTGCGGCGAGGTCGTCTCTGAGCACCGCGAGCTGCGGGTCAGTCCCACCGTGCTGCGCGGCGTGGTCGTCGAGACGCGCCGGTGCGCGCTGCGTGTCGATAGCGAACCTAAGCTCGATCGCGCGGACGATCGTGCCGGCGGTCATGGCTCCCGCCGCCAGCATGCCACGGCAGAAGCGCTCGAGCTCGTCTGCTGCTAGCAGGTGCGAGAGCTTCTTGGCTTCAGGGTCAAAGCGGATGACCTCGAAGTCCCCGAGCGCCCACGCGACTCCGAGGAGCGCGTGCTCCTCTTGGTTGGCGGGTTCACCTGGCCCGTCACTCAGCCGCCACAGGGCTCCGGTCCCCGACCCCGTCGGGATGAAGTTCTCGCCTTGCTGGAGCAACCGGCGGACACGCTGGTAGAGGTTCGCCGACTGCGAGCGCTTCAGCCGGTCGATAAGGTGCTGGCGCACCGAGGTCTCGCATTCCTTGCGGAACACTTTGAGCACAGGCGATTTCTGGAGCATCGCCTTCAGCTGACCTCGTTCGACGAGCCTGACGGCCGTCCAGTCGGCGAAGGCTTCTTCGATGGCCTCCTCGCTCCAGACGCCAACTAGCGAGTAATGGGCAGGCAGGCCGCGCGTTCTGATCAGCAGTGTCGCGCTTCGCCGGCACTCGGCCATCAGCTCTGGGGACGGCGCCTCGCCGGCGAGGACCGCAGCTCGCACCTTGGCATATTGCTCCTCGGTCATCATCGAGTGACGATCGCTCGGATCGACGGGCCTAACGCGAAGCCCAGCTCTCCACGCGATCGTCGCCGGAGCGGGGTCGGGCGCCGGCCGCGCTCACTGGGCGAACGGTCCCGTTGCTGTGGCGGATTCCAAGGAGAGGAATATATAGGTCGTGTACTGAGACTTGGAACGGGGTTGCCTTTTACGGCTTATAGCCGGGCAGTCCGTTTACACGCCGGGCTCGGCTGAGCTAGGCAATAAAGCTCCACGTAGAGACCGCCTCGCCCGAACCCTTCTCAAGCTGCCGCCAGCGCCCGTAGAAGGCAATCGCCTGCACCGGGCCCCTCCCTCGGTGGTTGGCGCCAACGGTCCTCGCTTGACATCGAGTCCGACAACGGCGGCAATGCGCACGCCTCACGCACCGTCGATCGCCAGCGCTCGGCAGACACAGTGGCCTCGACACCAGCAGCCGGGACGGAGTAGCTGCACGGGGCCCGATCGGGTACCCGATCGGTACTGCCAACCGGCCAGTCGCGCCAGCATTCGAGACACGGCAATTGCTGTGTCATCGCACTGCTGTGCATCTAGTCTGTGCTTCCTGCCAGCTTGTAGAGACCGGGTGCTGGTTCCGGTCGGAAGGACCGGTTGACCGGGTCGTCGCTGGCAGGAAGGTTCTTGCCGTTGGTGTTGTCCGGTGGGCCGGGTTGGGTCCCGGGCTGGTGACGGGCTGACTCGTAGTCTGTCTGTCGGTCGTTGCTCTGGCCTGACCGAACGTCCGTTGTGTCGTCCGCCACCACCCGGGATCTTTGGCGTGACCTAATAGGAGCGTGGCAACCGCCCCCAGGAAGGCCTGTCCGCCAGAGGTCCAGTCAAACGAGACCAATCGATTGAAGGGACGTGCTGGATGATTGTGATTGGAGCGGATGTCCACAAGAGCACCCATGCCCTCGCGGCCGTCGACGCGAACACTGGGCAACTCCTCGGCGAGAGGGAAATCCCCGCGAAGGAACAGGGCCATCTCGAGGCGCTGCGCTGGGCGCACGAGCTCGCCAAGGAGATCGTGTGGGCGATCGAGGACTGCCGGGTCCTCTCCCACCACCTCGAGAGCGCGCTCGTGAGCGCCGGCGAGCGGGTCATTCGAGTCGCACCGACGCTGATGGGTGCCTCACGCCGCGGGGAACGCGAGCCGGGCAAGTCCGACCAGATAGACGCAAGGGCAATAGCCCGAGCGGTTCTGCGGGAGGGCATCGAGCGCTTCCCGGCAGCGTTCCTCGATCAGGACGCCGTCGAGATCCGGCTGCTGTGCGATCACCGCGAAGTGCTCGTCAACGAGCGCACACGTCTAATCAATCGACTACGGATCAATCTCGTGATCCTCGACCCCGAGCTGGAGGCGACGATCCCAGCTCGCAAGCTCGACTACCCCGGCCAGCTGCAGCGCATCACACGGCGTCTGAGAGCGATGCCGCAGACAACGAGAGTTCGCATCGCCCGTGAACAGGCGAAACGAATTGGTGTGCTGACCCGCGAAGCAGAGCAGATCAAGCGCGACCTGCGGGACCTCATCCGTGTGCATCGTCCCGAGATGCTCGCCGAGACGGGCTGCGGGCCGCTCACCGCCGCGATCCTGATCGGACAAACTGCCGGTGCCGAGCGTTTCAAGAGCGACGCCCACTTCGCAAGGCTCGCTGGCGTCGCTCCGATCCCCGTCTCATCCGGCCGCACCGATCGCCACCGCCTGGACCGCGGCGGCAACCGTCAAATCAACCGCGCCCTGCACGTCATCGCGATCACGCGCGGACGGCTGGACCCCGGAACGCGCGCCTACTTGCATCGCAAGGAAGCCGAGGGCAAGACCCGCATCGAGGCGATGCGCTGCCTGAAGCGGCACCTCGCACGCCACTACCACCGTCTACTGCTCCGGCCGGCAGGAGCCCCGATTCGAGCTTCGACAATCCCTGGGCCGGCTCCGACGCGGATGATCTGCGTTACCTAAGCGACGTCCTCGGAGTTGACGTCCTCGCCGCTTACGGGGGGCATTTCGTCCGCAGCTCGAAACGCGTCCCCGATGAGATCAGGCGACAGTTCGACGAGGACATCATCACCGTCTCGCCGACCGAGTTCGTTGACCGACAAGCCGATCAGCGCGAGCGTCGCAGCACGGTGGCGAACCTGACGCTGCTCGATGGTCTCTCCCGCCGTTGAGTCGCCCTCTGAGTCGTCACGTTCCCAAGCACTAACCGCAAGGTCGGCAAGAGCGCGGGGAAGCCGCACCTCAACTCGAGGAAGATCACGACTCGTCAGCGCCAAACCGATGTCCGCGAGAACCCTCGCGTCCTGCGCCCATAGCTCGCGATCCTCCATCCCGCCGATTCTATGTGGGCACCGACAGGCATCTCCGCAAAATGCGGATCTCGCTTGACATAGGAGCAACAGAGGACGCGGTGCTTTGTGCGACGTCGCACAACGGAGGACTCTGGACGCTGACGTGGCGGTCTGGTGTTGAGCACAGGCGCCGGACGGGCTAGCGCTCGATCGTGAGCGAGCTGGGGCCAGCTGCGCGAACCGAATGCTCGGCGTGCAGGGGGCGAGCACAAAGGCGGCGAAGTCTCACCCGCGATGAGTCGTCCAGCTCCTGATCTGGTTGCCCTGGGACGCGCCGTGCTCGCGATCCGCACGGAGCGCGGGATGAGTCAGGTTCAGCTAGCACAGGCCACCCGCTTTCGGCAGGCTTGGGTAAGTACGGTCGAGCACGGACGGCGCAACCCCAGCTGGAGCAACATCGTCCGACTTTCCGAGGGTCTCGGTGTGAAAACCTCGACGCTGGTCAGACGCGCCGAGCGCCTCGCGGAGGGGTCGGACTAGTCGATCTAGACTTACCGCCGATGTGATAGTAGACTAGGCGAAACCAAGTCAACCAATGCCCCCGGCGACAGCGCGAACTGCCCCGGGGGCGTGGCACGGAAAGGACGGACCTTCCCATGCAGCAGCAGCGTATTCCAGACGAGGACCGGAGGGCCGGTCTCTCGGACGATGAGATCGACAACACCGTGATCAGCTTTGTGCTCGACGGAGATGCGTGGCCGTGGAGCCTCGATGAGATCGCACGCGAACTCGGCGACAAGGCCGATGCCGAAGACGCCGTAGCGCGACTGGCAGGCGTCGGTCTCGTCCACCGGATCGGGGACTTCGCGTTCCCGACGCGCAGTCTTCGGCGAGCCAGCGAATTGCGAACCGACGCAATCTGATCGCGCTGAGCTTTAAGTCGTTGGCCGTTGCGACGGCCTCGGGGTCTGTACCCGTCGTGAGGACCAACTCTGTCCGTCATTCGCCGACCCTTGAACCGACCGGCCCGGTTCCTGAGCGCTACTTGTCGCGGGCGGAGCTCGCTCGGCTGATGGGTGTCAGCGTGGCGACCGTCGACCGCTTGGTCGCCGAGGGCATGCCTTCGGTGACTTGGGGTCGGCGCACGCGGCGGTTTCGTCCGTCTGTAGCGCTCGATTGGGCTGAGCGACGGGGTGGGCTCGCATGAGCGTGATGAAGATGCCGTCCGGTCGCTGGCGGGCTCAAGTCTACGATCCGGTGCGAAGTCGCAATGTCAGCGTCTCGGCCATTCTCGGCGGCCAGGGCACGTTCCCGACGAAGACCGAGGCCAAGCGCGCTCGTGAGCGGGCGCGTGAGCGCCTTGGCGATGTGCAGGCCCGCGACCTGACACTCTACGGGTTCTGGGAGCGATGGACGACCGACCCGCTGTTCGCGCGCCCGAAGGATTCGACCAACCTCCACAACCGGGAGCGCACGCGGGCATTCGCGGAGCAGTACGGCGCCCGGCAGATGGACGCGATCGACGACGCGGTCGTGGCCGACTGGCTGGCTGGTGGCAAGCGCAACGGCACGATCCCCGCCCTGCGCGCAATGTTCAACGACGCCGCCTCCGCGAAGGGCGGGCGGCGGGTGCGTCAGAACCCGTTCGCGAGGCTCGGCGTATCGAGGGGACCGGGCCGCAGGCACGAGCAGCCGCCCACCGAGGAGCATGTGTGGCAGATCATCCGCTGCGCTCACGAGCTCGCCAGCCCATCATTCGCGGCGTGGCTTCAGGTCGCAGCGTTCACCGGTATGCGGCCGGGCGAGCTGGATGCTCTGCGGCGCGTCAATGTCGACCTCGCACGTGGACGCATACGCGTAGTCGAGCAGTTCAGCGCAGCGACCCGAACTTTCACGTCTCCGAAGAACGGGCAGGCGCGCGAGGCGCCGCTGACCGAGCCGGCACGCGAGGCGATCGTCTCGCTGCCGATCGAAGGCGAGTTCTGTTTCGCGCCGATCCGCGGAGCGCACTGGTCGGCGGCGTCGCGCGCCTACCACTGGAAGGCCGTGCGAGCAGCCGCCGGCTGGAGCGGCAGCCTCTACCTAGCGACCCGGCACTTTGCCGGCTGGTACATGGTCAACGAGCTCGAACTGCCGTCGGAGGACGTGGCGATCGCGCTCGGGCACACCGACGGCGGCGAGCTCGTGCGAAAGCTCTATGGGCATCGCGATCGAGAGCGAGCTCTCGGTCGCGTCACCGCTGCCTATCGCACGCGCGAAACGAGCCGACGTCGAAACCGGCAGCGTGGGCCATCCGAAGCGACTGGTTGAGTGGCTGGACATGCACCCCGAACAATCTCTACGTGTCGTCGGGCTGTTTGCCGGCATTGGCGGTATCGAGCTCGGCCTACACGCGAGCGGACACGAAACCGTACTGCTGTGCGAGATCGATCCGGCGGCCGGCCAAGTCCTAACTGATCGATTCCCCGGTATACCGGTCGAGCAAGACATCCAGTCGCTTGAGGCGCTACCGGCATGCGATCTAGTCGCCGCGGGCTTCCCGTGCCAGGACCTCAGCCAGGCGGGGAAGACCGTGGGCATCGGTGGCAGCCGGTCGGGGCTCGTGGGCCACGTGCTCCGCCTGCTCGACGCGGCGGAACCCGAGCCGCGATGGCTGCTGCTCGAGAACGTATCGTTCATGCTTCAGCTCGACCGAGGTGAGGCAATGCGCTGGCTCACCGCCGAGCTCGATCGTCGCGGTTACACCTGGGCGTATCGAGTGGTCGATACGCGTGCGTTCGGTCTGCCCCAGCGCCGCCAGCGGGTGCTTCTTCTGGCCTCGCGCGTGGACGACCCACGCTCGGTACTCCTCGAGGAGGATCACGGCGAGATCGAGATCGCCGATCGTGGCGATCTCGCGTGTGGTTTCTACTGGACGGAGGGCATCCGGGGCCTGGGCTGGGCCGTCGACGCCGTCCCCACGCTAAAGGGGGGGTCTACGATCGGCATCCCGTCGCCGCCTGCGATCTGGCGGCCTGGAACGGGAGCGATCGTGACACCCGATCTACGCGACACCGAGCGACTACAGGGCTTCCCAGCGGACTGGACCTCGCCCGCCGACTCGGTTGCCGGTCGGCGGAAGGGCGCGCGGTGGAGACTCGTCGGCAACGCGGTGAGCGTCCCCGTCGCGCGCTGGATCGGCGAGCGCTTGCTTATCGCGAGCACCTACCGATCGGGCGCGGAGATCGCACTCCCTGCCGGCGCACGATGGCCGCGCGCGGCTTGGGGACGCAAGGGAGGGCGGTACGCCGTCGACGTCTCGATGTGGCCTGCGGCGTCTCCGCGACCGCACCTGCACGACTTTTTGGCCTTCGCCCCCAAGCAGCTCTCGGCGCGCGCCACCGCCGGGTTCCTCTCGCGGACGCGCCGCGGCACGTTGCGCATCCCGGAGGACCTCATACGCGAAGCAGAGACCCACCTCGAGGTCATGAACGGGCAGCTCGTGCTGGCCGCTTGACGATCAACGTCTCTCGCTGCCGACCCGCTAGTCCTCGTCGTCGTCCGCGGCCTCGGCCCAGGTGGGAGCGAACCTGTTGCGTCGGTCGACCTCGGACTTGATGGCTTCGATGAGCTCGCCGAATCCGATGGTTGTGTCGTCGGCGGGTCGTCCATTCCGCGGGGGCGGCGTCTCGACGTCGAAGAAACGAACTGCTCCACGGTCTTCGCCGTGCTGTTCGTACAGGCCGATGAAGACGCGCTCAAAGAGGTCGTTCCGCGGATCTTGGGCGCCGTAGTCGACGTAGGAGCCCGGCGTCGCGCCGTAGACAGCTCGGCGCCCCCGGCCCGAGCGCTTGGACAACACGGAAACGTGATGCGCAAAGGATGACTTAGCCGTGTCGCTTGCACGGCTCGGGTCGCCGTCATCGCAGATCTCATAGGGCTCGAACATGATTGCGGCGAGCACGGAGTACGGCTGCCGCTGATGGAGCACCATGGCCTCGCCGCGGAGCTCGTGGTCGTTTCGGACGATGTTCTTCGTCCAGCGGCCCAGGCGACCTTTCGATGGGCTGTAGTCCTGAAAGCTGTAGGTCTTGATCGAGACGTTGAGGATGAGGCCAAGCGTCGCGTCGGTCGCCTTCACGTCGAGTCGCTTGCTTCCTCTGTCCACGCCCACGGAAGCCTCTTGTCCCGTTCCGCCTGCCGTCGGCGTGATGTTGGGGAAGTCAGCTCGAAGGGCGTCAGCGACGAGTTGTGCGAGCTCGTTCGAAAGACGCTGCGCGTAGTTCTTCTTGTCCTCACGCTCTCCGCGCGCCTCGGGCTTCGGCTCAGCCGCATCGAGGGCGGCGCGTAGGGGATGATTAGGATCGATGGCCACGGCGTTCGCGCACGATCTTCTCGAGTCTGTCGGCGGTCCGGTCTGCATCCTCGTGTTCCCAGACGCGCACGACGAGCCAGCTGGCGTCCGATAGCCGCTGATCGGTATCCCGGTCGCGCAGCTTGTTTGTCTCGATCTTCTCGCGCCAGAACGCCTCGTTGGCCTTCGGCCAGGTGGCGTGATCGGGGCAGCCGTGCCAGAAGCAGCCGTCGACGAACACGGCGACCCTCGCTCTCGAAAAGACGATGTCGGGGCGCCGACGGATGGAGCCGAGGATTGGCACGTCGACTCTGTAGCGCAGGCCACGCGCAAAGAGCTTCCGCCTGAGCTCGAGCTCAGGCTTGGTGTCGCGCCGGCGTGTGCGTGCCATGCGACGGCTTGCGTCGGCGGATGACGCACAGAGCTCATCGAAGGCTGGGCCTCCGTAGGTTGCGAGAGAGACTCCAGCGTTCCTGGTCGGGCCTTCTCCGCTCGTGGCAGCGGTCACGGTTCACGACGCTACCCGACGAGCGGGCCCGCTGGAGCCCGCGTCGGACACGCTCGCGCTCGCGACGAGCGCCAGGGGGCCAAGGCGCGAGCAGCATCCGCCGCGTAGTCAACGGAGCTGCGGAATCCGCATCCCACGAGGACAGGTTCGAAGTGCTATTTTGGTCGAGCGCCTGAACCGACCGCCTAGCCGGAATACTCCGGCAGCCGAACAGTCAGAGCGTAGAAAGAGGACGGCATGGCGATGATTGCCATCGACCCAAACGAGCTCGAGCGCCGCATTTCAGAAGCCGAGCTCGATGCCCTCGGCACGGACGGGTACGCAACGCTCGTCGAGGGTGAGAAGGAGTACGACCGCGAGGCCCTCGCGAAGAACATCCTCAAGATCGTGCTCTCGACTGAGCTCGACCGCGAGGCAGAGATCCCGACGAAGGCCGTCACGAAGGGGACGCTGATGAAGCTGCTCTTCCCATCGCTGACGGAGCCCGATCCGAACGAGCTGGACGACGTCGAGCTCGCGGTCGCCACCAACGCCAGAAAGCGGATCGTGGCGAAGGTCTCCCATCTGCTCCAGACGGGCAGGAGGGGTCTCGTCCAGAAGAAGGTCGCCGCGCAGAAACGGGGCCTGGTGATGATGACTACCGTGGTCGGCGACGACGAAACGCCGGCCTGGTTCGTCACCGGCGACCTGGATCTGCTCAGCCAGTACTGGGCGATGGACCGTACGGACCGCGTGAACTCGGCAGCCGCCGAGGCGGCCCGCGAGTTCAACTTCGTGATCGAGCATAAGCCGGACGCACGGAAGCTGCTCAACACGAAGCTGGACAAGGGCATCAAGCAGGCCGGCGTCACGGCGAAGGCCGTGCTCGCCCTTACGGCAGGCGACAGCAACGGCGCTAGCGACAGCTAGCACCCAGAACAGGGAGGGAGTACCTGCCGCGCCGGCCCCGATACCGGCCCGCAGCGGACATCGGGCTCCCTCCCTGTGTCTACTAGGAGAGTTGGCAATGAGCGATTACGAAACGACCCTCGAGCCAGAGCTCGAGCGTCGCCCCCGACTTCGCCAAATGCTCGAGCTGCTCCGTGAGAGCGGGGGGCCGCTGACGGACAAGCAGCTCGAAGAAACGCTGGACACCTCGCAGTGGCGGACCGCGACCGGGCGGCCCTTCAAGGCACCCGACATGGAGGTGCGGACACTACGCAAGCGGCTCGCCGAGATCGGGTTGATCCTGCCCGCTGGTGCGACGGCCACCGGCGCCGCACGTTGGAAGGCTACTCCCAGCGGGCAGGCGGAGACGGCCGCGCGCCGGTTCGCCAACGCGCAACGAAGGCGCAGGAAGAGTCGCCGTCAGCGGTCTCCGATGGCCACGTTGGCCGAGATGCGGCGGACCATCGAGGGCGACTGGACCCAGTGGCAGAAAACGCGCCGCACGATCCTGACTCTCGGCGCCGCGCTCGAGGCGGTTGAGCCCATGGCGTTTTGGTTGTCGGCCCCGGACGACGAGCGGGAGTGGGTCCGCAAGGAGATTGCGGACCTGGTGGAGTGGGGTAACAACGCGCTCGCAGCTCTCGACCAGCGCGGTGCGGACGACAAGATCCGCGAGAAGATCACCAAGCTCACGGAGAACATGACGGGCCGAACCGACGCCGAACGCGAGACGGCTCAGCGCAGGGCGGAGGTACTGAGGGCGAAGCTCTAGCGGAACTCGTCCCCCGCCCCCGAAACCGCCCACGCTCGCCGCAAACCTGCACCGCCAAGCCACGCACCATCTGTCTCCCCGATAGAAATGCTGGTGGGCGCTGGGAAGGGCTGGGCGCGTCCTGAGAGAGCGCGGTTTGGCTCTGGGGGTGGGACTGCGGCGTGATGGTGACCGGAGCGCGGGCGAGCGGCCTGTCGACGGCAGGGGAGCGCCAGAACATGTCCGGGCGCGCGTCGGGGAAGCTAGCCGCTGAGCCCGACGAGCTTTGCCAGGAACCGATCGAGTTGCTCGGCGGCTTCAGGCCATGCGAGATCCGGCTCGTTTATTCGCTGAACGAGCATGCCGGCAACCGCTGTCCGCAGATCGATCGCCACTGTCTTCGCGTCGCCGGCGGGCGCGAGTCCGGCGTCCATGCAGCCCTGCACCGCCTCTTCCGTCCGCTCGATCAGCAGTTGCTTGAACGGCATCCCCAGCTTGCGGTGGACCCTGCTCTCGTGCAGCACCTTGTAGAGGCCGGGATGTTCCATGGCCCACCCGGCCTGCGCGAGGATGCTGCCGCGGAGGGCGGCGGCGGAATCTAAGGCGGCCGCGGCTGCGGCGTCGCCGGCCTGTACCAGCTCTTCGTGACAGCGCTGCATCGCGGCGAGCACGAGCGCGTCCCGGTCGGGGAAGTGCAGGTACACGGAGGTTGCGGCGATCGACACCGCGCGTGCCACCGCGCGGAGCGAGAGCGCCTCGTCATCGGCGAGATCGTCGAGCAGAAGTTGCGCTGCCGTGATGATCTCCTCTCGGAGCCGGTCGCCCTGTCCGCGGGCGTTGGGCCGTCGGCGGCTGGTTGACGTCGTCCTCATCGCTTCACCAGGATAGCGAGACGCGCGTCGCGCTACGCCCGTAGCGCAAAGACGCTACAGTTGTCGCGTTACACCTGTCCATCTCAGAAAGGAGTGGTATCGATGATGACCACGGATGCAACGGCGCAGGACGCCGACCTGGAGCGCGTGGCCGCTCTCGACCCCGTGTTCGCCCAGATGCTCGGAGCGACGGCCGCGCACGTCCGCGCGATACCCGAGCTGACCGACCGCGAGAAGACCTTCCTACGCATCGTGGCGGACATCTGCCAGCCGAGCTTGGGTCTGGCGTTCGAGGCCCACGTTCACGGCGGACTGAAGGCCGGAACGTCGACATCGGACATTCGCGCGCTGATTCGCTTCATCGCCTACGACTGCGGCTATCCCGCGGCGGTCGCGGGTCTCGAGCGGCTCGCGGAACTCGAGGCGGCGGAGGGGATCGTCCCGCAGGACGTCGAACCACTTCCGGCCGAGGTGCTGAAGCCCGGCCCAAGCCCGATGCCAGAGACGGTGCGCGGGCAGCTGGTGGCGATGGATCCCCACTTCGCCGAGTACTTCGACCTACAGTCACTGATGCGGTCCGGGCACGGTCCCGGCACGCTCAGCGAGCGCGAGCGGGGATTCGCCAGCCTGAGTGTCGACGTGCACTACCAGACCCTCGATGAGACGTTCCGGATCCACGTTGACCGGGCGCTGAGGGGCGGAGCCTCGCCGGAAGACGTCCGTGCTGCGCTGCGCTACAACGCCCAGTTCGGCGTCACCCGTGCCTGGCGAGCCTGGACGGTTCTGAACGCCATCCTCGGCGAATGAAAGCGGCGCGAGGTCACGCCTGTCGGCGGCGCATGTCGGGGTGCCGTTAAGGAACGAGGCACCGAGTGACAAGTAGGCCGAGATCCGCAGTCGACGTCGCGGTGTGTCGTCACCGAGCTTCGGGCCTGATAACGCCGCGAGCATCTCACTTGCGATGTCAACCCGCCCCCGAACGCGCGGGAAAACTGGCGGGGGTGCGATCGCCATTCACCCAGGCGTTCCACTTCCTTGGAAGTGGAACGCCTCCTGCGCTCCGTCACGACCGCTGCGGCAACGCGGCACCCCGCGTCCCGAAGGTTGGTGCCGCAAAGCCGTCTCGATTTGATCGTACGTTCACGACCTCCGGCATGGTCGTGCTCGTGGGGGCTCGGGTACGCGCGCGTATCGACCGTCAAGCAGGACCTCGAGCGGCAGATCGAGGCGCTCGCTGAGACCGGGATCGCGCGCGACCGGATCTACGTCGACGAGAAGTTCGGCGCGACGGTCGATCGACCGGCTCTGCGAGCGGCCTTGGAGTACACACGCGACGGGGACGTGATCGTCGTGCACACGCTCGACAGGCTCGGCCGGACGGTCCGCGGCGCTACTGTTCCTCAATGCCCGCCTGGGCACGCGCCCTCGCACGGGTCTGGCGGGCTCTACCCAATCCCCGCAATGCGAGTGATGACGCCGCGATCCACGTCACGTCGACGCGATTGACGCGATAATCAGCGACTGGGGCTGCGGACCTCCCGTCACGTACGGCCGGCAGGATCAGGAATCCGACCCGAACCCCGAGCTGCTCGGCCTTGTGGAGGCGCATTCCAAGTAGCCGGTCCGTGTCAAATCGGGCGCCGCATCTTTCGTAGTGCTCGGGGACTACGCTTTTGGTCTTCGACCCCGTACCCGTCCTGCCTGACCCGCCGGATGAGAGTAGTGCACTCCCATGGCCACCGGCTCGGCAGAGCGCATAATGGTAGGACTTTGCGTGTCACAGCCCGCCACAAGCGCACACCCGAGACACGCGCCGATCGCGGATATCCAGGTTGCCCGAGTGCTCAAAGAACGCACACCTCTAGCTGAGTCCCACCATGATGTGCACATGCAGTACCGATGCAGCCGTGTTGACGCCCTGGTACCAGAAGTTACAGCCACCCGCGTTCGTGCCGGGCGCCCCTCTTTTGAAGCTCGTCGAGTGTTTTTTATGTGCACGTATTCACCCGCTCAAGGCCAGCGACATTGCCGATCGGTTCAAATCCCTTCTCAACGCCGCAATCCGCCTGTTGCGCGACACCTTCTTCACCATTGACGCCCGCGGCGCAGACCACGAATCGTTGATCTCGTTCTTTTCGTTGTACTTCGTACCCCGGCCCTGCAATCTCACGCCCCTCGGAGTGGCTGTGAGCATGAGCCACGGAGGCGTGGCACAGGAGGCCGGACTAGCGCTGACGGTGCGACCACTGACACCTGTACAAGGACACCGCCGCCGAGCTGCTGTGCCAGCTGTGAATCGAGGATTGCGGCATGATCCTGAAGGTCGACGCCGGCTCGTGCCGCTCCCGCTTCGATTTCGGCGTATTCCGCATAAAACGCAACGGCGGCTCTTGCGTCGCTGGTTCCTCCCGGTCGTTCCCAAACTGACCGTAGTGGTAGACCGGTTGCCGCCTTCGGCGTTCGGATATATCTCGTCAACGAGGGTTGCCGACGATATGCGAGTGGGGTGACACCGCGAATGCCACCATCATCGGGCGTGTGTGACAACAGTTGTGGGAGCGGTCGATCACGCGATCCAGGCGGGTGTGCCGCGTGGCTCGGGCTCTCCGGGTACCCGTGCAATGGCGTTTCCATGACCGCAGACAAGGAGGCGGACATCGGTGCGCGCGGCGACCTGTCGCTCGAGTTCTGGCGGCATCACCACTGTATCCCCGGGGCCGAGGATCTCGGTTTTGCCCGCGATGTGCACTGAGCACGCACCCTCGAGGACCGTCCAGATCTGCTCGGAATCGAACACGTGAAGAGGACCCGACGCGCCCTCCGTCATTTCGACCTCCCACATCGAGAGACCGGCGGTGGAGCCGATGGTGGGTGATGCATGGGTCGTCATCGCGCCAGCCGGAGTCTCAGAGCGGCGACGTTCAGTCACGCGAATCACGTAGGACATGGCGAGATCCCTTTGATCGACAACGGGGTTGTCTAAATAGTCTACTGGGTTGTCTTCCTTGTGCAAGCATTCGTAGATGCTCACTGGTGACCGCGCCGGCTTCGAACTTCCACTCCTGCTGGTCGGTGCATTCAGATCACTGATCGATGAGCTTCATCGCATGCTGTCCGAGAGCGGCCATGACGAAGCCCGCCCACTTCACGGCTTTGCGCTTCAGGCGATCGGTCCCGACGGCAGTACGGCGTCGGAGCTGGGGCGACGGCTGGGCGTCAGCAAGCAGGCGGCCGCCAAGACGGTCGCTTCGCTGGAGAGAGTCGGTTACGTCTGCCGCGAGCCGGACCCCAGAGACGCTCGTGCGGTCCGCTTGCAGCGAACCGCACGAGGCGAGGAAATGCTAGCTCTGAGCGCCGCGTTCTTCGAGGCTTACCGCACTCGTCTCACTCAGACTCTCGGACCGCGTCAACTCGCTGAACTCGAGGACGGTCTACAGCAGATGGCGGCCGCGATCGAGGATTCCCTCCGCGGCTTCCCGGGTTGGATGGCCTAGAAGGGCCACGTCCTCAGCCAAGCAAGACGGCGCTGCTGCTTCCGCGCATCCAGCCTCGCTAGACCGTCGCGCCCAAACCGGCTCGACACCCACCGGCCGACGCGTAGAGACGCGCAATCCCGCCCAGCAGGCCCCGCGCATCAATCCCGCTTTGCCGGCATAGCGTGTTTCCTTTCGTCGGTACGACCCGACCTGCCTTGCGCGGCACGTCGGCCTATGGCAAGACCTCGAAGACCTGCTCGGCGCACACGGTCGATCTGCTCAGCGATGGCGGTGTTAGCCCCCACCTGCGCGAGCGAATCTACGGCGAGGCAGTGCCGCTGCGAGAGCCGAGCACGTCTACGCTCTACAGCTACAGCATGAGGGTAAGCATGTGCGGAGACGCCGCTATAGGTTGGTGTGAGTGCGGAGTGGCGACTTCAACGAAGGTGCTAAGAGCGTTACGCAGACGCCGAAGGAGAACGGGCAAGGCCTACCTCGACCGGCGGGTCTTAGCCCCAAGGTGGTCGCTTGATCTACACGCCCGTCCCGAGGCCCAGCGGCCACCGGAGCCCCCCTTGCCACCGCGCGTTATTCATGCACCTCCCCGGGGCGCGCTGCGTGCTGAGCGGAGTCAGCACGGCGCTGCTCGTCGATGCCGCTATCTGCTTGATCGCCGCGTCGCTGCTCGCGCTGGTCACACCGCGTCGTCAGCGCAGAGGAGACGGCTGGTGTGCAAACTCGTCGACGTCGGCGTGCACGACAGAATGCCGCGAGTAGCGCGGGCAACCGTGCGCTGGTGGGGCGTACTCCCGCCGCTCTCGGGGTTCGCGTTCTCGCGGTCCGCCCCCTCGCTACGTCGCAGCAGCCGGTCCAAACCACCTAGTCAGCGCGTCGCGCAATCCGGCGTCCGTGCCGTCGCCCACCCACGCAACATACCCGTCGGGCCGAATCAGCACAGCGGCCGGAGCGGCGACCGCGCCAATCACCGGAAGCTCCCACGGTCCAGCGTGAGCGGCGTGGATCAACTGAACCCGATCCGCCCACCCGGCGATGCCAAAACAGCCGGGCTCACCGAGGTTCAGCAGCACGGCCCTGGCGCCGTGCAGCAGTTCGAAGACCCGCAGCGGCCCGTCGGACGTCACGACGTCCAGATCGGGCATGCGGCGCCCGAGCAGCGGATGCCCCTCGCCAAGGTCATAGTGAATCTCCAGCCCAGAGAGAAGCCCAGCGAGCCGCCTGCGCGGCTCGTCCATGCTCGCCAGCTCCGATACGACATCGACCAACGCTTTCATGCGCTCGTCACGGCGCTGAAGCGTGGCCAGAGCCATCGTGTGCGCAAGCGCGCGCGCAGCCACAGGGTGGCGCTCGTCTTGATACGTATCCAGCAGGCTCGCCGGCGAAGTCCCGTTGACTACCTGGCCCAGCTTCCACCCCAGGTTCACCGCATCCTGCACGCCGAGGCTGAGGCCCTGTCCGCCCGCCGGGTAGTGCACGTGCGCCGAGTCGCCCGCCAGCAGCACTCGTCCCGCGCGGTACGCCGCCGCCTGACGCGTCGTGTCGGTGAACCTCGAGATCCACGTCGGATTGTGGGCGCCGAAGTCGGTGCCGTACACGGCAATGAGCGCCTCGCGCAGGTCGCCCAGGGTCGGCTCGCTGCCGGACCCGATCTGCCGCTCGGTCAGCACGACGCGCACCGGCCCGCTGTCCTTGTAGACCACCTCGCCGTCGATCACGTCGTACTCCAACCTGCCGAGGCCGTGGACACCGACGGCGTCGTGCCGGGTGCCCAGGACCGGCTCCTCGGTCATCTCGACCTCGGCGATCAGGTTGCTCCTCGTCGCATCCCACCCGGGGAACTCGATGCCTGCCGCTTTGCGGATCACGCTCCGACCTCCGTCGCATCCGACGAGGTACTGCGCTCGCAGCGACCGACCATCGGACAGCTCGATGTCGACGCCGGTGGCGTCCTGCACAAAGCCCGTCACCTCACTTCCGTAAACGATCGTCACCCGCAGCTCGGCGATCCACGCGGCCATGATCCGCTCGATCTCGTTCTGCCAGATCCCGAGCGAGTACGGGTGGCGCGTCGGAAAGTCGCTCATGTCCAGCACGGTCGAGCCGAACGTCGCGGCCTGGGCCACCTGTCCCTCCGCGAGGAAGCGATCGGCGACGCCGCGCTGGTCGAGCACCTCGATCGTGCGCGAGTGAAAACCACCGGCCCGCGAGCCGGCAAGCACGTGATCGGGACGCCGCTCGACGACCGCCACGTCGACCTTCGCAAGCGCCAGCTCCGCCGCCAGCATCATCCCCGTCGGACCGCCCCCGGCGATCACCACCGCGTGCTCGCTCATGCCCACACCTCCGCGCCAGCCGTCAGAGACTGCACCGCGAGTCTCGTCGTCGATTCGATGTCCCGTTCCCCCCGTGCATCGATCAAAGTCACGCGCATGCAGCTCCCCTTTCCGTAGGTTCCGTGACCTGCGGCGGGCGATTATGCGGCACGACGTGGGCTTGAAACAAGCCCCCTGTGCGGTGTAAATTGAAGGTGGAGAGAGGCAGTCAGGGCGCTCAGCCCCGCCCCTCACTCAGCCCGCAACACCTCAGCCACCGAGCGGCGGGCGCCGATCCGCGCCGGGACCGCCGTCACGGCCGCGACCGCGACGAGCGTGCCGGGAATCACCGCCAGCAGCCACAGCAGAGGCGGCCGCGCCTCGGATAGGTGGCCGCCGGCGAGCTGGTAGAGCAGCAGGCCGGCCGGGATGCCGACGCAGGCCGCCACGAGCCCGGGAAGCAGCTGGGCGGTCGTCAGCCCGGCGCTGATCTGGCGCGGCGTCGCGCCCAGGGCCCGTGCGAGCGCGCTCGACACCTGGGTGTCGATCACCGACGCCCACGCGGTGAACGCCGCGCAGATCACAGCGAGGATCACGAGGATCACGCTGAGCATCACGAGCACATGGTTCGCTCGGTCCGCCGTTGCGGAGCCGGAGCTGAACAGGAACCCGACCGGCATGCGTTCCTTGTGCGTGACCTGAAGGTCGTGCTGCACCGTTATCGCGGTGACGACCATCGCCACCGCAACCGTCAGGCCCGCCGCGGTCAGCACCGTGCGCCGCGTGCGCCGCGCGACCAAACGCAGCCCGAGCAGCAACGGCACCGGCAGCAAAGCGGAGATCGCGATCAGCCACGGGCGTCTGCGCGGTGGATGAGCCGGATCGTTCAGCGCTCTGATCGTGCTCGTGCGCGCTCCCCTGAGCGTCGGCGCGAGCGTCGCCGCTATCGCGATCGCAACCGCGACGCCGATCACCACTGCGACCGACGTCGTCGTCAACTTGGGCGGCTCGTCGGCGCCCAGCAGGCCGACGCCGGGCCTGGCGAGCGAAGGCGCGAGCAGGCTGCCGGCCACCAGGCCCGCGATCGAGGCCGCGAGCGCGAGCACGAGGTTCTCGGCGAGCAGCACGAGGGCCACCAGCGACGGCGTGGCTCCGACGGCCTTGAGCACGCCCACCCGCCGGCTCTGTTCGGCCATTCGACCGCCGACGACGACGGCGATGCTGGCTATGGCGAGCATCGACAGCAGCAGGCTCCCGACCAGCAGAACCTTGCGGTCGAGCGCGACCACGCGGTAGTCGGCCCTGCGGACCTCCTGCCACGGTTCGATCAGCGAGGGCTCGGCGCGAGTCGCGTCGGCGAAGGCGTTTCCCGCCGGCGATTCCGCGAACGAAGGCGCCGAGGCGGAGCTCGTCAGCCTGATGTCGAGCAGGTATCCCAGCGGCTGGCTTTTGCTCGCGAGCCCTTCGGCGTTCGCGCGCGTGAGCCAGACGAGTCCCGGCACGCGCGCGGGGTAGAACGGCTGCGCGGTCGTCAGCGCGATGCCGACCAGGTGAAACCCTTGACCGCCCAGGCGAATCGCGTCGCCGACATGCAGGCCGAGCGAATCGGCGAGACCCTGCTCGACCACCGCACCGCCCGGTCGCACCCAGCGCCCGGCGGCGACCAGCGGCCTGTCGACCGCGGCGGGCGCGGCATCACGACCCTCGGCTTGGACGGCGACGCCTGACCGCCGAGTGGTGAGCCGCACGAACGCAACCGGGTAGGGGCCCGCCGTCGCGGAGATGCCGTGGCCGTGGAGCAGCGGCGCGAACCGCTTGGGCGAGGGACGCTTGGAGCCTGGGGCGAAGCCGAGCTCGGCGACCACGTCCGGTCCCCGAGTCGCCAAACGTGTGCCCGCGAACTGGTTCGTGCTGACATGGCCGAGCACCAGCCCGAGCGTCAGCGTCGCGGTCGTCGCCACGATCATCAGCACCAACAGCGCCGACTGCATGCGGCGGAGCTTGATGTCGCCGGTCACCAGCCGCGCGATCAGCAGCAGCCGGCCCATCGCTCAGCCCTCGAGCCCGGTCATCGCGCTGAGCGTCCGACCGGTGCCGCCTGTGAGCCTCGTGTCGTCGACGAACGCCCCGTCGCGCATCGTGATGAGCCGATCGGCCGTCGCCGCGATCCGCGAATCGTGCGTCACGACCAGCAGCGTCTGGCCGTTGACGTGAAGCTCCTCGAACAGGCGCAGGATCTCGATCGTGGCGGCGGTATCGAGGTTGCCCGTAGGCTCGTCCGCCAGCACCACCAGAGGCTTGTTCGCGAGCGCGCGAGCGATGGCGACCCGCTGGCGCTGCCCACCCGACAGCGCGGAGGGCAGATGGCTAGCGCGGTCGCTCAGCCCGAGCTGCTCGAGCAGCTCGCTCGCCCGCGCGCGAGCCCGACGTGGCGACGCGCCCGCCAGCAGCGCCGGCAGCTCGACGTTCTCGCTCGCCGTCAGCTCGTCGACCAGGTGGCTCGCCTGAAACACGAAGCCGAGCGCGCGACGTCGCAGCCGCGCGAGCGCCGCCTCGCCCCGTCGCTCGAGCTGCTCGCCGGCGACACGCAGCGTGCCCGCCGTCGGCCGCTCGAGGCCGCCGAGCAGATACAGCAGCGTCGACTTCCCGCAGCCGCTCGGGCCGACGATCGCCACCGACTCTCCCTGCGCGACCGACAGATCGACATCGTCGACCGCCTCGACCGTCGCCGCGCCCTTGCCATAGCTCTTGCGCAGGCCCGATGCGGACAGCGCCGGGGCATTCAGCTCCATCGTGATCCTTTCTTCGCGTTCCAGTACGTCGCACACGCCTCCAGCCAGCGCAGGTCCGCTTGCAGGCGCAGCACCACGCCCTCCAGCAACAGGCCGGCCAGCGATCCGTCGGGCTGCGCGAGCGCGGCTCGCTGAGCCTCGCGCAGACCCAACAGCAACTCGCGCCGCTGGGCGTCGACGATGCCCACCGGATCGGCCATGCCCGCCGCCGCGGCGACCACCAGCTTCAGGTGGAACTCCGCCGGCGCCGGCTTCGGCCAGCTCGTGTCCGCGAGCCACTCCAGCACCCGCTCGCGACCGCTCGCCGTCAGCGCGTACACCTTCCGGTCCGGGCGGTCGCTCTGACCGACGCGCGTCGAGACGACGAGCTGCGCCTTCTCCAGGCGACTCAGCGTGACGTACACATGCCCGCGGTTCAGCGCGTCGGCGAGCGGTCCAAGCGCCATCTGCAGCTGCGCACCGAGTTGATAGCCGTGCGACGGCTCCTTTGCGAGCAGCGCCAGCAGAACCTCCTGCACGACGCGAAGCTGATAGCCGGGAGCATGCTCCTGCTGCGGCTGGGCAAGACCGGCTGCATCCGTCGACATCGTGGGCAACCTCACTGACGTTAGCTAACCGTTATGCATGGGAGCATAGCGAATAGCTAACGGTTATGTAGTCCCCCCTCTTCGATCCCGACCGGCCATCGACGCTTGCGCTCATGCCGGTGCAGCAAGCGCCGCGACGAATCGGCGCATCGCCGCCTGCGGCTCGACGGCGGATCGCCGTGCGCTCGACGGCGCATCGCCGGGCTGTCAGCGCGTTGCCGAAGCGATGCGCCGTCGAGCCGCCTTGGGCTGTCAGTACATGCCGGGCTGGCAGCGCATTGCCGAAGCGATGCGCCGTCGAGCCGCCTTGGGCTGTCAGTACATGCCGGGCCGTCAGCGCATCGTTGCGGCTCCACGGCGCATCCCTTTCGTGTCGCCGAGCTCATTCGCCCCGCACGGCATTTCTCAGCGTCCCCAAGCCCTCGATCTCCACCTCCACGACGTTCCCGTGGCGCAGGAACCGGCCCTGCGCCGCCCCCACGCCGGCGGGTGTGCCCGTGGCGATGATGTCGCCGGGCACCAGCGTGATCGTGCGCGACAGCCACGCGACCAGCTCGGCCGCCGAGAAGATCAGGTTCGCGGTCGTGCCCTCCTGGACGATCTCGCCGTCGATGCGCGTGCGCAGCTTCAGGTCGCCGAGGTCGTCGATCTCGTCGAGCGTCACCAGCGCAGGCCCGCACGGCGCGAACGTGTCGATCGCCTTGCCGCTCGTCCACAGCGGGTTCTGCAGCTGCAGGTCGCGCGCGCTCACGTCGTTGAACGGCATCGCGCCTGCAACGTGCGCGAGCGCATCGTCCACCGCGACGTTGCGCGCGCGGCGACCGATCACCAGCGCCAGCTCGGCCTCGTAGTCGACGTACTCGGCGTGCGCGCGCGGCAGCACGATGTCGGCGCCGCTGGCGCACAGCGAGTTCTGGAACTTGGCGAACCACATCGGCGCCTGCGGGATCTCCTGTCCGGTCTCGTGCGCGTGGTCGCGGTAGTTCAGGCCGATGCACACGATCTTCTGCGCGTCGGGTACCGGCGCCGCGAGCTGGCACTCGGCGAGCGCCAGACGCCGCGCGGTCGATCGCTCGGCGAGCTCGGCGAGAGCTCGCCGTCCATCCTCATCGTGCGTGGCCAGCAGCTCGCGCATGTTCTGCGGCGCGCCCACGTCAGCCGCGCGCAGCACGTGCTCGCCGAGCAGCACGGCGGCTTCTGCGCCGCCATCGGTGACGATGCTCACGAGCCTCATGCCCGCTCCCGGCCCGGACGCGGCCGTCCGTCATCTCGGGGTTCGTGCGCGGTGCGCTCACACATCATGCGCGTACGTTACGAGGCGCGCCGCTCGGCTGTTACGTTGACACGCAGCCCCACACGCCCCGAACACCCACCGGAGGAGCCCATGTCCGCGACCCCAGCCCTCAGCGCGCCGTCAGCCGGCGCGCCACTCGACACCACGACGATCGAGCGCCGCGAGCTCGGCGCCAGCGACGTGCAGATCGACATCAAGTTCTGCGGCATCTGCCACAGCGACATCCATCAGGTCAAGGACGAGTGGGGCGGCTCGATCTTCCCGATGGTTCCCGGCCACGAGATCGTCGGCATCGTCGCTGCGGTGGGCGCGGACGTCGACAGGTTCTCCGAGGGCGACCGCGTGGGCGTCGGCTGCCTCGTCGACTCGTGCGGCGAGTGCGAGTACTGCCAGGCCGGCGAGGAGCAGTTCTGCACGAGCAGCGCCGTGCCCACGTACAACGGCCGCGAGTACGACGGCGAGCCGACGTACGGCGGCTACAGCCAGCAGATCGTCGTAAAGGACCGCTTCGTCGTGAAGGTCCCCGACGGGCTGGAGCTTCAGGACGCCGCGCCGCTGCTGTGCGCCGGCATCACCACGTACTCGCCGCTGCGCCACTGGAAAGTCGGCGAGGGCACGAAGGTCGCCGTCGTCGGCATGGGCGGCCTGGGCCACGTCGGCGTGCAGATCGCCGCCGCGCTCGGCGCCGAGGTGACCGTGCTCAGCCAGACGCTCAGCAAGCAGGAGGACGGGCTGCGCTTCGGCGCCAAGCACTACTACGCGACGTCCGATCGCGAGACGTTCTCCAAGCTCAAGAACAGCTTCGACGTGATCCTCAACACCGTCTCGGCGAACCTCAGGCTCGACGCCTACCTGCGCCTGCTGCGCGTCGACGGCACGCTCGTCAGCGTCGGCGCGCCCGCCAAGCCCGACACGTTCGCCGCGTTCTCGCTCATCGGCGCGCGGCGCAGCATGGCCGGCTCGCCCATCGGCGGGCTGCCCGAGACGCAACAGATGCTCGACTTCTGCGCCGAGCACGGCGTCAAGCCGGCCATCGAGCTGATCGACGCCAGCCAGGTCGACGACGCCTACGACCGCGTCGAGCGCTCAGACGTGCGCTACCGCTTCGTCATCGACGTGGCCACCATCGGCTGAGCCGGCGCCGCGCGGCGCCGCACCGCGCGCCGACAAACCTGACGGGCCGCCGACGCGCACGCTCGCGGCGCGCGGGTGCTCGGGCGCGGGAGAACAAAGGGGCCGGCCGCGAGGCGGCGGCGGGTGTAGGCTCGCCGAACACCACTCAAGGGGGCATCGCATGGCTGTTGGCATCAGGCTCAAGTTCGCGGACGGAACGCAGGAGCAGTACGACGCGGCGCACGAGGTGATGAAAATCGAGAGCGATCCACCGGCGGGGATGATCGTGCACTCGGCCGGCCCGGTCGACGGAGGCTGGGGCGTGATCGACTTCTGGGAGTCGCGCGAGGCGTTTGACAAGTTCGTGCAGGAGCGGCTGATGCCGCGTCTTCACGGGCTCGGCGACCAGGGCTTCCCGAGCCCACCGGACGTCAAGGACTTCCCGGTCCACAACCTGTTCACGCCTTAGCGCCGGCGGGCGGTCAGCGCCGCCTCAGCCGCGGCGGGCTGTAGAGCGTGCTGCACACAAAGCCGTAGCGCTCGTACTGGCGCTCGTAGCGCGTCGCGCAGTACTCGCCTGCTCCGAGGCACTTGCGCTGGCCGCCGATCGTCGCCGGCACGTCTCGCGAGCAGGCGACGTGCGCGATCGGCTGGGCTGCGCCGGCGGCGCTGCCGGCCTGCCCCACGATCAACGTGGCGGCCACTGCGACGGCAACGATCGGTCCCCTCATGAGGTCCTCCCCCAGATTTTGGAATTGGCCCGAATGTCGGGCGACTCATGCAGCCTACCGCCGCGCGCTCCCGGCGAGCAAGCGCCCCGCGCCGCCGCCACCGCGACTCGACCAATGCTCGCGCTCGTCCCCGGCTCTCCTACCATCGTCGGACCGCCACAAGCGCCGTCCTTCGGCCGTTCGCTAGCTCCCCCTTTTCCCGAGCCACTAACGACACGCGATGAGCACCCCCGCACCCACCGGCGCCGACCCGTTCCCGGTGCTCACTCCCGCGCAGATGGCGGAGATCATGGCGTTCGGCGTCGAGCGCTCGACGGCCGCCGGCGAGCTGCTGTTCGAGGCCGGCGAAGCGTCGTATGACCTGTTCGTGGTGCTCGACGGCGAGGTGCAGATCGTGCGCGGCGAGGAGCCCGAGGCGACGATCATCGCCTCGTACGGCCCGGGTGGGTTCATCGGCGAGCTGAACCTGCTGACGGGGCAGCGCCGCTCGCTGGGCTGCCGCGTGACGCAGCCGGGACGCGTGCTGGTGGTCGCCGAGCAGGAGTTCCGCCGGCTGATGAGCGGGCGCCCGACGCTCGCCGACACGATCTTCAACGCGCTGCTGGCGCGGCGCGAGATCCTGCGCGCGGGCGACGGCGCGCAGGCGATTCGCATCGTCGGCTCGCGCTACTCGCCGCAGGCGATGAGCCTGCGCGCGTTTGCCGAACACTCGCATCTGGCGCACGCGTGGATCGACGTGGAGGACGCCGACGACGCCACGGCTCTGCTGGCGAGCCTCGGGCTGAGCGAGGAGGACGTGCCGGCGGTGATCACCGACTCGCAGGTCATGCGCCGACCGACGCCGGCGACGTTCGCGGAGAACCTCGGCCTGACGTTCCACACGACGCCCGGCTACATCTTCGACCTGGTCGTCGTCGGCAGCGGGCCGGCCGGCCTGGCGGCGGCGGTGTACGGCGCGTCGGAGGGCCTGCGCACGGTGTCGCTAGACGCCGCGGCGATCGGCGGGCAGGCCGGCTCGAGCTCGCGCATCGAGAACTACGCCGGCTTTCCCAACGGCATCTCCGGCGAAGACCTCACGGGCCGCGCGGCCGTGCAGGCGATGCGCCTGGGCGCGCAGCTGAACGCGCCGTGCGAAGTCGTCGCGTTGCGCACGGAGCCGAGCTTTCACGTGATCGTGCTGGGCGACGGCAGCGAGATCCCCACGCGCGCGGTCGTCGTCGCCTCCGGCGCGCGCTACCGCCGCTTGGCCGTCGACGATCTCGACCGCTTCGAGGGCGCGGGCGTGTACTACGCGGCGACCGACCTGGAGGCGCGCGTGTGCGGCGGCTCGCCGGTGGTGGTCGTCGGCGGCGGCAACTCGGCGGGACAGGCGGCGATCTACCTCGCGCAGAACAACTGCGCGGTGGCGATCGCCATCCGGCGCGACGACCTCGCGCAGAGCATGTCGCGCTACCTGATCGAGCGCATCGAGGCCGACCCGAAGATCGAGCTGCTGACCGGCGTCGAGGTGTGCGGCCTGGGCGGCGAGACGCGGCTCGAACAGATCGCGCTGGCCGACGTCAAGACGGGCGAGCAGCGGACGCTCGCGGCCTCGGGCCTGTTCTGCTTCATCGGCGCCAGCCCTGCGACCGCCTGGCTGGGCGACGTGGTTGCGCTCGACCGCGACGGGTTCGTGCTGACCGACCGCCAGCTGGCCGACGCGCCGGCGGGCGGCGCGGGCGCGCCGCTGCCGTTCGAGACGTCCGTGCCGGGCATCTTCGCCGCGGGCGACGTTCGCCACGACTCGATGAAGCGCGTGGCGGCGGCCGTCGGCGAGGGTTCGAGCGCCGTGCGCTCGGTGCACGAGCGGCTGGCCACGCAGGCGCAGAGCGCCGCCTGACCGTCCGCGGGAAGCTGCCCGATCGTCCGATCCGTCTCCGTTCCCGTTTACAGTGTGCCCGTGTCCCACAGGCCGCTGGCCATCGTCTCCGGGCTCACGATCGGCGACTATCTGCTGTGGAACTGGTCGCTGAACGGCGGGCACGACGTGCTTGCACTCGTGTCGGGGTTGTCGCTGCCGCCGTTGACGATCGCGTGCGTGTGGCTGATCGCGCTGACGGTCGCGCGAACGCTCGCGCGCTCCTCCTCGCGCGACGCTCGACGCAGACGCTCGCGAGCGCGGCGCGACGCGCGGCGACGCCGCGCGTCCAGGCGCGCGCCGGCTCGCCGCGGCGCGGCGGCGATCGACCAGGCGGCCACCACCGCGACCTCCCCCACGCCGGCGAACTCCTCGCGCAAGCTCGCCGCCTGAGGCGGCTGACGACGACGTGAGCGATCGCCTCAAGCGGCTGTTGCCGCGCTCCAAGCGGGTCCGCCTGACGCTCGCGGGGCTCGCCGTGCTGGTCGTCGCGCTGGCGCTCGGCGGCTACTTCTACGAGCGCAGCCGCACGGGCAACATCTACCACCCGCACGCGCGCTTCGTGCCCGAGGCGACGCCGCAGCTGCCGACGACGCCGGTCGACAACTTCTCGTGGCCGTTGTATGGCTACACGAAGGACCACACGCGCTTCTTCCCGGCGCCGGCGAGCCTGCACCCGCCGTTCAAGCGGGTGTGGGTCAACAACGCGCACACGCTGCTGGAGTTCCCCCCGGTGATCGGCGGCGACCACGTCTTCCAGCTGGGCGACGACGGCGTGCTGCGCGCGCTCGACAAGGCGACCGGCCACACGTTCTGGCAGCGCAGCCTCGGCCACCTGTCGGCATCCTCGCCGGCGGTGGTCGGCCAGACGGTGTTCGCGAGCGTGCTCTCGCGCGCCACCGGCAGCTCGGGAGGGCGCGTTTACGCGCTGGACTACAAGACGGGGGCGACGCGCTGGTCGCGCGACCTGCCGAGCCCGAGCGAGTCCTCGCCGATGGTCGACGGCGGCAGGCTGTTCTTCGGCTCGCAGAACGGCACGGTGTACGCGCTTCAGGCGAGCAACGGGCGCGTGATCTGGACATACCACGCGGCCGGCGCCGTCAAGGCCAGCCCGACGCTGAGCGGCGGGCTTCTGTACTTCGGCGACTACTCCGGGCACGTGCAGGCGGTCCGCGAGAGCAGCGGACGGCGCGTGTGGATCAGCGGCTCAGAAGGCGCGCTGCTGGGCAGCGGCACGTTCTACTCGACGCCGGCGGCGTTCTACGGGCGCATCTTCCTCGGCAACACCGACGGTCGCGTGTACGCCTACGACGCCGCGACGGGCAAGCTCGACTGGGCGGTGCAGACGGGCGCGTACGTGTACGCCTCGCCGGCCGTCACCAACGCGCCGGGGCTCGGCCCGACGATCTACCTGGGCTCCTACGACGGAACCTTCTACGCGCTCAACGCGCGCTCGGGCCACATCGACTGGAAGTTCGACGCGCACGGCAAGATCTCCGGGTCGGCGACGATCGTCGGGCGCACGGTGTACTTCGCCGACCTCGGCACGCATCGCACATACGGCCTGGGCATCTCCACGGGACGCCCGACCTTCCAGCTGGCGACAGGATCGTTCGATCCGGTGATCAGCGACGGCAAATACATCTTTCTAACGGGCCTTTCAGGCCTGTATGCGTTCGCGCCGCGTTGACGCAGGTGAGCGCGGGCATCGCTAAACCTGGCTAATTCGCGCGACAGGAGCCCGACAATCCGAGCGCACGGCCGAGCGAGAAGCTGGCGCGCACGAGCAGCGCGCCAGGCGAGCGCGCGACGACCTCCGTCCAGCCGCCGGGCGCGGGCGTGACGCAACCGGCGCCATGCGCGACCGCCCAGTAGCGCGTGTAGCGCACGCGCACGACGAAGCTGCCGGTGGCGTGCGCCTGCAGCGCGAAGGACTCGTGGCCGAGCGCGGTCAGCCGCCCCGGACCACTGAGCAGCGGGGTGGGCGCACGCACGGCGTAGATGCGCCAGTGGCGGCTGGCGAACACCTCGCGCAGGAACGGCAGGCCGGCGCGGATCAGCTCCCCCTCACGCGCGCTGGACGGGTCGAGCGCCGCGTCGGGCAGCGCCACGTAGCTGACGGCCTGCGCGCGCAGCCAGCGCGCATAGGCGGTGGCGTCGAGCGTCGGCGACAGCAGCACGCTGTCATAGCGCGTGTCCAGCTGCTTCTCCCAGCCACGCGCGAGCGACACGCGCGGCGCCAGCTCGGCGGTCTCCCAGTGCGTGCGCGTGAGCGGCACCTCCACGCGCACCGGCGCGCGCGCGTGCGCGTCGAGGAAGCGCACGACGGGCGCGTAGTAGGCCGAGCCGGTCGACTGGCTGTGAGCGACGGCGAGCGTCTCGCGCAACGGCCCCCACCCCGCCCACGCGGCCCACGCGCACAGCGCGAGCGTCGCGGCGAGCGTGCCGGAGCGTGGTGCTCGCATGCGCGCGCCGCGCCTGTCCACGAGTGCGCAGACGAGCAACGGCCCGGCGAGCAGCACGGCGTAGCGCTCGACGTTGCTGCCCATGGGCGTGCGCAGCAGCAGGAAGGCCACGCACGCCAGCGCGTACAGCCCCGCACCGAGGAGCAGCCGTCGATGACCCGCCGGCATCGCCCAGGCGAACGAGGCGACGACGACTGCCGTGGCGGCGAACGAGAGGATCGGAAAGGGCTCGAAGCCGCCCTCGGGAAACAGCGCGGCGAGCGCCAGTACGACGACCAAGGCGGGCAGCGCGAGCGCGAAGAGCGCGCGCGGTGAGCGACGCCAGACGGCGTCGGTGAGCGCTGCAAGCGCGAGCAGCACACCGGCGACGGGGCTGGCGGCGGCGCTGGCGGCGGCGAGCAGAACGCTCGCCGCCAAGCGACCGCGCGAGCACGCGAGCACGGCGGCGAGCGCGAAGGACAGCCCGAGCGCGAACGCCAGGCGCCCGATCCACACGTCGCCGACGGCGGCCAGCGCGAACAGCGCCGCCGCCCAGCGGGCGGCGCGGCCGTACGCCGCGACGACGAGCGCTTCGAAGCATGCGACCGACGCGAGCACCGACAGCGCGCCAACGGCGCGCAGCCCGATCAGCCACGCCAACGGCCCGAACAGCAGGCTGTAGCCGGGCAGGTCGTGCCCGGCGTACCAATGCTCGTCGTACACCGCCAGACCGAGGTGCTTGAACAGGTCCAGCCGGTACGCCGCCGCCGCCAGGTCGGGCGTGCGCGGCGCTGCGAGCAGCCATGCGACGAGCAGCGCGGCGGCCAGCAGCGGGCCGAGCGGCGCCGCGCGCGGGCGCTTGGTGGGAAGATCATCCGGGGTCCGGTGTGCTACCCCACCGGACCCCGGCATACCCGCCGGTTCTACGACGGACGTGTATCGGTGTGAACCGCTGACAGGGCCCGAAGTAGCTGTGTACTTCCACCGCACGCCAAGATAATGACGGGCATGCGCACCGCGAACTCCATCGGCGACCCCGCCGCGTCGCCGCCGATGCACGCGCGTCGCAACCGCCGCGCGCCGCTGCAGCGCGCGCGTCGCGCGCGTCGCGTCGCGCGCGTCGTTGCGTGCTGCCTCGCGCTGGCGGGCCCGGCCGAGCTGGCGACCGGTTGCGGCACGGGGCACCCGAAGGCGATCGCCGCGGGGTCGCTGGCGGAAGCGCAGACGTTCCCGTACTACCGCCTGTACTGGGTCGGCCCGCGCTTTCTCGGCCAGGCGCTGGCCGCGGTCGACGGGCAGAAGGGCTACCTGAGCTCGCTCGGCGACAGCGTGTACTACGGCGACTGCGTGAAGGGCAAAGGGATCTTCGGCGGCGGCAGCTGCATCCTGCCGTTGCAGGTCACGACGGTGATCTACCGCCTGCACTCAAACGCGCCGCTGGGGCGCCAGCGCAACATCGTCGTGCGCGGCGTGCCGGCGACGGTGTACGACGAAGGCCGCTCGATCGAGGTGTACAGCGGCCGCGTGGCGATCGACCTGTTCTCCAACACCTACGCGCACGCCTACGCGGCCGCGCAGGCGCTGCTGCCGCTCAACGCGCCGGGCTCGGCGAGCGCCGACCTGCCGGCGCCGGTCTACTGCCCCGGCCTCGACGGCGCGCAGAGCGCGCAGTTGCAGAGCGTGATGGCGCACCTGCCGCATCAGGCGTGCCAGCGCGCGAGCGCCGCGCAGGCATTCGCCGCGAGCGTGTCCTGACTAGCCGGCGACGCCGGGCGCGAGCGGCTTGCCGATCTCGCGGCGCAGGCTGAGGAAGGCGAGTGAGCCGATGACCGCGGGGATCCACAGCGAGACGACGCGGTAGATGACGACGGCGACGACGACGTGCGAGGCGGGTCGCACGCCGAACAGCAGCAGCATGCCCACGAGGCCGCCTTCGACGGCGACGAGGCCGGCGGGGATGGGGATCGAGTTGGCGAGCATGCCGACGAGGTAGGCCATCGCGACGACCCAGAAGGACGGCGCGTCGCCGAACGCCGCCAGGCACGCATAAAGCGCGAGGTTGTCGAACAGCCAGTAGGCGATCCCGCCGAGCAGCCGCCAGTCGTGCTCGGCGATCAGCCGCAGCGCGTCCTGCACGCCGTCGGCCAGCGCCCTCAGTGCGACGGCGCGTCGACCGCCGCCATCGGCGCGTCGCAAGGCCGCGCGGCGCGCCCACGCGGCGAGCGCGAGCGTGCCGAAGATGGTCGCCAGCCCCAGCGCGGCGGGCAGCAGCGTGAGCAGCGCCCTGTGCGAGCCGGGCAGCAGGCCGAGCCACATGGGCACGCCGATGATCACCACGGCGCCGACGTTGACGGCGCTGGTCAGCGCGAAGATGAGCACCGAGCGCCGCGCGATGCGATCGACCGACACGCCCTTGGAGCGCAGCACCCATGCGCCGAGCGCGATGCCCGCCAGGCCGCTCACCGAGACGACGGAGTTGACTGCCAGCTCGGCGAGCGACAGGCGCGACGTGAGGCGCCGGCCGAGCATGCCGAAGACGAGCCCGAACAGCACGGCGTAGCCGGCGCACGACAACAGCTCGAGGCATACGGCGCCGCCGAGCCACGCCGGATCGGCGTCGGTGATGTGGTCGAGCGCCGAGCGCAGGTCGGGCACGGACAGCAGCAGCGCCGCCTGCAGCGCGAGGAACACGAGCAGGCTGACCATGCTGTGGCGCAGCGTGCGCGACTGCGCGCTCATCGCGTCGGCCGGCACCGGCGGCGCCCCCTGCGCAGCGGGGGCGTCCGACTCACTGGCGATTTTCGGCTCCGATGACGATCGCGCGCATCCTCTTCACGTTGAACTTAGCCGTTCGTGCGCCGCTCGCGCCACGGTAGCCTGACAGTTGACTGGATACCCGCATTCGCGGCAAACCAGCCGCAGCGGTGAGGATGATCGAGCAAGCATGGCCGAGCAAGCCCGCATACTGGTCGTCGACGACGAGCCAGCAGTCCAGACGGCGCTCTCGCGCGCGCTTGCGCTGGAGAGCTACGAGGTTGCGCAGGCGATCGACGGGCGCGAGGCGCTCGAGCGCTTGGCCGACACGGCCTACGAGGTGGTGATCCTCGACATCTCGATGCCGTACGTCGACGGCTTGGAGGTTTGCCGGCGCCTACGCGACGGCGGCGACCGCACGCCCGTGTTGATGCTCACGGCGCGCGAGCAGATCGACGACCGGGTGGCCGGCCTGGACGCCGGGGCCGACGACTACCTGGTCAAGCCGTTCGCGCTGCGCGAGCTGCTGGCGCGCGTGCGCGCGCTGCTGCGCCGCGCGAGCGACGAGGACGAAGACATGGACGCGTTGGCCTTCGAGGATCTGCGCTTGGACCGCCGCGCGCACGAGGCGTGGCGCGGCGATCGCATGCTGGCGCTCACGCGCACGGAGTTCCTGCTGCTGGAGATGTTCATGCGCCACCCGCGCCAGGTGCTGACGCGCTCGGCGATCTTCGAGCACGTGTGGGGCTATGACTTCGGCTCGACGTCCAACTCGCTCGGCGTGTACATGGGCTACCTGCGCCGCAAGACCGAGGACACCGACGAGCCGCGCCTGCTGCACACCGTGCGCGGTGTCGGCTACGTGCTGCGGGGGGCCTCGTGAGCTTCCGTCGGCGCATCGCGCTCGCGTCGGCCGCCGCGGTGGCGGTAGCGGTCGTGCTGGCTTCGGTGCTCACGTACCTGCTGACTTCCAACCAGCTGCACAGCCAGGTCGATGCGCAGCTGCGCAACCGCGCGCGCACGGCCGGGCGCCTGCAGCGCTTTCTCAAACCGGGCGTCAAGCCTGGGGCGGCCGACAAGCGCGACAGCGAACGGCTGGGTCTCGACCTGAACCGCCTCGACGGCTCGACGCGGGATCCCAGCGAAGACGCCTCTGAAGACGAAGCGACGAGCCTGCCGCGCTACGGCCCGACGGCGAAAAACCTGTTCGGCCGGCTGCCGCCGGGGCCCGACCAGGTGCGCGGCTACCAGCAGGTGGTCAACGCGGCGGGCACGATCGTCGTCAGCTCGGCGCGCAACGTGTCGCTGCCAGTCGACGCCGAGACGCGCCGGCTGGCCGAGCGCGGCGGCGAGCCGTTCTTCCGCGACGCACGCGCCCACGGCCTGCACCTGCGCGTGCTCGCCGAGCCGTTCGGCAAAGGCCGGGCGGTGCAGCTGGCGCAGCCGCTGACGGAAGTCGACAACCTGCTCAGCCGCCTGCGCCTGATCCTCGCGCTGCTGGACATCGCCGGCGTCGCGATCGCAGCGCTGCTCGGCCGGCTCGTCGCCGGCGCGGCCGTGCTGCCGCTCAAGCGCCTGACGCAGGCGACCGAGCACGTCGCGTTGACACAGGACCTGAGCGGGCGCATCAAGTCGGTCGGCGAAGACGAGATCGGGCGGCTGGCGCGCAGCTTCAACGCGATGCTCGACGCGCTCGAGCGCTCGATGAACGCGCTGGACGATTCGGTGCACGCGCAGCGCCAGCTCGTGGCGGACGCCTCGCACGAGCTGCGCACGCCGGTGACCAGCCTGCGCACGAACGTCGAGATCCTGCAGCAGGCGACGGGCATGGCGCGTGAGGATCGCCAGCGGCTGCTCGCCGACGTGGTCGAGCAGATCGAGGAGCTGACGGGGTTGATGAACGACCTCATCGAACTCGCTCGCGGCGAACTGCGCGACCCGCCGGCCGAGGACGTGCGCCTGGACGTCCTCGTCGGCGAGGTCGTCGAGCGCGCGCGCCGCCACGCGCCGGCGACGAGCTTTCACACCGAGCTGGCGCCGACGGTCGTCGTCGGCATGCCCGCCCGCCTGGAGCGCGCGGTGACCAACCTGATCGACAACGCCGCCAAGTACAGCCCGCCGGGCGAGCCCGTGGAGATCAGCCTGAGCGGCGAGCAGCTGACCGTGCGCGACCACGGCCACGGCATCTCCGAGGCCGACCTGCCGCACGTGTTTGACCGCTTCTACCGCGGCGCCGAGGCGCGTGGGCGACCCGGGTCGGGCCTCGGCCTGGCGATCGTGCGTCAGGTCGCCGATCAGCACGGCGGCAGCGTGGTGGCCGAGCGCGCGCCCGGCGGCGGCACGCTGACGCGCCTGCGCCTGCCGGGCGCCGAAGCAGTCGAGCCGCAACCGTCAGAGTCTCCGCTGCAAGAACCGCTGTCGTCCGAGCGCTCGGCGGTCTGAGCGCCATACGCGCGCGCCCGCCGGCGAAAGCGCGCCGGCGCAAGGCCGTAGCGCCGGCGGAACGCCTGGGCGAAGTGCGGCGCCTGTCGGTAGCCGACCAGCCGCGCCACGTCGCACACGGCGATGGCCGGCTGGTCGACGAGCAGCTGAGCGGCGACGGACATGCGTCGCGCACGCAGATCCTCGTGAAAGCTCACATCGCCGAACTGCGCATAGGCGCGCTGCACCTGCCGTGGCGAGCTGGACACCGCGCGAGCGACCGCAGCGAGCGTCAGGCGCTGGCGGTAATGACGCGCGACGACCACGCGCGCGAGCAGGTAGACCCGCCGGCGACTTGCAAGCGTATGCGCCTTCACACCCCCTACTCCGACCGCCGCCGCCTGACCGGGACATGCATGCGCGGGGCGACTGGCGCGATCGCAGGCGGGTCGACCGGCGCGAGCCGGGAGCGGCGCGTCGAGCGCGGGCCGGGTGCGGCGCGTCCCGGCGCGAGAGCCGGGTGCGGTGGCGCGAGCTGGATCGGCGCGTCCGGCGCGGGAGCCGTTCAGACGTAGCGTCGTGCCGTGCGCTCGGCGTCCGCGCCGTAGGAGCCGCCGAACAGCACCGCGTGCGCCAGCAGCGGCAGCAGCTGGTACAGGCCGGTGCGCTCGCGCCAGCCTTCGGCCAGCGGCGCGGTGTCTTGATAGGCGTCGAGCGTGCGCGGCGACGGCGTGCCGAACAGCGCGAGCATCGCCAGGTCGACCTCGCGGCGTCCGCCGTACGCCGACGGATCGATCAGCCAGGGCCGCCCGCGCCCATCGGCGTGAACGTTGCCCTGCCACAGGTCGCCGTGCACGCGCGCCGGCGGCTCGGCCGGACCTGCGAGCCGGTCCATGCGCTCGCAAACGCGCTCGATCGCCTGCACGGCCGCCGGCGACAGCGCTTGGCGGTCGCGCGCAAGGCGTGCCAGCGGACGCAGCCGCCGCTCCGCGTAGAACGTCGGCCAGTCGTCCGTCGGCTTGTTGGACAGCCGCAGCGACGCGAACCAAGCGGCGTCAACGGAGCCGCCGTCGGCGTCAGCACCTGAGCCGGGGCCGGCGTCAGCGCCGGAGCGAGCGCCGGCTTCTCCGTCGGAGCCGCCGCCGGCGCTCTGCGCCGTCTCGAAGCGGCCGAAGCATGGCGCGTGCGCCGCGTGCGTGAGCGCCAGCCCGCGCCCCAGCTCGCGCTCGCCGGCGGCGTCCAGCTCGCCCGGCTCGATCCACTCGAGCGCCAGATAACGCTCGGTCACGGCGAGCACGCGCGGGGTGCGCAGCGCGCCCGGCTCGGCCAGCCAGCGCAGGCCGGCGGCCTCCGCTGCGAACTCGCCCGCCGCCGCGCCGGCGCGCGTCTTCACGAACGCCTCGCCGCCGTCGCGCATCGCCACGCGAAACGCCTCGTTGATGTGTCCGCCGCGCACCGGCCGCGCGTGGCGCGCGCCCGGCGGCAGCGTCACGGCAGCTCGCCAGCACGAATCTGCGCGAGCAGCCCGGCGCACGCCGCCTGCACGTGGTCGAGCACCAGCTCGAAGCCGTCCCCTTCCCCGTAGTACGGATCGGGCACGTCGAGATCCCCGTCCGCGGCGCTCGCCGGGTCGAACTCCCGCAGCAGCCGCACCTTCTCGCGTCCGCTCCCATCCGGCGCCAGTCGCCGAAGCTCGACGAGGTTCGCGCGATCCATCGCCAAGATCAAATCGAAATCGTCGAAGTCCTCGGCTCGCACTCGACGCGCGGCGCCCTCCAGCGCGACGCCGCGCCCCGCCGCCGCGGCCGTCGCGCGCTCGTCCGGCGCGCTGCCCACGTGCCAGCCGCCCGTGCCGGCGGAGTCCAGCTCGATCGCCTGCTCCAAGCCGGCTTCGCGCACGAGCGCGCGCATCGTGCCCTCCGCGGTCGGCGAGCGACAGATGTTGCCGAGGCACACGAACAGCAGCCGCACCGGCGCGCCTGGCTGCGCCATGCAGCGTCAGTCCTCGCCGAGCTCGAGCACCGCCAGAAACGCCTCCTGCGGGACCTCCACGCGGCCGACCTGCTTCATGCGCTTCTTGCCCTCCTTCTGTTTGGCGAGCAGCTTTTTCTTGCGCGTGATGTCGCCGCCGTAGCATCCCGAGATCACGTCCTTGCGAAACGCCTTGACGGTCTCGCGCGCGATCACGTGCGCGCCGATCGCCGCCTGGATCGGCACGTCGTACTGCTGGCGCGGGATCCGCTTGCGCAGCTTCTCGGTCAGCGTACGACCCATCTCATAGGACTTCTCGCGGTGCACGACCATCGACAGCGCGTCCACCGGGTCGCCCGCCAGCAGCACGTCGAGCTTGACCAGGTCCGACGGCTTCATGCCGCTCAACTCGTAGTCCAGCGACGCATAACCCCTGGTGCGCGACTTCAGCTGGTCGAAGAAGTCGAGCACGATTTCCGCCAGCGGCAGCTCGTATGTCATCTGCACGCGCTCCGGCGACAGGTAGTGCATGCCCGCGTGCACGCCGCGGCGTTCCTGACACAGCTCCATCACCGCGCCGACGAACTCTTTGGGCGCGATGATCGAAGCCTGGATGAACGGCTCGCGGATCTCCTCGATCGTGCCCGGGTCAGGCATGTCCGACGGGTTGTGCACCTCCAGCTCCTCGCCGTTGGTCAGCGTCACGTCGAACTCCACCGAAGGCATCGTCGCCAGCAGCTCCAGGTCGTACTCGCGCTCCAGGCGCTCGCGCACGATGTCCATGTGCAGCAGCCCGAGAAAGCCACAGCGAAAGCCGAAGCCGAGCGCGTCCGATGTCTCCGGCTCCCACGACAGCGCCGCATCGTTCAGCGTCAGCTTCTCCAGCGCGTCGCGCAGGTCCGGGTAGCGGTCGGAGTCGATCGGGAACAGACCGCAGAAGACCATCGGCTTGACCTCGCGATAGCCCGGCAGCGCCTGCGTCGCGCTGGGCCCCGCGCCGCCACCGCCCGACGCGCGCGAGCGCGTCGTCAGCGTGTCGCCCACGCGCATCAGCGTGACGTCCTTCAGCCCCGTGATCAGGTAGCCCACCTCGCCCGCCGCCAGCTGGTCGGTGGGCATCATCTGCGGCGAGAACACGCCGATGTCGTCGATGTCCGCGTGCGTGTCCGTGGCCATCGCGCGGATCGCCTCGCCCTTCTTGAACACGCCGTCGACCACGCGGATGTACGCGATCACGCCGCGGTACTGGTCGAACTCCGAGTCGAAGATCAGCGCTCGCGGCGCGCCGTCGGCGCTCCCCGAGGGCGGCGGAACGCGCGCGATCAGCTCCTCGAGCACCTCCCCCACCCCCTCGCCCGTCTTGCCGCTGATCTTCAGGATCGACTCGGGCTCCTCGCCGATCAGCTCGCTCACTTCGCCGGCCACGCGCTGGGGCTCGGCGCCCGGCAGGTCGATCTTGTTCAAGCACGGAATCAGCTCCAGACCCGACTCGATCGCCAGATACGTGTTGGCGACCGTCTGCGCCTCGACGCCCTGCGCCGCGTCGACCACCAGCAGCGCGCCCTCGCACGCCGCCAGCGAGCGCGACACCTCGTAGGTGAAGTCCACGTGACCCGGCGTGTCGATCAGATGCAGCTGGTAGGTCTCGCCGTCGCGCGCCGTGTAGAAGACGCGCACCGCCTGCGCCTTGATCGTGATGCCCCGCTCGCGCTCGAGGTCCATCGAGTCGAGCAACTGCGCGCGCATCTCGCGCGCGGCCACCGTGTGCGTCAGCTCGAGGATGCGATCGGCCAGCGTCGACTTGCCGTGGTCGATGTGCGCGATGATCGAGAAGTTGCGGATATGGGACTGATCCATGGGAGTTCGCGTCACGATAGATGGTGAGTTGAGGGGTTGGGCCCGCGCGCGTCCGCGGGCACGCTAGCCTTGTCACTCCGGCGGATCGCCAACTCGACTACGGGCCTTCGAGGCCCAACCGCGGCAACGCGCCGGCCTTCGGGCCGACGGCCTGTCCAGGTGTCGGGAGTGTTAAGCCGCCCAGGCGAAACACACAGTCCTGGGACGTATGTAGTAAGCGGCGATTTCTGTTCGGGCGCAAGCCGGGTGGGCTTCGGTCCACCCGGCCTCTGCTCGGCCCTTGCCGGCCCCGGATCGGCCCAACGTTTTCCGGTCGCCCACACGCCCATGCGAGACCCACGCGACGGTGCGACGCGACGGTGCGGCCCTCGCGCCAGCCGCCGAGGAACTCGGCCACCCATGCGCTCGTCGGCGCTAAGCGCGTCCGAGCTGCGCCCTGATCATCCGGCGCACCTGATGGGCCTCGGGAATGCGCATCGCCAGCACCGCCCTCGTGTACACCAGCACGCCAACCAGCCCGGCTCCGGCGACGCTGACGATCTGCGCCGCCAGCGACACGCCCAGCAGGTCGTCGAGCAGACGCCATACGATCCACGCGCTCGCCGCCAGCAGCGTCGACGCGACGAGGATGCGCGCCGTGATCATCGTCGTCTGCGCGCCTTCCAGGCTGCCGTCAAACCCCTCGCGTAGGCGCTGAGCCTGCAGGAACGTCATCACGGCGTTGGCGGCCACCGTGCCGATGATCAGCCCGGCGATGCCGAGCGGTTTGTAAAGGCCGATGCTCACGATCACGTCGATCACGATGTTCATCGCCGCCAGGCGAGTCGGGATCCACGGTCGCTGAACGGCAAAGAACGTGCGCGTGAGCAACAGGTTCAGACCTCCGAACGGCAGGCTGAAGGCGAACCAGAACAGCGCGATTGCGACGATGTGCGTGGAATGCGAGCTGAAGTGGCCGCGCTGGAACAGCAACCGCACGATTGGGTTCGGCAGCACGACCATGAACGCCGCCGCCGGGATCAGCAGCAGGTTGATCTGGCGCATGCCGTTGCCGACCGCGCGGCGCATCGAGCGCGCGTCGCGGTTCGCCGCCATCCGGCTGAGCGTCGGAAACAGGACGGTCGCCACCGCGACGCTGAACAGGCCCTGCGGGAGCATGTACACGCGAAAGGCGTTGTCGATCGCCCGCGGCGCTTCGTCTGAGACGAGTGTGCCGAACACCGAGTTGATCAGCTGGTCGAGGTTGACGATCCCCAGGCCGATCGTCACCGGCAGCATCAGCGTGAAGACCTGCTTGATCCGCGGGTCGTGCCAGTCGATGTGCATCTGCAAGCGGAAGTCGATCCGCCCGAGCGCGACGATTGCAAGCAGCAACTGCACGAACGTCGCCACGAGCACCGCGATCGCGTAGGCGTGCAGCTGGTTGCCGTCTTCGTAGCCGCCCGGGTAGTGCGGGCGCAGAATCACCAGCAGCACGATGATCACGACGTTCCACACCGCCGGCGAGATCGCCGGGATCGTGAAGTGGTCATACGACTGCAGGACCGCCACGAGGATGCCCGTCAGGCCGAGGATCAGCACGACCGGGAACAGGATCTGCGAGAGGCCGACGAGCAGCGACGTCAGCTCCGGCTTGAACGTGTCGCCGATGAACAACGGCATGATCACGCCGGCCGCGAGGATGAAGAAAGCCGTGACGGCGCCGAGCGCTATCAGCATGATCCAGAACAGCGTCGACGCGAGCCGGAACGCCTCTTTCTTGCGGCCCTTCTGCAGCAGTTCCGTGAACACCGGCACGAAGGCAGCCGACAGCGCCGCGTTCGCGAACAGGTTCGCGAACAGGTTCGGCACCTGAAACGCGAGCGTGAACGCCGACGCCGGCCCGCCTGTGCCGAAGAAGCTCGCCGCGACGATTTCGCGTAGGAGCCCGATGATCCGCGAGACCCCGGTCAGGAGCGAGAAGATCGCCGTGTTGCGCGCCACGCCGCGGCCTGCCGGCGCCGCCGGCAGCTGCGGCTCCTCCCCCGCATCCGGCAGCTCCGCCATCAGCGCCGAGGACTCCTCCGCCGTTACGAGCGCCTCCTCCGGCGTGAGCGGCTCGTCTCCGCCGGCTTCTCCAGACTCAGACAAGGCCGCTATAGTACGGCGCTCCGCGGCGCGCCTGGGCCGGTCGTCCTTGCGTCACGCGGCTCTTTTCATGGCCAATATCCACTCTCAGAAGAAGCGCATCCTGCGCACCGAGCGTGAGCGTCTCGAGAACCGCCAGTACACGTCGGCGATCAAGACGCACTTCCGCCGCCTCGAGTCGCTCGTCGAGGACGGCGACGACGCCGCAGCCGACGCGACGCACCGCGATCTCGTCTCGACGATCGACAAGGCTGTCAAGCGCGGCGCGCTTCACCGTAATAACGGGGCGCACAAGAAGTCGCGCGCCGCGCGCGTTCGCACCGGCTCAGCCGGCCGCTAGCCGAGTCAGGCGGTGATCTTGGCGATCGCGCGCAGCGCGAGCGTGTCTTCGCTGAGCGCTGCCTGAGGGGATCGCTCGGACGCGATCGCCGCGCCGCCGCGCGAATCCAGCTCGAGATCGGCCAGCGCGCCGAGCGCCGCCCGTAGCCGCGCCGGGTCGCTGCGCGCGACGTCCGCCACGAAGCGCTCGGCCGCCCGTGCCGGCATGCGCAGTCCGCGCTTGACGTTCGCGGCCGACTCGCCCGCCTCCAAGCGCACCGAGACGGCGAGCGCGTCGCGCAGCCGCTGGGACATCAGGTAGATCAGACCCGACAGGCGCTCGCCCTGCTCGCGCAGGCGCAGGTAGGACAGGCTCGCCTCGCGTGCGTTTGCGCCTACCAGCGCGTCGGCCAGCGCGTATGCACGCCATTGCGCCGAATGCGCCGAGCGCTGCTCGATGCGCTGCGCGTCGATCGCGACCGCGCCGTCGGTGCCATCCTCGCCTTCCAGCGCCAGCTTTTCCAGCTCGCGCAGCAGCCTCTGCTGGCGCTCGCCGACCTGCGCCACGAACGCCTTCGCCGCGGCCGCGTCGAGCGACAGCCCCATACGCGACGCCTGCTCGCGCGCCCACTTCGGCAGCTCCCACGGCTTGACCGTCATCTGCGCCACGACCTGCCCGCCAGCCGCCTTCACCGCATCGTGCAGTTGCGGCGGCGCCTTCACACGCGCCTCCTCGCGCGCGAACAGCGCGAGCGTGGTCTCAGGCGGCATCTGCGCCATCGCCGGCGCCAGCGTCTTCTCCACGTCGCCCGGGCGCCAGCGCTCGACGCCTTCCACGACGATCACGCGCCGCCCGATCGCCAGCGTCATCGTCGCCAGCGCCTCGGCGACGCCGGCCGGCGTTGCCGCCTCACCCTCCAGCGACTCCACGCTCGCCGCATCCGCTCCCGGCGCTTGCGCCAGCGCGCGCAGCCCCGCGCGCCGCTCGCCCACCGCCCCGTGATCGTCGCCGTGGATCAGATATGCGGGCTTGAGCTCGGCCATCAGACCGAGTCTATGCACGCGACCAGGATGCACCGAGCGCACTGGTCGTTCGAGAGTCAAGCGATACAAGGACGCAGGGAGCGTGGCGTGCTTCGCACGCGAGCGACCGAGGACGCGGTAGCGCGCCGGCTATCGGACGACCAGATTCACCAGCTTGCCTGGCACGACTATCTCCTTGACCAGCTCCTTGCCGTCGAGGTGCGCCCGCACGTTCGGCGCAGCCAGGCACAGCTCCTTCAGCTCGTCTGCGCTCGCGCCCGAGACCGCCTGCACGCGGTCGCGCAGCTTGCCGTTGACCTGGCACACGAGCTCGTACTCGTCGCGCTCCAGCAGGTCCTCGTCGGCGTCCGGCCAGCCGGCCGCCCACACTCGCTCGCCTGTCAGCCGCTCGTACACATCCGCGCACACGTGCGGGGCGAACGGAAACAGCAGTGACGCGGCCGTCGCCAGCGCGAAGCGCTGCGTCTGCACATCGGCCGAGTCGCGCAGGCGCGAGCAGTCGTTCAGCAGCTCCATCACCGCCGCGATCGCCGTGTTGAACGCGAAGCGCCGCAGGTCGCCGCTGACCTTGTCGATCGCCCAGTGGGCCTTGCGCAGCAGCAGCAGGTCGTCGCCGTCGCCTCTGCGCGCGCCGTCCGGCGGCCCGCTCGGCGCGCCCGCGCGTTCGGCCGTCTCGGCGGCCAGGCGCCACAGCCGGCTGAGAAAGCGGTGCACGCCCTCCACGCCGGCGTCTGACCAGTCGGCGTCCTGCTCGGGCGGCCCGACGAACAGGATGTAGCAACGCGCCGTGTCGGCGCCCACCCGCTCGACGATCGACGCGGGCGAGACCACGTTGCCGCGCGACTTGCTCATCTTCGCGCCGTCCTTCGTGACCATGCCCTGCGTGAACAGCGCGTGAAACGGCTCCTGGAAGTCGACATGGCCGAGGTCGGCCAGCGCCTTGCAGAAGAAGCGCGCGTACATCAGGTGCAGGATCGCGTGCTCCACACCGCCGATGTACTGATCCACGGGCATCCACTCGCGCAGCGCTTCGGGGTCCCAGGCGGCGACGTCGTTGTGCGGGTCGCAGTAGCGCAGGAAGTACCACGAGGAGTCGACGAACGTGTCCATTGTGTCCGTCTCGCGGCGCGCCCCCCCGCCGCACTGGGGGCACGTCGTGTTCACCCAGTCCTCCACGGCGGCCAGCGGCGAGCGCCCTTTGGGCGTGTAGTCCTGCACGTCCGGTAGCTGGACCGGCAGCTGGTCGTGCGCCACCGGCACGACGCCGCAGTCGTCGCAGTAGAGAATCGGGATCGGCGTACCCCAGTAGCGCTGGCGAGAGATCAACCAGTCGCGCAGCTTGTAGTTGACCGAAGCGTGGCCTTTGCCCTGCACGTCCAGCCAGCGAACGATCTCGCCCAATGCCTCGCGGTTGGGCAGCCCGTCGAAGTCCTCGCGCGAGTTCACCAGCACGCCGTCGCCGCTGTAGGGCAGCTCGGCGGAGTCCGCCGCGTCGCTGCCGCCGGCCGGCTCGATCACGCGGCGGATCGGCAGGCCGAATGCCACGGCGAAGGCGTGGTCGCGCTCGTCGTGCGCCGGCACCGCCATGATCGCGCCCGTTCCGTACTCCATCAGCACGTAGTCGGCCACGTACATCGGGATCTGCTCGCCGTTGACCGGATTGGTCACCGTCCGTCCCAGCGACACGCCCGTCTTGGGCTTGTCGGCGTTGCCGCGCTCCTCGTTCGTCTCGTTCAGCGCGACGTTCACGTACTCGCGCACTTCGTGCTCGTGCTCGGTCCCCGCGGCCAGGCGCGCGACGTCCGGGTGCTCGGGCGCCATCACGAAGAAAGTCGCGCCGAACAGCGTGTCCGGGCGCGTCGTGAACACCGGATAGTCGATCCCCAGCGCCTCGCAGCGAAACGTGACCTCCGCGCCCTCCGAGCGCCCGATCCAGTTTCGCTGCATCGTCTTCACGTTCTGCGGCCAGTCGATCTCCTGCAGGTCGTTCAGCAGCCGCTCGGCGTAGTCGGTGATGCGCAGGAACCACTGCTCCAGCTGGCGCACCTCGACGAGGTGCCCGCAGCGCTCGCAGCGACCCTCAGCGTCCACCTGCTCGTTGGCCAGCACCGTCTGATCGTGCGGACACCACTTGACCGCCGCCTCCTTACGGTAGGCGAGCCCCGCGCGGAACAGCTCCAGGAAGATCCACTGGGTCCAGCGGTAGTAGCTCGGTTCGCTCGTCGCCAGCTCGCGCGACCAGTCGATCGAGATGCCCCACGAGCGAAACTGACGCTGGAAGGACGCGATCGAGGCGGCCGTCGACACGCGCGGATGCTCGCCCGTCTTGATCGCGTGGTTCTCCGCGGGCAGCCCGAAGGCGTCGTAGCCCATCGGGTGCAGCACGCGCCGCCCCAGGCGGCGGTGGAAATGCGCGATCGCGTCGCCGACCGCGTAGCACTTCAGATGGCCGATGTGCGGCTCGCCGCTCGGGTACGGCAGCATCTCCAGCACGTATGAGTTGCTCGAACGCCCGCCCGCGTCGTGCTCGTTGGTCACCTCCCACGTGCGCTCGCACGCCCACACCTCCTGCCAGCGCGACTCGATCTCGTGCGCGTCGTATATGTGCTCTGCCATCGGAGATCGCAGATTAGCGGGCGTCCCCGCCGCGCCCGCCTGCGCGAGCGCCGCTCAGCCGGCGGCGGCGAGCGCGTCGTCGCCGCTGACGAAGCGGCTGCGAGAGCGCAGCAGCTCCACGATCTCCGCCGGCGCCTTGTGCGGCGTGCCCGCGTCGAACGGCGGCTGCGGGTCGTACTCGATGCCCAGCTGAATCGCCTGCGCCACCTGCTCGCCTGCCACCTCGCCCGCCAGCGTCAGCGCCATGTCGATGCCCGCCGACACGCCCGCCGCCGTCACCAGCTTGCCGTCGAACACCACGCGCTCGCCGACCGCCTGTGCACCCAGCTCGGCGAGCTTGTCCAGCGCCAGCCAGTGGCTCGTCGCGCGCTTGCCATCGAGCAGTCCCGCCGCGGCGAGGATCAGCGAGCCGGTGCACACAGACGTCGTCCAGCGGCTCGTCTCGTGCGCTGCGCGCAGCCACTGCAGCGCCGGGCCGCCCGCGCGTTCGGCCACCTCGCCTGGGCCGCCCGGAACGAGCACGATCTCCGGCGCAGGCACCTCCGCCAGCGAGCGCTCGGCGATCAGCGACAGCATGCCGTTGTCCGTGCGCACCGGGCCGCGCTCGGCCGCCACAAACGTGACGCGCCCCCCAGGCAGGCGGCTCAGCACCTCATACGGCCCGATCGCGTCGAGCGCCGTGAAGCCGTCGTACAGCAGGATCGCCGTGTTCATGATCGTGTCTCCTTGTCGTTGATTGAAAGCGCCGCCTGTACTCCGCCGGCCCGACGCCCAGCGCACGCATGAACGTGCGCCGCATCGTCTCCGCCGTGCCAAAGCCGCATTCCGCGGCGATCGACGCGACCGGCTCCGCGCTGTCCTCCAGGCGCCCCCGCGCCGCCTCCAGGCGCACATGCTCGACGTAGCGCGCGGGCGTCACGCCGGTCTCGGCCGTGAACGCGCGCGCGAAGTGGCGCGCGCTCATGTGCGCGCGCGCCGCCATCGCCTCCACGCAGTGATCGCCCGCCACGTCCTCGACGACCAGCCGCTGAACCTCGCGCAGCGGCTCGCGCTCGGGCTGTTGCGCGGCCAGCGTCGCGCTGAACTGCGACTGGTTGCCCGGCCGGCGCAGGAACAGCACGAGCTGGCGAGCGATCGCCAGCGCGGCCTCGCGATCGAGGTCGTCCTCCACGAGCGCCAGCGCGAGGTCCATGCCGGCGGTCACGCCCGCCGACGTCCACACGTCGCCGTCGCGCACGAAGATCGGGTCGGCGTCGACCTGCACGCGCGGGTACGCGCGCGCCAGCGCAGCCGCCGCCGCCCAATGCGTCGTCGCCCGCCGACCGTCCAGCAGGCCCGCCGCGGCCAGCACGAACGCGCCCGTGCACACCGACGCGGTGCGCCGCGAGCGCGCAGACGCGCCCGCCACCCACTCGCGCGTCGCCGCGTCGGCGCTCACCGCGCGCGCCCCTCGGCCGCCCGGCACGATCAGCGTGTCGATCCGCGCCGGAGCGTCATCCAGCGAGCCGTCCGGCACCAGCGTCAGCCCGCTCGACGTGCGCAGCGGCGCGCCGTCGGCGCTGAGCGTGCGGATCTCATAGCCGCGCTCGCGTCGGGCGCTCGACTCGATCAGCCGCTGCGCGCCCGCGAACACCTCCAGCGGCCCCGACACGTCCAGGCTCTGCATGTCGGCGAACAACGCGATGACGATCTGCCTGCGTGACGGACGCTTGGCCATCGTCTCATCGTCGCGCACACATCTCTCGTCCGCAAGGACGAATATCCAACATTTCCTGCCATTGGCTTACCCACAGCAAGCCGTCATGGCACGTACGCCGAGGACTACCATGCCGGCATGGAGCCTCGAACGTCGGCGTCTCAGCAGCAGGCCGACGTGGATCGCGACGCGCTCGAGGCCGCGCCCGCGCGCGTCGCCGCCATCGTCGAGGCCGCCGAACGCACCGCCGACGAGCTGCGTGAGCGCGCCGAGGGACGCGCACGCGAACGTATCGCCGAGGCCGACCGCGCCGCCGCCAACCGCGTGCGCGCGGCCGAGCAGGAGGCCGAGGAGCTGCTGCGCGAGGCGCGTGCGCAGGCCGAGTCCGCGCGCAACGACGCCGTTTCGGTCGTCGGCGCGATCCACGCCGACGCCGAGCGCGCGCGCAGCGATGCCCAGGCGGAGGTCGAACAGCTGCGCGCCGCCGCGCAGCAGGACGCCGGGCGGCTGCGCGAGACCGCACGCGACGAAGCCGACAGCGAGCGATCCAGCGCGCACGAGCAGAGCGAGCAGTTGCGCGCGAGCATCGGCCGCCAGGCCCAGCAGATCCTCGCCGACGCCCGCACGCAGACCGAGCAGCAGCTCGCACACGCCCAAGCCGAGAACGAGCGCATCGTCGGCGAGGCACGCGAGCAGGCCGAGCGAGTGCTCGCCGAAGCGCACGAGCAGGCGCGCCAAACCGTCGCCTCCGGCGGCGAGGACCTGGACAAGCTGCGCACCGACGCCGCCGAGCAGGCGCAGAGCGTGCGCGCGAAGGCGCGCCAGGACGCGCGCGAGATCGTCGGCGAGTCCCACGTCGTCGCTCGCGAGGTGCTGCGCGACGGCACCGAGCTGTCGCGCAACCTGCGCGAGCTGTCCGTCTCGCTGCGCAACAACGCCGAGCGGCTGCTGCGCGACGTGCGCCTCGCCCACGGCGGCCTCACCGCGCGCTTGGACCAGGCCAGCCCCGGCGGCGCATCCGCGACGCCCGCGCGGAGAGCTCGCGACGCCGACGAGCCCGACGACGACCTCGACGTGCCCGAGTTCATTCCGCCGCAGTGAGGCATATTCGCCAGACCTTGGAACGAGCTATTTGATCCTCATCGCGAACACCTGCATGCGGCGCGCTCTCTCCCTGCGCCTCGAACCGACCGCCAACAACCAGGCCGAGGGGCTCAATTGGGCGCGCGACCGAGAGCTCCCAGCCGTGCTTCAGCGCCCTTGCGCCGCTCAATTCGAGTGTTCCCCTGAGGCGAGCTAGACTTTCCAGTCTCGGGGGCTATAGCTCAGCTGGGAGAGCGCTACCGTGGCACGGTAGAGGTCGTCGGTTCGAGCCCGACTAGCTCCACTTCAAAGCGGCTGCATGCGGCCGGCCGTGTGCGTCTCGTGGGTTTCTCTGCCCGCGCGACCCGAGGATCTGCTCAAGTGATGCGTCCGCGTGCTTTGCTGTCGGCGACTCGGGCCGCGCTCAGATGGTTCGGGGCTATGGCTGCGCTTCGCCGTCCCGTATCGGCGGCGGGAGAATCGGTGCGCAGGTCTTGCTCGCGCTGCCGTATGCGGGCGACGAGACGATCGCATTGCCGGGGTTCATGAATGCGACGCGCTGGCCTTCGTGATCTGTGGTGGTCGGCCGCGGGAAGTTCGGCAGGCCGTGAGCCCGCATGCAGCTGGCGTACTTGTACTCAGCGGCACTGAACGTCCGGCTCGCGCTGGCTTGCTTGGCGGACGGATGGCTCCCGGAGCACCCGGCCGTGAGCATCGCCGCGCTTGCGAGCGCTGCCACGAGTCCGATCGATCGGCTTGCGTGCGCCCTCTCGCGTCCCGGCAAAGGCCGCTGTCGCGGAACCCTAACCACCATTCCGCCGGCCAGCGGCCTGGCAGGAACGGGCCCAGCCGCAGTGCCGCGGCGCTTACTCACGTTGGGGATGGTCGTGGGGCCGGTCATCGCTTTATTCATTGGGGTTGACTTGTCCTCCTATCCAACTATAATACTAGCTACCTATATAAATAGCAAGGCGAATACATGATTGAGTTCCATCTGGATGCGCGGTCGGGCGTCTCCCCGTATCTGCAACTGGTCCACCAAGTGCGTCATGCGCTGCGACTCGGCCTGCTCGAAGAGGGCGACCAGCTGCCAACCGTCAAGGAAGTCGTCGGGCATCTGGCGATCAACCCGAACACCGTTCTGAAGGCCTATCGCGAGCTCGAGCACGAAGGACTGGTCTCAGCCCGCCCGGGGGTCGGCACGTTCATTATCAGGACGCTGAGCGATGAGTCGCTGCCGGCGCACGCGCCGCTGCGTCGCGAGCTCCAACGCTGGCTCGTGAAGGCGCGCCGCGCGGGCCTGGACGACGAGAGCATCGAGGCCCTATTCAGAGACACCTTTCGGGCCGTCACTCTCGAGGTCGTAGCATGACCCCGGTCCTGCGGGCAGACGGTCTGGGCAAGCGCTACGGGCGCCGGTGGGCGCTGCGAGACTGCGCGCTGGAGATACCAGCCGGACGGGTCGTCGCTCTCATCGGCCCAAACGGAGCAGGCAAGACGACCCTGCTGCACCTTGCCGTCGGACTCCTGCGGCCCACCGCTGGAACGATCGAGGTGCTGGGGGAGACCGTCGCGGACACCCCCGCGCATCTCGGCCGCGTCGGATTCGTGGCACAGGAAACACCCGTCTACCGGAATCTAAGCGTCTCCGATCATCTGAGCCTTGGTGCCCACCTGAACCGTGGCTGGGACGATCGCGTCGCGCAGGAGCAAATACGCCAGTTGCAGCTGGATCCCACCCAGCGCGCTGGGTCGCTATCGGGTGGTCAGCGCGCGCAGCTCGCGCTCGCGCTCGCCGTCGCAAAGCGACCAGAGCTGCTGTTGCTCGATGAGCCGGTGGCGAGCCTCGATCCGCTCGCCAGGAGAGAGTTCCTACAGGGGCTGATGGAGATCACAGCCGAGCAGCAGGTCAGCGTCATCATGTCCTCGCACCTCGTTGCGGACCTCGAGCGCGTCTGCGACCACCTCATCCTGCTGACTGCTTCGCGGATACAGCTCGCGGGCGAGGTGGAAGAGCTTCTCGCGACCCACCGAAGGTTGATCGGACCGCGACGCGACGTCATCCGGCTCCCGGAGGGCCATCAGGTCATCGAAGCCAGCCACACCGACCGGCAGAGCACGCTGCTGGTGCGTACCCCGGAACCGAGCCACGACCCGGCATGGGCAGTGGAGGAAGTCAGCGTCGAAGATATGGTGCTCGCCTACATGCGCGAGCCAACAGGTTCTGCGCACGATGATCAAAGCCCAGTGTGGGGAGTGACACCGTGATCTGGCTCGCCTCGCGCCAGTTCCGCCTCCAAGCAGGGATCGCGCTCCTCGCGCTAGGGCTGACTGCGATTCTCCTTGCCGTCACCGGTGCGCACATACGCGATCTCTACGACGCGAGCGGGATTACGACGTGCAAGGCGCACGGGGATTGCCCGGCGCTCGAATCGCTGTTCCTCGCCCACGAGAAACTGCTGCAAGACCTTCTCGGACCCGCGCTGCTCGCCATCCCAGCGCTGCTGGGGCTGTTCTGGGGAGCGCCGCTTCTCGCCAGAGAGCTCGAGAGCGGGAGCTACCGCCTGGCCTGGACTCAGAGCATCCCGCGGACACGCTGGCTGGCCGTAAAGGTCACGCTCGTCGGCGGCGCGAGCATCGTGGTCGCCGAGCTGTCCAGCCTGATGGTGAGCTGGTGGTTCAGTCCCATCGACAAAGTCAACATGAACAGGTTCACGCCCGCGATCTTCGACGAGCGCGGAATAGTCACGATCGGATACGCGGCGTTCGCCGTCGCGCTCGGGATCACGGCTGGCGCGATCATCCGCAAAACGCTGCCGGCGATGGCCGCGACATTGCTCGGGTTCACCGCCGTCCGCCTCCTCATCACCTTTGTGGTCAGGCCCGACCTAATCGCTCCCACGCATGTCAGTGCCCCGCTAGCCAGGGTGTCCGACTTGGGATTCGCCGCAGCGCCCTCCGGCACCACCCTGATGGCCGGCACCCCGGCCATCCCCAACGCCTGGATCCAGTCCAACCGAATAGTCGACGCCAGCGGACAGGCTCCATCCGGCCAATCCATTCGGCGGTTCCTCGCTCACCACTGCCCGAGCATCGTCGAAACCCGCGGCGCGGGCTCCCGACCCGCGCCAGCAGCGTTCGAAAAATGCATCACACAGCTATCAACCACGTTCCACGAGGCCGTGACGTACCAGCCCGCCAGCAACTACTGGCCATTCCAAGCATACGAGATGCTCATTTTTCTCGGCCTCGCCCTCATCCTGATCGGCCTCTCCTTTTGGTGGATCCGCCACCGCATCACCTGACCACATTCGCGGATCACGAACAAAAAAGATCTGGTCGACGGCTGGCACATCGCTCCACATCACGGAGGCCGCCGCCGCGAGCGTTAAGCTCAAGCGCAGGCAGGCGCACCACCAGCGCACAACACGGGTGTAAGCGCGGCGGCTCGCCTACAGCGCCTGCGCGTCGTACGACCTGCTGGAGTGAGACAGAGGGTCAATCGTCGCAGCCTGGCGGCGACCGCAGCCAGCTCAACCTAGATCAAGCGCTTGCGCCAGGATCAAATGGTTTGCGCGGCCGAGCAGTTTCGTCCACCTTAGATTCGCTAATCGAACGAAGGGCCAAAGCTCCTGATGCCTCGTCCGGCTCAGGAGCTTTCCCTTCTCGGCCTCTAGGCCAGCCTCAACCGACTCGAGGTCAAGTCCCGCAACGCCCGTGCGACACGAGGCGCATTCCGATCTGAGCCCGGCCTCTAGACGGATCGCCGTGTCGGAGCTTACGATGCAGTGCTCGTGGCTGCTTCGGGTGCCGAGCTCGCTAGCGGGCGAGTGGTTTGCCGGGGAATTGGATGTATGACCCGGACGTCTTACCGAGATCGTACGCACTGTTAGCGAGGAAAATCGCTGAGGCACCGATAAGAACCACCGTCATCGACGACGTGGCTGAGCGCGACAGATATAGCCACCCGACGGAAATCAGCGCAAAGACGACGTTCGAGATCCCCCAGGTGACGGCGGAACTCGTCTTTTCGCGTTCGCTCGGTTTCCTCAAATGTGCCGGGAAGAAGGTGGCAAGAAGCCAAACTCCATTAAGCGCCAAGAGAACCACGGTGAAAAGTATGAACTGGTCAACGAGAGGTTTGGCATCACCCCCGACAGGTACTGTTGTCAGTGACTTGAAGATGTCGCATAGGACGAAAAAGAAGATCGCATGGAGGAGCGTGATCGGAAAATGAAGGCGCACGACGTTCCTGATGCGTGCCTCAGAGTTCTCTACAGGGGTGTCGATCACGAGCGCATAGAGGCTGCGGGTCACCCAGAAGAAGCGAAGTCCCAATAGCATGAGCGTAGTCAGTGCGAGCAGAAGTACAGGATGCCCGAGTGCGGACGCCCCGTGTCGAAGCGGATGCACAATGGCCGGATAGGCCGCTTCCAGGGCGTTGCGGAATCCTAGAATGATCGCGATCGTATAGACGCCTTGCATCACATTGAGGCCGAGCGACACGTCCTCGCGGTTGATTAGCTTGATCTCATCCTGGTAATGGAACTCTGGCGTGCCGTTCGCGCTCCAGCGAAGGATGTACCGCAAGCCGGTCGCGCGCTTGAGGTCCGCGCTACGTTCCGACATCGCGTCAGGCGCTTTCTCGGGATACCAACTTTCGGCGCCATTCAGTGCGTACTTCCGCGCGATGTGCTGCGTCGAGCCAGCCATCTGGCCGCCGATGAAGGACACCGGGATGACCTCGTCGGGGTCTGGGGTGGCCATCGCTGTCGCATCCTAACGCGCGTGCGCCCGGCGTGCATTAGACCGGAATCGCTTCTACCGCACCGACCGCTTCCTTGCGTTACCCGGGAATCACGGTCTTAGAGATTCGGCGCGGCCCCTGGCGTCACGCCCGATTGACGCAGTTCGTGTTATCAGAATGTGATTCCTTGACGGAACGAAACGGACCACGATGCTTCCTCAGGAGGGGTGGCGACAAAGCTGACAACGGAATCAAGGAGACCAACCGGATAGCTCCGCGCAAGGAGTAGAGTCGACGGCACGGACGTTGAGGGATCGTCAGTCGCCAAACCCGGCGGTACGCGCCGCGGGGCGCAACGTGTGCCTGGGCGGTCGCCTTCGGTTCCTCCAGCCTCGATTTGGTCGAGCTTCCCGGCGAGGTACTCAAGACGTCCCTGAACGTCGGGGTTCGATAGAGCCCCGAAAATCTCCACTCTGTAGGGTCGGTTCACATGCCCACCCCTTCGCTCGCTCGCGCCCTCCGTGCAGCGGCGACTTCACGCCGGCTCCTGTCCAGCGCCTCGCTCACTCGCCGGCAGAGCTTCGTGACGTCCGCCCCGTCCGCGCAGACGGCAATCGACGCCGTGCCCGACAGCTGGGCGTCGAGGTTTCCACCGCCCCTGGACGACACGCAGGCCGGCGCCGCAGAGCTGTTCGAGGATCCTCGCGTGAAGTGGGCGTTCGAGCGAATCGGCGGAGTGAGCGGCCAAGACGTGCTCGACCTCGGGCCTCTGGAGGGCGCCCACAGCTACATGGCCGAACGCGCCGGCGCCAGCCGGGTCGTCGGGGTCGAGGCCAACCGAAATGCGTTTCTCAAGTGCCTCGTGACAAAGGAGCTGCTGAACATGCAGCGCTGCTCCTTTCGCTGTGGCGATATCACGCAGTTCCTCGATACTACGTCCGAGCGTTTCGACGTGTGCATCACGTGTGGGGTCCTCTACCACATGGTCGAGCCCGTCCGGCTGATCGAGCTCATCTCGCGCGCGGCCTCGCGCATCGTCATCTGGACTCACGTGTTCGACGAGCCGGCGCTCACCAACCGCAATCTCGCCGGCAAGCTCGATGGCCCGCACGAGGTCGAGTACGAGGGCTTCGCCCACCGCGTGCACCGCCACAGCTACGGGCTCGACAGCCGGCTCGGCGGGTTCTTCGGCGGGACTCAAGCGCACAGCGCATGGCTGCCCCGCGACGAGCTGCTTCGCGCGCTCGCGCATTTCGGCTGGTCGAACATCGAGATCGGATTCGACGAACCGCTGCACCCCAACGGTCCGGCGCTCGCTCTCGTCGCCTCCCGAGCGGCCTAGCCGCGCCCACGCGAGCTTCGACACGGGGTTTGCAGGTGCCGTTAGGAAGTCCTAATTAGGGTAGCCTAAGCAGCAGTGCCCCAGCCTCACCCGCGCCATCGGCCCTCCCGGCCCAACGCCGCACGCAGAATGGCCGCATGGCTGTGCCCGCTCGCCGTGCTCGTCTCGCTCGGCGCGCTCGTCGGCGGCTGCGGCTCCGCCTCGTCAAAGACGCTCACGCTCTACAGCGCGCAGCACGAGCAGATGACCAACGCGCTCGCCAAGGCGTTCGAACGCAAGACCGGAGCGACGGTGCGCGTGCGCTTCGGCGAGGACGAGGGGCTGGCCAACCAGATCGTGCAGGAGGGCGCGGCGTCGCCGGCCGACGTGCTGCTGAGCGAGAACACGCCGCCGCTGGAACTGCTCGCCGAGAAGGCGCTGCTGGCTAAGGTGGCCCCCGGCACGCTCGCGCTGGTCCCCTCGCGCTATGACTCGGCAGCCGGCCGCTGGGTCGGCGTGGCGGCGCGCGAGACAGCGCTTATCTACGACCCCCGGCAGATAACGCCGGCGCAACTGCCCAAGTCGATCCTCGAACTTGCGACGCCCGCGTGGAAGGGCAAGCTGGCGATCGCGCCCTCAGAGCCGGATTTTGTGCCGCTCGTCAGCGCGATCGACAAGCTCGACGGGCGCGCGGCCGCCACCCGCTGGCTGGAAGGCTTCGCCGCCAACGCCAAGCGCTACGACGACAACGAGGGCATCGTCGCGGCGGTCGAAGCCGGGCAGGTCGCCGCCGGCGTCGTCAACCACTACTACTGGTACGAGCAGCGTGCCGAGGTCGGCGCGGCCAACGTGCACTCCAAGCTCTATTACTTCGGCCGCCACGACCCCGGCGCGCTCGTCGACATCTCCGGCGCCGGCGCGTTGAAGTCGAGCGCCAACCCCGCGCTGGCCCAGCGATTCCTCGCCTTCCTCACCAGCGACGAAGGCCAGGAAGCGATGACCCACAGCGGCGACTGGGAGTACCCGCTCGCGCCCGGCGCCAAGCCGCCCGCGGGGCTGTCGCCGTTCGCCACGCTTGCACCGCCCGCCGTCGGCCCCGGCGACCTCGGCGACGGCAGCGCGCCGCTGGCGCTGATGCAGCAGGTCGGGCTGCTGTAGCGCGCATGGCCAGGGGGGGCGCCCAGATAGGTCCGAGAACGTGGGCGCGCATCAGCGTCCGCGCGCGCCCGATGCCGCTCGCGCTGCTGGCGATCGCCGCGCTCGTCGCGCTGCTCGTGCTCCTGCCGCTCGTGTTCCTGCTCGAACAGACGCTGTCGATCGGCTGGGCGCAGGTCGAAGCGTTGCTGTTCCGGGCGTTCGTCGGCAAACTGCTCACCAACACCGTGCTGCTGGTGATCGTCGCCACGACCGCCTGCACGGTCATCGGCGTGGCCGTCGCGTGGTGCGTCGAGCGCACCGAGCTGCCCGGCAGGCGCGTCTGGGCGGTGCTCGCCGCGCTGCCGATCACCGTCCCCGCCTTCGTCACCAGCTACAGCTGGGTGTCGATCACGCCCGCGGTGCAGCACTTCGCCGGCGCGGCCATGATCGTCACGCTCGCCTATTACCCACTCGTCTACCTCCCCGTCGCGGCCGTGCTGCGCGGCCTTGACCCGGCGCTCGAGGAGACCGCGCGCTCGCTCGGCATGGGCCCTTGGCGGACGTTCCTGCGCGTCACGCTGCCCCAGACGCGCCTGGCGCTGCTCGGCGGCGGCCTGCTGGTCGCCGTGCACCTGCTGTCGGAGTTCGGCGCGTTCGCCATGCTGCGCTTCCAGACGTTCACCACCGCGATCTACGACGAGTACCGCCTGAGCTTCGACGGGGCGGCGGCGTCGATGCTCGCGACCGTGCTCGTGCTGCTGTGCCTGGCGCTGCTCGTAGGCGAGCTGGCGCTGCGCGGCAATGGGCGCTACGCGCGCGTCGACGCCGGCAGCGCGCGACCGATCGTCCGTGCGCGGCTCGGCCGCGCCAGGTGGACGGTGCTCGGCGGGCTCACGCTGCTCGTCGCGCTCGCGCTCGGCCTGCCGACCGTCACGCTCGTCTACTGGGTGCTGCACGGCGGCTCGACCAGCTTCCCAGTCACCTCGCTGCTGTCGACCGCCGCCAAGTCGCTCGAGCTGGGGCTCGGCGCGGCGCTGCTGACGACGCTGCTCGCCCTGCCCATCTCGATCCTCACGATCCGCCATCCCAGCCGACTCGCCACCGCGCTCGAACGCGCCGCCTACCTCCCCTACGCGCTCCCCGGCATCGTCATCGCGCTCGCGCTCATCGTCGTCTCCATCCATCATCTGCCCTTCCTCTACGGCAGCACCGCGCTGCTGCTCGTCGCCTACGCGATCCTCGCGCTGCCGCTCGCGCTCGTCGCCACGCGCGCCGCGCTCGCCCAGGCGCCGCCCGTGCACGAGGAGATCGCGCGATCGCTCGGCTGCGGGCCGCTGCGCGCGATGCTGCGCGTGACGCTCCCGCGCATCCTCCCTGGGCTCGGCGCCGCCGCCGCGCTCGTCTTCCTCGCGACGGTCACCGAGCTGACAGCTACGCTGCTGCTCTCGCCGATCGGCACGCAGACGCTCGCCACGCAGTTCTGGGCCGACGCCTCGACGCGCGCGTTCGGCGCGGCCGCCCCCTACGCTGCCCTGATGGTCGCCATCTCGGCCCCGCCGACCTACCTGCTCACGCGCCGGCTCGGCGCGGTCTCGGGCGCGCAGCCGACATGAGCGAGGCCCCTGCGCTGTCGGTCGACGGCCTGCGCAAGGCGTTCGACGGGCCGCCCGTGCTCGACGGCGTGAACCTGCACGTCGCGCCGGGGAGCCTCACCGCCGTGCTCGGCCCCTCCGGCTGCGGCAAGACGACGCTGCTGCGCGTGATCGCCGGATTCGAGCGCGCCGACGCCGGGACCGTCAGCGTCGGCGGCAAGGTCGTCTGCGACGCGCGACACCACCTAGCGCCCGAGCGGCGGGGCGTCGGCTTCGTCGCGCAGGAGGGTGCGCTGTTCCCCAACCTCGACGTGGCCGCCAACATAGCCTTCGGGCTCCCGCGCGCCGAACGCCGCTCCGGGCGCGTCGGCGAGCTGCTCGAGCTGGTCGGGCTGACCGGCCTGGCCGAGCGCCGCCCGCACGAGCTGTCCGGCGGCCAGCAGCAACGCGTCGCGCTCGCGCGCGCGCTCGCGCCGTCGCCCCGGCTGGTGCTGCTGGACGAGCCCTTCGACGCGCTCGACGCCAGCCTGCGCGCCCAGGTGCGCGACGAGGTGCGCACGGCGCTGCGCGAAAGCGGCGCGACCGCGCTGCTCGTCACGCACGACCAGGAGGAGGCGCTGTCGCTGGCCGACCTCGTGGCCGTGCTGCGCGACGGAGCGATCGTGCAGGCCGACGAGCCCCAGGCCCTCTATCGCGACCCGGTCGACGCCGCGCTGGCCGGCTTTCTCGGCGAGGCCGTGCTGCTGCCCGGCGAGCTTCACGCCGGGCAGGCCGACACCGCGCTCGGCCGCCTGCTCACGCGCGGCGCCAACGGCGCCGTGGGCGCCGGAAGCGTGATGCTGCGCCCCGAGCAGATCCGCTGGCGCGAGATCGCTGACGGCGCCCCGCACGGTCGCGTGCTCGCGACGAGCTTCTACGGGCACGACGCGATCGTGCGCATCGCGCTCGACGGTCCGACCGGCGAGCAAGTCACCGCGCGCGCCGCCGGGCATACGCTGCCGCGCGTAGGCGAGCAGGTCTCGCTCGTCGTGGATGGCACCGCGCTGGCGTATCCCGCCGCCCCTTAGAGATCCATCCGCGGCGAAGCAGCGGCCCGCGCCAGCTCGCCAAGTCGAAGGCGTACACTCGATCGCAGACCGCGCACCGTCAAAGGAGTCCTCATGCCGACCAAGCTGCCACCCGGACCGCGTACGCCGAGTATCGCGCAGACGATCGGTTGGTGGAGCCGCCCGACGGCCTACCTGGAGCGCTGTCGCGCCCGCTACGGCGCCCGCTTCACGATCCGCCTGCTCGGCCAGTCGCCGTTCGTGATCCTCTCCGATCCGCAGGACATCAAGCAGGTCTTCCTCGCGCCACCCGACGTGCTGCATCCCGGCGAGGGGGCGCGCATCCTCGAACCGGTGATCGGCCCCAACTCGGTGATCCTGCTCGACGAGGAGCCGCACCTGCGCCAGCGCAAGCTGCTGCTGCCGGCTTTCCACGGCGAGCGCATGCAGGCGCTGTCGGGGCTGATGAGCGAGCTGGCCGAGCGCGAGGTCGCCTCCTGGCCTCTGGGTGAGCCCACCGCGCTGCACCCGCGCCTGCAGCGCCTCACGCTGGAGATCATCCTGCGCGCCGTCTTCGGCTTGGATCGCGGCGCGCAGCTGGACGAGCTACGCGACCTGCTCACCGACATCCTCGCGTTCGGCGAGAGCCCGCTGTCGCTGCTGCCACCCGCGCAGCGCCTGCTCAAAGGTCGCGGGTCGGTCGGACGCATGGAACGCGTCGGCGAGCGCGCCGACGAGCTGATCTTCGAGCTGATCGACGAGCGTCGCTCACAAGACGACGCCGGCGCAGACGTGCTGTCGATGCTGCTCGCGGCGCGCGACGAGGACGGCCAGCCGATGAAGCCGGCCGAACTGCGCGACGAGCTCGTGACCGCGCTCGTCGCCGGCCATGAGACGACCGCGTCGCAGCTCGCATGGGCGCTCGAGCGGATCGCGCGCGAGCGCGACGTGCAGCGCCGCCTTCACGACGAGCTCGACGGCGACGACGACGCCTACCTGACCGCGACGATCAACGAGATCCTGCGCCGCCGGCCCGTCCTGCCCAACGCCGAGCCGCGGCTGGTCAAGCAGCCGATCGAGATCGGCGGCGTCTCCTACCCGCCGGGCGTCGTCCTGTTCGCCAGCGCCTATCTGGTGCACCACGACGCGACGATCTACCCCGACCCGTATGCGTTTCGTCCCGAGCGCTTCCTCGATCAGGCGCCGGGCACGTACACGTGGATTCCCTTCGGCGGCGGGCGTCGGCGCTGCCTCGGCGCGAGCTTTGCGCTGCTGGAGATGAAGCTCGCGCTGCGCGCCGTGTTGGCGCGCTGTGAGCTTCGCCCGGCCGGCGCGCCCGAGACGACGCGCCGGCGTGGCATCACGTTCAGCCCGTCCGGCGCCAGCCGCGTGATCCTCGCCGCGCGGACCGCCGGCGCATCGCGCTCGGCAAACGCGACGAGCGCGGCGTCCGCGACGAGCGGGGCAGCCGCGACGCCGGCCCTGGCCTGACCCGCCGCGCCGGAAGGCCCCGCCCGACGCGCGGGACACGCCGGCGACGGACGGGGCGTGGAGACGTGCGCTAGCGGTGGCGGCGCGGGCAGGGCGCCCTGTAGGTGACCGGCACCATCTGCGGCGGCAGGCCGGCGAGGCCCGCGAACAGCAGTTCGGACTTCAGCAGGAAGCCGCCCCTTGGGCAGCGCCTGGGAACGCGGCCGTAGTAGGTCACCTTGTGACCCCTGCGAAACGCCGCGCCGATCTTCAGGCTGATCGACAGCGCAGACGCATCGGGCGCCCCGGGGACCGTTTCGATCAACGGCACCGCCGTGACGAACTTCTGCGCGAACGAACCTCCCGAGCTCACAACGTGGCTGGGCGAGAGGAATTCCAGCGACACCGGCGAGCTGCCCTGCGTGTAGAACTGAAGCCCACCGCCGGGCGCGAAGAACGCCTGGATCGACGCGCGCTCCTCCACCCGTTCCTGGCCGAAGCTGACGACTCCCAGAGCGGTGCCCGAGAGCGTCACGCGCGAGCGGCGCGGACACGCGCTCGGACCTCTGTTCTGCAGCGCCGCCGGCGCGCACGTGGCAAAGCCGCGCGGGTGCAGCTTAGTGCCGGCCGGCGTGTAGAAGTTGACGCCGATCAGCGGCGGCGGGAAGCCGCCGTATTCGCTGCCTCTGATCGTGTACTGAACCTGCAGCGCGGCCCCCGCGCCGAGGATGTTGCCGGTGCCGCGAAAGCCCGGAATCGGCACCGCGCTGGCCTTGAACGTGACGACCGGCGTCGCCGACGCCGACGACGGCAAGCCGGCCAGCGCGAAGCACAGCACGACTGCACCCACGATTGCTCTGCGTGACATGTGAACGCTCCTCCTCTGTGTTTTCAGACGTGAGCGTCGGTTCAAGCGAGCCATCGGTAGCGCGGGCAGGTTGGCGCCGGGCCTCACCGTCTTGTGTCCGTTGGAACACCGCGCGAAGCCGAGAAGCGCGCCGCGCGCGCACGAGCGCGTCCGGGGCAGGCGCCTCGCGTGCGGCGCCGGGCGCCGACGGGCGCCGCCGTCGGCTACTCGGCGACGGGTTCGCGCGCCAGCTCGTGGCGCACGCGCTCGCGCGCGTCGGCGTAGCGGATCGCCTCGTAGGCGATCAGCGCGACGAGCAGCCCCGCGATAATGCCCAGGGTGCCCAGCGCGGGCAGCGTCGTGCCCACCGGCAGCAGCGCCAGCAGCACCGCCGCACACGCCAGGCGCCGCACGCTCAGCGTCCTCATGTTGCGCAGGCGAAACGCGACGTGCGCGAGCAGGTACATCGCGGTGCCGCCGAGCAGCGACGCCGCCGCGACGAGCTTCAGCGGCTCGTCCACGTGCTCGATCGTGCGCTTGAGGCCGACGGCGATCAGCGCGATGCCCGCGACCATGGGGAAGTGCAGGTAGGAGTACGAGTCCCGCGCGATCCCGTTGCGCTCGCGCCCCTCGGCGGCTCTGGCCAGGCGCCAAGCGGCGACGATCGCCGTGACGTCGAAGTAGACCCACCACAGGGTCGCCGCGACCACGACCCCGAGAACGGCGGCAAGCACCACGCCCACGTCGAGGCTCGCGCTCGCGCCGACGCCGATCGCGACGATCGACTCGCCCAGCGCGATGATCACGATCGCCCCGTGACGCTCGGCGAAGTGCCCCGGAACGAGCTTCCAGCCGTCCTGCCCGAACACGAACGGCCCACCCGCGTCGAGCAGCAGCGCGAGGCTCCAGATGCCCTCCTGCACGCCGCCCGAAGTCGCGGCGGCGGCGAACAGCAGGCCGGCGCCGACGGCCGTGCTGCCGGCCAGCCCGAGCACCGACTGACGCAGGGCGGCGTCGTCGCGGCTGGCGAGCATGAACAGCACGATGTGCGCGGCGCGCACGACCGCATACGCGAACGCGAACAGCAGCGCGTCTGAGCCGAACGCCCCGGGCACGCACAGCGCGGCCACCAGGAACGCGGCCATCGCCACGAAGATGACCAGGCGCACGGCGCCCTCCTCGGGGTCCACCACGCTGGTCAGCCACGCATACCCAACCCACGACCACCACAGCATGCCCAGCGCCAGCAGGCCCCTGAGCACTCCTTGCCACGTCGGGGTGTGCGCGATCAGCGCCGTGCACTGGGTCAGCGCGAGCACGAACACGAGGTCGAAGAACAGCTCCAGCGGCGTCACGCGCTCGTCTTCGCGCATCCTCGCGCTCACCCGTGGTCCGCCGCTTGGGTGAGACGCGATCACCGCTCAATCTTCGCAGGGGCGCGGCGAGGCCCAAAGCGCGGCGCTGCCCGACGTCGACGCCGCTTACCGACGCCGAGCGAGCGCCGGCGCCCTGCGTGAGAGCGCAGCGACGCCGGCCCGAGCAGGACCGGCGTCGCCGTCACATGCGCCGCCCGCCGCCCAGGGCGCGCGGGCGGCGTGGCTCAGTGCAACAGCATGTTCGGCTCGCCGGCCGCGTTCAAGCCGGAGGCCGAGATCGTGCACGCGCCGCCCTTCGGCGTGCCCGCGTTGTACGCCTGCGTGAGGCAGTTGCGCAGGGCCAGCTGACCCCAGTAGTTGGGGTGGATGTCTTCCTGGATTTCATATGGCGGGAAGATCGCCGTCACCGTGCGAATCTGGTTGATCCACTCGGTTTTGTCGACCGCGCCGGCGCCTTTCCACGAGGACAGGCCCTCTTCCTCCAGCAGCCCGACGCCTTTCTCGCACAGCCGTCGGCCGTTGAACGCAGCGGCCAGATCCAACGTCTTGATGTTCGACAGGCCGCTCGCGCTCGCCGCCCCGAACACCGCGCCGTCGATCGTCGGCAGCATTTTTTCGTTGGCGTAGTTGGCGTCGTTGTTCCAGAACCCGCATCCGCCGGTGCTCTGCCTGGTGTAGCCACTCTGGGAGTAGCGGAAGCCCGAGCCGAGCGGGATCGGCGACGGGTAGTCCTGAACGACGATCGTGTACTGCGAGCTGGAGTAGCCGGCGTTGGTCATCGCCTGGGCGACGTTTGTGATCGCCGTGGTGATTTCGCCCTTGACTTTCGAGACGTTGCCCGACGTGAAGTTGCTCGTCACCGAACTGTCGTCGTTGCAGTAGTTCGGCCACCACGACGGCGAGAACAGGAAGTCTTCGACGCACGTCTGCACGATGCTCGCGAAGTTGAAGTTGTTGCCGCCGATCGACACGGCGACGAGCTTGACGTTGTGCGCCGCCGCGAAGTGCTGCAGCAGCAGCGCCTGGCCTTCTTTGCCGCCTGAGCTGTAGAAGTCGAGGCCCGGCTTGAACGTGCTGCCTTCGCTGAACGTGTACGTCTTCGCGCCTGAGCACGCGAGGTTGACGCCGTTGACGCCACCGCCCACGAACACCTCCGCGGACTTCGAGCGGTGGCAGCCGCCGATCGTTTCGCCGGTGCCCGAGGAGTTGTCGTAGTACGCGGTGGAGCCGAGCGCGTCGGTCCCCGACGAGCTGTTGTTGGTGTTGCCCGCCCAGCGACCGGCCTCGCCGGAGATGTAGGAGTCGCCGACGCTCGCCGTCCACGGCGCGCCCGAGCCGGGGCCGTCGGCGCGCGCCTGCGAGGCGAACGAGCCGAGGCCGAAGAACAGCGCCGCCGCGGCGACAAACGCGATCGCCGCCGCCGGCAGTTGACGGCTGCGAGCAGCCGAGGATGCATGCATGGTTCTCTCCCCCTTCAACGCGCCTCGCGCCACCCGCAGACGCTGTCGCCGCCACCCTATCCGGCGGCTGCTGCGCAGATCAACGGCGCACATCGCGACGCGCGCGCCAGCACCGCGATTGCGGCGCGACCGCGGCGCGCGCTGTCTCTGACAGCGTCGCTCGCAGCTCCGCGCGGGCCTGGTCGGTCGGCGCGATCCGAGCTAGGCGCTGTCGGCGACGCGCGAGGGCGCCTCGCCCCACAGCTGTTCGAGGCGGTAGTAGTCGCGCGCCTCCGGCGTGAAGATGTGCACGACCACGTCGAGGTAATCCATCAGGATCCAATCGGAGCGCGAGGCGCCCTCGACGCGGCGCGGGGAGAGCGCGTGCTCGCGCTTGAGCCCTTCGAAGATGCCGTCGTGGATCGCCTTGGTCTGGCGCGGTGTGTTGCCCGAGCAGATCAAGAAGTAGTCGGTGTAGCCGAGCACCCCGCGCAGGTCCAGCTCGACGATGTCGATCGCCTTCTTGTCGCCGGCAAGCCGCGCGATCTCGCTCGCCAGCGCCGCCCCCTGCATCAGCCTGCAACCCGCGCGCGAGCGCCATACAGGCCGTGCTCTGCGATGTAGCCGGCGACCGCGTCGCCCACCAGCTCGCCGATCGGCTCGCCCGCCGCCGCGCGCTCGCGCACCAGCGACGAGGACACGTCGATCGCCGGCATGTCCAGGAAGCTGACGCGCGCACCTCCGGCCTCGCCCTGACCGTCCTCGCTGCCCAGCTCGCCAAGCGGCTCGCGCACCGAACGACGGTCGGAGCCGCTGCGCGTCGCGACGGCCAGCGTGGCGAGCTCCAGCAACCGCCGCGGTTCGCGCCAGCTCGGCAGCGTGCCAGCGATGTCCGCTCCGGCGATCAGCGTCAGCTCGGCGCTCGGATGGCTGGCGTGGATCTCGCTCAAGCTGTCCACCGTATAGGACGGACCGTCGCGCTCGGTCTCCAGCGCACACACCGACACGCCCTCGGCGCCGTGCACGAGCAGCCGGCACATCGCCAGGCGGTGCGCACAGCCGGGGTCGCGCTCGATCGACTTGTGCGGCGGCATGCGCGCCGGCATCAGCACCACACGCGCCAGGCCCAGCTGCTCGCGCGCGCGACGAGCGATCGCAAGATGGCCGAGGTGCGGCGGGTTGAACGTGCCGCCCACCACACCCAGCGAGCGCAGCTCGCCGGCGGCCGGCGCAGGCTCAGCCACGGACGTGTCCGTCGCCCTCCACGAGGTACTTGAACGTGCACAGCTCGCGCAACCCGATCGGGCCGCGCGCGTGCAGCTTCTGCGTGGAATTGCCGATCTCAGCGCCCATGCCGAACTCGCCGCCGTCGGTGAAGCGCGTCGAGGCGTTCACGTACACGCAGGCGGCGTCGACCGCGAGCTGAAACGCGCGTGCGGCGGCCGTGTCGCGCGTGACGATCGCCTCGGAGTGGCCGCTGCCGTAGCGGCCGATGTGCTCGATCGCCTCGGCCGCCGAGTCGACCACGCCGACTGCCAAGGTCAGCGAGAGGTACTCGCTCTGCCAGTCCTCCTCCTCGGCGGGCTCCAGCAGCTCTGGCCGGGCGGGCTCGCCGGCCTGCTGCGCAAGCGCGAGCGCGCGCTCGTCGGCGCGCACGAGCACGCCCGCCGCGCCCAACGAGCGCACGATGCGCGGTATGAATCGCGACGCGACGTCGGCGTGGACGAGCAGCGTCTCGGCGGCGTTGCACACGCCGGGGCGCTGGGTCTTTGAGTTGAGCACGATCGCCTCGGCCTGCTCCAGCGGCGCAGACGCATCGACGAAGACGTGGCAGTTGCCCGACGCCGCGTAGATCACCGGGACCGTCGCGACCGCCTGCAGCGCCTGCTTGAGACCCTCGCCGCCACGCGGGATGACCAGGTCGACGCTGTCGCTCTGCGTCGCCAGCTCGGCCAGCTCCTCGCGACCGCCGCCGGCGACGAGGCTCACGCTCCCCTCCGGCAGCCCCGCGCCGACCACCGACTCGGCGGCGATCTGCGCGAGCGCCGCGTTGGAGTGCACGGCCGAGGAGGACCCGCGCAGGACGATTGCATTGCCCGACTTCAGGCACAGCGCGGCCGCGTCGATCGTCACGTTGGGGCGCGCCTCGTAGACGACCGCGACGACGCCCAGCGGAACGCGCACCTTGCGCACGTCCAAGCCGTTGTGCAGCCGCCGGCCGTCGATCACCTCGCCGACCGGATCGCTCAGCGCGGCGATCTGCCTGACGGCGCGCGCGATCTCGGCGATGCGCTGCTCGTCCAGGCGCAGGCGGTCCAGCAGCGCGTCGCCGAGCTCGCTCTCGCGCCCCGCCTGCATGTCGCGCTCGTTCGCTTGCAGCAGCTCGTCGGCGCGATCTGAGAGCGCGGTCGCGATCGCGTGCAGCGCCGCGTCCTTGACTTCGGTGTCGATCGTCGCGAGCGTGTGCGAGGCGCGCTTGGCCGCGCGGCACACGTCGGCGACCGGAGAGACGATCGAGGCCATCGCCCTAAAGGGTACGACGCCGGCGCTGCGCGTCGCGCTCAGTCGATCACCAGGTAGTCGCGGTGCACGGCCTCCTCGCTGGCGCGCGGCAGCACCTCGCGCGCGGCGGCCGACTTCATCCCCTGCACCTGGCGAAGCTCTGACGCCGAGTAATTGCAGATCCCCTTGCCCAGCGTGTGAGCGTTGTCGTCGTCGTCGTCGCCGGGCGCCTGCGCGATGTCCACAGCGTCGCCGGCGTCGAACTCGCCGAGCACCTCGACGACGCCCACCGGCAGGAGGCTGGCGCTGCCCTCGCGCACCGCGCGCGCGGCGCCCGCGTCGACCAGCAGCGTGCCGCGCGAGGGCTTGGCGTACTTCAGCCACAGCTTGAACGAGCTGTAGCGCGCCTCGCGCGCGGCGAAGCGCGTGCCCTCGCGCTCGCCCGCCAACACCGCGACGAGCGCCTGCGGGCGAACGCCGCTGCAGATCGTCGTGGCGATGCCGGCCGCCGTTGCCATGTCCGCGGCGACGACCTTCGAGCGCATCCCGCCTGAGCCCAGCGGCGAGGTGGTGTGGCCGATCTCCAGCTCCTGCAGCCCGCCGAAGTCCGACACCTCGCGCACGATCTTCGCGTCGGGATACAGCCTCGGATCGGCCGTGTACAGGCCGTCGATGTCCGTCAGCAGGATCAGCTCGTCGGCGCCCACGAGCACGGCGACCTGCGCGGCGAGGAAGTCGTTGTCGCCGAAGGAGATCTCGTCGGTCGCCGTCGTGTCGTTCTCGTTGATCACCGGCATCACGCGCCACTCCAGCAGCGTCGTCAGCGTCTGGCGGGCGTTGAGATAGTGCGTGCGTGCGCTCATGTCGAAGAACGTCAGCAGCACCTGCGCGCTCGTCACGCCGCGCTCGCGCAGCAGCTCGTCGTAGATCCGGTAGAGCTTGCCCTGCCCCACCGCACTCGCCGCCTGCAGCTCGCGGATCGAGCTGGGGCGCTCCGGCATCGCCATCACGCGCATCCCGCGAGCGATCGCGCCGCTGGTCACGACGATCACCTCGCCGCCCGCGCCGTGCACGCCGGCGAGCGCCTCACAGACGTTCGCCAGGACGTCGGCGCGCGGCTCGCCGTCGCTGTCGGCGACCACGCTCGAACCGAGCTTCACGACCACGCGTCTCATGTGCTGGAGCTTACGGGCGCTAGGCCGGCGCGCTCGGGTCGAGCTCGAAGGTCACGCCGGCGATCTCGATCTCGTCGCCCGGCTCGAAGCCCTGCGCCTGCAGCTCCTTGAGCACGCCGATGCGACGCAGCCTGCCCTCGAAATAGGCCATCGCGTCGTCGTTGTCGACGTCATAGCGCGCCAGCAGCCGCTCGATCCCGCGCCCGCGCACGGCAAACGCACGCGGGCCCAGACGCTCGACGCGAAAGCCGCTGTCGCCGGCGGGGCGGAAGACCATGTGCTCGGCCAGCTGCTCCTCGCCGGCCGGCGGCGGCGCGCCGAGCTCGCGCACCGAGCCGTCGGCCGACGCGGGGTCCTCCGCCGCGGGCACCAGCCGCACCAGCTCGTTGGCGAGCTCGCGCACCCCCGCGCCGGTGGCGCTGGAGGTGGCGATCACGGGCACCGCGTCGCCCAGCCGCTCGCGCCACCGGGCCTGCGCGTCGCGCACGCGGCGCTCGTCAACGAGATCGCTCTTGGACAGCGCGAGCACGCGCGGCAGCGCGGCCAGACGCTCGTCGTGCGCGGCCAGCTCGCGCTCGATCGTCGCGTGGTTGGCGACCGCGTCTTCGCCGCCCGACAGCTCCGGCGCGAGGTCGAGCACGTGCACGAGCAGCCGCGTGCGCTCGACGTGAGCGAGGAAGTCGTGCCCCAGCCCGGCGCCGTCGCTGGCCCCTTCGATCAGGCCGGGGATGTCGGCGAGCACCAGCTGGCGATCGTCGCCTTCGAGCACGCCGAGCACCGGCGAGAGCGTCGTGAATGGGTAGTCGGCGACCTTCGGCGCCGCGCGCGTCAGGCCCGCCAGCAGCGAGGACTTGCCGGCGTTGGGCAGACCCACGAGGCCGACGTCGGCGAGCAGCTTCAGGCGCAGCTCCAGCCAGCCCTGCTCGCCGGGCAGGCCACGCTCGGCAAAGCGCGGCGCCTGGCGCGTCGGCGTGGCGAAGCGCTTGTTGCCCTTGCCGCCCGAGCCGCCGCGTGCGACGGTCGCGCGCTGGCCCGCCGCGAGCAGTTCCCAGCTGCGTCCGTGCAGGTCCTCGCCGTCCTCGGCGCCCGCGGCGACCTGCGTGCCCGGCGGCACGCCGATCGTCAGCGTCTCGCCATCGGCGCCGTGGCGCTGCGCGCCCTCGCCGTGGCCGCCTCGCCCGGCATGGTGGTGGGTCTTTCGCTTGAAGCTCTGCAGATCGCGCAGCGAGTCGTCGCAGACGAACACCACACCGCCGCCGCGCCCGCCGTCGCCCCCGTCGGGCCCGCCGCGCGGCACGTGCGCTTCGCGGCGAAAGCTCGTGCAGCCGTCGCCGCCGGCGCCGGCTGCCACGTGGATCCTCGCGCGGTCGTGCAGCATCGCCGACCATCGTGACAGCAGCCGGCGCCCAGGCCGGCGCTGCGATGTGGCTATATGGGGTCTCACGCCCGACACCGAGCAAGGAGCCGACAGAACATGAGCGCCACCTATGCAGCCCCCAGCGACCGCGTCATCCTGATCACCGGCGCCTCGTCGGGCATCGGCGCCGCCACCGCGCGCCACGCCGCGCTGGCCGGCTGGCGACTCGTGCTCGCCGCCCGCTCACAGGAGCGCCTGCAGGCGCTGGCGCAGGAGCTGGGCGGCGCCGAGCGGGCGCTGGCCGTGCAGTGCGACGTGACCGACTGGGACGCCCAGCAGCGGCTCGTCGCGCAGGCGCACGACACCTTCGGCCAGCTCGACGCGGCGTTCGCCAACGCCGGCTTCGGCGGCCCGCGCGGCTTTCTCAACGACACCGTCGAGCACTGGCGAGAGATGGTGCTGACGAATGTCTACGGCGCCGCGCTCACGCTGCGCGCGACGATCCCCGCGCTGAAGCAGTCGCGCGGCCATCTGCTGCTGACCTCAAGCGTCGCCGGACGGCGCGTCCTGCCCGGCTCGATGTACTCGTGCACCAAGCACGCCGTCACGGCGATGGGCGACGCGGCGCGCCAGGATCTGCAGGGCAGCGGCGTGCGCGTGACGCTGATCGAGCCCGGCATGGTCGATACGCCGTTCTTCGACGACCGGCCGAGCGACGCGCTGGCCGACGACGACATCGCCCGTGCCGTCATCTACGCGCTGTCGCAGCCGCCGCACGTGAACGTCAACGAGATACTCGTGCGCCCGACGGCCCAGGCGGGCTGACCGCTCAGCCGTAGGCGAGCGCGCGCAGCAGATACGACCGGGCTCAGCCGTCGGCGAGCGCGCGCGACAGGTACACGCCCGCCACAGCCGCGGCGCCCGCCACGGCGACCGTGCCTACTGCGCCGGCGCGCGGCAGCGACGAGCGCGCAGCGACGGTCGCCAGCGCGTCGACCGCATCCGCGGCGGCGCAGCCGAGCTGCACCTGCGCGGCAACGCGCGGATCGTCCAGCGTGCCCAGCGCGAGCAGGCCGAGCGCGAGGTCGCGCACGCCGAGCGAGCGCGCCAGATAGCGCACGGCCGGATGCGCGGCATTGTCGTCGCCGAGCCAGCGAGAGGTCACGGCCTCGGGCGCCGCCAGCACGGCAACGCCGAGCGCCGCGCGACCGGCCGCGAGCAGGCCGGCGGCCCGCCGAGGGCTCACGTCGCGCCTAGGACTCGGAGTCGGGCAGCACGCTCACCATGCGCCCGCGCCGACCGCTCGTGAACTGCACCGTTCCGGCGGCGCGCGCGAACAGCGTGTCGTCCTTGCCGATGCCGACTCCGGCGCCCGGCTTGAAGCGCGTGCCGCGCTGGCGCACGATGATCTCCCCACCGGTCACCGTCTGCCCGGCGAATGTCTTGACGCCGAGGCGCTGGGCGTTGGAGTCGCGTCCGTTGCGGCTCGAACCGAGCCCCTTCTTATGAGCCATCGGATTCCTCTTTCGCTTTGGAGGTCTGCGCTTTGGCCCCGCCGGCTTTCACGTCGTCCTCAGCTTTGGCTTTGCGCGCCGGCGCTTTCGCGGCAGCTTTGCCGGCTGCCTGTTTCTCGCCGGCCGGTTTGTCGGTGGCCTTCGCAGCGGACGGCGAGTCGCCGGCTTTTGCCGCAGGCGGCTTGTCGGCAGCTTTCGCGCTCGCCGCTTTAGCTTTGCCCTGCGTGATCTCGGTGACCTCGATCTGCGTGAGGTCCTGGCGGTGGCCGGTGCGGCGCTTGTAGCCGCGCTTGGGCTTGAACTTGAACACGCGCAGCTTCTCGCCGCGCACGTGCGCGACGACCTTCGCGGTGACCTTCACCGACTGCAGGCCGTCCTTGTCGAACACAGCGTCGTCAGAGCGGTAGAGAATCGGCTCCAGCGCCACGTTCGCGCCCTCCTGCGCCGCCAGGCGCTCGACCAGCAGTCGCTGGCCGCGCTCCACGCGGTACTGCTTGCCACCTGTCTTGACGATCGCGTACATAGCTTGGTTGTTCTCGATTCTCTGTCGCGGCGAGGCGCACGCTGGCGAGCGGCGCCTGCGATCCGCCTATTCGGGGGTTGCCTTCGCCTTGGCAGCCGAACGGCGTCGCCCGCCCCTGCGGCCACGACGCCGAGGTTTGGATTGTAGGCCATCGTCGGCGCCATCGCCCTGCGACTTGTCCCCGCCGCCGTTGGAGCCGTCGCCGGCGCTCTCGGCGGGATCGCTCGGCGCGGGGCTGCCGGCCGCGGCCTGCGCGGGAGCCTCCTCGGGCTCGGAGTCGATCGCCGTCGCGGACTCGTGCAGGCCGGCTTCGCGGCGCACATCCGCGTCCTCGCTGTCCGCCGGGGCGCGGCGCCCGCGCGCACGCGAGCGAGCCCGCTCGCCCGCGCGGCCACCCTCTCCCGAGGACGCCGAGCGCCGCGGCGGACGCCCGCCGCGTGCGCTCGTGGCGCGCGCCGCCGGGCGCACCACCTCGCCCGACTCGTCCAGCAACAGCGCGCTGGCCGCCGTGCGCCCGACCTGGTCGATGCGCACCATGCGCTTGCTCCCCACCTCCGAGGCGGCGCCGGCGATCGAGATGATGTAGCCGTCGATTTTCGCCACCGCGTCGTCGACGTCGTACATGTGCGGCTCGACGATCTCCACCAGCACCTCGTCGCCCTGGCGGAAAGGCAGCGCGCGCTCCTCGACCTCCTCGCGCGTGCCCTGGAAGGTGATCGCGAAGTGATCCAGCGTGAGGCCTTCCGAGCCCTCGAACAAAAACGACTTGCCCGTCTGCGCCTCGAGCGCATGCAGCACGCGCGAGCTGTGGCCGGTGAACTCGGCGGTCACGCGCGGGTTGATCTGCACGAGGAACGCATCGACGTCGGCGTGCTCGACGGCCACGTCGCGCAGGCGACGCTCGAACTCGATCGCGAACGTCTCCTCCGAGCGGATCACGCCCTCGCCCTCGCACGTCGGGCACGGGCGACTCATGATCTCGCGCACGCCCTCGGTGACGTTCTGGCGAGTCATCTCGACCAGCCCGAGCTTGGAGATCTCCGCCGTGAACGTCTTCGTGCGGTCCTCGTCGAGCGTCTTTCGCAGCACCTTCATCACCGCGTCGCGGTTGCGCGCACGGGCCATGTCGATGAAGTCGATGACGATGATCCCGCCGATGTCGCGCAGGCGCAGCTGGTTGACGACCTCCTCGGCCGCCTCCAGGTTGGTCTTGGTGATCGTGTCCTCCAGGCCGGCTCCCTTGCCGCGCCCGATGAACGAGCCGGAGTTGACGTCGATCACCGTCAGCGCCTCGGCGTAGTCGATGATCAGGTAGCCGCCGCTGGGCAGGTCGACGCGGCGCGACAGCAGGCCGTCGATCGCCTTGTCGACGCCGTAGGCCTCGTACAGCGGCTCCTCCTGCTGCCACAGCTCGACGCGCTCGACCAGCTCGGGCGCCGTCCGCGTGAAGAACGACACGAGCCGGTGGTACTGCTGCTCGTCATCGACGATCGCGCGCTCGAAGTGTGCCGAGAAGATGTCGCGCACGACGCGCACGGAGAGGTCGGCCTCCTGGAATACGAGGTCTGGCGCGAGCGTGTCCTCGACGCGTTTCTCGAGCACCTCGTGCAGCTTGTGCAGGTACTTCAGCTCGCGCTCGAAGTCCTCGCGCTTGGCGCCGTGCGCCGCCGTGCGCACGATCACGCCGCCGCCGCCGATCTCCAGTTTGGAGGTCTGCCTGCGCAGCCTGTCGCGCTCCTTGTCCTCCAGGCGCCGCGAAACGCCGATGCCCTCGCCGGTGGGCGCGTAGACCATGTAGCGGCCGGCGATCGTCAGCTCCATCGACAGGCGCGCGCCCTTGGTCTTCAGCGGGTCCTTGACGACCTGCACGACGATCTCCTGGCCGGGCTTGAGCAGGTCGGCGATGCGCCGGCCGCTGCCGCTGCCGCGACCTCGTTTGGGCGCCTCGACGCCCGGCAGCACGATCTCGTCGACGTGCAGGAAGCCGTTCTTCTCCAGCCCGATGTCGACGAACGCCGCCTCCAGGCCGGGCAGCACGTTGTCGACCTTGCCCTTGTAGATGTTGCCGACGATCGAGCGCCCGCCACGACGCTCGATGTACAGCTCGGCGATGCGGTAGCCGGCGTCCGGGCGTTTAGCGCCAGCGCGTTTGCGCGAGCTCGCTTTCGACGCGGTGGTCTTCGCGGCCGCGGCGGAGGACTTGCGCCCGCCCGACGACGGCGAGACGGGCGTCCCGCCCGCCTCCAGCAGCGCCACGCGCGTCTCCGCGCGGTCGACGCTCACGAGTACTTGCTTTTTCAATGTGAACCAATCTTTCGGTATTGGATGGAGCCGAGCCCGCGGCGTGAGGGCGCCCGGCGAACGGGCTCCCCTGCGACGGGCGCAGGGCCCGCGGCTCGACAAGCGCACCGGTGGCCGGCCGCGACGCCGCGACGTCGTCTGCGCGCAAAGTGGCGGGCTGACGGTCTGGCGGGGGATGCGGGGCGTTCATCGGTGTCTGCTAGCGCAGGACGCGGCCCTTAAAGGCTTGAGAGGCGCGCGCCTGGATGTAAATCGATTGCAACAGGCCCATCGCCAACAGCGTCGTGATGACCGACGATCCGCCATAGCTCATGAGCGGCAGCGGGACACCGGTGATCGGCATGATCCCAATCGTCATTCCGACGTTGACAAAGACCTGAAACATGAGCATAGCCGCTACCCCGGCCGCCACGAGCGAGCCGAACAGATCCTTGGCCATCGTCAGGATGCGCAGCGCACGCCAGATCAGCAAGCCGTAGAGCGCCAGCACGAGCGCCGCGCCGACAAAGCCGTACTGCTCGCCGACGGCCGCGAAGACGAAGTCCGTGTGGTCCTCCGGCACGTAGTTCAGGCGCGTCTGCGTGGCGTTGGGCCCGCGGCCGAACTTCTGCCCGGAGCCGATCGCGATCTTCGACTCCTCCTGTTGGTAGCCTTCTTTCTGCGGGTTGGTCGACGGGTGAAGGAAGGCCGTCAGGCGCTGCACCTGGTAAGGCTTGAGCACGTGCACACCGGCCGCCGGCGCCGCGACGAGAACGAACGTCAGCGACACCAGCCCGAGCGCGAACAGCGCCGCGAGGTGCTTCCACGAGGTGCCGGCGATGAACAGCATCGTCAACGCGATCACCACGTAGACCAGCCCCGAGCCGAGGTCCGGCTGGGCGATCACGAAGATCGCCGGCACGAGCGCCGCGAGCATCACCAGCACCGTCGTGTCGCGGTCGCGCAGCCGCCTGGCGCGGTCGACGACGAACGCCGCGAGCGCGAGCGTCAGCAGCACCTTGCCCAGCTCGGACGCCTGGAAGGAGAAGAACGGCAGGTTGATCGCACGCTGCGAGCCGCGCGCGGTGTGGCCGAGCCCGAGCACGGCGAGGATGCTCAGCAGCAGCCCACCGTAGATGACGCTTTTCAGCGGCCGCAGGCGCGCGTAGTCCAGCCGCGACAACGCGAGCATGAGGATGCTGCCGACGACCAGGTAGGTGGTCTGGCGGTCGACGTAGTAGTTGGGCTGGCTGGGGATCAGGTTGTGCGTCGCCGCGCCCAGCGTGACGATCGAGCAGACGCCGAGCGCGATCGTCGCGAGCGTCAGCAGCGGGTCGACCGGCAGGCGCAGCGTGCGCGGTCCGACCTGTGAGCGGTCGGCGACGGGCTGGGCGCGCTCGGGCGCGGCGATCGGGCTGAGCGGGCTCAAAACGTGTGCGAGCTCCCGGCAACGAACTTCTTCGGCTTGCCGAACCACTGCGAGGCCAGCAGGCGGGCGATCGGCGCCGCCGTTTCCGCGCCGAAGCCGCCCTGCTCGACGGTCACGGCGATTACGAGCGGGCGGGTGGGATCGCCGACATAGCACATGTACCAGGACTGGTCTTCCTTGCCCAGGTGCTGGGCGGTTCCGGTCTTTCCGTACACCGGATGCTGGGCCTGGTCCCAGCCGGTCCATACCGTCGCCGAGGTGCCGCCGGGCTGGCTGGCGGCCTCGTGGATGCCCTGCATCACGAGGTTCACGTCTTCGCTGTTGAGATGCACGTGGCGCTGGGCTGGGAAGCTCAGCGACTGCACGAGGCGGCCTTGCGGGCCGTCGATCTCCTTGCCCAGGTGCGGGCGCACGACCCAGCCATTGCCGCCGTTGGTGAAGGCGTTGGCGAGCGTCGAGTAGGCGACCGCCATCTGCAGCGGCGAGGTCAGCAGGTCGCCCTGCCCGACCGCGAGGTGCATGTTGTCGCCGACGCTCCACGGGCGCCCGTCGGAGATGCCGCAGCTGGAGACGTGCTTGCGCCGCTCACACGCGAGCTCCTCCTTGGCCACCTTCGCGCGCCACGCGCTGTCGGGCACCAGGCCGGTGATCTCGCTCGGCAGGTCGATGCCCGTCTGCTCGCCCACGCCCAGCTTGTGCGCCTCGCGCTGGATCACGTTGCCGTGGCTGTTGGCCAGCTCGCCGGCCTGGAAGAAGTACGTGTCCGAGGAGACCTTGAGCGCTTCGACCAGGCCCACCGATCCGTAGTTGGCCTTGCCGGCATTGCAGAACTGCTCGGTCGAGACGGCGATGCACTGGCCCGCGCCCAGCCCCTCGGTGGGGTTGATCACGCCGGCTTCCAACGTCCCCATCGCCGTGATCGGCTTGAACGTCGAGCCCGTCGGGTACGTGCCGTTGACGGCGCGGTCGGTGAGCGGCGCCGGCGCGGTTTCGCCCGAGCCGCTGGATCTGCCCTCCAGAGCCGCGTATTCGGTCTTGGTCAATGGTTTGGCGAACTTGTTCGGGTCAAACGTCGGCGAGGAGCCCATCGCGAGCACCTGGCCGTTGCGCGGGTCGAGCGCCACGAACGCCCCCGCGTCGGCCGGTTTGCCGCCCGCGCGAGCCTGTTCGATGCCCTGAAGCAGCGCTTTTTCGCCCTCCTTCTGCAGCCCCATGTCGAGCGTCACCTTGAGGCTGTATCCGGCCTTCGGCTGCGTCGGCGCGAGGTTGCTCGGCACCGGGTAGCCCTGCGCGTTGACCTCCACGCGCTGGATGCCCGGACGCCCGCGCAGGTAGCGGTCGTAGTAGTACTCGAGACCTTCCTGACCGACGACCGTCCCCTGCTTGACGCCCGCGAATGCGCGTAGCTTCAGCTCGCCTTCGGAGACCTGGCCGACGTAGCCGAGCACCTGCGCGGCCATCGCCCCGTAGGGATACGCGCGAATCGACACCGGCTGCTGGGTGACGCCCGGGAATTCGCCCTGGCGCTCGGCGAGCACCGTCAGCACGCCGCGCCCGGCGTCCGTCTTGATCGTCACCGGCGCGTACGGCACGGCCGTGCGCCCCTTGATCACGAGCGCCTGGATGTGCGGGCCGGTCATCCCCAACAGGCGCCCGAGCCGTCGGTAGAGCAGCACCCGCTGGCGCCCCGCCGGCGGCAGCGCCGAGGGCACGACCTGCACGGCGTTGGTCGTGCGGCTGGCGACCAGCGGCTTGCCTTCGCGATCGAGGATTTCCCCGCGCGGCGCGGCGACCGGCAGATCGCGCGCGCGGTTGGCGTTGGCCTGCTGCACGTACTTTTCGCCCGACAGCACCTGCAGGAACCACAGGCGGAAGAAGATGATCGCGAACATCGCCATCGCCAGCCCGCCGAGGATCGCCACGCGCAGCGCCAGCTGCGGCGACACGGGAATCCGCCCGTCGCGCCGCCCGGCGCCCGGTTCGATCGCGCTCACGAGCGCGACAACGGGCTGAGCCCGCCGGTCGTGTAGGCGCGCCTGCGCCGGCGGCGCGGATCGTCGGGCAGGCTGCCGACGAGGCTGCGGCGCACGATCGCCCACGCTGGCAGCGCGACGATCGAGTCGACGACCACGCCGAGCACGATCTGGCGCAGCAGCTCGAAGCTGACCGGCGCATCGACGCCGAGCAGGAACTGCACGAGCGAGTAGCCGACGGCCGCCGCGGCGGCGGCGGCGGCGCCGACGAGCAGCGGCGTGAGCGCGGCCTGCGGGTCGCGCAGTTCGCGCAGGCGCCCGGCCCCGTAGCCGACTACGGTGAGCGTCAGCGAGGTCACGCCGAGCGTCTGCACGAGCGCGAGGTCGACGAGCAGGCCAACGGCGAAGCCTGTTGCGGCGCCGATCGTCGAGCCGCACAGCAGGCCGACGAACGCGACGAGCAGCGGCGACAGGTCGGCGCTGACGCCGAACACGGGCACCTCTGAGACGACGCCGATCTGAAAGAACACGACGAGCACGCCGAGCACGCCGATGCGCACGAGCAGCGCCGCGGAGGGGCCCGAGCCGGGGTTCATCCGCCGCTCCCGGTCGATGCGAGCGCTTCGCCGGAGCCTTCGGCGTGCTGGCCGGGCGGCAGCGCGACCGTCAGGCGGCTGATGTTCGACGGCAGCGTGCCGCGCGCCGCGGTAAGCACCTGCACGACGTCGAGGTTGTGCAGGTCGGCCAGCGGATGCACGTTGACCGAGCGGTAGGCGCTTTCTTCGTTGACCGACGTGACCTGGCCGATCGGGATGCCCGGCGGGTAAAGCGAGTCGTCGGGGCTGGAGACGGTGCCCGAGGTGACGACGTATTCGCCGCGGTTGGCCTGCGTGTTGGCCGGCAGGTACTGCAACAGCAGATCGTTGGGATCGCCCACCTTGGGCTGCACGATGCCAGTCGCGTTGGACGCGCCGATGCGCGCGGACACGCCGACGGAGCTGTCGGTGATCAGCGTGACCTGCGCGCCGTCGGAAGCCGCCTGGGCGACCTTGCCGACGAGCCCTTCGCCGTTGATCACAGGGTCGTTGACGTGCACGCCCGAGGATTCGCCCTTGTCGATCGTGACCGTCGAATACCACACGTTGGGCGACTTGGCCACGACCGTCGCGGTCACCGGGTGGTAGTCCTTGACGCTCAGCTGGTTGTCGAGCCGATACATCGTCAGCAGTTCGTGGTAGGAGTGTTTTTCGGCCTGGTTTGAGATCACTTCAGCGCGCAGTCTCTCGACCTGCTTGCGCAGTTCGTCGCGCTGGCCTTTGGCGTGCAGCGTGTCGCCGAACCAGCCCACCAGGTCGCGCACCGGCTTCAGCGCCTTGTTGGCGCCGTTCTGGATCGGCGAGACGACCGTCAGAAAGCCGCGCTGCACGGAGTGCAGGCCGCCGCCGGAGCTCTCGCCGAAGTAGGCGGTGAGCAGTATCAGGGACAGCACGACGAGCAGCGCAAGCACCGCACGTCGACGCCGGACCGTCTTGTCATACACGAATAGCGACCTTCCGAAGCGTTCACGGGAAAGAGTACCCCCGGGTGCGCGTGCCCGTCACAGGCACGTGGCTCACCTGCGTCGCTGGCGATTGCGTGATTTGCGGTTGGAGCGGTGGATCGCCTCGAACTCCTCAAGCGATCGCCCCGACCCGACCGCCACGCACGTCAACGGCGACTCGGCGAGGTGGGCGGGCATCTGCGTCTCTTCACGCAGACGCTCGTCCAGGCCCTGCAGCAGCGATCCTCCGCCGGCCAGCATGATGCCGCGGTCCATGATGTCAGAAGCGAGCTCCGGCGGCGTGCGGTCGAGCGTCTCCTTGACGGCGTCGAGGATCTGGTTGAGCGGTTCTTCGAGCGCCTGGCGGATCTCCTCGCTGGTCAGCACGACCGTCTTGGGGAGGCCCGCAACCATGTCGCGCCCGCGAATCTCCGCCTGAAGCTCCTCGGCCATCGGGCACGCCGAGCCGATCTCCAGCTTCAGCTCCTCGGCCGTCTGCTGGCCGATCAGCAGCTTGTACTCGCGCTTGGCGTAGTTGATGATCGCCTCATCCATCTCGTCGCCGCCGACGCGAATCGACTGCGACACGACGATCCCGCCCAGCGAGATGACCGCGACCTCGGAGGTCCCGCCACCGATGTCCACGACCATCGAGCCTGTCGGCTCGCCGACCGGGAGGCCGGCGCCGATCGCCGCCGCCATCGGCTCCTCGATCAGGTAGGCCGTGCGCGCGCCAGCCGACAGGCAGGCCTCCTCGACCGCCCGCTTCTCCACGCCGGTCACGCCCGACGGCACGCAAACGACCACGCGCGGGTGCGCCCAGCGGTTCTGGTGGACCTTCTGGATGAAATGGCGCAACATCTCCTCGGTCACGTCGAAGTCGGCGATCACGCCGTCCTTGAGCGGCCGAATCGCCTGGATCGTGCCCGGCGTGCGCCCGAGCATGCGCTTGGCCTCGATGCCCACCGCGTGCACTTCGCCGGTGCGCGAGTCGATCGCAACGACGCTCGGCTCCGACAAAACGATGCCGCGGCCGCGCACGTACACGAGCGTGTTCGCGGTCCCCAGGTCGACGGCCATGTCGCGGCCGCCAAAACCTGTCAGATAACTGAAGATGCCCATTTATAGGAAAGAAAGTGCGCTCGGCCTCGACCCGAGCGGCTCCGTCACGACGCCCCGGCTGCTTGGTGCTGGCCGATCGGCGATCCGCGGCTTGCCCGGTGGGGCAGTGTAGCGAACGCCCTTCGCCGTCCGATAGGCCCGCCAGCGCTTTTGCAGGGAAAACACGTCAGTCCGCGCTCGCGCGCGGGCGCGCTCGCCGCGCACCCCCTCACGGCGCCGCAGGCGCCCAGTGGATCAAGCCTCAGACAGCTCGGGATACAGCTCCAGCAACGTCGCCAGCGGCAGGCCCACGACGTTCTCGACCTCGCCGTCGATCGCCAGCGCCAGCTTGGCCCCTTCCCCCTGGATCGCATAGCCGCCCGAGCGACCCCGCCACTCGTCCGTCGCCACGTACCAGTCCAGCAGCGCGTCGTCGAGCGCCCGGAAGGTGACCCGCGTGCGCGCCACCGCCGTGCGCTCGTCGGCTCGCTCCGCGCGCTCGCCCGTGAGCAGCAGCGCGAGCCCGCTGATCACCTCGTGCGTGCGCCCGCCGAGCGCGCTCAGCGTCCGCCGCGCCGCCGCCTCGCCGGGCGGCTTGCCGTAGATGACGCCATCGAGCACGACGATCGTGTCGCAGCCGAGCACCGCCTCGTGCGCGTCCTCGCGGCGCACCGCGCGAGCCTTGCGCAGCGCGTTCTCAACGGCCACCCGCGCGGGGTCGTCGCCCCGTTCGAGCTCGCTCGCATCGGAGACCCTGACCGTGAACGGCACGCCCAGTCGCTCAAGCAGCGCGCTGCGCTGCGGCGAGCGCGAGGCGAGCACAAGTGCGCGCGGCGCGGCTACGGCTGGCGCAGGTCGGGGAAGAACAGCGAGGACTCGCGCGCCGCCGACTCGGCCGAGTCCGAGCCGTGCACCATGTTCTCGCCCATCTCGATCGCGAAGTCTCCGCGGATCGAGCCGGTGGTCGCCTCCAGCGGGTTGGTCGCGCCGATCGCCTGACGCGCCGCCTTGACCGCCTCGACGCCCTCGAGCACCATCGCCACGATCGGGCCCGACGTGATGAAGTCCACCAGCTCGCCGAAGAACGGGCGCTCGGAGTGCTCGGCGTAGTGGCGTTCTGCAAGCTCACGATCGACCGTCATGCTGCGCATCGCGGCGATCTTCAGCCCCTTGCGCTCGAAGCGCGCGACGATCTCGCCGGACAAGCCGCGAGCGAAGGCGTCGGGCTTCACAAGTATCAGCGTTCGTTCCATCATCTAGGTGGGGCGCGCGCGGCGGCTGGGGCCTGTGCCGCCGCCGCGCGTGCTGCGCGAGCGCGGCGCCGGCTCGGCGGCCGCCACGGGCGTCGCGTGCGCGTCCTGCTCGTCGCCGATCGGCTCTACCGCGTCGGCCTCGGTCGCCTCCCCGGCTTCGCGTTCTGAGCGCTCGCGCGAAGCCCGCGCGCGCGCCGTCTCGGGACGGCCGGCGGCAAGCTCGGTGTCCTCCGCGTCGACCGCCGCCTGCGTGCGCCGGCGCCGCGTGCGCCGCGGCGGCTCGACGGCCGCCACCTCGGTCTCGCAGTACGGGCAGATCGTCCACGCTTGGTCCAGCGGTCGCGAGCAGTTGACGCAGCGCTCCTTGAGCTTGCGCAGGCAGCTCGGGCAACGGACGAAGTCGCGCTCGACACGGTAATCGCAGTGCGGGCACAGCGAATGGTCGAGCTCGTGCAGGCGCGCCTCGGCCGCCTGCACCTCCAGTTCGCGCTCGCGCACGTCCTCCAGGTACTCCGGCGGGCGCAGGATCATGTAGACGATCGTGCCCACGAACGGGAACAGTGCCGCCGCGGTGGCACAGCCGACGAGCATCGGATCGGCGATCCTGCGACGCGCGTCGGCGTACGTCCAGTAGATCAGCGACAGGTACAGCACGACGATGAACAGGATCAAAAGGTCGACGACCAGGTTCAGGCCGCTGCTTTCGATTCCGAAGTATGCGAGGGTGGACATCGGCCGGCCGAGTTTAGAGAAATAGACGGCCGAATCCGTAACCGGCCGCGAAAAACACGAGGATCACGAGCGCGACGATCAGCGCCACCGCGCCGATCATCGTCAGCACGGAAGGACCGTCGTCGTTCACGATGCAGCCCTTCGCCGCCGAGCGCGCGAGTCCTCCGCCGAGCCCGACTCGCCGAGGTCGCCGAGCAGCTCGCCGACGAGGTAGACAGACCCCGTCGCGAGCACCGCCGCGCCGTGCTGCGCCGCCCACCGCTGCGCCTCGGCGAGCGCATCCGCCGGGCTTGGCTGACAGGTCACGCGCTCGAAGCCCAGCTGGCGCGCGAGCGACTGAAGCGCGGCCGGCGACAGCGCACGATCGCTCGGCGGCGCGGTGAACCACGCGCGCTCGGCGACGCCCAGCAGCGGGCCGAGCATGCCCACCGCGTCCTTGTCGTCCAGCACCCCCAGCACGACCGCCAGCGGCCGCTCGCCCACCACCTCGGGCAGGGCCGAGACCAGCGCCTGCACCGCCGCCGGGTTGTGCGCGCCGTCGAGCACCGTCAGCGGGTCGTCGCCGACGACCTGCATCCGCCCCGCGACGCGCGTCGCCAGCGCCGCCTCGCGCACCGCCCGCTCGCGCGGCTCGATCGCGCGCTCGCGCAGACAGGTCTCGGCGGCGCTGCGCGCGAGCGCGAAGTTGCGCTGCTGGAAGGCGCCCGCGGCGGCGAGCGAGATCGCATCGGAGGTCTCGTCGGCGAGCAGTATGCGCGCGCCCTGCGCGCGCGCAACGCGCTCGGCGACCGCGCGCGCCTGCGCGTCGAGGTCCGCGCCGAGCACGAGCGTCGTGCCGGGACGCACCACCGCCAGCTTCTCCTCGGCGATGTCGCGCAGCGTAGGGCCCAGCCAGCGCGTGTGCTCGAGGCCCACGTTGGTCAGCGCAGTGACGCGCGACTCGATCACCGCCGTGGCGTCGTAGCGCCCGCCGAGCCCCGCCTCGATGACCGCGACATCGACGTCGCGCTGGGCGATCTGCCACAGCGCAGCAGCAGTCAGCAGTTCGAACTGCGTCACGTGGTCGTCGCCGGCGAGCGTGCGATTGACGCGCTCGGCGGCCCACGTCGCGCGTGCGATCGACTCGGCGAACGCCTGCGCGTCGAGGTCGTGCTCGCCGATCTGCAGGCGCTCGCGGTAGGAGATCAGGTGCGGCGACGTGTACGCCGCCGTGCGCAGACCGTGGCGCTGCAGGATCGCCGCGGCCATGCGCGTCGTCGACGTCTTGCCGTTGGTGCCGACGATGTGAACGCTGTCAAAACGCCGCTCTGGCGAGCCGAGCACGGTCATCATGCGGCGCATGCGATCGAGGCCGAAGCGCATGCCGAACAGCTCCAGCGAGCGCAGCTGAGCTTCCGCGCGAGCCTGCGTCCATGCGGCGCCGGGCGCTCCCCCGCCCGCGCCGGGCGCGCGACCCTCCGCGGCGGCGCCGGCGGCGCGTGGCGGCTGTCGATCGCTGGGCGGTGTCATGTGTCGCTGGCGCTCGCGGCCCGGCGCGCCGCGCGCGCTATCCGTCGCCGTGCTCGCGCAGGTAGTCGAGGAACACGGGGCGCAGCGCCTCGCCGAGCGCGCCGTCGCCGCTGTGCAGCGCGTCGGAGATCAGCCCTTTGGAGGACTGGATGTCGTACTCGCCCTCGCCCTCGTCGCCGCTGACGGTCTGCGCGGCAGGGATCAGCTGCAGCAGCCGCCAGAAGAACTTCATGTCGAGGTGACGCTCGGCGCGGCGCACGGCGCGGTCGTGCAGCTCGTGAGTGGACAGGCTGTCCAGATCCTCGTCGGCCATCGGTGCGGTCACGCGCTCGCGGCGAAGGACGCCATCGACGGCGCCTAGTGGCGCTTTCGCCCGCGCCGGCCGCGACCGCCGCGCCACAGCGACGTCAGCTCGCGCGCCATTCCCTTGAGGTCGAGCTTGCCCGCCAGGCGGCGCAGCTCCAAGCGCTGCTTGACGGTGAGGTTGCTCGTGCGCCCGCGCGATTCGCGCACCAGCTCGCCCAGGCGCGCGCGCTCCTTGCCCGACAGCGCGTTCCAGCGCCTGCTGACGATCATCGCGCCGCGCGCGACGGCCAGCCACGGCACCGCGCCGACGGTGCTCTTCAGGCGCGACCTGGACTCGCGGCGCTTGGACACAGGCCGATACTAGCGAGCGAGCGCGGCGCTCGCTCGGGCGCCTTTGCCGCTAGGCGGACTCCTCGCGCAGCGACGAGTCCTGGGCCTCTTCGGGCGCCGCTTCGGTGACGAGCGTCGGCGTGAGGCCCTTTTCGACGGTCTCCTTGGTGACGACGCACTTCTTCACGTCGCGCCGCGAGGGCAGCTCGAACTGCACCTCCAGCAGGATCTCCTCGATGATCGAGCGCAGCCCGCGTGCGCCCGTCTCGCGCGCCAGGCCCTTCTCGGCGACGGCCGTGAGCGAGTCCTCGGAGAACACCAGCTCGATGCCGTCGAAGGAGAAGAAGCGCTGGAACTGCTTGACGAGCGCATTGCGCGGCTCGACGAGGATCGACACGAGGTCCTCGCGCGTCAGCTGATGCACCGCCGAGACGACCGGCAGGCGGCCGATGAACTCGGGGATCAGCCCGTACTCGATCAGGTCCTCGGGCAGGCAGTGCTCGAACACCTCACCCTGGTCGCGCTCGGCCTTGGCCTCGATCGCCGCCGCGAAGCCGACGCCTTTGTGGCCGATGCGGCGCTCGATCACCTTGTCGAGGTTGGCGAACGCGCCGCCGCAGATGAACAGCACGTTGGTCGTGTCGATCGTCAGGAACTCCTGGTGGGGGTGCTTGCGCCCACCCTGCGGCGGGACCGACGCCTGCGTGCCCTCGAGGATCTTCAGCAGCGCCTGCTGCACGCCCTCGCCGGACACGTCGCGCGTGATCGACGGGTTGTCGGCCTTGCGCGCGATCTTGTCGACCTCGTCGATGTAGATGATCCCCGTCTCCGCCTTCTTGACGTCGTAGTCGGCCGCCTGGATCAACTTGAGCAGGATGTTCTCGACGTCCTCGCCCACGTAGCCGGCCTCGGTCAACGCCGTCGCGTCGGCGATCGCGAAGGGCACGTTGAGGATCCGCGCGAGCGTCTGTGCGAGCAGCGTCTTGCCGCAGCCGGTCGGGCCGAGCAGCAGGATGTTGGACTTCTGCAGCTCGATGTCGGTCTCGCCCGACATCATCATCTGCACGCGCTTGTAGTGGTTGTAGACGGCCACCGACAGCGTGCGCTTGGACGGGTCCTGGCCGACCACGTACTCGTCGAGCACGTCGTAGATCTCACGCGGCTTGGGCAGGTTCTCCAGATCGAACGCCGGCGGCGCAGACAGCTCCTCGTCGATGATCTCGTTGCACAGGTCGATGCACTCGTCGCAGATGTACACGCCCGGACCGGCGATCAGCTTCTTGACCTGGCGCTGGGACTTGCCGCAGAAGCTGCACAGCAGCTGCTCGTTGGAGTCTGTCGGTCGCGCCATCGTCAGACCCGGCTCAATGCTCCGAGATGACGCGGTCGATGATTCCGTACTCCTTGGCCTCCTCGGAGGACATGAAGTAGTCGCGATCGGTGTCTTTGCTGACGTCGGCGAGATCCTTGTTGGTGTGCTTGGCGATGATCTCGTCGAGGCGTTTGCGCACGTCGATGATCTCTTTGGCGTGGATCTCGATGTCCGTCGCCTGGCCTTCGAAGCTGGAGGAGACCTGGTGGATGAGGATCTTCGCGTTGGGCAGCGCCATGCGCTTCCCGGCGGCGCCGCCGGCAAGCAGCAACGCGCCCATCGACATGGCGATGCCCACGCAGATCGTCTGCACGTCGGGCTTGATGAACTGCATCGTGTCGTAGATCGCCAGGCCCGCGTAGACCGAGCCGCCAGGCGAGTTGATGTAGATCGACACGTCCTTCTCGGGGTCCTCGGACTCCAGGTGCAGCAGCTGCGCGACGATCAGGTTGGCGATCTGGTCGTCCACGGGCGTGCCGAGGAAGATGATCCGCTCGTTGAGCAGCCTGCTGTAGATGTCAAACGCTCGCTCGCCTCGCGAGGTCTGCTCTACGACCATTGGTACAAGTGGGCTCATAGTCCTCGCCTTGGTTTCGCTTCGCCGTCCAGATTCCTTTAGAGAGGCTAGCTGGCCGATCCCTCTCCGGTGGGCGTCCACAGCTTGCCCGGCGCGCCGGCAGCGCCTCCCGCCACGGCCTGCTCGCCCTCGCCGTCCTTGTCAGGCGTCCACAGCGCATCGCGCGCCTGGGCCTGCTCCACGGAGATCGGCTTGGCGCGGTCGGCGAGCAGCTCGACGGCCATGCGCGCGGCCAGGTCCTCGCGCAGCTCGTCCAAGCGGCCGTTGGCGCGCAGCTGGTCGAGCAGCTCCGCCGGCTCGACCTGCTCGCGCTCGGCGGTCGGCGCCAGCGCCTCCAGCAGCTCCTGCTCGGAAGGCGTTATCTGCTCGGCGGCGACGATCGCCGTGAGCACGGCCTCGCGTCGCAGCGCCAGCTCGGCGTCGGCCTGCATGTCGGCGAGCGTCTCCTCCTCTGAGCGACCGGTGATCTGCATGTAGACCTCGCGCGTGATGCCGCGGTGCGACAGCGAATGCAGCGTGCGCTCCCACATCTCCCGCGCACGCGCCTGCACGAGCGCCGGCGTGAGCGCGACGCTCGCCTGCGCGACGGCGGCGTCGAGCGCGGCCTCGCGAAACTCGCCGTCGACGCGCGCCTGGTCAGCCTCGAGCAGCCGCCCGCGAATGTCCTCGCGCAGCTCGTCGATGCTGTCAAAGCCGACGTCGATCGCCAGATCCTCGTCGACGTCGGGAAGCTGCTTGAGCTTCACCTCCTTGACGGTCACCGCGAAGGTCGCTTCGCGCCCGGCCACGTCCTCATTGGGGTAGTCGGCCGGGAACGTCAGCTCGACGCTGCGCTCATCGCCGGCGCGCGCGCCGACGAGCGCCTCCTCGAAGCCCGGAATCAGGTTGCCGCCGCCCAGCTCGATCAGCTGGTCGCGGCCCTCGCCGCCGGCGAACGGCACGAGCACAGGCTCGGCGTCGGAGTCGTCGTCGTCCCCTCGCTCTGGATCGGCAGGCAGCGAGCCGACGTAGTCGATCACCACGAAGTCGCCCTCGGCGGCGGCACGCTCGGCGGTCTCCAGCTTTGCCAGGCGCTCGCGCACGCCGTCGATCTCCTGATCGATCTGCTGCTCCTCCACGGCGGGCTCGCGGCGCGGCGCCTCCAGGGCGTCGTAGTCGCCGAGCTGTGCTTGCGGGAGCACGCCGATCTCGATCGAGAAGGCCAGCTCGCCGCCCTCGGCGGGCAGCTCGGCGAGGTCGAGCTCGGGGTCGCCGACGGGCACGATGCCCGAGTCCTGGATCGCCTGCGAATACCAGTCGGCGAGCGAGTCGCGCACGGCCTGGTCGAGCACGGCTTCGCGCCCAACGCGCTGGATCACAAGCGCCGCCGGCACCTTTCCGCGGCGAAAGCCGGGCAGCTTGAGCTCACGCCCGAGCTGCTGCGCCTTGCCCTCCAGGCGCCGCTGAACCTCCTTCGGCGCGACCTGCACGCTCACGCGCACGCGCGAGTCGGGCAACTCGGCGACGGTCGTCTGCAACGTGTCGGTCACCGCTGCCACGATACCGTGCCGCCCATGAGTACCGGCCACCGCGCAGCCGCGCACAGGCGCCTGGAGACGTGGCTGTGGACGGGCCCCGTCGGCCATCTGGCGGGCGGCGCGCTGGATCTGCTGCAGGCGCTTGTCGACTACCGACGCAAACGACGGGCGGGCGGCGCTCAGCGCGTTCGCTGAGCGGCCGCCCGCCCGTCGTGGGCACTTGCTACCTGCTTGCGCGTTAGGCGCTGACGGCTGTGCGCTGGCCGAACGCCACAGCGCTGCCGCGCGGCAGCACGAGCACCGAGCACGTCGCGATCTCGACGAGGTGCGCGGCCGAGGCGCTGATCGCCACGCGGCCCCGCTCGGTCTCCGGGCGCGAGTCGACGACGAGCAGGCCGGCCTCGTCGTTTGCGACCGGCGCGACGGTGGCGCCGAGTGCGCCGGCGAGCGCGTCGGCCGTGGCGCGCGCGCCACCGTCGGCGTCGCCGATGGCGACGATCGACTGCACGTTGACCTCGCTGTCGGCCAGCCCGACCGGCGCGATCGCGACCGCCACCGGGCCGCCCTCAAGCAGCTGTTGGGCCGAGTTGCCGATCGCCACGTGACCGTTGGCGGTGTGCGAGTCAGAGCAGAACACGACGACGCTCGCGCCCTCGCCGGCGGCGAGCGTGCTGAGGCCGCGCGGGGTCGAACGGTCGATGACCACGTGACGCGCGACATCTGCCCTGCCGAACAGCTCGGCGCCGCGGGCCAGCAGCTCTTCGGCCTCGCTCTGCGCGTGACGCTCGCGCTCGGCGTCGGCCTCCTGGGAGTGGCGGACGTAGGCGAGCGCAACCTCGGCGCCGGCACGAGCGAACACGCGGCCGAGGGCGATCGCGTCGTCCTCGTTCGCGGTGCCGTCGTAGGAAACGATGATCTTGGTGGACATGGTGCTCTCCTGTCGGTCTGGCCCGGCTCTCGGTGGCTGGGCCGAAGTCGTTTGATCGCTTGCTTCTCGATCATGGTGGCACGCACCTGCCATCAGTTCCAATGATCTTTTTTATCTATAATATAAGATGAACTTATGCTCAATGTCGCCCGTCTGAAGGTACTCAAGGAGGTCGCCTACCGTGGCTCGCTGTCCAGCGCGGCCGAGGCGCTGTCCTACACACAATCGGCCGTCTCGCAGCAGATCGCCGCGCTGGAGGCCGAAGCGGGCATGACGCTGCTCGAGCGCCACCCGCGCGGCGTCAGCCTCACTGCGGCCGGCCAGACGCTCGTCGGCCACGCCGAGGGCATCCTCGCGCGGCTGGACACCGCCGAGGCGGCGCTGTCGGCGATCGCCGGCCTGCGCGGCGGACGCCTGCGCATGGCCTCCTTCCCCACCGCCGGCTCGACGCTGATGCCCGTGGCGATCGCCAACTTCCGCGCCGAGCATCCGGCCGTCGAGCTGACGCTGGCCGAGGGGGAGCCCGAGGCGATCGTGCCGCGACTGCGCGCCGGCGAGCTCGACCTGGCGCTGCTGTTCGAGTTCGACGAGGACACGCCGCTGCTGGCGGACATGACAAGAGCGCCGCTGCTGGAGGACCCGATGTACCTGGCGCTGCCGCGCGACCACCGCCTCGCCGGCAAAGCCAAGCTGCGCTTGGCCGAGCTGCACGGCGAGGCGTGGGTGCAGACGTCGAGCGCAAGCCCGTGCGCGCGCCACGTGGTGCGCTGCTGTCACGCGGCCGGCTTCGAGCCGAGCGTATCGTTCGAGAGCGACGACTACCAGACCGTGCAGGGGCTGGTGGCAGCCGGCGTGGGCGTCGCGCTGATCCCCGAGCTGGCGCTGTCGGTCGTGCGCGACGACGTCATCATCCGCGCGCTGTCGCCTAACCCGCCCGTTCGCCAGGTGATCGCCGCCACGCCGGAGGGCGCGCGGCTGGTGCCGGCCGCGCCGGCGATGCTGTCGGTGCTCGGACGCGCGGCCGACGAGCTTAAGCAGACGGGGCGCCTGGCCTAGGCCAGGCGCCCCGAGTGGCGCTACTTAGTCCCAAGCTGCGGGACTGAGCCTCTAGCTACGCTTCAAACAGCAGTTTGGCAAGCGCTTTCGCACCGGCGAGGGTCGGGTGGATGTCACCTTCTCCGCCGCACGGGTAAATGACCGTCTTGCCCGCTTCAGCTTCTTTTGTCGCGTTGGCTTCGCACTTGGCTGTGTTAGCCGCGACGTCTTTTGCGTTGTAGAATTCGGTGTATTTTTCGATCGCTTTTTTCTCTTTGGGGCCACCTTCTGGTGACGGGTTGATCTTCGGCATCGGGTTGGCAAATTTCGCGCCGAACGGTTCAACCGCTTTCTGCAGTTTGTTGTTCAGGTCGTTCTGCAGAGAGTCACTCCCCGGCAGCACGAACGACTGCGGGTTGTAGACGCCGAGAACCTTCAGCGGACCTGAGTAGTTCCCGTATTCGGGGCTACGAATCAGACCCAGCATCGTTTCGGTGTTTTTGATGATGTGTTTGAACACTTCGGTCGAGTTGACGACGACGCAACCGAGGACAGAGTCCGCAACTTTGACTTTGAAGTCCGGGTTTTCTTTGTCAGTCGGCTGTTCGTACTGCGACGTGCCCGTTTTTTCGAATTCGGATTTCACTTCGGCCTTGCATTTGGCGATCGAAGCGAGCTCGTCGTTGCCGGCCATGTTGAACGTCACCATCTTGATTTCGTGCGGCGGCGCACACACTGATTTTTTGACGAAGCACGGGTTCAGCTGGCTGATCGCGTTTTCTGCCTGCGACAGCGTGGCCAGCGAGGTGTGCAGCGGCAGGCCCAGAACGAAGTGGTACGGGCACGCCTGGGTCCCGGTCGGGTCGACCGCTTTGCCGAGCGGGCCGGTGCCGAACAACGAGTCCGTGGTCTCGCCCGGGCACCCGTTGTTCACGAGCACGAGGCCTTTGTTTTCTTTCTTGAGCAGTTTTGCGTATTCACTCGCGTAACCGTTTTCGAAGTAAGCGGGCGGCTCGTTGGGAGCGTTTTCTTCGCTCTTTTCCTGCGTGTAGCCGAACGCCAGCGAGTCGCCGATGGCGACGTACGTCGTGGTCGCGGGTTTTTCGGCGGCAGTCGCGACCGGCGCGAGCACCAGTGCCGAGACGACCAGCGCGAGCGCCACACAGCACCCGATCAGCCGACCCCGTCCTGCAGAGCCATTCATGGCTTGCATATCTCACATCCTCCTCTACGAGCGGAGCAAGCCGCTAGCGAGATCCGCCCCTGGCTCAGCCCCATCATTGGATTTGTCCCTCTCATGAAGCATGCCCACAGCCAATACCACGGCTGCGCAGCGGACTGAGCATAGCCACGGGTGGCGCACGTGTCAAGTGGGGTTTATCGTGCGGAACCGCGTGCAGTGCGGCCTGCCAAGCCCACTTGAGCGTCCGACCGGCCAGCCATCCTGTCGGGCCTGATGACCATTGTGGCCCTCCTGCTCGGCCTGCTGATCGGCGCGGTTTGCGTCGGCGTGATGCTGCGCGCTGGCCGCCAGCGCATGCGCGCGGACCTGGAGTCGATCTCCGCCGACGTGATCGAGCAGACGGGCGACTCGCTGGCCCGCCGGCTGGTCGAGCAGCGACGCCTGGAGGAGGAGCGCGCGACGGGCGAGATGGCCCGGCGAGCGGAGGAGATCAAGGGCATGGTCGCGCCCGTTCAGGAGAAGCTCGGGCGGATGGAGTCAGAGATCGGGCGCCTCGAGCGCGAGCGTCGCCAGGCCCACGGCGAGCTGGCGCAGATGGTCCGCATGCTCGGTGACGGCGTCGGCTCGCTGCGTCAGGAGACCGGCAACCTCGTCACCGCGCTCAAGCGACCGGCGACGCGCGGCTCGTGGGGCGAGATCCAGCTGCGCAACGTGGTCGAGATGGCCGGCATGGTCGCTCACTGTGACTTCTTGGAGCAGAGCACGATCCGCACCGACGGCGGCTCACTGCGCCCGGACATGCTCGTGCGCCTGCCCGGCGGCAAGCTGATCGTGGTGGACTCCAAGGTTCCGCTCGACGCCTATCTGTCGGCACTGGAGGCGAGCGACGAGGATGAGCGCGAGCGACACATCGCGCGCCACGCGCGCCAGACCCGCGAGCACATAGTCAAGCTGGCCGCGAAGGGCTACCAGGGGCAGCTTGAGGCGACGCCGGAGTTCGTCGTGATGTTCGTGCCCTCCGACGGCATCTACCAGGCCGCGCTCGCCGGCGACCCGGCGCTGATCGAGTACGGCGTACAGCAGCAGATCCTGATGGCCACGCCGACGACGCTGATCGGTCTGCTGTGGGCGGCTCATTACGGCTGGCGCGAAGAGCGCATCGCCGAGTCGGCGCGTGACATCGCCGAGTCCGGGCGCGAGCTGCACCGACGGCTCGGTCGCTTCGTCGAGCCGCTGGCCAAGGTGGGGCGCCAGCTGGACTCGGCGATCACCGCGTACAACGAGGCGGTCGGCTCGTTCGACCACCGCGTGGTGCCGCAGGTGCGCAAAATCGAGCAGGCCGGAGCGGCCTCCGACCGCACGGTGCAGACGCCGCCAGGGGTAGAGACGACGGCGCGCACCGTCACCGCGAGGCTGGCGCCCGCCGAGGAGGAGCGGGCAGCTCGTCCGCGGGAGGATCGGCGCGAGCCGGCGGTCGCCGAGCTGGCCGTGGCGGATGCGCCGCAGACGCTTGCGGCGCTGGAGCTGGCGCCGTCCGCGCGGATCTCCGCCGGCGCCAGAGCGCCAAGACGATCAGCGTGAGCGCGACCGGCACGGTGGCCGGCAGCTCGTCGACGAAGAAGAACAGCAGGTCGAAGCCGAGCGCCAGGCTCGCCGTCAGCAGCGCGCCGGCGCGCTGCTGAGAGCGCCCGAACGCCAGCGCGAGCAGCGCGCCGAGCGCGCCCGCCACGAACAGGTCGCCATAGCCGATCACCGCCGAGCCCAGCTCGGCGCTCTGCAGCCGCGGCAGGCCGGCCGCCGGATGCGCGGCGTTGAGCGCACTGTTGGGCCGTGCCAGCAGGTCGGAGATGACCAGCGCGGCGTCGGCGACGGCCATCGCGACGATGCCCACAGCCAGCCAGCGCGGCGGAGTGACAAGCGCCAGCATCACGCCGAGCGAAACGCAGCTGAACGCCGATAGAGCCAGCGCGCACGCCTGTCCGCCGAGCGCGCCGCGATCGGACCAGGCGACGGCGAACAGGCCGAGTACGAGCAGCGCGCCCAGCGGCCTGGCTGCGGGCGTCAGCCAGCCGAGCGCGAGCGCCGCAAGCAGCGGCACGGCGCACAGCGCAAGGTAGGTGAGGCCCTGCGCGCTGGCGTGTTCGGCCAGCGAAGCGACGGCCACGAAGCCGGCGACCGACAGCGGCGGGACGACGGCCCAGCGCCCGCTGCGCATTCGCAGCAGCACCGAGCCCGGCGCGAGCGTCGGCACGCGCGCGAGCGCGACGATCGCGCCCTGCACGAGCGACAGCAGCGCGATGGATATCCAGAACGGCAGCATGTCGTCCAACATAGTTTCCCCCTGCCGCGCCCGTGCCGGCGGCCGCTGGGGAGTGCCGGCGGCCGCTCCGCATACGCTGTACGGCAATGAGCACCGTCGATGCACCACACACGCAGGCGCCGCCGATCCTGCACCTCTCGGCGATCGTGGGCAGGGCGCTCCGCGACGCCGACGGCGAGCGGCTGGGCAAGGTCGAGGATCTGATCGTGCGCCTCGGCGGCGTCGGCTACCCGCCGATCACCGGCTTTCTCGTGACGGTCGCCGGGCGCACGTCCTACTTGGGCGTCGAGCGTGTTTCGGACATCGGCGCGGAGGGCGTGGTGCTGCGCAAGGCCAAGCTCGACCTGCGCCGTTTCGAGCGCCGTCGCGAGGAGGTGCTGCTCAAGCGCGACCTGCTCGACCGTCAGCTGATCAACGTGCAGGGCGCGCGCCTGGTGCGCGCCAACGAGATCGAGCTGGCGCTCGTCGCCGGTTCGTGGCGCGTCGTCGGCGTCGACACGGGTCCGCGCGGCGGCCTGCGCAGGCTGCTGCCGAAGGGCCTGGGCGCACACATCGCGACGGGCGAGTTCCTCGATTGGGCGGGCGTCGAGCCGTTCGTCGGGCACGTGCCGACGGTGCGCCTGCGCGTGCCGCATCCCAAGCTCGCCAAGCTGCATCCGGCGCAGATCGCCGACCTCGTCGAGGCGGCCTCGCGTCGCGAGGGAGAGGAGATCATCCAGGCGGTCGGCGACGACGACCGTGAGCTGGAGGCGGACGTGTTCGAGGAGCTCGACGACCACCACCAGCAGGAGTTCCTGGAGGACCGCCCCGACTCGCAGGTCGCGGAGATCCTTTCGCGCATGGCGCCGGACGACGCCGCGGACATCGTCGGCGAGCTCGACGAGGAGCGCCGCGAGCCGGTGCTGTCGCTGCTATCGGTCAGCCACCGCGTGAAGGTGCGCGCGCTGCTGGGCTATGACCCCGCCGAGGCCGGCGGCCTGATGAGCCCCGACTTCGTGCTGCTGGGCGGCGCCACCGCCGCCGGCGACGCGCTCAGCGCGGTGCGCGCCAGCGAGATCGCCCCCGAGCTGTTGACGACGGTGTTCGTGAGCAGCTCCGCGACGGGATCGCTGGAAGGCAGCGTGCCGGTGACGGCGCTGCTGCGCGCAGCGTCCAGCCAGCGCCTGGAGTCGTTCGTCAAGCACGAGACCCCGTGCCTGTCGCCCGACGCGTCCTTCGAGGAGGTCGCGCGACAGATGGCCGACTACAACCTCACGTCGATCCCGGTGGCCGACGAAGACCGAATGGTCGGCGTGATCACGGTGGACGACGTGCTCGAGGCGATGCTGCCGCGCGGCTGGCGGCGGCGTTTCGGCCTGCTCGGCGAGGACTGAATAGACTCAGCCGCGTGAGCAGCCCAGGCGGACAGTTCGATGGCGGTCCGAGTACCGCCCGTCATGCGTCGTATCCGGTCGGCCACGCGTGGCCGACCGCGCCTGCCTGCGCGGCTTAGCTCTCGCCGCTTCCGCCTGTTCGCCTTTCTCGGCCTGCTCGGCCCGGGCCTGATCGCGGCGAACGCCGGCAACGACGCGGGCGGCATCGCGACGTACTCGGCGGTCGGCGCCAAGTACGGCTACACGCTGCTGTGGACGATGGTGCTGATCACGATCTCGCTGGCGATCGTGCAGAAGCTGGCCGCGCGCATGGGCGTCGTCACCGGCAAGGGCCTGGCCGAGCTGGTGCGCGAGGAGTACGGCATCCGCTGGTCGGTGTTCGCCACGAGCGCTGTGCTGATCGCCAACGTCGGCATCTGCATCTCGGACTTCGTGGGCATCGGAGCGGCCGTCGGGCTGACGGGCGTGCCGGTGCAGATATCCGTGCCGATCGCCGCGGTGGGCATCTGGCTGATCATCGTGCGCGGCTCCTATCGCTCGGCCGAGCGCATCTTCATCTGGTTCACCATCCCCTTCTTCGCCTACCCGATCGCGGCGATCCTCGCGCACCCGCACTGGGGCGACGTGGGCAAAGCGATCGCAGTGCCGCACCTGCACTCGAGCTCGGCCTTCATCGTGCTGTTGATCGCGCTCGCCGGCACGACGATCACCCCGTATATGCAGCTGTACCTGCAGTCGGCCGTAGTCGAGCGCGGCGTGCGCGAGGACGAGCTGCCGCACGAGGAACGCGAGGCGGTCGCCGGCGCGGTGTTCGCCAACCTGGTGGCGTCGTTCGTGATCGTCGCCACCGGCGCGACCTTGTTCACGCACGGAATCCACGAAATCTCCTCGGCCGCCGACGCCGCGCGCGCGCTGACGCCGTTCGCCGGTCACTACGCCGAGGCGCTGTTCGGCATCGGCCTGCTCGGCGCGAGCCTGCTCGCGGCGGCGATCTTGCCGATCGCCACGTCCTACGTGGTCTCGGAGTCGCTGGGGTATGAGAAGGGCGTCGGGCGTCGCCGCGAGGAGGCCCCGGTGTTCGTGAACATCATCACCGGGATGATCATGCTGAGCGCGTTCGTCGCGATGATCCCTGGCGTGCCGGTGATCTCGCTGCTCGTCGGCGTGCAGGTCGTCAACGGCCTGCTGTTGCCGATCAACCTGTTCTTCATCTGGCGCCTGTCGCGCTCGCGCGCGGTGATGGGCGAGCACCGCAGCCGCGGCTTTCTCGACGGCGCCGCCGGCGTGACCGTCGCGGTGACCTCGACGCTCTCGCTCGCGCTGGTCGTGATCACGCTGGGCGGGCTGTGATCGCGGGCGCTCAGGAAGCCGTCGGGGCGCGATCGCCCTGCACGAGCAGCGCGGCGCCGATCGCGCCGCCGAGATCGCCGAGCGCCGCAACGTGCACGGCCGGCGCGTTGAAGTCGGCGAACAGGTGCGGCTGCATGGCGTCCTCGATGCGCTTGGCGTAGGGATCGCCGAGCCTGACGCCGAGGCCGCCGCCGATGATCACGCACTCCACGTCGAGCACGTTCAGCGCGGAGGCCACACCGGCGCCGAGCGCGCGGATGGCGCGCTCGATCATGTGGATCGCCAGCTCGTCCTCGTGCTCCAGCGCGCGCGCCCAGATGCCGCTGGTGACGCGCGTGCGCTTGCGCTCCTTCATCAGCTTGAACAGGTCGGTCTTACGTCCCTTCTCCTCGAGCTTGCGCGCGTGCGCTTCCATCGCCGAGCGACCGGCGTAGGCCTCCATGCAGCCGCGCCGGCCACACGTGCAGCGCGCGCCGTCCAGCTCGACGACGATGTGCCCGATCTCCGCCGCGGCGCCGCGCCCCAGCCACGGCTTGCCGTCGAGCACGATGCCGCCGCCGACGCCCGTTCCCCAGAACACGCCGAGTAGGGAGTCGTAGGGCTTGCCCGCGCCGAGCGCGAACTCGGCGTCGGTGGCGACCTGCACATCGTTGCCCAGGCGCACGTCGCAGTGCAGCGCCGCCGCGAGCGTGTCGGCGAGCGGGAAGCTGCCTTCCCAGCCGGGAAGGTTGCGCGCGCTGGTGACCGTGCCGCCGTCGATCGTCCCAGGCGAGCCGACGCCGACGCCGGCCAGCTCGCCCGGCTGGACCCCCGCTTGCGCGGTCGCTTCGCGCAGCGCGGCCTCGATCGCCTCGGCGACGTCCTGCGGTCCGCCGGTGGTGGGCGTCGGACAGCGCGCCGATCCGAGCACCTGATGGTCGTCGTCGACGACCACCGTCTGGATCTTCGTGCCGCCGAGATCGATCCCGCCGTGGCGTGCCATCGCGCTGATCATGGCAGACGCACAAGCGTCAATTGCCGGCCCGGCGCCGACCCCTCCGGCGCGCAGCGACCTCTCGCCCGCGATGCCGACGCGAGCGGCCAGAGCGCTCGCCGGCGGCGCTCAGCCCTTCGGCTTGGGCTGCTTGGGATCGTTGATCGCCGACGAGCTGCGCTTGGCGGCGACCTTCGGCTGGGGCAGCGCGCCGATGCGCGTGACCAGCTGTTCCCATTGACGGCTGTTTAGAGCTTCGGGAACGACGACCGGCGTCGGCGCCGTCTTGCCCGCGCCGGCCGAGTGCGCGGCCTTGCCGGCCGTCGTCGCCGTCGACGCGAGGTCGGAGGCCGTGGGCCTGAAGCCGACGTGGATGTGGTTCCAATGTTCGGGCATCGCGAGCGTGTTGGGTGCGCCCGGGTACTGCATCAGGCTGATGATCTGATGCGGCACGAATTCGCCCTGCAGCGTGAGCAGCGCGCGAATCGTCAGGTCGGTGATCGTGCCCGCTCCTTGGTGGCCGGCGATCGGCGTGCCGTTGATCGCCGAGATGTCGACCGCGTCGCCGGTGTAGTGCTCGGAGACGTACCCGGAGACGGTTATCTCGCTGTGGCCGCACTCCAGCGCGCTGACGGTCGGCTCGAGTCCGATACGCGAGAGGAAGGCGAGGGTCGCGAGCACGCGCTTATCGATCTTGCCCGCGGCGATGTCTTCTCGACCGCAGGCGTAGATGCTGATGGTGGGGTCGGCGAGCACGGCGCGCTGGAGTTCTTCCTTGGTCATCAGAAAGACCCCGCTGGCGGTCGCGCCGAGCAGGCTGGTGTCACTCGTCGCGCCCTGCGGATGAAGCGCCACATCGAGCTGCCGCCAGTTCTGCAGGATCGGGCGCGGGTCGATCGTCGTCCTGTCTCCGCCAGGGCGGATCGCGAAGCGCAGGTGCCCATCGCGCGCGTTGGGCGGCGTGCGCACGCGTCCCAGCACCGTGCCCTGCGAGACGATCGCGCCGGCGCGCAGGACCAGGAGCCTGCCGGCGCGCGTGGACCGCGCGGCGCGCTTGTGCGTGCTCGCTGCCGATGCGATCGCGTCCGGGTTGCCCGGATGGGCGAACAGGCGCACCTTGCCGGTCGTCGCGGGCGCCGCTTGGCCGACGCTCGACGACGCGCCTGTCGCATGCGACGACTTGAGCGCGTGCCTCTTGACCTTCAACGTGACCGGCGGATGCGAGCCGGCTGTGGCGGGCAGCTTCGGCTTGGCTTCCGTGCTCGACACCGCCGGCAGCGTGGACGCGGCGGCGGGCGCGGAGTGCGACGCCTTGGGCTTGGGGTAGTGCGAAGCGATGCTGCCGAGGCCGGCGTACGTGAAAACGTCGCCGTAGACGTCGCGCAGGATCACGTATTTGCCGAGCTTCTGCGAGCTGCCGAGCTTGACGATGCGCCCGTCCTGCGCGGCGACGACATGGGCGTTGGGCGCGGCCATCAGATCCACGAGCTGAAGCGCCGGCGCGTGTTTGAGCGACTTGCGCGACGTGGCTGCGGCCGCCGCCGGCGTAGGGGCGGCGCCGGGCGCGTTCGGCGCGGCAGCCGCGGCGGCGGGCTGGGCGGCAGCGATCTTGGCGGCGACTGCGGTGGCGCCCGCCGTCGCGCTGGACGAGCCGGGCACGATCGACAGCTTGCCCCACGCGACCTGCTTGCCGGTGACGGGCAAGCGCCCGTCGGTGAGGCCGGTGAGCGTCGCGATCACGTTCTTGGGATAGCTGGAGATCAGCTTCGCGCGCAGCAGCACCGAATTGACGTATTCGTCGGAGTGGTTGTAGGCGAGGATCGCCGCGTGCAGGTTCGTCGCGGCGCCGGCGGCGCGCAGGTAGCGGGCGGCGGCGAAGATCGCGTCGACCGGGTTGTACGGGTCCGCATAGCCGGCGTTGAGCGCGTCGACCCCGTACTGAATCCATGTCGCCGGCATGAACTGCATCCAGCCGACGGCGCCGGCGGTGGAGACGGACTGGTCGGCGCCGTAGTTGGTCTCGATTTCGTTGATCGCCGCGAGGATCTGCCAGGGCACGCCGTACTGGACCGCCGCGGCCTGGTAGATCGGCAGCAGGAACAGCGGTATGCGATAGAAGGACAGCGCCTGCGTGGAAGCGGCCGAGCCGGCCAGCTCCGCGGCCAGCGCTTCGGCCTGCGCGGCGACAAGCTGCGGCGCGGCGGCGACGTTGTTGTTGGCGGCGCCCGTCGTGGGCGCGGCGCCGTTCGCCGGCTTGGTGGGGGTCGTGCTGCTCGCGGCTGTGTTCTTGGAGGCTGTCGTCTTCTGCCTGCGCTGGAGCACGACGGCCGGCCCCTTGGCGGCGGGCTTGTGCGGCGCCGGCACTTCCGTTTCGGCCTGCGTGGTCTCGGTCGGCGGGGCGGGCGGCGCGGCGCTTGTCGTGGGCGCCGGTGTGGTTGTCGCCGTGGTGTTGGGCGCGGGGGTGGTCGAAGTGGGCGTCGACGTGGTCGTCGTCGTTTCCGGTTTGGGCGCTTCGGTCGTTTCCGTGGAGGTCGTCGTGGTGACGGTGCCTTCGCCGGTGCCCGTGCCGGCGCCTTCCGTTGCGAGCGCGCCGCCGGCGATCGGGCCGAGGCTGGCCGCGGTGATGCCGCTTCCGGCGAGCGCGGAGACGAGCGCACGCCAGACCCAGCGCCGGGAGGGCGGCGTGGGCATCAAGCGCCGATCTGGATCATCGTTTGGTCGTCCCATGTTCATGGTCGGCGCAGGGGACCCACATACGCGGGATACGCCCACCGGCATTCATATCGGCAGGCAACCACCATCGCGTAAAGGATTCGTAATCGCGTCCACGTACCCTTGCAGCGCAATTTGCCCACCCAATCGCTTCCAGGGCCTGAAGATTACCCGAGGCGGAGGAGGCGAAACGCACCTGCAATCCGTCCACCGCCACGCGCCCGACGAGCTGACGCCGCCGACGCTGCGGGCAGCCGTCGTCGCGGGCCGTCCTTTTCGGCGCGCGGTGGCCGATCACCGAGCGAGGCGATACGCTGAAGCTGTGGAAACGATCCTCTCGGTCCTGCAGGTGATCATTTCGGTCGCCGTCATCTTCCTCGTGCTCATGCACTCGGGCAAGGACGCCGGGCTGTCGGGCGCGTTCGGCGTCGGCAGCGGCACCGGGCCGCTCGGCGGCGGCTCGCTGGTCGAGCGCAACCTGAACCGGTGGACGATCTTCTTTGCGGTGCTGTTCATCGTCAACGCGGTGATCCTGCTCAAGCGTCCCTGGGCGTAGCCCCACCGGGGCCGCGCACCTGCTCCCCGCCGCCCGCCTCCGCTCCGCCGCCCGCCTCCGCTCCGGCGCCCTCCCCTGACGGGCCGCTGCTCGTGTGCGCCTCGTCTGCTACGCCGCCCGACGCCGCTTCGCCGACGTCGATCGCCTGCAGCCGGTCAAGGATCTTCAGCGCTTCGGCCCGCAGCGCGCCGTCGATCGCCTGGTAGTCGTCCTGCGACAGCTTGCCCGTGCGCAAGTCGAGCTCGGCGTCGCGGATCTCGCGGTACTTGGCCTCGCGCGCGGCCTCCAGCTCGGCGCGCTCTGGCGACAGCTCCCCGGCTTGGCGTTCGCCCGTCGAAGCGTCGGCGCGCAGCGGCGCGATGACGACGTACAGCACGACGGCCAGCAGGGCGAAGGCGAGGAGCGCTACGGCGACGTGCATTTCAACTCAGCCGCTCGCCCGCGCGGCGTGACCGGCCGGCCGCTTCACCAGCGCGCTCAGGCTCGCGCGAGGCCGTGCGCGCTGCGCGCGCGCAGGCGCAGCGCGACGCGTCGCCGAACAGTGCTCGGCGCCGGCCAGATCGCGATCAGGCCGCCGCCGAAGACGATCAGGCCGCCGATCCAGATCCACATGACGAGCGGCGAGACGATGAAGTGAAACTGCGCCGGCGGCGGGTCTTTGAGGTAGGCGCGCGCGAGGAAGCCGAGCGCCACGACGGCCTCGTCGGCAGGCAGCGTGCGGTTGCCGACGGTCACGATTCGCGTCAGCGCCGGCGTGGAGATGTCGGGGGCGATCGCCGTCCACACGTCGCGCGTGACGCCGCCGCTCATGCTGATGTGGCTGACGGCCTGTCCGCCGATCAGGTGGCCGACCGTCCCCTGGGCCGGTTCGCCGGAGTCGTAGAAGCCCTCGCTGGGCCGCAGCGTGGCCACGTGGCGTCCGTGCTTGCTGACGTCGACGATCGCTCCCAGGCTGAGCGTCGAGCCGGTGTGCGCGGCGTCGTTCTTGGCGGTGACGGTCGCCGTTGGGCGCACGTAGCGCAGCTTGTAGGCGCCCACGCGCACCGACGACCCAGGCGTGAGGCGCTGCTCGACGGCGTGCTGGAAGGACGACGAAGCGGCGACGCCGACGAACAGCACGGCGATGCCGATGTGCACGACGTAGCCGCCGTAGCGGCGCCGGTTGCGACGCACGAGCGCGAGCAGGGCGAGCGGCGGGGCCTCGCCGGCGATCGCCCGGCGAGCGCGAACGCCGCGCACGAACTCCTGGCCGACCGCGCCGAGCACGAACGCCGCGCAGCAGAACATCGCCAGCGCGAACGGCTTTTGCGTCACGCCGGCCGCGAGCAGCCCGCCGAGCGCGAGCAGCGCGCAGGACAGCGGCATGACGAAGTTGCGCCTGGCGTTGGCGAGCGTCGCGCGGCGCCACGCGATCACCGGCCCGACGCCGCTGAGCAGCACGAGCAGCAGCGCGAGCGGGACGGTGTAGCGATCGAACCACGGCGGCCCGACCGACGCTTCGGTGCCGTTCAGCGCCTCGGAGATGAGCGGGAAGTACGTCCCCCAGAAGATCACGAAGCAGAGCGCCACGAGCACGACGTTGTTGGCGAGGAACGCCGATTCGCGCGACAGCAGCGAGTCCAGCCGGTGCTCGGAGCGCAGCATCTCGCGCCGCGACACGACGAGATAGATCGAGCCGGCGATGAGCACGCCGATCAGCGTCACGAAAGGCACGCCGAGCGTCGCGCCGCCGAAAGCGTGGATCGAGTTGAGCACGCCGCTGCGCACGAGGAACGTGCCCATGATCGCCAGCGTGCCGGTGGCGAGCACGAGCGACACGTTCCACACCTTCAGCATGCCGCGCTTCTCCTGGATCATCAGCGAGTGCAGGAAAGCGGTGCCGGTCAGCCACGGCATCAGCGAAGCGTTCTCCACGGCGTCCCAGCCCCAGTAGCCACCCCAGCCGAGCTCGGAGTAGGACCAGCGCGCGCCGAGCAGGATGCCCACGCCGAGAAAAAGCCAGGCGGCGAAGGCGAAGCGCCGCGTCGCGCGAATCCAGTCTGCGTCGACGCGCCGGGAGAGCAGCGCGCCCATCGCGAAAGCCAACGGGATCGTGCACAGCGTGTACCCCGAGTACAGCATCGGCGGGTGGATCATCATCGTGGGGAAGCGCAGCAGCGGGTCCAGGCCGACGCCTTCGGCGGGCGTTGGGCTGGTCGTGGCGAAGGGCGTCGCGTAGAAGATCATCAGGGCGATGAAAAAAGCGCCGAAACCGAGCAGGATCGCCTGTGCATAGGCGGCGACGTCGCGCATGCGCTTGCGCACGAGAAACAGCGCGAGGCTCGACCACAGAGACAGCAGCCACGCCCACAGCAGCAGCGAGCCTTCCTGCGAGGACCACACGGCTGCGGCGCGGTAGAACGTGGGCGTGCTGCGGCTGGAGGTGTCGGCGACGGTGTTGAAGACGAAGTCGTTGCGCAGGAAGGCGATCTCGAGCACCGCGAAGGCCGCCGTGAGCACGATCGCCAACGCGTACACGGCGCGCCGACCCGACTCCGAGTACTCGGTGCGCCCGCTGCGCACGCCGTACAGCGAAGCGACGATGCCGTAGACGCACACGACGAGCGCCAGCAGCAGGCAGATGCGGCCGAGCTCGGCCACTCAGTAGTTCTGTTTCTCGCCCGCCGGAGCGGTCTTGTACTTGGACGGGCACTTGGTGATCAGCGAATCGCGTTCGCCGACGTATTGACCGTCGTGCTTCTGCACGGTGACGATCACCTCGCGCCCTTCTCGAAACGGGTCCGGCACCGTGCCGGTGTAGTCGACGGGAATGGCCGTCCCGCCGGCGCGATCGGCCACGCTGAAGTCCAACGCGTTGCCCACGTGGCGGACCGAGCCGTGCACGACCGTCCCAGTCACCTGGTAGTTGCGGCCAGGCTGGGCCTGGCGCACGAGCTGGGTCGGGCTGAGCGCCGGGCTGGCCGCGCTGAAGCTCGTGTAGATCAGCGCGCTCGCCAGCACGACGGCTGCGCTCAACGCCACCACCAAGCGCACCGTTCGCTTCCGCGCGGGGTTCATCGAGGCCATTATCTCAAACCCCCCGGGACGCCGTGGCACCGCGCGTGCGGGCGACGATCGCCCAACCTGCTGCGCGCGAGCCAGGAAAACTCGCTTGCAGAGCGAAACCTTTGCGAGTGGGCAGAGTCTTTACAGCTAGACGCATGCGAGCGAGCCTCCCCCACAGCCTGCGCGAGCGACACCGTTCGCGCCAACGTGCGCACTCGCGCGCCGCGCACCGGCCGACCCCGGCCCCGGCCCCGGCCACGCCGCCAATGGCGGTCGACCCGGTCATGCAACGAGTGCGCAGCGCCGGCGGCCCGCTCGACGAGGCCTGCTACTCGTGTGCCTGCGGCATGATCTTTCGCGCGCCCGTCTCGACGACGGTCGCCTGCCCGCACTGCCACGCCCCGCAAGCCTGGTAGCGCCACCTCGCTGGAAACAGCCGGGCGGCACGCGACACCCGCCTTACATGCGCTTTCGGACGCCGGCGCACGGTTGCGCCCCTTGTCTTTCTAGATATTGTCGATATAGTTACTGAACAATGTCCGTTCGCGTGACTCCTCCCACCGAGCATGCCCGTATCCATGCAGGTGGTCAGGCCGGCGTCGTCTCAGCGCCGGTCGACGCGACGGGGCGACGTCGAGGCTGAAGCCTCGTCCCCGCCCGGGAGCGACCCACTCCTCGGGCATCCCTCAACCACCGGGCCGGGGGTTCCCCACCCCGGCCCGGTCGTACCCAACTCGGCGTTCGCGAAGTCCGATCGAGGGCGGCGGCGAAACAGGTTCGCTACTGTCGGGCCTCGGAGGGAGGGCAATTCACGTCGATCCATACATAGTCCTGGGGAGCGCCGTCATCGGCTTTCTCGTCGGCATGACCGGCGCGGGCGGTGGCGCGCTGATGACGCCGATGCTGATTCTGCTGTTCGGTGTGCAGCCCTCGTCGGCCATCTCCAGCGACCTCGTCGCCGCCGTGATGATGCGGCCGATCGGCGCCGCGGTGCACCTGCGCCAGCGAACGGTCAACCTGCGCCTGGTCGGCTGGATGGTGCTCGGCTCGGTGCCGATGGCCTTCCTCGGCTCGTATCTGCTGCACCTGATGGGCCATGCGAAAACGGCGCAGAAAAACATCGAGCTCGCGCTCGGCGTCGCGCTGCTGGTCGGCGCCAGCGCGATGGTGCTGCGCTACATCCTCGACCGCCGCTCGGGGCAGGACCGCGCGGGCGTCGTGCACGACATCGCGCCCAAGCCGCTGCGCACGATCGGCATCGGCATGATCGGGGGCGTCGTCGTCGGCATGACATCCGTCGGCTCGGGCTCGCTGATGATCATCATGCTGCTGTTCCTCTATCCGATGCTCGGCGCCAACCAGCTCGTGGGAACCGACCTGACGCAGGCCGTGCCGCTGACGCTCGCCGCGGCTCTCGGAGCGCTCGCCTTCGGTCACGTGGAGTTCGGCGTGACGACCTCGCTGATCATCGGCAGCGTGCCGGCGGTGTTCGTCGGCTCGCTGCTCTCCTCGAGCGCGCCAGACCGCTACATCCGGCCGGTGATCACGTTCGTGATCGCGGCGTCGGGGCTGAAGTACGTGGGCGTCGGCACGACCGCGCTCGGCTGGGTTCTGTGCGGCGTGCTGCTGTTGGCCGCCGCCAGCTGGCTGACGATCAAGCGCCCGTGGCGACGCCTGATCGCCACAGGAGACCCCGCCCCGTTGCCCGACGAGCCGCCGCTGATCAGAACCGAGGCGCCGGAGGTCGAGCAGGCCTGAGTCGCCCGGAGGCGAGCGTGGACGTTCCGGGCGCGGCTGGCTCGACCGGCATGTCCGGCTGTCGCGGCGGAGCGTGCCGGCGACGAATGTAGAGTCAGGTCGTGCTCGTGCTCGCCTCGCTGCCGTTCACGACGTCGCACGCTGAATGGGTCGGGCTGATCGTCGCGGCGGTCAGCCTGATCGGCATCGGCGGCGTGGTCTCGACGCTGATCTGCCACCGCTCGGGATGCTTTCGCCGCGGTCGCTTCCGCTACGGCCACTACCGGCTGTGTCACGTGCACCATCCGCATGTGCCGTCCGACGGCAAGATCACCGATGAGCACATCAAAGCGGTGCGCCCGCGGGCCGCGGGCGCACACGACCGCGAGGACGCTACTTGATGTGCATCCCCGAGATCGCCCGCGAGATCACCAGCTGCTGGATCTCGGCGGTGCCCTCGAAGATGTCGTAGATCTTGGCGTCGCGGTGCCAGCGCTCGACGGGGAACTCGCGCGTGTAGCCGTTGCCGCCGAGGATCTGAATGGCGCGCTCGGTCACCCACACGGCGACCTCGCCGGACTTGAGCTTGGACATCGAGCCCTCGGCGTTCTTGAAGGGCACCTGGTTGCGACCCATCCACGACGCGCGCCAGACGAGCAGGCGTGCGGCGTCGATCTCCATCTTCATGCGCGCGAGCGTGAAGGCGATCGACTGGTTCTCGATGATCTTGCGCCCGAACTGCTCGCGCTCCTTGGCGTAGTCCAGCGCGTACTCGTAGGCCGCGCGCGCGATGCCCAGCGCCTGAGAGCCGACCGTCGGTCGCGACGCCTCGAAGGTCTGCATCGCGGCCTGTGACTTGGCTTTCTTGCCCTCGCGCACGCGCGCAAGACGCTCGTCGAGCTTCTCCTTGCCGCCGAGCACGTAGCCGGCGGGCACGCGGCAGTCGTCGAGAAACACGTCGGCGGTATGCGATGCGCGCAGACCGTGCTTGGAGACCTTCGAGCCTTCAGAGATGCCCTTGGCCTCTGACATCGGCACGATGAACGCGGCGTGGCCTTTGGATCCGAGCTCGCGATCGACCGAAGCGATCACAACGTGGACGTCTGAGATGCCGCCGTTGGTCGCCCAGGCCTTCTGCCCGTTGAGCACCCACTCGCCGGCCGCCTCGTCGAACTTGGCCATCGTGCGCACGCCCGACACGTCTGAGCCGGCGTTCGGCTCAGACGCACAGAAGGCGGCGACCTTCACGTCGTCGACCGTGCCGAAGCAGCGCGGGATCCATTCGCCGATCTGCTCGCCAGAGCCCTGTCCGAAGATCGCCGCGACGGCCAGCGCCGTGCCCATGATCGACATGCCGATGCCAGCGTCGCCCCAGAACAGCTCCTCGTTGACGATCGGCAGGCCCAGGCCACTCGGGTCGGCGAAGAACTGCGCCATGCCTTCAAAGCCGTACAGGCCGATCTTCGCGGCCTCCTGGATGATCGGCCACGGCGTCTGCTCCTTCTCGTCCCACTCGTGCGCCGCCGGGCGCACAACGTCTGCGGCGAAGCCGTGCACCCAGTCGCGGATGTCCTTCTGATCCTGGCTGAGTTCCAGCGAGAAGCTCACGTCCTGTCCGGCCGAGCCGGCGATCGCCTCGACGGCGGCCTCGGCGGCGTCGGTCGAAGGGGCAACGTCGGTTGTGGCAGATGCTGACATCGGCGAGGTTTCTCCTGGGTTAGACGGCTGGGGTTGGCAAGTCGCTGAGCTGCGGAAGGGCAGCGCTGGGACTCGCTGGGATTACCCGGCGTGACCGCCGGCCAAACCGAACGCGACTCCGCGCGCCATGTCCAAGTCAAGGGACAGGCGCATCATCGCGCAATGCGCGTCTCCCATCAATCCCGACAAATGCCCTAAACCTGATCTTGTTTCCGTAGTTGCTTTGCTCTACGATCACGGCCTTGATGCTCTCGATTACTTCGATGAAGAAAGTGGTTATGACCAAAAACACCCTTGTTGTGCTCTTGTCGCTGTGCGCCGCCACGCTGGGGCTGAGCGCATGCGGCTCCTCCAGCTCGTCCTCGGGCGGCTCGGGCGGTTCGGGCGGCAGCGTGACGCTGGTCGCCTATTCGACGCCACAGGCGGCCTTCGAAAAGCTGATCCCAGCGTTCACGGCGACCCCCGAAGGCAAGGGTGTGAGCTTCAAGCAGTCCTACGGCCCGTCGGGCGAACAGAGCCGCTCGGTGGCCAACGGCCTGCACGCCGACGTCGTCGACTTCTCTCTGGAACCGGACGTCGAACGCCTCGTCAAGGCCGGCCTGGTGTCCTCCAGCTGGAACCAGAACGCCACGCACGGCTTCGTCACCAACTCGGTCGCCGTGATCATCGTGCGCAAGGGCAACCCGAAGAACATCAAAGACTGGTCTGACCTGGTCAAGCCGGGCGTGCAGGTCGTCACGCCCAACCCGTTCACTTCGGGCAGCGCGCGCTGGAACATCATGGCCGCCTACGGAGCGCAGATCAAGGAGGGAAAGACGCCGGCGCAGGCGCAGGAATACCTGAAGGCGCTGTTCCACAACGTCGTCAGCCAAGACAGCTCCGCGCGAAACGCGCTGCAGACGTTCGTCTCCGGGCGCGGCGACGCGCTGATCGACTACGAGAACGAGGGCATCACCGACCAGAAGAAGGGCGAGCCGATCGAATACGTGATCCCGAAGGACACGATCCTGATCCAGAACCCGATCGCCGTCGTCGGCAAAGGCTCCAGCGCCGCCACCGCACAGAAGTTCGTCGACTACCTCGTCTCCCCCGCCGGGCAGGCGATCTGGGCGGCGCAGGGCTACCGCCCGGTGATCACGGGGGTGGCGGGCGCCAACTTCCCGACGCCAGCCGGTCAGTTCACGATCGACTCGCTCGGCGGCTGGAAGAAGGTCACCAAGGAATTCTTCGAACCGGAAACGGGGATCGTCACGAAGATCGAGCAGTCGTTGGGAGTCTCCACTGCCAAATAGCAGCGCAGCCGTCGTAGGACGTTTGCGCGCGCCCAGGCTGGGCGCGCGCGGCGGCGGCGTGCTCGGAAAGGGGCTGCTGGGGATCTACCTGTCGGTGCTCGTGCTGCTGCCGGTGGCGGCGCTGCTGGCGAAGTCGGGCGCCGGCGGCTCGAGCCAGTTCTGGCGTGAGATCTCCAACCCGGAGGCCGTCGCGGCGATCAAGCTGACGCTGATCGTCTCGGCGATCGTCGTGGCGATCAACGCCGTGTTCGGGACGCTCATCGCGTGGGTGCTCGTGCGCGACGAGTTCCCCGGCAAGAAGGTCGTCAACGCGCTGATCGACCTGCCGTTCGCGCTGCCGACGATCGTCGCCGGCGTCGTGCTGCTGGCGCTGTACGGCAAGGGCAGCCCGGTGGGCATCGACGTGGCGTTCACGCGCACGGCGATCGGCCTGGCGCTCCTGTTCGTGACGCTGCCGTTCGTCGTGCGCTCGGTGCAGCCGGTGCTGCACGAGCTCGACGTGTCGATGGAGGAAGCCGCCGAGTCGCTCGGCGCGAGCCCGTTCACGGTGCTGCGTCGCGTGGTGCTGCCCAGCCTCACGCCGGCGATCATCTCGGGCGTCGCGCTGAGCTTCGCCCGCGCCGTCGGCGAGTTCGGCTCGCTGGTGCTGATCACGGGCAACCTGCCGTTCAAGACGGAGGTCGGCTCGGTCTACGTGTTCGGCCAGATCCAAAACGAAAACCTGCCCGCCGCCGCGGCCGTCTCGGTCGTGCTGCTCGCGGCGGCGCTGGTCGTGCTCGCGGTCCTCACGCTGCTCTCGCGCTGGCGGTCCAAGCATGTCCTCTAGCGCCTCTGGCTCGCTCGCCCTGTCCCCCGCCCCGTCCGGGCGCGCCGCGCCGCGGCGCGGCGACCCGAGCAGCCAGCGCGCCGTGCGCGCGCGCAAGTACGGCGTGCGCACGCTCGCGCTCGGCTACCTGGCGCTGCTGCTGCTGGCGCCCGTGGCGATGATCTTCTACCGCACGTTCGAACACGGCGTGACCCCCGTGCTCAACGCGATCGGCGAACCAAACGCGCAGCACGCGTTCTGGCTGTCGCTGGAGATCGTCGCGATCTCCGTGCCGCTGAACACGATCTTCGGCGTCGGCATGGCGCTGCTGCTCGAGCGCGGGCGCTTCCGCGGCAAGGCGCTGCTCGGCCTGCTGATCGACCTACCGTTTGCCATCTCGCCGGTCGTCATCGGCCTCGCGCTGGTGCTCGCCTACGGCAAAACTGGCTGGCTGGGCGACTGGCTGGCCGAAAATGGCATCCGCGTGATCTTCTCGGTGCCCGGAATGGTGATCGCCACGGCGATCGTCTCGCTGCCGTTCGTCGCGCGCGAGACGATGCCCGTGCTGCGCGAGCTCGGCACCGACGCCGAGCAGGCCGCGTCGACGCTCGGCGCGAGCGGTTGGCAGACCTTTTGGCGGATCACGCTGCCGGGCATCCGCTGGGGCGTCGTCTACGGCGTCGTGCTGACGACCGCGCGCGCGCTCGGTGAGTTCGGCGCCGTGAGCATCGTCTCCGGGCGCATCGAGGGCGAAACGCAGACGCTGCCGCTGTTCGTGCAGGCGCGCTTTGAGAACTTCGACGTGACGGGCGCCTATACGGCCGCCGTCGTTCTCGCGCTGCTGGCCTTCGCGACGCTCGTGCTGATGAACCTGCTGACGCGCCGCACGCGAGCGGATACGGTGGCCTGATGGCGATCGAGGCTCGCAACGTGAGCAAGCGCTTCGGCGACTTCGTCGCGCTCGACGACGTCTCGGTGACCGTCGGCGACGGCGCGCTGATGGCGCTGCTCGGGCCGAGCGGCAGCGGCAAGTCGACGCTGCTGCGCATCATCGCCGGCCTGGAGGCCCCCGACGAGGGCGAGGTGGTGATCGGCGACGAGGCCGTCACCGACACGCCCGCGCGCAGCCGCGGCGTCGGTTTCGTCTTCCAGCACTACGCGCCGTTCAAGCACATGACCGTCCACGACAACGTCGCCTTCGGGCTGTCGGTGCGCAAGCGGCCGAAGGCCGAGATCGAGACCCGCGTCAAGGAGCTGCTCGGCCTCGTGCGGCTGGACGGGCTGGCCGAGCGCTTCCCGTCGCAGCTGTCCGGCGGCCAGTTGCAGCGCATGGCGCTGGCGCGCGCGCTGGCCGTACAACCGAAAGTCCTGCTGCTCGACGAGCCGTTCGGAGCGCTCGACGCGCAGGTCCGCGGCGAGCTGCGCGAGTGGCTGCGACGCCTGCACGACGAGATCCACGTGACGACGATCTTCGTCACGCACGACCAGGAGGAGGCGATGGAGGTCGCCGAGCAGATCGTCGTGATGAACGCCGGCAAAGTCGAGCAGGCGGGGTCGCCGCGCGAACTGTACGAGTCGCCGCGCAACGAGTTCGTGATGTCGTTCATCGGCCCCGTCAACCGCATCGGCGACGCCTTCGTGCGCCCGCACGACGTCGAGATCCTCGCCGAGGACGACGGCAGCGCAACCGAGGCGCTGATCAAGCGCGTGGTGCACCTCGGCTTCGAGGTGCGCGTCGAGCTGACGCTCCCCGACGGCCGCGACATCTGGGCGCAGGTCACACGCTCCACAGCGCACGAGCTGGAGCTTCACGAGGGCCAGATCCTCCCCGTCCGCCTCCCCCAGCCACGCGTCTTCGCGGCTTAGCGCCAAACGCCGTCCACGCAGACGCATCCCCGCGCCCAACAGAGAGCACTAGCGGCGCGAGAGGCAAGCGGGGCACGGACGCAGTGAGCGAAATGTGCGAGCAGCACATGAGCGAGCGAGGACGCCGCCCACGCGGACGCATCTCCGCACCGCAGCAGAGAGCACTAGCGGCGCGAGAGGCAAGCGGGGCAAGGACGCAGTGAGCGAAGTGTGCTCCGCACACGAGCGAGCGAGGACGCCGCCCACGCGGACGCATCCGCACCGCAGCAGAGAGCACTAGCGGCGCGAGAGGCAAGCGGGGCAAGGACGCAGTGAGCGAAGTGTGCTCCGCACACGAGCGAGCGAGGACGCCGCCCACGCGGACGCATCTCCGCACCGCAGCAGAGAGCACTAGCGGCGCGAGAGGCAAGCGGGGCAAGGACGCAGTGAGCGAAGTGTGCTCCGCACACGAGCGAGCGAGGACGCCGCCCCGCGCCGCCTATCGCGCCGCTAGCGCGTTTCCCAGGCCTCGCTGGCCTTGGTCAGCGCCACGACCTCCTTGGGCAGCTTCCCCGCCGCGACATCGGCGACGGTGACGTTCTCGAGCACCTTGCGCAGGTTCGCGCGCAGCGCGATCCACACTTGCGCGAGCGACTCGGCCGAGCCGACGTATTCGATCTCCTCCGGGCGCTGGCCGCGCACGCCGACGAGCGGACCCTCGACCGCGCGGATGATCTGCGCGAGGTTGACCTCGCCGGCCGGCTGGGCCAGCCAGTATCCGCCTTCCGGGCCGCGCTGGCTGCGCACGATGCCCGTGGAGCGCAGCTGCGTGAGGATGTTCTCGAGAAACGACACCGGAATCCCCTGCGCCTTGGCGACGTCGTCGACCTTGCGCGGCGAGTCCTGCGCGCTGCCGGCAAGCTCGATGACCGCGCGCACCGCGTAATCGGCCTTGGCTGTCACGTGCATGCGCTGATTCTCCCGGAAACGGCGGCGGACGGCTTCACGGCCTCGACGTGTCGGGTGTCTAGCATCCGCTCATGAGCCCGCGCTGGAACTGGGACTTCGAGGACGAGCAGCGCTCGTCGCGCAGGTCCGCTCCCTCGCCGCCGCGCCCGATTCCCACCCCCGCCGCGGCCGACGGCAGCGCCGGCAGCGTGCGCATTCGCCGGCGCAGGCTGGGCGCGGCGCTCGCCGTCGTGGTGCTGGTGATCGTGCTCGTCGTCGCGTTCTCCGGCTCTCACCACGCACCTTCGGTCTCGTCGGCCGGCGCCGGCGGGCGCGCGCCGCGCGCCAGCTCGGCCCCCGCCGTGTCGCCGCTCGACGCGCTGCAACGCGAAGAAAAAGCGGTCGACTCGGTGCTCGGCTACACGCCATTCGTGCGCGCCGGCGCAGCGCAGGGACACGACGTCGCGCTGACGTTCGACGACGGTCCCGGCCCATACACGCCGGCCGTGCTCGACGTGCTCGAACGCGAGCACGTGCCCGCGACGTTCTTCGTCGTCGGACAGGAGGTCCCGGACTTCCGCGCGGCGGCCGAACGGGAGGTTCGCGCAGGCTTCGTGATCGGCGATCACACCGAGAACCATCCGATGCTCGCGCACCTGTCCGCGCACGACCAGCACGAACAGCTCTTCGAACAGGCGGCGCGCGTGGAACTCCTCGGCGGTCGCAAGCCGCACCTGTTCCGCCCGCCGTACGGGTCCTTCAACGCGACCACCTTCCGCCTGCTGCGACAGATGAAGCTGCTGATGGTGCTGTGGTCGGTCGACACCGACGACTACGAGCAGCCGGGCGTCGAAGTGATCGTTCACCGCGCGCTCGAAGGCGCGGTGCCCGGTGCGATCATCCTCATGCACGACGCCGGTGGCAACCGCGCGCAGACGATCGCCGCGCTGCCGACGATCATCCACGACATCCGCGCGCGCGGCCTGCATCTGGTGAGCGTGCCGCAGCTCCTCGCCGACGACCCGCCGCCCGCCGGCCAGCCGCTGCCGCAGAACCTCAGCGGCGACTGACGAGCGGCGCAACCGCCGGCGCGCGGCCCGGCTCAGGCCACCGACGTGCGCTGCCGGCGACCCGGCGCGCGGTGCCGCGCGTCCGCCGCTCAGCTGTCGGCGCAGGTCGCGCAGGCGCCGTGCAGCACGATCTCGTGCTCGGACACGTCCAGCGGGAGGCGCTCGGACACGCGACGGATCGTGCGCTCGAGCTCCTCGTCGGTGAACGGCTGCAACAGCCCGCAGCGATCGCACACGAGGTGGTGATGGTGCCCCGAGCCGTGGCGCACCGGCTCGTAGCGCACCATCCCTTGGCCGATCTCCACGCGCTGCACCAGCCCGATCTCCTCCAGCTCGTCCATCACGCGGTAGACGCTCGCGCGCGACACCTCACGCCGGCGCGAGGTGAGCGCGTGCTCGATCTCCACCGCCGACAGCGCACACGGCTGCTCGTCGAGCAGTTCGAGGATCGCCCGCCGCGCGCCGCCGCGCCGGTAGCCGGCCTCGCTGAGCGCGCGTTCGGCGCCGGCGGCCCAGGTCGTCTCTGCGGCGCGCGCGGTCATGCCCAAAAGTGTAGGCGCGCACGGCGCGTCTCGGCGGCGCCCGCGCTCATCGTCCGGTCGCCTCGTGCAGCGCCCGCGCGAGGCCTTCCAGCTCGGCGACCTGCCACTGCTGAAAGCTGTCCGACGCCGGCGACAGCGTCTCCGTGACGGTCGCGATCGGGATGCGCGAACGCCGCGCCAGTTCGTTGACACGCTGCACGTCCGGCGTCACGTTCTGGCTGTTGAACACCCAGATCGCAATACGACGCTGGCGCACCTGCGCGTCGACCGTCTGCTTGTCCTGCGCGGTCACGTCGGTGCCCTCGGCGATCGCGCGCGCGAAACCGTAAGGCGTCACGAGCTTCAGCCCGAGGTCTTCGCCGAGCGGCTGGAAGATGCTCTCGCTGTAGCCCACCGCAACGCCCTCGTAGCGCCCGCGAATCTCGCGTCGCAGCGCGTCATAGCGCGCCAGGCCGCGCCGTTCGAAGACGCGCCTGCGCGCGGCGAAGTAGGCGGCGTCGCGTGGGTCCAGCCGCTCGTAGCCGGCGGCGATCCGCGCCACCACGCGGCGCACGCTCGCCGGCGAGTACCACTGGTGCGGGTTGTCGCCCGCGTGCAGAGCCAGCGCGTCGCCCACGTCGAGCACCACGCGGCCCTCCAGCGGGCTCGCCGCCAGCAGCTTCGGCGCCCAGTTGTCATAGCCGATGCCGTTCACGATGGCCATCTGCGCCCCCGCCAGCGTGCGCGCGTCCTGCGCGGTCGGTTCGTAGCTGTGCGGGTCGGTGTCCGGGTCGACGATCAGGCTCGTCACGCTCGCCCTGTCCCCCGCCAGCTGCGCGGCGATGCTGCCCCAGAAGTTCTCCGCCGCGACGACCTCGAAACGGCCGGCCGTCCCCGCGTCGCGCGGCGCGCCGGTGCGCCCGCAGGCGCTCAGCAGCGCCGCAGCGAACAGCATTGCCATACACGCTGCAACGGCTGACGAGCGGCGCGCGTTCACCATCCGCGCAAGCCTACCAATAATCGAGATTGAATCTCATAAAAGACGGGATCTCATTGCGCTGGCCGGCTATCCTCCGGCGCGCGGGCTCCCCTGCGAGCGCGACGACGACCGCGATGGACAGCCAGACCCTGCACACGCGCCGCGAGGCCAGCCGGCGTGCCCTGCGCCGCCGCCGACGCGCCGCCGGCCTGCTTGGGCTGCTCGTCGTCGTCGTCGCCGTCGTCGCCGTCGTGGTGCTCACCGGCTCCGGCGCGTCAAGCCCCTCGCCGCACGCGCGCGGCAGCTCGGCGACGCACGGCGCGCGCGGCCACGGCGCCAAGCCCGCGACCGGCGCCACGGCGAGGCGCGGGGGCGGCGTGCGCACCGGCCATCCGGGCAGCGCCCCCGTGCCGATCCTCATGTACCACGTGATCGCGCCGCCTCCGGCCGGCGCCCCGTTCCCGGGGCTGTATGTCAACCCGCAGGAGTTCTCCGCGCAGATGAGCGCGCTGAAGCGCGCCGGCTGGACGGCCGTCACGCTCGACGAGCTCGCCGCCTACTGGCGCGAAGGCGTCTCGCTGCCGCGCGGCAAACCGATCGTCGTCAGCTTCGACAACGGCTATCACTCGCAGTTCTCGCAAGCGCTGCCCGTGCTGCGTCGCCTCGGCTGGGTCGGCGACGAGAACATCCAGCTGACCGGCCTGCCGCCGTCGCAGGGAGGTCTGTCCGAACGCGAAGTGCGCGCGCTCGTCGCCGCCGGTTGGGAGCTCGACACGCAGGGCACCAGCCACGCCGACCTGATCAAGCTCGACGCCGGCGCGCTGCGCGAACAGGTGGCCGGCACGCGCGCCATCCTGCGCCACCGCTATCGCGTGCCAGTCAACTGGTTCTGCTACCCGTCCGGACACTACGACGCGACCGTCATCGCCGAGGTCAAGGCCGCCGGCTACGCGGGCTCGACGACCGTCGTGCCCGGCTGGGCGCACTCGCAAGACGACGCCTACCGCCTGCACCGCCTGCGCGTGCTCGGCGGCACTTCGCCCGCCGCGCTGCTGTCGCTCATCGCCGCCACGCGCGACGACCCGCCGGCGCCCGCCTCGTACAACGGGACTTGAGCGAGTCCGCGCCCCTGCGCTTCAGTCCTGCGCAAGCGCGGCGAAGTCGCGCTTGGCCTTCCTGTACCACGCCATGCCCGACAGCGGATGCTTCCACCTGCCCTGCATCTCCTTCAGCGCTTGCGCGTGAGTCTCATCGCCACTCGCGACGGCGTCCTTGAGATGCTTGTCCTGCGCCTTGATCACGTCGTTCGCGCTGTCGCCGTGATGCGCGAGGTCACAAGGTCCCCCCAGCTGTCGGCAGGTCATCGTCTTCACAGCGGCATCCTTTCGCGATATGGCGGCCGTCAAAAGCGTCGCGCGCCGGGCTTCGCGCGCGAGCCTCGCAAAGCGGCGAACGGGTCTCGAACCCGCGACCTCGAGCTTGGGAAGCTCGCGCTCTACCAGCTGAGCTATCGCCGCACGTGCGCAGATAGTACGCGAGCGCCTCTACCCTTCAGGGCAGTGAGACGCCGCCTGCTGCCGATTCTCGCGACGCTCGCGGGCGCCGCCTTGATCGGCCTGCTCATATACGGGGTCACGCATCAGTCCTCAAGCCGCACGCTCGACGAGCGCGTGGCGCGCGGCGAGCATCCCCCAGCGCCAGACGCCGCGCGCACGCTGCCGGTGCTCAGCGGACGCGGCGACAGCTCGCTCGCCGCGCTCAAAGGCAAGGTCGTCGTGCTCAACTTCTGGGCGTCGTGGTGTGAACCGTGCCAGGTCGAGGCGCCGCTGCTCGAGCGCTACCAGAAGCCGCTGTTGCGACACGGCGCGACCGTGCTCGGCGTGACCTACCTCGATGCGTCGCCGGACTCCCAGAGCTTCGTGCGCGCCCACCACCTGACCTACCCGAGCCTGCGCGACAACAATGGCGGCTTCGCGCACTCCTACGGCACCAACCAGCTGCCTGAGAGCTTTCTCGTCGACCGCGCCGGCGACATCGTCGCCGTCTCGCGCGGCGAGATCGAAGAACCGTTCATGAAGCGCGCGCTCGCGCTCGCGGAGAAGTCGTGATAACCGGTCGCGTCGTGCAGCCAGGCATGCGCGTGCGCACCGTCGCGACGCGTGCGTTGCAGGTCGGCGCCGCGGTCGCAACGGCCGTGGCCGTGGTGTTGACAAGCGCCGGCGCCGTCTCGGCGACGCCACGCACGTCGTTGCCGACGATCGAGCGCCAGGTGATGTGCGTGACGTGCAAAATCCCGCTCAACGTTGCGCAATCGCCGCAGGCCGACCGCGAGCGCGCGTTCATCCAAAGCCTCATCGACCGCGGCGCAGGCGAAACGCAGGTCAAGCATGCGCTCGTCGGCCAGTACGGGCCGGCGGTGCTCGCGCTGCCCAGCGACAGCGGCTTCGACGCGACCGCCTACCTGGTGCCGCTTGCCGCCTTCGTGCTGGCGCTCGGCGCGCTCGCCGTCCTGCTGCCGCGCTGGCGACGGCGCGCGCGCACACAGGCCGGCCTGCGAACCCCCGCCCCCACGCTCGACACCGCCGACGCGCGCCGCCTGGACGCCGACCTCAAGCGCTTCGACTGACGCTACATGCGCTCCGGCGCGCTCACGCCGAGCAGGTCCAGGCAGCGCGCGATCGTACGCCTGCTCGCCAGGCACAGCGCGATGCGCTGCGTCTCCACCGCCTGCGGCTCGGCGCCGACGACGCGGCAGTCGCGGTAGAACGCCGTGAACCCCTGCGCGAGCTCCAGCGCGTACGTCGCCACGCGATGGGGCGCGCGGCGCGCCGTCGCCGTCGCCAGCTCGCCGGGGAAGTCCATCAGCTGCTTGACCAGCGCCCGCTCGGACGGGTGCAGCGCCTCGCCCGCCGCCGCGGCGCCGGCCTGCTCGGCGGCGAGCACGCGCTCCTCGCCCGCTCTGGCGAGCATCGAGGCGATGCGTGCGTGGGCGTATTGCACGTAGTAGACGGGGTTCTCGCTGGACTGGCTGCGCGCCAGGTCGAGGTCGAGGTCGACGGTCGTGTCGTGCGAGCGCGCCAGCAGATACCAGCGCGACGCGTCCACGCCGATCTCCGCGACCAGCTCGTCGAGCGTCACGAACTCGCCGGCGCGCTTGGACATCTGCGCGCGCTCGCCCGAGCGCACGAGGTGCACGAGCTGCATGATCAGCAGCTCCAGCTCGTCGGGGTCGCCGCCGAGCGCCGCGTATGAGGCTTTCAGGCGCAGCACGTAGCCGTGGTGGTCGGCGCCCCACACGTCGATCAGCCGGTCGAAGCCGCGCTCGCGCTTGTCCTCGTGGTAGGCAACGTCCGACGCCAGATAGGTGAACTCACCGTTTGAGCGCACCAGCACGCGGTCCTTGTCGTCGCCGAACGTCGTGCTGCGCAGCCACAGCGCGCCGTCTGAGCTGTAGGTGTGCCCGAGCTCGTCCAGGCGCGCCAGCGCGCGGTCGACGAGGCTCGGAACGCCCTCGTGCAGCGCGCTCTCGTAAGCCCAGTGGTCGAAGCCGCCCACGCCGAACGCCGCCAGCGAAGCCTTGATCGCATCGACCATCATCACAACCGCCGTGCGGCCCACCTCGGCCGGATCGCCGCCGGCCGCATCGGGGATGCGCGCGGCCAGCTCGGCCACGTAGTCGCCCTGGTAGCCGTCCTCGGCGGGCTGCTCGCCGCGCGCCAGCGCCTGGATCGACGCACCGAACGTGCGCACCTGCGAGCCGGCGTCGTTGACGTAGAACTCGCGCTCGACGCGCTCGCCGCCGAACTGCAGCATGCGCGCCAGCGCATCGCCGTAGGCGGCGTTGCGCGCGTGCCCGACGTGCATCGGCCCGGTCGGGTTGGCCGACACGAATTCGACCATCACGCGCTCGCCGCGCGCGGCTTCGCCGGCGCCATATGCGTCGCGCGCCGAGAGCACCGAGCCGAGCCCGCCGCGCAGCCACCGGTCGGCGACGAACAGGTTGACGAAGCCCGGGCCGGCGACCTCGTAGCGCTCGAGGCTCGCGCCCAGGTCGCTTGCCAGCTCGGCGCCAAGACGCTCGGCCACCTCGCGCGGCGACGCCGCCAGACGCGGCGCGAGCAGCAGCGCGGCGTTGCTCGAATAGTCGCCGAAGTCGTCGCGCGGCGGGCGCTCCAGCGTGATCCCGCCACGCCCGCCCGACGGCGGCGCGGCGTCGGCCCCGGCCTGCTCCAGCAACGTCGCGCAGGCCCGCAGCACGGCCTCGCGCAGGCCACCCAGCGAGGGCTGCGCGCCCGGAAGGACGGGGCTCGAGGGCTGCGACTGGTCGCTGGAGGAAGGTTCGCTCATGATTCCCGCTCGGCGGTTGCGATACTAGCTGCGTGACCGACCAAGACTCAGGCGCCGAGCGCCACATCAACATCCACCTCTCCCCCGAGATCATGGGGGGCGTTTACGCGAACTTCGCGAACGTCAGCCACTCCGATTACGAGTTCACCGTGACGTTCGCGCGCGTCGATCACGAGGTCGAGGCCGAGGAGGTCCCCGGCGTGGTCGTCTCGCGCGTGAACATCTCCCCGCGCTTCATGCGCGAGCTGATCGACGCGATGGAGGACAACTACTCCAAGTGGCGCACCCGCGAGGGGATCAAGAACCTGCCGGAGTACGGCGGCACGGAGGCCGGGCCTGAGGAGGAGTAGGACCGCGCGGGTGCGGACAGCGACGTGATGAAGGTCGCCGTGATCTCCGATATCCACGCCAACCGGCAGGCGTTCGAGGCGACGCTCGAGGCGGTCGCCGCCAGCGACGCCGCCGAGCTGTGGTGCCTGGGCGACCTCGTCGGCTACGGCGCCGACCCCGACGTGTGCGTCGAGCTCGCGCGCGAGCACACCGCCGTGTGCCTGGCCGGCAACCACGATCTCGCCGTCACCGGCGAGATCGCGCTCGACGAGTTCTCGCGCGGCGCCAGCCTCGCGGCGCAATGGACGCGCGAGGTGATCGCGCCGGAGAACCTCGACTTTCTGGCGGGGTTGCGCCCGCAGGGCGCCGAGGGACCGGTCGGCCTCTACCACGCCAGCCCGCGCGATCCCGTGTGGGAGTACGTGCTCTCGACGCTGCTCGCCGAGCTGTGCCTCGACCAGCAGGACCACCGCATCTGCCTCGTCGGGCACTCGCACGTCGCGCTGTCGTTCGCGCGCCAGGAGGGCGAGCTGGCCACCGGTGAACCGAGGCGCGCCGGAACCGAGCTGGACGTCGCCGCCGGCGAGTGGCTGCTCAACCCCGGCAGCGTCGGCCAGCCGCGCGACGGCGACCCGCGCGCGGCGTGGCTGCTGCTCGACCTCGACGGCCTGACGGCGTCTTTCATGCGCACCGATTACGACGTCACCGGCGCCGCCGCGGCGATCCGCGCGGCGCGCCTGCCGGACTCGCTGGCCGAGCGCCTGGAGTACGGTCAATGAGCATGCACCGCCGCGTAACCTCGCCGTCCGGCGCGCGATCCGCCCGCTGGACGCGCTCGCGACTGCTGCGCGGCCTGCTCGCCGCGACGCTCGGGGTGCTCGCCGCGCTGCTCGTCGCCTGCTCGGGCTCCTCCAAGGGCCTCATCCCCAGCGGCGACGCCGGCCCGCTGCAGAGCGACTTCGAAGCCGTCGCGCACGCCGCCGAAAGCGCCAACGGAAACTGCAGTACGACCGAAGGCGCGCTGCTGAAGACCGACCAGGACTTCGCCGCGCTGCCCACGAGCCTCGACGCCGGGCTGCACAACACGCTGCGCCAGGGCATCGAAAACCTACGCACGCGCGCGCTCGCGCTGTGCGCGCAGCCGCTGCCGGCGGCGACCGAGACGACGAGCACGCCCTCGACCAGCACGACGAGCACGACGACCGCGCCGGCCGAAACGCAGACGACGACCACGCAGACGACACCCCCGACCACCACTCCGGCGCCGTCCGGCCCGGGCGGCGGGACGGCCGCGCCGGGCGAAGAAGGCGAAGAAGAAACTCCCGGCATCGGCAAAGGCGAAGGTGGCGGCAAAGGGCACGATGGCGGCACCGGCGCGAACCCCGGCGCGGGCGGCCAGGAAGCGACGAAATGAGCGACCGCGCGTCCCCAAACACGGAGATCGGCGGGCGCTACCGGCTGGAGGGGCGCCTGGGCTACGGCGGCATGTCGACGGTGCACCTCGCGCTCGACCTGCGCTTGGAGCGTCAGGTCGCCGTCAAGCTGCTCGCCGAGCACCTCGCCGAGGACCCGACGTTCATCTCGCGCTTCCAGCGCGAGGCTCAGGCAGCCGCCCGCCTGGTACACCCGAACATCGTGCAGGTGTTCGACTCCGGCCAGGACGATTCGAGCGGCCAGTACTACATCGTGATGGAGTACATCGAGGGCCAGTCGTGCGCGGAGATCCTGCGCGACGACGGCTGGGTGGAGGTCGACGAGGCGATCGCGATCATCGACCAGGCGTGCGAGGGGCTGCACTACGCGCACCGCCACGGCGTGGTCCACCGTGACGTCAAGCCGGGCAACCTGCTGCGCGCGCGCGAAGGCGAGGTCAAGCTCGCCGACTTCGGCATCGCAAAGGCGACCGAGCAGTCGAGCATCACGCAGGTCGGCTCGGTGCTCGGCACCGCCGCCTACCTCGCGCCGGAGCAGGCGCGCGGCGAAGAGGCCGGCCCGCGGGCCGACCTGTACGCGCTCGGCGTCGTCACCTACCAGCTGATCTCCGGTCGCCTGCCCTACGAGGCCAGCTCGCTGACCGAGCTGGCGCTCAAGCAGCAGCACGAGGCGCCGCCGCGGCTCGACACGCTCGTCGCGGCCGTCGGCCCCGAGCTGGCCGAGGCCGTCGCGATCTCGCTCGCGCTGGATCCACGCGAGCGCTACCAAACCGCACGCGAGATGGGCCGCGCACTCGGCGACGGCGCCAACGGCATCGCACCGCAGGAGCCCGCGGGCGCAGGTCGCGACACGCCCCCGACGGCGGCCACCAGCGTGCTCAGCGGTGGCGACGGCGCCGCCGGGCGAACGGGCGAACGCACCGTGGCGGCGGGCGCCGTCACGCCGCGACGCCCGCGCTCTGGCCCGCCGCGCCGCCAGGCCGCCATCGCTCCCGCGGCGCAGGCTCAGCCCCCCGTGCGCTCGGTGCGCCGCCGGCGCGGTCGCCTGCTCGCGGCGCTGCTGGCGCTGCTCGCGCTCGTCGTGGCGATCGTCGTGATCGTCGTCGTCACGGCGCCCGCGCCGACGAAGGTCGTGCTGCGAAACGTCGTGTACTCCGACGTGCAGCAGGCGACCTCGGCGCTCAAGCAGCTGGTGTCAGAAAACACCAAATAGAACACTCCGGGCGCCGGCGCCCGGAGCGCGGGGCCAACTGCGCCATGCTTCACGCAGGCGATGCTCGCATCCTTCCTCAACGTCGACCATCTCGTTCAGGTCGCCGGCTACCCGCTGCTGTTCCTGCTCGTGATGGGCGAGTCAAGCGGCGTGCCCATTCCCGGCGAGACCGCGCTGATCACCGCCGCCGTGCTGGCCAGCCGCGGCAAGCTGGTGATCGAGTGGGTGATCGTGCTCGCCGCCGCCGCCGCGATCGTCGGCGACAACATCGGCTATCTGATCGGCCGCAAGGGAGGGCGCTGGCTGCTCGAGCGTCCCGGTCGCTTTCACCGCCAGCGGCTGGACGTGCTGCGCACCGGCGAGCCGTTCTTCGAGCGCCACGGCTCCAAGGCGGTGTTCTTCGGGCGCTTCCTGCTCGGCCTGCGCGTGTGGGCCTCGTGGCTGGCCGGCGCCACGCGCATGCATTGGCGCTCGTTCGTCGTGTGGAACGCGCTCGGCGGCATCTGCTGGGCGACGGCGATCGGCCTGCTCGCTTACTTCCTCGGCAACTCCGCAGGCAACGCCATCGAAACATTCGGCGTCTTCGGCCTGATCGCCGCGCTGCTGGCGATCGCCAGCATCATCTACCTGCATCGCCGCTCGCGACGCGGCGGCACCGGCGACGACACCGAAACGGCGGCCGGACGCGAGGCTCAGGCAGGGCGCGAGCGCAAGTCGTGACGCCCGGCGCTTGTGAGCGCCTTTCGTGCCAGCTGCATCATGTGGCGAGCGGCATCAGATGCCCAGCCGATCGCGCGGCCGAAGGCGGCGCGGCTCTGGGTTCACGCTGGCGGCGTGGCGCCGTCAGCAGGGGTCGGCGCCGTTGCACGGCGCCACGCGCTGGCACATTTCGGCCAGCAGGCTCAGCTCTGTCTGCGAGAAGCGCGAGAAGAACTGCTCGCGCACGACCGCCAGGTGGGTCACGCGCGCCTCGGATACGCGTTCTCGCCCGGCCTGCGTGAGGCAGGCGAAGGAGCCGCGCGCATCGTGGTCGCACGAGCAGCGTTCGAGCAGGTGCTCGCGCTCGAGCCGGTCGACCAATCGGGTGAGCCCGCTGCGCGAGAGCTGGGCCTGCTCGGCCAGGTCGCACATGCGCATGCGCCCCCCGGTCGAGTCCTCCAGCCGGTCGAGCACCTCGTAGGACGTCAACGGCAGGCCGTGCGCCTGGTCGAGCGCCGTGTCGAGCCGCTTGGCCAGACAGGCGTGCGCCCGCAGCATCGCGCGCCAAGCGCGCTGACCGGCCTCGGAGCGGTCGCCCGCGACCAGGCCCTGCGGCTCCCCAGTTTCGATCTTGACGGCGGTTGCGGTCGACATGACGGTCTGTACCCCTTGTCCTCCTCAACCGAATGTAGCAGCGTCGCGCGCGCCCGCGCGAGCGTCGATCGTCAATCGCGCGTGGCGCGCCAGGCCCACCACATCATCAGCGGCTGCAGCGGCAAGCGCGCGTACAGCGCCCAGCGCGGAACGGACTTGAAGCGCTCCGGCTCGCGCGCCATGTAGAGGTTCGCCGGGAACACCGCCGCGAGCAGCGCGATCAGCGCGACGCCCGACAGCCGCCGCGTGCGCGGCAGCAGCACGCCGATGCCGCCGAGCAGCTCGGCGACGCCGCTCACCTGGACGACGCGCGTAGCGTCGTCCTGCAACGCCGGCGGCACGATCGCGCGATAGAAACGCGCCGACACGAAGTGGTTGACGCCGGCGCCCATGAAGAAGGCCGCGAGCAGCTTGCGCGAGGCGCTCACGTCGTCGCCCCGCCGCGCTCCAACAAGCTGGAGCCGGTCATCTCGGCGGGCTGGTCGATGCCGAGCAGGTCGAGCACGGTGGGCGCCACGTCGGCGAGAATACCGCCCTTCGCGCGCAGCGTCGGCCCGTGCAGCGTGACGATTAGCGGCACCGGGTTGAGCGAGTGCGCCGTGTTGGGGCTGCCGTCGGGCTCGAGCATGTGATCGGCGTTGCCGTGATCGGCCGTCACCACGCACACCCCGCCCTGCTCGCGCACCGCCGCGACGACCTCGCCGAGGCACTCGTCGACCGTCTCGACGGCCTGCACGGCGGCGGCGATGACGCCGGTGTGCCCGACCATGTCCGCGTTTGCGAAGTTGACGATCGCGAACGCCGGCCGGTCTTCGCGCCAAGCCCGCACGAAGGCCTGCGCCGCCTCACGCGCGCTCATCTGCGGCTTGTGGTCGTACGTCGGCACGTCGCGCGGCGAGTCCACCAGCTCGCGGCGCTCGCCCTCCAGCCGGTCCTCCTCGCCGCCGTTGAAGAAGTACGTCACGTGCGGGTACTTCTCGGTCTCGGCCACGTGCAGCTGCTCGACGCCCTCGCGCGCGAACACCGCGCCGAGCGTCGTCGCCGGACGGTGCGGCGCGAACACGACCGGATACGGCCAGCCCTGCTCGTACTCGGTCAGCGTCGCGTAGCGTTCGACCGCCGCCGCGCCGCCGCGCCCGCTCCAACCGGGAAGCTCGGCGCCGGCGGCCTCGCCGAAGTCGCGCTCGGCCAGCGCGCGCGTGATCTGGCGCATTCGGTCGGGCCGGAAGTTGAACGCGATCACGCTGTCGCCCGGTGCGATCGGCGCAGGCTCGCCCACCAGCGTCGGCTCGATGAACTCGTCCGTCTCGCCGCGCTCGTAAGCGTCGCGCACGGCGCGCTCGCCGCTGTCGGCGGCGAACGGCGCGCGGCCGTGCACGAGCAGGTCATAGGCACGCTGCGTGCGCTCCCAGCGGCGGTCGCGGTCCATCGCCCAATAGCGGCCGATCACCGAGCCCACACGCGCGCCCGGCTCGCGGTCGAGCTCGGCCAGATAGCCGGCGCCAGCGTGCGGCAGCGTGTCGCGGCCGTCGGTGAACGCGTGCACGACCACGTCCCGCGCGCCGTGGTCGTGCGCAATCGCGATCAGCGCGCGCAGGTGATCCAGCGAGGAGTGCACGCCGCCATCCGACACGAGCCCGATCAGGTGCAGCCGCCCGTCGCCCGAGCAGGCCTCGCGCAGCGCGTCGTTGCGCGCGAGCGTGCCGTCGGCGATCGCGTCGTCGATGCGCACGAGATCCTGGCGCACGACGGCGCCGGCGCCGAGGTTCAGGTGACCGACCTCCGAGTTGCCCATCTGACCTTCGGGCAGACCGACCGCGCGGCCGCACGCGGTCAACGTCGTGTGCGGGTAGCCGCGCCAGAGCTCGTCGAACACCGGCGTGCGCGCCAGCGACACGGCGTTGCCTGGACCGGGCTCGGCCAGCCCCCACCCGTCGAGCACGACCAGGCACACGCTCGGAGCGTGCCGATCGGTGGCGTCAGACGGCGTCGGTCTCTCGCGTGCCGAGCGCGCCGCGCTCCCTAGGTCCTTGTCTGACTTGCCGCTCGCCCCGCTCCCAGTGCTCATCAGGCAGCGGCAGCCGCGCTCACGATCTGCGCGAACGAGTCGGCCTGCAGCGACGCGCCGCCCACGAGCGCGCCGTCGACGTCGGCCAGCGACAGCAGCTCGGCGGCGTTGTCGGGCTTTACCGATCCGCCATACAGGATGCGCACGTGCTCGGCCGCCTGCGGGTCGCGGTCGGCGACGAGCGCGCGGATGAACGCGATCGCCTCCTGTGCCTGCGCCGGCGTGGCGACCTTGCCGGTGCCGATCGCCCAGATCGGCTCGTAGGCGATCACGACATCTGTCAGGCGGTCGCCGGGAACATTGACCAGGTCGTCCTTGACCTGCTGGCGCAGCTTGCGATCGGTCTGCTCGTTCTCGCGCTCGGCCTCGGACTCGCCGACGCAGAGGATCGGCGTGAGCCCGGCGGCGAGCGCCGCGGGCACCTTCAGCGCGAGCGCGCGGTCGGTCTCGCCGAACAGCTCGCGCCGCTCGGAATGCCCGAGCACGACGCCGTGCACGCCGACCTCACCGAGCATCGGCGCCGACACCTCACCGGTGAACGCGCCCTCGGGCTCGTGATGCATGTTCTGTGCGTAGACCTCCACGCGCGAGCCGCGCGCGCTGTCGACCATCGCGCGCAGGTCGGTGAACGGCACACAGATCGCCACGTCGGCGCCGTCGACCGACGAGACCTTCGGCAGCAGCGCCTGGATGTAGTCCTCGGCGTCGCGCTCGGTCTTGTACATCTTCCAGTTGCCGGCGATCAGCGGCGTGCGCTGCGCGCTCACGTGACCACGCCCGCGCCCTGGAGCGCCTGAACACCAGGCAGCTTGCGCCCCTCGATCAGCTCCAGCGTCGCGCCGCCGCCGGTCGAGAGGTGGTCGACCGACTGCTCCAGCCCGAAGCGCGCGAGCGCCGCCGCGGAGTCACCGCCGCCGACGACCGTCACTCCGGGCGCGGCGGCTATCGCTTCGGCGACCCTACGCGTGCCGGCGGCGAACGGCTCGAGCTCGAACGCGCCCATCGGACCGTTCCAGAAGACCGAGCCGGCGCGCGCGATCTCCGCGGCGTAGCGCTCGGCGCTGGCCGGGCCGATGTCCAACCCCATCCAGCCGGCCGGCACCTCGACGCCGTCGAGCACGCGATGCTCGGCATCGGCCGCCAGGCGGTCGCCGATCACCAGGTCGGTCGGCAGCATGACGCTCGCGCGCCCCGGGTCGGTCGCCTTGGCCAGCGCGCGGCGCGCGTGCTCGACGTCCTCGTCGCCACACAGCGACTCGCCGACCGAATGCCCCTGCGCGCACAGAAATGGGAAGCACATCGCGCCGCCGACGATGACCACGTCGGCGAGGTCGAGGAAGCGGTCGATCACGCCGATCTTGTCGGCCACCTTGGCGCCGCCGATCACCGCGACGAGCGGCCGGGCCGGGCGGTCGAGGATCTCGGTGAGCGTCTTGCACTCGCGCTCGAGCAGGCGACCGGCGGCGCTCGGCAGCAGGCGCGCGACGCCCTCGGTGCTCGCGTGCGCGCGGTGCGCCGCGCCGAAAGCGTCGTCGACGTAGGCGTCGGCCAGCTGCGCCAGCTCCCGTGCGAACGCCGCGTCGTTGGTCGTCTCACCGGGCTCGAAGCGCACGTTCTCCAGCACCAGCAGCTCGCCCTCCTCGAGCGCCTCGGCCAGCTCCTTGACCTGCTCGCCGACGACCGCCGGGGCGAGCTTCAGCGGCGCGTCGGTCAGCTGCGACAGGCGCGCGACGACGGGCGCGAGCGACAGGTCCTCCTCGCGCCGGCCCTCCGGCCGGCCGAGGTGCGACGCGAGCACCAGGCTCGCACCGCGCTCGCGCAGCTCCTCGATCGTCGTCAGCGCGGCGACAATCCGCGTGTCGTCGGCGACCACCACGCGCCCGTTGGCGTCTTTTGCCAGCGGCACGTTGAAGTCCACCCGCACCAGCACCCGCTTGCCCTCGACGTCGAGATCCTCCAGCGTCCTCATCGACACACCGCCCCCATCCGCTTGCCCTCCATCACGATAGCCCGGCCATCTCCCCACTTCGCCACGCGACCGCGCCTACAGGACCTTCTGCACGAGGTCGACCACGCGGTTGGAGTAACCCCACTCGTTGTCGTACCACGCGACGACCTTCAGCATCGTCGAGTCGACGACCGAGGTCAGCAGCGAGTCGACGATCGACGAGAACGGAGACTTGACGATGTCCGTCGAGACGATCGGATCCTCTGTGTACTGCATGATCCCGGCCAGCGGGCCGCTCTCGCTGGCGGACTTGAGCGCCGCGTTGACCTCCTCGACGCTCGTCTCGCGCGCACACTCGACCGTCAAGTCGACAACGGAGCCGGTCGGGACGGGGGCACGTATCGCGAAGCCGTGCAGCTTGCCCTGCAGCTCGGGGATCACCACGCCGATCGCCTTCGCCGCGCCGGTCGACGCGGGGATCAGGTTGATCGCCGCGGCGCGGGCGCGGCGCAGGTCCTTGTGCGGCAGATCCTGCAGGCGCTGGTCGGCCGTGTACGCGTGGATCGTCGTCATCAACCCGTGCTTGATGCCCACCGTATCGTGCACGACCTTGGCGACCGGCGCCAGGCAGTTGGTCGTGCACGACGCGTTGGAGATCACCTGGTGGTTGTCGCGGTCGTACACGTCGTCGAAGTTCACTCCGAGCACGACCGTCGCGTCTGGGTCCGTCGCGGGCGCCGAGATGACGACCTTCTTGGCGCCGTTGGCGAGGTGCTTGGCCGCGCTGTCGCGGTCGGTGAACAGCCCCGTCGACTCGATCACCACGTCGACGCCGAGGTCGCCCCACGGGAGCGCCGCGGGGTCGCGCTCGGCGAGCACCTTGATCTCCGCGCCGTCGACGGCCAGCGCACCCTCGCGCGCCTGCACCGAGCCGGGGTATGGGCCGAGGATCGAGTCGTACTTGAGCAGGTGCGCAAGCGTCGCCTCGTCTGTCAGATCGTTGACCGCGACCCACTCGATCGCCTGGTCGGTGTCCTGCGCACGAGCCTGGGCGGCGCGGAAAACGTTCCGGCCGATGCGGCCGAATCCGTTGATCCCAACGCGAACTGGCATTCAGTCCTCCTGGAGCGAAAATGAACGATGCCGGGCCCAAGGAGCGGTGGCTCCTTCGCCCGGCGTGCCCGCGGGAGGCTATCAGCGCTCCTTTGCGCTGGCGTCCGGCGATCCGCTTCGCGGGCGGCCCTGTGCAGCCGGCGGCGCGTGCCCTTCCGCAACACGCAGCGGCGCGGGCACCGCGGTCAGGACCGGCGCGGGCCCTTGTCCATGTCGCGATGCGCGATCGCCACGTCGAGGTCGTCGTCGTCTCGATAGCGCTCGGCGAGGTGCTCGGCGATCGCCACCGAGCGGTGGCGCCCGCCAGTGCACCCGATCGCGATGACCAGGTGCGACTTGCCCTCAGAGACGTATTGCGGCAGCAGGAAGTCCAGCAGCTCATGCAGGCGCTCGTAGAACTCCTCCAGGCGCCCGTCGCGCGCGATGTATTCGACCACGCGCGGGTTCTTGCCGGTCAGCTCGCGCAGCTCGGGCTCGTAGTGCGGGTTGGCGAGGAAGCGCACGTCGAACGCCAGATCCTCCTCGCGCGGCGGCCCGTGCTTGAAGCCGAAGCTCATGAACGTCAGCGCCAGGCGTCCCGCGGCCTTGCGCGGCAGAAACTCGTCGGCGAGCTTGCCCCGCAGCATCGCCGTGGACATACCCGTCGTGTCGATCACCATGTCCGCGCGATCGCGCAGCGGCGCGAGCAGCGCGCGCTCCTGCGCGACCCCCGCGGCGACGCTCCCGTCGGGCGCGAGCGGGTGGCGCCGTCGCGTCTCCTTGTAGCGCGTCACCAGCGACTGCTCGGCGGCCTCCAGGAACAGCAAGTGGTGGCTCAGCCCGAGCGCATCGAGGTCGTCGACGACCGCGCGCAGCGCCTCGAAGTAGACGCCGCCGCGCACGTCTGAGACGACCGCCGCGCGCTCGACATTGGACCCCTGGTGCACGAACAGCTCGACCAGCGAGCGGATCATCTCCGGTGGCAGATTGTCCACGCAGAAGTAGCCGGCATCCTCGAACACGTTCATCGCCGTCGACTTGCCCGCGCCGGAGAAGCCGGTGATCACGACGAGATCCTGCAGTCGCGTCTGCACGACCGGCTGCGCCGCCTTGCCTGCCTTGCGCTCCGCCCCCCCGCGCAGCGGTCGCAACGGTCTGATCACGGCCATCCGCTTATTTTGCTCCACGCGCGGGACGACAGTGTCAATTTGTCGCTATTGCAGGCAAAGTCCCAGCGCGGCCCGCGGCGCGCGTCTCTCAGCCGGCTCGGTGGAGGCGAGCGTGCAGTTCCCGCGCGACCTTCGCCGGCAGCCCGGGAACGGCCTGCAGTTCGTCGCTGGAAGCCGAGACGACCGCGTCGGGCGAGCCGAAGTGGGCGAGCAGCGCGCGCTTGCGCGCCGGGCCGACGCCGGGGAGTTCGTCGAGCAGCGATCTGGTCATCGCACGATCGCGCCGGCCGCGGTGGTGGGTGATGGCGAAGCGATGCGCCTCGTCGCGCACGCGCTGCAGCAGCTGCAGCTCGGGCGTGGAGTGGTCGAGCACGAGCGGCGCGCGGCGGCCGGGGATGAACAGCTCCTCGATGCGCTTGGCCAGCGATACAACGGCCACGCCGCGATCGCGAAAGCCGCGCAGCGGCCCGAGCCCGGCTGCGAGCTGGCCCTTGCCGCCGTCGATCACCACGACGTTGGGCAGCGCCGCGAAGCCGGCGTCGTAGTCGGGGTCGTGCGGCGACAGGTCGGCCTGGCGCTCCCACTGGGCGAAGCGACGCCCCAGCACCTCGGCCATCGCCGCGAAGTCATCTGACTCCCCCTCGCCGAGCGAGCGGATCTTAAAGCGCCGGTAATCGGCCTTCTTCGGCGCGCCGCCCTCGAACACGACCATCGAGGCGACGGTCTGCGTGCCGCCGAGGTGCGAGATGTCAAAGCACTCGATGCGGATCGGCGGCACGTCGAGGCCGAGCGCCTGCTGCAGTCCGTCGAGCGCCTCCACGCGACTCTGGCGCCGGCGCTCGACTTTCAGCCGCTCCTGGTCGAGCCCGAGGCGGGCGTTGCGCTCGGCGAGCTCGAGGATGCGGCGCTTCTCGCCGCGCTCAGCCGCGCGCAGCTCGATCGGGCCGCCGCGCCGGCTCGCCAGCGCATCGGTGAGAGCCGGGCGCTGCTCAAGCTCGCGCTGCACGACGAGCAGCGCCGGTATCGCCATGTGCCCGGCGTAGTACTGCAACATGAACTCCTCGCCGACCTCGCCGACGCTGCGCTCGGTCTCGTTGGCGAGGTAGAACGACTGGCGATCGGAGAGCACGCCGTCGCGCACCTGGAACACCTGCGCGTTGGCCTCGCGCCCGTCGAGCGCCACGGCGACGGCGTCGAACGTGCCGACCGACTCGTTGGCCACGCGCCGGCGCTCCAGCAGCGAGTGCACCGCGCGCAGCCGGTTGCGCTCGACCGTCGCCTGCTCGAACTCTTCGGCCGCCGCGGCGGCGCGCATGCGCTCCTCCAGCTCGCGCTCGATGTCCTTGAAGCGCCCGGACAGGAAGTCGATCACGCCGTCGATGCTCGCGCGGTACTCATCCTTGGACACGTAGCCGACGCACGGCGCCTCGCAGCGCTTGATGAAGTAGTCCAGGCACGGGCTGCCGCTGCGCCGCCCTGGCTCCGCGCCGGTGCAGGAGCGAAACATGAACACCTTCGCCAGCACCTCCAGCGTGCCGCGCACGCGCTTGGCGTTGGAGTACGGGCCGAAGTACGCACGCCGTGGCCGGTGGCGCTCGCGCGTGAAGTAAACCCGCGGGTAGTCCTCGTCGAGCGAGATCGCGATGAACGGGTAGGACTTGTCGTCGCGCAAGCGGATGTTGAAACGCGGCCGGTACTGCTTGATGAAGCTCTGCTCGGCCAGCAGCGCCTCGGCCTCCGTCGCCACGACGACGCACTCGACGCTCTCGACGCTCGCCACCATCTCCGCGTGGCCGGGGCTGCTCGGCACCTGTGCCTTGGAGAAGTGCGACGCCACGCGCTTGCGCACCGACTTGGCCTTGCCCACGTAGATGACGCGGCCCTTGCCGTCGCGAAACAGATATACGCCAGGCTGATCGGGCAGCGCGCGGCGCTGCTCGATCAGGCTCCCCCGACCCTCCTGCTCACCCGCCGCCTGCGTCGTCGCCATCGCATCCGAGGATACGAGGCGCTGCCGCGTCGCTACGTCGGTCGCTCGCGCGCGATCCCGGTCTATGCGTAGCTGCGCCAGCGGCGATAGGCGATGCCCACCCCGTACAGCGCCAGCAAAGCGAGCGCGAACCACGCCAGCTCACCGAGGCCCGTCTGCCACATGCGTTTCTGGCCGATCGCCAGAAACGCCACGAGTGCAAGCGAGCCGTAGAGCGCGGCGCGGTAGCGGTCGCCGAGGCCGTGCACGGATACGCGATTTTCGCGATACAGGCGTACGCCCAGATAGCCGAAGCCGACGCCGAAGCCGACCATCAAGATCCCTTCGAACGTGCTCGCCGCCTGGCCGCCGCCGGGCACCAGGTAGACGGCCGCCGCGATCAGCAGCACGATCGCCACGTTGATCGCCGGGCGGTAGCGGTCCATGCGACGAAGTTTAGGCTCCCGGCGACCGACCGCCGTCTGCCCGCTTCAGTCGACCAGCGCCTCCAGCCGCGCGTACGCGTCCTCGATCGCTCGCTTGGCCGCCGTGTGGCGAGCTTCGGACTTGGCCGACTCGTACTTCGTCGCCCACGCCGACGGGTCGGCCAGCTCATCTTCCAGCGCGCGCATCGCCGCCTCGGCCGCTTCGACCGCCTGCTCGGCGTGCTGCTGCGCGCTCACGCGGTTCTTCGACGGTCCCTTGGCCTTCGGCTTGGCCTTGGCCGCGGCGCGCGAGCTGCCGTTAGCGCCTTTGGCAGGGGCGTCGGCGACTCCGCCCCCTGGCGCCGTGCCCGCGCCGTTGCGGGCAGCCGCCTGTGGCGCTCCCAGCGCCCCGGCGTCGCCGTTTGCCCGTCGCTCGTCGCGCACCCGCACGTACTCCGGCCAGCCGCCCACGTAGCTGTGCAGCGCGCGCTGCTCGACCGACACCGTTCGCGTGCCCACGGCGTCGAGCAGCGCGCGGTCGTGCGACACGAGCAGCACCGCGCCCTGGAACGCCAGCAGCGCGTCCTCCAACGCCTCGCGGCTCTCGATGTCGAGGTGGTTGGTGGGCTCGTCGAGGATCAGCACGTTGGCGCCCGAGTGCACGAGGATGGCCAGCGACAGGCGTCTGCGCTCGCCGCCGGACAGCCCGTCCAGCGGCTTGTCCGCATCCTCGCCCGAGAACAGGAAGCGACCGAGCAGCGCGCGCGCCTTGCCCTGCGTGAGCGCGGTCGCGCGCTGCGTCGCGTCGAGCACACTCTGCCCCGGATCGCCGCCGGCGCCGAGCTCGTCGGCGTGCTGGGACAGGTAGCCCACCTTCACGTTATGCCCGGTGCTCAGCTTGCCCTCCGCGAGCGGGCGTCTTCCGGCGAGCGTCTCGATCAGCGTCGTCTTGCCCGACCCGTTGGGCCCGACCAGCGACACGTGCTCGCCACGTTCCAGCCACAGCGCGGCGTGCTCGAGCAGCACGACCGGCTTCTCGCCGATCTCCACGCGGCCGTCGAGCAGCTCGAAGATCACGCGCCCGGAGCGCTGGGGCGTGGCGAACTGGAAGTCCAGGCCCTTGCTGGCCGCGGGGTCGCGCTCGATCCGCTCGATCTTCGACAGCTTCTTCACCCGCGACTGCGCCTGGCGCGCCTTGGAGGCCTTGTAGCGAAAGCGCTCGACGAAGCGCTCCATGCGCGCGATCTCCGCGCGCTGGGAGTCGATCGCACGGCCCAACGCGATCTCGCGCGCCGCCTGCTCTTTGCGCCATTGCGACCACGTGCCCGCGAAGAAGCGCGAGCGCCCGGCCTCGAGCTCCAGCACGGCCGTCCCCACGGCCTCCAGGAACCAGCGGTCGTGCGCTACCAGCACGACCGCTGCATCAAGCTCCACGAGCGTCTGCTCCAGCCACTCCAGCGACTCGATGTCCAAGTGGTTCGTCGGCTCGTCGAGCAGCAGCACATCGGCGCCGGTCGCCAGCGCCCGGGCCAGCGAGGCGCGCGTGAGCTGTCCGCCTGAGAACGTGTCCAGCGGACGGTCCAGGTCATCGCCGGCGAAGCCCAGACCGCGCGCCATCACCGTCGCGCGGTCACGCCACAGGTAGCCGCCGCGCGCCTCCAGGCGAGCCTGCGCGTTCGCATAGCGCGCCAGCAGCGCGTCGTCGGAGTCTCCCGCGGCCATGCGCGCCTCCAGCGCGGCCAGCTGCGACTCGATCTGCAGCTCTTCCACGCAGCCCGAAAGCACGTAATCGCGCAGCGCCGTCGTGCGCTCGCGCGGCGGGCGCTGGTCGTGCAGGGCGATGCGCACGCCCTTGGCGACGCTCAGCTCGCCGCGGTCGATCGACGTCTCCCCCGCGAGCATGCGCAGCAGCGTCGTCTTGCCAGCGCCGTTGCGCCCGGCGATCGTCAGCCGTTCGCCGCGCTCGAGCCTGAACGACACCCCGCGCAGCAACGGCTGACCCGCCATGTCCTTGTGCATATCCGATGCTGTCAGCAGCGCCATGGACCTGGTGATACCAAGGTCGCGAGATAGCCGGCCGGGATGGCCGGCCACGTAACTGCCGTGGCGGCCGGAGCGGTCACAAAAGTTGTATCCAGAAGCGCAGGCCGGCTCGGCCAGAAGGCCGGATGCCGGTTACAAGGCTGGCAGCGAGCCTGCCTCCGTCCCCTCAGATACGATTGCCCGCGATGCGCCGCGTCAAGACATCGCTGTTGTTGTGGGTCGTGCTGATCCCACTCGTGCTCGCATCCGCCGCGCAGGCCGAAAACGACGGGCGCGGCTTCTATGGCGCGACCGACGACAAAGTGGTCACCGACGCCGGCTTCATCCTGATTGTCTTCTTCCCGCTGTTCATCTTCTGCATGAGCATGCTCCAGCGCCACCTGGACAAGCGCAAGGAAGCCCGCAAGGCCGCGCACAAGGGCCAGCTGAGCAACGCCCAGTGGCGCGGCGGCTGGTAGCCCGCGCCCGTCGCCGCGCACGCGCGGTGACCCGACCATGAGCGAGCAACCGCCCCAGGCCGTGCTCTACGAGCGGCGCGACGCGGCCGCGCTGGTGACGATCGACCGCCAGCACCGACGCAACGCCGTCGACGGCCACACCGCGCAGCAGCTGCACGAGGCATACCTTCGCTTCGAGGCCGACGACCAGGCGCGTGTGATGGTGCTGACGGGCGCCGGTGGCGTCTCCTTCTGCGCCGGCGCCGACCTCAAGGCGCAGGAGACGTTCGTCGACCGGCTGACCAGCGACGAGGGCCCGATGGGCTTCACGCGACTGACGCCCTCCAAGCCGACGATCGCCGCGATCTCCGGGTTCGCGCTCGCCGGCGGCCTGGAGCTGGCGCTGTGGTGCGACCTGCGCATCGCCACCGAGGACTCCACGCTCGGCTACCCCGAGCGCCGCTGGGGCGTGCCGCTGATCGACGGCGGCACGCAGCGCCTGCCGCGCATCGTCGGCCTCGGCCGCGCGCTCGACCTGATCCTCACCGGTCGCATGATCGACGCCAAGGAGGCGCTGGCGATGGGCCTGCTCACCGAGGTCGTCGCGCCGGGCGCGCATCTCGAGCGCGCGCTCGCGCTCGCCGAGGGACTGGCCAGGTTCCCGCAGCGGACCATGCTGGCCGATCGCCGCGCCGCCATCGAAGGCTTCGGCTTGCCGCTCGCCGACGCGCTCGCGCTGGAGGCGAAGGCCGGGCCGGAGGTGTTCGAGGAAGGCGCGCGCGGCGCCGCGCGCTTCGCCGCCGGCGAGGGACGCGGCGGCGCCGGCGCGGGCGCCTGAGCGCGAGCCGCACCGCGCCGCAGCTCGACCGCAGCGACGCTCGCGTTCCGCGAAGGCAAGTCGGCTGGCAGAGGGTTGCGCCGAGCAGGTAGGCTCTGCTGCGCGATGGCCTATTTCGTCACAGGAGCGACCGGCTTCATCGGGCGTCGCCTGGTCGAGCAGCTGCTCGACAAACGCCAGGGCAAGGTGTACGTGCTCGTGCGCGAGAGCTCGCTCGATCGCCTCAACGACCTGATCGCGCGCTGGAGCGTCGTCGCTGGGGCATCTGGCGTCAAGCGCGTGCAGCCGGTGATCGGCGACCTGCGCCGGCCGCTGCTCGGCGTCGAGCAGGAGCAGGTGACCGAGCTGCGCGGCAAGATCACGCACTTCTTCCACCTCGCGGCCGTCTACGACATGACAGCGGCGCCGGAGCTCAACACGGCGGTCAACGTCGGCGGCACGACGCACGCCGTCGAACTGGCGCGCGCGATCAACGCCGAGCGCCTGCACCACGTCTCCTCGATCGCCGTCGCCGGCGAGTACAAGGGGACGTTCGAAGAGGGCATGTTCGACGAGGGCCAGAAGTTGCCCTCGCCGTATCACCGCACGAAGTTCGAGTCCGAGCGCATCGTTCGCGAGCAGGTCTACGTGCCCTGGCGCGTGTACCGCCCAGGCATCGTCGTCGGCGACTCGCGCACCGGCGAAATGGACAAGGTCGACGGCCCGTACTACTTCTTCAAGGCGATCCAGCGCGCGCGCCAGCTGCTGCCCGAGTGGACGCCGCTCGTCGGGCCGGACCTCGGCAACACGAACCTCGTCCCCGTCGATTGGGTGGTCGACGCGCTCGAGCACATCGCCCACGAGCCGGACCTCGACGGCAAGGCCTTCCACCTGACCGACCCGCGGCGCCAGCGTGTCGACGAGATGATCAACGAGTTCGCCTCCGCGGCGCACGCTCCGCGCTTCGCCGTGAGCATCGACAAACGCCTCACCGACCCGCTCCCCAAGTGGCCGCTGGCGATCGCGCTCGACCTGCCGCCGTGGCGCCAGCTGCGCAAACTCGCGCTGCGCGAGCTCGGCATCCCCGAAGAGGTGATCGCGCACATGGAGCTCGTGCCGCGCTTCGACACGCGCGCGGCCGGGCGCGCGCTGGCCGGCACGCCGCTGGAGCGCCCTCCCGCGCTGCACGACTACGCCGGGCGCCTATGGGACTACTGGGAGCGCGAGATGGACCCGAGCATGTCGGCCGGGCGCACGCTCAAGGAGGCGCTGGAGGGCAAGCACGTGATGATCACCGGCGCCTCGTCGGGCATCGGGCGCTCGACCGCGCTGAAGGTCGCCGAGGCGGGCGGCGTGCCGCTGCTCGTCGCGCGCAACGTCGAGAAGCTCGAGGAGGTGCGCGCCGAGATCGTCGCCGGCGGCGGCACCGCGTACGTGTACGCGGCCGACATCGCCGAGATGGAGTCCGTCGAACGGCTGATCGAGCGCGTGCTCGCCGACCATCGCAACGTGGACATGCTGGTCAACAACGCCGGGCGCTCGATCCGCCGCTCGATCTCGCTCAGCTACGACCGCTTCCACGACTTCGAACGCACGATGCAGCTCAACTACTTCGGCGCCGTCAAGCTGATCATCGGCCTGCTGCCGCACATGCGCGAGCGCGGCTCCGGGCACATCGTCAACATCTCCTCGATCGGCGTGCAGACCAACCCGCCGCGCTTCTCCGCATACGTCGCCTCGAAGTCCGCGCTCGACGCGTTCACGCGCGTGGTCGCCTCGGAGGTCGTCGGCGACGGCGTGACGTTCACGACGATCCACATGCCGCTCGTGCGCACGCCGATGATCGCGCCGACGAAGATGTACGACGCGTTCCCCGCGATCACGCCCGACGAGGCCGCCGACATGATCTGCGAGGCGATGCGCCGCCGTCCCAAGCACATGGGCACGCGCCTGGGCACGGCCGGCGAAATCGCCTACGCGCTGTCGCCCAAGGCGGTCGATCGAATCCTGCACCTCGCCTATCGCGTGTTCCCCGACTCGGCCGCGTCGAAGGGTCAGAAGAACGAAGAGGAGAAGGCCTCCTTCGAGCAGATCGCAATGGCGACGCTCACACGCGGAGTGCACTGGTAGCGGCGCGCGAGCGCCCTTCTCGATAGACGCGCGTCGTCGGCGCTCCTAGCGCGAGCGCCCGCGCGCGGCGCGGCTGGGATGATTGACGCTTCGTGAGCGACGCGACCCCGGCGATCGAAGTTCGTGCCCTGAGCAAGCGCTATGGCGAGTTCGAGGCGGTGCGCGGCATCGACATGAGCGTGCGCCGCGGCGAGGTGTTCGGCCTGCTCGGGCCCAACGGCGCCGGCAAGACGACGACCGTGGAGATCCTCGAGGGCTACCGCGCGCGCAGCGGCGGCGACGTGTCGGTGCTCGGTCAGGACCCCGGCGTGCGCAGCCGCGCGCTGCGCCAGCGCATCGGCATCGTGCTGCAGTCCGGCGGCATCTACGGCCACGTCACGCCGCGCGAGGCGCTGCGCCATTGGGCGAGCTTCTACCCGCATCCGCGCGACGTCGAGGAGGTGTTGACGCTGACCGGCCTGAAGGACAAGGCCGACGTGCGCAGCCGCAGGCTGTCGGGCGGCCAGCTGCGCCGGCTGGACTTCGCGCTGGCGCTGGTCGGCGACCCCGAGCTGATCTTCCTCGACGAGCCGACGACCGGCTTTGACCCGGAGGCGCGACGTGACGCGTGGGAGACCGTGCGCAAGCTGCGCGACCTCGGCAAGACGATCCTGCTGACGACGCACTACCTCGACGAGGCGCAGGAGCTGGCCGACCGCGTGGCGATCGTCAAGGACGGCCGCATCCTGGCGATCGGCCCACCGCGCGAGCTGGGCGTCGGCGCCTCGCACTACCGCGTCGCCTACCGCGACCCCGACGGGCGCTTCGTCGAGCGCCAGACCGACGATCCGACGGCGCTGCTGGCCGAGCTGACCGCCCAGGCGCTCGCGCGCGGCGAGAAGCTCGAGGAGCTGACCGTCGGGCGCCCGACGCTCGAGGACGTCTACCTGGAGCTGACCGCCGAGACACGGGCGACCGCCGACGCGGCCGAGCCGCGCGCGGGAGTCGCGGAGGCGCACGATGGCTGACGCGCTGACGCTCGGCTGGCGCCAGTACCGCCTGGAGCGGCGCATGTTCTGGCGCAATCCCAGCGCCGCGTTCTTCAACTTCCTGCTGCCGCTGCTGTTCCTCGGCGGCGGCGGCGCGATCCTCGCCGGCAACCAGCACGAGCTCAACCGGCTGATCCCGGCGATCGCCGGCATGAGCGTCATGTCCACCACGTTCACCGCGCTCGCCTACAACATCGTCTTCCTGCGCGAGCGCGGCGTGCTCAAGCGCATCCGCGGCACGCCGCTGCCGACCGGCTCCTACTTCGGCGGCGTCGCCGCCAACGCCGTCACCAACACGGCGCTGCAGATCGCCATCGTGATCCTCGCCGGCAAGCTCATCTTCGGCATCGGCTGGCCGCGCGACTGGGCCGAGCTGATCGTGTTCGTGCTCGTCGGCGTCATCTGCATGGCCGCGCTCGGCGTCGCCTTCGCGCATGCGATCCCCAACTTCGAGTCCACCGCCGCGTACGTCAACGCGGTGTTCCTGCCCGTCGTGTTCGTCTCCTTCTACGTGTTCGACTCCAAGAGCGCCCCCGGCTTCCTGCGCCAGATCGCCGAAGCGCTGCCGCTGAAGCCGCTCATCGACGGCTTGCACGGCGCGATCGTCACCGGCTCAGGGCTGGGCAACCAGCTCGACGCGCTCGCCGTGATCGCACTGTGGGGCGTGTTCGGCCTGTTCTTCGCCGTGCGCGGGTTCTCGTGGGAGTCCAAGCAGTAGCCGCCGCTCCGCGCGGATGGTCGCGCCGTGGCCATTGCTCACCGGGCCGCTTGAGATAGCGTCACCGCTCGTGAAGCAGCTCGCCGACGGCCTCTACCAGCTCCGTGGCTTCCCGCCGAACGCGATCAACGTGTACCTGCTGGGAGACGTGCTGATCGACGCAGGCACGCGCCAGGCCGAGCGACGCATCATGCGCCAGATTCGCGGCCACACCGTCAACGCGCACGCGCTCACGCATGCCCACCCCGACCACCAGGGCGCGAGCCACGCGATCTGCGACAAGCTCGGCATTCCGCTGTGGTGCGGGCGCGACGACGTGCACGCGATGCAGACGCCCGGAGCGATCTCCAACAGCCAGGCGCCCGGATGGCTCAACGCCTTCCAGCAGCGCTTCTGGACCGGGCCGCCGCACCCGGTCGAGCGCGCGTTGCAGGAGGGCGACGAGGTTGCTGGCTTCACCGTGCTGGAGGTGCCCGGCCACTCGCCTGGGCACGTCGCCTATTGGCGCGAGTCCGACCGCGTGCTGATCCTCGGCGACGTGCTCAACGGCATGAACCTGATGACGAGCAGGCAGGGCCTGCAGGAGCCGCCAGCCGTGTTCACACCCGACCCCGCGCGCAACCGCCAGTCCGCGCGCAGGCTGGCGGCGCTGGCGCCCGAGCTGGTCTGCTTCGGCCACGGGCCGCCGCTGCGCGATGCGCAGGCGCTGCAGGACTTCATCTCGCGCATGCCCGACTGAGCGCTCGGCGTGAGCGAGAGCATCTTCGTCGCCGACGGCGATCGCTTCGTGCCGACCGAGCAGGCGCGCGGTCCGTGGGACGCGAACGCGCTGCACGGCGGCGCGCCCGCCGCATTGATCGTCGCGGCGTTCGAGCGGATGGCGCCCGGTCGCGAGCTGCCGATCGCGCGCCTGTCCTTCGAGTTCCTGCGCCCCATCCCGCTGGCCGCGCTGACGCTCGACACGAGCATCGTGCGCCCGGGCCGCCGCGTGCAGGAGCTGGCCGCCGAGCTGACGGCCGGCGGCGAGACGATCGTGCGCGCGAGCGCCCTGCGTGTGGCGGCCGTGTCCGAGGACGCCGCAGCCGCCGCGGCCGACGCGTCGCTCGACGACGAGGCGCCGATGGCGCCGCCGTCGGACGGCAGGCGGGTCCGCTTCGCGCTGGACGGCGGCAGGGACGCGAGCTTCGCCGGCACCGCGATGGAGATGCGCTGGCTGAGCGACCCCGCACAGCTCGGCCCAGGGCGGGTGTGGATGCGCCTGCGCCATCCGCTGCTGCCCGGCGAGCCGCTCACGTCGCTCGCGCGGCTCGCGGCCACCGCCGACTTCGGCAACGGCGTCAGCGCCGCCGTGCCGTTCGATCGCTTCGTGTTCATCAACGCCGACCTGACGATCCACCTGCGGCGCGCGCCGCGTGGCGAGTGGGTCGGCTTGGACGCACGCACGCTGGTGCGCGACGGCGGCGCCGCGACCGCCGAGAGCGTGCTGCACGACGAGCTGGGCCCGCTCGGGCGCGCCTTTCAGACGCTCGTCGTGCAGGCGCGCTGAGCGACCGGCAGCGCCGCAGCTCGACGTGCGCCGTCCACGCAGCCGGCCGCCGGCTCAGCCGCGAGCCTGAGCTACGCTGCCGGTCCACCGTGCGAATGGAGGCGTCATGAAGAAACTGCTCGAGATCATCCTCTGCATCCTGCACCCGCTCGCCGTCGTGCTCATCTGGATCAACCTGCTGTTCGCGCGCAGCGATCTCGGGGTGATCGCCAAACTGACGTGGGGCGTCGCCGCGATCGTCCCGTTCGTGCCGTTCGTGTACGTGCTCACGGGCAACGACTTCATCTAGCGCCAGCGCGCGTGCCGTCCACATCGATCATCGACCCCTCCCTGCGCATCGCGTCGGTGCGGCTGGGCGCCAGCGACGTCGCGCGCAGCGCCGACTTCTACGAGCGCGTGCTCGGGCTGCCTCAGATCGCGATCGAGCGCGACCGCGCGACGCTCGGACCCGACGCGCGGCGGCCGGCGCTCTCGCTCGATGCGATCGCCGAGCCCACGCTCGTCTCGCCGCACAGCACCGGCCTGTTCCACGTCGCCTGGCTGCATCCCTCGCGCGCCGCGCTAGCCGACACGGTGCGACGGATCGCCGCGTCGGGCTGGCCGATCGACGGCGCGTCAGACCACGGCGTGTCCGAGGCGCTGTACCTCAGCGACCCGGACGGCCTTGGCATCGAGATCTACGCCGACCGCCCGCGCGAGCAGTGGGAGCGTCCGGGCGACGGCCGCGGCGTGCGCATGGTCACGCTGGCGCTCGACCTGGACGACCTGCTCGCGCAGTCGCCCGGCGCGCCAGGCGAGCCGATCGCCCCCGGCACGTCGATCGGCCACGTGCACCTGAAGGTCGCCGACGTGGACCGCGCGTTCGCCTTCTACCGCGACGCGCTCGGCCTCGAGGAGCAGGCGCGGCTGCCTTCCGCGGCCTTTCTGTCGGCCGGCGGCTATCACCACCACGTCGGTCTGAACTCCTGGCAGAGCGCCGGCGCGAGCCCGCCGCCGGACACGGCGCCGCGACTGCGCGAGGTCGAGTTCGCACTCGACGGCGCGGACGCGCTGGACACGCTCAGCCGTCGCCTCGGCGAGCGCGGCGACGAGGACGGCGACGGGCGGGCGACGCACGACGACGGGCGCGACGCGTCACGCCTGGCCGTCGCGGACCCGGACGGCAATCGGCTGAGCTTTTCCGCGGCTTAGGCCGAGGACTTCCGCCGGCCGCGGCTTGCCGCCCGGCCCAACGCTTGCGGCCTAGGACGAGGCTTCGTCCAGGCGCGCCAGGTCGGCGCTCGAAAGCGTCAGCCGCACCGACGCCGTCAGCTCGCTCAACTGCCCGCGCGAAGTGGCGCTGGCGATCGGCGCGAGCACCGTCGGCTGCGCCGCCAACCACGCCAGCGAAACGGCCGCCGGCGACGTGTCGTGCTCGGCGGCGACCGCGTCGAGCGCGTCGAGCACCGCGAAGCCGCGGTCGTTGAGATAGCTCTCGCGCACGCTCTGCGCGCGCACGCTGTCGATGTCCTCGCCGTTGGCGCGGTACTTGCCCGTGAGAAACCCGCGCGCCAGGGCGAAGTAGGGCATGCACGCCAGGCCGCGGCGGGCGCACAGCGGCGCCAGCTCGTGCTCGTACTCGCGCTCCATCAGGTTGTAGTGCGGCTGCAGCGCGACGAAAGAGGCCATGCCGTCGCGCTCGCCGATGTCCAGCGCCCGCTCCAGGCGCTCGGCGCTGTAGTTGGAAGCCGCCGCGTGCGCGATCAGGCCGTCGTCGATCAGCGCGCCGAACGCGCCCAGCGTCTCCTCCAGCGGCGTCTGCGGGTCGTCCTCGTGCGCGTAGTAGAGGTCGATGCGCTGCGTCTGCAGCCGCGCCAGCGAGTCCTCGGCGGCCTGGCGCACGGTCGCCTCGGACAGTCCGCGGCGCTCCTGCGACATGCCCACCTTCGTCGCGATCACCAGCTGCTCGCGGTTGCCCCGCGCGGCCATCCAGCGGCCGATGATCCGCTCGGACTCGCCGGCTCCTCCGGGACCGCGCCGGCCGTAGGAGTCGGCCGTGTCGATGAAGTTGCCGCCGCCCGCCACGTAGGCGTCGAGCACCTCGAACGAGCGCTCCTCGTCGATCGTCCAGCCGAACACGTTGGCGCCGAGGCACAGGGCGAAGACGTCGAGATCAGTGTTGCCGAGCGGTGCGATGGGCTCACACTAGCCGCACATCCGTCCACGCGAGGCGCATGGTCGCGCAGAATTAAGCCGCCCTTCATGCGCAGCGGGCAACGTGTTCGACGGGAGGACATGACCCCGATCCCTGAGGAGGGAGTTATGCCCAGAATCATCGTAACCACAGACCCGACCGACCAGCGCAGCGAGGCGCCCGTGCTTTTCGACGAGCGCGTCTACTCGGTGCACCTGTCAGACGACCACGCCGCCGAGCAGCTGATCGAGCGTCTCGCGTGGGCGGTCTCGGACGCCGAGGACACCCAGCAGCGCGCCGTGCACGGTTAGCGCCGGCGGCCCATCGCAAAGCTCTGCATCGGCGGCGCGACCGCGCGCATGCTCGACCCGACCTCGCGCGCCTCGTCTTCCTGATCTGACCCCGCCGCGTGATCGCCGGGCGTGTGCAGGTGGTGCACGCGCGCGTTGGCCGCGTCGCGCTCGGCCCCGTCGACGCCGCCCGAGACGAAGCGCTCGAGCGCCGCCAGCTCGCGCACGATCAGGTTTACGACCCCTTCCGATTGCTCCACGCGCCCTCGCGCGAGCAGCAGCGGCTCGGCTCGCGCGAGGTAGCGATGACGCTCGTACACCGCCTTGGGCACGACCAGGTTGGCTGTGCCCCACTCGTCCTCGAACAGCAGGAACATCGTCCCGTTCGCCGTTCCCGGGCGCTGGCGGGCGATCACAAGCCCGGCCATCGCCACCGCGCCGCCGCTTGGCAGCCGCGAGAGCTGCGCGCTCGTGGCGAGCATCGGCGCCTGCAGGCGCTCGCGCAGGATCGCCATCGCGTGGTCGCCCACCGTCACGCCGCTCGTCGAGTAGTCGGCGATCAGCCGCTGCCAGCGCCCGAGCGAGCGCAGGCGCGGCGCCGTCGGCAGCTCCAGCGGAAGCGCCAGCTGCGTGCCCTCGTCCACGCCGACGCCGGCCGGCGCCATGCCCAGCTGCCAAAGCGCTGAGCGTCTGTCCGCGTCGCCGATCGCCGCCGGCCCGGACGTGATCTCGTCGCACGCGCCCGACCAAGCCAGCTGCTCGAGCGTCCTGCGCCGCGCGCCGATGCGCCCGGCCAGCTCGCCGAGGCTGGCGAACGGTCCGTTTCGCTCGCGCTCGGCCACCAGCTCGCCCATCTCCGCCGCCTGCACGTCCTTGATGTAGCCCAGGCCCAGGCGCACGCCGTCGTCCTGCACCGTGCACTGCACCTCCGAGCGGTTCACGTCCACGCGCCGCATCGCGATCCCGCGGTGCTCGGCCTCGTGCACGAGGCTGTCCGGCGCATAGAAGCCCATCGGCTGCTCGTTGAGCAGCGCGCACAAGAACTCCGGGCCGTAGTGCACGCGCAGCCACGTCGACTGGTAGGCGAGCAGGCCGAAGGCGGCGCTGTGCGCCTTGGGAAAGCCGAAGCCGGCGAAGCCCTCGACCATCTGCCACACGCGCTGCGCCGTCTGGAGGTCGGCGCCGCTGTGGCGCATCGCCCCCGCCACGAAGCGCTCGCGCTGGCTGGCCAGCAGCTCCTGCGAGCGCTTGCGGCTCATCGCCCTGCGCAGCGCGTCGGCCTCACCGGGCGTGAAGCCGGCGAACGCTTCGGCCACTTCCATCACCTGATCCTGGAAGATGATCGTTCCGAGCGTGTCGCGCAGGACGGTCCGCAGCGCCGGGTGCTCGCAGGGAACCTCATAGGCCGGGTCTTCGCGCAGCCGCCGGCGCCGCTCGATGTACGGGTTGACCGCCCCGCCCTGGATCGGGCCGGGACGGATGATCGCCACCTGCACCGTCAGGTCGTCGAGGCTTTCCGGGCGCGTGCGCAGCAGCGACTGCATCTGCGCGCGGCTCTCGATCTGAAAGACGCCGACCGTGTCGGCCTCGCGGATCGCCGCGAACGTCGGCTTGTCGTCGAAGGAGATGCGCGACAGGTCGACTCGTTCGCCGCGCGTGCGCGCGATCGTCTCCACGCAGCGCTCCACCGCCGAGAGCATGCCCAGGCCCAGCAGGTCGATCTTCAGAAAGCCCGCGTCGGCGCACGAGTCCTTGTCCCACTGCACCATCTGCCTGCCCTCCATCGCCGCCGGCACGACCGGGCAGCAGTCGATCAGCGGCCGCGTCGCGACGATCATGCCGCCCGAGTGCTGGGACAGGTGGCGGGGCAGGCCGTGGGCCTGCTCGACCAGCCGCTCCAGCCAGCGCCAGCGCCCACTGCGAGGCGGGCCGTCCTCGTCGCCGCGCCCCCGGGCGCGCTCCACGCCCGCGCGCTCGGCGCCCCCGTCGGCCGCGGCGGCCGCAGCCGTCGTGTCGCGCTCAGACGGCCCGAAGCGCTCGACGCTGCGCGCCATCCGCTCGATCTCGCCGGCCGGCAGGCCCAGCACCTTGCCCAGCTCGCGGATCGCCCCGCGCGCGCGAAAAGTGGGGAAGGCGGCGACCAGCGCCGCGTGCTCGCGCCCGAAGTGATCGTGCACGCGCGGGATCAGCACCTCGCGGATGTCGCGCGGGAAGTCGAGGTCGATGTCCGGCAGCCCGCGCAGGTCCTCGTGCAGGAAGCGCCCGAGCGTCAGCGCGCTGGCCAGCGGGTCGATGTGCGAGAGCCCGATCAGGTAACAGACCAGCGACGAGACCGACGATCCGCGCCCGCGCCCGGGGGCGAGCAGCGCGCGCACCGAATCGGGGCCGCGCACCTCCACGGCGACCTCGCGCGACAGCTCGAGCATCTCGTGGTGCAGCAGGAAGAAGCCCGCCAGCCCCAGCTTGGCGATCACGTTGAGCTCCTGCGTCAGACGCGCCTGCGCCTCTGAGTGCAGCGCCGAGGCCGCGTAGCGCTCGTGCAGGCACGCGGCGCACAGCTCGGCCAGCTTGCGCTCGGCGTCCGCGTCCTCGGACCCCGGATAGCGATAGCCGAGATCCCTGTCGAGGTTGAACGTCAGCCGCTCGGCCAGCGCCAGCGTCTCCGCGACCGCCTCCGGGTGGTCGACGAAGCGGCTGGCCATGGCCTGTGGCGTCGTCATCACATGGCTGGCGTTGCCGCGGCGCAGCGGCTCGGAGGCGTCGAGCGTGGTGTGGTTGCGCAGGGCGACGAGCGCGTCCTGCAGCTCGGCCCGGCTGCGCGCGTGCGCGTGCACGTCGCCGGTCGCCACGCACGCCACCCCCAGCCGTCGGGCGAACGCCGCGAGCGCGCGGTTGCGCGCGCGATCGTTGCGGGCATACGGTCGCTGAAGCTCCACGCGCAGGCTCTCGGGGCCGAAGGCGTCGAGCAGTCGCCGCGCCGTCGGCTCGTCGCGCACGCCCTCGCCGATCGCCGAGCGCGCGGCGCACCCCGTCAGGCAGACCAGCCCGGCGGCGTGGTCGAGCACCGCCTGCAGATCCACCGACGGCTCGCCGAGCGCGCGCCGCGCGGCGCCCTCGCGCGTGTGCGCATGCGCGAGCGTGATGATCCGGCAGAGGTTGCGCCAGCCGCGCTCGTCGCGCACCAGCAGCGTCAAGTGGCGCCCGCGGGCGCCACCGCCGGCGGCCGTGGTCACGTCGATCTCCGCGCCGTGAATCGCCCGCACGCCGTGGTCGGCCGCCGCCTGTGCCAGCTCCATCGAGCCCGACACCGAGTTGTGATCGGTCAGCGCCAGCGCTCGGTGGCCCAGCTCGCGCGCGCTGTGCGCCAGCTCGTCGGGCAGCGAGGCGCCGTCGAGGAACGAGTAAGCCGAGTGGCAATGCAGCTCGACGTACGGCGTGCCGGAGCCCCTCATCTCGTGCACCCGCGCCCGCGCACCTCACGACCCCTGCGCGAACCAGCCGCCGTTTCGCTCGCGCCGTCCCCGCTCGGTCAGGTCGCGAAAGACGACGACGTTGCGCCCGCTCGTCGTCACCACCTCCCAGTAGCGGCGTCGCAGCGGCTGTGCCGTCCACCAGCGGTCCTCCACCAGCCACGACTCCCGCACCAGCTCGACCGCCCGTCCGTCCACCTGCACCGGGGCGCCGCCCGGCCCCATGCGCACGCGCGCCTGGTGGGGAAGGTTGAGGGCGTGCGTGACGGCGCTCGCCCTGGATGTAGGCCGCGCTCGCGTCACGCCGGACATCAGCCCGGCAGCGGCGTCAGCACGACCCGGCGCTCGGGCACGCGCGAGTCGGGGTCCACGCAGACTGCGCGCATCGCCGCGTTCTCCCCGGCCACGGCGCGCACCTGCGCCACGGCGTCGCGCAGCCGCGCCATGCGCGCGGCGTGGCCCTCATCGAGCAGCGCCTGCTGCTCGCCCGCCGGCGGCCCGAAGCGCTCGACCGCCAGGCCCAGCGTCGCCGCCGGCGCCGGCAGCAACAGCAGGCGCAGCGACAGCGACAGCGCGATGCGCTCGCGGTCGGCCAGCGGCTGGCGAAAGACCACGCGCTCGCGCCAGCCGCCGCCCGAGAGCAGGCGAGCCGAGAGCGTCACCGCGCGCAGCGTGCGCCCGCGACGGTCGGCGCGCGCCAGCAGGCGATCGACCAGCACGCCGAGCACGCGCTCGATCGCCAGCCCGGAGCTCGCGTCGCCGACGTCCATCGTCTCCTGCATGCGCTCCTGTGGCCGGCGCGGGCGCAGCGGCGCGTCCTCGCCGCCGGCGAGCCGGTGCGCGAGCACTCCCACCGCGCCGAAGCGGTCGGCGAGCGCGGGCCGTCCCATGCGCGTCAGCTCGCCCAGCGTGCGCACGCCAAGGCGCCGCAGCGACTCCAGCAGACGCTCGGTCTCCGCGCGGTAGGCGAGCAGCTCGACCGGCCGCCCGGCCAGCCAGCGCGTGGCTTGAGCCCCGTCGAGCACCAGCGGGCGGCGCGAGCGCACCGACAGCGCCGCCGCCAGCGCGCAGAAGCGCGTCGGCCCGGCGCCGACGCGCGCGTGACGATCGCCGCCCGCCACCGTCCCCCGCGCGGGGCGGGCGCCGGCCCTCTCCGTCCCGGCGCCCACCCCCACGCGAGCGGCCCCCCCCACGGGCGCGATGACGCGCTGCGCGGCGGCGATCACGGCGGCATCCGTGCCATGCAGCGAGCGCAGCGGCCCCGTCTCGAAGTAGGCGAGGCCCGCGCGCGCCGGCTCGACGGCGGCGCCGATCGACTCCAGCGCGCGCAGCAACGACTCCCAGGCCTCGTCCATCCCCACAGGATCGGCCGGCACGAGCGCCAGCTCGGGGCAGCGCGCGAGCGCCTCACCGAGCGCCATGCCCCGGCGCACGCCCTGCGCCTCCGCCGCGCCGGACACTTCCCCCAGGCGCTGCTCGGAGCCGCTCGGCGGCGCGATCGCCAGCGCTCGCCCGACGAGCGCCTGCGCTCCTCCGGCGGCGAGCACCAGCTCGAAGCGCGGAAGATGGACGCACACGATCATACGAACGTATGTTCGCATACGTTGGGGATGGATGCAAAGGCGCCCGGCGCGGGTGGCGAGATGGCGGCCGGCGGCGCGCCCCGCGCGGGTGACGAGATGGCGGTGGCGGCGGCGCGCTTGGCGGCCGGCCGGGGGCGGCCAGGCGGCCGTCAGTCCATCGTCAGCGGACCCTCGGCGGAGCCGCTGAGGAACTGGCGCACGAACGGGTTGTCTGAGGCGAACATGCGCTCGGCGTCGCCGGCTTCGACGATGCGGCCCTTCCACAGCACGGCGATGTATTCGCCGATCTGCCGCGCCGAGGCGATGTTGTGCGTGACGACGATGTACGTGCCGCCGTAGATCGAGTGCATCTCTTGGATCAGTTCGCACAGCAGCGCCGTGCGCACCGGGTCAAGGCCCGAGTCGGGCTCGTCGAAGATCACCACGTCGGGCTCCATGACGAGCGCGCGCGCGAAGCCGGCGCGCTTGCGCATGCCACCCGACAGCTGCGAGGGCGCGTCGTCCATCGCGTCGCCGAGCCCCACGTCGGTCAGGCGTTCGGTGACGATCTTGGAGATCTGCGCCTCGCTCTGGTCGGTGTGCTGGCGCAGCGGGAAGGCGACGTTGTCGAACACCGACATCGAGCCGAACAGCGCGCCGTCCTGGAACAGCACGCCGATGCGCTGGCGCAGCGCCAGCAGCTTGGGCATCGTCAGTTTCGGCACCGATTCTCCGTGCACGACGACTTCGCCGGAGTCGGGGAACATCAGGCCGATCAGGTGCTTGATCAGCACGCTCTTACCCGTGCCGGAGGGACCGAGCACGACGGTGATGGTGTCGTCGGGGATCGCGACGGTCAGCCCGTTGAGCACCGGCACGCCACCGAGGCGCTTGTGCACGTCGGTGCAGCGGATCGACCAGTTGCCCTCGGCCGGGTCGCCGCTGAGGTCGATGTCGGTCGCGTGGTACTGGTACTCGTCGCTCATCGCTCGCTCCTATTTCCCACCGTAGACGACGTGCGGGAACTGTCCGGTCTGACCGTTGAACGTGAACGGGCTCTGCTGGTTGCAGCCCGGCGCGGCGACCGAGTTCGGCGTTTCCGGCGCGTTGGCGACCTTGAACTGGATGATCTCTTCGATCAGGCTCTGCGAGATCGTCGCGTTGGACGGTCCGCTGACCGACGGCACGGGGTTCGAGCAGTTGCTGTTGCTGAACACCTGCAACCCGCCGTTGCCGAGCGCGTGGAATGCGCCGGGCTTGAAGTACGGGTTGGAACGGTCGGTGCCGACGCGCTGGGAGTAGACCGACAGGCTCTCCGGGCTGAGCACCTGCATCGAGCGCAGGTAGTGCTGCTGCGGGCCGCCGGGCGTGTTCGTGTTCAGGCCGTGCGCCTGCGTGGCGGCGGTGAAGTTGGCGAAGAACGCCTGCAGCTCGGGCACGTATTCGCCGAGGTTCTGCAGGAACGGGTCGAAGTTGTGCAGCACCGGGCGGATTTCCTGCAGCTGCGTGGTGGTCAGGTCGAGCGTCTTGCCGACGTCCGGCAGCCCCTTTTCGGCAGCCGTGGTGAGCGGCCCGAGCGAGGTCAGGAAGCTGTCGAACTGCGGCGCGAACGGCTTGGCCGCGTTGAGCACCTTCGTGAGCTTGCGCTCGACCGGGCGGAATTCGTCGAGGAACGGACTGGCGTCGGTGGCGAAGCGGTCGAGTTCTTTGAGCGCGACGCGCGAGCGCTTCTCGAATTCGGGCAGCGCGCGGAAGGCGGCGGCGAAAGCCTGGCTGCCTTCCGACAACGCGTGGAAGCTGTGCTCGCCGTTGACGATCAGCCCTTCGAGCTGGTGGTCGCGGCTGCCGAGCGCGTTGAACACCACGCCGGTGTTCTTGACGAGCGCTCGCACGGCGCCTTCCTGGGAGGCGAGGATGCCGACGAGCGTGTTGGCGTGCTGCACGAACGGGTCGATCGTCGAGAAGCCTGCGTTGAGCTGTTCGCCGCGCCCATTGATGCCTTCGGCGAGCGATTGCTGCCACACCTGGAAGGCGCGCCGCGTCTTGGGGTCGAACGCCGAGAGGATTCCGTCGAGCGTCACCGACGGTTCGACCTGGGCGTCGGCGAGCTGGCCGTTGTCGGGCAGGAAGCGGCCGCTGTGGCCGCCGTTCTGCGGGATCAGCTGCACGTAGGTCTCCCCCAGCAGCGTCTTCTGGCGCAGGATCGCGTGCATGTCGGCGCGGATCGGCGCGTATTTCTGGTTGATTTCCAGTTCGGCGCGCGTGCGCCCGCTGCCGCCGAGCTTCACCGCGACCACACGGCCGATGTTGACGCCGCTGATGCGCACTTCGGACTGTTCGGCGAGCGCCAGCGATTTGGGGAAGGACACGGTCATGCGGTAGCCCTTGGGCTTCAACGGCAGCGGGCCGCCGAAGGACTCCCACAAAAACAGCAGCAGGCCGAAGCAGCTGAGCACGAACAGCACGATCACGACCATGTTGGCGAGCGTCGGTGCGCGCTTTTGCACTAGCGACCGCCCCCCTTCGACGTGCCCGCGGTCTTCGCCTTGGCGCCAGCGTGCGGTTTGCTCGCGGACTTGCCGAACGCCGGCGACAGGCCCGAGAGCACTTTGACGCCCGGCGCCTTCGGCTTGGTGATCTTGTGCGCTGCGGCGCCTTTGAGGATGCCCTGGCTCTGGCAGTCGGCCTTCGTCGGCGGGTTGAGCAGGCCGACCAGCAGGTTGACGTTCGGGTTGACTTCCGCCACGCCTTTGAGCAGCGGAGCGACTTCGCAGTTGAAGTACACGAGCGTGCGCCCGAGCACGCCGTGCGCGTCGGACGAGCTGAGCACGCTGTTGAGGTTGTGGTTGGCCCAGTCGAGGAAGAACAGGAAGCCGCCCTGGCTCTTGCCGGGGTTGTTGGCGAGCTCGTTGAAGAATTCGTTGAGCACGCCGAAGCTCGTCGCGAGCTTCGGGAAGGCTTCGGTGATCGCCTTGGTGTCCGGCGCGATCAGGTTGATCGTCGGCAGGATTTCGCGCGCGAACGGACGGACTTCGTTCTTGATGACCGGCGTCGTCGCGATGGCCAGCTTGCGCGTCGCTTCGTTGGCCGGTCCGAGCGCGCTGGCGAACGGCTGCAGTTTGTGCAGCGTCGGCCCGAGCACGTGCGCGGCCTTCGCCAGCTTGCCCAGACCCGTCTTGGTCTTGGCCAGCGCGCCGGGGAGCAGTTGCAGCGTCTGTTCGACGCTGCGGTCCTCTTTGGCGAATGTCGCGAACACGGCGTTGGAAGCGTCGACCAGCTCGGCCAGTTGCTTGTCCTTGCCGCCGAGCGCTTCGGTCAGCAGCCTGAAGTTGTGGATCGCAGCGGCCGTGTTGGCGTGGCGCTGTTCCAGCTGCGAGGCGATCTTCTGGATCTCGCGCGCGGTCGGATCAAAGCGCTTGAGCGTTGCCGAGAACGCTTTGCCGTTGTTCTTGAAGGCGCCGCCCGCTCCCGCCAGCAGCTCCTGCAGATACGCGCGCGTTTCCGCGTCCAGCGACGACAGGAATTCGTCGAAGTTGACGTTCGGCGCGGTCTGTGACAGCGGCAGCGTCGATCCGCTCGGCAGCTTGCCCGCCGACGGCGTGCCCGGGTTGACCTCGACGGTGATGTCCTGCAGCTGCGTCTTCGGGCGCAGCAGCATCGTCGCGTTGCGGTACAGGTGCGCGTATTTCGGCGTGACTTTCATCGTCACCGTCGCGACGCCGCCGTGCAGGTCCACGCTCGCCACTTCGCCGATCTTCGCGCCGGCGACCGTCACCGCCTGCCCCTGTCCGGGCGTGACCGCCTGCGCGGTCTGCATTTCCGCTTTGAGCGTGTAGTAGCTGCGCCCGAACACCGGCACCCAGCCCGGGAGCTTGAGGTTCTCGTGCGCGAGGATGTAGCCGCCGACGGCAGCCGCGATGATCACCATCGTCACCACCGCGATGAACGCCGTGCGGTAGCGCTCGATCTGGTCGCGGACGCTCAGCCCACCCTCGTGTTTGTGCGCTTGGTCCTTGGGCGCCATCAGCCCGCTCCGTCCGCGGGGCCCTGTGACAACGGGCCGTTGAAGTCGGGGACCGCCTGCGTGTAGCACGGCACGAGCGGCTTGTATTCGGGCTCGGTTTTGGGGAACGCCGGGTGCGTGCCCTGCGGTTGCAGCGAGGCGTGCGCCAGCAGCTTCAGGCCGGTCGTGCCGGCGCCCTGCACCGAGGCCGGCGCCGAGCGGATCGTCGGGCCGCCGCTGCCGAGCAGGAAGTGCGTCATCGTGCCGTTGCCGTCGAAGCTCTGGCCGATGCCCGCCAGCCCGGTGAGCCCGTACCAGAACTCCTTGTAGTCCTCCACGCCACTCGTCGCCGGGCCGTCCTGAATCTTCGTGTTGCCGGCCGGGTAGAGCACTTTCGACAGGCACTTGTTGAACAGTTCGGTCTGTTTGTAGAAGGGCGTCTGTTCGTTGGTCAGCTGCGCCAGCTGCGGCGTCGCCGCCTGCAGGCCCTTGGCCACGCCGCCCAGCTCGTTCGGCGCCAGCGACGCTTCCACCTGCGCGATCCACGGCAGCGTCGCGGTGACCGTCTGCGGCGTGTTTTTGACGCCCGGCAGGATGTCCGTGGCGAAAGTCTTGACCGCCGGGAAGGCCACGTCGAGTTCGCGCAGGCCGGCGTCGATGTTGCGCAGCGAGCTCGGCAGCACCGCGACGGCGGCGCGCAGGCTGGACGCGCGGTTGGCGAACGAGCGGAAGAAGCTGTTGAAGTTGCCGATCAGTTCGCCCAGCTGCTGTTCGTGCACGTTCAGCGCCGAGGTCACTTTGCCGATGCTCCCCACCAGCTTGGACAGGTCGTGCGGTTCGGTGCCGCCGATCGCCTGGGTGATGATCGCTCCCCCGCGCTCGGCAGCCGGCGCGCGCGCGTACGCTTTGTTGAGCGATTGCGCGGCGTTGACCCCGCGTACCTCCGGGTCCTGTTCGGCGTTGTCGGCCTTGGACGGCTTGCGCGTCAGACCGTCGCCGTAGCCGATCAGGAAGTCCTGCAGGTTGGCGCGCGTGTCTGTGTTGAGCGCGTCGAGCACCTGGTCGAGCTGCACCGGGTCCGAGGACTGCGTGCTCGGCAGCGTCGCGCCTGACGACAGCTTCTTGGCCGACGGGCTGCCGGGCTGCAGTTCGACGAACCAGTTGCCTTCGAGGAAGATGCGCGGGCGAACCTTGACCGTCGCATCGGAGTGCAGCGGCAGCCCGCGCGATTCGATTTCCATGCCCACCAGCGCCGTCGAGCCCTGGCGCTTGATCGACGTCACCTTGCCGACGTTGACGCCGGCGATGCGCACCGGCGACTTGCCTTTGATGTTGATCGCGCTGGCGAACTGCGCGTTCAGGCGGAAGCCGTGTTTGAACGGCACGCGCTTGGTGAAGCCGAAGTACACGGCGACGATCACGATCAGCAGGAACACGATCGCGAAGCGGATCGGGCTCGTGCGGTTCAGTTCGACGACCGGGATGTCGTCATGGCGGCGCCAGCGCGGCAGGAGCCTCATTTCTTCTTCCCCTTGGCCGCCGTCTTCTTGACCGGCGTCTTCTTGACCGGCGCCGAGATGCCGAGCGACTTGAGCGTCGCCGCCGGGTACTTCGCCCCGAACAGGTTTTCTTCGCGGCTGGTGATTTCGCGGTTGGTGGCGACGCTGGAAGCCGGCAGGTTGCCGAGCACCGCCTTGCCTTTTTCATACGTCTCGTTGGCCGCTTCGCAGACGCGCGGCTGGCCCGGGCCTGCGACGTTCGGATAGGGGTTGGCGTGCACGTGGTTGTTGTCGACGATCGCGCTCGAACCGACGAACGCTTTTTCGACCGACGGCCCGTTGGCCGGCGCCGTGGACGGGAAGCCCTCGTTGTTGGGGCCGCTCGGCGAGAGCACCAGGCCGGCGCGCGCGAGCGAGCCGATGCCGACGTTCTCCGACTGCAGGCTCGCGACGTTGCGGAAAGTCAGCGTCAGGTAGTTGCAGTAGGCCTGCTCGGGCGCCAGGCCGGCGAGCACGGGGTTGCCGTACTGCAAGGTCTGCGTGAAGTCTTCCAGCCCGGCCGTGACGACGGGGTCCTGCGCGAACTTCTGAAGCGCCTGCGAGGAGGCCGCCAGGCGCGAGTTCAGCGCGACCGCGCGGCGCAGGTTGACGGCGCCCTGCGCGAAGGCGTCACCGAGCGGCTTGGCGACCGTCGTCAGCGCTTTCGCGCTCGGTCGCAGCAGGCGCATGAACTCGGTGCTCTTTTCCGTGAACGGCGCCTCGTAGGGCAGCGAGAAGATCGCCTGTTCGAGCGCCGGCGGCCCGCCCTCGGTCGCTTCTTCCAGCGATTTGGCGACGCTCGCGAAGGCCGTGAAGAAGGTGTCCTGCTCGCTGAAGAAGTCGGCGTTCTGCTGCGCCACCGGCGCCGTCTGTTCGGCCGGGCGGTCGAGCCCTTTGAAGAGGCCGCGCAGGTCGGTCTGCGGCGAGGCCAGGTTGTGCAGCACGGGGATCGCGTTGGTCACCAGTGGCTTGAGCGTCGCCAGCGCGTCGTTGATTTCCAGGCCGCGCCCGGCCAGACCGTCGCCGAAGTTGTTCGTGTTCTGCTGGATCGCCGTGCGCGTTTTCTCGTCGAACATGTTGAACAGCTGGTCGATGTCGACCGGTTCGGTCGTCTGGCTGACCGGGATCTCGCGACCGGCTTTGATCGTCTGCTGGGACGTGCCCTTTTCCAGTTCGAGGTACTTCAGGCCGATCGCCGACACCGACAGCACCGTCGCTTTGGTGTCCACCGGCAGCGGTTCGACCTTCTTTTCCAGGTGCAGGTTGGCGATCGCCGTGACCCTGCCCGTCGACGGGTCCTGGTGCGGTGTCAGCGAGCCGACGATGCCCACGCGCGTGCCGCCGATGCGCACCTGGTTGGACGGCTGCAGGCCCGAGCCCTCGGGCAGCACGACTTTGATGTTGTACGTCGGCACGAACGGCAGCCCGTTGTTGGCGTTGTAGGACAGGAACACCGCAACCACGACGATCAGCGTCGTCACCGCTCCGATCAGCAGCGGGCTGCCCGCCAGCGATGTGTTGCGCCGCCGGTTCATGGATGCTGGGCTGGGTCGCAGGTGAGCAGTTCTGAGTCGGTGAACGGCGAGGAGCCGTCGGCGGCCGGTTGCGTCGCCGCGCCTGGGCACTTGCGCAGTTGGCCGGTCTTCAACGGCGCCAGCGCCTGTTCGGCGGTGGACGGTTTCAACGTGTTCTTTTCGCCGAGCGCGAAGTCCGGGAAGACCGGGCTGATGCGCGCATAGTGGCCGTTGGCGTCGTAGTAGGCGTCGGTCTGGCCGAACTCGCGCAGCGTGCCCTGCAGATCCGGCGAGTACGGACCGAAGAACGCTGTGATCGGCACCGATTCGCGCAGCGACGTCACCGCGGCGGGCGTGCTCGATTCGAGCGACGTGGCGAGCGCCGGCAGCGCGCGGACGAAGTCCGTCAGGTCGTTGCCCGGCCCCGGCTGGCTGAACGCCTGCGAGAAGTTTTTGACGACCGGCGTCGCCGTCGTCAGCAGCGGCTGCAGCCTCGTCAACAGCTTGCTCAGCGGCTGGACCGTCGGGCGGGACGCATCGACGAGCTTTTTCAGCGCGCTGAACGTCGACGGCAGGTCGGCGAAGGTGCGGTTGCCCTGGCGCAGCGTGATCGGCAGTTCTTTGAGCCCGTGCGCGAGGTTCGTCTGCTCGGCGCCGAGCGCCGTGAACGTCGTGTTGGCGTTTTCCACGAGGTCGCTCAGCTGGTTCTTGCGCGCGCCGATCGTCGTCACCGCCTTGGCGGTTTCGACGAGGAACTTCGTGAACGTCGACTGGTCGCGCACCAGCTCGGCGAAGAAGTGGTCGGTCGCCGCCAGCGACGGCGCGAAGTATTCGGTCGCCCCCTGCAGCGACTGTCCCTGGCCTTCGTACTGCTGCGCGGTGCCCTGGATGAACTGCTGAAGGCCCTTTCGCGTCTTCGGGTTGAGCGTGTTGAACAGCTGGTCGAGGTCGGTGACCTCTTTGGTCACGCTCGCCGGCAGGCGCGTGCCCGACGACAGCGCCGGCGCGTTGTTGGGGCCGGGGCTCAGCGAGATGTAGCGGTTGGCGACGCTCGACAGCGACGGCACCCTGACCTGCGCCGTAGTCCCCGCGTGCAACGGCGCCAGCGAGGACTCGATGCTGATCGTCACCAGCGCTTTGAAGTCGTGCGTGAGCGCGATGTCTTTGACGCTGCCCACGGGCACGCCGCCGACCTGCACCTGATCGCCGCGCACCAGCTGGTCGGCTTCGGCGAATTCCAGTTTGTACGTCGAGCTGCCGCCGCCGGAGAACAGGATGTAGGCGACGAGCAGCACGACCAGCGCGAGCGCGCCGATCGCCAGTGGGCGTCCGAAGCGCCCGCGCGATGCACGCACGGGGCGCGCCGGCGGCGGGTTGCGCGGCGGCGGGGCGCTGGGCGGTTTCGGGGGGGTCGTCGTCGCCATCGGCTACTTCCCGCTTCCCGCCGAAGCGCCGTCGTGAACACGAATCGCCGCCGCCGACGGGCCGCTGGACACGGTCGGGTCGGGTATTTCGCCGAGCCGCGCGATCAACTTGATCCACTGGCTCGGCGTGATCGACGAACTCAGCGAACCGGCCAGACTGGCACTCTGGGCGAACAGCGGCCGGAACCCCACATGAATGTGGTTGTAGTGGTCGGCCATCGCCAGCGTGTTGTCCGCGCCGGGGTAGCTCATCAGGCTGATGATCTGGTGCGGCTGCATCGAGCCCTGAAGCGTCAGCAGCTTGCGGATCGTCGTGTCGGTGATCGAGCCGGGGCCCTGGTGCCCGGTGATCGGGATGCCGTTGATTTCCGAGATGTCCACCGCGTCGCCGGTCGAGTGCTCGGAGACGTTGCCTTCGGTCGTCAGGTCCGAGTGCCCGCATTTCAGAGCCGAGACCGTCGGCTTGAGGTCAGACACCGCGAGGAACTCGAGCGTCGCCAGCACGCGCTTGTCGATCTGTCCCGTCTGGATGTCCTGACGTCCGCACGGGTAGATCGAGATGTCGGAGTTGGCGAGCACCTGCTGCTCGAGCTGTTCCTTTGACTCCAGCAGCACCTGCCCGGCGCTCGGCGCCGTCGAGCTGAACGGGTCCTGTCCTTTGGCGCGGAACACCGAGCTGTTTTCCAGCTGAACCCAGCCGTCGAGGATCGGCTTGGGGTCGATCTGCGGCGCGCCGGCTCCGGCCGGGCGGATCTGGAACAGCATGTGCGCTTCCGCGCCCGTGGCGCTGGAAGATGAGACATCGCCGACGTGGCCGAGCACCGTGCCCGCGATCACGCGCGCGCCCGTGTGCAGGTCGTGCAGGTAGACGTCATTGGGTCCGGCGCGGAACACGCGCGGCGTCGCCGAACCCGGAGTCGGCGCCGGCTGGGCCGCGGGCGTGGCCGCACCGGAGGCTTCGCTCGACGCCGGCTGGCCGGCGGCTTCGCCGGCTGGCGCCGACGACAGCGCGCCGGTTTCCACCGCGCCGGAGTCGGCTCCCGGCTGCGGTGAGGTCGTCGAGCCGGGCGCCGCTGCTTCCAGGCCGCTCGCACCGAGCGACAGCGCCGACGTGGCCGCCCCTTCGCTCGCCTGCGCCTGCGCGTCGGGGTGCGTCCCCGCGCTCGCCGGCTGCGTCGGGCGCGGTTCGACCGGTTCGCCCTTCTTCGACGGTGCGCCCGCCGGCTTGGCGTCGTGAGGCTTGAGCACCGGGTACAGCTGTGCGACGCTGCCCAGCTGGGCGTACGTGTATGTGTTGCCGTATGCGTCGCGCAGCGACACGAAGCGCCCCAGCTGGGGCGAGTCGCCGATCTGCACGACTTGGCCGTCCTGCACGGCGATCACCGGCGCGTTGGCGTCGCTGTAGATCGTCGTCCCGGCGATCGGCTTCGCGGGCGCGCCCGCGGTCGGCGTGGACGTCGGGAAGCCGTCGGCGAAGTGCGCTTTGGCGTGCACCGGGAAACGCGCCTCGGTCAGCCCCGTGATCGCGCCGAGCAGCTGCGTGGGCGTGCCGCCGAGCAGCTTCGCGCGCAGCATCACCGAAGCCACGTAGGCCTGCGAGTGGTTGTAAGAGAGGACCGCACCGCGCAGGCTCGTCTGCGCGCCGGCGGCGCGCAGGTAGCGCGCGGCCGCGAAGATCGCGTCGGCCGGGTTGTACGGATCCTTGAAGCCGTCGCCGTTGGCGTCGACGCCGTACGTTGCCCACGAGGACGGCAGGAACTGCATCCAGCCCTCCGCCCCCGCGCTGGACACGCTCAGGTCGCGCCCGTAGTCGGTCTCCACCTCGTTGATCGCCGCCAGCACCTGCCACGGGACGCCGTAGGCCGTGCCCGCCGCCTGATAGATCGGCAGCAGGAACGGCGGGATGCGAAAACTTTCGATGAAGAACGCCGGCACGCCGGCGATCGACGACGACAGCGACAACGGCAGCGGCGGCGTGAGCGCCGACGGCTTCGGCGCCTTCTTGCCGCGCTTGAGCTTGCCCGCGGCGCCGGTGGTCTTGCCCGCCGCCGGCGCGCCGGCGCCCGTCTTGGACTTCGCCGCCGGCTGGCGCGAGCGCGACGGTGAGCCACCCTGCGCGCTCTGCCCGTTCACGCGCGGCGCCGTAGTGGTCTGCGGCGCGCTTGTCGGCGACGATGGTTCGGTCGGCGCCGGCGTCGATTCGCCCGTGGACGTGCTCGGCTGCGGCGCCGGGCTCGTCTGCGTCGTGACCGGCGGCGCCGGCGTGGGCGTCGACGTGGTCGCTTCGGGCGCCGGTGTCGTTTCCGTGCCCGTCACCGGCGGCACGGCGATTTCTTCGGCCGGCGAGGCGGCCGGCGCGAGCAGCACGAGCAGCGCCGCGCAGGCGAGCAGGAGGCCGAGGATCGTCGCTGGGCGAGTCATCGAGCGATCAGTTCCCGAGCAGGTAGTTGAGCAGCATCCCGTCGGCGCCTGAGCTTTCCGCCGAAGGCGTGTAGTACGTCGTGCCGGCGCTCGCGCCGCCCACCGGCTTGGCGGTCGGCGTCGCTTCGCCGGTGCCCGGCGCGGCGCCCGCGCCAGTGCCCGTGCCGAGGGTCGTCGCGCCCGGGTATTTCGCGGTCGCTTCGGCCGGCGTCGCGCCCTTGAGCACGGCCAGCGTGCGCGCCATCACGACGCTCGTCGAGCTCGCCGCGCGCGCCGTGTGGGCGCCGCGCAAGGAGGCCGACGTCGCGGTGCTGCCGGCGGTGCCCGACGGGTTGTTGAACAGTTTCGCGTTGGCGCACGCCGACGCCGTCGTCACGGCGTAGGTCAGACAGACCGTACCGACGGCTTCAGAGCGCAGGAAGTGCCCCAGCGCGTCATAGCCGTTGGTCGAGCCGGCGCCGAGGAAGATGAAGTCGAGGATGCGCTCCAGGCCGCCGGTCGAGCGCAGGCTAGTCAGTAGTTCCGCGGCGTTGAACGAGAACGGCTTGGCCTGGCCGCCGAGCGCCGCCAGGCGCCCGAGCAGCGGCTGGATCGAGGTGAGCGCCGGGCCCGAGACCTTCGACGTCGCGCCGAGGCTCTTGAAGAACTTGGTCGAGCTGTTGGAGAAGGCCGGCAGGCTGGTGAACGCCTTGTCGATCCCCGGCGCCGCCACTTTCAGGTCGGTGAACGCCGGCGTCGTCTGGTCGGCGAAGCGCGCGAGGCGTTCCATCGACGGGCCGAGCTGCGCGAGGAACTTCGGGAACAGCGACAGGTTGCGCGCCAGCGCTCCGCGATGGCGCGCCGTCGCCTGCGCGACCGTGTTGCTCTGCACGATGTAGTCGGCGACCTTTTCGCGCACCGCCGCGAACGGCTTGAGCGCCTGGTCGGAGTCGAGCGCCAGTTTCGCCAGCACCTTGTTCTCGCTCGCCAGGATCGCCAGCACGCGGTCGAGTTCCTGCAGCGCCGGGTTGGCGCGGCGGATCACCACGTTCAGGTCGCTGCCGCGCCCCGCCAGGCCGGCGCCGAGCTCGTTGATCAGGATCGTGAAGCGCTGGCGCTCGGGCAGCCGCGAGATGTCGCCGAGCAGGTCGACATCGACCGGGCTGTGCGTGTTCTGCACCGGCAGCAGGTACTGGCCGGAGCCTTCCTGGCGCTTGCCGAGTTTCTTCAGCGGCGGCGGCAGCGGCGTGCCCGCGACGCGCGGCTGCGTGGGCAGGCAGTCGACGAACTTCTCGCCGATCAGCGCCTGCGGTCGCACCGTGCAGCTGGCGTCGGCGCGGAAGTCCTTGAAGCCGGGGTCGGAGATGTTCAGCACGACCGCCGCCTTGGCCTGCGGCGTCGCCGTGACCGCGCCGACCGTGCCGACCTTCACCCCGCCGATCTTCACGTTCTCGCCCGGGATGATGTTGCCCGCGTCGTCGAAGATCGCGCGCACGGTATAGCTGCCGTTGGACCCACCCGCCGAGGTGGACAGCAGCACCGCGCCCGCTGTCGCGGCCACGGCAAGGAGGGCCACGACCGCGGCCGCACCTCTCCTCCACCCGACGGTCTGCGTCCTCAACCCTTTCCTTCCTTGATCTTCAACAACGAGCCGGGCGGCCCCATCTTCTTCGATGGAGCCGCCCGACCCAACTCCCTGCCGGCGAGTCTACGCTCCTCAGCGCACGATCCCGCCGTCATGTCTTGCTGCTACTTGGGGGGGCACGGAGCCTTGTAGGTCTGCGTGACCGTTTCGGCGGGAATGCCGAATTCGCGTTCGCCGCCGTAGGAGCCGCCGAAGATCAGTTCGGCCTTCACCGGGAAACCGCCCTTCGGGCAGGTCTTCGGCAGCGTGCCGTACGAGATCAGCTTCTTGCCCTTTTTGATCGCCGCGCCGACCTTGATGTTGATCGTTTTGGTCGAGGCCAGCGCCGCGCCGGGAACGGTCGCAATCGCGGGAACAGTCGACTTGAGCTCCAGGCCGTAAGGCGCCACGCCCGAGTTGACGTACGTACCCTGCGAGATGAATTCCAGCGACACCGGGCTGCTGCCCTGCACGTAGAACAGCAGGCCTTTGTTGGCGCCGAAGAACGCCTGCAGCTTCGCTTCCTCAGGCACACGTTCTGAACCGAAGGTCACTTCGCCGAGCGCGTTGCCGACCGGGCTCGCGACGGCCTTCTTGCAGCCGCTCGGGCCCGTGTTTTTCAGCACCGCTTCCGAGCACGTCGGGAAGCCGGCCGAGTTGATCTTCGCGCCGGCCGGCAGGAAGAAGTTGACCGCGGCCAGCGGCGGGATGCCTCCGGCCGGGTTCTGCGGCGTGGCTCCGTAGCCTGTGCCGGTGATCACGAAGTTGGCTTCCAGCGCCGCCCCGAGGCCGCCTTTGGAGGGCGAGATGTTGCCGGTGTGCGGGTACGTCCCGCCACCCGGCTTGGGGATCGGCACGGCCTTTGATTTGAAGGTGAACGTCGGCGCGGCCGAAGCCACGGCCGGAAGGCCAAGGACGGCAAGCGAGCCGAGCAAGGCCAGACAGGTGGATGCTCTGCGCATCAGGTTTCTCTCCTCTGTTGATGGACAGGTCCGCCTCGATCCGGGTAGCTCCGAACCTTGCCGGTCCGGCGATATCGAGATCTCCGACAACACGCCGGAGAACAGTGGCGACTCTGGTTGCAACCTTATCCATCGTCGCGGAGAGCCGCAAGTGGGAACGCGCCTGCGCCCCTGCGTTTGCAGGGGATGTTGCAGGATGCGCCACCGCAAGGCGCGTCGCGCCCCCGCCGCACGGCGCCCCGCGCGACCCTCCAACGCACGTCCGCCGACCGGCCTGCGCGGGAGCGCCGAGCGCACGGGCGATCGGCGAACTATCCGCGCACACGCACTGCCGCCGCCAACCGACGCGAACGTCGGCCGCCGCGAGCAGGCGCGGGCAGGCGCGAACAGGGCAGGTGAGGGTAGTGAGCCCGACGAGAGCCGCGACTTAAGGCTGTGCTTGAGGGTTAGCCTCAGCTGGCGGACAGCTCGAGCTCGGCGTCCTCGAAGCGCACGCCCACCGGTTCGAGGATCACCTGCCGGGGGCCCTGCTCGACATGGCCGGCGACCAGCGCGCGCAGGCCGAGGCCCTCGGCGATGGCGACCAGCGCGTCGCCGTCGCCAGGACGGCAGTAGAGCGCGTAACCGGAGCCCATGTTGAACGTCGAGTAGGCGGCGTGGGCGTCCAGCCCAGCGCGTTCGACGAGAAAGCCGAGCACCTCCGGGACCTCGGGCAGGCGCTCGATGCGATACGTCAACGGCTTGGGCGGGCGCATCAGCTTGAGCAGCCCGTGGCCGGTTACGTGGCTGATGTACGTCAGCTGTGTCCCCCGTTCGAGCGCCGCGCCGACGAGCGGCGCGTACATCACCGAAGGCGCCAGCAGCGCCTCGCCGAGCGTGACGCCGCTGGCCAGGCGCGTGGCCCAGCCATCCTGCAGACGCCCCGACAAAAGCCGCGCCAGCGACGCGCCGTTGGCGTGCAGGCCGCTGGAAGCCACGAGAACGATCTCGTCGCCGGCGCTCAGCTCGTCGCCGAGGATCGGCGAGCGTCCCCGCGGCACCGCGCCGACCGCCGCGCCGGCGAGCTCGATGTCGCGCGCGTCCACGAGCCCCGGCAGCGACGGCGACTCGCCGCCGCCCCAGGCGCAGCCGGCGTCCTCGCACGCTCGGCGCCAGCCCTCCAGCAGCTCGCCCGCGCGGTCCGCGTCGCGATACCACTCCGACGCGCCTGTGGCGAAGTACGCGTTGACGACCAGCGGCAGCGCGCCGACGCAGCAGAGGTCGTTGAGGATCGCCGCGACCGTGTCGTAGGCGACGTCGGCGAAGCGGTTGACGCCCTGGCCTTCCAGCACCTCGCGCGCGACGATCGACTTCGTGCCCAGGCCCTCGACGACGAACGCGAATGCGCGCCCATCCAGCTCGAACACGAACGCCGGCTCGCCGCGCGAGGCGTCGAGCGCGCGTCCCCCGCGCGCCGTCAGCAGCCCCGAAGTGGACAGCGCCTTGGCGATCGCCAAGCGCTTGCCCGCGTCGAGCGAGTCGTAGTCAACGCCGGCGTCGCGGTAGCTGGCCTTCGCGCTGTCGTCGGCCATCGCGGGGTCGTCGCTCATGAGCCCAGCCTACGGCCTGCGCGAGGCCGGGCGCTCACGGCACGACGCGCTGGGCGCGCCAGCACGCGCGCTCGCCGTGACAGCCGGCGATGCCCTGCAGCGCGCGGTGCAGCCCGTAGGCATGCGCCGGCGTCAGCGTGGCGGCGATGTTGCGCAGCTCGAACGGGTCGCGGCGCAGGTCGTAGTACTCGCGTTCGCCCGTCGCGTACTCCACGTACAGGCTGTGCGGCGTGCGAATCGCCTCGTAGCTGGGCGGGTTGCCCGAGCCGCTCACCGGCAGGTCGGGGTCGTTGCGTCCGTACACGCGCCCGTGGTGCTCGACGAGGATCTCCCTGCGCCACGTGGGCGTGGGGCGGCCGTGCAGCAGCGCGACCAGGCTGTGACCGTCGACGCTCGGGGGCACCTTCGCACCCGCCAGGCGCTCGAAGCTGGGGCACAGGTCGATGTTCTCGGTCATCGCGCTCACCGTGCGCCCCGCCGGCACGCGCGGCCCGACGACGATCAGCGGCACGCGGATGTCGGTGTCGAACGCCGTCAGCTTGCCCGGTCGCAGCCGGTGCTCGCCCATATGCAGGCCGTTGTCGGAGCTGAACACGATGTACGTGTCGCGCGCGACGCCGTCCGCGGCCAGGCGCGACTCGATCTCGCCGATCATCCGGTCGACCGCCTGCACGGCCTCCACGCGCCGGCGGAACTTCGCGTCGATCGAGTCGATCTGTGAGCGCCCGAGCGGCGCGAAGGCGCTCAGCCAGGCCGGCTCGTTGCTGCCGACGACGTTGAACGCGGGCGTGCGCGGCGCACGCAGCCCCGCGAACGCCTGTGCGTCGCGCGGCGCCGGCGTGTACGGCGCGTGCGGCGCGAACGTGGCGAGCTCCAGCAGAAACGGACGCCGCTGCGCCGCCGAGCGGTCGATGAACGACAGCCCCTTGCGCGCGAGCACGTCGGTCAGGTAGTCCGACGCGCTGTACCCGTACGTGCGCACGCGACCGTCGCTGTTCATCTTGTAGCCGTACTCGGGGTAGCCGTTGCCGACCCCGTCCCACTCGCTCCAGCCGGGCGGCACGTAGGGCCGGCCCGTGCCTTCGCGCGCGCCCGGCTTGTAGCCGTTGAGGTACTTGCCCATCAGCGCCGTGCGGTATCCCGCGCGCTCCAGCGCCACGGCGAACGTCTGCGCCTCCTCGCCGCGCCGGTGAAAGACGGCGTAGCCGCCTTCGGGCGGGCTGTTGTCGAACACACGCGTGTCGTGCGGAAAGCGCCCGGTGAGGATCGACGCGCGCGACGGACAGCACAGCGAGTCGGTGACGAAGTAGTTGCCGAACGTCTCCCCCGCGCCCTGCATCGCGCGCACGTGCGGCATGTAGCGCACGAGGTTCCAAGCGAGGTCGTCGGTCAGCACGAACACGATGTTCGGGTGCGCCGGCCCGGCGCGGACGCCTCGCCCTGCGCCGCCGGTCCCATGCGCCGCCGCCGCGCCGGTGTGGCTGGGCGAGCTCGGCGAGCCGCCGCCGCATCCGCCCACGACCGCCGCCGCGCCACAAACGAGCGCGAGGGTGAGCGCGAGCGCGCACAGACGGCGCATGGCGTGCGGACGGCGCATGGCGTGCGGCGCCAGCCGCCCGCTGTGGGCTTTGCTCTGCGCCATCGGCGAGCAAACGGTAGCGAGCGCGGTGGAAGCGAGGATCACCTCACGCGGGAGAGTCGATATACACCGTGTGTTCCGCCGGATAAAAGGAGAGACATGGACTTCCAGCCAAGCGAGCGCTGTTCAGAGTTCAAGGAGCGCCTGACGGCGTTCATGGACGAGCACGTCTACCCGGCGGAGGAGGTCTACGAGCGCGAAATGCTCGACTCCGGCGATCCCCACCACCAGCCGGCGATCATGGAGCAGCTGAAGAAGCGTGCGCGCGACGCCGGACTGTGGAACATGTTCCTGCCCGACGAGCAGCACGGCGCCGGCCTCTCAAACAGCGACTACGCCCCGCTCGCGGAGATCCTAGGTCGCTCGCACATCGCCTCGGAGGCGTGCAACTGCTCGGCGCCGGACACCGGCAACATGGAGGTCCTGCACCAGTTCGCCACGCCCGAGCAGAAGCAGCGCTGGCTGACGCCGCTGCTGGAGGGCGAGATCCGCTCGGCGTTCGCGATGACCGAGCCCGACGTCGCCAGCTCCGATGCGACCAACGTGCAGTTGCGCATCGAGCGCAACGGAGACGAGTACGTGCTCAATGGGCGCAAGTGGTGGACGTCCAACGCGCTGCACCCGCACTGTCGGATCATGATCGTGATGGGCAAGACCCAGCCCGACGGGCCGGTGCACAAACAGCAGAGCCAGATCCTCGTCCCGATCGACACGCCCGGGGTGACGATCGTGCGCGGGCTGCCGGTGTTCGGCTACCAGGACCAGGAGGGCCACGCCGAAGTCGAGTTCGCCGACGTGCGCGTGCCGGTCTCCAACCTGATCGCCGGCGAGGGCGACGGCTTCATGATCGCCCAGGCGCGCCTGGGCCCGGGACGCATCCACCACTGCATGCGCGCGATCGGCGCGGCCGAGCGGGCGCTGGAGGCGATGTGCAGGCGCGCCGTTTCGCGCGTGACGTTCGGCCAACCCCTGGCCATGCGCGGCAACGTGCAGGACTGGATCGCCGAGTCGCGCATCGAAATCGAGATGGCGCGCCTGCTCACGCTGAAGGCGGCCTGGCTGATGGACACGGTCGGCAACCGTCATGCGCGCATCGAGATCTCGGCGATCAAGGTCGCCGCGCCGAACGTCGCGCTGAGGGTGCTCGATCGTGCGATTCAGGTGCACGGCGGCGGCGGTGTGTCCGACGACTTCGGGCTCGCTTCGGCGTATGCGCACCTGCGCACGCTGCGCCTCGCCGACGGCCCCGACGAGGTGCACAAGCTGTCGATCGCAAGGCGCGAGCTGGCGCCGTACGCGCCGCGCGAGAGCTAGATCCAGCGCGTCGGCGCAGCTCGCACGCACCAACGCTCGTCCGTTGCGGTGAGTAGAGCCGGCCAAAGCGGGTATCGACTCTTCATGTGAAGAACGCGCCCGCCCGTGTCCGCGTTTGGGCGGTGAGGTCCGTTTCCGGGCTCTGGTCCTACAGGGAGGTTTGACTGATGAGGTCGCAACTCGCTATGAAGCCGCACGTCCGCACCGTCCTGACAGGGCTGCTCGCGCTCGCGTCGATCGCCCTGTTCGCTCCCGCGGCGCAGGCTTCCTTCGGTGTCACCGAAGCGGGCTTCGAAGCGGGAACCTGCAACACCGCGAGCTGCACCTATTCGAGCCCTAAGAGCGCCTTCTTCACCAGGGCGGCGGGACACCCCGAATGGGGCATCACTTCAGTCGAACTGAATGCCAAGGAAAACATCCTCAAACAGCGCGAACCAGAAGGCGCATTGAAGCGCCTGCGCGTCGACGTGCCGCCCGGTCTCGCGGCCAACCCGGAGGCGCTGCCGAAGTGCTCGATCGCTCAGTTCAACAGCGACACCTGCCCCAACAGCGGCCCGGGCGACACAGAAGTCGGCGAAACCAAGCTGACCGCATTTGTGCTCGCCGTCGACACCGAATTCACCGGGCAGGTCTACAACCTGCAGCCGGAAGCGGGCCTACCGCTGGAGTTCGGCATCCACGTCAACGTCCAGCCGATCGCGAACGAACACATCCTGCTCAAGGGTCACGTCGAATGGAACGGCGACTACCACGAGTGGTTTGAAATCGACAACATCTCCAAAGCAATCCCGGTCCTCAAGTCGAAGCTGCTGTTCAAAGGCCATGCCGGAATCGGGAACTTCCTGACGCTGCCGAGCGTCTGCTCGCCGAGCACCACGTCGCACGTAGAAGTCGAATCGTATGAAGGGCAGATCTCGCACGCCGACACGCACACACCCGTCGGCGTCGAAGAATGCGACAAGCCTCCCTTCAAACCGACGACTACGGTGACGCCGGAAGGCAACTCCGCCAGCTCGGACAAGCCAGACGGCGCCACGACGGTCGTGGCCGTTCCGCAGAACGTCGGCGCCAGCGAAATCAACACCGCCGACATCAAAGACGCGCACGTGACGCTGCCCGAAGGCCTCACGCTGAACCCGTCGGCGGCGCACGGCCTGAAGGCGTGCACCGCGGCGCAGATCGGCATTGGGACGCGCAACAAGGTCGAATGCCCGGCCGAATCGAAGGTGGGCGAAGTCGCGATCGAAACGGACCTCCCGCCGGGAGCGCTGAAGGGCAACGTCTATCTCGGCAGTCCTTCGGGCGCGACGATCACCGACCCGCCGTTCACGATCTACATCGACGCCGAGGCGCCCGCGCTGGACGTCTCCGTCCGCCTGCAGGGCACGGTCACGCCGAACCCGAGCACCGGCCGCCTCGAAGTCAGCTTCCTCAACAACCCGCAGCTGCCGTTCAGCGAACTGCGCCTGACCACGACGGGTGGCGAACACGCGCCGCTGGCCAACCCGCTGGGCTGCAGCGGCCAGACCGACTTCATCTTCAGCGCCTTCACCGGCGCGAGCGCCGTCGGCTCGACGCCTTTCAAGGCCAGCGGCTGCCCGGGCTCGCCGCCGTTCTCACTCGGCCAGAGCACGGTCGACTCGGCGCCGAAAGCCGGCGCGTACACCAACTACACGTTCAACCTGACGCGCGGCGAAGGCCAGCAGTATCTGCAGCGCCTGACGACGACGCTGCCCGCCGGCCTGGTCGGCGCGATCCCCTCGGTGCCGCTGTGCGGCGAACCGCAGGCGCAGCAGGGCACGTGCCCGTCGTCCAGCTTGATCGGCACGGCGAGCGTCAGCGCCGGCTCGGGAGACCCGTATCCGTTCAGCGGGCCGGTCTACCTGACCGGGCCCTACAACGGCGCGCCGTACGGCCTGTCGATCCCCGTCGAGGCCGCCGCGGGACCGTTCGACCTGGGCAAGCTCGTCACGCGCGTGTCGATCGGCGTCGACCCGCACTCCGCACGAGTGATCGCCGCCTCGACGCTGCCGACGATCTTCAAGGGCGTGCCGCTGCGCCTGCGCAACATCAGCGTGCTCGTCAACCGGCCCAACTTCCTGTTCAACCCGACCAACTGCGGCGTTCTGTCGACCGACACGTCGCTGACGTCCACGTCGGGCGCCGGACAGGGCCTGTCGAGCCCGTTCGCGGTCACCGACTGCGCCTCGTTGGCGTTCAAACCGACCTTCGAAGCGGCGACGAGCGCATCGACGGACCCGACGACGGTCAAAGCCAACGGCGCGAGCCTGCGCGTGAACCTGCTGCAGGGCGCGCACGAGGCGAACATCCGCTCGGTCGTCGCCTCGCTGCCCAAGCAGCTGCCGTCGCGCCTGACGACGTTGCAGAAAGCGTGCCCGGAAGCCACATACGCGGCCAACCCGTTCGCGTGCCCGCCAGGCGCGAAGGTCGGCACCGCGACGGTCAGCACGCCGGTCCTCCCGGACCACCTGACCGGCCCGGCCTATCTCGTCTCGCACGGCGGCGCGGCATTCCCCGACCTCGACCTGCTGCTGGAAGGCGACGGGGTGCGCGTGATCCTCAACGGCAACACGCAGATCAAGAACGGCGTCACCACGTCGACGTTCGGCTCGATCCCCGACGTGCCCGTGACGAGCTTCGTGCTCGACCTGCCGCAGGGGGCGAACTCCGCGCTGACGGTCGCCGGCAGCAGCTCGTTCTGCACGCAGACGCTGACGATGCCCACGACGATCACCGCGCAGAGCGGAAAGGTCATCAAACAGGAAACCAACGTCGGCGTCGCCGGCTGCACCGGCGGCAAGGGCAAGACGCGCTTCAAGATCCTCAGCAAAAAGATCGTGCGCAACAAGCTCGTCGTGCGCGTGCAGACGTTCGCACCCGGACGCATCAGCATCAAAAGCCGCTTCCTGCGAACGACCTTCAAGCGCGTCGGCAAGGCCGGCAAGTTCACGATCAAGGCGCCGCTGTCGCACAAAGGCGTCAAGGCCCAGCGCGCGCGCAAACTGAAGTTCAAGGCGCGCGTCGGCTTCCTGCCGAAGAACAAAGCCGAAGCGATCTCGGCCGTGTTCACGGGCGTCGGCTTCAGGCACAAGGCCAAGGGCCACAAGCACTGAGCGTCGCGCGCAAGCGCACGGGCGGCGGGCGCCGGGAACTGGGACCGGCGCCCGCGCTAGCCTGCCGGCGTGCCGGCAACCAGACGCCTGACGCTGTTCGCCGTGACGCTCGCGGCCGGCGCCGGCGTGGGGGCGTCGGCGTGGGCGACCTCCACGACGCCCGGCGAAGCGACCGACCCACGCCCGGTCGCGCCACCGGCGCACAAGCGCACGGTCCCCGTGTATCCGACGCGCGCGGCGGTCGCCGCGGCCGTCCGCTACCTCGACACCCGCGCCGGGCGCACTTCGCTGGCCGTGGTCGACTCCCAGGGCCGCCTCGGCGGCGTTCGCCTGCGTGAGCACTTCCAGAGCGCGAGCGTCGTCAAGGTGATGTTCCTGACGGCCTTTTTGCAGCGGCTGAACGCCGACCACCGAGGCGTCAGCGCCCTCGACCGCTCGCTGCTGTATCCGATGATCCACGAATCCGACAACGAAGCCGCGTCGGCGGTGCTCGCGCGCGTGGGCCTCGGCGCGATCGCGCGCGTGGCGCACGAAGCGGGCATGCGCGACTACGCGCCTGGCGTCGGCTGGTGGGCGTTCACGCAGACCTCGGCGGCTGACCAGGCGCGCTTCTTCCTCGCGCTCGACAAGCTCATCCCGCGCCAGTTCTGGCCGTACGCGCGCGGCCTCATGGCGGGCATCGAGCCGGAGCAGAGCTGGGGCATCCCGCAGGTCGCACGGCCGCGCTGGCAGGTCTTCTTCAAGACCGGCGCGCTGCCCTCGGAGGGCTTGTTCAACGAGACGGCGCGGCTGGAGCGCCCGGGCGTGACGATCACAGTCTCCGTCTTCTCGACCGGCGATCCTTCGATGGCCTACGGCGAAGAAACGATGCGCGGGGTCGCCGGCGCCCTGCTGGCGGGCGAGCCGCCCAGTCGCTAGCTCCGCGTACGCGACGCTCCCCACCTTTGCCCGTGGGACGTCGCACACGACGCACCGCACGCGAGCGCGCAAAGGTGGACAATGGCCTGGCCGAAACAGTCAGGGGAGGAAATGTCCGCCGTCGCACACGCAGCGCGCCCGCAAGCCAGCTCGACCAGGCAGCTGTCGGTCGTGATCGTCGGCGCGGGCTTTGGCGGCGTCGCCGCCGCGATCGAGCTCAAACGTCACGGGATCGAGCAGCTGACGATCCTCGAGCGCGCGCCGCGGCTTGGCGGCACGTGGCACTACAACAGCTACCCCGGCGCGGCGTGCGATGTGCCAAGCCACCTGTACTCGTTCTCCTTCGCCCAGCGACGCGACTGGTCGCGCCTGTGCTCGCCGCAGGCGGAGATCCACAGCTACCTGCACGAGGTCGCCCGAACGCACGACGTCGAGCGCCACGTCCGCTGCGAGCGCACGGTCAGCTCCTGCACGTGGGACGAGCGCGAGGCGCGGTGGCTGGTCGAGACAGAGCAGGGCGAGTCGTTTGAAGCTGACGCGCTGGTGCTCGCCACCGGCCAGCTGCACCAGCCGGCCTACCCGGCGATCCCCGGCATCGAGACGTTCGCCGGGCGCAGCTTTCACTCGGCTCAGTGGCAGCACGACTATCCGCTGGCGGGCAAGCGTGTGGCGGTCGTCGGCACCGGCGCAAGCGCCGTGCAGTTCGTGCCCGAGATCGCCAAGCAGGCTGCGCGCCTGACGGTCTTCCAGCGCACCGGCAACTGGATGCTGCCGCGGAGCAACCGCCGCTACCCGCGCGCGTTGCGCGCCGTCATCGAACACGTTCCCGGCGTCCAGGAGTTCCGGCGCAACTTCATGTTCCAGTACTGCGAGGCGATCACCGCGGCGATCCGCCACCCGCGCACGATCGGGCGCCTCGCCGGCTGGCGCTCGGCGGCGTTCATGCGCCTGCAGCTCAAAGACCCCGAGGTGCGCCGCAAGGTATGGCCCGACTACACCTTCGGCTGTAAGCGCGTGCTGTTCAGCTCGCATTACCTGCCGGCGCTGCAGCGTGCCAACGTGGAGCTGGTGACAGAGGCGATCGAGCGCATCGAGCCGCGCGGCCCGGTGACGTCGGACGGCCGCGTGCACGAGGTCGACTGCATCGTCTGGGGCACCGGCTTCAAGACCAACGACTTCATGTTCCCCATGCGCGTCGTCGGCCGCGACGGCGTGGAACTGAGCGACGCCTGGGCACAGGGCGCGCACGCCCATCTGGGCATGGCCGTGCCGGGCTTTCCGAGCATGTTCGTGATGTACGGGCCGAACACGAACACGTCGGGCGGCTCGATCATCGTCTACCTGGAGGCGCAGGCGTCCTACATCCGCCAGGCGCTGGCGCAGATGCGCTCGCGCGGCGCGCGCGGCGTGGAGGTGCGCGAGGAGGTCGAGCGGGCCAGCGACCGCGAGCTGCAAGCGCGCTTCGCCGGCACAGCTTGGACGCGCTGTGACTCCTGGTACAGAGACGAGCGCGGGCGCATCGTCGCCAACTGGCCGGGCTACATGCGCGAGTACCTGCAGGCCACGCGCACGCTGGACGCGCGCGAGTACCGCTTCGCCGGGCCGCACGAGGCCACCGACCCGGCGGCGCAGACCGCGCCCGGGGCGCTGGCCGACATGACGACGAGCTGAAAGAGGTGGGCGGATGCACGATTACGTGATCGTCGGAGCGGGCTCGGCTGGCTGCGTGCTCGCCAACCGGCTGTCAGAGGACCCGTCGGTGCGCGTGCTGCTGCTGGAGGCGGGCGGGCGCGACCGCTCGCTGAACATCAAGATCCCGGCGGCCTTTCCCAACCAGTTCCATTCCAAGCTCGACTGGGACTACGCGACCGAGCCCGAGCCGCACGTGGACGGGCGCTCGCTGTACATCCCGCGCGGCAAGAGCCTCGGCGGGTCGAGCTCGATGAACGCGATGCTCTACGTGCGCGGTCGCCCGCTCGACTACGACGCATGGGAGGCTCAGGGCGCGCCCGGCTGGGGCTATCGCGATGTGCTGCCGTACTTCGTCAGGTCCGAGGACAACGCGCGCGGCGCGTCGGAGTTCCACGGCGCCGGCGGGCCGCTGCGCGTGTCAGAGCAGCGCTCGCCGCGGTCGATGGACAGGCGCCTGCTCGACGCCTGCCAGGCTGCGGGCATCCCGCGCATCGCCGACTACAACGGTCCCGAGCAGGACGGCGCGTCGATGTTTCAGGTGACGCAGCGAAACGGCCAGCGCTTCAGCGCCGCCGACGCCTTCCTGCGCCCGGCGCTCAAGCGCCCGAACCTGGAGGTGCGCACGAACGTCACCGTGCTCGGCGTCGAGCTGGATGGGGATCGTGCGGTGGGCGTGCGCGTGCGCAAGGGCCGGCGCGGCGAGCAGCTGCTGCGCGCCGAGCGCGAGGTGCTGCTGTCGGCCGGCTCGATCAACTCGCCGCAGCTGCTGCTGCTGTCGGGCATCGGACCGGCCGACGAGCTGCGCGCGGCGGGCGTGCAGGCGCGCCACGACCTGCCGGGCGTCGGTCGCAACCTGCAGGACCACCCCTTCGTGACGATGATCTGGGAGGTGTCCGACCCGACGACGCTGTACGGCGCCGACAAGCCCAAGCCGCTGGCCGAGTGGCTGCTGCGACGCTCGGGCAAGCTCAGCTCGACGGTCGCCGAGGTGGTCGCGTTCACGCGCACGCGCGGCGGCCTGGCGGCGGCGGACATCCAGTTCCACATGGGCGCCGCCTACTACGAAGACCACGGCGCGGAGACGTACGACGGCCACTGCATGGTCATCGCCCCGGTGCTCGTCTCGCCGAAGGGGCGCGGGCAGGTGTGGCTGCGCTCGGCCGATCCGACGGCCAAGCCGCACATCCTCACCAACTCGCTGTCCGAGCCCGACGACGTGCAGTCGCTGATCGCCGGCATGGAGCTCGCGCGCGAGATCGCCGGTCGGCCGCCGCTGCACGAGACGCTGCTGAAGGAGCTCAAGCCGGGCAGCGCGGCGGCCGCGCGCGAGGATCTGGAAGCCGACCTGCGCCGCCGCCTGATGCTGATCTACCACCCGGTCGGCACGGCGCGCATGAGCGACACGCACGAGCAGGCGGTCGTCGACTCGCAGCTGCGCGTCCACGGAATTGCGGGCCTGCGCGTGGTCGACGCCTCGATCATGCCGGTGATCCCCGGCGGCAACACGAACGCGCCGACGATCATGGTCGCCGAGCGCGCCGCCGACCTGATCCGCGGGCGCGTCGCACAGCCGGCGTCCGCACCGGCCGCCGCATGACGCGACCGCGCAGGCGACGAACGGCATCTCGCGCGAGGCGGGCAGCATCTCGCGCCCGACGCGCGGCATCTCGCGCGAGGCGCGGCGAGCGCGCGCGATGAAGATCAACCACGACCGCCGCGGCGAAGGACCGCCGCTGGTGCTGCTCCACGGCATCGGCCTGCGTTGGCAGATCTGGGAGCCGGTGATCGGCGCGCTGGCGCGCGCGTATGACGTGATCGCGTGCGACTCGCCTGGCTTTGGCGACTCGCCACCGCTGGCCTCGCCGATCACGCCGGACATAGCCGCGTACGCTGATGCCTTCGAGAGCTTCTTCGCCGAGAGTGGCCTCGATCGCCCGCACGTGGCGGGCAACTCGATGGGCGGGGCGATCGCGCTGGAGCTGGCGCGCCGGCGCGCGGTCGCATCGGCGACGGCGATCTCGCCGGCGGGCTTCTGGACCGCCGCCGAACGGCGCTTCTGCCAGCTGTCGCTGGCGCCGCTGGCGCAGACGCCGGTGACTGCGCGACCCGCGCTGGAGGCGCTCGCGCGCACGCGCGCAGGCCGCGTGGCGCTGCTGTGGCAGACGTTCGGCAGACCGACGCGAGTGCCGGGCGAGGTGGTCGTGCAGACGCTGCGCTCGGCGTGGGCCGCGCCGGCCTTCATGCCGGCGCTCGCAGCGTTTGACGACTACTCCTTCGACGCTCCGGGCGAGCTGACGGGCACGGCGGTGACGATCGCGTGGGGCAACCGCGACCGGCTGCTGCCTTACCGTACGCAGGCGCCGCGCGCGCGTGCGCTCCTGCCGCACGCGCGACACGTCACGCTGGGCGTCGGGCACGTGCCTTTCTACGACGACCCGGCGGCGGTCGCCGAGACGATCCGTGTGGGCGCCGGAGCCGGCGTGGGCGCGCCAACGGCGCGCGACGCGGCGCGCGCGTAGCTCGCGCTCAGCCCGCGCGCAGTGGAGTCGATCGTCGCGGCGCCGGCGGCGAACGTCACGACGTGTGCGCGCATCCCGTTCGTGCATACTGCGCGCATGGACCCCGCACGCGCAGGCGAGCTGTTGGCCTCAGAGCGCGAGCGCATCGAGCGCGCGCTCGCCGAGCTGGCCGCGCCCGAGCGCGACCCGCAGAGCGACCCGGCCGATGCCGGCGACAGCGCGCCCGAGCTGCTGGACGCGGAGGTCGATGCCGGCCTGGTGGCGCCGCTGCGCGAAGCGCTCGCGGCGGTGGGGCGCGCCGAAGCGCGCCTGGCCGAAGGCTCCTACGGGCTGTCGGTGGACAGCGGCGAGCCGATCCCCGACGCGCGCCTGCAGAGCATCCCGTGGGCCGAGCGCACCGCCGAGGAGCAGGCGCGCTACGAGTCCTCGGGCGGCTGACCGCGCCGCGAGGCCCACGACCGGCGCCAGACGCCGCGAGCTGTCCATTTGGCGGGCGCTCGTTCGTCTTTACGGCGACGCTTCATATCATCGAGACGATCACGGAGAGAAGCACAGGACCGAGATGACCCCGCGCGCAAAGAACATCGCCCTGGCGCTGCTCGCGATGACGCAGTTCGTCGTCGTGATCGACGCCTCCATCGTCAACGTCGCGCTGCCGTCGATCGGGCGCGCGCTGCACTTCTCCCAGGACGACCTCACGTGGGTCGTCAACGCCTACACGCTGACCTTCGGCGGCTTTCTGCTGCTCGGCGGGCGCCTGGCCGACCTGATGGGGCGCCGGCGCATGTTCATGCTCGGGCTCGTCGTGTTCTCGCTGGCGTCGCTGCTCGGCGGCTTGGCCCAGTCCGAGCCGTGGCTTATCGCCGCGCGCGCCGTGCAAGGCATGGGCGCCGCGATCGTCAGCCCGGCGGCGCTATCGATCATCACGACGACGTTCTCCGAAGGCGCCGAGCGCAACCGCGCGCTGGGCGTGTGGGGCTCGGTCGCCGGGGCCGGCGGCGCGGCCGGCGTGCTGCTCGGCGGCGTGCTCACCAGCGGCCTGAGCTGGCGCTGGGTGCTGTTCGTGAACGTGCCCATCGGCGTGATCTGCGCGCTGCTTTCACCGCGCGTGCTGCTGGAGAGCCGCGCCGACGCCGACACGCGCAGCTTCGACATCCCCGGCGCGGTGACCGTCACCGCCGGGCTGGCGCTGCTGGTGTACGCGCTCGTCAACGCCGTCAACGCCGGCTGGGGATCCAGCGAAACGCTGCTGCTGATCGCCGGCGCGGTCGTGCTGCTTGCGGCCTTCCTGGCGATCGAGCTGCGCTCGCGCGCGCCGCTCATGCCGTTCTCGATCTTCCGCCTGCGCACGCTGCGCGGCGCCGACGCGATCGCGCTGCTGATCGGCATGTCGCTGTTCTCGATGTTCTTCTTCATCTCGCTGTACATGCAGCAGGTGCTTCACTACTCGGCGCTGAAGGCCGGCCTCTCCTACCTGCCGCTGGCCGTCGCGATCATCCTCTCCGCCGGCGCAGCGTCGGTCGGCGTGACGCGCTTCGGCTTCAAGCCGGTGCTGCTCACCGGCATGCTGTTCGTCGCCGGCGGGCTGTTCTGGTTCTCCAAAGTGCCCGGCACCGGCGGCACGTTCGCCGCCGACGTGCTCGGCCCGTCGCTGCTCGCGGCGATCGGCCTGGGGCTGTCGTTCGTGCCGGTGACGATCGCCGCGGTGACCGGCACGCGCCCGCACGAGGCCGGGTTGGCCTCAGGCCTGGTCAACACCGCCCAGCAGGTCGGCGGAGCGCTCGGCCTGGCGATCCTCGCGACGGTCGCCAACAGCCGTACGCAGAACCTCCTGCACGGAGGGCAGCACAACGTGGCGATCGCGCTGACCAAGGGCTTTGACCGCGCCTTTCTCGTCGGCGCATGCTTTGCGCTGGTCGGCGCGCTGCTGACGCTGGTGCTGATCTCCTCGCGCGACAGCCGCACGCATTCGCAGGCGGCACGCGCCGAGGGCGCCGACGCCGCCGCCGCGACGCCGGTCGCTTAGCCAGCTCAGGCGGCAGGGGTGTAGAGCAGAACGGCGATGCCGCCGCCCACGGCTTTGTGGCTGGTCAGCCGCAGCGGCTTCTTGGCGCCCGCGCCGAACAGGCGCTTGCCGCTGCCGAGCAGCACCGGGAAGACCATCAGGCGCAGCTCGTCGACCAAGTCGTGCTCGATCAGCGCCTGCGCGAGCTGCGCCGAGCCGTGCACGACGATCTCCCCGTCGAGCGTCTGCTTGAGCTTGGACACCTCTTGCGCGACGTCGCCGCGGAGCACCGTCGAGTTGGTCCACTGGGGGTCTGTGAGCGTCGAGGAGACGACGTACTTGGGCATGCCGTTGAACTTGTCGGCGAACTCACCCTCCATCGACGGCCATGCCGCAGCGAAGCCTTCGTAAGTGCGGCGCCCGAGCAGCAGCGCCTCGGCGGACATCGTCTCGTCGAGCTTGAACCTGTCGCCCTCGGCGCCGCGGTCGACGGCGAACGTCCAGCCCTGGTGCTCGTAGTCCTCTCCCCCGCCCGGCGCCTCCATCACGCCGTCGAGCGAGACGAACTCCGTAATCACGATCTTGCCCATTCAGGCTCCCCTTCGCTTTCCGTTTGTCTTTGCTGTTCAGACCATCGGCCGCGGCGAAACTCATCGACGTGCCAACCGCGCGGCTCGTGCCGCCCAACGGACCTACGTGGAGCGCAGCGCTTCGCTGTACCTTCGCGGGTGGCCATGAAAGCGCTCACCAGCCGCCCGCGCATGACCATGCTCCTGTCGGCTGCCATCGCCGTGGGGACGGTCGTCGCGATCGCCGCCTCGGACAGGCCGCGCGCGTTGTGGCGCGCGTTCGAGCACATGCAGCCGGTTTGGCTGCTCGCGGCGCTGGGCTTCGAGCTGCTGTCCTACGTCGGCTATGTGCTCGCCTACCGCGCGACGGTGCTCGCCTCGGGCCAGTCGTCGCTGTCGCTGCTGTTGACCGTCCGCCTGGTCGTCGCCGGCTTCGGGCCATTCGTGCCGCTCGGCGGCTTTTCGTTCGACCGCCACGCTCTGCGGGCGGTTCACCGCAGCCGCCGCGAAGCGCGCCGGCAGGTGCTCGCGCTGGGCGTCATCGAGTACGCGCTGCTCGCGCCCGCGGCGTGCGTGTGCGCGCTCGTGCTGCTGCTCGAATCGCGCCGCGCGTCGCTGGCGTTGACGTTGCCGTGGGTGTTCGCCGTGCCGCCCGGCTTCGCGCTGGCATGGTGGGCGACCAAACCGCGCATCCGCCATTACTTCCAACGCTCGCACGGTCGCGTCAGGCGCTGGATCGGCGAGCTGCTCGCGGGCGCGCAGATCCTGCGCGAAGTCGTCACGCGCCCGCTGGAGCACCCGCTGGCGCTCGTCGGCATGGCCGTCTATTGGGCCGCCGAGATCGCCTGCCTGGCCTTCTCGCTGCAGTGCTTCGGCGTGGAGCTGTCGGTGCCCGCGCTGGTCATCGCCTACTCCACCGGCTATGCCGCCAGCCGGCGCTCGCTGCCGCTCGGCGGCGCGGGCATCACCGAGGTGTTGCTCACGCTCGCGCTGATCGCCGTGCACGTCAACGCCGCGCACGCGCTGCTGTCGGTCGTCGCCTATCGCCTCGTCAACTTCCTCGCGCCGGTGCTGCCGGGCCTGTTCGCGCACTCCTCGCTCGCGCCGCTGCTCGACGAGCACGCCGCGCGCGAACGCGCCGGGCGCCAGGGCGCCTCGTGAGGCGAAGTCCGAGGGACGCGTTGCGAGGCGCTCGCCGCGCGCTGCGCGCCCGAGTCCCGGGACGACGGGCGCCGAACGCGCTCAGCCGCGCAGCTCGTCGAGCGTGCGCCCGCTGAGCACCGAGCGCGGCTGCTCGGCCACGACATCCGATCCCGGTCGCGCGAGCTCGTCGCGGCGCTTGATCAGCAGCCACTGGGCCTTCTCGCCCGGGCGCGTGCGCTGCAGCGCGAAGCCGCCGCGCAGCTTCTCGCCGTGCAGCACGAAGACCGCATGCCCGCGCGCCAGCGCCTGCGGCCAGGCCACGCGGCCACCCTGCTCGTAGTCGCCGCGGTCCCACACGATCACACGACCGCCTTCGCTCTCGCCCTCGAAGGCGTTGTGCTCCTTGGCGTGGTCGGGCACTTGCACCGCCAAGCGCTTGACGGCCGGGTCCAGCGACGGGCCCTTCGGCACGGCCCACGAGCGCATCACGCCTTCGACCTCCAGGCGCAGGTCGAAGTGCAGCGCTGTCGCGGCGTGCTGCTGCACGACGAACACCCCCGCGCTGACGCCGCGGACGGCGAACTGCTCGTGACCCTCCGGTGCGACTCGGTCGACCGCCACGTCGCTCACGCGCGCCGAGCGCGGCCCCTCGTGCAGGAACGCCAGCAGCGCCTCGACGTCTCCTGCGGCGCCCTCCGCGTGCACGAGCACGCCGTGCTCGTCGTTGCGCACCCAGCCCATCACGCCGAGCTCGCGCGCGCGACGCACGGTCGCGTCGCGAAAGCCGACTCCGCGCACGACGCCGTGCACCGCCACGCGAATCGCCGTCGTGTCGCCTGCTTTCGCTTGCTTGGCCACCGAGCCTCAACGTACTGCGTGGACGCGAACGTGTGGGCGGGACGGCGTGAGCGGGAACGTCTCGCCCGCGCCGACACGCCATCCGGCGCCGCTCACGCTGCGCGCATCGAGGAGACTTGCGAAACACACACGTCCGGCCGAACGGCCGGACCGACAGTGGAGGCGATTTTGAAGATCGAGATGCTGAACGTCGGATGGTTCACAGCGCCGGGCGGGGTATTCCGCGCGGGCGAGCCGATGGACCGACCGGTCCGCTATCCGGTGCCGGCTTACCTGATCGAGACCGCTGGTGAGCGAATCCTGATCGACACGGGGCTGAACCCCGCTGCGATCGCCGATCCGGCCGCCTACTACGAGCGCCCGGACGTGTTTACCGTGTTCGCGCTCGAGCAGCAGCGCAGCGTCGCCGAGCAGGTGGACGTGAGCACGCTGTCGCGCGTCGTGCTGACGCACCTGCACTGGGATCACGTCGGCGGGCTGGGCCTGATCCCTGCGTCGGTGCCGATCGTCGTTCAGCGCCGCGAGTGGGAGGCCGGCCACGACGCCCACGCCGTCCAGCGCAACGTGTTCCTCGCGCGCGACTACGCCGATGCCGATCGCGAGGTGGTGCTGGTCGACGGCGACCACGACCTGCTCGGCGACGGCAGCGTCGAGCTGCTGTTCACGCCCGGGCACACCCCCGGGCACCAGTCCATCCGCGTCGGCGAGCTCGTGCTAGGCATCGACGTCGCCCACTTCGCGTCGGGCCTGGACGACCACCGCTTCCCCGTGTTCGCCGACGACCACCAGCGCCAGCGCCAGTCGGCCGAACGCCTGCGCGCGCTGCGCGACGCCGGCCTGACGGTCCTTCCCGGCCACGACCCCGACGTGCTGCGCCCCGGCGTTCTGTAGGCGGTCGTCTCGGCCGGCACGAGGCCCGCGCCGGAACGCAGCCGCGGTTTGCGCGGTCGCTACCGTGCTTTCGTGGCGACCCTACGGCGCCCAACCAAGGAGGCCCGAATGCAGATCACTCGCAGCTCCCTCGACACGACGCGCGGTCCCAGCGACTGGTTCACCGGCGACGTGTACATCGACGCCGTCGCCGCGCCGTCCGATCCTTTCAGCCTGCAGGCGGCCAGCGTCCACTTCACGCCCGGCGCGCGCACCGCGTGGCACACCCACCCCAAGGGCCAGACCATCTTCGTGACCGAGGGCGTTGGGCTGTGCCAGCGAGCTGGGGGCTCGATCGAGGTGATCCGGCCCGGCGACCGCGTGTTCTTCGAGCCGGGCGAGAACCACTGGCACGGCGCCGCGCCCAACCGCCTGATGACCCACGTGGCCATGCAGCTACTCGACGACCAGGGCAGCGCGGTCGCTTGGGGCGTGCACGTGAGCGACGAGGAGTACGGCGCGGCCGACGTCTCATAGCGGGCGCCTTCGCGCGGAGCTGTAGCCGCCGAGGCTTTACCGTCCGTTGAGCTCAGCGGCGTACCTTCCGCTCCTGAGAATCGGCCCGGGCGGGCACGGAGCACTAACGACGAGGATCTGGACAAGGATGTCTTCACTGCCCCGCCGGCCCAGCGACATGATCGGTGGTTACCTCGTGGCGGCCCTTCGGACGCAATGACACGTCGTCGGAGGTTGTCAATAGTGGTTGGCCTGTGCCTCCTCGTTCTCGCCGGGGTGCTCGTCTCGGTGCTCTCATCCGGCACGAGGCCACAGCGGGTCGAGGGCACGGTTCGTTTCGTCGGGAGCGCAGATTCCTCCTTTGACCGGTACACCGTGAACAAGAACGCCTCCTACGGAGCGTTTCTGCGCCGTCACATGTGGCGCATGATCACGTATGCGCCTTACTTCAACGACAAGACCGGCTGGTATCCCAGAGCGTGGCTGTATCAGGACGCCTACGCGATCTATCCCGGCTCGCCGCTTTTCACCCAGCACCCAGAGTGGATTCTCCACGATGCCGCTGGCAACCGACTCTACATACCCTTCGCGTGCTCTGAAGGCGCGTGCACGCAGTACGCGGCGGACATATCAAACCCCGCATTTCGCTCGTACTGGATCGCTGAAGCGAGAGCCCAGCTGGCCCACGGCTATCGGGGTCTGTTCATCGACGACGTGAACATGGAGCTCCGGGTCAGTGACGGCCAGGAAAAGCAGACCATGCCGATCGATCGCGCAACAGGCAAGCCCATGACCTATGAGGCATGGCGCGAGTACATGGCGCAGTTCATGGAGCAGATCCGCCAGGCGATACCCCGCACGGAGATAGCCCACAACGCGATCTGGTTCGCCCACTCCCCTACACGGACCGCCGATCCATACATTCGGCGTGAGATTGCGGCCGCGAACTACATAAATCTTGAGCGTGGAGTCAGCGACCTGGGCGCGACGGGCGACGCCAGCCATCCCGCGTTCAGCGACTTCCTGTCCTACATCGACGCTGTGCACGCCCTTGGCGCGGGCGTCATAATCGACAGCCACGAGACCCAACGGCAGCCCACCGAATACGCGCTCGCCAGCTACTTTCTTACTATCGACAGCCTCGACGGCTTCACTGCCGGCGGCATGACCCCCACCCACTGGTGGACCGGCTTCGATGTCAACCTCGGCGATGTGAGCGGTCCGCGAAAGAAATGGAACGGCGTCATGCGACGCGACTTTTCGGCGGGGGTGGTCTTGGTCAACGAACCCGGCGCGTCTACTCACACCATCAGCCTTCCCACCGCCATGCGCGACCTCGACGGCCGGCGGGTCACATCGGTGACGCTCACCCCCGCCAGCGGGGTAGTGCTGCGAAGCCTTTGAGGCGAATTGGTGGGCCGTGTGTCGCGCAAGCGCGTGACGGTCCGCGGGTCGCCGTGCAGGTAGGCGCGCACCCTTACGTCCGGCCGGTGCCAATCGCGCGTGACCTACCCGACCAGCACCGCGCCCTGCCCGCCGCTGAGGGTCACGGTCGTGACGGGCGAGAACGTGCCGATGCGCGTCATCGGTCGAGGCAGCGTAACGCTGCCGTTCGTCCCCGGCGGCGCCACGATCGCCTCACCGTCGGTGAAGACCCTCGTCCACAGCCCGCCCGCGGACTGACTGCGCGCCTGCGTCTGTTCGCCCAGGTTCATGCCCTTGAGCGCCGGGTATGAACTGATCGGCGATTGACGGGAGAAGCCGACGAAGTCCAAGCCGGTGTTGACGAGCAGATAGCTCGCAAGGCTGTACTCCTTATCGGCTTCCGAGTTGTAGTTGGAGTCGCCCGTGTTGGTGATGCCGATGCCTTTGGCGCGGAGGTTTTCGACGTATTCGAGGTATTCGCCGTACTTGCTCGCGCTCGAGATGCCCGATCCCGGATCGACGTTGAACTCCTTGGTCACGACGTTGACGTACTTCAGCGCTCGCTGGACGTCAGGGTTGGCGAACATGGCCTTGAGGTCCCACATCTGCGCGTTGATCTCGATCACGCCTTCCGGGCCGAGCGCGGCACGCACGGCTTCGATCAGGTTGGCGTACTGCGCCGGCGTCCCTGCGATGTTGCCGCCCGCAAAGTTGACGTCATCCATGAACTGACCGAGATAGCCGTGTTCCTTGTCGCGCTTGACCCACGCGACGTATTCCGCCACGTGTGTAGCTCCGCTCGCGCCCCAGGTGGTCCAGGCGTCGTGGTAGGCCAGGGTCGGAACTCCTGCTGCCGCATAGCGGTCGGCGGCCGGTGGGTAGGCCATGATCCGAGCCAGTCCTTTGAACCACGCGATCGGGAAGGGATCGAATTCGGATTTGGCGTCAAGGCGCGCTTTGACGAGCCCGGCCACCCCTTCGACCGGTGGCGCCGGCGCCACCGGAAGGGGAGGTGTCGGGAGCGTGACGCTTTCCAGCGCGGCGGGGTGCGTCTTCGCCGTGAGGACGTTCCTCGGCGCGCCACCCGATCTCCGGCGCCTCGGCGACGCATGCCGTCGGCCGCATCGCTTGCCGGCGTCCGCGTGCTTTCTGTGCCAGCGAGCCGAGCAGCGATGGCGGATGTGATGGCCGGCAGGACGGTGCCGACCCCTGTGCGGCGCGGCGGTTGCGGCGTCGGCTTGCGACGTGGCGATCACCAGACCCAAGACGATCAGGAGCAGTGATGCCAAACGACGACCGTGCAGAAACGCCATGGAGATGCCCCCAAAAATTGCGGCGTCGCTCTCCACCACCCTTCCGTGGCTCCGAGCTGCTCAGGCAGTCCGGCGCCTGTCGGCGTGGCGGTCGTGTTGTCCGAGCGACGTCTAGGTGACCGGCTGGCGGTTCACTCGGCGCAACGCGATCTCGACTTCAGTGCCCGCTGGCGCGGTGGACGCCTGTTGGGGCTCGTCGGCGTGCAGCCCGCCGAGATGGTCGTTCGATCAGCGATCGGTGGTGCGACCGCTACAGCGGCGGAACCTGGTTGTTGACCTGGGCCCCGTGATAGAGGCGGTCCTGGTCCCTGCAGGCAGACGGAAAGAAGAACTGCACGCTGTCGCTGCGCACGCCGTTGTAGCTGGCATAGAGCGTCGCGCGACCGACCGTGCCGACAGCGCAGCTCCGATCGGTGCTGCTCGTGACGCGGAGCTTGATCTTCATGATGTTTCCGGGATAGCCCCACATCGTCGCGTAGTGAGAGTGGTATTCGAGGCGGTGCTCCACCGACATGATGATCACGCCGGCTCGGTCCTGCTGGCACATGATGCCCGAGACTGTGTTGGCTTCGAGGTCGATGTTTCCGTGGCCCTTCGCGAAGCTGCTTTCCCCCGTGTACGAGCCGGTATGAAAGCCCCACGGCGGAATCCCGTACACGGTCGGCACCTGTGAGCAGGACGTGGCTGCGCTGGCCGAGTCGGTCGTGCCGAGCGTCGCCAGCAGTGCTGTCAGCGCCGCGAGCGCAAGCCCGATGCGCGCCATCCGCCTCATCGAAAGGTCGTCGTCGTGCGACGTTTCGCCTTCATCGACGTTCTGTAGAACGTTGTGGCGTCTGATCGCGTAGCCGAGCCTCCGCATACGCCCACTGCATCGGCGCACAGCCGACGCTGCGTGAGTCAATCCGCTCGCATTCAACGACTGACGATCTCGTTGAAGCGGGTCATCGTCGCTGCCCTACGCCCTCCCCGGCGCGGTGATCCAGTGAAAGCGGCGATCTTTGCCCGCGTCGCCAGGAACCGTCCGAGTGTCGCCGGCCTGCCGGGACTAGGATGAGCTCACCTATCGGTACTGGCGGCTGCGGCTGCGGATCGACGGGTCACGAAATCCCGAAGCCGTCGGAGGAACAGGATGAGCGATACGGACACCGCAGACGGCAAGGTGGTCGTGAACAGGGCGATGTCGCTCGATGGCTTCATCGCCGCCGCCGGCCATGCGATGGACTGGGGCGCTGGCCGCCAGCTCGCCGACTTCGTCGGGTTGGACGAGTTCCACGAGATCGCGGCGGCCACCGGCGCCATGCTGGCCGGCCGGCGCACCTCCGACGTCGGGGAACGGATGGAGGCCGAGAGGTCGGGCAGCGTGGACTACCCCTTCTCGGGACCCGTGTTCGTCCTCACTCATCGGCCGCCGGACTCGCCTGCGCCGGGAGTCACGTACCTGAGCGGCGACATCGGCGAGGCGGTCGCGACGGCGCGCCGGGCCGCCGGCGCCAAGAACCTGGAGATCCTCGGCGCCGACGTGGCCGGCCAGTGCCTGCGGCGGGGGCTCGTCGACGAGATCCTGGTCTACGTGCTGCCGGTGCTGCTCGGCGACGGCATCCCCTTCTCGGCGCCCGGCCTGCCCACGCTCGACCTGGAACCGCTCAGCAGCACGCGGTCGGGCGCCGCGACGATCCTGCGGTTCCGGCCCGTTGGGTAGTCGCTGCAGGGCTGAGGAGCAGTGGAGACTAGGGAAGAAGATCAAAGCCCAGCGGAGGAGGCGCGGCGCTTGCGCGAGTGCTGCTCCGCTTCGAATCGAGCTCCCCCGATGCCTTCGTACACCCCTCCAACGGCGGCCATTGGCGTCTCCAACTTGACGTCCTCGGTGCAGCAGGCGCGATAGCTGTCGATGTCCCTCGCGTTTATGGCCGCGATCGCGCGCAAACCAATCTCACGTTCTCCTGCGACATCGCCTACCCCCGTCCTCGGCGAGGCGTTCGGCGGCCGCACGGGCCTCGTCGACCTCGAAGATCGCCAGGCGCGCGATCAAGCCTCGCACCCAAACGAAGACCCAACCCTCGCGTTGTTGAAGGTGCCCGGCGCTGCCAACCAGACGACCTTTCTGAACGACCACGGCAAACACAACCTCATTGCCGAGGTCGCGGACTTCCTCAAACCTGTAAGCCAACTCCTCGTACGCGCCAAACCACTCCTCAACGAAGCTGCGAATGGCCGCCCGCCCCTCGAAGTGGTCCCCCAGGGCCCTCCCGTCGAAGATCGCATCCTCGGCGAAGCTGCTGGCCACCGCGTCGAGATCAAGGCGATTCACAGCTTCAAGCGCCCTGCCCATAAGCTCAACCAGGTCGGGGGTCGTGGACTCCTGAGACATCGCCCGGCCAGTATCCCGCAGGCAAGGACGGCTCGCCTGGACCAGCTAGCGGCCACGCCAGCGCAGGTGCCTGCCGCCGACGCTCAGCGAATTGGTCCCACTACGCCCCGCAAATCGTCAATGTTCACGGGGCTTATGGAGACGGCGGGAATCGAACCCGCGCAATGTTCCCGCCGAAGGTCTCCCCCGCTCTAGACCGCTGCGGCAACTGCGGCGCTGAGCGCTGGTTCTGCGGGTGCTACCCGCCTGAGCCGTGGGACGGTGAGGCGTGAATGCCACGGTCGGAGGACTTTTTGACGGCTGCGGCCTGCTTGCCTATGGGCTCACTCTCGCCGGATGGGAGCACCGCTGGCTCTGTGAGGTTGATCCGTGGCGACGGCAAATCCTCGGACTCCGCTGGCCCGGCGTCAGGGTCTACGCCGACATCCGAGCAGTTGACGCTCGGGCTGAGCGATCAACCCTCATCGCCGGTGGCTTCCCCTGCAAGGGCGGCTCGACGGCAGGCAAGCGCAACGGCTTTGAGCACCCCGAGACCGTTCTGTGGCGCGAGATGGCCCGAGCCATTCGCGAACTTCGACCCCGATACGTCCTCATCGAGAATGTGGCGAACCTGCTCGCCGTCTCTGATGGAGCAGTCTGGGATGAGGTTCTCGGGGACCTGGCCGCGAGCGGGTACGACACGGTCTGGGACTGCATACCGGCAGCAGCCTTCGGCGCCCCGCACCTCCGTGACCGGGTCATCGCCATTGCTACCAACACCGCGAGCATCGGAGCGGGAGAACCGACAGGACAAGCGGACTCCAAGCCAGATCGCCGGGACGCACGGTCGGTCATTGCTGGCGGAGATCGCGACGCTGCTGCCCACCCCGATGGCTACGGTCTACGGGCACAATCAATCGCCGAGTCCCGGTGCAGCGATCCGACCGTCCCTGGACGGCCTACTGCGGATGCTGCCAAGCCCAGTGAGTGGGGACGCCAAGGGCTCACGGCAGTCAACGGCGACCAATCCACGATCGCCCCACGACACGCTGAGCGATCTGGAGTATCGGTGGAGTGGGGCATATACGGACCCGCAGTCCGCCGCTGGGAAGCGGTGGTCGGCCGAGCGCCCGAGCCTCTCTGCTCTTTTCGAGGAGTGGATGTTGGGATTGCCACTCGGGTGGAGCGATCCCGCTTGCGTGCTCTCGGCGACGGAGTTCAGGTCCAGCTCGGCCAGCTCGCCGGCGAATACATCCTCGGACTCGAGCGGGAGCGTCTAGCCGCATGACCCCCGACGCCGCCATGTTCGTAGGCAGGCCATCGAGCCCCCGCTACAAGCAGGGCACGATCGTCATGCTCACCCGCCGTAAACGATCGAAGTGGTGGAAGCTGATCTGCTTCGGCCAGAAGACGCACTACCGCTCTGACGGGAGCTGCGCGCACACCGACGAGGTTCTTGAGCACCTGAACCCCGAGCGCGTTCCTCGCGAGCGTGTGCGGGTGCAGGGGTTCGGAGGCGAGGGCCGGTGACCCGCACGTGCGCCTGCCCCTGTAAAGCGTCCTTGGACGGAATGCGCCCCAGCGCCCGCTACGCCTCCCCGGCATGCAAGACAAGGCATTGGAGGGAACGGGCCGAGCAACGCGCGCAGAACGCAGCGGTGACGTCACGTAGACGATCTGGCATTCAGGTGAGCTACCGCAAGGCCGTGGACGCCACGGCTCTCGCGCTTCGGGTGACGACGCTGGAACGAGGCCGACTATCCCAAAGCGCCTCGGAAGCGATCGCTCGGCGTTATCTCCGCCTCGCCCTCTCTCCTCGCGCACGCGCGCAGGTGGAAAGCCGGGTGTCCAGTGAGTGAGCAGGTGCCACGCTTTCCGATCAGCGATGAGGCGATCGAGCGGGTCGGCGACTGGCTCGATGGTTTCGTTGCGGACACTGGCGCTTCGGCTGAGCAGCTTGATGGACGCGACCGGCTGAAGGATGCCGAGGAGATCGCCGAGGTCGTGCTGAAAGCCGAAGGCTTTGAGGTCGAGCACAGGGGCAGCTTCTTCCCGGCCAAGCGCGAGGGCATCATGGAACACCGCGACACGCATCAGCGGCTTGTCTCCCCGTGGAGGCCCCTCTGATGCCGACCGACGACAGCGAGTTCATGCCGGTCAGCGTCGCGAAGCGGCCTGTGAGCGAGAGCGTCGAATGGCGGCTGTTCATCGGCGGCGAACCTGCGGCAACGCTATGGGCCGGACACGCAACGCCCACACAGGCCCTCGCCGCCCTGCTGCGACAAGTTGAGCGGAACAACGCTTGGATCGACCTGCACACGCCCCTGACCCACGACCGAACGGAGGAGCGGTGAGCGACGAGACAAGAGGCTCTGAGGGGCCGAGGACGTGGACGCTGAAGGAGCATGACGACAGGATCGTGGTCTACGGCGCGGTACTTCGTGACGCCGAGGTAGTGCCGGTCGTTGAGGCCGACGCCGTGCGCGAGCTTCTGATCCGCGTCGAGAAGGAAGTAGACCCGCGTTCGATGCTCAACGTCGAGGTCGAGGAAATGATCGCTCTCCTCACCGCCCACGGCAGGCTACGAGAGGGGACAGAGTGACCGAGACACCACGAACAGAGGAGGCCCGATGGGCAATGTAATCGGAGTGGAGCAGGGGAGCGTCTATGTCGGGTCCACGAGGCTCGCCGTGGCGACGTGCGACGTCTGCGGGATCACGTATGCGATCCCCGGGAAGATGATGGACGAGGCACGCGAGCGCGGTCATTCCCAGATCACTTGGACTTGCCCCAACGGGCACCAGGGAATCGGTTTCCACGGCCTGAGCGCCGAGGAGCTGGAGCGCCGCAAGTTCGAGCGCGAACGCAACCGCGCTAATGCTCTGAAGGAGCAGCGCGACGAAGTCGAACGCCGACTCTCAGCGCAAAAGGGCGCGACGACCCGAGCGCGTAAGCGCCACGCCGCCGGTGTCTGTCCGGTCTGCACTCGCAGCTTCAAGCAGGTCCGCGAGCACATGGAGCGCATGCACCCCGACTACGACCCGGCCAAGGCCCGTGCCTAAGCCACGAACAGAGGAGGCGGAGGCGAGTAATGCCGATTGAGGCCAACAAGGTCATCTGCTGGGAACCGCGCTGCGATCAATGCGGTGAAGGCGACAACTCCGAGTACGGCGAGAGCTTTCACTACGAGAGCCGCGCCGAAGCGGTCCAAGCCGTCGAGGGTGCCGACTGGATCGTTACCGAGAGCGGTGCCGTGATCTGCGGCTGCTGCATCGAAAACGAGGAATACCCGAGCGAGGACGTGGGGAAAGCCGTCTCCTTGATCGTCGCAAAGCTCAACGCGGGAAGGACCGCCGATGCCTAGCCCACCAACAGCAGGTAGAGAGACGGCGCACACGTTGCTCGTCGTGGCGATCCGCACCGACAACGCACAGATTCAGCGGCGCATGGAGACGATCCTCGCGGCAGCCTCGACGTACGAGGTTCCGCCGGACACCACGGCGAGCGTTTACGCCAAGCCGGTCGGCGCGCTGACCGCGAGCGACGCCGACCACCTGGCACACTTCATCGGCTGGGACGGCTTTCGCGGGCTGAACGTCGGGGACGTTGTGGCCGATGCCTGAGCCAACAGCAGGTAGAGAGACGGCGATCGAGGCGGCGGCGAGGGCCGGGTTCGACAGCGACAAGGCCAGCGGCAATATCGCGGGCGGCTCAACTTCCCGCCACACCTACGACAACATTCCAGAGGACGGTCGCTGGAACTATCGGCGGTTGGCCCGCGCTGCCATCGCCGCCTACGAGCAAGCTCTACATGGAGAGCAACCCACGCTAGAGGCGGAGAGCGACAACGAGCGGTTCATCCAGAAGACGCTCCGAGAGAAGGGCATGTGCGGAGCGCTGTTCCACAACGGCTTCGAGCGGGTCGCGTGCGTGAAGTCGGCTGACGAGGCGCATACCCACGCCGCCACCCCACCCAACCAGGAGGCTGAGCAATGAGTGAGCGAGCTGTCATCAAACCGGAGGACTGCCCCGAGCCGTACTGGCATGAGACGCACCGCCTCTGCCCAATCTGCACTTGGACCGAATCGCAGAAGCCGTCGGATGACGTAGAGGAGGCAGCAGCGACAATCCATGGCGCACACGTCGGGTGGCTGGACGCTGCCGGTGTGTGCGGCGATGCGCGCGCTGGCGTAACGCTCGTCAAAACCTGCGAGGAGTGCAAAGCGCTTGCTCGACTGATTCTCTCCGAGCGTCCCCACGAGGGCGGTAATCGGCCGCGGTTCCAGGTGGGCGTTCGCCTAAATATCGCCGCACGCGATGCCGATGAGGCCCGCCACCTTGCCGGGGAGGCAGCAAAGCGCTATAGCGGCGTGATAGGCGAGCCAATCGCGGTCGGGTCCCCCGATGCCGAGTAAGCGGGAGCAGGCGGGGATGGAGCGCATTGAGCGCGTGGCGGCAGCGATCTTCCGTAGCGACTTTGGCGACACCGAATCGTGGCCACCAAAGAAGGACGGCACACTTGGCGATAGCGAGGCCGACTGCTATCGCGACAACGCTCGCGCTGCGATCGCCGCTCTTTCCGACACCGAGGCCGAGCAAGCCCCGGAAGCCGGACCAACGGTTCCCGCGGTCGTGGCGATGCTTCGTCGTTATCGGAAGCTCTCGGCCGATCGAGAATCGGGCGGCGTCGTACACATCATCGTGGACGACGGGAATGTCGAGCAGCACTGGGCTGACAAATGCCTAGCAGAGGCCGAGAACTCCTCCGAGTGGGACCGTCCAGAGGACGTGGAGCTCGCTCGCGCGCTCGCGGAAATGACACCCACGCAACGACGAAAGGTCTACGCGACCGACACCTATCCCTAGAACGAACAAGGAGCGCCGCCCAGGGCGCTCCCAGTCTGCAACCCGCCCTCCAAGGCGTGTGCACCCGCCATCTTTGACGAGACACCGGACGGAGGCACGCGCAACATGCAGATGCAGCTCACCGCCGAGCAACGCGACCTGATCTACGCAGGGCGAAAGACGGTCCACCGAATCCCCGCAGATGGTCCGTGTCGCTACGAGGTCGGTCGGGCCTACCGCGTGAAAGTGATCGGCGAGGACAAGCCGATGCTCGTGACGATCGTCGCCCCGGTTTCTCGACAGACCCTCGCAGACGTCCAGGCCCGCGACGCCCTGCGCGAGGGCGCACGCCACCTGCGCGACTTCCTCACCGCCTTCGCCGAGCGACACGCAGATGCGAACCTCAAGCGCGAGGTCTACGTGATCGAGATCGCCCCTGGGGATCTGCGAGACGTACCGCGGTTTCTCGCTCGAGGCGGACCGGCCCCGATCTGCAAGGCAATCGACAAGCGCGACGGGAAGGTCTGCAACCGGGCCTTCGCAGTCGGGCAGGAGCGATGCAAGTGCGGAGCCAAGCGACCGCTTGACCGAGCCGACGACAACGGCTACACGATGAGCCGCACGCGAGCGATCGACGACGCTGAGGCGGTGTCGGCCGGTGTACAGGAGCAGATGGGCAAGCGGGCGAGGAAGAACCGCGAGCTCGGACGCTCCAAGCAACGCGAGGAGCTGCTGAGCACCATCGCCGCGATGCGCGCAACAGCCGACAGCGCAGCGGCGCGCAAACGCCTGCGGTCAGTAGAACATCATCTCCGCGCTCTTGAGGCCGAAGCGATCGAGTTGCGCAGTGCTTGACGTTCTGTCCGACGGCCGTCTACAATCCCGCGTAGCTCGCTGCTCCCGAGACCGCATGGACGGTGTCGGCCGGCCGAATTGCTCTAGGCACGCCGCGTTCAAGCCGAAGGTCGTGGGTTCGACTCCCACCGGGCGCATGCCATGAGCGCGCCACATCCCAAGTGCGGTGCCAAGACGAAGCGCGGAACTCCCTGTCAGCAGTCGGCCGGCGCGCGCACTAAACACCTAGGGACAGGGCGGTGCTGGAAGCATGGGGGCGCAACGCCTGGGGCCGAAGTGTCAGGCCAGGTCTTCCTAGCCCGGCGCGAGGCAGCCGTCATGGGTGTGCCGCTGGACATCGAGCCTCACGACGCGATCCTCCAGTGCATCAAGATCGCAGCAGGCGAGGTCCAGTACGCCTCAGAGCAGATCGCCAAGCTCGACCCCGACGAAGCGGTCGGAGCCGTCGTCACGACCTTGCGCCGTCCGATGAAGTTGGAAAAGGGTGCTGACGCGGATACGGCGATGGTCGAGGAGATCACCCACTCGGCCCCAGCGCTTCACATCTGGATACAGGCTCGCCGACAAGCGATGGATCGGCTCGTCCAATACTCAGCCGCCGCGATCAAGGCGGGCATCGAGGAGCGACGCGTGAAGCTGGCCGAGTCCCAAGGCCAACTGCTCATCCAGGTCATCCGCGGCGTGCTGACCGAACTCGGGCTGGCGAACGATCCACGTGCGCCGGCAGTCGTTCGGCGGCAGTTGACGCTGGTCGCCGGGCAGGCGGCGTAGGCTGTGGAGATGACCGACACCGAGGCCATCCAATTGCTGCGTGAGATAGCGGTCGCCCGTGGCCCGGCGGGGTTGCCTCACCGAGACATCTACGGCGTCGCTCGGACGGTCACGCTGGACGATGTCTTCACGCACGACCGAGCGGAGGCGCTACTGGATGCACTTGATCGTCTAGAGCGTAATAAAGCAGTGCGTCTGTGGGGCGAGCAGCCGGTCTACATCGACCTGTTCGAGTCGGGCTAGCCGTCCCGTCTGTGCGGCAGGGAGGTCGCACATGGCGGTCACAGACCCGTTCCTCATCGCCGCGGACCTATTCGATCCGCCCGAGAATCCCTACGCACGGGACCCGGTCGGCTTCGCCAGTGACACCTTCGGCTTTCACGCATGGTCGAAGCAGCGCGAGCTCATGGAGTCCGTCCGTGACAACGCGCGCACTGCAGTCAGAGCATGCCACGGCGTAGGCAAGACCGCCGCTGCAGCACAAACGGCTCTGTGGTTTCTCGGCACGCATCCCAACAGCCGCGTCATCACCACGGCTCCGACCTGGGCGCAAGTCGAACAGCTGCTCTGGCGCGAGGTTCGAGCATCGGTCGCGAGAGCGCACAGGCTCGGCACGGGCGACATCTTTCCGCGTCCTTCAGCGACAAAGCTTGAGATCGGCGACCAGTGGTTCGCGATCGGTCTGTCGACTAACGAGCCCGAGCGCTTCCAAGGCCACCACGCTGACCACCTGCTGCTGATCTGCGACGAGGCGTCGGGCGTCGACGAGCGAATCTACGAGGCTTCCGAGGGCTTCCTGACAGCCGAGGGCGCCAAGGTGCTGCTCATCGGCAACCCGACACGGATCGGGGGCCAGTTTCACCGGGCGTTCACGCAGGAGAAAGCGCGCTGGTCACAGATCCACATCTCGGCGTACGACTCGCCGAACCTGACCGGCGAGTCGGTTCCCCCGGAGGTCGCACGCGCGCTCGTCACCAAGGCGTGGGTGGAGGAGGCCGAGCAGGCATGGGGCCGGGACAGTGCGATGTTCCAGGTCCGCGCGCTCGGCGAGTTCGCCGACCAGGGCCCGGACACCGTCATCCCGCTCAACTCGATCGACGAAGCCCAGCTTCGCTCGCTGCCGGCCGACTCACAGCACGAACGTGTCGTGATTGGTTGCGACGTCGCTCGCTTCGGGACCGACGAGACGGTGATCTGCCAGCGCATCGGTCAGCAGATCCGGGTGCTTGAGAGCTACGTCGGCAAGCCGACCACGGACACCGCGGGCAAGATCAGCCGCTACGCCGCGGCACAGCCGATCGCCCACGTCCGAGTTGTCGTCGACGACACCGGAGTCGGTGGAGGCGTGACCGATCAGCTCCGCGCTGCCGGCTGGCGCGTGACCGCGTTCAACGGGGGGGAGTCGGCCTTTCGCCCGGACCAGTTCCCCAACCGCCGCTCAGAGCTGTGGTTCGAGGGCGCGGCGCAGATGGACGGTCTTGATCTCGATCCCGATCCGCAAGTCGCCGCAGACCTGACCGCTCCGAAGTACAGCTTCGATCTGAAAATGCGCCGGGTGGTCGAGCGCAAGGACGAGACCAAGAAACGGCTCGGGCGCTCACCCGATAGAGGGGATGCGGTCCTGCTGACGCTCGTCCCCGAAGACGCCCCGGGGCAGCTGGTGCGACCCGAGCGGTCCGATCCCAACCTGCTCTCAGACGACGACCTCCTGACGATGCCCATGTAAAGACAGGAGGGCCGCGTGGATCTTCTTCAAGCAGCGGCATCGGTCCGCGCAGCCGCTACGTCGAACCCGACGACAGAGATCGGCTCAGTCCTCCCCGAGCGAGCGTTCTCAAGCTCGATGATCCCGGGCTGGACGTTGTTCGAGGCACAGGCGCGGATTATTCCCGTCGACGCGCTGAAGTGGCCGCGCTCGAACCGCACCTACGAGGATATGCGCCGCGACCCGCAGATTCAGGGGCTCCTTCAGTCCTTCTGGCTGCCGATCCGCCAGTTCGAGTGGTACATCGACCCCGAAGGCACGACGGGGACCGTGGCTGAGGAGATCGCCCGCGACTTCGGCCTACCGCTGCTCAACGAAGAGAACCCCGACGAAACGCAGGGCATCGACTTCGACGACCTGCTGCGAGTCGCGCTGCTCGCGACCGCCGGAGGTCATCGGTTCTTCGAGGAAGGCGGCGAACTGGACGCAGACGGCAAGTTCCGCCTGCGCAACCTCTACCAGCGCCCACCGCAGACGATCAGCCGCATGAACATCGACCCCGATGGCTCGCTGATCTCCGTGCAGCAGTACGGCACGATCCCACCGCCGGTGATCCCTGCAGATCGCCTGCTGACCTACGTGTGGGACCGCGAGGGTGCCAACTGGGCCGGCCGTCCGCTGCTCTACGGCCTGTACCGCCCGTGGCTTCTGAAGGACGAGTTGATCCGCGGCGACGCGACCACACATCGTCGCTTCGCGGGAGTCCCGTACACCAAGCAGACCCAGCCGGGCGTGATCGACGCAGGCGCAGCCCAGTCCGCTGCAGCCGCGATGCAGGCACTTCGCTCGGGCGACAGCTCGGGCATGCACTTCCCCTACGGCGTGGAGCCCGGAATCCTCTCCGGCGACGCTGGAACCTCGGCGATCAACTCCGCCGAATACCACGACCGCCAGATGAGTCGAGCGTTCATGCAGATGTTCGCCGACCTCGGCTCGACTCCGCACGGATCACGGGCGCTCGGCACGACGCTGCTCGATCACTTCACGCTCGGTGTCTTCACGGTCGCCAACTGGATTCGCAAGAGCACGATGGTCGCAGTACGCCGCGAGGTCACGCGCAACTACGGCGCGGAAGCCAAGGCACCGGCCATCCGCTTCCGCGAAGAGCGCGCGCAGGAACTGACACCCGAACAGCTCGTCGCTCTCGTGCAGACCGGCGTGATCCAGGTGGACGACGACCTCGAAAAGGCGATCCGCTCCAACGGCAGCCTGCCCGAACGCAACCCCGCCGAGAAGGCACGAGCGCTGCCGAGTCAGAACAAAGGCGTGCAGTTCAAGAACACCGAAGTTGTCACGGCCTCGGCTGCACCGGGGACGCCTGCCGCAGAATCTCAGACCGACTTCGCCGGCCTGCAGCGGGCGCATACAGCCGCCCTAGCCAACCTCACCGCGATGTGGACCGGCGTGCAAGCGGCGCAGATCGCAGACGTCGCCCAGCAGATCCGCGACGGAGCCGCGCTGGCCACGGTCACCCCCCTGGTCATCGGCGGCGTACAGCTCGCCAAAGCGCTCGACGGCGTGGTCGAGCACGGGGCACAGACCGTGACCGATGCTGCCGGCGCGCAGGGTCACGACCTTCCCGCACCTGACCTCACCGCCGCGAAGAAAACGCTTGCCGGCGCAGCGCAGGCCACGGCGACGATGCTCGCCCAGGCGCTCGGTCAGTCGGCGGCCTCCAAGGCCACCGGCCTGAGCGGTCTGCCGAGCGCCGAGATCGCCTCCCAGGTCGGCGACTACCTACATGGACTGTCGGGAGCCACGCCGGAGTACGAGCTCGCCGGGCTCACTTCTCAAGCGCAGAACGAGGGCCGCTTCGCGGCGATGGAATCCGCTCCACGGGGCACGCGCTACTACGCCTCTGAGCTCAACGACCAGAACACCTGCGACCAGTGCGAGCACGAGGACGGCGACCAGTTCAAGTCGCTGGCCGAAGCGCGTCGCGATTACCCAGCCGGCGGCTTCGTCGGCTGTGAAGGCGGCAAGCGGTGTCGTGGGACGGTCGTGATGGTGCTCCCCGAGACGCCCGGTCAAGCGAGGAGCTGAGCATGGAAGAAACGCAAGTCGTCGGCACCGCAGTTGCGATCCCGTACGGCGTCCGTCCCCCAACCGGAATAGAGGCTCGCATGGCTAAGGGAAAACTGCCGCCCGCACTGGCGAAGTACCAGTTCAAGAAGGGCTCGACCAAGGCGAAAAAGGCCGGGAAAAAGAGCCCCAAGAAGGGGAAGTGACCGAGGAGGAGGGCGAGGCATGCAGTGACGTTTACGGCCTCGACCTGGACCCGCTCGGCGACGGCTATATCCCACTGGAGGCCATCTGCATCGTCAAGGCGCTGGACGAGGACGGTGACCCAACACTCGTCATTCGCCACGCGGGCAACCTCAACGACTGGGAGCGCGTTGGCATGCTCTCGTCGGCGTTGGACATCGCCAAAGAGCAGACGGCTGCGAGCTGGCGCTCAGACCAGGGGGACGACGACGATGAGTAAGCAGCGCGGCCCCGCACCCTTCGAGCACAAATCCCGCCAGCACATCGTAGGCGGTGGCAAGTTCCAGTCCGAGGCCCAGCGCAAATACCTCTGGACCGTCGCACCGGGAGCCGCCCACAAGTGGGCGCACAACCTCGTGACCCGCAAGGCCGACTGGCGCGGAACCAAGCGCACCGCTCGCGGGCGCAAATAGGGAGCTACTCGGGGTAGAAGCTGCCCTCGGCGTACAGCTTGCTCCGCTGCGTCGCGGACATTGCCGCGAGCATCTCGGCTATCCGCAGGTCGTCCTCGATGAAGCCGCCGTCGCCCCACTCGGTCCCCCACTTCGGAGCGTTCTCGACGCACCAGTCAGCGAAGTGCTGAGCGACGTTTCCATCCTCAGTGACGATGTGAACGGCACCCCCGTTTTCCCTTCCGGGCAGCGCGTGGTACGCGCGCAGAGCATTCACAGCCTCGGGCACCGTAGGTCGGTCCACGCGGCAAATCCTACTCCCTAGGGAGGCCACATGAAGACACGCAAGCGCGTGGAGATCGCCCGCACGGGCACCTTCCCCCTGTCCAGTGGGACGCACACTTTCACGCGGGCTCAGCTCGCCGCAGCGGTACGCAATGCGGCCAAGCGCAAGCCGCGCATCGGCATTGGTCACACCGACCCGCGTTGGAAGGCGGCGAGCGATCAGGACGGCGATCCGGCTCTCGGCCTTGTGGACAACCTGACGCTTGAGGAGGACGGCGACCTGCTCGTCGGCGACCTGGTCGACATCCCCGACTGGTTCGACGCGGCGCTCCCCTCCAAATACCCCGGCCGCTCGCTTGAAGGGCCATGCGAGGGCGATGACCTGACGATCGAGAAAGTCAAGCTTCTCGGCACGACGATGCCCGGCATTCACTCGCTGGATGACCTTCGCGCGTTCGTGTCCGACGAGGGCCCGGCGCTCGTAGCTGCCGGAGCTGACAACGACGGACACCAGATCACGGTGTTTCTCACGGCTAGCAGCGATGAGCCAACCCCATCAACACAGGAGGTGGTCCACGTGGACCCGAAGAAGGAGATGCGCAAGGCGCTCGGGCTCCCCGAGGACGCCACCGACGAGCAGGTCAAGGAGGCGTTTGGCAAGCAGTTCGAGCCGGCCGTCGCCAAGACAGACGGCGACAAGCCCGGCGAGACCGACCCGGCCAAACCCGCCGTCGAGCCTCACCCCGAGGGCGAGCCCAAGGAGCCCGAGAAGGAGCCGCTGAAGCCCGAGGAGAAGAAACCCGAGCCGGCACTCCCCGAGGGCACGGTTGCCATCGACGGCGACACGCTGAAGGAGCTGCAGGTCGCAGCCTCTCGCGCAGACGGTCTGTACGAGCAGGATCGCGTGACCAAGCGCGACGCGCTGCTCGACGAGGCTCAGCGCGAAGGGCGCATCCCACTCGCACGTCGTCTGCACTACTCGACGATGTACGACAAGGACCCGGAGGGCACGCGCAAGCTGCTCACCGCGTCGGCCGCCGATGGCGGACTGGCACCCGGCCTCGTGCCGGTGAACAAGGCACGCGGGCACAGCGAGGACATCGCTGCTTCCGCCGAGAGCGACCTGCTGGCTGTCGCGCGCCAGCGGCTCGGAATCACGACCCCGACGGAGGCTTAGACATGCCCGCCAACACCTGCATTCCGCTGTTCAAGCCAGGGCAAGACATCACCGGGCACTGCTCGGCCGCTGTCGTCGGCAAGACGTTCCTCGACATCGCCGCGACGATTCAGTCGGGCCCGACGATCACGTCGGTCAACCTGCCGGCGACATATGACGGCGGCAATATCGTCGTCAAAACATGCGCGGCGAAAAAGCGCACTGTCGGCATCGCCGCCTATGACCGCGCCGAAGGAGAAAAGGTGCCAATCCTGCGCGGCTCGGGGCTGATTGCCCCGGTCACTGCTGGCGCCGCGATCACCGCAGGAGAAGAGGTCGAGTCCAACGCGACCGGCAAGGCCATCCCGCTTGCCGCCGGCGTTGCGGTCGGCAAGGCGTACACAACGGCTGCTGAAGGCGAAGACGTCTTCGTGAGCCTCTACTAGGAGACGATCCAGATGCCCGATTCACCAGTGATGTACCCGCTGGACCCCGTCTCCGTATCGGGGACGCTCATCACGCTGGACCAGTACGTCGAACAGCCGCAGGTCATTACGCGAGTGATCGCGGATCTGACTATGCAGCACCTCTACGCGCACAAGATATTCTCCGCAGGTCCCGGTGTGACCGGCGGAGCAATCCTGTTCGAGCGGCCCAACCCGCTGCTTACCGATCTCTACGCCGAACGGCGTACGCAGGAGGTCGCGCCTGGCACTGAGTTCCCGGTCAACAAGTTCGCGCGCGGCGTCCCGATGGTCGCCCGACCGCGCAAGATCGGCGACAAGTTCGAGATCACCAAGGAGGACAAAAAGCGCAACAACCCACGCCTGATCGAGCGGGCGATGCAGCAGAACGCCAACACGGTCACACGTGACCTGGAGATCATGGCGCTAAGCGAGCTCTCGGCCGTGATCACGGCCGAATCGCGGACCTACGCCGGGAAATCCTGGTCTGAACAGCTCGGCAAGAGCCTGCTCGAAACCACGCATATTGGTCAACCGCTCGCTGACTTCTCGGGGGCCAAAGCCGCTGTCGACCTGGAGGAACGAGGACATGTCCTCAACGGCGCAGTGTTCAACCCCAAAGAGTGGCTGAACCTCGTCAACTACTACGGCTCCAAAGATGTCGACGCGGCACTGGCATCGATCGGTATCAACGAAAAATACGTGACGGCACGTCAGACGGCAGGCCGCATCAAGCTCTACGAAGCCGGCGGCGTCGGCGAGTGGGACAACGAGTTCCCGCTTGAGGAGGACTCCTGGGAAGAAAAGAAAACGCAGTCCTGGTGGTATCAGGACTCGATCAGCCCGGCGTTTGCCGTCACTGACCAGTTCGCGATGCTCGAAGTTACGGGGGTGGCATAAATGGCCCCCGCGAAAAGCGACAAGCACTACCGGGTGACTATTGCCGGCCTCGGCTACGGTGCGGGACAAATCGCAATCAAAGGCGAGGTCGTTGCACTTGATCTCGACGAGGCGGCACGGCTGGAGGAACTGGGCGCGGTCGAAGAGACCGACGCAGCGCTGACCGTGCGCGTTGAGGATGTGCCAGTCGAGCACGCTCGGCCGCAGGAATCGCAGGCCGAGCACAGGGCCAAGACGATCGGCAAGTAGGTGATCGCCGACTACACCCCAACCGTCGCTGAGCTTGCCTCCCTGATCCCTTCACGGGCAGCGGGGCGGTTCACCGGTGGATCGGGTGCGCCGGCGTTCCCCGACGAAAACAGGGTGCAGGCGGTGATCGAAGACGCGACGGGGCTGATCGCCCCGTCGCTGGGCGGCGATGGACTGGACCCGCAGTTCTGGGCCAGCGCCAAGGCGCTGATCAAGCTCCAGGCCGCGCTGCTGCTCGAACCCTCGGCGTGGCCCGAGCAGGCTCAGCCGAACAAGAACGCGTTTGCCGAGTGGCTGGAAATGCTCAACAAGCGCATGGAAAGCACTACGGCGGCGATCGTCCGCTTCCGCGACGACGCGGACGATGGGCCCGGGGCCAGTCAGCATGTCCTTGCCGGCTTTCCGCCGGCAGGCTTGCGCCGGTCCATTCCCGTGCTGAGCGTGTCCATCACCGGCGACGTGATCGACACGCCGCCCTACTGCCTGCCCGATGGCGAAGGCTGGCCGCCGTTTGGAACGGACTGGTGACGTGGCACTCCGCTTCGAGTTCGAGGCCCACGGCGACAAGCTCGTCAGCCGCGAGATTCTGGACATGGGCGATCGTGCCCTGGACGCGCGTCCGGCGTTCCGGCTGATCGCCGACGACTTCCGCCAGTTCGAGCGAGCGCGCTTTGACTCCCGCGGCGAGGGCACTTGGCGTCCGCTCGCGCCATCCACGATCGCCGAGAAGGCCCGCAAGGGTCAGGACCCCCGCATCCTGCACGCCACCGGACGACTGCGGGCATCGCTGACCGAGCGAGAGGACCCCGATGCCTACGAGCGGATCTTCCCCAACTTCATGCTGTTCGGCTCGTCGGTGCCCTACGCCCACTATCTGCAGACGGGGACGCGCAAGATGCCCGCACGCAAGCCGCTGGGCTTCACCGAGGAGCAGAAGGTGACCACGCTCAAGCACCTGCAGCGCTACATCGTCCACGGATGACCACGGCAGGAGTGCAGGCCGGGCAGCTCACCGTCGAGCGAGCGATGGCCGCCACGCTAGAGATGTGGATGCCCGGCTATGTCGTGGCAGCGGCCCGACGCTATGCCCGTGAAGAAGGCTCCCCGATCTCCGTCGAAGAGATGGAGACCCTGCTTCACGACTACGCCTTCCCCTTCCGCCCGCGCGGTGTATCGGTGGCAAAGAGCTTCGAGGACTGGCGCACCGACGCGCTGCCGTGGCTCCAGGTGCTCTCGCCCTCGTGGCGTCCCAACGGCGGCTCTCAGGACGGCTTGTCCTTCAAGTACGAAGTCCAGGTTGCCTGCCTCGTAGGTGCGCAGGATCACGACGACACGCGCCTGTTCCGAGCCTGTTATGAGGACGCCGTTCTCGGCCTGGTCAAGCAGCACCCGAGCCTCGGCGGGATAGCTGCCGGGATCGACGTCACCGGCGGCGGCGGAATGCTGTTCAGCGAGGTCTCAGAGGCCGACTCGCGGACCTTCCAGGGCTCGATGACGGTGTTCGAGGTCACGCTTGAAAGCGTGCTCGCACCTCTCGACGGGCCGGTTGAAGTGCTGCCCGACGAAGAAGGCGTGCCGCCGGAATGGCCGGCCGATCCCCTCCTGGAAGACCCGGAGGTCGAACTACTCCCGGAGGCGCTGAATGGCGACAGTTAAGAACGTCGACCGCAACCTCCGGGCGATCAGCCTCACCGGTGGTCGGACGCTGACCTTCGGCGAAACTGCCGGCGAAGTCGACGTGACCGCCGAGAGCGAGGCTGCGTGGATCGCGTCCGGCTCGCTGATCGTCACCGACGGGACCAGCTCTCCGCCGGCTCCTGACATCGACTTCGTAGAGCTGATCGGCGTCGCGCCGGAATGGGACAGTGGCCACTACTTCCCCGCTGGCTTGGTCTCGCGCGACGAAGGCACGGCGTATGTCTCACTCGTCGGCAACGTCGGGCGCAAACCGTCTGACTCCCCGGCGTTCTGGTACCAGCTGGAGACCGGCGGAGGAACGGGCCAGCCGGGGCTTGACGGCCGGACGGTCCTGCACGGAAGCGGCGTGCCCTCATCGGGAGCGGGGACCGAAGGCGACTTCTACATCGACACGACCGCGTTTGCGATCTACGGGCCCAAGACGACCGTTTGGGGCTCGGCCACGTCGCTGATCGGCCCCACGGGCGCTACCGGTGCCACCGGCGCGAAAGGCACCACGGGTGCTGAAGGCCCGCGCGGGCCCGAAGGCACGACCGGAGCAACGGGGCCGGCTGGCCCGAGCACGAATGCCAGCACGTCAACAGCCGGCGTCTCCAAGCTCTCCAAGGCCCCCGCGTCGTCGAGCAACCCAATCTCCCTCGCGGCCACGGAGAAGGGCGCGGCGAGTGGGCTTGCAGAACTGGACAGCGCAGGGCATCACCCGCTGGCGCAGATCCCGCCCTCAGTCGTCAAATCGCTTCTGGTCCCGGTCGCGGGGACGTCGGGCAACCTCACGCTGAACCTCAACGAAGGCAACGTCTTCATCGTCACCCCGACGGCTCCGGTGTCCATCACCGCGATCACCAACCCGCCGCCGCCGGGCTCGCTGATCCTCGCGGAAATCTGGTTCATCGGCGAACACATGGTCTCGCTGCCCTTCCTCGCCGGCTGGATCGGCGACGAAGCGATCTTCGACCTTTCAAGCCCCACGTCGATCAATGTCGTCATGGCGGTCTCCCGAGACGCGGGAGAAACGTGGCACGGTCTGTCCGGGCAGAGACTGCCCTCCGGCCTGGTCAGCGTCGCCGGCATGGAAGATGGCGACACGCTCGCCTACAACGGGACGACGAAACTGTGGGAACCGGTCCCGTCCGGTCTAAACGAAGCGGCGATCGAAGCTCTCATCGCGGCGAAGGCGATCCTCACCAGCGGCCACCCGACGGTGATGAGCAACGCGCCCTCGGCCGCGAACCAGCTCCCGCTGAGCTCGGGAGCCGGCACGGGGAGCTGGGTTGCCGGCGAAGGCATCGTCGGCGAATATGCCCCGTTCCGGCGACTGCTGGAAACCGCGCTCGCGGCCAACACGACCCTCACCAAGACGCGCGGCTGGTGGCCGGTCACCAAAGCGGGCGTGACGATCACGCTGCGCGAAGGCAACGTCTCACTCGCAGACGACAGGGTCGTCATCGAAAACGCCTCGACGGGGGCGATCAAAGTCAAAGGCGCGATCGTCGTCGGGGGTACCACGGTTACGGAAGTAACCGTGCAGCCGGGCGAGGTCTTCGTCTTCTTCGTGAACACCGCCGCGACGGAATACCGCGTGGAGTCGATCCTGCGCACGGACGCGGCGATCGAAGCGCTGATCCTTCCCGGCGCATGGGCTGCGCTGACGCTCGCCGGCAAAGCCTCACAAGCGGCAGTCGGCGATGCCCACGGAGCACGGCTCGAGCAGGGCGCGTCCAGCGTCCGCGTGCGTGGGCGGCTCGAAATCACGACCTCGGCCTTGAAAGCGGGCAACACGCTGTGCACCCTTCCCAGCGGCAAGCGACCGCTCGCGGAAATCCTTCGCAACTTCCCGCTGGCTGCGTCCCCGTTCTCAGCGCCCTTCACGATCGCCACTAACGGCGTCGTGCAGATGCCCACGGGTGCCGCCGAACTGCCGGTCGGCACGCTGATCGACCTCGCCACGACCTTCTCCATCACGTAATGCTCGCCCAGCGTCGGCGTGGCGGAGGTCACGGAGGCGGCGGCCCGACCATTCACGCCAACGGCCTACTCGCCTGCGGCGAAGGCGGCAGCGGTGGCCTGGGCGGCGGCTACTTCGCGACGAGCACGCCGGGCAAGTTCAGCGGCAACTTCCCGTTCTTTCAGCCCGTCGCCGGCCTCACGGGCGTCAAGCAGGCCAGCGTCGCCCGGGTGAAGCTCATCGCCGTGCTCGACGACGGCACGGTCTACACCAACGGCGAGAACGCCGGTGGCTCTCAGGGCTTCGGCGAAACGGACGTGGGAACAAACCGCCCGCGGCTGACTCCGACACGCATCACGGGTGGTCTGCCGCTCTACCAGGAAGAAACGCTCGGCCCGAACAAAGCCGGCAAATCCTTTCTGCAGCCAGTCGGGCCGATCGGCCCCGTGCTCCCGGCCATCGCCAAGGTCGCAAACCAGGGCGAGAACCGGATGCTGCTCACCGGCGACGGCACGGGGCGCGTGCTGACGTTCGGCGCGAACTCCAACGGCCAGTGTGCCAACGGCTGGGAAGAGGCCGGCGAAGACCCGCAGGCTGCGTGGGAAAGCGGCCTGTGGAAGCCGCAGTACGCCCCCTTCTGGGTTCTCACCGGCGGTCCCCGCCAGACGGTAGCTCCGGGCGAAGCCAACGTGCTGAAAGGCATCGTCGACATCTCGGCCGCGCACGAGCTCAACCACATGCTGCACTCAAGCGGCGACGTCTACTGGGCCGGGTTGATCGTCGGCAACACGCGCGTGACCTATGCCACCGTGGACCCGGTTCTGCACGCTGCGCTGGCCTCGCTACCAGCCAGGCCGGTCGAGATCAAGGCCGGACGACACTTCTATGCGCTGAGGCTCGCGAATAACCGCATGCGCATCGTGGGCACCAACGGCGAAGGCTGCTGGGGCACAGGACAGGCGGTCAACGAAGGTGGTGGCCCGGGCGGCACGGCCGACCGCCAGGTCAAGACGCCCGAACGCGAAGTGAGCCCTGGCGTATTTGCCGAACTGCCGCCGATCGTGGAACTCGACGTGGGCGAGTATTCGTGGAAGGCGCTGGACATCTACGGCCACGTGTGGACGTGCGGCTCTAACGTCGAAGGTCAGCAGGGGCTCGGCACTCCGCTGGGCAAAGTCGAGCTGCGCCCGGTCGAAATCAAATCGCTGCACGAAGGCGCCAACGCCGGGCTGACCGTCACCGCGATCTCCTGCGACGGAGAAGAGCGCGGCAACGGCGAGTTCGGCGGCGACGTGTGTGCCGCGGTGATGAGCGACAAGACGCTGCGCACGTGGGGCAAGCAGTACGACGAAGGCGCGAAGCAGTCCGAACGCGGCGAAGGCACCGGGGCTCTCGGTGACGGGACGATGGACAACAAATCGGTGCCGGCCAAGCCGAACGTCGCCAACGTGTCAAAAGTCTTCGCGGGCCCTACCGGCATCGTGGTCGCACAGGAACCCGGCACAGCCGGTGCTCCGGCTGTCTCCGCAGTCGTTGCAGCGGGCGGTCACCTGACGGTCAACTGGACCCCGCCGAGCACGTCGATCCTGCCGGGCTCGCGCGCCGACGAAGGCTACGAAGTCAACGTCAAGGACGTCAACGGCACGCTGCACAAATCGGGCCTTCTCGGCTCGGCCGTGCGCACCGCTAGCTTCACGGGCATCCCCGCTGGCGTGGTTGAAATCAAAGTCATCGCGGCGCTGAAACTCGTAGAACCCATCCCGATCGCAGAACCGGGCAGCTTCACCGCATCGGGTGGCAGCGTCGTCGTCACTTGGACCAAACCCGGTGTCTCGGTCTCGGGCTACGTCCTGGAATGGCGGCGCAAGGAACTCTTCCCCGGGCCGGTCATAACGACCCTGGCAGCGGGCCTGTCGACCGCCGGTCCGATCACCGCTCTGCCGGTAGCGGCGTTGACGAAAGTCCTCACGATCGGCTCGCTGGTGAAACTCGTCTCTGGCGGCCACGAACAGCTCTTCGTGACGTCGGCCAAAGTCGGAATCGGCGCTACGAGCATCCCGGTCAAATCCGCCACTCCCGCCTTCGCCTTCCCCAGCGGCACCGAAGCGCGCGAATCGTCGCCTGAAAAATGGCACCGCGAACCGACGCTCGCACCGTCGCTGACGTCCGCGACGGTCCCCACCCCGGTCGGTGAAAACAGCCTGGGCCAGAAACTCAGCGGCAACGAAATCGAAGCCACGTTGACAGAGGTCGGCGAAGGACTCTGGCAGACGCGCGTGTTCTACGCGACCGCGCTGGCGTAACTACCCCCACAAGCTCGACCCCAAGGAGAACACATGTCGCAGCAGCTAACCGAGCTCGGGCGTCGAGTCCTGGGCCACCTGCCCGCGTGGGCCGCTGATGAGAAGGCGCACGTCGCAATGGAGGGGGGCCCGGAGATCAGCATCCGCTCCTACAACCTCGCGGACTTCACGGTGCGTCTGGCCGAAGACCGCACTGTCTCTCCGTCGTTGAGCGAAATCGAGTGCGAGCAGTCTCTCAACGCGCTCGTGGACGCAGGACTCGCGGCACGCAACAAGGCCGGCGAGTGGCGCATGACCAAGGCGGGCTTCGAGCTTCTGACCGGAGCGGAGAACAAGCCCGATCAGCAGCCAGGCACGGTGCTGGTCGAGACGCACCCGGCGGTAATGCAGTCCGACTCGAAGGGAGCATGAGCATGAACCCCGCTATCGCCCTCGACGGTGCCCAGTTCGGGCTCTGGCTCTCCCGCTGGCAGCGCCGGCGCATCGGGCGCATCATGCGCGACGTCTTCGCGCCGCAGGACAACCCGCTGAAGCGGTGGCTGTCGGCGATGTCCGGCTTCTCTGAAGCCATCGCGGAAAAGACGCTCGGCCACATGTGGGGCAAGACATCCTTCACGATGCCGGCGGAACTGTTCCTCGCGCTCTGCACGGCGGTCCCGACTGCCTCCTCAACGGGGGAATCCATCGAATCGACCGAGGCGACCTACACCGGCTATGTGCGGCTGAAACTGAACCTCACGCAGTTCAAACTGACCAAGGCCGCGACCTCGACGATCAAGAACGAACTCGAACTCACCTTCGCCAGCTGCACGGGGCTGGAAAAGACGGTCATCGGCTGGGCGACGACGGAAAAGAAACGCGGGGAAGCCTGCAACATCGTCATGTGGGGCACGGCCACGAGCACGGTCATCTCCTCGACGCAGACGCCGCCGAAGATCGCCGCCGAAGCACTCGAAGGCCAGCTGAAATAGCAGCGCATGGCCGTCGCGGTCGTCAATAAGAAGCAGACCGGCAGCGCGGCTGTCAACGAAATCATCGAACTCCCAGCGGCCACGGCTGGCAACCTGCTCGTCGCGTTCATCGCCCAGGGCGGCTCGACCTCTGCGCCCACCGCCGTCGCCGACAACATCAGCGGCATAACGGGCTGGACGATCGACAGCGCGGAAGGTCACCACGCCGTCTGGCAGTCCAGCACCGCCTCGCTGTGGATCGCCACCAAGAAAGCGGTGGGCGGGGAGACGAGCATCAGCGCCGCAAGCACAGGCACGATGCAGGGTATCTGCTACTTCGAGGTCTCAGGCACTTCGACCACGATCGACGTACTGGTCAAGACCGACAACATCGCCAGTGCTGCAACTGCGACTTCGGGTTCGGTGACGACGACTGACGCCGGCGACCTGCTGCTGGGCTGCGTCGGAGCAAGCGGCACGACGGGGGCCATCAAAGAATGGACCGGCACCGGCCCGATGACCAACGTGGCGACCGCCGCCGCGCGCACCGTCGGCGGGTCCTACATCCCCGCCAGCACGCTCTCGGCTGCGACCTTCACCGCGGTCTGGACGACGGCCAAACAGAGCGGCATGCTCGTCGTGGCGCTGAAACCGTCCACCGCCGCGACCACGATTGCGCTCAGCCCAGCTGCCTCGACGTCGGGAGCCAGCGTGGCAGTCAAGGCCACCACTGCGGCTGCACTGAACGCGGGAGCCTCCTCAAGCCAAGCGGTCCTAGCGGCCAGCGCGCCAACTGGCATAGCGACATCCGCCGGCGTCTCGGGAAGCGCTGGCAGCCTCGCCATGACCGTTGCGACCGCGGTTGTGACTGGGGTAGCCGCTGCGGCGAGTAGCGCCAGCGCCGGCGTTACGGCGCAAGTCGCTGTGCCGACCGCCGCCGCCGCGTCGCAGAGCGCCGCTGGAGCCGCTGTGAACGCCCAGGTTCAGCTCCCGCTCCAGGTCGCCCCAAGCTCAAGTGCCGCGGTACTCGCCATGCAGACCTCCGGTACCGTGGGAATCGCACCGGCGGTGAGTAGCAGCACCTCGTCTGCAGCGATCTCAGCCCAGACGACGATCGGGCTTGCGGGGGGCGTCAGTCAGAGCGGTGCGAGCGCGCGGGCCACTGCTCAGACGCTGATCGTGTTGTCCGCGGCAACGACGACGAGTACGGCAACGCTCAGCCTCGCTGTGCCTGCCGGCCTATCGCTTGCGCCGGCAATCTCAGCGAGCGCTGCGAGCGCCACGGTGATCGCACCGCACACGGTGATGATCGGACTCGGCCCAGCGAGCGCCAGCAGTGCGGGCGCGCTGACTCTCAGCGCCGCAGCCTCCGTTGCCCTGACTGGCGCGCAGGGTCTCTCAAGTGCCACAGCGAGCCTCGCGGCTCCGACAACGATCGGACTGGCAGCGGCTGAAGGCCAGTCATCTGCGGCGGCCCATGTAACGACGGCGATCGTTCTCAGCCTGAGCCCCGCGAGCAGCAGCGCCACCGCCCACGCCGTCCTGACCGTAGAGCGGATCACGCTGTTCGCGAAGGCCGCAGATACGCCGGTCATCTATGCGGGCGCGGACAGTTCGCCGCTGATCTACGCCAAGGGGGAAATCGAGTGAGCGTTCCCGTTGGCTCCCAGCGCCGTGTGCGCTTCTACTTCACCACACGCGGTCTGATCGTTGCCGAGGACAAGCGCTTCTTCGATCCCGATCGCGTGACCTTCCCCGGGCTGCCCGAAGGTATCGGCTTTGATCCGCCAGTGGTGCATCTGGAATACACCCCACCGGGTGCGGACACGACCGTGCTTTCCGGCGCAAGCGTGACCAAAGACGCGGCCGGCGAGTACCACGCGATCATCGTGGTGCCGACCGATGGCGCCGGTGCTTGGTCATACCGCGGCCGTGGCTGGGATGGCGAAGGAACTGCTGTTGGTTCCACGCCGCTCTACGCATTCACCGCGGAGTGAATCCCTAACACGCACATCGAAAGGAGGGCACGCGAGTGCTCATCAAGAACGTGTTGCCCCACCCCGATGACCTGCATGACGGACGACCGATCGACGCTTACTCAACGGTCGAGCTGACCGATGACGAGCTTGCCCTCGAGCACTACCAGTCGCGCATCCGCGACGGATTGATGGTCGTGGTTCCGGTGCCGATCGACCCGCCGACCGTGGACGCGATCAAGACCGCGATCGACGCGGCCCCAGAGCAGGAGCGCGAGGCATTGAAGGCCCAGCTTCGCGCCACCGAGCAGGAACGCGACGAACCGCGCAAGGGCGTCCTCGATGCCACCAAGTCAGCCGAGAAGGAGACAGCCAAATGACGCTCCCAGGAGGCGTTTTCGTCGAGACGATCGACGCCGCCGCAACTTACGACGCATCTGAGGCGGTGGATCAGCACTTCATGGTCGGCCAGACCGAACGTGGGTCCTCGACCGTGCCGGCGCGGGACTTCTCGCTGGAGCAGTGGGTGGCGCGGTGGGGCAATGCCGTGGCCAACAGCTCGCTCTACCAGTTCGCCCGCACGTTCTTCGCGGAGGGCGGCAAGGCGCTCGTCACCCTGCGCGAAGTCGGCCCCAGCCCGGTCAAAGCGACCTCGACGGCGAAAAACACTTCCAGCGAAGGCGTCGTGAAAATCGAGGCGATCAACTACGGCGTCTACGGCAACAGCCTGACGCGCCAGTTCGTCGCGGGGGTCTCCTCCGGCGTGCAGCTGATCATCCGCGAAGGCTCGACGATCCTCACGCAGTCCGGTGATCTGACGACCCAGGCGGCGATCGCCTCGTTTGCCAACTCGACGGGCGTCGTGACTGCGACGATCCTCGGGCCGACCGGTCTGCCGGTGGTCGACGGCTCAGCCGTGGCGCTCACCGGAGGTACGGACGATCATGCCTCGGCGACGAACACGCAGACCGCTGCCGCTCTGGCGCTGCTGGACACCCGCATGGGCCCGGGCACCGTCTCGCTTCCGGGCAAGACGACCGAAGAAGCCCACGCGCTGCTGATCGACCACCACGAGGTCTTTGACCGGATTGGGCTCGCAGACCTCCCGGACTCGGGCTCGGGCGGGACGCTTACGGGCAACATCGCCGTCCAGCGCAGCGACGATGGGGCAGACGGGGTTGCGGCCTTCGCGCCGTGGGTCGTCACACCTGACGGCTTTGACGTTCCTCCCGCCTCCTTCGCCGCGGCGAAGATCGCACAGACCTACCTCGCCACCGGCAACCCCAACGAACCCGCCGCGGGAACGAACGGGCGCGCTCAGTGGATCGCCGGTCTGACCCAGGACTTCTCCGTGGCGACACGGGAAGCCCTCGATGCCGGAGGAGTCAACGCGATCTACAACGTCGACGGCCAGGGCGACATCCAGCTCTACGGCTATGACACGCTGGCCGACCCGACAGCCGACCCGCTCGGGACGGCACTGTCAAACGCGATGCTCGACATGCTGATCCGCTGGAAGGCACGGGCGATCGGCCGCCGCCTAGCGTTCAAGGAGATCGACCCGAAGGGCCGCCTGGCGAGCAAATATCACGGCGAACTCGACGCCATGCTGAAAACGATGCAGGCGCAGGGCGCGCTGTGGGCCTTCTCAGTGGACACACAGTCGGTCAATAGCGCGGAAACGGCGCGCGAACTGAAGCTCAACGCTCGGATGAAAGTCGAGCGCTCGCCGTACTCCAAGGAGGTTTTCCTCGACGTGACCAACTACGCGACCGGAGCGGTGATCTAGATGTCAACCACAGCCCAATATCTCATCACTCTCACACGAGAGCGTGACGGCAAGGATTTCAGGACTTGGCAGACGATGGCCAGCGACGGCGTCGACTCAGCCGAGACGTTCACGCGTGAAGGCTATGGGTTGCCGCGCATTCCGCTCGGGGCACCAAAAACGGAGGGCACGATTAACTGCTCAAGGGCGTTTTTCCCGGCAACGGACGGCGGCCTTCTACCGGAACTGAAGGCTGACGCGGGGCACACTTTCTATATCTCCAACAGGCAGAAGCTCGATCCAGATGGCTTTACGATCGGAACCCCAGATGTCAAACGCTGCATGTTGAAGTCATGCAAGCGGGCGGATGTCGATGTGGCCGCCGACAGCCCGTCGGTCGATACTTACACGATTGAACTCACGCCCGAAGGATGAGCAATGAGAAGAGGGGAACCATGACCGATGCATCACCGAGCGCCCCAGGCAGTGTTTGGGGCGCTCTGCGCGAGCAGCACCGTGAGGTCACTGAGAACACCGACCCGCTCTACCTGGAGGACCCGGTGCACCCGGGCGTCGTGTTTCGCTATCGCTACGTGGCATTTCGCGGCACCACAAAGGCCAACAAGCGGTTGGCCAAAATCAAGGACCGCACCGAACAGACTCTAGAGTCGGCAATCGAGTCGCTTTTGCTGTCGCTAGACGAGATCATGATCGCCCACCCGACGGGCATCGTTCCAAAGGGACAGCACGAGCGCGTCCTCTATCCAAAGCCGCTCAAGTCGTTGGCCGAGGACGGTGAACCGCCGCTGAGATTTGACGAGCGGCTTTGCGCGGGCATGGGTTTCCCGGAGGGGACCTCACACTCGGCGAAAAGGATCGTGTTCGAGTGGTTCGCACGAAAGGACTGGCTCATCTTGCAACAGGCCGACGAGATCGGCGAGTTCTTTACCGAAGCCAGCACCGACGTGCGTGAGGAGTTCTCAGAGGCGCTGGGAAAGGCATAGGGCGTGGGTGGCTTGAGGCCGCCGCACACGCCTATCTCGCGGGGCAGGACTACCACGCTCTGTTCGACCGCGAGGCCGACGACTTCGAGAGCGTCGTCGATGACCTTGTGCGCGAGCGAGCAGCACGCCTCCAAGATCGCAGGGAACGCAACCTCGCCATCCGCATAGCCAACGCCGTCAACGGGGCGCGCAGCGTCGATGGAAGTGGGTCGGCCAACACGTCGAGCACGGGGTAGGTGACGCATGGCAGACACGATCACGATCCGCGTAAGACTGGCCGAGGCCGCGAAGTTCGCCGGCGAGGCGCACATCGTCAGCGCCGAGATAGACGAGATCGGCGACTCGGCCGAGCGCGCGAACAAGAAGAGCCGCGGCGCTGCCGGCGGGATGAACATCCTGCAGAAGGCGATGGGCTTTGCCGGCTCCAAAGCGGTGCTCCTCACCGTCGGGGTCGGTCTTCTGATCCAGGCGCTCTCCGTTGCGACGAGTGGCACGGTCGCGTTCGTCTCGGCGCTGGCTCCGCTTGGCGGACTGCTCGGCGCTCTCCCGGCCAGCTTTCTCATCGCCGCCCAGGGTGCAGGAGTGCTCAAGCTCGCCTTCAACGGCGTGGGCGGAGCCGTGGGAGGGCTCAACCAGGAACTGAACCCCAAGAAGTTCGCCGCGCTGACCCCTCCCGCGCAGCAGTTCGCGCTCGTGCTCGACGCGATGAAGAAGCCGATCATCGACCTGCAGAAGCGCGTCCAAGGAGGATTGTTCCCCGGGCTCACCGCTGGGCTGAAGGCGGCGAGCCCGGCGCTGCATACCCTGACGGGCCCACTGACGGGCACAGCCAAGGTGTTCGGGTCGCTCGGGGAACGGCTGGGAAAGCTCGTCGGCTCTAGAGGCTTCCTCACCGATCTACGCCAGCAGGCGAACTTCAACAACGCCGAGCTCAGCAAGCTCGGTGGAGCGGGCCTCCACGTCGTCGATGCTCTGAGACAGCTCACCGTCGCCTCACGTCCGCTCGTCTCCTGGCTGGTGCGGCTCGTCTCGGGATGGGCCGGCGTGGCTGACAAGACCCTCACTGCCGATCGCCACAACGGCAAACTGGCACACACCTTCGGCGTGATCCAGCACACGACCTCGCAAGTCCTGAGGGTGTTGATCAACACCGGCAAGGCGCTGTTCAACATCGGCAATCTTGGCCGCAAGCATCTCGGCGAATCGCTGCTCGGCTCACTGGTCAAGGGCTCTGAAGCCCTGAAGAAGTGGACCGAATCCGGGCCCGGGATCGGGAAGATCAGCAAGTTCTTTGAAAACGCAACGCCCGTCGTCTACGCCTTCGCAAAGCTGTTTGGGTCCGTCGTGACGGACTTCCTGAAACTCGGCGCCAATGGCGGAGGCGGCTTGGCCGCGATCTTCGAAAAGCTGCGCACCGAAGCGCTGCCCGTGATCCTGAAAATCACCGAAGGCGTGACCAAGATCCTCGGCCTGATCGCTAAGGTGCCCGGCGGCGGAACCCTTCTGGGGGCAGGCATCCTGCTGAGCAGGCTCGGCGGCGGGGGAGGGGGAGGAGGGCTGTTTAGCGGGGTCGCGCAAGGCGTCGGCTTCAACTTCGGCAAGACCTTCGCCGGCGCAGCCTCGTCGCGGATCAAGAGTGGCCTAGAGACGTTCGCACTGAAGGGGCTCTACCTCAAGGACGCCTTTGCCGGCGCGGGCGCATCGCTCGGCGGTGTTCTGGCAGGCGCCATCGCCTCTGCGGTGATCGGCTATGAGCTCGGCAAAGTCATCAGCGAAGCTTTGCCCAACGGCCTGTTCGGCAAGCCCCTTGCAAAACCCGGGCAGACCAACAATGCGATCCAGGGCCTCGGCAAGGGGACCTACGTCGAAAAAGGCATCATCCGGCCGAACCGAGGTTTTCCCAACACGCACCTCGGCGGCAAACCGGCGGCGCACGGTCCAATGGTTCGCGTCTATGACCGGCTGCTGCACCACTACGTCAACGTCCACCCGGGCGAAACGCTGCCCGGGCCGAGCGTCAGGGCCCCGACCACCACGGAAGTACGTCGCAGCGGCGGTCACGGGGGCACGGGTGACAACCCCGTCCACATCCACACGCACACGACGCTCAAGCTCAACGACAAGCCGATCGCTGAAGGCACCAACGAGGTCGTCGCGCGGCTGAAGGCGCTGGCCTAATGGCGTTCATACCGCCGCGGGTGCTCAACCCCGGCGGTTCCCCGCAGAAGACGACTCGCGCTGCAGGGGGGGTCTCGGGCTCAGGCCCGACGACCCACAGCCTCGGTATCCCGCCGGCCGGTCGTGTGCGCCTCGCCGCAGTTGGAGCAACGCAGTTCGTGGAGGCGTGGGTCGATGGCCCCGTTCTCCCCACCGAATCCGGCTACGGCGGTTGGACGGTCGTCCCTGCTGAAGGTGCCAAGGGGACGCTTGAGTTCTCCGGCACCGAACCGCAGCGCTGGACACTGCCGCTCAAGCTCGACGGGTGGAGTGCGCAGGAAGACCTCCAGGAGCAGTGGGACCTGCTGCTCTCGCTCGCGGCCGAACAGGGCTATGACCCGCCGCCGCAGGTCAGGCTCGCCGGGACGGTCCCGCACGACCTCTCCTCACGAGCGTGGGTGATCGAGAAACCGGCCCCCGGCTCTGAACGGCTGATCAACGAGGGCAACCAGCTTCTGCGCGCGCAGATCACGCTCGACCTGATCGAGGCCGTCTTTGCCCGCAACATCGCCTCACCGCTCAAGCAGGCTCAGCGCTCGGCCAAGGGCTCGCACTCCTCACACACGATCCGAGCTCGCTCGGGCGACACGCTCGTCTCGATCGCGGCTCGCGAACTGGGCAACCCCGAACGCTGGCGCGACCTGATGAAGCTCAACGGCGGCCTGCAGCCCGACAACGTCAAGCCGGGGCAATCCATCCGCTTGCCATGACGGTCACGCCCACAATCCGCTCAAGCCACGCTCCGAGCACGACAGGGCCACGCCCTCCGAAGACGGCGACCTTCGCCGACGCGGACCCCGACGTGCTGACGTTCGTCAACCGCCGTGGCGAAATCAAAGTCCCGATCGCCACGGCCAAGCTGGAACGCACGATCGAAGGCGCGTCGTCGCTCACGGTGACGATCCACGACCCCGCGCTGTCGTTCCTGAACTGCGAAGCGATCCAGGGGCAGAAGCACGGGCACCTGGAAAGCTACGTCGTGCTCGAAGACCAGGTGTTCGCCATTGCCGGCATCCATCTGCTCAAGGGTCACATCGTGGAAGTCGTGCTTGAAGACGAGTCGGTCTATCGGCTGCGCCAGAACAAAAAGGCACTGACGATGAGTCGCGGGAAGGCCACTCGCGCGCAGTTCATCAAGCACATGTTCGCCGAATCGGGGGTCCCGCTCAACTCGCCCGAGCTGGACAAGAAGCAGCCGATCGAATCGGTGAAGGAAGCGGAAACCCGAGCACAGAAGAATAAGAAGCACAAGCCGGGCATCGCCTCCCACGCGAAACTGACCGTCAAGCAAAAGCCGGCCGACGCCGAACAACGCCAGAACATCGAAACGGCGCTTGAGGTTGCCGTCTCTCACGGTGCCGGCGAACTGGCGACGATCGCGCTCATTGAGGCGATCATCCAAGAGAGCGAATGCAAGAACACGCACTCGGGCGACGGGACGAGCACGGGCATTCTGCAACTGCTGTCCTCCACCGCAGCGGGGCTGCACGTCGACCCGCTGGACGTCCAAGCGTGCTGTGCGCTGTTCCTGACGACGGGCTTCTACGGCAAGGGCGGCGCTATCGCCCTGGCGAAGGCCCACCCGACGTGGACGCCGGGCGAAGTTGCGCAAGCCGTCCAGGGCTCAGCCTTTCCCGACGCCTATCAGGTGTGGGTCAAAGAAGCGACGGCGATGGTCAATGCCTTCACCGGTGAAGGCGCGGCCGGTCTGCAGGAAGCCAAGACGTTCGTCAAGGAGTACCAGTACGAACGCAAATCCGGCGAGGACTCCTGGGCCGCTGCTCGACGGCTGGCCGAAGAGGTCGGCTGGTACCTGTTCATCGTTGACGGCGAAGGGCACTTCTACTCCGGCGAATACCTGAAAAAAAGCATGCCGCTGATGCTCGTCGCGCCTGGAGCGGACGGCCTGAAAGGCAACCCGACGTTCGGCTACATGACCAGCCACTCCTACGAAGATTCGGTCACGGTCGAATGCGACGCATCCAAGTGGGGTTCACCGCCGGGGAGCATCGCCGAGCTCGAGGGCTACGGACCCGTAGACGGGCGTTGGATCACGACGACGATCGCCCGCGACGCGATGAAATCCTCGACCACCGTCATCACGCTTGGTCGCGGCAAGCTGCCCAAAAAGGAGCCGGCGCACGAAGTCGGGAGGCGGCCGACGTCGACGGTGTCCGGCGCGGAAGGCTACGTCAACCCGTTCGCATCGGTGAGCAATCTCTCGCCCGAGCGCGTGGACATGGGCGTGGACTACGCGGGCTCTGGCCCGATCGGCGCGCTCGGCGAGGCGAAGATCACCTTCGCCTCCAACGTCTCAGGCTGGGAAGGCGGCGGCTGCGTCGTCTACCAGCTGACCAGCGGCCCGCTGGCGGGGAAGTTCATCTACCACGCCGAGCACGTGACGATGAACGTCAAGGTCGGCCAGACGGTCAAGGCCGGTCATCCGGTCTGCACGATGAGTGGCGGCACGGAGAGCGGCTGGGCGTCGGGGAGCGGCGACGAGGCACTAGCGGCATCGTTGCATCAGCAAGCACCGGGCGATCCGGGCAGCTGGGAATCGGCCGCAGGCGCGAGCTTCAACCGCCTGCTCGTCAAGCTCGGCTGCAAGCCCGGTACCCCCAACCCCGGCGGCGGCCCGCACGGCACGATGCCGGCTGGCTTTCCCTGATGCGACCCAACGCCCTCGCCAACGTAGGCCCGAGCAGCCCCAAGTCGGTCGAACGCTTCCAGGCGGCCACGGTGGCAAATGGCGTCTCACCGGGCCAGGACCTATACGCGCTGCTCGACTCAATGCCCGATCAGCCTGTCGGCCCGATCAAGGGCTGGCCCACTCGATCGACGCCGGTCAGTCGAGGCGACGGCCTGCTCGTCGTCCGCGTCGGCGATGGCGACTGGTGGTTTGTGACCTGGGACATCCCTGGCTGGAAAGGAGGCAGCGCATGAGCACCCTGATTCTTCCCCTCCGTCTGGCTGCCAACGGCTCGCTCGCCAGCACCGAGCAGGACTCCGACGCCGATGTCGAGTCGTGCGTGCGGTGCGTCCTCTCCTACCCGCAGGGCTGGCGACACGACAACCCGGACTTCGGGCGGCCGGAGCTGACGTTCAAGCAGGGCGGCGTCGATCCGGCAGCGTTGGCTCGCGCGGTCGCGCAGTTCGAGCCCCGCGCGACCCCCGCGGTCATCGCCGGAGCGATCGAAGGCGGCGTCCAGCGGGTCAGCGTCGATCCGGGCCCGCAGAATGGCTGAATACCTGTCTGAAGCGGGGGAAAGCAACTACACGCAGATCCTCGCCGACATGTTCGCCGACTACCAGGCGCGGATGCCCGGATGGTCGCCGAACCCGGGAGCGCCGGAGGTCGTGGAGATGGAAGTCTTCGCCCTGCGCCACGCGACCCTCCTGGACGTCTTCCAGCAGGTCAAGGCCCTCATCTTCACCGACTTCGGCGTGACTGTGGCGGGAGTGCCGTTCGGCGCTGCAACGGCTGCGAGCGTCGATGCCACGGTGGTCATCGCGCCGGAATACCTCGCCGAATCTCACGAAATCCCAGCTGGCCTGCGCGTGACGCTGGAAGGGCCCGAAGGCCCGCTGACGTTCGCCGTCAGCGAAGCGGTGATCGTGGGAGTCGGGACGAACTCGGTCGCCGTGACTCTCATCGCGGAAGAACCCGGCGCGGCCGGATCGGGGCTCACCGGTCCCGCAACCCTTCTGGACCCGCGCGCGTGGATCAAGGAAGTCACCCTGCTCTCAGAGACCGCAGGTGGCGCAGACGAAGAAGATGAAGCGACCTACCGTAACCGCCTCGTCGCCAAGGAGCGCCGCGACTCCCCGACGATCATCACCGCTGTGGATGCGCAGGAAGCCATCCTCGAAATCCCGGGCGTTGGCCGGTGCCTCATCATCGACAATTACGTCCCGAAAATCGGGGAAGAAGCGCCCAAAGAAGGTGTGCCCGGGGCGTTTACAGCAGTTCTGATCGACGAGAACGGCCAGAACGTGTCGAGCACGATCAAGGCTGCGGCTCTGGCACTCGTTGAGGGTGAACGGCTCCTCGACCTGACCGGCCACGCGATCGACCCGACCCGGACGGACATCGCGATCCAGTACGCCTTCACGATCTACCCAGGCTTTGACGAAGGAACCGTCAAAGCCGTCGCCGATGCTGCGGTGACCGAGTATCTCGATCCGGCCAAATGGGGCAGCCTGCCCGGCGCTGGTGGAACGCAAGATTGGGCCGACGATGAGTTCGTCCGCTACGGCGAGGTCTACACCGTCTTGAACAACGCCGCAGGGCTAAACCACGTCACATCGCTGCTGATCAACGGAGTGGCACACGAAGACATCGCACTCGCTGGCCCCGGCGCACTGCCCAACCTGACGAGCATCAAGAGCGGCCCGACCTGGGACGACGCGACGAAGACCTGGGATGAAGTCACGCAAAGCTGGGACGACGCGACGGTCGCAGGCGTCTCATGAGCGCGCCCGTTCTCGAACGCGAGGCCGCGCGCTTCTATCAGCAGATGCTCCCGCTCGCCGGCGAGGACGCTCAGCACGGCTACGCCACCGCGCATCTGTGCGCGGTGCTGATGAAACCGATTGAGCGGGCGGCGCGGATCGCGCTCGACGCCGGCGATGTGTCCGGGTACAGCACGTTGCTAAACGTCGACCTCGCTGACGCCGAGGATCTTCCTTGGCTGGGCCAGTTCAACGGCACCGCGCTGAGCGGCGCGGAGCCTGCCGAAGAAAGCCGCCGCCTGATCCGGGAAGCCCGCGGCTCACACCGCGGCAAAGTTCAGGCACTCGTCTCAGACCTCCAGGCGACGCTCGCAGGGACCAAATCCGTTCGTGTGATCGAGCGCGTCGGCAACGCGTACACCAATCGCTTTGTTGTCCGTGAAGACGAGCTCGTCAGCCATGCCATGTCGCTCGCGGCCATCAACAACCGCTCGACCAAGCCGCTCACCACCGTCAACGAACTACAGGTCGGCACGGCCGCGATCTGGGACGACGCAACGAGGGCGTGGAACGAAGTCACCGCAACCTGGGACAGCCTCACGGCTGAGGATCTGATCTAAAAGGAGACCGTATGGCTGAAACGACGTTGCTCAAAATCCCCAGGCCAACCGGCGGCGAAGAAGTCAAAGCCGGACGCTCCGTACTCGACGCGGCATTCGACGCGATCGACCAGAAACTGTTTCGCAAGACAGCTGGCAAATCCGGCGAACGTACGACCAGCAGCACATCGGGCGTCGCGTTGACCGGCGGCCCCGAACTGGTGATTCCCTCCGCTGGCAACTACGTCGTTGACATCGGGGGCGATGTCTCTCAGCAGGCAGAAGGAACAAACGCGATGGTGATGGCCGTCTTTGCCAACGGATCAGCCACGGGACTCCAATGCACGGCCGTCGGGCACAAAACCTTCGACGGCGGCTCGATCTTCACTCGCGGCGTCCTGACGCTCGGCACCGGGGCCGTGCTGACGATCGACATAACGTGCATCAACGGCATCTCGGCGCTGTTCAAGAACGGGTTTCTCTCTATCGAGCAAGCCCTGTAGGTCGGACAGTTGCCCCCTTTCCACCCGACATCTGCGGCTCGATGAATGAGCGAGTCGCGCAAGTCCAAGGACGCCCGCTTCATCGCGTTCCTCCAGCGGGTCAACGGGCAGTACGCGCCGATCCTGCGCTGGACGGGGCTGATCGGCTTCATCGTCTTCGCGGCGATGAACCGACCCGAACTCGCGGCCACCTGTGGTGGGCTGATCCCGATCTCGTTGGTCATCGGCAAGGACGAGCGGTGAGTCACCAGGTGCGCTTGATCCTCCTACTCGTCATCCTGGCGGCGTGGCTCGGGACCGTGACGGCGCTGGCCTTCGCACACGGGACGTTCTAGATGCTGCGCGCAATGCTCGACATCATCCGCGGAAGGGAGCGCGCGATCCCCGAGCACGACGAGTTCGGCGTCGATCCACATCCCTCTACCGAGGAGCGCCTGGCCCGGCTGGAAATCGCCCACTGGGTGACGCTGAAGGAACGCAAACGGATCACGCTGCTTCAGCGCAGCCAGCTTCGAGCCGTAGGCGCTCTGGTGATCCTCGTGGTCGTGGTTGGCTATCTGTACGGCTCGCACATCGCCACGAACACAGGCAAGGCCAACGACGCAGTGCGCAAAGTCCGCCACGCTCAGCAGCTTGCGGCTGCCGCAATCGTCCGCTCCAATCGTCGCCACGACGCCCTGCGCATCTACCAGATCGCAAGCTGCAAACGCGGCAACGAAACGCGCGTGATCGACAACCGCTCCCACAAGGACGACTACCTGTTCGACACGAGCCTGGTCAAGCTCCTACGCACCGCTCTCGCGCAGCCCGAAGGTGCCAACGGCCTTACGCCGGCCCAACGGCGCGCAGACCGGCGCAACGCGCGGCAGTTCACCAACCAGCTCGCAGGCTTCGCCAAGGACAAGGAATGGCGCTATCTGATCCCCAACTGCGAAGTGGCCGTCGATCAGCCGAGCAAGTACATCTCGCCTAAGCCGATCAAGTTCTCGACAGCCCTTCCGCCCTACAAGGCGCTGCACATCGAACACGATCCACGCCGCGGCATTAACGAGTGATTTAGACCCGTCGGGCGGCGTGTAGAGCACGCGTCCCCTCCGCAGTGCCCCGCCGTCCGGCGACTAACTCTGGCTCCGAGGGGGAGCCTTCTATCGAAGGAGGCAGCAATGGCTATCGACTGGCCGAAGATACGCCTGCTTGAAGGCAGGCTGAGATTGCACCGTGGGAAAGCCTCCTACGACCGTCGCGAACTGCTCAAGTGGAAGGCGACCGGCGACCGCGCGCACTACTGGCTCGCCAAAAACCTGAAGGCCGGCAACCGCAAAGCCGCCGCGAGCAACGAAGCGGAGATCCGCAAGGTGCGGCCCTACGTAGCGAAGTGGACGGGCATCCTCAACGCCGAGGAGCTTGAGATTCACCGCCTCGAAGTCGAGCTTCGCCGGCTGCGCCCGAAGACGCAGCAATGGCCACTCGGCGGGCTGGTCTATCCGGGCGAGCCCTACTGGATACAGCGCTGGGACGAGGGCAAGGACTTCGAGATTCCTCTCGGCAACGCGATCCGCGCGCCCGGTAACGGGCACTGCACCGAGTGGGCGCACGACCGGGAATGGCCAATCGGGTTCGGTTCGCCATATGCCGTCCTGCGCTTTACGAGCGGCCCGTTTCACGACATCCCGATCTCGCGCGGTGAGTCGCCGGAATGGTACGCCGGCCACTGTGACGCGCCGATCATTCAGCCCGGGCAGAGCTTTGAGCTTGGTCAACCGCTGGCGCGTACCGATCACGGCAAAACGCCCGGCCGTGGGTGGTGTGAGTTCGGCCACTGGCCGCCCGGTCCGATGACAGAAGGCGAACGCTGGGCCGAGTGCTACCGGACGGTGACGCGATGACGTTCTCGCCCAACGAGCACTACCGCTTCTCGCTGAAGGAAGGCATGTCTGGCTGGGACGTGTGGGCGGTCCAGATCGCACTCAACGCGACGCCTGGGAAACCGGGTCTCGTGGAGGACGGTGCGTTTGGGCCGCTCACCGGAAGCGCGGTGCGCGAGCTGCAGGCACGACTCGGCGTGACGGTCGATGGCATCTGCGGCCCGCAGACCCAAGCCACGCTGTGTGTACGCGAATGCAACGCCGTCCAGCACGTAGCTCCGGGTGGCCTGCTGAAGGGCGTCTGCCTCGGCGAGTCCGGCGGAATCATTCCAGCGACGAGTCCGCCCTACCCCGATGGCTCACGTGACTACTTTGCCCTACAGGACAACCTAAACCAGCCGTCCCAGGCGGCGCTCAAAGAAGCCGCTGACATTGGACTGCAAGCGCGCGCCGTGGGGATGCGAGTGCGCTCGGCGTTTGAGGACTTCCTTGGCCAGCCGGGGGCCCAGAGCGAGGAACAGGCTTGGCGGCTGGCCGTGCTGTCTTACAACTGGCCGGCCGCTGCGAATCAGATCGCCGCCGGGCACACGACTTCGTGGACGTACATCGAAGCCGGAACTGGCGCTCGCCGGCGTCTCTCAGACCCGGCCCCGTGGGTCGAGGCTTACGGGATTCCGGGCGTCACCACGGGTCTGGACTGGACTCACTTCTACGTCGCCGGCAAGGTAGTATATGTCAAATCATGGGCGGTAAGCTAACCAAGCGTGAGGGTGCGATCTGGCTAGCTGCCTTGCTTGAGGGTGAGGGGTACTTCGCCGCCCGTCGCTATGGCACTAGCCAGCGACCACAGGCACGGGTCGCGCTGTCAATGACCGACCAGGACGTGGTGGAACAGGCCGCCGCAATCGCGGGTACTGGCACCACCGTCCAGGCATATCCTCGCCCCCAAGGCGGCACAAAGCCGTACTGGATGATCCATTGGGTGAGCAAGGACGCAGAAACCGTCATGCGTCTGGTGCTCCCCTTCATGGGCGCGCGCCGCTCGGCTGTGATCGAAGAGTGCTTGGCCCAGGAGTTGAGCCATCACCCGAAAACGCTAAAAACCCATTGCAGTAAGGGTCACGCCTGGAACAAGGCCAACACCTACGTCCGCAAGGATGGCGGCCGCACATGCAAGCGCTGTCGCGCTGACGGCATGTTGAAGCTGGCCCGGAGCCGGGGAGTTCCGCCCCGCTAAAGAAGCGCCCGGTGGCTTGCCACACCACGACGGTCCCGCTTGCGACACGGGTGCTCTTTTCGCTGCATGGCCGGCCTTTATCTCCGGTCCAACGTGAGCATCTGAGCTACGGGCGCGCACTCAGTTTACACCTAGCAAGGTCGTCTACGTGAAGTCGTGGGCGGTCAACTAACCAGAGGAGGAAGCATGACACCCGAAGTCTTCAAGGGATTCATCCTGACCCGTATCGTCCCGCCGCTCATCGGCGTCGCGACGACGTTCATCGTCGGAACGCATGTCCTCGCTCTGTTCCACTTCACGGGGAGCGAGATCACGAACGAGCTGACCGAACTGGCGACGTTCGGCATCAGCTACGCCTTCTCCTTCCTCGGCGCACACCACGCGCTGAAAGGCACATACGTGCCGGGCAAGGCGCGTCGATGACCAGCGTCAAGATCACGCCTCGCCCGGCTCCGATCCTCGGCTCGGAGTTCGAGGCGAGCGTTCCCGATAGCGCCCACGACTCCCATCTGATCGTTGTGGTCGACAAGACCTCGCCGGGCACGTGGAAGGGCACTCAGCTACGCGACACGGTGTGGGCGGCGCGCTATGCCACGCTGTTCTTCCACAACCGCTCGCCGTGGGTCGAGCATGGCTACGTCGGTCCGATCGCCGACGTCAAGCTGCTCTCGCCCACGCCCGTTGAGGGCATCCCCACGGTGACGGAGATCCCCGCCGGCGCGTGGATCGCCGAACTGGCTGATACCTCAGATCAGGAAGGCGCGATCGGCTACCACGAAGGGCAGTCGCGCGTGACCAAGGCGGGGCCTTCGGGTGCCCACGCCGAACGCGGCATTGCGCTCCACCCGGCGACTGGGCACGAAACTGTGCTCATGCGCAACTTCGTCGCCACGGCGCGCAAGGACAACGTGTACGTCACCGAAGTAATCACGCATGAGCTGTTCGAGGCAGCGGTTGACCCCTACGTCAACAACGAAGCCGAAATCCGCACCTACCTCAATCCCGCCGACGGCTACGAATACATCGGCGAGGTCGGCGACCCGGTGCAGGAACGCGCCGTCGACGTTGGCGCGCCGGAGGGTCGGCCATGCGGCGTCCCCGAGGCGTACGTCTCCGACGAGGCGTACCCCGGCTGGTGGGGGCAGGAGCAGCGACGCAGCGCCGTGTGCTTTACGCAGGACGCCGAGAGCTGGAAGACGCTGCCGCAGGTCGAGCAGATCGTCGCCTTCCAGGTCGCAGCGGGCGGCTACATGAGCAAGCGCAAGCCCGGCGGCGAATGGGAGCAAGAGTACGGCTCCAAGCACGGCGACCACAAGGAGAATCCGCAATGAGACGGCTTGCGCCAGTGATCCTCGTTGCAGTAGCCCTCGCGGGCTGTGGCTCGTCCGGGAGCACCACGTCGACCAGCGGCCCTTCGACCGCTACCGGTGCTCCGCCGACGACGACGGAAGTGACCACGACGGAAACGGCTCCGACGACCACCACTGAAACGCCGGGGAAGCTGGCGGTCTCGACCTGCGACTACCAGACCCTCGCGGGCTGCTCGCCGGTCCCGACGTCTTGCCACTACCGGGTCGTCGGGGAAGCCGTGCTGCCAGACCCGGCCTGCACCCCCGGTGCGCTGTATGGGCCCAGTCAGGAAGACCCATCCAAGACCGTGTGCGTCTCGGGCTTCACGAAAACGATTCGACCTCCCGTGTCGTACACCGGGCCACTGAAGCTGAAGATCATGGCGGCCTACGGCGTGACCGACCCGGCGAAGTACGAGCTGGATCACTTGGTCGCATTGGAGGACGGTGGAGCGCCGGCGGACCCGGCGAATCTCTGGCCTCAGCCATATTCGCCCAGCCCCGGCGCTCACAACAAGGACGATCTCGAGAACTTCGAGAAACGCCAGGTCTGCGAAGGCAAGGCGACTGTCCTACAGGCCGGCGAAGCCCTCTCGGGCGACTGGCTGAGCAACTACGAACACGACAAACCGCCTCACGAAACGTTCGGCCGCGGCTTCGCGCCATGAGCGACCGGGACGTTCCGACCCTGTGGCACTATGGTGGTGGCGCACTCCCCGGCGGGAGCTGGGGCCTGCACACCGGCGAAACGATCTACGGATCGCGCCAATGGCTGTTCGCCAAACTCCGCGTGCGGATTTGGGCGTGGAGGAAAGGACTCGGCTGGCGCTTTCCGGTCTACCGGGAGTCGTGATGGTCGAGGGCGACTACATCCTCGTCAGAACCGAGCACCTAGTCTCTCGCCTCATTCGCTGGGGCCAGAGGGGGTATGGCAAGGACGCCGCTCAGTGGAACCACGTCGCGCTGTACGTCGGCGACGGGATGATGGTCGAGGCGTTGACCAACGGCGTGTGTCTCAGCCCGGTCGACAAGTACCCGGCGAGCGATGTTCGGCACGTCTCAGCGCAGGGAGACGACGGGCTCCCGACTGACCGAGAACGAGCACACGCCGTCGCCTTTGCCAAGTCCTGCGTCGGCGAGCGTTATGCCTACGTGACGATCGCGTGCATTGCGCTGAAAGTGCTCACGAAGGGTCGGCTGCAATTCGGAGTCCAGGCCACGTCGATCTGTTCTGGCCTCGTGGCACGCTCGCTCGAGCGCATCGGCATGGACTTCAATCCGTACGACCCGGCCGAGCTCACGCCGGCCTACCTAGCAAAGCTCTCCCGCTAACGCGGAAGGCGTCGAAGCAGGCGCAGCTCGGCGTCGGCCACCGCGCCCGCGCGAAAAGAGACAGGAGGCCACTTGACCGATCCTCGCCCATCTCGCACTCATAACGACGCTGGCGTGGGGTCATGCGCCGCCTGAACGACCGGCACCCCGTCCTCACCGCCATCGCCCTCGGCTCACTCAGAGCGTTGCTAGCTGGTACGGCCCGGCGGACTCGGGAGGCGCGCTCGCTTGCACGGGGCACGATCTCACGAGCACTGTCCTCGGCGTCGCAAACAAGACGCTCCCCTGCGGCACCAAGGTTTCCATCTGCCTCAACCGGCATGGCCCGTGCGTCCTGGTACGAGTCGTCGATCGAGGCCCTTACATCGCCGGACGCCAGTTCGACCTCACCGAAGCAACGGCGAGGCGGATCGGGTTCCTCTCGCGCGGGGTAGGGCCGGTGTGGGTTCACGTCGACTAGGGTTCTAGCCCGTCCCCCAGTGCAGCATCAGCCTCTCGGCCTTTTCAGGTCGGGAGGCTTTTGTGTTTAAGCGCCCTCCGCGATCCGCTGCCCCTCACCGTCGAGCCTGAATCCGCACAGCGCACACCGCGGCGGCAACTCGTCGTCGCGAATCATCCCCGCGTAGAAGATCGTGGCTCCGATGCTCTCGCGGCACTCCGTGCAGAGGATCGGGGCTGAGGGGTACTTCACGAAGCCAGGGCAAGCGCGAGCCACAGCGCCGTGCCGAAGCACGCCATCAGCAGGTCCGCAAAGCCCGGGCCGATGTCGTTGCGGCCGAAGCGCCAGACGGCGAGGCCAAGGCCGGCGAGGGGGATCAGCGCAGCGACCGTCGCCTCAAGCAAGCTGAGGCTGTGACCGATCTCGCTTTGGTCGAGTTCGACGACCTCGCGCTCGGGCGGGACGTAGCCGGGCTCATCGACGCCGTGGCGTGACTCGATGCTGCCGAAGCGGGTCATTCGCAGAGTGCGTAATAGGGGCCGCACTTCGCCACGCCCGGTGGCGGTTCCTTCGGAGGCGGTTCTTCCTGGCTTTCTTCTTCGGCCCGCTGTTCGGCGAGCAGCTTGTCTTCGGAGGCGTTGCGTTCTGCTCGTCGCGCCGAAGTCTCATGCGTGAGCCGGAAGCTGTAGGCGCTGATCACAAAGCCGCGGCCGGACACGCGCGAGCGGCATTCGATCATCGTCTTGCTGAAGGCGAAGCAGCCGATCGAGGCGTGACGGACGAGAAAGCCCGTGCGGAGTGCCGACGCTCCCGGCGTAATCGGCCCGCAGATGTCACGCGCCCACGCGCTATCGACGGGAGTCAACTCGACCGAGCCGACTCGCTGGGACGAGCGACAGTTGCCGCCAGCGAGCCCATGACGGACGCGGAAGGGGTGTCGCGTGGCGCAGAGAACCCCTGTGCCTTCCGTACGACATTCGACATCACCTGTGAGCGCCCGAAAGGTCGTCGCCGACGCAGCTCCTGCCAGAACGCACATGGTAACAACGAGCAGCCCGACGACCCTAACAGTTGACATCAGGTTTGCCCCCGTCTGCTTCGGGTAAAACCCCCGCGAGGCGCGAAGGACGGTGGAAGGAGCCATCCGGTAGACGATGCTCGATCATTCATGGTCGCCCGGTGATCGAGGTCTCTGTGGACCGGGCAGAGAGGATGGTGGCGGCCCTGGGGGAGCAGGAGGCAGGGATGGACCGACCCTTGATGGGGCTCGTAGAAGGTGGCGGCGATGACGAGGCGGGGCGAACCGAACGCGCGTGGGCGCACGTTGCCGAGGGCTATCGGCGCGCGCTTACTGAGCTTTGCGTTTGCGACGAGGAGTACGAGGCGCTGCGACGGTGCCTTTCCCACGCGCGGCATCTCGCTCACGCGCCAGCAGTAGCTCTCGCTCAAGTGCCCGTTTCGAGTCAGGTATCTGCTGGATGAGGACGCGCAGCATGGCCTCGATGCGGTCCAGCTGAGAGGGCGCTGCGGGGTCGAGCCGTATGCGGTCCTTCTGATGTAGCGGCGAGAGTTCGGAGAGCATCGCGCTTGCGGTCGTCCCGAGCGCTTGCGCGACTGCTTCCAGATCGGTCGGCTCGCGTTCGCCGCGCTCCCAGCGCGACACCGTTGTTGATTCCTTGACATGGGCCTTGTCGGCTAGCGCTCGCTGGGTGAGCCCGAGTGCCTCGCGCTTCTCCTTGATCAGTTCGCCGAGCTGCTCCTTGTAGACGGCAGCCATTAGGGCGAATCTCGCAGGTTGCGGACTACTTGTCGTGGCCCCGTTGCTACGCCGGTATTGACTAGGCATATCTGGCATGCTACAGTGCCAGCGATGCCTAGTCCAGCAGGTAGTCCAACAAAGCAATTGATCGCCGCGAATCTCGACCGCGCAATCCGCGAGGCCGGCAAGACTAACCGCGAGATCGGCGACACAGTCGGGGCTACCGAACACGCTGTCTGGCGCTGGCGCAACGGACGCACGGAGCCGTCAGGGCGGTACGTGGCGGCTCTGGCGGATTCGCTTTTCGATGGCGATGTGTCGGCGCTTTACGCAGCGCCGCGAGAGGCCGCCTGATGCTCCCTCAGACCGTCCAGCACGCCAAGGAGCTAGCAGCGACCTTCGTCGCCAACGCGGGCCAAGCAAAGGAGCCACGAGAGGCTGCCGACTGGGCGCTGGCCGCGAAGAACATGGCCGCTGCTGTCCACTCTCTCGTTGGGGCCAACTGCACTGAGCAGCGCAACGGGGGGCGGTCGTGACGATCCCGTCGCTGCGTCTCGTTCGACCGCGCATTGACGAGGCAGTCCTGATCGTCCAGACCGCGCGCGAGCAGCGAGCCAAGCTGGAGGCGCTGAAGGGCTACGCCATGCAACCCACTCGCGCCGAGGCGGAGGCGTCGGAGACGATCGCCTACTGGGAGCGTTACCTGCGTCGGCCTAGGGCCGGTCGCTCATGAGCCCAGCCGAGTTCCTGTTCATCATCGCCACCGGCCTCATCGGCTTGGTCTGCGTCTGCATCCTCATCGTCGCAGTAGGCGCATGGATCATCGGCGAGCACCGCGACGAAGCCCGCTTTCGCCAAGAGCTTCGAGAAGCACACCGCCTCGAAGCCCAACGACAGGTAGACGATTACCTCATCGACTGCCACGCAGGGCGCACGCACTCACGTAGTCGTGCGCTGTTGCCGGCGAGACGGGGGGACCGATGAGCGCCCCGCGCACTTGCCAAGGTTGCGGTAAGGCAATCCCGCCGAGTCGCCGTGGACGGCCTCGCATATGGTGCTCCGAGCGCTGTCGCAAGGGCCAGTACGCCGGGACGTGTGTCGACTGTGGCGCGCCGACCAATGGCTATGACGGACCCGGTCGGGCGTCGTTGCGCTGTCATCCGTGCGACGCAAAGCTCATCGGCCCGCGAGCACGGGCCGCCTTCGCCAGCCAAAAGGCCCAGGTCGAGCGACTGTGGGCCGAGGGCAAGACGACCAAGCAGATCGCACAGGCGATGGGCTGGACCGGAACCTACGCGACCAGCGGCGTCTGTCTCTGCCGTGCTCGCGGCTACGACCTGCCGATACGCAACATGGGGTCCTCACTCGCCAACCGGAAGGTTGCCGAATGAGCGCCCCCACAACCCAATGGGAGGCCCAACGCGACGGCAACGACACCGGCCTACTGCGCTGCCCCCGCTGCCACAACTTCGCCTGGGCCGACGACATGGCCTGCACCGACGACGGGCTGCTCTGCCAGACCTGCTCAGACCTTCGCCCGGTCAGTTCGGGCGTTCACGTAAACCGGGCGAGCGCGGTAGCCGCCGCCTCGCCCATGACCCCATCGGAGGTAACCCGATGAACGCAGTCGGAACTATACGGATAGGGCTCGACATTCCAGAGGCGGTTGTCGAGTCAATCGCCAAGCGCCTCAATGCCGACACCGACACAGACGAGGGTCGCGAGGCAACGCTCGGGGCCCTTGAGAGCGAAATCGAGGACAGCCCAAGCGACTACCTCAACTACGCCACCTACACCGAAGTCGAGGTAGATGGCTGATGGGGGCGCTATACGCAGTACCCGCAGAGCCCGAGGACGAGGCGCTGATTCTCACCGAGGCAGCCCTGCAGTCGATGGCTGCTCTGAAGGTCGCGCTGCTCGGACTGGAACAGATCGCTCTCCGCGGTGGCTCTGACTCCGAGTCGGCCATGAGCACGATGCGCCGGGTCAAGGCTGTGATGTGCGAGTGAGCGCCGAGGAGACTTCCGCCATCGACGCAACTGCAGTTGAGGACCGTCCGGCCGAGATCATCGTGCGCGAAAACCAGGACGTATTCCGCGCGATCGACCGCTGCGACGAGCAGCTAGTCGAGCAGGAGATCGTCGGCGACCTGGTCGAGACGATGGCCTACGAGTTCACCGTCTCGGGCAAGAAGGTCCGCGGCCTGTCCTACTCCGGCGTCAACGCCGTCGTGCGGACGATGAACTCGCGTGGCATCGCTCGGATCACCTGCCCGCCATACCCGCGTCCGTTGTACGCCGAGATCGAAGACGAGGAGGGCGACGCCGCGTGGGAGTGCGAGGTCTACGCGGTGGACGAGATAGCCGGCGGCGGGGCGTGGGGCCGCGCCACGCAGAAGAAGGCGATGAAGCTGCGCAGCGGCGAGGAGCGCCCGGACACGTTCTCTAAGACAAAGGCGCTCTCCAAGGCCCAGCGCAACGCCAAGCTCGCGCTGATCTCCGAGGGACTGAAGGCCGAGCTGCTGACCATGTTCACCAAGGGTCAGGTCAAGACGATCCAGGCCGGCCCGCAGAACCCCGTCGCCGAGCCCGAGCACGCGACCGGTGCCGAGGCCGAGAACATCGACCGCGAGAACCGCGCGCTACTCGACGAGCTTCAGGGGACCTACGGCTTGAAGAAAGCCAAGGCCGACGCGCTGTTTGACGGACACCGGACCTTGGAGCAGAAGAAGGCGCTCACGGTAAAGCTCGGCGAGCTGATCGAACAGCGCCAGGCAGCCGAGGCGGCAAAGGCATGACCGGTCTCTGCGAGTGCGGATGCGGCCAGCCAACGTCCCTGGCGCGCTACACGGATCGGACGAAGGGCTGGGTCAAAGGCCAACCTCTGCGCTTCCGCCGCTATCACCGCCTGCCTCCTGTCCGCCGTGGTGCTGACAACCACCGGTTCAACGGCGGCCTGTGCCTGTCCAAGTCCGGTCGCTGGTTGATCGTTCATCGCGACGGCTGCACGTCGCTCTACTACCGCGCCGTCATGGAAGCGCACCTAGGTCGCGAGCTGCGGTCCGACGAGATCGTGCACCACAAGAACGGGGACTCGACCGACGACCGGATCAAGAACCTTGAACTGACGACGCGCGCCGCACATGCGCGCCTCCACGCTGAGCTTCGGAGGGCGGCATGACAACCGCTCTCACGGTGCGCCAGTCGTTTGCAGCCACGTACGACGGCTGCCCCAAGGCGGCGCAGCTGTCGGAGGGTGAGCGTGGGTTCAGCACGCACCCTCAAGCCCGCGGGACCGTGATGCACTCGTTCACGCAGAAGGTCATTGAGGAGTGCATAGCCAACGGCGAGCGCACCTACCCGACTGAGATGGCGAAGCCTCTAATGGTTGAGGTCATTCAGGAGTCGGGCCTGCCAATTGACGCGCCCGAGTTCGACAACCTCATGGGCCTCGCGTGGAAGTTCTGTGACCAGCGCGAGTTCAACATCGATCGGGTCGTCGACCTCGAGGAGCAGTACACGACGGACATCAACGGCGTCTCGTTCACGGGGCGACCGGATCTCGTCGAAATCGAGGATCGCGTCGCCACTGTGACCGATTGGAAGACCTCGTTTGCGATCGACCCCGAGACTGAACTGAAAGGCAGCTTCCAGGGCCGCGCCTACGCCAAGCAGATATTCGACGCCTACCCGCAGGTCTTCACGGTGCGTCTCGTGTGGGAGTACCAGCGCTGGGACAAGGTGCGCGAAGTCGTGCTGACGCGCTCAGACCTGCCCGACATCGAAGCGATGCTGCAATCGCTTGTCGCGCGCATCCAGCGCTCCTACGAGCAGGACGAGTGGCCGGCGTCACCGGGCAAGTGGTGTGCGCTGTGCCCGGCTCCGCAGGAGTGCCCGATCCCGAGCATGTACCGCGGCGAGGGCCAGGTGGTCGATCCCGCGTCAGCGCGCGAGGTCGGCGAACTGCTCGTCTCTCTGCAGGCGATCGAGAAGGCGAGCAAGAAATCGCTGCGCGCGTACTGCGCCGAGCATGGCCCGGTCGAGATCGGAGGTCTCGCCTGGGACTTCAAGACGGCGGCTGACTCCGACCGCGTGATCGACAAGGGAGTCCTGCGCCAGCACATGGAGACGGCCGGGCTGAAGTGGGATGAGTTCTTCAAGCTCGTCAAGGGCTCGACGATCTTCGGCGCGCGGAGGGTGGGCTCGTGAACCTCAAGGAACGCGCGCGTGAGATGCGCCGTGAAGGCCACACGCTGGCTCACATTGCCGAGACCCTAAACGCCAGCGAAAAGCACATAGGCCGAGCCTGCTTCGGCGTGACCATCGACAAGCGCCCACGCATCGACTGGGACGGCGAGTGCTATCGCATCTATGTCTATCAGCGACCCGCCAACGGGAAAATCAAGGCCGACGGTGAGTTGCAAGCGGGGATCACGTGGTGGCCGCTCTCGTGGCTGCGGTTTGCAACCCGGGAGGTCGCCGAGACGCACCTCGCAATGTACGGCGACTACGCGAGTGCGGCATGAGCGCCACCGAGCGCCGCAAGGGAGCCGAGTTCGAGCGCGAGGTCGTTCGCACCCTCAGAGCCCGGGGCTGGACATTCGCCGGTCGCTCAAGCGACGGCCGCAACCAGAGCGCCCGTGGAGACATCATCAACGGTCCCGCCGGCTGCCACCTGGAGCTTAAGCGCCAAGAGCGCCTGAACGTCCCTAAGGCGTTCGATCAGGTCATGGCCGATGCCGACGGCGCGATCCCGATCTTGATCCACCGGCCGTCTCGTCACGAGGTCATGGCGACGCTTCCGCTCGATGAGCTTCTACCTCTCTTGCAACTCCGCGAGAGGGGGTGACTGTGACCCTCAAACGCTCAGAGCTACACCGACGCACGTCGCTGAAGTCGAGCCGGTCCAAGCGCGGGCGTCGCGGTGCACGCAACCAACAGCGACTCCGCGAGGCGATCTACACCTACGCCTGCGACATCCCAGGCGAGCCCGCCACGTGCTGGCTGGCGCGACTCTCAGGCAAGCCCTGCGGCGGGACGCTGACCAAAGCGCACCTGATCTCCAAACAGGCGATCCGCAAGGAGATATGGAACCGAAAGCTCGCGGAGCCCGATCTCCTTTGGCCTGAGGACTTCCCAGCGACCCTGCGACACCTGCAAGACGACCCCCGCTGCTGGGTGCCGGCGTGCTGGGCACATCACCAGGCGCTCGACATCGCACGGACGTTGCGAGTCACACGTGAGCAGCTGCCGCCGGCGGTCGAGAGCTACGCAGCGGAGTACGGCGTCGTGTGGTGGCTTGAGCGCGAGTACGGGCCTCTCGTGCGTGAGGCGGTGGGCGTGTGAGCGTCACGGTGCAGGTTCTCGAAGACGGCAAGGTGGTCGAGTCAAAGCCGCTCCCGCCCGACGAATACGTCGTGCTCTGCGGTGAGCGTCGCTACATCGACGGCGTCCAGAGCTACCCAACCAAGGGCACGGTCGTCGTAACGATCAAGCGACTGTCTGAGAGCGACGCCTGATGCCCTTCACACCAACCCCCGCCGTTCCCCCTCAGCAAGTTCGTGAGCGAAGTGAGCGTCTGCATGTCCGACCACTGACCGTCAAGGGCTCGGAAGCGTTCATCCGCCGCCACCATCGGCACAGTGCGGCGCGTAGCTCGGGCAAGTTCGCGGTGCAGGCGCTCCTCGACGGGCAGACGGTCGGCGTCGGCTTGGCCGGGCGTCCCTCCGCGATTCCACTTGACGACGGCCTCACGATCGAGGTTCTGCGCGTCTGCACCGACGGCACGAAGAACGCTTGCTCCTTTCTCTACGGGGCGCTTCATCGAGTTGCCCGCACGATGGGTTATCGCCGGGCGATCACCTACACGCTGGCTAGCGAGCCCGGAACGTCCTTGCGAGCTGCGGGGTACGAAGCGACTGCTGACGTAAGGCCCGATCACGGCGACCGCCCGGGCCGTCCGCGCACGCGTCGTGAAGCGGTCGCTCGGATCAGATGGGAGCGGTGTCTATGACCGCCCCCGTCGTTCCCTCTCAGCAAGCTCATGCGCAAGGACCCGTGCCTCCGCATACCCCTCGACCTCTTGATCCTCACCCGCCCACGTCACGCGAAAACGCTCAGAGCCAAGCACCCAAATCGCCACATTGCTCTGTTCGATCGTCACGCAGGGACCGGGGGCGGTTGAGCGCCAGGAGTCGGGCATGGGGGGAGATCCTATGACGCGCAAGCGCAAAATGACTCGGCGGGCGCGGGCTGAACGCAAAGGCATCGAGCGAGCTATGCGCGAGATCGCCGATGTCTACCTGCTCGTCTACCGCGCTAGAGGTTCGGCGGGCCCGTACCCGCTACCAACACCCTGGTCGCCGGGCTTCATTGACTGGTCAACGCTCCCGGTGGTCGGACGATGACGCCTTCCGGTGGAAGCGACTTCCAACGCGACTTGATCGTGAAGCAGCGGGAGGTCATCCATGCGCTAATCCGGGCGTGGCCCGGAGGCAAGGACTCTGTGTCGTTCGCTGGCGTCGCGCGCCAGGTCCGCGAGGTTATGGGCGATGTGTCCGGGGAGTGGCGTGAGCTTGGCGGGCCGCCGCCCAAGGGCCGCTGCGGCTACGAGCAGTTCGAGCCGGACCATGGCTCGGAGCCGATCACGCCCGCGCAGGCATTGGAGGGCATCAACGCGATCCGCAACTCGATTATCGGCGCGCAGACCTGGAACTGGTCTGAGCACGGCTATCCACTGGTGTCGCTCCTCAACCGTGCCGGCTACGAGGGCCTGCCCTACCCCGAGGCGAAGGCGAACGTCGGGACGCTGCTTGAGCGGATAGAGGAGCTCGAAGGGCTGATCCGCGCCGGAAACGTCTCGACAGAGGCTCATCAATGACGCTTCGGGACCAAACCACGCCGGGACCGGAGGCAAGTAGATGAGCGACGCCCTTATCTTCCTACTCGCGTTGATCGGCCTGATCGGTTTCATCGTCTGGCGGGTGACGGAGTGATCCAGCGAGAGAAGGTCGAACACATCCTCCGCGCCAACGGCAAACACGGCGTCCACACCTTCGAGCTTCGACAGGCTTACATCGGCAACCCCTCAGAGCGGATCAGAGAACTCCGCGAGCGAGGTTGGGTCGTCAGTGCCGAGTCAGAGAAGCTGCACGGCACAGCCTACGGCAAGCGATATGTCCTCATATCGGAGCCGACAGAGGCGTCAGACGAGCGGAGACCGACCATTGTTTTTGGAAGCGGGCCTGCTCCAGTCGGAACCATCGAGCAGGCGTCTGGCGTCTCTGTGGACTCCGATCAGGGCTCCCTCTTTGGTATCGAGCGCCGCAAAGGGCAGCACGGGTTCGCAGATCAGGAGGCGGCGTGAACCACTATTACGCCGACATCATCGAGAAGCTCGGCGCACCCAAATGGTGGGACGAGTACGCCGTGCCGCGCTACTGCGATTTCGCGCCGAACGAGGCCGCCTACATCTACGCCCGCCAGATCGCGCTCACGCAGATCGAGTGCCAAGGCTGCCGTAAGTCCTTCGCCGTCGCGATGAGCACGGGCAGCATGGCCGGCACCCAGCTCTCTGAGCTAATCGCGGCCGGCGAGCTGCACTACGGCGACCCGCCCAACGCGAACTGCTGCGCTGCTGGACCGACGATGAACAGCATCCCGCGCCGAGTCGTGCAGTTCTGGATGCGCGACATCAGGGAGTGGAAACGCGCTCCAGAGTTTGAGCGTGTCCTGGATTGCGAGTGGGCATGACCACCCAAGAGCGCCGCGAGCAACTACTGAAGTGGATGCGGCTTCGGCCTCCGTACCACACACGCGCTTTGTTCCTGCACACGCCCCTGAGCTTGTACCGGAACTACTGGGACCTGAGCAAAGACCTGGGCGCATTGAGGGGCGAGGGGCGCGTGCGACTGACCCCTGGCAGACGCTGGAAGCTTGCTTCTGGCGGGAAGGCCGCGTAATGGCATGGGGACGCTTGGACGACAGCTTCGACGCGCACCGCAAGGTGCGTCGTGCTGGGCACGAGGCGACCGGAGTTCATGCCCGAGCGCTGGCCTACTGCGCCGGGGCTTTGACAGACGGCCACCTGGACCCCGAGTGGCTACTGGAGCGCGTGGGGCGCAAGGCGGAGAAGATCGGGGAGGTCTTGGTGGTCGCCGGCCTGTGGGAGCCAAACAGCGACGGCTATGTGATTCACGACTACCTGGACTACAACCCGAGCCGCGAGGAAGTCGAAACGAAACGCCGCAAGGATTCCGAACGGAAGGCGCGCGGATGACACGCGGAATCCACACGGAGGCCACGCGGATTCCCTCACGTGCGGCGCGCGCGGCTGCGGGCGCTCATCCCACACCCACTCCCATAGAACTACAACAGCTTGCTTTGACTTCCCACCTGTGGTCGCGCAAGCGGTGGGGATCGGGTAGATGATCGCGCGCTGGTACGAGGTCGTGTGTGATCGATGCAACAAGGGCGTTCACGTAATGCCATCGAGCGCCCAATCGCACGACGAGCAGAACCGCAAGCTCAGCGCACCGGGCCGACTCGCGGACTTCCTCCACACCCTCGCCGCCGCCTTAGACCGTGGGGAGCCGACAGATGAGCAGGTAGAGCGCGAGGTAAGGGTGCTGAGAGAGGCGCTTACACGAATTGCGGATGCGATAGGGGCCGATGGGGCGACGGCGGCCACATGGATGCGCGCCGTGGCAAGGAGGGCACTCGTTGATGCCCGGTGACGTGCAGATCAGCGCTCGTGTTCCACGCGAGCATGTCAAGGCTCTTGAGCAACGAGCCGCCGAGGCCGACCGCACGCTCTCCGCAGAGCTTCGTCGTGCCATCCGTATTTACCTCGCCGCCGCCAACACCCACCGGGAGGACCGACGGCTCGTCTATTGCGCCTACTGCCACAAGACGCACTCGGTCAAGCCCGGCGAGGAACAGTGTGCAGAGGGCACGTGGCTGGACCCGGAGCCGCTCACCCACCGGAAGGAGCCCGATGCCTGAGCTGTTGGAGTTCAACTTCAGGACGGACAAGCGAGGGTGCCAGCACTGGGCGAAACCGTCGTGGCACGGCCGCTGGCTACGAGGCATCGAACTCAACGAGCAGCGACTCGACGGCCGGTTTCGCAAACTCCAAGTGGCTCCAGATTGCTCCAAGCATTTGGACCCACACCGCGACCCCTCAACCCGCCTGCTCGAAGCCTGGAAGCCTGTCGAGGACGAGCTGCGCCGGGCCGTTGACGCAACGACCTTTCGCATCCAACTGGCCTCCGTCCACCCTCACCGCATCGAGAACGGAGCATGGATTCTCGCCTGCCACTCGGCTCTGAGGGGATGGATCGCCGATCGCTTCGGGCGGCTCATTGAGCGCTGTGCCGGCCGGCCCTGCGAGTTCGTTGCCTGCGAGGCGATGGCATGACACCGAGTGCTCAATGCCGCGAGGCTCTCGCCAAGGGCACCGCCGTCCGCGAAGCCAACGCGGAGGTCAAGCGAGCCGTCAAGGCCAGCCGCACGACCCTCGCCCAAGCACTGGGCACGGACTCGGCGCAGTCGTTGCAGGTCTGGACCCTGCTCCTCTCAGTGCCCAAGATCGGTCTCGTCAAGGCCACCCACGCAATCAACCGCTTGGGGATCAGCCCGAGAAAGCGTGTGGGCTCGATGTCTGCTCGTCAGAAGGCTGCGCTTGTGGAGTGGGTGGAGGGGCGATGAGCACGACCGCGATGCAGATTGCCGAAGCAGCGAGCATCATGCGAGAAGCCGTGAAGGATCAGAGCTACCGCGCGACGCCCCTCGGCACGATGGTTGGCCGCTACATCCGATGGATGCGCAACGAGTGGGGTGCGACGCCCGCCACGATCCGCGACTACGAGGCGATCCTTGCGCGCATGAGTCTCACGCTCGCCGACAAGGAGCTGATCGAGGTATCGATCGAGGACTTACGCGACGTGATCGACCTATGGAGCCTGCAGACGGCGAGGACACGCCAGAAGGTCACGAGCGTCATCCGCTCGTTCTGGGGCTGGTGCGAGGAACAGGGCCACATCGCCATATCGCCGGCGGCGCGCATCCGTCGCCCGCGCGCCGAGCGCAAGCTCGCCAAGGTGCTGCCGCTCGATGCCAGACCTCGCCTGCTCACGGTCGCCAAGCACCCGCGCGATCGTCTCGGGTTGTTCTGCCTGCTCGTGCTCGGCCTGCGGCGCTCGGAGCTTGCTGGGCTTCAGATTCGCGACATGGACGCTCAGCGCGGAGTGCTGCGCGCCTACGGCAAGGGCCAGAAGGAGCGGATGATGCCGCTGCGCGGGCCGATCCTCGACGAGCTGCGCCTGCTGCTGACGGTCGACCTTCCCCACCTCAACCGCCCCCCAGAGGGCGACGACTACCTCCTCTTCCCGATCCGCAAGCTCGCGGCGGGCAAGGGCTCGGAGGGACAGCTCGTGTGGTCGTACCGACCCGAACCGAAGATCAAGCCGTCGGTCCAGTCGGTTCATCGCTGGTGGTACAAACAAGCCCAGGGTGCCGGGCTCGTCGGCCCAGGCGTTACGTCCGGGCTCAACATGCACCGCGCCCGCCACACCTTTGCGATGGAGCTGCGCCGCGTCGCTGGCATCGACGCGGCCTCGCACGCGCTCGGGCACACGAGCTTGAACACGACGCTCGGCATCTACGGGCACTGGGACGACAGCGACTTGGAGACGGCGATGGAGTCCTACACCGACTGGGTGGCCGCACAGGAGCGGGAGCGATGATGGACATTCGGGACTGGCAGGTCGCCCTTGTTGTGGGCGTGGTCTTCGGGCTTACGGCACCCATCGTCTCGTTTATTGCCGATCAGCCGGTGGGCGGCGGAATCCTCGCCATATTCGCATTCCTCTGCTGGGCTTTGGCTGCGATATGGAGGGCGTTCCCGTGATCTGGCTCTACTTCATCCAGGCCGGCGAGAGCGGGCCTATCAAGATCGGGCTGGCAGGTGACCCGCAGCATCGGCTTCGCGGTTTGCAGACAGCGCACTACGAATCGCTGCGCCTGCTCGCCGAGCGCCCTGGTGGCCCGGAGCTTGAGGCTGACCTCCACGCGCGGTTCGCGGCCGGACGACTCTCCGGCGAGTGGTTCCGGCCTGACACGCCTGGACTCGCTGAGGCGATCAAGGCTGCGCGGCGTGCTCCCAGAGAGCGGTTTGTATCTCGCCGCGAAACTGCGGAACGTCGGGAGCAGATCGAAGCGAGAGCCAGCCGGCTTGCGCGCGATGGCCACTGGGATGACGGCCAAGCACTGATCGCAACCATTCCCTCCGAAAACGGCCCGGCGGTCTAGATGAATCGCCTGCAAATCATGACTTTCTATGGAGACGGCGGGAATCGAACCCGCGTCCGCGATCGCGAGAGAATGGCTTCTACGAGCGTATCCGGCGCTCTGATCTCACCCTGAGCTCGCCTCGCCGGCGGGGTTGCTGAGGGCCAGCCTCCTGAAGTGTTCCCGGATTGGCGGAGACGGACCGCACCGGGTGAGCCTGCTTTCTGATTCCGGCCTTCCCCGCCGCAGGCAAGCGGGGCCCGGAACCTCACTCACCTAGTGTTAGCTAGGCAGCGAGGGCGTACTCGTGAGAGTCCGCACTTATGGTTTTCCCGGGTGTTTTACGAGGCCGCCCGGGACCTCGACTCGCCACCATCCTCACGAGCCGACCACGTCGAAGCCTGTCGTCCCCAAGGATGCTTGCAGGGAGAGTTTAGCCCTCCCGGAGAAAAAAACGACGCGGTCCCGGGCCGCTTGAGGAACCCACTCCGTCCGGCCCGAAAGCCTTCCTTCGTGGGTGGCGCGGCCTCACACCTCAGTGGCCTCGCTCTTTGCGGCTCGGTTCCGCGTCTGCATTCAAAGTAGCTCGGCTCCGGCGGCGACGCAAGACCCCGCGCCACGTCCAGCCCGCACTTTCCAGAAAAAAGTGCGAGCCAAAAGCGTGCGTCTCGCGCGCGCGCCGTGCAGACGGCGCAGCGCCGGGGTTTCAACACCCTGCCGCCGCGGCGATTCGATCGTTAGGCGACGCTTATGGCTGCTGCCACAATGGGTGCATGGACAGCGGCGACGTCTCCCTGCCTTCGCCAGCTCCGTCGCTGCCCGGCGGCGCAGCGCCAGCGCCGCTCAACGGCCCCGGCGAGAACCCATTTGGCCGGCAGGAGCGTCGCGACGCGCCGAAGCAGGGCCTGCGCAAGCGCATCGGCAGCGCGCTCGCCGCGCTGGTCGCGCTCGCCGCCAAGTTCTTCTCGGCGATCAAGGGCGGACTGCTGCTGCTGCCGAAACTCAAGCTGCTGACGACCTCCGGCACGGCGCTCGTGTCGGTCGCCGCCTACAGCCTGTTCTTCGGCTGGCCGCTCGCCGCCGGCTTCGTCGTGCTGTTGTTCGTGCACGAGATGGGCCACGTCCTGCAGCTGCGGCGCGAGGGCATCAAGGCCAGCGCGCCCATGTTCATACCTTTTCTCGGCGCTGTCGTCGCGATGAAGGCGATGCCCGAGGACGCGCTCGCCGAGGCGCGCGTCGGGCTCGCCGGGCCAGTCCTCGGCAGCCTCGGCGCCGCCGCCGTCGCGGTCGCCGGCGCGATCACCGGCAGCTCGCTGCTGCTCGCGCTCGCGTATGTCGGCTTTCTCATCAACCTGTTCAACCTGCTGCCGGTCCTGCCGCTCGACGGCGGGCGCGCGATGGCAGCGATGGCGCCGGCCATGTGGTTTCTCGGCTTTGGCGCGATCGTCGCCCTGGAGCTTTGGCGGCCAAACCCGATCCTCTTGATCATCGTCATCTTCGGCGGCCTGGAGACGTGGCGCCGCTGGAAGCAGCGCAAGTCGCGCTCGCTGGAGCAGGCCGCCTACTACCGCGTCTCGCCACGCAACCGCATGCTCGTCAGCGTCGTCTATATCGGCCTGATCGTCGCGCTGGTGATCGGCATGGAGGCGTCCTACGTGCACTACGCCTCCGGGCACGACTTCGCGCACTACTTCTAGGCCCGCGCCTGATTTCGCGTCGCCGGCGACGCGCACAGCCGGCAGCGAGCGGCTGCCAGCTCAGCGACGCGCTTCGCGCACCGCGCGTTCCATGTCGCGCTTTGACTCGCGCTCGCGCAGCGACTGGCGCTTGTCGTACAGATCCTTGCCGCGCGCCAGCGCAATCTCGGCCTTGGCGTGCGCTCCGGCGAAGTAGATGCGCGTCGGCACGATCGTCAATCCGCGCTCTGACGCGCGCGCCGCCAGGCGGTCCAGCTCTCGGCGATGCACCAGCAGCTTGCGCGGGCGCTCGGGGTCGTGGTTCTCGCGAGACGCCGGCGCGTACGGCGGGATGTGCACCGAGTGCAGCCACAGCTCGCCGTCGCGAATCGCCGCGTAACCGTCCTTCAGCTGCGCGCCGGACTCGCGCAGCGCCTTGACCTCGGTGCCCTCCAGCGCGATGCCGCACTCCAGTCGCTCGAGCAGCTCGTAGCGGTGCGACGCGTAGCGGTTGGACGCCACGTCACCCGCGCCGATCTTGCGCTTTGCCTTCTTCGCCATCTCCAGTCGAGCCTAGCCGCCCGCGCCCTCCTCGACCACGGGCAGCAGATCCACACGCCCGCGTGGCGTGTCCACGCGGGCGACGGTGACGAGCACGCGGTCACCCAGGCGCAGCGTCGTGCCGCTGCGCTCACCGCGCAGGATCGTGCGCTGCTCGTTGATCTCCCACCAGTCGCGCTCACCCGACGGCGCCTGCATGTTGCGCACCGCGAGCATCCCCTCGTACACCGCCTCGCCGGCCCGCGCGTGGTCGCCGTCGGGCGCCGGCGCCGCAGCGAACGCGACGAACGCCCCGGCCTCGATCAGCCCGACGACTTCGCCCGCGAACTCCTGCTCCCAACCATGCGCATACAACCGCCGCTCCAGGTCGAAACAGCTCGCCACATCGTCGGCGTCGCGCTCGACCTTCATCGCCTCGCGCTCGCGTTCTGACGTCCACGCGCCGAGCTCCGCCAGCTCCCCCGCGCGCGGCGCGCGCTCGCCGCCGCCGACCGCCGACAGCAGCGCGCGGTGGCACACGAGGTCGGGATAGCGGCGTATGGGCGACGTGAAATGGCAGTACGACGACGAGCGCAGGCCCGCGTGTCCGAGGTTCTTCGGCGTGTAGTAAGCCTGCTTGAGCGAGCGCAGGATCAGCGAGTTGAGCGCGCTCCGCCCGCGACCGCCGTTGCGGCGCACGTGCTCCTCCACGCGCTGGGAGATCTCCCCCAGCAGCTCGGCCGCGTGTGCGGAGGACATTCGCTCGGGAACCGGCGGCGTGGGCACGTCCAGCGAAGCCAGCTGCGCGACCAGGCGCTCCACGCGCTCCTGCTCGGGGCGCTCGTGCACGCGATACAGGCATGGGATCTTCTGGCGCGCGAGCAGCGCCGCGACCGCCTCGTTGGCGGCGATCATCAGGTGCTCGATCAGCCTGTGCGACTCCGTCTGCGTGCGCGCGCGGATCTCCACGACGTCGCCGCGCTCGTCGAAGGAGAACTCCGGCTCCTGCGAGTCCACGGCCAGCGCGCCGCGGCGCTCGCGTGCTCGCGCCAGCCGCGCCGCCGCCTCGCGCGCCGCCGCAAGCGGCGTCGCCCACGGCTCACGCGCACGCTCCTCGCCGGCGAAGATGCGATCGACGCGCTCGTAGTCCAGTCGCTCGTCCGAGCGGATCACCGAGCGGTAGAAGCTCGCGGCGGCGATCCGCTCGCCGCGCAGCTCCAGCTCGGCCGTCACCGCCAGGCGCTCGCGCGCCGGCACCAGCGAGCAGGCGTCGTTGGACAGCGCGCGCGGCAGCATCGGATCGACCGCACCCGGCACGTACACGCTCGTCGCCCGCTCGCGCGCCTGCACGTCGACCGGCGAGCCCTCCGGCACGTACGCGCTGACGTCGGCGATGTGCACCCATACACGCGTGCCGTCGTCGTCCAGCGCCTCGGCCGAGATCGCGTCGTCGAAGTCGCGCGCGCTCTGCGGGTCGATCGTGAACGTCGCCAGGTCCGTGAGGTCCCTGCGCGAGGACACGTCGCCGCGCACGTCTAGGCCACGGTCACGCGCCCGCTTGGCAGCGCGCTGGACCTCACGCTCGAAGTCGCGCCCGAGCCCGCGCTCGCGCAACAGCGCGTCGATCACAGAGCGCGCGGATTCGCGCTCGCGCGGCGGCCAGACCACGCGCGACCGACCGTCCGCGGCGCGTCCTTGCCCGCCTCGCGGCGCCGGGCGCCGGCCGCTCACTTGACTTTCGCGGCGAGCGTGCGCAGGGCGACGTCGAGGCCGTGATTGGAGTCGACGCCGTCGGGCACGAGCACTTCCGGTTTGATGCCCGCGCCCTGCTTGACGCCACCGCCGCCCAGGTTGCGCCCGTTTGGCGTGAAGTACTCGCCCACCGTGATGTCCAGCGCGCCGCCGTTGGCCAGCGGCTCCTCCTCCTGGAAGACGCCCTTGCCGAAGGTGTGCGTGCCGACGACCGTCGCGCGGTGGTGATCCTGCAGCGCCGCCGTGACGATCTCCGCCGCCGACGCCGTGTTGGCGTCGACCAGCACCACGACTGGAATCGACGGCGAGATCGCGCCGCCGGTCGCGCTGATCGTCTGGCTCGGCTGCGTGCGACCTCGCGTGGAGACGATCGTGCCGCGCTCGATGAAGATGCTCGCGATCAGCCTCGCCTCCTCGACCAGGCCGCCGCCGTTCGCGCGCAGGTCCAGCACGATCCCGCGCGCGCCCAGGCGCTGCTGGCGTTCCACCCCTTCGCGCACTTCGCCGTGCGCACCCGGGCTGAACGTCGACAGCGCGACCACCCCCAGCTTCTTGGCGGCGACCGTCTTCGTCGCCGACGCCACGACCGGCTCGGAGATCGTCGCGCGCGTGAGCGTCAGCGTGTGCAGCTGCGTGCGCGCGCCGCGCCGCTGCTCGACGCCGAGCTTGACGTCCGTGCCCGGCGGCCCCTTGATCAGCGCAATCGCCGCGTCCGCCGACAGGCCCGCGAGCTTGCGCCCGCCGACCGCCACGATCAGGTCGCCCGCGCGCAGCCCTGCGCGCTGCGCGGGCGAGCGGTCGAACACGCGCGCGATCAGCAGCCCGCGCCGGTCAGGTCCGACCGAAACGCCCACGCCGGTGAAGCTCGGCGGCGCGTTGAATTCGTGAAATTCGCGTGGCGTCAGGTAGTGGGAGAAGCGATCGCCGAGGCTCGACACGGCGCCGGCGATCGACGAGTTGGTCAGCCTGCTCTTGCTGAGCGGGCGGTAGTAGTCGCTGGCGATGCGGCTGATCGCTTCGTTGACCACACGCGTTTCGTGGTCGGCCACGAGCGCGTTGCGCGCGAAGCCCGGCAGGTCTTCCGGGTGCCCGCCGAGATACACACCCAGCACCAGCAGGACCGGCAGCGCAACCGCGAGCACCGCCAACAGCGGCTGTCGTCGTCTGGAGGGCACTCCCCGGGGAGACTACGGGGTCAGACCCGCAGAAAGCGCCGCAGCGAGATGCCCGAGCCGGCGGCCGAGACGGCGATCGCGCAGCCCATCAGGATCGCGATCAGCAGCGGGAAGGCGATCATGTCCGGCTGGGAGATCAGCTTCACCGTGTTGGCCAGCGGATCGACCAGCGTCACCTTCGCCAGCGCCAGCAGGCCGATCGCCGCGGCGCCGCCGATCGCGCCGAGGAACAGCCCCTCCAGCACGAACGGCCAGCGGATGAACCAGTCGGTGGCGCCGACCAGCTTCATCACCTCGACCTCGCGCCGGCGCGAGAACAGCGACAGGCGGATGGTGTTGGAGATCAGAAGGATCGACGCCAGCACGAGCAGCCCGGCGAGCAGCGCCATCGTGATCTTGATCACGCGCGTCGCCGAGAGGATCGTGTTGGTCTGCGCCTGGCGGTTCTGCACGCCGGCGATCGCCGCGTCGGTAACCAGGCGCGTGCCCAGCGGGCTGGACTGGTCGAGCTCGCCGCGCAGCGCGCCCGAGTTTTCGGGGTGGTCGGGCGTCACGCGGAAGATGTCCGGCAGCGGGTTGTAGCCGATCAGCGCGAACGCCTGCGGGTTGGCCTTCTTCTCGGTTTCAAAGCCCTGCTGCTTGGACACGAACTGGATGCTCTTGACGTGCGGCGCCTTTTCCAGCTCGCCGCGCACGCGCGCGACTTCGGCGGCGTTGGCATTGGTCGTCATGTCGACGTCCACGAGCACGCGCCCGCGCACGTCGTTGGCCGCTCCGTTGGTCGCCTCGACGACCGGGATGAACACGCCCAGCACGAGCGTCGTCACGAGCACCGACGCGAGCGCGGCGAAGCTCGGCACGGCGTTTCGCTGCATCGAGCGAAACGCTTCTTTGAGGAAGAACGCCGGCCTCACGTGAGCTCTCGTTTGAGGCGCTCGCCCAGCTCGTCTGTGTTCTCTTCGCGCGCCCCATAGAAGCCCGAGGCCTCGTCGCGCACGATGCGCCCGCGCTTGAGCTCGATCACGCGACGGCGCATGCGGTCGACCATCTCGTTGTCGTGCGACGCGACGATCACCGTCGTGCCCGCGCGGTTGATCCTGTAGAGCAGCTGCATGATCCCGATCGACGTCTCCGGGTCGAGGTTTCCGGTCGGCTCGTCGGCCAGCAGCAGCGGCGGGTGGCTGGCGAACGCGCGCGCCACCGCCACGCGCTGCTGCTCGCCACCGGACAGCTGGTGAGGGTAGTTGTGCAGCTTCGTCGACAGCCCCGTCAGACGCAGGATGTCCGGCAGCGTCGCGCGGATCTGCTTGCGCGACGCGCCCGTCACCTGCAGCGCATAGGCGATGTTGTCGTACACGGTGCGCGTCGGCAGCAGCTTGAAGTCCTGGAACACCACGCCCACGTTGCGCCGGTAGTAAGGCACCTTCTTGCGCTCGATCTCCGACAGGTCGCGCCCAGCCACGCGGATGCGCCCGTCCGTCGGCTCCAGCTCCTTGATCAGCAGGCGCATGATCGTCGACTTGCCAGACCCGGTCGGGCCGACGAGGAAGACCATCTCCTGGCGGCGCACCGCGAACGTCGCGCGCTCCAAGCCGATGCCACCCGGCCCGTACAGCTTGGACACCCCGCGGAACTCGACAACCGTGTCGCGCGTGTCGCGGCGCGGCGGCTGCGCCGCGCGGCGCGCGTCCGCGTGCGCGCCGCGGCGCTGGCGGTCGAGAATCGTCGCTCCGGCCGCCACCGACGCCTCGCCAAGCGCGAGATCGTCCTGCGGCGCGGTCTGAGTGTCGGTCGCTCGCACGGCCTGGGAGAGTACCGCCGCACAGCCGCCGCACAGCCGAAAACGCCTGCATGCAAGGGGTTTTGCAGTTCGCCGTCGGAAAACGCCCGCCAGCTCGCCGCTTGCGGGCGGATATCGTGGACGGCGTCATGCCGGGCATCCACACGACCACCGTTCAGGCCAACGAGCTGCCGATCAACCGCATCGCGCTGCCCGGCACGCGCGCGCTGACCGTGCTCGTCGCCTTCGATGCCGGCGCGCGCAACGAGCGCCCGCAGGAGAACGGAATGGCCCATTTCCTAGAGCACCTCGTGTTCAAGGGCGGTGAGAAGTACCCGCACTACTCAGACGTCAACGAGACCGCCGAGCGCCTCGGCGGCGTGCTCAACGCCTACACCAGCCACGACCTCGTCGCCTTCCACATCACCGTTCGCGCCGAGAGCGCCGGCGCCGCCATCGACCTGCTGTCAGACTTCGTCGGCAGGCCGCGCATCGACGCCGACGAGCTCGACCGCGAGCGCGGCGTGGTCATCCAGGAGATCAACCGCGCCTTCGACCAACCGTCGATGGTCGCCGAGTACCTGATCGACCGCGCCGCCTTCGGCGAGCATCCGCTCGGGCGCACCGTGCTCGGCCCCGAGGAGAACCTGCGCGGCTTCACGCGCGAGGGCATCGTCGCCTTTCGTGAGCGCCGTTGGGCGGGCGCAGCCGGCGGAGCGTTCCTCGTCGGCAACCTCGACCACCTGCCCGACGAGGCCGAGCTGCAGGAGTGCTTCGCGCGCTTCCCGTCGCTGGCCGCGCCCGACCCTTACGAGCCGAGCCCCGAGTTCGCGCCGCAGACGCTCGTCGAGCAGCGCGACACCAACCAATCGCACCTGCGCATGATCTACCGCCCCGACGTGGCCGTGGCCGACGTGCGACAGCGCGCCGCGCTGGCGATCTACTCCACGCTGCTCGGCGGCTCGATGGGCTCGCGCCTGTTCGACGAGATCCGCGAGAAACGCGGCCTTTGCTACTCGGTGTATGCGATCAACCACGCGTTCGCCGACGTGCCCATCCTGCAGCTCGGCTCGGGCCTCGATTCGTCGAAGTGCGTCGAGGCCTACACGCGCATGCGCGAGATCGTCGACGAGCTGCGCGACGATGGCCCAACCGAGGAGGAGGTGCAGCGGGCGCGCGCCTACGCCGCCGGGCGCCTCGTGCTGTCCTTCGAGAACACCAACGCCGTCGCGCGCTATGCGGCCAACCAGAAGATCGTGTTCGGCGAGTCGATCGACCCCGACGAGGCGATCGCCGCGCTCGACGCCGTCACGTTCGACGAGGTCCGCGAGGTCGCCGCCGGCGTCGCCGACAAGCTCGCCATCGCGTGCGTCGGGCCGCACACGGCCGACGAGTTCTAGCCGGCGTTCCTCGCCGGGCGCAGCGGCGGAGGCTCCGCCTGAGAGCGACGCCGTCCCCGCAGCGCGGTCAGCTTCTCCACACGCTCATCGTCGCCAACCATCTCGTGGATCCAGCGCACTGCCTCATCGACGTCGAGTGAGCGCGCCTCGACCATCGCTTCGATGTCGACCCAGTCGCGTGGTCGAGCGAACATGGCCTTGAACACGGCCAGGCCCGTGCAGTCCAGGACCGGGATCGTCCGTTCGCCGAATGAGACGTGACGGATGTTGCGCTCAACCTCGTCGTGGAATGGCAGCACGCTGAAGAACAGGTCGATTGGCGTTGCGTCCCAGTGGAGACGAACCTGGCCATCGCGTTCGGCGTGTTCGAGATCCCTTCCCGTCACCTTCACGCCCTCGGGCAGCGCGGCCAAGACGTCTCGTGTTCGGCTCGGCGAGACGAACACGTTGACGTCGACGTCCTGTGTACCGCGCGCCTCCAGCGTGCAGTATCCGAGGGCGATGGCGCCGCCGATCGCGTGCGGGAAGCCGGCCGCCCGCAGCGCGTCGTGCACCGCGAGCATGCGATCGGCGACACCGATCACGATGCCAGTTGGATCAGCGGCGGATAGGTCAGCTCGCCACGCCGCTTCGAGGGCATTCGATCCGCCAGCTCGAGCACGTCGATCAGGATCCTGCCCGAGCGCTCGAGTGCGTCGGCGTCGGACTGCGGTGAGACTGCCAGCTCCAATCCGGCTGCGCGTGAAATTCGCGCAAGTGCTGAGACAGAAGGCTGGCGACGGCCATGCTCATACGCGCTCAGCACCGACGACTGAAGGCCAGAGCGGCGTGCCAGCTCGGCCTGACTCAAGCCTGAAGTGCGCCGGATCTGGGCAATCAGATCGCCGGCAACGCGATCGGTGGTGCCAGTCATAGAATGTACCTTAGCATATCCGATACGTAACGGCTGGTATCTGTAGCATATCCGCTAACTAGCCCACTACCCGAGCGCGACCATGCGGTCGATCGGCACCTTCGCCTTGACGGCGATCTCCTCCGGCACGCGCACCTCGTACTTCATCTCGCGCAGCGCGTCGCGCAGCTTGGGCAGCGTGATCATCTTCATGTACATGCACGAAGCCTCGGCGTTGGCAGGGATGAAGTCGATCTCCGGCGCGGCCATCTGCAGGGGATGCAGCATGCCGATCTCCGTCGCCACGACGGCCTCGCGCTTCACGCCATCGCGCTCGGCGTCCTTGGCGTAGGAGAGCATGCCGCCGGTCGACAGCATGTGCACGCCCTCCGCCGACACGTCGCCCGCAGCGACGTACTCCATCACGCTCGTCGAGCAGCCGCACTCGGGGTGGATCAAGAAATCGGCGCCCGGATGCGCGGCGCGCGTGGCTTCGATGTCGCCGGGGCGGATGCCCGCGTGCACGTGGCACTCGCCATCCCACACGTGCATACGCCGGCCCAGCTCCTTCTCCACGTACGCGCCCAGCCACATGTCCGGGCCGAACAGGATCTCGGTGTCCTCGCCGTGCGTCTCGTAGATGTGGCGCACGACATCCACAGCGTTCGCCGAGGTGCAGCAGTAATCCGTCAGCGCCTTGACCTCCGCCGTCGTGTTGACGTACATCACCACGACCCCCTGCGGGTACTGCGCCCGCCAGGCCGCCAGCTGCCCGGCGTCGATCGACGCGGCCAGCGAGCATCCGGCGTCGAGATCGGGGATCAGCACGGTCTTCTCGGGAGCGAGGATCGACGCCGTCTCGGCCATGAAGTGAACGCCGCAGAAGACGATCGCGTCGCCGTCCGCGGCCGCCGCACGGCGCGACAGCCCGAGCGAGTCGCCAACGTAGTCGGCCACGTCCTGCACCTCCGGCACCTGGTAGTTGTGCGCCAGGATCACCGCGCGCCGCGCGGCCGCCAGCTCGCGCACCTCGGCCTGCATCGCCGCGATCTCCGCCGGTGACAGCCCGCCGCCGGGCGAACTGGAAGGAGCCATCGGAAGCGTCAGCGCCATCGACTTAAATTCTATCCCGCGCCCGCCCCTCCCCCGGGGCGGGCGATCATAGAGGCCGGGGTTGCCTACGGGCGCTCGGCGCGCTGGCGACCTCGAGCGCGTCCGCCGCCCCCGGTCACGCTCGCGATCCCGGCGCGCCGCGCCGCGCCGGAGCGTCAGGCGCAGACCTCGACGCCCGCCATGTCGCGCTCGCGTGGCCAGGCGATCGTGTGCACGTTGCGATCGGCGTCCGCCAGCTCGGGGCTGTCGCCGTCGATCACGCGAGCGCGGTAGTCGATCGAGTCGACGAACCCTTCGTAGCCCAGCTTCGTGTCGTGCAGCTCGCACAGCAGCAGCGGCTGTGCGGAGCGCAGCGTCTCGCGCATGCCCTCCACGACGATCAGCTCGGCGCCCTCGACGTCGATCTTGAGCAGATCGGGAGTGCGCACGTCGTCGCCTTGCACGAACTCGTCGAGCGTGACCGTCTCGACGGAGATCTCACCGGCCTCGGAGCCATGGTTGTCCTGTTTGGTCGCGCCGTCGACGTTCAGCGAGTGAAAGGCCGACCAGGGCGACACGAACATCTCCGCCGTGCCGGTCGAGGAGGACAGCGCCTTCTCGACGATCACCACGTTCGTCAGGCCGTTCAGCTCGATGTTGTGGCGCAACGTCACGAGGTTCTGGGGGATCGGCTCGAACGCGTACACGCGGCCCTGCGGGCCGACCAGGCGCGAGCAGAGGATCGTGAAGAAGCCGATGTTCGCGCCCACGTCGTACACCGTCTGCCCGGGCTTGACCAGTTCGCCCAGCGCCTGCTGCACCTCCGGCTCCGCGTCGCCGGTCAGGTAGCGCAGGAACGAGCCGCCGAGGTTGATGCGCACGCCGGCCATCGCGCCGCGCCTGACGCGCAGGTCGCGGTAGCGGATCGGCCGCGTGATCGCTTCGACGAGGCGCCTGCCCGCGTCGCTGGAATGCTGGATGCGATTGAGCGTGCGCCATGCCCAGCGCGCACCCGCACCAGCGATTCGCACAGCCCACCGCCTTGCGCGATCTGGCAGTGATTCAGGCTGCATCAAGCGCTCGATGATACATCGGACATCGCGTGTTCATGCTCGCCGGCAGGCCGGCTCACGCCGACAGCTCCAGCAGCATCGACAGGTCCAGCGCGGGCGCCGAGTGCGTGAGCGCGCCCATCGACACCCACTGCACGCCCGTCTGCGCGCGGGCTCTGAGCGTCTGCAGCGTGACGCCGCCGCTGGCCTCCAGCTCTGCTCGACCGGCGACCTGCGCGACGGCCGCGCGCAGCTGCTCGTCGTCCATGTTGTCGAGCAGCAGCCGCGGCGCCCCCACCGCGAGCGCCTGCTCGATCTCGTGCTCGTCGCGCACCTCGACCTCGAGCGTCGACGCCAGATCGGGCGCCAGCTCGCGTGCACGCGCCACCGCCGCGGCGATGCCGGCCGCGGCGGCGATGTGGTTCTCCTTGATCAAGATCGCGTCGTACAGGCCGGCGCGGTGGTTGCTCGCCCCGCCCGCCGCCACCGCCGCCTTCTCCAGCGCGCGCAGGCCGGGCGTCGTCTTGCGCGTGTCGAGCACGCGCGCGCCGGTGCCCTGCACTGCGCGGGCGGCCAGCGCCGCCATCGTCGCCACGCCGGAGAGGTGCGCGAGGAAGTTCAACGCCGTGCGCTCGGCCGTCAGCAGCGCGCGCGCCGCGCCGTGCACCGAGAGCACCTCGCCGCCGTGCTCACGCCACACGCCCTCGTCGGCCAGTCGCCGCACGCGCACGTCCGCGTCGAGCAGCGCGAAAGCCGTCGTCGCGGCGTCCAGCCCGTAGATCGAGCCCGGCGCCTTCTGCGTGATCAGCGCGCGCGCGCGGGCATCCTCGGCGACCGTCGCGGTGGTCGTCACGTCGCCCGACCCGATGTCCTCGGCGAGCGCGCGCTGCACCAGCTCACGCAGGTCGTCGCCGTGCACCAGCCCTCGGCTGACGTCACGGCGCTGCACGAGCTCACGCAGGTCGTCGCCGTGCACTAGCCCCCCGCTGACGTCACGCCCTGCGAGCCCGCCGAGGCCAGCAGGTGGGCGCGCACGAACCCGTCGAGGTCTCCGTCGAGCACGCGCTGCACGTCGCCCATCTCGTGGCTCGTGCGGTGGTCCTTGACCAGCGTGTACGGGTGCAGCACGTAGGAGCGGATCTGCGAGCCGAAGTTGACGTCCTGCGCTTCGCCCTTCTCGCGCGCGATCTCCTCCTGGCGCTCGCGCTCGCGCCGCTCGAGCAGCTTCGCCGCGAGCATCGCCATCGCGGTCGCGCGGTTGGACGACTGCGAGCGCTCGTTCTGGCATTGCACGACGATGCCGCTCGGACGGTGCGTGATGCGCACCGCCGAGTCGGTCTTGTTGACGTGCTGGCCGCCCGCGCCCGAAGCACGGTAGGTGTCGACCTGCAGATCGTCCTCGTTGATCTCGATCTCGCCCGTGTCCTGGACGACCGGCGCGACCTCGACGCCGGCAAAGCTCGTCTGGCGACGATGCGCCGAATCGAACGGCGACAGGCGCACGAGCCGGTGCACGCCGCGCTCGGCGCCGAACAGCCCGTAGGCGTTCTCGCCGGACGCGCGAAACGTCGCCGACTTGATGCCCGCTTCCTCGCCCTCGCTCACCTCCAGCAGCTCGACCGTGAAGCCGCGGATCTCCGCCCAGCGCATCTCCATGCGCAGCACCATCTCCGCCCAGTCCTGCGCGTCGGTCCCCCCTGCCCCCGCGTTGACCGTCACGAGCGCGTCGCCGGCGTCGTACTTTCCCGAGAACAGGCGCTGCTCCTCCAGCTCGGCCAGGCGCGCTTCGACCGAGGCGATCTGCTCCTCGACCTCCGCCTGCAGCGACTCCTCCTCCACCGCCATCTCGACCAGCGCGTCGAGATCTTCGACGTCGCCGCTCAGCGCATTGAAGGTCTGCAGGCGTCTGCTCGCCCGCGCGTGCTCGCCAGACACGGCCGCGGCCTGCTCGGAGTCGTCCCAGAAGCCCGGCGCTCCCATCTCCGCCTCGAGCGCCGCCACGCGCCCGCCCAGCTCAGCTGGGTCAAAGATAGTCCGCAAGCAGCTTCATCTGCCCGCGGATCGAGGCCAGGCGCTCAGGAGTCGACTCGCTGGGAGCGGTTGTGGCCACGCCTCCACGCTATCAACCCCATATCGTGGCGCACGTGCCGACCGGCTCGCCAGAGCAGATCCCCGCCGCGCTCGCCAAGGCCGTCAACGAACGCGACCTCGACGCGGCGCTGGCGCTGTGGGCCGACGACGCCGTGATCGTGCAGCCCGACGGCAGCCAGACGCGCGGCAGGGATGCCGTCGCGCTGACCATGCAGGCGCTCATCGACAGCGGCGTCACGCTCGACATCCGGCTCGCCGCGGTGTTTGCCACCGGCGATGTCGCCACGGCCAGCGGCACGCTCACGCTCAACGGCACAGGCGCCGACGGCGAGCCGTTCGCCCAGCGCAGCAGTTCCGTCGTCGTCTACTCGCGCGGCGCCGACGGCTGGCGCATCGCCCTCGACGCGCCGTGGGGGCTGCCGACAGCCTGAGCGGCGGCCTCGCGCTCGTCCCACGGGCGAATCCCCAACTTTGCACGTGGCCGCTCGTCGAGCATCGCCAGGTACTCCAGCATGTGTCCCGAGGGGTCGCGGAAGTACACCGCCGCCGCCGGCATCCAGCCGATGTAGCTGGGTTGGTCGGCAGGCTCGCCGAAGAACGACAGCGGCTGCACCCCATGCTCGCGCAGTCGCGCCGGCGCTCCCAGCACGTCCTCGAGGTCCATCGCGAAGGCGACGTGCAGCTGCATGTTCATCGGCGCCGAGCCGATCGACCACAGGCCGAGCATCGCCTGCCCGGGGCCGCCGATCCAGTGAAACGCCGCGCCGCGGTCCGGCAGCTCGATCGCGACCGGCAGCCCCACCACGTCGCGGTAGAACGCAACCGACTCGGGCAGGTCTGCGACCGTCAGGTGCGTCTCGAACAGGCCGCGAACGTTCATCGCGCGGCGAATGCCCCGCTCTGCACATGCGCGACCGGCGACACGACTCGGCGCACCATCGGCGACTAGCCTAAACGCACAGCCCTCGACCTAGCGGGCCGTAGGCCAAGCGGAGCAAGGACGCAGGAAGCGAAATGTGCTCCGCACACGAGCGATCGAGGACGCCGCTCCGCGCAATGGGCTTGCCTAGCGGGCCGTAGGCCAAGCGGAGCAAGGACGCAGGAAGCGAAATGTGCCCCGCACATGAGCGATCGAGGACGCCGCTCCGCGCAATGGGCTTGCCTAGCGGGCCGTAGGCCAAGCGGAGCAAGGACGCAGGAAGCGAAATGTGCTCCGCACATGAGCGACCGAGGACACAGCTCCGCGCAGCGCCTACGGCCCGCTAGGCGCCGTGACACTTCTTGAACTTCTTACCCGACCCGCACCAGCAGGGATCGTTGCGCCCGACGGTGTGCTCCTCGTCGACGACGCGCTGCTCGACGACGGGCATCAGTTCTTCGCCTTCGCCGACCGTTTCATAGCCCTCGCCGCCCTGGGCGACGCCGGCGGCAGCCGCGGCGGCGGCCAGCGCGCCCGCTCCGGCGGCGCTCTGACCGCCCGAGTATGAGACGCGGCCGGCGCGCGTGGAGCTGCCCGCCGGCGTGAACGGCGCCATCTGCTCGGGGCCGCCGCCGTTCTCGCCCTCGACGTTGACCTGCACGTTGAAGATCATGCGCGCGAAATCTGTCCACACGCTGTTCATCAAGTCGCCGAACAGCGTGAACGCCTCGTTCTTGTAGGCGACCAGCGGGTCGATCTGCGCGAAGCCACGCAGATGGATGCCCTCGCGCAGGTAGTCCATGTCGAACAGGTGCTCGCGCCAGCGTTCGTCGATGATCTGCAGCAGCAGGAAGCGCTCCAGCGCGCCCATCAGCTCCTCGCCGAGCGCCTGCTCGCGTGCGTCGTAGCGCTCGGCGGCCATCGCAGTTATGCGTTCGGTCAGCGACGTGCGGTCGACGCGCTCGGGGTCGAGGTCCGAGTCGTCGAGGTCGATCGGGAAGAACTGGCCGAGCGCCGTGAACAGGCCGTCGAGGTCCCAGTCCTCCATGAAGTCGCCAGGCGTGTACTGGTCGATCGTGCGCTCGATCACGTTGGCGACTTCGCGACGCGCCTCGTCGCCGATCGCCTGGCCTTCGAGCACCTCGTCGCGGTAGGCGTAGATCACGCGGCGTTGCTCGTTCATCACGTCGTCGTACTCGAGCACGCGTTTGCGGATCAGGAAGTTCTGCTCCTCGACCTTCTTCTGGGCTTTCTCGATCTGCTTGGAGAGCATGCTCGCCTCGATCGGTTCCTCGTTGCCCTCGTCGTCGACGCCGCCGAGTTTGTCGAGGATGCGGTAGATGCGATCGCCGGCGAACAGACGCACTAGGTCATCCTCGGCGGACAGGAAGAAACGGCTCTCGCCCGGGTCGCCCTGGCGCCCGGCGCGGCCGCGCAGCTGGTTGTCGATGCGTCGCGACTCGTGGCGCTCGGTGCCACAGATGAACAGGCCGCCGGCGGCCATCACGTGCTCACGGTTCTCCTCCACGTCGCGCTCCAGGCCGGGCAGCACGTCGGCCATGCGGCGCTCGTAGTCCTCGGTGTCGGGCTCGACTCCCTGGCGTGCGAGTTCCAGGCGCGCGAGGTGCTCGGCGTTGCCGCCGAGCTTGATGTCCACGCCGCGCCCGGCCATGTTGGTGGCGATCGTCACGGCGCCGGGCTGGCCGGCCTCGGCGACGATCTCGGCCTCGCGCGCGGCGTGCTCGGGCTTGGCGTTGAGCACCGTGTGCTTGATGGCGCTTTTGGTCAGGCGGTCGCCGAGCAGCTCTGAGACCTCGACGGAGATCGTGCCGACGAGCACCGGCTGGCCGTTCTCGTGGCGCGCGGCGATCTCTTTGACGACCGCGTTCCACTTGCCCTCCTTGGTCTTGTAGATCTGATCGTTGCGATCGTCGCGGACCATCTGCATGTTGGTCGGCACCTGCACGACGGGCAGCTCGTAGATCTTCATGAACTCGGTCGCCTCGGTCAGCGCCGTGCCGGTCATCCCGGAGAGCTTGTCGTAGAGGCGGAAGAAGTTCTGGTAGGTGATCGTCGCGAGCGTCTGGTTCTCCTCTTGGATCGACACGCTCTCCTTGGCCTCGACCGCCTGGTGCAGCCCCTCAGACCAGCGGCGGCCGTCGAGGATGCGCCCGGTGAACTCGTCGATGATCTTCACCTCGCCGTCGATCACCGCGTAGTCGACGTCGCGCCTGTACAGCGACTCGGCGCGCAGCGCCTGGTTGAGGTGGTTGACCATGTGCCCGTTCTCGGCCCGGTAGAGGTGGTCGATGCCGAGGAAGCGCTCGGCCTTGGCGACGCCCTGCTCGGTGATCGAAATCGTCTTGTGCTTCTCGTCGAACTCGTAGTCGAAGTCGGCGACGAACTGCTTCTTGGAGCGCGGGTCCATTCCCTCGGGCGTCTTGCCGGGCGTCAGTTTCGGCGCCAGGCGCGCAAACTTGACGTACAGGTCGGCCGCCTGTTCGGGCGCGCCGGAGATGATCAGCGGCGTGCGCGCCTCGTCGATCAGGATGTTGTCGACCTCGTCCACGATTGCGAACGGATGGCCGCGCTGCACCTTTTCGGCGATATCCGTCGCCATGTTGTCGCGCAGGTAGTCGAAACCGAACTCGGAGTTGGTGCCGTACACGACGTCGCAGGCGTAGGCCGCGTGCTTCTCCTCGAACGGCTGCATGTTCTCCAGCACGCCCACGCTCACGCCGAGCGCGTCGTAGATCGGGCTCATCCATTCGGCGTCGCGGCGCGCCAGGTAGTCGTTGACGGTGACCAGGTGCACCCCCTTGCGCTCGGGCTGCTCGCCCTCGGGGGTCTCGACGCCGTCGCGCGCGGCGAGCGAGTTGAGCACGACCGCGAGCGTCGCCGTCAACGTCTTTCCCTCGCCGGTCTTCATCTCGGCGATCTGCCCGTCGTGCAGCGCCATCGCGCCGACCAGCTGCACGTCGAAGTGGCGCATGCCCATCGTGCGCTTGCCCGTCTCGCGCACAACCGCGAAGCACTCAGGCAGCAGCGCGTCCAGCGACTCGCCGTCGGCGGCGCGCTCTCGCAGCGCGTCCATACGCTCGCGCAGTTCGCCATCGGAGTCGTGTTCGAGCTCGCCCTCGAAGGCGTTGATCAGCGCGACGCGCTTCTGGTAGGTCTTGTACCGCTTCGCCTCACCGGCGTTGAGCGCGCGATCGAGCAGGGATGGCATGGGGCAAAAGGATAGCTCCCGTGGACGCGGCGTCTAGCCACCAGCGGGCGGGCGCGAGCCCGCCCGCGCTCAGTCGAAGCTCTCGGTGACCGGCGTGCTTTTGACGCCGCGACAGTCGGCCAGCGTGACCGTCAGCGGCCCGTCGGTGGTCACGTTGAGCTGCGCTTTGCAGTCGACTTTCGCGCGCCGTGCGTCGATCGTCACGTGCGCGACGTTCGTCGCGTCGATGTTCAGCGCGTCGTGCGCCGGTTCGCTCGGCGCCGGCCCCCAGGCCTTGCTCTGGCTGGTGTACGGGATCGCCGGGATCATCCCGCCGGTCAGCGCGCCGGCTCCGTGCTGGGTTTCCTGGGCGGGCGCATCGCCGACCTCGAAGCCCTGCGAGCGCACGTCGACGGTGCCCAGCGGCGCCGAGCCGCTGGCGTCGCGCAGCCCCACGTCGTACACCCAGTAGGCGTGCCCGGCGGAGGTCCCGTCGGCCGGGAAGTCCATCGTCGGGTTGTACACGTAGGTCACGTGCGACGGGTCGCTGTTGATCGTTTCCGTCCCCAGGAATGCGGCGGCCGGCGCGTATTCGTCGTTGATCGCGAGCGTCAGGTGCTCGCCCGCCTGGAACTGGTCGAATTCGTAGCGATAGCCGAGTTCGTCGAAGCGCTTGACCTGTTCGAGCACGCCGGCGATCGGCACGAGCTCGTCGCTCGTCTCGTCCCAGATCAAAAACGGCACGTTTCGCACCGAGCCGAGCATGCGCTCGGTCAGCGACTGGTTCCCGCCCGGCTGCGGTTCGGCGGGAGGCGCCCACACGCCCAGCCCGGGAGGTCCGACGGTCGGCTGCGCGCGCGCGAACAGGTCGGGAAACTGGCTGGTGAACTTGTACGTGCCGTAGCCGCCCATCGAGTAGCCGGCGATGTCCGTGAAGGATGGGTTCAGGCGATAGTGCGCGGCGACGTCCGCCCACACTTCGAACGTGTCTGCGCCGGCGTGGTCGTAATACCAGCCGTCGGGACCGCGCCCGGAAGGCGTGAACACGATCGAGCCGCCGCCGCGCGCGGCGAACTGCGACTGGTTCTTGGTCCCCTCGAACTGGTTGTAGTTGGCCGACAGCGAGTGCAGCAGCAACGTGCCGCCCCATCCGGCGCTCGGTTCGCTGCCGCTGGGCACGTCGATCGCGTAAGGCAGCAGCTGCCCGCGCATCTCGCCGATGCACTGAACCGAGCTGCCGCACCCGCCTGTCGCGTAATCGGCGCCTTGACCTTCTGAGTAATGCGAGGCGAGGATGCGGTCGAAGTACCCGCTCTGCGGCACGCCGGTCGGCTGGCCGGGCATGTCGTCTTCGGTTTTCGCGGCGAGCTTGGCGAAGTCCACCTCGGCGTGGAACTGGCTGATGTTGCCGCTGGCCAGCGCCTGAGCCTGCGCCGATTCGCGCCAGTAGGCGGGGTTGGCCTCGTTGCCCGGATTGGGCGTCGAGGGCACCGGCTCCTGCGCGTTGAAGCGAAAGGCGACGTCGAAGAAGGCGGGCGGTGACTGGTCGGTGCCTGCCCCGCCCGGCTGCGTCGCGCTGGCGACGGCGCCGGGCAGCAGGTAGCTGTTGGTGGCGGTGTTCCACAGCCCCACGCCGGCGGCCAGGCGCACGGTCGAGGCGCCGGGGTTCCACTGGCGGTGCGCCACTTCGACGGTGATCTGGCGGCGCCCCAGGTCGACGCTCACCTTCGGCGCCGGGCCGGGTACTTCGGCGCCGCTGGCGGCGTCGGTGAGCGTCGCCGTCGTGCCGTGCACCGTGAGGAAGTACTGCGCGGGCGCGGACACGTTGGCGCCGAACGGGAACGGGTGCGTTTCGCCTTCGCTGCCGCCGATGGCGATGGCCGTCGCGACGAGGCTCGGGTCTTCGAGCGTGTTCAGCGTGATGCGAAAGGCGGTCGCGCCGGCCTTCGGCTTGACGCGCAGCTCGACGAGGTTGGCGGCGTTCTCGTCATAGTGGGCGCCCGTCGGGTAGGTGTACGTGCCGTCGGGTTCTGAGAACGTGTCGCCGCCCGACGAGTCGCCACCGGGCGAGATCATCGGGTTGGACGGGTCGACCGTCTCCTTGGCGCCGTGGTCGTCGTAGATGTAGCCCTGGTAGAGGAACTCGCCTTTGCGGTAGGCGCTCGCGCCGGAGACGAGGATCGGCTTGGCGCGCCAGCCGCTCAGCGGCGCGTTTTCCAGCTGCGCAGCTTGCGCGAGCGGCTCGTAGAGCACTTCCGGGCCGGGTCGTGGCCCGCTCCCCTCTTTGGCGGGCAGCGACGGCGACACCTTCGACGCCTGTGCGACGCCGACGAGTGCCAGCCCGGCCAGCGCCGCCACGAGCGCGAGCGCTGCGACGGACGATGCGAGACGAACAAGCGAAGACTGCCTGACCAGGCGAGCTGCTGACCCCAAGACGACCCACTCCTCCAAATGAGACAACCGGACGCGGCTGTCTCTACCCGGCAGCGCGAGCGCGTAAACCCGGGCTCGTCCGCGATGGCGCGCCGTCGCGTGGAGGCTCGGCGCGCCGCGTCGCGCGAACCGTCTGCTGTCGCTCGTCGAGAGAGCCGGCGTCTACGTCGCCGGCAAGCCCATCGACCGCGCCGTCTCGGCCGCCATCCTGCGCTCGGCCGCGGCGACGCGCGCCTCGCGACGGTGGCGACGTTTGTCGCGGTGGCGCTTGACCTGGCGCGCGAGCTCGTCGGTCATCAGGTTGAGCGAGTGCAGCATCTCCGGTGAGGAGTCGTGCGCACGCAGCGTGACGCCCTTCAGGTACAGCGTGGCCTCTGCGACGTGGCAATCGGACACCCGCGGGTTGGGCTCCTTGAAGATCTCGATCTCGACTCGCGCGAACTCGGAGACCTGCCGAGCGACCTTGTCCAGGCGACGTGCCGCGTGCATGCGGATCTCGTCGGTGACCGGGACGTTGCGACCCTTGATGTCGATCTGCATCACAGGCTCCTTTGGTCGGCTGTTGTCTGGCGCTGTCTGAAGATGCTACGCCCGCGCCGGGCGGATGTCCATCGAGACCGGCGATATGGATCGTTCGTCCAGGCCCGCGCGCCGTCGCTGTGCTGCGCCTTTCACACGTCCTCACCGCCACCGCGCCGGCGGGAGCCGGCGCGGTGAAACAATCCGAGCGGTGAGCCCAGACCTCTCGTGGACGCTCGAGCCGGGCGTGCTGGCCGGCGTGGCGATCGTCGGCGGCGCGTACGTGTCGCGCTGGCGCGCCGTGCGCCGAGGCGACACGCCGCGCCCGCAGGCCGACGCGCCGGTATGGCGCCTGTGCTGCTTCCTCGGCGCGCTGCTCGTCGCGCTCGTCGCGCTCGTGTCGCCGGTCGACGCGCTTGCCGACCAGCTGTTCTTCATGCACATGATCCAGCACATGCTGCTGCTCGACCTCGCGCCGATCCTCGCGATCCTCGGCTTCACGAAGGTGATCCTGCGGCCGATCACGCGCGTCGTGCAGGACTTCGAGCAGCGCGCCGGCGCGATCGCCAGCCCCGCGTTCGCGGTCGTTCTCTACGTCGCCGTGATCTGGGCGTGGCACGTGCCCGCCGCATACGACGTGGCGCTGCGCCATCCGCTGGTGCACGTGTTCGAGCACGTCACGTTCCTGATCGCCGGCTCGCTGTACTGGTGGCATCTGCTGTCGCCGATCCGCGCGCGGCTGCGCCTCGGCGGCATGGGGCCGGTGATCTACATGGCCACGACCAAGCTGTTCGTCGGCGCGCTCGGCATGGGCCTGGCGTTCGCGCCCTCGGCGCTGTACTCCTACTACGTTCACCACGCGCGCGTGTGGGGCGTCTCCGCGCACGACGACCAGTCGATCGCCGGCTTCGTGATGGCCGTCGAGCAGTCGATCGTGATGGGCGTGGCGATCGTCGTGCTGTTCATGCGCGCGCTGTCGGAGTCAGAGCGCGAGCAGCGGCGACGCGAGCGCTACGAGGTCGCGTGAAGGACGTGAGCGATCTGCTATGCTGACAACTGTCACATAGACTCACTTTCCGTTGCGGGGCTCGCCTAGGCGGGCCCCGTCGCGTTAAGCGGACGCTGCGCTGCGGCGGCGCAGGCTCTGCAAGATGCCGCCGTGCCCGGCGATCGCGCCGATGAGGATCGAGTGCGCGGCGACCTCGGTGCCGGGGAACACGATGCTCTCGCGCAGCTGCGCGCCGTCGCCGATGCGCGCGCCGTCGCCCAACACGACGGGGCCCATCAGGCGCACGCCCGTGCCGATCTGCACGTCGCTGCCGATCCACACCGTGCCGTCGACGTCGCTGTCGTCGCGCAGCGGCGACGTGCCCACGGCGGTCACGCCCGGGGCGACCTGCGAGCCCTGCATCTCCAGGTGCAGCTCGCCGTTGAGCGCGTCGAACGTGCCCTGGCGCAGCTCGCCGAGCGACCCGACGTCGTTCCAGTACTCGCGCACCTCGTGGATGTGAAATGCCACGTCGTTCTCCAGCAGCGCCGGAAAGACGTCTTTGGCCCAGTCCACGAACGGGCGATCGGGGAAGTAGTCGAAGATGCTCGGCTCGAACATGTAGATGCCGCAGTTGCCGAGGTCCGACAGCGCCTCGTCGGGCTCGGGCTTCTCCTGAAAGCCCGTGACGCGCCCATCGCGGTCGTGCAGCACGACGCCGTACTCGCGCGTGTCGGGCACCTGCTTGACCGCCAGCGTCGCGACGCCGCCCGCCGCGCGATGACGCGCAGCGAAGGCCGTCAGGTCGATGTCCGTCAGCGCGTCGCCGGAGATCACCAGGAACGGCTCGTCGCCGAAGAACTCCGCGCACCCGCGCACGCCGCCGGCCGTGCCCAGCAACTGCTCCTCGAAGCGATAGGAGATGCGCTCGCCGAAGTACTCGCGGATCGTCTCCGGGAAGTAGTGCAGGTTGGCGATCACCCCGTCGAAGGAGTGGCCGTCGATCAGGTCGAGGATGTGCTCCATCACCGGCCGGTCGAGCACCGGCACCATCGGCTTGGTGATCTCGTACGTCAACGGGCGCAGCCGGGTTCCCAGCCCGGCTGCGAGCACCATCGCCTTCATCTAGTACCGGTAGTGGTCCGGCTTGTACGGACCCTCGACGGGCACGCCGATGTACGCGGCCTGCTCGTCTGAGAGCTTCGTCAGCTTCACGCCGAGCGCATCGAGGTGCAGGCGCGCGACCTTCTCGTCGAGGTGCTTGGGCAGCACGTAGACCCGCTTCTCGTACTCGTCGTTCTTGGTGAACAGCTCGATCTGCGCGATCGTCTGGTTGGAGAAGGAGTTGCTCATCACGAAGCTCGGGTGCCCTGTCGCGTTGCCGAGGTTCAGCAGGCGCCCCTCGGAGAGCAGGATGATCGCGTGGCCGTCGGAGAAGACCCACTTGTCGACCTGCGGCTTGATGTTCACGCGCTCGATGCCGTCCACGCGGCCGAGGCCGGCGATGTCGATCTCGTTGTCGAAGTGGCCGATGTTGCCGACGATCGCCTGGTGCTTCATGCGGCCCATGTCGGCGGCCGTGATGATGTCCTTGTTGCCGGTCGTCGTGATGAAGATGTCGGCCGTGTCGATCACTTCGGGCAGCGTTTTGACCTCGTAGCCCTGCATCGACGCCTGCAGCGCGCAGATCGGGTCGATCTCGGTGATGATCACGCGCGCGCCCTGCCCGCGCAGCGATTCGGCGCAGCCCTTGCCGACGTCGCCGAAGCCGCACACGACGGCGACCTTGCCGCCGATCATCACGTCGGTGGCGCGGTTGATGCCGTCGATCAGCGAGTGGCGGCAGCCGTACAGGTTGTCGAACTTGGACTTGGTGACCGAGTCGTTGACGTTGATCGCCGGGAACAGCAGCTCGCCGCTCTCGACCATCTCATACAGGCGGTGCACGCCCGTGGTCGTCTCCTCGGTGACGCCTTTGATGCCCTGTCCGACACGCGTCCAGCGCTGGGGGTCCTGGGCCAGCGAGCGCGTGAGCGTGGCGAGGATCACCTGCAGCTCCTCCGAGTCCGCGCCGGCCGGGTCGGGTACGGCGCCGGCCTTCTCATACTCGGTGCCCTTGTGCACGAGCAGCGTGGCGTCGCCGCCGTCGTCGAGGATCATGTTCGGCCCCTCCGAGCCATCGTCGCCCTCGGGCCAGCGCAGCACCTGCTCGGTGCACCACCAGTACTCCTCGAGCGTCTCGCCCTTCCACGCGAACACGGGCACGCCCTTGGGGTCCTCGACGGTCCCGTCGGGACCGACCGCGACGGCGGCGGCGGCGTGATCCTGCGTGGAGAAGATGTTGCAGCTGCACCAGCGGACCTCGGCGCCGAGCGCGGTCAGCGTCTCGATCAGCACGGCCGTCTGGATGGTCATGTGCAGCGAGCCGGTGATGCGCGCGCCCTTCAGCGGCTGCGCGTCTGCGTACTCGCGGCGGATCGACATCAGGCCGGGCATCTCGTGCTCGGCGAGCACGATCTCCTTGCGGCCGAAGTCGGCGAGCGAGAGATCGGCGACCTTGAAGTCGGCTTCCGTGGCTACTGCGGTGGGGGTCATCGCTGACATGGCGAATTCTCCTGTCCGGTCAGGTGAGCGCCCTTGCTACAAGGGGACAGACCGAGCGTGGCGGGACCGGAGCCCGTCGCAGCGCTCCTCGGCCGTCGCCTCGACGGTATCACAGACCCGCGCGACGCTAGCGCGCGTCGAGCGCGGCCTTCAGCTCGTCGATCACCCTCACGGGGCCAGGGTCGACGCCACGCAGCGTGGCCAGGTAGAGCGACACTAGGTCGCCGAGCAGCACCAGCGAGATGACGCGCTCGACGGTCGTCTCGCCGCGCGTCTCCAGGCGGAAGCTCGCGGCGGCGTTGGCGGTGATCATCTGCTCGGTCAGATCCATGCGCTCCTTCACGCGCGGGTGCGCGTCGGAGTCGTCGAGGAACACGGCGGCGAAGCGCCCCACGTCCTGCGCGCCCTCCCAGCCGGCGATCTCGTTGTGGTCGAGCTCGGGCAGCTCGTGCGCAGAACGCCGGCTGCTTGGCGTTCTCGTTGATCTGCGTCTTCCAGCGGTAGGCGATGGGCGCAGTCAGCCCCGCTCCGGCGATCACCGGCGTCGTGCCGAGCAGGCCGCGCGCGACGTCCTTGGCCAGCGAGTCCTCCGGCGCGTCGGGGCCCCACTCGGCGACCAGCTGCTCGGTGTGCGACGCAGCGACGTCGATCTCCGAGTTCAGGCGCGGCCCGGCACCGCACAGCGCGGCGACCTCAAGCGCGGCGACGGTCATGTACGCGACGGCTGCGCGTGGCTGAAAGCCACCGGGCAACGGGATCACGGGAACGCCGTCGGCGCGCGCCATCTCGGCGAGCCGCCCGCCGGTCGTCACGACCGTGCGCCGGGCGCCGAGCGCGCCGGCGGACTCGTAGCAGGCGAGCGTCTCCTCGGTGTTGCCCGAGTAGCTGGCGCACAGCACCATCGTGTCGGGCGTCGTCCACGGCGGCAGGCCGTAGGCGCGCGTGACGAAGATCGGGCGCGTCGCGTGATCAGACAGCGCCGCACGGGCGAGCGCGCCGCCGATCGCCGAGCCGCCCATGCCGGCGACGACGAGCCCGGCGGAGGTGTCCCAGTCCTGCATGATCGCCGACTCCACGCGCCACAGGGCATCGCGCAGGTGCTCGGGCAGCGCGAGCACGTCGCCGAGTTGGTCGGACAGGTCGACGCGCGCGATCGCCTCGCGCGAGAGCGCCTGGCCGGTCGATGCAGCGCTGGGGGCGCCTTCGCTCATGTGCTGCTCTCCTGGAGTCGAACTTCCATTAGAACTTGATGGCGCCGTCGGGCAACGTCACACCCGGGAAGATACGCGCCCCGTGGGCGATCACGTTGTCCGCCCCCACGACGACGCCCTCGCCGAGCACCGCTCCGCCGGTGATCGTGGTGCGCGCGCCGACGCGACAGCCGGCCGCGACGATGCAGTCGCGCAGGCGGCAATCCTCGCCGATCTGCGTCCCGTTGAGGATCACCGAGCGCTCCACCGTCGCGCCCGCGGCGATCGACACGTCTTCACCGAGCACCACCAAGCTGCCGACCTGCGCGCCCGCCGCCACGCGCGCGCCGCGCTCGAGCACCGCCGGCGGGATCACGCGCCCGTCGGCTTGCGCGCCATCAGCCAGCGCCAGCCAATCGTCGCCAAGCCGCTCGCCGACGGCCGTGCGCACGTTGCCCTCGATGATGTCGAAGGTCCCCTGCAGGTAGCGCTCGGGCGTGCCGATGTCCAGCCAGTAGCTCTCTGAGGGAAAGCCGTACAGGCCGTCGCCGACCAGGCGCGGCCACACCTCGCGCTCGATCGACACGTTGCGATCGGGCGGCACGAGCGCCGAGGATCTCGCGCTCGAGCACGTACGCGCCGGCGCTGATCAGGTTGGTGTCGATCGCGTCGGGGCTCGGCTTCTCCACGAAGTCGCGCACCGAGTTGTCGTCGTGCAGGTGCACCAGCCCGTACGCGCTGGGGTCGGCGACGGGCACCAGCGCGAGCGTCGCCTTCGCGCCGCTGCGGTCGTGCTGGGCGATCTGCGCCGTCAGGTCGATGTCGGTGAGCACGTCGCCGTTGAGCATCAAGAAGCGCTCGTCGAGCATCGACTCGGCGTACTTCAGCGCGCCGGCGGTTCCGCGCGGGTCGGGCTCCTCGACGAAGCGCAGGCGGATGCCCAGCGCGGAGCCGTCGCCGAGCACGTTGCGCACGCTCGTGGCGAGAAAGCCGCACGACATGATCACGTCGTCGACGCCGTGCTGAACCAGCCACTCGCAGCATGAACGAGATGAACGGCCGGTCGACCAGCGGGACGACCGGCTTTGGCACCGTCGAGGTCAGCGGGCGCAGGCGCGTGCCCTCGCCGCCGACCAGGATCACCGCCTGCATCCCAAGCTCCTCCCCGCGCGCCTCATGCCGGGCGCCCTGACCGTTGGTCGTCGTCGCTGTTCTGCGCCCCGCGGCCGACGCCCTCGTAGGCCAGGCCGGCGGCGCGAATCGCCTGCACGTCGAGCGCGTTGCGCCCGTCGACGACGAGGTTGCCGCGCATCGCCGCGGCGACCTGCGACCAGTCGAGCTCCAGGAACTCCGGCCACTCGGTCACGAGCACGACCGCGTCGGCGCCATCGGCGGCGTGCAGCGGCGAAGTCGGCGAAGGCGATGCCGCTGACCAGCTCGCGCGCCTGCTCCTCGGCGACAGGGTCATACGCCACGACCGATGCGCCGTCCGCGTTCAGGCGCGCCGAGAGCACCAGCGAGGACGCCTCGCGCATGTCGTCGGTGTTCGGCTTGAACGCCAGGCCGAGCAGCGCGACGCGCTTGCCGACGAGCCCGCCCAGGTGCTTGTGCAGCTTGCCGATCACGCGGCGCTTCTGCAGTTCGTTGACCTCGATGACCGCCGTGAGCAGCTGGAAGTGATAGCCCGAGTTGCCGGCCAGCTGCTTGAGCGCGTCGACGTCCTTGGGAAAGCAGCTGCCGCCGAAGCCGATGCCCGCCTGCAGGAACTTCGGTCCGATGCGGTCGTCCAGACCCATGCCGCGTGCCACCTCGACGACATCCGCGCCGGTCTCCTCGCAGACGTTGGCGATCTCGTTGATGAATGAGATCTTCGTCGCCAGGAAGGCGTTGGAGGCGAGCTTGACCATCTCCGCGCTGGCGATGTCGGTGCGCACCAGCTCGGCTTGCAGCGGCGCGTACAGCTCGACGACGGCGTCGCCGGCCCAGTCGCCGCCGTCGCCGATGACCACGCGGTCGGGGTGCATGAAGTCGGCGATCGCCGAGCCCTCCTTGAGGAACTCCGGGCAGGACACGTAGGCCAGCCCGCCCTTGCCCTGCTCGGCGAACATGCGCTTGACCGCCACGCCGGTGCCCGATGGCACCGTCGACTTCATCACAAGCGCATGATCCTTGGAGGCGGGGATCGCGTCGATCACGGCGTTCACCGCCGACAGGTCTGCGTCGCCGGAGTAGGTCGGTGGCGTGCCGACGGCGATGAACAGCAGCCGCGCGTGTTCCAGCGCGTCTGACAGCGAGGTCGAGAAGTGCAGCCGCTGGCTGTTGCGCGCGAGCATCTCCTGCAACCCGGGCTCGTAGATCGGCACCTCGCCGGCGCGTAGGCGCTCGATCTTCGCGGCGTCGATGTCCACGCACCACACGTCGCTGCCCAGCTCGGCGAATCCGGCGGCGGTGACCAGCCCGACGTAGCCGGTGCCGATCACCCCGATTGGCTGGCGCGAGTCGTTCATCGGCCGGGAAGGCTAACCGGTGGACACACCGGCCCGCGCGACCGCCCCGCGCGTTCAGCCGTGGCGGGCGCGCAGCGCAGGGTGCGGCCGCTCAGCCGGCGGGCGAACCGAGCCTGAACACGGGGTGCTTCGGCGCCGCCTCGCGCATCTCGTCCTCGGACGAGTCCGGGCCGACGCCGTCGAAGAACACCCCCACCTCGGCCTTCCAGCGCTTGAGGTAGGCGCGCAGGATCGGCGCCTTCTCCTCGTCGCCGAGCTCCACCGCGCTGAACGGCTCGCCGCGGCGGCCTAGCAGCAGGCGTCCATTCCCGCTGGCGCGCAGGTTGCGCACCCATTGGGTCTCGCCGCGTGGCGCGACGAGGTAGCGCTGGCCGTCGAGCGCGAGCAGGTTGACCGGCGTGCGGCGCGGCTCGCCGGTGCTGCGCCCGGGGACCTCCAAGACGCGCGAGCCGAGCACGCTGATGCCCATCCGCATCGGCAGGGTGACGATCGGGTTGAACACGCGCCGCGTGAACCATCCGGGGCGCTTGCTCTGGAAATGCGATGTGGCGGGACTCACGCCGTCCATGCTGCGAGCCTACTCGCCGACCGCGAGAAAGGCCTCATAGCGGCGGATGTCGCGCTGCGCGCGCGCCTGCTGCTCGGTGCCCTCCTGCGCCTGCTCGGCCGTCTGTTGGGCTTCTTTCAGCCGTGTCTGAAAGGTCTCGCGGTCCAGCGACGCCGGCTCGATCGCTTCCTCCACGAGCACCAGCGCGCGGTTGTCGGCGAACTGCAGGTAGCCCTCGGCCTGCGCGAAGCGCACGACGTCCGAGTCCGAGCGATACAGGCGCAGCTCGGTCGGTTCGAGCATCGCCAGCACCGGCTCGTGGTTTGCGAGCACGCCGATCGAGCCGACGGACGTGCGCGTGGAGAGCATCTCCACCTCGTCGGAGAACACCTCGCCCTCGGGCGTCAGCACTTCGACTGGGAACGTCGTGCGAGCCATTATTTCTTCGCGGCCTCCACTACCTCATCAATAGTCCCCTTCAAGAAGAACGCCGACTCGGGAACCTCGTCGTGCTTGCCCTGGATGATCTCTTCGAAGCCGCGGATCGTCTCGGCGATCGGCACGTATGCGCCTGGCGTGCCGGTGAACTCTTCGGCGACGAAGAACGGCTGAGAGAGGAAGCGCTCGATCTTGCGCGCGCGCTGCACCGTCAGCTTGTCCTCGTCGGAGAGCTCGTCGATGCCGAGGATCGCGATGATGTCCTGCAGCTCCTTGTAGCGCTGCAGGATCTCCTTGACTTCGTTGGCCACGCGGAAGTGATCCGCGCCGAGGATGTCGGCCTTGAGGATCGTCGAGGTCGAGTCCAGCGGGTCGACCGCCGGGTAGATGCCTTTTTCGGAGATCGAGCGCGACAGCGCGGTGGTCGCGTTGAGGTGCGCGAACACCGACGCCGGCGCCGGATCGGTGTAGTCGTCGGCCGGCACGTAGATCGCCTGGATCGAGGTGACGGAGCCGTTCTTGGTCGAGGTGATGCGCTCCTGCAGGCCGCCCATCTCGGTCTCCAGCGTCGGCTGGTAGCCGACCTGCGAGGGCATGCGCCCGAGCAGCGCCGAGACCTCAGAGCCGGCCTGCACGAAGCGGAAGATGTTGTCTACGAACAGCAGAACGTCCTGGCCCTGGTCGCGGAAGTATTCGGCCATCGTCAGGCCGGACAGCGCGACGCGCATGCGCGCGCCGGGCGGCTCGTTCATCTGCCCGAACACGAGCATGGTCTTGTCGAGCACGCCCGACTCCTTCATCTCCAGCCACAGGTCGTTGCCCTCGCGCGAGCGCTCACCCACGCCGCAGAACGCCGACAGCCCGCCGTGCTCCTTGGCGAGGTTGTGGATGAGCTCCTGGATGAGCACGGTCTTGCCCACGCCGGCGCCGCCGAAAAGGCCGACCTTGCCGCCCTTGGCGTATGGCGCGAGCAGGTCGATGACCTTGATGCCCGTCTCGAACATCTCAGTCGTCGGGGTCAGGTCCTCGACGCGCGGAGCGTCCTGGTGGATGCCGCGGCGCGGCGTGTCCGCGGGCAGCGGCTCGCCGAGGTCGATCGGCTCGCCGAGCAGGTTGAAGATGCGCCCGAGCGTAGCCTCGCCGACGGGCACGGTGATCGGCGCGCCCGTGTCGATCACCTCGAGACCGCGCGCGAGGCCGTCGGTCGTGTCCATCGCGACCGCACGCACGCGATCGTCGCCGAGGTGCTGCTGGACCTCGCACACGAGCACGCTCTCGCCGGCGCCGGGGCTGATGCCCTCGGCCTCCTCCTCGGCCGCCGCGGCCGGTCGCGCGACGGTGATCGCGTGGTTGATCTCGGGCAGGCGCTCGCTGAACACCGCCTCGATCACCACACCTTGGATCTCCTCGATGCGTCCGACGTTGGGCTTGGCGGCGTCCCCGTTGCCGGAGGTCTGGGAGCTGGTGGGCTCAGTGGCGATGCTCGCGTCCATTTGCTTTCGAATCTCCTTTTTTCTCTAACTCAAGTCTTGGGTTGTCGCGCCACAGACGGACGTTGGGCAAGCGAGACAAGGACGCACCCTGACGGGCACAGGCAGCTCGCGTGGCGTACCGATAGTCGATCGACGGGATCGACGGTCGGCCAGCACGCGAGTGGCCGAGGACGCAGTATCGCGCAGCTCAACGTTCGTCCCTTAGGTAAGTCCCTCTGCCCCTGCAACGACCTCCATGATCTCCTGCGTAATCTCCGCCTGGCGCGCACGGTTCATCTGCAGCGTCAAGTCGGTGATGATTTCGCCGGCGTTGTCGGATGCGCTGCGCATGGCCGTCATCTGCGCGCCGAAGAAGCCGGCGGTCGACTCGACGAGCGCGCGGTAGATGGAGATCTCCACGTAGTCGGGGACGAGGCGCTTGAGAATCTCCTCGGGCCCGGGCTCGTAGTCGACGAGCGCGCGCGGACCGCCCTGTCGCTCCGCTCCGCCGTCGCCGTCGGGCTCCTCAGGGTCGTCCGCGGCGATCGTGGCGGCAGACAGCGGCAGCAGCGTCTCGCGCGTCACCTGCTGTGTGAGCGGCGAGATGTAAGCGTTGTAGACGATCTCCACGCGGTCGAGCTGACCGTCGATGTAGCCGGTGATCAGATCGTCGGCGATCGAGCGCGCGTCGGAGTAGGCGGGTTTGTCGGCGAAGCCCGTGTAGCTACCGCGGAGCTCGCGCCCGCGAAAGGTCAGCGAGGAGACGCCGCGCCGGCCGGTCGCGTACCAAGCGGTCTGCAGGCCGTCCTCCGCGTACTCGGTCGAGATGCGCACGCCGGCGCGAATGACCTGCGAGTTGAAGCCACCGGCCAGGCCGCGATCGCCGGTGACCAGCAGCAGCCCGACGTTGTCGGTGGAGTCGTGCTCGGACAGCAGCGGCAGGCGCGAGGCCTCGGCGCCGGCGGCCTGCGCGGCCTGGCGCGTCATCCGGCGCAGCGCGTCGGCGTACGGGCGCAGCGCCTGGATGCGCTGCTCGGCGCGGCGCAGGCGCGCCGCGGCGACCATCTCCATCGCGCGGGTGATCTTCTGGATGTTCTTGACCGAGGAGATCCGTCCCTTTACGTCGCGCTGTGATGCCATATGCGTCTCGCGCCGGCGCTAGGCCGGCTGCGGCTCCTCCTCACGCTGCTCGGCCTCGGCCTCGGGCGCGCCGTCGGCCTGCGCGGCGTCCTCTCGACGCGCCGCCGGGGGCGCGTCGTCGTCGAGCGGCTGGCCCTCCTCGTCGAGGTCATAGCCGAAGTCCGACGCGAACGCCTCGACGGCCTCCTTGACCGCCTTCTGCGTCTCCTCAGACCAGTCGCCGCCGGCGACCTTCTCGCGCACGTCGCCGTGCTGAGCGTGCATGCGTTCGACCAGCTCGGCCAGGAACTCGCCGACGCGCTCGACCTTCAGCCTGTCCAGATAGCCATTGGTCGCAGCGTAGATCTGCACGACCTGGTCCTCGACGGCCAGCGGCTCGCGCTCGTGTTGGTTGAGCGTCGCCACCAGGCGCTCGCCGCGCGCGAGCGTCCTCTGCGTGTCGGCGTCGAGGTCTGAGCCGAACTGTGCGAAGGCCTCCAGGTCGCGGAACTGCGAAAGCTCGAGCTTGATCCGCCCGGCAACCTTCTTCATCGGGCCGATCTGCGCGTTTCCACCGACTCGCGAGACGGAGATGCCGACGTTGATCGCCGGGCGCACACCGGAGTTGAACAGTTTGGACTCCAGGAAGATCTGCCCGTCGGTGATCGAGATGACGTTCGTGGGGATGTACGCCGACACGTCGCCGGCCTGCGTCTCGATCACCGGCAGCGCAGTCAGCGATCCGCCGCCGAGGTCGTCGTTGAGCTTGACCGCGCGCTCGAGCAGACGCGAGTGCAGATAGAAGACGTCACCGGGGTAGGCCTCGCGCCCGGGCGGGCGGCGCAGCAGCAGCGACATCTGCCGGTAGGCGTAGGCGTGCTTGGTCAGGTCGTCGTAGACGACCAGCGCGTGCTTGCCGTTGTAGAGGAAGTGCTCGCCCATCGCGCAGCCCGCATACGGGGCCATGAACTTGATCGGCGCCGCCTCGTCGGCGGGCGCGGCGACGATGATCGTGTTCTCCAGCGCGTTGTTTTCATCGAGCGTCTGCGCGAGCGCGACGACCGTTGACATGCGCTGGCCGATCGCCACGTACACGGACACCACGCCGGTGTCCTTGTTGTTGATGATCGCGTCGATCGCGATCGCCGTCTTGCCCGTCTGGCGGTCGCCGATGATCAGCTCTCGCTGGCCACGGCCGATCGGGATCATCGCGTCGATCGCCTTCAGACCGATCTGCATCGGTTCCTTGACCGGCTGGCGCTGCACGACACCCGGCGCCTTGAACTCGGCGGGGCGGCGCTCGGAGGTGTCGATGTCGCCCTTTCCGTCGAGCGGGCGACCGAGCGGGTCGACGATGCGCCCGAGCAGGCCCTCGCCTACGGGGATGTCGAGCAGGCGCCCGGTGCGCTTGACCGTGTCGCCCTCAGAGACGTGCTCCCACTCGCCGAATAGCACCGCGCCGACGTTGTCGGACTCGAGGTTGAGCGCCAGCCCGGTTACGCCGTGCGGCAGCTCGAGCAGCTCGAAGGACATGCAGTTCTCCAGGCCGTGCAGGCGTGCGATTCCATCGGCCACCGAAAGCACGGTGCCGACCTCCGTCAGCTCGGCGCTGCCGCCGTCGAGTCCCTCGATGCGGCTCTTGAGGATGCTTGTGATCTCATCTGGATTGATCTGCATGTCTTTTCCTAGGAAGCTCCTTGGGCAACGTGCCTGCGCAGCTGCTCCAGTCGGTTGCGAATTGAAGCGTCGAGAATCGAGTTACCCACTCTCAGCACGACGCCTCCGATGATGTCGGGGTCGACGTGCGCGGCGAGGCGCACCTTGCGCCCTGCGCGCTCGCCGATGCGCCGGCCGAGGCTCTCGGTCGTCACCTGGTCGAGCTCGATCGCGCTGGTGATGTCCACCGGCAGCAGCTGGTTCTCGCGCTCCCACATGCGCTCGAACTGCTGACGGGTGCGAAAGATCACCGGCATGCGGTGGTTCTCGATGAGCACCTTGAGGAAGTTGACGAACACCTCGTCGGCCCCTTCCAGGATGCGCCCCAGCGCATCCTGCTTCTCGATCGTGGAGAAGTAAGGCGAGAAGAAGAACACGGCCAGCTCACGATTGGCGTCGAGGGCGTCGGCGAACTGGCCGAGCTGCTCGCGCAGCTCGTCGAGCTTTGACTGCTCGCGCGCGACCTCGAACAGCGAGCGGGCGTAGACCTCGGCCAGCTCATCCATCAACGCTCACCTCCGCGCGATCCACGATCAGTTGGCCCCAGAGGAGATCGTTGAGAAGTCCAGCTCGCTCAGCGCCTCCTCGACCAAGCGCTTCTGGTCGGCGGCGTCGAGCGTCTTGCGCGTGACCTTCTCGGTCGCCATCACGGTCAGGTCTGCGACCTCCTTGCGGATGTCGTCGAGCGCGCGTTTGGTGGCCGCCTCGATGTCGCGCTCGGCCCGCTTGGCCGCCTCCGCGACGATCTCCTGCCCGCGCTCCTTGGACTCGGACTCGTGCGCGTCGGCCGTCTGGCGCGCGCGCTGCACGATCTCTTCGGCCTGTGACCTGGCCTCCTTCAGGCGCTCGCGGTATTCGGCGAGCAGCTCGTCGGCCTCGGTGCGCGTGCGCTCGGCCGTGTCGATCGACTCTTCGATGTTGCGCTTGCGCCGTTCCAGCGCCTCTGAGATGCGCGGGAAGGCCAGCTTGGAGAGCAGGACCATGGTGATGGCGAACACGAGCAGCGTCCAGATCATCAGGCCGATGCCCGGCTTGATCAGGAAGCTGCCGTTGGACGCGGCGAGCACTGCGTTGGTCGTTGGGGTCAGCGCGGCGAGCATGGCGTCAGACGATGAACGCGGCGAGCAGGCCCGCCACGAGGCCGTAGAAGAAGCACGCCTCGGTGAGCGCGAAGCCGAGCCACTGCAACTGCGTGATCTCGTCGCGCATCTCCGGCTGGCGCGTGATCGCTTCGATGGCCTTGCCGAAGATGATGCCGATGCCGACGCCGGCGCCCACGGCGCCGAGTCCGCCGCCGACGCCGAGGCCGATCGACTTGCCGGCCTTGGCGGTTTCTTCGGTGGCCGCCGCCAGAAGGGTGATCAAAGCTATGTGCACGTCTATTGGCTCCTTTAGTGGTCTTCGGCGACCGCGCCGCCGAGGTAGATAGCGGTGAGGGTGGCAAAGATGAACGCCTGCAGAGCGGCCACCAGACCGACCTCGAAGGCAAACAGCAGCACGCCGAACGGCAGCGTGAACCAGCCCAGCGCGGTGATGCCGAGGATCACGGCGAGCGCTCCCGCCATGAACAAGATGATCAGGTGCCCCGCGAGGATGTTGGCGAACAGACGAATCGTCAGCGAGAGGATGCGCATCAGGTTGGAGAGCACCTCGAGGAAGAAGATCGCGACCGCCATGCCGCCTTCGACTCCTCCGGGAACGAGCCCTTTGAGGTAGCCGATCGGGCCCTTCGCGCGGATGCCTTCAAACGTGTAGGACACGAACACGACGAGCGCCAGCACGAGCGGGATCGACAGGTTGGCGGTGGCGGCGTACAGCGAGAAGGACGGGATATGCAGACCCGCCACGTCGATCTTGTGCTCGGTGTTCGTCGGCAGCGGGATGTAGCCGACGAGGTTGGAGAACATGATGAACAAGAACAGCGCGCCGATGAACGGAAACCACTTGGCGGCCATCTTCTCGGTCATCGCGCTGCCGGTGATGTTGTCGCGCATCAGTTCGTACAGCAGCTCGACGGCGGCCTGCACCTTGTTCGGGCGCTGCTGCATGCGCCGCGCGATGTAGATCATGCTCACGCACGTCGCGATGGCGGCGAGCACCAGGTAGAGCACCGCCTTATTGATCGAGAAGACGCCCAGGTGCACCCAGTTGTCGAGCTTGAACTCGTTCTGCGGCTTGAAGGTGTTGTTGCGCGTGCCGTGCACGCCGTAGATCGCGCCGAGCACGACCACGCCGCCGATCCACACGCCGCCGAGCATCAGCAGAGTGCGCTTGGTGCTGCTCTGCTTCTGCGTTCCCCCCTCCGTGGCGTTCATCGCCCGACGGCACCTGCCCCGGTCGGTGGGAGTCCCAGCTTGTGGATGCTCATGACGGAGTCGCCCGCCCCGCCGGGCCCGCCGGTGCGCGCAGCCCTTCGCGCGTGAAGAACGACATCACGAAGTACACGGTGAACGCGGCCAGCACGAGCGCGGCCGCCATGATGCCGTCGCCCTTGCCGCCGGCGACGCGCGCGAGGATGATCGCCAGCGCGACCAGCCATACGCGACCCATCATGCCCGCGACCTGCAGGCCCGCCCGCAGCTTGGCCTCGCCCACGCGGCTGGCGCGCGCGTGCACGTAGCCGGTTCCCAGGCGCGTCAGCAGCCACGCCGTCGCGCCGATCAGGTATCCGGCGATCGGTAGGTTGCCGAGCAACACGAACGGAGCCGTCGCGAGCACCAGGCACACGTCGAGGTAGCGAAGCGTGAACACGTCAGCTGACGTGCCCGGGGCTTTGCCTGTGGCACTTCATCCGCAGCCGCCGGCGGCGTCGCGGGGGCGCCATCCGCGCGCCGCACGCGTTGCGCGCGGCGTCTCTGCGGCGCGCCATGAGCACCGGCCGGATGCGCAACTCGCGCGGGGCCGGGCGTGTGAGGCAGCGACGCTCGGCGAGCTGGCGCATGCGCGGCGCAAAGCGCGCCGTGAGCCTGGGAAGGTCGATCGAGTCGTCCATCCCGGGAGCGCTCAGGCGCGGTTGATCGTCGTTGGCATCGAAGTCTGGCATGTGAGTGCGCCACCCTACAGACCCGACAAAAAGTCCGCACGCCGAGTGCGGCGAACCCGTCCGAGCGCCTGTCCTATTGACTTTCAGAGCGCTTCTGGAGCGTCCTGGGCAGCTCGGCCAGTCTACCGTGTCTTGCACTTCGTAACAACTTTGTGACATACGTACACAACGCCAGCCCGGCCGCTGCGACTGTCACGCCACGCGCGTTCTTGACGGGTCGGCGAACCGGCCGGGTCTAGCATCGCCGCCCTGCGAGCCAACATCCGTTCGTCCGTTTGACGCTCGGCAGCTCGACGACGCAGCGTTGGCGAGCTGCCGGTATCGTCGCGCCGACAGGTACGTCCACAGTCGCTCCGGTCGGTGCAGCGGTCAGAGCGGCCTCGACCCGGGGGGGTTCAGATGCTGCGCTTTCAGATCGCGGCCACGGTGTTGGTTTCGCTTGTGGCCGGCATCCTCGCCGGCTCAGCCGCAGCGACGCCTTACCACTCGCCCGGCTACAAGGGCAAGAAGACGTTTGCGAGCGTCACCACCACGCCGTTCCCACCGATCACGATCGGCGCCGGCAAGTACCCGAACCTGCTCGTCGACGAATCCGGCACCGCGCACGTCGTGTTCGCACAGGATGGCGGCCTCTCGGTGCCCGACACGCTCTCCTACTGCAACCTGCAGCGCGGGCTCACCGCTTGCGCCTCGTCGGGCGCCGCGCCCACCCCGCAGGCGCCCGAAGGCGGCGACGGCAAGGGCGAATTCTCCGGCAATTCGCCCGGCGAGAACCACGACTTCGACGGCCCCGTCCCGCTGGCGATCGGCAACCAGCTGTATGTCGTCGACCGGCGCTTCCCCGACGTGTTCAAAACGCCGGGCGAAAAGACATCGGACAGCAACGTGTTCGAGTGGAGCTCGGTCGACGGCGGCGCGACGCTGACCGGCCCCGGCCAGATCGGCGACAACCAGATATCTGGAGGCGCGATCGCCTACGGCGACCCCAGCGCCCCGTCGGTCGGCACGATCTCGGCGACCGAGACCGGCGGCACGTTCTTCCAGGGCAGCACCACCGGCCTGTACACGACCTCCAAGGCGAAGCTCGGCGAAGGCGATCAGGCCTACTACGGGAAACTCGCGCTCGACGGCACGCAGCCGGTGGCGGCCTTTGCCGACCTCAGCGGCAACGTGTTCGTGCGCGAGTGGACCGGTCAGGGCGACGTCAACGACGCTTCCAGCTGGTCGAGCGCGTCGTTCCCCGGCTTCCAGCCGCAGATCATCGGCGGCGCCGGCGGCGTCTACGTGATGACCAGCGACAGCCCGATCAACGGCGGCAACCTGTCGCTGCGCCGCATCGCGGGCGGCCAGCCGGTCGGCGCGCCGACCGCGCTCGGCGCCTCTGCCACCCCGCCCAGGATCTCCGAGGACCCGACCGGGCGAATCGCGCTCGCCTACACCGACGCGCTCGGCGTCGAGGTGCGCACGTCGACCGACGGCGTCGACTTCTCCAACCCCGCACTGACCGTTGCGGCCCCCAACGGCGCCTCGCTCGGCGACCTCCAGGTCGCGGCGACGACCGACGGCGGCGGTTTCGTCGCGTTCGTGCAGAACCCAGTCGGCGCGGAGGGCAGTGGCACCGTGCAGGTCTCGGCGTTCGGCACACAGCTGGCCACCGGCAAGCCGGGTCTCGGGCCGCTGCCCGGCGGCGGCATCGGCTCGTCGGTCGGCGACCAGCTGGCGACATCGACGTGCACGACCGCGGGCTTCGGCGTGCTGGTCGCCGAAAACCAGGGCGGCGGTTGCTGGGGCCACGAACCGAAGAACCCCAACCTCGACGTCTCGCTCGGCGAGGTCGACATCAACGGGCTGCGCATCATTCCCGACCCAGGCGTGCGCATCGGCATCGATCCCAAACTGCACACGATCGACACGACGGGCAAGGTGCGCGTCGTGCTCACCGCGGCCGGCGTGAACATCACGCTGTTTCACGACGAACTGCACGCCAAGATCCCCACCGGCGCGATCGGAGAAGAGCTGTTCGACCTGCACGAAAAGCAGCCTCCGCTGGTCGAGGGCTTCCCGATCGACGGCGACGTCGACATCAAACTCGTCAAGGGCGGTGTTGAAATCCCGATCTCGCTGACGCTGCCCGGCTACTTCGGCGGGGTCACCGGCAGCGCCACCCTGGAGGCGACGATGCCGGGGGGCCTGAAGCTCAAGTCGCTGGAGTTCAAGATCGGCGACGCCAACTTCGGCGCATTGGAGTTGAAGGAAGTCGACCTCAGCTATCAGCTGGAAGGCGAAATTTGGAAGGGCGAAGGCGAGGTGCAGGTGCCCGCGGGCGGCGGCGCCGTGGACGCGAAAGTCAGCGTCGAGTTCGACAAAGGCAACTTCGTGAAAGGCTCGCTCGACGTCGGCTTGCCCTACCCAGGCATTCCGCTCGACGACACCGACCCGCCGCCGCAGCTGTACCTCAGCCACGGCGGCTTGGAACTTGGGCTCAGTCCGCTCAAGCTCGCCGGTGAAATCGGCTTCGGCGTGACGCCGCTCAAGCCGCCGGGCGACGGCGAACGGCGCGACTACGCGTTCAGCCTCGACGGAAAGCTGAGCGTCGCCTTCGGCAAACCGGTGACGATCACCGCCGAAGCGCAGGGCTATCTATACAAAATGGAACTCGCCAACGCCAAGCTCGTCTACAAGATCCCCAACCAGGTCTCGCTCGACGCGGAAGCTAAATACGACCTCGGGCTGATCAAATTCAAGGGCCTGCTGAACGCGATCGTCGATCCCGAACACAAAATCTACTCAGGCAGGCTCAAGACCGCAGTCTTCTTTCATCTTCCCGATCCGTTCTCGGACCTGGAAATCCCCGGCCTTACGGTCGAAATCAACAACGAGGGCTTCGCGGCCTACGTGCCGCCCCCAGGCTTCACGATCCCCGCCCCTCCGTTCCTGCTGTTCGGAACGATCTCCTACCACTGGGGCGACGCCCTGCCCAAGGTGTTCCTCTACCAGGACAAGACCGGCAAGGCCCTGCCGGTCAACCCCCTCGTCAAACACGGCGAAGGCACCGTCTCGCGCGTGCACGCACGCGCCACGGCGATCGGCTTCACGGTGCCCGCGCACGCGCCGACCGCGAGCCTCGTCGTCCACGGCTCGGGAGGGGCGCCCGCGTTGGTGCTCGTCGCGCCGAACGGCCAGCGGCTCGATCTCGCCGCCAAGCCGAATGCATCGTCGGCGATGACCGCCGGCGCTGTGCGGGATCCGGCATCGAATGCGACCTACATCGGCATCCAGCATCCGGCCCCGGGAAACTGGAGCATCGAACAGGCGCCCGGCAGCAAGGCGCCGATCGCCCGCGCAGAGGCCTCGATCAGCGCCCCGGGGCCGAGGATCAGCGCGAAGCTCGGCGGTCATGGCCTGCACCGCACGGTGCGCTACCGCACGTCTGCTTCCGCCGGCCTCGCGATCGCGTTCGCAGAACAGACCGGCAGCTCCTTGCGCGTGATCGGGCACGCCCACCCCGGCGGCGGCACGATTCGCTTCCGGCCGGCCTTCGGCCCCTCGGGTCGTCGCAGCTTGCTGGCGCTGGTCACCCACGAAGGGCTACCCGCCGGGTCCGAGCAACTCGGCAGCTTCGTTGCGCCGCGCCCGCCGCGGCCGGGTCGGGCCAAGAATCTGCGGGTGAAGGCCGGCAAGCGCGCGCTCAGCTTCAGCTTCGTGCCGCCGCCCAATTCAGCGCACACGCTGTTGAAGATCGTCGCCACCGACGGCCGGCACCTCCAGCAGATCGTAAAGCCGGGCACGCGGCGCGGCGCGGTGCCCGTGATCGGCTTCCGCGACGGCATCACCGTCACGGTCATCGGGCTGGGCGTCGACGGCTCGCGCGGGCCCGCCGTCAACGCGAGCGCCAGGCAGGTGCTGCACACCGCGCGTCACGGGGGGCGCAAGCATCGCCCCGCACAGCGCAGGCATCACTGACGCAGGGCCCACGCACGGTGCTCAGCCGCCGTGCGTGGCCGGCGTCCGCGGCTCGCGCCAGGGAGGCGGCACGGCGCTTGCGACGGACAACCGCCGGCTGAACAACGTGCTCAGGTTCTACAGCTAGGCGACGCCGCCCTGCCGGGGCTGCGAACGCCTCTCACGCACATGGCGCGCCAGGCCCACGCGCGGCAGGCTGCGCTTCGCGACGCCCGCTGACGAGCCGGCGAGCGCAACTGCGATCGCCAGCGTGATCAGGCCGCCGACGATGTCCAGCAAGAAGTGATTGCCGGTGGCCAGCACGGCGAGCCCCGTGAGACATGGATAGGCCAGTGCAACCGCGCGTACGGCGGTGCGTCTGCTGGAACGCCACAGCGCCAGCGTGCACCAGGCGGCCCAGGCCATGTGCAGCGAGGGCATCGCGGCGAGCTGGTTGGCGGCCGAGGCGAGCGCGCCTGTGTGCCACGAGCCGAATGCATGCGTCGAAGCGACCACGTCGGTGAAGCCGTCGAGCAGGCGGGGAGGCGCGACCGGAAAGAACCAGAACACGACGAAGCCGATCACGTTGACGAGCACCAGCGAGTTGCGCAGCGGCCGGTAGATGTCAGCACGGCGCCACCACAGCCAGCCGAGCACCGACAGGGTGACGACGAAGTGCGCGTTGTCGTAGTAGTTGGCGAGGATCGCGCCAAGTGTGCGATGGGACGCCAGCCAGCGGTCCAGCGCGAGCTCGGGGTCGATGTGCAGGACGCGCTCCACGTGCAGGATGCCGCGCGCGTTGCCCAGCGCGACCGACATGCGCAGCGGCGCGAGGTTGTTGACGGCGTCGTACAGGAACAGCAGCCAGCCGATCGTCAGCAGCTCGACCCACCAGCGCGAGCGCGCGAGCGGGCGCGCTCGCGTCGCGGCCGGCCTCACCGCGCCCGACCTGCCCCCGGAGTCGATCGATGCAGCGCTGGACAAGCGACCGATGTTACCCCGCGCCCCAGCCGCAGCTGGGCGCGACGTGGCGCGGACGTTCAGGCGGCGACCGGGGAGAGGCCGCGGTCGGCGAGCGTCTGAAAGACCTGCGGCAGCGCGGCGAGCGTGCGCCGCCACGAGCCCGGCGCGGAGTAGTCGTCTGCGTCGTGCAGCAGCAGCACCGCTCCCTGCCCGGCGCCCGCAGTGACGCGCTCGGCGATCGACTGCGGCGTGGCGCGCCGCTCCCAGTCGCGTCCCCAATGGCTCCACAGCAGCGTGCGCCAGCCGCGCGCGTTGGCCAGGCGCAGCGCTGAGGCGTTGAGCACTCCGTAGGGCGGGCGGTAGAGCGTCGGCGAGACGCCGGTCGCGTCCTCGATCAGCGCGGTGGCGCGCTCGATGTCCTGGCGCACCTGCGCCGGCGCCAGGCGCAGCAGGTTGCGGTGGCGATGGCAGTGCACGCCGATCGCATGGCCGGCGGCGACGATCTCCGCGGGCAGCGAGGGGTTGCGCTGCACCTGCTCGCCGACGAGGAAGAACGTCGCGTGCGCGCGCTCGGCGGCGAGCGCGTCGAGGATGGCCGGCGTGCCCTGCGCGTGTGGGCCGTCGTCGAACGTCAGCGCGTAGCCGCGGCCGCTGGCCGTGCGGTCCTGCACACCCAGCGGCCGGCGCAGCGCGGGCACCGCGCCGGCGAGCCCCGGCAGCAGGTAGCCGGCGACCGCCACGGCGGCGGCTCCGGCGATCGGTGGTACGAGGATGCGATGATCGATGGCGGACATGGTCGATCTGGTGCTTGGCATAGGCGCGGCCGTAGGCGCCTCCAGCCTGTACAGCCTAGGGATCGCCCTGCAGGCGATGGACGCCAAGGAGGCGCCACACGACCAGCATCTGCGCCTGGCGCTCGCGTGGCGCCTGGTGCGCCGCGCGCGCTGGCTGCTTGGCACGGGCCTGTCGATCCTCGGCTGGCCACTGCAGATCGTCGCGCTGCTGCTCGCTCCGCTGGTCGTCGTGCAGCCGGCGCTCGCGGCCGGCCTGCTCGTGCTGATGTTCCTGGCGCAGCGCATGCTGCATGAGCACGCCGGGCGCACGGAGTACGTGGCGATGGCGGCGATCGTGATCGGCGTGGTCGGCGCTGGGCTGGCGGCCCCCCCGCGCCATACCGGACACGGCTCGGAGGCCTTGGCGATCACGATCGTGCTGGCCAGCCTCGCCGCCGCCAGCATGCTGCCGTACGCGCTGCGCCTGTTCACGCATCCGCCGGCCGGCGTGACGATGGTCGGCGCCGGCCTGGCCGGCGGCTGGAGCGGCGTGGCGACGAAGCTGGCCTCCGACGACCTCGCACAGGGCCACGTGCTGCTGGCGGCACTGTGGGGCCTGTCCACCGCCGCGGCGTCCGGCGTGGGCGTGCTGAGCGAGATGAGCGCGCTGCAGGAGCGACCGGCGATCCAGGTGGCGCCGGTCGTGTTTGTGACTCAGACGGTGATCCCGATCGTCGTCGCGCCGCTGCTGTTCGGCGAGAGCTTCGCCGACACGCCGCTCGGCGGGGTGCCTTTGTCGGCCTCGCTGGCGCTGCTCGTGGCGGGGGCCGCGCTGCTCGCGCGCTCGCCGTTGCTCGTCGCACTGATGGAGGGCGAGCGCGTCAGCCACGCCAGCGGCTCGGCGCCGAGCGCTTTGCCGCCGAGCCACGAGATCAACCGTTCAAGCCCGCTGACCGACGCGGCCGAGCCGTCGAGCTCGACCACGAGCACGTCGCCGGCGCGCACCGAGCGCTGAGGCAGCGGACCCTCGGCGTTCAGGCGCTCGGCGCCGCACACCGGCGTGGCGCCGTCGGTGCGCGCGAGCACGAGCTGGCCGACGGTCAGACCTCCGGGCGGCTGCAGGTAATAGAAGCGGTGGCGCAGACCGAGCGCGCGCGCCTGCGCGTGCAGCACAGAGCGCGTGCGCACCCAGCGGAACACCGAGGAGCCGGGCACTTCCGGCACGACCTCGTCGCCGAGCGCGCGCAGGCTGACGATCAGGTGACGCGACGGCACGCCGCCGTCGTCGGCGAAGGACACATGGATGCCGCGCGCGGCGAGCTGCGCGGCCACGCGCGAGACCTGGCCCGCGGGCGCGTGCACGATCAGGCCGACGTCGGGCTGGTTGGTCTTGACCTCCGCGAGCGCGTGGACGTGCAGGATCTTGCTGGCCAGCGCGGTGACCTCGTCCGTCGACGCCATCCACGCGCCGACGCCGAGCAGCAGCACGAGCTGGCTCGCCAATGCGACCGTGCGCAGGCGCCAGCGCGGAATCGGGCGCACGCGGCGAGGCACGTCGAGCACGACGTCGGCGGCTGCGAGGTTGCCCGCGACCGCGCCATCGCCGGAGACCCTCGGCTGATCGTCAGGCATCGCGGCGAAGCTCGCGCGAACGTGCTCGCGCAGCTCGGTCGTGTCGTTTGCCAGGCGCACGAGGTCCAGCGCGGCCATCGCGCGGGTGTTGACGCGCGCGTGGCCGACGGGCAGCCCATATGAGACGACCGGCGTTCCGGCGGCCATCGCCTCCAGGCAGGTCACCCCGCCGGTGGAGTGCACGAGCACGTCGGCGGCGGCGAGCAGCTCGGGCATCTTGTCGGTGAACTCGTACACGTGCACGCGCGGCTCGCCGGCGAAGCTGCGCTGCAGCTTCTGCGCGAGCTGCTCGTTGCGCCCGGCGAGCACGACGATGCTGCTCGCCTCGGGCACTTCGATGAACTCGCGCACCGCGCCCTCGACGTCGCCGACACCCCAGCCACCGCCGGACACGACGACCATGCGGCCCTCCTCGGGCAGCCCGAGCGCGCGTCGCGCGCGCAGCGGGCAGCGCGGTTGCAGGAACTCGTCGGAGATGAGCGGCGCCACCAAGCGCACGCTGTCGCGCCCGGCGATGCGCTCGACGGGCGACAGCGACTCGCCGTACATCACCATGTGCATGTCGATCCCCGGCTGCGCCCAGAAGAACAGGCCGGTCAGGTCGGTGATCGTGGCGACCGTCGGACATTTGACGACGCCGGTGCGGCGCAGGCGCGCGAGCACGACGGTCACGGCCGGGTAGGTCGAGACGACGACGTCGGGGTCGTGCTCGGCGATCGTGCGCGCGAGCGGACGCGACCCGAACAGGCACAGCAGGCGCGTGGCCAGCGCGCGAACCGGCGGCACGTGGTTGAGCAGCCCGTAGACGACCGTGTAGGTCCACGGCATGAAGCGCAGCTGCACGCGGTAGCCGTCCTCGACGACCGGTTTGAGCACGCGCCCCATCGCGCCGAGGCCGTCGATCACCGTGACCTCGGTCGGCTGCGGGGCGTGCTCGAGCTGCGCGGCCAACGCGCGGGCAGCCGCAGCGTGCCCCTCGCCGACATCGGCGGAGAGGATCAATACGCGACGCGGCCCCGAGGCCCGGCGCGATGTCTGTTTGCGGCGGCGAAGTCGCATGTGAAAGGCAGCTCACGCCCTGTGTCGGGCGCCTGGCAGCCGCACACACGTACACCGATCTGCCCCCGAGGGCACGCGCTTTCGCGGCTGCGTAAGGATTCTACATCGCCCACCACACGCCTGCCTGGGCGCTAGACGTAACAATGAGTCGATGCCGTCCGCTCCGGCCCTGCCCAGCGCGCCGACCGAGGCCGCTCGCCGCTCGCAGGCCCGCGTCAGGGCCGCGCACCACCCACCCACCAGCCGCGCCGCCGCGGCGCCGCGCGCGCTCGGCCTGATCGGCCTGCTGGGCATCGTCGTGACGATCTTCCTGACGGTGGCGGGCGCCGCCGGCGAACCGTCACAGTACGTGCCGGGGCGCAGCGGCGGCTGGCCCGGCTGGATGGCCGGGCCGCTGGAGGGCCTGGGCATGACGCTCGGCGGGGGAGGCTTTCAGACGCTGTCGCTGATCATGTGCGCGAGCTACCTGCTCGTGCTGGCGTTCGCGCGCGCGCTGCCGATGCGCGCGATCGTCGCGGCGATCGTCGCCGCCAACGCCCTGCTGCTGCTCGGGCCGCCGCTGATCTCCCAGGACGTGTTCGGGTATCTGGGCTTCGCCCGGCTGGGCGCGCTGCACGGCCTGGACCCGTACACGCACGTGGCCGCGCAGGCGCCGGGCGACGAAGTGCTGTATTTCCTCGGCTGGCCCTACCAGCACTCGCCCTACGGGCCGCTGTTCACGCTGGCCAGCTACGCGACGGCGCCGCTCGGCCTGGCCGGCGGCCTGTGGGCGTTCAAAGCTGTGTCGGTCGCCGCCAGCCTAGGCTCGGTCGCGCTCGTCGCGCGCGCGGCGGGGCGGCTCGGGCAGTCGCGGCGATGGGCGGCGGCATTCGTCGGGCTCAACCCGGTGCTGCTCGTGCTGGCGGTCGGCGGCGCGCACAACGACACGCTGATGCTGATGATGCTCACGGCGGCGCTGGCCCTGAGCGCCGGCGCGAGCCCGCGCTTTCGCGCGGCCGCGGCTGCGTTGGTGGTGGGCGTCGGCGTGAAGGTCACGGCCGGCCTGGTGCTGCCGTTCGTCGTGCTCGCGCCGCGCCACTGGCGTCAGCGCAGGCGAGTGGCGGTGGCGGCCGTGCTCAGCCTCCTGGCGCTCGGCGCAGTCGGCGTGATCGGCTTCGGCACGCACGCCTTCGGCTTCCTCAACGCGGTCGGCGAGCAGCAGCAGCTCGTGGCGGTTCACAGCATCCCCGCCGAGACGGCGCGACTTGTCGGCCTGCATGGCACGCCTGACTGGTGGCGCGAGCTGTTCCTCGCCGCGTTCGTCGTCGTGTTGTGCGTCGCGCTGTGGCGCACCGCACGCGGGGCCGACTGGCGGGTGGCGGCTGGCTGGACGACGCTTGCGCTGTTGCTGTCCACGGCGTGGCTGTTGCCGTGGTATGCGATCTGGGCGCTGCCGCTAGCCGCTGTCTGCGGCGATCGGCGGCTGCGCGGCGCGGCGTTGCTGTTCTGCGCGTATGCCGTCCTCATCCACCTGCCGCTCGCCGACCCCTTGCTCGTCCCGGCGCGGCCGCACATCCACGTGCGCGTCTTCGCCGTCCATCGACACCGCGTCGATCTCGCCCGTTTCCAGGTCGTGGACGATCCGCTGCTCGATCTCGGTCGCTGAGGCGTCGGGGCGCAGCAGGCGCAGGCGCATGGCATCCAGGCGACGGAACTTGAGGATCTCCAGCACGTACACGAGATAGACGCTCGCCGCCACGGCGATCAGGCCGAGGCCGATCATCACCAGCGACCAACCGGTATGCAGGTGGCCTTTGTGGTCTGAGTAGGGGACGAAGCGCAGCGCCAGCGCGAGCCCGGCGAGCATCAGCGTCCAGGCGTACAGGTAGGCGATCGTGCGCCTGCTGGAGAAGCCGATGCGCGCCATGCGATGGTGGAAATGCTCGCTGTCGGGGCGGTAGATCGGCTGGCGGTACTTCAGCCGCTTGAGCACCACGAACGTCGTGTCGAGGAACGGCACCGCGAGCAGGATGAGCGGCAGCACGAAGGAAACGACGGCGGCCGTCTTCACGGCCGCCTCGACGGTGATCACGCCCATCATCAGCCCGAGCAGGTTGGCGCCGCAGTCGCCCATGAAGCTGGAGGCCGGCGGGAAGTTGTAGAACAGGAAGCCGAGCGCGGCGCCGGCGGTGAGCGCGGCGAGCACGCCGGGCTGGGGCCGGCCGAGGTCGAACGCGATGACGGTCATTGCGGCGGCGATGATCGTGCAAACGCCCGCGGCCAGCCCGTCTACGCCGTCGGAGAAGTTGACGACGTTCATCATGCCAACGAGGCCGAGCACGGTCAGCACGGGACCGGCGTTGGTCACGCCGGCGTTGGGAAACGCCAGCGTGCCGACGAACGGCAGCGTGATCGCCTTCACGGCGACGCCGAAGTGCACGACGATGACCGCCGCGAGGACCTGCCCGGTGAGCTTGACGATCGGCGGCAGCTCGAAGCGGTCGTCGAGCGCTCCGACGAGCGTGATCACGGCGGCCGCCAGCAGCACGCCATGCCACAGCTGGTGTTCAGAGGCGTAGCCGGCGGGCAGCCAGATCAGCCCGGCGACGAGCGTGCCGGCGAAGATCGCAAGGCCGCCGAGCAGCGGCGTCGGGCTGTCCGACAGGCCGCGCTCACGTGGTTCGTCGATCGCGCCGACGGCCCTCGCGAAGCGCATGGACAGCGGCGTGAGCAGCGCCGTCACGGCTGCAGCCACGAGGAACGCATAAAGCGCGTCGAGCTCGGTCACGTGCGCCATCTCGTGTGGAAAAGCATCGCAGGCATAGGGGTCGCACAGCAACCGTGAGCATTCGGCGACGCCGGCCGCGAGAGTTTTGGCGCGCGACGGCCAGGCCGCCGGCCGTACCCCGGGCGAGCCTCAGAGCGCCGGCTGCGCGCCGGCGTTGGCGATCTCCTCGTACAGCGGATAGCGCTCGGCGATCTCGCGCACCCGCTCTGTCAGCTCGTGTGCGCGCGACTCGTATTCGGGCGTCAGCGCGGTGGCCATGATCCGGCCGACCTCCACGAAGTCGTCGTGCTGCAGGCCGCGCGTCGCCAGCGCGGGCGTGCCGATGCGCAGGCCAGACGCCTCCATCGGCGGGCGGGGGTCAAACGGCACGGCGTTGCGGTTGACCGTGATGTCGATCGCATGCAGGCGATCCTCGGCCTGCCTGCCGGTGAGCGCGGGCTCTGAGTCGCGCAGGTCGACGAGCGCCAGGTGCACGTCTGTCCCGCCGGTCAGCACGTTCACGCCGTGACCGGCGCGCAGCAGCTCCTCCGCCCACGCGCGCGCGCCGTCCAGCGTGCGGCGCTGGCGCTCGGCGAACAGCTCGCTGGCGGCAATCTTGAACGTCACCGCCTTGGCCGCGATCACATGCTCCAGCGGGCCACCCTGCTGGCCGGGGAAGACGGCCGAGTCGATCTTCTTGGCGTGCTCCTGCTTGCACAGGATCGTGCCCGCGCGCGGGCCGCCGAGCGTCTTGTGCGTGGTCGTTGTCACGACGTCCGCGTCGTACTCGATCGGGTTGGGGTGAAGGCCGGCGGCGACCAGCCCGGCGAAGTGCGCCATGTCGACCATCAGCAGCGCGCCGACCTCGTCGGCGATCTCGCGAAAGCGCTGAAAGTCCAGCTGGCGCGGATAGGCCGACCAGCCGGCGAGCAGCATCTTCGGGCGGCGCTCGCGCGCGATGCGCGCGACCTCGTCCATGTCGATGAGGCTGCTCTCGCGGTCCACCTCGTAGGCGGCGATGTCATAGAGGCGGCCGGAGACGTTGATCTTCATCCCGTGCGTCAGGTGCCCGCCGTGCGCTAGCGACAGTCCCATGATCGTGTCGCCGGGCGCCAGCAGCGCGTGATAGACGGCCGTGTTGGCCTGCGCGCCGGAGTGCGGCTGGACGTTGGCGTGCTCGGCCCCGAACAGCGCCTTGGCGCGGTCGATCGCCAGCTGCTCGGACACGTCCACCCACTCGCAGCCGCCGTAATAGCGCCGGCCGGGATAGCCCTCGGCGTACTTGTTCGTGAGCACCGAGCCCTGGCATTCGAGCACGGCGCGCGGGACGAAGTTCTCCGAGGCGATCGCCTCCAGCGTGCGCTGCTCGCGCTCCAGCTCGCCGCGCAGGACCTCGGCGATCTCGGGGTCCACCTCGCTGAGCGGGCGGTTGAAGTACTCGGGGCTTAGCTCGGACATGGCGCCTCCTTCGGTGCAGGCGGTCGGAGTGAATGCCCAGGCGCGCGGCGTTGTCGCTGGCCGCTCCCCGATGGTCGATCCCATCTCCAGGCGCCAGTCGCGGCAGCTGCCACGAGGCTAGCAGGAGCGGGCGACCTGACGCTCAGCGCGGCAGGGCCAGCATCTCGCGCACGGCCTCGGCCGACAGCGGGCCCTCGCGCAGCACGTGAACGGCGCCGCCGTCCTCGTATTCGCGCAGGTCCACGACGGTCGAAGGCGTCCCCGGCAGCTTGCCGCCGTCGAGCACCAGGTCGGCGCCGTCGCGCAGCGCCGCCGGGACGTCGGACAGCTTGCGCGCATCGGCGCCCCCGGAGATGTTCGCGCTCGACTGCATGACCGGCTCGGCGATCGCGCCGAGCGCGCGCAGCGCCTCGGGCAGCCATGGCACGCGCAGTCCGAGCGTCGCGGCGTCGCTGCGACAGGCCGGCGCAAAGCGCGACGAGCGGTTCTCCAGCAGCAGCGTCACCGGACCCGGCAGCAGCGCGCTCAGCGCGTCGCGCTCGACGTCTGAGAGGTCGCCCAGCGAGTGCAGAGCGTGCTCAAGCGCGAAGAACATCACGGCCGCTGGGCGCGCCGGCGGACGACCCTTCAGCTCGTACAGACGCGCGGCCGCGGCGTCGTCGTCGGGGTCACAGCACAAGCCGTAGACGGTGTCGGTGGGGAACACGGCCACCCCCCCGCCCGCCACGCACTTACGCAGGCGATCGGCGTCGGCGCCGTCGAGGACCGGTGTCATCGTGTGCGCCGTCCGCTCACCACACGCTCCATACCCGCAAGGTCGCGTGTGCATTCGACATCCGCGAAACCCGCCGCGGCGACCAGCTCGGCGACGACCGGCGCCTGCCCGGCGCCGACCTCCAGCGCGACAAACGCCACGCGCGACCTGACAGACAGCTGCGACAGCAGCGCCCTGATCGCGTCGAGCCCGTCGGCGCCGGCGAACAGCGCGCCGGGCGGCTCGTGGCGCAGGATCTCCGGCGCGAGCGTCGCGCGCTCGGACTCGGCCACGTAGGGCAGGTTCGCGAGCAACGCGTCGAACTCATCGGGCAGGCCGTCGAGCAGGTCGGCGCGCAGCCACGTGACGTCGAGTCCCAGCCGCTGCGCGTTGGCACGCGCCAGCGCGAGCGCGTCCTCGCTGACGTCGCTGCCCGTCACGCGCAGGTCCTCGCGCTCGTCCTTCAGCGCCAGCGCGAGCGCGCCGCTGCCCGTGCCAACATCGAGCACGCATGCGCCCTGCGGCAGCGAAAGCGCGCGCTCGACCAGCAGCTCGCTGTCGGGGCGCGGCACCAGCGCGCGGCTGTCGACTTCGAGCACGAGCCGGCGAAAGCCTCGCCGTCCGACGATGTAGGCGACCGGCTCGCGCAGCACCGCGCGACGGCGCACGGCGTCCTGGAAGTTGCGTACGGCGGCTCCGGCGACGAACAGCTCGTCATCGATCAGCAGGCGCTCGCGCGCGACGCCGAGCACGTGCGCGAGCAGCACTTCGGCGTCCAGGCGCGGCGTTTCGCACCCGGCCGCCGCGATTGCCGTGATCCCCCCGTCGAGCGCGTCGCGCGCGCTCGTGCCGCGAATGCGCCTGCGCGGCTCGGCCGCCGGCGTGATCATGCCGCCGTCTGCGCCTGCAGGCGCAGACGCTTCTCGTCGGCCTGCAGCGCAGCCGTGATCTCGTCGAGCTGACCTTCGAGCACGTCGTCGAGGTTGTGCACGGTGAGCTTGATGCGATGGTCTGTCACGCGCCGCTCGCCGTAGTTGTACGTGCGGATCTTCTCCGCGCGATCGCCGGTGCCGACCTGCGAGCGGCGGTCGGCCGCCAGCTCGGCCTGCTGTTCGGCGAGCGCCCGCTCGTAGATGCGCGCGCGCAGCACGCGCAGCGCACGCTCGCGGTTCTGCAGTTGGGACTTCTCGTCCTGCATCGACACGACGATGCCACTCGGCTTGTGCGTCACGCGCACCGCCGAGTCGGTCGTGTTGACCGACTGCCCACCCGGCCCGGAGGAGCGGTACACGTCGATCTGCAGGTCGTTCGCGTCGATCTGCACGTCCACGTCTTCTGCCTCCGGCAGCACCGCGACGGTCGCCGTCGAGGTGTGGATGCGCCCCTGTGACTCGGTCTGCGGTACGCGCTGCACACGGTGCGTGCCGCCCTCGAACTTGAACACCGAGTAAGCGCCGTCGCCCTTGACGGCGAACGTGTACTTGCCGTCGCCGACGTCCATCGCCTCGGTCTGCCAGCCGCGGCGCTCGGCGTACTTGGCGAGCATGCGATACAGGTCGCCGGCCCACAACCCCGCCTCGTCACCGCCGGCGCCCCCCTGGATCTCGACGATCACGCTCTTGTCGTCGTTGGGGTCGCGGTCGACCATCGCCATGCGGATCTCCTCCTCCAGCTGCTCGATCCGCTCGCGTGCGGCGGTCAGCTCGTCGCGCAGCTCGGAGTCCTCGCCCTCCTCGGACAGCACCTCCTCGGCGCCGTCGGCGGTTTCCTGGGCCTCGCGCCACTGCGCCGCCAGCTTCGCGGCAGGCTCCAGCTGGCTGTAGGCGCGGCCGACCTCCGCGTAGCGTTCGCGGTCAGAGATCACCTCCCCGTCGGTCATCTGCTCACCGAGCTCGGCAAAGCGCGTCTCGATCTGCTGTACGAGGTCTTCGATCATCGTGCTGTCAGTCTATGCGCCGCCCTTTGGGCGGCCTCCTGATCGTGACGCCGGCTTTCGCGACGACGTGAGAGCAATTAGGCGACGGACTCGACGAGACGGTCGAGAGGCAAGCCGGCACCGACCGCGAAGCGGTTGGTGAGGACGCAGGGAGTGCGGGTGCTGGCCGAAACCGGGATGCGAGCGCCAGCGAGTGTCTACCGGCTTCGCCACGCGAGCGACCGAGGATGCCGGCTCGGCGTGAGATCGCCAGACGGTCGAGAGGCAAGTGAGCCAAGGACGCAGGGAGAGTGGCGTGCGATAGCACGCGAGCGACTGAGGATGCCGGCTCGGCGTGAGATCGCCAGACGGTCGAGAGGCAAGTGAGCCAAGGACGCAGGGAGAGTGGCGTGCGATAGCACGCGAGCGACTGAGGATGCCGGCTCGGCGTGAGATCGCCAGACGGTCGAGAGGCAAGTGAGCCAAGGACGCAGGGAGAGTGGCGTGCGATAGCACGCGAGCGACTGAGGACGCCGGCTCGCGCCGCCTATCGGCCGTCTGGCTAGGCGACGACCTCGACGCCCATCAGATCCTCCGCCGACAGCTCGCCCGGCGTCTCACGCTCGAGCACGGCCTCCAGCGCGGCGATCGCAACCGCGAGCTGGTCGAGGTCCGGCTCGCGCGTGGTCAGCAGCTGCAGCTTCAGGCCCGGCCACATGACCGCGCGCACCCAGCGGCGGCTGCGGTTGCGACCGGCGAACTTGATCAGCTCGAACGACACGCCGGCGATCACCGGCACGCCGAGGATGCGCGTAGCCACCAGCCAGTACCACGCCGGCAGCCCGATCGGCGCGAACACGAAGATCGCGACGATCATCACGACGAGCAGGAAGCTCGTGCCGCAGCGCGGGTGCAGGCGCGAGAAGCGCTGCGCGTTGGCCGGCGTCAACGGCAGGCCGGCCTCGAAGCAGGAGATCGTCTTGTGCTCGGCGCCGTGGTACTCGAACACGCGGCGCAGATCGCGCAGGCGCGAGAGCAGCAGCATGTAGCCGAGGAAGATGCTCGTACGCACGACACCCTCGATCAGCCAGAACAAAAACGACGAGCCGAGCTGATCCTTGATCAGGCTCGTCAGCCCGACGGGGATCAGGAAGAACAGGACGATCGCCACGGCGAGCGCGACGACCACCGTGCCCGCCCACACGGTCTTGGGGATCTCCTCGACCGAGCCGTCCTCCTCACCGGGCGGCAGCTGCGCGTTGGCCGACACCTCCAGCGCGCGAAAGCCGATCGCCAGCGACCCGCCCAGCGCGACGACCCCGCGCACGATCGGCAAGCGCAGCAGGCGGTGGCGCTTGAGCGCCGAGTCCAGCGGGAAGCTCTTCACCTCGATCTCGCCGAGCGCGGCCTCCTCCGGCGAGCGCTCCCCCTCGGCGAGCTGCTCGGCGGTCGGCTTGCGCACGGCGACTGCCCAGTTGGAGACGCCGCGCATCATCACGCCCTCGAGCACCGCCTGACCGCCCACCGGAGCGTCGCGTCGCGCGTTCAGCTGGCCGTCTGCGTGGGCGTCGACGCCGCCCGGCGCGGCGATCGCGGTCGAGCCGTTCGCCGGCGGCGAGGCGTCCAGCTCGTCGGCGTCGGTCGTCCGGCCGTCGGTCGCTGCCGGCGTCGTCGTGGAACCGGCGGCCACCTGCACGGACATCGGACTGCTAGGCGGAGCGAGTCTGGGCCGAGTGCAGGCGGCCCTTGGCCACGCGGCGCTGGAAGCGCTCCACCCGACCACCGCTGTCCATCAGCTTCTGGCGGCCCGTGTAGAACGGGTGGCAGTTGGAGCACACCTCGACGCGCAGCTCCTCTTGCGTGGCGCGCGTGATGAACTCGTTGCCGCACGTGCAGCTGACGTGCGCCTGGGTGTAGTTCGGGTGGATCTTGGCCTTCATGGTCGTTTCATTCTAGCGGCCCGACCTCGTCGGGTCACGGCGTGGTCGTGCCCGAGCCGCCCGGCGCGCTCGGCGTCGCCGGTTCGCCGGGCGAGGCGGGCTGCAGGCACCTCGGCGTGAGGCGTTCGGCCCGCTTGATCACGTGGCCCCTGGCGCTCTGCCAGCGAAAGCGCACGAAGCCGCGGTAGGAGGCCGGCGAGGACAGGTTGGTGACCTGCTTGAGGTACTTGTAGGCCTTGACCTTCGCGTCGGCCGGGCGCCAGACGCCGAGCCCGGGAGCGCTGACGGTGTGGTATTCCACTTCGCCTGGCAGGCGCTCCTCGACGTCGATGCGGATCGACATCCGCGCGGCGCCCGGCAGCGCGGCCATTTCACCGGCGAAGGTCGCCGAGCGTTCGCCCTGCACGATCGAGGTCACGCATTGTTCCAGCGTCGCCGCGACGGCGCCCGGCGCGCTCACCGGCGGCGCCGGCGCGTCTGCGCCCTGCGCGGCCGCCGATCCCGCGCCGAGCAGCGCGAGCGCGCTCGCCACCACGGATACGGCGCGCGCGACGGTCCTAGGTGTGACGAGCGAGCTGCGCGAGGTCTTGTTCATGACATCCCCATAACACAGTCTCGCGGCAGATGTTTCGCGCTCGCGGCGGCATCTCGCGCAGCCGGCGCTGCTGCGCCTTCGATATAGGCGACCGAGCGGCTTGCTCGTGCAGTGTCGAATGCGGGGCCAGCCATCGGACGGGTGACCGCAGGCGCCCTTTCGGTAAACGGGCTATGCGCTCACTCCCGGTGACAGAAGCTGTCCGCATGAGCAGCCGTGTCACACGGCTTCTCTGACTCGCGCGCGTCATCAGCCAGCGAGTTACCTCCGAGATCGCCCGGCTTCGCGCGCGAACGCCTCCGCATACCGAGCACGCACCGCCGTGATCAACCTGTCTCTTGAGACAGGTCCCCAACGGACGCGGTCATATGGAGCGAACTCCCGCTCCAGAGCGTCCAGCGAATCGACTTGCGCGCGCAGTTCACGAGTCCAGCCCTCGTCCGCTTGACGGGGATCGTCGATGAGCGTCTGAATCCGCTCCATCGCGCACGTCTTGCGCACGATGTTCTGCGCGCTCACACATCTGAGGCATGCACCGTACTCGCCGCTCAGATATGCCTCCCACTCCTGCAGGACCTGCTCGTCGGAGAGCTCGGCTGGCGCGCTCGCGCGAAGCTCTTGGGCAAACTGCCCTTGGATCTGTCGAGGATCGTCTGCCGCGTCGAGCAGATCGAAGTAGTCCTCCGGCACCATCTCGCTGCCGTCGTCCAGCACGTAGGTGGGACATGGCAAGAGGCGGCGGGCTCGAAGATCGAGCAACTCCTTCGGCGACATGTTGCGCTCGGCTCGAAGCTCCTCAAGCCGTCTGAAGTTGCTCTCGATGTACGTGATGTCGTCAGCGGTGAGCACGGGGGCTCTCCCAGCGCTCGCACCGTTTGATCGACGCTTGGCGGCGCATCGCCGTCAGCGTCGTCGGAAGCCGCCGGTCGAAGTTGGCGTCAGAGGATCTGATAGAGCGGGCCGTCGCCGCCCTCTGGGGTCGTCAGGCGTCCGCCCTTGGCGGTGATCGCGCCGCACTGCACGCAGTTGGTGTAGTTGACGATCACGTCCACGTCGCCGTGCTCGGGCGCGTCGTCCGGGATCTCATACACCCCGGCCGGGCACATCCAGCGCCACGTCTCAGCGATCTCGCGCGGGACGTGCTTCTGCACGCGGATGTGGTTGGGTGCGTCGTCGCGCGTGGCGTTGCCGGTGATGAACACCGAGGAGAGCTTGTCGAAGGTGTATTTGCCGTCGGGCTTGACGTAGGAGTCCTTGGTGTCGCCGATGAACATCGGCTTCTCGTCGTTGCGATGCCAGTCCGCGCGGCCCGGCAGCTTGCCCTTGCTGATCTGCTGCAGGCCGCTGAGCGCTCCACCGATCAGCAGGCCCTTCTGCAGCGGCTGGCGCGCGTTGCGCACCTCCCACAGCTCGCGGCCGACCGACGACTCGTCGATCGCCTGCTCGTAGTCGGACAGGTCGTGGCTGCCGCGCTTGAGCGCCGCGTAGATCGACTCGGCCGCGAGCATGCCCGACTTGATGCAGTGGTGCACGCCCTTCAGCGCCATCGTGTCGACCATGCCGCCGGAGTCGCCGACGAGCAGCGCACCGGGCATCGACAGCTTGGGCATCGACCAGTAGCCGCCGCCTGGCAGGGCCTTCGCGCCCCAGGCAATGCGCTCGCCGCCCTCAAGGATGCCGCGCACCAGCGGGTGCGTCTTGAACGTCTGCAGCAGGTCGTGCGCGGACGTCGTAGCGTCGGCGTACTCCAGCTCGACGACGAAGCCGATCGAAACCAGGTTCTCGCCGGCGGCGTTCTTCATCGGGTAGATCCATGTGCCGCCGATCTGGCCGTACTTGGTCGAGATCTTCAGCGGCCACGGACCCATCGTGTGGATCAGCCGGTCCAGCGCCTTGGGGACCTTCCAGACCTCCTTGACGCCGAGCTCCCAGACCTGCGGCTCACGGTCCTTGGCGAGGTCGAACTCGCGGATCGCCGCTCCGGTCAGATGGCCCCAGCAACCCTCCGCGAGCACGGTGGCGCGCGCCCTGATGTCGGTGCCCGGCTCGAAGTTTCCCAGCGGCTCGCCGTCCTTGCCGCGGCCCTTGTCGCCCGAGCGCACGCCCACGACGCGGCCGTCCTCGACGATCAGCTGGGTCGCCGAGGTCTCGGTGAGGATGTACGCGCCGCCCTCCTCGGCCTGCTGCTGCTGATAGCGCGCCAGCGCCGACACCGACACGACCTCGTTGCCGTGGTTCTTGAACGGCGGCGGCGTCGGGATGCGCACCGACAGCTTCGGCGTTGGCGTGAGGTAGACGGCCTCCTTCTTGACCTCACCGAAGGCGAAGCCGAGCTCGCGCCACTGCTCGCGCGTCAGATCGGGGAACAGCTCCTGCAGCGGCCCGGGGCGCATGACGGCGCCAGACAGGTTGTGCCCGCCGCACGTCTTGGCCTTCTCGATCACCGCGACGGGCACTTCGCCCAGCCGCTCCATCGTCTCGGGGTCGTCGCCGAGCAGCTGCAGCAGGCGGTTGGCGCACGCCAGCCCGGCCGTCCCGCCGCCGACGATCGCGACGCCGACCTCGATCAGCTCGTCCTCGTCCTCGAGCCCCCGCTTGATGAACTCCTTCTGGGAGTTCACCGGCGGCGGGAAGGCCGCGGGGGAGACCTTGCCGTCGCCGTTGCGCGCCGACATGCCTAGGACCCCTTCTTCGCCTTCACTGCCTCGGTCAGCTTGGGCAGGATCTTGTTCAGATCGCCCACGATCCCGAGGTCTGAGAACTCGAAGATCGGCGCGTTGGCGTCCTTGTTGATCGCGACGATGTTCTCCGAGGCCTGCATGCCCACCTTGTGCTGGATCGCGCCGGAGATGCCGGCCGCGAGGTACAGCTTGGGGGCGACCGTCTTGCCCGTCTGGCCGATCTGCGCCGCATACGGATACCAGCCGGCGTCGACCACCGCGCGTGTCGCCGCGACGGCGCTGTTGCCGCCGAAGGCCTTGGCGAGGTCTTCGGCGAGCTCGAAGCCCTCCGCCTTGCCCAGGCCGCGGCCACCGGCGATGAGGATGTCTGCGCCCTCGATGTCCACGTCCGCGCCACGCTGTTCTCCGCGCGTGACCATCGTCGCCTGCGAGGCGTGCGGGCTCAGCTCGAACGCCAGCTGCTCGACCGGTGCGTCGGCGTCGCCGCTCTGCTTGATCTCAAACGCGTTCAGGCGGCCGATGATGATGCCGACGTCGGAGCGGTATTTGATCTCCGAGATCGCCGAGTCGCCGAGGATCGGACGCTCGGCGATCAGCTCGCCGCCCTCCGCGCGCACGTTGGTGACCTCCATCGCCACGCCCGCGCCCAGACGCGCGGCCAGGCCGGCGCCGATCTCGAAGCCGAGCAGACCGCCCCCGAACAGCGCATAGGAGTAGTCGCCGCCGGTGATCGCCGCCGCCATCGCGTCGACGAGCGGCTGGGCAAGGCCCTCGGGGCCCTCCGCGACGAGCACCTTCTTGGCGCCGTATTTGCCGAGCGTCGCCGCCAGGTCCTGCGGCACGTTCTCGCCGAGCAGGATCGCGTGCGCCTCGCCGCCCAGCTCGGCCGCCAGCTTGGCGCCCTCGGACACGGCGCCGAGCGAGTTCTTGTTGATCGCGCCGTCGTAGTGCAGCGCGTAAACCAGGATGTTCGCCATCTAGATCAGCTTCCTCTCGTCGAGCCAGGCGACGATCTTCTCGACCGTCTCGCCGGTGTCCTCGTCCTCGATGATCTCGCCCGCGGCCTTGGGCGGCGGCGCCTTCGCGGCGACCCACTGGGCGGCCGAGTTGTCGCCTCCTACTTTGCTCGCGTCGATCTCCACGTCGCCGGCCGTGACGCTGTCCAGCGGCTTCTTCTTGGCGCCCATGATCGCCTTCAGCGACGGGTAGCGCGGCTCGTTGATCGCATCGCCGACGGAGATCACCGCGGGCAGCTTGATCTGCACGGTGTCGTAGCCGTACTCGGCCTGGCGCTCGCAGCGCAGCGCCTCGGCCTCGACGTCCATCTTGATCACCTGAGTCAGCGAAGGCATGCCCAGGTGCTCGGCGACGACCGCGCCGATCGTGTAGCACTCGCCGTCGTCTGACTGCTGGCCCAGCAGCACCAGGTCGGGGCTCTCGCGCTGCAGCGTCTTGGCCAGCGCGTAGCCGGTGGCCGCCACGTCCGATCCGGCGACGACCTCGTCGGACAGGTGCACCGAGCGGTCGGCGCCGAGCGACACGGCCTTGTGCAGAGCGCGAACCGCGCTGTCGGGGCCCATCGTCACGGCGACGATCTCCTCGACGGGCACCGCGCCGCCCTCCTTGATCTGCATCGCAGCCTCGATGGCGTGCGTGTCATAGGGGTTGAGGTTCTTCTCCCCATTTCGGTCCATGCGCCCCGTCGAGGGATTGATTTTCTTCTCGACGGCGGCGTCCGGGACCTCCTTCACCAGGACGCATATCTTCATTCTCAGGTAACTCCTTGGGTTCTGTTGAGGGAGATTCTACTTGTTTACCCGGTTGACTGACGAGTCAATCAGGCGTGGCAGACGCCGCTGACGCCGCGAACGGCGCTCAAGCGCGATCGGCGGTCGCTTGGCGGATGAAGTCGACGATCGCCTGCGTCGGCGCGCCCGGCGTGAAGACCTCCGCTACGCCCAGATCCTTCAGCTCGGGGATGTCCTCGGCCGGGATCGTGCCGCCGACCGTCACGATCACGTCGTCGATGTCCTGCGCACGCAGCAGCTCGACCACGCGCGGCACGAGCGTCATGTGCGCGCCCGACAGGATCGACAGGCCGACCGCGTCGGCGTCCTCCTGGATGACCGTCTCGACGATCTGTTCGGGCGTCTGGTGCAGACCCGTGTAGATCACCTCCATGCCAGCGTCGCGCAGCGCGCGCGCGATGATCTTCGCGCCGCGGTCGTGCCCGTCGAGGCCGGGCTTGGCGACGACCACGCGAATCTTGCCCTTTGTCTCGGCCGGCATCTCGCCCGTCAGCCTATGCGCGTCGCCACGCACGCGCTGCCACGTGCCCCCGAGCACGGCCGCCGAGGCCGCCGAGCGCGGCGACGGCGCCCAGCGCGGCGAGCACCTTCAGGCGCTGCCCCAGCCGATCCAGGCGCAGGATCTCCCAGCCTTCCGCGACGGCGATGCGCCGCAGCTCGGCGTCGGGGTTGACGACCACCGGCTGACCGACCGCCCGCAGCATCGGCAGGTCGGACTCCGAGTCGGAGTACGCGAAGGACGCGTCGAGGGCGATGTCCTCGCGCTCGGCCAGTTCGCGCATCGACAGCACCTTGCCCTCGCGGTAGTTGAACGGCCCGGCGGGGCGGCCGGTGTAGCGCCCGTCGACGACCTCCGAGCGCGAGCCCAGGCCGCCGTCGAAGGCGAGCACGTGCGCGAGCAGGTCGGCCATCTCCTGCGACGCCGCCGTGAGGATGTACACGGGCACGCCGGCGTCCTGGTGCGAATAGGCACGCTCCAGCATCTGCGGGTACAGCCGCGGCAGCACACCCGCGAGCACGCGCGGCGAGAGCCGCTGCAGGTCGCGCACCGCGACGCCGGCGATCATCTCGCCGACACGCTTGCGCACGTCGTCGGCGCGGTCGTCGGTCGAGCCGCGCAGGCGAAAGCGCAGGTTCTCGTAGGCGTCGCGCGCCAGGCGCGAGCGCGTGATCATGCCCGTTTCGTAGGCCGCCCGAGCGAAGAAGATGCCCGACGAGCCGGCCATCAGCGTCTTGTCCAGATCGAAGAACGCGGCCGCGCGGCCGCGCCGCTCGTCCTGCGCCTGCGCCGCGTCGCCGGGTCCGCCGGCGAGATCCTCCACTTCGGTTGCCATTACCCGAGGCGGGCGTGAGTCGAGCAGGCACCGACGGCGAAGTCGTTGGTCAAGGACGCAGGAAGCGTCGCGTACGATCGTCGATCGACGGGATCGCCGATCGGGGGCACCGCCGCCGAAGGCGGCGGTCACGCGAGCGACCGAGGCCGCAGGAGGGCGAAGCGCTCACGCCCGCCTCAGACCTTCAGGATGACCGCGTCGCCCTGACCGCCGCCCGAGCAGATCGCCGCGCAGCCGTAGCCGCCGCCGCGCCTGCGCAGCTCGTGCACGAGGCTGCCGAGGATGCGCGCGCCCGACGCGCCGATCGGGTGGCCGAGCGCGACCGCGCCGCCGTTGACGTTGACGCGCTCCTCGTCGATGCCAAGCATGCGAATCGAGTTGAGCGTGACCGACGCGAACGCCTCGTTGATCTCCCACAGGTCGATGTCGTCGGGCTGCAGCCCGGCTTTGTCCAGCGCCTTCTTGGCGGCGCTCGCCGGCGTCGTCGCCAGATAGGCGAAGTCGTTTGCGCTCTGCGCATGGGCGACGATCTCCGCGAGCGCCTCCTTGCCGTTGGCCTGTGCCCACTCGTCGGAGGACAGCACGAGCGCGCCGCCGCCGTCGTTGACGCCCGGCGAGTTGCCAGCGGTGTGCGAGCCCTCCTTGCCGACCAGGCCAGGCAGCTTGGCCAGCGCCTCCAGCGAACTGCCGCGGCGCGGGCCCTCGTCGATCTCGACGACCGTGTCGCCCTTGCGGCCCTTGACGGTCACGGGCACGGTCTCGTCGGACATGCGCCCGTCGTCGATCGCCGCGAGCGCGCGCTCGTGCGAGCGCAGCGCCCAGCGGTCGAGATCCGCACGCGTCATCTCCAGCTCCTCTGAGACCTCGGTCGCCTCGACGAACATCTGCTTGCCCGAGAACGGGTTGGTCAGCCCGTCGTGAACCATCGCGTCGAGCATCTTGGCGTCTCCCATGCGGTAGCCGAAGCGCGCTTGCCCCAGCAGGTAGGGCGCCTTGGACATCGACTCCATTCCGCCGCCCACGCCGACCTGCAGGTCGCCCGCGCGGATCGCCTGGTCGAGCAGCACCGACGCGCGCAGCCCCGACGCGCACACCTTGTTGATCGTCTCCGAGGAGATCTCCTTGGGGATGCCCGCTTTGATCTGCGCCTGGCGCGAGGGGATCTGCCCCTGGCCGGCCTGCAGCACCTGACCCATGATCACGTGCTCGACCTGCTCGGGCTCGACCGCGGCGCGCTCCAGCGCAGCCTCGATCGCGACGCTGCCCAGCTCGGTCGCGTCGAGCGTCGACAGGCCGCCGCCCATCTTGCCGATCGGTGTGCGTGCGCTGCCGAGGATCACGGTCTTTGGCATGAGAACAGGGCTCTCCAATGTCTAGGGGGAAAGGGCCGGGAGGACGGCAATGCTAGCGATCCGGCTATCGTGCTCGGCCGAATGGAGGTCACGGCGACGACGCGACAGGACAGCGCCAACGACGCCGACACGGTGGCCGTCGCGGTGCTCGACGGCGCGCTCGCAAGCGCCGGCGTGCCGCCCGAGGCCGCCGAGCTGTTGGCCAGCGGCGAGGCGCGCGACTCGTTCAAGTCGCTGGCGCTGGCGCACGTCGCCGGTACGCGCTGGCTGCTCGTCGGGCTCGGCAAGCGCGAGGAGCTGACGCCGGAGCGCGCGCGCGTGGCGGCCTCCGTCGTGCGCGACCGCACGCGCGAGCTGGCGACGAGCACGCTGTGCTGGGATGTTCCCGACGACTGCGACGGGCAGATCGCCGCGGCGCTGGTCGAGGGGACGATTCTCGCCGACTACCGCTTCGACCGCCACAAGTCGGCTCCGGCGGGAGGCGAACAGGCCGACGCGCCGCCCAAGCACCTGCAGGCGCTGATCGTGCGCGCCGACGGCGACGTGTCGGGCCCGGTCGCCGACGCGGCGCTCGTCGCCGAAGGCGCCAACGCCGCACGCGACCTGCAGAACCGCCCGGCCAACGACCTGACGCCGAGCGCGCTCGGCGCGTATGCACAGGCGCTCGCGCGCGAGGTCGACGGCCTGTCGGTCGAGGTCGAGGAGCGCGCGGAGATCGTCGGGCGCGGAATGGGCGCCTTCGCGGCCGTCGCGCAGGGCTCCGAGCAGGAGCCGGCGCTGATCACGCTGCGCTACGACGGCCCCGGCGCCGATGGCCCGGTGCTCGGCTTCGTCGGCAAGGCGGTCACCTTCGACAGCGGAGGCATCTCGCTGAAGCCCGGCGCGAAGATGGCCGAGATGAAGTTCGACATGTCCGGTGGCGCCGCAGTGATCGAGGCGGTGGCGGCGATCGCGCGCCTGCGCTTGGCGGTCAAGCTCGTCGCCGTCGTCGGCGCGACCGAGAACCTGCCGAGCGGGGGTTCGGTCAAGCCCGGTGACATCGTCACTGCGTCCAACGGGCGCACGATCGAGGTCAACAACACAGACGCCGAGGGCCGCCTGGTGCTCGCCGACTGCCTCTGCCACGCGATCGGCGAGGGCGCCGAGCGGATCGTCGACCTGGCGACGCTGACCGGTGCGGTGATCGTCGCGCTCGGCTCGACGTACGCCGGGCTGATGTCCAACGACGACGCGCTCGCCGAGCGCGTCGTCGAGGCCGGCGAGCGCGCCGGTGAGATCGTCTGGCGCCTGCCGCTTCACACCGAGTACGACGAGCTGATCAAGGGCGTCTACGGCGACCTCGACAACGCCCCGGAAGCGCGCAAGGCGGGCACGATCGTCGGCGCCGCGTTCCTCTCGAACTTCGTCGGCGACGTGCCGTGGGTGCACCTGGACATCGCCGGCTCGGCATGGGACCTCGGCCGCGCGTACGCCTCGAAGGGGGCCTCTGGGTACGGCGTGCGCCTGCTCGTCGAGCTGGCGCGCTCGTTCAGCGCCTAGCGACCGCGCGCCGCGCCTGCGCGCCGGCGGCCTGCAGTTCCAGCCACGGCAGCACGGGCGCCCAGCCACCGCCGCGAGGGTCGATGAACGCGCGATGCCGACCGGCGTCCCCCTCGATTTCGACCAGCTCCACCTCCGCCCCACTCGCGCGCGCGGCCTCGGCGTAGCTGCGGCTGAGCTGCACCGAGACGGTCTCGTCAAGCACGCCGTGCACGAGCAGCACGGGCGCCGCCAACGGCACGCGGCGCATCGGGTCGGCCACCTCGTAGCGATCGGGCAGGCGCTCTGGCGAGCCGCCCATCAGCGCGCGCACGGCGCCGCCGTGCCATTGCTTGTACGCGCCAGCGAGGTCGCACACGCCCGCCAGCGACACCGCGCGCGCGATCGGCACGCGCGGACGCCCGGCGATCGCCCCCGGCGCGCCGGTCGGCAGCTTCGTGCGCCCGGCCGCCCACAGCGCCAGGTGGCCGCCGGCGGAGTGCCCGATCACGTCGACGCGAGCGAGGTCGAGCGACGGGTGCAGCCCGTCGAGGCGGTCGATCGCCGCGGCGACGTCGGCGAAGGTCTGCGGCCAGCCGCCGCCGGCGCCGATGCGCCGGTACTCGATGTTCCACACCGCCCAGCCACGCATCACCAGCGCCGCGGCGATCGCGCGCATGACCGCGCGCCCGTAGCGCTTGTGCCAGGAGCCGCCGTGGATCAGCACGATCACCGGATGCGGCCCCGCGCCCGCGGGGAGGTGCAGGTCGCCGCGCTGCGAGCGGTCGGCGCCGTAGGCGTACGTGCGCCCGCGCGTGAACAGGAAGTGCTGGATCCAGCGCGCTCGGCTCATGCGCGGCCATCCTAGACCGGCGCGAACTGTGACAATGCCGCTGCGATGGACTTCGACCTCTCGCCAGACCACGAGCTGATCCGCCGGACGGTGCGCGAATTCGCCGAAGGCGAGGTCGCTCCGGTCGCCGAGGAGCTCGATCGCACCAAGGCGTTCCCCTACGAGATCGTCGCCAAGCTCGGCGCTCTGAACCTCATGGGCATCCCGTTTCCCGAGGAGTACGGAGGAGGCGGCGGCGACACGCTCGCCTACGCGCTGGCGGTCGAGGAACTGACGCGCGTGGACTCGTCGGTGGCGATCACGCTGTGCGCGCACACCTCGCTTGGCACGCAGCCGCTGTACCTGTTCGGCAATGAGGAACAGAAGCGCGAGTGGCTGCCGCGGCTCTGCGCAGGCGAGCTGCTGGGCGCCTTCGGGCTGACCGAGCCCGAGGCCGGATCGGACGCGGGCAACACACGCACCCGCGCGCGCCTGCAGGACGGCGAATGGGTGATCGACGGCGCCAAGCAGTTCATCACGAACGCCGGCACGGACATCTCGGGCGTCGTCTGCATCACGGCCGTCACGAGCGATGCGACCGGGGGCGAGAGCAACGGCGCGGCCAGAGAGATCTCCAACATAATCGTCGCCAACGGCACGCCCGGCTACACCCAGGGTGAGCCCTACCGCAAGATGGGCTGGAACGCCTCGGACACGCGACCGCTGTCCTTCGCGGACTGCCGCGTGCCGCAGGAGAATCTGCTCGGCCCGCGCGGCGAGGGCTTCAAGCAGTTCCTGCACATCCTCGACATCGGCCGCATCGGCGTCGCCGCGATGGGCGTCGGCCTTGCCCAGGGGGCGCTCGACGAGGCGCTGAAGTACGCCAAGGAGCGCCGCGCGTTCGGCAAGCCGATCTCCAAGTTCCAGGCGATCCAGGGAAAGCTCGCCGATATGGCCACGGAGATCGCGGCGGCGCGGCTGCTCGTCTACAAGGCGGCGCGCGAGAAGGACGCCAAGCGCAACTTCACGCTGACCGCCGCGCAGGCCAAGCTGAAGACCGGGCGCCTTGCCGTGCGCTGCGCCGAGGAGGCCGTGCAGATACACGGCGGTTACGGCTACATCGAGGAGTACCCGGTCTGCCGCTTCTACCGCGACGCGAAGATCCTGACGATCGGCGAGGGCACCGACGAGGTGCAGCAGATGGTCATCGCGCGCGCGCTCGGCGCCTAGCGCCAACGGCTCGCGAGCGCCCGCTTTCTAGCGCGGCTCGAGCACGACGAGCGGGATCTCGCGCTCGGTGCGCTTGCGGTAGGCGTCATAGCCGGAATACACGCCGACCATCAGCTTCCACAGTCGCTCGCGCTCAGCGCCCGCGGCGACGCGCGCGCGAACGTTGCGGACCTGCGAGCCGACCTGCACGCGCGTATCGGGGTTGGCGCGGAGGTTGTGAAACCAAGCTGGGTTCTTCGGATAGCCGCCCTTCGACGCCACGAGGACCAGGTTCTCGCCGTCGCGGCCGTAGACCAGTGGGCTGGTGCGCTTGACGCCGCTGCGTGCGCCTACGTGGTCGAGCAGCAGCATCGGCGGGGCGCCGGGCACGCGATGGCCGATCAGCCCGTTTGTCGCGCGATAGATCGTCGTGTGACCGCCCATCAGGCGGCGCAGCAGAGGCCAGTTGCGGTCGGCCAGGCTCATGTAGTCCACGGCGACGAGCCTAGCTTGCCGCGCGCGGCGCCGTCTCGCGCTCCAGCAGCGTCGCCGCCGCGCTCGCCGGGTCCAGGCGTCGCTCGATCACCTGATCGAGCAGCGCCTGGAACTGCGTGTCCTCGCTCAGCTCCTCCTCCAGGCGCCGGCGCATGCGCGCCGTGGCGATCGCCAGCACCTCGTTGCGCAGGTTGCGCGCGCGGCGCTCGGCCAGCTGGCCGGCGCCGAGGATGTGCTCGCGATGCTCGTCCAGGCGCTCCACCAGCTCGTCCAGCCCGAGCCCGCGGTTGGCTTCCGTCTTGACGATCGGCACGCGCCAGCTCGCGCGCACCTGCTCGGGCGTGCGGTCGAGGTTGGCCAGCGAGAGCACGCCACGGATCTCGCGCACCATCGTGTCGGTCAGCGGGTGATCGGCCTTGTTGATCACGATCACGTCCGGGATCTCCATCACGCCTGCCTTCAGCGCCTGGATCGAGTCGCCCGAGCCGGGCATCAGCACGAGCACGATCGTGTCGGCGTGGTCGATGATGTCGATCTCCGCCTGGCCGACGCCTACGGTCTCCACGAACACGTCCTCGCGCCCGGCCGCGTCGAGCAGCAGCGCCGCCTGCAGCGCCGCCTCTGACAGGCCGCCGAGCGCGCCGCGGTTGGCCATCGAGCGAATGAACACGCCCTGGTCGAGGAAGTGCTCGGTCAGGCGGATGCGATCGCCCAGCAGCGCGCCCTGCGTGAACGGCGAGGACGGGTCGATCGACAGCACGCCGACGCTGCGCCCGGCTGCGCGCCGCGCCTTCGTGAGCGCGCCGATCAGCGTCGACTTTCCCACGCCCGGCGGCCCGGTGAAGCCGACGACCGCCGCTTTGCCCGTGTGCGGGTAGACCTCCTTGACCAGCTCCCAGCCCTCGGGGCGGTCGTCCTCAACGAGCGAGATGGCGCGCGCGAGCGCGCGGCGGTCGCCGTCGAGCAGTCGTCGGGCTAGCGTCTGGTCGGCCATCGCCGGCGCAATCATCGCAGGGCATTACGATTCGCTGGCGATGGACCAGCTGCTCGCAGACTCGCCGGCGACGGCCGTGCCCGAGGCGATCGCGCAAGCGGTGCGCCGCGCGCCCGAGCCGCTGCACGGCGGGCCGCTGACGATGCTGCGCTTCATGCGTGCCAACCACATGCTCGATTGGCGCTACATGCACCTGATCGCGCGCTTCTACGCGCTCAAGCTGCGCTACGGCCGGCGCCTGCAGACCGACGGGCTGTGCTTCATCTGCCCGCGCGTGCGCCTGGAGATCGGTCGCGGCGCGACGCTGCGCATCGGGCGCTGGGCGTGGATCGGGCACGGCTGCAAGATCCGCGTGCACGAGGGCGAGGTGGGGATCGGCGCGAAGACCGTGATGGGCCAGGAGTGCACGATCTCGGCCTTTCAACACGTGTCGATCGGACGCGAGTGCATCCTCGCCGACCGCGTGATGCTGATCGACTTCGACCACGGCGTCACCGAGGTCGAGCGTCCCGTTCGCCTGCAGGGCATCTACAAGCGCGACGTGAGCGTCGGGCACAACGTGTGGATCGGTTACGGCGCGTGCGTGCTGCGCGGCGTAAGCGTCGGCGACAACGCAATCGTCGGCACCAACGCCGTGCTCACCAAGGACGTGCCCGAGAACGCGGTCGCCGGCGGCGTTCCCGCTCGCGTTCTGCGTATGCGCGAGGCGCCCGAGTCGATGCACTGGGCCTGAGAAGGCCACTCCACCCGGCGGGGGCTGATCCCGGCGCGCGCCCATCCCGGCCGGCGCTGGTCCCAGCCGGCGCGCGCCGCATCCCGGCGGCGCTCGTCCGAGCGGACGCGCTCGTGTCAGTCGGCGCCCGCGCGTCGGCGCGCGGCCCCTCGCCGTCCAGCTCAGCCCGTGACGACGTGACGGGCCAGGTTGCGCAGGGCGGCGGCGTCGCCCTCGCCCGGTCGCGCAAGCGCACGCGCCAGTGCCTCGCCGTGCCCGGCTACGCGCTCGCGCGCATACGGAGCGGCCAGGCCGCGTGCGAGCATGAACGCCCAGTCGCTCGACTGCAGCGCGAGCAGCTCGCGCGCGACCGTGCGATCGCCGAGGGCGCGCGCGGCGATCACGCGCAGCTCGGCCGCACGCAGGGCGAAAGCGACGTCGCCGACGGCAGGCGCCGACCACGTCGAGAGGTCGCCGTGCGCCCCCCACGAGCTCGCCTCGACCCCCGCCTGCCAGCGCTCGGCGACCGCGCCTGCCCCGCCGCCGGCGTCATCATCGCCGCGCCACTCGCTCGCGGGCGCCGGCTGCAGGTCGGCCAGCGCGTCGTCGAGGCGGACGAGCGCCAACCCCTGGTGCTCGCACTGCTCGATCACGGCGGCCAGCCAATCGATCCCCTCATACCACCAGTGCCCCAGCAGCTCGGTGTCGAGCGCGCACACAGCCAGCCCGCCCCCAGCCAGGCCGGCACCGGCCTCGCGCAGGCGCGCGATCGTGCGCGCGACGAAGTCGGCGGCGTGACGCTGGGCCGTGGCGAGCGCGCGCTCGTGGTCGTAGGGGCTGGCGTCGTTGCTCCACGGCGTGTGATGGTGGATCGTGTGGTGGTGGTAGTCGCGGTAGGACCCGTCGGCGGGATAGCCGTGGTCACTCCAGACGAGATCCATCGTCGCGCGGTCGATCGGCACGAGCGCGAGACCGTCGTCGCCGCGGTACGGGCGCAGATGCTCGCGCGCGCCCAGGCCGAAACGCGCCGTCAGCTCGACGCACGTGCTGTGCGCGCCGGCGTCGGCCAGCAGCGCCTCCAAGCGCCGCTCGTGCGCGCACTCGGGCAGCCAGAAGCCGCCGCGCCAGTCGTCCCCGAAGCGCGCGCGGTGCGAGTCGACGCCGCTGTGCACCTGCAGGCGCACGCCGTCGTCGCTGGCCAGCAGCGGCAGCACCGCGTGCGTCGCCGCGGACGTCCACTGGGCGTGCGGCGCGAACGCGCCGAGCAGATCGCCGCCGCGCCGCCGCAACGCCGCTAGCGCGCGCTCGTAGTCGCGCCAGGAGCGCTCCAGCTCGACCGCCAGCGACTCGTGCGCGGCGGCGCGCATGCCGCGCGCGTCCTCCTCGTGGGTGTGGCGGCGCACGTCGCCGACGAAGCGCTCGAAGCGCTCTTGCCAGCCGGGCGCCTCCAGCTGGTCGCACAGCACGGGGGTCAGCGACAGCGTCAGCGGCGCGCCCGCATCGAGCAGATCGAGCAGCGGCAGGTAGCTGCCGACGATCGCCTCCCACAGCCACTCCTCGCCGAACGGCCACGTGCCGAAGCCCTCCACGTAGGGCATGTGCGTGTGCAGCACGATCGCCAGCGCGCCGCCGTCGCGGCGCGGGCTCACGGCCGGCACACCGCGAGGAAGTCCAGCGCGCCGTCGAGCTTGGCCTCGCCGGCGTCGCGCAGGGCGAAGTCCGAGACGTCGATCGCCGGTGTGAACCAGTCGTAGAAGCGCTTGGTCACGCCGAGCCGCGGGTGCACCGCATCCCAGCCGGCGCGCAGCGCCAGCTCATGCGCGCGCAGCTTGCGCGCGTGAAACAGGCCGTACATCTCCACGTGTGAGAAGCATTCGCGGCACAGCCGCTCGAACTCCTGCGCGCGGTACTCGTGCACGTGCCAAGGGTTGCCCGAGCGCGAGGCGCCCTTGGGCGCGAGCGTGAGCACGTTCGGCGTGGACACATACACCGCGCCGGCGCCGGCGCCGTTTCGCGCAGAAGCCGGCTCCGACGCCGACGCAGACGCGCCGTCGAGCAGCGAGCGGAAGTGCGCGAGCGTGGCGCGCGGGTCGGTCAGGTGCTCGACGGTCTGCAGGAAGACGACCGCGTCGGCGGGCTCTGAGAAGGTGTCCACGAGCTCGCGCGCGAAGCGCAGGTTGGCGGTCCGGTAGCGCAGCCGCGCGTGCTCGTGCGCCTGCGGGTTTGCGTCGACGCCGACGACGCTCGCGGCCGAGCGCGCGAGCACGTCCGAGCCGTAGCCCTCGCCGCAGGCCATGTCGATGACGCGCTGCCCGGCAACGCGCGCGGCGATCCACTCGTAGACGACGAGGTGGCGGCGAAACCAGTAGTTCTCCTCGGGCACGTCGGGCAGCGTCCGCTCGCCCGTCAGCTCCAGCGGCGGCACGCCCTCGGGCTGGTCGCGCTGCTCGTAATGGACTGAGGTCAAGAGATGCCCTCGGTCCAGGCGGTCAAGCCAGGGGAGAAAGGCGCGGGCACGGCGCGCGAGTATATGGTGCCCCACCGTGCCGCCGACCCTTAGCGCCGAGGAGATCCGTGACGTAAACACGCGCTATCACGACGTGGCGGCCGACCACTACGACGCCAAGTGGGGCATCGACTTCGGCGACGTGGGGCGCGAGCAGGTGCTGGCGAAGGTCGACAAGGCGATCGGCCACCGCCCGGACGGCTGGGCGCGCTCGCTGGAGATCGGCGCGGGAACCGGCTACTTCACGCTGAACCTGCTGCGCGAGGGGCTGATCGGCGAGGCGACGTGCACGGACATCTCGCCGGGCATGCTGGCGACGCTGCGCGCGAACGCCCAGCGGCTGTCGCTGGACGTGCAAACCGAGCAGGTCGACGCGGAGCGCCTGCCGTTCGCCGACCACAGCTTCGACCTGGTGCTCGGCCACGCGGTGCTGCACCACATCCCCGACCTCGACCGCGCGTTCGCGGAGTTCCAGCGCGTGCTCGCGCCCGGCGGCACCGTGCTGTTCGCCGGCGAGCCCTCGCGCTACGGCGACCGGCTCGCGCGCGTGCCCAAGCGCGCCGCCGGCGCGCTTGCGCCGCTGTGGCGCCGGGCGATCGGCGCGCGCGCCGTCGCGCCGGGCGACGGCGAACAGCCCGACGTGGCGCTGGAGGGCTCGGTCGACGTGCACGCCTTCGCCCCCGCGGAGCTTGCGCGCGCGGCGAACGCGGCGGGCCTCGTCGACGTGCGCATCGCCGGCGAGGAGCTGCTGGCCAACTGGTTCGGCTGGACCAACCGCACGCTGGAGGCGACCGCGGAGCCAGCCGACGTGCCGTGGGCGTGGCGCCTGTACGCGTATCGCGGCTACCTCGCGCTGCAGAACCTCGACCGCCGGCTGCTCGAGTCGCGCCTGCCGCCGGCGATCTTCTACAACCTGCTGATCTCCGCGCGCAAGCCTCGCGAGCTCTGATCGTCGCCGCCGAGCGCGGCGAGCGGGCGCCTAGACTGCCTGCATGCCCGAGCGAATCTCCGGCTTTCCGCTGTTCCCGCTGGGGATGGTCGCCCTGCCGAGCGAGAGCGTTCCACTGCACGTGTTCGAGGACCGCTACAAGCGAATGATCGAGCGTTGTCTGAGCGCCGCGCCCGAGTCGCCCGAGCGGGAGTTCGGCATCGTGTGGCTGTCCGACGAGGAGCTCAAGGACATCGGCTGCGCGTGCGAGGTCGAGCGCGTCGTCGAGCGTCTGGACGACGGGCGCCTGAACATCGTCGCGCGCGGCACGCGGCCGTTTCGCCTGCTCGAACGCCAGGACGACCTGCCCTACCCGGCCGGCGTGGTCGAGTTCCTCGACGACGACATCGAGCAGGTCGCCGCGCCGCCCGACGACGGCGCGCGCGAGCTGTACAGCGAGCTGGTCGAGCAGGCGACCGACCGCCAGCTCGGCGAGCAGGAGCTGGCGTTGATGGGCGCCTACGAGATGGCCGCGACCGTCGAGTTCGACAAGGACGCCAAGCAGGAGCTGCTGGAGCAGCGCTCGGAGAGCGCTCGCCTGCGGCTGCTGGCGATGCTGCTGCGCGCGGCCATCAAGCGCCTGGAGCTGATCGACCGCGCACAGGCGCGCGCGCAATCCAACGGCAAGGTCCGCTTCGGCTAGTGCCGCCGCGCGCGCCGCCCGCACCGGCGACGCCGTCCACCGGGACTCGACGCTCGCCAGGCTCACTCCGGCAATCGGCACACACGCTGCGCGGTCTGCAGCACAAACAGCGCCAGGCGCCTGAACACCGCGGGCTGGCCGGCGGAGTCGTCGCTGAAGCTCACCGAGCCGTTTTCGTCGCGCGCGCGATAGCTGAGCACCGATTTGGCGCCCGGCGTCAGCGCCGTGTGCTTGGCGGCGGGTTCGTGCAGGTCTTCTTGGATCGCGCGCGCTTGAACGAGCTGCGGATCGCTCAATTTGAGCTTTCGCCCGGAGCGCTGGCTGACGCCGTTGCACGTGACGCCGCCTTCTTCGTTGACCAACAGCGTCAGCTTCGCCGCCGCGCCGCTGCCGCTGCGCTGCACGATGAACAGGTCGGGCGCGGTCACGCCGCCGCAACCCGTCGCCACCACAGCGGCCAGCGCGCCGACGACCGCAACGGCGATCGCGTCGAGGCGCGCCGCGCGCCGCGCGCGGATCATGCGTTGACCGCCACGCCGCCGCGACGCGGGTCGCCGGCGCCGTCGAGCGCGCGCCCGCGGCGGCGCACGGCCTGCACGCCGCCGAAGAACACGTTGGGCTCGGAGAAGCGCACGACCTGCGCGCCATCGCGCTCGATATCGTCGAGCGCGATGCCCGGCTCGGCGTAGACGACGCCCGATTCGACGTGCACGCGCGGCGCCTGGATGGCCGCGCGTGCGTCGAGGTCGTGGTCGACGGCGCCGACGATCGTCTGCAGCAGCGCCGAGCGGATGCGGTTGGAGCCGGCGCTGCCAAGCACCAGCTCGACCTCGCCGTCGCGCAGCACGATCGACGGGGCCATCATGCTCGGCATGCGCCGCCCGGGCGGGTGGCGATGAAAGCCGAACGGGTTGAGGTCCTGCTCGCCCATGACGTTGTTGAGGTGCATGCCGGTGCCCGGCACGACGACGCCGGAGCCCTCGCCGTTGGTGCACGTAACGCTGCACGCGCGGCCGTGCGCGTCGAGCACGGAGACGTGCGTGGTCGAGCCGAGGCTCGTCGTGAGAAAGCGCTGCAGGAAGCCGTCGTCGGCAAGCCCCTCCAGGAACTCCGGCGAGCGCGCGTCCTGCGCGGCGCGCATCGCGTCGAGCATGCGCGGCAGCGTCGGCGGCGCGGGTGCGCGGTCGAGCAGCGCGAGCGCATATGCCAGCAGCGTGCCGCCGGCCGCCGGCGGCGGGTTTGTCAGCAGCTCGCGGTCGCGGTAGGGGATGCGCACGGGCTCGCGCTCGATCGCGCGATAGCCCGCCAAGTCCTCGGCGGTGATCGAGCCGCCGCGCTCGTGCAGCCAATCGCGCACGGCCGCGGCGATGTCGCCGCGGTAGAACGGCTCGGCGCCCTCGTCGCCGAGCCGTTGAAGCGCATCGCCGAGCTCTGCGTTGCGCAGCACCTCGCCCTCGGCGAGAATGCGACCGGCCGGCGCCCACAGCCGCGCGCACTCCGGCGTGGACGTCAGCAGCTCAGCGAGGATCTGCACGATGTAGGCCTGCGCGTGGTTGAGCGCGACCCCCTCGCGTGCCGCGCGAGCGGCCGGCGCGGCGAGCTCGGATAGCGCCATCGTGCCCCAGCGCCGCGCCGCCTCGCACACGCCGGCGGGCGCCCCGTACACGCCGCACGACGCCGGGCCGATGTGAAAGACCTGCGCGGCGTCACCGAAGGAAACGTCGACGGCCTGCAGCTCGGCGACGCCCACCGAACCGCCGGCGCCGTCCCTGTGGTCTCCCCCGCCATCGCCAGCACCGTCGCCGTCGCGCGCTGACGACGGCCGGCTGGGCGCCTGCACGAAGAAGTCGAGCAGCGCCGGCTGCTGCCCGGCGCCGGCGACGAGCATGTACCCGCCGGCGCCCAGCCCCGTCAGCAGCGGCTCGGCGGCGAACGACGTGAGCATCGCCGCAAGCGCCGCGTCGACGGCGTTGCCGCCTTCGCGCAGCACCTGCGCGCCCGCTTGCGCCGTCAGCGGATGCCCCGCCGCGACGATCCCCTTCTCACCCTCAGCCATGCCAGAGCGATAGCACAGGTGAGGACGCCGGATGGCGAAGCGCCGACGACCTCAGCGGGAGGGGAGAAACTCAGGGACTTCTAGTTCATCGACGGACAGCCCACCACGACGCGCCTGACGAGGCGAGGCGCGCTGGACGCGAGGCTCGCCGGCTGGTTCGTTGAGCATCTGCACGCTCTTGCGCCGGCCCTCGTCGCCGTAGCCAGTGGCGACGACGGTCACCCACACCTGGTCGTCGAGCTTTTCGTCGACCATTGCGCCGAAGATGATGTTGGCGTCCGGGTGCGCGGCCTCGGAGACCGCCTTGGCGGCCTCGTTGACCTCCCACAGCGACAGGTTGGCGCCGCCGGTGATCGACAGCAGGATCGAGCGCGCGCCGGTCATGGAGGTTTCGAGCAACGGCGAGGCGACGGCCTGCATGGCGGCCTCTGTTGCGCGGTTCTCGCCGACGCCCATGCCGATGCCGAGCAGCGCGTTGCCGGCCTCGCTCATGATCGTGCGCACGTCGGCGAAGTCGAGGTTGATGAGCCCTGGCAGCGTGACGAGGTCTGAGATGCCCTGCACGCCCTGGCGCAGCACGTCGTCGGCGACGCGGAAGGCCTCGACCATCGCGGTCTGCTTGTCGAGCACCGACAGCAGCCGGTTGTTGGGCACGACGATCAGCGTGTCGACCTCCTCGGCGAGCGCGTCTATCCCGCGCTCGGCCTGCTCGCCGCGGCGCGTGCCCTCGAAGCCGAACGGCTTGGTGACGATGGCGACGGTCAGCGCGCCGACTTCGCGCGAGATGCGAGCGACGATCGGCGCGGCGCCGGTGCCCGTGCCACCGCCGGCGCCGGCGGTGATGAAGATCATGTCCGAGCCCTTGAGCAGCGCCTTGACGCGGTCGTAGTCCTCCATGGCGGCCTGGCGACCGACGTTTGCGTCCGAGCCCGAGCCGAGACCGCGCGTGAGCTCGGCGCCGATGTGCATGGTCAGGTCGGCGGTCGACTGCTGCAGCGACTGCAGGTCGGTGTTGACGGCGAGGAACTCCACGCCCTCGACCTCCGCCTCGACCATGCGGTTGACGGCGTTGACGCCGGCGCCGCCGACGCCGACGACGCGGATGACCGGCTGGCCGGTCGGCCCGGCGGTGCCCGACGGCTGCGGGTGCTCGCGGGCGTAGTCGTCCATCACCGCGCGCGTCGGCTGGCGCTCCATGACGTTCTCGGGGATCTCCGAGGAGAAGGCGTGGCGCAGGCGCTCCTGCGGGCTGGGCACGCGCGTCGGCTCCGGCGGCGCCTGCGTCGAGCGGCTGAGCGCCGGGTGCGGCAGGCCGCTCTCGCGCGGGTGCGCCGGCGGGTCGGCGGCGACGGCCTGCGCGGCTTTTGCGCGCGGCGTGGCCGGCTGTGGCGCGTCGGCCTGCTCGGCCGGCTGCTCGTCGGCCCCTTCGGTCTTGCGGAACAGAGCGGCGAGCGGCCCTTCGCGCATGCTGGCGCGTTTAGCGTTTGCCATGGTCGAGAACCTCCTGCGCGAGTTGCCGGTAGGACTGGGCTGCAACACCGTCAGGCTCGTACTTGAGCACCGACATGCCCTTCACTGGGGCCTCGGCGAAACGGACGGTCTTGCGGATGCGCGAGGCGAAGACCCGGTCCCCGAAGTTTTCCTCGAGGATCTCGATCGCCTCCTTGGCGTGAATCGTCCGAGAGTCCACCAACGTCGGCAGGATACCCTCGATGTCGACGCCCGGATTGAGGTTCTCGCGGATCATCGCGAGGGTGTTCTGCAACTGGATCAGCCCGCGCATCGACAGATACTCGCATTGCACGGGGACGATCACCTTGTCGGCGGCCGTGAGCGCGTTGATCGTCAGCAGGCCGAGGCTGGGCGGCGTGTCGATGCAGATGAAGTCGTAGTCCTCGAGGATCGGTTCGAAGGCCTTCTGCAGCGAGCGCTCGCGGCCGATCATCGTGGACATCGCGATCTCGGCTCCGGCGAGGTCGATCGACGCGCACGCGATGTCGATCTCGCGCCGGCGGATGACCTCGCGGATCGAGACCTTGTGCACGAGCACGTCGTACATGGATTTGTCGAGCGTGTCCGGGTCGATGCCCTGCGACATGGTGAGGTTGCCCTGCGGGTCCATGTCGACGCACAGCACCCGGTGCCCCTCCTCCGCGAACGCGGCAGCGAGGTTGAGCGTCGTCGTCGTCTTTGCCACGCCGCCCTTTTGATTGGCGAACGCGATGACCTTGGCCTTGCCTTCCACGGTGGCTCCGATACTCGATTTTGGGGGAAAGCCGTCCGGTGGGTATTCGCATGCGACCAGGTGATTCCTGCATGGCAACTACGATCGTGCGATGGCCACGGCCGACGTGAAGCAGCGGCGCGCCGGCGCGCTGACGAAAAACCTCAAAGGAAAGCGCGTGTGCATCTGCGTGGGCTCGGGCGGAGTCGGCAAGACGACGACCTCGGCGGCGCTCGCGCTGGGCCTGGCCGCGCGCGGGCAGAAGGTGGCCGTCGTGACGATCGACCCGGCGGCGCGGCTGGCGAGCGCGCTCGGCCTGGAGCGACTTTCGGGCGAGCCGCGGCTGATCGAGCCTGAGCTGCTGGCCGAGCACGGCGTGCAGTGCAAGGGCGAGCTGTGGGCGATGATGCTCGACAGCAAAGGCACGTTCGACGACATCGTCACGCGCCTGGCGGCGAACGAGCAGGAGCGCGAGCAGATCCTCGCAAACCCGATCTACCGCGAGCTGTCATCGGCGGTCGCCGGCTCGCAGGAGCTGAGCGCGATGGCCAAGCTGTACGAGCTGCGCCACGAACGCGACTTCGACGTGATCGTGCTGGACACGCCGCCGTCGCGCAACGCGGTGGACTTCCTGGAGACGCCCACGCGCCTGCTGGGCTTCCTGGAAGGCCGCGCGCTGAAAGTCTTTCTCTCCCCCGGCGGTCTGGCGGCGCGCGTGTTCGGGCGCTCGACGGGCATCGTGTTCGCGATCTTCGCGCGCGTGACCGGCGTGGACATGCTGAGCGACCTGTCGACGTTCTTTCGCTCGCTGAGCGGCATCCTCGACGGCTTCAGCGAGCGCACGCGCGGCGTGGCGGAGCTGCTGCGCGACAGCGCGACGACCTTTCTGATCGTCACGTCGCCCGAGCCCGAGCCGGCGAGCGAGGCCGAGTACCTGGCGCAGCGGCTGGCCACGCGCGGCATGTCGCGCGGCGGGCTGATCGTCAATCGCGTGCACTTCGACGGGCTCGGCGACAGCTCCACCGAGGACGTGCAGGCGCTGCTGGCGCCCGAGCTGGGCGAGCGCCTGGCCAAGCGCGTGGCGGGCAACCTGGCCGACTTCGACGTGCTCGTGCAGCGCGACCGCGAGACGGTGGCGCGCCTGACGCGCGAACTGGGCGAGCGCTCGCCGATCCTCGTGCCGCACCTCGACGAAGACGTGCGCGACATCGCCGGGCTCGCGCGTCTGGCCGAGCACCTGCTCGGCTGAGCGCGCGCTCAGCGCAAGGGTGTGACGGAGTCGCTCTCGGCGACCTCGTCGGCGCTCGGCGACTGCCGGCGCTGCGCCGCCACGAAGCGCGGCTCGACGTCGGGAACCTGCGACTGCGCCACCGGCTCGTCTTCATAGGCGAGCGGCTGCAGGTCGCCAAGCTCGGGCTCGGGCTGCGACTCGGCAAGCTCGTCGTCGTCCTGGCTGAGCTCCGCCTCGTAAACGAGCTGGTCTTCGAGCGCACGGTCGTGCTCGTCCAAGGGATCGAAGGAAGCGTCGTCACCCAGCGCGGCATCGGGCTCACGATCGCCGACGATCTCATCGGCGGCGTCGACTTCGACGAAACCGTGATCTTCGAGCTCGCCGACGTCGAGCTGAGAAGCGTCGGGCGAAGCAGAGGTCGCGGGTGCGCGGTACGCGGTCGCGGATGGCGCGGGCTCGATTTCGGGCTCGCCTGAATGCAGCAGCTCGTCAGGTTCGAGCAGCTCGTCGGCGATCACCGCGAGGTCGGGATCGAGGTGCCCGCAGATGACGTCGCGCAACAGCGAGCGCAGGTGGTTTGCGACGTCGTCGACGAGCGCGCGGCTGGCGGCGTCCTTTTTGGCGGTGCCGGCGACGAGCGAGCGCTCGAGCGCGATAGCGCGCGTCATGCGCTCGGTCAACTCGGCGCGCTGCTCGGGCGTGGCGCAGATCGCGGCGAGCCTGCCGGCGAGCCGGCCGCTGGCCGGCCCCTCGGGCTCCAGCAGCGCGCGCAGCGCGAGCAGGTTGTCGGTGAGCGCCTCGAACGGGCTGGCGCGCTCGCAGCCGAGCTCAAAGCGGCGCAGCGCCCACGCGAGGTCGTTCTCGTGCGGCGCACGGCGCGAGACGAGATTGCAGAAAGCGCGCAGCTCGTCCTCCTGCTCGGCGGTGACCACCAGCATGCCGTGCGGCCGTCCGCCGGCGCCGAGCGCGATGGGGTTCCAGGGTCCGGCGCCGACGCGCACCCACGCGAGCGCGCCGAGCGTGACGCGGCCGTCGCCGAACAGCCGCAGCGCGGAGAGCAGGTCGCGCAGCACGGCGCGGCCGTCGCCGAGCGCCTGCGCGACGTCTTCCTGCTCGGTCGCGTAGGCGACGACGAGGTGGGGCTCTGAAGGATCGGCGTCGGCGGGCGCGGTGGCGTCGTCGGGCACTTCCGCCAGCGCGTCGCACTGGGCGATTCTCAAGCCCTTCGTCAGCGCGAGCTCGTCGGAGGCGATGGCGACGCCGTGCAGCGTGGCGACGAGGCCGATCTCGCTGGCGCTGGCGAGCGTGGAGTTCTGCAGGCGCTCGAGCGCCTGCTGCACGCGCTCGGGCCGCAGCTCGAAGTCGGTCTGCTCGTCGAACACGTCTTCGAGCAGCGCTTTGAGGGCCGCGCGCACGCGCGTGCGGCCCTTGGCGCGCGCGGCGTCGCCGCCGACGCTTGCGAGATAGCGGTCGAGACCGTCGAAGTGCTCGAGCAGCTTTGCCGCGTCGGCATGGCCGGGAAGGCGTTTGATGGCGGCGTCGCGCTCGCCGATGAACTGCCCGGTGAGCGCATGGTAGGTGTACAGCGGCGTGCCCCCACGGCCTCTGCGCGCGGACTGCGCGCCGAGCTCGAACGGCACCTCCGCGCCGGCTGCCAGCTCGGCGCGCAGGTAAGCGGACGTCGCCCCGAAGAACTCCGTGAGCGACGTTTGCAGTTGCCGTGAACGCATCGCAGGCTGACTTCGCGTCAGACCGTCGCGCTCCTGCTCGCGCGCCGGCGCGCAGCGCTTGTTGCAGTACGCGCGCCGTGGCGTGGCGTAGGACTTCTCAGCAGGCGACGAGGACGGCGGGCGGGCGGGCGCCGAGGCGGGCCGCGGCGCTAGGCCAGCGCGAGCGCGTCGCCGTCAGCGACGGCGCGATCGCCGGAGCACAGCCAGTCTTCGCCGTACTCGCGCATGTCGTCGATGATCGGCAGCAGCGCGCGTCCCTTGTCGGTGAGCGCGTACTCGACGCGCGGCGGCACCTCGGGGAACGTGTGGCGCTCGACGATCGCCTCCTCCTCGAGCGCGCGCAGGCGCAGCGAGAGCGTGCGCGGGCTGATGCCGGCGAGCGAGCGTTCGAGCTCGCAGAAGCGCGAGCAGCCCTCGGACAGTTCGCGCACGAGCAGCAGCGTCCACTTGCCGCAGACGATCTCCGCGGTGCGGCATACGGGGCATGTCTCGTCCATCGCCATCGACCTTCACTTTACCAAATGAAGTGTTGGGATCGCCTGTGCGCGGGCGCACCAGGCGCCCACCGCGCAGGCCCTTGCGAGGTATCGTCAACGAGGTGATCGTGCTCGCGCTGAGCGGACTGGCCGTGCCGGGCGTCGTGATCGTAGCGGCGCTGGTGCTGATGGCGGTGCTGCTGCGCAGCGTGTGACGCGCGGCTAGGAAGCGACGGTCAGCGGCGAGCCGCCGCTGGGGGCGGGCGTCGGGGGCGCCGCGGAGGCCTCCGCGCGACGCTCCTCCACGGAGGCGACGTCGTCCATCGTGGTGCCCTTGCGCCCTTCGGCCTGCATGAGCAGCTTGAAGTCGTGCGGGCTGGAGGCGACGCGCATGGCGTCCTCGAAGGTGACGCGCCCGGCCTTCACGTGGCCGAACAGCGCCTGGTCGAAGGTCTGCATGCCGTAGTAGCCGCCGGAGGCGATCACTTCGACGAGTTTGCCGGTCTGCGCGGGGTCGACGATCATGTCGCGCACGCGGCCGGTCATGCGCAGGATCTCGCAGACGGCGACGCGGCCACCTTCGGCGCCCGGCACGAGCCGCTGGGAGATGACGCCCTTGATCGTGCCGGCGATCATGCTGCGCGCCTGCGCGTGCTGGTGGGGCGGGAAGAAGTCGAGCATGCGGTTGATCGACTCGGTGGCGTCGACGGTGTGGATCGTCGACAGCACCAGGTGCCCGGTCTCGGCGGCCGACAGCGCCGCCTGGACGGTCTCCTCGTCGCGCATCTCCCCGATCAGGATCACGTCGGGGTCCTGGCGCAGCACGCGACGCAGCGCGCGCTTGAACGACGCGGTGTCCATGCCGACTTCGCGCTGGTTGATCGCCGAGCGCTTGTCGGTGTGCACGAACTCGATCGGGTCCTCGATCGTCACGATGTGCTTGCTGGTCGTGTAGTTCATGTGGTCGATCATCGCCGCCAGCGTCGTCGACTTTCCCGAGCCGGTCGTGCCGGTGAGCAGCACGATGCCGCGCTCCTCGTCGGCCAGTTCGCTGACGACCTCCGGCAGCGACAGCTCTTCGATCGTGCTGATCTTGTGCGGGATCGCGCGGCAGGCCATCGAGATGACGCCGCGCTGCTGAAAGGCGTTGATCCGGTAGCGCGCCACGCCCGGCAGTTCGAAGGAGAAGTCGACCTCGTGCTCCTGCGCGAATTCGTCGAGCTTGGAGTCGTCGCTGAGCAGCTGTTTGAGCGCCGTCTCGGTGTCCTGCGGCGTCAGCGGCTCGGCCGCCTCGTCGCCCGCCAGCTCGCCGTTGACGCGAAAAAGCGGCGCCGCGCCGACCTTCAGGTGCAGGTCCGAGCCGCCTTTCTCGACGAGCTCGCGCAGCGCCTGCTTGACGTCGATCATGCGGTGCTGATCGGCAGCCTCGGCGCTCGGCTTGAGTCCACGCGCGCGCGCTGGACGCCGCGTCAGGCTACGTCGCGGAGCTTCTGCGCCTCCGCGAGCGACTGCAGCTTCTTCAGCGACTGGTTCTCGATCTGGCGGATGCGCTCGCGCGTGACGTTGAACGTGCGACCGACCTCGTCGAGCGTGCGCGGGTGCTCGCCGCCGAGCCCGTAGCGCAGCTCGAGCACGCGGCGTTCGCGGTAGGAGAGGTTCTCGAGCGCCTCGCGCAGCGCCTCCTTGGTGAGGATCTCGGCGGCGCGCTCGTACGGCGACTCGGCGCGCTCGTCGGCGATGAACTGGCCGAACTCGGACTCCTCCTCGTCGCCGACCGGCTTCTCCAGCGAGACGGGCGCCTGTGCGGAGCGCTTGATCGAGTCGACCTCCTCGGGGTCGATGCCGGTCACCTCGGCGATCTCGTCGGCGGTGGGCTCGCGGCCGAGCTCGGTCACGAGCTTGCGCTCGGCGCGGCCGATCTTGTTGAGCTTCTCGACCACGTGCACGGGGATGCGGATCGTGCGCGCCTTGTCGGCGAGCGCGCGTGCGATCGCCTGGCGGATCCACCAGGTGGCGTACGTGGAGAACTTGAAGCCCTTGCGGTAGTCGAACTTCTCGGCGGCGCGCACCAGCCCGAGCGTGCCCTCCTGGATCAGGTCGAGGAACGGCAGGCCCTGGTTGCGGTAGTTCTTGGCGATCGACACGACGAGGCGCAGGTTGGACTCGACCATCTTCTGCTTGGCGTCGAGGTCGCCGCGCTCGATGCGCTTGGCGAGGTCGACCTCCTCCTGGGCGGTCAGCAGGCGCACCTTGCCGATGTCCTTGAGGAACAGCTGCAGCGAGTCGGTCGTCATGTCCGGCTTCAGGTCAAGCGTCGCTTTCGCTTTGCGCCGACCGCGTTTGTCGGGCGCGCGCTCGACCTGCGAGGAGGCGGTCGTCGCCGGGTCGATGTCCTCGACGAGCTCGATCTCGGCTTTCTCGAGGAAGCCGTGCAGCTCTTCGACGTCCGACTCGTCCAAGTCGAGCTCGGACATGGCCTTCGTTATCTCCGTGAAGGAGAGCACTCCGACCTGCTGCCCTTTGGCGAGCAGACCCTTGACCTCATCCAACTCCTGCAGCTCGACTACTGACATCTGTTCCGTTTCTTCCGTCGATCGACTAGCCACGGCCGCGCCGCGACTCTGGCGGATTGCGTCTGATCACAGCCCTTCCGTGACATACGGCGGAGCTGCGCCCAGCGTTACAGCTAGTGCTTCTCTTCCAGCGGCCCATGCTACCGCGTCGTCGCGGTCGATCACAACGGCTTGGCGTCGGCTTGCAGCGAGGCGGGAGGTTCCCGCAAGCACCCTTAAGCAATGATGTGCGCGATGGCTTCCACCAACTCCAGCGATAACGGCGCGCGGGGGGACGGCGGCGTGCTGGCGAACCTCCCGCGCACGCGCCCGCAGCGCGCCACCGCGCGCCGTGCGGCCTCGCGCGGAGCGGCGTCCGACGCCGCACGCACGCGTAAGAACCCCTCGCCAAAGCGCCCCGCGGCGCACCCGTTGGCGAGCGCGGCGGCGCCGGAGAAGACGACCGTGTCGCCGCTGCGCGACTCGTCGGCCTCGGCGACCGCCAAGCAGAGCGCCGGCAAACGTGCGCCGCGCCCGGCGGCGACGCCCAAGCGCAAGCCCGCGCCGCGCAAGTCGGCCGCGCGACGCAACCGGCCGATCGACGAGCCGGCGCCGCGACAGGGCTTCGAGTGCGACGGCGAAGCGCCGGGCAGCTCCATACAGCCGCCCGGAGGCGCCGAGCTGGTGGCCTCGGCGGCGGAGATCGTCGGCGAGCTGGCGAAGGCCAGCGTGTCGACGGGCGAGCGTCTGCTCAAGGACGTCCTCTCGCGCCTGCCGCTCTGACGGGCGCTCGTTCGCCTTCCAATCGCGCGCCGTTGCGCCCTGATCGCCCAGCTGGCGGGCTGCGCAAAGCTGCTCAGAGCTCGCGGACGGTTTCTGTATACTTGCGCGCCACGCCGAGCTTCGGTCGACTCAGGTCGCTGAAGACGGGGGACCCATTGCGAGCCGGAAGTCTCGGCCCGCGGGGGCGAATCGACCGTTTCCAGGTCGTAGCGCTGCCAGCAGGTGGCGCGAGCCCGTCAGCTCACCCCGTAGGCGCAATCCCGATGCGAACACCGTTGAAGACACTTCTGCTCGTGCTGATCGCTGCCGTGGCCTGCGCCGCTGGCCCGACCGCCGAGGCGCTCGCCGAGACCGGCGGGGCGCTGAGCGCACCGTTGCCGGCGATCAAGAAGGTCGCGCTGGCCACGTGGTTCGGCCCGGGCTTCTACGGCCAGACGACGGCCTGCGGACAGACGCTCACACCCGCCGTGATCGGCGTGGCCAACCGCACGCTGCCGTGCGGCACGCTGGTCAAGTTCAGCTACAAAGGCCGCGCCGCGACCGTGCCGGTGATCGACCGCGGTCCCTACGCGCACAACGGCGCGCAGTGGGACCTCACGACCGAAGCGGCTCACGTCCTCGGCATGGCCGACACGGCGCGCCTGCACACGAGCATCGTCGGCAGCGTGCCCAACACGCCCACGCTCGGGCTGCCCCCCGGCGCCCCGACGTCCCAGCAGGAAGCCGCCGCGCTGGCCGCCACCGGCGGCGCACCCGCAGCCTGAGCGCGCCGGATTCCCTTCAGGCCTGAGCGACGACGTTTCGCCGGCCCGATCGTCGGCTCGCTTGACGCCTGACTTTCGCCGTGGGGCCCGACGGTCCGCTAGGTGCGCCTGTCGAGCGACGAGCGCTGACCGCGCGTGATGGTCATCTCGCCGTCGGCGACGTCGGGCGCAAGCGCTCGCGACGAGTGGTCTGCGCCGGCCGGCGCGCCGGCCTGGCGCTGAAGCGGCGTGTCCCACGGACGAGCGCGCGGCGCTTGGCGCTCGTGAGCGCGTTGCGTCGCCTCCTCCTCCCCGCCGGCGCGGCGAGCCGCGTCTGACGTCCGGCTCGGCCCGCCGGTGACGGCGCTCTGACGAGAGCGCCCGGCGTTTGGCGCCGACGCATCGTCGTGTTCGTCGATCAGCACCGCGGTGGCGCGACCGCGAGACGCCGGCGTGGAGCTGTACAGGACTTGGGCCGGCGACGGCGCGGCGGGCGATGCGGGCGGCGACACTGCCCCACCGGCGAGCTCGTGCCGGTGCAGCGCGGCGCCGAGCAGCTCGGCACAGACGAACGCCAACCGGTCAGACAGGTCGCCGACGAGCCTCGTCGCGGGCTCGTCCAGCTCGCCGAGCACGGCCCGCCAGATCACGCCGCGCAGGGCCTCCATGTCGGCCACCGCCGAGGCCGCCCCGCGCGCGGCGGCGGCGCGGGCGAGCAGCGCGCCGGGCGTCTGCTGCGCGTTTGCGCCCGCGCGCGCGCGGACAGGCGTGAGCGCGAGGAGCCGTGCCCGCGCGTCGTCAGAGGCGAGCGCCTGCGCGAGCAGGGCGCACAGAGCCGGCGCCTCGCGCGCGATGTCCTCCAGCGGCACCTCGGCCATCGCGTCGAGCGGCCGCGCCGCGACGAGCGCGATCGCCCAGCGCCCGGCCAACTCGTCGGCGCGCTCGACCAGCGCCTGCACGGGCGCGTCGGCGACGGCCCGCGCCCCGGCTGCGTGCTCGATCGTCGGGCGGTGGGTCACGCATCTGTGAATAGCAGCAACGCAGGACGAGAGCGACCGAACCCCACGCGACTGCCGCGCTGACTAGCCTGCTGGCATGAGTGCCAGCCTGCTCGTCGCGGCGATCGCCGCCGCCCTGTTGCTCGCGGCGCTGGCGACGCTGTTGTGGCGCGCGCTGCGGCCAGGTTCGGGCGTGCCCGGCGCGGTGCTCTCGGAGTCGCACAGCCTCACATCGCTGGACGACGCGACGGGCGCTGTGCGCTCGGTGCAGACGGCGCTCGTGACGCTGCCCGCCGACGCGCTCGCGCAGATCTGGTCGCCCGAGCACCTCGAGCGCCTGGCGCGCACGTACTGGCGCTTTCTCACCCGCGTCACGTTCGGCCTCATCCAGGTCCGTTACAGCGAGCACGAGCGCTCGATCGTGCTCGTGCTGCGTCCGTTGAAGCTGCTCACGTTCCACGCGCCCGAATACGAGATGGACCGCACTCACGGGCTCGTGCGCTGGCGCATCGCGCGCGGCCTGCTCGTCGCCAAGCGCGGGCGCGACGGCGGCGGCTACCTGCAGATCGAGGTGCGCCGCGACGAGGCGCAGGCCCAGCACGACGAGGCGCAGGCCGAGCAGGAAAAGTCGCCGACGTATGAGGACGAAGCGCCCGCCCGACAAGACGAAGCGCCGGCGCGCCTGCACGTGACGGTCGAGGTGGCCAACTTCTACCCGTCGATCGCCTCGCGGCTGGGCCGCCGCCTGTACGACGCGACGCAGTCGCGCATCCACGTGATCGTCACCAACCGCTTCCTGCGCTCGCTCGTGCGCCTCGACCTGGCCGAGTCGCGCGTGGGGCGCTACCGCGTCTAGGACCGCGCGCTACGCGCCAGGGGCGCCGCTATCGCGCCTACAGCTGGGCTTCGGCCTCGCCGGAGGGCTCGGCGGCCGTATCGCCGCGCGCTCCGTTGGCGCTCGCCGGCGCCGGCGACTCGCCGCCCTCGTCGTCGGGCGCGATGACCTGCGGCGGCGCGCTGACGACCGTGCTGCCCGGCGCTACGTCACGGCTGACGACGGCGCCCGCGCCGATGCGCGCCCCGCGGCCGATGCGCAGATCGCGCCGGTACGGCGAGATGACGACCGAGTTGGCGCCGATGCGCACGTCGTCCTCGATGACGATGCGGTAAGGCGCCTTCGATCCCGCACGCATCGCGATCGTCACGTTCTGCCAGATCTTCACGTTGCGGCCGATCACGACGTTGGTGTGGATCACCGTGCCGAAGCCGTGGTGGCCGAGCTCGATGTCGGGGCTCACGCTCGCGCCCGGCGGAAGCGAGTTGTGGTAGATCGCCGAGTTGACGTTCTTTACGAGCTTTGCCAGGCGCCGATGCCCCCGCTTCTGCAAGGCGATCGAGAGCAGCCACAGCCTCTCCGGTCTCATCTCCGTGCGCTCACGCGCCCGCGCTGCTCGCGTCGTCGGCCACGCGGGCATTGTTGCAGCACGCCGCCGTCGCCCGGGGCGATCAGAAGCGTTCGCCGCCGACCGCGCGCAGCTTGGAGCGGTCGTGCGTGGCCCTGATCCTGCGAATCGTGCCCGAGCGCGTGCGCATCACCAGCGACTCGGTCGTCGCGCCGCCCGCGCTGGGATAGCGCACGCCCTGCAGCACGTCGCCGTCGGTGATGCCTGTGGCCGAGAAGAAGACGTCGTCGCCGGACACGAGGTCGTCGTGCGTGAGCACCCGCGCGAGGTCGTAACCGGCGTCGAGCGCCGCCTGGCGCTCGTCGTCGTCGCGTGGCCACAGGCGCCCGAGCAGACGCCCGCCGAGGCACTTGACGGCCGCGGCCGAGATCACGCCCTCGGGCGTCCCGCCGATCCCCCACAACATGTCCACGGGAGAGCGCTCGGTGACGGCGAGCAGCGTCGCCGACACGTCGCCGTGGGCGATCAGCCGCACGCGCGCTCCCGCCCCGCGAATCTCGCTGATGCCCTGCTCGTGGCGGGGGCGGTCGAGCACGACGACCATCACGTCGCCGACCGCCGTGCCCTTGCGCTCGGCGACCAGCGCGACCGTCTCGGCCAGCGGCCTGTCGAGGTCGAGCAGGTCGGCGATCTCCGGCGAGCCGGCCATCTTCTCCATGTACACGCACGGCCCCGGGTCGAACATCGTCCCGCGGGTGGACAGCGCGATCACAGCCAACGCGCTCGGCATGCCGTGCGCCGCCAGCGTTGTGCCCTCGAGCGGGTCAACGGCGATGTCCACGGCCGGCGGCGAGCCGTCGCCGATCTGCTCGCCGTTGTAGAGCATCGGCGCCTCGTCCTTCTCGCCCTCGCCGATCACCACGAGACCGTCCATCTGCACCGACTGCAGCATGTAGCGCATGCCGTCGACGGCGGCCTGGTCGGCGGCCTCCTTGTCGCCGAGGCCGACCAGCGGCGCCGCCGCCAGGGCGGCGGCCTCGGTCACGCGCACGAGCTCCAGCGCGAGGTTGCGGTCGGGTCGCTGGTTGGTCGGGTCTGGGCTCATGCGCAAGCTCGTGGACGGCGCCGCGCGGCGACTGGATCGTGCCAGCGCGGAGCGCCGCGGGCCGGGGGGCGGTCGCCGCCGGCCAAGCGGAAACCTATCTCAGTCGGCGCTCGACGCCACCGCAGGCGCGTCGGTGTCAGCGGCGCCGGCGGGGGGCTCGCGCAGCAGCACGCGCGCCGGCGGGCTGATCACGGTCGCCCCCGCCGGTACGTCGTCGGTGACGATCGCGCCGGCGCCGATGCGCGCGCCGCGACCGATGCGCAGAGTGCGCCCGCGCGGCGCGATGACCACCGCGTTGGTGCCGATTTTCACGCCGTCCTCGACGACTATGCGCGATGGCGCGCCCGACGCTCTGCCCCCCTCTCCCCTCGCTGGCCGGCCGGCCGTGAGCGTCACGTTGTGCCAGATTTTCACGCCGCGCCCGATCTCGACGTTGCTGTTGACGACGATCCCGTGGCTGTAGTGGCCGAGCGCGATGTCGTCGTGCACGCTCGCGCCCGGCGCGAGCGAGTTGTGGTAGAGGATCGTGTTCAGCTGCTTGAGCGCGAACGCCAGCATCCAGTGTCCGCGCCGCTGCAGCGCGTTGGAAGCCAGCCACAGTTTTTCCGGGCTGATCAGCCACAGCCTGCCCAGCGTGCGGCGCAGCGATCCGAGCTTTTGCGCGCTCATCCGGTCCTTCCCTCGTCGTGAACCGCCCATCCTCGACCGGCGCCCTCCCCCAGGCCACGCACGATCCTCATCGGTTTGATCGTAGTCCACCGCGTTGTCCGTCGGCGCCGCTGGCGCCGCTGTACGATCGACTGGTGAGCGACGCCGCCCTCACCGTCGAAGCCCGCATACCGGACTCGCTCAGGGCGACGGTCGCCGAGAAGCAGAAGCGCGCCGAGGACGCACGCGTAGGCGAGCGCGTGCGCGAGGGGGACGCGACCCTGTGGGGCCCGGCGGGCGCCCCCGAGATCGCCGACCGGCTCGGCTGGCTGTCGACGGCCGAGCGCATGCTCGCCGAGGCGGACTCGCTGACGGCGTTCGCCGACGAGGTGCGCGACGAGGGCATCAGCGACGTCGTGCTGCTCGGCATGGGCGGCTCCTCGCTGGCGCCGGAGGTGCTGCGCCGGTCCTTCGGCTCGCAGCCCGGCCGCCCGCGCCTGCACGTGCTCGACTCCACCGACGCGGCGACCGTCCGCGCTGTGGGCCAGCGCGTCGACCCCCAGCGCACCCTGTTCGTCGTCTCGTCGAAGTCGGGTGGCACGATCGAGCCGCTGTCGCTGTTCGCGCACTTCTGGGCGCTCGTCGGCGACGGGCGCAACTTCGCGGCGATCACCGACCCCGGCTCGGGCCTGCAGACGCTCGCGCACGAGCACGCGTTTCGGCGCGTGTTCGCCGGCGACCCGGACATCGGCGGGCGCTACAGCGCGCTGTCGCCGTTCGGCGTCGTGCCGGCGGCGCTCATCGGCGTGGACGTCCGCGAGCTGCTGCGCGGCGCGCGCGACGCCTGGGACACCGAGCTGCGCGACGCGCCGACTGATGTCAACGCCTCGCAGCGGGACGCCGGCGCCTCGCCGTCCGCCGGGCAGGCGGGGGTGTGGCTGGGCAGCGCGCTGAGCGCGCTCGCGCAGGCCGGGCGCGACAAGCTGACGTTCGTCATCTCCCACTCGCTGCCCGGGCTCGGCCTGTGGCTCGAGCAGCTCGTCGCCGAGTCGACGGGCAAGCACGCGACGGGCATCCTGCCGGTCGCCGACGAGCCCGTCGGCGAGGCGGGCCAATACGGCGACGATCGCGTGGTCGCCTACCTGCCCGACGTCGACGCGCCCGACGCGGCGCTCGACGCGCGCGTGGACGAGCTGGCGCAGGCCGGGCAGCCGCTGCTGCGCATCCCCACGCGCGGGCCGCGTGACCTCGGCCGGGTGTTCATGCTGGCCGAGCTGGCCGTCGCCGTCGCCGGCTGGGGCCTGGAGATCAACCCGTTCGACCAGCCCAACGTGCAGCAGGCCAAGGACGCCACCAAGCGCGTGCTCGCCGAGTACGAGGCCAAGCACGAGCTGCCGAGCGAGCACAGCGCCGACGGCGCCGAGCTGGCCGCGCTGCTCTCGCCGGCGCGCCCCCCGGACTACGTGGCGATCATGGGCTACGTCCAGCCGTCCGAGCAGTTCGACGCCGCGATCGCCGAGCTGCGCGGCGCGATCCGCGCGCATGCCAAGGCGACGACGACGTTCGGCTACGGCCCGCGCTTTCTGCACTCGACCGGCCAGTTCCACAAGGGCGGCCCATCCACCGGGCGCTTCCTGCAACTGCTGCACGACGCCGCCGAGGACGAGGACATCCCCGGCTCGCCGTACACGTTCACGACCCTGAAGAACGCCGAGGCGATCGGCGACTTCGCCACGCTGCGCGAGCTCGGGCTGCCGGCCGAGCGCGTGCGCCTGCACGGCGCCGATCCGGTGGCGGCGCTGCGGGCACTGACCAAGGACATCGAGGAGGCTCTGTGACGCAGATCGGGTTCGTCGGGCTGGGAAAGATGGGCGGCAACATGGTGCACCGCATCCGCCGCGACTCCGTCAACGAGGTCGTCGCCTTCGACTTCGACGCCAAGGCGGTCAAGCAGGCCGTGAAGAACGGCGCGGCGGGCGCCGACTCGCTGAAAGCGCTCGTCAAGCAGCTCGACGCCCCGCGGATCGTGTGGATCATGGTGCCGGCCGGCGAGCCGACGCAGGAGACGGTCGACAAGCTCGCCAAGCTGCTCGACCGCGGCGACACGATCGTCGACGGCGGCAACTCGCGCTGGACCGACGACAAGCGCCGCGCCAAGGAACTGAAAAGCAAGGGCATCGAATACGTCGACGTGGGCGTCTCCGGCGGCGTGTGGGGACTGGAAGTGGGCTACTGCATGATGGTCGGCGGGCCGCCCAAAGCGGTCAAGCGGCTCGCGCCGATCCTCGACGTGCTGGCGCCGCAGACCAACGAGCAGAGCATCGAGGCGATCGGCCCGCGCGGCTGGCTGCACTTCGGCCCGTCGGGCGCGGGCCACTACGTGAAGATGGTGCACAACGGCGTCGAGTACGGCCTCATGCAGGCCTATGCCGAGGGCTTCGACCTGTTCGACAAGTGCGAGTACGAGCTCGACAACGCGAAGATCTCCCACCTGTGGGGCCAGGGATCGGTCGTGCGCTCGTGGCTGTGCGAACTGGCGGCGCGCGCGTTCGAAGCGGACGGCAACGAGCTGCAGGCGATCGAGGGCTACACCGAGGACTCCGGCGAGGGGCGCTGGACGATCGCCGACGCGACCGCGCACGACGTGCCCACGCCGGTCATCACCGCGTCGCTGTACGCGCGCTTTCGCTCGCGCGGCAACGGCGAGTTCGCCGACCGCGTGCTGGCCGCGCTGCGCAACCAGTTCGGCGGACACGCCGTCAAGAGCGCGACGGCGGCTGCTGCGGGCGCGCCGGCGACCCCACCGAGATCGAGCAAGGGCGCGCCCGCCACATCCGCCAAGCCGCGTGGCGGGCGCCGGGCGTGACCGCGCAACCCGGCCAGCCGACCGCCGAGGAGCCACCCGAGAATCCGCTGACGGCGGGCCTGGAGCGCCTGCCGGTCGCGCCGACGACGCTCGTGATCTTCGGCGCGACGGGCGATCTGGCCAAGCGCAAACTGCTGCCGGCGCTGTACAACCTGGCGCACGAGGGCGCGCTGCCCGAGCGCTTTCACCTGGTCGGCGTGTCGCGCAAAGAAAAGGCGCACGAGCGCTACCGCGCCGAGTGCGAAGAAGCGATCCGCAAATACTCGCGCCGCACGCCCGACGAGGACGTTCTGAAAAAGCTGCTGCAGCACGTCCGCTACGTCCCAGGCGTGTTCGACGACGAGTCCGTCTACTCGGAGCTCGGCAAGGTGCTCGACGGTTTTCAGAAGAGCGCCGGCGAACCGCTCAACCGCGCCTTCTACCTGTCGACCGCGCCGGAGTTCTTCCCGGTCATCGTCGAGCAGCTCGGACGCGCCGAGCTGCAGCGCGACGACGATGCGCAGGTGCGCGTGATCATCGAGAAGCCGTTCGGCACGACGCTGCACGAGGCGCGCGAGCTCAACCGCCGCGTGCTGGCGATCTTCGACGAGACACAGGTCTTTCGCATCGACCACTACCTCGGTAAGGAGACCGTGCAGAACATGCTGGCGTTCCGCTTCGCCAACGGCATGTTCGAGCCGCTGTGGAACCGCAACTACATCGACAGCGTGCAGATCACCGCCGCCGAGGACCTCGGCGTGGGCACGCGCGCGGGCTACTACGACCACGCCGGCGCGCTGCGCGACCTGATCCAGAACCACATGCTGCAGCTGCTCTGCCACGTCGCGATGGAGCCGCCGGGCAGCTTCACCGCCGAAGACGTGCGCAACGAGAAGGTCAAGGTGCTGCAGGCGATCCACGCGCCGACGCCGCAGGAGGTCGACGAGCTGTCCGTGCGCGCCCAGTACACCGCCGGGCACGAGGGCGGCGAGGACGTGCCCGGCTACCTGCACGAGGACGGCGTGCCCGCCGACTCGACCACCGAGACCTACGCGGCGCTGCGCCTGGAAGTCGACAACTGGCGCTGGGCGGGCGTGCCCTTCTACATCCGCACGGGCAAGCGCCTCGCGCGCAAGGTAACCGAGATCGCCGTCACGCTGAAGCCCGTGCCGCACCTCGCTTTCAGCCAGGACGGCTCGCTCGGCGTGCAGCCCAACCAGCTCGTGCTCACGCTGCAGCCCAACGAGGGCGTGTCGCTGCGCCTCGGCGCGAAGATCCCCGGGACGCGCATGATCATCCGCCCGGTCAACATGGAGTTCCTCTACGGCACGGCCTTCCTGTCGCAGTCCCCCGAGGCGTACGAGCGGCTGATCACCGACGCGATGCGCGGCGACGCGACGCTGTTCACGCGCAACGACGAGGTCGAGGCTCAGTGGCAGATCTGCGACCCGATCGTCGCGCGCTGGGCCGAGCAGCCCGGCCCGCTGGCGCAGTACGAGGCCGGCTCGCAGGGACCGGCCGAGGCCGAGCGGCTGCTGCTCGAGGGGCAGCGCTGGCGAGCGATCTGATGGCCAAGAGCGACGCCCTATGGAGCGCCCAGGGCACGACGCCCGACGAGATCGAAGCGGCGCTGCGCGCGCTGTTGGCCCAGCGCCACGCCGAAAGCGCGAGCTTCATTCCGGCGCGCGTGCTCAACATGATCGCGTTCGTCGACGACGAATGGTCGGGCGAGATCGCCAACCGGCTGCGCGGCGTCGGTCGCTACGCACCGTCGCGCCTGCTCGTGCTCTCCTACGAGCGCGGACGCGAGCGCCTGGACGCGCGCGCGAGCATCGCCTCTGACGCCGACCCGGCCCCGGGCGACGTGGCGCTGCTGCGCGAGACGGTCGTCGTGCGCCTCGGCGAGCGCCACTTCGACGACCTGCTGACGATCGCCGATCCGCTGGTCGTCACCGACCTGCCGACGCTGCTGTGGTCCCCGCACGGTCACGCCGAGGCGGTCGACGCATTGCTGAGCCTCGCGCAGGCGACGCTGCTGGACTCGATCGAGGAGCCCGACCGCTCGCGGGCCGGGCACCGCACGGCGATCGACCGCGCCTACGAGCTGTCCCAGCATCTCTACGTGGTCGACCTCGCGTGGCTGCGCTCGACGCCGTGGCGTGAGCGCGTCGCGACCGTCTTCGACCCGCCGCAGATGCGCGGCGAGCTGGGTCTTCTGAGCTCGGTGAAGGTGCGCCATCACCCCGACTCGCGCGTCGCCGCGCTGCTGCTCGTCGGCTGGCTGTCCTCGCGACTGGGGTGGTCGCTGACCAGCGCACGCGTCACCGAGGAGGGCGCCGACGGCAAGCTCTGCGGCAGCGCTCAATCGCCGGGCGGCGACGTCGCGCTGACGTTCACGCCGGCGCCCGAGCAGCAGGTCCCGGGCCTCGCCGGCGTCGAGCTGAGCGCCAGCTCGGGCCTGCGCCTGCGCCTCGATCGCGAGCCTGGCGGGCTGCGCGTGCACCGGCGCGACCCCGGCGTCGATCGCGAACGGACGTGGACGCTGCTCGGCGCCTCGCGCGGCGAGGGCGGCATCCTCGGCGAGGGCATCCGCCAGGCGCTGCTGCGCGATCCGACGTACGGCGCAGCGCTCGCGGCCACTCGTCAGATGCTCCCCGACGGGGTGCAGGCATGACCAGCCTGACCACGTGTGCGGACGACGAGAAGGCGGCGCAGCGGGCCTGCACGGAGATCGCGCGGCGCCTGCAGGGCGCGCTGCGCGAGCGCGGCGCGGCGCATCTCGCGCTCAGCGGCGGCGGTACACCGGCGCGCACCTACGAGCTGCTGGCCTCTCAGCTCGACGACTGGGAGCACGTCGAGGTGTGGTTCGCCGACGAGCGCTGCGTCGGCCCGCAGGACGATCAGAGCAACTACCTGCTGGCCTCGCAGACGCTGCTGTCGCACGCGCCCGGGCTGGTCGAGCGGCGGGTGCACCGGATGCGCGGCGAGCTCGGACCGCAGGACGGCGCGCGAGCGTACGAGCGTGAGCTGCGCGAGTACGCGCCATCGCAGGACGACTCCGACTCCGACGCCGATGGCGGCGGCGAACGCGCGGCGCCGGCGCTCGACGTGATCGTGCTGGGCATCGGCCCCGATGGACACGTCGCGTCTCTGTTTCCCGGCGCGCCGACGCTCGACGCCGAGGAGACGCGGCTGTGCCTCGGCGTGCACGACTCGCCCAAGCCGCCGCCCGAGCGGATCACGCTGACGCTGCCCGTGCTGCACGCGGCGCGCCGCTGCGTGCTGCTGGCGACCGGCGCGAGCAAGGCCGACGCGGTCAATGCGATGCTCGGCGAGCCCAGCCGTCACGTGCCCGCCAGCCTCCTGCGCCGTGAGCGCCTGAGCGTGATCGTCGACGACGACGCCGGCCCCGCGCCGCTGGCGCGCTGAGCGCAGCGCGGACGGATCGCCGGCGCCGGCGGATCGCACCGCGAGGGGCAGGCTCGCCGCGCGGGCGCGCGAAGTTCGTAGAGTAGTTGCGCGAAGCCGATGGCCACCGACGCGCTCAAGAGCAGTCGCCTGTCAGCCGACGCCGTGCAGGCCCTCAACGGGCTGGAGGCGGCTCGCGAGCACACGCTCGCGCTCGTCGCGCACCTAGACGACGAGCAGCTGCAGCGCGTGCACTCGCCGATCATGAGCCCGCTGGTCTGGGATCTCGGCCACATCGCCGCCTACGAGGATCTGTGGCTCGCGCATCGCCATGGCGAGCTCGACCTGCTGCGACCGGACCTCGCCACGCTGTACGACGCCTTCGAGACGCCGCGTGCGATCCGCGGCGACATCGAGGCGCTCGGGCCCCGCGATGCGCACGCCTACCTGGAGGCCGTGCGCACGCGCACCGTCGAGACGATCGCCGAGCGCGGCGTCAGCGACGGTGTGGTCAGCGAGATGGTCATCCGCCACGAGCTGCAGCACTCAGAGACGATGCGCCAGACGCTCGCGATCGCCGGGCTGCTGGGCGCCGACGACGCCGCCCGCCGCGAACGCGCGCTGCCGGCGTGCGATCCGTCGAGCGAGTGGGTCGAGGTGGCCGCCGGACCGTTTGCGATGGGCGCGCCGAGCGAGGAGTTCGCCTACGACAACGAGCGCCCGCGCCACGACGAGCACACCGGTGCGTTTGCGATCGCGCGCCACCCGGTCAGCAACGCGAGCCTTCTGCAGTTCGTCGAGCAGGGTGGCTACGCGCGGCGCGAGTGGTGGTCAGACGACGGCTGGGCCTGGCTGGCCGAGCAGCGCCAGCGCGAGCACCCGGCGATCTCCGCCGGGCATCCGCGGGCGCCCGCGTCGCACGTCAGCTGGTTCGAGGCCGACGCTTTCGCGCGCGCGCACGGCGCGCGGCTGCCCAGCGAGGCCGAGTGGGAGAAGGCCGCAGGCGGCGGGCTGCTGCACTCGGTCGGGCGCGTATGGGAGTGGACGCATTCGATCTTCGACGGCTACCGCGGCTTCGTCGCGCACCCCTACCGCGAGTACTCGGAGGTCTTCTTCGACGAGGGCTACCGCGTGCTCAGAGGCGGCTCGTGGGCCACGCACCCGCGCGTAGCCAATGCGCGCTTTCGCAACTGGGACCTGCCCCAGCGACGCCAGATCTTCGCCGGCGTGCGCCTGGCGCGCGACGCGGCGTGAGCCGTCGCGCCGGCCACCCCGCCGGACGCGCCGCGCAGACGCGCTAGGCTCGCCGCACCCGAGTCCGATTGCGATAGCGTTCGGCTCCTCGGGAACCTGCTGATGGAGCCGCATACCCCACCGGAGCCGGTCCTCGACTCGGCGATCCGCATCGACTCCCACCTCGACGGCAGCGACGAGCGCTCGCTCGCCAACGATGTGCTCGACGGCCTTACGCGGCCGTTCAAGGAACTGCCGCCCAAGCATTTCTACGACGCGCGCGGCGCCGAGCTGTTCGACCAGATCTGCGAGCTGCCGGAGTACTACCCGACGCGCGCCGAGCGCTGGATCCTGCAGGACAACGCCATCGAGCTGGCATCGCTGACCGGCGCCGCCGAGCTGGTCGAGCTGGGCTCGGGGACGGCGAGCAAGACGCGCGTGCTGCTCGACGCGCTGCACAGCGCCGGGACGCTGAGGCGCTACGTGCCCGTGGACGTCACCGAGAGCATGGTGCGCGAGTGCGCCGCGGAACTGACCGACGAGTACCCCGGCCTGCTCGTGCATGGCGTGATCGGCGACTTCGAGCGCCACCTCGGCGAGGTGCCGACGGCCGTCGGCCCGCGCATCGTCGCCTTCCTCGGCGGCACGATCGGCAACTTCCCGCCGGGCAGCCGCCGGCGCGTGCTGCGCGACATCTCGCACCTGCTCGGCCCCGGCGACCACCTGCTGATGGGCACCGACCTGGTCAAGGACCCGGTCGTGCTGCAGGCCGCCTACGACGACTCACAGGGCGTCACTGCGGAGTTCAACCGCAACGTGCTGCGCGTGCTCAACCGCGAGCTCGACGCCGACTTCGAGCCTGACGACTTCGATCACGTCGCGCTGTTCGACGCCGAGCACGAGTGGATCGAGATGCGCCTGCGCGCGCGCCACGAGCACACGACGCTCGTGCGCGACCTCGACCTGCCCGTGCACTTCCACGCCGGCGAGGAGATGCGTACGGAGATCAGCGCCAAGTTCACGGCCGAGCGCCTGCAGGGAGACCTGCTGGCCGCCGGCATGGAGCTCGTGCGCTGGTTCACAGATCCCGACGAGCTGTTCGCGCTGACGCTCGCGCGCGTCGCCTCCGACGCGCCGCCGGCGGCCGCCGGATAGGCTTGCGGCGATGAACATTGAGGGAAGCTCAGCGCTCGTCGTCGGCGGCGCGTCCGGCCTCGGAGAGGCCACCGTGAGAGCGCTGCACGAGCGCGGCGCAACGGTCACGATCGCCGACGTCAACGCCGAGAAGGGCGGCGCGCTGAGCGGCGAGCTCGGCCTGCAGTTCGTCTCCTGCGACGTGCGCGAGGAGGCTCAGGTCGAGGCGGCCGTCGCCAAGGCGGCCGACGGCGAGGGCGGACTGCGCATCGCAATCTGCTGCGCCGGCACCGGCTGGGCGCAGAAGATCGCCGGCTCCAAGGGCCCGCACCCGCTGATGCCGTTCGAGACGATCATCGCGATCAACCTGATCGGCACATTCAACGCGCTGCGCTTCTCATCCGCGGCGATGATCGCCAACGAGCCCGGCGAGGACGGCGAACGCGGCGTGTGCGTCAACACGGCTTCCATCGCCGCGTTCGACGGACAGGTGGGGCAGGTCGCCTATTCGGCCTCCAAGGGTGGCGTCGTCGGCATGACGCTGCCCACCGCGCGCGACCTCTCGCAGTACGGCATTCGCGTCAACACCATCGCTCCCGGCCTGTTCGACACGCCGCTGCTCGCCGCCCTCCCCGAGGAGGCGCGCCAGGCGCTCGGCGCCGGCATCCCCTTCCCCCAGCGCCTCGGGCTGCCCGCCGAGTACGCGCAGCTGGCCTGCCAGATCGTCGAGAACCGCATGCTCAACGGCGAGACCATCAGGCTCGACGGCGCGCTGCGCATGCCGCCGCGCTAGGTCAGCTCAGCCGCTCCACCAGCATCGCCATGCCCATGCCGCCGGCGGCGCACATCGACTCGATGCCGTAGGTCTTGTCGAGCGTCTCGAGGTCGTTGAGCAGCGTCGTCATGATGCGCGCGCCGGTCATCCCGAAGGGGTGTCCGAGCGCGATCGCGCCGCCGAACGGGTTGAGCTTGTCGTCGTCGATCCCCAGCTCCTCCTTGCACGGCACGATCTGCGCAGCGAACGCCTCATTGATCTCGACCACGTCGATGTCGCTCATCGTCATGCCCGTCGCCTCAAGCAGTTTCTGGATCGCCGGGATCGGTCCCAGGCCCATGATCTCCGGGCGCAGCCCCGCCACCGAGGAGGCGACGATGCGCGCGCGCGGCTTCATGCCCAGCTCCTTCGCGCGCTCGGCCGACATGATCAGCAGCGCCGCCGCGCCGTCGTTGAGCGGGCAGGCGTTGCCCGCCGTGACCGTGCCGCCCTCTTTGAACACCGGCTGAAGCGAAGACAGCTTCTCCAGCGTCGTTCCCGGGCGCGGGCCGTCGTCGTTGGAGACGACCGTCTCGGGTACGTCGATCTCGTTGCCCTCCTTGTCGACGTCCTTGTGCGCCGGCACCGTGACCGGCACGATCTCCTTTGCGAAGTGGCCGCTCGCCACCGCCTCCACGGCGCGGTTCTGCGAGATCACCGCCCACTCGTCCTGGGACTCGCGGCTGACTTTGCAGCGCTCGGCGACGTTCTCAGCGGTCATGCCCATCGGGATGTACACGTCGTACGCGGCGCCCTCGGAGCCGTCGACCGCGTGGTTGAACTCGAACTGCGCGCCCGGCTTGGCGCGCGACACGGCCTCGACGCCCGCCGCGATGTACGTGTCGCCCTCGCCCGCCGCGATCGCGTGCGCGGCCATCCTCGCCGTCTGCAGCGACGAGGCGCAGAAGCGGTTGACGGTCGTCGCCGGCACATGGTGGTCGATGCCCGACAGCAGGCCGGCGACACGCCCGACGTTGTTGCCCTGCTCGCCCTCACAGAAGCCGCAGCCCATCATGATGTCGACGATCGAGCTCGGGTCGAGCTCGGGGTTGCGCTCGATCAGCGCGCGCAGCGGGATCGCGGCGAGGTCGTCGGCGCGGACGCTCTTCAGAGACCCCTTCCCCGCTCGTCCGATGGGGGTGCGAATGGCGTCGACGATCACTGCTTCGGGCATCTCAGGCGCTCTCCTTGGTAGTTGACCCGCGCCACACGCGGGCGCGACGGCTCAGCTTATGCGGTCATAGCCCCACAGCGTCACCAGATCGCGTCCGAGATACTCGCCGGCGGCGACCACGTCGGGCTTGAAGCGCCGGCGCAGCGCCAGCATCAGCGCCTCGTCGGGCGGCCGCTGGGGGCCGTAGGTCAAGCGGCGAAACGCCGCCGCGATCGCGTCGCTGCGCATGCGCTCGGGCGCGACCGCGTCGACCGCCCGCACGAGGCGGCCTTTGGCGGCGGGGTGCAGATGCGCGCGACGGATCGCCCGCCTGACCTGGTGCAGTCGCAGCGAGCGCACCGCCTCCAGCGGTTTTGTCTCGACCGTCTGCACCGGCACCGTCGCGTCGACGTCCAGGAAGCGCAGCACCTCGCGCACGATCGCCTCGTTGTCGTTGCGAAAGTCGTCGTAGATCAGGACCTTGACCTGCTCCGAAGGGAAGGCGTCGTGCAGGCGGCGCAGTTGCTCGACGTAGCGCACGTGCTCGGAATACAGCAGCGACGGGGGCGAGATCGAGCGGCGCGGGATCTGCTTGCCCTGGCGCCGCTGCTCCTCCAACTCGATCGCCCGGCCGAAGTCCGTCTCAGACTCGATGTGCGTCGCCACCAGCTGCATGTGCAGCGAGCGCAGGAAGCTCGCCGGCTCGCGCAGGATCGCGATGATGCGCGCGTCGGGGCGCAGCTCGGCGATCTGCGCGGCTGCGGTCGGCGAGCGGATGTACTGCGGCGAGGCCTCGCCGACCAGCTGGCCGGCCGGTGCGTCGGCGAACAGCGAGAGGTATTCCTCCAGCGTGTCCGGGCGTCCGGCCGTCGGCGCGTCCGAACGCGGACGCAGGTCGCGCGCGAAGAACCACGGCTCCTTGACGTCCGGCATGAAGATCTGCGGATGCGCGCTCAGCATCAGATAGAGGGCCGTCGTCCCGCACTTCTGGTGGCCGACGATGAAGAAGTCGGGCGTCGTCGCGGTCGCCGCAGCGGCGCCCGCCGCGGGCGTTCGATCCTCGCTCAGCGAGGGCTCAGGGGGCGCGGTCATCGCCGCGAAGTCTAACCGCGGCTACAGATCCAGACGGCTCACGCCGAGCTCGTCGAAGCCCACGTGATGCGCGAGCTCGTGGCGCACCGTGCGCGTCACCTGGTCGCGCAGCAGCTCCGGGTCGTGGCCGAAGTCGCGGCGCAGCGTGTCGCGGAACACGACGATCCGGTCGTGCGTGTCGTCGCGCGTGGCGCCGTCGCCCTGGTAGAGCCCATAGGCGCCGCGGCGTCGCCCACCGTCGGAGATCACCACGGCCACGTGCGCCAGCGCGTTGCGCAGCAGGTCGGGCAGGTCGTCCAGCGCGTCGCGCACCAGCTCCTCGAAATCCTCGTCGTCGAGCGGGTCGAGCTCCATGAACTCGCTTTCCTCCGGGTCGACCGCCAGCCCGTCGCGCGCCAGCGCCTCGGAGTGGCGCACGATCTCCTCGAAATCGCTCTCGGACTCCGGGTCGCGCCAGCCTGCCAGGCGCACCGCCACGAACGCCGCCGCGCCCATCAGCACCGCGGCGACGATCACGCCGAGCGCGATGTCCTCCAACGCGCGCACCGCGCCCACCGTGCTGAAGCCCTGGCCGACGACGATCGTCACCAGCCCGAGCGACAGCGCGACCAGCGCGGCGACGCCCACGCGGCGCATGTGCGCGCCCGGTCCGCCGGAAGGCTTCTGCGAGCCCGTTCGCTGCACCTACGTCCTCCTCGCGAGCACGACCAGGTCCCACGGCCGGCCGAAGCCCAGCCAGCGATCGGCGTAGCCGAACGCGCGCACGAGCAGGCGCGGCATCAGGCTGCGCCGCCCCCGGCCGAGGCGCTCGTGCTGCCAGCGCCAGGCGATCAGCAGCCAGCGCATCGGCTGGTGAAAGCAGTAGCGGTGCCACACCACCTCCATGCCGCCCAGCGACAGCAGCTCGCGCAGCGCCTCCAGCGTGTAGCCCTCGCGCGCGTGCTCGGGATCGAACGGCGCCGGCGGCGTGGGAACGCTGATCAGCGCCGAGCCGCCCGGCTCCAGCACGCGCCCCAGCTCGATCGCCGCGACATCGTCGTCTGGCACGTGCTCGATCACCTCCGTGCACAGGATCCAGTCCAGCGAGCGGTCCTCCAGCGGCAGCGATGTCACCGAGCCCACCGCGTCGCTGTTGCGCGGGTCCGACCGCCGCACGCTGATCTGCGGCGGCGTGATGTCCACGTTGATGATCTTCGTCACGCCGTCGAACGACTCCAAAAAGGCGCTGTACAGACCCTCGCCGCAGCCGGCGTTCAGGCAGCGTCCGTGCGGGGCTCGCTGCTGCGCCGCTTCGCGGAAGATCGGCTCCTGGATCAGGCTGCGCGCCTCGTCGGGCCATCCCGGCCGTAACAGCGCAGGGACAAAACGGCTGAGCGCCTGTCGGTTGCCCGCGCCCACGTCGTCCGCCGCCCTATTTGAGCGTGCGCCCGATCACCAGGCGCTGGATCTCGTTCGTGCCCTCGTAGATCTGCGTGATCTTGGCGTCTCGCATCATTCGCTCCACCGGATACTCCTTGACGTAACCGTAGCCGCCGAGCACCTGCACGGCGTCGACCGTCACCGCCATCGCCGTGTCCGAGCAGAACACCTTGGCCATCGAGGAGTACTTCGCGCCCAGCGCGTGGCCCTGATCGGCCATCGCGCACGCCTTGTAGAGCAGCTCACGGGCGGCGGCCGTCTGTGTTTCCATGTCGGCGAGCTTGAACTGGATTCCCTGGAACTCGTTGATCGCCTTGCCGAACTGGCGCCGCTCGCGCGCGTAGGCGACCGCGTAGTCGGTCGCCCCCTGCGCGATGCCCACCGCCTGCGCAGCCGCGCCCAGGCGCGTGCGCTCGAGCGTCCCCAGCGCGACCGACAGGCCCCTGCCGACCTCGCCGATCACGTTCTCGGCGGGCACGCGCACGTCCTCGAAGATCGGCTGTCCGGTCGGCGACGCGCGGATGCCCAGCTTGTGCTCGAGCTTGCCCACGCTGAAGCCCGGTCGATCGGCCTCGACGACGAAAGCCGTCAGCCGGCGCGTCTCGCGGTCGGTCACGGCGAACGTGACGTAGAAGTCGGCGACGCCGAGGTTGGAGATCCAGTTCTTCGTGCCGTTGATCACCCATTCGTCGCCGTCCCTCACCGCCGTCGTCTTCATCCCCGCCGGGTCCGAGCCGGCCTCGGGCTCGGACAGCGCGAACGCCGGCGACCACTCGCCCGTCGCGCAGCGCGGCAGGAAGCGCTCCTTCAGCTCGTCTGAGCCGAACAGCTGCAGCGGCAGCGTGCCCAACTCCTGCACCATCAGGATCAGCGCGCACGAGGCGTCGACCTTGGCGATCTCCTCGACCGCCATGTTCAGCATCAGCGTGCCCGTGCCCGTGCCCCCGTACTCCGTCGGGAACGGCAGCCCGAGCACGTCCTGCTCGGCCAGCAGCTTGCGCACGTCCCACGGGTACTCGGCGCGCTCGTCGATCTCCGCCGAGCGCGGCGCGATGCGCTCGCGCGCGATCTGCCCGATCGTCGCGCAGAAGTCCAGGTGCTCCTGGGGAATCGTGTAGACGTCGCTGACGGCCTCCATCGCCGCTGATCCTAGTGGTCTGCGACGAGCTCGGGCGCGCTGCGAAGCGTCACGGGCGCCCCGGCGGAGCGTCGCCGTCGCGCTGCTAGCTTGTTCGACGCGATGACCCAAGCGGCCGAGATCGCGATCACGCCCGAGCGCGTCGCCGCGTGGCTGGACGAGCAGCCCGCAGCTGCAGGTCGTCGACGTGCGCGAGCCCTACGAGCGCGAGGCCGGACACATCGCCGGCACCCGCCACATCGAGCTCAACGACCTGTCCGAGCGGGCCGCCAGCCTCGCACAGCGACCGCCCCGTCGTCTTCTACTGCCGCGTCGGCGCGCGATCGACGATGGCCGCGCAGGCGCTGCGCGCGGCCGGCTACGACGCCTACTCGATGGAAGGCGGCCTGCTGCGCTGGGACCGCGAGGGGCGCCCGCTCTCGCCCGACGGCGGCCGCGTCGCCGAGCACTGACCCGCTGGGGCCGCCGCTTCGGCGGCGTGTGCGCAATTGTTACGCGCACACGATCAGCGACCGACGGGAGAGACGCGATGGAGGCTTCGACTGACAATCCGGGCGTGACCGAAGGCGACGGCTACGCCGTCGCCAACCTCGACGACCTGGGCGACGGGCCCGGCTTTCGCAAGGTCCGCAAGGGCCTCGGCGTGACCGCCTTCGGCGTCAACGCGATCGTCCTGCCGCCCGGCATCGAGACGGGCTTTCACTACCACGACACCCAGGAGGAGCTGTACTTCGTCCATCGCGGCACGATCGAGATGGAGTTCGGCGACGGCGACGTGCGGCGGCTCGGCGAGGGCGGGCTGGCGCGTGTGGACGCCGCAACCGTGCGCAAGATACGCAACGTCGGCGACGTCGACGCCGTGTACGTGTGCGCCGGCGGCAATGACGGCTACGTCGGTCGCGACGGGCGCGTGCGCGAGGGCGAGGAGCAGCGCGTCAAAGCCGTGCATGACCTGTCCGGCGGCGGGGCGCAGCTAGGGCGCGGACGGACGCGAGTTGAGCGAGGCCGAGCCCGCACCAAGGAGCCTGCGCGTCAACGCGCGCCTGGCGATCCCGCTCGCCGAGCTGACCGTGCGCGCGAGCCGCTCGTCGGGCCCGGGCGGCCAGCACGCCAACGTGACCGCCTCGCGCGTGGAAGCGAGCTTCGACGTGCTCGCCTCGCCCACGCTCTCAGACGCCCAGCGCGCCCGCCTGCTCGCGCGCCTGGGGCCGCGCGTCGTCGCCGTCGCCCAGGACGAGCGCTCGCAATCGCGCAACCGCGAGCTGGCCCTCGCGCGCCTGGGCGAGCGGCTCGCGCGCGGCCTGGCGGTTCCCAAGCACCGCCGCGCCACCCGCCCGACGGCCGCTTCGCGCGAGCGCCGGCTCTCGGCCAAGCGCCGCGCCACGCAGCGAAAGCGCGAGCGCCGCCCGCCCGAGCCCGACTGACTAGTTGAGCAGCTCCTTGACGTAGCGCTGGTGCAGGCGCCCCAGCGACGTCTTCTCGGGGTGAAAGCCGATCGCGTTCCACAGCAGGCCCGACGCGGGCGCCCACGCGACGATCAGGTACACGCCGACCACCAGCGCCGCCACGCGCAGCCGTCGCGAGCTCGACAGGGCGGCCATCGGCAGCACCCACAGCACGTACCACGGCAGCACCCAGCTGAGCGTCACCAGCAGCGCGACGCTCGCCCAGCCCGCGGCGGTGATCGGGCCGCGCCGGCGCCACGCCTGCACGCAGCAGAGGACCAACGACACGACCAGCGCGGCGCTGAGCAGCTTGTGCAGCGTTTCGGTCTCGCCGCCCGAGCCCAGCGCCAGCCCGATCAGGTTGGGCACGCTGACGTTCGTCACCAGGCGACTCTGCGTGCTCAGGTCGGGAATGTGCAGGCCGAACGCCGCGAGGCTCACGGCGGTGATCGCCACGCCCGCGAGCGCCATGCCGAGCGCGACCTGCGCCAGGCGCCGCGGCGAGCGCAGCATCGCCGCAAGCACCACCGGGATCAGCACGCCCCCCGAGGCCTTGATGGCGGTCGCCGTGATCACCGCCGCGCCCGCGCCGATCTCCGGCAGGCACAGCGGCAGCAGCCACTCGCGCGGGCTGCGCCAGCGACGCTCCGTGGTGGCCGCGACGGCCTCTCCCGCCTCCGCATCCGCATGCGAGCCGGCCGGCTCCTCTTTGGCCAGCCTGTCGCGCGTGAGCAGCAGCAGGTAGAAGGCGAGCACGATGAAGAAGACCATCAGGAAGTCGTTGTGGTCGCCGCCGAGCCCCCACACGAGCACGATCGGGTTCAGCCCGACGAGCACGATCGCCATCACCGGGTCGCGGCCGAGCAGCCGCGCGCACTTCCACACGAGCACCAGCGTGCCGAGGCTCGCCAGCGCGAGCACGCCCTTGAGCACCCAGAAGGAGGCCGCGACGCCGAGCGGAACGACGGCGAACGTCAGCAGCGTGAACAGCGGGCCGTACGGGCTCAGCAGCTGATGCCAGTTGCTGAGGTCGTAGCTGGGATCGTTGTGCGGCTCGAGGATCGGGATGCTCGTGTACGGGTTGAGGTTGTGCACGACCTCCATGCGCCCGTAGTTGACGTAGTTGAAGATGTCAGTCAGCGCCAGCGGCGGCGCGAGGAAGAAGATCGCGTGCACGGCGATCACCGTCGCGATCGCCCAGCGCGCGCGCAGGCGCGGCACGTAGACGAGCGCGAGCACGTAGCTGGCGTACATCGCGACGATCGCCCCGCTGAAGACGTACTTCAGCGTCGTGCTGTTGCGCGTGAAGCCCGGCAGCAGGCCGCCCAGCGGCCCGGCCATCCAGTGCGGGAAGTAGTTGGCGTGCGTGGTCGCCGAGAGGATGCTCGGGCGGTTGGCCGCCACCAGCACGACCAGCGCGCTGCACAGCACGATCGCCGTCAGGCACGCTGCGCCGACCCATGCCCAGCCCTCTGCGCGCGTAGCGACCGCGGTGCGTCCGTGCAGCGGCCATCGCCTGGCGCTCGGGCTCCCGGCCGGCGCGTCGCGCAGGGGGAGTGTGCTCGCGTCGCTGGACATGCGGAGGGCCCGCCGAAGCGAGCCCTCAGAAGGTTAGACCTATGTGGCTGCGGCTAGATCGCCGCCGCGATTAGATCGCCTGGACGTTGACGGCCTTGGGGCCCTTGTCGCCCTGCTCGGGGTCATACGAGACCTTCGCACCCTCCTGCAACGAGCGATATCCCTCGCCGTTGATTCCGGTGTGATGAACGAACAGGTCCTTGTCGCCGTCGTCGGGGGTGATGAAACCGAACCCCTTGTCGTCGCTGAACCACTTTACGGTGCCAGTAGGCATGTGGGTACTCCTCCACAGTATGTGCGTGCTGCTCTGCGGAGGATGCTTCTTGAAGCTTCGACCTACGAGCGCTTGCACTTCTTTCGCCGGTCTATGTGCCGGCCAGACTGCACGACCGTAGCAGGTCGTCCGCGCGCCGTGTTGTCCAAATGTTTTAGATCGCACGGTCGATTTCCCGTGCGCTTGCGGGGCTTTCGCGCGCCCCGCTCACAGGCGGCTAGGGTGCAGCGATGAGCGTGCCCGACGGCGCCGGGGAGCAAAGCGAGGCCAGCGGCGAGCGAAGCAAGGCGAGCGCGGCCGGCCCAGCCGCAGCGGCCCGCTTCGAGCGACTGCTGCCGCCGGGCGAGCCGCGGCAGGCGACGGAGATCGTCGGGGACTTCGCGCTTTCACGGCGCGCCGAGGAGGCGCCCGAGCGACCGTACGTGATGCTCAACATGATCAGCACCGTCGACGGCCGCGCCAGCCTCGGCGGGCGCTCAGGGGCGATCGGCGACATCGCCGATCGCCAGCTGTTCCATGCGCTGCGCGCCGACGTCGACGCGGTGATGGCCGGCGCCGGCACGGTGCGCGCCGAGCGCTACGGACGGATCATCGCCGACGCGTCCACGCGCCGGCGCCGCGTGCAGCACGGCCTCAGCGAGGAGCCGCTCGCGTGCATCGTCTCCGGGCGCGTGTCGCTGCCCCCGGACACGCCCCTGCTCAACGAGGCCCAAGCGCACGTCGTCATCGTCACGGCGTCGCAGTCGAGCCTGCCCGAGACGCCGGCGCGGCTCGACTACGTGCGCGCGGGCCGCGACGGCGCGCTGGACCTGCACGCGGCGCTGGCCGAGCTGCGCGAGCGCTTCGGCGTGCGCACGCTGCTGTGCGAGGGCGGGCCGCACCTCAACGGGCAACTGCTGCTCGACGGGCTGGTCGACGAGCTGTTCCTGTCGTTCTCGCCAAAGCTCGCCGGCGGCGAGGACGCGACCGGCGAGGCGCTGCGCATCGTCGCCGGCGCCCAGTTCGCCGAGCCGCTGGCGCTGGAGCTGCTCGGCGCGCTGGAGAGCGACTCCACGCTGTTTCTGCGCTACGGCGTCCGCGCCTCCGCGCCCGAGCGCGTCTCGCGCGAGACGATCGCCAAGAGCTCGCTGGCCAGCTGACGCCCTTCGGCGGACGCGCGCGGGGTGGCCGAGATGCGCACGACCACCTCCTCGCCGTCGAGCTCCTCCAGCGTTATGCGCGGCAGGTCGCGCAGCGGGGTCTGCAGTTGCTTCTCCAGCAGCTCCTGCATGTCGCTCGGCGTCATACCGGCCCGCAGGCGAGCGCGCAGGTTGACCGCCTCGGGCTCGCGCAGCGGGATCACCGCGCTGTTGAGCACCACGCCGTTGGGCACCATGATCGAGTCCTCGCCTTTGGCCAGCGTCGTGTAGAGCAGCCCCAGCGAGCTGACCGTGCCCTCGAGCTGGCCGGCGAGCGGGCCGCCCTGCAGGCGCACGCGATCGCCAACGCGAAACGGCCGCGCGCTGAGCAGCACCGTGCCGGCGATCACGTTGCCGAGCGTCTGCTGGGCGGCGAGCCCGAAGATCACCGCCGTGAATGCGCCGCCGAGGGCCAGCGTACGCGTTTCGATGCCGGCGACGCGCAGCGCGACGAGCAGCGCCAGCACGATCGTCAGCAGGCGGATCAGGAATCCGACCGTCCCGGCCGTCGCCGGGTCCAGGCGGCGAAACAGCGGTGGTCCGAGGCCGCGACCGATGTCGCGCGCGATCGCCCAGCCGAGGATCACCAGGGCGATCACCGTCACGACCGTCACCGGGGTTTCCAACGCCGGTTCGAGTTCTTTGGCCGCATGGCCGTGGCTGCCCGCGGCGCCGAGCAGGCTGACGCGGTTGTCGTAGAACACCACCACGCCGACGAACAGCGGCACCAGCACGAGCGCCTCCAGGCGCGCGCGCTTGACGACCTGCGGGCTGATCTGGCGCAGCAGGCCGACTTCTCGCCATGCCTGGCTGCGCGTCTCGAACATCTTTGAGGGGGTTCTCGGCACGGGCATGCCCACCATCATGGCGACCGTGCCCGGCGGATGTGACAGCGAGCCGTCAGCGCCGATCGATCGTCGCCGGGATCGGCGCGCTCGCCATTCGGCACGCTCGCTGCGAGCGTTGCTCTAGGATCGAGGGGTCAAATGGCCTCCGACCTGCGCAAACTGATCCTCCCCGCCGTCGTGCTCGGCGTTCTGCTGGTCGTCATCGCGATCGTCTACTTCGTCGAGCCGGCGCACTCGCTGCCTTCCTTCTTCCCAGGTCACGTCTCGGCCACCAGCAGCGAGGCCGCGCACCACCACACCAAGCACGGCATCGCCGCCGTGGTCGTCGCGCTGGCCTGCTTCGCCTTCGCCTGGTTTCAGACCGGACCGAAGACGCAGAGGCCGGCCAGCGTCTAGCCGCCGAGCGCGAACACGAGCGTGCAGACCAAGCCGAGACCAACGCAGTAGAACCCGAACGGCGACAGCCGGTTGGTCTGGAAGAAGCGCAGCAGGAACTTGACGGCGAAGAAGGTGGTGACCGCCGCGCAAAGGCCCGCCACGAGCGCCGGTCCGCGCACGCCGTTGCCCGCCGATCCGAAGAGTTCGGGCAGCTTCAGCGCCGCCGCGGCGAAGATCACCGGCGTCGCCAGCAAAAAGCCGAAGCGGGCGGCGTCGTCGTTGGACAGCCCGGCCAGCAGGCCGCCGCCCATCGTGAAGCCAGAACGCGAGATGCCGGGGATCAGCGCCGCGGCCTGCGAGGCGCCGACGGCGATCGCCTGGCGCCAGCTCAGCTTGGCAAGGCGCGCGTCGACGTCGCCCGCATAGTCGCCCTCCCGAGGCGGCCGCCGGCGCAGCCGCTCGAACAGCAGCAGCGCGATCCCGTTGACGATCAAGAACGCGGCCGCCGTCTGCGGCGAGGCGAACAGTTTGCGCAGCGGTTCCTGAAGCAGCAGGCCGATCACGCCGACGGGGATCGTGGCGGCCACGAGCAGCCACCCCAGCCGCGCGTCGACGTCGTCCTCGCGGATCTCGCGCATCTGCAGCGAGCGCCACAGCCCCTTGACGATGCGCACCCAGTCCTTGAAGAAGAACAGCAGCAGCACGATCGCCGTCGCCAGGTGCGTGGCGATCAGGAACGTCAGAAAGAACTTGTCGTTCTGGTGGATGCTCCAGCCCGCCAGACGCGGCAGGACGACGCCGTGGCCGAGGCTCGAGATCGGGAACGGCTCGGCGATGCCCTGCGTCAGGCCGAGGATCACCGCTTGGAAGTAGGAGATGGGGTCGTGCACGGCCGACAGCTTAGGGATCCCGTTGGTCGCAACGCTCCAGCGTGGACGCAATGCCATTGCGGCGATCGCGCCGGCTGGCGCGGTCGCGTCGTTTACACACGCTTCACACGATCGTTTCCCCCTGGTCACAAAAGAGGCGGCTTTGCAGGGGAATGTGAGCGTCATGGAGCGCATGACGACGACCCCGCAGCGACCACCGGGCGTGACCCGCGCGGACATGCACTGCCACTCGACCGCGTCGCAGCAGTCGCTGCTGGGCGTGCAGCGCGCGGCCGGGCTGCCGGAGTGCGCCACGCCGCCGCAGGAGGTCTACGAGCTGGCCAAGCGCCGCGGCATGGATCTGGTGACGATCACCGACCACGACACGATCGACGGCGTGATGGAGATCGCCGACCGCCCCGACGTGTTCGTGTCCGAGGAGCTGACCGCGCACTTCCGCGGCGAGCGCCAGGCCGTGCACGTGCTCTGCTACGGCATCTCCGTCGAGGATCACGAGTGGCTGCAGGCCAACCGTGGCGACGTCGAGCTTTGCGCGGCGTACATGTACGAGCGCGATATCGCGTGCGCGCTGGCGCACCCCTACTACCACGTCGGCGCGCCGCTCACCGCGCGTCACCGGCGTCGCCTGTCACAGCTGTTCGACGTGTGGGAGGTGCGCAACGGCGCGCGGGCGCGCGAGCTGAACCGTCCGGCGGCGACGTACGTCGCGACGCTCGACGGCGCCGGCATCGGCGGCTCTGACGATCACGCCGGCGTGGACATCGGGCGCACGTGGACGCAGACCCCCGCAGCGCGCACGCCCGAGCGGTTCCTGGAGCACGTGCGCCGCGGCGAGGTCGTCGCCGGCGGCGCCCAGGGCAGCGCGGCCAAGTGGGCGCACGCGGCGATCGCGCTGGCCGCCCGCGCGCTCGGCTGCGACGGGCCGGGCGCGGGTGAGGGAGCGCCCGACGCGGCGTCCGTGCTGAGCATGGCCAGACGCCTGCTCAGCGAGGGCGACGCTCGCCACGGTATGCGCGACGGCGGCGCGCCGGTCTCGCCGGCCGATGCGCGCCGGCTGCTGCGCGCCTGGCTGGCGGCGGTCGAACTCGACCACCTCGACGGAGCCGCGCTGATCGCCTACATGCAGGACGAGCGCTTCAGCCACTCCGACCTGTACCGCCGCGCCTGCCGCGCGCACGAGCGCAAGCTGCGCGTGGCGGTCGAGCACGCGCTCGGCGCCGCCCGCGGCGAGCGCGACGTGGCGAGCGCCGCCGGCGAGCTGTTCGCAAGCTGCATGGCGGCGATCCCCTACGCGCCTGCGACCGCGTTCCTGGCCAACGAGCGCGCCAAGCTCGATACGCGCCGCGAGGACGGCGAGACACCGCGCGTGGCGATCCTCGCCGACGGGATCGGCAGCACGCACGGCGTCACGCGCGCCGTCGAGGAGATCCGCTCGCGCGGCGTCGAGGGCTTCGAGATCGAGGTCGTGGGCACGGACCCCGAGGTCGACAGGCGCCTGTCGGCGGTGGCCGAGTTCGAGGTCCCGTACTACCCCGGCCTGCACATCGGCGTGCCGAGCCTGTCGGCCGCCGTGCAGACGATCGCCGACGGCGGCTTCGACCTGATCCACGTCTGCTCGCCCGGTCCGGTCGGCGTCGTCGGCGCGCTGGCCAGCCGCGGCCTCGGCGTGCCGCTGCTCGGCAGCTACCACACCGAGCTGACCGCCTACGCCGGCCTGCGCTCCGGCGAGCGGCGCGTCGCCGAGGCGATGGCGCTCGGCGTGCGCAGCTTCTACGGCGCTTGCGACGTCGTGCTCTCCCCCAGCCCCGCTTCAGACGCGGCGCTCGCGACGATCGGCGTGCCCGGCGAGCGCGTCGCCCGCTGGGACCGTGGCGTCGACACCACGCGCTTCGATCCAGCGCTGCGCGACGCGGAGCTGCGCTCGCGGGCGGCGGCGGGCAACGCCAAGCCGCGCGCGGCCATCGACGTGCTCTACGCGGGGCGCATCACCCGTGAGAAGGGCGCCGACCTGCTCGCCGACGCCTTCCTGCGAGCGCGCGCCGAGGAGCCGCGCCTGCGTCTCGTGCTGGTCGGCGGCGGTCCCGAGGAGCAGCGCGTGCGCGATCGCGTCGGCGCGGCCGCGGTGTTCCGCGGCTGGCTGGAGGGCGACGCGCTGGCGCGCGCGTACGCCGGCGCCGACATCTTCCTGTTCGCCAGCCGCACCGACACGTTCGGCCAGGTCGTGCTCGAGGCTCAGGCGAGCGGTCTGCCCGTCGTCGCCGTCGCCGAGGGAGGGCCGCTGTCGCTGATCGAGCACCGCGTCAGCGGCCTGCTCTGCCCGCCCGACGCCCCGGCGCTGGCGCGCGCCGTGCTCGAGCTCGCCGGCTCGCCGGCGCTGCGCGGTCAGCTCGCGCGCGGCGGCATGCGCGCGGTGCGCGAGCGCACCTGGGAGCGCGCGCTGGCGCGTCTTGGCGACGGCTACCGGCGCGCGCTCGCGGCCGGAGATCGCGAGCTGGTCGCACGTGCCGCCTAGCGTCTGCGCGCGGCGGACGATCGCCGTCGCCCTGCACGACGTCGAGCCGGCCACCTTCGAGCGCTGCGCGCTGATCCGCGACTGGCTGGATGACCACGGCGTGGACCGCGTGACGCTGCTCGTCATCCCCGCGCGCGACCTGCACCCGGTCGGCGAGCGCTCTCCCGGCATGGCCGGCTGGCTGGCCGAGCGGCGCGGACGCGGCGACTCGATCGCCCAGCACGGCTTCCAGCACGAGCGGCCGCGCGGGCGCGATCGCTCGCCGCTGGCGCTGCTGCGCGCGCCGGCGCGACGCGGCGGGGAGTTCGTCGGGCTCGGTCTCGACGAGACCAGGCGCGCGGTCAACGCCGGCTGGCGCGTGCTCAAGCTCGCCGGCATCGAGCCCGACGGCTTCGTCGCGCCGGCATACGCCTACACGCCCGCGCTGCGCAGCCTGCTGCCCGGGAGGTTTCGCTGGTGGGCCGGGCTGCTCGGCGTGCACCGCCGCCCCCCGTCGCTCGACGGCGACTGCGGGCACGTGCTCTCGCCGGCCTGGGGGATCGGCGGCTCCGGCCGCCTGCAGCGAGCGCTGTCGCCGGCGCTGATTCGCGCCGCCGGCGCGGTCGCCGGCGAGACGCTGCGCCTCGACCTGCATCCCGCCGACCTGGCGCACCCGCGCCACACGCTCGCGCTGGAGCACGTGCTGCAGCGCGCCGCGAGCGGGCGCGCGGCGATCACCTACGACGAGCTGCTGACCGCGCCCGGCTGACCGAGCACGCGCGGCGCACAAGCCGGACGGCGGCTCAGCCGGACGGCCGCTTCTGAAACAGCGACGGTGCGAACGAGCTGACGTCCGGTGCGCCCGCATAGCCGAGGCGCTTCAGCGCGAACAGATCCTCGATCGTGCGCAGCAGCGAGTAGTCGTCGTATGGTTCCTGGCTGAGCTTGGCCCCCTTGACGAACGGCGACAGCAGCAGCGCGCCGACCTGGCCGCCGCCTTCCGGCGGCAGCGCGGAGGCGGCCCCGCTGGGCGGCGGCAGGTTGGGGAAGCGCGGCTGCCCGCAGCACGAGCTGGAGTCGGCCAGTTCGCCGCTCGACGGCGCCTCGTCGGTGGTGATCAGCAGCAGCCCATCGTGCTTATAGGCGGCCGAGGCGAGGATCTTCGGGACGACCTGCGCGAGCAGAGCGTCCGCGGCCGGCAGGCCGCCCGGACCGCCTCCCGGGCACGGTCCCGGGCTGGCGTCGTGGCAGCGGTCGGGCACGATGTAGGAGAAGCTGGGCGTTCGCGCGGCGCTCGCCAGGTCGGCGTCGAGGCGGTTCAGACCGACGTCGTTCGCGGCGCATGACGGCGATTCGACCAGCCCCTGGAAGTACACGAACGGGTTGCGAAACGTGGCATACGGCTGGCCCGCCGACCCGCTCGCGCTGGCGTCGGGCTGACCGATCGTCGGGTGCGCGCACGCGGGCGCTGCGCCGGGCGCTTCGCCGAGGCCCTGCACATAGGCGCGCCACGTCCGGCGCTTGACTTCCAGCTGGCCGGGCAGCGTAGCGGTCGTGGCCGGGTACACGCAGCCATCGCCCGCGACCTGTTCGAGCGCGCCCGTCGTCACCGGCGCGACCGGCGCATAGACCTGGCAGTTGGCGGCGGTCGCCGGCGTCGGCCCCTGCCCGCTGAGCAGCGCGATCCCGTCGGCCAGCTGCTCGTGCGCGACCGCGTAGAAGCGCGCGAGCAGCAATCCCCTGCGCTCCAGCGTGCGCGACAGGTACGGCGCGGCCGATTCGGGGCCGAACGTGGCCGCGTAGGGCTCGTCGGAGAGCATCACGACGAACACGTGCTCGATCGCCGGCAGCTTCGCCGACGTGGCGGCCGGCGGCGAGGCCCCTTTTTCGGTGGCCTTCGGGGTTGCGCCGCCCTTCGCCGGCGCAACCGTGTGCGTGGGCGCGACGGCTTCGGCGGCGGGCGCTGGCGTGGGCTGTTCGGTGACGGAAGGCGATTCGCCGCCAGGGGTTGCCGCTTCACCCCCGCCGGCGCCTTCGCTGACGCCGGGCGCGGCGGGCGTGCTGGACGCAGGCAGCAGCAGCTTCACGCCGGGACGCGCGGAGGCGGCGAGCGTGTCGTCTACGCGCGATCCCGCCGCGCTGCCGAGCAGCACGCCGAAGCCGACGAAGGCGAGCACGAGCAGCGCCGAGACGCGCGGCGACGGCAATGAGAGCTCAGACAGCCCGGCCAGCAGCGAAGTGCGCGGCGCCGCCTCGCGCACGTCGCTGCTCTCGCCCTTCGCGCGCCGAGCGTCGGCGTGATCGGCCGGTCCGTGCGTCAAGCCCGCGCGAAGCCTGCCCAGCAGCGCGTGCAGATACGGGCTGGGCGGGCCGATCCGGCCGCCGCATGCCAGGCAGTAACGCTGACCCGCGTGCGCGCCGGCGCCGCACTCCTCACAAGCGCTCGCTCGCCGCTCGGCAGCCTGCAATTCAGTCCCCGGAGCCCGATGCCGGGTTGGGCGCGAGCAACGCGTCCATCGCGATCGTCGTCGCGTCTCGCTCGTCCGTGGCGGCGGGCATCCCGAGCGCCGGCATCGCCGTGCTCGACGCGCGCTCCATCAGCGTCGCGCCGCACTGCCAGCAGTACACCGCGCCGCGGCTGTGCGGCGCCGCGCAGCCCGGGCAGGCGCCGGCGCTGGCGCTCTCCTCCAACGCCAGCAGCCGCTCCAGCTCGGCCAGCTCGGCGTCGCGTTCCTGCAGGATCGCCGCCCGCCGCACGAGCACGTCGAGGCGGAAGTGATCGCGCGTGGCCATCTCGTAGGCCAGGCCGCCGAGATCCCAATGCAGCTCGGTGACATGCTCGGCGAGCTGGTCGCGCCTGCGACGCAGCTCGCTGCGCCCGTCCTCGAAGGCGGGTGCCGACGGCGCCGTCGCCGTCGCCGTCGGGCTCGCGAGGCGCGGCGACGCGGCCGGACGGGCCGACCCCCGCGTGCGCCTGCCGATGGCGTCCCCGAGCGTGCTCACGTTTCCACCTGATTGGGGAGGCTCTTGGACTTTTCCTCATAGCTCTTGCCGTGCGCTTTCTGCAGTTCTTCGGCAGCTATCGGCGGGACGGGCTTGCTCGCGCCCGAGCCGCCGGCGCCTGCGCCTGCGCCCGCGCCCTTGCTCTGCGTCACCGCGCCGGCGGCGTTCGAGACCGCGACGACCGTCGCGGCGGGGAAGTTCCTCTTCAACGCGCCGAGCGCTTTCTGCGCTTGTGAGCGCTTGGGATAGACGCCCGAGTAGACGACGTAGCTGCCCGCGGTCAGGCTGGTGAAGTCTTCGGACTTCAGCGCGCCGACGCTCTTGGCGCCCTTGGCGCCGGCGGCGACCTTGGCCGCTTCGACGGCGCTGACCTGCGTCGTCGCCTGTGGCAGCTCCTGCAGCTGCACCGTGTAGCCATTCGTGCCCGCGGGCCAGTCGTCGGTGAAGCTCGACGCGGGCGACGCACCGGGCGACGCGCCGGGCGTCGACGCCGTGCCGACGGTGAGGATCTGCGGCGTCGCCGCAGCGACCGGCTTGGACGAGCCGCCCGAGCGGCCGATCAGCACGCCGACGCCCATCGCCAGCAGCAGCACGCCGACGCCGGCGATCACGGTGACGGCGTTGTTGCGCGAGGCGCCGTAGGTCGTCTCATGCGTGAGCGCCGGCGGCGGCCCGGCGCCGAGCCCGTACGGCGCCGCTGGCGGCTGGGCCGCGCGCGCCTGTGCGGAGCCGCCGAGCAGCACGCTGCTGGGCGGCGCATGACGCTCGCCGCACTCCAGGCAGTAGCGCTGATCGCCGGCCAGCGGCGCGCCGCAGCTCGCGCACGGCTCGGCGGCGCCTGCGAGAGACGGGGGGCTGGCGATCGGTTCGCTGGACACGTTGGCTGCTCGCATTGACGCACCGGCGCTCCACGGCCGGCCGGTCAGCGGCCGGTCCACGAGCTCCGGGGCTTGCTCGGCGACCTATGCTCGGCGCAGATCGGCGCGACGACGTAACGATTTGGTGAAAGGCGCTCGCCGCTTCTCGGCTCGGAAGCCGCGCAACGCGACTAGGATCAACCCACGAACAGCGCAACGATCGGCCGCATGCGGTGTTTGAGCAATGACCGCGCGAGCAGGGAGGCTTCGACGGCGATGCCAGCACGACTTGGACGGACCTGGGACATGATCAAGGCGAACAGACCGCGTCAACTCCTTTTGTACGGCGCGCCGCTGCTGGCGATCCTGGCGCTCGCCGCATCGCTGGCCGTGCCGGCGCTCGCCGCGTTGACCCGGCCGAAGGTGACAACCGGAGGCGCGACCGCCGTGCATGGCGCCTCGGCGACGCTCGTCGGCTCGATCGAACCGGGCGGCCAGGGCACCACCTATTACTTCCAATACGGACCGACGATCACGTATGGCAAACAGACGACCCCGGCGACGCTGCCCGCGGGAACCACGCGCGTGAAGGTCGGCCAGGTGGCCAGCGGCCTGCTCCCCACCTACCACTATCGGCTGGTCGCGAGCAACGCCAGCGGACCGGCCCAGGGACGCGACCGGACGTTCGCGCCCAAGACCTTGGGCAAATCGGTGTTCACGCTGGCCAAGTCGACCCCGCCGACCGTGTACGGCGGCACTTACGTGCTCAGCGGCACGCTGTCCGGGGCGGGCGCGGCCAACCGCGCGCTGATCCTGCAGGCCAGCCCGTTCCCGTTCCTCGAAGCGTTCTCGGCCGTCGGCCTGGCCAGCCACAGCGACGCCGCCGGGCATTTCTCCTTCCGCGTGCCGAACATGCTCAAGACGACGCAGTTTCGCGTGAGCACGCTCGACCCGCGCCCGCTGTACAGCCGCGTGGTCACGCAGGTGGTCGGCGTGAGGGTGACGCTGAACGTGCGCTCGTCCTCTCGGCCGGGGCTCGTGCGCCTGTACGGAACGGTCACCCCCGCCAAGCCCGGCGCGACCGTGGACTTCCAGCTGTTCAAGCAGGTGCGCCCCGGCAACACGTCCAAGTCCGAAGAACACACGACGCGCTTCGCCACGCAGTTCACAACGCTCGTCAAGCGCGGCACGCCGACCGTCTCGCGATTCAGCGCGATCGTCAAGCTGCGCCGCGGCGGCGCCTATCGCGCGTACGTCAACCTGAACAACAGGTCTGCCGTCGGCTCCGGGGCAAGCCGCTCGGTGCTGCTGCACGCGGCGCCGACGTCGACGCACTAGCCCCCGCCCCCTCCGGGCTGCAGCGGCGCCTCTAGCGCTCGGCCGCGACGATTCCGCGTGCGACGAGCAGCTCCATCACGCGCTCGACGCCGCGCTCGACCGATTCTTCGAGCGTGCCGAGCACGAGGTCGGGGTCCGACGGGCGCTCGTAGGGAGCGCCGACGCCGGTCAGGCCCGACAGCTCGCCCGCTCGCGCGCGTGCGTACAGGCCCTTGGGGTCGCGCTTCTCGCACAGCTCCAGCGGCGCGTCGACGAAGATCTCGATGAACTCCAGCTCGTCGCCTGAGTGCAGTGCGGCCGCCAGCTCGCGGTCGGCGGCGTAAGGGCTGACGAGGCTGACGAGCGCGACCGTGCCCGACTCGGCCAGCAGCCTCGCGACGTGCGCGGTGCGGCGCACGTTCTCGCGCCTGGCCGGCTCGTCGAAGCCGAGGTCGCCGTTGAGGCCGTGGCGCAGGTTGTCGCCGTCCAGCAGGAAGGCCGCCTGTCCCGCGGCGATCAGGCGCTCCTCGACCGCCGCCGCCATCGTCGACTTGCCGGCGCCGGGCAGACCGGTGAACCACAGCGTCGCGCCGGGGTGCCCGAGCGACTGCCAGCGACGCTCGCGCGTCATGCGCGTGCCCTGCCAGCGGACGTTCGGGCTGCGCTCGCTCTTGGCGTCGGTCTCCAACTCGTCGACCTCGGTGTCGAGGATCACGCCCGCGGCGACCGTTTCGTTGGTCGCTTCGTCGATCACGATCAGGCTGCCCGTCGTGCGGTTGCGCCGGTAGGAGTCGAACACCAGCGGCGTGCTCAGCTCCATGCGCACGCGACCCAGGTCGTTCAGCTCCAGCGTCGCCGCGCCCTCGTCGCGGTGCAGCGTCTCCACGTCGATGCGATAGCGCACGTCCAGCCCGCCGACCATCGCCGTGCGCGTAGTGTGCTTGACCTGGTAGCGCCTGCGGCGGTCCAGCGGCTGCTCGGACATCCAGCAGATCAGCGCCTCGAAGCGGTTTGACACCGTCGGCTGGTTCTGCGTGCGCACGATCGTGCTGCCACGCCCGACGTCGATGTCGTCGGCCAGGCGCAGCGCGACCGACATCGGCGGGAAGGCCTCCTGCAACGGGCCGTCGAACGTGTCGATCCCGGCGATCGTGCTGCGCTGCCCGCCCGGTAGCACGAGCACCTCGTCGCCGGGGCGCATCACGCCGCCGGCGACCTGTCCCGCGTAGGCGCGGTAGTCGGCGACGCTTGAAGCCGGCGGGCGGATGACCCACTGCACCGGAAAGCGCACGTCGATCAGGTTGCGATCGGAGGCGATGTGCACGTGCTCCAGGTGGTAGAGCAGCGGCGGGCCTTCGTACCACGGCATGTTCTGCGAGCGATCGACGACGTTGTCGCCGAGCAGCGCGGAGATCGGGATGTACGTCAGGTCGGGCATCTCCAGGCGCGCCGCGAAAGCGTCGAACTCCTCGACGATCGCGTCGAAGACGCCCTCGTCGTACTCGACCAGGTCCATCTTGTTGACGCACACGACGACGTGCGGGATCGCCAGCAGCGAGCTGATGAAGGCGTGGCGCTTGGACTGCGCGAGCACGCCCTTGCGCGCGTCAACGAGCACGATCGCGAGATCCGCCGTCGAAGCGCCGGTGACCATGTTTCGCGTGTACTGCTCGTGGCCCGGCGTGTCGGCGATGATGAAGCGCCGCTGCGTCGTAGCGAAGTAGCGGTAGGCGACGTCGATCGTGATGCCCTGCTCGCGCTCGGCGCGCAATCCGTCGGTCAGCAGCGACAGGTCGAGGAAGTCGTGACCCATGCGCTCGCTGGTCTTCTCGACGTGCTCGAGCTGGTCGGTGAGCACCTGCTTGGAGTCGTACAGCAGCCGCCCGATCAGCGTGCTCTTGCCGTCGTCGACCGAGCCGGCCGTGGCGAAGCGCAGCAGGTCGGCCGGGCGCTCGGTCAGCCGCCGAAACACCTCCTGGCCGTCGACGTGCGGCGCGCGCGCGGCGTCGTCGGGCGCAGCCGCGTGCCCGTTGCCGTTGCTCGTCGTCGCGTCCGCCGACCCGGGAACGTGCATCAGAAGTACCCCTGCCGCTTGCGATCCTCCATAGCCGCCTCCGAGACGCGGTCGTCGGCGCGCGTCTGCCCGCGCTCGGTGACCTCCGTGGCGGCGATCTCCGCGACGACCTCCTCGAGCGTCGCCGCCGAGGACTCGACCGCGCCGGTGCAGCTCATGTCGCCGACCGTGCGGTAACGAACGCGCGCCGAGAACGGCCGCTCGCCGTCCATCAACTGGATGAACGGGCTGGTGGCGTAGAGCATGCCGTCTCGCTCGAACACCTCGCGGTCGTGCGCGAAGTAGATCGACGGCACCTCCAGCTGCTCCTCGGCGATGTACTGCCACACGTCGAGCTCGGTCCAGTTGGAAATCGGGAAGACGCGCGCGTGCTCGCCCTTGGCGATGCGCGCGTTGTACAGCGTCCACAGCTCCGGGCGCTGGCGCTGGGGCTCCCACTGGCCGAACTGGTCGCGGAAGGACAGCACACGCTCCTTGGCCCGCGCACGCTCCTCGTCGCGCCTGGCGCCGCCGAACGCGGCATCGAAGCCGTGCTCGGTGATCGCGTCGAGCAGCGTGACCGTCTGCAGGCCATTGCGCGATGCGCGCGGCCCGGTCTCCTCGACCACGCGGCCTGCGCGGATCGAGTCCTCGACGGAGGCGACGATCAGCCGCTCGCCGATTTCGCGGACGCGCCGGTCGCGGTACTCGATCGCCTCGGGGAAGTTGTGCCCGGTGTCGACGTGCATCACCGGAAAGGGAAAGGGGCCCGGGCGAAAGGCCTTCTCCGCCAGGCGCAGCAGCACGATCGAATCCTTGCCGCCGCTGAACAGCAGCACCGGCCGCTCGAACTCGGCGGCGACCTCGCGCATCACCTGCACCGCCTCGGCCTCGAGCGTGCGCAGATGTGAGAGATGGTAGGTGGCGGGCATCCTTGCTAGAGGGTTGAGATCGGCCTGGGTTGGTCGGTTGTTCGCTGCTGCGCTCGCGCATCCGTGCGTGATCGACGATCCGCTCCCGAGAGCCCAACATTAGGGAGCGCCGGCGGTATTTGCAACATTCGGCCAGCCCTCCCCGCCGGTCCGCTACGTCGCCGCATAACCCCCGTCGCGCAGCTTCGCGATGGCACGTTCATACACGTCAAGTGTGGCATGGACGTGGCGCTCGATCGTGAACGACCGCTCGACCCTCTCGCGCCCGGCGCGACCCATCGCCTCGCCCCGCCCGCGAGCGCTCGCTATCCGCGCGATCGCCGCAGCCCAGTCGGCGGGGCGGCGCGGGGGGACGAGGTAGCCCTCGCGGCCGTCCTCGATGACCTCTCGCGGGCCTCCGACATCGGTGGCGACGACCGGCACGCCGAGCGCCATCGCCTCGATCACCGCCCGGCCGAACGGCTCCTCCCAGGAGGGCAGCAGCAGCACGTCCATGGCGCGGATCAGCTCGGGCACGTCCTCGCGCTCGCCCAGCCACCACACGCGGTCCTGCAGGCCGGCAGCGGCGACCTGCGCGCGCAGCTGCACCACGTAGTCCTCGTTGTCAAAGCGCGTCGAGCGCGCGACGAACTTCGCCGAGCCGACCAGCAGCAGATGGGCGTCGATCCCGTCGCCGCGCAACAGCTCGAGCGCCGCGATCGCGGTGTCCTGGCCCTTCCACGGGCTCAGCTGCGCGACGACGCCGAGCAGCAGGCCTCGCGCCGGCGCCTCGCCGAGCGCCGCGCGAGCCGCGTCTCGGTCGATCGCGCGCGGATCGAAGCGGCGCAGGTCGACCGGGTTGTGCAGGACCTCCAGCGGAGCGTCCGGCGCGGCGGCGCGCACCGACGCGGCGGTGTACGCAGAGTTGGCGAGCACCGTCGTCGCCGTCGAGGCGATCAGGCGCAGCGTCGCCGTGCTCACGCGACCCGCCGGCAGGCAGTCGCGCACGTGCACGATCGCCGGCGTTCCGCGCAGGCGCGCGAAGGCGAGCACGATCCCCGCGCGAATCGAATTGGCGTGCACCACGTCGGCACGGTGGCGCGCGGCGGCGCGGCGCACCTGCCAGCCGGCGAGCGCCATCTCGGCGAGTGCCTTGGGCGTGTGCCACGGGTGCACGCGCAGGCTGCCGGCCGTGCCGACGATCGTCGTCGTGGCGATGCCGTGCTGCTCGGCCAGCTCGCGCAGGCGACCCGGCGGCGACGCCAGCAGCGGCTGCACCGACTCCGGCAGCGCCGCGAGCAGATCCAACAGCGAGCGCTCGGCGCCGCTGACGACCGACGTGTGGCTGACGTAGAGGACCCTCACCGCGTGAACCTCACGGCGCCGATCGCCCGGCGCTGCCGCCGATGCCGCGCGCATGGCCGGCGCCGCCCGCATCCTCGATCTGAGCCAGCAGCAGCGTCTGCACGCGCTCGACGACGCGCGGCCAGGCGAACCGCTGCGCGCGCGCCCGTCCCGCTTCGCCGAGGCGTCGCGCCAGCTGCTCGTCGCGCAGCAGTCGGCTGATCGCGCCCGCCACCGCGAGCGGGTCAGAGGGGTCCACGAGCAGCCCCGTCTCGCCGTCGATCACCGCGTCCACGGCGCCGCCGACGTCGCCGGCGACGACGGGCCTGCCATGCGCGGCGGCCTCCATGTAGACGATGCCGAAGCCCTCCCCCGCGAAATCGCCGGCGGGCAGCCGGCTGGGCATCGCCAGCACGTGCGCGCGCTCCAGCCAACGATCGCGCTGCTCGTCGGAGACCGCGCCGAGAAAGCGGATCGAGTCGGCGACGCCGTATGAGCGCGCCAGCTCCTGCAGGCCCGGTCGCAACGAGCCGTCGCCGATCACCACCCACTGCGCGTCGGGCACCCCGGCGAGCACCAGCGCGAGCGCGCGGACCATCACGTCGTGGCCCTTGTAGCGCTCCTCCACCCGCGCGATCGTGACGATCGTCGGCCGCTCGGCCTGTGGCGGCGCCACGTCGGCCGGGATGTCTGTGCCGTTGGCGACCACGCTCAAGCGCTGCGTCGGCGCGCCGGTGGCGGCGACGAGCCCGGCGGTGTAGTCGCTTACCGCGATCGACGCGTCGGCGTGGCGCGCGGCGAAGGCCGCCAGACGGGGCTTTGCGCCGATCTCTTCGGCGTGGAAGTACTGCACAGTGCGCGCCCCGAGCGTCCGCCTGATCGCCGCCGCGGCGGGGCTGGCGACGATGTGCATGCTGAGCGTCAGGTCCGGGCGCATGCGCAGCGCGTGCGCGAGCGCCGACGCGTTGAGCAGCGCGTTGGCGCCACCGCGCACGCGCTCTCCCCCGCGCACCCTGTGCACGGACAGCCCGCTCGTCGCGTCGAACCGCGCCGCGCCCGGCGAGTGCGGCGCGACGACCTCGGTGGCGAAGCGTTCGAGCCCGCCGGCCAGACGCTGCGCGACGACCTGGATGCCACCGGGCGACGGCGGGAAGTCCGGCGTGAGGATCAGCAGCCGCGGCCGCGCGGCCTCAGTGGCCGACATCGATCCCGTGGAAGCGGTCGGCCCACAAACCGAAAGACAGCAACGGCCACAGGCGGTCGCTGTGATCGTGTGTGCATGCTGCGTGCTCGCTCACGAGGCGCTGCACGGCGCTGCGCTGGAAGTAGCCCTCGCTGTAGATCACGCCGCGCTCGAGCTGTGCGCGCATCACGCCGGCCAGCGGGCCGCGCAGCCACTCGGCAGCCGGCACCCTGAAGGCCGTCTTGCGATATCGCCCAGAGCGGCTGGGGGGCAGAATGTCGTCCGGCAGCATCGCGTGCACGAGCGCCTTGCCGGCGCCCGCCAGATGCATCGAGGTGTCGAGCGAGCCGGCCAGCTCGGCGAGGCCGCCGTGCAGGAACGCGGTGCGGATCTCCAGCGAGACCAGCATGCTCGCGCGGTCGGTCTTCACGAGCACGTCGTCGGGCAGGTAGTGGGTCTGGTCGAGGTGCATCAGCCAGCGCGCCGCCGGGCCGCCGTCGAGCGCGCCGGCGTGCGCGTCGAGGTCGGCGAGAACTCGCCCGCGGTCCAGCCCGGCCAGGCGCGGCCCGTACAGCTCGTCGCGTCCGTGTCGGCGCTCGGCGGTCACCCAGTCGAGGTTGCGCTCGACGATCGGCGTCGGCCCCAGCCGCGCTGACGCGCGAGCCATCGCAGGCATGCGCGCCGACCGGCGCAGCGCGGCGGCGAACGAGCGGGCCGCCAGCGGCGGCAGCGCCGCGTGCGTGCGCCTGGCGCGTTCGAGCCAGCGATAGCGCGGATAGCCGCCGAATAGCTCGTCGGCACCCTCGCCGCCGAGCGCGACGGTCACGCGCGGGCGGGCGAACTCCGAGAGCGCGTGCAGGGGGATCGTCGCTCGGTCGGCCAGCGGCTGATCCAGGCGCGCGAGCACGTTCGGCGCGCGCTCGGCGACGTCGGCCAGCGTGAGCGTCACCTCGTGGTGATCGGAGCCCAGTCGCGCGGCGACCGCGCTCGCGCGCTCGGTCTCGTTCACCGCGCCGGTGTCGTAGCCGACGGTGAACGTGCGCAGGCGCTGAGACGATGCCTGCGCCGCGGCGACGGCGACGAGCGTCGAGTCGACGCCGCCGCTGAGGAACACGCCCACGGGCACGTCGGCGACCATTCGCGAGCGCACCGACTCCTCGAACAGCAGCTTCGCCTCAGCCGCGACGGCGGCGAAGGACTCGCGCCGGCGCACCGCGCGCGCGGGCGGCGACCACCAGCTGCGCTGTTCGCAGACCCCGCGATCGCGCTCCCAGCTGAGCAGGTGCCCCGGGGGCAGCTGGCGCACGCCCGGGACGATCGTGCCGGGCCCGGGCACGTAGGCGAACACGAAGAAGGCGTCGATCGCGTAGGGGTCCAGCTCCCGCAGCGACGGCTTGACGGTGAGCAGCGAGGTCAGTTCCGAGGCGAACAGCAGCTCGCCGCCGTGCTCGTGCACGAACAGCGGCTTCTCGCCGAAGCGGTCGCGCGCGAGCAGCAGACGCCGCGCGCCCGAATCCCAGATGGCGAACGTGAACATCCCCTCCAGCGCATGCACCATCGCGTCGCCGTACTCCTCGTAGAGGTGCACGAGCACCTCTGTGTCGCCCGCCGTCGTGAACGTGTGCCCGCGCCGACGCAGCTCCTCGCGCAGCTTCGGGTGGTTGTAGATCTCACCGTTGAAGGCCGCCCACACCGTCGCGTCCTCGTTGCACAGAGGCTGATGCCCGCCGTCGATGTCCATGATCGACAGGCGCCGCGCGCCGATCGTCACGCCGCTCGGCCGATCGGTGTGCACGCCCTCGTCGTCGGGACCGCGATGGCGCAGCGTCGCGCACATCTCCCGCACGGCGCGGCCGTCGGGGTCGTCCGTGCTCCCTGCAATGCCGCACACGCGGGCAAACATAGATGATCGCCTCACGCCGGCCGTCCTCGGCGCGCGGCCGCGCGCCGGCGCTTCGCGCGTGCCGCTCGCGAGTTCCCAGGCGACCCCTATCCGTCGGCGTCCACGATCGCGGCCAGGCCGTCAAGCCGCCCGCCGGCGCTGCCGATAGGCACAGCAGGAGCGCCGACGACTCCGCATCCTCGAGCCACAGGACGACATGCCGACACCTCTTCGCCGCTCCGCGCCTTCAGTGCTGCTGGTCAGCGCCGCGCTGATCCCCAGCCTGCTCCTGCCATCGGCCGCGTCCGCTCGCCCAGCGCGGGCCTCGGCGCATGCCTCACAGAACGCGACACGCGCCGGCGAACGCGCCACGCGAGCGCTGGAACGCAGCGAACGCGCCGAAGAACGGCGCAGCGCGCGCGAACAGGAACGGGCGAGCAGGCAGCAGGCGCGCGCCGAAGAACGGGCCGCCAGGCGCCAGGCGCGCGAACAGGAACGCACGAGCCGTCGCGCCGGCCGCCGCCACGTCAACTCGCCGGCCGTCGCTGGCGAACCCGGCGCCGGCGAAACGCGCGCGCCGACCACGCCCGAACAGGCTCAGACTCCTGCGGGCGAAGCCGCGAACGGCAAATGCAGCGTCGAACTGCAGTCGAGCGCGTCGTACGTGTCGGCCGGCGAAACGGTCAAGGTGTTCGGCAAGCTCACGTGCCCGCCCGGCGCCGACGCCGCCCACCGCCAGCTGAGCGTCCTCGAAGGCGAACCAGGCGCCGGCGCGAGCGCCGCGAGCGCCCCCGCGACGACGCAGACCGATGCCGACAGCTCCTTCAGCGTCACCTCCCAGCCGCTGCGCACGAACACCGTCTTTCGCGTCCACGTCGGCGCCCACCGGGCGCGCACCGTCGTCAAGGTCGCGCCGGTGGTCACGCTCAAAGGCCCGGACGCGAGCGCCAAGCTGTCCACGGCCGGCGGACGCGCGGCGGGCAAACAGGCCAACAGGGTCACCTTCACGGGCGCAGTCACGCCGGTCGAGGCGGGGGCGCAGGTCGTCCTGCAGGTCTCCTTCGCAGGCGACCAGGAACGCTGGCGCACGGTGACGCTCGGCCGCGTCGCGCAAGACGGGACGTACGCTTTGACGCACGGCTTCAAGACGCCCGGACAGGTGAGCGTCCGCGCCGTCGTGCACAGGCTCGGCCAGGACGTGACGGCCGCCTCCGAACCGCTCGTGTACGAAGTCTCCCAGCGCCAGAACCCGCTGCTGACGATCCTCTCCTCGGCGACGCCGGTCGAGGACGGCCAGCCGGTGACGATCAGCGGCGTCGCCGCCGGCGCGCCCTTGCGAACCGTCACGCTGCTCGCGCGCACCCGCGCCAGCGGCTTCGCGGCGGTCGCCACGACGACCACCGACGAAGGCGGCGCCTACTCCTTCCCGGTCACGCCGGCGCAGAACAGCGACTATCTAATCAGCGACGGCAAGAACCGCTCGACGGTCCTCTACGAGTACGTCAAACGGGCGCTCGTGCTGGACCCTGCGCCGAGCTCGGTCGTGCTCGGCGCGCCGCTCACGCTCACGGGCACGCTCACGCCTGCAGACGAAGGCCAGACGATCTACCTCGACCGCCAGAACGCCTCGGGCGTCGGCTTTCACCCGATCGCCAGCGCCACCGTCGGCGCCGGTGGCGCCTACACGCTGACCCAAGCGTTCGCCAGCGTTGGCGCCTATGTGCTGCGCGTCAGGGTTCCCGGCGATCCGGCCTTCCAGTCGACGACCAGCGCGCCGCTGCACCTGGCGGTCACGTCGGCGCCGGCGACGAGTCCGACGGCCGGCGCCACGCCCAACCCGCCGGCCAACGCCGGCTGACTCCCCCGCACGGCTTCGAGGGTCGGTCGACCTTGTTCAGTCGCGCGCGGGCCCGGCCCCGGCGCTCGGCCTGGCCAGCCAGTTGACGACGTGCTCGCTCCCGGCGAACGCTACGCGCGACACCGGCCCCTCCCCGGTCACGGCGAACACGGCGTAGCCCAGCTGGTCGAGCAGGTCCCACAGTTGCGCCGAGTCCGAGCCGTAGAGCTGTGCGGCGGCGGCGACGTGCTCGAAGATGACGGTCGGACGCGCCCGCGCGAGCACGTCGCGCCCGCCGCCGAGCACCTGCAGCTCGGCGCCCTCGACGTCGACCTTGATCACGCTCGGCGTCAGCCCGGCGAGCTCCGCGTCGAGCGTGGAGACCTGCACTTGGATGAACTGTGGATCGCCGCGCTCGTCGCTGATCTCCGGGCTGCGGCGCAGGCCGCTCCAGCCGTCGAGGTTGCGAAAGTGGCAGAACTCGGCGACCTCGCTGCGCTGGCCGAGCGCGAGCTGGCGACACTCCACGGTGGGGAACGCGCCGGCGATCTCCGCGGCGAGCTGCGGGATCGGCTCGAAGGCGAGATGGCGTCCTCGCGGCGCCACGCGCACGGCCTCAGCGAGAACCTGGCCGCGGTTGGTGCCCACGTCGACGAACGTCGCGTCGCTGCGCAGCACGGCGGCGAGGATCGCGCTGAGCGCGACCTCTTCGCGCTGGATCTGCGCCGCCCGCGGGTAGAACGCGGCAAGCAGCTCAGGGCGGTCCAGGCGGCGCGACGCCGCGCCGACGGCCCTGCGCGTAAGCGTCACCCGGCTCATGGCGGGGCAGTGTTCCACAACCTCGTCGCGGTCGTCTGGCGTGCGCGTCGCGCGAGAATCGGCAGCAGGACGTTGGCTATGATCGAAGTCCCGCGAGACGGAGGGGCGCTGGCTCCGACGAGGACTGCAACGGAGTTGACTAGATGCCGGTAGACGCCGGAGCGGTGATGCTGGTGACGCCGCGGTGGACGCGCAACGGAGGGGTCGCGACGCACGTGATGGCCAGCGCCAACGCGCTCGCCGAGCACGGCGTCGACGTGCACGTCCTCGCCGCGCGCATCGAAACCGACGAGGTCCCAGCGGGGGTGACCGTCCACCGTGCCCCACTGCTCTACAAGCCGGAGCACTCGCCCGCGGACAGGCTCGGCGAGGCCGGCGCGCTGCGCCCGTCGGTGTTCCACCTGCACCAGTTCGATGATCCGGCGGTGCTCGCGCTGATGCAGACCTCGGCGCCGGTCGTCGTCAGCTGCCACGGCTACACGGGCTGCACCTCGACCGTGCACTATTTCCGCCCGGGACACGAGTGCGAGCGCCCGCACGGCCCGGGATGCGTGCCGAACCTGATCTTCAGAGGCTGCGCGCACACACGCGACCCGCGCTCCCTGCCGGCCGCCTACCGCAACGCGACGCTCGGCGTCGACGCGCTCGCGCGGGCCGACCTGGCAATCGCCTATTCGAGCACGATCGATCGCCACCTTGCGGCCAACGGCATCGCGCGCCGGGCGATCGTGCCGCTGTTCGCGACGATGGCGCCGGCGACGGTCGCCGAGGATCGCGCGCGCCGCCGCGTCGTGTTCGCCGGGCGCGTGGTCACGCCAAAGGGCGTCGGCGTGCTGATCCGCGCGGCGCGAGAGGTCGAGGCCGAGTTCGTCGTGTGCGGCGACGGCTGGCAGCTGGAGGCGATGCGCAAGCTTGCGCGTCGGCTCGGCGTGGACGATCGCGTGCGCTTCACCGGCTGGCTGGGTCCGTCCGAGCTGGCGGGCGAGCTGGCTGCAGCCTCGGTCGTGGCGATGCCGTCGTTGTGGCCGGAGCCGTTCGGGCTGGTGGGAATCGAGGCGCACGCCGCCGGGCGGCCCGTCGTCGCGAGCGCCACCGGCGGGGTGCGCGACTGGCTGCAGGACGGCGTCAGCGGCATGCTCGTCGCGCCGGGCGATCCGCGCGCGCTGGCCGGCGCGCTGAGCGAGCTGCTCGCCGACCCGGCCCGCCAGCAGGCGATGGGCGAGGCCGGCAAGGAGCACGCGGCGCAGCGGTTCACGCCCGCGCGTCACGTCGCCGCGCTCGTCGAGTCCTACCGCACGGCGCGCAGCTTCTGGCAGAGCCGCCGCGACGGTGGGCACGCGGGCGGTCATGCGGAGAACGCGCGGGCGCAGCCGATGCGCGCCTAGCGGTTGGCTCGCTGCGACGGCCGTGGATCGTGCAGCGACGCGGCTAGGCGAGCGGCGTTGCCAGCGCGTGCGCGTGCCAAGCCGCGTCCTGCGGCTCGATCTCGGGCGTCTCGACCGTGCGCACTTCGTAGCGATGCTCGCGCAGCAGCTCGGTGACGGCGCGGTTGGTGCCGTGGAACTCGCAGATCAACGTCGGGCGGACCTCAGACAGCAGCCGCGCGGCGCCGCGCAGGGCGGCGACCTCGGCGCCCTCGATGTCCATCTTCACGACGTTCGGAGCGGGCAGGCGGGCGAGCTGCGCGTCGAGCGTCGAGACCGTCACCTCGACGCGCCCGGCGACCGCGCTGTCGCCCTTGAAGGTGGTGTCGGCGGTCGTGTCGAGCTTCGCCCAGGTCGGCGAGGCGTGCATCTCCAGCTGGGCCGAGCCCTCGCGATCGCTGAGCGCGACCTCGACCAGCTCGACGTTGGCGATCTCGTTGAGCGCTAGGTTGCGGCGAATCGCCGCCTGGTTCTCTGGCAGCGGCTCGAACGCGAACACGCGCCCGCCGCCGACCAGCCGCGAGGCGATCAATGTGTAGAAGCCGACGTTCGCGCCGATGTCCCAGACGACGCCCCCGGCGGGTATCAGCTCGGCGAACAGGTCCTGGATGACAGGCTCGCTGGTCCCCAGCGCGTAGCCGGCCGCGGCGCCGGCCGGGTCGATTCGCATGCCCGCAGCCTGGCCGTGGGCGACGACGCGCGAGCCGTGCAGCAGGCGCGAGCCGAAGGCCTTGACGACGGGCCCGATCACGGGCCGGAACTGCTGGCGACCGACCCACCGCAGCGCCGGCGCCGGTAGGCGGTCGACTAGGCCCATGTCGTCCGCGCGAGGGTCACCTGTTCTCGTCCGTGCAGCCCGTTTGGCGCGGTCGCCGGGGGCTTTGCGCGGGCGTGGCGGTGGCGGCCGGATGCAGTCGCGAGAGCACGGGCGCCCAGCATAGTTGCAGCAGCGCGGTCAGCCGCGACCAGCGGCGCACGGGGCGCGTCGAGCGCACGACGGAGATAGCGCTGTCGGCGGTGATCAGCTTGTTGCCCTGCAGCGCGAAGCCGGCGCGCAGCGACGTCAGGTCGGGCACCGCGACGTCGAAGCCAAGATGGTCGAGGATCTGGTGGGTCACCCCCTCGGGATCGGCCAGGAAGTGCTCGTGACGGACGAACACCCGCCGCTGTCGCGGCTGGGAGAGGAAGACGGCGATCGACAGCAGCTGGGTCAGCCACAGGTTCGCGTTCATCGCGACGATCGCCAAGCGCCGCTCGGCGACTTCGTGCGGGCTGATGTCGCGGACGTTTGACTTGACGACGTCCTGGGGGTCGCGCACGAGCAGCACCAGGTGCAGCCGCACGCCTGGCAGCCGCCGCAGCTCGCGCGCCCGCAGCGGAAAGTGCGAGCTGTCGACTATGCGTGTCGCGCCTGCCGTGCCGGCGATCGCTTGAAGAAGCTGCTCGCTGACGCGCCGGTATCCCGCCAGCAGCTTGCGCCGCGTGCGCCAGCGATCCACGCGCAGCACGGTCGAGGAACGCTCGATGCGGTGATTGGCAACGCCGCCGAACAGCTCCTGCGCCCCCGCGCCGGCCATGCGCTCGCGCACCGCACGCCAGAACTCGTTGCGCTCCACGCCCCCCAGTGCGGGCGTGCCGGAGGTCGACAGCCACTCCTCCACCTCGCCGGCGTAGAGGAAGCCGGCGCAGTTGCCGAGCACTGCGCCCAGCACGGTGCTCCCGCTGTGCCCGGCGCCCATGATGTAGATCACCGAAAGCGGCTCGCGCTCGTCTGGGGTCGGCGCGGTCGCTGCGGTCATCGCGACGGGCTCTCGCCGTGGTTCCTGCGGCCATCGCCGCCCGCGCCCAAGCGCGCGAACACCAGCCGCCAGGGCGCCTGCAGGACGGCGGTCAAACGCGAGCGATGCGCCGGCGCCGCGGCGCCGGCGGAGAGCGTTACCGTCGGGGACTGCAACAGGCGGTTGCCGTGAAATGGCGTTCCCGTGGCCAGCTGCCCCAGCGACAGCGGCGGGGTCAGGCCGGCGCCGTCGAGGATCGCGGCGAGCACCCGCTCGGGTTCGGCGACGAAGTCCTCGTGGCGCACGAACAGGCGCCGCTCGGCCGGCTGGCGCAGGTACACGTACAGCGACAGCAGATTGGTCAGCCACAGGTAGCCGTTGCCGGCGAGCGCGCCGAACCTGCGCTCGACCACGTCGCGGCGGCCCAGCGAGGCGACCACGCTGTGCGGCTCGCGCGTGAGGAACAGCAGGTGCAGCTCGATTCCCGAGAGCGCCTGCATCTCGCGGGCGCGCAGCGGATAGTGCGAGCTGTCGACGATCGCCGCGGCGCCGGTCGCGCGCGCCAGCTCCTCGTACAGCTCGAGCGACGCGCGGCGATAGCCGCAGCGCAGCCGACGCCTGGTCGACCACTTGCGCGGGTCGAGCAGCGCCGAGGAGCGCACCAGCCAGCCCGTGCGCTCGCTGAACATCGCCGACGCCGAGCCGAGCTGCCCGCGCACTCCTTCCCAGAACCGCCTCAACTGCGGGTCTTCGCTGCGCGGGATGCCCGCTCGCTCGAACCACTTGTCCAGCTCGCCGGCGAAGAACACGCCGTCGCAGTTGCCCAGCGCGACGCCGAGGATCGTGCTGCCGCTGCGCCCGGCCCCCATCACGTAGAGGACCGTCGGGCGCGGCCGGCGCGTTGCGGACGAGGGCTCGCCCTGCGCGTGCGTCGACATCGCGCCAGTCTCGCAGACGGATTCGCCCGCGAAAAGCCGGTCGCGGCGCCCTGCAGCGCAATGGCTCCGACGACCACGCCCGCGATCAGCGCCGGGCGAGCGTCCGCTCGATGAGCTCGCCGATCGCCGCCGCGCTGCTCTGCGCGCTCATGCCCTGGCGTGCGAACGAGCGGCCGCGCTGCGACAGCGAAGCGCGCAGGTCCCGATCCCCGAGCAGCTCCGCCAATGCGTCGGCGAGCGCCGGCGGCTGTGGCGGCACGATGCACGCGGCGCCGGCGTCGCGCAGCTGCGCCCAGCTGCGCGGGCCGTCGAGCGCGACGACCGGCCGCCCAGAAGCCAGCGATGCGGCGAGCGTCGTCTTGCGCGGGTTGGGGCCGAGCGGATCGACGAACAGCAGCACGTCGCACGCCGCCAGCGCGTCTGACAGCTCCTGCGCCGCGAGCGTGCCGGAGAAGCTCACCGCGCGATCCAACGATCGGGCGCGCGCGAGCGCCCGCCAGTGATCGCCCGCCGGCGAGCTCGCGCCAGGGGCCCCCAGCAGCTCGATGCGCGCGTGCACGCCGCGATCGTGCAGCAGGCGCAGCGCGTCGAGCACCAGCGCGACGGTCGCGGCGCGGTAGGCGTAGCCGAACAGGCCGATCGTGGGCTCCTCGCGCTCGGTGGCCGCCGAGCGCGGCGCCGGCTCTGGCAGGTTGGAGAAGACCGGCGCGACGGCCACGCGCCGCCCGGGCAGCCACCGGCGCGACGCGAGCCACTCGGCCTGGAAATCGGTCGTCGTGACGAGCGCATCGGAGGTCCGCACAACGTCGATCAGCAGCGCGCGCTGGCTCACCGCCCAGGCGCCGCCGCGCAAGCCGTCGCGACGCCACGGGTAGACGAACTCGTGCAGGATCGTCACCACCGGCACGCCGCTGCGGCGAAGCGCCGACAGGACCGGCGAGACGAACAGCGGCAGCCCGCGAAACGAGTAGGAGAAGACCGAGTAGTGCAGCAGCGCGACGTCTGCGCGCTCGGCGGCGAGCTGCGCCGGCAGCGCGCGCGACCACTTGCGCATCTGCGCCGACGCGCCGCGCAGCGACGCCTCGCTGCGATCGAGCCAGTGTGCCGAGCTGCGCCAGCCGTCCGTCGCGAGCGCCGCGGACAGCACCATCGCGTGATCGCGCACGCCGCAGATGGCGGTCGTCGACACGCCGACCACCGCCACGAGCATCGGACCGGGCGAGCGCACCTGCGCGCGCGCCGTCATGCCTGGCCCGACCGCGCTCCCACGGGCGCCGGGGCCCCGGTGAGGAGCTCGCCCCGATACGCCGCCTCGATCGCCTCGCTGAGCGCGGCCAGGTCCCCCGTCGGCAGGATCAGCCCGGTGCGCGACGGGTCGATCAGATCCTGCATGCCGGTGTCCTCGCTGACGATCGCGGGCACGCCGCAGCCGAGCGCCTCGGCCGGCGCGTAAGCGAAGCCGTCCTCGTAGCTGGGGTGGACGTACAGGCTGGCGGCGCGCAGGTGGGGCAGCGGATCGCCCGGGAGGCTCGAGATCCGCGGGTCCTCGGCGCAGGCTCGCTCGACGAAGCGGCGCATCCCGCGCGTCGCCCAGCCGCCCACGAGCACGAGGCGCAGGTCCGCCGCGCGCACGCGACGCACCGCGTCGATCAGCAGCGGGACGCCCTTCGCGACCGTCAGGCTACCCACGTACACGACGTCGAACGTGTCGGGCCGTGCGCGCGGCTCGCTTGCGGAGAAGCGCGGGTCGGGCGTGAACTGAAAGTCCACCAGCTTGTCCTCGGACACGCCCTCGTCGAGAAACGACTCGCGCGTATAGCGCGAGCCGACGAAGATGCGATCCGCGCGCGCGTACTCGCGCAGGTTGCGCCCCATCAGGTGCGCCGCCCACGAGCCCTCCAGCGGATAGGCGCGATGCGCCTGAGCGTGCTGACGGGCCACGCGCTTGAGATGCGAGTTGGCCGACACCAGCGAGCGCGTTTGATAGCCGCTGCTGCGGGCGCTGGCGAACTGCGCGAGCGCCTGGCCGTTGAAGGCGATCAGGTGTTCGCGCCGGGGCAGTCGCCGAGCCGCGTGGCGATCGAATGCAACGGCGTCGGCGCGCGTGCGCAGGCCCGGCGACAGCGGAACCGGCAGGGCACCGAGCAGCACGGCGGGGTCGAGCAGGCCGGTCGCCGAGCCGCGCCGGCTGACGGCTGGCTGCTGCCCGGAGGCGCAGATGCACACGGGCGCCTGCGAGCAGCGCTCCAGCGCCTCGGCGATCTCCTTCAGGTGGCGCCCGAGGCCGCCGGCGCCGAACGGCGCCGAGCAGGTGATCGCGACCGACCCGGCGGGCATGGCCTGCTCCTGGCTGCGCTGCGCGGCTTCGCGCCACCTTCGATCTAGCGCGTGCGGCGCAGCGTCGCGCTCGAACACACCGGGCTCGCCTCGGCCGGCGCCCTCACCCGATGCCGTCATAGCCCCACAGCGTCACCAGATCGCGGTCGAGGTACTCGCTGAGCGCCGCGACCTCGCCCTTGAGCTGGGAGCGCAGCTCGATCATCAGATCCTCGTCGGCGGGTCGCGGTTGCGCGAACAGCACGCGCCGGCGCAGCCCGTCCAGCGCGGCGCGGCGCGCGCTCGCCGGCGTGACCGCCTTGATCGCCGCCTTGGCTGCGGCGAGGCCGGGGCCGCGGCCGAGATACAGCGAGCGCACGAACTCGTACGTGCGCGGCGAGCGCACGCGCACGGTGGGATTTGCCTCCTGCTCCTGCAGCGCAACCGTGTCGTCGACCCCGAGGAAGCGCAGCACCTGGCGCACGGTCGCCGCGTTGTCGCGACGGAAGTCCTCGTAGATCAGCACGAGGATCTGCTCGGGCGCGAACACGCTGCGGTAGCGGCGCAGCTGCTCGACGTAGCGCACGTGGTCGAAGTACAGGAGCTCCTGCGGCCTGATCGCGTGAGGAGGGATCGCTTCGCCCTTACGGCGGCGCGGCTCGAGCGCCAGCGCCTTGCGCAGGTCGGGCTCGGTCTCCGCGTGGTTGCGCACGCTCTGCAGGTGCAGCGAGCGCAGAAAAGCCGCCGGCTCGCGCAGCACGGCGATTATCCGTGCGTCCGGCTGCAGCTCGGCGATTTCGCCCGCGGCCGACTGCGACATCAGGTACGACGGCGTGGCCTCCCCGGCGCGCTGCTCGGCGCTCGCGCCGGCGAACAGCGACAGGTACTCGTCCAGCGTCTCGGGCAGCGGGTTGGCAGCCTCGAAACGCAGCCGAAGATCGCGCGCGAAGAACCACGGCTCCTTGATCTCGGGCATGAAGATCTGCGGGTGCGCGCGCAACATCTCATACAGCGCCGTCGTGCCGCACTTGTGATGTCCGACGATGAAGAAGTCGGGAATCCTCGCGTGGGCGCGCGGCGACGAGGCGAGCGATGCTTCACTCGATGCCGTCATAGCCCCACAGCCCGATCAGGTCGCGTCCGAGGTGGTCGCTCAGGGCCTGCACCTCGCCGCGAAAGCGACGGCGCAGGTCGAGCATCAGGGCTTCGTCGGGCGGCAGCGGGTCAGCGTAGACGACGCGCCGCTGGGCGCCGCGCACGGTCCGGTGGCGCACGCTGGCGGGCGTGAGCGCCTTGATCGCTGCCTTGGCGGCGCCCGAGGTTGCTCCTTCGCCGCGATACAGCGAGCGCATCAGCGTGTCCAACCGCCGCGAGCGCACGCGCACCGACGGGTTGGCGTGCGAGGGCTGAAGCGGCCGCGTGTCGTCCAGCCCGAGGAAGCGCAGGACCCGCCCGACCGTCGCGAGGTTGTCGTCGCGGAAGTCGTCGTAGATCAGCACGAGCAGCTGATCCTCGGCGAACGCGGAGCTGTAGCGGCCCAACTGCTCGACGTAGTGCACGTGGTCTGAGTAGAACAGCGTCTGCGCCGTGGGACAGCGGGCCGGGATCTCCGCGCCTGCGCGCCTGGCCGGCTCGAGCGCGAGGGCTCTGCGCAGGTCGGTCTCCGTCTCGGCGTGGTTCTGCACGAGCTGAAGGTGAAACGACCTGATGAAGCTCGCCGGCTCACGCAGGATCGCGATGATGCGCGCGTCCGGTTGCTGCGCGGCGATCCGTTCGGCCGCGCCGTGGGAGCGCAGATACGAGGGCGTCGCCTCACCGACGCGCTGCTTGGGCTCGGCGTCGGCGAACAGGGAAACGTATTCCTGCAACGTGTCAGGGCGCCCAGCGGGCTCACGGTAGCGTCCGTTGGGGCGCAGCTCGGGCGCGAAGAACCACGGCTCCTTGACGCCGGGCATGAATATTTCCGGGTGACTGCGCAAAGTCTCATACAACGCGGTCGTCCCACACTTCGGATGACCGACGATGAAGAAGTCTGGGAGCCTCCCCTGCGTCGTCACCGGCTCGTCAGCCAGCAGTGTCATAGCCCCACAGCTTCACCAAATCGCGATTCATGTATTCACCGAGCGCGACGACCTCACTCCTGAAGCGCTCTCTCAGCTCGTGCATGAGAGCCTCGTCGGCTTCGCCGGAGCTGGCGTAGATGACCTTTCGCCGGGTCGTGCGAAGCGCTGATTGGCGAACGCGTCGCGGCGCCACGGCCTTGATCGCACGCTTGATCGCCCCCGCGGCCGGCCCGCGGCCGAGGTACACCGAGCGGACGAACTCGTGCAGCCACAGCGAGCGCACCTCGACGGTCCGGTTGGCCGTGACAGGCTCGACCGGCCGGGTGTCGTCGACGCCGATGAAGCGCATGATCTGCTTGAGCACGGCCTCGTTGTCGCGGCGAAAGTCCTCGTAGATCAACACGAGGATCTGCTCGGGCGCGAACACGTCGTAATAGCGCTGCAGCTGCTCCACGTAGCGCACGTGATCGGTGTAGAGCAGTTCGAGCGGGCGCACCGCGTCGCGTGGAATCTGCTTGCCTTCGCGGCGCTGCTCGACCAGCGCGAGCGCCTTGCGCAGGTCGGGCTCTGACTCGGTGTGGTTCTCCACGCATTGCAGGTGAAACGAGCGGAGAAAGCTCGCCGGCTCGCGCAGGATCGCGATTATGCGCGCCTGCGGCTGCAGCTCGGCGATGCTGCGCGCGGCTCCGCGCGAGATCAGATAGGACGGCGTCGCCTCGCCGATGCGCTGCCCGTCATCCGCGTCTGCGAACAGCGACAGGTAATCCTCGAGCGTCACCGGGCGCCTATTCGTCGCGCGTGCGAGCGCACGCGCACGCAACTCGGGAGAGTGAAACCACACCTCCTTCATCTCCGGCAGGTAGATCTGCGGATGCCTGCGCAACATCTCGTAGATCGCCGTCGTGCCACTCTTGAACTGCCCGACGACGAAGAAGTCGGGGGCCCGCGAGGCCTCGTGCACGGGCGTAGGTTGCAATTCAGCCCGTGCTGTCATAGCCCCAGAGTCTAACGAGGTCACGATCCAGGTATTCACTCAAAGCGACGACCTCCGGCCTGAAGCGACGGCGCAGATCAGCCATCACAGCGTCGTCGGCGCGACCCGGAGTCGTGTACACGACTCGACTGCGCACCGTCGCCAGCGCGCCTCGGCGCAGGCGCTGGGGCGTGACCGACTTGATCGCCGACTTGATCGCCAGCGAGATCGGCCCGTGCCCGACCGAGACGGCATGGGTCAGCTCGTGCAGGCGCTGCGAGCGCGCACGCACGGTCGGGTTCACGTGCAGCGGGTCGATCGCCACCGTGTCGTCGACGCCGAGGAAGCCGAGCACGCGCCTGACCGCCGCGTCGTTGTCGTCGCGGAACTCGTCGTAGGTGAGCACGAGCATGCGCTCGCGCCCGAAGTGCGCCTCGATAGCGGCGCAGCTGCTCGACGTAGCGGACGTGCTCGGAGTAGAGCAGCGCCTTCGGCCAGTACGTGTAGCGCGGAATCTGCTCGCCGCGGCTGCGTGCCGGCTCCAGGGCGAGCGCCTTGGCGAAGTCGTTCTCGGTCTCGATGTAGGTCTGCACGAACTGCAGGTGCAGCGAGCGCAGGAAGCTCGCCGGCTCGCGCAGGATCGCGACGATGCGAGCGTCGGGGCGCACGCGCGCGATGCCCTCGGCGGCGTAGCGCGACCAGAGATACAGGGGCGAGGCCTCACCGACGCGCTGGCCCGGCTGAGCGTCGGCGAACCAGCGCCGCGTACTGCTCGATCGACTTCGGAATCCCTTCCGGGCGGGGCGGGGTCCGCTCGTGCAGCTCGTCGGCGAAGAACCACGGCTCCTTGGCCTGCGGCATGTAGATCTGCGGGTGCGCGCGCAGCATCGCGTAGAGCGCCGTCGTGCCGCTCTTGGCGTGTCCCACGACGAAGAAGTCGGGGATGCGCAACGCCGCGCTGGCGGACGCCGGGCGCTCATCTTCGCCGGTGGATGCCGAGCGCTCGCCCTCGCCGGCGGCCTTCACGATCGCGCTGGGAGCATCGGCCGCGACCTCGTCAGCTGAGGGCTCGAGCCGGTGGCGAGCTGGGACGCATGGCGGTAGTAGGTGTTGTCGCTCTGCAGCAGCGCTTTGGTGTCGAACGCCGACGAGCCTGCCGTCGACGATCACCATCACGCGATCGCAGATGTCGAGCGTCGACATGCGGTGGGCGATGATGAACAGCGTCAGCTCGCTGCTTGAGCGCCGTCAGCGACTCGCCGATGAGGGTCTCCGAGTGCGGGTCCAGCGCGCTCGTCGGCTCGTCCAGGACGAGCACCTCCGGCCGCGCCGCGAGCGCCCGGGCCAGGCAGATGCGCTGCTGCTGGCCGCCGGAGACCGCGTCGGCGCGCGGGCCGACGACCGTGTCGTAGCCGTGCGTCCAGCCGATCATGTCGTCGTGGATGCGCGCGAGCTTCGCGGCGCGCTCGTACGGCGTCGAGCTCGATGTCGCGGAAGAAGCGGATGTTTTCGGCGACGGTCGCGTGCAGCAGGCGCGGTTCCTGGGGTACGTAGGAGACCTGCTTGTGCCAGTCCTCGCGCGCGAACTGGTCGGCCGGCACGCCGTTGATCAGGTAGCGGCCGTGGTCCGGCGCGCGCAGTTGCAGCAGCAGCTGCACGAGCGTCGACTTGCCGGCGCCCGAGGGGCCGATGATCCCGATCACTTCTTCGCCCTGCACCTCGAACGTGATGTCCGAAAGGACCGGCGTGTCTGGGCGGTAGCCGAACGAGACGCCCTCGAACGCCACGTGACCGACCGCCGTCAGCGGCTGCTCTCCATAGACGGGGGTGCTGTCCTCGTAGCGCTCGATCGCTTCCTGCGTGCGCTCGATGAACGGCAGCGACTGCGCCAGCGACTGGTAGGCGCCCTGCACGAGCTGCCCGGCCGTCCCCGCGCGAGCCAGCAGCAGGATCACCCCACCGAGCGCGCCGACATGCTTTCGCCCGGCGATCTCCAACCCGGCCACGCCCCCGACCAGCAACAGGTAGATCAGGCTCTGGTAGAAGTTCGACGACCAGCCGGTTGAGCACCTGCGTGCGGAAGAAGTAGCTCCTGGGCGCTGGCGACGAACCCGGCGATCCGCGCGCGCTGAGCGCCGACGACGCCGAACACATGCGTCTCTTCGGCGACGCGGATCCCCTCGGCTATCCCCCCCGCGTACTCGACCTGCGCTTTGGACAGGGCGCGCGCGTTTTTGACGCCACGCGAGCGCAATGGTCGCAGCAGGCCGAACAGCATCACCGAAGCGACGGCTACGAGGACCGCCGCCAACGGGTTGAGCAGGACAGCGGTGCCGAGCAGCACCAGGAAGGTGAACGCGGAGGTGATCAGGCTGGTCGCCTGCAGCGCGCCGCCCGTCGCCTACATCACCTGGCTGGTCATCGTCTCCTGCAGCTGGCCCTCGCGGTCCTGTGACTGCACCTCCCAGGAGGCCCGCGAGAAAGAGTCGAACAATCGCGTGCGCAGGGTCGCCTGCACGTCTGCGGCGATGCGCGCCGGGAGGATCGACAGCGGGAACTGCAGCACGATGCGCAGCAGCGTGAGGCCGAAGGCGACGAGCGTGAGCGCCGGCAGGCCCGCGTTGACGTGCACGGGGCCGTGGTCGAAGTGAACCGTCTTTGCGCCGGTGACCAGCGTCGAGGCGATCTGCGCGATCAGCGCGAGCGTGCCCGCTTCGGTGAAGCCGGACACGATCGAGCACGCCGCGAGCACGAAGACCGACATGCGGCGTCTGCCCAGCAGCAGGCTGATGCGATAGCTCATCGTGCCGCGGCGCTCGACCGCCGGCGGACGCTTGCGCGGCGCCATCAGGCGGTCGCCCCGACGGCTCGCGGGGCGCCCTCGGCGACGAGCGGCGGCGCGGGGCGGACGCCCAGCGAGCGCAGCCCGGGACCGGCGAACCAGTACGCGGCTACGCCAATCGCCAGCCAGAAGTACGGGCCCGACGCCGTGCTCGTGATGAACGGCCCGGAGAAGCCCTCGAGCGTCAGCGCCACGAAGGGCGCGAACATGCCGGCGAGCATGATCGCCAGCTCGCCGTCGCGCACTCGTCGCATGCGTCGCGCGACGAGCACGATCACGAAGATCGTCAGCGCGATCCAGGCGATCAGGCCGGGCGCGCCGATTTCGTCCGCTACGAGGTTGTACTGCGTCTCAGCGCTGACGCCGTGGCCTTCCACGAGTTCGGTGACGCGCCCGCCGAAGCCGCCCGCCGCGCCCACGCTGCCGAGGCCCACGCCGAATGGCGCGGCGACGAGCTGGTTGGGGATTTTCGTCCACGCCGAGGACTTGTGCACGCGGCACCGTCGAGGCGGCTTCGCTCGGAGCGATGCTTTCGTAGCGCTTGAACGTGCCGCCGCCGACCGCCGAGACGAGCACCGCGCCCAGCGGGACCGCCAGGGCGATGATCACGAGCATCGCGGCGAACGCCCGTGTGACCTTCTGTCCGGCCAGCGAGGCGAGCGCAGCGAAGGCCATCACGCCGAGCACCGCGCCGACGACCTGCAGGCGCCCGAGCCCGGTCGCCACGGCCACGAGCGCGCCCAGGCCGAGGACTGCGGCGACCCATCGTCGACGCGATTTCCACGTCGCGAGCAGCGCCAGGGAGAAGGGCAGCGCGATCACGCCGACGCCGCCGCTGAAGCCGCTGTCCGAGCCCAGCCCGAGCGGCCTGATCCTGGCTTCGCCTTCGCTGCTGTAGGTCCTCGCGATCGAGCCCTTTTTGCCGACGGTCGTCGGCTGGAACAGCGCGCGGTAGCCCGGTCCCCAGCTGGCGATCTGGGACGGCCCGAGGCTCGTCTGGTACGTCGCGACGACGCCGTTCGCCAGCCCGATCACACCGACGATCACGAACAGCTGGCGCAGGCGCCGCTTGGAGCGCATCAACTGATAGCCGAAGAAGAAGAAGGGGACCCACTGCAGTTGCTGGCGAAAGCCGCCGAGGACGTGGAGGATGCCGTGCGTGCTCGGGTTGAAGGCGTTGACGAGCACGATCGCCACGAACGCCAGCACCCAGCCCGACATCGGCGGCAGCTTCACGCGCTCGCGGCGCGCGAGCAGCCGCAGGACCGCGCCCAGGCACACGGCGAGGATCAGCACGTTGCGCGCGGCGGCGGTCGCTTCGCTGCGCCCGATGCCGAGCTTGATCGGGCCGTCGAGCAGGCCGAGGTAGATGGCCAAGAGGCCGACCGTCACCTCCAGGTGCGTGTTCATGATCAGCGCCACGATCGCCAGCACGGCGACGATCGCCCCGAGCACCACGAAAAGACTCGTGTGCGGCAGCGCGATCGTCAGGCCCATCGCGATCGTGGCCGGGATCAGCCCCATCAGGCCGAGGCGTGCGAGCTCGTGGATGCGCCGGTCCAGTACGGCCGGATGGACAGCGCCGGCTCCCCCGGACAGGCGCAGGCGCGGGGTGCTCATCGCCCAGGCAGGCGGCCCGACCACTGTCGGCCAACCGCCGACGAAAAGCCATATCGCTGCATTTCCCTGCCGGGCAGGCAGTTGGCGACCGTGCCGAGTACCGGCGCGCTCGCCTGGCCGAGCACCTGCACGAGCCGCTGCGCAGAAGTCTCGCGCGTGTGTCCGGCGCGCGCGACGATCACGACGCCGTCGACGAGCTTGAGCAGTGGCATCACGTCGCTGACCTGAAGCGGCGACGGCGCGTCGATCAGGACGTGGTCGAACTCGTCACCCAGCGAGCGCAGCAGATCGGCCATCGCCGCGTGCGCCAGCAGCGCGGGCGGATTGGCGACCGGTTCGCCGCCCGCCAGCAGGAACACCGAGCCGGCCTCGGTCGGCCGCGCGACTGTCGCGACGGACGCGGGAACCGCTTCGGGCGTCGACAGCTCAGACGGCTGGATCGGGTGCACGCGCTGCATCGCCTGGTCGAGCGGGAGGCGACCCATGAGCACGTCGGCGAGCCCGTGCGCGCCGTCGAGGCCCAGCAGCCGCGCCTGCACCGGCCGGCGGAAGTTCGCCTCGACGACCGCGACGCGCTGATCGGCGTCGCGCTGCACGAGCGCGAGATCCGCGACGACCGTCGACTTGCCGTCGCCGCCGTCGGCGCTGACGAAGAGCACGACACGCGATGGTTTGGTCGTACGCTCGGGGCTGCCGGTCAGGCCGAGCTCGAGCGATGTGTGCAGCCGTCGCAACGGCTCGACGAGAAACCGCGAAGGGGCCGGCACGCCGTCGCGGCGCACGACCGGGCGCCGCACCTTCGGCAGGCCGGCGAGGACCTGCGATTGGAACACGGCCTCGATTTCGGCGAGCGAGCGCAGCCTGCGGTCGAGCCGCCCGAACGCGTAGGCGGCGATCGCGGCAAGGACGAGGCCGATGACGAAGCCGAAGATCGCGTTTTTGCGCGGCTTGGGCGAGAGCATCACCGCCGTGTCGGCTCTCGCCGGTTTGAGCTGTTGCGCTCCGGTCACGCTCAGGCTCGCTTCGAGCTGGTTGATTTTGCTGTTCAGGGCCGCGGCCTGAAGGATGCTCGACGGGTTCGGCCCCTTCGCCGCGGCGGCCGTGCTTTTGCCTTTTTCGCCTTTTTCAGATGTCGATTTCGGCGCGACTCTCGGCGTGCTTGCGGCTTCGATGCGGTGCAGCTGACGGCGCGTGATGGAGATCGAGCGTTCGATCGCGTGCTGGCGTCCTGCGCGCGTGCGCTGGATGTAGCCGCGCGCCGTGGCGTTCGCCAGCAGCGCGGCGCCGCGCGCGGTGTGCGCTTCGGAGGTGATCGTTATGAACTCGCTTTTTTCCGGCGATTTCGCGCGCAGCGTGCTCGTGCGCACCAGCACCGGGTCTTTCTTGCGCTCCGCGTGGCGGACGTTTTCAATGACGATCGAGTTGATGATCGCCACCTGGTTTGCCACGTTGGCGCTCTGACCTTTGCTGCTGCTGCGTTCTCCAGGCGCCTGTTCTTCCAAGGCGGCGCCGAGGTAGATTTGCGTGTTGGACTGGTAGACCCGTTTGGCGTGCTTGTAGTAGAAGTAGCTGCCAGCGCCGACGATCAGCCCGACTGCAAGGATCAGCCACTTACGCCGCCAAAGCGGTACGAAGATGGCGGTGGCGTCGGTCGTCTCGTTCATCGACTTCAGGATCCGTCCGTGGGCCGGTCGGCAGCCATCATACGGAGGCGCGTAACTGGGGGGTAAAGACTACCGTGCGGCCAGCGACGATCGGCAAGCGTGCATGCAACGATGTCGCTGTGTCAAGCCCGCCCGCGCAGCGAGCAGATCCCGGCTCGCAGGGTCGGACCGACGAGCACAACGGGCCCGGACCGCGGCTGCTCGTGATCAGCCACCCGTCGGTCGTGAGCGTCAACCAGGAGGTCTACGCCGAGCTTCAGCGGCGCGGGTGGCAGGTGACAATCGTGCTGCCCAGCCGCTGGCGCAGCGAGTACTCACACCGCGACATGCGCCCGCAGGTGCTCGCCGGAATGGAGCAGGCGCTGCGCCGCACGCCGATCGCCCTGCGGGGTCGGCCCCAGCGTCACTTCTATCTGGCGAGCGTCCGCGCGATCGCCGCGCGCGCGAAACCCGATGTGGCGTTCGTCGAGGCCGAGCCGTTTTCGCTGTCCGCCGCGCAGTGGTGGCGCGCGCTGCGCTCGCTGGACGTTCCGTTCGGCGTTCAGTGCGCGGAGAACATCGACCGGCGACTGCCGCTGCCGATTCGCCTGATGCGCTCGCGTGTGCTTCGCGACGCGAGCTTCGTGGCGACCCGCTCTGACAGCGCGATCGCGCTGGCGCGCTCGTGGGGCGCCAAGGGCGAGGTCGCGCTCGCGCCACACGCGGTGCCGTCGTGGCCGGCCGTGCCCGAGCGCGGAGAGCGCCCGTTCACGGTCGGTTACGCCGGGCGGCTGGTGCCGAGCAAGGGCCTGCTCGACCTGCTGGCCGCGGTGCGCCAGCTCGACGCTCCCGTCGAGCTTCTGCTGATCGGCGACGGCGAGCAGCGAGCGCAGCTGGAGGGTCAGGCGATCCCGGGCTCGCGCGTGCGCGTGCTCGACGGTCTCGCCCACGACGAGATGGCCGGCGGCTACGCACAGCTCGACGTGCTGGCGCTGCCGTCGCACACGACGCCGACGTGGAAGGAGCAGTTCGGCCGCGTGATCGTCGAGGCGCTGTGGTGCGGCGTGCCGGTCGTCGGCTCGGACTCCGGCGAGATCCCGTGGTTGATCGAGCTGACCGGCGGCGGCCTTGTCTTTCCCGAGGGCGACGCCGGCGCACTGGCCGATCGGCTGCGGCGACTGCGCGCCGATCCCGACCTGCGCGAGCTCCTGGCGCGGACCGGCAGGCTGGCCGTCGAGCGGCGCTTCTCGGTGCCGGCGGCGACCGACGCGCTGGCCGCGCTGCTGCTCGGCGCGGCGCGCCCGCGCCAGGGCGCCGGCTGATCGACTCGACCCGCCCGCTCGCTGCGCGCACCCGCCAAGGCGCGGACTCGACTCGACCCGCCCGGTCACTGCGCGCACCCGCCAAGGCGCCATCTGATCGGGTCGACCGCTCGGTCAGGCCGCGGGTGCGGCGAGGCGCGCGTAGAGCCGCTCGTGGCGGTCGACGGTCTGCTCCCAGCTGAACGCCAGCGCCGACTCGCGGGCCGCAAGGCCAAGACGCGCACGCAGCTCGTCGTCGCCCGCGAGCTGGTTCAGCCGCTCGGCGATCGTCTGCGGCTCGCGGTCGATCAAGAAGCCGTTGCGCCCCTCGTCGATCAGCTCGCGCACGCCGCTGACCGGTGTGGCCAGCAGCGGCAGGGCGCTGGCGGCCGCCTCGAAGGTGACCAGCGAGAACGTCTCATAGCTCGACGGCAGCACGAAGACGTCGCCGACGGCGTAGACCAGCTGCACATCGTCGGTCACGCCGAGCCAGTGGATCGAACGCTCGACCCCCAGCGAGCGTGCGAGCTGCTCATAGCGCTCGCGATCGCCGCCGCCGGCGACGACGAGGTCCCAGTCGGGCGCATCGGCCAGGGCTCGGATCAGCGGCTCCAGCCCCTTGCGCTCCCACTCGCTGCCGACGAACACGGCGAGCAGGCGCGCGTCGGCGATTCCCAGCCGCGCGCGCAGCTCGCGCGCGTCGCGCTCGCGCAGGCCCGGCGCGAACGTCGACGCGTCGACGCCGTTATGGATCGCGAGCACCGGGCCGGGAAGCTCCGGGTAGTGACGGCGCACCTCCTCGGCGATCCCCTCCGAAACGCCGACGAAAGTCGCCGAGCGGTTGGCGCGAAAGTAGGCGCGCTCGGCGACGCGCAGCATCATGCCGACGAGCCGGGCGTGCGCGCGGAACAGCAGGCTGGAGCGGCTCGGGTTGGCCGGGCCCACCTGATGGCAATAGTGCACCGCGATCACGTCGGGGCGGTTGAGCACGATCGCTCCGGTCGTCTGCAGCACGCCACGCCGCCAGCGGCCGACCGCCGCCGAGCCGGCCAGCGCGAACCACGGATAGGCCAGCAGCACCGGCCGGGCCGGGCCGCGAACGCGGCGAAAGACGATCCCCGGCCTACGCGGCAGCTCACAAGTGCGCGCGATCACCGTCACCTCGTGCCCGCGCGCACTCAGCCCGAGCACCAGCTCGCCGAGAACGCGCTCCATGCCCCCCACCGCGCCTACGTCATGGGCGACGATCGTGACCTCGCCCGCGTGCGCCTGCGGCGCGTCCTGGCGCTCGGGCGCTCGGGCTGTTGACGCGCGCATCCGGCCACGCAGGTTACTGAAACGCCAACTCGCGCTCGGCTCGTTTCGGCTGTTGTGTACGCTCTCGCGGCGGCTGGGGAGCGTCGCGAATCGCCGTCGGCCAGCGCGTGCCTGCTCGCAGGCCGCTCGCACAGCACTGAGCCCCATGAGTGACACCGCCCTCCGACCCCCCTCGCTCGTGACCAGCGCGTACCGCCTGCTCAACCGTCCGTACTACTGGTTTCGCCCTTCGCAGCTGCTCGTGCGGCTGCGCGTCCGCGAGGGGCCGGCCGACAGCACTCGCCTGCTGCGCACCGCGTGGGGCTCGCATCTGGAGTGCTGGCCGGACTCGCTGGGGCGCGCCGTCGCGCGCAACGGCGTGTATGACCTGGCCGTCGCCGAGACGCTCGCGCGCTTGGCCGACCCCGCCGAGACCGCCGTGGACGCCGGCGCGAACGTCGGGCTCATGTCCAACCTGCTCGCCCACGCCGTCGGCGCGCGCGGTCGGGTCATCTCCTTCGAGCCCCACCCGCTGATCTTCCAGACGCTCTCGCGCAACGCCGAGCGCCTGCGCGCGGACGCTCGCCTGGGCGTGGTCGAGACCCGCCAGGCCGCGGTGTCCTCGGCCAACGGCACGTCGCGGCTCGCCGTCGACGCGGACACGTTCGCCTACAACAAGGGCACGGCCTCCCTGCAGGGCGGCGGCGCGGGCGACGCGACGGAGACGGGGGCCCCGAGCGATGCAACGAAGGCCAGCGGGGCCGGCGATGCGACGGAGGTCGCGACGATCCGCCTGGACGACGCGCTGACGGCGCCGGTGGGCGTGCTCAAGCTCGACGTGGAGATGCATGAGCTTCAGGCGTTGACGGGGGCCGAGCGGCTGCTGTCGCAGAAGCTCGTGCGCGACATCGTCTTCGAGGAGCACGAGGCGCCGCCGACGCCGGTTACCGAGCTGCTCGAGAGCCACGGCTACACGATCCTCGGCATCCGTCAGGGGCTCGCCGGGCCGATCGTGTCGGCGCCCGCCGAGGCTTACCGGCGGCAGTTGTGGGACCCGCCCGCGCTGCTGGCCACGAGCGATCCCGCTCGCGCACGCTCGCGGCTGAAACGACGCGGCTGGGCGAGCCTGCGTAGCGGCTTGGGCGCCCGTGCACGCTGAGCGGCGCAAGTAGGATCGCGGCGATGCGCAGCTACGACGACCAGCTCGACTCGGACGGCGCGTCGATGGAGGAGATCGTGCGCACGGTGCTCGCCGCGGCGAGCCCCGAACGCCAGCTGCGCTGGCTGGACGTCGGGTGTGGCCGCGGAGACCTGCTGCGCGTCCTGCGAGACGAGTGGCAGCCCGCGGCGCTCAGCGGCGTCGACGCGATCGACTGGCTCGCCGACGACCTGCGCGAGGACGTCGACTTCCAGGTCCAGGCGGCCGAGGACCTCGCCGGGCACGCGCCAGCCGACCGCGTGCTCCTGGTGGAGGTGATCGAGCACCTGGAGTCGCCGTGGACCGCGCTACGCTCGGCCGCCAGGCTGGTCTCGCCTGGCGGGCGCATCGTCGTCTCCACGCCGAACCTGGCGACGCTGCGAAACCGCCTGGAGCTCGGCTTGCGCGGCAACCTCACGAGCTTTCGCCCCGACTACCAGCCGCACGTCTCGCCGGCCCTGCCGCATGTGACCGCGCGCATCCTGGCGGAGGAGGGGTTCGCCGTGGACCCGCCCGCCTTCGCGGGCGCCGACGTGATCTCGCTCACCGGCGGGCGCGTCTGGCCGGAGCGGCTGCGTGGTCGCTATCCCGCGCTGACCTCGGTGTCCGTCGTGCTCTCGGCGCGCCGCGCGGCGAGCTGAGCGCGAGACGCGCGATCATGCGCCGGGCGCGTCGGCGCGCGTGCCCGTCAGCAGCGACCGCAGGCTCGCGAAGAAGCGCTCGCGCAGCGCCGCGTCGGTGAAGTCGCGCAGGAAGCTCTCGTGGCCGGCGCGAGCGACCGCCCGGCGCAGCTCGGCGTCGCTGAGCAGTGGCTGCAGAGCGTCGGCGAGCGCGTCGGGGGCGCCCGAGCGCGCGAGCATGCCGGTGCGCCCGTTGTCGATGAACTCGCCCGGACCACCTGAGTCCACGGCTACGACCGCCACCCCGCGCGCCATCGCCTCCAGCAGCACGATGCCGAACGGCTCGGGATCGGAGGCGTTGACGAGGATGTCCATCTGCTCGACGTACGGCCCGGCGTCTGGCACCTCGCCGGTCATCGTCACGTGTTCGCCGAGCGCCAGGCGATCGACCAGGCGCGGCAGCGACGCGGCGTACTCTGGCGAGAGGTCCCACGAGTCGCCGCCGATGATCACCGAGTGAAGCGGGTAGCCGCGGTCGCGCAGCAGGGCCTGCGCCTCGAGCAGCCGATCCTGCCCCTTCCACGGCTGCAGCCGCCCGACGAGGCCGACGACGGGCACGCCGGGCGGGAGCCGCAAGGGCGGCTCTTGCTCTCGCGCGCTCGGCACGGGCGCGCCGGCGCCGACGACGAACGTCCGGCGCCCGGGGAACAGCTGCTGCTGGGCTTGCGCCGCCGGCCCGGAATAGCAGCCGACGGCGATCGCCGGCAGCAGCGTCGCGGCGCGGTCCAGCCAGCCCTTGCTGGAGGGGATCGCCTGCTGCCACCAGAGCACGCGGCGGCGCATCCCCGCGAGCACCGCCGCCGGCGATCCGTACAGCTGAGTTTTGGCAGACCAGTTGAGGATCAGATCCGGTTTGCGCCGGCGCATGATGCGCGCCAGGCGCAGCACCGTAGCCACCGTCCGATGCGCCTGGCGCAGGCGCCCCGCCGCGAGCACGTCCACGCGAAAGCCGGCCTGCAGGAGCTCCTGCGGCCACGTTCCGTGCTCGAAGAACACCAGCTCGACCTCGTGCCCGCTCTCCTTGGACCCGTCGACGATCGCCTGCAACATCGCCTCGGCGCCGCCGAGGCGGTCTCCCCAGGGGACGGTCACGAGAATGCGCATCGGTCTTCTCGCCCGCTCAGGCGGGCTTGACGGCGCACACGGCGACGCTGAGGTAGGGATAGCGCAAGAGCCTGCTCAGGGGGCGGTCGAGCAGCACGAGCGGACGCAACGGCAGAACCGCTCCCCAACCGACGAGCAGACCGAAGCGCTCAGTCAGCCGCCGCATCAGGTTGGTCGTGCGCTGGGAGACGACACCGCTGACAAAGCCCTCGTCGGCGACGTGCAGGCCGGCGCCGGCCGCGATCTCCTGCAGGCGCTGGCGCGAGTAGCCGTAGCGCACGTGCGAGCCGTCCTGCACCGGGCTCGGGTGGCGCTCCTCGGAGTACAGCGGGCGATGCCCGTCAAACGGCGTGGTGAGCAGCAGCCGGCCACCGGGCGCGAGCATCGCCGCGAGCGAAGCGACCAGGCCCTCGTCGTCGCTGAGGTGCTCGATCGTCTCCAGGCAGATGATCTGGTCAAACGGAGCGAGCGACGCGCGATGCTGCTCGATGTCGCTCAGGTCGAGCACGCGGAAGTCGATCGCGGGCACCCCCTCGTGCTCGGCGCGCCGGCGCGCATCGCGCTGCTCGTCGGCCGAGAACGAGGCGGCGACGACCTCGTTGCCGGCGAGAGCCGCATATATGCTGAACACGCCGTTTCCGCAGCCCGCGTCGAACGTCCTCAGCGGACCGGAGCGCAGATGGCGTCGCAGCCAGAGCCAACGATCGAGCACGCACGGGTCGCCGTTGATCAGCAGCGATCGCCAGCCGAAGATCCGCAACATCGTGTCAGACACGCGCGAAACATATCCCAACCACACGGGGCTTGGTCGGGCCCCTTCGAGGGACGAGCGCGACGATGAGGTGACAACCGAGACGGCCGCGAGCGCGCCCGTTCACAGTGTCACACTTGCACATGACTACCTGCTCGTCCTGCGTGGCGCGGAGCGCACGTTCGCGGCGATGGCCGAGCTCTACCCCGACTCTCCGATTTTCACTCTTTTGTATGACGAGGCCGGAACGGGCGGGCGGTTTGCCGGTCATCAGGTGACGACTTCGCCGCTGCAACGCCTGGGTGTCAAGCAGGGTTCGTTCAGGCGCCTGCTGCCGCTGTACCCGCTGGCGGTCGAACGGTTGAAGCTGCCCGACAGCGACGTGGTCCTAAGCAGCAGCAGCGCTTTCGCGCACGGCGTGCGCGCGCCGCGCGGCGCCGTGCACATCTGTTACTGCCACGCGCCGTTTCGCTATGCGTGGTACGAGCAGGCGCGCGCGCTCGGCGAGGTCCCGGCGGCGCTGCGACCGTTGCTCAAGCTGCAGCTGCGACGGATGCGCACGTGGGACCTCGCCGCCAGTCGCCGCGTCGACTCCTACATCGCCAACTCGCGCCTGACACAACAGCGCATCAGGTCGTTCTACGGGCGCGAGGCGCCGATCATCCACCCGCCCGTGGAGACCCACCGCTTCAGCCCGGGCGACGCGGGCGACGCCCTGCTGGTGGTCTGCGAGCTGGTCGACCACAAGCGCGTGCACGTCGCGTTGGAGGCCGCGCGGCGGGCGGGCGCGCCGATCCGCATAGTCGGCTCGGGGCCCGAGCACGCGGCGCTCAGCGCCGCCTACCCCGAGGCCGAGTTCCTCGGGCGCGCCGGCGACGGGCAGCTCGCCGAGCTGTACGCCCAGGCGCGAGCTGTCGTCGTGCCGAGCATGGAGGAGTTCGGCATCACCGCGGTGGAGGCGCAGGCGGCCGGGCGGCCGGTGATCGCGGCGGCGGCCGGCGGCGCCCTGGAGACGGTGCTCGACGGTCGTACTGGGACGCTCGCGCGACTCGACGACGCGGACTCCTTTGCGAGTGCCATCGAAGGCATCGACGAGCTGGACTTCGAGCCGTCGTTCGCCGTGGAGAACGCCGAGCGCTTCTCCGTCACGGCGTTTCAGCGAAAGCTCTCCGAGCACGTCCGCCGAGCGCTCGAACGTCGAGGTTAATCAACTCCACGGAAAGGGTTGACTGCTAGGGTCCTCACGTGCCCGTGGGGAGACCTTTGCGAATCGCGTGGCTTGGCGGAGCGCCCCAGGAAACGGGTGGCGCGCCGGGTGTTGTGACAGAGCTGCTCGACGGCCTCGCACGGCGCGGTCACGAGATCGACTGCTTCTTTCCGGGCGCCGGCGTCGAGGTGCCCGCTCACCTGAAAGAGCACAGCAATCTCACGTTCAACTGGGGCACCAGCGGGTGGCGGTGGGACAGGTGGTACAGCCGCACGAAGATCGCTTCGTTCGCCACCGGGCTGCTGTCTCGCGCGATCGCGTCGGTCCGCCTGCAACAGGAGATCGCGCGCAGGCACGCCGAGCGTCCCTACGACCTGATTTACCAGAATCAGACGATCGAGTCGCTTGGCGTCCCGGCGAGCGTCGTGCGCACCGTGCCGCTGGTGATACGCCCCGACAGTCACATGGCCGGCGAGCTGCGCTGCCTGATCGCCGAGCGCAAGCTGGCGTTTCGCTGCCAGCCGCGTCACATCTTCTTCCTCGTCGCCGCGATCATGGCCTTTCGCGCGCTCGTGCAGCGAATCAAGATCCGGCGCGCGAGCCTGCTGATCTGCATCAGCAGCGTGTTCCGCGACCACATGGTGCACGACTACCGCTTCCCCATCGAGAAGACGGTCGTGGTGACCAACCCGGTGCGCCTGGAACGCTTCGAGGTGTCCGACCGGCCGCCGGCGCAGCCGCCGCTCGTGCTCGTGCCGACGCGCATCTCCGTGCGCAAGGGCATCGAGGACGTGATCGAGGTGGCGCGAGTGCTGCACGAGCGCGGCGTGCATGCGCGGCTGCGCGTCGTCGGCGGCCCGAGCAACTGGTCGGACTACACCAAGCTGCTCGACGACCTGCCGCCCGCCAACACCGAATACGGCGGACGCGTGCCTCCGAGCGAGATGCCCGAGGAGCTGGAGCGCAGCGACGTGGTGCTGCTCGCGAGCAAGTACGACCCGTGCCCGATGTCAGTGCTCGAGGCGCTCGCCGCCGGCGTGCCGGTCGTCGCCACCGACGAGGTCGGATCGATCGAGGGCGTCGACCGGACCGTCACCTCTGAGGTCCCCGTCGGCGACGTGCCGGCAATGGCCAGTGCGATCGAGGAGATGCTCGCGCGGGTCCACGCCGACCCGTCCGCGATGCGCGCCACCGCGCGCGCCGAGGCCGAGCGGCGCTTCGCACGCGACGTGGTCTGCGCTCAGATCTCCGACGCGCTGGAAGATCTGGTCGCGACGCACACCGGCGCGTCGGGCGCCCGCGCCGACGCCGCTCGCGAGGCCGAGCCGGCGACCGCCGCCGATCGCGCGTAGAAACGCCTGCGAACATCTGTCCGCTGCGCTGTACGGGCGCTCATGCGTTGCACGATCGCCTCCGATCAGCAGGACATCGTCCGGTTGATGGAGAACTATGCAATGGGCGGAGATCGATGCTCTTCATCTTGATCCCGATAGCTTGGCTTGCGGTGTTGTCGCTGCTTGCGGCTGTATGTCGCGTGGCCGCCAACGGCGACTCGCGTGAGGTCCGTCCGGCCGGCTCGCACGCCGAGCTGATCGGCGTCAGGATCGTCCTCGCGCCGGACTCCTCTCCGACACGCAGCGCCCTGGCGCTCAGACGCGAAGGCCACGGCGAGGGCACGCGCAACCGGCCGGCCATACGCAGGCGACGCATCGCCGTGCATGGCCTGCACGGCCGCTGAGCGCTGCAGGTCCCAGCCGCCCATCGGTGGTCCCCCAGCCGCCAGCGGGACACATGCCGCTGACGCTCGCGGCAAATGCCGCTGACGCTCGTGGCGCTGCGGCCGCTGACGCTCGTTGCGCCGCGGGTCCGAGCCGCTACAGGCCGCGGCGGCCGAGCACGTGCGGAACGGTGCGCAGGAGGATCTTCACATCGGTCCACAGCGACCAGTTGGCGACGTACAGGTAGTCCAGCGCGACCATCTCCTTCAGCGGCACGCGCGCCGGGCCGAGGATCTGCCACGGGCCGGTCATCCCGGGCATCAGTTCCAGACGGCGGCGGTGCCAGCCCTCGATGCGCTCGTCCTCCTCGACGACCAGCGGGCGCGGGCCGACGAGGCTCATCTCGCCTTTGACGATGTTCAGCAGCTGCGGCAGCTCGTCCAGCGCCGTGACCCGCAGGAACCTCCCCACGCGCGTCACGCGCGGGTCGCGGGCGATCTTGAAGAGCCCGTCCTTCGCCTCGTTGCGGTGGCGCAGGGAATCCTTCATAGCGTCTGCGTCGCGCACCATCGTGCGGAACTTGAGCATGTAGAAGCGCCGTCCGTGGCGCCCGACGCGCAGCTGGCGGAAGAACACCGGCCCGCGCGTGTCGAGCTTGACGGCGATCGCGAAGGCGATCAGCAGCGGCGAGATCGCGAGCAGGCCAAGCGACGCGCCGAGCAGGTCGAACGCGCGCTTGATCGCCGCCGAGGAGCGCGTGAGGTCAAAGCGCCGGACGCCCATCAGCGTGACGCCATGCAGGTCGTCGAACTCAACCGACGAGCCGACGACCTCGAGCATGCGCGGAAGCACGCTCACGCGTACCCCCACCGCCTTGAGCGTGCGCACCAGGTTGAGCGTCTCGTTCGCGTCGGCGCTGGAGCCCCAGCCCGGCGCGATGATCGCCCGGTGCACGTCGAGCGTCTGCGCAAGGTCGCGGATCTCGGTCAGGCGCGGCGCCGAGAACGCGTCGGTCGACCAGGGCGCGACCTGGTCGAGGTCCAGGTGGGCGATCACCTTCGCCTTGATGCCGCCGTGTCCGCTGAGCTTCGCGCCGATCATTTCGGCAGAGCGCTCGTCGCCGATGAACAGGCAGCGCTCGATCGGCCCGATCCACAGGGCGACGAACCTCGCGGTCGCCCGCGCGAGCAGCAACCCGGCCGCCAGCGCGATCCACAGCAGCAGCGCCTCCTTGCGGTCGAGCGTACCGGCGACGACCAGCCGGCCGGCGAGCAGCGCGACCAGCGTGCACAGCGTCGCCAGCTGGAACAGCTTCGGCGCCTCGTCGAGCGTCGTCTTGCGCAGCAGCGTCTCGTCGCGGTCGTAAAGGCCCAGCAGCTTTGCTCCGACCAGCAGCAGCGGCACGCCGACGAGGCTCTCCCAGGTGAGGTGCAGCGGCACGCGCCGCGACGACAGCGCAACCGTGAGCACGAGCGCTCCGAGGATCGCCACGACGTCCGCGGCCAGCAGCGCGCGGCGAAACAAGGCGTCGCGGCGCAGGCAGACGGACGGGCCGCGGGCGTCGCTGAAGGCGGCCACGGGCAGGCGTCGCCGGCTCGCGTCGTGACGCGCGCCCCGCGTGCCGGCAATCGGCCGACCCCAACTCAGGCCGCTCTCCGGCCCGTTGCCCGTCCCCGTCTCAACGCTCATGAGCGCTCCTCGCCTCCTTGCCCTCCATCAGTCATCCCCGCATGATGGCTCTGCAGGCTCGAACAAATGTCGAGATCCCGTTATTGGTGCTCAATGCCTTGCATCATGCACTTAAGTCGGTCGTAAAGTCAAGCCTGGGAGCAGGATTCCGTCGTTTGGACGCGCCGCCGCTTCGTGCAGGCCGCCATGGCGCCGGGCGCGCTCGCCGCTGGTCGATTGGGCCGCCGTCGGCCGCTCGCGCGAGCGTGCGCGACGCCACGGTGACCACCTGCGGGGCCCCGATCGCTGCGCGCCCCTCCCGCCACCGGCAGTCGCGCCGGCCGGGCCGGCGCCCGGCCTGCCGGATCGCCGGCGGGCTGCGCGGAGGCCGCTTCTGGCGGGGACCCAGCGAGCCGGACCGAGGACCCCTCCGCCGCACGACGACCGGGCCGCGCTCGTCAGAGCGCGGCCCGGTCGGACTGACGTTCTCGATGTCGGCAAGCCGCTGACGGCTCGCGTGCGATCTAGAACTGGATTTCTTTGATGCCCGCTTCCGACAGTTTCTTGACGTTCGTCGGGAGCTTTTCGTAGTCGTGGTTTTTGATGAAGAACGAGCCGCCTTCTTTGGTCGTCGTGACCGCGTACAGCAGGTAGTTCTGCACCGTCGTGGCCTCGCCGATGCTCGTTTCCGTGCCGCCGCCGTACTTGGAGTACTGGCGCAGCGCGAGGTCGTAGGTCAGACCGCACAGCGGGTACTTGACCTGGTTGAGCGCGGCCTGCGCCTGGTTCCACAGTTCCCGCGTGCTGGCTGGCGGGAATTCGGTTTTGCCGTCCGTGTAAACCGTTTTGGTGCAGTTTGCGTTGGCCAGTTTTTCGACGTCCTCGTTGCTCGAGGGGTCGGCATAGGTGAACGGCGCGGCAGTTTTGTTCTGAACGACGGCCCAGAATTTCGCCGTTCCTTTGCCACCCACGCTTGGCGTGAACGATTTGTTCGCGCGGGCGTCTGCGAGATTCAGGTAGCTGATGCTGCTCGGCGTTTTTTCGACTTCTTTGGCGACCGCGCCGCCGCCTTCGGCGGCCGCGTGCACGACTTTCGCAGCCGTCGGCCAGCGCTGGTTTTCGCAACCCTGGTCGATTTCCGCCCACGTCTTGCTTTCTTCGCCGAGCGGCGATTTGCAGCCGACCGGGAAGGCTTCGGCCGTGAACGGCGTTTTGTTGATCGCCGCGAGGAACGTCTTGAAGATGTGCGAGGTGCCCGACTGGTCCTTGCGCACGATCCTCACAATTTCTTTTTCTTCTTCGGCTTTACCGCCCGTGCAGGTCAGTTTGTCGCCCGCATCTTTGACTTCGCTCCATTTGTTGATCGTGCCGCGGTAGATGCCCTCGATCGTCTGGTCGTTGAGCGCCAGCCTGCCCTTCTGTGCCGCGACGCCGGTTTCGTTTTCGGCTTTGCACCCGTCCGGCAGGTGCACGACGATCGCGATGGCGACCTGCTCCGTCGGGATGGTCTCCAGCGAGCGCGCTTCGGCGCCCGACGCGTGGGATTCGATTTCGGCTTTCTGCGCCGCGTTGGGCGCTTCGTCGGTTCCCACGAAGGCGTTTTCTTTGTAGTTCGGCGTAGCTTCTTCGGCGCCGAACGCTTCGAGGCCTTTGCCGCTGCCGGTCGAGTTGTATTTGACCGTTGGTTTGGCTTTCGACCCCTGAGCTCCGTTGCAGGCCCGGCTGTTGGCAGCGGTGTTGAAGTCCGGCCCCCACACGGTCTGGTGGGCGAGCTTCTGCGTCGAGGCGCCCTGGGCTTCGATGTTCGCGCCCGAGCACTGTTCGCCGATCGAGGCGCTGGCTGCGCCCGGCACGGCGAGCGCCGCCGCTGCTGCCGATATTGCGCACGCCGACACTAGGCGACGCGCGGAGATGAACCTCATGATGTGGACTACCTCCTGAATAGCAGTTCCATCGCTGGATAGATGCGTTACAACGGAAGCCCCTGGCCCCCACGGTCAACTCTCGCGCCCCGCCGCGTTGACAACGTTGCCATGCTGTTGCATCCGCGACGTCCGTTTCGCCGTCGATTCACCCGACCCAAATGCGTGGTCGCCGCCCCGGCGACCGGCCGGCTGCGGACGTGGCGAGGACCGAGTGCTTGCGAAGACTCAGTGCTTGCGCTTGACCGGCCGCAGCGTCACGGTCGCGAGCGTGGTGTGGCTCGCTCCGGCCGAGTCATGCGCCGCGATCGTCGCGCGAGCTCGCAGCAGGTGAAGTTTGGTGAGCAGCGCGCGCGCCTTGGCCGACAGGTGCAGCGTGACCGAGACGACGTGGCCGCCGGCCACCGAGAACGAGCCGCTGGCGAGCGTGAGAATCGCCTTGCGCGCGTGCGCCGACGCGCTGACCGCGGTGAGCGTGCGCAGCGTCACCGCGCCCCTGCAGCTGCTGGTCCCGCTGCAGTTGACCTTGATCGACAAGGAGCCGGACGGGCTCACGCTGACGGCGGCTGACGCGACGCTGACCTTGTACGACGCGACGCCAGTGCTTGGCGGAGGCGGCGCAGGTGACGGCGCGGACGTGGTCGGAGCGGGGCTTTGTGAACCGTTGTTGACGTTGCTGTTGCCGCCGCCACCTCCTCCACCCCAGCCTCCGCCGCTGCTGCTGGCGACGGTGATGGGGTGGGTGGTCGGGGCGCTGGCGCCGATCGCGTTTACGACCTTCAGCGCGACCGTGTAGGTCCCGGCGGCCGTGTAGATGTGGCCGATGCTCGCCGACGTGGTCGTCACTTCCGCGCTGCCGTCACCGAAGCTCCAGATGTATTTGGTGATCGGCGAGCCGTTTTCTTCTGACGTGCTCGCGTTGAATCTCGCTTCACCGCCGGGCGCCACTTGAGCTGGCGGGAAGAAGCGCGCGGTGGGCAGGCCGGCCACGGCGTTGAATTTGCGGCTCGCGACGATCGTCGGCGTCGCCAGGTTGTCGTCCTGCACCGTCTCGGTTATCTGGTAGGCGCCTACGGAGGGGAACTTGTGTGCGATTTTGCTGATCGGCCCTTCGCCTTTGGACGATTCTTCGGCGACTTCTTTGGTGGCGGTGTTTTCAAAGCGCCACTGAGCTTTCAGCGCGTTGCCGAGCGCGAGTTTCGAGGACAGCACCACTTCGGCGCCGGGAGGAGCCGACGTCACTTCGTTTCCGAGCACGGTCGCCGTCGGTTCGCTGACGCTGGCGTGTGGGCAGCCCGAACCGCTCGCGCCGAACTCGGTCACGTGGGGTTCGTTGGATTCTTCGATTTCGTTTTCGGCGGCGTGCGGATCGAGCACGAACACGGCCCCGGCGGCCGCTCCGGCGACCGAGCTGGCGCCGCGCGCGCCGATGCTGCACGCCCCTTTGGTCTGCCCGCCCGTCCAGCCCCGCTCGGAGGCGCTGGCGACGCCGCCCGCTTCGCTGAAGTCGAAGGCGAGGACGCCGCGATAGAGAGCGCCTTCCTGAGAGATCCCTGCGGCTGCGTAGATCGTGCCTTTGCCCGCGCCTTCTCCGACGAACGACAGGCCGCCGCCGGTCGGCTCCACGGGAATTGGGAGAGTCAGCAGCGCGTTGCCGAAGCTCAGCAGCGGTTTCGGGTTGCCCGCCGCGAATTTGCCCGCAGAAGTCGGGATTTCCCAGATCTGTTCGGTCTGCCCGACGAACACCTTGCCGCCTTCGGTGACGATCGGCGACGACGGTTCGCCTTCGCTCGAAGGCGGACAGCTTTCGGCGGCTTCTTCGCCGGTCAGGCAGTTGCCCGTGTCGACGTAGCGTCCGGCCGCGGCGTCGACTTCGTTGGCGCCGGCCGTGCCCACGCGCTGAAGCGCCGTGTGCGGCAGTTCTTCTTCGCCGTGCCCGAGATCGACGTCGCCTTGGATGATCACGTCATGCGTCGTCGGGTCGACGGCGATGCCGGCCGGTTCCAGCAATGCCTGGCCGCGGGTTTCCGATTGAGAGAGCAGCGCGACTTTGCTCGCGAGCACACCTTCGGCGTTGGCGACCGACGCCGGCACGAGTTTTTCCCCGGAAGCGACGGTCGAGAATGCGTACAGCGTGCCCGCGGCGAACGCTTCGGGGTCGACTGCTTCGCCGCCGCCTTCTTCTTCGCCCTTGCGTTCGTAGGTCGTCAGCACGTACAGGCGTTTGAGCGCCGAGTCGATCGCGACGCCCTCGATCCCCACCGTCCGCGACGCTTTGGTGAACGGGATCGAAACCGACGCTAGGAACTGCCCGGCGGCCGAGATCTTCTGGATGCGATATTCGCCGCCTTTCGCCGACGCGCTCGGTTCGTCGACCACGTACATGCTGTTGCCTTCGCTGGAGTCCACACCGAAGGCGTGAACCTGCCGGCTGTTGCCAAGCTTGAACTGAACGTGCCCCGTGCCTTCTTTGCCGAAATGTGTCAGTTCACCGTAACTGTCGGCGCCTGCGGCGCTTGCGCCGACGCCAAGCACGAATACGGCGCACGCCAGTGCGACCGAAAGGCCCGACAGGGGGGGTTTTTGGCATCGACGAGTCATGTCCGGGTCCGGTTTCACAGAGAGCCTGCCGCCTGCGGGCGCTCGCCTTGTTGTAAATCGGTGAACGATCGGTGATCGCCGCGCTCAGCGCCGGCGCCAGCGGGGCGGCGGCCGCGTGTTGTCGTCCATCAGCAGCGCCGGCGCGACTCGCGGTCGGCGCAGGCCACTCCGCGGGCGCCGCCTCACCGACGCGCCCGCGAATGCGGCAAGCGTGACGATGCCGATCAGATACAGCGGCGACGGCTCGCTGGCGGGCGAGCGGTAGGCGCTGGCCTGGTTGCTCACCGACTCGGTCGCTTCCTCCTCCTCCTCTTGGCGTTCGGCGACCTCGATCGGCGAGGTGACCGCCGAGGTGCCCGTCGGCGGCGACGGTCTCGCCGGGGTCGGCAGCGGCGGCGGGACGAACGCGAGCAGCGGCGCCACCGGCGTCGCCAGCAGCGGCGCCAACGCGATCGGCGTGGGTGGGTGCGCCGGCGTCGGTTGCGCCGCCGGCGCCGGCGGTGGGGCTGGCACGGGCGCCGGCGGGGGCGCACCGGCCGGGGCGCTGGCGGGCGCCGGGGCTGGAGCCGGCGCCGGCGGCGGCACGGGCGCCCGCGCGGCCTGCGAGGCGGCTTCCACTTCTTTCAGCGGCTGCGTGCCGCACGGCCTGCGCACGCTGCCCGCCTGGACGGTCACCGGCACCGAAGCGGACAGCCCCCCCGTGCTGATCGTGACGATCGTCGTCCCCGCGTTGTATGCGCAGAACAGCCCCGACTGCGAGTCGGCGATCGGTTTGTCGTCGGCGCCCAGCAGCACGGCGTGTGGATCGGGCGAGGCGAGGTTCGGCTGGACGAAGTTGCCGATATCCGGGCGCGAGGAGCTGAAGGTGTACTCGGGCAGGATCGCACCCGAGCATCCCGCGCCGACGCAGTTGGAGGGGATCGGTATGTACGGGTCGGTTTCCGAGGGGCCGTTGACCGCGCCGCGCGAATCGCCGCCGGCGCGGGGTCGGCGTGCGAGCGCGCCGAACAAGGCCGCCTGACTGCGCCGAAGCAGGGTGCCGTCCTTGCCTTCCAGCGCCAGTTCGCCGATGTTCGGGATCAGACGGGCGCTGACGGGAAAGAGCTTCGTGGCCGGGTTCCGCGCCGCCGGCGAGGCGTTGACCTGGGCGAGCATGAACCCGCTGGCTCCGTGGAATTCGCTGCTGCGCTCGTTGACCAGGCTGACGTAGCCCAGCGTGCCCGAGCCGAACGTCGGAATCGAAGCGCCGCCGATGCTGAGCGGCCGGGCGACGTTTTCTTCGGGCGCGTCGAAGAAATAGGCAGAGGCGTGATCTGAAACGAGGATCTGAGCCGTGGCGAGCGCTTCGCCGTCGCCCGCCGACACCTGGGCGCTGAGGTCCGCCGAGCCTATGACGATCGCCGGCTCGGAGCGTTCTTCGGCCTGCGTCAGCTGACCCGCCAGCCACGCGCGTTGCGTCGGACCCACATCGCCGCTGTTGTCGAGCGCGATCAGGCGCACCGTGCCCGCCGCGCCGGCGGAATCGAGCGCGTAGTAGGCCCCCTGGCAGCCGGGGGCGCCGTTGCACTCCTGCGAGCGCCCGGCTTCGGTCAGCCCCGCCCCGGCGTCTTCGGATTCCAGGCCGAATGGGCGGGGGAAGCGCGCGAAGGCCTGCTCGAACGTCGCCTCGGTCCCCTGCGCGAAGGGGCGGGCGTCGAGCTCGTTGGCGGTGATCACGGCAAACGTCGGCAACGGGCTCGACGCGAGGATTTCGGCATAGCGCGGAAGCTCGCGAGAGAACGGCACGGGCACGGTTTCCGGGCCGGAGGTCTTGCCCGACGTCACGTGCGGCCCGGCGTAGAGGAATGCGCGCACGCCGGCGATCTGACCGGCGCGCGCGAGCGCCGCCGACAGCCACACGTCCGGTCCCAGCCGCGCGTCGGCGCGGTCGGCGCACGGCGCCAGGCACTGCGCGCCCGCGCCGATTGCGAACGTCGCCTGTTCGGGGCTCGTCGGGACCGGCGATTCGCCGACGCCGCTCGGCGTCGAGCCGTCGGCGGGATAGCGGTCCACGTCACCCGTGGAGAGCCCTTCGGTGGCGCTGGCGAACCCGCCGACGGCCCATCCCTGCGACCCATCCGGCGAGGTCGTCACCGCGAACACCGGATCGGGCTCATAGACTTTGTCTTCGCCGACGTAGCCGCCCGGCAGTTCCTCGCCTTCGAAGTCGAGTTCGTGCTCCTCGTCGCTCCAGCCGCTGGCGGTCTGGCGCAGCACCCCGCCGCCGACCGGCCCGTACGGTTCGATCAGGTCGGGGGGAAAGCCCGGGGGCGCGGGCGTGACGCTTTCGGCCCCGAACCCGCTGGCGGGGGCGCCGGCGGCGATCGCACGCAGTGCGCCCCCTTCGCGAAACAGCGCGAGCGAGCCGGGCTGGCTGGTCGGCGGCAACGGCGAGGGCGTCGGCTGCCAAGAGCCGCCGGGCGATTCGCGCTCGTAGATCGCCGGTCCTTCGGTGGAGCCCGAGGCCGACACGGCGGCGCCGCCGTCGGGCAGGCCGGCCACGGTGTCCGGCACGTTGCCGCCGAGCGCCGACGCGAGCCCTTCTTCCACGTGCCAGCCCGACCCTTCGTTGACGAGCAGGCCGCCCACGTAGTGGTTGACCTGGCGGTTGGGGAGCATGCGATAGGCGACGATCGCCTCCGATCCGGCAAACGCGATCGAGGTGAAGCTGGCGCCCTGCACCTGTGCGGGGAGCGCTTCCTGCGCCCAGGACTTGCCGTAGCGCAGCAGCACTCCCCCGGTTCCGACGGCGTAGCCGCGCGCGGGGTTGGTGGGATCGAAAGCGATCCCGAGCAGGTTGCCGCGGAAGTTGCGCGGCGTCGCCGGATCGGGTTCCCACAGGCCCGTCTCACCGCGCCACAGCCACATCTGCCCCAGATCGCCCACGGCGAAGGCCCGCTTTTCGGTCGGCCAAGCGACCGCGCGCAGGTGCGGCGTCTGCTTGCGCGCCCCGGCCCCGAACAGGCTTTCGGCGAGCCAGCCGTTGCCCGGGCGGTAGCGCGCGACCTGGCCGCGTTCGCCGACGGCGAGGGCTTCGCTCGACAGCGCTCCCGCGGGCACCCCGGGCTGCGCGACGACCGCGTCGAGTGAGTGACGAAACGGCACGGGCCACGGCGCCAGGCGGTTGGGCGCCGGGTTGAGCGTGAGGTGCACCGGCAGGCTCGGGGCGCCCAGCCACCCCTCGCGCGGGCTGGAGAACGCCGCGCCGTAGGTGCCGCCGGGGTCGTGAGCGGACCCGCCCAGCGCGAGCACGCGGGTGAACGCTTCGCCGTCCAGGCGCAGCGTCACGCCGTCAGCCAGACCGGTGATCACGCGTTCGCCGAACGGCAGCGATCCGTTGGCCCAGGCGATGCTTCGCGATGGGCCGCTCGGCAGCGCTTCGGGCAGCGTGTGATCGCATTCGCGCGTTCCGCTGGGCGCGCTGGGCGGCAGCTGACACCAGGCGGCCTGCACGTGACCGACCAGCGAGTGCGGTCCGCCTTCGGGCTTGAAGTACAGCGTCGTCGAGGCGCCGACGTCGGCGCGTTCGCCATCGACCCAGACGCCATCGTCGGTCACCGTCAGCACCTGCGACTCCAGCGCCGGCGGGTCACCCGCATGCACCGTGAAGGGCTGTTCGTCGACGCTCAACGGTTGCGCTTCTCCGCTTTTGGCCGCTTCCAGCGCGACGGGCTTCCATGTGAACGCCCCCGCCTGCGCGCCTTCGGGAACGCGGCGAAACAGCGTCACCGCGCCGGACGGAGAGGCCAGCTGGGCGATCAGCCAGGCGTTGTCGGGCGAGCTGGCCGCGAGGCCCAGCACGCGGAAGTGTTCGCCGCTGCCCTGCGGCACTTCGATCGGCTCGCGCGTCCAATGGGCGCCGTTGTAGTGCAGCACGCCTCCTTCGACGCTTCCCGCTTCGGTGATCGGCACGATCAGCGCGCCGGCTCTTCCGCCGCCTTCGTCAAGCGGCGCGAGCAGCGGCGCCCGGCGCACGCCGAACAGCCGCTCGCCGGGCTTGAGCAGTTCGTTGCCTTCTTCGTCCTTGGCCGGTTGGGTCTGCTGAAACGCGCCCCCGGGACGGCGCACGAGCACGACCTGGCGCACGCCGCTTTCACTTCCCGAGTCGGGCACCGTGCCGATCAGGGCTCCCGCGCCGCTCGCGGTCATCTGACCGGCCAGCGGGCTCGGCGCGTCCAGGCCTTGCGGGTGGTCCAGCCGAAAGCCGCTCAGCGGCTTTTCGCTTTCATCCTGCAGCGCAGGCCCCAGGCCCCACCCTCCCGAGCTGGTGTAACGCACGAGCCGCGACGGCGACGCGCCGACGCCTTCGCCCACTTCGCCGACGCCCCACGTCTCGCCGCCCGTCTCGCCGGGCGAGGCGCCGATCATCGTGACCTTCGGCGCCGGGACCGCCGCGTCGGTCTGCGGCGTCGGTTCGGCTGAGCCCGAGGAGCCGGCCGCGCGCGAGGTCCCGGCCGAGCCGCCGAACAACGCGATCGCAGCGGCGATCGTCGCGGCGGCGCCGAGCGCCACCAAGAGCGCCGGCGGCCGGCGGGCGCCGCGGGAGACGCCCGGACTGCGGCGCGGGTGGCGTCGTCTCAAGGCAGGCGGCCCGTTCCACCGAACAGCGGCGTGTGCGTGAGCGAGACGAAGCCGGTGCTGACCGTGCCCACGGCCGACGAGGTCGAGGAGACGGTGGGCAGCTTCGCGAGGGCGTGCGTCTGCAGGTCGAGTTTGGTCGGCCAGCGACGGCGGTCGAGCTTCAGCGTCAGCGAGCGATTGCCCGCCGCGAGCGTGCGCAGCGCGGTCGCGGCGACCAGCTGCTTGCGCCGCCTGGCGAGCAGGCGCACGCGAGCCTTGACCGCGAGGTGGAAGCTCACCTGCAACATCGTTTCGTGCACCAGCCGCGTGCGAACGTGCGACAGCAGCGGGACCGCGACGCGCGATTCGGTGGCCGGCGGTGTTGCTTCCGCAAGCACCCCCGCCAGCGCGGGAACTTCGCCGGGCAGGCCCGAATCGTCGGCGGGGGGAGCGTCGGGGGCGACCTGCGGGAGACCTTCGTCGGCCGGACGGAAGGTGATCAGCCCGGCCATCGCCGGGTCGGTGTCTTCGGGCAGGCTAGCTTCGCCTTCCGGCGCGAGATGGAACAGCCAGCCGCGCGTGGTCGTCATCCAGCAGTCGCGTGGCGCCGGGCAGGCGATCCGTGCCACCGCCCCCTTCGGTCCGACCCCCGCGGCTTCTTCGGCGGGTGACGGAAACGCCTGCGCATCGGAGATGCTGCCGTCGGCGCCGACCCGCGCAATCACGGCGTGAGCGATTCCCCCGGAGCTGAGGCCGGCCGCATCGGCCTGCGAGTCCACGCCGATCCACGCGGCGCCGGTTTCCGGCTCGGCCGCGATCGTGGTGACGACGGCGCCGCGCACACCTTCTGGCAGCAGTTCGCTTTCCTGCGCGAACAGTCCCGCGGCGGCCGGGTGTTCGGGCCCGATCAGCTGGGTCCAACCACTTTCCGGCGAGAAGCGCACGACGGTCAGCTGACCGGGAGCGGAGCCGGCGGGCGTTTCGCGGACGCTGCCCGCGGCCCCCCACAGCTGGCCGTCGGCGGTGGACAGGCGCAGCGCGTCGAGCGCCGAGGGGAACTCGCCTGCTTCGTACAGCGGAGGGCCGCCTTCCGCTTCGAAGTCGGCCGTCGCTCCAGGGTTGATGACATGCAGCGGGAAGGAGCGCAGCGCTTCCGGGTCGGGTACGAGATGCCGGTCGCTCGCCGCGATGCGCACGCTCTCATACAGGCGTCCTTCAAACGCGCGCATGTCGAGCACCGCGTGACCGGCCTGCGAGTACGGTTCGGCGACCGGCGAAGCGCCGTTCCAATGCAGGTGAAAGGCCCCGACGGGCGATGGTTCGGACAGCGCGTCGCCGGCGAACCAGCAGTCCGTCGAATCGATGCACGCGGCAGCGTGCATCGCCTGATAGGAATCGGCTTCGAACGCCGGGTGGGCGTAGGAGGACACGACCTGCCCACCGGCGAAGTGGCACAGCGTGTTGTCGGCGACCGGCGGGCTTTCGCCGAGCGGACCGGTCGTCTGACCGGGCCGCCCGTCGGAGACGGTCCAGAACTCGTCGGGGCCGGCCCACGCGACGCGACCGTCGGTCGCCCCGCAGACCGTCGACAGCTGGTGCCAGTGCTGGCCGTTGTAGGCCCACAGGCCGGGGGCGACCGTCGGCGGGTTACCCGCCGTGATCAGCAGCCCCCGGTTGGGCGCCCAGAACTCGACGTCCCCCACCGCGCCGAGGCCGATCGGCGTCGAGGAGCCTGGGACGCCCGGCGGCGGCGGCGGCGGGGAGGGCTGTTCCAGCTGCCACGACGCGCCGCCCTCGTCAGCGAGCGGTTCGCCGGCCCAGGCCGAGGCCGCCAGCGCGAGGCTCAGCAGGCAGCCGATCGCGCTCAGCAGCAGGACAGCGCGCGCCGGGACATGCCTCATCGTGATCTCCTCGCTGCGGCTTTGTGGGACTTGCGGCGCACGTGCTTGACGGTGCGCACGAACGTGACTTCGACGGCTTGGCGCAGGGTCGCGTGTCCGGGCGCCGAGAAGGTCAGCTCGACGGTCGCTGACAGCCCGCCGCGGTTGCCCGCGAGAGCCGCATAGGGCTTCGCCAGCTTGAGCTTCAGCGCCGCCAACCCGGCTTCGCGAGCGAGCGCGCTGCGGCCGGCCACCGTCCGCGTGACGACGACCGCGTGGCGCGCGCCGGCCCGGCCGCGCCCCTTGCGAACAGCGCTTTTCACGTGCACGCGCACCGCGCTCAGCGCGCCGGCGCGCAGCGCGCCGGCGCCGGGAACGCGAACGTACATCTGCACGCTGCCGTCGCGCAACGAGCGGGCGGTGATGCTGAGTCCCCAGCTCGGCCTGAGCGTCGCGCCGAGAGGAGCCGGCGAGAGGTATTGCGGGGTGGCGTCTTCGCCGAACACCTGGCGTTCGACGACGAAGGCGTCTGAGCCGTCGACGCTCGAGCCTTCGACCGGCGGGGTGTTGCCGTCGCCGAAGGCGAGGTTGGAGGCCGTCGAGGAGAACGCCAGCCGGCGGCCGTCGGCGGAGAACGACGGCGACAGGGCGCCGTCGCCTTCGCCGTAGGGGTCTCTGCCTGCCTGCAGAGGCGTGTGCGGATGTTCGCTGACGCCGCCTTCGTATCCCCGAGTGACGCGCGTGAGCGTGTCGTCGGCCAGGTCGACGTCGTACAGCTCGCCCATTCCGGGCTCGGCGGCGGGAGCGGTCACGAAGGCCGGCGAGCCGAGCGCGAACCTGGTGCGCCGCGTCGTGAAGGCGACCTGCCTGCCGTCCGCCGAGACGTCGAGGTCAAGAATCGGCGCGGTCGTCGCGACGTCGGTCACGTTGCCGCTGGCCAGCTGCGTCAGCTGCTTCAACGCACCGTCGCGCGTCAGCCCCGCGTGCATGTCGACCACGTACAGATCGCTCGGCCCGTCGAAGCCGATCCCGAACCCTTCGCCCAGCGAGGCGAGCTGGGCGCGCGCGATGAACGCGACCGTGTAGCCGTCGGCGCTGAGCCGCGGCACGAAGTCGCCTTCTCCGCCGCCGGCCCAGATGCCGCTCGGCAGCGACCCTTCGGGCGTCGCGAACGGCCCTTGGCACGGATCTGACGGCGAGGGACTGTTGCCGATCGCCGCCTCGCCGCTGGCGGCGCACGCCGGGTTGGCGGGGTCCGAGCCACCGGTGACGCGCTCGGTCGGGGTTTCCGAGCCGGGCGCGATGCGCCGCCACAGTGGCTCGGTGTAGGAGGGGCTGCGAGCTTCGCCGGACAGCAGCGGCGCCTGTTGGCCGATGTCGTCGCCGAGCCAGGCGACGGTCGATCCGTCGGCGCTGATCGACGCCCCGAGCGGGGGACCGGATGCGTAGCGCCCGTACGGCGGCGGTTGGCCGAACGCCGGCGCCTTTCCCAGCTGGCCAGTGAAAACGGCGCCGTAGACTTCGCTGCCTTCCTGCGTCGAGACGGGTTCTTCGCCGGAGCCACCGCGCGCGCTGACGAGCCGCGTTTCGCCGGTTTCGAGGTTGCGCGAGACGACCTGCAGCGGGGGCGTGCGCGGTTCGCCGGGAGACTGCGGATCGGTCAGGTCCGATTTGGCCGTCGTGACGAATACGACGATGCGCCCGTCGGCGCTGAGCGCCGTCCGTCCGACCGCCAGCGAGCCGTAGTGTTCTTCTTCGAACAGCCGCCGCTGGTCGGTCGGTTCGCTGGCGTAGCCGTACGCGAGCCCCCTCGTGACCCCTTCCGCGGTGACGGCCGAGGCGAGCGTGTAGGCGCCTTCTTCGCCGGACGCCTGGTCCATGTCGCGCACGTAGACGTCGGGGCCCTTGTTTTCGTCGGCGAGCGTCAGTCTGGCGGTCGTCGTGAAGCTGACGAAGCGCCCGTCGGCGCTGATCGACGGCAGCTCCGCGTCGCCGCCCGCGACGGGCGTGACCTGCCCGCTCTGCAGGTCGCGGCGCCAGACTCCCGTGACGCCGCCGTAGGAGCCGTCGAAGGCGAGGTAGCGACCGTCGCCGGAGATCGCCGGGTCGTGCGCGTAGTCGGCCTGCGCGGTCGTGCTCTGCGAGACGAGCGAGATCGGACCGAAGACGTCGCCCGACGCCGCCACAGACGAGGCGAGCCCGACCAGGCACGCGAGCAGCAGTGCTCCCGCCAGGCGGCCGGGCAAGCTCATCGGACGCTCACCAGGCGCCGCACCACGCCCTGGTTGCCGACCTTGTCGCGCGCGTGCACGACGATGGTGTAGGCGCCCGGATGTGCGTAGCGGTGCACCGAGCGAGCTCGTCGCGCGGAGCCGGTCCCGTCGCCGAAGCTCACGCGCAGTGAGCGCTTGTCGACCCCGGAGTTGGGATCGACCACGCGCACGACGACGCCCCTGCCACCGCCCGCACGCGCGATCTTCACCGCCGGCGCCGTACCGTCGATGCGCACGGCCTCGACCGGCGTCAGCGTGGACTGCCCGTCGATGTCGGTCGCCAGCACCTGGACGTCGTGTCGCCCCGAGCCCACGCCGGGCATTCCCAGCCTCAGCGATCGCGCGCCCGCCGGCGTGGCCTGCGGGCGGCCGTCCAGCACGACTCGGTAGGACAACGGACCGTCCGAGCTCGTCGCCGGCTGCCAGGAGACGACCGCCGCGCTCGGCTTGACCCACCCGTTGGGCGCGGTGACGACGAACTGGACCGGCGGCGCGGTCGCCTGCGCGGCGACGATCGCGGCGTCGCCGAGCGGGCCCTGCTGGAAGGCGATCAGGCCGTCGCCCAGACCCGAGCGCCCGACGTCGAGTTCGCCGATTTCACCGCCGGCGCCACCGCTGACGAGGGCCGTCTGCACGGCCCCGCCGGGAAAGTCCTCGCGCACGGCGACGCCGGGCCTTCCTTGCGCATCCGCGCTGGACCATGCGGAGACGCCGCCGCCCGCGGGGTTCATCACGCTGGCGGTGTGCAGTTCGCCGCCGGCGAGCGGCGGACCGAGCGACAGCGCGCCGGACAGGCCGCGATCGTTGCCTTCGATCACGCGCGGCGTGCCGTTGCTGTCGTACAGCACGCGCAGGTCCTGCTTTTCGTCGATGTCGATGTTCGGCGGCCCAATCGAAGCCGCGCTGCCGCCCGCCACGGCCGAGTCGAGCACGCTGGCGCCGCTGAACTGCGATCCGTCGGCCGATTCCCCGTCGGGCAGCGTGTTGAGAAAGATGCGCGGCCCGGGCAGCGGATCGCCCGGTCCGGCGGGCTGGCGGTAGGCGACCTCGGCCTGGCCGAGGCGCGAGAAGGCGACGCTCGGCGCGTCGGCGTCGGCGCCGATCGGCGCCGAGTTGTAAGTCGTCGCGCTGACGGGCAGCACGTAGTCGAGCGTCGCGCCGAACAGGCGCCTGGCCCAGATCCGCGCGACGCCGCCGATGTCGGGCTCCTGCCACACGACGACCCCGGCGCCGGTCGGCCCGATCGCAACCCGTGGGGCGTTGGCCGTGCTCGGCGGACGCATCGACACGCCGGAGTCGCGATTGATCGGCCCGAGCGCCGACCACGTTTCGCCGTTGAAGTGCGCGACGCGCACATCCTCGACGACGTCGCCGGGGCGCAGCAGCGGGATGTCGGAGGTCTGACCGGGCGCGAAGGTGTGCACCACGCGGTAGACCACGTCGGCCTGGCCGGTCGAGCTCATCGCCAGGTCCGGGCTCGTGCCGGCCGCTTCGCGGATGTCCGGGTCGACGATCATCGCGCTACCGAACGATTCCGCGCCCGGCCCGAGCGTCGCCCCGAGCAGCTCGTAGATCTCTTTGCTGTTCTGCGTCGCGAACGGCGTCGCCCACACGACCACCAGCTCGCCGCCGTCAGCGGCGCCGATGCGCGGCCAGCTCGCCGCGAAGGGCTGTCCGGTGTCGACGCGAATCGGTGCCTGCCAGCGACCTTCGGAATAGCGCGACACGAACACGTGCGGGACCCCGGCCACGCGCTTGAGATAGACCAGGCCGCCGGTCCCGTCTTCGGCCATCGCCACGCCGCCGAAGGCGACGATGTCCTCGCTCGGACCGTCGATCGTGACGGCCGGCAGGATGACCGCCTGCGCCCGCACGGCACAGCACGCGAGCAGCGCCCCGGCGAGCGCGCCGACGCCCAGCAGTGTCCGCGTGCGCACCACGAGCGCGTGCGCGGCTCCCCTGCGTGGTCGAGATGCTCGCCGGCGCACGCGACGGCCTCAGGAGCTTGCGTTGTTGAGCGCTCCGGGCGCCTTGTTGAACGCACAGCGGAAGTTCTCCGGGCTGGACACCGGCTCAGAGCCGGCGAACCCACCCTTGCTTCCGTTGCTGTACACGGTCACGTACTGCAGCGATTCGGGCAGCGGGTTGGCGGGCAGCGGCGTCGGGTTGGCCTGGCCCTGGCGCGGGTTGCCGGTCGCGCCTTCGCTGACGCCCTCGAAGCCCGCCGCCGCCGACCCGCCTTCGGTGGTGATCAGCGTCGAGCTCATCTCGCGCTGGTCTTTGAGGCCACGGCTGGGGTCCAGCGGAACGGTCGCCGTCAGCTGCGAGTCGTGGATCGTCGACTCGAGCTTGACGCGGTTGGCGGCCCCCAGCAATTGGGCGGCGGTCGGCAGCCAGCCGCCTTCGGCGACGCACGCTTTGCTCGCGTACAGGTAGTTGTTCTTGCCCGCGTCGGCGTTGGTCACCGGGTAGGGCGCAGTCTCCAGGCACCACGTGCCGAGATCGACGGTCGCCGGCGGGCACGTCCCGGCGAGCTGTTCGGCCGACTTGCCGCCGACCCTGCTGGCGTTCTTGACCGTCGGTATCGCCGATGCCGGGAACTTGCGGTTCTGGCCGAGCAGCAACAGGCCGCCGGCGTGGGGCTTTGAGCTGATCGGGTGACCGGCGACCGCGCTGACGACCGCGCGGCGGGCCGCGTCGGCCAGGCCGGTGGTCGAGAAGACGAGCGCTACGAGCGAGACGATCAGGGCGGGTGACGGCCGCGTGCGCCGCCCGCGCGCGTGGACGGCCGCTCGCGCTCGCCTCACGGCGCGCCCTTGTCTCGCGCGGTGAAGCGCGGCTGCGTCGCACGGCGCACTCCGCGCAGCTCCTCGAGCGTCGTCTCGTGCACCGTCGAGAGGACCGCGTCGAGCGCGACGCCTGACAGCGTCTCCTGCTCGAGCAGCGCCGCGGCGGTCTCCTCGACGGTGTTCCAGTTGCGGTCGAGCACGGCCGCCGCGCGCGCCTCGGCGTCGCCCACCAGCCGCTCGATCTCGTTGTCGATCAGGTTCAGCGTCTCGGGGCCGACCGAGCCCAGATCCTGCAGCGAGGCGCCGAGGAACACCTCTCCCCCTTCTCGCCGATCGTCACCAGCCCCAGCGCCTCGGACATGCCGAACGACGTGACCATGCTGCGCGCCAGCGCCGTCGCGGCGTGAAGGTCGTCGTTGACGCTCGTCGAGGCGTGGCCGAAGGCGATGCGCTCGCCGGCCAGCCCGGCGGTGATGACGATCAGCTGGCTCTGCAGGTCGGGCTCGCTCATGATCGTCTGATCGCGATCGGAGAGCATGTGCGCCGCCGTTCCCAGCTGGCGCCCGCGCGCGACGATCGACAGCTTTCGCGTCGAGCTGGTGTGACCGAGCGCGTCGGTGACGACGGCGTGCGAGGACTCGTGGATGGCGATCAGCCAGCGCTCCTCCTCGGTCAGGATGTGGCGCTTGGCGGGGCCGGCGACGACCCGATCGATCGCCTCCTCGAGCGTCGCCTGGTCGATTTGGCCGCGCCCGTCACGCACGCTGAGCAGGGCGGCCTCGTTGATCACGTTGGCGAGCTCGGCGCCGCTGAAGCCGGGCGTCTGGCGCGCGACCTCCTCGAGCGAAGCGTCGGGCGCGAGCGGTCGCTTGCCGCCGTGCAGGCGCAGGATCTCGATGCGCCCGTGGACGTCGGGCACGTCGACGACGATCTGGCGGTCGAAGCGCCCAGGGCGCAGCAGCGCGGGGTCGAGGATGTCCGGGCGGTTGGTGGCGCCCATCACGACCAGGCCGCCGTCGCCGGCGAACCCATCCATCTCGACGAGGATCTGGTTGAGCGTCTGCTCGCGCTCGTCGTTGCCCTGGCCGATGCCGGCGCCGCGCTTGCGCCCGGCCGCGTCGAGCTCGTCGATGAAGATGATCGCCGGCGCGGCCTTGCGCGCCTTGCGAAACAGGTCGCGAACGCGCGCGGCGCCGACGCCGACGAGCGACTCGACGAAGTCCGACCCCGACAGCGAGAAGAACGAGGCGTCGGCTTCGCCGGCGACGGCCTTCGCCAGCAGTGTCTTGCCGGTGCCGGGCGGTCCGACGAGCAGCACACCCTTGGGCGCGGCGGCGCCGACGGCCAGGTACTTCGACGGGTCGGCGAGGTAGTCGCGGATCTCGCGCAGCTCGGCCAGCGCCTCGCCGGCGCCGGCGACGTCGGCGAACGTGATCGCTTCCGTTTTGCCCTTGCCCTTCTTGCGGCCCTTGCCGGTGAACTCGGAGAAGCCGGCGATGCCCCCCGCGGCGCCCTCGCCGCCCAGGCGCATGAAGAAGGAGAACAGGCACACGAGCAGCAGGATCGGGATGAGGAACTGCACGACGATCGTCTTGGTCGGCTTGCCTGCCTGCTGATCGATCGTCACCGACGCGCCGCTGGCAGTCAGTTCGTTGGCCAGCTGCTCGGTCTGGGCTCCGGAGGCCGGGTAGGCGGCCCACAGCCGCTGCGGCGCGCCGACGGCCGTCGCGCTTTCGGCGGTGCCGCCGGTGGCGCTGCCCTTCGGCGTCACGGTCGTCGCAGAGCCGGTGCTCTGCACGACGACACGGCTGTCGTGGTCGAGCAGCGTGGCCGTGGAGATCTCGTGGTGCTTGGCCAGTTTCTGGATCGTGCTGAGCGGCGACTCGGTGCCCGAGCTGGCGGGCTTGATGTCGCCGAGCAGCGTCGCGAATGCGATCGCCAGCACGATCGACGCGATCAGCAGGAACAGCGCCAGCGGGTCGCGCAGCGCGATGCGCCGCGCCGTCGCGGCTGCTTCGGCGACGCCCTTGAGCAGCGGGCTGCGCTTGTGCGCGAGGCCCGAGCGAACGGCCTTCGCGCCGGCCGGAGAGTGCCCGTTGCTGGAGGCCGGGGCCGTCGGCTGGCCGGGCGACGCGGGCGGTGGCGTTGGCGGTGTCGGGTCGTCGGTCATGGCTGTGTGTGAGTCGCGTCGTGTGAGTCGCGTCGCCGGACGGACCCGGCCATGCGCTCACACGCTGGCTCGGCGTCCCACTCGGTCGCCAGCGTCACATGCGCCGAACGGAAATGCAATGTCGTTCACAAAAACGACACATGGGTTCTGTTACGCAATTTCACCTTTTACATCTTGTGCACAACACGTTCACACGTTCACGTTCACAAAAACAACACACCAGGCAAATGCGCGCTCGCCACTGTTGCGCCTCGGCGATGGTTCTCGCGCATGCGCGCCGGTCGCGCAGGCCAGCTGATCTAGCTCTCGGCGCCCACGCCAAGCATTGACAAAGACCTAACGCAAAGGAGCATCACGTGCGCGCGAAGCGAACTCTGATCGTCGGCCTCCTCCTCTCGCTGGCGCTCGTCGCGCCGGCGGCGGCGCTCGCCAAGCAGCTGATTCTCGGCGGGTCGACCTCCGTGCTGCCGCTCGCGCAGAAACTCGCGAGCGCCTACCACTCCGCGTACCCGAAGATCCCCACTCCGAAGGTCGGCGGCGGCCAGTCGGACATCGGCATCAGCGGCGCCGCGACCGGGCGCTTCGACATCGGCACGTCGTCGCGCAACCCGATCCCCGGCGTCGACCCGCACGGCCTCGTGTTCACGAAGATCGCCCAGGACGGCATCTGCGTGATCACCAGCCCGCAGAACCCGGTCTGCCAACCTGTCACAGCAGACCGTCACGAGCATCTTCACCGGCGCGGTGCGCGACTGGAGCCAGGTTCCGGGCGCGCACGTCAGCGGGCCGATCGACCTGTTCGACCGCGACGGCGCCTCGGGTACGCAGGACGCCTTCCAGCACATCTTCCTCGGCGAAACGTTGAAGATCTCACCGAGCGCGACCGAAGAGACGTCGAACGGCCTGGAGCAGAACGCGGTGCGCAACGACCCGGGCGGCGCGGGCATCGGCTTCGTGTCCTTCGCGTACACGTCGGGCGTCAACGCGGCCGGCTACCAGGGCGTCGCGTGCACGCTGCGCAACGCCAAGTCCGGCCAGTACGGCGGCGTGCGCAACTTCTGGTTCGTCACCAAAGGCGCGCCGAAGGGCGAAGCGGCGAAGTTCATCGCCTGGGTCACCAAGGCGGGCAACGCGACGGCGCGCGCGATCATCAACTCCAGCTGGATCGCGATCCACTGACGCGGTGAACGCCGGGCTCGCCCATCCCCGAAGGCGTCGCACCGGCGACGGCGAAGACCAGCGCGCCGAGCGAATGCTCGGCGCGCTGGCGGTGGCGGTGCTGCTGCTGATCGGCGCGATGGTCGTGACGGTTTTCGTCAAGGCCTGGCCGTCGTTCTCGGCACAACGGCCTGGGCTGGTTCGGCGCGGGCGGCAACGTCGACGCGCAGCTGCGCGCGATGCAGGAATCGACGCCGCTGGCGGGGCATCGGCTGCTACTACTTTCGCGCCTGGCCGCTGATCTGGGGGACGCTGCTGACGACCGTGCTGGCGGTCCTTTTGGCGCTGTTCGTGTCGACGTTCGCGGCGATCTTCCTGACCGAGTTCGCGCCGGCGCGCGTGCGGCGCGCGCTGGAGCCGGTGATCCGCCTGCTGGCCGGCGTTCCGTCGGTCGTCTACGGGCTGATCGGCATCCTCGCGCTCGCGCCGCTGATCAACCAGCACCTGATCTCCAACGCGCGCAAGGCCTCGGTGGCCTACGTCGTGCAGCTCAACGGCGCGGACCTGACGACGGCGACGGTGATCCTCGCCGTGATGATCATCGCCGATCATGGTCGCGCTGATCGCCGGGGCGCTCGCGTCGGTGCCGACCACGTGGCGCGAGGGGTCGGCGGCGCTGGGCGTCAATCGCTGGCGCACGATCGTGCGCGTGTCGCTGCGCACCGCGCGCCCTGCGATCGTCGCGGCGACGGTACTGGCGACCGCGCGCGCGCTCGGCGAGGCGATCATGCTGTCGATGGTGTCGGGCAGCCGCGGTTTCGCGGCCAACCCGCTCGACGGGCTGACGTTCCTGTTCGAGCCTGTGCGCCCGCTCGCGGCGACGATCGTGCAGGAGTCCGAGGGCCTGACGATCGCGCCGTTGGCGCACACGATCTACGCGATGGCCGCGGTGCTGCTGGTGTCGGCGGCGCTGCTGTCGTTCGCCGGGTGGGCGGCCAAGCAGCCGCTGCAAGCGCTACGGGATCCGCGCCTGATGGCCGCCGCCGGGGTCACGCGAGCGCCGGCCGAGCTGACGGTCGTGCGCCCCAGGCGCGCGGGCACCGCCGCGTGGCCGCTGCTCGACCGCATCGGCTACTGGCTGTGCTGGGCGACGGGCATCGCTGCTGTGCGCTGATCACGGTCGGAATCGTCGTGTTCATGCTCGTCAAGGGCATCGCCTACCTGCGCCCGGCGCTGTTCGTGCAGTCTCCGGCGGCGTCGCTTCAGCAGAGCCAGTCCGGGGGCTTTCTGGATCCGATCGTGGGCACGCTGATCATCACGCTGATCGGCATCGCGATCGCCGCGCCGATCGGCGTGGCGCTGGCGGCGTGGATCACCGAGTACGGCCGGCCGACGTGGCTGGCGCGCGCCGTCGAATCGGCGGTCGACGTGATCGCGGGTGTGCCGAGCGTCGTGCTGGCGATCTTCGGGCTGCTGGTGTTCTCGCGAGGGCTTTCTCGGCTTCCTGTCCCAGAACGCGGCCAACGGGGCCGTGTACGGGCGCTCGTTCTTCGCGGCGGGCATCGTTATGGCGATCCTCGCTCTGCCGTTGATCGTCGGCTCGACGCGCGAGGCGCTGGCGCAGATCCCCGATCGCATGCGCGAGGCCTCCTACGCGCTGGGCAAGACGCGCGCGAGCACGATCCGCTGCGTGCTGCTGCCGGCGATCCGTGCCGACATCGCCAGCGGGATCGCGCTGGGCATGGGCAGGATCATCGGCGACACGGCGATCGTCGACGATCCTGCTGGGCGTCACGCTGACCAACCAGGGCGTCGGCGGCGTGCCGCTGGTCGGCACGCTGCGCGGGACGGGCTCGACGCTCACCAGCTACGTCTACAACAACTCGCCGGCGGGCGAGGGCAACTCGCCGCAGAAGGCCTATGCGGCGGCGTTCGTGCTGCTGATGGTCGTGCTCGCGCTCAACGCCTTTGTGACGCGGCTGACGGCCGGGCGCGAGCGGGCCGGCTTCGCACGGATGCGGAGGCTGCTCGCAGCGAGGGGGCGACGATGGACCCGCTGATGCCTCCGCCGGTGCGCCGCATCGTCGTCGACCGCGAGGCGCACGTCGTCGTCCCGGACGGTCGCCCGAGCGCTCCCACGCGCGTGGCCGTTGCCGCGGCGCCCGCCGTTCGCCAGGCGGCCGCGAGGCCGGCGCCGAGCGTCGTGCGCGAGCGCATGCGCGTGGAGTCGGTGTGGCTGGCCTACGGCGAGAACTGGGTCGTGCGCGACGTCACGCTGCCGGTGCGCCAGGGCGAGGTGCTCGCGCTGATCGGCGCCTCGGGCTCGGGCAAGACGACGCTGCTGCGCTCGCTGAACCGCCTCACCGAGATCACCGCGGGCGGCGCGCGCGCCGGGCGCATCACGCTCGACGGCGAGGAGATCCACGAGCTGGAGGTCAACGACCTGCGCCGGCGCGTGTCGATGGTCTTCCAGCAGCCCAACCCGTTCCCGATGAGCATCTACGACAACGTCGCCTATGCGCTCGTCGAGCAGCGCCCGCCCACGCGGTCGCAGGCGCAGACGGACGCCGCAACTCGAGCAGGCGGCCGTGCGACGCGCTTCGTCGCGCAGGCCTGTACGACGAGGTCGCCGGCGACCTCGACCGGTCGGCGCTGCAACTGTCAGGCGGTCAGCAGCAGCGCCTGTGCATCGCCCGCGCGCTGGCCGCCCAGCCCGAGGTGCTGCTGCTGGACGAGCCGTGCTCTGCGCTCGACCCGATCTCCACGGCGACGATCGAGCGAGCTGATCGTCGGCCTGCGCGACAGCGTGGCGATCGTGATCGTCACGCACAACCTTCAGCAGGCCTTTCGCGTGGCCGACCACGTCGCGTTCATGCACCTCGGCGAGCTGGTCGAGTACGGCTCCAGCGAGCAGGTCTTCGACCGCCCGCGCGAGCAGCGCACGCGCGACTACATCAGCGGCGCCTTCGGATGAGCGCCGCGCCGCGGCGGATAATTCAGCGGCGTCTTCGGATGAGCGCGCCCGCGGGGGCGGCGAAGCTGCGCGTCGCCGCTCTGCTGGCGCTCGCCGCGCTGGCGCTCGGCGGCTGCGAGTCGACGGCGGAAAAGAGCGCCAAGCTGGCGCGTCTGGCAAAGCATGTGACGCTGAGCGAGAAAGGGCTGTCGATCGCGCGCGAGAGCGCGTATGTGAAGGTGCTCTCCGCGACGGTTGTCCACGGCGCGGAAGGCACGGCGGCGGTGGTCACGCTGCGCAACGCGTCGGCGCGGGCGCTGCGCGATGTGCCGATCGCGATCATCGGTGAGCGACGCGCACGGACGCCCGCTGTTCGCCAACGACGCCGCCGGGCTGGAAGGCGCGCTCGTCTCGCTCGGCTCGTTGGCGCCGCACGCGACGGCGACGTGGGTGGACGACCAGCTGCCGAGCGCCGGCGCGCCCGCGATCGTCAAGGCTCGCGTCGGCGAAGCGGCGTCCGCCGGCGGGCGCCTGCCCGTGCTCGCCGCCGGCGCCGTGCATCTCGGCGAAGACCCGACCAGCGGCGTCGTCGCGACGGGCAGCGTGACGAATCGCTCGAAGGTCGCGCAGCAGCAGCTGGTGCTGTACGGCATCGCCCGTCGCGGCGGCAGGATCGTCGCCGCCGGGCGCGGCGTGCTCGGCGACCTGGCCGGCGGCGCCAGCGCGCCGTTTCAGGTTTCCTTCGTCGGCGACGCGCGCGGCGCGCGGGTGCAGATCAGTGCCCCGGCGACGACGCAGGGCTAGCGCGAGCCGCGGCGCTGCTTGAGCGTGATGCCCTCGAGCACGTGCGCGACGGTCTCGCAGGCGTCGACGGCCGCCTCGAGCGACTCGAAGATGTCCTTCCAGCGAATCACGACCATCGGGTCGATGCCGCCGGCGAACAGCGACGCCACGCCGTCGCGCTGCAGGCGGTCGCCCTCGTTCTCCAGGCGGTGGATCTCGACCAGGTGCGGGCCGAGCTCGGTGCCCGTGCGCAGGCAGCGCAGCGCCTGGGCGATCTGCTCGCCGGCGCCGACGAGCACGTCGGCGAACTCGACCGCCTGCTCCATCGGCGCCTCGACGCCGTACAGGCCGAGCTGGGCGGCGGCGTGCTCGGCGTGGTCGACGATGTCGTCGAGCGCGGTCGCCAGCGCGTACCCGTCGCCCGCGTCGAACGGCGCGCGCACGCGCCCGCCGGCCAGCCGGTGGATGATGTCGTGGGTGATGCGGTCGCCTTCCTGCTCGCAGGCCTTCAGCTCCTGTGCGAGCGTGGCGTGCTCGGGGTAGTCGACGAGCAGATCGTGCAGCAGCAGCCCGCAGCGCTGCACGTTGCGCCCGGCCTCCTCGACGAGGGACATCAGGACGGGGTCGACGCGGCGGCGCAGCAAGCTCATCGCGCGAGGATATTCAGCCGCGCGCGGCGACACCGGGCTTTCACGATTTTTTCACCGCCCGATTACGACTTTGCAACCTGAACGCGCACGCGCGCGTGGGAGGCTGGCAGCGTGGCGGGCCTTCCCGACAGCGCAGACACGCTGTACGCCGGCGAGCTGGAGATCAGGCTCGGCCGACGGGCTGGTGCTCGCCAGCGGCCGCGCGCTGCGCCTGTCGGTGCGCGAGTTCGAGCTGCTCGTGGCGATGGCGCGCAGGATCGGCGCGATCTCGACGCGCGCGGAGCTGTACGCGACCGTCTGGGGCGGCGAGCTGCGCCCCGGCGACCGCTCGGTCGACGTATACGTGAGCAAGCTGCGCGGCAAGCTCGAAGCGGCGATGCCCGACCGCCGCTTCATCCACACCCACCCCGGCTTCGGCTACCGCTTCCAGCCGCAGCCCTCGCGCGAGCACGCCGGGGCGCTCGTGCGCGCGGCCGGCGACGCCGACGAGGCCGACCTGCTTTCACGAAATGTTCACATCGGGACGACCGGCGGTTAAGAGACTGCCGACTAGCATCGCCGGCGCGGGCTCCTACGAGCCCGCGCCCGTTCCAACACGCAATCCAGCCAGAGGAGACGTAGTGATCAAGAACAAGATTGGCGCGCTCGTGGGCGCCGTATTGCTCGCGCTCGGACTCGCCGCGTGCGGCAGCAGCTCGAGCTCGTCCAGCAGCTCGTCCAACAGCTCGTCCAGCTCGACGGCCTCGAGCGGCGCATCCGGGACGATCTCCGGGGCCGGCTCGACGTTCGCTGCGCCCGTGTACGAACAGTGGGCGTCCTCGCAGTCAGGCCTGACCGTCAACTACCAGGCCGTCGGCTCGGGCGCGGGCATCACCGTCGCTGGAGTCAAAGACCGTCGACTTCGGCGCCTCGCGACCCGCCGCTGAAGCCCGAAGACGAAGAAGCGATCGCCAAGAACGGCAGCCCGGCCGTGCAGATCCCGATGTTCCTCGGGCGCGATCACCGTCTCCTACAACCTGCCCGGCGTGAAGACCGGCCTGAAGCTCGACGGCAAGACGATCTCCGACATCTACCTCGGCAAGGTCAAGACGTGGAACGACGCGGAGATCAAGGCGCTGAACCCGGGCGTCGCGCTGCCGAGCACGGCGATCACCGTGATCCACCGCTCGGACTCCTCGGGCACGACCGCCGGCTTCACCGGCGTTCCTCGCCGCCGTCGACCCCGAATTCAAGAGCAAGGTCGGCGAAGGCAAGGACGTGCAGTGGCCGACCGGCACGGGCGCCAAGGGCAACGCCGGCGTCGCCGGCGCGGTGCAGCAGACCGCCGGCGCGGTCGGCTACGTCGAGCAGGCCTACGCGCTGCAGCACAAATTCACCTACGCGTCGGTGAAGAACGCGGCCGGCAGCGTTCGTCGCGCCGAGCCTCGCCTCGACGACGCGCGGCGGCGCAGGGCGTCAAGGTGCCGGCCAACCTCGGCATCAAGATCTCCAACCCGACGGGCGCCGGCGCCTACCCGATCACCTCGCAGACGTTCATCGTCGTCAACAAGGACCTCTGCAAGGCGGGCACGCCGGGCGGCGAAGCGGCCGCCAAGGGCGTCGTCAAGTTCATCGACTACGGGCTCAACGAAGGGCAGTCGATCCTCTCGCAGGCCGACTACGCCGGCCTGCCGGCGTCGATCCTGGCCAAGTCCAAGGCCGCCGCGGCGGCGCTTGATGCAACGGCTCGCCGATCGGCGGCTGAGGACGCACGACGGCCTCGGATCGGATAGATAGAGGCCATGAACACGGCAGCCATGCCAGGCGGTGACCGCTCGATCCTCGCGCGGTCACCGCTTGCGCGGCTGCCCGATCGCGCGCTGCAGCTACGGGCTGACGGGGCTCGCCGCGCTGATCCTCGCGCTGATCGTCTACTTCTTCGTGCGCCTCGTCGGCGAGGCGCGCCCGGCGTTCGCGCACGCCGGCGTTTTCGGCTTCGCCTTCGACAACGACTGGAACGTCAGCGGCGAAAAGTTCGGCGCGCTGCCGCTGGTCGTCGGCACGCTGATCACCTCCGGCCTGGCGCTGCTGATCGGCGTGCCGGTGGCCGTCGCGACGGCGATCTACGCCACCGAGCTGTGCCCGCTGCGCCTGCGCGCCGCGCTGACGGTGCTCGTCGAGCTGCTCGCCGCCGTGCCGTCGGTCGTCTACGGGCTGTGGGGGATCTTCTTCCTCGCGCCGAAGCTGCAGCCGACCGAGCAGTGGTTCGCCGACCGGCTGTCGTTCATCCCGTTCATCGGCGGCGGCACGGTGACGATCCCCAACTACTTCGTCGCCGGGCTGATCCTCGCGATCATGATCCTGCCGATCGTCAGCGCGATCAGCCGCGAGGTCATGGCGACGGTGCCGGCCGACCACAAGGAGGCGGCGCTCGGGCCTCGGCGCGACGCGCTGGGAGATGATCCGCATCGGCGGTGCTGCCGTACTGCCGCGCGGGCATCGTCGGCGGCGCGATGCTCGGCCTGGGCCGCGCGATCGGCGAGACGATCGCCGTGACGATCGTGATCGGCGACGCGCCGCAGCTGGGCAACCACCTGTTCGGCCAGGGCTACAGCCTCGCCGCGGTGATCGCCAACGAGTTCGGCGAGGCGCCAGGGCCTGCACCGCTCGGCGCTGTTCGCCGCGGGGCTCGTGCTGTTCGTGCTCACGCTGCTCGTCAACGGCCTGGCGCGCGTGCTCGTCAGCCGCGCGTCGCGAGCCAACGGCCCCGCGCGCGCGCAGTCGGCGGGACCGGCGCCGATCGCCGGGGCGGTCGCCGGCGCATGAGCGCACAGGGCTCGGCCAACGCACAGCTCGCGCGCTTTGCCGTGAGCCCGGCGCGGCGACGCAAGGACAAGCTCGCTCGCACGGTGATCACCGCCGGCACGGTGATCGCACTGATCCCGCTGGTGCTGGTCGTCTACTACCTGCTGAAAAAGGGCCTGGGCTCGTGGAGCTGGAGCTTCTTCACGCACCGACCCGACCGGCAACACGTTCTTCAAGACGTCGAGCATCGGCGGCATCAAGAGCGCGATCCTCGGCACGATCGAGATCGTCGCGCTGGCCTCGGCGATCGCCATCCCGATCGGCGTCGGCGTGGCCGTGTGGCTGGTCGAGTACGGGCGCACGAGCCGCTTCGCCAACCTCGTGCGCTTCTTCGTCGACGTGCTCACGGGCGTGCCGTCGATCGTCTTCGGCCTGTTCATCTACATCGTGCTGGTCGTCGGCACCGGCAGCTCCTACGCCGGCTACAAGGGCTCGTTCGCGCTCGCGCTGCTGATGCTGCCGGTCGTCATCCGCTCGGCCGAGGTGATCCTGCGCTGGTCCCCAACGCGCTGCGCGAGTCGGCGCTGGCGCTCGGAGCGCCGCGCTGGAAGGTGATCTTCCGCATCGTCCTGCCGACCGCGCTGCCGGGGATGGTCACGGGCGTGCTGCTGGCGATCGCGCGCGCCGCCGGCGAGACAGCGCCGCTGCTGTTCACGGCCGCGACGACGCGCAACACCAACTTCAACCTCGGCCAGTTCATGAACTCGCTGCCGGTGCAGATCTACGACGACGTGACCTCGCCGACGACGGCCGTGGTAAACCGTGCTTGGGGCGCAGCGCTGACCCTGGTAGTGATGATCCTGCTGCTCAACCTGATCGCCCGCCTCGTCTCGCGAAGGAGCCGCCTTGCATGACATCCGACGGAATCGCCTCCCGCGTCGCTGACATGGACCCAGAGAGCAGAACCGAGGGCGAGCGCGAGCGCATCACGCCGCCGCAGGCGCCGGCGACGATGCCCCAGCCGGACGGGGTCGCTACGCCCGTCGCCGGCCTGGTCGAGGCCAGGCCGGGCCTGAGCGTGCGCTTGGAGCGCCTGCGCGCCTTCTACGGCGAGGCCGAACAGGTCAAGGGGATCGACCTGGAGTTCCGCGCCAACGAGGTCACCGCGATCATCGGCCCGTCGGGCTGCGGCAAGTCGACGATGGTGCGCTGCATCAACCGCATGCACGAGGAGATCCCCGGCGCTCACGCCGAGGGCCGCGTGCTGCTCGACGAGGCCGACGTGTACGACCCGTCGGTGGACGTCGTCGCGGTGCGTCGCGCGATCGGCATGGTCTTCCAGAAGCCCAACCCGTTCCCGACGATGTCGGTGTTCGACAACGTCGCCGCCGGGCTGCGCCTCAGTTCCGGCGGGCGCCGCGGCCAGGGCAAGGCCGACCTGCACACGAGGGTCGAGGCGGCGCTGCGCTCGGCGCGGGCTGTGGGACGAGGTCTCAGACCGTCTGTCAGAGCCCGGCGCCGGGCTGTCGGGGGGCCAGCAGCAGCGCCTGTGCATCGCGCGCTCGCTGGCCGTCGAGCCCGAGGTGATCCTGATGGACGAGCCCTGCTCGGCGCTCGACCCGATCGCCACGCTGAAGATCGAGGAGCTGATCGAGGAGCTCAAGAAGCGCGTGACGATCGTGATCGTCACGCACAACATGCAGCAGGCTGCGCGCGTGGCCGACCGCACGGCGTTCATGCTCGAGCGGCGAGCTGGTCGAGGTCGGCCCGACGCGGGAGATGTTCACCAAACCGAGCGATTCGCGCACGGAGGAATATGTCACCGGCAAGTTCGGCTAGCGACGACGGCCGGCGCGGCGCCGCCGAGGCGGCCGGAGCGACCGCCGCCAGCACGACGGCCGGCGAGCTCTCGACGCCCGGTCCCGCGCAGGGGCGCGCGCACTTCCAGCAGCAGCTGCAAGCGCTGGAAGCCAACGCGCTGGGCGGCCTCGACCTGATCCTCGAGCAGCTCGACCGCGTGCTCGAGGCGCTGCGCCACCAGGACGTCGAGCTCGCGCAGATGGTGATCGCCGACGACGACCGCGTCGACGGCCGCTACCTGGAGGTGCACCAGGGCATCCTCTCGCTGCTCGCGCTGCAGGCGCCGGTGGCCGGCGACCTGCGCCTCGTCGCCGCGCTGCTGCACCTGATCAAGCACATCGAGCGCATGGGCGACCAGTGCGTGAACATCGCCAAGATGATCCCGCTGTCGGGGTACGAGCCGCCCGTGCGCCCGGAGATGCTCGACGCGCTGGCGAGGATGGGCGCGTTCGCCCGCTCGGAGGTCGCCCAGTCCAAGGCCGCGTTCGCCGGTCGCGACGTCGAACTGGCCGAGGACCTCGTGCGCCAGGACCGCGAGATCAACCGTGCTCAACCGCGAGATCTTCCGCACGGCGATCGAGATCGGCGACGACGCCGACACGCGCGAGTGGGCGATGCACATGATCCTCGTCGCGCGCGCGCTGGAGCGGATCGGCGACAACGCCGTCGACATCGGCGAGCAGGTCGCGTTCGTCGTCACCGGGCTGTTCCGCGAGTTCTCGGACTCCTCGCATCCCGCCGGCGTGCCGGACGCCGCGCCGAACGACACGCCCGAAGCGCTCTAGGCGCGCCGCGCCGGACGCTGCGCGTGACCCGCTGCGCCCTGGACGCGCCCTGTTTCGCCGCACTTAGCGCCCCGCTTGTGAACATCCTGTGACGTTTTGACCGCACGGCGTGCCGCGGTCCTGGCGCTCCCCTACACTCCGCGGCAATGACGGAGAGCATCACCGCCTCGGACGTGGCGGCGCCGTCGGGCCCGGGGGGCGCGTCTTCAGCGCTGCGAATCGCGGTGCTCGACCGCGACAGCGGCTTCATCCAGGTGCTCAGCAAGCGCCTCGACCGGCTCGGCTGGGAGCACCGCGTGCTCGCCAGCCCGGTGCCCGCCGACACGGTCGTGTCGATGCGCCTGAGCGCGCTGGTCGTCGACCTCGCGGTGCTCGGCCCGCAGGCGTGGGAGTGGCTGGAGCGCCTGTGCGGCGCGCTGCCGGAGCTCGGCATCGTCGTCTGCACCGGGCCCCTCGACGGTCGCCCAGCGGGTGCGCGGGCTGCGCCTCGGCGCCGACGACTGGATCACCAAGCCGTGCCACCCCGAGGAGGTCATCGCGCGCGTGCAGAGCGTCGTGCGCCGCCGCCGGCGCTCGAGCGGGCGCGCCGAGTCAAAGCCGCGTCATGGCCGGCGAGGTCGAGATCCGCTCCGACCGCTTCCAGGCGTTCGTCGAGCGGGCCAGCCTCGACCTGACGCGGCGCGAGTTCGAGCTGATCGAGCTGCTCGCGGCTGCCGAGGGCCGCGTGCTCGAGCGCGAGGAGATCTACTCGCGCCTGTGGGGCTACACGATGGTGCGCGGCGACCGCTCGGTCGACGTGTTCGTGCGCAAGCTGCGCCAGAAGCTCGAGAAGGCCTCGCCGCAGCTGGCGCTACATCCACACCCACTTCGGCATCGGCTACCGCTTCGCCGCCGAATCGCTGGACGTCGACTCCGCCGACGTCGACGTGCCGGCGTCAGTGCCCGCCGACTGGGACGCCGGCGATCAAGGCGAGCTCGCGCGGACGCAAGAGGACCGCGAGCTCACCCCCGACGCCCTCTAGGCGCACGACCGCCAGGCCGCCCTTCTTCAGGTCGATGCGCGCGCCGGTGAGGTCGGCGACGGTCCGCGATAGGTCGGGCTCGTGGCCGACGAGCAGCAGGCGACCGTCGGCCTCGATCTGCGCCAGCGCGTCGAGCGCCTGCACGCCGTCGAAGCCGGAGGCCAGCGGCTCGTGCTCACGCAGCAGCTCGCGCTCGTCCTGCGGCCACTGCTCGGCGGCCAGCTCGGCGGTCTGCAGCGCGCGCGTCTTCGGGCTGAACAGCACCGCCTCGAACGTCACCTCCAGGCATGACAGAGCACGCCCGGCGACGCGCGCCTGATCCTCGCCGCGCGTCGTCAGCCGCCGCTCGGAGTCCGAGCGCGTTCCGTGCGGCTCGGCCTCGGCATGACGTAGTACCCAGAGCTGACGAGCCATTGCCAGCCGCAGACCCTAGCGGGTCGCCTGCGCCGCGCGGTGAACACCGCGTTGGGCGCCGGCGCCTATCGCCGGCGCCGCTCGCGCCACCGGCCGGCCGCGGCGATGGCGGCCGCGCCACGCGCACGCGGGAAACCGGCGGCGAACGTGTAGCTTGAGAGGTGACATGAGCAGCCGCGAGCAAGACCTCCACGAGCGCGCGCCGGCCGTCGCGGGCGAGCCGATCGACGTTCACGACCACTCCCTGTACCTCAACCGCGAGCTGTCGTGGCTGGACTTCAACGACCGCGTGCTGCAGCTCGCCGAGGACGAGCGCCTGCCGCTGCTCGAGCGCGTCAAGTTCTGCGCGATCTACACGACCAACCTCGACGAGTTCTACATGGTGCGCGTGGCCGGCCTGCGCGACCAGATCGACGCGGGCGTGGAGAATCACGGACAGGACGGCCGCACGCCGTCGCAGACGATCGCGCTGATCCGCGAGCGCGTGCTCAGCCTCGGCAGGCGCCTGACCGACTGCTTCGAAGGCGCGCTGCGCCCGGCCCTGGCCGACCACGACATCCAGCGTGGTCGGCGTGCGCGAGCTCGACGACGATCGCCGCGCCGAGCTGGCGGCGGCACTTTCAGAAGGAGATCTTCCCGGCGCTGACGCCGCTGGCCGTCGCGCCCGGCCGGCCGTTCCCGTACATCTCCAACCTCTCGCTGAGCCTCGCCGTGCTCGTGCGCGACCCGGCCACCGACCAGACGGTGTTCGCGCGCGTGAAGGTGCCGACGGAGATCCTGCCGCGCTTCGTCTCGCTGCAGCAGCCGGACGGCGCGGCGACGCTGCTGGTGCCGCTGGAGGACGTGATCGCGCACCACCTCGACGCGCTGTTCCCGGGCATGGAGATCGCCGACTACAACGTCTTTCGCGTCACGCGCGACGCCGACCTGGAGGTCTCCGACGACGCCGCCGACCTGCTGCAGGCGGTCGAGGACGAGCTGCGCCGGCGGCGCTTCGGCGAGATCGTGCGCGTCGAGGTCGGGCGCAGACTGCTCGCCGCGACTGCTGTCGGAGCTTTCGGGGCTGCTCGGCGTCGACGACGACGAGGTCTACCCGGTCGACGGGCTGCTCGACATGGGCGCGCTGTGGCAGCTCGTGCGCCTGCCCGGACACGCCGAGCTGCGCGAGGAGCCGTTGCTGGGGATCACGCATCCGCGCCTGCTGCGCCACGAGGACGAGCGCCCGGACGTGCTCGGCGCGATGCGCGAAGGCGACCTGCTCGTGCACCATCCCTACGTCTCCTTCGCCACGTCGGTCGAGCGCTTCGTCGAGCAGGCCGTGGCCGACCCCAACGTGCTCGCGATCAAGCAGACCGTCTACCGCACGAGCGACGACTCGCCGCTCGTGCCGGCGCTGATCGACGCGACCGAGCGCGGCAAGCAGGCGGTCGCGCTGGTCGAGCTCAAGGCGCGCTTCGACGAGGGCATGAACATCCACTGGGCCAAGGCGATGGAGGAGGCGGGCGTGCACGTCGTCTACGGCCAGCCGTCGCTGAAGACGCACGCCAAGTGCGTGCTGGTCGTGCGCCGCGAGGGCGACGGCGTGCGCAACTACGTGCACATCGGCACCGGCAACTACCACTCGGCGACGGCGCGCCTGTACACCGACTTCGGCCTGTTCACGACCGACGAGCAGATCGGCGCCGACGTCGCCGACATGTTCAACTACCTCACCGGCTACGGGCGCCCGCTGCACTACCGCCAGCGTGCTGATGGCGCCCGACCAGCTGCGCGACGGCATCCTCGCGCAGATCGAGCGCACGATCGAGGCGCACAGCGACGAGTCGCCGGCGCGCATCACGATGAAGATGAACTCGCTCGTCGACGGGCGCTGCATCCGCGCGCTCTACCGCGCCTCGCAGGCCGGCGTGCACGTCGACCTGAACGTGCGCGGCATCTGCTGCCTGCGCCCCGGCGTGCCGGGCGTCTCGGAGAACATCCGCGTGGTCTCGATCGTCGGACGGCTGCTCGAGCACTCGCGCGTGTACGCCTTCCACCGCGACGGCGCCGACACGATCTACATCTCCTCCGCCGACCTGATGCCGCGCAACCTCGACCACCGCGTCGAGCTGGCCGCGCCGATCGAGTCCGAGGAGCTGCGCGCCGAGCTGCTGGACACGCTGGAGCGCGCGTTCGCCGACAACACAAACGCCTGGGAGCTCGACGAGCGAGGGTCGCTGGGACAGGCGCGCGCCTGGACCCGGCGAGCAGCCGCGCAGCCTGCAGCTGGAGCTCGCCGAGATCTACGGTGGGCGCGCGGTCGAGCAGCGCGCCCCGCGTGAGCACGAGTCGGTCCCGCGCCTGAGCCGCTGAGATCGCGTGGCCGCTCGGCCGAGCTCGCCAGCCCTCAGCCGGGCTCGCCGGCCGTCAGCCGAGCTCGCCTGCGTCAGTCCAGCTCGTCGAGCGTCGCTTTGAGGTCGTCCACCGACTGGTAGTCGAGGCCGAGCATGTGGTCGTGGCGATGGCGCACGACGCCCTGCTCGTCGATCACGATCACCGCGCGCTTGGTGCCCAGCCGCGCGGAGTACGCGCTGTAGGACTTGGCGACGCTCTTGTCGACGTCGGCGAGCAGCGGCACGTTGAGGCCGTGCTTGGCGACGAACTGCTCGTGCGAGGCGAGATCCTGCGAGGAGATGCCGAGCACCGTGGCGTTCAACGACGCGAAGTCGCCGCCGCGGTCGCGATAGGAGCAGAACTGTTTGGTGCAGACCATCGTGTTGTCGCCGGGGTAGAACAGCAGCACGACACGCTCGCCGCGATGCTCTGAGAGCCGGAACGGTCCGTCGGTGCCGGGCAGCTCGAAGTCCGGCGCCGGCTCGCCCACCTGCGGGGTCTTGGCCATCTCTGCTTCCTCCTGTCGTGGTGCCGCGGGCGCCCAGCATAACCCGCGCGGCGTGGCGCTCGCGGGCGCCCGGCAAAACCCGCGAGAGCGCTGCGCCGGCGGCGCGGACGCGTGGCGCCGCCGCCATGTCTTCGCGCAGCTCAGCGCGCGCGGCGCGCCGCCGCGCGGTTGGCGCGCAGCGCGGTGATCCACCACGGCGCCACCGCACGCGCCGGCGCCGCCAGCCCGTCCAGCGATCGGCCGTTGGAGCAGATGAACGCCATCCGCCGCAGGCGGCGGTAGTCGCTCATGCCCGTGTAGTCGGTCATGTTCTGCGCGAGCATCGCCGTGTCGTAGCCGAACCTCTCGGCCAGCTCGCCGACTGCGCTGGGCGACGGGATCAGCACCAGGCGCTCGTCGAGCGCGCGCTCGGTCTCCGACAGGCGGTCGACCTCGAACACGCTCATGCGCGAGCGCGAGACTTCCGTGTCGATCACGATCAGCTCGGCGCCCACGCCGGCCATCCGCTCGAACAGCTCGACCGGCCTTGCCACGTGGTCGAGCAGCCCGAGGCACAGCACGACGTCGAAGCGCTCGTCCAGCGGATGCGAGAAGACGTCGCCCGTGTCAAACCGATAGCGCGCCGCGTCGGCGCCCTTGGCCTCGAACACGAGGTTGGCCTGGTCCACGTGCTCCTGGCGGGCCTCCACGCCGAGCACGAAGTCGGCGCCGGCGTCGAGCGCCTGCAACGACCAGAAACCCGCGTTCGCGCCGAGGTCGAGCACGCGGCGCCCGCGCAGCGAGCCCCCCGTCAGCGAGAGCAGCGCGTCGAAGAAATACGTTCGCCGCTGGCTCTGGCGATTGACCATCCCCGGGTCGGGTACCGGCGTGCTCAGGCCGTTGTCGAACTCGAACTTGTAGTACCACCACGGATACGCCGCGATCCGCCGCTCAAGCTCGTGCGCCTGCACTGAAGTCCTCTCTCGCTGTCAGAGCCGCCAGGAGCACAACCTAGCTAACGGCGCTTTCGAGCAGGCGCAGCCACACCTCGCTGCGCGTCGGAAAGCACGGGCACGGCGTGCGTCAGCCGCTCGCAGCGGCACCTCGCCGACGACGGCGATCGTCGCCGCGTGCAGCCACTCGGCGACGTCGACGCCGACGAACGTCGCGCCGACGAGCACGCTGGCGCTCCTCGTCGATCACGATGCGCGCCATGCCGGGCGCGCCGTGCCCGACGAAGCTCGCGCCGGCGACCGCGTCGATCGACTGGTCGACCGCGCGCACGCTCAGCCCGGCCGCGCGCGCGCTGGCGAGCGTGTGCCCGACGGCGGCGACCTGCGGCTCGGTGAAGATCACGCGCGGCGACAGCGGGCCGTCGGAGCGCAGCGACACGTCGCGACCGAGGATGTGGTCGGCGGCAAGCCGCGCCTGGTACTTGCCCATGTGCGTCAGCAGCACGCGCCCGTTGGCGTCGCCGACCACGTACAGCCACTCGTGGCCGGGCACGCGCATCGTGTCGTCGACCTCGACGTAGCCGCCCGCCTTCGATGCCCAGCGAGTCCAAGCCGAGCGAGCCCGTGCGCGGCTCGCGCCCGACCGCCACGAGCAGCTCGCTCGGCGCTCAGCGAGCGCCCGTCGCTCAGCGTCAGCGTCACCGGCCCGTCGCCGTCACGCTCGCACGGCCGTCCGCCTTGACCGCCGAGCACGCACCTCGACGCCGGCGTCCTGCAGCGCTTCGCGACCAGCTCGGAGGCGAACTCCTCCTCGCGCGCGATCAGCCGGTCGAGCGCCTCGACGATCGTCACCCGCGCGCCGAGCGAGGCGTAGGCCTGCGCCAGCTCGACCGCCACGACCCCGCCGCCGAGCACGAGCAGCGAGCGGGGATCGCCTTGGCCGTGGTCGCCTCGCGGTTGGTCCAAGGGCGCGCCTCGCGCAGCCCGTCGATCGGCGGCATCGCGGCGCCGGTGCCCGGCGCGAGCACGATCGCCCGGCGCGCCGACAGCAGGCGCTCGCCGACGCGCAGCCGCCGCTCGCCGGCGAGCGTCCCGTGCCCGCGCACGAGCGCGATGCCGCGGCTCCTCGCAGCCACGGCAACTGCGCGCTGTCGTCGAGGCCGTGGATGATCTCGTCGCGCCGCGCGAGCGCCGCGGCCACGTCGAGCTCGCCGGTCGCGGCCTGCGCCGCGCCCGCCACGCGGCGCGCCTCGGCGAGCGCCTGCGCCGGACGCAGCAGCGCCTTGGAGGGCATGCACGCGTAGAACGAGCACTCCCCGCCGATCAGCTCGCGCTCGACCAGCGCCACCGACAGCTCCGCTTCGGCCAAGCTGCCCGGCGCAGACCTCGCCGGCGGGGCCGGCGCCGACCACGATCACGTCGAACTCCTCGATGTCACTCACGATCTGTCGTCCGCCTTTTCGTTCGCAGTCGGCGCCCGCGAGCGCCATCGCCGCCATTGCAGCACGACCGCGACCGCGACCGCCCCGCCAGGCGCCCGCCGGGCGGCCCACCGAGGGCCAGCTTGGCGCTAGCCTCAGCGCACATGGACGAATCGCTGGCCGGCCAGCTGCTGCTCGCGTCGCCGTCGCTGCACGACCCCAACTTCGCAGCGCACGGTCGTGCTGATCGGCGTGCACAGCGACGACGGCGCGATGGGCGTCGTGCTCAACCGCCCTTCGCAGCTGACCGTCGCCGAGGCCGCGCCGCAGCTGGAGCAGGCCGTCGAAGACGCCGAGCCGGTGTACGTCGGCGGCCCGGTGCAGCCGAGCTCGATCGTGTTCCTGGCCGAGTTCCTCGACCCCTCCCCCGCCGGCCTGCTCGTGCTCGGCCGGATCGGCTTCCCCGCGCCGGACGCGGAGATCGACGAGCCTGACGCGCGCGACCGACGCGCGCGCGCGTGTTCGCGGGCTTCGCCGGCTGGGGCGAGGGCCAGCTCGAGGCGGAGATCGGCGAGGGCGACTGGATCGCGCAGGCCGCGCTGCCGCGAGGACGTCTTCACCGAGCGCCCCGAGCAGCTGTGGAGCGACGTGCTCACGCGCAAGGGCGGCAGCTACGCGCTCGTCGCGCGCATGCCGCCCGACCCGAGCGCTCAACTGAACGCCCGACCCTCGACGCGCGGCTGACGCCCGGCCGCCGCTCGCCATCCCCGGCCGCCCGGCGTACTACGCTCTGCTGACCCGGTCTCGGCGCGCCAGCGCCGGTCTCGCAGCCCTCTCCACCCGAGGATCAGTCAATGCTCAAGCTCGCCCGCTGGTCGACAAGCCACCGCAAGTACGTCGTGCTCGGCTGGATCGTCCTGCTGATCGCGATCAACGTCGCTCGCGCAGTCGGCCGGCACGACCTACTCCAACAACTTCACGCTGCCCAACTCCGACGCCCAGCGCGCCTCCGACCTGCTGCAGCGCAGCTTCCCCGCGCAGGCCGGCGACCGCGACACGATCGTCTACAGGGTCTCCTCCGGCACCGTCCAGGACCCGGCCGTGCGCGCGCGCATGAGCGCGATGTTCGCGCGCGTGTCGCAAGCTGCCGCACGTCGCCGCGGTGATCAGCCCGTACGGCGGCGCCGCGTCGGGCAAGTCGATCTCCGCCGACGGCCGGATCGCCTTCGCGACCGTCGTGTTCGACGAAAAAGCCAACCACCTGCCCAAGACGGCCGCCGAACGCGTCGTCGACCGTCGCGCGCGCCGCCGCGCGACCGGGCCTGCAGGTCGAGCTCGGCGGCCAGGCGATCGAGGCGACCGAGCAGGCGGGCTTCGGCATCTCCACCGCCGTCGGCCTGCTCGCGGCGATCGTCGTGCTGCTGCTGACGTTCGGCTCGCTCGATCGCGATGGGCCTGCCGATCGTCACCGCGCTGTTCGGGCTCGGCACCGGCCTCGGCGTGATCGCGCTGTTCACGCACGTCGTCGACACGCCCAACTTCTCCTCCGAGCTCGCGGCGATGATCGGGCTCGGCGTCGGCATCGACTACGCGCTGTTCATCCTCACGCGCTTCCGCGAGGCCTACGTGACGCCCGGGCCCGACGTTCGGCGACGCGCGCGAGTCGGTCGATCCAGGCGATGGACACCGCCGGGCGCGCCGTCCTGTTCGCCGGCTGCACGGTCGTGATCGCGCTGCTCGGCATGATGCTGCTCGGCGTCGACTTCCTCTACGGCGTGGCGATCTCCGCCTCGATCGGCGTGCTGCTGGTGATGCTCGCCTCGCTGACGCTGCTGCCCGCGCTGCTGACGATCGCCGGCGCGCGCCTGGCGCGCCCGAGCCGGCGCGCCCGGCGCCGTGCCGCCCGCCAGCCGACGGCGGTGACGGCGGATGCGCGGCTCGCCGCAGCACCCGGCGCGGTGTCGCCGGCGAGCCGTCGCCGGCGGGCGCGTGGCTGCGCTGGAGCATGTTCGTCGAGCGCCGCCCGCGCACGATCGCGTGGTCTCGGCGATCGTCATGCTGCGATCGCGGCGCCCGCCACCGCGCTGCGGCTCGGCTCCAGCGACGCCTCCAACGACCCGCCTCAGCAGACCACGCACCGCGCCTACGAGCTGCTCGCCCAGGGCTTCGGCGAAGGCTTCAACGGACCGCTGCTGGTCGTCGCGCGAGGTGCCGCCGGCGCCGGCGCCAGGCGGCCGGCGTGCGCTGCGCCTGCAGTCGGCGATCGCCGTCACGCCGCGGCGTCGCCTCGGTGGCGCCGCCGAAGCTCAACCCGGCCGGCGACGTGGCGACGATCACCGTCTACCCGCGCTCCTCGCCGCAGGCCTACGCGACGACGCAGCTCGTCGAACGCCTGCGCGACACAGGTCGTTCCGCCGATCGCAGCGCAGCACCGGCGCTGAAGGTCTACGTCGGCGGCGTGACCGCCGGCTCGGTCGACTTCGCCAACACGCTCGGGCACAAGCTGCCGCTGTTCATCGGCGTCGTCGTGCTGCTGTCGGCGCTGCTGCTGATGGTCGTGTTCCGCTCGCTGGTGATCCCGCTGCAGGCGGCCGTGATGAACCTGCTGAGCATCGGCGCGTCGCTCGGCGTGATCGTCGCGATCTTCCAGTGGGGCTGGCTGGGCGGCCTGATCGGCGTGCAGCAGGGGCCGATCGAGTCGTTCATCCCGGTGATGCTGTTCGCGATCGTGTTCGGCCTGTCGATGGACTACGAGGTGTTCCTCGTCTCGCGCATCCACGAGCGCTGGGCGCACACGCGCGACAGCTCGCGCTCGGTCGCCGAAGGGCTCGCGCTGACCGGCCGCGTGGTCACGGCCGCCGCGGCGATCATGGTCTGCGTGTTCCTCTCGTTCATGCTCGGCGAAGACCGCGTCATCAAGGAGTTCGGCCTGAGCCTCGCCAGCGCCGTGTTCCTCGACGCGCTGGTCGTGCGCTGCCTGCTGCTGCCGGCCGTGCTGCACCTGATCGGCCCGCGCACGTGGGCGTCTGCCCGGCTGGCTCGACCGCGTGCTGCCGCGACTGAACATCGAGGGAACCGTCCTGCCCGTCGACGGCGAGCACGCCGGCGCGGCTCGCGGCGGCACGGCGGGAGCGCGCCGCGGTGGACGACCCGAGGTCGCGACGGAGGGGGCTGACGGCTGAGCCCAACCGGCCTGCGGGCACGGCTGGCATGCGTGTCCGCTCCTCTGTCTCGCCACGCAGCTCGCCGCCGGCACGACGATCGCCTCGGCGATGGGCTTCGCGGGGACGGCGGCGGGCGTGACCGCCAAGCCGGCCGACCACGCCCCGACCGCACCGGGCTCGGCGGTGCTCGCGTTCATACAGGCCGGCGAGGCCGGCCTGAGCAGCGTCGGCGGCCTGTCGGTCGGGCTGATGTCGGCCACGCAGGGCGCGTACACGCGCGAGCAGATGCTGCTCGACATCGGCCAGGGAGCGCGCGTGGCGGCATCCGCCTACAACCACGCAACCCCGCCCGCGTTGGCTGTGCGGCCGCTGGGCTCGGGCGCCGCGGTGAGCGGCTGGCAGACCGTCCTGCAACGCGCCGAAGACGCGCCGCAGCTGCTGCGACCCGGCCTGCTGGCGGCGCAGGTCGCCGGCGGCGCCGGCTACGCGGGCGTCGCCGGCGCCGACGACCTCGACGCGGTGGCGGGCGCCGATCGGCGCGGGCGCGTGGGCGCCGTGTCGCTGGGCAGCGCGGCGACGCTGCTCGCGCGCATCGCCGCAATGCAGAGCCGACGGCGCCTGGTGATCTGCGATCTTCCGGCGGGAGCGGCGGGGATCGCCGACCTGCGCGCGCTGAGCGCCGCGCGCCGGCATGGCGAGCTGCTGATCGCCGTGCAGCGCGCCGGCGCGGGCGCCGGGCACGAGCTGCTGTGGGCCGCCGCCGGCGGCCTGGCCGGAGGCGGCGGTCGCGAGCTGACCTCGCAGACGACCAACCAGCGTGGCCTGCTCGCATCCGTCGACGTCGCCGCCGACGATCCTGCGGCGCCTGGGCGTCTCGCCGCCGCCCGCCGACGTGCGCGGCAAGCCGCTTGAAACCGACGGCTCGCTTGACTCGCCGGCGCTGCGCTCGCTGCAGGCGCGCCTGCGCGTCGTCGGCGGCAGGCGCCTGACGGCGCTCGCGTGGCTGCTGTGCGCGTGGGCCGCGCTGCTGCTCGTCGTCTCGGCGATGCGCGGCCCGCGCGCGCCGGTCGCGCGCAAGTGGGCGCTGCGCGTCGGCGCGCTGGCCGTGCTGTGGGCGCCCGTCGCGGTGCTGATCGGCGCGGCGCTGCAACCGAGCGCGGCGGTCGAGTACGCGACGATCGCGCTTGCGTGCTTCGTCCTCGCAGCGCTCAGCGACGCGCTCGTGCCGTGGCCGCGCGCGCTGCTCGCGCCGGCGACCGTCGGCGATCGTCGCGCTCGTCGTCGACGCGCTCGCCGGCACGCAACTGCTGATGCGCTCGCTGCTCGGCCCCAACCCGATCCTCGGCGCGCGCTTCTACGGCTTCGGCAACGAGCTCAAGTCGGGGTTGGCCGTACTGCTGCTGGCGGCCATCGCGGCGGCGTTCTACCCCGCCGTGCGCTCGCGGCGCTGCGCGCTGACCGTCGCGATCGCCGGCGTAGCGCTCGCCGCGATCGAGGGCGCGGCGCGCATCGGCGCCGGCGTCGGCGGGGCGATCCTCGTCAGCGCCGGCTTCGCCGTCGCGACCGTGATGGTGCTCCCCGGTCGAGTCTCGCGCCGGCGCGTGCTGCTCGTGCTCGCCAGCCCCATCGCCGCGCTCGTCGCGCTCGCCGCGCTCGACCTCGCGACGGCGCACGGCTCGGGCCACTACACCGGCAGCATCCTGCACGCGCGTTCGGCCGGCGACCTGCGCGACGTGCTCGTGCGCCGCTACGGCGCGGCATGGCGAGAGCTGAGAAACCACGCGATGCCCGTCGCCACCGCGGTTGCGCTGCTCGCCGCGGGCGCCGGCGTGCGCCTGCGCTCACGGCTGCTCGCGCCGGTCGGCGAGGACCCCGCGTGGCTGGCCGCGCTCGCCGGCGGCCTGGCGGCGGGAGTGGTCGGCGCGTTCAGCGAGGACTCCGGGCCGGTGCTGCTCGTCGTCGCCGTGTTCGCGCTCGGCTGCGTGTGCGCCTATCTGTGGGGCCGCCCCTCTCCGCGCGCTCGCTCAACGCCAGATCGAGCAGCGCACCGGTCGCACAAGCATCAGCGTGCCGACACGAGCGGCGCCGAGACGTAATAGATCCCCACGGCGATCGCCACGATGGCCGTCGACGGGGGCAGCGACGGGATCGCGTAGGCGAGCGCCAGTCCTCCCCACATGGACGCGACGGCGAGCGCGCCGGCGAGCGCGATCGCCGCGAACGGCCCTCGAGCGAGGCGCTGCGCGGCCGCGGCCGGCGCGGCGAGCAGGCCGAGCAGCAGCAGCGCGCCGACGACCTGCGTGGCCTCGGCGGCGACGACGCCGACGAGCGCGACGAAGCCGACCCCCAGCAGGCGCGTCGGCACGCCGCGCGCGGCCGCCACGTCGGGCGCGACCGTGGCGAACAGCAGCGGTCGGCCGATCGCTGCAGTCACGGCGACGACGCCCAACGCGATTGCAGCCGCCAGGCGAGCTTCGCCGGCGGTCAGCCCGAAGATCGAGCCGAACAGCGTGTGCGCGCCGGCGATTCCCGAGTCGCCGTGCGAGCTCATGCTCACGCGCGCCAGGAAGAAGACGCCCAGCCCGAGGATGAACGTGAACAGCGTGCCGATCGCCGTGTCGTCGCCCGCCGCGGAGCCGGATGAGCTGTCGCGCGCGAGCGCGCCGCGTCCGAGCGCGCCGATCGCCGCGCCGGCGAGAACCGTCGCGGCGAACAGGCCCACGCGCTGATCGACGCCTGCGGCCGCCGCGGCCAGCGCGCCCGGGAACGCGACGTGGCTGAGCGCGTCGCCGGCGAACACCTGGCCGCGCAGCACCACGAACGACCCCGTCACGCCGCACGCCAGCGCGACGAACGTGCCGGCGAGCAGCGCGTTTCGCATGAACTCCTGCGAGAGCATCAGGCGAGCACCCCAGACGGCGGCGCCGGCGCCTCGCCGTCCGCGCCGCGCGCGAGCGTCACCGCGCGCAAGCGAGCGCGCGCGTAGGCGGTGAGGCGCGCCAGCACGTAAATGGCGAAGGCGACCGACGCGACGAAGAAGCCCGCCGGATACACCGAGAAGTAGGCGATGCCTAGACCCAGCCAGACGACCAGCAACCCCAGCACGACGCTCAGCGCGAGGCTCGCCAGGGGGCGCGCTGTCAGCGCCTGCGCGCTCGCCGCCGGCGAGACGAGCAGCGAGAACACGAGCAGCACCCCCGTCACCTGGCTGGTCGCAGCCACCGCGAGGCCGAGCAGCAACAGGAAGGCCAGCGACACCGCGCGCACCGGCACGCCGCGCGCCGCAGCCACGTCGGCGTCGACCGAGGCGAACAGCAGCGGCCTGCCGAGCGCGGCGAGCGCGACCAGCGTGCCCGCCGCGACGAGCGCCAGCAGCAGCACCTCGCCGTCGCTGACGCCGAGCAGGTCGCCGAACAGCAGGCTGTCGAGATCGCCGAGCACGCCGCCGTACAGGCTCACGAACAGAAAGCCCACGGCCAGCGCCAGCGCCTGGATCGCGCCGATGCCCGCGGAGCGCTCGCCCCACGACACCCGCCGCGCGCCCGTCAGTCGTCCGATCGCCGCGGCGGCGACGGTGCAGAAGGCGAAGTAGCCCCACGCCGCCGGCACGCCCGCCAGTGCGGCCGCCGACGCGCCCGGGAAGGCCATCATCGACAGCGTGTGCCCGGCGAACGCCTCGCTGCGCAGCACCATCAGCCAGCCGACCAGCCCAGCCATCACGGCGACGGCGCTGCCGGCCAGCAGCGCGTTGACCATGAAGTGGTATTCGAGCAGCTGCGAGACGTCGTGTGCGACGTTCCAGCCGAGCGTCGGGTGCGCGGCGTCAGCCATTCCAGTGGCCGTGTTCGCCGCCGTGCTCGTGGTGCTCGTGGCGATCGTGGTGGTGGGCCGGTGGCTCGGGCTGGCCGACGACGACCAGCCGGCCGTCGGAGGCTCGCAGCACCTCCACCCGCGCCCGGTACAGCCGCGACAGCGTGGCCGTCGTCACAACCTCCTCGACCGGCCCCTCGACGCCCCTGCCGCCGGCGAGGTAGACGACCCTGTCGAGGTAGGACAGCAGCGGGTTCACGTCGTGCGCCACGAGCAGCGCGGCGACCCCCTCGCCGCGGCAGATCCTCGCGACGAGCGCCGCCACCGACGCCTGGTTGGCCAGATCCAGGCTGTCCAGCGGCTCGTCAAGCAGCAGCAGCTGCGGACGACGCACGAGCGCCTGGGCGATCAGCAGCCGCTGCTGCTCGCCGCCCGACAGCTCGCCGATCGGGCGCTCGGCGTAGGCGGCCGCGTCGACCGTCTCGATCGCCTCGGCCACGCGCCGGCGGGTCTCGCGCGCCCGCGCGCCCGCGCGCCCCCAGCGCAGCGGCAGCGGCAGCCCCCAGCGATCGCCGTCGAAGCCCAGGCGCACGACGTCTGTACCGCGCAGGCGCGCATCATGGGCGAACGAGCGCCGCTGCGGCAGGTAGCCGATCGAGCCGGCGCGCGAGCCGGGCGCGCCGCCGAGCACTCGCACGCCCCCCGCCGACGGGGCCAGCGCGCCCAGCAGCACCTTCAGCAGCGTCGACTTGCCCGAGCCGTTGGCGCCGAGCAGCGCGACGAACTCTCCCGCCTGCACGCGCATCGAAACGTCGCCCCAGATCGTGCGCCGGCCGATGCGCACGGCCGCGCCGTCCAACACGATCGCCGGCTCGCCCATCGCCCGACCATAGCAAGACTGAGTCTCGTTCTTGTCTTGGCTCTCACCGACCCGTCACGCCGGCGCCGCAAGGCGCCGCCATCACCGATACTCACGCGGCGCCGCCCACAGCGTCGTCGGCGCCCCGGCCCCCATCAGCAGGAGAGACCAATGCACAAGCTCGACCTCGACTCCGACGACGTCGTCTCACCGACCTACGCGGCCCGCTCGTTCTCGCACGACATCCCCAAGTACCGCCTGGCCGCGCAGGGCATGAGCGCCGACGCCGCCTACCAGCTGGTGCACGACGAGCTCAACCTCGACGGCAACCCGGCGCTGAACCTCGCCTCGTTCGTGACCAGCTGGATGGAGCCGCAGGCCGACCGCCTGGCCGTCGAGACGCTCGCCAAGAACATGATCGACCAGGACGAGTATCCGCAGACCGAGGTGGTTCACCGCCGCGTCGTCTCGATGATCGGGCGGCTGTTCCACGCGCCCGCCGGCTCGGGCTCGACGGGCACCGCGACGATCGGCTCGTCCGAGGCGATCATGCTGGCGATGCTCGCGCACAAGCGCTCGTGGCAGCGCCGGCGCGAGGCCGAAGGCAAGCCGACCGACAACCCCAACATCGTGATGGGCGCCGACGTGCACACCTGCTGGGAGAAGTTCGCGCGCTACTTCGAGGTGCAGGCGCGCGTCGTGCCGATGCAGGAGGGCCGCTACACGATCGGCGCCGACGAGGTGCAGCCGCTGCTCGACGAGCGCACGATCGGCGTGGCCGGCCTGCTCGGCACGACGTTCACCGGCCAGATGGACGACCTCGCGTCGATCGACGCGCTGCTTGGGCGCGTGCAGTCCGAGCACGGCTGGCGCATCCCGCTGCACATCGACGCCGCCAGCGGCGGCTTTCTCACGCCGTTCTCAGAGCCCGACCTGGCGTGGGACTTCCGCCTGCAGAGCGTGCGCTCGATCAACGTGTCCAACCACAAGTTCGGCCTCGTCTACCCCGGCATGGGCACGGTCGTGTTCCGCGAAGCCAGCGACCTGCCCGAGGAGCTGGTGTTCCACATCAACTACCTCGGCGGCGACATGCCCAACTACTCGCTGAACTTCTCGCGGCCGTCCAACTCGGTGATCCTGCAGTACTTCACGTTCCTGCGCCTGGGCCGCGAGGGCTACGGCGAGATCGTCGCCGGCGTGCTCGCAAACGCGCAGGCGCTCGCCGCCAAGCTCGGCGCGATCGACGGGCTGGAGCTGCTCAACGATGCAGCGCGCTTCCCCATCGTCGTCGTGCGCGCGCAAGACCCCGAGCGGATCGACCTGACGCTGCTGTCGCGCCTGCTGCGCGAGCGCGGCTGGATCGTGCCCGCCTACACGCTGCCGCCCGACGCCCAGCACATCACAGTGCTGCGGCTGGTCGTCAAGGAGAACTTCTCGCGCGACATGGCCGACATGCTCACGCACGACGTGCACGAGGCGATCCGCGTGCTCGAACGCGGACCCACGGACCGGCACAAGCGCGAGCGCCACCGCCCCGTCTGCTGAGCGGCGCCGTGCTGGGATGGCGCCGTGCGGGCCTGGCGCCGTGCCGGGACGGCGCGCGTGTCAGCGAGCGAGCCGCCGGCCGCTAGTAGTCGCGGCGACGGCGGCGGTTGATCAGCAGCACGCCGCCGGCGATCACGATCACCAGGATCACGACGCCGCCGACGATGTAGCGGATTTTGTGTTTCTTGGGTTTTTCCTTCAGTTCTTTGTTGGCCGCGGTTTCCGCGAGCACCGTCACGGGCACGTGCCTGGCCTTCAGCCTCGCCTCTTCCGGGCGCGACTGTTTCTTTGCGTAGGTCACCAGCACGTGGCGGCCGTCTTTCAACGTCAGCCTGATCGAGCGCACTTTGCGGTTGATCGTCGCCGCCTGGATTTCGCCGGCGTCGAGTTGCTTGGCGTATTCCTGCTGGCTCTCCTTGGTGTAGTGAACGGCCGCGACGGCGCTCGCCGCGAAGGCGCCGGTGAGCAGCGCGATGGAAAGCAGGAGCGCGGCAGCCGCGCCGGTGAGAGGTCTGGAGGCTCGATTCATCGGCCGTACCCTAATGACTACTCGCGCGTCGTGTCGCCGCGTCGCGCCGGTCGCGTGCCGGCTTAACCGGCGCTCATGCAGCGCTTATCCGGGGCTTATTTACGCGCCTGGCGCGCGGTCTTCAGACGGTCCACCTTGGGCAGCACGACCTTGCGCATGCGCACCGAGACGGGCGTCGCCTCGACGGCCTCGTCCTCGCGCACGAACTCCAGCGCCTCGTCGAGCGTCAGTTTGCGATGCGCGTCCAAGCGCACGAGCACATCCGACGTAGACGAGCGCATGTTCGTCAGGTGCTTTTCCTTGACCGGGTTGACGTCCAGATCCTCCGAGCGCGAGTTCTCGCCGATGATCATGCCCTCGTACACCTCCTCACCCGGCCCCACGAAGAGCGCGCCGCGTTCCTGCAGAGTGAACAGCGAGAACGTGACCGTCGCGCCGCTGCGGTCGGCGACCAGCGCGCCGGAGTTGCGCGTCAGCAGCTCGCCCGCCCACGGCTCCCAGCGGTCGAACACGTGGTGCATGATCCCCGTGCCGCGCGTCTCGGTGAGGAACTGCGTGCGAAAGCCGATCAGCCCGCGCGCCGGCACGAGGTAGTCCATGCGCACCCAGCCGGTGCCGTGGTTGGTCATGTGCTCCATGCGCCCTTTGCGCGCCGCCAGCAGCTGCGTGACCGTACCGACGTGCTCCTCGGGCACGTCCACCGACAGGCGCTCGACCGGCTCGTGGCGCGTGCCGTCGATCTCGCGCTCGACCACGTGCGGCTGTCCGACCGTCAGCTCGAAGCCCTCGCGGCGCATCATCTCCACGAGCACCGCCAGCTGCAGCTCACCGCGGCCCTGCACCTCATAGGTGTCCGGGCGCTCGGTCTCGGCGACGCGCAGCGAGACGTTTCCGACGAGCTCCTGCATCAGCCGCGCCTCGATCTGCCTCGCCGTCAGCTTGTCGCCGTCTTTGCCGGCCAGCGGCGACGTGTTGGCGCCGATCGTGATCGACATCGCCGGCTCGTCGACCGTGATCACCGGCAGCGGTCGCGGGTCGACGGGGTCCGCGAGCGTCTCGCCGATCGTCACCTCGGCGATGCCCGCCACCGCGATGATCTCTCCCGGCCCCGCCTCCGGCGCGTCCACGCGCTCCAGCGCGTCGGTCACGTACAGCTCGGCGACGGTCGCTTTCTGGATCGCGCCGTTGGCGCGACACCAGGCGATCTGCTGGCCCTTGCGGATCGTTCCGTTGCGCACGCGGCAGATCGCCAGGCGACCGACGTACGGCGAGGCGTCGAGGTTGGTGACGAGCGCCTGCAACGGATGCTCGGGGTCATACGTCGGCGCCGGGATGCGCTCCAGCAGCAGGTCGAGCAGCGGCGCCAGCGTGTCTCCCTCCAAGGGCTGTGCGGGCTCGTAGTGCAGCGACGCGATGCCCGCCTTGGCGTTGCAGTAGACGATCGGAAAGTCGATCTGCTGCTCGTCTGCGTCGAGGTCGAGGAACAGCTCGTAGACCTCGTCGATCACTTCGGCGACGCGCGCGTCGGGCCGGTCGACCTTGTTGACGACGAGGATCACCGGCAGCTTGGACTCCAGCGCCTTGCGCAGCACGAAGCGCGTCTGCGGCAGCGGCCCCTCGGAGGCGTCGACGAGCAGCAGCACCCCGTCGACCATCGTCAGACCACGCTCCACCTCGCCGCCGAAGTCGGCGTGGCCGGGCGTGTCGATGATGTTCAGCTTGACGCCCTCGTAGCGCAGCGACGTGTTCTTGGCGAGGATCGTGATGCCCTTCTCGCGCTCGAGGTCCATCGAGTCGAGCACGCGCGTGGCCACGTCCTGGCCGACGCGGAAGGCGCCCGACTGCCACAGCATGGCGTCGACGAGCGTCGTCTTGCCGTGGTCGACGTGGGCGACGATCGCGACGTTGCGTATGTCCTCTCTCGGTACGAGCACGGCCGACTAGGCTAGCGGCGCATGCCCGCCGCCCTCAAACCGGCGCCTGCGCCGAAGCGCGCGAGCGCCGACGGGTAGCGCTCGGCGCGCGCGATCACCTCCTCCAACGCCGCCGCGAAGCGGCGGATCTCATCCTCCTGCACGACCAGCGCCGGCAGCGCCTTGATCGTGTTCATGCGATGCCCCGCGACCTGGCAGAGGATGCGGTGCTCGTGAAACAGCGGCACGGTGATCAGCTGCGAGAACAGGCCCGCCTGGCGGCGCTCGACCGCCTCCCACAGAGCGCGCCCGACGCGCCCGCTCGGGGCGCCGAACTCGATCGCCCACATCAACCCAAGCCCGCGCACGTCGCTGACGACCTCGTAGCGCTCGACCAGCGGCGAGGTCAGCTCCATCAGCAGGTCTCCCATGCGCTGTGCGTGCGCAACCAGCCCCTCCTTGTCCAGCACGCGCAGCGTCGCCAGCGCGGCAGCCGCGGCGAGGTCGTTGCCGCCGAACGTCGAGCCGTGGCGCACCGCGCGCTCCATGCCGTCGAACACACGATCGAACGCCGCGCGCGAGACGAGCGCCGCGCCGATCGGCACGAGGCCGCCCGACAGCGCCTTGGCGACGCACACGATGTCCGGTTGCAGGCCCCAGTGCTCGAGCGCGAGAAAGCGCCCGGTGCGCCCGATGCCCGTCTGCACCTCGTCGCACACGAACAGCGCACCTGCCGCCCGACACAGCTCCTGCGCTCGCGCCAGGTAGTCCTGTGGGGGCACGTTCACGCCCTTGCCCTGGATCGGCTCCACCACCAGCGCGGCCACGTCGCCGCGTTCCAGCACGCGCCGCAGCGCGTGCGCGTCGCCGAACGGCACCGCTTCACAGTCGCCCAGCAGCGGGCCGAAGCCCTCGCGGAAGATCGCCTCGCCGTTGAGCGACAGCGAGCCGAGCGTCAGCCCGTGAAAGGCGTGCTCGGCGTACACGATGCGCGGGCGCCCGGTCGCCGCGCGCGCGATCTTGATCGCCGCCTCGACCGCCTCGGTGCCGCTGTTGGCGGGGACCATCGCCGCGACGCTGCCCGGCGCGCGCGCGAGCAGCTGCTCGGCCAGCACGCCGCTGAGCAGCGTCACGCCCAGCTGCGGCAGGTTGCCCGTGCGCGCCGCCATCACCTCCTGCAGCGCGGCGATCGCCTCGGGATGGTTGCGCCCGATCGCGAACACGCCATAGCCGCCGAACAGATCCAGGTAGCGCTCGCCGTCGGCGTCGATCAGGTGCGCCCCCTCGCCGCCCTTCCACACCTTGTCAAAGCCCAGCGTGCGCAGTATGCGCCCCATCTGCGGGTTCAGGTGACGGTCGTTCAGCGCCATCTCCTCGCCCGTGCGCTCGGCGATGATCTCGGCGACCGTCGGCGCCGGCGCGTTGTACATGCGCTAAGCGTACGAGAGGGCCGCGTCGACGGCGCGAGTTCGTCTACGACGTCGCCGACGGAACGCCGCGCGAGGTCAGCTGAAAGACCTCAGGGGTTGACAAGCGGACATCGCTCGTGGTTTGCTCGCGCCAGAGGGCCAGGACAGGATCTCCTGGGCTGGCGGAGGCGGTCCGAGCAGGGCCGCAACGAGAGGAGGGGATTCTCGATGAGGACTCGCGCGACCTGGATTGGGGCGCTGCTGGCGCTCGCCATAGTGGCCGGCGGCGGCGGCTCGGCGTTCGCCGTGGAACTGCCCACCGAAACGAAATGCGAGTTCATCGCGAGCCCCGGCAGCAGCGAGTGCATGCTGCCGTTCCCCGACGACTACTACACGAAGGCCGACGCGACGACGCCCACCGGCCGGCGCATCGACTTCCGCGAACTGGCGACGCCCACCAACGCCGCCAGCCAGCACATCGAAGTCGCGCCGTACAACACCGGCGACGGCTTCAGCCCCGGCTCTGTGATCGCGCTGAAGGTCCCTGGCATCGAAACGGTCGCCGACGTGAAGGCGACCCGCGCGACGCCGATCAACCACCTCGCGCGCTACCGCGCCGCCAAGGCGCCCGTCGTGGTGATCGACGCGAGCACCGGCCAGCGCTGGCCGATCTGGGTCGAGATCGACTCCACCGTCAAAGCGTCCAAGGCCAACCTCGAGATCCACCCCGCCGTCAACTTCACGTCCGGGCACCGCTACATCGTCGCCCTGCGCAACCTCAAGAACGCCGCCGGCACGCACCTGCAGGCGCCGCAGGGGTTCCGCTACTACCGCGACAACCTGCCGTCGTCTGAAGAAAAGGTCAACGAACGGCGTCCGCACTTCGAAGAAATCTTCTCCACGCTCCAAGCCGCCGGCATCCAGCGTTCGAGCCTGTACCTGGCGTGGGACTTCACGGTCGCCAGCGACCAGAACAACACCGGCCGCGAGCTGTCGATGCGCAACGAAGCGTTCGCGCAGCTCGGCGACACCAACCTCGCCGACGAACAGGTGCAAGGGACCTCGCCGACATTCACCGTCACCGAAGTGGAAAACGAACCGCAGCCCGGTGAAATCGCCCGTCGCGTGAAGGGCGACGTGGTCGTGCCGTGCTACCTGTTCCCCAGCTGCGCGCCCGGCGGCACGATGCTGATCAACGGAGCGGGCGCGCCGATGCAGAACGGCGTGTGGACGGCCAACTTCGACTGCATCATCCCCGCCTCGGCGGCCAGCGGGCCCGGCGAATCCGCGCGTCCGTCGCTCTACGGGCACGGGCTGTTCGGCAGCGCCGGCGAGGTGGGATCGGGTCCGCAGCGCAGCCTCTCGCAGGGGCACAAGATCGTCCAGTGCGCCACCGACGAGATCGGCATGTCCGAATCGGACATCCCGTCGGTCGTGCAGGCGCTGCAGAACCTGTCGGCATTCCCGAAGATCACAGACCGCCTGCAGCAGGGCCTGCTCGACGAGCTGTACCTCGGGAGGGCGATGATCAGCTCCACCGGCTTCACCACCAACCAGGCGTTCCACCAGGACGGGACGCTGTCGAGCCCGTCGGTGCTGAACACCAGCCACCTGTACTACAACGGCAACAGCCAGGGCGGCATCATGGGCGGCGCGCTCACCGCCGTGTCGCCGGACTTCACGCGCGCGTCGCTCGGCGTGCCCGCGATGAACTACTCGGTGCTGCTGCCGCGATCGGTCGACTTCGACGAATTCTCGGCGATCCTGTACCCGTCCTACCCCGACGAAGAAGCGCGGCCGCTGATCTTCGACATGATGCAGCTGCTGTGGGACCGCGGCGAGCCCGACGGCTACGCCGAGCGCATGACCACCAACCCCCTGCCCGACACGCCGGCGCATCAGGTGCTCCTGGACATCGCCTTCGGCGACCACCAGGTGAGCGACTACCAGGCCGACGTCGAGGCGCGCACGATCGGCGCGTCGGCGCACCGCCCGACGCTCTACAAGGAACGCTGGCCGCACACCAACGTGATGTGGAACGTGCCCACGCTGCGCGGCTACCCGTTCACCGGCTCGGCCGCCTACTACTGGGACATCGGGCCGGTGCGGCCCAACCCGTCCAACCCCGCAGCGACCATCGGCACCGAACCGCCGCCATATGAAAACCTGCCCAACCGCACCGGCGAAGACCCGCACGGCGCGCCGCGCGCGGCGCCCGCCGAGCAGCAGCTCGTGTCGGACTTCTTCGAAGGCGCCATCCAGAGGTCTGACAACTGCGGTCGGGGGCCGTGCTACGCCGGGAGCTTCACCGGGCCGTAGGCGCGCCCGACCCGGTCAGCTCGCGCGGGCACTCTGCGCGAGCGCCGGGTGGCGGTCGATCTCGAACCACAGACACGCGAGCTCTCCGTCGGCGTCCAGCGACCAGCGATCGGCGAGCTCGCCGAAGAACAGCAGACCGAGGTCTGAGGCGGTGTCGGAGGTCGCCGCGAGCAACGTGCGCGGCATGCGAATCTCCACGCGCACGAGATCGGCGGGCATCCACGCGCGAAGCTCCACCACGGCGCCGGGGAAGCGACAGCGCTCGACCGCCTGCGTGATCAGCTCGCTCGTCAGCAGCACCGCCGCATCGCGCAGGTCCGGCGACGGGCGGTCGAGCTTGGACACGTGGTAGCGCGCTGCGCGAGGGGCGTGGGCGTCCAGCGGCAGCGACACGCTGATGCCCGGACCTTGCGGTGGGCTGGTCATCGCACGTGGCTGCACCAGCACGCCGACCTGCGTCAGACGGGCGAAGGGGTCCGGGGCGAAGGGGTCCGCGAGACCGTGCGAGCGGCGGCGCGCGCGTCCGAGTGCTTGGCGCGAACGTGCCGCGCGAGGTTCGACGGGTGGCGGATCCGTCGACCGCAGTGAGGGCACAGGTCGGCGGGACGCGGCAGCGGCACGGCTTCGCTCAAGGTCCGTTGGAAGGCGGCCTCTCGGTCGATCGTGCCTTCCCGAAATCGTGAGAATAGGTTCATCTTCATCGCCAGGTACATGCCCTGCGAGGGCGTCGCACAAACGTTAAATGTCAAGCCTACGCCGTCGCCCGGCGGCTGCGCGATCGCCGTGGCGCCCGCGCTCGCCGCCGCCAACGTGAACGAAACGTTCACCGGGACCCGAGGCGAGCAGTCCCGATCGGCTAGTTCTTCCCGCCGGCTTCGCGCTCATTGGCCAGGCGCTCCAGCACGCGCAGCAGCGCCGCGAGGTCGCTTGCGGGCACGTCGCGCAGCGCGGCCGGCGGCTCATCCATGATCGCGTCGGCGCGCGCCACGGCGGCGCGGCCGGCGGCGGTCAGCTCGACGAGCTTGGCGCGCCGGTCCTGCGGATGGGGCATGCGTCGCACGAGCCCGCGATCCTCGAGATCGTCGACCATCAGCGTGACGTACGGCGGGTCGGCGGCCAGCCGCTCGGCGAGGTCGCGCAGCGTAAGCGGCTGCGGGGGCAACCGTCGCAGCGTCTGCACGCGCGCCCAGCTCAGGCCGAGCGCCTCCGATACGGCGACCTTGCGGTCGTGGTCGAGCACGAGCTCGGACATCGCGCGCCAGGCGCGACGCGCGAGGTCCGCGTCGCCGGCGTCCGTATCGGCGTCGCGCATCACGCCTGCTCGGGCGCCTCACGCAGCCGCGCGGCGGTTCGCTCGGCGCTGGACCGGGCCGCGGCGGTGCTGGCGATCAGGCCGAGTGCGACGATGACAGCGCCCAAGCCGGCGACGAGCCACCACGCCGGGTGGCTGGCTGCCGCGAGATGGTCGTGAAGCGAGCCGTCGACGCGCGCGGTGGCCACGGCGCCGACGACGGCCACGCCGAGCGTCAGTCCGACCTGACGGCTGGTCGTCGCCACCGCGGCGGCTATGCCGGCCTGGCTCGGCGGCATGCCTGACACGGCGGTGTTGGTGATCGGCGGATTCACCGCGCCGAACCCTAGCCCGAACACGCAGTACGCAGCGAGCAACCACCACAGCGAGATGCCGGCGCCGAGCGACACGAGCATGAGGCTGCCGGCGCACAAGCCGATGCCACCGACGACGAGTGGGCCGCGCACGCCGCGCACGCCGACGACGCGCCCGGCGATGGGGCTGCAGAGCACGGTCATGGCCGCGAGCGGCAACGTGCACAACCCGGCGCTCAACGGCGACAGACCGCGCACTTCCTGCAGGTAGAGCGTGTTGAGAAAGAGAAACCCGCCGAACGCCGCGAACGCCGCGACGGCGATGACGGCCGCGGCGGAGAACGGTCGGCTGGCAAAGAAACGCAGCTCGATGAGCGGGTCGGCCCTGCGCAGCTCGTAGCGCACGAGCGCGACGAGCGAAACGCCTGCGGTGGCGGCGAGGGCGGCGATGGCCGGCGAGCCCCACCCCAGGCTGGGCCCCTCGATGATCGCCGAAGTCAAGCTCGCGAGCATGACGATGACGAGCGCCTGACCGAGCGGATCGACGCGGCGCGCGCGAGGCGCGCGAGACTCGGGCACGAAGCGCGCGGTGAGCGCGATCGCCGCGAGTCCGATGGGAATGTTGACGAGGAACACCGCCCGCCAGCTGAGCCCGACGAGCACGCCGCCGAGGACGGGCCCGAGCGCGATGCTGATGCCGACGACCGCGCCCCATACGCCGATCGCCTGCGCGCGCTCGCGCGGGTCCTCGAACGTGTTGCGGATGATCGACATGGCCACCGGGTTGAGCATCGCGCCGGCGGCGCCCTGAAGCACGCGGAAGGCGATCAGCCAACCGATGCCGGGCGCGAGGCTGCAGGCGAGCGACGCGGCGGTGAACAGCGCGAGGCCGAGCTTGAACACGCGGGCGCGCCCCAGACGATCGGCCGTCGACCCGCCGAGCATGAGCAGGCTGGCGAGCACGACGGTGTAGGCGGCGGTCGTCCACTGCAGCGACGAGACCGACGCGCCGAGGTCGCGCCGGATGGACGGCAGAGCGACGTTGACGATCGTCACGTCCATGCCGACGATGAGCAGGCTCATGCAGCAGATCGCGAGCACGAGCCGCGGCCGGGTGCGCGTCACGGAGTCCGTTTCGGCCGCCTCCGGCATAATAGTGATAGGCATATAATGATTATAATCATATAATGATGTAGCCTGCGGAGCCGCTGGCGTACGGTGCTGGAGAGGCCGCGCAGGTCGCCGCGGTTCCCAGCGGGCTTGAGGCACGGCGGGGTGACTGCGGCCGGGGCTGCGGGCGGGTGGCTTCGGCCGGGGCCACGGCGGGTGGCTGCGGCCGGGCTGGGGCGCAAACGGGCGAAACTGCTGGTCAAGGCTTGTCGCGCGCGAGGGTGCGGGGGCGCGAGGCGCGAGGGCGCTTGTCATATCTGGTATTGCTGTCGGTTTGCTTGACAGCGACCGGTCTTTGTGTAAAGTGCTGCTGGCAACCAACCGGCAGGAGGAACGAACGTCATGTCAGCGCCTGCAGCAGCGAAGACCGTCACGATGGCTGAGGCGAGTGCCGGGACGGGCGCGGAGAGACCCGCGTCGTGGCGGGACCCGAAGCGCTACTACTGGCTGCTCGGTCTGGTCGTGCCGACGCTGCCTTTCCTCGCGTGGGCGCTGGTGGCGCTGACGGGGCTGGGCGTGTTCTGGTTCTACGGGCCGGTGCTCGTGTTCGGCATCTTCCCGCTGCTCGATCTGGCGGTCGGCGTGGACGCGCGCAACCCGCCGGAGTCGATGATCAAGCAGCTGGAGCAGGATCGCTACTACCGTTGGTGCACGTACGCGTACCTGCCGGTGCAGTACGCCGGGCTGATCTTCGCGTGCTGGCTGTGGGCGTACGGCAAGCTCTCGGTGGTCGAGTCGGTCGGCCTGGCGCTGACCGTGGCGATGGTGTCGGGCATCGCGATCAACACGGCGCACGAGCTGGGGCACAAGCGAGCGAGCGTCGAGCGCTGGCTGAGCAAGGTCGCGCTGGCGCAGAGCGGCTACGGGCACTTCTTCATCGAGCACAACCGCGGGCATCACGTGCGCGTGGCGACGCCGGAGGACCCGGCGAGCTCGCGCCTGGGCGAGAGCTTCTACCGCTTCCTGCCGCGCACGGTCATCGGCAGCGTGCGCTCGGCGTGGGAGCTCGAGCGCACGCGCCTGCGGCGTCTGCAGAGCGCGATGTGGACGCCGCGCAACGACATCCTCAGCGCGTGGGCGATGACGGTCGTGCTGTTCGGCGCGCTGGTGGCGGCATTCGGCGTGATCGTGCTGCCGTACCTGCTGATCCAAGCGGTCCTCGGCTTCTCGCTGCTGGAGGTGGTGAACTACCTGGAGCACTACGGCCTGCTGCGCCAGCACCGCGAGGACGGGCGCTACGAGCGCACGCGGCCGGAGCACAGCTGGAACTCGAACAACACGGCGTCGAACGTGCTGCTCTATCACCTGCAACGCCACTCCGACCACCACGCCAACCCGGTGCGCCGCTACCAGGCGCTGCGCCACGTGGAGGAGGCGCCGCAGCTGCCGACGGGGTACGCGGGCATGATCCTCACTGCCGTCATCCCGCCGTTGTGGCGGCGCGTGATGGATCACCGGGTGCTCGAACACTACGAAGGCGACGTGACGCGCGCGAACATCAGCCCGGGCGTGAGCGCGCGGCGGCGTGAGCGCCTGACGAGCATCGCATGAGCGCCTATCGCTGCCCGGGCTGCGGCTACGTGTACGACGAGGACGCGGGTCACCCGCGCGAGGGCTTTGCGCCGGGCACGCCGTGGAGCGAGGTGCCCGACGACTGGGCATGCCCGGACTGCGGCGTGCGCGACAAGGTCGACTTCGAGCCGGCGGACGCGAACGCGCAGCGGCCGTCGCCTTGGTCGTGACGGGCGCGCAGCAGCCGGCGGGGCAGGTGCCCTACGCGGTGGCGGCGCGCAGCCTGCTGCGCGACACGCTGCTCGACGGCGCGAGCCTGGAGCTCGCCACGCGGCCGTGGTCGGAGATCACGATGAGCGACATCGCGGCGGCCGCGGGCGTGAGCAGGCAGACGGTGTACAACGAGTTCGGCTCGCGCGCCGAGTTCGCGCAGGAGTTCGTACTGCGCGAAGCCGGACGCTTCATCGACGCCGTGCAGAGCACGATCGCGGCGAACGCGGACGATCCACGGCTGGCGCTGCAGGCGACGTTCGAGCTGTTCCTGACGGTCGCCGCGGAGAATCCGCTGGTCAGCGCGATCGTCGCCGGCGACGGCGCCGACGAGTTGATCGCGCTGTTCACGACTCGCGGCGAGACGCTTGTCGAGATGGCCGCCGCGCGGCTGACCGACGTGCTGCTCGCCAGCTGGCCGGCAGTGGATGCGCGCGACGCCGAGCTGATCGCCGAATGCCTAGTGCGGCTGGCGATCAGCCATGCGGCGCTGCCGAAAGGCGAGCCAGGCGAGACGGCGCAGGGGGTCGCGTCGCTGCTCGGGCCGTACATCCGGCGGTTGGTCGGCGATGCGCTCGCCGGGGCGGCGCGGAGCGCTTCCGCGTAGCCCAAGGGCTGCCGGATCGCGAGGTGCGCTGGTCGGGGCGGCGCGAGGGGCTTCCGCCTCACCCAAGGGCTGCCAGGTAGCGAATTGGCGCACTCCCGACCGCAGGTAGGGCGGGCTCAGTTGGCGCTTGCGTGCTCTGGCCCCGCTCCGCCGATGTCCTGCAGCAGCCGCGCGGCAGTGCTGGCGTTGGCGGGATAGAAGGCCTCGATTGCGAGCTCGGCGAGCGTGATGTCCACGGGCGTGCCGAAAGTGGAGACGGTGCTGAAGAACGACAGCTCGTCGCCGTGCGCGTCGCGCAAGCGAAGCGGCAGGACGATGTCCCGGCCTGCGGACTGCTCGGATGGTGCCTCGCGCGCAACGCCGGGATAGCCGGCGAGCTCGTCGTGCAGGCTCTGCAGATCGGCATCTCCACTCGTGGCCGCCTGGCGCCGGAGCCGTCCGAGGAGATGGGCGCTCCACTCGCCGAGGTTGAGAATCCGCGGCGCCATGCCATTCGGGTGCAGCGTCACGCGAAGCGCGTTGGCGGGAGGTTCGAGCAGCTCAGCGGCCACGCCGTCGGTGAGAACCGCGAGGGCGTCGTTGGCGTCGAGGAGGTTGTAGTGACGGTCCACCACGACCGCCGGGTAGGGCTCGTGCGCCCGCAGGAACCGCGCGAGCGCTTGGCGGACCGGCGCCATCTCGTCGGTGCCGAGCGGTCGCTCGGCGAACACAGGCGCGTAGCCCGCCGCAAGGAGCAGGCTGTTGCGCTCGCGCAGAGGCACGTCGAGATGCTCGGCCAGGTGGAGCACCATCTCGCGGCTCGGGCGCGCCCGGCCGGTCTCGAGGAAGCTGACGTGACGGGAAGAGACAGCCGCATCGAGTGCGAGTTCGAGCTGACTGAGACTCCGGCGCTGGCGCCAGGAGCGGAGCATCACACCGACCGGCATCGCGGGAGCGGAGGCTGAGGCGGACACGTGGTCAAGTTAGCGCCACGCCGAACCGGGCGCCATTACCTGTGAGGTAGGGAGAACGCTCACCGCTCACGTCGCCTTCGCATGAGGCGGCAGGAGACGGGTGAGGGCCGCGACCGCGAGCAGCAGCGCCGCGAGCTGCGCGAGGCTGAGCTCGAGCGCGTGCGCATACCCTCCGTGCAGCGAGCCGAAGAAGATCGCGCCGGTCACAGCGACGCCGATCGCGCCGCCGAGGTTCTGCATCATCGCAAGCGCCCCCGATGCGGTGCCGGCGTCTTGCGGGCGCATGCCCGCCATGACGAGCGTGGTCAGCGGAACGATCATCAGCCCCATGCCGGCTCCGATCACGAGCAGGCTGGGAAAGAGCGCGAGCGGCGAGCCGCCGACACCCACCTCGGCGACGACCACGAGCAGGGTCGCGTGCCCGAGCGCGAGCACGAGCGCACCGAATCCGAGCAGCCGTCGCCCGTGACGCTCGGCGAGCGCGGGCGCGCGCGCCGAGACGACGACGTAAGCGACAGCGAGGACGGTGAAGACCAGTCCGGCGTTGAGAGCGCTCAGCCGACGTCCTTGCTGCAGATAGAGCGCGAGCACGAGGAAGAACGACGCCTGCCCGCACCAGAACGCCAGCTGGGTGATCAGGCCGACCTTGTACGAGCGCTCGCGAAAGAGCGCCGGGCGCAGGAGCGGTTCCCCGCCTCTGCGCGACAGCCACCGCTGGTGTCGCGCGAAGCCGAGCAGGATGAGCGGCGCGGCGGAGAGCGAAAGCCACGTCCACAACGGCCAGCCCGCCTGACGACCGTCGAGGAGTGGGAGCACGATCGCGACGCCGGCGAGCGTGATCAGCGCCGTGCCGAGCCAGTCCAGTCGCCCACTCCCCTCCGAGCGGGACTCCGGGACGACGCTGCCGGCGAGGCTCAGCGCGATCGCTCCGACCGGCACGTTGATGAGAAAGCAAGCGCGCCAGCCCAGCCCGGCGATGTCCGCCTGCACGAGGCCGCCGCCGATCAGCTGCCCCCCGGCGGCCGCGACGCCCATCACGAGGCCGTACATCCCGAAGGCCCGCACACGATCCTGGCCGGCATAGCTCACGCTGATGATCGACAGGACGTTGGGCATGAGCAGCGCTGCGGCGGCGCCCTGCAGCAATCGTGAAACGACCAGCACGGTGGGGTCGGGGGCCAAGCCGCAGGCTGCTGAAGCGAGCGTGAACGTCGCCAGGCCAATCGAGAAGACGCGACGACGACCGATCCGATCGCCGAGGCGAGCCGCGCTCATCAGCAGCACGGCGGAGGTCAGCGCATACCCGGCGACGACCCATTGGATCGCCCCGGCGCCGGCGTGCAGCCCGGTCTGAATCGAGGGCAGCGCGACGTTGACTATGAAGAAGTCGAGCACGACCATGAACGTGCCGGCGAGGACGACCGCGAGTGCGGCCCAGTGAGTCACCAGCCCTCGTGAGATCGAAGCGGTGGGTGCGACGGTGGATGTGTTCTGTTGAGTGGACATTCCGCCACCCTGCCCGCCTGCGGTTCGTCTGTCGATTACCCCAGAGGTAAGCGTTGCCCGCGTTCGTTACCTCCCGGGTAATTGATGGCGGAGGCGGGTGCTGAGAGTGTGCGAGCCCCAACAGGCACAACCAAAAGGAGCCTTAGAGATGCCCAACGCAAACGCAGTCGTCGACACGTACATCGCAATGTGGAATGAGACCGACCCACAGCGCCGCCGGGCGTTGATCGCCGACACGCTGACCGGCGACGCCAGCTACCTCGATCCGGTCATGTCAGGCGAGGGCGTCGACGGCATCGACGCGATGATCGCCGGCGCTCAGCAGCAGTTCCCGAACCATCGCTTCACCCTGATCGACGCCGTCGACGCGCATCACGACCGCGTTCGCTTCACGTGGTCGCTGGCCCCTGACGCAGGCGACCCGGTGGCGGTCGGCGTCGACTTCGCGACCCTTGCAAGCGACGGCCGCATGCGGACGGTGACGGGGTTCCTCCAACCGACCGCATGAGCGCGGTCGGTCGGCGCGGGCGCGGGGCGCGAATCGAGTTCGCGCCCCCGCCACGGCGGCCGGGTTCTCATCGCGCCGCAGTGATGCCGGGCACCGTCTCGCCCGGCTGTGGGGCACCGTCTCGCTCGGGCTCCAAGCCCTTCAGAGTCGTCCGTTGTCGCGCAGCCAGATCAACGCTCGGAGCGTGACGTTGCCGCGCCAGTCGTTCGTCTGCGCCGGCGACCAGGCCAGCCAGTCGAACATCCAGCCGCCGTCCTGCTGCTGCTCGTGCTCGACGGCGGCGAGGTGGGCCTCGATGTCCTGCTCGCCGACGAGCCCGCGCGAGCGGCTGCCCGGCCGCGGCGAGAGGTCGAGCGGGCGCAGCGCCTCGCCGTCGGCGCCGTCGACGGGCGTGATCGCGGAGGCGTCGACTGCGCCGGCGAGCGATGCGATCGCCGCACGGGCGCGCTGCTCGTCGGGAACCGCATCGAGGAACGCGCAGGCGAACTTCAGCCAATACCCGCGTGGCTGCTCGGCCCTGTCGATCGATCGCCAGCACCAGTCGGTGGCGCGGTCCAGCCACGCGTCGCCGGAGACGCCGCCGGCGTGGACGGCGGCGGCGAGCGCGAGGGTCAGAACGGACCCGGGACCGGGCGCAAACCAGGGCGCGTGCGGGTACTCCTCATAGCCGGGCAGCACGGACGGGATGCCGCCGTCCGGTTCGGCGATCTGCGCTAGCCAGGCGCGCGCGTCGCGCGCCAGCTCGCCGTCGGCCGCGCCGGCCTCGTCGAGGATCTCCAGCGCGTACAGCGTGGGCGCCGGCTGGCTGGCCGGTCCCCGCAGGTCGGGCTCGAGCGCGTGGCCGAAGCCGCCGTCGGAGTTGCGGTACGCGCGCAGCGCCTGTACGACCGGCTCGGTCGCGCCGTCGGCGAACAGCATGCTGTAGCGATGACGGTCCAGCAGCCGGGCGGCCGACCAGATGAAGCTCTCAGCAGCGCGCTGGTCGATCGGCATGCTCGGGCACGCTACGCGGCAGTGGGGGTCCGGTCTTTGAGAAATCGGACAGGCGTGACGCCGGCGAGGCGCGTCACCTCGGCGGTCATGTGAGCTTGGTCGGCGTAGCCCGCATCGAGCGCCAGCTCGACAAGCGGCGCGGGCGACAGCGCCTGCAAGCGCCGAAAGCGCAGCACACGCTGAAGCATCTTCGGCGCGTACCCGACCGCGTGGCGAACGCGACGGTGCAGTTGGCGCGCGCTGACGCCGAGCTCGGCGGCGACCGGAGCGACTCGCGCGGAAGGGCGGGCGAGCAGGACGACGGCGGCGCACACGAGCGGATCGGGCTCCGCGCGGCGTTGCTGAACGGCTTGCAGCAGCAGCGCATGCGGGTCCTCCGAGCGCGCGTCCAACTCCTCGACGAGCGCCGCGACGGCATCGTTTCCCAGGACGTCGGCCCCGTCGGGCGAGAGGTCGCACAGCTCGGACGCCGGCATCCCGAGAACCGCGCCGGCGACGCCGGGGCGCAACCGCACGCCGACGAGCCGCGAGCCCGACTCCAGCGTCACGACGCGCGGCCCGGTGTCAGGCCCGGCGACCGTCAGCCGCCCGCCGGCCCAGATCAGATCCACGCAGGCGTCGGGCACGATCTGCTGCTCGCGCTGGGTCGTGGTCGTCTGCTCCCATGTGCAGGCGACCACTGGCGAAGTGGCGACGCGCTCGACGTAGCTCACGAGTCCAGACTTTAGCCGGGGTCATCGCCAGCAAGGCAGTGCGGCGCCCGTCATGTCGCGGATGCGGCCGCCGGGTGGACCCGCCGACGGGCGCTCAGCAGATCCGAAACGTGGATTTCACGCGCTTGATCATGTGCTGCACCGCACCGGGATGGCCTCTGAGCCCGTTGCTCGCAGCAGCCAGTGCCATATGTTATGTGTGGTACATTCCCGCCCATGGTAAAGACGACGATCTACTTGCCGACCGAGCTTCATCAGGGGATCAAGCAGGCGGCGAAGGAGCGCGGCACCAGCGAGGCTGAACTGATCCGCACGGCGGTTCGTCACGAGTTGCTCGGCGCGCCCGCAGATCAGCAGGGGCGTGCCCAGCGGCGCGCTCGGCTGCTCGCGGCGATGGGCAAGCTCGACAGCTCTGCTTACCCCTCCGACTACCTCGATGAGCTCCGCGCCCAGTGGCGCGGCTGATCGTCCTCGACGCGAGCGTGGCAATCGCCGCGCTCGCAGCCGATGACGCGCACCACGATGCGGCGGTGGACGCGCTCGCGGGCGCGAGCGACGACGAGCTCGTGCTCGCCGCGACGACAAGGGCGGAGATCCTCGTCGGCCCTGCTCGCGTGGGCGGCAAGACGCTTGCGGCCGCCCGAGACTTCGCAGACGGCTGCGAGACGGTCCCCGTCAGCGCCGCCGTCGCCGATGACGCCGCGGCACTGAAGGCTCGCCACCGCGGCCTCAGCCTGTCTGACGCAATCGCGCTGGTGGTCGCCGAGATGATCGACGCCGACGCGGTGTGGACGTTCGACCGGCGCTGGCGCGATGTCCATAAGCGCGTCGCGATTCCTTAGTTAGTTCCTTGGAGGTATGCCAAGGCTTCAGTCCTCAGCGCAGCTGGGCGAGGAAGTCCACGAGAGTGCGCCGCTGGTAGTTGGGAAGGCGGCTGAACGACGGCATCGGTGCCGGCGAGTCGACCAGCGCGCGTTCGATCGCCGCTGGCGGCAGACGCGCGCCGACGTGGGTGAGGTCTGACCCGGGACCGCGGTTCCCTGCTTCTGCGATGCGATGGCAGGCCAGACAGCCGGTCCTTGCCACCACTGCTCCGCCGGCCTTGAAATTGGCGACCGCGTCCAGCCCTTGTGCGCGCACCGCGCTCGGGATCGAAACGCCGATGGCGGTCGGGCCTGCCGTTGGCAACGTGGCGACGCAGACCAGCGCTCCATCGGCCTTGACAAGCACGTTCGGCTTGTCTTCGGGACAGAGGTGGCTATGCGCTTCACGCAACTCGCGAATTTGCATGGCTGTTGCCGAGGTGCATTCGGTGGGGCTCCCGGAGCAGCCGATGATCGTCGGTTCGAAAGCGATCGCCTTGGGCTTGACGGCTTGGGTGCCGCCGCAGCCTGAGAGGGCGAAGGCGCCGACCGCCGCGATCACGAGCGCCGTCGCCGAGCACGGTAGAACCAGCACGGGGCAATCATCGCGGCTGGGCCGAACGGATTCACAGTTTCTGCGGTCCGTTTGCGGTCCTGCGTACCAAGGTCCAGCGCGGGCGCGAGTGATCGCCTCCTGCGAGGCTCAGCGTTTTCGGCGATCTTCGCCCTGTTCGCTCGCCTTCGCAGATAAAAAAATATCGGGGCGCCGAGATTCGAACTCGGGACCTCACCGACCCGAACGGTGCGCGCTACCAGGCTGCGCCACGCCCCGACGCGTCGTCAGTATTCCATACCGCTATGTTCGGCCGGTGCCCGCCGTCGTCAATGACATCATCACCGAGCTCGACGCGCTGCTCGAACCGCAGCGATTTGACGACTACGGCCCGAACGGCCTGCAGGTGCCGGGCGCGGCGCACGTCGACACGCTGGCGACGGGTGTGTCGGCGAACGTCGAGCTGTTCGAGCTGGCGGTGGCCGAGCGCGCGCAGCTGCTGCTCGTCCACCACGGCCTGTTCTGGGGCTCCGGCCCAGGCCCGATCGACGCCGCGCTCAAGCGCCGGCTGAAGCTCCTGTTCGACGCCGACATGGCGCTCGCGGCCTACCACCTGCCGCTCGACGCACACCTGCAATTCGGCAACAACGCGCTGCTCGCCAAAGCGCTCGGCGCTCGCGCGATCGAGCCGTTTGCGCTGCATCGCGGCCAGCCTATCGGCGTGCTCGCGCGCTTCGACGACGACGGCATCGCCGCAAACGAACTGTTCGCGCTGGTGCGCGAGGTCACCGCTCGCGAGCCGCTCGTTTTCGATGCTGGGCCCGAGCGCGTGCGCAGCCTGGCGATCGTGTCCGGCGCGGGGTCTGACTACCTCGCCGAAGCCGCCGCCGCGGGCGCCGACGCGCTGCTCACGGGCGAGCCGGCCGAGCGCGCGATGGCCAGCGCGCGCGAGGCCCATATGCACTTCATCGCCGCCGGTCACTACGCCACCGAGACGTTCGGCGTGCGGCGCCTCGGCGAGCACCTGGCCGAGCGCTTCGACCTGCGCCACGTCTTTCTCGACGTGCCCAATCCCATCTGATCGAGAGCACCGGGCGCGACGCCGCCCCGCGTGAGCGAGAGCCTGGGCGCGACGCCGCCCCGCGTGACCGACAACGCTGACCGCAACTCCTGTCGGTCTGATCGAGGGCGCCGGGCGCGACGCCGGTCCGCCCGAGCGACAGCGCCCGGCGCGAAGCTCGTAAACGGCGCGCATGCGCTCTAACATTGGGCTGGTCAGCCAGCTTGTTTGATCGAGGAAGAGGAGAGTCGCATGGAGGTCACGACGGCATCGACCGCGGGGTCGGCCACCGGTTCGCAGACGATCGCCGATCTGATCCCGTGCGCCGCCGCGGCTCACGGCGAGGACACGGCCATCCGCTACAAGCGCGACGGCGCCTGGCAAGACGTCAGCTATCAGCAGCTCGCGCAGATCGTGCAGGAGATCGGCCTCGGTCTGATCGACCTCGGCATAGAAGCCGGGCGAGCGCGTGTGCATCCTCGCGCAACACCCGACCTGAGTGGTCCTACGCCGACATGGCCGCCACCTCGGCAGGCGCTGTCGTCGTGCCGATCTACCAGACCAACTCGCCCGAGGAGTGCCTGTGGGTGATCTCCGACTCGGCGGCCTGCGCGATCGTCTGCGAGGACGAGCAGCAGCTCGAGAAGATCGCCGCGATCCGCGAGCAGATCCCGGGCATCCGCACGGTCATCGTGATCGACCCGCCCGACACCTCGTCGATCGCCAACGGGTCATCCGACGCCGTGCGCGCGCTCGATGCGATCAGCCTCGAATGACGTGCGCGAGCGCGGGCGCAAGCGTGCCGCCGACGAGCTCGACGCGCGCCGCGCCGCCGTGCGCCCAGAGGACCCGTTCACGTTCATCTACACCTCCGGCACGACCGGCCCGCCGAAGGGCTGCGTGCTCACGCACGGCAACTACCGCGCGATCATCGACATGGTCGGCGAGGCCGGCGAGATCCAGGGCGACGAGGTCATCTACCTGTACCTCCCGCTCGCGCACTCCTTCGCGCTGCTGATCCAGCTCGCCGTGTTCGACCTCGGCGGCACGCTCGCGTACTTCGGCGGCGACACCAAGCAGATCGTGCCCGAGCTGCAGGAGGTGCAGCCGACCTACCTGCCCTCGGTGCCGCGCGTGTTCGAGAAGATCTACACGCTCGCCCACGGCGCCATCCAGTCCCAGCCGCCCGAGGAGCGCGCGCGCGCGGAGGCCGCGATCCAGCTCGGCGTGAAGGTGCGCAACATGATCAACGAGGGCCAGCCGGTGCCCGAGGAGCTGCAGAAGCCCTTCGACGAAGCCGACGAGCAGCTGTTCAAGAACGTTCGCGCGATCTTCGGCGGCAAGGTGCGCCACGCGACCAGCGGCGCGGCGCCGATCGCCAAAGAGATCCTCGAGTTCTTCTGGGCTTGCGGCGTGCCGGTGCTCGAGGGTTATGGCATGACCGAGACGGCCACCGCGGCGACCACCTCGACGGTCGAAAACCACCGCTTCGGCACCGTCGGGCGCGCGCTGCCGGGCGTCGAGCTGAAGATCGCCGAAGACGGTGAGATCCTCGTCAAAGGCCCGAACATCTTCAACGGCTACCACAACAACGCCGACGCGAGCTTCGGCGCGGTGGAGAACGGCTGGCTGCACACCGGCGACCTCGGCTCGATCGACGAGGACGGCTACCTGTCGATCACCGGGCGCAAGAAGGACATCATCATCACCGCCGGCGGCAAGAACCTCACGCCGGCGAACATCGAGAACGACCTCAAGCAGTGCCGCTGGATCTCCCAGGCGGTCATGCACGGCGACGCGCGCCCCTACCCCGTCGTGCTGATCACGCTCGACGAGGAGGAGATGCCGATATTCGCCGGCGAGCACGACCTGCCGAGCGACATCCCGTCGCTCGCTCGCACGCCCGAGGTGCGCGAGCTGATCCAGCAGGAGATCGACCGCGCCAACGCCAAATACGCCCAGGTCGAGCAGGTCAAGAAGTTCGTCGATCCTCGACCACGACCTCTCGCAGGCGACCGGCGAGCTGACGCCGACGCTGAAGGTCAAGCGCAACATCGTCAACGAGAAATACGCGGAGCTGTTCGACGCTCTCTACGCGGGCTGACGCGCGCCGTGTCCAGACGCCAAAGGCTCGCCGCACCCGCGGCCCAAGCAAGCGCACCGGCGGCCGGGCGTCGCCTGCGAACATAGGTACACATGCGCAGCGACCCCAGCGAGAACGGCGGCCTGTTCGTCGGACGCCGTCCAGGCACCGCGCCCGTGCGCTTCCGCTCGCTGCCCGAGCGCGGCAGCCAGAAGCGCCAGCGCGTCGACGGCTCGCTCGCCAACCTCATGCGTCGCGGCGATGATCGCCCTCAGCCTGCTCTGCTGGGTCCCGATCCCGCTCGCCTGCCTGTGGGTCGGCTCGCAGGTCGACTACCTGGCCGGCAGCGTCAGCATCGGCATCCTCGTCTCCTTCGTCGCGCTGTTCGCCCTGCTGTTCGGCACGCTCGCGCTGCTCAAGCGCCTCGACCAGGCTTGGATCCTCGTGCGCCGCGCCGCCGGGCACGACCAGCGCAGCGGGCGTCATGGGCCGCATCTTCGGCACCACCGCCGTCGATCTGCGGAGTGGTCTTCACGTTCTGGTTCGTCGTGATCCACGGCCCCGGCTCGGTCACCCAGTCGGGCAACGGCAACCGGTGAGCGCGCCCGACCGCCGTCCTCGCGAGCGCGGCCACAGCGAACCGCGCCGCGGCGAACCGGGCGTGCGTTGCTAGAACGGGCATTGCCGTGGGCCTGCTCGACTACTACCGCCAGTTCGAAGGCATGTCCGAGGAGGAGGTCAACGCGGGGCTGCGCGAGGACGCCGCCGAGCGCAGGCGCAAAGCGCTCACGCGCGTGGAGACGCTCGACCTCTCGCAGACGACCTGGCCCGAGCTGCCGCATCCGCGCATCGTCAGCGCGATCACCTACGTCGCCCGGCGCGGCCTGCATCGCTACCCGCACGTGCGCGGCTCCGAGCTGCGCGACGAGCTCGCCGAGCGGCTGAGCGTCGAGCCCGGCAGGCTGATCCTCGGCAACGGCGCCGCCGAGCTGCTCAGCTCCGCCACGCGCGCGCTGATCGAGCCCGGCCAGCAGCTGTTGACGACCTGGCCGTCCTACCCGCTGTATCCGATCATGGCGCGGCGCGCGCACGGCCGCGCGGTGCCGCATGACCGGCGGCATCGACGCGCTGCATCGAGGCGGCGCAGGAGCCCGCCACGCGCGTGATCGCGCTCGCCAGCCCCAACGACCCGACCGGCGAGCTGCTGCACGCAGACGAGCTGGAGCCGCCTGCTCGACGGCGTGCCCGAGGGCGTCGCCGTGCTGCTCGACGAGTCGCTCGTCGAGTTCGCCGACGCCCAGCCGATCGACTCGTCGCTGAAGCTGCTCGACGAGCACCCGCGGCTGCTCGTCTTTCGCAGCTTCTCCAAGGCCTGGGGCCTCGCCGGGCTGCGCGTCGGCTACGCCATCGGCGGCCCCGGCTCGCAGGAGCTGATGGCCGAGCTCGAGCCCGACCTCGGCGTCTCCGAGGTCTCGCAGGCCGGCGCGCTGGAGGCGCTGCGCACGTGCTCGGAGCTGCTCGAAGCGACCGTGCGCACGATCTGCGAGGAGCGCCCGCGCTGATCGAAGGGCTGCGCGAGCGCGGCTTCGACGTGAGCCGACAGCCAGGCCAACTTCGTGTGGGCCGCGCACCCCAGCGCCAGCGGCGGCGAGCTGGCCGCGCGGCTGGCGCAGCTGGGCGTCCTCGTGGCCGAAGGCGACGCGCTCGGCGAGCCACAGCCACGTGCGCATCGCCGTCCGCAAGAGCGCCGCCACCGCGCGCCTGCTCGCGGCGCTCGACAAAGCTCTGCTCTAGCGAGCTCGACTCCACGGTCAGCTCGCGGCCCTGACGCCGGCGCTGGCCGGTCAGCCGGCCGAGCCCGACTGGCGCAGCAGCGTGCCGGTGGTGCCCTCGAGGATCTTGCGCCACGCGCTGACCTGCTCGGGCTCGGCGTCGAAGTGCTCGACGACCTTGCGCACGCGCGCGCCCGAGATGTCGATGCCGTGCCGCTCGGCGACCGCCTGGTAGCGCTCGTATTCGCCCGCCAGGTGCTTGGTCACCGACTCGAAGCCGTGGCGCGCGATCTCCACGCGCGAGGTGAAGTTCATCATCGACGTCTGGAACATCAGCTCGTCGGTCGGCTCGGGCTCGATCAGCACGATGTCCACGCCCGGGTAGCGCCGCTCCCAGCTCTTGGCCAGTTCGTGCAGCCGCTGGTGCGCCACCAGCTTGAACGCCTGGTAGCCGATCTGCGGAAAGCCCATGTCCGACACGCGTCGCGCGCGCGTGCCACGCAGCGTGCGCACCTGCGCGGCGAAGTCGTTGACGAACGGCACGATCGGGTTGATCACCACGATCAGCTTCGCGCCCGCCTCCACCGCGATGTCGAGGTTGGTCGTCGACACCATGCCGCCGTCGATCAACTCACGATCGTTCACGCGAACCGGCGCGTAGACCATCGGCAGCGCTCCCGAGGCGCGCACGGCCGTCGAGATCGGCACGTCGTCCGAGCCCTCCACGCCGAACACCACGCGCTCGCACGTGTCCAGGTCGGTGGCCGTCAGGTACAGCTCGCACGCCAGCTCTGAGAAGTCGTCCGTACGCCCCGGCTCTGACAGCACCTCGTGCAGGTAGGACTCGATCCCCGCGCCCGTGTACGCGCCCGATGGCAGCCCCTCGGCGAATCCGAGCAGCACGTCCATCAGCGACACCGCGCCGCGCTGTGAGACGACCTGACGCGCCAGCGACAGCGCACGCAGCGGCAGCACCGCGCCCTTGCGCGCGAACTCCAGCAGGTTCGGCCGCAGCAGATCGTTCAGGTCGATGTCTTTGAACGGCGCTTTGCCCTGGCGCGTGACCACGCGCATCATCTCCTCGGGCGTCACGCCGTTGGCGCTCAGCGCCGCGATGAACGCGCCCGCCGACGTGCCCACGTACACGTCGAACTGGTTGACGCTGCTGTTGACCGCCAGCAGGTCCAGCGCACGCAGCGCGCCGATCTCGTACACGCCGCCCGTGAAGCCGCCGCCTCCGAGCACCAGCGCGGTCTTGTGGCGGCGCGCACGGCGGCGCCGATCGACCGATCCGTTGCGCCCGACGCCGCGAGCGGCGTGCATCGCCGCCCTGCGCTTCTTCGCCGCAACCTTCGCCTTGTCCGTTGGTTCCAGCTTGACTACCTTGCCCATCCCATCTTGATTCTAAGGGACATATGACTCAGAAGCGCATTGCTGTGCCATTGCGCGCGCCGACCGACCGCCGCAGCGCGCCCCCTCGCGGCGCTTTCGATCGGCTTGCCGCGCTGTCCCTGGCGTTTGCGGCAGCGCTTCTCGTGGCGCTCGTCGCGCTCCCCGGCGGCGCCTACGCCGCCGCCAGCCTCGCCGCGCTGCAGGGCGATCTCGCCCATCAGATGCGCATCGCCGGCCCCCACTCGAGCGCTTACGTCTACGACATCACCGCCAAACAGGCGCTGTTCTCCGAACGCCCCACGGCGCTGCGCCCGCCCGCCTCGGTGGAGAAGCTGTACACCGCCACCACGCTGCTGCAGCGCCTCGGCCCGAGCGCGCACCTGTCCACGACCGTGCTCGGCACCGGCCAGCTCAGCCCCACCGGCGTGTGGGAAGGCGACCTCTACCTGCACGGCGGCGGCGACCCGACGTTCGGCGACACGGCGTTCATCCGCAGCCACTACGGCGGCGTCGGCGCGAGCATCTCCACGCTCGTCGCACAGCTCATCCGCGTCGACGGCATCCACGCCGTGCGCGGCTCCATCTACGGCGACGAGTCCGACTTCGACTCCCAGCGCGGCGAGCCCTCCAGCGGCTACGCGCAGGACCCGTTTCTCGAAGGCACGCTCAGCGGGCTGGCCTTCGATCGCGGCGCAAGCGGCTCGGAAAAGGTCGCCCACTCCCCCGCCGCGTATGCCGCGCGCAAGCTGTGGGCGATGCTCAAGAACTCCGGCGTCAGCGTGCGCGGCCCCAGCGGCGCAGCGACAGCGCCGAGCGGCGCCGCGCAGCTCGCGCAGGTCAGCTCGCCGACGATCGCGCAGCTGCTCGCGCTGATGCTGCCGCCGTCTGACAACTTCTTCGCGGAGACCCTGCTCAAGGATCTCGGCGCCGCCGCCGGCGGCGCCGGCACCACGGCGGCGGGAGCGGCGGTCGTCGTCCAGACGATCGCCGCCGTGCTCGGCATCCACCCGCGCGTCGTCGACGGCTCCGGGCTCTCAGAAGCCGACCGCACGTCCGCCTACCAGGTCGCCGACATGCTCATCGCGCTCCAGCCCACGCCCACCGGCACGCTGCTGCGCTCCAGCATGGCCATCGCCGGGCATACCGGCACGCTCGCCAAACGCATGCGCGGCACGGCCGCGTCGGGCACGTGCCAGGGCAAGACCGGCACGCTCACCGGCTACTCCAACCTCGTCGGCTACTGCCAGGCGGCCAACGGCCACCTGCTCGCCTTCGCGTTCTTCAACGACGGCATCTCGACGACCTTCGCGCACGTGATCCAGGACCACATGACCATCACGCTCGCCAGCGCCGGCTACGCCGACGCCGAAGTCGCGCGCTCCAAGTCGCGCACACCCGCGCGCTAGCTGTGGGCAGGGCAGCAGCGCGTTTGCCGAATCGTGCGAGCCTCCGAAAAGGGCCGAATATCGTAGACCGCCTGTCGTAGATCGCGTACACTTGTCTACATGGACTCTGTCGGATGCGGCTGGCATCGTGCAGACAATGCCCCGCACGGCAAAGCCCGACCCGGCGCTCGCTGCAGCCATTCGTACGATGCGCGAGGAGCGCGGCCTGACGCGCGAAGCGGTGGCGTTCCATGCTGGCGTGACGATCGGCTCGCTCGCGCGCATCGAGCTGGGCAAGTCGGCGCCCGGCTGGTTCACCGTCCTGCAGATCGCTCGCGCGATGGACGTGCCGCTGGTCGCGCTCGCGAGCGCCGTGGAAGAGCTCGAATAGCTCCAGCCGACAGGCGCTGGCATGCGCGCTGAGCCCCTACGAGCGCAAACGCATCCGCGCCAGGCGCTGACGCGGCCCTATCGGGAACGTCCAGAGGTCGAAGCGCGCCTCGTCGACCTCGAGCTCACCGAGCGCCGCTTCGCGCTGCTTTGTCGCTCGATCCTTCTTCTCTCCAGCGTCGCGCTCGTCGCCACAGCCATCGTCTGCGCGCTGCGCGGCGGCGCCTGGCCGATCGCCAGCAGCACGTGCGGCTTCGGCACCATCACCGGCACGCTGTCCGTCGTCGCCGAGCGTCGCAGCGTGTGACGCGCCGCTACCGGCCGGGCGGTGCGCGGCGCCGTTACCGGTCGAGCAGAGCGCGCAGGCCCGCTTCGTCGAGCACCGCCACGTCCAGCCGCTGAGCCTTTGCCAGCTTGGAGCCGGCGCTCTCGCCGGCGACCAGGTAATCGGTCTTCTTCGACACCGAGCTCGCCACGCGCCCGCCGGCGGCCATGATGCGTTCGGTCGCCTGCTCGCGCGACCAGTCGGGCAGCGTGCCCGTGAGCACCAGCGTCCTGCCGTTCAGCGGGCCCTCCGACGGCGCCGGTCCCTCGGTCGCGAACTGCAGGCCACTCGCGCGCAGGTCGGCGATCAGCTCGCGCATGCGCTCGTCGTGCAGCTGCGCATGGATCGACGCCGCCATCTTCTCGCCGATCCCGTGCGTCTGCTCGATCTCCTGCGGCTCGGCCGCCAGCAGCGCGTCGATGTTGCGAAAGCGCTGCGCGAGGTTGCGGCCGGTCACCTCACCCACCTCCTCGATCCCCAGCGCGAACAGCACGCGCGCGAACGGTCGCCGCTTGGACGCCTCGATCGCCGCCAGCAGGTTCTTCGCCGACAGCTCGCCAAAGCCGTCCAGCTCGAGCAGCTGCGCCTCGCTCACGCGGTACAGGTCTCCCGCCGTCTGCACCAGCTTGCGCTCCTGCAGCAGCGCCACCTGCTTCTCGCCCAAGCCCTCTATGTCCATCGCGCCGCGCGACACGAAGTGCTTGAGCAGCTGCCATGCGCGCCCCGGGCACAGCGGGTTGGGACACTTGGTGAACACCGCGCCCTCGGCCTTCGTCGTCGGCGTGGCGCAGAACGGGCACTTGGCCGGCGGCCTGGGCCGGCGCGGGCGGCGCTTGCCCTCGGCCACATGCGGCGCCGGAGAGACCACCTGCGGGATCACGTCGCCGGCGCGCAGCACGATCACGTCCTCGCCCGCGCGAATGTCCTTGCGCGCCAGGTCCTCCTCGTTGTGCAGCGTCGCCATGCCGATGCGCACGCCGCCCACGACCACCGGCTCGAGCACCGCATAAGGGCGCATGTCGCCGAACTTGCCCACGTTCCACATCACCTTCTGCAGGCGCGTGACCGCCGTCGTCGGCGGGAACTTCCACGCGACCGCCCAGCGCGGGTCGCGGCCCACCGAGCCCAGGCGACGCTGCAGTCGCAGATCGTCGACCTTCACCACCACGCCGTCGATCTCGAAGTCCAGCTCCCCCCTGCGCTGCTGCCACGCGAGGCATTGCGCGATCACCTCGTCCTCGCTCGCCAGCAGTTGCACGTCGGGGTTCACGCGAAACCCGTGCTCTCTCAGCCAGTCCAGCGCCTGCGAATGGCGCTCGAAAGTCAGCCCGTCGGTCACGCCCACCTGGTAGGCCCATATCGACAGCGGCCGCTTCGCCGCGTCCGCCGGGTCGAGCTGGCGGATCGTGCCGGCGGCCGAGTTGCGCGGGTTCATGAACGTCGACTCGCCCGCTTCCGCGCGGCGCTCGTTCAGCGCCGTGAAGTCCGCCAGCGACATGTACACCTCGCCGCGCACCTCCACGAGCGCCGGCGCGTCCTTCAACTGCAGCGGAATCGCGGCGATCGTGCGCAGGTTGTGCGTGACGTCCTCGCCGATCTCGCCGTTGCCGCGCGTCGCGCCGCGCTCCAGCGCACCGTCGCGATAGACCAAGCTGATCGCCAGGCCGTCGATCTTCGGCTCGACCACATACCGGAAGTCCGGGTCGGAGATGCCCTCGCGCGCCAGGTGGTTGCGCATCCGCTCCACCCAAGCGCGCAGCTCCTCCTGCGAGCGCACATTGCCGAGCGACAGCATCGGCTCCAGGTGCTGCACTTTCTCCAGGCGGCTCACCGGCTCGCCGCCCACTCGCTGCGTCGGCGAGTCGGAGCTCACCAGCTCTGGGTGCTCGCGCTCGATCGCGCGCAGCTCGTCCAGCAGCGCGTCGTACTCGTCGTCGCCGATCTGCGGATCGTCGAGCACGTAGTAGCGATGCGAGTGGTAGTCGAGCTGCTTGCGCAGCTCGCTCACCCGCGCGAGCGTCTGCGCCGAGGCCGCGCCGGCGCTCACGGCGTCTCGGGTGCTGGCCGATCTCCAATCGGTGGCGCGAGCAGGTCGTTGAGGTCAAAGCCTTTCAAAGACTCCAGGCCCGCGCGATCGGTCAGGTCGAAGTGGATCGGCGTGACGGCGATCTCGCCGGCGGCCACCGCCGCCAGGTCCGTGCCCGGATCGTCGTGGAAACCCGGATCTGAGCCGTAGATCCAGTAGCGGCGGCGGTGCTCCTCCTCGCGCTCGAGCTTCAGCTCGTCGCGATAGATGCGCCTGCCCAGGCTCGTCACCGCGACGCCGCTCGGCTCGCCCGCCGGCACGTTCACGTTCAGCAGCGTCGTCGCCGGCAGCGGCACGTCCTCGATGCGCGCCACCAGCCGCGCGACGAACGCCGCCGCCACATCGAAGCCGAAGCCGCCGTCGAAGCGGTAGTCGAGCGCGCGCGCGCCCGATTGCTGCGACACGGCGATCGACGGGATACCCAGCACCACGCCCTCCAGCGCCGCCGCCACGGTGCCCGAGTAGGTGATGTCGTCGCCCAGGTTCGCCCCGTGGTTGATGCCCGCCACGACCAGTTCCGCCTCGAAGTCCTCGATCAGCCCGAGCCTCGCCAGGCGCACGCAGTCCACCGGCGTGCCGTCCGTCGCATAGCCCACCGAGCCGTCGGCGAACGGCACCTCGGCGACCCACAGCGGCCTGCGCGTGGTGATCGAGCGGGCCATCGCCGAGCGGTTGCCGTCCGGCGCGATCACCGCCAGGCGCACGTCCTCCAGCGCAGCCAGCGCCGTGCGCATCGCCTGTAGGCCGTCGGCCTCGATCCCGTCGTCGTTTGTCAGCAGTACGTTGAGCATCGTCGCCGTCCAGCATAGGGACCGCCGCAGTCCCCACGACGACAGGCAGCTCAGCTCTCCGGCGCATAGCTGACCGACGCCAGCGCCAGCCCGTGCGCCGGCGCGGTTCGCCCGGCCTCCGCGCGCGGACGTCCCTCAAGCAGGCCCGCGAAGTCCTCGACCGTGCGCCGCCCCGACGCGACCTCGAGCATCGTGCCGACGAGCACGCGGTTCATGTGGCGCAGGAACATGTCCGCCTCGATCCACAGCTCGAGCGTCTCGCCCCCGTCGATCCACTCGGCGCGCATGACGTCGCAGCGAAACCAGCTGTGCTCGGTCTCGCGCGGCGTGAACGCCGTGAAGTCGTGCTTGCCGAGCAGCAGGCGCGCGCATTCGTCAAGCGCGTCTCTGTCGAGCTGCCCGGTGAACCAGAATGCGGTGTCGCGCGCGAACACGCTGCGCGCGCGGCGTGCGAGCACGCGGTAGCAGTACGTACGAGCGCGCGCGTCGCGCCTGGCGTCAAAGTCCTCCGGCGCAGGCTCGGCGAGCAGGATCGCCACATCGTCATCCAGCAGGCTGTTCAGGCGCAGCGGGTCGACCGCCTCGTGGCGGTAGCTGGCCACCTGCCCCCACGCGTGCACGCCGCGGTCGGTGCGCCCTGCGACCGTCAACTTCAACGGCTCGCCGTCGACGTCGACGTCGCCGAGCACCGTGCGCAGTGCGCGCTCGACCTCCTCCTGCACCGTGCGCAGGCCCGGCTGGCGCCCCCAGCCGGCGAAGCCCGCGCCGTCGTACTCCAGCGTCAGCTTCGTCACCATCTCCGCAGTACGCGCCCGCGAGCGCGGCTCTCAGACCAGCTCGATGAAGACCATCTCGGTCGCGTCGCTCTTGCGCGGACCGAGCTTGAGGATGCGCGTGTAGCCGCCCGGGCGGTCGGCGTAACGCGGCGCGAGATCCTCGAACAGCTTGTGCACGGCGAACTTGTCCTGCGACAGCGTCGACAGCGCCTGGCGACGGGCGTGCAGGTCGCCGCGCTTGGCCAGCGTGATCAGCTTCTCGACCTCCGGCTTGACCGCCTTGGCCTTCGCCTCGCTCGTCTTGATGCGCTCGTGCTCGATGATCTCCTTGCTCAGGTTCATCAGCAGCGACTTACGATGCGCGCTGTCTCGGCTGAGCTGGTGTTTTTTGCGTTGGTGTCGCATGGCGATTGTGCTGCGTGTGGTTCGGTGCTGCGTGTGGTTTGCGGTTGTGCAGTCTAGTCGGCTAGGAGGGTCGATGGGCAAGCGAGCCGCGGACGCAGGGAGCGACGTGTGCTCCGCACACGAGCGACCGAGGACAAAGGCTCGCGCCGCTCAGCGGCCCTCCTAATCTTGGCGGAGGTCTAGGCCGCGTGTGTGCAACGTTTCGATGACCTCGTCGATCGACTTCTTGCCGAAGTTGGGGATCGCGTTGAGCTCCGCCTCGGACTTGGAGATCAGGTCGCCGACCGTCTGGATACCCGCGCGCTTGAGACAGTTGTATGAGCGCACGCCCAGCTCCAGCTCCTCGATCAGGATGCTGTACTCCTCGCCCTGCAGCGCCGGCGCCGCGCCGCCGCCGACGGCGAGCCCGTGGCCGTCGAGCTGTCCCCCCGGCGCGGCGCGCAGCTCCTGGATGCGGTCGGCGTCGGTGAAGATGGCCAGCTGGCTGATCAGCAGCTCGGCCGCCTCGCGCAGCGCAGCCTGCGGGTCGATCGAGCCGTCGGTCTCGATGTCCAGCGTGAGCTTGTCGAAGTCCGTCTTCTGGCCGACGCGCGCCTGCTCGACCGCGTACGCGACGCGGCGGACGGGCGAGAAGATCGAGTCGATCGGAATCACGCCGATCGGCTGGTCAGAGGACTTGTTCTCCTCGGCCGGGCGGTAGCCGCGGCCGCGGCCGATCGTCATGTACAGCTCGAGCTTCGTTTTCTTCTCCAGCGTCGCCACGTGCACGTCGGGGTTGAGGATCTCCACGCCCGCCGGAAGGTCGATGTCCTTCGCGGTGATCTCGCCCGGACCAGTGACGACCAGCGGCGCCTCGACCTCGCTGGCGTCTGAGTGCATGCGGCAGACCACGCCCTTGAGGTTGAGCACGATGTCCGTCACGTCCTCCTTGACGCCGTTGATCGTCGAGAACTCGTGGGCCACGCCCTCGATGCGCACGCTTGTCACGGCGGCTCCCGAGAGGGAGGAGAGCAACACGCGCCGCAGCGAGTTTCCGAACGTGTAGCCGAACCCGCGGTCTAGCGGCTCGATCGTGAACGTGCCACGATTCTGCTCCACGGACTCGCTTGTGATCCGGGGGATTTGGAAGTCGAGCATCAGAGTCCTAACGTCGTTTTGGTGTCGCACCGGCGTCGGGGGACGGCCGGCTCGGGCCTCGCCCACCAGAGGCGAGGCGCATGAAGTTCCTGCTTACTACTTCGAGTACAGCTCGACGATGAGCTGCTCCTGCACCGGCGCGGCGACCTCGCGTCGCTCCGGCTTGCGCAGCACCTTGGCCGTGAGCGACTCGTGGTCGGCCTGAAGCCACGCGGGAATCTGCCCGGTGAGCTCGGTCGCGTCCCTGACCACCTGCGTGGCCGGCGTCTCCGCCTTGATCGCGATGACGTCGCCCGGGCGCACTTGGTAGCTGGGGATGTTCACCCGCCGGCCGTTGACCGTCCAATGGCCGTGGCGGATCAGCTGGCGCCCCTGCCGGCGCGAGGCCGCGAAGCCGAGGCGCACGAGCACGTTGTCCAGGCGGCACTCCAGCAGCGCAAGCAGGTTCTCGCCGGTGATGCCCGTCTGGCGCGAGGCCTTCTGGTAGTAGCCGGCAAACTGTTTCTCGAGCACGCCGTAGTAGCGCTTGGCCTTCTGCTTCTCGCGCAGCTGCACGCGGTACTCGCTCTGTTTCATGCGTCCGCGGCCGTGCTCGCCAGGCGGATATGAGCGCCGCTCGACGCCGCACTTGTCCGTCAGGCAGCGCTCGCCCTTGAGAAACAGCTTCTGCCCCTCGCGGCGGCATTGCTTGCACTGTGGTCCTGTGTCTCTGGCCATCTAGACGCGCCTCCGCTTGCGTGGGCGGCAGCCGTTGTGAGCTTGCGGCGTGACGTCCTTGACGCCCGTCACTTCCAGGCCCGCGGCCTGCAGTGAGCGGATCGCCGTCTCGCGCCCCGAGCCGGGGCCCTTGACGTAGACCTCCACCTTCTGCAGACCTTGCTCCAGACCCTTGCGCGCGGCGGCGTCGGCGGTCACCTGAGCGGCGAACGGCGTCGACTTGCGCGAGCCCTTGAAGCCGGCGCCTCCGGCCGACTCCCAGGCGATCACGTTGCCCTGCGTGTCGGTCAGCGAGACGATCGTGTTGTTGAACGAGGTCTTGATGTGCGCTTGACCGACCGGGATGTTCTTTTTCGGCTTGCGCCGACCGCGCACGCGTTTGGGTGCCGCGGGCACTACTTCTTACCTGCGCGTTTCTTGCCGGCGACCTGCATGCGCTTGGGGCCCTTGCGCGTCCGCGCGTTGGTCTTCGTCTTCTGCCCGCGCACCGGCAGGCCGCGACGGTGGCGCAGCCCGCGATAGCAGGCGATCTCCTGCAGTCGCTTGATGTCCTGCGAGCGCTCGCGGCGCAGGTCGCCCTCTACCGCATAGCCCTCGTCGATCGCGTCGCGCAGCTTGGCGACCTCGTCCTCGGTGAGGTCGCGCACGTACGTGTCCGGGCTCACGCCCACCTGCGCGAGGATCTTGTTGGAGGTCGCGCGACCGATCCCGTAGATGTACGTCAGCCCGATCTCCGAGCGCTTGTTCAGCGGAAGATTGATGCCGGCGATGCGAGCCATCTAGCCCTGCCTCTGCTTGTGGCGCTTGTTCTGGCAGATCACCAGCACCACCCCGTGGCGGCGGATGATCTTGCATTTCTCGCACATCGGCTTGACCGACGGTCTTACCTTCATGATCCCTTTCGGCGGCTGGGTTCCACGGCCTGGCTCTGGCTGCCGTTGCGGCCGCCGCTACCGAGTCGTGGAGATCGCTCGTCGCGCGGACTCTCCGCGCTTTCGAGCAGGGCTCCAGATGGTAGCAACTCCTATGTGCTGGCGACGCCCTGCGATGCGTGCTCGCCGGCGCGTTCTGAGGCCGGCAGATGCCAAGGCGTGAGCACCCGCGGCCCGTCGCCGGTGATCGCGATCGTGAACTCGAAATGCGCCGCCGGGGAGCCGTCTTGGGAGAAGATCGCCCAGCCGTCGCCGCCGACGCGCACGGCCGCGCGCCCGGCGGTCATCATCGGCTCGACCGCCAGCACCATGCCCTCCTCCAGCAGCGGTCCCTTGCCCGGCTTGCCGTAGTTGGGCACCTGCGGGTCCTCGTGCATGTTGCGCCCGACGCCGTGCCCGACCAGCGAGCGAACGACCGACAGGCCGGCGCCCTCGGCGACGCGCTGGATCGCGCTTGACATGTCTCCCATGCGGTTGCCCGCGCGGCACTCGGCGACGCCCGCGTGCAGCGACTGCTCGGTCCCGCGCAGCAGGTTCTGCTCCAGCGCGCCGATCTCGCCGACAGCGAGCGTGCGCGCGGCGTCGGCGACCCATCCGTCGAGCGTCACGCCGACATCGATCGAGATGACGTCGCCGTCCTTCAGCTTGTACGGGCCGGGAATGCCGTGCACGACCATCGCGTTGGGCGACGCGCAGATCGAGCCGGGAAAGCCGCGGTAGCCCTTGAACGTCGGCACGCCGCCGCGCGAGCGGATCAAGCGCTCGGCCGCCCGGTCGAGCTCCTCCGTGCTGACGCCCGGCGCGACTCGCTCCTGCAGGTCCGCCAGCGTCGCCACGAGGATCTCGCCGGCGGCGGCCATCTTGTCGATCTCCTCGGGAGACTTCTTGATGATCACCCGCGGAGCTTAGCTGGGCGATTGCGCCGCCACGGCGCTCGCGAGCGCCGCGCAGGCGGCGCTGCGGGCCGCGGTCAGCGGCACCGCGGCCCACGGGGGCGACGGCCGTGCTGCGCTCGCTACAGGCCCTTCTCCATGCGCAGCGCGGCGACCGTCGCGCGTACGCGCGCATGAACCTCGTCGGGGCTGCGCGTACCGTCGAAGCGCCGTAGCTGACCGCTCGTGTCGTAGCGGTCGACCAACGGCTCGGTCTGCGCGTGGTAGACCTCCAGGCGGCGGCGGATCGTCTCCTCCTTGTCGTCGTCGCGCTGCATCAAGCGCGAGCCGTCCTGGTCACACACGCCCTCATGCTTGGGCGGGTCGAACTCGACGTGGTAGATGTGCGTGGGGTTCTTCACGCACACGCGCCGGCCGGCCAGGCGGCGCACGACCTCGTCGTCCGGCACCTCGATCTGCAGCACGCCGGTCAGGCGCCTGCCGAGGCCCTCCAGCGCCTTGGCCAGCTCGTCTGCCTGCTCGTCGTTGCGCGGAAAGCCGTCCAGCAGAAAGCCGTCGCTCGCGTCCGGCTCGCCGAGCCGGCGAATGATCATGCCGACGATCACCTGGTCGGGAACCAGCTCGCCGGCGTCCATGAAGCTCTTGGCCCGCTTGCCCAGCTCCGTGCCGTTGCTGACCTCCGCGCGCAGGATGTCTCCGGTGGAGATGTGCGGCAGGGCGAAGTCCTCGCGCAAGCGGTCGGCCTGCGTGCCCTTTCCCGCGCCAGGTGGGCCGAGCAGGATGAGGTTCAGTTCGGACAACGTCAGCGCAGCCTATCTCCTGGGCTGCGCGGCCGACTACTTCAAGAAGCCCTCATAACTTCGCATCATCAGCTGCGCCTCCAGCTGCTTCATCGTTTCCAGCGCGACGCCGATCACGATCAGGATCGAGGTGCCGCCGAGCGGGATGTTCTGATGCGTGCGCGCGATCAGAATCGTCGGCAGCGCAGCGACCGCGGCGAGGAACAGCGCGCCGGGGAACGTCAGGCGGGCGAGGATGCGGTCGAGGAATTCAGCCGTCGGACGCCCCGGCCGCACGCCCGGGATGAAGCCGCCGTACTTCTTCAGGTTGTCCGCCTGGTCGACCGGGTTGAACGTGACCGCCGTGTAGAAGTACGTGAAGACGAGGATGAACAGCGACTCGCCGACTACGTAGTGCCAGCCGTTCGGCGAGAAGAAGTCTGAGATTTCCTGGCCCCAGTGCGTTTTCACGAGCTGCCCAACGGTCGGCGGGAAGGCCATGATGCTCGCGGCGAAGATCACCGGGATGACGCCCGCCATGTTCACGCGCAGCGGCAGGTAGGTCTGCCCGCCCTCGGTCATGCGCCGGCCGATCACGCGCTTTGCGTACTGCACCGGTATGCGCCGCTGGCCTTCCTGCACGAACACGATGCCGGCGACCACCGCGAGCACGAGGAACGGCATCATCACCTTGAAGACCTGATTCTGCGAGGTCCACCACGTCTGGATGCCGCTCGGCAGGCGCGCGACGATCGAGGCGAAGATCAGCAACGAGATGCCGTTGCCGATGCCGCGCTGGGTGATCAGCTCGCCGATCCACATCAGCAGCACGCAGCCGGTCGTCAGGCAGACGACGATCAGGAAGATGTGCGGCGCGTCGAAGTGCGTGACGACCGATTCGCCAGCTTTGGCCTGCAGCGTGTGGAACAGGAAGACATAGCCGATCGACTGCGCAAAAGCCAGGCCGACGGTCAGGTAGCGCGTGTATTGCGTGATGCGCGCCTGGCCGACCTCGCCTTCCTTGGCCAGCTTTTCCAGCGACGGCACCGCGACCTGCAGCAGCTGCAGGATGATCGACGCGGTGATGTACGGCATGATGCCCAGCGCGAACAGCGCGATGCGCGACAGGCCACCGCCCGAGAACAGGTTGAGCAGGCCGAGGATGTTCGAGCCGCCGAACTCCTTTTGGATGTTGTTGACGGCCGAAAGGTTGACGCCCGGCACCGGGATGTGCGAGCCGAGGCGATAGATCAGCAGCATCCCCGCCGTGAAGGCGATCTTCTTGCGGATGTCCGCGACCTGGAAGGCGTTGAGGATCGTCGAGAGCATGGGCTTTGCTCCGCGGCTTAGAGCGCCGCTGCACTCCCTTTCGCGGAGCGCTCGATTCTAGAGGATGCGCTCATGCATGCTGCCGCTTGCACGGCCCGCACGACCTTCTAGCGCTCGACGAGCTTGCAGGTGCCGCCGGCCGCCTCTATGCGCTCGCGCGCACTGGCGCTGAAGGCGTGCGCGTGCACGGTCAGCGCCTTCGACAGCTCGCCGTTGGCGAGCACCTTGATCGGCACGTCCTTGCGGGTGCCCAGACCGTTGGCCTGCATCAGCTCGACCGTCACCTCCGCGCCCGCCTCGAAGCGACTCTCGAGCGACGAGATGTTGACCGGCTGCGTGTGCGTGCGAAACGGCTCGAACGGCATCGACTTCTTCATGTGCGGCCCGCGGAGCTTGCGCATTCGCATGTGGATCGGCATCTGCCCACCCTCGAAACGCGCGCGACGCTTGGAGCCCGAGCGCGAGCCCGCGCCCTTCTGACCGCGCCCGGAAGTCTTGCCCGTGCCCGACCCTTCGCCACGGCCGATGCGCTTGCGCGGGCGGCGGCTGCCGGGCGCCGGCGCGAGGCTGTGCAGGCCGATCAGCTCAGGCTTGTCCTCGTCCTTGGCCGGGCTCACTTCTTGCCCTCCTGCACCTCTACGAGGTGGCGCACGGCGTGCAGCATCCCGCGCGCCTGGTCACAGTCCTTGACCTCGACCGTGTGTCCGATTCGACGAAGGCCGAGCGAGCGCAGCGTGTCTAGCTGTTTCTGGTTGGCGCCGTTGCGTGACTTGCGCTGCGTCACCGTGAGCGCCATCAGGACGAAGCCTCCCCAGCGGTCCCCGTGGCGATCGGCTCGGCCGGCGGCTGAGCCGGCTGCTCGCCGGCGGCCGGCTGCTCGCCATTGGCCGCGGCGCCGTTGGCCGGCTCGCTGGTAAGCCCGAGCACTTGGTTCACCGACAGCCCGCGCAGCTCGCCGACCTCTGCCGGTGTGCGCAGGCCGCGCAAACCGGCGACGGTGGCCTTGACGAGGTTGATCGGGTTCTGCGTGCCGAGGCTCTTGGAGAGGATGTCGTGGATGCCCGCGAGCTCGAGCACCGCGCGCACGCCGCCGCCGGCGATCACGCCGGTTCCCGGCGAGGCCGGCTTCAGCAGCACGCGCCCAGCGCCGAAGATGCCGGTCGTCTGATGGGTGATCGTGCTGCCGTGCTTGGGCACGCGAAACAGATCCTTCTTGGCCCGCTCGACGCCCTTCTGGATCGCCAGCGGAACCTCGTTGGCCTTGCCGTAGCCGACGCCCACCACGTCACGTTCGTCGCCCACGACGACGAGCGCCGTGAACGAGAAGCGCCGCCCACCCTTGACGACCTTGGCCACGCGGTTGATCTCCACAACGCGCTCCTGCAGATCCAGGCCGGCGGGGTTGACTGAGCGGTCTACGATTATCGACATGAGTGTGTGAGGGTAGCGGTCACGGGTCGCCTGGACGCTCAGACCGTTATGCCGCTCTCGCGGATCGCCTCGGCGAACGCGCGGACGTGGCCGTGATAGCGGTAGCCGCCACGGTCGAACACCGCTTCAGAGACGCCCGCGGATTTCGCCCGCTCGGCCAGCGCCTCGCCGGCGCGCTTGGTCCGCTCGGGCTTGTCCAGCTTGCGGAGGTCCGCCTCGTACCAGTTGACCGCCGCGAGCGTGCGCCCGGCGACGTCGTCGACCAGCTGCGCCGAGATGCCCTGGTTGGAGCGAAACACCGAGATGCGCGGGCGCTCGGCCGTGCCCGTGATCTTCGCGCGCACGCGGCGGCGGCGCTTGAGCCGGCGATCGCCCTTCGTGACGACGCTCATCGCACGCCCTCGGTTGTGTGTGTCTGCGCCTCGCATGAGCTCGTAGAGCAAGTCGGGCAAGGACGCAGTGAGCGAAGTGTGCTCCGCACACGAGCGATCGAGGACGCCGATCCGACGCAGCTATACGGGCTCATGCGCGCTTTCCGACCTTTCTTTGCACATACTCGCCCTCGTAACGAATGCCCTTGCCCTTGTAAGGCTCCGGCGGACGCTGCTTGCGGATGATCGCGGCCGTCTCGCCGACGAGCTGCTTGGAGATGCCCTTGACGACCACGCGCGTGGGCTGGGGCACCTCGAACTCGATGCCGTCCGGCGCGGGGATCGGCACGGGGTGCGAATAGCCGACCGCAAGCTCGAGGTTCTTGCCCTTCAGCTGCGCGCGGTAGCCGACGCCTTGGATCTCCAGGCGCTTCTCGTAGCCCGCGGTGACGCCCTGCACCATGTTCGCCACCAGCGAGCGCGTCAGCCCGTGCAGCGCGCGGTGCTCGCCGCGGTCGGTCGGGCGCGTGACGACCAGCTGCTCGCCGTCCTGCTTGACCTCGATGTCCTTGTGAATGCGCTCTGAGAGTTCGCCCTTGGGGCCGTTTACGCGGACCTCGTCGGGCTCGATCGCGACGGTCACGCCGCTGGGCACCTGGATGGGCTGTCTGCCGATTCGCGACATGCCTCAGCTCACCAGACCTGCGCCAGGACCTCGCCGCCGACGCCCGCCGAGCGTGCGTCGTGGCCGGTCATCACGCCGTGCGACGTCGAGACGATCGATGTGCCCATACCGCCGAGTACCTTCGGGATGTGCTTGGCGTCGACGTACGTGCGCCGACCCGGGCGCGAGACGCGGCGCAGCCCGGAGATCGCCGAGCGACGGTCCTCGGTGTACTTCAAGCGAATCTGGATCAGCTGCCCCGCGCCGCCGTCCGGCTCGGGGATCACCGAGTAGGAGTCGATGTACCCCTGCTCGGTGAGTATCCGAGCCAGCTCGCTCTTGACTTTCGACGCAGGGATCTCGACCGTCTCGTGTGCGGCGTGAATCGCGTTGCGCACGCGCGTGAGGAAGTCTGCAATGGGGTCTGTCATCGACATGGCTGAATCGCTATCTGTGAAGTGGTGGCGCCGTCGCTACCAGGAGGACTTCGTCATCCCGGGGATCTGGCCGTTGTGGGCGAGCTCGCGCAAACAGATGCGGCACACCCCGAACTTGCGATACACCGCGCGCGGACGTCCACAGCGGCTGCACCGAGTATAGGCGCGGGTTTTGTATTTGGGCGTACGCGTCTGTTTGACGCGCTGAGATGTCTTGGCCATCAGTCGCTGCTCTCTTTCTCGGCGCTGTCTGCCGCTTGCTCCTGCGGTGCCTCTGCCTCTGCCTCGCTCTGCGCGTCGGCGTCGCCCTCAGCTTGCGGCGACTCCTGCGCGGCCTGCTCTGCGCCGCCGTCGGCCTCTGCCGTCTCGATCCCCTCGGCGGTCTCGGCCTGCGCCTGCGTGTCAGCTTGTGCATCATCCGCGCCATCGTCGTCGGCCTCAGCCGCGGCCTGCTCGGGCTCGGTCGTCGCCGCGGGCTCGGCAGCCTCGGGCTCAGCCGCCTTCGACTCGCCGGCCGCCTGCGGCTCGTCGGCCTCGGGCGCCGACGCGGCCTGCGGCTCGGGTTTGGTCTTGGCCGCTTTCGCCGGCGCCGCAGGCGTGGCGGGCGCTTGAGCTTTCTCGGCTGCGGCGGCCGCGCGTGCTTGCGCCTCGGCCTCGTCGGCTTGCGGATCGAAGCCGCGCGGGCGACCTTGAGCGGCGAACGGCATGCCCATCGCCTGCAGCAGCGCAAACGCCTCGGCGTCGGTGGCTGCGTTCGTGGAGATGGTGATGTCCATGCCGCGAACCTGATCGATGGCGTCGTAGTCGATCTCCGGGAAGATGATCTGCTCGCGCACGCCCATCGAGTAGTTGCCGCGGCCATCGAACGAGCGTGCATTCAGCCCGCGGAAGTCGCGGATGCGCGGGATGGCGATCGTGACGAGGCGGTCGAAGAACTCGTACGCGCGGTCGCCGCGCAGCGTCACCGCCACGCCTACCGGCATGCCCTCGCGCAGTTTGAACGCTGCGATCGACTTGCGTGCGCGGCGCACGCTCGGCTGCTGGCCTGCGATCGTCGCGAGCTGCTCGGTCGCCGCCTTGAGCATTTTCGAGTCCTGCTTGGCCATGCCGACGCCCATGTTCAGCGTGATCTTCTCCACGCGCGGGGCCTGCATAACCGAGGTGTAGCCGAAGCGCTCGATCAGCGCAGGGCGGATCTCGTCCAGGTAGCGCGCCTTCAAGCGCGCGGTAGGAGCCTCTGCGGTCGCGCCGGCCATCGTCAGTCCAGCTCCGCGCCGGTGCTCTTGGCGACGCGCACGCGCGTACCGTTCTTGCGCTCGATGCGTACGCGCGTCGGGTTGCCCTTGGCGTCGAGCAGCACGACGTTCGAGACGTGGATCGGCCCCTCGCGCTCGATCACCCCACCGAGCTGCCCCTCGGTGCCGGGCAGCGTCGACGAGCTCTGGTTGACCTGCGGGCGCACGGCGCGCTTGACCATGTTCAGGCCCTCCACGTAAAGGCGTTCCTTGGTCGGCTCAACGCGCAGCACCTTGCCGGTCTTGCCGCGGTCCTTGCCGCCCGTCACCCGCACGTGGTCGTCGGAGTGGATCTTCAGCTTGTTGCGCCGCTTGGGCTTGGAGGCCGCCATCACAGAACCTCGGGCGCCAGCGAGACGATCTTCATGAAGTTGCGCTCCCGCAGTTCGCGCGCGACCGGGCCGAACACGCGCGTGCCACGCGGGTTGTTCTGGTCGTCGATGATCACCGCCGCGTTCTCGTCGAACGCGATGTAAGTTCCGTCGTCGCGGCCGATCGGCTTCTTCGTACGCACGATCACCGCCGTGACCACCTCGCCCTTTTTGACCGCGCCCTGCGGGTTGGCCTGCTTGACGGTCGCCGTGATCACGTCGCCGACGAACGCGTAGCGGCGCTGCGAGCCGCCCTTCACACGAATGCACAGAATCTCGCGCGCGCCCGTGTTGTCGGCCACGCGCAGTCGCGTCTCGTTCTGAATCATGCTCGGGCCTCCGTCCGGTCGGCCCAATCGATCGCGACGATCGTCCTCGTGACGATCGATGTCTGAAAATCTCCGATTTTCATCGCGCGCGCTCCAGCACGTCCACGAGCGCCCAGCGCTTGCTGCGCGACAGCGGGCGGCTCTCGATCACGCGCACCGTGTCGCCCTCGTGCGCGTCGTTGTTCTCGTCGTGCGCGTGCAGCGTGCTCGAACTGCGCACGATCTTCTCGTAGCGGCGGTGTCGGCGCGCGACGTCGATGCGCACCGTGATCGTCTTCGCGGCCTTGTCGGAGATGACGATGCCCTGGCGCATGCGGCGGCTGCCCTCGACCGGCGCGTGCACCGGCGCCAGCGGCTCTGGCGCCGGCGCAGCCGCGCGGCGCTCGGCGGCTTTCGCGCGTTCCTGCAGCCGCCGCGCGCGTCGACGCACGGCCTTCGTCTTGCGCGCGGCCTGACGGTCTGCGTGGCGCTCCTCCGACGAGCGCGCCGGGCGCGCCTCGCCGTCGTGCTTCGAGCGCGTGTTGCGGCGGCGCTCCTTCGGCGAAAGCTGCTCCTCCGGCTCACTCGGCGCCGCCTCGACGGCGGGCGCCGGCGCGTCCTGCGCAGCCGCGTCGTCGCCGGAACCTGCGGCCTCGGGCTCGTCGGCGCCGGGTGCATCGGCCTCGGGCTCGCTGGCCTCTGGCTCGGCAGCCTCAGGCGCGGCGGCCTCAGGCGCGGCGGCCTGCGGCGCCTCGGCGGCGTCGGCGGCCTGTGCCTCGACGGCATCGTCGGCGGCGGGGGTCTCGTTGTCTTTCTCGTCAGCCATATCTTCCGTTTCGTCTTCGCGAATGCCCAGCCAGCTAGCTGCGCTTGATTCCCAGCTTTTGCTCACGCGCGACCGTCAGCGCACGCGCCAGGTCGCGCTTGGCGCGCGCCACGCCGGCGGTGTCGTCCAGTTCGCCCGTCGCGTTTGCGAAGCGCAGGCCGAACACCTCTTTGCGCAGCGTGCCGATCTGCTTGGCCAGCTCGCTGTCCTCCAAGTCGCGTATCTCCTTGGCCTTCATCTGCGCGTCAGTCCTCGCGCAGCACGAACTTGGACTTCACCGGCAGCTTGTGCGCCGCCAGCCTGATCGCGTCCCGCGCCAGCGGCTCGGACACGCCGGCGAGCTCGAACATCACACGTCCCGGCTTGACCACCGCGACCCAGCCTTCGGGGTTGCCCTTGCCTGAGCCCATGCGCGTCTCGGCGGGCTTCTTCGTCACCGGCTTGTCGGGGAACACGTTGATCCACACCTTGCCGCCACGCTTGATCTTGCGCGTCATCGCGACACGGGCGGCCTCGATCTGGCGGTTGGTCAGCCAACCGCCCTCGAGCGCCTTCAGCCCGTACTCGCCGAACTGGACCTTGACCTGGCCACGCGAAGCGCCTGCTCGGCGCCCACGGTGCTGCTTGCGGTGCTTTACGCGCTTGGGCGACAGCATCAGCGCCCGCCGCCGCCGGGACGCGGTCCGCCGCGTCCACCGCCGCCGCCGCCGCCGCCGGGACCACGCCCGCCGCCGCCGCCGCGTGCGCCCTGGCCGCCGAAGCCGCCCGGGCCGCGTCCACCGCCGCCACCCTGCCCACCGCGTCCGCGTCCGCCGCCCGGGCCGCCACCCGGGCCGCCGCGCCCGCGTCCGCGCCCGTCGCGCCCGTCGCGCCCTCCGCGACCGTCGCGATCTGAGCTCGGAGCCGCCGGCGCCGTGAGGTCGGTCAGGTCGGCGCCCGTGTAGCCCTCGGGCATGATCTCGCCCTTGTTGATCCAGCACTTCACGCCGATGCGCCCGAACGTCGTGCGCGACTCGTAGAAGCCGTAGTCGATGTCCGCGCGCATCGTGTGCAGCGGCACGCGACCGTCGGAGTAGCTTTCCGTGCGCGCCATCTCAGCGCCGCCCAGGCGACCGGAGACCTGCACCTTCACGCCCTTGGCGCCCGAGCGCATGGCGCTGGTGAGCGCGCGCTTCATCGCGCGGCGGAACGCCACGCGGTTCTGCAGCTGCTCGGCGATCGACTGCGCGACCAGCGAAGCGTCGAGCTCCGGGCGCTTGATCTCGAGGATGTTCACCTTGATCTGCTTGCTCGTCATCTTGTGCAGGTCGCGGCGCAGGGCGTCCACTTCGCTGCCCGACTTGCCGATCACGATGCCCGGGCGAGCCGTGTGGATGTTGACCTCCAGCTCGTTTGCGTCCTTGCGGATCGTGATGCTCGACAGGCCCGCGTGCGCGAGCTTGTTGGTGATGTGCTCCCGGATGCGCACGTCCTCGGCCAGATACTCGGCGAAGTGACGTTCGGTGAACCAGTTCGACTTCCAGTCGTGGATGTAGCCCACGCGCATTGCCTCTGGGTGAACCTTTTGTCCCATGCCTGTCTCTCTAGCCGTTTCTCTTGCTCGTGCGTTGTGCCGTGTCCACCGTCAGTGCGATCGTCAGGTGGCTCGTGCGCTTGCGAATAGGCGTTGCGCGTCCCATCGCGCGCGGCCTGAATCGCTTGATCGTCGGCCCCTCGTCGGCGTATGCCTCCCGGACGATCAGATCGTCCTCGAGCAACTCGTGGTTGCTCTCGGCGTTCGCCACCGCCGACTCCAGCAGCTTGCTCCAGTCGCGCGCCACCTCACGAGGGGTGAACGCGAGGATAGCGCGCGCCTCCTGCACGGACTTGCCGCGCAGGTGCCCGCACACCATGCGCGCCTTGCGCGCCGACGTGCGCACGTAGCGTGCGTGTGCGCGCACGACCCGGCGGCGCGGTTTCGCGTCGCCTTTCCCGCGCGCTTTTTTCTCGCTCGCGACCGGCTCTTTTTTGGCGGCCGGTTTTTTCGCAGCTTTTTTCGCAGCCGGTTTTTTGCCGTCGGCCGCTTTCGCGTCGGGGGCTTTCGGGTCGTGCGCTTTTGCGTCACCAGCTTTGGCTGCGGCGCCTTTGGCCGCCGCTTTCGCCGGTTTTTTGGCGGCTTTTTTGGCAGCCGGTTTTTTCGCCGCGGGCGTCTCGCCGGGCGTCACGTCGTCCTTCTCGTCCTCGGCGCTCATCGCACCCGCCCGGAGCCGGCGTGCCCGCGGAACATGCGCGTGGGCGCAAACTCGCCGAGCTTGTGGCCGACCATCGACTCGCTGATGAACACCGGCACGTGCTTCTTGCCGTCGTGCACAGCGATCGTGTGGCCGACCATCTCCGGGAAGATCGTCGACGCGCGCGACCACGTGCGAAGCATTTTCTTGTTGTTCGCGGTGTTCAGCGCTTCGATGCGGCTCATCAAGCGCTCTTCCACCCACGGGCCCTTCTTGCTCGAACGGCTCATCGTTGCTTGCCCTTCCCTCGACGTCTGCCGCGCACGATGTATGCGTCGGAGCTCTTGTTCTTCTTGCGCGTGCGATAGCCGAGCGTCGGCACGCCCCAAGGGGTCACCGGGTGCCGGCCGGCCGTCGTCGAGCCCTCGCCACCGCCGTGCGGGTGGTCGACCGGGTTCATCGCCGTGCCGCGCGTCTGCGGGCGCACACCCATGTGGCGCTTGCGGCCCGCCTTGCCGATCTTCACGTTCTGGTGCTCGGCGTTGCCCAGCGTGCCCACCGTCGCGCGGCACTCCGCGCGCACCATGCGCATCTCGCCGGAGGGCAGGCGCAGCGTCGCCATGTCGCCGTCCTTGGCCATCAGCTGCACGGCGGCGCCGGCCGAGCGCGCCATCTGCCCGCCGCGACCGGGCTGCAGCTCGACGTTGTGGATCACCGTGCCGACCGGCATGCGCGCGAGCGCCATGCAGTTGCCTACGGAGACTTCAGCCGAGTCGCCGGAGGAGACCATCATGCCGACGGTCAGGCGCTGCGGCGCGAGGATGTAGCGCTTCTCGCCGTCTACGTAGTGCAGCAGCGCGATGTACGCCGAGCGGTTCGGGTCGTACTCGATCGCCGCGACCTTCGCGTCGACGCCGTCCTTGCGGCGCTTGAAGTCCACGCGCCGGTACGCGCGCTTGGCGCCTCCGCCGCGATGGCGCGACGTCTTGCGCCCGTGCGCGTTGCGACCGCCGCTCTTCTTCAGCCCTTCGATCAACGTCTTCTCGGGCTTTGACTTCGTCACCTCGGCGAAGTCCGGGTAGGACACGAAGCGCATACCGGGACTCGTGGGCTTGGGCTTGCGAATGGGCATCAGCCGGCTCCTGAGATGTCGTGAGTCGAGTCAGACAAGGACGCAGGGAGCGTGGCGCGCTCTGCGCGCGAGCGAGCGAGGACGAAGTATGGCGAAGCGCTCACGGCCATCTCAGGAATCGACGGCCGCGAGGCCCTGGAAGATCGGTATGGACTCGCCGTCGCGCACCTGCACGATGGCCTTCTTCCACGTGCGCGTGCGCCCGCTCGTCGTGCCGCGGCGCTTGGGCTTTGACTTGACCGTCGACGTGCGCACCTCGACGACGTGCACGTCGAACAGCGCCTCGACCGCCTGGCGGATCTGCGTCTTGTGCGCTTCGTGATGCACGCGGAAGGTGTAGCGGTGAAGCGCCGACAGCACGTAGCTCTTCTCCGACACGACCGGGCGGATGATCACCTGTGAATGATCCATCAGGCTTTCGCTCCTTGGCCGTCGCGGCTCGCCGGCTTGGCGGCGCGCGTGGTCAGCTCGGCCAGCGCGGCCTCGGACACGAGCAGCGACGCCGCCGCCACGATGTCGGTCACGCCGACGTCGTTCGCCGTCAGCACGGCCACGCGCTTGAGGTTGCGAAACGACAGAGCCGCCGCCGCGTCGTCGGGGACGAGCACGACCAGCGTCGAGCCGTCGCGCCCCCAGTCGTCGAGCAGGTCGAACGCGCGGCTGGTCTTCGGCGCGTCGAACACGCCCGCGTCGAAGATCGCGATCGAGCCGCGCTCGGCGTGCAGCGACAGGGCGCTGCGCAGCGCCGCGCGCTGCTCCTTGCGGTTGACCTTGAACGTGTACGAGCGCGGGTGCGGTCCGAAGGCCACGCCGCCGCCCGTCCAGATCGGCGAGCGGCTGGAGCCCGCGCGCGCGCGTCCGGTGCCCTTCTGACGCCACGGCTTCGCGCCGCCGCCGGAGACCATCGCGCGCGTCTTCGTAGCCGCCGTTCCACGCCTGCGAGCCGCCTGCTCGGCGCGCACGCTCTGGTGAACCAGCGGACCGACAAATCTCGCGCCGAAGGCGCCATCGTCGAGTTTGACTTTCTTCGGCGACGACCCAGTCGGGCTCGCACCGAGCACCAGAGCGTCAGGCATCGCTGCGCACCTCCACCACGCCGCCGCGTGGACCCGGCACCGAGCCACGCACAAGCAGCAGGTTCTCGCCGGCGTCGATCGACACGATCTCCAGGCCCGGCTGCGTGACGCGCTTGTTGCCCATCTGACCTGGGCCGCGAATGCCCTTCATCACGCGAGCCGGCCACGCCGACGCGCCGATCGATCCGGGAGCGCGCACGTTGTGCGAGCCGTGCGACTTCGGGCCGCTGGCGAAGTTGTGGCGCTTGATCGTGCCCTGAAAGCCCTTGCCCTTGGACACGCCTGAGATCTTCACGCGGCCGCCCACCGCGAAGGACTCCACCGTCACGTTCTCGCCCACCTGCAGCTCGCCCGCCTCGTCGCGGAACTCGACCACGTGGCGCAGCGGCGGCGCGTCGGCCTTGCGCAGGTGCCCCAGCTCGGCTTTGGTCAGGTGCTTCTCCTTGATCTGGCCGAACGCCAGCTGCACGGCCTCATACCCGTCGCGCTCGTGCGTGCGGATCGCCGTCACCGGGCAGGGGCCCGCCTGCAGCACCGTCACGCGCGCGACCCTTCCGTCCTCCTGGAAGACCTGGGTCATGCCGAGCTTCTTGGCGAGGATGGCGGACATTGCAAGCGGTTGCGCGAAGGAGCCAGGACGGGATCAGGTGGCCAGGCGGATCTCGATGTCCACTCCAGCCGGAAGGTGATCCAGGCGCTGGAGGGAGTCGACCGTCTTCGGCGTCGGCTGGTGGATGTCGATCAGGCGCTTGTGCGTGCGAATCTCGAAGTGCTCGCGCGAGTCCTTGTCCTTGAACGGCGAGCGGATCACGCAATACACGTTCTTTTCCGTCGGCAGCGGCACCGGTCCCGAGACCGTTGCGCCGGTGCGCGTCGCCGTCTCGACGATCTCCTTCGCGGCCGACTCGATCGCCGACGTGTCATACGCCTTCAGGCGGATGCGAATCTTGTTTTGCGTGGCCGATGCCATTTGGTCTGTCGTGTCTCGCTATCTCTGATTCGCGTCGTGTGGTCTGGTCTTTGTTCTCTGCTTGCTGACGTTTCGGCGCTGCTGCCCTGCTGTCTTCGCTGCTGGCGTCCCCGGCGGCGAAAAGCACTCCCGCCGAGGACCCTCCCGGAGTGGTGAGAGGAGACGGATTTCCATCCAGAAACCCGGCTCCTGCTCGCCGCCACGCCTTTCGGGGGGGCTTGTTAGTCGTATCGGACTGCCAATGAAACGCCGCCCCGAGGGGCGGCGGTTGCTACTCGATGATCTCCGTGACGACGCCAGAGCCGACCGTGCGCCCACCCTCGCGGATGGCGAAGCGCAGGCCCTGGTCCATGGCGATCGGCTGAATCAGCTCGATGTCCATCTGCACGTTGTCGCCAGGCATGACCATCTCGACGCCCTCGGGCAGCTTCGCCACCCCGGTCACGTCGGTCGTGCGGAAATAGAACTGCGGCCGGTAGCCCGTGAAGAACGGCGTGTGCCGGCCGCCCTCCTCCTTCTTCAGGACGTACACCTCGGCCTTGTACTTCGTGTGCGGCGTGATCGAGCCCGGCTTGCACAGCACCTGACCGCGCTCGATCTCCTCGCGCTTGGTGCCACGCAGCAGGCAGCCGACGTTGTCGCCCGCCTGGCCCTGGTCGAGGATCTTGCGGAACATCTCCACGCCCGTCACCACCGTCGACGTAGAGTCGTGCACGCCGACGATTTCCACCGTGTCGCCGGTGTTGACGATGCCCTGCTCGACGCGGCCCGTGGCCACCGTGCCACGGCCGGTGATCGAGAAGACGTCCTCGACCGGCATCAGGAAAGGCTTGTCCAGCTCGCGCGTCGGCTCCGGGATGTACGTATCCAGAGCGGCCGCCAGCTCGATGATCTTCTCCTTGTACGCCTCGTCGCCTTCCAGCGCCTTCAGCGCCGAGCCCGTGATGAACGGGATGTCGTCGCCCGGGAAGTCGTATTCGCTGAGCAGCTCGCGCACCTCGACCTCGACCAGCTCCAGCAGCTCCTCGTCGTCGACCATGTCGGCCTTGTTGAGGAACACGACGATGTACGGCACGCCGACCTGGCGCGCCAGCAGGATGTGCTCGCGCGTCTGCGGCATCGGGCCGTCGGCCGCCGACACGACGAGGATCGCCCCGTCCATCTGAGCCGCACCCGTGATCATGTTCTTGACGTAGTCGGCGTGACCAGGACAGTCGACGTGCGCGTAGTGACGGTTCTCCGTCTGATACTCGACGTGCGACGTGGCGATGGTGATGCCGCGTTCCTTCTCCTCGGGAGCGTTGTCGATCTCCGCGAAGGTGCGCGCTTCGGCGCCGCCCTTCTCAGCCAACACCGTCGTTATGGCAGCGGTCAGCGTCGTCTTCCCGTGGTCGATGTGACCGATGGTCCCGACGTTGACGTGCGGCTTGTCGCGCTCGAACTTCTCCTTCGCCACTTTTGGTTCGCTCCTGTATCGACTTGTATGTTCGCCCCGTGAGGGCGAACCTGAGAAATCTATCTAAATGCGCCAGTCGGTGACTGGCGCCTGCTGCGTAAAGCTCTGTGCTGCGCTCTGCTCGCCTGACCCGAGCCGCTAGGCCGGCACCGGCTCACCCGTCCTCTGTTCGACGATCTGTTCCGCGATGTTCCCCGGAACCTCCTCATAGGCGTCGAACTGCATCGTGTAGTTGGCGCGCCCCTGCGTGTTCGAACGCAGGTCCGTCGCGTATCCGAACATCTCGCTCAGCGGCACGCGGGCGGTAACGATCAGCGCGTTGCCGCGACGCTCGTTGCCCTCGACGCGTCCGCGCCGGCGGCTGAGATCGCCGATGACCTCGCCGAGGAAGTCCTCCGGCGTGGTTACCTCGACTCCAAAAATCGGCTCCAGCAGCACAGGCTTGGCGCGCCTGGCCGCCTCCTTGAAGGCGATCGATCCGGCGACCTTGAAGGCGATCTCCGAGGAGTCGACGTCGTGGTACTTGCCATCGGTCAGCGTCACGCGCATGTCGACCATCGGGTAGCCGGCCTTGACGCCGTTCTCCAGCGCCTCTTCGACACCCTGCTTGACAGCCGGGATGTATTCGGAGGGGATGTTGCCACCCTTGATCTTGTTGACGAACTCGAAGCCCTCGCCCGGCGCCGGTTCCAGCGTGATGTAGACCACTCCGAACTGGCCCGAGCCGCCGGTCTGGCGCACGAACTTGCCCTCGATCTTCTCGACCGTGGCGCGCACCGTCTCGCGGTAGGAGACCTGCGGGCGACCGACGTTGGCCTCGACGCCGAACTCGCGCTTCATGCGGTCGACCAGCACCTCGAGGTGCAGCTCGCCCATGCCCGAGATCTCCGTCTGACCGGTCTCCTCGTTGGTGCGCACCTGGAAGGTCGGGTCCTCCTCGGCCAGACGACCGAGCGCGATCGACATCTTCTCCTGGTCGGCCTTCGTCTTCGGCTCAACCGCCACCTTGATGACCGGCTCGGGAAAGACGATTTTCTCCAGGTGCACGGGCGCGTCCGGCGCGGCCAGCGTGTCACCGGTGATGACCTGCTTGATGCCCACCGCCGCGGCGATGTCGCCGGCGTAGACCTCCGAGACCTCCTCGCGGTCGTTGGCGTGCATCATCAGGATGCGCCCGATGCGCTCGGTGCGCCCGCTGCCCACGTTGAGCACGCGCGAGCCCGCCTCCAGTTTGCCGGAGTACACGCGGAAGTACGTCAGCTTGCCGACGTACGGGTCGGCGGCGATCTTGAACGCGAGCGCCGAGAACGGTTCGGAGTCGTCGGCCTTGCGCACGACCTGGCGCTCCTCCTCCTCGCCCTTGATCAGCTCGGTGCCGACGACCGGCGGCACGTCCAGCGGCGAGGGCAGGTAGTCGATCACCGCGTCGAGCAGCGGCTGCACGCCCTTGTTCTTGAACGACGAGCCGCACAGCACCGGCGTCAATTTCGTCGACAGCGTCGCGTTGCGAATGGCCTTCTTGAGCACGTCCTCGGGAACGTCCGATTCTTCGAGGATCAGCTCCAGCAGCGCGTCGTCGTAATGCGAGACCTCCTCCAGCAGGTGTTCGCGCGCCGCCTCAGCAGCTTCCGCGAGCTCTGCCGGGATCTCGTTTTCTTCCTGTTCGGTGCCCAGCTCGTCCTTGTAGACCATCGCCTTCATCTTCACCAGGTCCACGACGCCGAGGAAATCGCCCTCCGCGCCGATCGGCAGCTGGATCGGCACCGGGTGCGCCGCGAGGCGGTCGATCATCGTCTGCACGCCGCGGTCGAAGTCCGCGCCGATGCGGTCCATCTTGTTGATGTACGCGATGCGCGGCACGTGGTACTTGTCGGCCTGGCGCCACACCGTCTCAGACTGCGGCTCGACGCCCGCCACCGAGTCGAACAGCGCGATCGCGCCGTCGAGCACGCGCAGCGAGCGCTCGACCTCGACCGTGAAGTCGACGTGCCCCGGCGTGTCGATGATGTTGATGCGGTGGCCTTTCCACTCCGCCGTCGTCGCCGCCGACGTGATCGTGATGCCGCGCTCCTGCTCCTGTTCCATCCAGTCCATCACCGCCGCGCCCTCGTGCACCTCGCCGATCTTGTACGTGCGGCCGGTGTAATAGAGGATGCGCTCGGTCGTCGTCGTCTTACCGGCGTCGATGTGCGCCATGATCCCGATGTTGCGCGTGTTTTGCAGTGTGTACTTGCGTGGCATCTGAGTGGGTTCGTGTTTCGGCCGGTGGGGCGGTTTGGGCGAAAAAAATGGACCCCTCGGGTCCACGCGCGCTGCTGGTCTTGTGGACCGGTCCGCTTCGCTATCTGATCGAGGTCTCCATCTTGGTCTAAGACTCCGTCGCAACGGCGCTCAAAACATAACGGGCGCACGCTCGACGGAGCCGACTATAGCAGAGCATTTGGGCGTTTCAGAGCGCTATTGCGGCGCTTGCACGGACCCCTGCGGGGCATCCTCGCGCGGCGCGCAAGCGGCCTCCGACGAGGCGTCGTCGAACATCGCACCGAGCCTTTGCAGCACGCGCGTGGCGGCGCGCAGATCGCGCTCGGACACGTCGCCCAGCGCCGCCTGCCAGCGCCTCTGCCAGACGCGGTGCTTGGCGGCGATCTTGTCAAGGCCCTGCGCTGTCAGGCGCGACACGACGACGCGGCGGTCGGTCTCTGAGCGCACGCGCTCGACGTGCCCGCACGCCGCCAGGTGGTCGAGCATCTGCGTGACCGTCGCCGGCGTCAAGCGCGCAGCCGTGGCGAGCTCCCCGGCGGGCAGCTCGCCACGCTCGTGAAGCTCGGTCAACAGCTCGAACTGCGCGTGGCTGAGCTCTGAGCCCTGCAGGTGCGTGTCGCGCCCGCGCAATCGGCTCAGCGTGCGAACGACATGGCGGAAGGCCAGCCCGAGCTCCGTCATCTGCGGGCCCAGCTCGCCGGCCCGCGCCGTCGCGGAAGCGGCCGGCTTGGCCGTCGTGGTCCCCGATGCCTTCGCGCCGCGCTTGGGTGTGACCGCGCCCTTGGGTGTGACCGCGCCGGTCATCGCCTCGCTCACACCCCCAGCGGCTCGGCGGCCGCCTCGGCGTTGGCCGCCGCGCGACTCTTGCGCGCAGGCGGGTTCTCGGCGCGCAGCAGCACCACGCAAGGGATCAGCGAGAGCACGCAGATGCCCACCGACCACCAGTAGGCCGTCTGGAACGCGCTCGCCGGTTTGCTCACGGCATGGCCGGCGGCCCGCTGCAGCACGACCGCCAGCACCGCCGTGCCGATCGCGCCGCCGATTCGCTGCAGCACATTCAGCTGCGGCGTCGCGTCGGACAGCTGGTCGGGGCGCAGCGCCGAGAAGGCCGCCGTCATCGCCGGCATGAACGAGAAGCCGATGCCCACGCCGCGGATCAGCAGCAGCAGCGAGATCGACACGATCGACGTGCCCGCGCCGACGAACGCCAGCGGCACAGAGGACGCGCTCAGCACGAGCACACCACCCAGCGCCACGCGCCCGCCGCCGAAGCGCTGCGTCATGCGGCTGGTCAGCGGCATCACCAGCAGCATGCCCAGCCCCTGCGGGCCGACCAGCAGGCCGGTCACGATCACGCTCTCGTGGCGCACTTCCTGGTAGTACAGCGGCACGAGGATCATCGCGCCGAACAGCGCCGCGCCGAGGCCGAACGTCGTCAGCGACGCCGCGCCGAACACGCGGTTCGCGTACAGGCGCACGTCCAGCAGCGGTCGCTCGACGCGCAGCGCGTGCCACACGAACGCGCTCGACAGCGCCAGCGCGATGACGATCGGCCAGACGACCACCGGCGCCGCCAAGTCGCTGTGCGTGCCAAGTTGGCTGAGCCCGTACACGAGCAGCGTCGACGCCGTCGACAGCAGCGCCAGCCCGAGCACGTCCAGGCGCCCGGGCTCGCCGGAGTCGGTCTGCGGCAGCATCCGCCAGGCCAGCGCAAACGCCAGCGCGCCGATCGGCAGGTTGACGAGGAAGATCCACGACCAGTGCAGGTTCTGCAGGATCGCGCCGCCCACCACCGGTCCGAGGATCGGCGCGAGCATCGCCGGCATCGACACGATGCCCATCACGCGCCCCATGCGCTGAGGGCCGGCGACCTGCGCCATCATCAGCTGACCCACCGGCATGATCATGCCGCCGCCCACGCCCTGCAGCACGCGAAACAGCACCAGCGTGGTCGTCGACGCCGCCACCGCGCACAGGCCCGAGCCAAGCGTGAACAGCACCAGCGAGGTCATGTACACGCGCTTGGCGCCGAAGCGGCGCGCCGCCCATCCCGTCACCGGGATCACCGCCGCGAGCGACAGCAGGTAGCCGGTCACCACCCATTGGATCTGCGAGATCGAGCTGTGCAGGTCGTGGCCCAGCGTGCGCAGCGCCACGTTGACGATCGTCGTGTCGAGGATCGACATGATCATCCCCAAGATCACCACGCCGGCGATCTTCCACACGTACGGCTCGATGCGGTCCGATGCGGCCGGGCCGGCGGGCGAGGCAGCGGGGACGTCGGGTTTGGTCGAGAAAGCCATTCGGTACCTTAAGTTTAGGTACCGAAGCTTATTTCGTCAAGTCCTGTGGACAAGCGTACGAGCTACCGTCGATTCGATGGGGTTGCTCGACGACTACACAAGGCAGGCGCGTGCATATGACAGCACGCGCGCAGCCAGCCCGTCGGTGCTGCGACCGCTGCGCCAAGCGCTCGCCGGAGCGCCGGGCCGCGAGTTGGCGGACGTCGGCGGCGGCACCGGCAACTACGCGCAGGCGCTCGCGCGCGAGGGATGGCGCCCGACGGTCGTCGACCGCTCAGACGCGATGCTCGCGCACGCACGCGCCAAGGGCCTCCCCACGCTGCACGGCGACGCGACCGACCTGCCGCTCGCCGACGAGAGCTTCGACGCGGTCATGCTCGTGGCGATGATCCATCACGTGGACGAGCCGGCGCGCGCGCTCGACGAGGCGCAACGGCTGCTGCGGCCGGACGGGCGGCTCGCTCTGATGGCGTTCACGCGCGAGGACCTCGACGAGTCGTGGTGCCTGGACTACTTTCCCAGCGCGCGTCCGTGGATGTACGACACCCACCCCCCGCTGCGCCAGCTGCTCGACCTGCTGCCCGGCGCGACGCGAGCGCCCGTCGTCTACGACGACATGCGCGACGGCACCATGTCGGCGATGCTGGGCCGCCCCGAGCTGCTGCTCGACCCCACCCGCCGCTCGCAGACGAGCTTCTTCGAGCGCATGCAGCGCGACCACCCCGACGACCTGCACGCCGGCCTCGCCCGCCTCGCCGACGACCTGCGCGCCGGCACCGCCCCACGTCGCAGCGGCGGCGCGAGCATGATCGCTTGGGTCAAGCCGTCAGCAGGCGGCTGAGTCCAGACCGGGCGGCCCTACGCGAAGCGTTTAGGACAGCGCGCCCGTAGCGGACCGGCGATCAAGCGATACAAGGACGCAGGGAGCGTGGCGTGCTGTGCACGCGAGCGACCGAGGACGCAGTAGCGCGCCGGTCGCCGGTTCGCTACCAGCGGTAGTGGGCGAAGGCCTTGTTCGCCTGCGCCATGCGATAAATGTCGTCCTTGCGCTTGTACGCGCCACCCTGCTGGGACATCGCATCGGTGAGCTCGTTGGCGAGGCGCTGGGCCATCGTCTTCTCGCGACGCTGGCGGGCGAACTCGACGAGCCAGCGCACGGCGAGCGTGCGCGCGCGGCGCGAGGCGACCTCGACGGGAACTTGGTAGGTGGCGCCGCCGACGCGACGCGATTTGACCTCGAGCGTCGGCGTGAGCGCTTTGATGGACGCCTCGAGCGTCTCGATGCGGGTCTTTGTCCGAGCGCTCGCCGATCAGCGCGAGCGCGTCGTAGACGATGCGCTCAGCCGTCGACTTCTTGCCGTCGAGCATGACCTTGTTGATGACCTGCTGCACCAGCTTGGAGCGGTGAACCGGGTCCGCCTCGACGGGGCGAATCTGTGCGGCTGCGCGGCGCGGCATCTATTTTTTCTTCACGCCGTACTGCGAGCGGGCCTTCTTGCGGTCGCTCACGCCGGCCGCGTCGAGCGTGCCGCGGACGACCTTGTAGCGGACGCCCGGCAGGTCCTTGACGCGACCGCCGCGGACGAGCACGACGGAGTGCTCCTGCAGGTTGTGCCCCTCGCCGGGGATGTACGCCGTGACCTCGATCGACCCGGAGATACGCACACGCGCGACCTTGCGCAGCGCGGAGTTAGGCTTCTTCGGGGTCGTCGTGTAGACGCGCGTGCAGACGCCACGGCGCTGCGGCGCGGAGGTTTTCTTTTTGCGCCCGGCGCCGGACTTCAGACCTGGCGTGGCCAGCTTCTTCTTCGGGGCCACGCGGCCCTTGCGCACGAGTTGCGAGGTGGTTGGCATTGGGGCGGTGATGCTAGCAGCGCTAGGCGCTTGCGGCAGCGCCGGCGGCGCGCACCGGCGCGGGCATCATCGCCGCGGCGATGATCACGGCGATGAAGGCGATCGCCTGCAGCGTGATGCCCAGCGGGCTGCCGGCCATCGGATCGCCGAACACGAGGATGCCACCGGTGATGCCGGCGATGTTCGCGGCGGTGCCCGTCACGGCGATCACCGGCACGGCGTCTCCGTCCTGAAGGCCGCGCGCTGACGCGTAGAAGGCGACGATCGAGGCGAGCACCGCGACGAGCAGCCAGGGGCTGAGCAGCAGTCCGAGAAAGCCGTGCGCGCCGGTGATGCCGGTGAGCGCCTTGATGGCCGTGTCGGAAACGCCGAAGAGGATGCCGGCGGCGGCGCCGAGCATGACGCCGTGGTGCTCGACCGGGCCGCCGATGCGCGGGCCCATGATGAGCAGCCCGCCGAGTCCGAACAGGCCGGCCTCGAAGGCGATCATCGCGGCGACCGAGAACTGCGAGTGCGCGCCGTGCATCGCTGGCGCGGTGACGCCGAGCACGCCCAGGCCGACGGCCATCAGCGAGAGCCCGATCCACTGGCGCCGGCCGACCTCGAAACCGAACAGCCTGTCGGCCATGACGGCGATGAACACGACGCCCGCCGCCAGCGCCACCTGGATGACCGACATCGGCGCCATCGCCAGCGCGGCGACGTGCAGCCCCCAGCTCGCGGTCGCGGTGATCATGCCGAGCGTGAACCACTTCGACGAGTACAGCGAGCGCGCTGCGGCGAAGGGGTGGCGCACGTCGATCTTCGGTACGGAGTTGGCGCCGCGGTGCTTGTAGAAGAAGCCGAGGTTGGCCACGAAGGCGCACGCGAGCGCTAGGAGGATGCCGAGGTCTAGGGTCATGAAAGTGTGGGTGCTGTGGTGAGGTGCGTGAGGGCCGATCGACCGGTATCGCCTGCTGCTTTACTGCCTGCGCCTGATGATCGGCGTATCGACCGTCGCAGGAGAGTACCCCGCACTACCTCTGTGGAAACTAAAGAACGGGCAAAAGAAATCTGGGAGTTCTCAAGCACCGATTCGCACAAGCCGTTGATGCTGATCGACATCGACGGCGTGATCTCGCTGTTCGGCGGCGATCTGTCCTCGCAGACCGGCTCGTTCCACTCGATCGAGGGCATTCCGCACTTTCTTTCGTCCACCGCCGCCGCTCACCTTCTCGACCTGACCGAGCATTTCGATCCCGTGTGGTGCAGCGGCTGGGAGGAGAAGGCCGACGAGCACCTGCCCCACCTGCTCGGCCTGCCGGCCGGCCTGCCGTTCCTGCGCTTCGAGCGCGCGGTCGGGCGCTCGAACGCCCACTGGAAGCTGCAGGCGATCGACGCGTACGCGCGCGAGCGCCCGCTCGCGTGGATCGACGACGCGCTCGACGAGCGCTGCCACGAATGGGCACGCGCGCGCAGCGCGCCGACGCTGCTCGTGCAGACGCAGCCCGAGCACGGGCTCACGTGGCGGGAGCGGGAGCTGCTGGTGGCGTGGGCGGCGCGACTGCCGGCACGCTGAGCGCTGCGGAGCTGAGCGTGAGCGGCGCGGACACGCTCGCGCCGGCCCCTGCCGGCCCGCCTGCGCCGGCCGCCGCCCCTGCGTACAGCGCGCGCAGCGAGACGCCAGAGCCCGCCGCGACGACGCTCGCCGGCAGCGCCCAACGGCCCGCGACGTCGCACTGCGCCTGCGCGAGCGTCCGCTCGACCACTGCTTCGCCGCGCCGCGCGACACTGCGCGCCTGGATCTGCACGAGCGCGCCGGCGATCGGCGTGCCGTCGAGAAACGCCAGCGTTCCCGCGAGGCCGCCGGTGGCGGCCACGGGGACGACGGGAGGCGGTATCGCTTTGGTGGAGGGCGGCGTCGTAGCGCCTCCGGGCGGCGATGCTTCGATCGGCGGCGGGGGCGTAACGACGGCGGGCGGCGGCGTGAGCGCGATCGTCGCCAGCACCGGCCGCGGCGCGAGGCTCTGCACGCGCGGGCGAATCGCCGGCAGTTGGCGATAGAGCGCGTCGCCCGGGCAGTCGGTCGTGTCGGCGTCGCGGTGACCGGCGATGCGCGGCAGCGACACGCGCGCGTTGGCCGGGAAGCGGCTGTACACAGCCCCGGCGGGGTTCACGCGCACGGTCACGCGCCCCTGCGCCGGCACGCCGTGCAGCGCGAGCTTCCACGCGAGCAGTCGTTGCAGCGAGCGCCGAGCGGCCGTGGAGATCGGCTGTTCGCCGAACGAGCCGAGCACGGCGACGCCGGTCGAGACGAGGTTGTAGCCGCCGGCATGGGCGCCGACGACCGGCTCGTCGATGCCGCCGGCGCGCGCCTCGAAGATGCGCCCGAAGGCGTCGACGACGAAGTTGTAGCCGATGTCGTTCCAGCCGCGCACTTCGCGATGGAACAGGAAGATCGCGCGCAGCATCGCGGGGACCTCGCCGGCGAGATAGCCGTTCGGGTTCTCGGTGTGGTGCACGAAGGCCAGGCGCACGGCGCCGTATTGCGGGGCGACGCGCGGATGGGCGACGCCTTTCGCCCACGCGCGCCGCGCGACGATCGGCGGCTGGCCGCTGCCGGCCTGCAGGCTGGGCGTCGCCGGCGCGAGCGCGCTCGACAGCGCCCGCGAAACGATCGCCGCCGGCCCCGCCGCGAGCGCGGCGCGCCTGGCGCCGAGGCCGCCGCTCACGTCGATGAGGTGCAGGCGCACGCCGCTGAGCGCCCTGTCGCTGCGCAGCTGCACCAGGCGCGTGCCGCCGGTCCACAGCGGCTCGCCGATCGGCGCCTGCACGCGCACACCGTCGGGGCCGTGACCGCTGTCGCCGGCGGCGACCCACTCGCCGAAGCGCCCGCCGGCGACGGCGAAGCGCACCTGCAGGCGCGCGTCGCGCGGCCCGCGCCACTGCACGCCGAGCAGGTCGGCGTTGCGCGCGAGGCGAATCGTCCGCTCGCCGGCCGGCAGCGTGCCCAGCCAGCGCTCGGCGAGCGCGTCGCGGGGCGGTCCGGCGCGCGCCGCGAGCACGCCGACGGGGTGGGCAATGCCTCCGGCTAGCGCTCCGCCCGCGGCGGCGAGCAGCGATCGGCGCGTGATGCGACGGGCGGTCATCGCCATGAGAACATCACGCGCCGGTCAAAGATGCGCCAGCTGGCGCAGGCTGAGACTCAAGCCGACCCGACACGACTCCGGGGCGGCCTTCGCCGCCCCGGACGATTCCCCGTTACTCCTGCTCGGGCGCTGCGTCCTCCTCGGGGACCTCCAGCTCGGCGAGCTCCTCGACGAAGCCCGGGTCGCTGTCGCCGGCGCCGATCTTCTCCAACGACGCCAGGTCAGCGTCGAACTCGTGGCCGTAGCCGCCGCCGAGACCCTCTCCGTTGGAGAGGCCCAGCTCGGCCGCGATCTCGTCCTGGTCGAGCAGGCCGACATCGTCGATCGCGCGCGGCAGCGGTTCAGACGGTTCGATCTCGATCCGTCGGTAGCGCTTGAGCCCGGTCGCCGCCGGGATCAGCTTGCCGATGATCACGTTCTCCTTGAGCCCGTTGAGGCGGTCGGTCTTGCCCTCCAGCGCGGCGTCGGTGAGCACCTTTGTCGTCTCCTGGAAGGAGGCGGCCGAGAGGAACGAGTCGGTGTTCAGCGAGGCCTTGGTGATGCCGAGGATGATGTCCTCGAACTGCGCCGCCTCGTCGCCCTTCTCGATCACCGCGTCGTTGACCTTGGCGAACTCGAAGCGGTCGACGAACTGCCCAGGCAGGTAGTCGGTGTCGCCCTTCTGATCGACGCGCACCTTCTTGAGCATCTGACGGACGATCAGCTCGATGTGCTTGTCGTCGATGTCCACGCCCTGTGACTTGTAGACCTCCTGCACCTCCTTGACGAGGTACACCTCGGTGTCGGTGCGCCCGCGGATCGCCAGCAGCTCGTGCGGGTAGACCGAACCCTCGTTGAGCTGGCGCCCGGCGTTGATCTTCTCGCCGGCGGTGACGAACAGGCGCGTGCGCCGCGGGAAGGAGTGACGGTGCTCCTCGCCCGCCTCGTCGGTGATCACGACCGTGAGCGCCTTGTCGGTCTCCTCGATGCGCCACCGTGCCGTCCTGCTCGGCGATCTGCGCGAGGCCCTTCGGCTTGCGCGCCTCGAACAGCTCGACCACGCGCGGCAGGCCGTGCGTGATGTCCGCGCCGGCGACGCCGCCGGTGTGGAACGTGCGCATCGTCAGCTGCGTGCCCGGCTCGCCGATCGACTGCGCGGCGACGATTCCGACCGCGTCGCCGATCTGCGCGAGTGCGCCGGTCGCCATCGCGCGGCCGTAGCAGGCCTGGCAAACGCCGCTCTGCGCCTCGCACTTGAGCACCGAGCGAACAGGCACGGCGACCGCCGTGCCCTTCTCGTGCTCCTCGGCGAACGCCTCGACGATGTCGGCGAGCTCGGCGCGTCCGATCTCGGCGCCCTGCTCGGCGAGCATGCGTCCGCGCTTGGTCTTGACATCGAGCGCGGCGACGCGCCCGACGAGACCGTCGTTGCGGTCGCCGCCGTCCTTGAACACGGGCATCTCGATGTGATCCTCGGTGCCGCAGTCGGGCTCGCGGATGATCACGTCCTGCGCGACGTCGACCAGACGCCTCGTCAGGTAGCCCGAGTCGGCGGTGCGCAGCGCGGTGTCGGCGAGTCCCTTTCGCGCGCCGTGCGTGGAGATGAAGTACTCGAGCACCGACAGGCCCTCCATGAAGTTGGCCTTGATCGGGCGCTCGATGATCTCGCCCTTCGGGTTGGCCATCAGGCCACGCATGCCCGCCAGCTGGCGGATCTGCTTGAAGGACCCACGCGCACCCGAGTTGGCCATCATGAAGATCGGGTTCAGGGTGTCGAGGTTTTTGACCATCGCCTCGGCGACCTCGTCGGTCGCCGCGTTCCACTTCTCGACGACCGCCTCGTGGCGCTCCTCCTGGGTGATCAGGCCCATGTCGTACTGGTCGGAGATCTCGCCGACGAGCTTCTCGTAGCTTTCGATGATCGACTGCTTCTCCGGCGGCACGACGACGTCGTTCTTGGAGATCGTGATGCCGGCCTGCGTGGCGTACTTGAAGCCGAGGTCCTTGAACGCGTCGAGCACCAGCGAGATCGTCGTCGCGCCGTAGGTCTGCACGAGCATGTCGATCAGCCGCGTGGTGTCACGCTTCTTCATCGACTGGTTGACGAACGTGTACTTGGAGGCGTCGAACTCGTCGCCCAGCGCCTCCGCGAGCGCCCGCTCGATGCGGTCGTTGTAGATGATCCGCCCGATCGTCGTCAGCACGTGACCGCCCTCGCGCCCGATACGGGCGGAACTCGGCGAGGTCGTGCAGCTTGACGACGCCGCCCTCGTAGGACAGCTCGGCCTCCTGCGCCGTGCGGAACACGTGCGGGCGCGGCTCGTGGGTCGCCCGGTCGATCTTCGCCAGCTCGTCGGCTTCCGGCCCGTAGGTCAGGTAGTAGGCGCCGAGGATCATGTCCTGCGTCGGCGTCGCCAGCGGCGCGCCGTGCGCCGGGCGAGAGGATGTTGTTGGAGGACAGCATCAGGATGCGCGCCTCCGCCTGCGCCTCGGCCGACAGCGGCAGGTGCACGGCCATCTGGTCGCCGTCGAAGTCGGCGTTGAAGGCGTGACAGACGAGCGGGTGGACCTGGATCGCCTTGCCCTCGACGAGCAGCGGCTCGAACGCCTGGATGCCCAGGCGGTGCAGCGTCGGCGCGCGGTTGAGCAGCACCGGGTGCTCGTGGATGACCTCCTCGAGCACGTCCCACACCTCGCCGATCATCGAGTCGACCATCTTCTTGGCCGCCTTGATGTTCTGCGCGGACTTGCGCTCGACCAGGCGGGCCATGATGAACGGCTTGAACAGCTCCAGCGCCATGATCTTCGGCAGGCCGCACTGGTGCAGCTTCAGGTACGGGCCGGCGACGATCACCGAGCGCCCGGAGTAGTCCACGCGCTTGCCGAGCAGGTTCTGGCGGAAGCGCCCCTGCTTGCCCTTGAGCATGTCCGACAGGCTCTTCAGCGGACGGTTGCCCGGCCCGGTGACCGGACGCCCGCGGCGGCCGTTGTCGAACAGCGCGTCGACGGCCTCCTGCAGCATGCGCTTCTCGTTGTTGACGATGATCTCCGGCGCGCCGAGGTCGAGCAGCCGCTTGAGGCGGTTGTTGCGGTTGATCACGCGGCGGTACAGGTCGTTGAGGTCGGACGTGGCGAAGCGACCGCCGTCGAGCTGCACCATCGGGCGCAGCTCCGGCGGGATCACCGGCACGGCGTCGAGCACCATCATCTCGGGCTTGTTGCCGGACTGGATGAACGCCGAGACGACCTTCAGGCGCTTGACCGCGCGGGCCTGCTTCTGGCCTTTGCCGGTCTTGACCTGATCCTCGAGCTCGACCCTTTCGGCCTCGAGGTCGACCTGCTGGAGCAGGTCGCGGACCGCTTCGGCGCCCATGCCGCCACGGAAGTACTCGCCGAAGCCGTAGGAGGAGCCGAAGCGCTCCTTGAGCTCGCGGAAGGTCGCCTCGTCGTGCTCGATCTGCTTGGGCTCCATCGTCTTGAACAGCTCCCACACGTTGCGCATGCGCTCGGCGGCGTCCTCGATGTAGGCCTCGGTGTCGGAGATGTCGGCCTCGAAGGCCTTGGTCAGCTCCTTGATCAGCTTGTCGCGCTCCTCGTCGGAGATTTTCTGAAGGTTGACGTCGAGCGAGTCCGCCCACAGGTGGTCTTCGTCGTTGAAGTGCGTCTGTTTGCCGTTCTGCAGGTACTTCTCGCGGCGCTTGAGCGACTCCTGCAGCTCCAGCACGCGCTCCTCGCGCTCGGCGGCGTAGGCGTCGAGGACCTTGTTGACCTCCTTCTCCAAGCGAGTCGATGTCCTTCGTGCGCGCCTCGTCGTCGACCCACGTGACGATCGACGCGGCGAAGTACAGGACCTTCTCCAGTTCCTTGGGCGCCATGTCGAGCAGGTAGCCGATGCGGCTGGGCACGCCCTTGAAGAACCAGATGTGGCTGACCGGCGCGGCCAGGTCGACGTGGCCCATGCGCTCGCGGCGAACCTTCGAGCGCGTGACCTCGACGCCGCAGCGCTCGCACACGATGCCCTTGTAACGGACGCGCTTGTACTTGCCGCAGTAGCACTCCCAGTCCTTGGTCGGACCGAAGATGCGCTCGCAGAACAGGCCGTCCTTCTCGGGCTTGAGCGTGCGGTAGTTGATCGTCTCGGGCTTGATCACCTCGCCGGAGCTCCAGCTGCGGATCTGCTTGGAGGAGGCGAGGCTGATCTCGATGGCGTCGAAGTTGTTTATGTCGATCATGTGGCTCTAGCTTTCGCTCGCGGGTGAATCGGATCGGGGTGCTGCGTGGGGCATGCTGCGTGGGGGACTTTGCGAGCCGCCAGTCGGGGGGCTTCCCCGTGCGCCGCGGCGGCTGCGGCGCGATCGACTACGTCTCGGCCACCTCGGGCGCGCCCTCCTCGAGATCCTCCAGCCCCTCGAGATCGATCGGCGCGTCGCCCTCGGCGTCGGCCGTGGCCTCGGCGCCGTTGGTCGAGCTCTGGCGTCGCTCGAATCCTCGCCCTCGACGGCCTCGTCGGCGGCGTCGCCGCCGAGCGCGCGCACGCCGGACAGGTCGATGCCGAGCTCCTCGGCGGCGCGCAGCAGGTCGTCGTCTTCGTCGCGGATCTCCGCGCGCTGGCCCTCCTCGGAGACGACGTTGACGTCGAGCGCCAGCGACTGCATCTCCTTGAGCAGCACCTTGAACGACTCCGGGATCGACGGCTCGGCGATGTTCTCGCCCTTGACGATCGCCTCGTAGGCCTTCACGCGCCCGACCGTGTCGTCGGACTTGATCGTGAGCATCTCCTGCAGCGTGTAGGCGGCGCCGTATGCCTCCAGCGCCCAGACCTCCATCTCGCCGAAGCGCTGGCCGCCGAACTGCGCCTTGCCGCCCAGCGGCTGCTGGGTGACGAGCGAGTAGGGGCCGGTCGAGCGCGCGTGGATCTTGTCGTCGACGAGGTGCAGGAGCTTGAGGATGTACATGTAGCCGACCGTCACCTGCTCCTCGAACGGCTCGCCGGTGCGGCCGTTGAACAGCGTCATCTTGCCCGACGCCTGCTCGCCGTCGCGGCGCGACTTGTCGACGTCCATGCGGATGCGACCGGTGTGCGCGTCCTGCCACTTGACGAGCGCCGTGTCGACGTCTGCGACGGTCGCGCCGTCGAACACCGGCGTGGCGACGTAGACCTTGCCGTTGCCGCCGTTGGAGTGCGCTTCCTTGTAGGCGTCGGTGCCGTCGTCATACCAGCCCTGCGCCGCGGCCCAGCCGAGGTGCGTCTCGAGGATCTGCCCGACGTTCATGCGCGAGGGCACGCCCAGCGGGTTGAGGATCACGTCGACCGGCGTGCCGTCCTCGAGGAACGGCATGTCCTGCTGGTCGACGATCTTGGAGATCACACCCTTGTTGCCGTGACGGCCCGCGAGCTTGTCGCCCTCGGAGATCTTGCGCTTCTTGGCCACGAACACGCGCACGAGGTCGTTGACCCCCGGCGGCAGGTCGTCGCCGGCGTCGCGGCTGAACGTCTTCACGTCGATCACCACGCCGCCCTCGCCGTGGGGCACCTTCAGCGAGGTGTCGCGAACCTCGCGCGCCTTCTCCTTGAAGATCGCGCGGATCAGCTTCTCCTCGGCGGTCAGCTCGGTCTCGCCCTTCGGCGTGACCTTGCCGACGAGCAGGTCGCCGGAGATGACCTCGGCGCCGACGCGCACGATGCCGCGGTCGTCGAGGTTGCGCAGCGACTCCTCCGAGCGGTTGGGGATGTCGCGCGTGATCTCCTCCTCGCCGAGCTTGGTCGTGCGGGCGTCGATCTCGTACTCCTCGATGTGGATCGAGGTGAGCTCGTCGTCCTGCACGAGGCGCTTGGAGAGGATGATCGCGTCCTCGAAGTTGTAGCCCTCCCAGGACATGAAGGCGACCATCAGGTTCTTGCCGAGCGCCATCTCGCCGCGGTCGGTCGAGGAGCCGTCGGCGAGCACGTCGCCGGCCTTGACCTTCTGACCGGTTCTCACTTTCGGCTTGTGGTGGATCAGCGTGCCCTGGTTGGAGCGCATGAACTTCTGCAGCTCGTACTCCTCCTTGCCGTCGGAGGTCTGGATGACGATCTGGTCGGCGTCGACGTAGTCGATCGTGCCGGCGCTTTTGGCCAGCAGCACGTCGCCGGTGTCGAGCGCCGCGCGGCGCTCCATGCCGGTGCCGACGAGCGGCGCGTCGGTCTTCAGCAGCGGCACGGCCTGGCGCTGCATGTTCGAGCCCATCAGCGCGCGGTTGGCGTCGTCGTGCTCGAGGAACGGGATCATCGCCGTGGCGACCGACCAGATCTGCTCGGGCGAGACGTCGACGAGGTCGACGTCTTTGGGGCCGACCGTCACGTACTGGCCGGCCTGCGTGCGGCAGAGGATCTCCGAGCCCTTGAGCTTGCCCGTCTTGGGGTCGACCGGCGTGTTCGCCTGGGCGATCACCAGCTCCTCTTCCTGCGTTGCGTCCAGGCGCACGACCTCCTCGGTCACCACGCCGTCCTTGACGACGCGGTAGGGCGTCGTGACGAAGCCGTACTCGGAGACCTCGGCGAACGAGGACAGCGAGCCGATCAGGCCGATGTTCGGACCCTCGGGCGTCTCGATCGGGCACATGCGCCCGTAGTGCGTCGGGTGCACGTCGCGCACCTCGATCGGCGCGCGCTCGCGCGTCAGGCCGCCGGCGCCCAGCGCCGACAGGCGACGACGGTGCGTCAGCCCGGCCAGCGAGTTGGTCTGGTCCATGAACTGGCTGAGCTGGCAGGAGCCGAAGAACTCCTTCAGCGCCGCCACGACCGGGCGGATGTTGATGATCGTCTGCGGCGTGATCGTGTCGGCGTCCTCGGTCGTCAGGCGCTCGCGCACGACGCGCTCCATGCGGTAGAGGCCGATGCGGAAGGCCTCCTGGATCAGCTCGCCGACCGTGCGCAGGCGGCGGTTGCCGAAGTGCTCGTACTCGTCGAGGTGCTCGGCGACGGGCTCGCGCGGCATGCTCATGGCCTCCGCCGCGTAGTCCTTGATCTCGACCTCGCCGTCCTCGGGCAGGCCGAGGCGCTTGGGCAGCGAGACGAGCTCGCGCACCAGCTGCAGGATGTCGTCCTGGGTCAGCGTGCGCGTGTCGATGTCGACGTCGAGTCCGAGACGCGAGTTGAGCTTGTAGCGGCCGACGCGCGTGAGGTCGTAGCGCTTGGGGTCGAAGAACAGCTGGTTGAGCAGCGCCTTGGCGTTGTCGACGCTCGGCGGCTCACCCGGGCGCTGCTTCTTGAACAGCTCGATCAGCGCGCCCTCTTCGGTGCGCGTGACCTCGGTGTCGGCGTCGATCGTGTTGCGGATGTACAGCGAGTTGTCGAACAGCCGCAGGATCTCCTCGTCGGTCGCATAGCCCATCGCGCGCAGCAGCACGGTCACGGGGAGCTTGCGCTTGCGGTCGATGCGCACGAAGACCTTGCCCTTCTTGTCGATCTCCAGCTCCAGCCACGAGCCACGCGCGGGCATCAGGTTGGCGATGAAGACCTGCTTCTCGCGGTCCTTGGGCTCCATCAGGTAGGCGCCCGGCGAGCGCACGAGCTGCGTGACGACCACGCGCTCGGTGCCGTTGATGACGAACGTGCCGCGCTCGGTCATCCACGGGAAGTCGCCCATGAACACCGACTGCTCGCGGATCTCGCCGGTCTCGCGGTTGATGAAAGCGACCGTGACCGTCAGCGGGCGCGCGTACGTCAGGTCCTTCTCGCGGCACTGCTCCAGCGAGGCGACCGGCTCGTCGAACACGAACTCGCCGAACTGCACGGCGAGGTTGCCCGTGTAGTCCTCGATCGGCGAGATGTCGTCGATCGTCTCGCGCAGGCCGCCCTTCTGGGGGTCTGTCAGCCAGGCAAACGAGCGGCGCTGGATGTCGATCAGGTTGGGTACATCAACGGTCTTGTTGAGGCGCGCGAAAGTACGGCGCGTCCGGAGAGCATCTGCAGCGGCCAAGAAACGACTCCTTCGGAGGGCGGGTGAATCGGGCAGAGGAGGCGCGCCGAAGCGCGACTGGTAAAGATAGCACAGGCTATCGACGCCCTTAAGTGGGCTGCCGACGCTCACGGACCCCACCCTCGACGGTCCGCGTATGTGGCGCGGCGTCACTCTTCGGATGGCTGCGGCTATTGGCCGGCGAGCAGGGACTTTACCGGAAAGTCAGCAAAAGTGAGCGAAATTTAAAGACGCCCGCCAGGCATGCTGCGGTGGGCTCCCTATGAGAGGTCGACCGAGACGCCGCCCCATTCCTCGGGAGCGACGTCGGCGATCGACTGCGTGAACGTCCAGCGATGGCCGGCCAGGTCCTCGACGGTGAACTGGCGCTCGCCGTAGGGATGGTCGCTGGGCTCGCGCACCACGCGCGCGCCGCTGGCGACCGCGCCGGCGTGCCGCGCGTCGACGTCGTCCACGCGCACGAGCACCGACGAGCACGCTCCGGGCACGGGCGCGCCGGCGTCGACGTCGGGCGGCCGATCGCGCACGACCACCGCCCCGTCGCCGACGCGCAGCTGCGCACGATGGTCCCCCGCTTGCCAGCGGACGGCGAAGCCGAACGTCCGGCACAGCCAGTCGACGGCTCGCTCGACGTCGTCGTAGACGAGTTCCGGGATTACCGTGCTGGATGGGACCGAGCGGTTGGCGAGCATGAGCGCCCCTACTTGACCTCGACGCTCGCGCCGGCCTCCTCGAGTTCCTGCTTGAGCTTGTCGGCCTCCTCCTTGTCGATGCCCTCCTTGACGGGCTTGGGGGCCTCGTCGACGAGCGCCTTGGCCTCTTTGAGGCCGAGGCCGGTGGCCGCGCGCACGACCTTGATCACCTGGATCTTCTTGTCGCCCGCGCCGGCGAGGATCACGTCGACGGTGGTGCTTTCTTCCTCAGCGCCTGCGGCGTCGCCGCCTCCGGCGGCGCCGGCCGCTGCGACCGGCGCGGCAACGGCCGCCGCCGACACGCCGAACTCCTCCTCGAGCGCCTTGATGCGCTCGGCGAGCTCGAGCACGGAGATGCCCTTCAGCTCCTCGATCCAATCCTGTGTGCTGGTTGCCATGTCGTTCAGTCCTCCTTGGTGGATTGCGCATCGGCGGGGTCCTGCTCGGCCTCGGCCGATGCGTCCGCCTGCTTGTCGTCTTGCGCCGGCTCGTCGGCCGGCTCAGCTTTGTCGTCCTGCTCTGCCGCGGGAGCCTCGGCCGCTTTGGCCCCCGGCTCGTCCTGCGAGGCGTCGGCGTCGGCCGCCGGCTCGTCCGCCGCCGGTTGCTCGGTCGCCGGCTCGGCTTGAGCCTGCTCGCGGGGGCGTCGCCCGGCTCCGGCTCCGTGGGCGGCGCATCCGCACCGGACGCCGCCTCCTCGGACGCTGCCTCCCCGGCTGCTGGCGCCTCTGTCGCGGGCGCCTCTGCTGCTGGCGCCTCTGCTGCGGCGGGCGGCTCGCCGGCGGGGATCTCGCCGGACTGCTTCTTCTCGCGCACCTGACCGAGCGCCGACGCGAGTCCGCCGACGAGCGCGGCGAGCGAGCGCACGAGGCCGCCGACGGGCGAGGCGACGACGCCGACGAGCTGGCCGTAGAGCACGTCGCGCGAGGGCAGGCGCGAGAGCGAGCGGAGCTGATCGACGTCGAGCGTCGCGCCGTCCATCAGCCCGCCCTTGAACGGCAGCAGCTGCGTGGCGCGCGCGTAGTCGGCGATGGCCTTGGCGGCAGTGGCGACGTCGCCGCGCACGAACGTCAGCGCGGTGGGGCCGGCGAGGTAGTCCTTCAGCGTCTCCGCGCCGGCCTGGTCGGCGGCGCGTTCGGTGAGCGAGTTCTTGACGACCTTGAACGTGGCGTCGGCGTCGCGCAGCTTGGCGCGCAGCTCGGCGACCTGCGGCACGGAGATGCCGCGGTAGTCGACGGCGAAGATCGCGTGCGACTCGTCGATGTGGGCGGCGATCTCCTCGATCGCCACGGCCTTCTGGTCTCGGTTCATTTGTGTCCGTCGCTCTCGAAGTGTTCGGTGTGCCCGTGCAGGCAGACGAGAGAGCGCGGTGCGAGACCGTCGTCAACTCGCTCCAACCTGCCTTGGTCTCACGCCGCCGGTCTGAGAACCAGCGACCGCCGAGGGTCTCGGGCGGTGCGTTTGCTCGGCGGAGTGTAGCCTGGCGTGCCAGGCGCGTCGAGCGGCCGCTACGGCGGCGCTCGCTCGACGATGTCGCGCGTGCGGCTGGGGTCGACCTTCACGCCCGGGCCCATCGTCGAGGTGATCGTGATCGAGCGCAGGTAGCGGCCCTTGGCGACCGACGGCTTGGCGCGGATCAGCTCTTCGATGACGGCCGCGTAGTTCTCGAGCAGCTGCTGCTCGCCGAAGCTCGCCTTGCCGATCACCAGGTGCACGATCGCCGTGCGGTCGGTGCGGTACTCGACCTTGCCGGACTTGGACTCCTCGACGGCCTTGGCGACGTCCATCGTGACCGTGCCGACTTTCGGGTTGGGCATCTTGCCCGACGGGCCGAGCACGCGGCCGAGGCGACCGACGACGGACATCATGTCGGGCGTGGCGATCGCCACGTCGAAGTCGTCGAAGCCCTCCTCGATGCGTTTGGCCAGGTCCTCGCCGCCGACCACGTCGGCGCCCGCGCCTTCGGCCTCGGCGACCTTCGGCCCCTGAGCGAACACGACGATCTTGACGTCCTTGCCGACGCCGTTGGGCAGCGCGATCGTTCCGCGCAGCTGCTCGTCGGCGTGGCGCACGTTCAGGCCGGTGCGCACGTGCACCTCGATCGACTCGTCGAACTTGGCGCTGGACAGGCTGCGCACGAGCGCGACGGCCTCGGCGGGCTCGTACTCGCGCTCGCGGTCGACCTTCTCGAGACCCTCCGAGTAGCGCTTGCCGTGCGCGCTCATGACGCCACGTCCACGCCCATCGAGCGGGCCGTGCCGGCGATGATCTTGGCCGCCTGGTCGACGTCGTGCGCGTTGAGGTCGGCGAGCTTGCGCTCGGCGATCTCGCGCAGCTGGCTCTGGGTGATCGTGCCGACCTTCACGCGGTTGGGCTCGCCCGAGCCCTTGTTGATTTTGATCGCCTGGCGGATCAGCACTGCGGCGGGCGGCGTCTTGGTGATGAACGTGAACGAGCGGTCCTCGTAGACCGTGATGACGACCGGGATGACCGTGCCCGTTTCGCTCTGCGTCTGCGCGTTGAACGCCTTGCAGAACTCCATGATGTTGATGCCGTGCTGGCCCAGCGCAGGACCGACCGGCGGCGCAGGACTGGCCTGGCCGGCGTTGGCTTGCAGCTTGATCGTCGTCAGAACCTTCTTAGCCATTTCTCGTCTTCAGTTCTTGTTCGTTGTTGAATGTTATGGACGGGCGCGTGAGCCGTTCGAGGGTCAAGCGGAGCAAGGACGCAGTGAGCGAAGTGTGCTCCGCACACGAGCGATCGAGGACGCAGCTCCGCGCCGGCCATCGGACGGCTCAGAGCTTTTTGACTTGGTCGAAGCCGACCTCTACGGGGGTCTCGCTGCCGAAGATTGATACCAGCACCTTGAGCTTGGCGGCGTCGTCGTTGATCTCGGAGATCTCGCCGGAGAAGTCCGACAGCGGCCCGGAGACGACCTTGACGCTCTCGCCGATCGTGAACTGCGCGCGCGTGCGCGTGGCCGTGGCGACCTCCTTGTGCAGCAGCCGGTCGACCTCGATCTGCGTCAGCGGCACGGGCTCCTGGGAGGCGCCGACGAAGCCGGTCACGCCGGGCGTGCCCTTGACGACGCCCCAGGAGTCCTCGTTGAGCTCCATGTTGACGAGCACGTAGCCGGGCATCGTGCGCTTCTCGACGGTGATCTTCTGGTTGTCCTTCATCTCCGAGACCGACTCGGTCGGCACGACGACGTTGCGCACGGCGCGCTGCTGTCCGAGCGAGACCACGCGGTGCTCGAGGTTTGCTTGACCTTGTTCTCGTGACCGGAATAGGTGTTGACGACGTACCAGCGAAACATTCACAAGCTCCTGAGAGGCATTACGAGCGGTGGGCGGAAGTTGAAGCGCGGTGGACGGGAATTGAGGCCATCTGACGTTCGAGGACCAAGTAGATCAAGGACGCAGGGAGCGTGGCGTGCGAGAGCACGCGAGCGACCGAGGACGCAGATATGCGTAGGTCATCGGACGTCAGATCAGAGGATGAATTCGACGATTTCTTTTGCCACATAGTCGGCGAGGCCGAGGTACGCGCCGGCGATTGCCACGAAGCCGAGCACGACGGCGGTCGCTTGCGTGACCTGGCGACGGTCGGGCCATTGCACGCGCTGAAGCTCCGCCCAGCTGGCGCGAAGGAAAGCGAGCGCGCGGTTGCCGCCGCGCAGCGGCTGACCGGGAGCCGGCTCGCCGCCGCGGCCTCCGCCATGGCCGCCCGCGCCGTTGTCGCCATCGTCGTCGTCGCCGCCGCCACCGGACGTGGCCGCGGGCGACAACTCTTCCTGCGCGTCGACGGCCGAGTCGACCGGCACGACGGCGTCCGGCTCGGCCGCCACGCCGCCGGCGCCCGCGACGAGCGCGGCGTCGAACTCGTCGGCGTCGGCCGAAGCGTGGTCGAGCGCGCCGGGCACGTCGGCGCGCTGCGGCGTGCTTGCGGGCACGGACGTGCGGGCGCGGCGCTCGCGGCGCTGCTTTGCGCGTTTGCGGTCACGGGCCACGGCAGCGCTCCCGCGCTAGCGAGTCTCCCGGTGGCTGGTGTGCTTGCGACACCAGCGGCAGTACTTGCGCAGCCCGATGCGATCGGGGTTGTTGCGCTTGCTCTTGTTCGTCTGGTAATTACGGTGCTTGCACTCCTCGCAAGCGAGGGTGATAGCGATCCGAACGTCTCCGCGGGCCATGTTCGTTCCCTGCGTAAAAGGTTTGCATTCCGGGTCTGGACGAAGAAAAACCCCGCCCAGACGCGAGGTACGGGGCAGTTTAGCGCGCTTGCATCGCGTGCGGGTGTGACCCCTGCCAGCCCCCCGCGGCAGGGGCCGTCGGGTGGCGTCGCCGATGTTTCCAATGGAGCCCCCCGTGGGGGCTCGGATGATCGCTACTCGTACAGAGTGAGCGCTCCGAGGATGACGTACAGCGCGACCAGCGCCCAGCCCTCGAAGGCCGCCGCCTCGCCGTCGCCGGTGACCTGCGCGAGCGCCAGCGTGCTGAGCAGCAGCGCGCCGATGTACACGGGCGCCAGCGAGAACGTCAGCGTGGTGCTCAACGTCAACGAGATGAGCACGAGCAGCGGGAACAGGAACGCGGCGATCTGCGCGACCGAGTTCTTGACGACCGAGATCGCCAGGTCCGAGCGGCCCTTCCAGGCGAGCACCAGCCCGGCGGCGTTCTCGACGGCGTTGCCGGCAATCGCCACGATCACCAGCCCGGCGAACGCTTGCGAGATGTGCAGCTGCACGATCGCCGGCTGCAGCCCGTTGACGAACCAGTCCGACACGAACGCCGACGCCGCGCCGGCTGTGAGCAGCAGCGCGAGCGTCACGCCGAGCGACAGGCGCGCTCGCGGCGCCGGCTCGCTTTCGCTCTGCGCCCCACCCCCGTCGCCGCCGGCTTCCGGCGCCCCCCTGCCCCCCGGCGCTTTGCCGGCGCCCGCCGCGACGTCGGCCCCTCGCGCTGCGTCGGTCCCTGGCGCCTTGTCGCCCCCCGGCGCCTCGCCGGCCTCTGTCACGAATCGGCCCCCGGCGCGACGTCGGCGCGCAGGTACGGCACGACCCATGTGAGGTAGACGACGAGCAGGCAGATCGCGCCGACGCTGGAGATCGCCTTGACGTGGTGGCTGGCCGGATCGTGCGAGCCGAGCGACAGGCCGAGCAGCACGATGATGAAGACGGTGACCTGCAGCAGCGTCGCCGTGTCGCGCGGCAGCTTCTTGTGAAAGCGCATGACGCCGTCATCGGAGCGTCGCGCGCCGACGACGATGACCAGACCGAGCACGAGCAGCGCGTTGGCGAGCATCGAGCCGACGATCGCCGTCTGCGCGACGATCAGCTCGCCCTTCTGCAGCGCGAAGATCACGACGAACAGCTCGGGCAGGTTGCCGAGCGTCGACTGCAGCATGCCCGTGATCGCCGGGCCGAAGCGCTCGCCGAGCTGCTCGGTGGCGAACGACACGACCCACGCCAGGCCGGCGAGCGCCAGCGTGGCGATCGCGAAGCGCGGCACCGCCGCCCACGCGCCGTAGTCGGCGACGCCCGCCAGCGCCGTCAGCAGCGCGATCAGAGCGAGCGCCGTGCGCTCGCGTGTCGTCAGCGCTGACATCGTTCGTTGCGAGCATAGTCGGCGCCCGCGACCTCGCCGTGCGACTCGCGCGAGCGCTGACGCGGCGCGATCAATCCCGGCCGAAGGCCGCCAATCAAACGAGGTCGTTCAGCCTCAGTGGCTCTCGAGCACTCGGTCGATCAGACCGTACTCCTGGGCCTGCTCGGCGTTGAAGAAGCGGTCGCGCTCCATGTCCGCGCGCACCTCCGCCGTCGGTTTGTCGGTCGCCTCGGCGTAGATCTCGTCGATGCGCTCGCGCACCTTGAGGATCTCGCGCGCGTGGATCTCGATGTCCGTCGACTGGCCCTGAAAGCCCGCCGACGGCTGGTGGATGAGGATGCGCGAGTTGGGCAGCGCCGCGCGCTTGCCTTTCGTGCCGCCGGCCAGCAGCAGCGAGCCCATCGACATCGCCACGCCGACGCACATCGTCGCGATGTCCGGCTTGACGAAGTTCATCGTGTCGTAGATCGCCAGGCCCGAGTAGATGCTGCCGCCGGGCGAGTTGATGTAGATCGAGATGTCCTTGTCCGGGTCCTGGCTCTCCAGGTGCAGCAGCTGCGCGACGACCAGGTTGGCGACCTGATCGTCGATCGGCGTGCCGAGGAAGATGATGCGCTCGTTGAGCAGGCGCGAGTAGATGTCGAACTCGCGCTCGCCGCGCGCCGTGCGCTCGATGACCATCGGAATCAGCGGCATGTCGCCACCCTAGCGGGCGAGCCCGGCGCAGCCCTCACCCGCATGCGCGCGCCGCGGTGGCCGCATGTCCGAGTTCGGCGCGCGTGCGCTTGCGGGCAATGACGCGCAGGACGATGCGACGCCAACAAACGCGAGGAGCAGCCAAACAGCCATGACCGACCTTCCTACGATCGACACCGTGCCCAGCCGACCGCACGAGCGCGCGCGCGCACGCCGCGCTCACCTGGCCGTCGCGCTCGCGCTGCTCGGCGCGCTCGCGCTGGCGACTTCGGCGGCCGCCATGACCAGCCACGCCGGATGGCCGGCCAACCAGCACCTCGTCATGGACAAGGGCCCGGCGGGCCACGCGAACGTGCTGACGGGCGTCAACGGCCAGCACAACTACCTGCTCGGCGGCTACGGCAACGACACGATCTACGGCGGCGACTCCGGCGACGTGATCTGGGGCGACTACCACCCCAGCGGCGAGTCCACGCAGACGGCCGTCATCCACGCCGGCAACGGCAAGAACTTCATCTACGCCAACGACACCTACAACTACGTGTGGACCGGCGCCAACCCGCAGACCGTCGTGCACGCGCACGAGAACTCCGGCGTGATCCACTGCGAAAACGCCAGCCAGGTCGTCTACACCAGCCACCACGCGCTGCCGCACTACAAGCTCGACGGCTGCAAGCACATCAGCTTCTACTCCGTCGGCTACTGAGCCGGCGGCCGGAAGGGCGGCGTTAGGCGGGCGCGCTTGGCGGTGCGCGCCCGCGAGGGCGCTCAGAAATCGCGCGGCTCGCTCAGAGGTTGACCGAGCGCATGACCGCCTCGGGGTAGCGGTCGCCGGCGGCCGGCGGCACGGCGTCGGCGATCGCCTGCGCCTCTGACTCGCTCAGCTGCACGTCGGCCGCGCCGAGGTTCTCCTCGCAGGTAGTTCACGCGCTTGGTGCCCGGGATCGGCACGACGTGCTCGCCCGCGTGCGAGCACCCACGCGAGCGCCAGCTGGCCCGGCGTGATGCTCGCGTCTCGGCCGCCAGCTCGCGCACGCGCTCGGCCAGCGCCAGGTTCTGCTTGAGGTTCTCGCCGGTGAAGCGCGGGCCGTGGCGACGGTAGTCGCCCTCGCTCGAGCTCGTCCGTCGAGGCTGAAGCGACCGGACAGGAAGCCGCGCCCGAGCGGCGAGTAGGCGACGAGCGCGATGCCCAGCTCCTGCAGCGTCGGCAGGATCTCCGCCTCGACGTCGCGCGTCCACAGCGAGTACTCGGTCTGCACGGCCGCGATCGGGTGCACGGCGTGCGCCCGGCGGATCGTCTCGGCGCTCGCCTCCGACAGGCCGAGGTAGCGCACCTTGCCGGCCTGCCACCAGCTCGGCCATCGCGCCGACGGTCTCCTCGATCGGCGTGTTCGGGTCGACGCGGTGCTGGTAGTAGAGGTCGATGTCGATCGGTGCCCAGGCGCGCCAGCGACGCGTCGCACGCGCTGCGCACGTACGCGGCGACTGCCGTCGATCACGCGGTCGATCAGGTTGCCCTCTTCGACCAGCTTGATGCCGAACTTCGTCGCCAGGAACACGTCGTCGCGCTGCGACGCGATCGCGCTGCCGACCAGTTCCTCGTTGGTGTGCGGCCCGTACATGTCAGACGTGTCGAGGAAGTTGCAGCCGAGCTCCAGCGCCCGCGCGATCGTGGCGCGCGCCTCGCCCTCGTCGGCCTGCCCGTAGAACGCCGACATGCCCATGCAGCCGAGGCCGATCTGCGAGACCTCCGGGCCGTCGGGTCCGAGCGTGCGCGTGTTCATTCACGGTCCTTTCGCTGGCGGGATATTGTCGGACGCGGCGTGTTCCCCCTGAACCTACCCAATGTCCTGACGGTGCTGCGCATCATGCTCGTGCCCGGTGCTCGTCGTCGCGCTGCTCGGCAACACGCACGGCGGCGACGTGCTCGCGGCGCTCGTCTTCGCGCTCGCCTCGCTGACCGACTTCGTCGACGGCTACCTCGCGCGCGCGCGCGGGTCGGTGACGAACTTCGGCAAGCTGATGGACCCGCTCGCCGACAAGCTGCTGATCGTCGCCGCGCTGATCGCGCTCGTCTCGCTGCACCGTCTCGCCGGCGTGGGTGGCGATGGTGATCATCACGCGCGAGCTCGCCGTGACCGTGCTGCGCATGGGCGCCACCCAGGCCGGCGTCGTGATGGGCGCGAGCATGTTCGGCAAGGTCAAGACGTGCCTGCAGATCGCCGCGATCCTCGCCGTCATCGCCGTGCACGGCCAACCGCTTTGGGTGTCCGCGCTGCTGTACATCACCGTCGCAGTCACCGTGCTGTCGGGTCTCGACTACTTCTTCGGCCTGCGCCGGCGCATGGCGCAGGCGCAGGCGCGCGGCGCGCGCGGCTAGCTGCCCGCGCGCCCGGCGTCGAGCCACTGCTCGAGCGTCGTCTGGCGCGCAGCAGGCGCATCTCCTGCGATCTCGCCGCGCAGCTCGCGACAGCAGGCCGTGGCGCTCGGCGACGACGTTGTGCTGGTGGATCGTCTCGAGGTTCTCCTGGCGCGCCGACACGAAGCTGCGGCCGTCGAGCTGCGGGAACTCGCGCACCACGCCGGCGACCATCTCGCGCACGCAGTCCTCGACGAAGCGCGGGCGGCGGTGCGCCTTTTCGACGACCTCGACCTCGTCTGAGCGCTTCATCAGCTCGTAGATCTCCGACGACATGCTCGACTCGGCGATCTTCAGCAGCGACTGTCGCGTCGATCTCCTCCACGCACTCCTCGATGCAGCCGATGTGCAGCGTCGCCAGCCCGCGCTGGTTGTGCGTTGCGACGGGCACGCGCGCGAGGACTCGCTCGATCTGCTCGCTCGGAGAAGCCGTCCGCGGCGAGACGCTCGCGCGCGCGGCCGGCGACCAGCTCCTGCGCGCACGGGCATGCCGTCATGCCCGTCGCCGACACGCCGACCGTGCGGCGCGTGCCGTGCGCGAACGCAACCGCGCGACCGAGCAGCGTGTAGATCTCCTGCGTCTGAATGCCCGACACCGGCGCCGGCTTGTGCTCGGGGTAGCGCGCGGCGATCGTCACCTCCGCGCGCTCGGCCTGCTGGCGCGTGCGCACCAGCTCGGCGATGTGCTGGGCGAGCGTCTCCGCGCGAAACGGCGACTCGCTCAGCACGACCTCGCCGATCGCCTCGTTGACGACCTCGTCGAAGCGCGACATGTGCGCGCCCTTCTGCTCGCCGCCGAGATCCACGAAGCACTCCAAGCGCGCGAAGAACAGCTCGTCGCGGATGCGCATGACCTTCTCGACGCCCGTCACGCCGACGCGCGACAGCGCCGACAGGAACACTCGGCGCGCGTGCCTGCACGTCCTCCCCGGCGCCATCGACGGCCGGCGGCGAGAGGCTGGAACCGATCGCCTGCACGCCCGCCAGCGTAGCGCGGGCGCGATTCGCACTCGCGCCGACGAGCGTCGCCTTCGCACGTCGCTACGTCAGACGCGAATCGAGCTCGTCGCGCACCCTGCCCGCTCGGCCGGCGATTCTGGTATCAATCCGCACTCGGCCAAACGGACGATCTAAAGGGCGAGAGCCGAGATCTTGGGGGTCCAGGTTGAGGGAGAAGCTCAGAGGGTGCAGTGGTCACGGACACCGTGATCGAGATGGAGGAGCTGCAGGTGGTTCTCGCCGGTGCTCGCGAGCGGGGGTTCGTGACCGCGGCGAGCCTGCGAACGGCCGTCGAGGAGGCCGAGCTCAGCAGCGAGCAGACGCAGGATCTGTTCAGCTACCTGGAGGAGCACGCGATCGAGATCGTCGACGCCGACGAGCCGGGCGCCGAGCTGCACGCCGGCGGCGGCGCAGTCGCCGCGCGCATCCGCCGGCGGCGACGCGCCTGTCGAGCGATGAGGACGGCGAGCAGGAGACCGACGACGAAACGCGTGGCGTGCGCGCGCGGCTGCAGGAGCTCAAGCGCGCAGAGGCCGACCTGACGGTCGACCCGAGCCTCGACTCGCTGCGGCTGTACCTGCGCTCGATCGGCCGCGTGCCGCTGCTCGACGCCGAACAGGAGGTCGCGCTGGCCAAGCGCATCGAGCGCGGCGACATCGCCGCCAAGCAGCACATGGTCGAGGCCAACCTGCGCCTCGTCGTGTCGATCGCCAAGGGCTACGTCGGGCGCGGCCTGACGTTCCTCGACCTGATCCAGGAGGGCTCGCTCGGGCTGATCCGCGCGGTCGAGAAGTTCGACTATCGCCGCGGCTACAAGTTCTCGACGTACGCCACCTGGTGGATTCGCCAGGCCGTCAGCCGCGCGCTCGCCGACAAGGCGCGCACGATCCGCATCCCCGTGCACATGGTCGAGCGGCTGAACAAACTGATCAACGCCGAGCGCATGCTGATCCAGCAGCTCGGACGCGAACCCACCGCCGAAGAGATCGCCGTCGAGCTGGAGTGCGACGTGCGCGAGGTGCGCGACGTGCTGCGCCTGGCCCAGCAGCCGATCTCGCTGGAGAAGCCGATGGGCGAGGAGGACGACTCGGCGCTCGCCGACTTCGTCGAGGACGTCTCCGCAGAGTCGCCCTTCGAGATCGCCTCCGAGGCGCTGCGGCGCGAGAACATCACGCGCGTGCTCGCCTCGCTGCCGCGCCGCGAGCGCGAGGTGCTCGAGATGCGCTACGGCATCGTCGGCGGGCGCGCACGCACGCTCGAGGAGGTCGGGCGCGCTTTCAACATCACACGCGAGCGCGTGCGCCAGATCGAGAACCGCACGCTCAAAAAGCTGCAGACGCTGCCCGAAGCGCAGCAGCTGCGCGAGGCGTCCTAGCTCATTCCCGCCAAGGCGATACCGGCCGGATCGAAGATTGCTCTCGGCGGTTCGAAGTACGCCGAGTATGAGATTGAGTCGGGGAGCCCGCTCGTCTCTCGGCAGACCTGATCGCTATCCTCGGATCGCCTCGGCGGGGTACCCGAGCGGTCAAAGGGACCAGACTGTAAATCTGGCGGCTCAGCCTTCGCAGGTTCGAATCCTGCCCCCGCCATTTGCAGGTGCGGATCGCCCTCGCATGACGTGTAATCCCGCCGCGCCTGAGCTTGACGCAGTCCGCGAGGGGAACCACTTGATCGCCGCCACGCCGAGACCACGGCAGGCGTCCCCGCACCGCCCGGGGAGCACAAGTCGCTAACCGACGCCCGGAGCCGGAGGTTGTCTCCGCGCGCCAGAGCGCCTCGGGAGCGTGCCATCAGACTGCGCCGTCGTCGAGGACGCGCCCGCCCGGTGTCCAGGCGGGTTGCAGACGCGTCGAGCGTCTGAGCGAAGTGCCGGCCGCAGCTCGGGATCATTGATCGTCGGTGCGGTAGACGCCAAGACGCGCGAATAGCGTTCGCGCCTGGATTGCGTCTGTGGCCAGTGAAGCGGCTTGGAGGGTCATCGCCGCGGCGCGCGAATAGAGATTCGATGGCGCACGTCCTCGAAGCACTGTGGCTAGAGTGCGACCGCGAGCCCGCAGGCCTCATGAGCACGCTGCCGGGCGCGGGCTCAGGCTCCGTCACGCTGGCGCCGCTCGACTCGTTCGGCGACAGGCCAGGTAGAGGTCGCTCATGAGCGGCGCACCTCGGCCGCCAGGGAACGGCGGCGGCCAAGAGAGTAGCGCCGCTGGCTCAGAGCGCCGAGAGACGGGCCTTGAACGGCTGGACCGCAATCTGGAGGAGATGACCGGCGAGCTGCGCGTAGTCGTCACCGGCGTTCAGGTGCTCTTTGCGTTCCTCCTGATCGTGCCTTTCAACACCGGCTTCGCGCAGGTGGGAAGCTTCGAGCGCACGGTGTACTTCGTCACTCTTCTCCTGGCGGCGCTATCTGCAGCGTGCACCATCGCCCCCTCGGCGCAGCATCGGTTCCTGTTTCGCCACGACGACAAGCACCACCTCGTGTTCATGTCCAATCGCGTCGTGATTGCTGGGCTGGGCTTCCTTGCGTTGGCCATGTGCGGAGCGCTGCTGCTGGTCGCGACCAAGCTCTTCGGTCCTACGGTGGGCATCATCACCGTAGCCCTCGGCGCACTTCCATACCTGTTGCTGTGGTTCCTGCTGCCGCTGCGACGCAGGGCTCAGCTCGACGGGGCCGAATCCGCCCGATGAGTCACGCGACGAGGCAGCCCGCGAGCCTCGGCGCCTCCGCCCAAGAGCGCGACCGTCGTCGCCTGTCGCTGGCGGATCGCGGCAAATGGCGGACGCGAGTCCGAAGTGCCCTGATCAGGCACCTCGTCCTCGCGTCCTGACGGGCTCAGCGCTGAGCAAACTGAATACTCAAGGACGCCGAACTCGCGTCACCGGGTCACTACCCCGGCCGCTTCGCAGGAACGCTACGCCGGCGACGGCCGCCGCGGCGGCCGCGTGAGGGAGGGGCCCAGTCCAGCGCGCTCCGCAGCCAGCGCGATCTTCCCCTTCCAACTCCTCGACCGTTATGGAGGCGCTCACCTTCGGCCGCAACCGGGAGTTCGGGGTCTTGGCCCTGCAAAACCGTCTGGCGCACTCCCAGACCGTGGCGTGCGCCTAGTTGCTTTTACTCGCGGCGTTGGCACCCTTGCGTCCAGCCGCGGCCTTCTGCGCTTTCGTTCCGCCCTGCCCGGTCGCGCGGTGTCTATTGCCGCTGCTCGAGCTTTCACCACCACGTTTGGAAGAGCCGGGGCTGTTCGCGATCTTCGCCGCGCGTTCCTTGCTCATCCCCTTTTTCCGCAGCCCTTCGTACTGGCCGTCGTTCTTGACGCTTGGACCGTGATCTTTAGCCATGCGCGCTCTCCCTTTCTCCTCGTCTAGAACTACTCGGCTACTACCCGCGGCCGCCGGCTCCAATCGCCGCGACGGTTTACGGCTGAGAACATCGAGCCCCATGCTCGACACTGCGAGCCCCCGCCGGCACCGCGACAGTTAGCAGGCACGCGGTCCTGCGGCTCGACAGCCGCAGGAATCAGCGGCCCGGGCGCGGTTGGAGCGTGTCCTCGAGCTTCTTGTAGACGACCTGCAACACGTCTGCGCCAAAGTGCGCGCCCAGCACGGAGGCCACCCACCGCGTTTGACGCGGCGCAAGCGTCATCCCGGCGGTGAAGATCGCGGCAATCCACATGCTGAGGCAGTAAGGGCAGACAAGCAACTCGCCGATTGCCCGACGAAGCCCTCTCCCCCGCGCGCGTTCCTCGACCTCGCCGGCACCGCTGTCCTGCTGAAAGCTCGTAAACGGGGCGCGCACCGGGCGGGTCACGCGATCCTTGGCAAGCAGGCGCGATGCCTTGTGGGTGGCGATCGTGATCAGCGCGAGGTCGCGTCCTTCAAATCGCTCGGGGAAGTCTCGGCCCGATCTGTGCATCCAAGCGGCAAAGCCGCCGGCTGCGGCCGCGAAGACGCCCGTCAGCAACGCGTAGCCGCCGAGCGGATGCTCGTCGCGCTCCTCGCTCTGCTGTGAGGGATCTGCGCTCATGAAGAAACCAGTACCCGCTGTGCCGTCTATCTCAACCGCCGTGGTGTCGAGCTGGCGCGGTCGGGGTAGGAGATGACGAAAGGACGAGATCGAGCGAGGAGATCACCAGATGAAGATCGGCTACTTCCTGTCGAGCGAGGAGACCGCGCCGCGCGAGCTGGTGCGCCAGGCGAGCCTGGCCGAGCAGGCCGGCTTCCACGGCCTGTGGATCTCAGACCACTTCCATCCATGGAACGACGCGCAGGGTCACAGCGGCTTCGTCTGGTCGACGATCGGCGCGATCGCACAGGTGACCGCACGGATGAAGGTGACCACGGCGGTGACTTGCCCGATGATCCGCATCCACCCCGCGATCATCGCCCAAGCTGCCGCCACCTCGGCGGTGCTGCTGGAAGGGCGCTTCGCGCTCGGCCTCGGCAGCGGCGAGGCGCTTAACGAGCACGTCCTCGGCGACCGCTGGCCTGAGGCCGACGAGCGCCTGGAGATGCTCGAGGAGTCGGTGCAGGTGATCCGCACGCTCTGGCAAGGCGGGTCCCAGAGCCACCGCGGGCGCCACTACCGCGTGGAGAACGCCCGCATCTATGACCTGCCCGAGGAGCCACCACCAATCCTGATCTCGGGCTTTGGGCCGAAGTCGACCGAGCTCGCGGCGCGTATCGGCGACGGCTTCTGCACGGTCTCGCCGGAGAAGGAAGCGGTCGAAACGGTGCGGGAGAAGGGCGGCCACGACAAGCTGATCGCCGGCGGCATGAAGGTGTGCTGGGACGAGGACGAGCAGCGTGCGAGACAGACGGCATACCGCCTGTGGCCCAATGAGGCGCTGCCAGGAGAGCTCGCGCAGATCCTGCCGACACCCGCTCACTTCGAGCAGGCCTCAGCCCTCGTCACCGAAGACCAGCTCGCCGAAGAAGTCCCGTGTGGACCGGACCTCGATGCGCACCTGAAGAAGATCCGCGAATTCGAGGACGCGGGCTTCGACGAGCTGTACGTCGGACAGATCGGCGACGGGCACGAGCAGATGTTCGAGCTCTACTCCCAGGCGATCCTGCCGCGCTACAACGGATCCTGATGACTGTCGCGATCCTCGACATCGACGGCACGCTCGTCGACACCAACTACCAGCACGCGATCGCGTGGTACCGCGCGTTTCGTCAGCACGACTTGATCCTGCCGATCTGGCGCATCCATCGCCACATCGGCATGGGCGGCGATCAGCTCGTGCCCTCACTGGCCGGCGAGGCGTTCGAGTCTGAGCACGGAGAGGGCGTGCGCGAGGACGAGCAGGCGCTCTACGGCGAGCTGATCGGCGAAGTGCGACCGATGCAGGGGGCGCGCGAGCTGATCGAGGAGCTCGTCCGGCGGGGTCACACCGCTCTGCTCGCAAGCTCGGCGAAGCAGGACGAGGTCAACTGCTACTTGGATCTGCTCGAAGCGCGTGAGCTGGCCGAGGGCTGGACGAGCTCGGCGGACGTCGAGTCGACCAAGCCCGAGCCCGATCTCGTGCACTCGGCGCTACAGAAGGCCGGCGCGGAGGCCTCGGAGGCGGTGATGATCGGCGACACCCCCTACGACGTCGAGGCCGCCAAACGTGCCGGGGTACCGACGCTCGCCGTGCTCACCGGCGGGTTCTCAGAGCAGGAGCTGCGAGACGCCGGCGCTGTCGATGTCTATGAGTCCGTGCAGGAGTTGCGCGACCGACGGTACCGCCTCTTGTGACCCGGCTGGTCGCCGCGGCTCGCGGACAAGGCTCCGCGGGCCAGGCCGGCTGAGCCTCCGTTCGACGCGAGCGCGCAGCGCGGCGGGCGGGTCGTCGCTCACACCTGTCCGGGCGGAGGCGGCCGCTCTTCGCGCAGCGCCTCAAAGCCCCCCCGCGCGTTGCGTGCGATGACCTGCCCGCGCCAGGAGCGCAGCGGGTGGGCGTCTTCGCGTGCGAGCTCGACGCAAAGGCGGCGGGTGATCGCGAAGATGATCCCCGGCACGACGAAGACAGCGCCACGGAAAAACCAGATCGCGCCTTCGTAGCCGAATCCGAACTGGAAGAACAGCCGATCGACCGAGCCGGCTGCGAAGACGACCGCGACGAGCGAGAGGACGGCGGCCGCCAGTGCCGTGCGGCGGGGGTTGTCGCGCGGGCGCTCGAGCAGGTCGTGGCGCCGGTAGTCCTTGGAGATGACGCGTCGATCGAGCCACGGCAGCGCGTAGAGCAGACCGAAGATCACACCAGGAAACAGCACGCCACCGAAGAATGGGTTCGGCACGATCGTGTGGCCGAACAGATGGATCTCGAGATTGGGCATCAGGCGCAGCGCGCCGATCAGCCAGCCCAGATACCAGTCCGGCTGCGCGCCGTTGGTGCCGATGTACGGGTGATACGGGCCCCACAGCCAGACGGGGTTGATCTGGATCACGCCGCCGATCAACACGAGCACGGCCGCGACGGCGGCGAACAGGCCAAGAGAGCGCAGCGCGTAACCCGGCCACATCGGCGTGCCGACGACGTTGTCCTCGCGTCGGCCCGGGCCGCGGAACTGCGAGTGGCGCTGCAGCACGATGATCGCCAGATGCACGGCGATCAGCCCGGCGATCAGCCCCGGGAGCAGGAAGACGTGTGCGATGTACAGACGCGACTCGAACGTGCCGGCGCCCGGAAAGCGTCCGCCCCACAGCGCCGTGGCGAAGGGCCCGCCGACCAGCGGGATCGACATCGCGACGCCCCACGCGATCGCGAGGCCCATGCCGGAGAGCAGGTCGTCGGGTAGCGAGTAGCCGGCGAAGCCCTCGAGGATCGCCAGCGCGAGCAGCGTCACGCCGATGAAGTAGTTGACGTCGCGCGGCTTGCGAAAGGCGCCGGTGAAGACGATCCGCAGCAGGTGCAGCGTGATCGCAGCGACGAACACGAGCGCCGCCCAGTGGTGCACTTGGCGCGCGAGCAGGCCGCCCGAGACGCCGAAGGAGATGTGCAGCGTCGAGCCATAGGCCGCAGAGACCGTCTGACCTCCTAGCGCCTGATAACCGCCGCGGTAGGTGATCTCGCTCGTGCTCGGATCGAAGAACAGGGCCAGGAAAGTGCCGCTGGCGACGAGCACGATGAAGCTGTAGAGCGCAATCTCCCCGAGCAGGAAGCTCCAGTGGTCGGGGAAGACGTAGCGCATCAAAAAGCGCAGGCCACGCCCTGCGCCAAGGCGCTCGTCGACAAACGCGACGGGGTCGCGCTGATGCGAGCGCGGCGTGAGCGCGCTCACGAGCGATCCTCAAACCACGAGGGGCCGACGGGCCCGGACATCGGCCCGGCTGCGCGCAGCACGCCGCTCGCATCGAGGCTGAGCGGCAGCTGCGGCAGCGGTCGGCCAGCCGGGCCGAACTCGACGCCGCCGCCGTTGAGCACGTCGAAGGTCGAGTAGTGACACGGGCAGACCAGCGCCGGGCCGCGAGCCTGCGTCGAGGGGCTCAGCGGCGAGCGATACAGCGAGATCGCGCATGCGGCGTGCGTGCAGATCTTCGAGTAGGCGAGCAGCCCGTACGGCGCCCAGCCGCGGCGCTGCGGCGGCAGGTTCAGCGTCGCGGGGTCGACGCGGACGACCACGACCGGAGCGCCCAGGTCGTCCTTCTTGGCGTGCTGGGGAAATGCGGTTATGAAGCTACCTTCGTTGACCTCGGCGCCGAGGATCGGACGTCCCTGGTCGTCGACGAGTGCGCGTCCGGCATACCAGGGAGTCCTGCTCAGCTGATCCTCGATGCCCGGTCCGAGCGCGACCACGGGGATCGCGACAGCGGCGGCGACCCCCGCACCGGCAGCCCCCGCGGCGCCGATCAACAGACGCCGACGGGTGATCCCCTCAAGGCCCGCCCGCGCGTCCTGCTCGACCTCATGCACCGCTTCGCGGTCCTGCAGCCGCGGGCGCTGCTCGGTCTTTGTCTCCTGAGGTACGAGAAAGCGCGATGCGATCACGAGGGCCCCGGCGCCCAGCGCGAGGACGGCCGCGAGCGTGAGCCCGAGCAGCTGCGTGTTGGGGTGGAGCACGAAGAGCGCGACGAAACCGAGTGCCGCCGGCGGGATCGCCGCGAGCAGGCCCAGCACGAGGTGCTCCGCCCAGTCGGGCGCTCCGGTCCTGCGCCGTGAAGGATCGTGCTCAGGCTCGTGCTCGTGCTCGTGGCGGCCGCGCAGCGCGCCGAGGCGCCAGAGGACGAATACGACGAGCGCCTGCCAAGCGCGTCTAACCACGCTTCGCTCCTGCATCCGTGCGCTCTCCGAGCAGCCGGGCGATCAACAACAAGGCGGCCGCGGCCAACAGCCAGGCGACCATCCCCTCCGGGATCGGGCCGATCCGCCCGATCCCCCAGCCGCCGCGATCGTCGGGGTGCTGGATGCTCTGCACGTAGCGGGCGATCGAATTGATTTGGGCGTCTGAGACCTCGCCTTCGCCGAAGCGCGGCATCACATAGGGACCGATGCGGATCGCCTGCGCGATCTGCGTAGGCGTCGCCTGATCGAGCGAGGGAACGATCGCACCGGTGACGATGCCGCCCTGGCCTTGGATCGTGTGGCAGCCGGCGCAGCTCAACGAGAACAGGCGTTGACCGTCTGAGAGCGAGCCGCGCGAGGGATGCACGGCGGGGATCGCCGGCCCGCCGAACGAGCCGACATAGGCGACGAGGGCGCGAATCTGCGACTGAGAGAAGGCCGGGTGTGTGCGCTGGGGCTGTGCGCGCGGCGAGGGCAGCGGCATGCGTCCGGTCTGCAGGTAGAAGTCGGCGGCCAGCGCGCCTGCGCCATGCAGCGAGGGCCCGCGACCGGGAATGCCCTGAGCGTTCATCCCGTGACAGGCCGCGCATGAGGCCGTGAAGAGTTCGTGTCCCTGTTCGGTGAGCTGAGGCGAAGCGCCATCTGCACTCGCCGAGAGGACCGATCCGTCTTGCGCCGCGGCGAACTGCGCGAGCGCGAGGCCGCCACAGACGATCGCGGCGAGCGCCAGCAGTGGCCGTCTCATCCTCCTAGCGCCCCCGCGTTCCAGCCGGACTGCGCTGACTCAGGCAGGTATTGCTCGCGGCGGCGCTGACGGCGCTCTTCTTCGAGCATCGCGACGAACGACAGGACGAGCGCCAGCACGAACATCGCGATACCGCCGCCGACCCACATGATTGTCCCCGCAAGGTGCTCGTCGGACAGCGCAGAGCGTCCGAGCGCGCGCGCGGGCGCGAGATAGAACGGATAGCTGACGCCTGTGGCGAACGTCAGCACCGCGCCGGGGGCCGCCATCGCCGTCATCGCGGCCATCAGCCAGCAGAATCGGGCAAGCGGCCTGGGCGGGTGCGCCAGTGGGTCGGCGGCGATCAGCGGCGCCAGCAGGAGGATGCCCGCCCAGAAATAGGCCGCGTGCTCCAGCGCGTGCAGCGCCGGATCATCCAGCGCCCCTTTGAACACGACGCGCAGGTGCGTGGCGAGCATCACGCACGCGAACAGCAGACAGCCGACGAGCGGCCGCGTCAGCGCCGCCACTGTCCGGCTCGACAGCGCTGCGGCGAGCATCGTGCGCAGCGGTCGCGTCCCGGCGGCAAGCGCCAGGCGCACCGGAGCGCCGCACAGCAGCAGCGCCGGTGCGAGCAGCGCGAGCAGCATGTGCTGGGCGGTGTGCACCGACAGCAGCTCCCGATCGCCAATCTGATCTACACCGGACTGCAGCGCGATCGCGATCGTGCAGAGACCCGCGCCGAAGCAGATCGTGCGCCAGACCGGCCAGGCACCACGCGCTCGGCCGCGCAGGCGGATCACGCCCAGCGCGTACAGCGCGCCGCTCAGCGCGAGCGCCGCGCTGAGCGCCGGATCGAGGCTCCAGTCGCCGAGCAGGTGGCCGATCGTCGGCGGCGTGCTCACGCTGCGCCCTGTCCGCGCGCGTTCCGGCGCCGTGCGAGCGTCTCGCGCACGACGCCGCCGAGACCCAGAGCGCTGACGCCCGCGCCGATCAGGATCAGCCACAACCCGAAGCCGCCGCCGAGCAGTGCTAGCGCGAGACCGGCGATCAGCGTGGCTGTCGCGAGCGAGTCACTGGCCAGCGCGCGCGGACGCTCCTCGTCGCCGGCGCGTGCGTCGAGTGACCACAGCAACAGGCCGACGAGGATGCTCGCGCACGCCGCGCTGCCGAGCATCGCCGACTCGATCCAGTGCACGCCCAACGGCCCGTGGACGGAGCGGAAGGCCGCCTGCACGGCGGTCATCACGCCAAGCCAGAGCCCCCAGGCGACCAGGACGATGCCGGCGCGTCTCACGCGGGCGCTCGCATCCGGGCGGCGTCCTGCGCGGTCTCGCGCAGATCGAGTAGCGGCGCGAAGCTGCGGATCGGCGGCAGCGCGTCGAAGTTGTGCCGCGGCGGCGGCGAGCTCGTCGCCCACTCGAGGCTCTGCCCCTGCCACGGATCGTCTCCAGCCGGTTCGCGCGAGCGCAGCGAGACAGTCACGTTGGCGATGAACACCAGCACCGACAGCGCGATCACGCCGGCGCCGATCGTCTCGAGCACGTTCAGCCCCTGCCAGCCGGTCGAGGCCGGGTAGTCGGCGACCCGCCGCGTCATGCCCTCGGCGCCGAGCACGAACATCGGGAAGAACGCGAGGTTTGCCCCGATCGCCATCAGCCAGAAATGCAGCTTGCCCAGGCGCTCGCGCAAGAGCAGGCCGGTGACCTTCGGAAACCAGTAGTAGACGCCGCCGAACAGACCGAAGGCGCTGCCGGCGAAGATCGTGTAGTGGAAGTGCGCCACCACGAAGTAGGACATGTTCAACCCGTAGTCCAGTGGCGGCGAGGCGAGGATAATGCCCGTCAAGCCGCCGACCAGGAACTGCACGATGAAGCCGAGCGCGAACAGGAAGGCGACGTTGAAGCGCAGCTTGCCGCGCCACAGCGTGCCAAGCAGGTCCAAGTACTCGATCCCCGCCGGCACGATCAGCGCCGTAGAGGTCAGCGCGAAGTACTTGTTTGTCGCCTGGCCGATCGTGAACATGTGGTGCGCCCATACGGTCATCGACAGGCCGGAGAAGGCGAGCAGCGCCAGGATGAAGGCGTGGTGGCCGAAGAACCGCCGACCGGAGAAAGTCGCGACGATCTCACCGACCATGCCGATGAACGGAAAGAACATCACGTACACCACGGGGTGGCCGTAGAACCAGAACAGCTGCTGGTAGTCGACCGCGCCGAGCGCCCCGGTCAAGACGCCGCCGAAGTGACGCTGCGCCCACAGCAGCACGAGCGCGAGGATCAGCGCGGGAAAGGCGAACAGCACCAGCAGACAGGTCGCGACGGTCGACCAGGTGAACACCGGCATGCGCATCAGCGTCATACCCGGAGCGCGGCGGCGCAGCGCTGTCACCAGCAGGCAGCCCGCCCACAGCATCTGACCGGCCGTGGCCATGATCACGCCGAAGATCCACAGTTCCATGCCGCTGCTCGGCGAGTGGATCGCGTCGGAAAGCGGGTCAAATCCCCACCACGAAGCTGCTGCCGCGCCGCCGCTGGTGAGAAAGCCCGACCACATGGTGATTCCTCCGAGCACGAGCAGCCACAAACCGGCGAGCGCGACGCGTGGCCCGGCCACCTCGGCGGCGCCGACCTGCAGCGGCAGGAAGTAGAGGCCGACTGCGAGCCCGATCGGTACGACGAACAGGTAGACCATCGTCGAGCCGTGCATCGTGAAGAGCTGGTTGTAGGTGTCCTGGGAGACGACGCCGCCGTCCGCGGCGAGCTGGCCGCGCATGATCAGCGCGAGCACGCCGCCGGCGATGAAGAACAAAAACGCGACGGCCCCCGCGTGGATGGCCACCCGCTTGTGATCGGCGGAGGCGAGAATGCGCAGCGACGCAGCTCGGACGGGCAAGGCAACTGTGCTCAAGCCGTCGCGCCTCTCGCTTCACGAGCATGCGCGGAGATCCATTGCTCGAAGCGCTCGGGGCTGACCGCTTCGATCGCGAAGTGCATCTGCGAGTGCTGCTCGCCGCAGAACACCGAGCACTCTCCGCCGTAGTGCCCGGGCCCGTCGAAGCGCAGATCAAAGCGCGTCTGATAGCCGGGGAGCAGCTGGCGCTGGAAGTGCAGCTGCGGCACCCAAAAACCGTGGATCACATCGCGTGAGCGGCCGACGAATTCGATCTCCTCGCCGGCCGGTACGAGCGCGGCTGCGGGATGCCAAGTCGAAACGTCGCTGATCCTTACACCGTTGGCGTAGGTGAATACCCAGCTCCACTGCGCCGCGATCACCTCGATCCGCAGCGCCGGATGTGCCGCGGTGCGATCGATCGGCGTCTCGGCACGGAAGGTGACGAGGATCAAGAAGGCTGCCACGGCTGCAAGCAGAAGCGCGTAGCCGATCTCAAAGCGTGGCGCATCGGCGGTGCGCTCGGGCGCCGCATGCCGCCGCCTCCCGCGCACCAGCAGCACGAGCAGCGTCACGAGCACCAGCACGAAGACGCCGATCGCGATCGGGAAGTAGATCCCGCGCACGTGCTCGTAGGCATGCAGCGTGTCGGACATCAGTGCGCGAAGCGCTCGGCCCCGTCGGCGCGCAGGCTCAATCCGTGCCCCGGCGCGTGTGGGTCGGCCGCCAGGGCGCCGTCGATCAGCTTGGGCACCCCGTCAAAGAGAAGCTGCTCAATTCGCGCGTGGTCGTGGAAGTACTCGACATGCACGAGCGGCGCGATCGCTGCGCCAACATTCGCGTGGAGGGTCGGGCTCGTGTGCGCCGAGAGCTCCAAGCCGCGCGCGGCGCAGAGCGCTCCCACCTGCAGCAGCTGGGTGATCCCGCCGCAGCGAGTCACGTCGGCCTGCAGCACGTCGACCGCGCCGGCATCGAGCATGCGCCTGAAGTAGTAGAGGTCGTAGCCATACTCGCCGGCGGCGATCTCCATGCCGGCAGGCACCCGGTTGCGCAGCAGCGCAAGACCCTCCAGGTCATCGGAGGAGACGGGCTCCTCAAACCAGCTGGCGCCCGCCTCTGAGTGGAAGACCTCAGCCAGCGCAAGCGCCTGCTTTCGCGAGTAGGCGCCGTTGGCGTCGACGAACAGCCGGGCGTGCTCGCCGATCGCGGCGCGTGCCCTGCGCACGCGATCGGGGTCACGCTCGGGCTCAGCGCCGACCTTCATCTTCACCGCCGCGATACCGAGCTCGACCCATTCGCGCAGCTGACGCTCGAGCTGCTCGTCGGAATACGTGGTGAAGCCGCCCGAACCGTAGACCGGCACGCGCTCGCGCACGCGGCCGAGCAGCGTCGAGAGCGCCACACCGAGCAGCCGTGCCTTCAGATCCCACAAGGCGACGTCGACGGCCGAGATCGCGCTCGCGACGAGGCCTGGGTAGCCGACGTTGCGCACGGCGCGGCGCATCTGCTGCCAGCTGGCCGGCGGCGAGTGGGCGTCTTCGCCGAGCACAGCGTCGTGCAGCAGCTCGTGCACGACCTCGGTGGCCGCTGCCGCGGTGTAGCTGTAGCCAAGGCCGGTCTTGCCCTGCGCGTCGGCTTCCACCAAGACGAGCGTCGTGGAGTTCCAGCTGAGCGTTCCATCGGCCTCGGCGTGGTCGGTGGGGATGGCGAACGAGCGCGCACGCAGCGCCGTTACTGGCGCGCGCTCGGCACCCGTCTGACTGGCTTCGCCGCCCACCGGCCCGCTTCCCGCGAGCTCAGTTGGTGCCGACGAAGTCTGTGTGCTGCTCGTTTTCGACCTCGTGGTGGATCGGGCGCTCCTTGCGCCCAGGCTCCTCGGCGTCGGGCGAGAGCTCTTGGTGGCGGCCTCTAGCCGCGATCGCGTAGACGATCCCACCGAGCACCGCGACGACCACGACGACGATCACGAGGATGAAGAAGGCTCCGATTTCCATAGCTAGCGCCTACCCCGGCCTACCGGTGTGCAAACCAAAGTGGCAGGTCGCCCTATCGGTGCTCACCAATGCTCTGCGGTCTCCTCCAAGGCGATCGCCGCAGCGATGTGAGAAAGGTGCGTGAGCGCCTGCGGGTAGTTGCCGAGCAGCTCGCGGCTGTCGGCGTCGATCTGCTCTGAGAAGAGCCCACGGGGGCTGGCGGCGCCGAGCACGTGATCGAAGACCTCGCGGGCCTGCTCGAGCCGGCCCTGGCGCGCGTAGCACTCGACGAGCCAGAACGAGCAAGCAAGGAAAGCGCCCTCTTTGCCTGGCAGCCCGTCGTCTCCTTCATACCGCCGCACGAACCCGCCGTCGCCGAGCGTCTCGTACACGGCGTCGGTCGTGCGGACCATCCGCTCGTCGTCGAACTCGACGAAGCCGAGCACGGGAAGCAGCAGCAGCGCGGCATCGAGCTCCGGTCTGTCGAAGCACTGCACGAAGACGCCGCGATCCTCGTCATAACCGCGTGCCTCGATCGCTTCGCGGATCTCCTCGCGCGCGCGCTTCCAACGGCGCACTGGAGCGCGGCGCACGCCCTCCTCCGCGAGCGTCAGCCCCCGCTCGATCGCCGTCCAGCAGCCAGCCTTTGAGTGCACGAAGTGAAGCGGCTCATCGCGCCACTCCCAGATGCCGCGATCGGGCTCTCCCCAGCGCTCCACCGCCGTCTCGACGAGCTCTGCGAAGAAGCGCCATTCGTCATCGTCAGGCGAGCGCCCGCGGCGATGCCAGCGCCAAGCCTGGTTGAGCATCTCCCCGAGCGCGTCGAGCTGCAACTGCCCCGCGGCCTGGTTGCCGACGCGTACCGGGCGAGCGCCGCGGTAGCCGTGCAGGGCGAGTTGCTGCTCTGTGATGCGCCGCTCGCCGCCTACGCCGAAGAGGATCTGCAGGTCCTTGGCGTGGCCCGCCGAGGCGCGGACGATAAAGCGCCCGAAGCGTTCGGCCTCACGCTCGCAGCCGAGCTCTGCCAGCGACCGGGCGGCAAGCGAGGAGTCCCTGATCCAACTGAAGCGGTAGTCCCAGTTGCGCTCGCCGGCGGGTGCCTCGGGCAGCGAGGTGGTCGGCGCGGCGACGATCGCGCCGGTCGGCGCGTAGGTGAGCGCCTTCAGCAGTCAGCGCGGAGCGCACCGCGGCCGGATGCCCTGATCCCGAGCCGCTGAGGTGCTTACGCCACGCCCGCCACCAGCGCACCGTCTCGCGCAGGCGCGAATCGATCTGCTCGCCGTCCTCGCTGAGCTGCTCCTGCTCGAGCAAGTGCGGATGGACGTGGCGGATCAGCAGACACAGACGCTCGCCATCGTTCAGCTTGGCCGATGCGGTGAGCTGCTCGCCGTCGCTCTCGAGCTCGCCGTCGCTCCAGATGATCAGGCCGTCGTCGCCACCGATCGCGGTGAAGCTGTCTACGGCGGCGCGCCTGAGCCACGGCGTCACCTCGCCGTAGTCGAAGCGCGGCGCGATCTGCAGCTGTACCTCAGCGACACCCTCCGAGCACTCGATCACGCGCACGACCTCGCGGCGCGAGCTCTGCTCTGACTGATCTCCGATCGTCATGAAGTCGAGCACTCGTACGCTCGTCTCGGCACCCTGGAGCGTGGTCTCCAGCACCATCGTGTCCTCCAGGTAGGCGCTTGTGCTGTCAGCGACGTCACCGCGCAGCGAGACCGAGCAGTGCCCGCCTCGCTCTTGATCGAGCAGTCTCCCGAAGCAGCTGCCGCTGTCAAAGCGCGGCAGGCAGCACCAGTCGATCGAGCCTTCGGTGCTCACCAGCGCAGCGGCGTGACAATCGCCGATCAGGCTGTAGTCGGCAAGGGCCGGCTGATCTGGTGCTTTCATCGACCGCGCAGCTTGACGCCGGCCGCGGCGGCGGCAAGCGCGCTCGCCAAGCTGGCGCCGACGAGCACGCGACGATGCCGTGTCAGGGCCCACTGCACGCTGCGCTCGGTCGATTCCTCTGAGAAGCGGCCTTGTGCGCCGTGATCGCCGGGCACCGGTGCGAAGAGGTTGTCGGGACGATCGGGTGAGATCGGGTCCTCGGCCAACTGCGCCTCGTAGTTGGTACGGGCAAGGTACCGATCGCCGGCGCCGGGGACGATCGCGTTGCCCATCACGCTGAGCGCCGTCGAGCCGCCGACCCACCACTCGCGCCGTGCCGGATGCTCGGCCGCGGCAAGGACAGCGCGGGCTGCGAGCTCTGGTTGATAGACGGGCGCGACGGGGCGCGGATGGTGGCTGACACGCGCGCGGACGACCTCGAACTGCGGCGTGTTGAGCGCGGGCAGTTGCACCATCGTCACGCACACGCCACTTGACCGGTGAAGCAGCTCGCAGCGCAGCGACTCGGTGAAGCCTTGGATCGCGTGCTTGGCGGCACAGTAGGCGCTTTGGAGCGGGATGCCGCGATATGCGAGCGCCGAGCCGACCTGGACTATCACGCCACGGTCGCGCGGGAGCATCGCGTGCAGAGCGGTGAGCGTGCCGTAGACGACGCCGAGGTAGGTGACTTCGGTGACGCGCCGGTACTCCTCGGCGGTGATCGTGTGCACCTCGCCGAAGACCGTGGCCATCGCGTTGTTGACCCAGACATCGATCGGGCCGTGCTCGCGCTCCAAGCGCTCAGCGGCGGCCTGGACCTGCGCGGACTCGGCGACATCGGCACGCAGCACCACCGGCCGACCGCCGAGCGAGCGAACCTCGTCCGCGCAAGCGCGAAGGCCCTGCTCGCCGCGCGCCAGCAAGCCGACGGTCGCGCCCGTGCGAGCGAACTCCCGCGCCGTTGCGCGCCCGACTCCAGAGCTCGCGCCGGTGATCGCGGCGACGCGGGGGGCTGGGCTCATAAAGCACATCTACCCACACCTGTATCTGCGCAATCCACTGGCGGAGCTGCAGTGGCTTGCGGTATCGCCGGCACGGGTATGGGAATGTCATGCACGAGCCCGGAAGAAGCCGATGGACTTCCTGAAGGAGGCGTTTCGCGGGCGTAACCGTTTCGTCCTGCGCTTGGCGATCGTCGCTGCGCTGGGCGGTTTTCTGTTCGGCTACGACACCGGCGTGATCTCCGGAGCCTTGCCGTTCATCGGCAAGGACATCGGCGGCGGCGAATTCAACGAACAGGCGTACGTTGGGTCGCTGCTGATCGGCGCAGTCGTCGGTGCCGTCCTCTCGGGCTTCTCCGCCGATGCGATCTCCCGCCGTCGCACGAAGATCATTTCGGGATGCATCTACGTGATCGGAGCGCTCGCGTCAGCGTTCGCCCAGAGCGCACCTGAGCTGATCGTCGCGCGCTTCGTGCTCGGTCTCTCGGTCGGCACCGCCTCGTTCGTCTCGCCGATGTACATATCCGAGCTGGCGCCGAAGCGGATTCGCGGCGGTGTCACCTCGTTCAATCAGCTGATGGTCGTCAGCGGGATCATGGCCGCCTACATCGTCAATTGGGCGCTGAAGGGGGTGGCGGACAACTGGCGCTGGATGCTCGGCCTCGGCGCGCTGCCCGGGCTGGCGCTCGCGATCGGCATGTACTTCCAGCCGTTCTCGCCGCGCTGGCTGGTCGAGCAAAGCCGCGACGAGGAGGCGCTGCAGACGCTGCGCCGCGCGCGCGGCGACGACGACGAGGCCGAGCAGGAGCTGAACGAGATCAAGGAGGCAGCGGCCGAACAAGGCAGCTTCCGCGACGTGTGGCGCCCGAACGTTCGCCCGCTTGTCGCGATCGGCTTGGTGCTCGCGATCGCCCAGCAGCTGATCGGCGTCAACACCGTCATCTACTACGCCCCGACGATCCTCAAATTCACCGGCCTGTCGACCAGCTCGGCGATCACGCAGGCGCTGTCGGTCGGGATCACCAACGTGGTCTTCACGATCGTCGCCATCGTGCTGCTCGATCGCGTAGGGCGCCGCGTGCTATTGATCGTCGGGACGAGCGGCTGCGTCGCGTCGCTGGCGACGCTCGGTGTGTTCTTTGCTTCCAGTGGTCTGCAACACAGCGCATCCTGGGTGGCGCTCGCCTGCCTGATCGTCTACATCGCCTCGTTCGCGGTCGGGCTCGGCCCCGTCTTTTGGCTGATGATCTCGGAGATCTTCCCGCTGTCGATCAGGAGTCCGGCGATGAGCCTCTCGACCGTCGGGAACTGGAGCTCGAACTTCCTCGTCTCCTCATTCTTCCTCACGCTCGTCGGCGCGATCAGTCGCGAGGGGACGTTCTGGCTGTACGGCGGCCTCGGTGTGCTGGCGCTGATCTTCTTCCTGCTTCGCGTGCCGGAGACGAAGGGCCGCTCGCTGGAGCAGATCGAGCACGAGTTGGGCGCCGACGATCGAGCAGCCGCCAGGACGGCGTCCGCCGGCTGAATCGCGCCGTGCGATGAGTCGCCAAAGCTCGATCGCGAGCCTGCGGCAGGAAGCCGTCGACTGCCACGCCTGTCCCCTGTGGCACGACGCGACGCAGACGGTCTTCGGCGAGGGCCCCTCGCACGCGGCCCTTATGCTCGTCGGCGAGCAGCCCGGCGACCGCGAGGACCGAGCGGGCCATCCATTCGTCGGCCCGGCCGGCGCGGTGCTCGACGACGCGCTCGAGCAAGCCGGGATCGCTCGAGCGGACGTCTACACGACGAATGCCGTCAAGCACTTCAAGTACCGCTCGCGCGGCAAGCGCCGCATCCATCAACGACCCTCCGCCGCCGAGCAGGGAGCATGCCGCCCCTGGCTCGAGCGCGAGCTGAAGCTCGTGGCCCCGGTGGTGGTCGTCGCCCTCGGCGCTACCGCCGCTCACGCGCTGATCGGCCGCGCGACGCCGATCGGCATAAGCCGCGGCCGCCCGCTCGAGGGCGCCCTGTTCTCACCGGTGCTCGTGACCGCCCATCCGTCGAGCGTGCTGCGCGTGCGCAACCACGAGGCCCGCACGCGGGCGCTCGCGGCGATCGTCGGCGACCTCGAAGTCGCGCTGAGCCTCACCGCGGATCACCCACGATCGCACTCGCGCACGTGAGCGCAGCGCGGATCGGCTGCTCGGGCTGGAACTACCGTGACTGGCGCGGCGTGCTCTATCCGCCCGGATGTCCGGTAAAGCGCTGGCTCGAGCGCTACGCCTCGTGCTTTGACACCGTCGAGGTGAACGCGACCTTCTACCGCCTGCCGAGTCGCCAAGCGGTTGCCCACTGGGCAGCCCAGACACCGCCTGGATTTTGCTTCGCGCTGAAGGCGAGCCGCTACCTGACCCATGTGCGGCGTCTGACCGACGTCGAGCAGGGGATCGAGACGCTCGAGCAGCGGATCGCGCCCCTGCGCGAGGCGGGGCGCCTCGGCCCGGTGCTGTGGCAGCTACCTGAGAACTTCCACCGCGACGAGGAGCGCCTGGGAGGCCTACTCCAAGCGCTACCGCCCGGCCGGCACGCGATCGAGTTCCGCCACGAGAGCTGGTTCACGACCGACGTACTCGCTGCGCTACGCGAGCACGACGTGGCGCTCGTGCTCGGAGATCATCCGCAGCGGCCGTTTCAGACGCACGAGGCGACCGCCTCCTGGCGCTATCTGCGCTTCCACCACGGCTCGCGCGGGCGGCGCGGCAACTACTCAAAGCCGGAGCTGGATATGTGGGCGCGGCGTGTCGCCAGCTGGTCAGAGGACGGTGAGCTATTCGCCTACTTCAACAACGACTGGGAGGGCTTCGCGCCGAGGAACGCCAGCTACCTGCGCCAGCGCACGGAGGTTCGCTGATGGCCGCGGCTGAGAGCCGACGGCGATCTGATCGCCCCGCGGTTTTCGCTTTGCGGAGGGCGGGTAGGAGGCCTAGGTGAGCCCCGACGCCCGGAGAGGACGACCCAAATGAGCGAGACCGTCGCCGACCACCTGCTCGAACGTTTGGCTTCCGATTGGGGCGTCAAGCGCATCTACGGATATCCCGGCGACGGGATCAACGGCATCATCGGGGCGTTCGGGCACGGCGGCAATCGGCCAGAGTTCATTCAGGTCCGCCACGAGGAGATGGCCGCCTTCATGGCCTGTGCGCATGCGAAGTTCACCGGCGAGGTCGGCGTCTGCCTGGCGACCTCCGGCCCCGGCGCGATCCACCTGCTCAACGGCCTGTACGACGCCAAGCTCGACCACCAGCCGGTCGTCGCGATCGTCGGCCAGCAGGCGCGCCTCGGCCTCGGCGGCAACTACCAGCAGGAGGTCGACCTGACGACGCTGTTCAAGGACGTCGCGCACGAGTACGTGCAGATGGCGACCGAGCCCGGGCAGGTCCGCCATCTGATCGACCGCGCGATGCGGATCGCGCTCTCAGAGCGCACCGTCACGTGCGTGATCGTTCCCAACGATCTGCAGATGGAAGAAGCCGTGCCCAAGCCGCCGCACGCGCACGGCACGGTGCACTCCGGGGCCGGCTGGGAGCCGCCGCAGGTCACGCCGAGCGATGAGCAGCTGCGCGCGCGCCGCGCGAGGTGCTCAACGCCGGCGAGAAGGTCGCGATGCTCGTCGGCGCCGGCGCGCTGCACGCCACCCAGGAGGTGATCGAGGTCGCCGACACGCTCGGCGCAGGTCGTCGCCAAGGCGCTGCTCGGCAAGGCCGCCGTCCCCGACGACCTGCCGTTCGTGACCGGCTCGATCGGTCTGCTCGGCACGCGTCCGAGCTGGGAGATGATGCAGGACTGCGACACGCTGCTTGATGGTCGGCTCGAGCTTTCCCTACTCGGAGTTCCTGCCCGAAGAGGGCAAGGCCCGCGGCGTGCAGATCGACCTCGACGGGCGCATGCTCGGCATCCGCTATCCGATGGAGGTCAAACCTCGATCGGCGACAGCAAGCTCACGCTGCGCGCGCTGCTGCCGCTGCTCGAGCGAAAGACCGACCGCTCCTGGCGCGAGAAGATCGAGAAGGACGTGGCGAAGTGGTGGCAGGTGATCGAGCAGCGGGCCCACGAGCCGGCCGAGCCGATCAACCCGCAGCTGATCTTCCACGAGCTCTCAAAGCGCCTGCCCGACGGCGCGATCCTCACCTCGGACTCGGGCTCGCGCCGCCAACTGGTACGCGCGCGACGTGCAAGCTGCGCGCGGGGATGATGGCCTCGCTCTCGGGCACCCTGGCGACGATGGGGCCCGGCGTGCCCGTACGCGATCGCCGCGAAGTTCGCCTATCCCGATCGGCCGGTGATCGCGCTGGTCGGCGACGGCGCGATGCAGATGAACGGCCTGGCGGAGCTGATCACGATCGCCAAGTACCGCGAGCGCTGGGCAGACCAGCGGCTGATCGTGCTCGTGCTCAACAACCGCGATCTCAACCAGGTCACCTGGGAGCAGCGCGCGATGTCCGGCGATCCGAAGTTCGTCGAGTCCCAGGAACTGCCCGACGTGCCCTACGCGCGCTGGGCGGAGCTGATCGGACTGAACGGCATCCGCGTCGATGACCCCGACGACGATCGGCGACGCGCTGGGAGCAGGCGCTCGCAGCCGATCGGCCGACGGTGCTCGAGGTCGTCTGTGATCCCGAGGTGCCGCCGCTGCCGCCGCACATCACCATCGAGCAGGCACGCTCGTTCGCCTCGGCGATCATGCACGGCGACCCCGGCGCGGCGGCGGATCATCGCCAGTCGATCCGCCAGAAGCTGCCCGAGATCTTCTCCGGCGCGATGATGCCGGGCGCCTGTCGCCAACCTGCGCCGCGGGCGGGTGCAGCGCACGCTCGCGGCCGCGACCGCGCTGAGCGCGCTGCCGCTCGGCCTGGAGATCTACTTCGAGCACTTCCGCGGGTCCTTCGGCGACAAGTGGATGTGGACGCCGGTCGCGCTCTCGCCGCTGCTGACCGCCGCCGGGCTCGCCGGCGTGCGCTCCAAGCGCGCCGCGACGACCGTGCTGCCTGCCGTCTCGGCGCTCTACTGCCTGGACGGGCTGATCGGCGTCTACACGCACGTGCAGGGCGTGCGCAAGCGCCCCGGCGGCTTCTCCGAGCCGCTCTACAACATCGTGATGGGGCCGCCGCTGCTGGCGCCCGGATCGCTCGCGCTCGTCGGCGCGATGGGACTGACCGCGGCCGCGGTCGCCGAGCGGGAGCGCTGACTGAGCAGCGCCGTGAAGGCGCCTCCGAGGACGTCGGCCATCTGCCCCACCACGGCGGCGCCGCGACGCCGGGGCCGTCCACCGGAGCTGCCGCGCCAGCGCGGGGGATCACGCCGCAGATGCGCGGTCGCTACCCCGACTACGACGTGCTCGAGCAAGCCGAGCACTGGGATGAGCGCACCCGCGGAGTCGTGCTCGACCGGGTGCGCAACGTACCCGCCGATCCGCTTCTTCAACGAAGAGCGAGGCACGACAGCCTGCGAGCGTTCTGCGATGTCGTCACCGGGCAGGACTGCGAGCCGCGGATCCCGGTGCTTGAGATGGTCGACGCGAAGCTCGACGCCGGACGCCTCGACGGCTTTCGCTACGCCGACATGCCGCCGCGACCCGGAGACCTGGCAGGCGGTCGCGGCGGGCCTCGACGAGCGCGCGCGAGCCGAGGGCCACGACGACTTCGCCGCGGCCGCCCGACGAGTGCCGGCACGAGATCGTCGAGCGATTCTCCGAAGGCGAGCTCGACTGGGATCTGCCGGTCAAGAAGGCCTGGGCGGTGGTGATGCGAATGGTGCTCGGCCGCGTTCTACTCGCACCCTTGGGCGTGGAATGAGATCGGCTTCGGCGGCCCCGCCTATCCGCGCGGGTTCGCGCGGCTCGGCGCAGGGCAGCGCGAGCACTGGGAGTCGCCGCCGGAGTTCGCGGTGGATCCGGTCGACGACGTGCCCGAGCGCGGCCTTGAGTGAGCGATGAAACGACGCGCCGCTCTGGCGCTGAAAGGCTCGCTTCGCCCGCGGGAGAACGACTCGGCGTTCCTGCTCGATCCGCATCGCCGTGGCGTGCCCGGGCGCGAGCGGATGCGCCGCTTCGGCGAGGGCGAGCCGGTCGACATGCTGATCGTCGGCGCCGGCGCCGGCGGCGCGACGCTCGCCCAGCGCCTGGCGCGGCGGGGCTGGCGTGTGCTCGTGCTGGAGGCCGGCCCGTTCTGGGACCCCGACGAGGACTGGGTCTCCGACGAGGCCGGCTCGCACGGGCTGTACTGGACCGAGCCGCGCGTGATCGGCGGCTCGGACCCGGTCGAGCTCGGCAAGAACAACTGCGGGCGCGGCGTAGGCGGCTCGATGGTCCACTACGCGGGCTTCACGCCGCGCTTTCACCCCTCGGACTTCGAGGTGCGCACGCGCGACGGCGTCGCCGCGGACTGGCCGATCTCCTACGAGGAGCTGAAGCCCCACTACGAGCGACTGGAGCGCGAGCTGCCGGTTGCCGGGCGAGTGGTGGCCGTGGGGCGATCCGCACGGCTATCCGCACGGCCCGCACCCGGTCGGCGGGCGGCGCGTTGCGCGTCTGGGAGGGCGCCCGGCGCGCGGGCATCCAGATGCGCGTCGGGCCTGTCGGGATCGCCAACGGCGCGTTCGGCAACCGCCCGCACTGCATCTACCGCGGCTTCTGCCTGCAGGGCTGCAAGGTCAACGCAAAGGCCTCGCCGCTCGTCACGCATGTCCCCGACGCGCTCGAGCACGGCGTCGAGATTCGCGCTGACTGCATGGTCACGCGGATCGAGCTCGACGAGCGCGGGCGCTGCACGCGGCGTCATCTACGTCCACGACGGCAAAGAGCGATTCCAGGCGGCGGACGCGATCGCCGTCGCCGGCTACTCGATCGAGACCCCGCGGCTGCTGCTGCACTCAACGAGCAAGCGCTTTCCCAACGGCCTCGCCAACAACAACGACCTGGTCGGCCGCGGCGTGATGGTCCAGGGCGCGCCGCAGATGGCGGGGCGCTTCGAGCAGGAGATGCGGATGTACAAGGCGCCGCCGCCGGAGATCGACTCAGAGCAGTTCTATGAGACCGACGAGCGCCGCGGGTTCGCACGCGGTTTCTCGATCCAGACGGTCGGGCCGCTGCCGATCGGCTGGGCGGAGCACGTGCTGGCCGACGGTCATTGGGGGCAGGCGCTGCGCGAGTACGCGCGCGACTACAACCACTGGTACACGATCGGCGTGCTGTGCGAGCTGTTGCCCCAGCCGGAGAACCGTGTGACGCTGGCCGAGGAGACCGACTCGAGACGGAATGCCGGTCGCGCGCCTTGACTACAGCCAGTGCGATAACGACCGGGCGAACATCGCCTACGCCAAGCAGACCCTGCGTCGGATCCTGCACGCAGCCGAAGGCCCAGGACGAGCTCCTGATCGACCGCTACGCCCACCTTGTCGGCGGCTGTGCGATGTCCGACTCGCCCGAGGGCGGCGTCGTCGATCGCGATCACCGCGCTTGGGAGGTGCCCAACCTGTTCATCGCCGACGGCAGCGTGATGCCGACGCAGGGGTCGGCCAACCCAGCGCTGACGATCATGGCGCTCGGCTCGCGACTGGCCGAGCGCCTGGTCGACAAGCGCCTGCAGACGGCGTGAGCCGCCAGCCTCGCTCAGCGAGCTGAGATGCCAGGATCGCGGCCACGCACGGGCCGAGGACGGCCAGCTGACCGCGACCGAGGGCAACGCCTGTAGACGGTCAGCCACGCAAGTCTCCGTCACGTTGAGTGTGGTGAGGACGTTGATTGTCTACCCGAGCCTGCTGAGCGCGGAAACGGCTCGCAAGATCCGGTCGGCTCAGCGCAGCTTGTCGGTGGCGCCGACGCCGGTCGCAAACTCACGCACGCGCAACGGTCCGCTACTGGCGGGATCGAGCGGAGGCGTCTGTATGCCCGCGCCGTCGCGCAGGCCACCGAGCAGCTCGCGCACCGTCGCCTCGGCGCTGAACAACGGTTGCCAGCCGAGCTCCTGACGAGCTCGTTTGGTGCTCATGATCGGCGAGAGCATGCCCATGTCCAGCCAGCCGGGGGATGTTGGCTGCAGACGCAGCTTCCAGCTTGCCCAGGCGGCCCGGCGCACGATTGCCGGTGCCAGGTGCAGGGGTCGCGCACCGAGGATCTTTGCGATGACCGCGTCGTCGAGAACGGGATCTGCGGCGATGTTGAACGCGCCGGCGACGGACTTGGTCGTCGCGAGCCGGTAGGCCTGGCCGACGTCGAGCGAGTGCACCACCTGGGTCCGCAGCGCCCGCGGATAGGGCAGCACGGGCAGCGCCGCGCTGCGCACGAGCCGATTCGGCATCAGGGGGCCCATGAACAGCCGGCGAATGCCAGTCGCCGCGCCGCGCTTGAAGATCAGCGCAGGGCGCAGTCGCACCGTGCGCACGTCGGGGTGCTCGGCCTGGAAACGATCGAGCAGCTGCTCGACCTCGGCCTTGTGGCGCGAGTAGAAGGAGCTGGCGATCCCGGTGGCCGGCCAGGACTCGTCCACCGGACGCGCGAGTGGCCCCGGTGCGTAGGTCCCGACCGAGGAGGCGTAGACGAGCGCCGGCACGCCGGCGCGCGCGACGGCATCGAACACACGGGCGCTGCCGTGCACGTTCACCCGCCTGGTGAGGGTTTCGTCGCGGGAGGGTTGGATCAACCAGGCGAGGTGAATGACCGCATCGGCGCCTCGCAGCAGCCCGACGAGCTCGTCGCGGCTCACGTCTGCCGCGCGCCAGCTCGTCTTGGCGAAGCTCCGCATCGGTAGCCGCCGCGCGACGCCCACGATGTGCTCGACCAGCGGGTCCTCGGCGAGCGTCTGCAGGACGCTCGTGCCGACGTTGCCGCTCGCGCCTGTGACCACGATGCGCACTGCTGCTCCTAAGGCTTGAGCAGGATCTTGAACGCACCGTCTTCCTTTTTCTGAAAGATCTCGTAACCGCGGGGCGCGTCCGCGAGCGGCAAGTGGTGGGTGGCGTACTCGTCCACGCCGAGCGGATCCTCATCGCCGCTGAGCAACGGCAGAATGTCATCGATCCAGCGCTTTACGTTGGCCTGTCCCATGCGCACGTTGATCTGCTTGTCGAACATCTGGATCAGCGGCATCGGGCTGGCGGCGCCGCCGTAGACACCAGAGAGCGACACGGTGCCCCCGCGTTGGACGAGCTCGATAGCCATGTGCAGTGCACTCAGGCGGTCAAAGCCCGCGGTCTGGATCATTGGTCGTGCGAGCGCATCGGGCAGCATCCCGGCGAGTCTGTGCGCGAATTTGCCGACCGGCGCTCCGTGCGCCTCCATGCCGACGGCATCGATCACGGCGATCGGGCCGCGCCCATCGGTCAGCTCGCGCACCGCCTCCGGCAGGTCGTCGTGGTCTTCGAGATCGAGCACGCGCACGCCGTGGGAGCTTGCGCGCATCAATCGCTCCTTGACCAGGTCCACACCGAGCACCGTTGCCCCTTTGTGCTGTGCAACCCGCGTGCACATCTCCCCGATCGGTCCAAGCCCGAGCACGAGCACCGTCTCGCCCTCGGGCACGTTTGCGTACTCGACCGCCTGCCAGGCGGTGGGCAGCACGTCTGAGAGGTAGACGAAACGATCGTCCGGCGGCCCGTCGGGGACCTTGATCGGGCCGTAGTGCGCCTGCGGCACGCGCAGATACTCGGCTTGACCGCCGGGCACCTGTCCGTAGAGCTTGGTGTATCCAAGCAGCGCGGCGCCGGTGTCGTACTCGTGGACCTGGGTCGTCTCGCACTGCGACTGCAGCCCCTTCTCACAGGTGTAGCAATGCCCGCAGGAGATGTTGAACGGGATCACGACGCGATCGCCCACCTTGATCTGACTGACCTGCGCGCCCACCTCCTCCACGACGCCCATCGGCTCGTGCCCGAGAACATCGCCTGGGTCGATGAACGCACCGAGCACCTCATAGAGATGCAGGTCTGACCCGCAGATGCCGCTCGAAGTGACCTTGATGATCGCGTCCGTCGGCCGCTCGATTTTCGGGTCGGCCACGTCTTCGACGCGTACGTCGCGGTTGCCTTGCCATGTCAGCGCCTTCAAGAGGGCTCCTGTGCGGATTGGGGATTAGCGGTTGTCAAGGACCTACCCCAGGCGCTCTGCCGACAAACGAGCGCACGTGACTCTTGCGCGAGCCGACGCGAACGAGAGCGGCCCCGCTCGGCCATAGCGGGCCGTCCGTCGATCACCCGTTTCGGTCAGGTCGGGCTCGGGTAGGCGTTCCAGATAGGAAGCTCGAATACAAGCGACCGAAAGGAGCCGACCAATGAGACTGCAATCGCTGGAGGACGTCTTCCAAGAGCAAATCGAGGACCTTCACAGCGCCGAGACGCAGTTGGTAGCGGCGCTTCCTGCGCTCGCCGACGCCGCGAGCGACGACAAGCTCAAACAAGCGATCCACGAGCATCTCGAGGAGACTCGCGGGCATGTACGTCGCATAGAGGAGATCGAGAGTGACCTCGGCATCGGAGGCGCCCAGGAGCAATGCCAGGCGATGGCAGGGCTGATCCGCGAGGGCGAGGAGATCGTGTCCGCCGAGGGTGTCCCCCAAGCCAAGGACGCAGCCCTGATTGCCGCCGCGCAACGAGTAGAGCACTACGAGATCGCCGCCTACGGCACAGCGAAGACGCTCGCGGCCGAGCTTGGCCACGACAAGGCGAAGGATCTTCTCGACGAAACACTCGACGAGGAGGGCCATGCGGACGAGCTTCTGACGAAGATCGCCACCGGGGGCCTTTTCAAATCAGGTATCAACCAAGCGGCGCCAAGCGCCACGGTCTGAGGCGATCGGGTAAGGACGCTCACCCCTGGCCGGCAGGACGACCACGCCGCTCCCAGCGGCGGCCAGATACTCCCCGAACCCGGCCCAGTGCAGGCCGGGTTCGGGCAAGATGAAAGCGCTGCTGGCGGACGAAGGCACTTGTCCGTGCTCCTGCGTCGCCGATCACGATCCAGCGACGTTTGTGACGCTGGCTTCGCCATCGCCGGAGATGCGGCCGTCGATCGAGCGGCCGCGCGGCCGCCGATCTCAACGCCTTCACGACTCCAGACCCCGGCGTTGAGGCGACCGGGGGTCGACCCGCCCGATCGGCCTCGTGGCGTCGCCTTGCCTACCGAACGGTCGGCAGCTGCACGTATGAGTTGTGACCTGCGCCGTGCAACAGCGTGATCGTGCCGCCCAGCTCCTGGCCGAGCGTGGGCGTCGACGGTGTGCCGGTCGGCGTGTTGGCGGTCCCGATCGTCAACCGCAGACGGTCGCCGGCCGGAACGATCGCGCCGGTCGGGTAGATCTCGATGTTGTATTCCGTTGGTTCGTCTGGCGTGACCGCCTGCTGGCTTTCCTTGGTGAACGGGTGCCACGGCCTCGTCACGATGCCTTTCGGCCCAAACGTCTCGAGACTCGGGTCGATCGTGCGCAGGCTCGCCTGCAGAAAGCCCGCGGTGAGCTGGTTGGAGGCGCCGTCCGGTTCGACCTCGCTGAGGACGGCGACGAGCGTAGCGTCGGTCGTGCTCAGCTTGGCCCACAGGTTCGCCGTGATCAGCCCCGCGATCTTCGTGTCGCCGCCCAGCGGCGGCGTCGTGTAGGTCAGCGACGTCGCCTCAAAGGTGTTGTTCGTGGTGTCGCAGACCGAGTTCGAGGCCGCGCCGGCGGTCCACTGCGCGGTCTCGCGCGAGCACGGACTCGAGGCGGGCAGCAGCGGCTCGGTATCCCCGGCTTCGCCAGCCGGCGGCGCGCTCGTGAGCGATCCGTCGTGCAGCGACAGCGGTGCGCTCCCGGACGATTCGCCGCTGAGGTACAGGCGCTGGTACTTCGTTTTCGCCAGCGGGAAGCGCGCATAGTGTTCCCAACGGGTTCCGTTGATCGGGTAGAGGTTCACCTTAGGCGTGAGCTGCGCGCCGTTTTCGACGTGCTGCAGCCAGTGGCTGAACCACTTTTCCTTGAGATTGGGGTCTTCCATCGGCGGTCCCGCGCTGACGTGGTAGTGCGGCGACATGAACAGAACCCGATCGCGCGAGTGCTTCAGCGATTCCCATAGCAACGGCTCGCCGCGCTGGAACAGGTCCCACCAGCCGCCCGTGATCACGACCGGCACGGTGATGTCGCCGGCGTGCACGACGGGCGAGCGCTGCCGGTAGAAGGGGCCGTCGTACGCCGCTTCTTCGCCGAGCGACGCGCCGACGACGTGCTCGCCGTCGAATTCGGCGCTGCCGAGCAGGTGTTCGATGTAGATTTTCGCCGCTTCCTGCGGGTTTGCGAGCGCGTTCGACGGCGGCAGATCGGAGAGCGCCGTGGTCAGCCCCAGCCACAGCGGGATGAAGCCGGTGTCGATCGAGCCCCCCTGGAAGGTCACGTCGCGATAGGCGTCGGCCATCGGGATGTCTGCCCACACGGCCTTGACCGCGCGCCGCTTGCCTTCGGCCACGCGCGCCGCGTCGGCCTCTGCGACGAGCATCGAGGTGATCCCCATGTAGGACTCGCCGGTCGTCGCCACGGAGCGGTCTGACCAAGGTTGCGCCTGGATCCAGTCAAGCACTTCCTTGTAGTCCTGCTGGGTGCGTGGTCCCCAGGTTTCCCACTTGCCGCCGCTGGCGCCGGTGCCACGATCGTCGAGCACCATCACGGCGAAGCCCTTTTCCGTCAGCGCCGGTTCGGCGCCCGAGATGCCCTGCGAAGCGCTGCAGTCCTGGCCGGCCGGGTTGGTGGCGTCCTTGTTGTAGCCCGTCACCGTCAGCACCGTCGCGTGGCGTCCGGTCGTTTGCGGCAGATACAAGTTCGCGCGCAGCACGGTCCCGTCGCTCATCGTGATCGGCACGTTGCACATCGCGACCGTCGCGTCCGCGGACGACGCGCCCAGCGCGAGGAGCAGCAGCGCCGCGACCGTCGCCAGCACGATGCACGGGCCGCGCCGTCGCGTGCGCCCGGACGCGGTGCAGTCGTCGGCCCTCGGTGACCGGTGCTCGGCAGGGCTCGGCTTGCAGTGCATCGACGCTCCTCCTGTGAGATGGCTCTGTGACGCCCCCGACCCTCGCGCCGGCGACCCCGTGGCGCTGCCCGCTGCTGCAGCGGGCGCTGAATGCGATCGGGGATACCCCGCCTGTCCAGCGCTAAACGCCGCCCGCAACTCTCGGGCAATTGCCAGCCGGCGCTAAATAGCCGCTAACAAGCCTCCGCCACGGTGTTTGCAAGCCTCCACATGGAGGGTCCGCAAGTGAAAGCGACGAACATGAATCCGATACGCAAAGGCCTCACCGCCGCGGCCATCACCGGCACGCTGCTCGGCGGCGGCGCCCTGGGCGCCACCATCTTCAGCACGGCCTCCAGCGGCGCGGCGACGACGACGTCCACCGCCACCACCACCACCCCCAGCACGTCGAGCCCGCAGGGTGGGCCGATGTTCAACGGCCCGGCGCACGGCACCGCGGCTCATGAGGACGTCGAGAAAGCGGTGACCGGCGACGCCGCCACGAAAGCCCAGGCCGCAGCGGTCAAGAGCGTCGGCAGCGGCACCGCCGGCGCCGTCACGTCCGACTTCACCGGCTCGGGTTATGAGACCACCGTCACGAAGTCCGACGGCACCAAGGTCGAGGTGCACCTCGACAGCTCGTACAACGTCCTTCAGGGCCCCGGCGGCCATGAAGGCGCAGCGCCGCCCGCCGGCCAAGCCGGCTGACGCGCGCCGCGAGGAGGGCCGGCGCCGGCCCTCCTCGCATCGCTCGTCAAGTCGATCACGACGCGCCCCCGCCGCCGAGCGCACGCGCCAGCTCGTGCGCGTCGCGCGTGCTCACGAGCACATTGTGAAGCGGCTCATGATTGCGAACCGAGAAGGACAGCGCGGGCACGCCACGGCGCACCACGAACGCACGATCCAGGCGGATCGTGCGCCCTACGTAGTACAGGCCGGGCAGGCGCAGCCCGGCCTTCAGCCCGCTGCCCGCCACGTCGCGCAACGGATCGTGTACGACGCGCGCGTCGCTGACGTCGCCGCGTGCCACGTGGATGTCTTTCATCAGCCCGAGCGCTTTCTGCCACGGCGACAGCAGCACTTCGACGGACTCGTCGCTCACGCGCACACGCACGGTCGCACCTTAACCGCAGCCACCGGCGCGGCGCGTGGCATGATCGGTCCAACCCAGCGAGAAGGGAGTTGCACATGGAGTCCTCAGAGGGTGCCGCGAGGGTGCTAGTCGTGGCCTACAGGACCGCCGCCACACGACCGCTGCTCGACGCCGTGCGCGAGCGCGCCCAGCGCGGCGCCAGCAAGTTCACGCTGCTCGTCCCAAACGCCGCACCCGGGCTGCACAAGGTCGTCGATCCAGAGGATCAGGGCGGCGGCGAGGCCAACGCCGTGCTCGACCGCGCCGTGCCCGCGCTCAGCGACGCCGCCGGCGCGCCCGTCGAGGGCATCGTCGGCTCGACCGACCCGATCGCGGCGATCGAAGACGCGATCAACCTGCGCGGCTTCGACGAGGTGATCATCTCGACCCTGCCGAGCAAAATCTCACAATGGCTGAAACTCGACCTGCCGAGCAAGGTCACCGGCATGGGCCTCCCCGTCACGACCGTCACGCCCGAAGACTGATCGCCTCACACCGCGCGCGTCGAGCGAGCTCGATCGCAGCGACGCAGCGCGCGCCCGCCGGCGCGGTACAGTGCCGGTCACGCGCCCAGCTAGCTCAGTTGGTAGAGCACTTCCATGGTAAGGAAGGGGTCAGCGGTTCGAGTCCGCTGCTGGGCTTTGCCGCCGGCGCGCTGTAGTCTTCGCGAGGGTTGACACGAGGGCGCGGGCCGAGATGTCTCGGTCCGCTGGGGAGCGGACGAGGGGGACGAATGATGGGGACGACAGGCAGTGCTCAGGCGCAGGGACGTGCCGGTGGCGCCGGCGGCTTGCGCGATCTCGTGCTCGCGATGCGCCGGCTGGCGCTCGCGGCGATCGCGATCGTCGCGCTGATCGCCGTGACGACCGGCGCACCGGCGCAGGCGAGCCCGCAGGGCCCTGAGGCCAGCGCCCTCGCCGAAACGACCACGCCGCCGAAAGTCACCAAACAGCCGGTCAACCTGACCGTCCAGGAAGGCCAGAGCGCGAGCTTCACGTCGACCGCCTCGGGAACCCCCACGCCGACGATCCAGTGGGAACGCTCGACCGACGGCGGCGCCTCCTGGAGCGCTGTCGCCGGAGCGACCTCGAGCACGTTGACGATCGCCAGCGCGAAAGCGAGCGAAGGCGCGAACAAATACCGAGCCGTCTTCACGAACGTCGCCGGCAGCGCCACGAGCAAAGTCGTCACGCTCACCGTGCAGGCCGCGCCGCAGGTGACCCAGCAACCGGCCAGCGTCACCGTCGAAGAAGGCCAGAACGCGGTCTTCGAAGCCGGGGCATCGGGCTCGCCGGCGCCGACCGTCAAATGGGAATTGTCCACCAACGGCGGCGCCACCTGGACGGGCATCGTCGGAGCGACCGGCAACCAGCTCACTATCACCGCGGTCAAAACGTCGCTCAGCGGCCGCAAATACCGCGCCACGTTCAAAAACTCCATCGGTCAGGCGACCAGCGAAGCCGCCACGCTGACCGTGCAGAACCCGCCCGTCGTCACCAAGCAGCCCGCGAGCCTCACCGTCAACGAAGGCCAGAGCGCGGTCTTCGAAGCGACCGCCTCGGGCTTTCCGGCTCCGGCCTTGCAGTGGGAAATCTCCACCGACGGCGGCGGCAGCTGGAGCGCGGTGCAAGGCGCCACCGCCAACCAGCTGACGATCGCCAGCACGGTCGTCTCCGAAGACGGCCACATGTTCCGCGCGCGGTTCCAGAGCACCGCCGGCATCGCCACGAGCAACGTCGCCACGCTCACCGTGCACGCGGCGCCGCTGGTCACACACCAGCCGGCCAGCGTCACCGTGACGCCGGGCGAACGAGCCGCCTTCGAAGCGACCGCCTCGGGCTTCCCCACGCCTACCGAGCAGTGGGAAGTCTCGACCGACGAAGGGAGCACGTGGAGCGCGATCGCCGGCGCGACAGGACCCCAGTACGCGATCGAAGCTGCCGCGATCTCCGAAAGCGGGCACGAGTACCGCGCAGTGTTCAGCAACTCCGGCGGCAGCACCGCGAGCACACCCGCGCTGTTGACCGTCTCGACCAAGCGCTTCGCCGCGCTCGCCTGGGGCGACAACACCTACCGCCAGCTCGGCGACGGCTTCAAAGAGCAGTTCATCGACACGCCGACCCCCGTCACCGGCCTGCGCTTCGTGACGGCGGTCGCGGCCGGCATGCGCCACGGGCTCGCGCTGCTCGCCGACGGCACCGTGGTCGCGTGGGGCGCCAACGGGCTCGGCCAGCTGGGCGATGGCGCGACGAGCGAAAGCAGCGTGCCGGTCCCCGTCAAAGGGCTGTCCAAAGTAACCGCGATCGCCGCCGGCGCGAGCCACAGCCTGGCGCTGCTGAAGAACGGCACCGTGATGGCGTGGGGTTACAACGAAAGCGGACAGCTGGGCAACGGCAGCACCGCCGAAAGCTCGACCGTGCCGGTCGCCGTGCAGGGGCTCTCGGGCGTGCAGGCCATCTCGGCGGGGAGCAACTTCAGCCTCGCGTTGCTCAAAAACGGGACGGTCATGGCATGGGGCGGCAACGAAAGCGGCCAGTTGGGCGTCGGCAGCACCAAATCCAGCAACACGCCCGTGGCCGACAAACGCCTGACCGGTGTCACGGCGATCTCCGCCGGCGGCGAATTCGGCCTCGCGCTGCTGAGCGACGGCACCGTCCAAGGATGGGGCAGCGATCTGCAGGGCCAGCTCGCCAACGCCGCCGTCGAAGAAGGTTTCAGCAGGTCCCCAGTGGTCGTGGGCTCCGGGTCACTCAGCGGGGTCAGCGCGATCGCCGCCGGAGAAAACCACGCCCTCGCCCTGTTCAGCGGCGGCTCGGTGATGGCCTGGGGCGAAGACGGCCACGGCGAGCTCGGTAACGGCACCGTCAAGTCACACGAAGAAACGCCCGTGGCCGTCAGCGGCCTGTCGGGCGTCAAGGCGATCTCGGCCGGCAGCCAGGACAGCGTCGCGCTGCTCGCCTCGGGATCGGTCATGACGTGGGGCAACGACTCCTCCGGCGTGCTCGGCGACGGCGTGCTCGGCGGAATCAGCGCCGTCCCCGTCGGCGTCACCGGCCTGGGCGAAGCGTCCGCTGTCTCGGCAGGTCGCTCGAACATGCTCGCGGTCAGCGAACCGATCCCGACGGTCACCGCCGTCAACCCCAACCTCGGTCCGACCTCCGGTGCGAACACCGTGACGATCACCGGCAGCGAACTCGCGGGTGCAACCGCCGTCAGGTTCGGCGCGACGCCGGCCAGCGCCTTCACGGTCGAATCGGCGACCTCGATCACCGCGACCGTTCCCGCCGGCAGCGCGACGGTCGACGTCACCGTCGCCACGCCCGCCGGCAGGAGCCCGGCCGGCACCGCCGATCGCTACACCTACCAGACGCTTCCCACCGTCAAGAAGCTCTCCACCAAAACCGGCCCGGCCGGCGGCGGAACCGTCGTGACCGTGACCGGCACGGAATTCACGGCCGCCAATCAGGTCACCTTCGGTTCCGTGGCGGCGACCTCCTACACCGTCGACTCCCCCACCTCGATCACGGCCGTCGCGCCGGCGGCGGGCGCGGGCGTAGCCGACGTTCACGTCACCAACACCGACGGCACCAGCCCCGCGTCGCTCGCCGACCGCTTCAAATACGTGCCGGTGGTGCAAGCGCTGGCGCCGAGCAGCGGCTCGACGCTCGGCGGCACGAGCGTGACCGTGAGCGGTGACGGGTTCGCGCTCGGCAGCACCGCGACGACGTTCAAATTCGGCGCCACCAAGGCCAAATCGGTCGACTGCTCCAGCAGCACGACATGCACCGTCGTCGCCCCGGCTCACGAAGCCGCGACGGTCGACGTCAGGGCGACGGTCAACAAGGAGATCAGCGCGCCCGCAGCGCCGGGCGATCAGTTCAGCTACGGCTGATCACCACGCGCGCGCCGCGCGCGGGGATCATCGTGACGTTGCGGTGCTGGGCGTGCTCGGGCTCGGGCCGGTCGGCCTCCATGTCAAGCCGGCGAACGATCGCCGCGAGCACGACGCGCTGCTCGGCCATCGCCAGCGCCGCGCCGAGGCAGCGACGCGTGCCGCCGCCGAACGGCAGCCACTCGTACGTCCCCGGGCTGCGTCCCAGCCAGCGCTCGGGCCGAAACGCGAACGGGTCGGGGTAGAGATCCTCGCGATGGTGCACGAGCAGGATGCTCATGCTGATCGCCTGCCCTGCGGGGACCACATACTCGCCGAGTCGCCACGGCACCGCGACACGCCGGCCGACGACCGGGATCACCGGGCGCGAGCGCATGCCCTCGACGATCGCCGCCTCGACGTTCTGCTCTGACTGGGCGTCCTCGCGCACGGCGGCGCGCAGGCGCTCGTAGGCCTCGGGACTGCGCACCAGGCGCTCGCACGTCCAGGCCAGCGAGTTTGCGGTCGTCTCGAAGCCCGCCAGCACGAGCGTCAGCAGCTCGTCGCGCAGTTCGTGATCGCTCATCCGCTCGCCGTCCTCGGTCCTCGCGCGCAGCAGCAGCGAGAGGATGTCGCCGCGCTCGCCGAGATCGTCGGCGCGCCGGCGAGCTTCGATCACCGGATATGTCGCGCGGTCCAGCAGGCCGACCGCGCCGCGCGTCAGACCGACCGGCTCGCTGCGGCCGAGGTTCGCCAGTTCGCCGAGCAGCGCAAGCGGCGAGGTCGACAAGGCGGCCAGCTGCTTGACCCTCGAGCGCAGGCGGTGCTCGGCGGTGCCGCGCGCCGGGCTGCCCTCGATGCCGAAGATGCCCGACATGATCACGTCGAGCGTGATCGCCTGCATCTTCGGCGCGAGCGCGAACTCGCGTCCGGTCGGCCACGTCTCGATCGAGCGCTCGGTGACCTCGCGGATCATCTGCGTGTAGCGCTCGATCGCCTCGCCGTGAAACGGCGGCAGCAGCAGCTTGCGCTGGCGCAGGTGGCTCGGCCCGTTGGCGGTCAGCACGGAGTTCGGCCCGACGATCGGTCGCAGCGGCGACTCGGCGGTCAGCGAAGGGACCAGCTCCGCCTTGGCCGTGAACAGCGAGCGCACGTGGTCGGGGTGGCTCGTGACGACGACGCCCCCGGGGATGACCACGAAGCGCACGCCGAACACGTCGCCCAGCTCGCGGCGCGCGCGAAACACGAACTGGATCTGGCGCTGGGTGAAGCGCAGCGTCTGCAGCGTGCGCGGCAGCGGGACCGTCGGCGGCTCGTTCAGCCGATCGCCGGGCTCGGCCGGACCGGCCGGCGACGGCGCCGCCCGGCCGACGTAGGCCATCTCGTGTCCCGCGCCGGTGTCCAGCGCCACGTCGAGCATCGATGAACACGGTAGCGGTCCGCCCGCTTCAGCGACCGGCGGCCGCTCGCCCTTCGTCGGCGACTTCGCCCCCGCGCGCGCCGGCCGCAAGCGCTGAACACCGCGTTCTCCCGGCACACACGGGGCCGCGGTGAAAGGCTAGGCTTCGTTCCGTTGCGCACCGCCGCGCAACGGGAACCGGAGAGGGCGGTTGGATGAGGCAGATTCCCCCACTCGATGCCGCCTGGCTGGCGCTCGAGTCGCGCGACACGCCGATGCACGTCGGCGGGCTGTTCGAGTTCACGCTGCCCGACGACGCCGCGCCCGACTATCTCAAGCGCGAGTTCGAGCGCATGCGCGAGCCGCGCGCGATTCCCGCGCCGTGGAACCTCAAGCTCGTCGAGGCGCCGCTGCTCGGCGGTGGGCGCCTGCCGTTCATGCGCGAGACGCGCGACGTCGATCTCGACTACCACATCCGCCATTCGGCGCTGCCGCATCCGGGCGGGCAGCGCGAGCTGGGCATCCTCGTCTCGCGCCTGCACAGCCACCAGCTCGACCTGCACCGCCCGCTGTGGGAGGTGCACCTGATCGAGGGCCTGGAAGGCAACCGCTTCGCGATGTACAGCAAGATCCACCACTCGCTGATCGACGGCGTCAGCGGGATGCGCCTGATCATGCGCGCGCTGTCGACCGATCCGCGCGAGCGCGGCATGGCCTACTTCTGGACCGTCGGCGCGGGCGAGCGCCCGCGCCGTGAAGATCGCCGAAGCGGCGGTCCGCTCAGCGCGCTTGCTCGTCCGCTCGGCGCGGTGCAGGACGGTCTGGCAGCCGCCAGCGGCCTGTCGCGCGCCGGGCTCGACCTCGCGCTCGCGGCCGTCGACGCTCGCCCGCTGCAGGCTCCCTACCGAGCACCGAGCTCGGTGCTCGGAGGACGCCTCGGCGGCCAGCGGCGCTTTGCCACCCAGCAGTACGAGCTCGCTCGCATTCGGCGACTGGCGCGCGCCGGCGCGTGCACGCTCAACGACATCGTGCTGTACCTGTGCGGCACCGCGCTGCGCCGCTACCTCACCGAGCACGCGCAGGTTCCCGACCGCTCGCTCACGGCGGGCATCCCGGTGAACCTGCGCGACGCCGACGACCAGTCGATGGGCACGGCGATCGGCATCATCATCGCCGAGCTGGGCACCAACGTCGCCGACCCGCGCGAGCGCCTGCGCGCGATCGCCCGCTCGACCGTCGAGGCCAAGCAGCACCTCGGCGCGCTGCCGTCGGAGGCGCGCACCGCGTACACGCTGCTGCTCAACGGCCCGTACGTCGCCGGGCTGGTGTCGGGCCTGGGCGGGCGCGCGCCGATCCCGTTCAACCTCAGCGTCTCCAACGTGCCCGGCCCGAGCGAGCCGCTGTACCACAACGGGTCGCGCCTGGACTCGCTCTCGCCGCTGTCGCTGCTGCTGCACGGCAACGCGCTCAACATCACCTGCGTCAGCTACGCGGGCACGCTCAACTTCGGCCTGACCGGGGCGCGCGACACGCTTCCACACCTGCAGCGCCTGGCGATCTACATGGGCGACGCGCTCGCGGAGATCGAGCGGCTGCTGCTGCCCAAGCGCAAACGCCCGGCCGCGCGCGCCAAGCGCGCCTAACGCCGGCTGGGCGCCGGCGCGCACGCCGCTCGATCGCCGGACAGCTCAGTCGCGCTGCAGCGCGAGTGCATCCCCCGCCGCACCACTGCGGGCAGCGGTTGCGGCCGGCGCGGCGAGGTGCCGGCGCAGGAAGTGCAGCTGGTCGGCGATCGCCTGCTCGAACGGCGCTCCGGTGTAGATGTCGAAGTGCCCAATCGGGTACGTGCGCACCTCGGCGCGACCCGTCGCGCGCCACGCGGCGTCCTGCGCCGCCTTGCGGCGGCGCCACCGAGTCGCGGTCGGCGATCTGCACGAGCATTGGGCACGGCAGGCGGTCGGCCTTCAGGCCCGGACGGTAGGCGCCGAGCGCCAGCGCGATGCGCGCGGCGACTTCGTTTCGCCACGACGGCCCGGCGACGGCGCGCATGCCCGGCTCCGCGTCGGGCGTGGTCATGAAGGCCACGCCGCCCGGCGCGGCGACGGCCGGCGCGAGCACCGGCGGTCGCCCGCGCAGCGACGCGACGAGGTCGCGCAGCGCGCGCGCCGTGAGCCTGGCCATGCCCAGCGGACCGGTTCGACGCACGGCGTTGAGCATCGTGGCCACACCGTCCATCGACGGCACCTGCGAGATCGCCGCGGCGACCGCGCCGTCGGCCACGGCGACCGGCACGACGTGGCCGCCGGAGAACGACGAGCCCCACACGACGACGCGCGACGGGTCCACCCCGTCGAGCGTGCGCGCGAACGCGATCGCCGCGGCGTAGTCAGCCAGCTGATCGGGAATCGAGATCAGCTGGCGCGGCTCGCCGTCGCTTGCGCCGAAATGCCGATAGTCGAACACCAGCGCGTCCAGCCCGGCTTTCGCGAAGCGCTCGGCGAAGGGCATCAGCCCGGAGTCGACCGTCGCGGCGAAGCCGTGCGCCATGACCACGCACGGCCGCCGGTCGTCGCCGTCGGCGAACGCATCGCCCTCACCGCGCAGGTGCACGCCCGCACAGCGAACGCCGCCGCTGTCGAAGGCGACTGAGCTCATCGCGTGACCGCCGACGCCGAGCAGCGCCTCGGCGCGTCCGGCCGCCGCCCGTCCCGTGGACGCGCCCGCGCGCGCCCGCGCCTGCCCGGCGGGTATCGAGCGCGTCTTCAGCTCATGCTCGAAGCCGTACCACTCGAGCTGCATCGTGTGGCGCGGCTTGTCGGTGAAATGACCGGTGTGAAAGGCCTCGTCGCGGCGGATCTCGCGCTCCATCTCCTCGCGCTGCGGCGGCGCCCAGTCGCCGCTCAGCCAGCGCGCGGCGAGCTTGGACTGGAGCTCGGAGAACGGGAAGATCGTCGGAATCGGCTGGCCGAGCCCGATGAACGCCAGGTCGTCGATGCCCGGCTTGAGCATGCGCTTGTACAGCGGCAGCTTGTTCTCCGGCGCCGAGATGAAGCTCGCGCGTCGAAGAACGGAAAGCTGACGTTGTAGCCGGTCGCGTAGATGATCGCGTCGACCTGCTCGACGCTGCCGTCGGCGAAGCGCACGCGGTCGCCCAGCAGCTCTGCGACGTCGCCCTTGGCCACCGCGTCGCCGGCGCCCAGGCGACCGAGCAGCTCGCTGGAGACGGTCGGATGGGCGTCGAGGAACCGGTGGTTGGGCGTCGGCAGCCCGAAGTCCTCCATGCGCCCGGAGAAGATCCGCGGCAGGACGCTGCCGATGCGGCGCTGCAGGCCGACCGGGATGCGCGGGTTGGTCTTGACGATCTGGTCGGCGGGCTTGCCGAAGATGTACTTGGGGATCACGTACGCGCCCGAGCGAGTCGACAGGAAGACGGTGTCGCACATCGTCTTGCGGCCGAGCTCGGAGACGATGTCCACGGCGCTGTTGCCGATGCCGACGACCAGCACGCGCTTGCCTTGCAGATCCAGCGGCGTGCTCGGGTCGACGTAGTCGTGCGAGTGGATCTGCGGCCCGTCGAAGCGCCCGCGAAGTCCGGGTAGCGCGCGTCCCAGTGGTGGCCGTTGCACACGAGCAGCGCGTCGAAGGCTTCTGACGCGCCGTCGTCGAGCGTGATCAGCCATCCCCCGTCGGCGCCCCGCTCGGCGCGCTGGACTCGCGTGTTGAAGCGGATCGCCTCGCGCAGGTGGAAGGCGTCGGCGTAGTCGCGCAGCCACTCGAAGATGTGCGAGTGGTGCGGGTAGTCGGGGTAGCGGTCGGGCATCGGGAAGTCGCGGAAGGAGATCGACGGCTTGGAGATGTCGATGTGCAGCGAGCGATACGCCGAGGAGACGCCGTTGGGGTTGGCGAAGTACCAGTTGCCGCCGACCTCGTCGGAGGCCTCGAAGCACGTGTGCGGCACGCCGAAGTCGCCCAGCGCCTTGCAGGCCGTCAGCCCGCTAACGCCGGCTCCGATCACGCAGACCGATGGGAGCTCGTTCATCAGCGCTGATGCTACGCCCCCACGCGCCGCGCGGCGCGCCCGCGGCGCTCGACCCGCCGCGACACGCCTGCGACGCGCCGTCCCGCCGTTGCCGCAAGGGCGCCGGGCGGCGCCTTGGCTACCCTGCTGCTGGATGTCACTGAAACACCCCGTCGAGCGCGGCGAGGCCGATCGCCGCGGCCCGTTCGACCGGCTCGCCCAGCGCGCCTCCTACTTCTCCAGCTCACCGCTGTTCTTCTTCCTCTGCGCGGCGCTCGTCGTCGCGTGGGCCGCCGGCTACGCGTTCGGCGCCGGCGACACCTACGAGCAGGCGCTCGGCACCACGCTGACGGCCGTCACGCTGCTGCTCGTCGCGCTGCTCAAGAACGCCGAGCTGCGGTCCGAGGCGGCCATCCAGAGCAAGCTCGACGCGCTCGCCACGGGCATGCTCGAGGCGATCCGCAACGAGGGCCAGCAGGCCGATCCGATGCTCGAGCGCGCGATCGGCATCGACGAGCAGTTGTAGCGGCGCGGCGTCGCGCGCGCCGAGTAGGCTCGCGCCGTGAGCGGCGCACCGACCGAGCGGATCGACATATGGACCGGGCGTGCGATCGAAGCCGCGACCGGCGCGCACCATCGACTGCGCCTGCGCCGCGCCGGGCGCCTCGACCAGCTCGCCCCGCCGCAGGACGGCTCGCTGTGGGCAGCCGGCGATCCGCCCCCGCGCGACGGCAACGCGCTGGAGGTTCTGATCGACGGCGCGCAGGCGCTGCCGCGCATCGCGCAGGCGCTCGCTGGCGCGCGCTCGCACGTCCACATCGCCGGCTGGCACGTCACCGCCGACTTCGGCCTGACGCGTGACGCCGACGCCCTGCGGCTGCGCGACGTGCTCGCCGAGCTGGCCGAGCGGGTCGACGTCCGCGTGCTGCTGTGGGGCGGCTCGCCGTTGCCGGTGTTCACGCCCGACCGCTCGGCCGTGCGCGAAGTGCGCGACCGAGCTGGTGCAGGGCACGCGCGTGCGCTGCGAGCTGGACACGCACGAGCGTCCGATGCACTGTCACCACGAGAAGCTGGTGATCGTCGACGGCGAGGTTGCGTTCGTCGGCGGCATCGACATAACGTCGCTCGGCGGCGACCGCTTCGACAGCGCCAAGCACGAGATGCGCAGCCACCTCGGCTGGCACGACGCCGCCACGCGCATCGAAGGCCCCGCCGTGGCCGATGTGGGCGCGCACTTCGACGCTCGCTGGCGTGAGACGACCGGCGAGCGCCTGGCCGCCGACCCGCCCCCACCGCCCGCGGGCGACGTGCGCCTGCAGGTCGTGCGCACGGTGCCGGAGAAGATCTATGACGCCTTCCCGCACGGCGACTTTCGCATCCTCGAGTCCTACACGCGCGCGCTGCGCTCGGCGCGCGAGCTGGTCTACCTGGAGAGCCAGTTCCTGTGGTCGGCGCAGGTCGTGCGAGATCCTCGCGGCGAAGCTGCGCGACCCGCCCGGCGACGCCTTTCGCGTCGTCGTGCTGCTGCCGGCCAAGCCCAACAACGGCGCCGACTGCACGCGCGGACAGCTCGCCGCGCTCGTGCGCGCCGACGCGGGCGCCGGGCGCTTCCTCGCGACGACCATCTCCACGCGAACCGGCGAGCTGAGCGGCCCGGCGTACGTGCACGCCAAGATCGGCATCGTCGACGACGCCTGGCTGACGCTCGGCTCGGCCAACCTCAACGAGCACTCGCTGTTCAATGACACGGAGATGAACGTCGTCACGTGCGATCGCGCGCTCGCGCGCGAGACGCGCCTGCGCCTGTGGTCCGAGCACCTGGAGCGCTCGCGCGACGAGGTCTCCGGCGATCCCACGGAGGTCGTCGACGGGCTGTGGCGCCCGATCGCCGAGGAGCAGCGCCGGCGCTCAGAACGCGGCCAGGCGCTCACGCATCACCTGCGCGAGCTGCCCGGCGTGTCGCGCCGCTCGATGGCGCTGCTCGGCCCGCTCGACAGCCTCGTCGTCGACGGCTGAGCGCGAGCCGGCGCTCAGCTCAAGAGCGCTTGGCCGCGTTCGAGCCCTTACGGTCGATCTCCTCGCCGCGCTTCTGCAGGAAGCTGCCCATCGCCCCGGCGAGCGTCGCGATCACGGTGATCGCGTAGATCTCCATGAACACGTCGAGCACGCGCCCGCTCGCGGAGATCGGGTTCTTGACCGACGAGGACACGGTCAGCAGCTGCGTCGTCGTCCAGAACAGCGCGCTGCCGAACGTCTTGATCTCCGTCTGCGCGGCGTCGCGCTCGAACAGGAACGCGAGGATCGCGCACAGCAGGTCGACGCCCGCAGTCGCGACGGCGATCGTCAGCAGGTGGTCGCGCAACCGGCGATGCGTCGCCGTGCGCGCGCGCAGCACATCGCGAAGCTCGCCGGCGGCGGATGCGAGGACGCGGAGCATCGCGCCATGCTCGCGCCAGCGCCGGACGGCGGCGCGGCGCGGACAGCCGAGGCGACGCTCAGCTCACGAGCGCTTGGCCGCGGCCTTGCGCGCGCTGCTGCCGCGTCGCCCGTAGAGCACGCGCTTGGGCACGGGCACGGGGCTGAAGTGGTTGGCCGCCGACCCGACGAACGCGCGCGGCTGCAGCTTCGTCACCGAGCGCCGCCAGCTCCGCTCTCTCGGCCCCGCTGAAAGCCCCGGAGCCGCCGCGCGCTTTGGCGAGCAGCGCGAGCATGCGCTTGCGCTCGGCGGGCGCCAGCATCGCCAGATGATCGCGCGCCAGCTTGGCGACCTCGGCCGCCGAAAGCAGCCCGACGACGGGCACGCCGCGCGCGAGGCGTTTGATCGGCGTGCGCTTGAGCAGGAAGCGGAGCATGCTCTCAGTATTCCCCGCAGCCCCTCGCGCTAAGCGAGACCGAGCGGCGCATCGCGCCGATCAAGCCCGAGCAGCGCGGCGACCGCGCGAGCCCGGTAATCGAAGATCCGCCGCAGGTCGCGCTGCACGAACGCGACGTGCGCCAGCTCGCCCAGCGCCCCCAGCGGCAGCGCGTAGCGCACGCTGTCACCGATCGTGACGGCGTGCGGCCCGTCGGGCACGAACGTGTGCGTGTGCTCCCACAGCGCGTACGGGCCGTGCAGCTGCACGTCGACGAAGCGGTCGGGCGGCTCCCACGCCTCGATGCGCGTGCGCCAGCGCACGGGCAAGCCGTGCAGCTTCAGGCGGTAGTCGATCAGCGCGCCCGGGCGCATCTCGATCGGCCCCGGCGTGGTCACGCGAAAGCTCAGCCACGGCGGCGTGATCGCCTCCAGGTTGCGCGCCTGCGCGTACACCTCGAAGGCGCGCTGCAGCGGCACGTCCAAGCGCTGGCTGCGCTGCAGGGTGTGGACGCGCGGCACTGCTCTAGTGTCACAGCCGTGGCCCGATCGAGCTTCACGCGTATAGACGCCGCGCTGCTGCTCGGCGCTGGCCGCCGGGCTGCGCACGTTCAGCGCACCGGCCGCGCTGGCGCTGCGCACGCGCCCGCTCGACGCCCGGCGGCGCGCCGTTGTGCTCGCGGCGGCCGGCGAGCTGGTCGCCGACAAGCTGGCGTCGATGCCAAGTCGACTCGATCCGCGCGGTCTCGGCGCGCGCCTGCTCAGCAGCGCGCTCAGCGGCCATCTCGTGGCCGGTCGCGCCGGCGCCGCACGAGCCGCCGCGGCGGCGCTGGCCAGCGCCGTCGCCGGGCACACCGCGCGCGGTCGCGCGCCGGGCGTCGCCGCGGCGGCCTGCGAGGACGGCCTGGCGATCGCGCTCGCCGCGGCGGGCGCCCCGCTCGACGCCGCGCCTCTGAAAGACTGCTCGCGCGATGGCCGAGACCAACCCCGCGATCACGCCGCAGCTGAGCGTGAGCACGCTGCCCGGCTCCTTCCCCGGCGACCTCGGCATCGAGCTGACGGAGATCACCGACGAGCACGTGCGCGGGCGCATGCGCGTCGACAAGCGCCACCTGCACCCGATGGGCTACGTCCACGGCGGCGCCTGGGTGGCCTTCGCCGACACGGTCGCCGCGTGGGGAACGATGCGCCACCTGCCCGAGGGCCGAGGCTTCACGACGGTGGAGCTGAAGGTCAACGTGCTCGCGTCGGCCAAAGACGGCGACGAGCTGACGGCGCTCGGCGAGCCGCTGCACGTCGGCTCGCGAACGCACGTCTGGCAGGTTCAGGTGTTTCGCGACGAGCGGCTGGCCGCCAACTTCGTCTGCACGCAGATCGTCCTCTGAGCGAGCGGCGCGCGCGGCGCCAGCCGTCAGGCTGCCGGTCCGCCGCCGCCAGCCGCGCCGGGCAGCGACGCCGCCGCGGCGCGGTCGCGCGCCTCGAAGAACTCGGCGCCCTCGATGCTCACGTGCGGGACTACGCGCTCCAGCCACTTGGGCATCCACCAGTTGACCTTGCCCATCAGCAGCATCAGCGCGGGCACGAGCAGGCAGCGCACGACGGTCGCGTCGAGCACCACGGCGACCGCCAGGCCGATGCCGAACTGCTTGATCGTCGGATCGCCGTTGAGCACGAAGCTGCCGAACACGAAGACCATGATCAGCGCCGCCGCGGTGATCACGCGCGCGCTCGTGACCAGCCCTGACACGACCGAGCTGCGGTTGTCCTCGCCGGCGTGCACGTGCTCCTCGATCTGGCTTACGAGGAACACCTCGTAGTCCATCGACAGGCCGAACAGCACCGCGAACATGAACAGCGGCACGTAGGAGACGATCGGCACGGCGCCGTCGAGCCCGATCCAGCTGCTCAGCCAGCCGTACTGGAAGACCGCCGTCAGCACGCCGTAGGAGGCGCCGATCGACAGCAGGTTCATCACCGCCGCCTGCGCCGGGATGACGGCCGTGCGGAAGGCGAGGATCAGCAGCACGAAGCTCAGCGCGATCACCACGAGGATCTGCAGCGGCAGCTTTTCGGAGATGCGCGACGCAAGGTCGATGTAGCCGGCCGTGCTGCCGCCGAGGTCGGCCTTCATGTCCGTGCCCTTCTCCGCTCCCGGGATCACGCTGGAGCGCAGCTTTTCCACGAGCTCGGCCGTGGCGTTTTCGGCCGGCCCCTCAGTCGACACGGCGTTGAAGAACGCCGTCGTGCCGGCCTTGTCGATCTGCGCCGGCGTGACCGCCGCCACCCCCGGCGTGGAGGAGATGTCCTTCTGCAGCGTCGCCAGGCGCGGATCGGCGGTGCGCGGGTCGCTCTGCGCCTGTGGCTGCGCCGGCTGGCCGGACGCGCCGCTGGAGCCCGCGGACGCGCCGCTGGAACCGGAGGACCCGCCGGACTTGCCGCTCGTGCCGCCGGCCGTCTGCGACCCCGACGACGACTTGCCCGACGAGGACTTGCCCGAGGACGAGCCCGGGACCCCCGACGCGGGCGCCTGGGCTGGCGTGCCGAGCGTCACCGACACGATCAGCGGACCGTTGATCCCGGGCCCGAAGCTCTTGGCGAGCAGGTCATACGCTTTGCGCGCGGTCGTCGAGGTGGACAGCGCGGCGACGTCCTGCTGTCCGAGGTTCAGCGACAGCAGCGGGATCGTCAGCGGGATCAGGATCGCCAGCGCTGCCAGCCCGGCGGCAAGCGGATAGCGGGCGATCTCGTTGGCCCATTTCGCCCACAGGCCATCGTGGATCTTGGAATCGGGCTGTTCCTGGCGCACACGCAGGGAGTTGACGCGCGGTCCGAGGATCGCCAGCGTGGCCGGCAGCAGCGTGAGGGCGGCCAGCACCGCGACGACCACGGCGACAGCCGACATGAAGCCAAGGGTGGTTATCAACGGGATGCCCGCCACCGCCAGCGAGACCAGGGCGATCGTCACGGTTCCGCCGGCGAAGAACACCGCACCGCCCGAGGTCGCCGCCGCGCGTGCGATCGACTCCTGCACCGCCAGCCCGTCCTTCATCCCGCGGAAGTGGCGCGTGACGATGAACAGCGCGTAGTCGATGCCGACGCCCAGGCCGATCATCGTGGCGAGCGTCGGCGCGACGGTCGGCACGGTGGCGACGTGCCCGAGCATGCGGATGATCGCCAGCGTGGACAGCAGCGCGACGATCGCGTTGAGGATCGGCAGCAGCATCGAGACGACCGTGCCGAACGTCAGCGTGAGGATGATCATCGCGGCGATGATCCCGATCAGCTCGCTGGACTCGGTGGCAGGCTTGGACACCTTCTGGCCGAGCTGCCCGCCGGTCTGCACTTCCAGGCCGGCGGCCTTCGCCGGGCTGGCGCCGTCGATGATCGTCTGCACGTCTTCGGTCGACAGTTCGCCGGGGCTGACGGCGAGCGTCACCGACAGGTAGCCGGTCGTCTTGTCCTTGCTCAGCGCCGCCGCGCCCTGCGGCGTCAGCGGGTTGGCCACCGAAGCGACGTTCGGCTGCTTGGCGACCGTCGCCGCCGCCTTGTCGACCGCTTCGGCGTTCTTCGCGTCGGTCAGCTTGCCACTCTTGGCGTGCAGCACGATCGGGCTCGAACCGTTTGCCTGGTTGGGGAACGACTTGGCCAGCGCGTCGGTTGCGGCCTGGCTGTCGGTGCCCGGCAGCGACAGGTTGTCGTTGGTGTTGTCGCCCAGCCGGTGCGACACGGCGACCAGCGCGATCGTCGCGACCAGCCACACCGCCACGACGACGTACCGGCGACGAATGCACAGTTGAGCCAGCCCGTACAGCACCCCGGTCATCGGCGGAACTCCCCCCTTGGATCTACGTCGAACGCCGCAAGCCCACCAACCGAGCGGCCGCGCCGAAGCATACCGGCCGAATGTCTCGCATCGTCGCGCGCCGGCGCACGGCGCTCACGCCGCGGCGACGTTCTCGAACACCGCCGCCATGCCCTGGCCGCCGCCGATGCACATGGTCTCCAGCCCGTAGCGCGCGCCGCGGCGGCGCAGCTCGCGCAGCAGCGTCGTCATGATGCGCCCGCCGGTCGCGCCGACGGGGTGCCCGAGCGAGATGCCCGAGCCGTGCACGTTGACCCGCTCCATCCCGTCGGGCAGCTTCCACTCGTGCAGCACCGCCAGCGCCTGGGAGGCGAACGCCTCGTTCAGCTCGATCAGGTCCATCTGCGCGAGCGTCAGCCCGGCGCGCGCCAGCGCACGCTCGGTCGCCGGTACGGGGCCGATGCCCATCGTCTCCGGCGCGACGCCGGCGACCGCCCACGAGACCAGCCGGGCGAACGGCTGCAGGCCCAGCTCGGCGGCCTTGTCGGGATGCGTGACGATGCACACCGCCGCGCCGTCGTTCTGGCCGCTGGCGTTGCCCGCGGTGACCGTCGCGTCGGGGTCGCCGCGACCCATGATCGGGCGCAGCGCGCCAAGACGCTCGAGCGTCGTGTCGGCTCGCGGGTGCTCGTCGCGCTCGACGACGCGCTCGCCGTCGCGCTGCGCGACGGTCACCGGCACGATCTCCTGTGCGAACGTGCCGTCCTCTTGCGCGGCCACTGCGCAGCGGTGCGAGCGCAGCGCCAGCTCGTCCTGGTCAGCGCGCGAGATGCCGTACTCGCGGCGGACGTTCTCGGCCGTCTCGATCATTCCGCCCTGCACCTCGTGATATGCGCCGCCGGCCGTCACGCGCGCGCGCGCCAGGCGGTCCTGCAGCGCGACGCTCGCGCCTTTGACGCCCCAGCGCATGCCCATCGCGTAGAACTCGGCCTGGCTCATGCTGTCGGCGCCGCCCGCCAGCACCACGTCGGCGGCGCCCGTCTGCACCTGCATGCAGCCGAGAGTTATGGCCTGAAGGCCCGATCCGCATCTGCGGTCCAGCTGCATGCCCGGCACGTCGATGCCCAGGCCCGCGTCGAGCGCCGCCACGCGGCCGATCGCCGGCGCCTCGCCGTTGGCGTAGCACTGGCCGAGGATCACGTCGTCGATCTCGCTCGCCGGCAGCGACGTGCGCTGCACCAGCTCGGCGATCACCGTCGCCGCGAGCTTCGCCGGCGGCACGTCGCGGAACACGCCGCCGAAGCCGCCCACGGCGGTTCTCAACGGCTCGCAGATGACGGCGTCGCGCATGGGCGCGCAGCCTGTCACAAACCAACCGCACGGGCTGCGCGCGCTCGTCGCCCGGTCCCCGCGGCGAACCGCGGCGTGACGCCGGGCGGCGTAGCGGGGTTATGGAGCGACCGGGGGCCGAGACACTTAGCCCCGCGGTCGCCCTCTACCCGGATGACCTGTGGCCTTCCGTCAGTAGTCCTCGGCACGCCGACCGGCCAGCTTGAGCTAAGCCGACGCGGCGCCCGCGAATTTGCGCTGCACGAACGCGCTGACGTGCTTCTGCAGGCGCACGGCGCGCGCGTCTCGCTGGGCCGGCGTGAGGCGCCCCGCGACGACCGCGCCCGCGAGCCCGCTGCGCCTGGCGGCGAGCAGCGCCGCGACGAGCCCGGCCTGCGACTTTCCGGCGGTCGCGTCGGCGACCTGCGCGAGCGACTTGCCGGCGCGCAGGTCGGACTGGAGCTCCGCGGCGCCGACGCCGAGATAGCCGGCGGCGACCGTGCCGAGCGCCTTGGGCGAGGCGAACAGCGTGACGATGCGCGCGGCGCCCGACGCGGCGCGACGGCCGGCGCGGCTGGACCCGTTGAGCCGCCCGCCCGTGGCGGGACCACCGGCGCGGTCGACCTCGACGGCGACGCGCTGAGGCAGCTTGGCGGCAGCCGCGGCGAGCTTCGCCTTGCGCGCCGCGACGAGCGCTCCGATCAGGCCGGACGACGACTTGCCGGGGGTCGCGTCGGCGACCTGCGCGAGCGACTTGCCGCCACGCAGCTCGGCGGCGAGCTGCGTGGGCGAGACGCCCAGGTAGGACGCGGCCGCCGCCAGCTCGTGCGCGCGGGCGCGGTGCGCGCGTCGGTGCGCGCCGTGACGGCGCGGATTGCTCTGACCGGTGGCCGACACGGCGGCGATCGAGCCGCCCGCCAGCAGCACCGCTACGGCCGCCGCTGCGACTACCTTCTGTTTGACGCTGCGTCGCATCTTCGTCATGTTGCCCAGCTTCCCTAAAGACGGCTCTCCCAAGCGATAAATGGTACGTAAAAGCCGCTGGCTGACCAGCAAGCGCCTCGTGCCGGCGGGCAACGCGGCGGGCGTGGTGTACGGCGTGATCACGGTAGGCGCGCTGATGGCGGCCGAGAGCGGCCGCCACGAGACGTACGCCGACACGATCGCGTCGGCGCTGATCGCGACGCTGCTGTACTGGCTGGCGCACGCCTACGCCGACCTGCTCGGCCGGCGCCTGGCGACCGGCGAACGCCTCACCGCCGTGACGCTCGCTCGCGCGCTCGCGCACGACTGGGCGATCGTGCGAGGCGCGGCGCTGCCGCTGCTCGCGCTGGTCGTCTCGTGGTCGGTCGGCGCCAGCCAGGAAGCCGGCGTGACGGCCGCGCTGCGCACGTCGGTCGTGACGGTCGTCGTGTTCGAGCTGCTGGCGGGCGTGCGCGCCAAGTCCACGGGCGGCGAACTGCTGCTCAAGGGCGCGGTAGGCGTGACGATGGGGTTGGCGATCCTGGCCGTCAAGGGCGTGCTTCGCTGACGGTCTGGCGGCGCATCGACGACGCTCTGCGCGACGCGCGCACATCGCGGCGACCGACGGCCTAGACTTGTGCGCCTAGGCGCACACGCCGGCCGCGAGCGATGCGACGCTGCGGTTGCCTGTAGACAAAGCGCCGCTGCCATGACACGATCCTGACAACCGGACTCTATGTAATGATCCAACCCGCAGATCAATTCTGGGGGACCGAATGTCAAGGACCGAGACAGATCGGGGCAGCGCCGGCAAGGCGCCTGGTCCCCTCTATCAGCGCCTGCCGCATGGCCCGCACCGCCTGGGCGCGGACGCGGTCGTGCGCAACCAGCGCACGCGCATGTACGGCGCGATGGTCGAGGCTGTGGCCGCGAACGGCTACGAGCGCACGAGCGTCAAGCAGGTGGTCGGCCTGGCTGGCGTCTCGCGCCGCTCCTTCTACGAGCAGTTCGCCAACAAGCAGGAATGCTTTCTGGCGACGTTTGACGTAATCGCGACGCGCGGCGCGGGGCGTGTCAGCGCGGCCTACCGCGCGGCGAGCGGCGAACCGGCGGAGCGCATGCAGGCGGCTTTCGGCGAGCTCGGCCAAGCGATCAGCGCGAACTGGAAGAGCGCCAACCTGGTGATCCTGGAGGCGCCCAAGGCGGGCGCCCCGGCGCTGCTGCGAATGCGCCGCGCTTCGGTGACTTTCGAGCAGATGCTGTCGGGCTGTTTCGGGCAGGGCCCCACGCCGAGCCCGCTGCCGGGTCCGGTGATCCGCGGGATCGCCGGCGGGCTGCATGCGGCGCTGTCGAAGTGCCTGCGCGAGGGCACCGCAGAAACCGCGCCGGACGTGACCGAGGAGATGTTCCGCTGGACGCTGCTGTTTCAGACGCCGGGCGCCAAGCAGCTCGCCGAGCGCCTGTCCGAACGCGCGCAAACGGCGCTGGTGCAGGGCCGTAAGGCGCCGCGCGCTCACGCCAACGGCGTCGGGGCTGCGACGGACGAGCGCGCGCGCCTGCTCGAGCAGGCGCTGCGCCTGGCTGTGATCGAGGACTACCGCGACCTGAGCGCGCCGCAGATCGCCGACGCGGCGGGCGTGCCGATCGACGCGTTCTTCGAGCTGTTCGACGGCAAGCAGGAGTGCTTTCTGGCCGCGCTTGACATGCTCGGCGAGCAGCTGATGGCGCTGGCGGCGAGCCCGGAACTGCGCTCGACGCAGTGGCCACAGGCGGTGCGCCGCACGATCGGCGAGGTGATGGGCTACCTGGCCGAGCGACCGATCTACGCGCAGACGATCGCCGGCGGCTCGTTCGCCGCGGGGCCGGAGGCGATCGAGCGCAACGGGCGACTGGCGTACGGCATCGCCGCGCGCCTGACCGAGGGCGCGCCCGAGCGAGCGCGCAGCCCGCTGGTCGTGCAAGGCGTAGCGGGGGCGCTGTCGCACACGGTGCGCTGCCAGGTCGCCAGCGGCCAGATCCAACTGCTGTCGGTGCTGTCGGACTACCTTTCCTACATCGTGCTCGCGCCGTTCATCGGCGCCGAGCAGGCGGCCGAGCTGGTGATCGAGCCGGACGCCTGACGCCTGACCGGCGTCTGCGCGCCCGATGCCGCGCCTTACCCGCGCGCGTGCTCTAGCGGCGTTTGCGCGGTATGCGCTCGGCGAAGTACGCGAGCACGATGCCGACGAGCACGGAGATGACGATGACGATGATCAGCGGCGCTCTGCCGGAGCCGAAGACGTAGCTGACCTTCACCTCGTCGAGGTTGAACACGGCGAACAGCGTGATGAGGATCGCGAGGAGGACGAGCGCGGCGGTGCGCGCGGTCTCGCGTTGCGAGCGCTTGTCGGCGCCCGTGGGGCTCTTGGGCTGGCCTTTGCCGGGTATCTGCGCTGAGGTGGACATCGCCGCTGGACGCGATGCTATCCGCTGGCGGGCGCGGCGGCGGACGCGGCGCCTCAGCCGTCGGCGTGGCGGAGCTCGTCGACGACCCAGGCGCAGCCGATCGACAGGTCCTCGACGCCGAGCGCGGCGGCGACGTTAAGGGCCATGCCGTAGCGGAAGAAGTCGTCCATGCGCTCGGCGTCGGCGTCGGACAGCTCACGCGCCAGGTCGACCAGCTCGGCGTAGCGCCGGCGCACGCACGCACGCACGACGTCGTCGTCGCAGGCCGCGTATGACTGGTGCTGGAGCATCAGGTAGTCGCGGTCTGAGACGAGCATCTCCTTGTACGCGCGACCCATCGCCTCGAGCGCGTCCTCGCAGTCGGCGGGGCCGCGTCCGTCGGCGTGGTCGGCGGCGGCGCGGCGGAAGGTGTCGGCGACGCGCTCGAAGCCGCGCTCGAGCGCCGCGAGGAACAGGTCGCGCTTGCTGGGAAACAGGCTGAAGACGTACGGCTGGGCGACGCCGACGCGGCGCGCGATGCGCTCGACGGGCGTGCCGTGCAGGCCGCCGTGCGCGAACTCGTGCACGGCGGCGGCGATCAGCTCTTCACGGCGCTCGGCGGCCGGTACGCGCCTGCGCGCTGGCTTGGTGGTCGCACTCACGCATTCCTTCCTACCACGACGGGCTCGCGCCCGCCGCCACCCTCGTCGGGCTTGCGCGTGGCCGGCACGCGCGGGGCTCGTCGGCAGAGGCGTCGGCCGGCCGGGCGAGGAGCGCGGCCACGGGCGGCGAATACCATGCAGCTATGAGAAACAAGCGCCTTGGCATGCTCTCGACGGCGCTCTGTGTGTGCGCGCTGGCGCTGGCGGCGTGCGGCTCGCAGACGAAGACCGTGACGGTGTCGAGCGCGCCGCAGGGGTCGCAGACGACGGCGACGACGGCGCCGGCGAAGACGACGAAGTCGAGCACGCAGACGACGCCCGCGCAGACGACCGGCACGAGCACGACGGCGCCGACGACGCGCACGCAGCCCGAGCCGGCGTTCACGCAGCACGAAGCGAAGGCCGAAGGGACGAGCGCCGCCGCGGCGGTCGTGCGCGAACGCGGCTACACGCCGAACGACCCGTCCGCAGTACCACTCAGATCAGGCGCTGCGCGTGCTCGTGGGCACGCGCACGGGCTCGGGCGACGGCTACGGCCAGCAGGCGTTCTTCTTCGTCAACGGGCGCTACATCGGCACCGACGCCAAGCAGCCGAGCGCGACGCTGAAGATCGTCTCGCAGGGGGACACGGAAGTGACGCTCGGCTACCCGCTGTATCGCAAGAGCGACCCGCTGAGCAGCCCGAGCGGCGGCGAAGCGCACGTGACGTTTCAGCTGAACAACGGCAAGCTGACGCCGCTGGGCAAGATCCCGCCGGCAGAATCGGCCAGCGGCGTCAGCCGCCAGTAGGACCAGGCGGCCGCCCTGGCGGGGGCGTGCGTAGGAGCTTCCTATGGTGGGTACGACCACTGTGGACACTCGCTAGGAAAGGGATCGAACATGAGCGCGACGATCGACGGCCACGCCGAGGAGCTGCTGAAGGCGAAGAACTTCTGCGTCGTTTCGACGCTGCGAGAGGACGGCTCGGTGCTCGCGACGCCGGTTTGGGTGGACGTGCAGGACGGCCGTCCCGTGCTGAACACGGCCGAGGGACGCGCGTGGCCGCGCAACCTCGAGCGCGACCCGCGCGTGACGCTGACGGTGCAGAACTCGGAGAACCCGTACGAGTACGTGTCGATCCGCGGCACAGTCGCCGAGCGCACGCACGACGGCGCGGACGCGCACATCGACGCGATGGCGAAGAAGTACATGGACGCCGACTCCTACCCGCTGCGCCAGCCGGGCGAACAGCGCTTGATCATCCGCGTACAGCCCGAACACACGACGGTGTACGGCAGCTGAGCGTCGCGCGAGACGCGAAGTGAAGCCCGCACGCGTGTAGGGCGGCTGAGCGTCGCGCGAGACGCGACGTGGGGCCCGAACACACGACGGCGCAAGGCGGCTGAGCGTCGCGTCAGGCGCGCCCCAGCAGGCGCCGCCACAGCGACGGCGGGCGGGGCTGGGAGCGCAGCCACTCGTCGCGCAGCACCAGCCGGCCGTCGCGGCGCGCGGCGAGCACGCAGTCGGTGTGCGCGTGGCGGCGGCGGCGCGAGTCGCCTTCGGGCGCGATCAGCATATGCTCGCTGAGAGCGGGCAGATGATGACCACAAAACGGACAGCGATACGTCGCCGGCTTGCGATTGGCCGCACGGCGCACGGTCCACCATGGGGCGGGCGGAAGGTCGGGCACGGCTCCATTGTCGCGCCGCTGTCGGCTACGGTCGCGGCGTCGCTGGCGATCGGCGCTCGGGGTGGCGCTGGCGCGCGCCGAGCGCGAGCGGCGCGCGGTCGCGAGGCCGCGTCGCGCGCGACCGACGCTTTGCGCTGCTGGCGCACGAGCGCGTGGGCGAAGGCCTGCAGCGCATGGCGCTGGGGCAGCTGGACGTGGCGATCGAGGCGCTGGAGGGCTCGGGCGGGCCGGCCAGCGCGCAGCGGCGGGTGCACGAGGCGCGCAAGGCGCTCAAGCGCCTGCGCGCGCTGCTGGCGCTGCTGCGCGACGAGCTGGGCGAGCAGGCGTACGCGCGCGAGAGCGCGGTGGTGCGCGACGACGGGCAGGCGCCTGGCGCGGGCGCGCGACGCCGAGGTGCTGCTGGCGACGCTCGACGGCCTGGTCGAGCGCCAGGCCAAAGCGGCTGGGCGAGCGCCGCGGCGTGCAGCGCCTGCGCGCGCGCCTGGCGCTGGAGCGCGACGGGGCGGCCGAGCTGGCGCTGGCCGACAGCGCGACGCGCGCGGGCGGGCTGGACGAGCTGCGCGCGCTGCGCGTGCGCGTCGCCGGCTGGCGGCTGGCCGAGCCGGGCGGCATCGAAGCGATCGAACCGGCGCTGGAGCGCCTGTATTCGCAAGGGCGAAGACGCATGCGACGCGCAGCGAGCGAGCGCGGTGCGCGCGGGCGCAGGCTGCACGAATGGCGCAAACGGGTCAAGGATCTGCGCTATGCGGCGGAAATGCTCGACCGCGACGGCGACGGCTCGCGGCGCCTGCGCAAGCGCGTGGGTGGCAAGTCCAAGCGCCGCCGCGCGGCCGGCGAGAAGGCGGCGTACCTCGGCGAGCTGGCCAAGCTCGCGCGACGAGCTCGGCGAACTGCTCGGCGAGGAGCACGACCTGGCGGTGCTCGCGCAGCGCGTGCGCGCGGAGGCCAAGGCCAGCGCGCGCGTCGGGCGCGCCTGGCAAGCGTTCGTGTCAGGCGCTGCTGAAGGCGATCGCGCGCAGGCGCAGGCGCCTGCGCAAGCGCGCGCTGCGCGACGGCAAGCGCCTGTACGCGCGCAAGCGAAAGAGCTTCGTGCGTCGCGTGCGCGCCGCGACGGCGCTCGCGGCCGTCAGTCGACGCTGAGGATGGTCAGCTGGCGCGTGCCTTTCGGCAGCGCGACCGACGCGGTGTCGCCGGGCGCGCGGCCGAGCAGCGCGACGGCGACGGGCGATTCGGCCGACAGCCTGCCCTCGGCGGGCGCGGCGTCGTGTGAGCTGACGATGCGCCAGGTCTGCTCGACGCCGTTCTGGTCGCGCACGTGCACGGAGGAGCCGAAGCCGACGCGCCCGCCCGCGTTGGCGGTCGTCTCCTCGACGACGACCGCCGCGGCGATGCGCTCGCGCAGGCGCGCGATCTTGGTCTCCAGATGCGCCTGCTCGTTCTTGGCGTCGTGGTACTCGCTGTTCTCCTTCAGGTCGCCCCATTCGCGCGCCGTCTTGATCCGCTCGGCGATCTCGCGCCGGCCGTCGCCCTCGAGCGCGGCGAGCTCGTCGTTCAGCTCGTCGCAGTCCGGCGGCGGTCATCATGTTGGCTGCGTCGGGCACGCCGATGAGACTACTCGCTTTGGCCGCTGCGCTCAGAAGTACGTGCTCGCCGGCGAGGCGAGCAGCGCGTAGATCTGCACGATGGCGGCCTGATAGAGCAGCTGCGCGGAGGCGGGTGAGCCGGCGACGAACAGGTCGTCTGACAGGCGCAGGTTCTGCCAGGCGTAGTCGACGTAAGCCTGCGCGAGCTTGGGCCCGGGAGGGTCGTGCGTGACGGAGTCCAGGTACAGCACGTTGCGGAAGTAGATGGACGGGAAGAACGGGTTCTCCGCGCCGAGGCGCTGCGGCGTGAAGTAAGCGCGCGCGAGCTGCGCGGTCTGGCGCGCCTGGTAGAGGTAGCCGGCGTTGCCGGTGCTCTGGTAGAGCAGCGTGCCGGCGCCGATCATCACGCCCTGGTTGTAGCTCCAGAAGGTCGAGTCGACGACGCCGTGCGGGCGGATGTGGTCGGCGTACAGGCCGTTCGCCTGCAGCAGGCACGTGCGCACCCAGTTGTAGGCGCCTTCGGCGAACTGCAGGTAGTGCACGTCGCCGGTGATGCGGTACAGCTGCAGCAGCCAGCTCGGCCGCCGGCGCGGTGGTGATCGTGTTGCGGTCGGTGTTTTCGGCGTTGTTGGAGAACGGGATGCCGCCGGGGCAGGCGAGCGTCTGGTCGGTCGAGTAGCCGGCCATCTCGAACGCCATGATCCCCTCGGCGTAGCCGAGCGCGCCAGCGTTGTGCGTCCTCTCGTAGACGCGCGCCATCTCGATGCCGACCCAGTCGTTGTCGTCGTAGTACTTCGCGCCGCCCGGCCCGGTCGGCGGCGCGGCCGTGCCGTCGAACGCGGGCAGCGTGCTCGTGTACGTGCCTTCGGGCGCGCCCGAGTTGTTGGCGTCGAGGTAGTTGCGCACGCCGATCAGCCGCGCGTGCACTTCCGGCGCGAGCGACACGGGCAGCCCCGGCACGTTGGCCATGCTGACGGTCGCCGCGAGCGCCTGCGAGAACGGCCACAGATACGAGAACGGTTCGCCCGCGTACAGCCCCGAGCCGGGGATGTAGTAGTAGCGCTGCATCGCTTCGAACGCGCGCAGGGCGCGCGCGGGGTTGCCGTGCAGCACCGGCTTCCTCGGCTTCTTGGCCTTGGGCTTGGCCGCCGCGCGGCGCGCGAGCGGCGAGCTGCGCGGATGCGCGAACGGGCGCGAGACGGCCGCTGGATAGGCCGAAGCGCGCGTCGAGCGCGTGCGCGGTGTGACCGCGCGCGGGCGAGCTCGCCGCCGCGGCGCTCGTGCTCGCCGCCGCGTCGCGCGTCGCGCCGGCCGCGAGCACCGCCAGCGCGCCGCACAGCGCCGCGCGGAGCGATCGCGCCAGGCGATTGCGCTGCGCGCGGCGTGCGCGTGGATTTGGCGATCGGCGATGTCATGCGACAGCTAGCACAACAGACGAGCAGGGTCATTCGATTTGGTATACGCATGCCGGGTGCCGGCGGACTACACCACGGTGGGGCACGTGACGGTCGACGTGATGGCCGACGGATCGCGTCGCCTGGGCGGAGGCGCCTTCTACAGCGCCCTGCAGGCCGCGCGGCTGGGACTGGCGCGCGCGCATCGTCACGCGCGGCGTGCGCGCGGAGATCGAGCGACTGCTGCAGCCGTACGCCGACGAGCTCAGCTGGACGTCGAGCCGGCGCCGCAGACGACGACGCTCGAGACGACCTTCGCGGCGCATGCGCGCTCACAGCGGATGCTCGCGTGGGCCGGCGAGATCGAGGGTCGTGCGGCGGCCGACACGGCGATCCTGCACGTGGCGCCGGTCGCGCGCGAGACGGGCGCGAGCTGGCGCGGGCGAGGCGCGTTTCGTCGGCGTCACGCCGCAGGGACTCGTGCGCACGTGGTCGCGCCTGGGCGCGCCAGTCGAGCCGCGCGGCGCTGGACGTGCGGCGGCTGCCCGCGCGCTGCGACGCGATCGTGCTCAGCTCGGCCGAGCGCGACAGCTGCGCGCGGCTGCTCGGTGGATCGGCGATGACCGGCGCAGCGCCGGCGGGGGCGATCGTCGCCGTGACCGACGCGGCCGGCCCGACCGAGCTGCTTCTGCCCGGCGGCGAGCGCGTGCGCGTGCCGGTGGCGGCGATCGCGCATCCACGCGACGAGCTCGGCGCCGGCGACGTGTTCGCGGCGGCGTTCTTCGTCGCGCTCGCGGACGGCGCCGCGCCGGCGGCTGCGGCGACGTTCGCCAACGCCGCGGCGGCCGTGCGCATGGCAGGCGACGGCGCCGGCGGCGATCGGCGACCGTGCGGCGATCGAGGCGCGAATGGCGGCGACGTAGAGCGCGGCGGCGGCGTAGCGCGGCGGCGGCGCGGGTGTTCAGCGCTGCCGCGCGAGCGCGGCGTCGAGCAGCCGCGCCAGCTCGTCGCGCGTCGAGCGCGTCGGCACGCCCGCATGCGCGCGCCGCAAGCTGCAGGCTGCCGCCGACCGGCGCCATCTCGACGACCGCCACGCGCGCGTGCGGCGCGACGTCGTGGACGATCTCGACGATCGGATCGACGAAGATCGCGCCGGCGCGAAACACGCTGCCGATCAGCCCGACCGGGAACTCCTCGCTCGCCGCCGCCGAGTCCGGTGTGGCCGATCGACGGCGACGATCTGCGCCGCGAGCTCGCGGCGCCGCGCGCGTACAGCTCGTACGCGACCGCGTCGCCGCGTTCTGCGAGCTTGCACGTCTGCACGGCGAACGCGGCGATCTCACCCTTGGTGAGCGGCTTTGCGTAGACGAGCGGCGCGAGCGCCTCGACGCTCGCCACGTCGAAGAACTCGACGGCGGCGTCGGTCAGCGCGGTCGGCGGCCCGGAGGCGTCGCGATCGGCGAGCGCGGCGCGGATCGATTCGACGCCAAGCCAGTAGCCGCTGCCCTCGTCGCCCAGCAGATGGCCCCAGCCGCCGACGCGCCACGCGCGACCGCCGGCGACCAACGCCGAACACGTTGGAGCCGGTGCCGGAGATCGCGCCGACGCCCGGCTCGCCGCCGGTGGCCGCCGCCCACGCGCCGACGACGTCGTTGACGACGATCCAGTCATCGCTGCGCGCCGCGCGCACCTGCCGGGCGATCGCCTCGGTGTCGGTGCCGGCGACGGCGAGCACGGCCGTGGCGAGCTCGCGCCGATCGGTGCCCGCCCGCTCCAGCGCCTGGTCGGCGACGGCGAGCAGCGCGTCGACGGCGGCCTTCGTGCCGACGGCGTCCTCGTTGCTGGGGCCGCCCTCGGCGACGCTGACGATGCGCCCGTCGAGGTCGAGCACGGCGGCGAGCGTCTTGGTCGCGCCGCCGTCGATGCCCATGACGAAGCGCGCATGCGAGGTCGTCGCCGGGGCGGTGAGGGCTGCGGGCAGCTGCACGAGCGAGTCCTGTCTCATCGCCGTGATCCTGCCACGATTGCGCGCGCGGGTTAGGATCGCGGCGATGGAGGCGACGCCGATGTTCGCGAGCACCCCCGCGCGCAAGGGGATGTACGAGTCGTTCTACCTGCGCGCCGTCTCGCCGCGCGAGCCGGTCGGCGTGTGGATCAGCCACACCGTGCACAAGCCGCCCGGCCGTGCGGCCGAGGGCTCGGTGTGGTGCACCGTTTTCGACGCAAGCGCGCGGCCGGCCGTTCATGCACAAGCTGACCAGCGACGCGCTTGCGCGTGCCGCGCGACGGCTGGATCGAGGTCGGCGACGCCGACGAGGCGGGCGGCGGCGCGAGCATGAGCGCGACCGCCGCCAACGGCTCGTGCGGCTCAGCGGCGTGGTCGCTGAGCCTGTCCGCGCGCGACGCGCAGTTGCGACACCTGCCGCGCGAGTGGCTGTACCGAGCGCCGCTGCCGCGCACCAAGCTGACCAGCCCGGCACCGCTCGCGCGCTTCGACGGCGAGCTGCGCCTGGACGGCGACCGTGAGATCACGCTCGACGGCTGGAGCGGCATGGTCGGGCACAACTGGGGCTCCGAGCACGCCGAGCGCTGGATCTGGCTGCACGGCGTCGACTTCGCCGGGTCCGAGCAGGCGTGGCTCGACGTGGCGCTCGGGCGCGTGCGGATCGCCGGGCGCACGACGCCGTGGGTCGCCAACGGCGCGCTGTCGCTGGACGGGCGGCGCCTGCGCGTCGGCGGCCTCGGCGCGCGCGGCCTGAGCGTCGCCGAGAGCGCCAGACGGATGTACGCTGCGGCTGCCCGTCGAGGGCGGCGTGGTCGTGCGAGTGAACGCGCGCGTGCCGCCGGCGACGGCCGCTGGCTGGCGTTACGGCGACCCGCACGGCGGCGCGGGACACGACGTCGTCAACTGCTCCATCGCCGAGCTGGCGTTGGCGGTCGAGCCGCCCGGCGGGCAGCGGCGAGCGCTCCCTGACGAGCGCACACGGCGGCGCCTACGAGCTGGGCATGCGCGAGCGCGACCACGGCGTCGCGCTCGCTCCGTTCGACGCCGACTGAGCGGTATGCGAGCGGGCGCAGCGGCCGGCGAGGGTAGGCTGGCGCGATGGGCATGCATTCGAGGAGCGGCCGCTAGGTGCGCTACGCAAAGGGGCTGCAGGAGGTCGGCGACGGTTTCTACGCCTACCTGCAGCCCGACGGCGGCTGGGGCTGGAGCAACGCCGGTCTGGTCGTCGACGGCGAGCGCTCGCTGCTGATCGACACGCTGTTCGACCTGAGCCTGACCGAGCAGATGCTGCGGACGATGCGACGCGCGGTCCGGCTGCGTGCGCAGCATCGACACGCTCGTCAACACGCACGCCAACGGCGACCACTGCTACGGCAACCAGCTCGTCGGCGACGCGGTGATCGTCGCCTCTGCAGCGCACCGCCGAGGAGATGAGCGAGCTGCCGCCGGCGGCGATGGCCGCGCTCGTCGAGCAGGCGCCGCAGATGGGCGAGCTCGGCGAGTTCTTCCTGCGCTGCTTCGGCGCGTTCGACTTCGACGGGGATCGAGCTGGCGCTGCCACAGCAGACCTTCAGCGGCGAGCACGCGCTGCACGTCGGCGACCGCGAGCTGACGCTGATCGAGGTCGGGCCGGCGCACACGCGCGGAGACACGCTCGTTCACGCGCGCGGCGGAGCGCGTGCTGTTCACCGGCGACATCCTTTTCTCGGGCGCGCACCCGATCGCCTGGGCGGGTCCGGTGTCCAACTGGATCGCCGCGTGCGAGCGCATCGTCGCGCTCGACCCCGACGTGATCGTGCCCGGGCACGGGCCGCTGAGCGACACCGACGCGGTGCGCGAGCTGCCAGGCGTACTTCGAATACCTCTACGACGAGGCGCGGGCGCGCCACGAGCAGGGCATGACGTCATGCAGGCGGCGCGTTCGATCGGCGTCGACCGCTGGGCCGACTGGGGCGAGGGCGAGCGACTGGTCGTCAACGTGGCCAACATCTACGCCGAGCTGGAGGGCTCTCGCGAGCCGCTGAACCCGCTGCAGGCCTTCCAGCAGATGGCCGAGCTGGCGGCGTCACCGCCCCCCTGACCGCTCGCCTGGCACGCCAGAAAGCGAAAGGGCGGGAGGCGGTGGTCCGCCTCCCGCCCTTCGGCGGAGTTACAGGACGACGCTAGCGCCTACTGGAATTCGAGGTTGCCCCCGGTGAGGAGCTGCGGGAAGGAGCCGGTGTATTTTCCGGTGCGGCCTTCCGCCGTTTCCTGCCGTCCGTATTCTTCGCAGGGTTCGCCCACGAATTCGTATTGGATCCCCGTGAAGGTGTTCGAGATTTTGATGAAGTGCTGAAGTCCATCGGGGAACGCTTTGGTTACGTTGTGCGGCTTCGTTTCGTTGGCGTACGACGCGTCCGAGTATTCACCCGTCGGTTTTTTGACCGCCCTGATCGGAAGCGTCTGTTCGGGCCAGACGATGTGGCATTCCGCTTTTTTGCCTTCTTCGGTCTTGCCCTGGTTGACTTTGATTTCGGCCGAGCCGCCCGCGAGGACCGCGCTGCCTTCGAATTCTTCCAGTTCGGAACCCGTTTCCACGAAGCCGTTGGCGTGGTATTCGACCGCCAGCGGGGTCAGGAAGCGCGTGCCCAGGAAGATGTCGTGGACGCCGAGTTTCGCTTCCGTCAGGCATTTCGCGAATTTGATCGAGGTCGCGTACGTTTCGGAGGAGCCCGCCGCGACCAGACCTTTGGCGTTGGCCCTACCGCATTTGATCTTGAACGGTCCGAACTTGAACACTTGTTCGGTTTCGGCCGTGCCGCCCGTTTTGTTCGACGTGCTCGCGATGAATTCGTGAGCAAGCGCCGGCGCCGCGCCGAACGCAAGCGCACATGTGGTGGCCAGAAGCCCCACGCTCAGTCTGAGGTGTCTCATATCTCCAACGTCTCCCTTTCGCCGCTTCATCGCTGACGATCCCTTTGCCATCAGCTCTTTATCGTCGCCCAGTGGGGCAGTCTTGCCCTCACGCGCGCCGACCCAACCCGGAGCGCGTGACCGCGGAGCTTACCACGAATCTCCGCAGATAAAACCCATATTTCCCGGCTCAGAAACATGCTGTTTGCTGGCAAGTTGCGCCGCGCCCGGCTAGTGCTGCGAGACGGACGCGTCGGTGAGCCCGGCGTCGTAGCCGAGCAGCACGAAGTTCCCCAGCGAGCGATCCACGTCGGCTTCGGCCGTCGCGACACGCTTGCGCGCCGCGACATAGCCGGCATAGCTTCGTTCGCCAACCGCGCTCACGACCGCCGCGTAGCCGTCGCGCGCGCTCAGCAGCGACGACGCCAGCTCCGTCTGCGCGGGCTGCACTGTGCTGGGCGGTTCCAGCTGCGACAGCGTCGCGTCCGCCCCTGCGAACGCTTCGCGCAAGCGCGTCGCGAGCAGTTCGGCCCGCGCCGCGGTGATCTGCGGGCGCAGCTCGCGGTTCAGCCCCAGCCGGACGCGCTCGAGCACCGCGATCGCTTCGCTGATCTTCGCCGCGTAGGCCGGTTCGGGCGTCAACCGCAGGATCTGCGGTTGACCGACCACGGTGACGCCGAAGACGGTGCGTTCGCATGCGCGCATGTACCGAGAGGCCGGCGTGGGCGCGTAACACGCCAGGGCCGTCGGTTCGCCGCCGGGGTTCGGGACCACGAAGACCGTCAGCGCCCCGCGGAAGTCGGACAGGCTCTGCAGCGCATACCGGTAGGCCTGCCCTTCGGGGAGGTCGACCACCGCCGCGCTGGGCAGGCGGCGCAGCTGCGAGACGAAAGCGCTCGGCAGCGGCGCGAGTTCGTTGGGCGGGAGCGCGCCAAGCAACAGCCCGGCTTCTGTCGCGTGGCCGCCTGGCGCGAAGCGCTGCGGCTGGGTGATCGCCAGGCCGGGAATGCTTGGGCCGTCGAGCGCCGGCGTCCAGCCGGCGGGGTATTCGACCAAGACATGCGCGCTGCGAGCGATTCGCCGTGGCGTGGACGACCCGCCGCGCGCGCCGGAGTGTCCGAGCACGTAGCCGATCGCCGCCACGGCGATGAACGCCGGTATCAGCGCAGCGGATGGCCGCCACCCGCCGGCGACCCGTTCCATCACCAGCCGAGCGGAGCTTCGACTGGGCACTACGGCTTATTCCGAGGTTTCGAACGAACCGCCGGCCGGCGCCTTGGACCCGCTGCCCGCAGGCGCCTTGGCGGCAGCCGGCGCCCTGGCGACAGCCGGCGCGGGAGCCGAAACCGGCGCGGGGACGTGAGCCGGCGCCGGGGCCGGCGCGGGTTTCGTTGGTTCGGGCGTCGCTTCGGGCGTCTGGGCGACCGGCGCGGCAGCTTGCGTGGGCGCCGCGGTCGCCGCCGCCTGCGCCTGAGTCGCCGCGGCTGTGGATGCCGCCCGACGCGCCGCCGGGGCCGGGTGCGGCTTCACGGCCGCCACGACCGGCACGACGTTGGCGATCGGCGAGTCGCCGCTGAGTTCCGCCGGAATCGACGGGGCCGCCGTCCCCACCAGCGAAGCCGGCGCGTAGGACGCGGCCGGAGAGCTGCCGTGCCGGGTCGCTCGCCCGATCAAGAAAGCGCAGCCGAAGATCGCGAGCATCGACACGACGAGCAGGGCCCGCTGCCCGTTGGACAGCGAGGTCGGCGTGCTGCGGCGGACGATCCGCCACTCGTAGAGCACGCTGTCGAGGGCTTCGCGCACGTCTACACCGCCGCGCAGGGGATCGGCTTGGCACTGGTCGGTTGCAGGCATGCGTCGATCCGCTTGGGCGGTCTGCCGCTGCGGATGGTGAAGCTCGTGTACTTGCCGATCTGGCCTTCTTTGGAGATGCGGATCCGCAGCACCACGCCGGCACGCAGCGAGCGTTGGAAGCGAGGGAAGCCGAGCGTGACGACGCCGGTCTTCGGCTTGCCCTTGCTGGAGGCCGCCGCCAGGCGGCTTTCGGTCTTCGTCCTGCAGCCTGCGCCGCTGCAACTGATCGTGATGCGCGCCGCTACCGGAGCTTGCACGGTCAGCAGCTTGATCAGCGCCCCGCCCCGCGTCAACGCGCCCGCCATCCTGACTACCGGGAAGGGCTGCATCAGGACGATGCGTCGTTGGCCGACCGAGATCGTCTCGGTCGCGATGCTCGAACGCCCGGCGGCGTCGGTCACGCGCAGGCGCACCACGTGCGGACCGGGCGCCGTGAACGACGTGTTGAGCACCGGCGCTCCGGTGGCGAAGGCGTCGGCGGGCGCCAGCGCCCAGGCGAAGCTCACGAGTGGGCTGGCAGGGTCGGTCGAGCTCGACGCCAGCGAGACGACTTCGCCGACGGCGGGGGTCTGCGGAAACCAGCTGAACGAAGCAGACGGCGGCGGCGGCGCGGGTGGAGTGACGACCGTGAGCGTGACCGGGCTGCTCACGCCGCTGTTGCCGGCTTCGTCGGCCTGCGATGCGCGTGCGGTGTACGTGCCCGCCGCCAGACCGCCGAAGCTGGCCGACCACGCGCCGTTGGACGCCTGCACGACAAGCGTCTCGGTAGGAGCCTGCGAGCCGATCGTCCCCCCGGCGAACAGCGCGATCGCGATCGCGGGCTGGTCGCCCGGCGCCGTGCCGGCCGACCCACCGACCTGCGCCGGCTCGCCGCTTGAGGCAGTGCTCGGGGCGTTCATCGTGACGGCCGGCGCCGTCGTATCGACGGTGAACGCGATCGGGTCGCTGCGCCCCGTTTCGCCCAGCATGTTCGTCTGGCTCGCCTGCGCCGTGTAGGAACCGTCGGCCAGCCGCGCGGCGACCACCCACCACGATTCGACGAACGGCGGCGCCGTCGCGGCCAGTTCCTGCACGACCCCGCGGCCGTCGCTGACCGTCACCGTGACCTGGTCGAACCCTTCGCTGGCGAGGTCGTAGGTGTCGTCGGTCGTGCCCTTGAACCGTGGCGTCGCGTCGCCGATCACGCTGCCCGAGCGTGGCGATTCGATTTTCAGCCCAGGAGCGGCGAGCGCGGCACTCGGCGACACCACGCCAACGACGGCGAGCAGCCCAATCCCGATGAGGCCGCGCCTTACGCTCATGAGGTCGGGCAGGCGAACGGCTTGCCGCCGGTCGGGCCGAGGCACGCATCGGTGCGCAGCGGCAGCTTGTGGCGTCTGATTGACAGGCGTGTGTACTTGCCGATCATTCCCGGCTCGACGGCGCTCACCTGGATGATCACGCCGGCGCGAAGCAGGCGCTGCAGGCGCTTGAACTCGACCGGCGCCAGACCGGTCTTGCCCACCGTGGCGATCTTACTCAGAGACCTCAGCGGGCATCCCCGCCCGGCGCACCTGACGGTCACCCTCACGCCCGCCGGCGCGCGGACGCTGAGCTTGCGCAGCAGGATCCCCGAAGCCGTCGGCGTGGCCGTGATCCTCACCGAGGGGAACGGCTGGATCAGCGGGAGCCTCGCGGGGCCCACTTCGATCGTCTCCGCGGCCAGGCTCGAGGCGCCCCCCGCATCGCCCACACGCAACTGCACCAGATGCTTACCGGGGGTGGAGAACGAAGTGCTGTTCACCGCGCCACCGGCGACGAACGCGCCGGCGCCCGACAGGTCCCACGCGTAGGAGTTGATCGGACTGGCGAGGTCGGTCGAGCTCGACAGCAGCTGCACCTTTTCGCCCGCCCTAGGCAGGCTCGGCGACCACGAGAACGACGCGGCGGGACGCGCGGCGGCGGCGGCGGACTGCGCGACGACGACCGAGAACGTCGCCGTGCCGCTCACTCCGGTGTTGCCGGCATCGTCGCTCTGTTCGGCGCGAACCGTGTAGGTCCCCGGCGCCAGCCCGGCGAACGTGCACGACCACGAGCCGGCTCCGCTTGCTACCTGGATGGTCTGCGTCGGCGACTGCCCCGCCGCGATCGCAGAGCCGGCGAACAGCCTGACGGTCACGTCCGGCAAGTCGCCCGGCGCGACGCCCGCCGTTCCGCTGACCGCCTGCGACCCGTCGGTGCTGGAGCTTCCGCCGGATGGCGCGGTGAGCGTCACGTTCGGGCTGGTCGCGTCGACGGTGAACGTCGACGACGCGCTGACGCCGGTCTGCTGGTGGGGGTCGGAATCCTGCTGTTCGACCTGCGCCGTGTAGGCGCCCTCAGCGAGCGCGACGATCGGGCCGGTCGACCAGGTCGAGCCGCTGACCGGGACTTCGATCGTGCGCAACAGGCTTTCGCTGGAGCTGGACGTCCCCGAGTAGATCTTCAGCAGCACGGACCTGCTGTCTTCGGGCGCCGTGGCGGCGCTGCCGCTGAAGCTCGGGCTGGCCCCGGTGACGCGGATGCTCCCTCGCGTCACCGCCGATGTCGTAAGCGTGACCACTGGCGAGTTGGTCGCGATCTTGAAGCCGACGCTGCGGGTGCCCACGTTGCCGGCGGCGTCAGATTGCTTGACGACCGCCGTGTACGTCCCGGTGGGAAGCTGCGGACCGGTCGATCCGGTCGTCCACGACCCGCCGATGGGTTTGATCTGCACGGTCTGTTCGGGCGTGCCGGTGGCCGATTCGCCGGCGAAGATCTGCAACGTGATCGCTTGGCGGTCGCCGGTCGCCGTCCCCGCGGCGCCGCTGAACGTCGGCCGCGAGACGTCCAGCACTTTGCCGTTGCCCGGAGTCGTGATCGAGACCGCCGGAGCCACCGTGTCGACGACAAAAGTCGACGGCGCGCTCTTGCCGGTGTTGCCAGCTTCGTCGGCCTGTTCGGCCTGCGCGGTGTACGTGCCATCCGCCAGCGCGGCGACCGCCGCGACGCTCCACGTCGCGCCGCTCGGCGTCGCGACGACCGAACGAATGGGCGTCCCTGTGGCGGCGGCGCCCGTGTAAATCTTCAATTTGACCGACGCGATGTCGCCGGGCGCCGACCCGGCGCCACCGGCGAAGCCGAGCGTGGCGTTGTTGGTGGGCGACGTCACGGCCGTCAGCGAAACGGCCGGAGCGCTTGTTTTGATCGTGAAGGTCGACGGCGCGCTGACTCCAGAGTTGCCGGCTTCATCGGCTTGTTCGGCCTGAGCGCTGTACGTGCCGTCGGCCAACGGCGCTACGGCGCTCACACTCCATCCGCTGCCGCTGCGCGCGACCGCGATCGACTGGACCGGGCTGCCCGACGGCGAGCTGCCCGCGTAGATGTTCAGCCGTACCGACGCGAGGTCGCCGGCCGCCACGCCGGCCGCGCCGCTGAAGCCCGGCGTCGGGCTTTTGCTCGCCGGCGGCGCGGGGGTCAGCGATACCGCGGGCGCGACGGTGTCGACCCTGAAGGTCGACGGCGAGCTCTGCGCCGTGTTGCCCGCCTGGTCTGACTGTTCGGCTTGCGCGGTGTACGTGCCGTCGGCCAGAGCCGCCACGGGACCGGCGCTCCAGCTGGCGCCGCTCGGCGTTGCGCTGACGGATCGGATCGGCGGGCCGCTCGCTGTGCCGCCCGCGTAGACGTTCAGGCGCACCGAGGCGATGTCGCCGGACGCGACGCCCGCCCCACCGCTGAAGCTCGGCGTCGAGTTCCTGGTCGGCGTGCCGACCGGCGTCAGCGACACGGCCGGACCGCTGATCTTCACGACGAACGTCGATGCGCCGCTGCGAGCCGTGTTGCCGGCAAGGTCTGACTGTTCGGCCTGCGCGGTGTAGGTGCCTTCGGCGAGCGTGCTCACCGCGCCGATGCTCCAGCTCCCTCCGCTCGGCGTCGTCGTCGCGGTCTGCACAAGGCTCCCCGACGTGCCGGCGCCCGCATAGATGTTGAGCCTCACCGACGCGTCGTCGCCGGGCGCTGCGCCCGCGCCTCCGCTGAAACCGGGCGTCGGGTCGTTCGTGGGAGAGGACACCGAGTTCAACGAGACGGCGGGCGCCGTCGTGTCGACCGTGAACGTGACCGTCCCGCTCGTTCCCACGTTTCCGGCGCGGTCCGTCTGTTCGGCTTTCGCCGTGTACGTGCCGTCGGCCAGGCCGCTCTCGTTGCTCGCCGTCCAACTGCCGCCGCCCGATGTCGTGGCGCTGGCGACTTCCGCATGGCTGGAGTCATAGATGCGCACGACCACCCCCGTCGAGTCGCTCGCCGACCCGCCGAACGACGGTTTGCTGTTTTTGGAACGCGCGGGCGGCTGTTCGATCGTCACCGACGGCGGCGTGGTGTCGACTGTGAAGCTGACCTGTTCGCTGTGCCCAGTTTCTTCGAGCGAGTTCGTCTGGCTCGCCTGGGCGGTGTATTCGCCGTCGGACAGGCTCTGCGCAGGGTTGACCGACCACGATTCCCCGACCGGGCTGGTGTTGAGCGTACGCACGTGACCACCGCCCGCGAGCGAGATGTCGACCGTGATTTCGTCGAAGGAGTCATCGGTGCCCCCGCCGAAGAACGGCGTGGAGCTGTTCGTCAGGCTCCCATTCGCCGGGCTGGCGATCGTCACGTTCGGCGATTCCGCCAGGGCCGCGGCCACCGGGCCGAGCGCGAGCGCGAGCAGCGCAGCGCAGAGCGCGCGCAGAAGCCCGCGCGCGACGAAACTCGTGCGGTGATGCCGTTCAGCCATCAGGCCCTTTCTCCGTCCTTGACGACGCGTCTTGCCCCGACATCCGCGTCGGACCCTTCCACCCCTCCGGTGTGCGGCTCCGGCGTGGATCGGCGTCCATTCCGCCGCCGCCCATGCTACAGACGTTCGCGCCGGGTGGCGAGAGTTCTCTACCAGCTCGCGCGCGGAGCCACTCACACGTCGCCGCCCCGTGCCGGGTAGCTGCGATACGAGTGCTCGGTCGTTCGGCCGCGACGCGTGTGTTGGGTGTTCGCGACGACCGGTGCCGAAAGTCAGTCGGATTCAATTAGCTGGGCGAAAGCGACGCGCCCTGACTTAGCCGCTATTTGCGGGTTATTTGTCCCGCCAGCCGGTAGCGGCCGTTGCGCTTGCTCGATCCAGGCGTACTGTGGGCCTGGTGGTCGAGCATCTCTCGCCCGGAGGACGGGAGCCGCGAATCGGTCATTCGACTCCCTGGAGAGGGGTCGGATGGCGAGCAGCCAACGACGTCGACGCAAGTCGGCAAAGGGGGCGGGGACGATGGACCTTCTGGCGCGACACGCAAGCGGAGGTCCGCGGCGCCGCCGGGCGCTGCTGATCTGGGCGGCGGTCATGGCCGCGTGGACGATCGCGGTGGCGGCGTTCGCGCCGGCGAGCTCGTTCGGCGCTGCGCCGCCGAGCGTCTCGAGCGTCTCCCCGGCGGGTGGCGCGTTGGTCGGCGGAACGTCTGTCGACATCCGGGGCGCCCACTTCACCGGCGCCACGGCGGTCAAGTTCGGCTCGGCCAACGCGACGAGCTTCACGGTGGTGTCGGGCAGCCGGATCACGGCGAGCTCTCCGGCGGGGACCGGTGCGGTGGACGTGACCGTGACGACGCCGAGCGGCACCAGCGCGACCGGTCCGGCCGACCGCTTCACGTACGGACCGAACGTCACGGGCGTCAGCCCTGCTCGCGGCCCGTCGAGCGGAGGAACGGCGGTGACGATCTCGGGCTCTGATCTCGCCGGTGCGACGGCGGTCGATTTCGGCTCTACGCCGGCGGCGAGCTTCAAAGTCAACTCACAGAGCTCGATCGCGGCAGTCTCACCGGAAGGGTCGGGAACGGTAGACGTGAGGGTCGTCGATCCTGAAGCCACGAGCGCGGTCAGCGCCGCCGATCAGTTCACCTACGTGTTTCCGCCGACCGTCACGAGCGTCAGCCCGGCCGGAGGACCGGAAGCGGGCGGCACCGAAGTGACGATCGCGCTCACCGGAGCGGAACCCAGCGAAGTGACGGCGGTCCATTTCGGGATGAGCTCGGCGAGCTTCTTCGCCAACAACGAAGGCTCGATCACCGCCTTCTCGCCGCCCGGCGCGGGCGTCGTGGACATCACCGTGACGGCCTTTGGGGGCACGAGCCTCACGAGCTTCGCCGATCAGTTCCACTACGTGACACCTCCGACTGTGACCAGCATCAGCCCCGCAACGGGCCCCTCTTCCGGCGGCACCTCCGTGACGATCACCGGCACGAACCTCGCCGAACCATCTGCTGTCTCCTTCGGCGCCACCAACGCGAGCAGCGTCGTCGTCAACTCGGAAAACTCGATCACAGCGACGTCCCCCGCCGGGACGCCGGGAGCAACTGTGGACGTCAAGGTCACGACACTCGGCGGCACGACTCCGACGAGCGCCGCGGATCAGTTCAGATACCTGCAGAACACGTCGTTGCTGGTCAGCCGGGTATCGCCCAGCACCGGCGCTCTGGCCGGCGGCAACACGGTCGCGATCACCGGCAACGCGTTCGTCGGGGCGACCGCCGTCCACTTTGGCTCGGTGAGCGCGACGAGCTTCACCGTCACTGCGCAGCACAAAATCAAGGCGACCGCTCCGGCGGGGACAGGAACGGTTGACGTGACCGTCACGACGCCGGAAGGGACCAGTCCGACGAGCTCGGCAGATCAGTTCAGCTCCATCCAGATCCTGCCCGTCGTCGAATCGATATCCCCATCCGAAGGCCGCGAAAAGGGCGGCACGAGGATCAAAATCAAAGGCACCGGCTTCATCGGCGTCACCGCGGTCCATTTCGGCTCGGCGCTCGCAGAGCGTTTTGTAGTCAGCGTAGGAGGGACGTCGATCAGCGCAGTCGATCCGGCGGCGGAACTCGCCGGTAAAGCCACGGTGGACGTGACGGTGACGACACCGGAAGGCTCCAGCGCGATCACTCCGGCGGATCGCTTCACCTACAAGCTGCTTCCGCCGATCGTCAGCGGGCTTTCCGTGCACACGGGGCCGGCCGCCGGAGGTACGACCGTGGGCATCAGCGGGAGCAGCTTCGTCGAAGTCCTGGCCGTCGACTTCGGATCGGTCGCCGCCCGGAGCTTCACGGTGAACTCCGGGGGATCGATCACGGCCACCTCGCCCACGGCGACCGTCGGCAACGTGGGCGTGACCGTCACCACGTCCGCCGGCGTCAGCGGCCCCGGGCAATGCATCATCTTCACCGAAGAAGGGCCCAAAACCGTTCCCTGCCCGCCGCGCGAACGCTTCAGGTTCATCGAACCGACGGTTACGAGCGTGACGCCGAACAGCGGCCCGACAAGCGGTGGTACGGCCGTGACGATCACCGGGACCGGGTTCGCGGTCGGCACGAACGCGACGCAGTTCAGATTCGGCGGTACGCCGCTCGCCACGTCGGTCGAATGCAGCTCGACCACGACGTGCACCGCGTTGTCTCCCGCACACTCTGCAGCCGCGATCGACGTAAGGGCGAAGGTCCTCGAAACGGGAGTGGGGGCAAGCGCGCCGACTCCGCCCGCTGACCAGTTCAAATACAACTGACTTCTGCCTACGGCTCGCCTGCCCGTCGTCGCCCACTTCGGGGTCGTGCCCGCGATGACGGGCAGTCGTCACTTTGCGACGCGCCCGAGAGGATTCGAACCTCTGACCTTCGGTTCCGTAGACCGACGCTCTATCCAGCTGAGCTACGGGCGCAGAGCGGCCCAGTCTAGACGGCCGGAGTGAGAGCCGGCGCGACGGGCGGGCGTCGCGCCGGCTCGCGCGAGCGCCCGACGCCGCACGTTTGACGCGATCGTCGGCGGGTATCTCACCGCTGGCCCTCGCGCGCGTGCGCGCGTAACCGTCCGTCGACCGATAGGGGTAGCCGATGTCCACGCGTCACCGCCTGATCGTCCTCGCCGTCCTGTGCGCAATGCTCGCCGGCGCGGTCGCCGCCGCCTCCTCGCAGGCGGCGCCGCTGCCGGTCGTCTACGACGGCGTCGCCGGGTACGCGCACGCCAGCCCCACGGCGAGCCCGCCCGGCGCCAACGACTGGTCGTGCAAGCCCTCGGCCCCGCACCCGCGCCCGGTGATCCTCGTGCATGGCACGTTCGCGGACATGTCCGACAGCTGGCAGGCGCTGTCGCCGCTCCTGCGCAACAACGGCTACTGCGTGTTCGCGCTCAACTACGGCTCATACGCCGGCAGCGGTCAGCTCGGCGTCTACGCGACCGGCGACATCGCAGCGTCGGCCGAACAGCTCTCGGCGTTCGTCGACCGCGTGCTCGCGGCGACCGGCGCCAGCCAGGTCGATCTCGTCGGCCACTCTCAGGGCGGCATGATGCCGCGCTACTACCTGCGCTTCCTCGGCGGCGCCGCAAAGGTGCATGCGCTCGTCGGCCTGGCCTCGTCCAACCACGGCACGACGCTCGACGGGCTGTTCACGCTCGCCGGCTTCTTCCCCGGCGCCGATGCGTTCGTCGGCCTGCTGTGCCCCGCCTGCCAGCAGCAGAAAGTCGGGTCGGCGTTCCTGAGCAGGCTCAACTCCGGCTCAGAGACCGTGCCGGGCGTCAGCTACACGGTCATCGAGTCGGCCAACGACGAGGTCGTCACGCCGTACACGTCCGCGTTCCTGAGCGGACCGAACGTCAGCAACATCCTGCTGCAGAGCCAGTGCGCGCTCGACCAGGGCGAGCACCTGTCGATGCCATACGACCACATCGCCGACGCAGACGTCCTCAACGCGCTTGACCCGGCGCACGCCATCGTGCCCGCGTGCACTCCCGTGCTGCCCATCGCAGGGGGATAAGTCGAAGCCCTCTCGAGGAGGGCTTCGCTGTTGTCGAGCGGCTCGGTCTTCAGCGCCCGGCGTTCGCGCCGGCGCTTGCGCTCGTGCGTGGAGCGCGCGCCTCGGCGAAGCTGACCATGCGCCCCGTGCGCTCGTCCCACAGCTTCAGGCGCACCGCGCGCATCCCGTCCATGAACGTCAGCGTCGGCACGCCGTGGAAGATCGGGTTCTCGTCGTGCGCGCGCTGCAGGTTGTAGTTGGGAATGCGCGCGTTGAGGTGATGCACGTGGTGCAGGCCGATGTTGCCCGAGAAGAACTGCAGGATCTTCGGCAGCTTCAGGTAGGAGCTGCCGCGCAGCGCCGCGTCGGCGTAGCTCCACTCGCCCGACCCCTCCCAGTAGGCGTCCTCGAACTGGTGCTGCACGTAGAACAGCCAGATGCCGGCCGAGCCCGCGAGCATCACCGTCGGCGCCTGCACCAGCAGGAAGTCCTCCCAGCCGATCGCCCAGCACAGCGCGCTCACGAACACCGCCAGCGCGATGTTCGTGCCGATCACGCTGCGCCGCATGCGCGGACGCGCGTCCTTGGCGACCAGTCGTGGGCCGACCAGCAGCGCTGCGATCGGCCCGATGCCGAACATCACCAGCGGATTGCGAAACAGCCGGTAGCCCAACCGCGCGCGCGGCGCCAACTCGTCGTATTCGGCGACCGTCAGCGTGCGCACGTCGCCGCCGCCGCGCCGATCCAGGTCGCCCGACGTCGCGTGGTGGATCGCGTGGTCGTGGCGCCAGCGCAGGAACGGCGCGTACACGAACAGGCCGAGCACCGTGCCCAGCCACGCGTTCGCGCGCTTGGAGCGCATCAGCGAGCCGTGCGTGCAGTCGTGAAAGAGGATGAACGTGCGCACGAGAAAGCCCGCCGCCGGAATCGCGATCGCCAGCACGAGGAAGTAGGAGATGCTCAGGCAGAGGTACATCACGACCGACAGCCCCAGATAGGGGACGACCGACGTCGCCAGTTCGCGCAGGCTCAGACCTAGGTGCGGCTGCGCGTACGGCGCCAGATCCTCGCGCCAGAACGGGCGCCCAGCGCTCGACCGCTCCGTCGGCTCGCTCGCTATCGCGACTTCGCCGTCCACGCCTCGTCGACCAGCGCGCAGCTGTGCGTCTGGACCGGCGCGCTGCTCAGGAGGGCCCTGCAAGCTGTTCTCTCTTTCCGGTCCCGTCACGCCCCGACAGCGATCGCAGTCCCGTTCGCAAGGCGGTCAGCATCGCACGTGCCGCGGTCACCCGCAAGCGCCAACCGACGAACGTCCGGCAGAGGGCCGATCAGGCCGTTTTGCCGGCGACCTCGTGGCGCTCGCGCATGCCGCGCGCGATCCGCCCGCCGAGCGCCCCGAGCAGCATGCCGAAGATCGCGTCGATCACGATCAGCAGCGGCGGAAAGCTGCCGAGCGAGACCTTCGCGTGCGTGCCGGCGATCGCGTGCGCGACGAGCACACCGATGCCGAACAGCACTCCGCCGACCAGGCCGCGATCGGCGCCGCCCCAGCCGTCCCGGTGCTCGAAGCCGGCCAGCACCGCGCCAACGCCGGCGATGATCGCGAGCGCCCAGTACACGCCGGCCGACACGCCCAGCACGATTCCGACGACCGCGCCGAACACCAGCGGCACGGCGCCGCCGAGCACGATCTGAACCGGCCGCGGTCGGTCGCGGAACAACGTAGGCGTTTGCATGCGGCACCCTCCCTGTCTGCTGCGGACCCCTCCTCGCGCGACAGTACCAGGCCACCGTACGCACGGCTCGCAGGCCGCAGCGAGCATCTACAGTCCGTCGATGCTCTACGGCGCGCTTGCCGGGCAGGCCGTGCTCGTCGCCGGCGCCTTCTCGCTGGAGCTTCGCGCGAGCGCCGCCGGGCGCGCGCTCGGCGTGCGCGGCGCGATCGCCTGGAGCGTCGTCTGGCTCGCGCTCGGTCTGCTGCCCACGCTGTGGTTCGGCCTGTTCGACAGCGCGCACGCCGCCGGCTCCTACGCCGCCGTCTACCTGATCGAGCGCGCGCTCTCGCTCGACAACGTGTTCGTCTTCGCCGTGCTCATCGCCACCTTTCAGATTCCCGCCGGCGAACGCGACCGGCTCGTCTCCTTCGGCGCGCTGTCCGCGTTCGCGCTGCGCGTGCCCGCCATCCTGCTCGGCGTCGCCGTGTTCGACGCCTCGCATGTCGTCGGCTACGTGCTCGGCGCACTGCTCGTCGTGCTCGCGTGGCAGACCGCGCGCTCGCGCGGCGGCGAGGCCGCCGGCCCGAGCCGCGTCGTCGGCTTCCTGCGGCGACGCCTGCCCGTCAGCGAGCACCTGCCGCGTCGTTGGGTGGTCGTGCGCGACGGTCGCCGCGAGGTCACGCCGCTGCTGCTCTGCCTCGCCGCGATCGTCGTCGCCGACCTCACATTCGCCGTCGACTCGATTCCCGCCGCGCTCGCCATCTCGCGCGACGCGACGCTGCTGCTCACCGCAAACCTGCTCGCGCTGCTCGGCCTGCGCGCGCTGTTCCAGCTCGTGCTCATCGCGCGCGACCGCCTGCGCTACATGGATCAGACGATCGCCGTGCTGCTCGCGCTCGTCGGCGTCAAGCTGCTCGCCGGCGGCGTCGTGCACGTCGGGCCGCTCGCCAGCCTCGCGGCCGTCGTCGTCGTGCTCGCCGCCGGCACCGCCGTCTCGCTGCGCGCCGGCGTCGCGCGCTAGAGCAGCCCGACCTGGCGCAGAATCGACACGGAGTCCGAGTAGACGTCCTTGCGCTTGACCTTGCCGCGCTCGAACGGAATCACGTCCATGCCGCCCCACTCGATGCGCTTGCCCGACGGCTCCGCCACGATCTCGCCGCGGCTGAGCGCCTTGACGTGCGTCGCGCGCGCCGTCCACTCCTGCACGACCAGGTCCTCGCGCACGTACATGCGGCGTGTGTGAAACTCGATGTCCGGCCACGACTCGAAGATCTGCGCGATGTGCGCGAGCGCCTGCTCGCCGTCGGCGCGCTCGCCCGCCGTGTGGTTCTCGAACACCATGTCAGGCGCGTGCATCTCGCCGATACGCTGCACGTCGTGCGCGTTCCACGCGGCGTTGTATTCGTCGATCGTCCGCTGCAGCGCGTCGTGCGCCGCGCTCATGCCCAGCTCATCGGCTCGTAGCCGCTCGTCCGCGGCGCCGACACGATCAGCACTTCGGCGGCGCGCGAGGTGTCGTTGCGCATCGTGCGCTTGTGCTTCGGGTCCAGCCGCGCGAACGTTCCGGCGGGCGCCGCGTGATCCTCGCCGTCGATCACCAGCGTCGCATCGCCGGAGAGCACCAGGAAGACCTCCTCCTGATCACGGTCGATCTCGTCGTGTTCGGGTATCTGCTCGCCTGGGCCGATGTCCACGACGTTCATGCCGAACGAGTCCAGCTCGAGCGTACGTCGCACGAGCTTCCAGTTGCCGATCGTCTCGCACTCCGCGCGGTTGGCGAGCGTGAAGCCCATGCCGACCTCCTGTGTTGACGCTTCGCCGTCTTCGGGCCGCTCTGCCCGGCGACCATACCGCGCGCGAGCGCCAGCGTGGAGACGGCCTGGTCGTCGGGCCTGCTCTTCTCGGCTTTGCGTGTCGGCTCGCCCAGCGCCGAACGGAGCGCCGCGCCGGCGACGACGTCGCGAGTGCGGCACGTCACGAGTGCGGCGTGTCACACAGCGAAAACGATCGCGCCGGGTAAGCTCGCAGTCAGCAGCCGACCACTACCTGGAGGCGCGAGTTGTCGCTCGAACACGTTGACGTGCTGATCGTTGGAGCAGGGCTGTCGGGCATCGGCGCGGCCTGCCACCTGCAGACCGACAGCCCGCAGAAGTCCTACGCGATCCTCGAGGCGCGCGCGGCCATCGGCGGCACGTGGGATCTCTTCCGCTACCCCGGCATCCGCTCGGACTCCGACATGTACACGCTCGGCTACTCCTTCCGGCCGTGGGAGCACGCCAAGTCGATCGCCGACGGCTCGTCGATCCTCGACTACGTCCGCGACACGGCCAGCGATCACGACGTCGAGCGCCACATTCGCTTCGGCCACCACGTCGAGCGCGCCGAGTGGTCGTCGCCCGACGCCCGCTGGACTGTGCACGCCAAGCGCGAGGACACCGGCGAGCGTGTGGCGCTGACCTGCGATTTCTTGTTCACGTGCACCGGCTACTACCGCTACGACCAAGGACACACACCCGACTTCCCCGGCGTCGAGAGCTTCGCTGGTGAGATCGTGCACCCGCAGCACTGGGACGAGCGCATCGATCACGCCGGCAAGCGCGTGGTCGTGATCGGCAGCGGCGCGACCGCCGTCACGCTCGTGCCCGAGCTCGCCGAGACGGCGCAGCACGTCACCATGCTGCAGCGCTCACCCACCTACATCGTGTCGCTGCCCGACGAAGACCCGCTCGCCAAGCGCGTCCGCCGCCTGCTCCCGGCGAAAGCCGCCTACTCGGTAGTGCGCTGGAAGAACGTGCTGCTGGGCATCCTCACGTTTCAGCTCAGCCGCCGCCGGCCCGCGTTCGTCAAGCGCCTCATACAGAGGGCGATCGAGCGCCAGCTGCCCACCGGGTATGACATCGCCACGCACTTCAACCCCGAGTACGGGCCGTGGGATCAGCGTATGTGCCTCGTGCCAAACGGCGACCTGTTCGGCGCGCTCTCCTCCGAGCGCGCCTCGATCGTCACCGATCACATCGACACGTTCACGCCAACCGGCCTGCGTCTGCGCTCCGGCCGTACGCTCGACGCCGACCTGATCGTCACGGCGACCGGCCTGAGCCTGCTTGCGCTCGGCGGCATGCAGATCGCCGTCGACGGCCGCGAGATCGACGTCGCCGAGACGATGGTCTACCGCGGCATGATGCTCAGCGGGCTGCCCAACTTCGCCATGGCCTTCGGTTACGCCAACGCGTCGTGGACGCTCAAGTGCGACCTCACGTGCTCGTACGTGTGCCGCCTGCTCAACCACATGGACCAGCACGGCTATGCCTACTGCACGCCCGTCAACGACGATCCGTCGCTGATCGCCGAGCCGTTCTTCGACTTCACCTCCGGCTACGTGCAGCGCTCGATCCACCTGCTGCCCAAGCAGGGCTCGCGCGCTCCGTGGCGCGTGCACCAGAACTACGTGCTCGACAGGCGCAGCATGCGCGGCAACGAGCTGGAGGACGGCGAGCTGCGCTTCACGCGCCGGTCGACCGCCGCCTCGCCGGCGCCCAACGAGCCGCTGGCGACGGCCAGCGCCTAGACGCCGTCATGCCGCGCATCCCGCCGCTGCCTGAGCCCGAGTGGAGCGACGAGCTTCGCCCGATCCTGCAGGCCACGCCGCCGGGCTTCGACGTGCGCCTGGGCGACAACAACATCTTCCCCACGCTCGCGCGCCACGAGCAGCTGTTTCGCGCGTGGCTGCCGTTCGGCGGCTTCCTGCTCGGGGGTGGCGTGCTCGGCGCGCGCGAGCGCGAGCTGCTGATCCTGCGCACCGGCTTCAACTGCAGCTCCGATTACGAGTGGGGCCAGCACGTGCGCATCGCACAGCAGATCGGCATCGCGCACGAGGAGATCATGCGCGTGGCCGACGGCCCCGACGCACCCGGCTGGTCGGCGGCCGACGCGACGCTGCTGCGCGCCGCCGACGAGCTGCACGCCGACGCGAAGATCTCAGACGACACCTGGGCGACGCTCGCCGACAGCCACGACGAGCGTGCCCTGCTGGAGATCGCCATGCTCGTCGGCCACTACCACATGGTCGCGTTCGCGCTCAACTCGGCCGGCGTGCAGCTCGACGACGGGCTCGCGGGGCTGCCTTCCTAGCACTCAGCTTTCGATCGTGACGAGCGTGCCGATCGGCGTGTACGGGTAGAGCTGCGCGGAGTCCGACAGCGGCAGCTCGACGCAGCCGAGGCTCTGCGGCGTGCCGAAGGAGGAGCGGTCGAAGTTGTGCAGCGCGTCGCCGCCGTTGAAGTAGCTGACCCACTTGATCCCAGGGTCTTCGTAGTGCGAGCCGTCGGGGTTGGTGCCGCTCATCGTCGTTTCCGGCAGGTGCTCGAACACCGGGAAGGTGCCCAATTCCGTTTCCGCGCCCGAGATTCCGGTGTTCGCCGGCGAGGTCAGCACCGTGCGCCCGTCGTGCCACAGCGTCAGCGTCTCCGGCACTTCGCGGTGCACATACACGTAGCTGTAGCCGCTCGTCAGGCGCCTGCCCGCGATCGCGTCGGAGATCAGCTTGTGCCACACCGCGGCCCCGGCGAGGCCGTCGACCGTCATGCCGTTTTCGTCCTCGAACTTCATCAGCGCGCCGCGCATGATCGTGTTTTCCCGGCCCGCGCTCCACATCGCCTGCAGTTGGCGTGGAGTGTTGCCGTAGCGCCAGCTGAAGCCGCCGTCCGGCGCGCTCACCGCCGCCTGCGCCTCGGCGCTCGTCGTCCGCGCGACGTCGTCGCCCGAGGCGTGCCAGTCGAGCGGCAGGTAGCCGCCCTGCGCCAGCAGTTGCTGTAGGCGCAGCGTCGAGCCCGGCGGCACGGTCCATTCGACCTGGCTGGTCGTGCGCAGGGCGCCGCCCCCTCCCGCCGTCACCGCCACCGGCTTGGGCAGTTGCGCATGAAGGCGCAAGCCGAACCCGGCGCCCATCCCCGTCGGCGTGAACGCCAGCGTGTGGCTGTTGGCCAAGCGCCAGTGGCCCGGCGTGCTCGGCGTCAGGCGTGGTCGCCGCGACCCCAGCACCTTGCTCACCGGCTCAGAGAAGGTCAAATACAGCGTCGACGTCGGACCGACGCTCGCGCCGGCGGCCGGCAGCGTGACCATCACCGGCGAGCGCGACGGCGGGAACCAGCTCACCTGCGTGGGCCGGCCGACCGTCTCCCACGCGCGCGGCGCTGCGGCGATCTCCACCGTGCCCGTCGACGCGCGCCGCCCCAACCAGACCGACGAGCGCGCGCTCGTCAGCTCGTGCGTGCGCGACGTGGCCGAGCTGCCGTAGGCAACGGCGCTGACGGGTTGGTCGAACGCCACGCGCACGTCCGCCGACGGGTGCACGGTGATCCAGCGCTCGCTCACGTGCGCCTGCGGCGTACGCAGCGTCAGGCGCTCGGTGCGCTCGCGTCCGAGCGCCCAACCCAGCCACGACGGGCGGCGAACGACCACCTCGACGGACACCGTCTCCCCCGGCCTCAGCCGCTGCAGCGGCGTCAGACGGCCGCCTTGCACCGTCATCGCGATCGACCGCCCCCCTGGCCCGAACGCCCGCACGCGCTCGATGCTGCCGCCGAACGGCTGCACGCTCACGTGCGCCAGCGCCGTCGAGTCGGTCGCGAGGGTCGCCCCCGACCACAGAAGCACGACCGCGCAAGCGACGATCGCCAGCGCGAACACGCCTATCAGGGCGACCAGCAATGGGCGAACGCGCCGCCGCCAATGCACGCCGGCGTCACCCGCATGAGCGTAAGCCGACTCGGTCGCCATCGCAAAGAGCATAGGACGCACGACGGGCGTCCAATCCACCTTCGGCGAATGATCCAGTGGGTGCGAACACCCGGCACAGGCCCGTAGGTCGACTCCCCCTCGTCGCCTACGTCAACGGGGCGACGATCAGCAGCGCGATAACAAGCACGAAGAGCGTCTTGACAATGAACAGACCCGCCCACTCGGCGTCGCAGGCTTGCTGCAGGTTTCGTCAGCGTTTTCGCGCCAGGTTCTGGCGCCCTCGGCGCTCACCGCAAATTGCGCCGTCCGACGCGGCATACTCAGGCTTCGTGTCCGCCTCTCATCCACGCATAGCTGAGCGAGCGGTTCAGCCGCGATACACGTTCGCGGAGGCCGCGCGGATCATCGGACGGGAAGCAGGGACGCTCCGCCGTTGGGCTCTCGGCCACGACCGGGTCTACCGTGATCAGCCAAGACACGACCTGCCTCTCATCCGCATAGACGGCAGCGCGACGGGCGAAGATACGCTGCCCCTGTCCTTCCTCAATTTGATCGAGTTGCGGTTCCTGGCATCTTGGAGACGTAGCATCACGCTGCCCGCCATCCGAGGCGCTCTCGATTTCGCCGCTGAACAACTCGATGCGGACCGTCCGTTGTTGGATCTGGACTTCAAGCTACACGGACATGATTTGTTCGTGAGATACGGGGCCGAGTTGCTAAGCGCGACACGTAGCGGCCAGGTCGCCTGGCCCGACGCTGTAGACACGCTCTTGGCATTACTTGACTACGACGAGACGGAGCAGGCCGCATATAGGTGGTGGCCGCTCGGACGTCAGCGTCCGGTGCTACTCGATACACGCCTCAATGGAGGTAGACCCACAACAGCCGATACGGGCGTGCGTACGATCTCAATCGCGACGCGGCTCCGAGAGGGATGGGAGCCCGCCGAGGTTTGCGAGGACACAGCTGCGACCCTGGGCGAGATCAAAGCAGCAGCAGAGATTGAGGGCATCCGGCTCGTCGCATGAGCAAGTTGTACGTGGAGAACTCGGTTGGGCGTTCCGTTACCGACGCATTCAACAAGTTCCGACGCGAGCATCGTTGGGAGGCCGTGTTCCAGCACGACCTGCATCCACAGATGCAGCAGCGTCAAACTAAAGGCGACGGCTGGTGGATCAAGGACGTCCACGGCGCGCGGTCTGGCTGGCCGCTCTGGCGCTCATGATCGTCGGTTTCGAACAACGACCTCAAACCCGGCGAAAACGGAGAGGGAGGGATTCGAACCCTCGAACGAGGTTGCCCCCGTTACGCGATTTCCAGTCGCGCCCGTTCAACCGCTCCGGCACCTCTCCAAGCTCGTCGCCGCCACGCCCGCTGGCACGACGGCCCCGTTGCCCGATCGGTCGATCGGGTGGGCGGCAGGATGAAGGCTACGACACGCGCGCGCGGCCCGTTGCTAGGCTCCGCGGGCAATGGTTCTCGCCATCAGCAAAGCGCTCAGCACGGACATCGGCCTGATCGCCACGTTCGGCGGCATCGGCGTGGTCGTCAACGTGATCGTCGTGTACATCGCGATCCAGATCCGCGGCGAGCGCCAGCAGAACCAGGAATACCGCGAACAGCTTTAGCTAGGCGATGTAGACGGGCGTGCCGACGGGCGTTCTGCTGTAGAGCGCGATCACGTCGGGGATGCGCATGCGCACACAGCCGTGCGAGGCGTCGTGGCCGATCGAGCTGTACTCGCTCGGGTCGATGCCGTGGATGCCCGCGCCGCCTTCGAAGGACATGAAGCGGGCCTTCAGCGGGTCCCCGGGCCCGGGCGGCACGACGGTTCCCGCGAGCGCCCCCGCCCACGCTTTTTTGGGCACGTACCACGGCGGATCGACCTGCTTCCATTCGATGTGATGCAGGCCGGCCGGCGTTTCCAGGCCTTCCATGCCGACCGCGATTTCATACGTGCTGGCGAGCTTGAGGTGGTCGTAGAAGCGCAGCCTGAACGCCGAGCGGTCGATGACGATGTACGCCGGGTACTGGCTGGCGAGCTCGGCCGTCGTGACCTTCGGCTTGACGACGTGCGCCGGCACCGCGACGGTGCGCGCACGTCCGGTGGCCGCGAGCGCGCGGGTGATGCGACCGCCCAGCCGGTCGCTGTCGACGGCCATGCCGTTCTCACCGGCGACGGCCGTCAGGCCAGCTGCGCCGGCGGCGACGGTGGCGTCGCGCGGCGCTTTGTTGACGCTCGCGCGCACCTTCGCCGTCAGGCCGCTCACGGCCGAGTGCGAGTAGCTGACGACGAGCGCCACGTTGTGATGCACGCTGCCGCCGAACAGCCCGCGCACGGTGCGCGTGAAGATCGAGCCGCCGCGGCTGGCGCTGACCGCCTGCGCGACCATGTTGGCGGCGTCCACCGTCAGGCCGGCGCGACGCGCGCTGAGCGTCCAGCGGTGCGAGCCCGAGCGCACGACGACCGGCTGACTCAACGGCGCGATCAGCTCACGCTGGATCTTCGCGCGCGCGGCCGACGCGCTGAGCCCGCCGACGTCCACGCCGTCGATCGTCACGCCCTTGGCGATCTGCTCGCGCCGCGAGTGGTCGTAGATCAGCATCGCCGCCGCGAGCAGCACGAGCACGCCGACCAGCACGGCCGGCCACGATCGGCAGCCGGCTGCGCCGCGGCCGGCGACGCGGCCGGCGGGTGGGCGATCGTGGTTGCGCTCATCTGCTCCTCGGCTCTGCTCCGCTGACGAAATCCCGGTCTTCGAGGTATACATCTTCGGCGGCGTTCGCGGATCACCCTGCAAACGCGCGCCCACGCGGCAGCCGGACGACCGCAGCGCGCGCACCCGGCTCGACCCGACGCGGCGAGGCGGCCCTCGGCGGCGGCGGTGCGCAGCTCGACCCGAGGCGGCGCCCCGGGGCGCCGGTCAGCCCGCCTGGGCCTCTTCGCGGTGCGTCTCTTCGCGCGCGCGGCGGTACTCGTTGACGACGATGTCCGTCAGCTCCTCGACGGACGTCTCGGCGGTCGGCTTGTCTAGCGCGATCGCGCCGTCCTGGATCATGCTCACGCGGTCGCATGCCTGCAGCACGTGGACGTAGTTGTGCAGGATCATGATGATCGAGACCTTGCCCTCCTCCTTCAGCCGCGCGACGAGGTCGAGGATCATCGCGCCCTCTTTCGCGCCCATCGCCGCCAGCGGCTCGTCGAGCAGGATGATGTCGGCGTCGCCGTTGACCGTGCGCGCGACCGCGATCGCCTGGCGCTGGCCGCCCGACAGGCGCGCGACGGCGACGTCGATGCGCGGGATGTTGATGCCGATCTCGTCCAGCGCCTTGCGCGCTTCGCGCTTCATCTGGCGGTTGGCCAGCAGCGGGAACGGTTTGAGCACGCGCTCGCGGCGCAGGAAAAGGTTGTGGTAGACGGACAGTTCGTCGATCAGCGCGAGGTCCTGGTAGACCGTCTCGATGCCCTGCGCGCGCGCGTCGTCGACGCTTTTCGGCGCGTACGGCTTGCCGTGCAGGAACATCTGGCCGCCGTCCGGCTTCTGAAAGCCGGAGAGGATCTTGATCAGCGTCGACTTGCCGGCGCCGTTGTCGCCGAGCAGTCCCAGCACCTCGCCCTTCTTCAGGTGCAGGTTGATGTCGCGCAGCGCCGTGACCGGGCCGAAGCGCTTGGCGATGTGTTCGACGCGCAGCACGTCGTCGGGCGCCGAGCGTCGGGCGGCACCGACGGGCTCCGACTGCGAGGCTGCGGTTCCGCGTCAGCCACTTCCGCTGTGCCCCCTGCGCGCGCGCGCCGACGTACACGTTGACGGTCATCGCCACGATGATCGCAAGGCCCGTGTAGAACAGCAGGTAGTTGGCGTTGACTCCCTGCAGGATCAGGCCGTCCTTGAGGATGCCGAGGAACAGCGCGCCGATCAGCGCGCCGACGACCGTTCCCGAGCCGCCGGTCAGCAGCGTGCCGCCGATCACGCCGGCGGCGACCGCGAGGAAGCAGGATTTCGTTGGCGCCGGCGGGGTCGGGCTGGACGGTCGCCGCGCGCACCGCCTCGAAGATCCCCACGAGGCCCGCGGTCAGCGCGCACAGCACGAAGTTGCGGATCATCACCAGCCTTGACGCTCACGCCCGCCTCGGCCGCGCCGAGCTTGTTCGAGCCGATCGCCACCGTGTACAGACCCCAGCGCGTGAACGTCAGCACGACCTGCAGCAGCACGACGATCGACCACCGCCCAGATCAGCTCCGAGTACATGCCGCCGCCGAAGATTTTGGCGAACGTGCCGATGTGGTCGAACCTGTTCGGGCAGCGTGATCGTGTGGCCGTTGACCACGTGCGTGACGTTCTCGGTCGTCGTGTGCGCCGCCGCGCCGGGCGTCGCCACGGGCGTTCCGTGCGAGACGATCAGCGCCAGGCCCTCGAAGCAGAACAGCGTCGCCAGCGTCGTCACGAACGAGTTGATTCCGACGACCGCGACGAAGAAGCCGTTGATCGCGCCGACCGCCGCGCAGACGAGCAGCGCGACGATCACGCTCGGCACCAGGCCGAGGCCGGCGGAGGCGTCGAGCTTGTAGAAGAGGATCGGCGCGAACAGGTACATCGCGCCGATCGACAGGTCGATCTCGCCGAGGATCATCACGAACACCTCGCCCGCCGCGAGGATCGCGAACGGCGCGAAGTACGGCAGCAGCGTTTTGAAGTTCGCGCCCGTGAAGAAGCTGCTCGTGTTCGCGGAGAAGTAGATCGCCGTGACGAGCGTCACGACGATGATGCTGCCCTCGCGCAGCGAGAGAATCCGCTCGAGCGCCTTGCGGCCGGTGGAGGCCCGGTGCTCCTGCGCCGGGCCTCCGACTTTCGCCGGTGGCGTCTGAGCGGCCGAACCTCCCGCCACGCTCGCCATCATCGCCTCTCTCTCCGCGTCCCTCGGCGCCTAGGCGATGACCTTGGCTTCGGTCGCGGTGCCCTCGTAGCGGCTCTTGGACTTGAGGTACGGCTGCGACGGTTTCCTTGCTGAGGAACTTCAGGCCCGTGTCCGTTTCGGCGAGCCCCGTCAGCGTGCCCGAGACCTTGTACATGAACAGCTGCAGCACCGGCAGGAAGCCCTGCAGGTAGGGCTGCTGGTCGATCGTGAATTCGATGTCGCCTTCGTGACAGCAGCTTCTGCGTCTGTTCGGTCAGGTCGAAGCCGCCGGCCTTGACTTTGCCGCCGAGGCCGTACTTCTGCATCACTTTCGCGAGGCTTTCCGTCGAGCCGCCGTCGACCGCGTACATGCCCTTGGTGTTCTTGTGACCGACCCAGTAGGCGTCGATCGTCGAGAGCTCGCCCGGGACCGCGGCGCCGGTCGCGACGGTGTGCAGCGTGATCGGCTTGCCCGACGGCTTGACGGCCGCTTCGGCGCCTTCGATGCGCGGCTGCAGGTTGGCCGAGCCCGGCGTCGCGATGAACAGCGCGACATCGCCCGAGCCGACCATCCGAGACGATCCGTTCGCCCATCTTTTCGCCGGCCTTTTTCAGGTCCTGGCCGATGTAGGCCAGGCGCGCGTTGCCGGGCGCGTCGGCGTTGTAGGCGACGACCGGGATGCCCGCCTTGATCGCCGCTTCGACCGGCGCGTTGAAGGCGTGCAGGTCGATCAGCGCGACGGCGATGCCGTCGGCGCCGCCGGTGACCGCGCTGTTGATCGCGTTGACCATCTGGTTGACGTTCTGCTTTCCGAGCCGGTCCACTGGTAGGAGCAGCCGAGCAGCTTGCGACGCGTCGGCGGCGCCGTACTGCGTGGGCGTGAAGAACGGGTTCGTCGTCACGTGGTTGACGAACACGAACTTGTAGCTCTGTGCGAGCCGAACACGCTCGACGAGCCTCCGCTGCCGCCGCTGGACGCGCTCGAGCCGCACGCCGCGAGCAGCGTGCTGACCGAGCCGACGCCCACGCCGGTCAGCGCCGTGCGGCGCAGGAACGCGCGTCGGTCGAACCCTGGGCGGTCGATCACCGCGGCATCGGAAGCATCGGCCGGCTCGACGGCGTCGAGGGCCTGGTCGGTCTCTGGCATTGCACTCTCCTCTGATCGAGGGCCGCGCCATGCAGGCGCCAGGCCCACCCCAATACTTCCCGCGAATCTACTCCTTCAGTCAAGCACTTTCGTTGTGCCCTTCCGGGCGCGGGCGAAAACCCCTTCGTCGTCGCTCGCACGCGGCAGGGCTATACCCTCGCAAGATGGCCACCGACGCCGACGCTCGACCGCCCGAGGACCCGCCGCGCGAGCGCCGGCGCCGCGCGAGCGCTACGGGCCGCTGGCGATCGCGCGCGTTCACAAAGACGACGGCCGTGCGCTGATCCTCTACGGCCACGCCGAGGTTCAATCGGAGGGCGCGAGCGAGCCTCGATCGGAGGGCGCGAGCGAGCCCTCGCACGGGCACGAGCGCGCGTGAGCGAACAGCGCTTCAACGAGCTGCGCGGCGAGCAGGTCGTCTACGCGATCGACCGCCAGGACCGCACGTTCCTGCCCGACCGCGCGAGCACTGCCCGCTCGACCCGACGCGGCCGGGCGGCGCCGCCGACGGAGATCCCCTTCCCGAGCTTTCAGATCGCCGTGTTCGACAACCGCTTCCCGGCCTTCGAGGCGCCGGGCGGCGCGGCCGAGGTCGTCGTCTACACCGACCACCACGACGGCTCGCTTCGCGACGCTCGTCGGCCGAGCGCGCGCGAGGCGCTGATGTGGGTGTGGCGCCACCGCTACGACGAGCTCGGCGCGCGCGAGGACGTCGACTACGTGCTGATCTTCGAGAACCGCGGCGTCGAGGTCGGCGTCACGCTGCACCACCCGCACGGGCAGATCTACGGCTACCCGTTCCTGCCGCCCGTGCCGGCGCTCGAGCTGGCCGCCGACGAGCGCCTCGGCGGCTGCGCGCCGTGCGCGCTGCTCGCGCGCGAGCTCGACGACGCGCGAGCGCGTGCTGATCGAGCGCGACGGCGTCGTCGCCTACGTCCCGCACGCCGCGCGCTGGGCCTATGAAGCGCACGTCGTCGATGCGCGAGCACCGCGCCAGCCTGCTCGACTGCGAGCCGCACGAGCTGCGCGAGCTCGCCGGCAGACGCTGCAGGCGCTCGTGCGCGGCTACGACGCGCTGTTCGAGCGCCCGTTCCCCTACGTGATGGTCGTGCACCAGGCGCCCACCGCGGGCTCGCCCGGCGCGGCCGAGCGCCGCGGGCACCTGCACGTCGAGTTCTACCCGCCGCTGCGCACCGCCGAGAAGCTGAAGTTCCTCGCCGGCTCCGAGCAGGGCGCCGGCACGTTCATCTCCGACACGCTGCCGGAGGAGTCGGCCGCCGCGCTGCGCGAGGCGATCGCCCGTGCCGCCTGAGCGCGCCGCGGCGTTCGCGCCCGGGCGCGTCAACCTGATCGGCGAGCACACCGACTACAACGGCGGCCTCGCGCTGCCGTTCGCGATCTCGCAGGGCGTCGTCGTCACGCGCGCGCGCGAGCGCCGACCGTCGCGTCAGTCGCGCACGCCGCCGACCTCGACGAGCGACGACGACGTTCGCGCTGGACGACCGGCGCGCGCGCGCGACGGCTGGCGCGCGTTCGTGCGCGGCGCCGTCGCCGAGCTGCGCGACGCCGGCGCGCCGCCGCCCGGCGCGAGCGCTGCAGATCGGCGGCGACCTGCCGCGCGGCGCCGGGCTGTCCTCCTCGGCGGCGCTCGAGGTCGCGCTGTGCCTCGCGCTGCTCGCGCTCGCCGGCGAGCGGCTGCCGCCAGCAGACCGGCGCCGAGCGACGAGCGTGCGCGCGGGCAGCGCTCGACAGGCTCGAAGTCGCGCGGCTGTGCGCGCGCGTGGAGAACGACTGGGTCGGCGCGCAGACCGGCCTGCTCGACCAGCTCGCCTCGCTGTTCGGCGCAGCCCGACAGCGCGCTGCGCATCGACTTCGCGCACGCTCGACGATCGAGCCCGTGCCGCTGCGCCTCGGCGGCTGGCGGCTGGTCGTGCTCGACTCCGGCGAGCGCCACGCGCACGCCGCCGGCGGCTACAACGAGCGCCGCGCGGAGTGCGCGCGGGCGTGCGCGAGCTGCTCGGCGTCGCCACGCTCAGCCAGGCCGACGCGCCGCCGACGCCGAGCGCCTGCCCGAGCCGCTGCGCCGGCGCGCGCGCCACGTGCTCGGCGAGAACGCAGCGCGTCGCGACAGCCGTCGCGGCGCTGCGCGACGGGCGACATGCCGGCGCTCGGACGCCTGCTCGACGCCTCGCACGCGAGCCTGCGCGACGACTTTCAGATCTCCACGCCCGCCGTCGAGGCGACCGTCGCGCGCGCTGCGCGACGGCCGGCGCGGCCGGCGCGCGCATCATGGGCGGCGGCTTCGGCGGCTGCGTGCTCGGCCTGTTCGCGCCCGAGCGCACGCCTCCCGCGCGGCGCGATCGAGGTCGCGCCCCGGCCCCGGCGCGCACCTGCTCACCGCCTGAAGCCGAGACGACGACCCGGCAGCTCACAGCCGCGCGGCGACGAGCGCGCAGGCGGTGAGCGACGACCGCCAGCGACAGCGCCGCCAGCGCGCCGTCGAGCGGCGCGAGCAGGCGCGGCAGCGACAGCTGTTCGGTGCTCCCGTCGGCGCAGCGTGCGCACGGCCGACAGCCGAGCTCGTGCGCCGGCGCAGCTCGCGCGCCGGCGAGCTCAGGCGACGCTGGGCGACGCTCAGCGCCAGGCAGCCGAGCGCGACAGCACGCCGGGCAGCGCGATCTGCAGCGAGTTCGACGAAGTAGCCGGTGAACGCCGGGAACGCGCCCCAGCCGATCGCGAACCACAGCATCGCCGTGCACGCGCCCGCCGGCCCACTCCAGGTTGTACGCCGGCAGGAACAGCCCCGCCCAGCACGACCAGCGGGACGAGCCAGCGCCGACACGCTGATCGCGCCGGCGACGCCGATCGCCAGCGCGCCGAGCAGGCTGACGCTCGCCAGCGCGACCAGCGTGCGATCGCTCAGGCCGTGCCCAGCGGCCGGTCGTGCAGCTCGTCCAGCGCATGCGCCGCCACGCCGACAGCGAGCGCGAAGGCCGCCAGCCCCCACAGCAGGCGATCGACGTAGCACGTGCGGCGCGACCGCTGCGCCGAGCGCGAAGTAGCTGAGATGCCACGCCGTGTACGGCGGGTGCAGCAGCGTCAGCAGATCGCCCGCGCGACCGCCGCCGAGCGCGTAGAAGGCCGGGCGCTCAGGCGCCGCGCGCATCGCCGGCTGACCCACGGCCCTGGTCGCCGCCATCACGACGCCGCCGCCGAGGCTCATGCGCCGCACGCTCACGTCGATCAGCCCCGCCTCGCGCCAGTAGCCGACGATCCGCTCCAGCGGATGACGCGCGTAGAAGCCGCGGATGCTCGGGCCGAGGAAGCGGCCCGACCTCGGCCCATTCGCGCGAGGCCAGCCGCCCGAGCGTCGGCAGGCCGACCGCCGTGTACAGCCGCCACGCCGCACGCGCCGGCGCCAGCGGCGGCACGCCGAACTCCAGCGACGCCGACGCGCCCGCCCGGCTTGACCACGCGCGCCAGCTCGCGCAGCGTCGCCGGCGGATCGTCGACGTAGCGCAGCAGATAGGTGAACGTCAGCGCGTCGAAGCTCTCGTCGTCGAACGGCAGCCGCTCGGCCTGCCCCTGCGACCAGCTCCACGCGGCTGTCGCCGGCGAAGCGCTCGCGTGCGCCGGACGAGCATCTCGGCGCTCTGGTCGATGCCCACGACCGTGCAGTCGGCGCGCGCGAGCAGCTCCGCCGCGACCATTCCCGTGCCCGTCGCCACGTCGAGCACGCGCATGCCCGCCGACGGCGCGATCTCGTCGACCAGCGCGCGGCGCCAGCGCGGGTCCTGCCCGAAGCTGAGCGCCGATGAGAGCGCGTCGTAGCGGCGCGGCAGGCCGCGAAACAGCTCAAGCGCCTCGCGCTTGCGGGCCGTCGGCTGGGCCGACGACGCGACGCCGCCGGCGTCGCTGGGTGGGTGGGCGCTCATGCTGTTGCCGATCTGAAAGGCTAACCGCAGTGCGCCTCACTCGGCCCGGACCGGCGCCGCGCAAACCAAAACCGATCATCAACACGTCCATGAGCACAGTCCGTCGACACGTCGTCGCTGATCACCGGCGCCGGCAGCGGCATCGGCGAGGCGACCGCGCGCCGGCTCGCGCGCGAGCCCGGCGGCTCGCTCGTGCTCGTCGCCCGCCGCGAGGAGCGCCTGCGCGCGCTCGCCGCCGAGCTGGGCGAGGATCGCGTCAGCGTGTTCGCCGTCGATCTGCTCGACGACGACGCGCCCGAGCGCATCCGCGAGCACGTGCTCGAACGCCACGGACGGCTCGACCTGCTCGTCAACAACGCCGGCGCAGCCTGGCGCGCGCGCTTCGCCGACGGCGGCTACGCCAACGTGCGGCGCACGATGGAGATCAACTTCGACGCGCAGGTGCGGCTGACCGAGGCGCTGCTGCCGCTGCTGCGCGCAGTCCGCGCCGAGCGCGATCGTGAACGTCTCCTCGACCGCCGGGCGCGTCGCGCGCGCCGGCGCCGGCGCGTACAGCGCCTCGAAGTTCGCGCTCGCCGGCTGGTCAGACGCGCTGTGGGCCGAGGAGCGCGCGCACGGCGTGCACGTCGGCCTGGTGCTGCCCGGCTTCATCGCCACCGAGGGCTTCCCGCAGTCCGAGCTGACCGACAAGCCGCTGGACGCGCTGGATCGTCTCGACGCCCGAGCGCGCCGCCGAGGCGATCTACCAGGCCGGCGTCGGTCGCGCAGCCCGAGCGCTACGTGCCGCGCCCATACGGCATCGCCGCCGCGCTGCGCGTGCTCGCCCCCGGCCTCGTGCGCCGCGTGCTCGGCGGCGGCGCGGCGACCGTCATGACGACGACCACCGGGCCGGACATCGCCGAACGCCAGAACGGCGCCACGCCCGCGGACTAAGCTGGGTCGATCGCCACACCGTGCACTGCTAGCCGGAGCGACCGGCTTCGTCGGCGGACGCCTCGCCGAGGCGCTGGTCGGCTCGGGCACGTCCGTGCGCTGCCTCGTGCGCGACCCCGATCGCGCGCGCGACCTGCAGCGCCTGGGCTGTGAGCTGCGTCGCGGCGACGTGACCGACGCCGCCAGCCTGCGCGGCGCCGGCGAGCAGATCGACGTCGCCTACTTCCTCGTCCACGCGATGGCCGGCGGCGCCGGCTTTCAGCAGCGCGAGCGCAGCGGCGCGCGCGAACTTCGCGCGCGATGGCCAAGCGCGACGGCGTCGCGCGCGTCGTCTATCTCGGCGGCCTCGGCGACGAGACCGTCTCCGAGCACCTGCGCAGCCGCCACGAGACGGCGCTGACGCTCGCCGCCGACGGGCCGCCGCTGACGTACTTCCGCGCGGCGATGGTCGTCGGCGCGGGCAGCGAGTCCTACCGCACGATCCGCCACCTCGTCAAACGCCTGCCCGTGATGATCGCGCCGTCGTGGCTGCGCAAGTCCACGCAGCCGATCGGCATCGACGACGTCGTCGAGTACCTGCGCCGCGCGCCCGACGTGCCCGAGTCGGCCGGGCGCGAGGTGCAGATCGGCGGCCCCGACGTGCTCTCCTACGCCGACATGCTCGACCGCATGGCGCTCGCGATGGGCATGCGCCCGCGCCCCAAGCTGCCCGTGCCGTTGATCACGCCGTGGCTGTCGGCGCTGTGGCTCGGCCTCGTCACGCCCGTCGACACGAACGTCGCGCGGCCGCTCGTCGAGGGCCTGACGACCGAGACCGTCGTCACCGACCCCAGCGGCGCCGCAGCCGTTCGGCCTCTCCCCCGCGCCGTTCGACGAGACGCTGCGCCGCGCGCTCGCCGAGGAGTAGGCTGGGCGGCCATGATCATCACCACCATGAACGACCTTCCCGGCTATCGAGATCGATGAGGTGCTCGGCGAGGTGTTCGGCCTGACCGTGCGTGCCCGAAACGTCGGCGCGCAGATCGGCGCGTCGCTGAAGTCGCTCGTCGGCGGCGAGCTGAAGGGCATGACCAAGATGCTCGCCGAAGGCCGCGTGCACGCCCAGGAGCGACTCGAAGAGGAGGCCGGCGCCAAGGGCGCCGATGCTGTGGTCGCGTTTCGCTTCGACACCTCCGAGCTGGGCACGACGTGGACTGAGATCTGCGCCTACGGCACGGCCGTGCGCGCCACCAAGCTGTAGCCGCCATGCGCCGCATGCCCGTCTCGCTGGTCCTCGTGCTCGCCGCCGCGCTGCTCGCCGCGTGCGGCAAGGGCGGCTCGCTCACGGTGACCGCCACCGGGGCGCAGGCGACGGCGCCGAGCGCCACCAAGGCGCCCAGCGCCAAGACGCCCGCGCCGCCCGCGACTGCAAAGCCGGCGCCGGGCAAGGCGCCGGGCAACGCGCCGGGCAGGAGCCGCGCGCTGGCGTTCGCGCGCGCGGTCAACCTCACGCCCGCCGACGTGCCGGGCTTCGCCGCGAGCGAGAAACGCAACAGCAGCTCCAGCGGCGAAAAGCGACTGGAACACCAGATGCTGCGCTGCGCCGGGCTGAGCGGCGGCTCGGCCAAGGCGCTGGTGCGAACAGAGCTCCAAGGACTTCCGCCTCAAACGCCAGATCATCGACTTCAGCGTCAGCTCCGAAGTCGCCGTGCAGTCGAGCGCCGCACAGGCCCAGAAGGGCCTGGCGGCGATCCGCAGCGCGCACGTGCGCGGCTGCTTCTCGCGCTATCTGCAGCGGATCTTCAAGGGCGAGCGCGTCAAGGGCGCCACGGCCGGCCCGGTGACGATCCAGTCCGGCACGCCACCCGCGCCGGGCGCCAGCGGCAGCTTCGGCTGGCGCGTCACCGCCTCGTTCAGCGTGCACGGCATCAAGCTGCCGATCTACCTGGACTTCCTCGGCTTCGTCGACGGCCCCAGCGAGGTCACGCTGCTCAGCTCCGGGCTGCTGCGCCCCTTTCCGGCGTCGGTCCAGCAGCACTGTTCGCGCTGCTGCTGGCGCGCGCGAGGAGCCACGCGCCATGAGCGAGGCGGTCTGGGACGAGGTCGACCGCTTCGTCGACGAGCACGCTGTCGGCGAGGACGCCGCGCTGGACGCGGCCGTCGCCGACAACGCCGCCGCCGGCCTGCCGCCGATCGCCGTCACGCCCAGCCAGGGCAAGCTGCTGCACCTGCTCGCGCGCTCGATCGGCGCGCGCTCGATCCTCGAGATCGGCACGCTCGGCGGCTACAGCTCGATCTGGCTGGCGCGCGCGCTGGCGCCGGGCGGCCGGCTGGTCACGCTGGAGGCCGACGCGCGCTTCGCCGAGCTGGCCGCGGCGAACATCGCGCGCGCGGGCGCTGTCAGAACTCGTCGACCTGCGCGTGGGCAAGGCGCTCGACACGCTTCCCGAGCTCGCCGCCGAGCAGCGCGAGCCGTTCGATTTCGCGTTCATCGACGCCGACAAGGTGCACACGCCCGACTACTTCCAGCTGGGCGCTTGCAGATGTCGCACGCCGGCAGCCTGATCGTCGCCGACAACGTCATGCGCGACGGCTCGATCGTCGATCCTTCGCGAGCCGAGGACCCGGCGGTGCTCGGCTCGCGCGGCCTGCACGAGCTGCTGGCCGAGGAGCGGGCGCGCGACGCGCCGCGCTTCACCGCGACGACCATCCAGACGGTCGGCGCGAAGGGCTATGACGGCTTCACGCTGGCGCTGGTGCTCGCCGACGAGACCGCCGGCGGCTAGAGCGACAGGTAGCGCAGCACGTCCTCGCCGTCCGCGCGCAGCGCCGCCGCGTCAGCGCGCGTGAGGCGCCCGAACGGCTCGCCGAGAACGACCTCGCGCTTGACGATCTTCCACGTCGCCACCGCCCGCCCGCGCACCAGCGCGAACGGCCGAAACAGGCCGTTGTCGGTGACCAAGCGTCGTGTTCTCGCCGACGATTTCATCGCGCGAGCGCCAGCCGAGCAGCAGCGGGTCAAAGGCGCCCAGCAGACGCGGCGGCGGCGGCTCGAGGTCGCTGTCGCGGCCGCCAGCGCTTCAGCTCCAGCAGGCCGTCCGGGCGCGTGCACAGCTCGCGCGGCGATCGCCGACAGCCCGGCGCGCGCGTCGCGCAGCGCCAGCCCCGACCAGCGCGCCAGGTCGCGCTCGTCGGCGGGCGCGTGCCCGGCGAGGTAGCGCTGCGCGAGCTCGCGCCAGCGCGCGCTCGCGCGTCGACCTTTGCCGGCTTGTCCAGCCAGTCGGCCACCAGCGCGTAGGCGTGTTCGGCGCCGACCATCGGGCCGCGCACGGTCAGCCCGCGCAACGTCGAGAGCATCAGCAGGTGCACGAGCGCCTGGCCCTCCGTACGCACGCCGCGCGCATCGATGCGCTCGCGTAGCTGCGCGCGCGTCAGCGGGCCGTCGGCGGCGAGCGCGCGCTCGATCGCCAGCACCGCGCGCTCGGCCGCCGTGCGGCGTCGACGCCCTCCTCGGCCAGGCGCCGCGCGTTGCCGGTCTTCAGCAGCGGCGCCGTGAGCGCGTGCAGCCACGGGTAGTCCTCGCTGCACACCAGGTGCAGCGTGCCGCGGTTCAGCCACGTGATCAGCAGCGAGCGCTCGTCGCTGAGCGCGCGATCGACGTCGGCGCGCGTCAGGCCGCTGCTGCGCGCGCGAATCGCCAGGCGCGCGCCGCGCGCGTCCTGGCCCTGCACCGCCAGCAGCCGGCGCGTGACCGCGAGCGGATCGCGCGCGGGCGCGCCGGCGAGCAGCTGCGAGACCAGGCGCTCGGCGACGAGCGGGTTGGCGATCGGCGTGGCCAAGCGCTCAGGAATACCAGCAGCGTCGGCCGTCGACCCGCTATCCGAGCGACGGCTCGGCGGCGAGGCGTTCGAGCACCTCGTCGGTGTCCGTCCCGTGGGCGCGCAGCGCGCGCTCGAAGACCTTTCCGTAGACGTGCATGACCGCCAGCAGCACGTCGGCGGTGCTCACGCCGCCGGCGCCGCGCTCGGCGGCGATGCGCGCCGCGTGCTCGGTCACCAGCGACGATCACCTCGCGGTCGTCGGAGTGCGCCGGATCGGTCGGGTGGCGCGCGTCGGCCGCGGTGGCGTGCATGCGCAACGAGTGCTCGCTCACGCCGAGCGCCTGCAGCGTCGCGCCGACCTCGCCGTGCAGGCGCAGGATGCGCAGCCAGCGCTCGGCCTCCTCCTCGGGGGTGCGCGCGAAGGGGATCGCCGTGGCGGCGATGCCGAGGACCATCGCCGCGTCCGGGGCGAACGTCGGGTTGGCGCTCACCGCGACACCTACGAAGCCCGCGCGGCTGCCAGCGCGGCCGTGTGGACGACGTTGTCGTGCTGCACGTCGGCGCGCGGCGGCCCGTCGCCGAGCCGCAGCGTCAACACGGCGCTCGCGTGGTGGTCGAGCTGCGCCCGCGCTGCGTCGATGGCCGCTGCGACAGCCGCGGGCTGCATGCCCGTCGCGCGCAGGAAGCGCTCGGCGCGCCCACTGGCGACGGTCGCGCCGTCCAGCTCGAGCAGCTCGTCGGCAACAGCCGGCGCGCCGGCCGCCGCCCTCGATGCTCAGCACGCACGCCGCCATGTCGTCGGGACGCGTGTCGGTGCGCTCGGTGACGCTGTCCAGCAGCGCCGCGGCGTTCGCGTCGCGGCCGAGATCGACGAGCGCCTGCGACAGCCGCTCGGGCCGAACAGGTCCTCGCCGACGCGCGCCTCGGTGACGCCGTCGGTGTGGAAGCACAGCACGCGTCGGGCCGGGCACCAGAGACGACCGTCTCGCGCGTGCCCGTGGGCATGCCGGCGCCGAGCGGCGGCGCCGAGCAGGCCGTCGTCAGCGCCACCGTCTCGAGCCGCGCCCTGTTCGTGCGCGCCGGCGCGCTCGCCGAGCACGACCGGCGGCGGGTGACCGGCGCTGGAGTATGTGAGCGTGCGCTCGCGCGGGTGGTAGACGGCCGCGACGACCGTCGCGAACGAGCCGCCGAGCTGGTGGTCGAGCACGAGCCGGCGGTCTGCAGCGCGCTTGCGCGGCGACAGGCCGGCCTCCAGGTACGCGCGCACGGTGAAGCGCACGAGCGCCGTGTGCGGCAGCGCCTCGCGGCCATGCCCGGAGACGTCGCCGACGATCACCGCCAGGCGGCCGTCCTCGAGCGCGAACACGTCGTAGAAGTCCCCGCCGGCCCCCGGGCCGTCGGCCGGGCGGTAGGCGACCGACGTGCCGACCGGCCCCAGCCGCGCCGGAGGGACGGGAAGCAGCGCCGCCTGCAGCAGGCCGACGTCCTCGAGCAGCTGCCCGCGCTGGCGCATGAGCCTGCGCGTGCGCACGCCCGACAGGCGCGAGCGCACGGCGAGCGCGAGCGCGAGCGCGATGAGCGCGGCGATGAGGATGCGCACAGGCGTCGGAACGACGCCGACGATGCGCGTGATCGACTTGACGAGCGCCGGTTGGGTGCTGTTGGAGTGCTTGTGCGTGGAGGTCGCATGCGGCTTCGCGGCGGGCTTGCTCGCCGCGGACGCGAGGGTCGCGGAGGCGAGCGGCACGGCGGCGCCGGCGGCGAGCGGCGTCGCGCGCGCGCTCGCGCCGCGCCTGGCGGTGCGCCGGTGCGACGGGCGCCCGGAGCGCTGCGCGCGCACGTCGGCGACGGAGATCGTCTTGGCGACCGGCGCCAGCGAGACGATCGAAGCTGCGCCCGCGCCGGTGACGGCGCTCGCGGGCGGCGGCGCGACTTCGCTTTCTTCGCCCCCGGACGAGCCGTGGCTGGTGGAAGACGTTTCGGCGACCGCTTCCTTGCCTTTGGAGTTGCCGGGGTTGCTGCCTTCTTCGGACGTCGCTTCTTCTTCCGGCGCGGGTTCTTTGCCTTTTTTCCCTTTCGGTTTTTCTTTGCCTTTTTCTTTGCCTTTGCCGCCTTTGCCGCCTTTTTTCTGTTTGCGCGCGAACGCTTCGGCGTCCTGCGCGGGTTCTTCGGCGGCGATCGCGGCCGGCTGGCTCACGGTGGAGTCCGCCGGTTCGCCCGACTTGGCGGCGTCCTGGTGGCGACGGCCATGCGCGGCGGGCGCTTCGCGGTCGAGCTTGCGCGCGCCCGGTCCGGCGAGCGCGCCGGGCGGCGGCGGAAAGGGCGGCTGGCCGTGGTGGCCGTGCGGGGCCGACGACTGTTCGCCGGGCGCCGAAACGGGCGCCTGCGCGGGCGCCGGCGGCGGCGCGACGCCTTCGGCCTGCGCGATGCGTTCGGCTCGCTTGGGGTGGGAGGCGACGACCGGCGCTTCGGTGGACGATGCGCTCGTCGAGGCGGAGCTCTTGGCAGCCTGTGCTGTGGGCAGGGCGCCGAGGCCGAGGATGCAGCCGACCACGCTCAGCGAGATGGCCACGCGGCGGAAGGCTCGTGCGTGTCGCGCCTGCCGGGTTGCGGAGCTGGCCATCGGCGGCCTGACGTCTTTCACTCGGTCCGTGCGGTGAGTCCGCGCACGTGCGCGAGCGCCTCGTCGAGCGTCGGGAAGATCGCAAACGCGCCGTCCATGCCGGACAGCTCGAAGATCTTCAGCACGTTGGTGTTCACGCAGACGATCGCCAGACGCGCGCCGGCGTCGAGGCTGCGGTTGACTCCCACGAGCACGCTGAGCGCCGTGGAGTCCATGAAGCGCACGCTGGTGAGGTCGACGACCAGCTGCTTGTAGCCGGCGTCGACGGAGTCGACGAGCGCCCACTTGAGGCTTGGCGCGCGACCGAGGTCGAGCTCGCCTTCGAGAGCGACGACGCTGGTGCGCTCATCGGGCTGGCTCTGGATGATTCCAAACGCCCCGGTGAAGGGCTCTTGGCTTGAAGTGTCGGCGGTGGTCAGCATCCGTTCCTCTCGGATTGCGCGTTCAAGGGCTGCTTCGACCACCGGCCGCGACGAGCATTACCCGGCGCAGCGCGGATCGAACGTGCGTCCAGTTTGCGACTGCGAAATGATCTGGCCGCGCTGCGAGACTGCCGGCGTGGCCGATGACCTGCAGCAGCTGATCGTGGCCGACGCGGCGGCCTGGCGGGCGTGGCTGGACGCCAATCACGAGGACCCCGCCGGGGTATGGCTGGTGCTGGCGAAGAAGGGCACGACGCAGCCGACCTCGCTGTCCTATGAGCAGGCGCTGGACGAGGCGCTGTGTCACGGGTGGATCGACGGCCAGGTCAAGCGCCGCGACGAGCGCACGTTCCGCCAGCGCTTCACACCGCGGCGAGCGCGCAGCATGTGGTCGGCGCGCAACGTCGCGCACGTCGAGCGCCTGCGCGCGCAGGGGCGCATGCGCGCCGGCGGCGAGCGCGCCGTGCGGGCGGCGCAGGACGACGGGCGCTGGGAGGCGGCGTACGCGGGGCCGCGCACGATCGAGCTGCCCGACGACCTCGCGGCCGCGTTGAAGGCCGAGCCGCGCGCGCAGGCGATGTTCGAGATCCTTACCAGCCAGAACCGCTACGCGGTGCTGCTGCGCATCCACGCGGCCAAGCGCAGCGACACGCGCGCGCGGCGCATCGAGCAGTTCGTGGCGATGCTCGCGCGCGGCGAGACCGTCCACCCGCAGAGGCGCAAGCTCGACGGGTAGGCGGACGTTCGCGCGCGCTACGCGCCGCGCGGGGCGTCGGCGTCGAGCGGGGCGTCGTCGTCGAGACGCCGGCCCATCCAGGCGTGGGCGATGCCGACCTCGTCGAAGGGCTCGGATTCGATCGTGAAGCCGGCCTGCTCGTAGAGTCGCCTGGCGCGCAGTTGCGCGGCGAGACGGGCCTTGGTGTGGCCTTCCTCGCGCGCTCGCTGGACGGCCATCGCGAGCATGCGCGAAGCGATGCCGCGCCGGCGCCAGTCGGCGAGCACGGCGACGCGGCCGATGCGCGCTACGTCCTCGTCGAGCAGCAGGCGCAGCGTCGCGATCACGCCGCCGTCGGCGTCGTGCGCTACGAGGTGCAGCGCCCGGTCGTCCAGCGGATCGGGCTCCTCGTCGTCGGGCACGCCCTGTTCGACGCAGAAGACCTGCACGCGCACGGCGATCGCGCCGCTCAGGTCATCGCGACCGGCGACCCAGCGGATGGGGATCTCGGCGCCGGCCATGCACGGCCAAGATAGCGCCGCGACAGCGCCGCGCGCATGCGCCGCCGGACGGTGCGCGTCCACACCGGCCAGGCGCGCGCGAGCGTCAGCCCCCGCGACCTTTGCGGCGGCGAAACGGCGACTGCAGGTCGCCCTCGACGAACGGTCCTGGCGTGTCGCCGGTGGTGGCGTAGCGGTACAGCGCGACGGCGAAGGTCTGGCGCACGAGCAGCTGCAATGCGGCGATTGCGGCCAGCGCGAGCACGCCGAGCGCGAGCACGGCGTCGCGCACGACGGGCACGCCGTCGGTGGCGGCGGCGCCGATCGCGAACACGACGATCACGCACAGGAACGCGATGCCCATCCACGCACCGATGATGAGGTTGCCGCCGATGCCCTCGCCCCAGCGCTTCTTGACGATGTGCGCCGAGCGCTTGAGCGCCTCTGGCGCGGAGCATCCTTCGAGCGCGAGCACGGGGATCGCGAACAGGCTCGCCAGCGACCAGCCCACGCCGACGAGTCGCGCGACGATGCTGCCGCCCAACGGCAGCCGGCTGGCGGCCTGCTCGAGCACGAAGCCGACGACGGCGGCGATCAACGACCACACGGCGACGGCGGCGATGCGCCGCACGGGCACGGCGAGCGCCTGGCCGAGCGTCAGACGCCTGCCTTCCAGCGCTGCGGCGGCCGCGGCGGCGATGGCGGTGTTGAGAAAGACGCTGAGGAACGTCAGCGGATAAGCGAAGATGAGCGCGAACAGCGCGATCTGTTCCTTCTTGAGGTGTCCGTGATGAAACGCGCCGCTGAGCACGAAGATGAGCGCCAGGCCGATCGCGCCGGAGACGACCGACACGGCGCCGAGCGCCAGCAGCGCACGATCGCCGCGCACGATCTCCCAGGCTGCGCGAGTCAACCGCCACGAGCGGGCCAGACGGCCCTCGCCCGGAGGTCCGCCGAGGCCGTTGTCTGATGCAGGCACGTTCACTCCTTTTTAGATGACTCCGTGCAGTTCGCACTCCGTGTCGGATCGCCTGGTGGCGTCGCCGCGGGTCTTATCGGATCGCGGCGCCCGACGCTGAAGCGCTGAGGCGTCGCCCGTGGACCCTGCCGGCTTCACCGCTTCACGAACCCGGCGATCAGCTCGGCGACGAGCTCGGGCTGCTGGGCCATGAAGGCGTGCCCGCCGCCGGCGATGTGCTCGACACGCGTTTTCGGCCAGCGAGCGGCGAGCGCGTCGGTGTTCTGCGGCGGGATGACGACGTCCTCGCCGCCGCACACAGCGAGCACGGGAGGCGAGTCGACGCCGGGCAGCGGCTGGGGCTCGACGGCCCATTGAAGGAGCGCGCGCTCCTGCGCATGCAGAGCGTCGGGTGAGAGCTGGGCGCGCGCCGCGGCGACGAGCTCACCGAACTGGCGATCGAGCTGCGGCGCGACGTCGGGCGGGAACAGCAGCGCGAGCAGGCGCGTGGCCTGCTCGCGCGGCGTGCCCGAGTGATCGGTCAGCCGCTCCCACACGCCGGCCTCGGCGGAGATGGCGGTGGGTCCGCCGGGGGCGCTCGCCAACAGCACGAGCGCGCTGACGCGCTGTGGCGCTCGCAGCGCCAAGCACTGGGCGACGTAGCTGCCCATCGACCAGCCGGCGACCGTCGCGCGCTCGATTTCCAGCGCGTCGAGCAGGCGCTGAGCGTCGTCGGCCATCGTGTCGATCGTCAGCGCGGCTGGATCGCCCAGCTCGGACTCGCCCATGCCGCGGTTGTCCGGGCAGATCAGCGCAAACGAGCGGCCGAGCAGGTCGAGCAGCGTGGGATCCCAGTCGGCCGACGTGGCGGCGTAGCCGTTGACGAGCAGCAGCGGCGGTCCGGCGCCGAGCGAGCGCCAGGCATAGCGTCGCCCGTCGAGCTGGATCGAGCGCGTGTCGCCGTCCGCTGCGGGGGTGTCGCCCATCCCGTGAGTCTAGGGACGCGTCGCGTCGCGCCGGGCGCGCATTGAGCGCGCGGGCGCTACTCGTTGGCGAGCGCGAGCAGGTTGACGACGGTGCTCCAGTTGCGCGCCGTGGCGGTCACGCCGAGGTCCTGCCTGCTCAGCTGCACGGCCAGGCGCGAGCGACCGACGCCGTCGGGGAACCACGCGTATATCTCGCGCCCGCGCACGAGCAGTCGCTCCTCGCCGGCGGCGCGCTCGGCGACCTTCGCGACGGCCGCCTTGGTCGGCCTGGCCGAGCAGAAGCTCACCTGGTAGAGCTTCGGGTTGTCGGCGAGCCGCCCGAGCGGATCGGTGCGGACGACCTGCGCGAGCTGGCCGCGTGTGCGTGCGACGACGGCGATGTCCAGCTCGAAGCGCTCGGCGATCGCGCTGCGGCAGTCGCGCGCGAGCTGCGCGAGGGGCGCGGTGCCGTCGACCACGACGTTGCCGCTCTGCAGGTACGTGCGCACGTTCTGCATGCCGGCGTCGGCGAGCGCCGCACGCAGCTCCGGCATCGGCACGCGGTTGCGCCCGCCGACGTTCACGCCGCGTAGGAGGAGTACCTGTCTCACGCGCCTCAGCCTAGGACGCGGGGCGAGTGCTGTGCGCCGCGACGGCATTCACGCGCCGTCGGCAAGGCGGGTCGTGACCGGCGCCGGCGGCGCGCAGCCGCCGCGATCGGGCAGGAGGACAATGCGTGCGACGACCGATGAGATTGGCGGCGCGGCGTCGTCCTATCTGCATCCCCCAACTCGAAGGAGCAGCCAGATGTCAGACACGCAGACAAGCACACACGTCACTCGGGTCTCAACAGTGATCGTGCCGGTCTCCGACCAGGACGCGGCGATCGCTTTCTACACGAGCAAGCTCGGGCTGGAGCTGCGCGCGGACATTCCGTTCGGCAACGGCGACCGCTGGGTCGAAGTCGCTCCGGCGGGCGCCGATACGACGATCGCGATCGTCAAGCCGCGCCCCGGCGAACCGACGGGCGTGGAGACGCGCATCGCGCTGTCGAGCTCGGACATCGACGCCGACCACGCCGAGCTGAAAGCTCGCGGCGTTGACGTCGACGACGAGGTCTCACGCATGGGCGATCCGGTGCCGCCGATGTTCTTCCTGCGCGACCAGGACGACAACAAACTGTTCGTCGTGGAGACCAGCTGATCGCCGCACACCACGAGCCACGAGCCGCGGTCGTGCGCGCGGCTCGTGGCCCGAGGCGCTTCGCCGCGCGTGCCGCGACGCGCGCGCTCAGGTGCGCGGGGAGACGGACACGGAGAACGCCGCGCGATACACGTCGCCGGGCTGGACGAAGGGAAGCTCGTCGCGGCTGACGAGCGCGTTGGTTGGCGCGGTCATGGGCTCGAAGCAGATGAACTGCTGGCCGGCCGGCGCGTAGACCTGCGCGTGGGAGTAGCCGTGGTGGAACCGAAGCTCGATGCGCCGCTCGCCGGCCGAGACGGAGAAGACGGTTGGGCGCAGCAGGCCGGCGAATGCGTCGTCCCAATCGCCGTCGGCCAGCTGGAAACGGCGGTGCTCGAACGGCTCGCTGGCGCCGGTGGGGATCATGCGCTGGTCGAGCGTCAGGCGCCGGCTGACCGGCAGCTCGACCTGCCACGCGCTGCGGTCTGTGCCTGGGAGCGTGAGATAGGGGTGATAGCCGAAGGACACAGGCACGGCGACGTCGCCGTCGGCGTGCACGCTCGTCTCGATCGTGAGCGTCGCGTCGTCGACGCGGGCGCGAAGCGCCAGCGTGTGCGTGAAGGGGAACAGCGCGAGCAGTTGCGGGCGGTCCCAGCGCAGCCGCGCGCTGAGCGTTTGACCGCCGTCGCCGTCGTCGCGCCCGTCGCCGTCGCCGTCGCCGTCGCAGTCGCCGTGGCCGTCGTCACGCGGTGCATCGAGAAGCTCCCACGCGAGCGCGCCGAGCATGGCGCCGTGGATCGGCAGGCCGTTGGCGTCGAGCTTGAGCAGCGGGTCCTCGCGCGCCAGCACGACCGGTTCGTGCGCGCCGGGATAGCTCAGGCGCGCGAGCCGGTTGGCCCACGGGTACAGCAGCGGGATGCCCATTGTGGAGCCGCGCTGTGCGTAGGCGCGCACGCCGTCGCGCTGCGCGAGCAGCTCGGCGTCGTTGTGGCGCAGCGAGCAGCAGACCATCGCGGCGTGGGGCGCGAACGTCGCCTGCAGCTGCGACGAGGCGAGGACGACCGAGCGATGCGGCGGCATCGAGCGCGGCGGCATCGTCAACCGCGCGCGGCGGCGCGCGCGGGCTCGAAGACGATGCGCTGCAGCCGGCGCGCGGCGTCGAGGTGGTCGCCGGTCCAGATCATGCGCACGGCGGTGGCGGTGGCGTTACCGTCGTCGCCGCGCAGGTCGCGTCGCACGGCATCGACGAGGCGCCCGTCGGCGGCGGTGTCGTGGGCGAGCGGCTGGCGCGGCGGGCGGCGTTCGACGAGACTGCTGGCGAGGTCGCCGTACCACCCCTGGACGACCTCGCTGCTGCGCAGCAGCTCGCTCGCGCGCGGCCGCTCGGTCGCCGGAGGCCGAGCCGTCCTCGCGCTGCCACAGGTCGAGCACGGCGTCGGCCGCCAGGCGCAGGCCGGCGACGCCGCTTACGAGGCTGGTGATGTCGGCGAGCGGCACGGGCTTTGCGCCGCGCTCTGCGAGATAGCTGCGAAACGTGTCGTCGAGGCGGCGGGCGGCGGAGGCGGCCCGTTCGGCGTCGTGCGCCGGAGCGGCGACGGCGGCGGCGTCGGAGTCACAGCGGCGCATGCCGAAGTCGACGGCGCTGGCGAGGTAGTGGGCGCTGTCGAGGTAGGCATCGGCGAGCGCCTTGCGCAGCGCCGCGCCGGCGCCGCGCGGCCAGAACAGCAGGCCGACGAGCAGGCTGACGGCGCAGCCGATGGCGATGTCCTCGACGCGCAGCAGGCCGATCTTCCAGCCGGCGGGTTGGATGATGTTGTAGAGGAACACGAGCGTGAGCGTGAACGCGGCTTGGCCGGCGGCGAAGGAGATGGCGGCGGGCGCGACGCCGGCGAGCAGGATGGCGGGCGGCAGCAGGAACCACAGCAGCGTGGTGTCGGCGCCGATCAGCTGCAGCATGACGCCGCCGACGACGAAGCCGGCGACGGTGCCGGCGAGGCCGCGCAGCACGTTCTGGCCGGTGTTGAGCGCGTTGGAGCGCAGCACGGAGAGCGTGCCGAGCACCACCCAGAAGGAGTGCTGGACGCCGGTCTCGTTGGCGACGAGCACGGCGAGCGCGAGCGCGACGGCGCCGCGCACGCTGTTGTGCAGCCAGACGGAGTTGCGATCGACGTGCGAGGTGGCGCGCTGCTGCGCCGCGCTGAGCGTGCCGGAGAGGCCCTTGGGCTGGCGGCCGAGCAGTCGCTCAGACCAGCTGCGTCGCTCGGCTGCGGCCGTGAGGTCGATGTTGTCGGCGATGGCGGTGACGGCGAAGCCGAGCTCCTGCGCGCGAAAGCTCGGGTCGAGCGAGCTGATGAACTCAACGGCGCGCATCGGGTCACCGTTGCCCGCGACGTCTAGGGCGTCGGCCGCCGAGGCGGCGGCCGCCGGAATGTCGGCCGGGGGCGCGGCGGAGACGACACGCACGGGCAGCTCGCTGGTGGCGCGCTGCTCCATGCGCGCGACGGCTTCGTCGAGCTCGTGAACGGCGGCGCGCAGCTCGGCGCAGTCGCCGCCGTTTACGGCCAGCAGCTCGGCGCCACGTTCGAGCACGGCGGCGGCTGCGACCTTGACTGCGCATGCGGCGCGGTCGACGGCGCCGCCGGGGGGGCGCGGTGCGGCCTGCGCGACGATCACGTCGAACCAGCCGAGCTCATCGACGAGACGCACGGTGGTCCGGCCGGCCGTGCTGAGGCTGGCGGGCCGGTAGGGGGTCGCGAGGAACACGCGGCGCAGCGTGGCGAGCGCCTGGTCGGACTGGCCGATGGCGCGCTCGTGGTCGTGGGCGAACGCCGGGTCGCCGCCGCTGAGCGCGTAGGCGACGTCGGCGCGCAGGCGCGCGGCGAGCGCCGCGCAGGCGGCGGTGGCGGCGGAGCGCAGCGGACCGCGCATGGGCGTTGGCCACAGCAGCGCGACGGCGAGCAGCGCGGCGCCGGCGGCCATCGTCCAGCCCTCCAGGCGGTCGGGCAGCGACGACGCGGGGCCGGGGAGCGTGACGGGCAGGATGAACGCGAGCAGCAGCGAGAAGGTCGCGCCGGCGAGCACCGAGCTGACGACGCCGGCGAAGGTGACGGCGAAGCCGACGATGGCCATCGCGAGGACGGACAGCCAGACGGTCTGCGAGACGAGCGTGCCGAGACAGACGAGCACCAAGCCGGCGAGCGCGAGCGTCGCCTGGGCCAACAGCCGCTCGCGCAACGGGCCGCTGAAGTCGACGAGCAGGAGCATGGCGAACGAGCCGAACGCGGCGAAGGTGGCGAGCACGGGATTGACGATGAGCTTGTCGCCCACGGCGAACAGCGCCGGCATGACGATGGCGGTGCGCGCGGCACGGCGCAGCGCGGCGAGGTCGCGGTCGCGCTGGCTGAGCCACTGCAGCGGATGCACGACGGCGGCTACCGATCCGCGCTTCGTCGGGCCGGCGCGGCGCGCACGTCAGACCTGGTTGTCGTAGAAGCCGAGGCGGGCGAGCGGCTCGACGAGCTGGTGCTCCTCGTAGGAGAGGTGCGACAGCAGCGCGTCGGTGAGCAGGTCGATGGCGGCCTGCAGGCGGGCGAAGTCGTGATCGCCGATGTGCGCGACGAGCGCCGCGTCGACCTGCTCGATGGCGTCGTGGATGACCAGGTGCTCGTCGGTCAGCCGCGCGATGACCGGCGCCAGGCGCTGGTCGCTGCGCGCGAGGTGCGGGAAGATGGCGTCGTCCTCGAGGCCGTGGTGTCGCGCGACGGCGTGGCAGTAGCGCGAGCAGAACGCGCCGAGCGTCCAGTCGTTCTGGCGCATGGCCATGTCGTTGAGCGCCGAGCGCGCGTGCCCGGCGTCGAGCGAGCCGTCGCGCACCTGCGCGACGATCTCGCGCAGCTCGATGAGCTCGCGGCGCAGCATGTCGTGCACGTCGACGAGGTGCTGGCCGACCTGGCGCCCGGTGTTGGAGTAAGCGACGTGCTCGTCCGACGGCGGGCGCTGCGGCCGAGCGGCCTCGTCCCAAGGCGCTACGGCGCTGTGGCGGGCGCCGTCGTCGGGCGTGGGCGTCACGCCGAGGCGTTCGTATTCCGAGGACGACTGCGATGGGACGTCGGGCATGCGCTCAACTTACTCGCCTATATTGAGAGAAATGGCGTGTCGCGCGTGAAGACCCGACGGTTGGGCGTAAACGGGCCTGACGTTCCCGCGCTGAGCCTCGGCGCGATGGGCATGTCGGGCGCCTACGGGCCGTCCGATCGCGCGGAGAGCATCGCGACGATCCACGCTGCACTGGACGCTGGTGTCAACCTGATCGACACGGGCGACTTCTACGGGATGGGCCACAACGAGCTGCTGATCGCGCAGGCGCTGCGCGGGCGCCCGCGCGAGGACTACATGGTGAGCGTGAAGTTCGGCGCCCAGCGCGGCCCGACGGGCCCGCCGCTGGGCTTCGACGCGCGGCCGGCGGCGGTGAAGACGGCGCTGGCGTATTCGCTGACACGCCTGGGCGTCGATCACATCGACGTCTACCGCCCGGCGCGCCTGGACGCGGACGTGCCGATCGAGGAGACGGTGGGCGCGATGGCGGAGCTGGTGCAGGCCGGCTATGTGCGCCACATCGGTCTGTCGGAGGTGGGCGCGCAGACGATCGCGCGCGCGGCGGCGACGCATGCGATCTGCGACGTGCAGATCGAGTACTCGCTGATCTCGCGCGAGGTCGAGCGGGCGATCCTGCCGCGCTGTCGCGAGCTGGGCATCGCGATCACCGCTTACGGAGTGCTGAGCCGCGGGCTGATCAGCGGCCACTTCTCGGCCGATCGCGAGCTGGCGCCGGGCGACTTCCGCACGCACGCGCCGCGCTTCGCTGCCGACAACAGAGAGCGGAACCTCGCGCTGGTCGACGCGCTGCGCGCGCTTGCCGAGGCGAAGGGCGCGACGGTGGCGCAGCTGGCGATCGCGTGGGTGCTGGCGCGCGGCGAGGACATCGTGGCGCTGGTGGGCGCGCGCACGCGAGAGCGCCTTGGCGAGTCGCTGGGCGCGCTGGACATCGAGCTGAGCGCCGACGAGCTGGCGGACATCGAGCGGGCGGTGCCGGCGGATGCGGCGACGGGTGAGCGCTATCCGCAGTCGGCGATGGCGATGCTCGACAGCGAGCGCTGACACGACGAGCCGTGCGGCCGGTGGGCAAGGCGAGCACCAGCGCGGGCCTGTTGCCGTATCGCGTGCGTGACGGGCGCCTGGAGGTGCTGATCGCGCACATGGGCGGGCCGTTCTGGGGGAACAAGGACGAGGGGGCGTGGTCGATCGTCAAGGGCGAGCACGACGACAGCGAGGACGCGCTGGCGGCGGCGCGGCGCGAGTTCGAGGAGGAGACGGGCTCGCCACCGCCGCCGGGCGAGCCGCTGGCGTTGGGCGAGGTGCGCCAGCGCAACGGCAAGCGGGTGCGCGCGTGGGCGATCGCGGGCGACGTGGACACACGCGAGATCGTCAGCAACACGTTCACGCTGGAGTGGCCGCCGCGGTCAGGGCGGATGCGCGAGTTCCCGGAGATCGACCGGGCCGAGTGGTCTGACTGCGATACGGCGCGACGCAGGCTGGTGGCGGCGCAGCGCGCGTTCGTCGACGAGCTGGAGCGCCGCGTCGGCGCAGGGAAGCGGCTCAGCCGGCTTTGAGCGCCCGCAGCACGACGCTGGGGCGGCGGGCGACGCGCGGCCCGAGGATCAGCTCGGCGGCGGCGCTTGCGGTTACGCTTGCGCCGATGGACGCTGAAACGAAGGAGCACAAGCTGGATTGGATCAGGAAAGCGCCGGCGCGCGAGCTGGCGCTGGAGCAGGTGCGCGACAACCTGATCGAGGAGGCGCGCGCGGCTGGCGCGAGCGACGAGGAGATCGACGAAGCGCTGCAGGCGCCTCGTTGGGACAGCGGCGACGAGCGATCGCGCTAGCGCGATCGACGTGGTGACGATCGCGCGAGCCCGAACGGCTGCGCACGAGCGAGCCTCCGCCGGCCCAACGTCTGTCACCGCGACAACAGCGCTGCGTGACGCCGGGTGATCACTCAGGACGCCCCCCGAGGGGCGTCCCCTATCGACAGCCGAGATGCCTGAAGAATCGCAGTAGATAGCCGTCTGGGTCGGCGACGACGAACTGTCGATTTCCCTCGATCCCACGCTCGGTGCGATACCACCGCTCCTCGATTGGGATCAGGATCTGTGACCCGGCGCGCTCGCAACGATCGCGAATCGCCTCGACGTCCTCGCCCACCTCTATCTGCAGGTTCAGGCCGCGGCCGAACGGTCGCTCCAGGGGGGCGGTGCGAAATCGCCTTCCCGGGCCGCCGGCCTCCTGGAGCATCAGCTCGGCCCCGTCGCGCCGCAGGTAGGCGAAGCGCTCGGCGGACCTGCGGTACACGACTTGGAATCCGCAAATCGGCTCGTAGAACGCGAGCGAGGCGTCGAGGTTGGACACGTCGAGCTCGGGAACCAGCGCTGGCATCAGGCGACACGGCGCTAGTCAGCCCACCAGTCTCGCTGACCTTCCACGTCCTCGCGCGGGTTCTCGCCGAGGTTGGGCGCGCCGAAGACGAGGATCTCGAGGCCCTGCGGCCCGGCCTCGTAGCCTCGCCACGTACCGGGCGAGACGCGCACGACGTCCCACCTCTTGACCTCGACGATCTCGTCGTCGAGCTTCATTCGCCCGCTCCCGCCCACGACCACGAACACCTCCTCCTGCGCCTTGTGCGTGTGGCCGTATGGGAACCGGTAGCCGGGCGGGATGCGCTGATAGCTCAGGCCGGACTGCTCGAGCTCGAGCGCCTTACCGGCGAGTCGGAACTCCAGATCCGGCGCGCCGTCGAAGTTGGACCCGACGTCCGCCGGGTCCTCCCTGAGGTTCTTGAGCGTGAACGACACGGCCGCAACTCTAGTGTTCGATCTCCCCCGCCCGGGTCCGCCACACCGGCGCAGTCGCTATCTCCTGCGCTCGGTTTGCCGGCCTGCGTCTCGGTCTCCTCCAACGGCCTTGGCCATATGAAGATGCGGCGCCGACGAGCACGCCGGTGAGCACGAGGGGCGAGCGCCCAGGCGCTCGCTGCGGCAAACGTCCGCATGTCGTACGCTGGTGGACGGCCGGAGCACATATCCCTCTGGTTGGCACGATGTTCAGCGAAGCCGGTGTGATTCCGGCGCTGTCCCGCAACTGTGATTGCCCCGCTTGGGGCTCAGCCAGGTCGCCTGACTCGTGTCTGCGGATCGACCCTCGGAGGATGGGTGGTTCGTTCAGGCCGCAGGGTCTGGCGAGCTGACTTCTCCTCCGCCTAGCGCGGAGGTTTTTTTATGTTCATACGTTCTGGTCTGTGGCTCGCCGGGATCCTCGCGGTGACGACTATGGCGTTGGCCGGCTGTGGCGCAAGCTCGCATACGGGCACGGCGAAGGTGGCGACGAGTGCCGCCTTTCCGGTGTCCGTGCATGGCGCGGGTGGTGTGACGGTCATCGCGCAAACTCCTCGTCGCATTATCTCGTTGTCGCCGACCGCCACGGAAGACCTGTTCGCGATCGGTGCCGGCGCGCAGGTCGTCGCGGTGGACAACCTGTCCGACTACCCGGCGAATGCACCGCGGACGAAGCTGTCGGGCTTTCAGCCCAACGTCGAAGCGATCGCCGGCTACCGCCCGGACCTCGTGGTGATCTCCGATGAGGCCCCCGCATCGCTGGCTCCCGCTCTGCGCAAGCTCCACATCCCCGTCCTCATCAATCCTGCCGCCCGCTCGCTGGGCCGGGCCTACTCGGAGATAGAGCAGTTGGGAGTCGCTGCCGGACACGACACGCCGGCTCAAGCGCTGGTGAGACATATGAAGTCGCAGATCGCCGCGAGTGTCCGCTCGGCGGATGGCCGTGGCCTGAGCGTGTACGACGAGATCAGCCAGGAATACTACGCCGCGTCGTCCAGCACCGTGACGGGGCAGCTGTTCACGCTGTTCGGGTTGCGTGACATCGCCGACCGGCCACCTGACCCGTCAGGGCTCGGCTATCCGCAGCTCTCATCCGAGTACGTCGTCGCCGCGGACCCCGACATCGTGGTGTTGACCGACACGCTGTGCTGTGGGCAGACCGCCTCCTCCGTGGTCCACCGGCCGGGATGGTCGGAGATGACGGCTGTGCGCAAGCACACGATCTTCGCGCTGAACGAAGACATCGCCTCGCGGTGGGGGCCACGCACGCCCACGGTGGCCGCGGAGATCGCTCGCGCCATCCAGACCGCGCGGGCCGCGAGCCTGTGACCGGGTCCAAGACGGTGGGTGTTTCACCCTCCGCCGCGGCACGTGTGCAGGGAATCAGCGAACGACGTCGCATTTCGGAGTTGGGCGTCGGGGTGCGCCTGCGGTGGGGGCTGCTCGGTGCGGCGGCGCTGACCGCCTCGCTGGTGGCCGGGCTGGCGATCGGCCCGGCGTCGTTGAGCGTCGGTGCGATCCTCGCCGACGTCGCCAGTCGCCTGCCCGGCCTGCACGCCGGTCATCGCTTGGCCCCTCTCGACGCGGCCGTGCTGTGGCAGATACGCGCCCCGCGAGTGATCCTCGGCGCGATCGTCGGCGGCACCTTGGCCAGCGCGGGCGCCGGCTACCAAGCCGTATTTCGCAACCCGCTTGCCGAACCCTACCTGCTCGGAGTTGCGGCGGGGGCCGGCCTCGGCGCGACCGCCGAGATCATCTACGGACCTCCCGGCTCGAGGAGCCTGCTGATCGCCGCGGCCTTCGCCGGAGGGCTCCTAGCCGTCGCCGCAGCGTATGCGCTGGGACGCTCGGTGAGAGGCCGCGATGTCTCCACACTGATCCTCGCTGGGATCGCGGTGAGCGTGTTCCTGACCGCCGTGCAGACGTTTCTGCTGCAACAGCACGCGCAGAGCACCACAGCCGTGTACTCCTGGCTGCTCGGCAGCTTGAACACCTCCGGCTGGAGCGATGTCCTGTTGGTGCTCCCCTATGTCACGTTCAGCCTCGCCGTCCTGATTGCGCACCGTCGCGTGCTCGATGTCCTGCGCCTCGGCGACGAGGAGGCCGAAGGGCTCGGTGTGAACGTCGGGCGAGTGAGGCTGGTGGTCGTGCTGGCAGCGACGCTCGGGACGGCCGCCGTGGTCGCCGTGAGCGGGTTGATCGGCTTCGTCGGAGTGGTGCTTCCCCACACCGTGCGACTGCTGATCGGCGCGAGCTACCGCGTGATAATCCCGCTCGCCGCGGCCTTCGGCGCATCTTTTCTGGTGCTCGCCGACATCGTTTCCCGCACCGCCCTCTCGCCGGCGGAAGTGCCGGTCGGGGTGATGACGGCCCTCATCGGGGCGCCCTGCTTCGCGCTCGTGCTGCGCGCCACACGCTCGGAGACGCTGTGATCGAGGCGACGGAGCTGACCGTGACGCTGGGCGATCACCCAGTGGTCGATCGGGTGTCCTTCAGCGTGTCCAGCGGCGGCTGGCTGATGCTGATTGGCCCGAACGGCGCTGGCAAGAGCACGACCTTGCGCGCGCTCGCGGGACTCCTTCCCTATGAGGGGTCGCTGACGATCGAGGGGCGCGAGCTTGCGAGCGTTCCTGGGCGAGAGCGCGCCCGCAGCGTGGCCTATGTGCCGCAGAGCCCGCAGCTCCCGGCGGAGATGAGCGTGTGGGAGTACGCCTGCCTGGGTCGCACGCCGCATCTCGGCTATCTCGGCCGCAGCGGCCCCAATGACGAACACGCCGTGAGGTCCGCGCTCGCCGGCCTCGACCTTTTCGACATGGCGACCAGGCGGCTCGGAACCCTCAGCGGGGGTGAGCGACAGCGCGTGGTGCTCGCCCGCGCCCTCGCCCAACAGGCGCGGGTCCTGCTGCTGGACGAGCCGACGAGCGCGCTCGACGTCGGCCGCCAGCAGGACGTTCTGCGCCTCGTGGGAGAACTTCGCAGCCATCACTCGCTGACCGTGGTGGGGGCCATCCACGATCTGACGCTCGCCGGCCAATACGCCGAGGAGCTGCTGCTGCTGGACCACGGGCGCACCGCAGCGGTCGGGCCGCCCAAGACGGTGCTGAGCGAGCCGCTGCTGAATCGCCACTACCGCGCACGACTGCGGGTCGGCGCGCCCACGGGCCACGGCCTGATCGTCACCCCACGTCCCCCGGCGGACCCGGCGCGTTCGGCCTCGTCCCCCACGCTCCTTGCCGCTCTCCCGGCGGTGCTGCGGTGAGGGCGCTGATGGTCCAGGGCTGCACGCGCTCGGCGGGCAAGAGCCTGATCGCGGCGGTGCTGGCGCATCTCGACCTCGACGCGATCGGCGCCTTGGCGGGTGTGGGATGAGCGGCCGTCCAAATGACCCCGAGCACCCTCCGCGCGAGCGTCCCTCCTACGCTCGCCAGCGCTCGCTCGTGCTCATCAACACGGGCGACGGGAAGGGCAAGTCAACCGCCGCGTTCGGCGTAGTGATGCGCGGCGTAGCGCGCGGCTGGCGGGTGAGCGTGATCCAGTTCATCAAGTCGGGGAAGTGGAAGGTGGGTGAGGAGAAGGTCGCCGTTCAGCTTGGGGTGGATTGGGCGAAGACCGGCGATGGGTTCACGTGGCTGAGCGACGATCTGGAGCGCAGCCGCGCTCGCGCGTGCGCGGCGTGGGAGCTGGCTGCCGCGACGCTCGCCGCCGGTGAGCATCAGTTGGTGGTGCTGGACGAGATCACCTACCCGCTGAACTGGGGGTGGATCGCGACCGACGATGTGGTGCGTGCGCTGCGCGGTCGACCGGAGCACGTGAACGTGATCCTCACCGGACGCGACGCGCCCGCGACCCTGATCGAGGCGGCGGACACGGTCACCGAGATGGTGAAGGTGCGCCACGCTTACGACCGTGGCGTGCGCGCCAAACGGGGGATCGACTTCTGATGGCGCTCTCTGTCCTGCTTGGCGGCGCGCGCAGCGGCAAGTCAACGCTGGCCGTGCAGCGTGCGCTGGCGCACCCCGGTCCTGTCTGCTTCATCGCCACAGCCACAGCGGACGACACTGAGATGGCGGCGCGGATCGCGCGTCACCGCGAGGAGCGGCCCGCGAGCTGGCAGACCTTGGAGGAGCCGCTGGAGCTCGACGCAGCGCTCGCGCGGGCCGACAGCGAGACGCTTGTGATCATCGACTGCCTGACGCTGTGGGTCAGCAATCAGCTCGCGACCGGCGTGCAGGACGGTGAGATCGAAGCGCACGCCACGCGCGCAGCCCGGCGCGCCGCCGAGCACGACGCCCCGGTGATCGCGGTGAGCAACGAGCTTGGGATGGGGATCGTTCCCGCCGATCCACCGACGCGCCGCTTCCGCGACGTTCACGGACGGGTCAACGCCACGTGGGTGGCGCACGCGCGCGAGGCGAGCCTGCTCGTGGCGGGAGCGCTGCTGCACCTGGACGGGGTCGGGGCGCGACTTGACGCGACAGGCAATGCCGAGGCACGGCGACCATGACCGACGAGCGCTTTGCACGCCCGCCGACGCCGCCTGGATTCGACGCCTCGCGAGCAAGCGAGCGAGCGGCCGATCCCTCCGGCTGGCGCTTCCAAGCAGATCAAATGGAAGCGGTGTACCGCGTGATCGCCGAGCGCCGCGACGTGCGCCGCTTCCGGCCCGAGGAGGTTCCCGAGGAGGTACTTGAACGTGTGTTGGGCGCTGCCCATCGCGCGCCGTCGGTCGGGCTGATGCAGCCGTGGCGGCTGATCGTAATACGCGAGCTCGCCACGCGCGCAGAGGTTCGGCGACTTGCCCACCGCGAGCGGCTGCGCCAGGCCGAGCGCTTCGACAAACGCACGGCCGAGTTCCTCGACAAGAAGATCGAGGGTGTGGTAGAGGCGCCGTTGGGCATATGCGTGTGCTGCGATCACGGCAAGCCCGAGGTGGAGGTTCTTGGACGCGGAACGATCCCCGAGACCGACGTGTACAGCACAGCGTGCGCGATCCAGAACCTGTGGCTGGCGGCGCGCGCCGAGGGTCTGGGCGTCGGCTGGGTGAGCTTCTATCGCCCCGCCGACCTGCGCGCGCTGCTGGGGATTCCCGCACGGGTGGACCCGATCGCCTACCTCTGTATCGGATGGCCGGACGAGCGGCCGGTGCGCCCAAGCCTGGAGGCGTCGGGCTGGTCACAACGGATGCCACTGGAGGCGGTGCTGATGCGTGAGCGCTGGCACGAGGCGCCTGACTGCGACAGAGCAGCGCCGTCCACCAGCCCGAACGACGAAACACCGTCCCCAGCCCACACCACACTGCCTCCCGACCTCGACCGTGCGGCGGCGGTCAAGGCGCGTGACCGCCTCGACGCGCTGGTCAAGCCGGCTGGCAGTCTCGGCGCACTGGAGGCAGTCATCGAGCGCTGGGCCGGCGTCACAGGCCGCCCGCCTCCGCCGCGCGTGCGCGCCGGAGTCCTCGTGTGCGCTGCCGATCACGGGCACGTGCGCCACGGTACGAGCCTGTTCGATGGCGCCGTCTCAGCGCAGGTCGCCGCGGCCGCGGCGAGGGGCGAGACAGCGGTTGGAGTGCTCGCGCGACGCGGCGGGCACGAGCTGTTGGTGGCCGATGTGGGACTCCTTGCGCCCACCCCGACTGGTGTGCGCGACGCGAAGATCGCCGCGGGGAGTGCCGATATGACAGACCGACCGGCGCTGACGCAGACACAGCTCGACGCGGCGCTCGCCACCGGCGCAGCGCTCGCCTGTGAGCTGGCGGAGCACGAGATCGACTGCCTGGTGCTCGGCGAGATCGGGATTGGGAATACAACGACCGGCGCGGCGCTCGCGTGCGCGTTGACGGGCGCGGCCCCGCACGCGATGGTCGGCCGCGGCACCGGCGTGGACGCCGCGGGAGTGGAGCGCAAGCGCGCGATCGTCACGGCCGCTCTACAGCGCCACGGTGCGCAGCAGCCGGCGCATGAGGCGCTGCGCACGGTGGGCGGCCTTGAGCTTGCGGCGCTGGCTGGCGCGGCGCGCGAAGCAGCTCGCCTACGTCTGCCGGTGCTGCTGGACGGCTATACGGTCGCGGCATCCGCGCTTGCGGCGGTGCGGTTGCAGCCGACGATCGCCGAGACGCTGATCGCGGGCCACCGCTCGGCCGAGCCGGGACACAGGCTGCTGCTCACCGAGCTGGGGTTGGAGCCGCTGCTCGATCTGCGCCTGCGTTTGGGTGAGGCTTCGGGCGCGCTGCTTGGATTGCCGCTGATCGAGGCGGCAGGGACGCTGCACAGCGAAATGGGCACATTCGATGAGTCAAGCGTCACACGCGCACGCTGAGCATCCGGGTGAGGAGAGCGGCCGCCGAGGGCGGCTGGCGTGGAGGGGCCTGCCGCGAGCGATCGCGCTGTTGACGATCCTGCCGGCGCCCGCGGGCACCGCAGGGCTCGCTGGCGCGGCCGGCTGGTTTGCGCTGATCGGCGCGGGGATCGGCGCGCTCACCGGCGGCGTGCGCGTGGGAGCCGAACAACTGCTCGGCCGCGCCCCCGCGACAGCGCTCGCGATAATTGCACTTGTGGTGGTGAGCGGCGCGCTGCACCAGGATGGACTCGCCGACACCGCCGACGGACTCGGCGCTCGCGGCGACCGTGACCGGCGCCTGGAGGTCATGCGTGACTCTGCCACCGGCGTATTCGGCGCGCTGGCGCTGATCGGCTGGGCGCTGCTGATGCTCACGACTCTTGCGTCACTGGGCGCCGCTCACGTACTTGCAGCACTCATAACCGCGTGCGCACTGGCACGCTGGGCAGCGCTGGCACACGTCCTCGCGACGCTGCCCGCACGCAGCGACGGGCTGGGAGCCGCGATGCACGCGAGCCGCGGCGCTCTCCTCGCCGCGACGATTTTCTCAGTGCCTCTCGCGCTCGCCGTCTGCGGGCCGATCCCCGGAGCGGGCGCGCTCATCGTCGCCGGGCTCAGCGCGGCGCTGTCTGTGCTGTTTGTCCGGCGCACGCTCGGTGGGCGTACCGGCGACACGATCGGAGCAACGATCACCGTCACCGAGGTCGTCGTGTGTACGGTGCTTCTCGCGCTGTGGCACGGATAGCGGGACGAGCGCGTGCGCGTGCGCGACAACATCAGCGCCGGGTTGCGAAATTGTGCTGCGCAAGCCGCGTGCCCCACTCGCTGTAGGCGACGAGCCCCGGTCCGAACTCGGGATCTTCGGGCAAGGCGGCGTCATCGGCGGCGAGGCTCATGAGGGACGCGAGGCGGAAGGGCGAGGACCAGCATTGGCGAGCTCTGCATCCCAGGCGTCATCGCCGATCCGCTTCAAGTCACGCGAGCCGTCCGGGCCCAGCAGGTCGCGAGCTTGCGCTTGGGCTTCCTCCCAGGCTGGCTTTGATTCGCTGAGCTTCTCGACGCCGGCGGCGCGCAAGGTCAGGATGCGGCCGTTTCCGCGCTCGGCCTGATTAACGCTTATCCACCCCTCGCTCTCCATGATGTGGGCGTTGCGACTGAGCGTCGATATCTCCATCCCCAGCAGTTCGGCCACGCGGCTGGACGGGGCGGAGCCAACGACCTCGATCACCGACAGCAGGTTGAGCTGGGCGACCGTCAGCCCGAGCGGCCTGAGAGCCGTGTCGTAGATGCGGCTCAGGCGACGGCTGAGCATTCGCACGCGAACTGCCAGGCATTCCTCCGCCATCTGCGTCCCGCGCGGTCCCGAGGCCTTGGGAGCGGCTTTGGTCATGAGCATATTGTAGCTACAAGATTACTCGCAGGCGTGTTATCTTGCATCTACAAGACTACTTGGCCTTTCGAGAGGAGCAGTCCGATGCCGAACGCCGTCGCGACCTTGCACCAGCTTCGCCTGGCGGTTCGCCGTGGAGCACAGTCATGACGCGCCGATCGTTGCTCGTGCTGCCTGCGCTGCTGCTCGCGGCTTTTGCGATCAACCTCGATACGACGATCGTCAACGTTGCGCTGCCGACGCTGGCGCGCGAACTGCACGCATCGAACAGCCAGCTTCAGTGGATCGTCGACGCCTACAACCTCGTGTTCGCCGCCTTCCTGCTGGCGGCGGGCAGCCTGTCTGACCGGCTCGGGCGCAAGGGCATGCTGCTCGCCGGGCTGGCGGTGTTCGGCGCGGCGAGCGCCGCCGGGGGCCTGGCGGCCAGCTCCTCGCAGCTGATCGTCGCGCGATGCGTGATGGGGCTTGGCGCGGCTATGGCGTTCCCGGCGACGTTGTCGCTGATCTCGAACATCTTCACCGAGCGTGCCGAGCGAGCGCGTGCGATCGGACTCTGGGGCGCCACCGCGGGTATGGCGATCGCCCTCGGACCGATCGTCGGCGGATGGCTGTTGGGACACTTCTCCTGGGCCAGCATCTTCTTCGCGATGAGCCCCGTCGCCGCGCTCGGCGCCTGGCTCGTGGCCCGCTACGTCCCCACTTCGCGCGAGGTCGACGCGCGGGCGCTCGACCGCGCCGGCTTCGGCCTCTCGACGGGCGCCATCTCACTGCTCGTGTTCACGATCATCGAGGCTCCCGATCACGGCTGGAGCAGCGCCCGCAGCGTGACGGGCTTTGTGCTCGCGGGGTCGCTGCTCGTCGGCTTCGTGGCGTGGGAGCGTCGCTCGAGCGCGCCGATGCTCGACGTGTCGCTGTTTCGCAACGCGCGCTTCAGCGCGGCCTGTGCGGCTGTGACTGTGTCGTTTTTCACGTTGCTCGGCTTCATTTTCGTGATCACGCAGTACTTCCAGCTGATCAAGCGCTATGACCCCCTCTCGGCGGGTGTTCACCTGCTTCCGGTCGCCCTGTCCGTTGGCGTCTCCTCGGTGCTGGGGACGAAGCTGGCGGTTCGCATCGGCACGAAGGTCGTTGTCACCGCGGGCCTTTTGATGGTGACCACGTTCTACCTATGGGTCGCGACTGTGTCCACGACCACCGGCTACGCGACGATCGCGGTCCAGATGGTCGTGTACGGGGTGGGCATGGGCTTCACGAGCGCACCTGCGACCGAGGCGATCATGGGCGTCGTGCCGGCGGCGAAGGCCGGGGTCGGCTCGGCCGTGAACGACGCGACGCGGCTGCTCGGCGGGACGCTCGGCGTAGCCGTCATCGGCAGCGTGTACGCGTCGGTGTACGGCACAAAGGTCAGCTCGGCTCTCCCGAGAGGGCTCTCACACGGGGCAGCCTCGCTGGCTCACTCCTCGGCCGGGGCGGCGTTCGCAGTTGCCGGCCAGCTCGCCGCCGGCGGTCATGCGGCGCTCGCGGCCGCGGTTTACGATGTGGCGTCACAAGCTCTCGTTCACGGCCTCAGTGCGGGCTGCCTCGTGGCTGCGGCCGTTGCGCTCGCAGGCGCCGTCGCGGCGGCGCTGCTGCTCCCAGCCCAGCCGATCGCGGCCGACGAGGCAGCGGCCGACATCGCTGCCTCCCCCAAGCCGCGCCGGACTCACCCGATGCCGCCGGGCCCGCAGCCCCAATCACAGGAGGCGAGATGAACACGATCGAGACGCTGCGCTCACGCAACGAGCATTTCGCAGAGCACCGAGAGACTCACGGCATGGCGATGATGCCGCGACTGAAGTGCATGATCGTCGGCTGCGCGGACCCGCGCGTCGACCCCGCAGACGTCTTCGGGCTGGAGCGGGGGGACGCGGCGGTACTCCGCAACGTCGATGGACGGATCACGCCGGCGACGCTGCAGTCGATGGCCCTGCTGCGGCTCGTCGCCTCCGCGGACCCCGGAGGGCCGCCGGGCGCGGGTCGGCACCTGATCGTGCTCCATCACACCGACTGCGGCATCAAGCGCCTCACCGGATATCCCGCCCTGCTCGCCGACTACCTCGGTATCGACGAGGCAGAGCTGGACTCTGAGCACATAACGGACCCGTCGGCTTCGGTCACGACCGACGTGGCGGCGCTAAAAGCCAATCCATTCCTACCCGCAGAGCTCCTCGTGTCGGGCCTCGTCTACGACGTCGACACCGGCCTGGTCGAGCAGGTCGTCGGGCCGGAGCCGCTCCGCGACGAACGCGAGACAAGCTGACCACTTTGCCCGGGCACCCGTTTTCGCAGGAGACCATCGTGCGCTCAGACTGATCAGTGCCGGCTGTCTGTGCAATACCCGCTCAGGCCTTCTGCATGGCCGTGGCGGCTTGGTCGCCGGCGGGGTTGGGCGCCGCATAGCGGTGGTGAAGGCTCAGGGGATTGCCGGCCGGATCGCTGAGGATCGCCTGGTGGCAGACGCCGGAGTCAAACGGCTCGGTGTGGAAGCTGACACCGACCGCGATCAGCCGCTCGCGCGCCGCCGCCACGTCGGCGACGCGCAGGGCGATCGGCATGCTGTTGGGCGAGAACGTCCCGCCGAAGGCGTCGTTCTGCATGACCGCGAGCGTGAGGTTGCCGGCCTGGAACTCAGCGCCGGGCCTCTGTCCGTAGCTTGCGATGCGCGGTAGGCCGAGCACCTCGCCATAGAAGCGGCAGCTTGCGTCGAAGTCGTCTGTCGGGACGGCGACGAAGTCGGTCCCGAGGATCAGCGGTGCGTGGTCGGGTGTGTCGGGCATGTCGAGGCTCCTCTAGTCGGTGTCCGGGATTGAGCTTGCGACCTGCTCGAGCAGGTCCAGGGCGTCCTGGAGGCCGTCCTCCATACCGGAGGCCACGATCGCGTCGCGAGACGTCTTGCTGGTGGCCTGGATCAGGATCGAGACGCTCGTACGCTCCTCCAGCCCGATGAACGTCGCGGTGTTCAAGGTTGCCGCGTCCTGCTCGGGGACGCCTGCGGGGAGGCCCTCGAAAACCTCGGTCGACACGATCCGCCCGCCGGGGACGATCTCGCGGTACTCGCCGTGGAAGCCGACCTCGGTTCCGTCGTGGGTGACCATCACGTAGCGCCAGGAGCCTCCGATCCGCAGATCGATCTCCACCACGGTGACCTCACCGCGCTTGGCGTGCCACCAGCGTCTCACCAGCTCGGGCTCGGTGAACGCGCGATACACAAGCCGCCTCGGCGCATCGAACTCCCGCTCGATCAGAATCTGCTCATCGGTCGGAAGGGTGACCCTCGCCTTCGCTCTACCGGTTGCCGCTTGCATCGTCTGCCTCCTGTTGTCTGAGTTCGTCGAGGACGTCATCGAGCGCGTCAAAGCGGGCGGTCCACGTCTGCTCATAGGCGCTCACCCAGTCGTGGATCGGCTTCAGCGCTTGGCCGTTGAGCCGGTAAAGCCGTTGCCGGCCATCGTTGCGGACCGACACCGCGCCAACCTCTCGCAGCACACGCAGGTGCTTGGACACCTGCGGCTGAGCGAGACCAAGCAGCTCGACAAGCTCGCCGACCGGCCGCTCGCCGCCGGCGACCAGGTCAAGGATCTCGCGCCGCCGCGGCTCAGCCACCGCGTTGAACGCGTCCGTCGTAGTCGCAGCTCTCGCCATGCGACCATCATATACCGATATGAGCATATCTCAAGGGTTTGAGGGGAACGCGGTACGGCTACTGCCCACCGTCACGGGCCAGCTTGGGGCACACGGAGGCTGCTCGCCGTGCTGTGGAGCTGGCGGGCGTCGGCGTCATCTCTATCGTGCTCGCGAGCGCGATCTTCCGACGACGCAGCGCATAGGAGTCACCACCGTTGACCCAAAACGATCACCACCCTCTCCGGGGCCTCCCGCGGACGCGCTTTGAGCGCGACGCGGGCGCCGTCGCGACCTCGACTCGCTCGAGAGGCGTCGGCGTTCGAGGGCTGGCCATGGCGCTCGCGCTGGTGGCCGTAGCGCTGCTCCCGGGAGCCGCGCATGCCAGCGCACTTCCGGCGTCCTCGCCGTTCGCCGGCACGGCGCTGTGGATAGCGCAGGTCGCGCAGGTGCCCGGACAGGTGAGTCCCGAGCAGCTCGCAACGCAGGCGAGAACGGCGGGGGTCCACACGCTGTACGTCAAGGGCGCGGATGGATCGACTCCCGATTCTCAGTTCACGCCGGCACTCGCGGGAGCTCTGCAGACGGGCGGCATATCGGTATGCGCGTGGACCTTCGCCTACGGTCTCAATCCGGCGGGCGAAGCGGCGGCGGCGGTCGCCGCCGTGCGCAACGGAGCGCAATGCCTGGTGGTCGATGCGGAGGGGCAGTACGACGGGCGCTACGGCGCCGCGCAGACGTTCGTCCGATCGCTGCGTTCCCAGCTCGGCTCGAAGTTTCCGATCGGCCTGGCCGGCCAGGCCGAGGTTCTTCAGCATCCGACGTTCCCATACTCGGTCTTTCTCGGGCCCGGTGGATTCAACTTCGATCTGCCGCAGATCTACTGGCTCGATCTTCACCAGAGCGTGGCGGCGGCTTATGCGACGACGATCGGCAGCAACTCCATCTACGGCCGCCAGGTACTGCCTGTCGGCCAGCTCTACGGAGCTCCGGCGCCGCCAGAAGTGGCGCGCTTCCGTTCTCTCGCGGGCGCTTACGGCTTGTCCGGCGCGAGCTTCTTCGATCTCGAGTCCGCGCAGCCGGGTCAGATCGCCTCGTTCGCGCTGGCGCCGCCGCGCTTGTCGCGACGCTCGGCCAATCCACCGATCCTTCGCGCCGGAGCCGACGGCGACGAGATCGTATGGGCACAGGAGCTGCTCAACGGCGCCGGCGCACGGTTGCCCGTCGGCGGGTTCTTCGGAGCGCAGACCGCCAACGCGCTTGCCCATTTTCAGGCACGCCACCACCTGCGCGCTAACGGGGCGCTCGGGCCGGCGACTTGGAAGGCGCTGCTGCGCCTGCACGCGCGCGAGCCGTCCTGGGCTACGAGCGCTCCCGACAGCGCGCTTGTCCAGCCGGGTGCCTAAGGGCCTCTGGACAGGGTAAGCCTCCTAAGGAGGGCGGAGGTCGATCGACGTCTTGTGGTCCAGGAGGCTTTTTTGAGTGGCGGGCCCGGGGTTGATACGGGTATCCGACTCGCGATGCTCGCGCCTCATCGAAGGCTCCCGAAGAAGCGCTCCAAAAGGCGGACAAGCCAACGAAGCTTGAGCAGGCAAAGACGCGTCGTGCCAAGTGAGTGACGGTCCGCGCCAAACTCGCGCGGCTGGTCCACGCTCGCACGGAGCTCAGCTACGTGCGAGCGTGCGATCCCCCGCGGCGAGGCCGTCGAGGAGCTCTGTGGCGCTCTGGACGGAACGTGCCAGCTCGGCGAGGGCAGGTGCGCCATGGATCGTGCCAGCCAAAGACGTTGCGAGGTCGGCAGTCCCCAACTCCTGCAGCTGTGAGGGAAGCTCGCCTCTCGAGAGAGGAAACAGTCGGTGTTCGAGTAGGTGCCAACGCGCTGTGAGCGTTAGTGCCGTGCGGACCTGCTCGATCGCCGCGTCGTGATCGCCGCTTTCGACCATCGCTAGCGCGATACGCAACGACTTCTCAGCCTGCTGGCGCTTGCGGGCCGGGTCGGGCCAGAGGCGGTGCTCGACAATCTCGCGGACCGCGTCGCGGATCACACCGTCGTCGAATATGACAAGCCCGAAGCGCAGCGACCACTGAGTGAAGTCGTCCCCCTCGCGCAGGCGCTCACCCAGCTTCCGAGCGGATACCACGTGCAGGTCCAGCTCCGCGGGCATGTCACTCGTTGCGACCGGCTCCCCCACGAGGTGGTAGTCGAGGTCGCTGATCTCGGTCCGGGTTCCTCGCGCCGTCGATCCGCTTAGGAGAAGCGCGTTGGCCCCCGAGTCCCGCGCGCGGACCGTCAGGAGACGGTGCAGCTCGCGTAGCGACCGGGGCAACAGCTCAAGCGCCCTGCGAGGATCGCGCTCCAGGCGATGCTGCCACCCGCGACCGTTCAACTGAGCGTCGAAGGAGCTCACGGGGCGCCCTCCTCCGCCAGCTCGACCGCGGCCTCAACCTCAGCGGCGAGGTCCTCCAACGACTGACCATCGAGCTCTGGCTCCTCGCCGTCGTAGATGGCCTCCTTGCGCGCCTCGTTCAACGTGCGCAGGGGTGGGGCCAAGTCGACTGCGACGGCACCCCGCCTGAACAGCCCACTGGCAACCTCCGCCTTGCGCCAATGCTTGGTGTCGAGTGTCTCTCCGTTCTGCTCGGCGAGAGCGGCGACCGCCGCCTCAAGGGACGCGAAGAGCCATGTGACGGCCTCGGTGTACTGCGCCGCCGTGACCGCCGGCAACGCCCGTTCGAGATGCTCTCTCGCCAGCTGGACCTTCGACTTCGGGGCCATCCGCCCATGCTACGCCGTCACCGCGACGCATCAGGTCGACGACGGACGCTCGCATGCAGCATCCGTCGCCGCCCTAGATGTAGTTCCTAAGCAGATTCGTCCGTCTTAGCCATCCGGGTCCCCTTGGAGGCTTGAGGTGTCTAACGCAGTCCCAACGAGAACCGGATGAAGTTGCACGCTAACGCTCGGACCTGTCCGAAGAGCAGGCAGTTGCTTGGCGATCGAATCGAGAGCGGTTGGTCGGTGATGGAGGCGACTGAGGCCGCCGGAATCACCGCTCGCACGGCCCGTCGCTGGCTGGCCCGGTGGAGCGTGGAAGAAGCACAGGGTCTGCTTGACCGCTCCTCGGCGCCGAAGTGCATCCCACACAAGACACCACCGAGCGCGTTGAGGAGATCGTCCGGCTGCGACGCTTGCGAATGACCGCCGCGCAGATCACGACGGCTCTGCACATGGCGCTCTCGACAGTCTCTGAAGTTCTCAAGCGCGTCGGGTTGGGAAAGCGCTCACGTCTGCTGCGAGCCAAGCGCCAAGGCCGACTGCTGCGGCCATGAGGAGGTTGCGGCTGCGCCCCCGGCAGCGAGCCGACTGACGTGCGCGAGCGGGTGCATCGACCCCAGCGCGGGGCGCTGCGCGCCGAGCGAGACGTTCATCGGAGATCTTCGCCGTCTGCAGCACTGCCGCTGACGGGCGCCGCTAGCGACACCCGGGGCGGACGCGGGATAAACGGACGCGACCCCAGCCGCTCCCCCGCTCCCCCTCGCCGAGCGGGACCTGCTCGCTCGGGCTCGGACCCGATCACGAAACTAACCGGCGGGATCGAGACGCGTCATCGAACTGTCCAAGCCCGAGCTCTCCTACTCAGCGGCCGCAGCTTTCGGTGAAGCTCAGAATTCCTGCGCGACTTCTTCGATCAGTTCGCGAAGGACGTTTTGCCCTACGACGTTTGGGTGGAGGCTCTCTGGTTCACGATTTATGAACTTTTCGATGTTGGGTTTGTTTATGTGGATCAGGAATTCTTCCGGCGACAGATTGATGTGAAGCATGTTCAGATACCATTCGTGCAGCGGTGAATCACATAGAGCATGGCCGTGGTAGCGTGGGCGTGGGTCCGCGAAGCGGATGTTGCCACCCGTTGCGTTGCGTGCCTCCTTAACCGCCTGTTCGATGATCAGGTCGACTTCATCGGTGACCTTCTTGATCCACTCGACATCGCCTGCTTTGATCGACAGCGGAAGCGAGTGTTCTGACGGGAAGGTGATGTCACAAAGGAGCGGCACCCCAAGCGGCTCTTCGCTCTCCATCAGGTATGGGTATCCGATCACGACGAGTTCTGCGCCGGGCGCCTGGTAGAGGATGCTTTCATATACCTGACGCAGGCTCGGCTGCCAGTTTTCGTTGCTGCTCTTGTCACCGCCGGGGCGCTTGTATTTACCTGCCTTGCGTCCGCGTCGCAGCCAATCCTCGGCTTCGAAGGCCGGGCCTTCGAGTCCCCCGTGGCATTCGAACGGGTTCGGGAACGATTTGTGAAGCGGGAGCAGGCAATCCTTGAACACTCCCGCGAATCCCATGTCGTCGCCACCAACAGTGAGAGTGACAGCCCTGGTGTCCGGGCCAACGAGGTTCAATTGCGGTGTCCGTCCAGCTTGTCCCGCCCAGAGCGCGCCGATCTGATCCCCGTTGCACGATTGAAAAGCGAGGCTCATGTGGTCGTTGGCAGCGATCTGCTCGGCATACCCATGGACCGCTTTGAAACACCCGTTTTCCCCGGTCGTGCCTTCGATGTAGTCGTAGCTGCCCATTCCGGAGGCATAGGAGTCTCCGAGCGCCACGTATTCGCTGGATCTCGGGCCAAGGCGTTGCGGTGTCGCTTCGAGGAAGTCCTGGACGTTCTGCACGAACGCCTCGCGTTGCATTGCATCCGGGTTGGCCTGGGTCCAGTCGTCGGGGTAGATGACGAGCCGGCCGCGACCGGTGTTCATGTCGGCTTCGTCGAAGGCAGCCGCGGTGTCGAGTTCACCGTCGGTAGCAAGCACGTTCCTCGCGGGGAGACCTGAGATCTCAGCGATGTTGTTGATCGGCATTTCCTTCAGCCCATTCGGTTCCTGGGCGATTCGGTCAAGCGCGCCGGGGGCGAAATGCACGGCACCTGCGCCGATGCTGTCGTGGATCGTGATCTGTTCGTCCTGCAACAGGGATCGCAGTAGATCTTGGTCGGTTTCGTTGCTCGGGTAGGTGACATGGTTGCCGCCGAAATACAGCCGCCCGCCTGCCTTGACGTAGCGCTCGAGCCTTTCTCGGTTTGCGCCCTGCGCGGCGGGCGAGCCTTCGGCGAGCATCCACACCGCCGAGTAGTCCTTGAGTTTCGGCATCTTCCACGGCGTCAGCGTCTGGCTAGCCGACCGGCGGGCTCCCGCCGCCGACCGGTGGACCGTCGCGAGCGCCAGCGAAGGCGCGACGCTGAGCGTGACGTGGTAGCGCAGAGCCCGGAGCTCGGCCGTGGTGTCGAGGCCGGCTTGAAGGTTCTTGGGCGCTTCGCTCGTCAGTATGAGCACCTTCCCCGGCTGGGCTGTTTCTTCGGTCGGTTCTTCGATCGGTTTTTCGATCGGTTTTTCGGCCGGTTCTTCGATCGGTTTTTCGGTCGGTTCTTCGCGTGCGGGCGCGCTCTCGAGGAAGTTCGCGATGTTTTCGAACGCTTCGAGGTACACCCTCCCCTGCCAGCCCAGATCCATGTAGATCACGAGACGCCCACGCCCCCCTGCCATGTCTCGTTCATCGAAGACCGCGCCGGCCGCAGTCCGGCCGTTGCTGCCGAGGACGTTACGCCCATCCAGAGGTCCGATACCGCTGATCCCGCCGGGCGTCGGCGCCGGGAATGCGCTCAGATCATTCGGCTTGGTGGAGATGGCGTCCGCGGCATTCTTGTTGAACAGAAGCGGGGTTTCCCCGTAGATTTCAGGCTCTCCGACCAGGATCGACTGTTCGGTGAGGACACTCCGCGCGATCGCCTGATCCGATTCATCAATTCCCCCTTTTTCGATGCCCTCCATGCCCGTGAGATACAGGCTGCCGCCCCCGCGGACGTATTGCTCGAGACGTTCCTGATCTTCCGCGACGATCCCGTGGAAAGCGCCCAGGTACCAGATCTGGGAGTAACCGGCCAGCTGGGAAGCCTGGGTCGGAAGGGATTCAGTGACGGTCGTGGTGTAGCCGGACATGTTGAGGTAGCTCGCGACCCCAGCGCCGGCGTAGAATTCGGGGAGACCGGGTTGGGAAACGATCAGCACGTTGCGCGACGCCGCGCGCGCCTGCTGAGGCAAGAATGCCGCGTGGGAGACGATCGCCGACAGCGCGAGCGCGATAATCAGCAGCGTCCGCTGCGCCGACCGCGAAGGCGCCAGACGTGAGCCGCGCGCTCGCAGCCCCGTCGCCGATCCATCATCTCGCGACACCTTGTGGCTCCTCCTCAGTCGAACTTGCGCCGGGTTGACTGTCCAGACTGGCGAGTGATGCGGACTGTCCACCGGGCGAGTAACGCGGCAAGGTAGCGGTGGCATCCAGACGTTACAAGGACCACATACGACCCAAAATCCCATACCATTCTGCCGCGCCCCGGGCATCACGTGGCTCGCTGCGGCTCGAGGACGCTCGTCGCTGCTGTGGTCGAGCTAAAGTCGCAGCTCAGGGGCGGCAGTTTGGGTGCGTTCGTTGTGTTTGGGCGAGACGCCAGCGCTCTGCTGGTGCACCCTCGAGCCATCCGTAGGAGGGCGCCGATCACCGCTCCTCGTACCGGGCTTTCATCGCGCGGATACGTGACGCCCCGAGGCTCGTTTGATGGACGCCCAGAGAACCCGCGACAGTTCAACACACCGCGGTGGGGACGCGCGCTCAACGCACGGCGCTCATCGCCTCCATGCGCGGCGGAGGTGTGGCGAAAGGACCTACAAGCCGTTCGGGGGCGTGTCCCGTAAACGGCCTCCAAATGACCTTTCTAGAGGGGGAGCCCTAGGCTCACATAGCGGGGGCGGGATTGATACCCAATCCTGCGACCGTAGACGGGCCGAGAACAAGAGCGATCGTCCATAGAATCGAGGAGTCCTGCCGGCTTGGAGAGCCGGCCGGTGCGCCTCTCTAGAAAAACGCCCTAACCGGGGCTACGGGCTCATCACCCTCGTGCGGCATGCCGGGCACTTTTGGCAGCCAGCGCTAGCGGCTCTTGTGGAGCGTTGTGTGCGGTGTGCGGATGTGCGACTTCCTTGTCGAGTTGCGGCGCGAGCGCGAGGAACGCCGCAACGAGCGCTGGATCGAAGTGCGTCCCGCTGCCTCGCTGGATCTCGGCGAGCGCCTGCTCGGTGGTCCATGCCTCCTTATAGGAGCGCTTGGCAAGCAACGCATCGTAGACGTCAACAACTGCACAGATGCGCGCCGCGATCGGGATCTCCTCCCCCTTCAAGCCGGCGGGGTAGCCGCTCCCATCCCAGTGCTCGTGGTGGGACATCGCGATATCGCGCGCCATCTGGACAAGCGGGTTAGACGAGTCGGCGAGAATCTGCGCGCCGGCCGTGGTGTGCGCCTCGATGACCTCCCACTCCTCCGGGTCGAGCTTTCCGGGCTTGAGCAGGATGTGATCGGGAATGCCGATCTTGCCGATGTCGTGCATCGCGCTTGCGTGGCGGAGCACCTCGGACTCCTCCTCGCTCCAGCCGATCTGTAGGGCCAACTGCTGGGAGAGCCGGCCGATGCGCTGGATGTGCTCTCCTGTCTCGGTGTCACGCGTGTCGACTGCTTGGGCGAGGCGCTGGATCAGCTCGAGCTGGCTTTCGCGCAACTGACGTGCAAAGGCGTTTCGTTCGATGAACGCCCCGACGTAGTTCGCTGCAACGGTGCCGATAGCCGCCAACCCCCATGCCGCCAACGGATAGGTGAGCACGAGCACGCTGCCGGCGTCGAACGCAGCCTGAGCTATGAGCACATAGCCTGCCGCAACGACAGCGGCGAGCAACAGCGAGCCGAGTACCCGGAACCTCAGCGAAGCCAGCGGCGCAATCAGGGCGCCCAGCACGATCGCGATCAGCGCAAGCCATCCGGGCGCGGGCTGGAGCGGATTGCCGTGCAACGCCGTCCAGATCGCGTTCGCCTGGATCTCCGGTCCCGCCATTGGACTGGCGGACGTAGTGGAGGTCTGATGGACGTCCTGCAGCGTGGCGGATGTCGCGCCTACGACGACGATCTTCCCGCGGAAGACCCGCGGCTTGATGCGACCTTCGAGCACGTCGGCGTAGGAGACGGTCCTGATCGTTCCCGGCGGGCCGCGGAAGTCGATCAGCGCGCGGTCGTCGGAGAAGCCCGAGGGGCGGACCGGGGTGTCGGCGGCCTCGCTCGCGGCGACGGCAAAACCCTTCAGGCCGAGGAGCGAATAGGGATAGCGACGGATCACCCCGCCGGATTCAGCGGGAAGATTGGCTGCGGCGGCAGCGGTGTGCGCCTGTTTGAGGGCTTCTTCTCCGCCGAGCACATCGGTTTGGCCAGAAGCGTTCACTTCCGTCGTCGCGAGCACGACCGGCGTCTTGGACTGCGCGATCGATTCGTAAAGCGCCAGGTCGTCGCTTTTGTCGGTCGGCTCTGTGAACTGCACGTCGTAGGCGATCGCGCGCGCTCGGTCGGCGGCCAGTCGGTCGATGACCGAAGCGTGCAGCCTGCGCGGGAACGGCCATTGTCGGCGTAGCTCGGAGAACGTCTTGTCATCGATCGCTACGACGACCACACCCGGCGCCTTTGACGCGCCGCGCGCACTGAAGCGCATGTCGATCGTGTCGTTCTCAAGGCGCGGCCAGGCGCCCGCGAGGTAAGTGATGAGGCCGCCGGTCATCGCAACGAGAGCCGCGACTGCGACGGCCAACGTCTTCGGGGTCAGGCTCAGACGCTTCACGCGCCAGCGCTCGCCTTGCTAGCGCTTCGCCAGGTAGCTGTGGCCCGCACGGACGAGGACCGAGCGGTGGCGATGCAGATCGCGGACGCTGACGAGACCTTGCTTGACCGTCGTGAGCGTTCCGTCGCAGCGGTTGGTCGTCTCCCAGTAGGTGCCGCGCACGGTTGCGACGCTGTTCTGTCCGCGGGTGCTGTACTGGCCGTGGTTGTCCTTGGCCCAAAGGGTCGGCGGCGCCTTGGCTCGGGCCGCGCTTGCCACTGAGCTGCGAGCGTGCCGGGCGACGGCGCGACAGCCCGACGGACGCGGAAGCGTGAACGTCGTCATGCCGGCTCCGGGACGCTGCCCGACCACGAAAGACCCGTGCCACAGCGTCGCGCTCTGGAGCTTGCCCGCCGAACTGACGGCGGTCGTCAGGCGGACGACGCCGTGCTGCGCGTCGATTACCGACCCGATCGGGATGTTCTGCGAGGACCCGAGCGGCACGAGCCCGGTGCCGCCCGGCACGCGGACGAGCACGACACCCGAGATCGCACCCGCGACCGCAGTCTTTCCGATCTCCGGTGGTGCGGTTGCCGGCGGAGGCGATGTGCTCAGGCTCGGCGAGCTCGTCACAGTCGGCATAGAGACAGTTAGGGAATCGGGAAGGGCTAGGGTGGTGAACGTCTCGTCACTGCCGTAAGTCGTGCCCGAGGCGCAGCCTTCGCAGTCGCTGGCGACGATGCGGTAGTGGTAGGTCGCGCCCGGCCTCAACCCGGTTAGCGCCTGAGAGAGTGAGTGCTCAGTGCTATCGGAGCCGACGGCACCGTCGATCATGGGCGCTTGATTGCCGTAGGCGGTGGTGCCTCCCCAATCGAAGTGGTAGGTCGTCGGAGCGCCTTGGGGGTTCACGATCCCCGCGAGCGTCGCGGTGTCTTGCGCCACGGCCTGTGTCGGCTGCGTGGCCGCAAGGGGCGCCGGGGCGGTCGTGAACGTCTCATCCGGCCCATAGGTGGTCCCTTCCGCGCAGCCTTCGCAGTTGCTCGCGACGACCCGGAAGTGGTAGCTCGTGTCCGGCGTGAGTTCGCCGAGGGCCTGTTCGACGGTGTGTTCGCTGCTGTCTGAGCCGACGCTCGCATCGGCGAGCGGCGCCTGGCTTCCGTATGCGGTGGAGGTGCCCCAGTCAAAGTGATAGGTCGTCGCCTGCCCCTGCGGATCGATCGATCCGTGCAAGGTTCCTCCGGTGAGCGTCGCGCCGGTGGCTGGCAGCGTGTCGGCCGAGGGTGGCGAGACGGTCGTGAAGGTCTGGTCCGGGCCGTAGGTCGTGCCGCTGGCGTTCGTCGCCACCGCGCGGAAGTGATAGCTCGTGCTCGGCGAGAGCCCAACGGCATTCGCGGACACGACGGCGGGCGTGGCGCCGCTGCCGGCCGACGCCGTCGAGGTCCGTGCGCCGTATTCGCTGGTCGGCCCGTACTGGAAGAAGTATTCGGTCGCTTGCGAGTTGGCTCCCACGGGAGCCGCGAGCGTTGCGGTCTGCTCGGCGACGTTGGAGGAGGTGGCTGCTCCTACGCTCGGCGCAACGGTCAGCGTGCCGATCTTGCCGCCGTTGGCGACCTCCGTGAACCAGACGTTGCCGTTGGGGCCCGTCGTGATCCCCAGCGGCTGGCTGTTGTTCGTCGGCGTCGCCGTCTGCGTGATCACTCCAGCAGTCGTGATCTTGCCGATCTCGCCGGGGTTGTTGAACTCCGCGAAATAGAGGTTGCCGTCGTTGGCGGCCGTGATCCCTTCCGGCCTGATGTTGGTCAGCAGACCCGTTTCGTACTGGGTGATCGCCCCGGCGGTGGTGATTCGCCCGATCCGGCCCGGGTTCGTTTCCTCGGTGAACCAGAGGTTGCCGTTCGGCCCCGCGGTGATGCTCTGCGGTCTGCTGTTGGCGGTCAGTCCGGCCGAGAACTCAGTGATCGTCCCCGTGGTGGTGATCCGTCCGATACGGGCGGGGCTTGCCGTCTCGGTAAACCAGAGGTTGCCGTCGGGCCCTGCGGCGATGCCCTGCGGTTTGCTTCCCGACGTCAGGCCGCTCGTGAACTCGGTGATCGTTCCCGTTGGCGTGATTCGCCCGATGCCGCCCTGGCTCGAAGAGATCGCGAACCACAGGTTCCCATCGCGACCCGCCGCGATTCCGGCGGGCTTTGCCGAGCTGAGCAGGCCGCTTGGAACCGTGAACTCCGTGACCGTTCCGGAGGGGGTGATCCGGCCGATCTTTTCCTGCGATGGCTCGGTGAACCACAGGTTTCCATCCGAACCCAGCGCGATCCCTTCCGCCGGCCCGCTGACCCCCGAGGTGAATTCGGTGATCGCTCCTGTGGGCGTGATCCGGCCGATGCCGCCCGAGCCGGCGCTCTCGGCGAACCAGACGTTGCCATCGGGCCCCGCAGTGATCCCGGCCGGACTGCGGCCGCCGGTGAGCAAGGGGAACTCGGTCATGGTCGGCGCGGCCACTGCCGGGGCCACGTCACACAGCAAGGTGATTGCTAGCAGCGCTGGAACGAGCGCAAGCCGCCGGGAAAGCCTCATAACGAACCGATCGGCCGTCTCCCGCTGAGGCTTTAGTTTTCAGCATTGGCGTCGGCACGTCGCAGGTGCATCTACCGGGCGGGATTGAAACCCAATCCTGCGACCGTAGAAGTCCCGCCGATAAGCGCCCTCGCCCACCGGGTCGAGGAGTCGTGCGACCTCGCTTAGCTCACGAAGGCTCTCGGCGAGTCGCGCCCGGTCAAGAATGTCGCTGCCTGAGTCCAACCAACGACGGCCCGGTCGCGACGAGCGTGCTGCTCGTCGCTCGCGGCCGATATCGCCTCCGAGCTTAGGCACGACCTTCCCCCGGCGCCCCAGGGACGCAACCGCGCGGGAGTTCAGTGCCCCGGTGCGCGGGGGTCGATGAGCACCGGCAGCAGCAAGCCCGGTGGCTCTTGGTCGATGAGGCTCTGGATGGCCAGTTCGAAGACATCGTCTGCCACCGATCGAGCATGGCTCGCGTCGTCCGCCACCACGGTGCAGAAGATCGTGATCGCGCCGGGCTCGTCGATTCCTTTCAGCCACCCGGGAGTCGATGCCCAGGTTGGCGGCCCGACTACTCGCGGGTCAGCGGCAACCCGGGAGGTCAGGCTTTCGGCCTGAGCCACGATCGGCTCGAGATACACGATCACGCGCATCTCTACTCGCCACGGCTTGGAGGGCTCTGGCTTTTCGCCGGTGGCTGTGCTCACGATGCCCACCCGACGAAGTCTGCGTACATGACGCGCCGATCACGCGAGGAAACGGTGGATGGCCTCGTTGGCGTGGTCCTGAAGCGACGGGCTGGCCAAGTCGGGGAAGTTGTCCGTTTGGTCGACCGCGGGACCCGACATCTTGTTGGCCGCGCTGGCGTAAAACACGCCGCTTGACAGGGTCGGGTCGGTGACGCCGCCGACCAGTCGTTTCGCGCCCGCGTCGAGCTTGTGGGAGAGTCCGGGCACGCGGGGCATGATGTACTTGGCCGCCATACGCAGCGGCAGTGCGAGGTCATTGGGAGCGTTGGTGCCGGTGGTGTTGCCGGGGCTCACGCTGATGAATCTCCGGTCGGGGTGTTGGCGGGCGAGGTAGGCCATCCACAGGATGCCGATCAACTTGGCCTGCCCATACGCCAGATTGACATCAGGCTTGCCGCCGGCGAAGTAGCTGCCGTCGATGACAGTGGCGAGTTCGTCGGCGGAGTTTGACGCAAACGACGGCCGCTTGAACCCCATTTTCGGGATTCCCCTGGCTGCCTCGCTTCCAGCGAAGACCGCCACCTCGCCGAGTCGGTCCCCGGCTAGGAGCGTCTCAAGGAGCACAACGTGGCCAAGGACGTTCTGCGCGAACATGTAAGTGGCCCCGTCGGCGGTCAAGGCCATGGGCGTCTTGCCGCCCATTCCGCCAGCGTTCATGACTAGCGCGTCGACCGATCCGTCGATGTCCGCCAGGCCGGCGCGAACCGAGCGCGGATCGGATACGTCCATGAGAACGATGTCGAAGATGCGCCGGCCGGTCTCGGCCTCGAGTTCGACCTTTGCCGTTGCTGCCCGGTCTTGGTTGCGGCACGCCAGGTAGACGCGAGCCGTCGCGGGGAGCGTGGCCAGTTGGCGGGCGATCTCTTTGCCGAGACCGACGTTGGCGCCGGTTATCAACACGGTCTTTTCTGCGGTGGTTTGCATTTCTGTGCTTGGCTCCTTCGATACAGACGTGGTCATTGGTGAGCCGGGGTACGGGTTGCGGGCGAGCACGATCGTGAGCCAACTGCCGCGCGGCCTCGTGCCCGAACGTCGCCAGGAGTAGTGACCGGCCTCATCCCCTCCCCTCTCAGATCGCGAGGCGGCCGCCGTCGACGGGGATGATCGCCCCGTTGATGTAGCCGGCAGCCGGAGTCGCGAGGAACGTGATGACGTCGGAAAGCTCGTGCACGTCAGCGACCCGGCCGAGCGGAATCGTCTTGGCGAACTCTTCGGCCATTGCCAATTTCGTCTCCAATGTCGGGGTCAATGTCGGACCGGGAGCGACCGCGTTGACGCGGACGTTCTGCGGCCCGAATTCGGCAGCCCAAGCCTTGGTGAGCAGCTCGATCGCCGCACGCGACGCGCCGTAGGCACCCAATCCTGGCTGGCCGTAGCTCGCGACCATCGTTGAGACGTTGATGATCGATCCGCCGCCGCGGGCAGCGATCTTGGGGGCGAGCGCGGCGACGAGGAAGAACGGCGCCTTGACGTTGATCTGGAACAGCCCGTCGAACGCCGCCTCGTCGGTTTCAACCGTCGTCCCCATCGCCGCAACGCCTGCAAGGTTGACAAGAACATCGATCTCGTCTGCTGCTGCGTCGGCAACGCGGCCCACCTCGGACATCTCCGAGAGATCAGCGGCGATGAACTGCGCATCGTGCCCTCCCGCCCGGATCTGCTCCACGGTGCTCGCGCCGCGAGTCTCATCGCGGCCGGCGATGATCACCGACGCGCCCTTTTCGGCCATCGACAGGGCGGTGGCGGATCCCATCCCGGATGTGCCGCCGGTGATGAGGGCGGTCTTGCCTTGAAGTCCCATGTATCGCGTTCTCCCGTTTGAGTGGTTGCGCGACCCTCGGAATGGATCGTGCGTTCCACCCTAACACAGAATGGATGGTGTGTTCCATTCGATTGGTAGAATCTGGGTATGGACGCGACTAGCCCCTCCTCTCGCCCGTTGACGCGCAAGGGCCAGGAGACCCGTCAGCGCATAGTCGACGCGGCGGCGGGCTTGATCTTCCGGCAGGGCGTCGCCCACACGACGATCGACGACGTCCGCGCGGCAGCGGATGTCTCAAGCTCGCAGCTCTACCACTACTTCGACGACAAGCCGGCCCTTGTCCGAGCAGTCGTTGACCGCCAGGCCGACACAATGGTCGGCGGGCAAGAGAACTTCGATTTCAGCACGCTGGAGGGCCTGCGAGCCTGGCGCGACTTCGTGATCGCGGCCCAGCGCGAGCACCACTGCATCGGCGGTTGCCCAATCGGCTCTCTTGGAGGCCAGCTAGCCGAGACGGATCCCGACGCAAGAGCCCACGTCGCCGAGGGCTTCAAACGCTGGGAGGCCGAGATCCAGAGCGGTCTTCGAGTCTTGCAAGCGCGAGGCGAGCTAGCGCCGGATACCGACCCCGACACCCTCGCCCTCGCCCTCCTAGCCGCCCTGCAGGGCGGGCTGCTCCTCACCCAGGTCAAACGCGACACCAAGCCGCTAGAGGCCGCGCTGGACGCAATGATCGAGTTGGTCGCCCGACTCAGCCGCGACGGCTGGTAGCGGCTTGCGCGATACGTTCGAGACGCCACGCGCGTGAGCACTGAGACCGGAACGAGCCTCGGCTTCGCCGCTGCGCACCGCCAGCGACGAGTGCCTTGCGTGGCGAGGCTGTCGCAATGGCAGGCGCCATGCTGCTCGGGCGCGGAGGCGTGGCGCGTGCCGAAGCGAGTCAGTCAGCTACACGAGGCCGTGTTCAGGTGGCCGCGCGGCGCGCGCCGCCGCCGAAGCTCTGCGCTCGGCTAGGCATCGCCGCTGCTGGCTTGCCCGAGCCGCCGAAGTTCACGCTTCCTGACCTCCTCGGCTAGCCAGCACTTCGCGTTCGCGGATTTCGACTCGAACCTTGTGCGCGTCCGTCCGCTCCACGGCTTCGACCTCGATCACAAGCTCGCTAACGGGCATCTGGAGAGCGCCGGCAATGCGCCGGACGCTCTCCCATGACGGGCACGCCTGTCCCAACTCGATGCGCGAAATGGTGCCGAACGTAAGCCCCGCCTCGAACGCCATCGTTTCCTGCGTTAGCGCTCGGTCCTCGCGGAGCGCGCGGACCGCGAACGAGAGGGCGAGGTCGGGCTTGGCGCCGGACGGGAGCGACATTCGGCCGGGCGATACCTAGCGACGCTGCCGACGTTCGTGCTTCCTTAGCTCCCACCAAATCTGCACGATGCCAACCCCGAGGGAGACAACAAGGCAGAGCGCCAAGGGGAAGCCTTCGAGAAGCCACAGCCACGCGCCGATACCGAGGACCACGAGCAGGTAGACGATGCGCGCTTTCCACGTCGCAAAGATGTTCACGTCTCGCACGTCGATCCCCGCTTAGAGCCCGGCCTGCTTCAACAGCTCGGCGACGGTCAGGTTCAGCCCGTGAGCAACGGTGACGATCGTGTCGAGCGTGACGTTGAACTCGCCTCGCTCGACCGCTCCGAAGTAGGAGCGGTCAATCGGCACGTCGTCTCGGCGTGAGAACCCTTCTTGCGATTCACCCCGCCTTACCCGAGCGGCCCGGATCGCCTTGCCGAGCGCTTGGTTGGCACGCGACTTCTTAGAGGGCATCGCGCTCGCCTCCGTTCGGGCGCTTCGCTTGCTCCCGAAGCTCATGCGCACGCAGCACGAGAACGTAGAGCGGCACTCCGAGCCCGTCCTCGGCGAGCTTGAGAAGCGTCATGTATGTCGGGTTGCCCTGGCCTCGGACGAACTCGCTGATCTGCTTCTCGCTGAGGCCGGACCGTTTTGCGAGGGGACGCAGCCGAGGATCGTCTGCGATCAGGCTCTCGATCGCCTGAGCGAGTGCCGCGAGGTCTGGACTGCGCGGCTTGAGCCTTCTCGGAGGCCCGCCGAGCTTTTTGCGTGGCTCGGGGCTAGTCACGGCGCCTCCTCGCGGCGCCGGCCCGTTTGGTGGCCGGCGGTGGGCCATCGAGGCCGACGTAGACGACGAGAAGCTGCCGCACCCGCTCTGCGATCACGTCGAAGCGCTCGCCGATCTGCTTCAAGGTCAGGCCCTCGACCGCGCGGAGCCAGAACATTTCTCGCTCTCGCTCTCCGGGGAGCGATTTGCCAAGCGAGTAGCCGTGTCGGGCCAGCGCGCAGATGACCTCGTAGACCTCCGCCCCGCCCGCCCCGCGCCTGAGCAGGTTACTGGCGGAGGAAAGCTGAGCGACCTCCTGAATCCCGGCTGCGTCGAGCGCGGCCAGCGCGCCGGGGCTCAGGCCGAGTTCGCTCAAACGCGACGGCGGGACCGGCACGAACTCCTCGTCACGCCCTCGAAGCTCGACGTCCATCGCAAGGGCGTTGACGACGAGGAGGATCGCGCCGAGGTCGAGCGTCGCCGCCTTGCCGCGTTCGATTTGCGAGACGGTCCGGGGCTCGATCCCAGTCACGTCGGCGATGCTCTGACGTGACAGCTTCAACGTTCGGCGTCGTGCCCTGACGTGGCTCGCCAGGTCGTCGGCTGAGTGGACGACTTTTGGGACTGCTCCACGCGCCCGCATCAGAGCGAGTGTTCGTGCAACTCGTCCGACCGGCGTGCCGCCCTGGTCGGGATTACGAACTCGGGACCGAGGCCGTCTCGGCGAGCGACGGCGGGGAAGCGATGCAGTAGTCCCGCTGCCGCCAGCGACGTGACTGCATCGCTCGCGTTGCCGAGGTCGCCTAGTTCCCGGCCAAGCTCCTCGACGGTCCACGGGAAGGGGTCGCGGTAGAGCAGGAACAGCACCTCGCGCTCGGTGTTGTCCATGCGCTCGCCGGGATCAATGCGCTCCCCTTGTGTCTCGTCCTCGTCGCGTCTCGCGCTCATTACGGCTCCTTTCGGCGACGAAGGAAGGGCGCGATCGAGCGCGACTCAACACCGCAGGCCAGCTACGGTTTCGGTCGTGGCACGAAGGGCGTATTCCTTCGGCGTCACAGGTCGGGGCGAGCGTTAGCGCGCTCGTCCCGGCCACTTTGATTTGTCGATTAGCGCGGATGAGGTAGCAGACCCCGAGACGGGATGCAACTCGCGCGGGGCATCCCGTCGACGGGATGGCGGCCCGGCGCGCTCGCGCTACGTCTGAGCAAGCAGTTGCCGGTAGATCACCCGCGTCTCCCGGGTGGGCTCTAGGCCAAGCTGCTCGTCTAGCTCGCGTGCAAGCTCGTCATAGCGTCGGGTGATCGACTCTCTGAGCCCGAGCGCATGTTCTGCTTGCAGCGCTAGGCGCCAGCTTGGCTCGTGCAGACCGTCGAGCCCGATCGCCTGCTCGGCGATTTGCAGCGCGCCTCGCGCATCATGGCTTGCCAGTCGGAGCCGGCCGACGCGCTCAAGCAGGTCGAGCAGCGTGGCTCGAAGGCTGCGAATCTCGCCTTCGGCCCAAAGATAGTCCGAGCCTTCCAGCGGTTCGCCCCGCCAGAGAGCGAGTGCCTGTTCGAGTACCTGAGCGCTGCCGGCCTCCTCCCCGCTGGCGGCGCTCAGAAGCTCGTCAAGCTCCTCCACGTCGATGCGAACCTTGGCGCGATCGAGTTGATAGCGCTCGCCCTCGTGAAGCCATGCGTCACCGAGGGCCTTGCGTGCCTCGCTGACGCTCTGCCAGAAACGCGGGCGGGTTCGAGCGGGATCTTGAGCGGGCCAGATTGCCTCGACTAGCTCGTCTCGTCCTGCGCCCTTCGGGTGCAGGGCCAGATAGCTGAGCAGCTGGTAGGTGGCGGCGCGCTTGATCCGCCGCGAGAGCCCGTCGATTGCCAGCGGGCCGAGCACCGAGATTGAGATTGGCCTTGCGTCGGCTGGCAAGCCCACGTCGGCAGGTTGAGGGCTCTCCACCGGACTGGCGGTTGTGGGCGTCGAGTCGGCGGTGATCTCGACGGGTGGCCTGGGAGGAATGGTCAGGACGTAGCGCGACCGGCCTCGGCTCGGCTCGTGCTGTCGCTGAGTCGAGGCCCTTGGAGCCGGCAGAACGCTGCCGGCGAGCCTCCCCGGTGCCCGAGTCCGTGACGCTGCGATTAGCTTGCGCAGGGCGGCTCGCAGGATGACGAGCGCGAGAATGATCGAGAGCGCCCACGCGCTGCAGAGGACGAACCTTTCGACCTCGGCGATCGTCAGTTGGCTTGTGAGCGACCCCGACAGGCGAGGCCATGCCGGACGGTTGACGCCGAGCGCCACGGCGGCTGCGACGCCGACGAGTCCTAGAGCGGCTGCCCCGAGGCAGTTCTGCTTGTCAGGCGGTGACCTCATATCAACAGCGCGAGGAGGGAGCCAGCGGCCATGAACGGAGCCAGGGGAAGCGAGACGGCGAACGCCGCGCGTCCGCGTCGGAGGACGATCACGAGCGCGATCAGCGAATAAAGCTCGATGGCGAGTCCGAGTGCTCGCGGCGTCGCGGCGTGCAGCGCGCAGAGCATCAACAGGGCGAGCTTCACGTCCCCCATACCGAGCAATGCTGGACGGGCGAGGCTGACGGCAAGCAGCAGCATGAGCACGGCGCCGCCGACGATCAGGTGGCCGGCGCGCAAGCCGTCGGCGATCGAGAGTGCGCCGCACAGCGCAGCCGCCCGGAGCACGATCCGATTCGGAATGCGATGTTCGGCGAGGTCGTAAGGGACGAGCGCCCCGAGCGCGGCGCCGAGCACCGCAAGGCGAGCGAGCGCTAGCCCATCGAAGCCCAGCCTCTGCCCGACGAGCACAAGCAGCGCCGAGCCGAGCATCCCGCAGAGCACGACGGTCGCCTTCATGGCGCGCGTGGCGCTGCGCTCGCGTGCGCCGAGACGCTGACGGTGCTCAGGCCGACGATCCCGAGCAAGATCGTCGGTACGCGGCGCGTGACGGTGACACTGACGTTCGCCGAGGTCGCGGTCACCTGACCATGCGTCGAGGGGTTCGCGGCGACTGCGCTCAGCGCGTCCGAGCGCGCTTCGCCTGGGTTCAGCGCGAGTCGGCCGGCGTGAAGCTCGGGCACGTCGATCGCCTGACTGCCGGACAGCGCGGCATCGTCTGCGATCGAGGCGAGTTGGCGACGGACGAGGAAGGCGTGCCCTATGTCCACGGCCACGCCGATGACCATTACGAGCGCCACCGAGAGGAGCAGGCCCGTGATTAGGACTGAGCCGCGCTCGTCGCGGAAGCGGTGCAGCACGCCGCGGCGCACTCATCGCCCCCCCGGCTCGAGGATGCTTCGGTATTGGTCGATCGGGGCTGTCGCTTCACCGTGAACGACGACCGTTCCGAAGTGACCGATCACCGGCAGAGAGCCGAGCGGAACGCGCGCGGTGACGTGGGCGCTCATAACTTGCCCGCGCGCGTAGGTGCCGGCGAGGCTGAGACTCATCGGTGTCCGCGACCCGGCCTGTTCACGGGCGAAGGCGCTGGTCGCCGCTGCGTGCGCGGCCGTGGCATTGGGGGCCTGCACGGCTGAGCGAACCGAGTCGCGTGCTGCCTGCTGAGAGTCCACCTGCGCTAGCTCGATGCGTGCGTAGAGCGGCACGAGGAACATCAGCGGAATAAGGACTCCCGCGAGAAGCATCAGGCCGGTTATCAGGCCCTCGCCGGACTCGTCGCAGAGCTTGGCTTTCAGGCGCCCGATCATTGCCGGCGTTCGTCCTGCGGGTAGCGCTCGGTGGGCTCGCTCGCGTGAGCAGTCACGGACGGGAGGAGCAAGTCGAGGCCGGGGAATATGTGAGGCGCCGACCCGTGGACGACGATCGTTATTTCCTGCGGCGAGCTTCGCCCTGACGGACGGAGCCCGGCGCCTGCCCCGCCGGCTACGGCGAGTAGCGCGTTGGCGCGGGCCACCCCGGCACCCGTGCCTTCCGACGCTGCTGCCTCAGCGCCGTCTTGCGCAGCGGCCTGAGCGACCGAGCGGGTGTGCGCGTAGGCGAGCGCCTGAATGGCGACGGCGATCGTCAACAGGACCAAGGCAAGGCTGAGCAGTCCTGAGATGAGCGCGTCGCCCTGTTCTGATCGGAGAGCGCTTTTGACGCTCATGCTTCATCACCCGCCGGACTGCTCAGGAAAGGAAGCTGACGATTTTGTTCGCAGCCGTTTCGATCGCCGGCCGCAGGATCGCAACGACGGCTGCGGCGGCAGCCGCGAGGCCGATTGCGAGCACGATCCAGTTGATGAGGCTGTCTCCTCGCTCCTCCTCCTGCGTGCGCTGAGCCCACGCGAGGAGTCGAAACCAAGCTGCGTCGAGGATGCCCATTTTGGTGTCCTTTCCTTTCGGGTTAGATCGTTTGCGACAAGAAGTGAATGAAGCCGTATGAGACGAGCAGGACGAGCACGGCCAGGAGCGGGATGAGTGGGGCGTGCATCGACAGGTAGGCACGGTCGGCGGCGCGTTCGAGATAGCGGTTCTGCTCCCCGCGCATCTGCGCAGCCTGTGAGCGAAGGAAGTCGCCATAGGGGCTCTCCTTCGCTGCGAGCAATTCGGCAAAGCGTGTGAACATCGGCTCGCCGCTCTCGCGTGCGACGGCGACTAGAGCATCGCGCTCGCCGAGCGCTCTGTCTCGACGCGCGAGCGAGAGCGCGCGTGTGAGTTCGTCTCCTAGTACGCCCTCGCAATCCTTGGCGGCGAGCTGTAGCGCCTGTCTGAGTGACTGCCCTGCTCGCAGCGAAAGCGCCATGACGGCCAATGCCTCGGGCAAGTCCAAGAACAGAGCCTCGCGGCGCTGTTTGATTTCCGTGCGCAGCGCGAGGTCGGGGAGAAAGAAGCCGGCGACCGCGAGGACGAGAACGACGGCGGGTGAGGGCAGTTGGTCGGTCGCCGCCGCGTAGGGAAGCAGCGGCACGAAGGGAACAGCGAACGCGAGGAGCGCTTTCTTGGCGAAGAACAGCCCGACCGTTTCATCCTTGCCCGCGTTGCGAAGCCGACGTTCGGCGTTCACGCGAGCGCTCTCAGTCCACGCGAGGACGGACTGCGGCACGCTGTCGGCGAGCACGCCGTAGCCGACTTGCCGCGCGCCCTGCGCGCGGGCGAGCCGGGCAGCGAGGGCGGGGCGGCGGCTCGCAAGGACGTGCTCGCAGAGCAGGAGCCCGCCGACGATTAGGCAGAGGGATGCGAGCGCGAGCCCGGCGGTCATGGCCTTGCTCCGCGATGGCTGCGCCGTGGCTCGGGCACGCGCCCAAGGCGTCGCATCAGGACGTAGCAACCGAAGATCAGTCCTCCGCCGACCAACGCAACGACGGTGCCGGCTGCCGAGCGATAAGCGTCGAGGTAGCCGGGCGAGGATGCGCCGATCAAAAGGAAAATTGCGATCGGGCTCAGCGCGAGGATTCCCGCCTCAAGGTTGACGCTCGACGCACGAGAGCGCGCCTTCTCGCGTGCCTCTAGCCGCTCTGAGAGCACGCCTGAAAGCTCGCGCAGGACGGGCGCGAGCCCGCCGGTCGGCAACTCAAGCAAGGAAGCTCGAAGCAGCATCACCACCGAATCGGCGGTGCGCTCTCTCGCGTCACGCAGGCCGTCGAGCGCCGTCGCCAAATCTGCTCCTCTCAGCCGCGCTCCGAAGGCTGCGAAGTCACCGCGCAGCGCATGCGGACCCGACTCAGCGACAAGGGCGACACCCGCCGGGAAGGCAAGGCCGGCCTCAAGCGCGTCGGCAAGCTGGTCGAGCACCGAGGGCCACGCGCGCTCACGGTCGCGCCGTTGCTGCTCGCGTCGTGAGCGCACCCAGACGGTCGGCGAGTAGGCGCCCGCGATCACGCCTGCGATCAACAGGGCCGGGACGGCTGCGAGCCACCACATGAGCAGTCCCGCGAATACGGCCGAGAGTGCGAGTCCAAGCGCGAAAAGTGGTGGCGACCATTCGAGGCCGGCGTCGGACAGCAACGCGCTCAAGCCTCCGACTCGCCGAGGAGGCGACAGCCGGACGCCGACGACGAGGCCGAGCCAGAGCAGCGCCACGCCCGCCGCGAAAATCACACCGAGCAGGAAGCCGGTCATTGGCTGCCTTTCGTCAGGAAGGCGCGGGCCTCACTCACCGGGTACGTCACCGTCGCTTCGGTCGAGCGAGAGGGCAGCGCTCCGGCCGTCGTTATCGGGCCGGTCGCCTGGAAGGAGATGCGCCATTCGATGACGGCGTGAACTTCGTAGCCGTTCGGGCCGCAGCTCGAGCTGACGTTGGGATCGTGGCCCCGGTCGCCGGGCAGGCAGCGCGTTTCGTAGACGTGACGAACCGAACCGGCTGGCGGCGATCCCGGCCGGTACGGAACGCCGGGACCACCTGTGAAGGATTCACCGTCGCCGAAATCCCAACGGACGCCGCCGATCGTGCTCGTGACCGTCACTTGCTCGGCACCTGCCGATACCGAGAGCGATTGCGGCGTCGGGGCAGGCGAGAGCCAGAACCACGAGGCGGTGCCGGTCAGTCCGGCGGTGCTCGATGACGGGCTAGCTTCGACTTTGCCGGCCAGCAAAGCAAGGTGGCTCGCGGCCGAAGCTGCGAGCACGGCCGGGTTGACCGGCGGCGCTTTCGCACCGCCTTTGCGCGGTGCTTCTTTGGGGTTCGGGACGACTCCGTAACACGGGATCGACAGTGGCGTTGACTGACACGCTTCCGCGTTCGGACCTGTGTATTCCGGGCTTGACGCACCGCCTCCGCCAGAGGGTGAGGAAGGTTCGCCGAGACTTTCAGACGAGCCGGCTTCGCCTCCCCCGCCGCCGGGAGAGCCCGGCGTGCGGGAAGTGACGTGAATCGTTGCGCCAGCCGACGCTTGGCTCGGACCCGCCTGCTGAGAGTTCCTGCCGATTTGGTAGCTCGTGCCAGCGTATGCCGGCGTACTGGCGTTAAGCGCAGCCGCGACGAGGACAGAGATTGCGCAGCGTCTCATTTGACGAGCGCCACCTTCCAGACGACGAACTGCGTCTTGCTGGCGACTCGGTGCAGTTCGACTCGCGCAGGTTCCTTGAGCACTTTCGGACGCCCGGTCGCGCGCCCCTTTTTGTAGACCCTCACGCGGCCTTCGCTGATGATCGTTGCCGTTGCGCTCTGATAGGAGGGGTCAAGCTGTATCGAGCGGACCTTTAGCGCGCTGCTGAGCGAGCGAACGCGAACGTGCTGCGCCTTGCGTTGCGCACCCGAGGCTCGCAATCCGGCCAGCGCGGGGCCGGCCGTTGACTGCGCCACGTTGGCCGGGAGCGTGTTGTGCCAGAGCACGTAACCGGACACCTTGTTGTTCTGTTCGAGCGCGACGCGCACGGCCTGTTCGAGTTCGGCTGTAGGGGTCGGCTTGGCGGCTTGGGTTGTCGCCGCCGTTGTGGCTTGGCTACTGCTCCCGCTGCTTCCGCAACCGGCGAGGACTCCGCAGGTGAGTAGTGCGATCACGAGTCGTCTCATTGCGGCGCCTCGAATCCGGCGCGCTTGAGGTCGTCGAGGAACGCCGGGCCGGCGCCGGCCCACGTCAGGATCGCGCCGGTCCCGTCGAACAGTGGGTTGAGTGTGATCCGCTTGCCCTCGACTCCCGCGACCTCGGCGATTTGGTCGATTCTCCTCGGCAGGAATCGTCGTTCCCCGGCGTCGTAACTTCGGGGCCGGTCGCAATGCACAACGATGTCGATCTCTCTCAGCCACTCAAGGGCTTGGTCGCCCTCGATCCTCGCGCCGGAAGTGAGAGCGAAGCGCGCGAGGTTCGTCAGGGCGTGCTCGGCCGATTCCCCGTGGACGCTCGTCATGCCTGCATGGCCTGTGGCGAACGCCCACAGCATCGCCATCGTCTCGGGGCCTCGGCACTCGCCCACGATGATGCGGTCGGGATTCATCCTCAGCGCGTCGGCGACTAGATCCTCAAGCGTCACCGCCTTGAGGCCGTCCGCGCTCGCCGGACGTGCCTCATAGCCGACGCAGTTCGGGAGCACGTCGGGCAGTTGAAGCTCGGCGGAGGACTCGCAAACGACGACTCGCTCGGTGCCGGGGACCGCGCTACCGAGGGCGTTGACGAGCGTTGTCTTACCGGCCGATACGCGGCCGGCGATGACGATGTTCTTGCCCGCACGAACGCACGCGGAAAGGAACGAGGCTGCCTGCTCGCTCAGGAACTCAAGTTCGACAAGCTCTTGGAGCGTCCCGGCGCGCAGGCGGAACCGTCGTATCGAGCAGATCACGTTGCCGTTGGAGGAGATGGGTGGGATCGCCGCCGTGAGCCGTGACCCGTCCGGCAAGCGCGCCTCGACGCGCGGTGTGATTCGGTCGAGTCGCTTGCCCTCGACCTGCTCAAGCAGGCGTTCGAGGAAGCTACGGACTTGGCGGTTGTCGGCAAACATCACGTCGGGCACGCGCTCGATGCGCTGACCGTCGTCGCGGAACACTCGCTTGGGCGCGTTGACCATCCACTCCTGCGCGTCCGGGTCGCTCAACATGCGCTCGGCGAGCGTGCCGAGTCCAACGAAGTCATCCCGAAGTGACTGCGCGAGCGCCGTCCGATCCTCATCGGAAAGCTCGGCGCTGCCATCGGTCAGGAGTTGGGCGTGGTACGCCTCAATCTCCTGGTCGATGATTTGCGCGGTCCGCTCGCGGCCCGCCTCACTCGTGAGGTTGACCTGCTCGGCGGCAAGCGCTTGTTCGACGCGGAGCCGAACGGCGTCCGTCGCCTCGGCGACCGGGATGGCTACGGCTGCCATGCGACCTCCTCCTCATCTCGTTGCTGTTGGCGGGGCATCGTGATCCGGCGCTTGCGCCCTTTCGGAGTCGGCTCGACGGCGGGCAGGAACAGGTCATCGAGCAGGCTCGTCATCGCCCGGCGGTACTTGCCTCGTCTCCGTGAAAGTGAGAGCGGCAGTCCGCGCCTTTGCGCTTGTTTGAGCGCGCGCGAGTCCCACGGCAGCCAAGCGTCTACGCCGACCCCCCGTTTTGCCAAGTGGCCGGCGATCGTCTCCGTGATCTGTGACCGACTGGCGCTGCCCGGTCCGCCGATCGCGTTGGCGATGACGCGCAGCCGGTCGGCGGGGATACCGAGCGGGCCGAGCAGCAGGTCGAGTTGGCGCAGGCCGCTCCGCAACTGAGTGTCGCGCGAGCCGAGCACCAACAGCACGGAGTCCGCCGTCACGAGTGCTTCTCGGTGCAGGCGAGCAGCCGGGGAAGGCTGCCCATCATCGCCGAGGAACGCTCCAACGTCACAGACGCTCAGCGCGTAGAGCGCGGCGAGCTCGTGCAGGGCGTCGGTGATAGCACCGGGCCGCGCAAGCTCGCCGAGGGCCGAACTGTCGGGTGGGCCGAGAAGAACGGGAGGCCAGTTCTCGGGCTCGATCACCCAGCGCTCTACTAGCTCGCGCTGTACGCCGCCGCTCGTCGCGGCCCTCATCAGCCCGACGAGTGATCCGCCTGTGGGATCGATGCCGAGGCGAACATCGAGGCCACCGCCGAGCGCGTCGTCCTCGACCAACAGCGTCGGCCATCGCTGTGAGGCGAGCGCGGCCAGCGACGCCGCGCACTCGCTTGAGCCAGGTGCGCCCTTCCCGCCCACGACGGCCAAGATGCTGCCTGCTCCGTGCGGCCTCTCGACGGGGCGCGCGACTGGCGCCTCGACCGGGGCAGCGGGAGCGGCAGGGTCGGCTCGGACGGCGGCGAGCAGCGCGTCGCGCGTGGCCTCGGCGCCGATCGTCGCGTCTACTCCGAGGCCGCGCAGACGCTCCTCTTGGCGCTCATCGAGTGCCAGCCCGACGAGGCGAACGCCGCTTGCTCGAACGCGCTCGCAGTTGCCTGCCGTCATCCCCGAGAGGTCCGGTGAGAGGAGCACCGCGTCGGGCTTTTCAAGCTCGACGGCGCGTTGAAGTTCGTCGCCCTCGACCGTGCTGCTCAGGATCGTAAGTGGCGACCCGAAGCTGTCGAATAGCACCGGCTCGAACTCACGCTCGGCGATCGGCGTCAGGGCCAGGATCACGGTCGGGCTCATGGGGAGCCCGCTTGGTTTGCCTGCGGGATGGGAGCCGCGCTCGCCGTGCTGCCTTCGAGCAGAACGTCGAGCTTGGCGTCCTCGTTTGCGAGCGCGAGCGAGGACGCGAGCGACGGGTTCGTGACGCTCACCGTGACGGGGATCGTGGCTGTGCTCGGGTCGGCGTTGGGCGGGGCTTCGCCGACCGCGATCACTTGGAGCGCGCGGGCAACGGCACGGGTGCTCGCCTGTCCACCCCCGGCGCCGAATGTCGCCAGGACCGTGACGCTATCGCCGGCTTGGAGGCTCGCGCCGGTCACGTCGTACTGCGGGACGGCGAGCGTCATCGCGGACGTTTGCGGGCTCTGCGTCGAGAGCGCTCCCGAGGAGAGCGGTGCCCCGGCCGGCAACGCCGTCGTCAGCCGCCGTCCGACCGTCTGTGACAGATCGCGCTCGGGCACGATCGAGGCAATGACAGAACTGTCACCGGCAAGCTCGGCGGTGCGTAGATCGCTGCTCGACAGGACCGTGCCGGCGGCAAGTGCGTGCGTGGCGATCAGTACCGGCGTGCGCTTCGTGCTCGCGCTGTAGACGCTCCAAAAGAGAAGCAGCGAGATGAACACGAGCACGATCCCGGCCAGCGGCAGCGGTTGGAGCAGTCGGCGTGAGCCCTCGTGCGGCTTGGGCTCGGCGGAGGACGGTGCAGGAATCTGCGGGCGCTCGCGCGGTCGAAGCTGCGGGGCGCCGTTCGTGGCCTGCGCGGTGCTCGCGCTGCCGCTGCTTTGGCGATGGAGACGAGGTGCTTGCATGGGCTTATTCCTTCCGTGAACCGCTGACACATCGCTGACACGCGACTGACACGGCACTAACCCGTTGCAAACGCGGGCTTTCTGCGGAGTGCAGAAAGCCCACTGACCTGCCACTACTGCGAGCTTCGCCCCTCGTCAGGTGACGCGGCTGCTCACGCGGCGTGAGCGCGTCTCGCGCTGCGGCGCTGCGTGAAACGCCGGGGGTGTCGTCGCGGCTCGCGGCGGCATCGGTGCCGATTCGAGTTTTCGCCGGACTTGGCATCAGGGGAACCTCCTCTTTCCCTGGGCTCCTATTCATACCCGCTCATCCCTACTCAGAAACCACCTACCGGGACTTGACGAGTCAGTCGTTTGTCAGGCCCCCGTCAGGCGGGCGGCGCACCTTCGATTCACCCAACCGAAGGAGCCGCCGTTATGGACCGTCTACCGATCGACCAACTTGAGCGAGACTGGCAGCGCGAACTCCGCAGTCCAGCGCTTCACAGACGGTTCGAGGCGTGGAGAAAGGGTGAGACTGCGCTGGAACGGTTCGAGGACGCGCCCGCGCTGCTGCGCTTCCTGCGCGGCCCGCGCGCAGGAGCCGAGAAGGACGCTGTTCTCTGTGCGCTACTGGCGCGCACTCGCAGCGAGCCCGCCGCAGGCCGTCTCGTGCTTGAGGCCATGTCGCCCGGCCTCAAGAAGCTCGCCGGACGCCTGCTGACCGACGCTCGGGAACGAGAGGAGTTGTGGTCGGCGGTGATGGCGTGCGCCTGGGAGCGCATCTGCACCTACCCGGTCGAGCGCCGGCCCCGGAAGGTCGCGGCGAACCTGCTGCTCGATACGCTCCGAGGAACGCTCGCGGCACTCTCGGCAGGCCGGCCCGCGCCGAGCACGCAGACGTTCCCTGCGCAGTTGGAGGCACCGCCGCAATGTGACTCCGACGTTGACGCGCTGCTCGCCCAAGCGGTCGCGGCGGGTGCCGTCTCGCAGGAGGAGGCGGAGTTGATCCTGCTTACGAGGATCGACGGCGCATCGTTGAAGGTGCTCGCCGCCGATCGAGGCGTGAGCTTCGACACGCTCAAGCATCGCCGCCACCGCGCGGAGCGTCGGCTTGTCGTCTTTCTCGGCGCTCGGCCTGTCCCGCAACGGGGCCTCGAACGACCTTTCTCTGCTGCTCGGGTCGCCGGCGTTGGGCCTTCGGGTCTTGCCGGCGGAGACGACCAACCGACTCACTGAAGGAGGTGAACGGGGCCTGATTTCCCGCGCCGGCCCCGAGCAGCTATGCCCCGCAAACTCGCCGCCGTTTTCTGCCTCGCTCTGATCGCCGCGCTGCTCGTGCCGCAAGTGGCAGACGCCGCGACGAGCCTGAATCAAGTCATCGACAACATGCGGACCTGGATTCTCGGTCTGCTCGTCGCGCTCGCCACGCTGCTGCTGACGATCGGCGGCGTCCGCTACCTGCTGGCGGCCGGTGACCCCGGCGCGATCGAGAAGGCGAAGGGGACGATCAAGGCGGCCATCGCGGGCTACGCGCTCGCCGCCCTGGCGCCCGTCCTCGTGACGGTCGTCGGACACATCGTCGGCGCGTGAAGCTCGCGCGCCTTCTGACTGTCTGCGGGCTCGCCGCGCTGCTGCTGTGCGTCGGCGTCACACCGTCGCTCGCGGCCGCGCCGTCGCACAAGAGCACGACTGCGCCAGCGGCTTCCCCGCCGCTCACGCCCTCGCAGGAAGGCACCACGCCGGAAGGGCAGGAAATCGAAGTCGGCCCCGCACTCCCGGCGCCGTCCGCCCCCGAAAAGGGAGGGGAAGTCTCGACCGGCAAAGCGAGTCACCCCGGCTTCTTTGACATTCCGGGCAAAGTCGAGCAGGCCATCAACGACTGGTTCGGCGGATTGGTCAAGGACGCGCTCGATCCGGCGATGGTGCTCGTCGGGCGCACGCTGCTCTCGACACCGCAGATCGCTGGCGAGGCGAACGTCCGCTCCTATTGGCATCTCGCGCTCGGAATTGCCGACGCGCTGCTCGTGCTCGTCGTCATCGCGGCCGGCGTGATCGTGATGCACCACGAGACGCTGCAAACGTCCTACGCCCTCAAGGACTTCATTCCGCGACTCGTCATCGCCGGCATTGCGACGAATGCGAGCTTGGCGATTTCGGGGCAGATGGTCGCCTTCGCAAACGCCCTGTCGGTCGGATTGCTCGGCAACGGCGTCAATCCCGAACAAGCCGGGCACACGCTGGAGTTGCTCGTCCTTCACGCGATCGCAGACGGCGGGATCTTCCTCGTGCTGCTCGGACTCGCGTGCGCGATCCTCGCCGTCGGACTGCTCGTCCTTTACCTCGTCCGCGCGTCGCTGATCGTCCTGCTCGTCTGCGCGGCGCCGCTAATGCTGATCGGGCACGGCCTCCCCCAAACCGAGGGAATGGCCCGACTTTGGTGGCGCGCGATGCTCGGCGCGCTCGGAGTGCAAGTGGCACAAGCCCTCACCCTCGCGGCCACCGTCCACATCTTTTTCGCGTCGGGTAAGAGCGTGCTCGGCGTCGGCACCGGGGGGAGCTTGATCGACCTGCTGCTCGTGCTCTGCCTGTTCTGGGTGCTGCTGAGGATTCCATTTTGGGCGAAGGAGCTTGTCGGCACTCGCCGCTACGGCTCGCCAACCGCCCGCATGGCGAAGACATATGTGATCTTCCGCGTCGTTCGCGGCGCGATCGGCGGTGAGATGTGAGCAAGCAGCGCATACGCCTGCCCGCCGACGTTGAGATGGAGGACCGTCTTGCCTTCGGGCTGACTGCGAGGCAACTCGGAATCCTCGCGGTGACAGCGCTGACTTGCTACGGCGTCTTTGCGGCCGTTGGCTCGGTGCTCCCGCTCCCCGTCGCGGTCGTTCTCGCAGGACCGATCGGCCTGCTCGGCGTGACGCTTGCGCTCGGTCGGCGCGATGGCCTGACGGGCGATCAACTTGCGCTCGCTGCTGCGCGGCATCTGTCGCGCTCGCCTCGCCGAGTCGCTGCCCCGAATGGACTCGCCGCCGCCCTTCCGGGCGCGCCTGCTCAGCCCGGCGTCGCCCTTCTCGGAGTGCCGGTGAAGGCGATCCTCCGAAGCGGCGTGGTCGAGCTTTCAGACGGCACGAGTGCGCTCGTGCTCACCGCGACCGGGACAAGCTGGGAGCTTCGCAGCGAGGAGGAGCAAGCCGCGCTGTGCGAGGCATACGGGCGGTTCCTCAACAGCTTGATCGAGGACGCCTCGATCGTCGTGCGCTCAGAGCCCGTGGACCTCGCTCGCCGCGCGAGCGCGATCGAAGCGTCGGCGCCGCGCCTGCCTCACCCTGCGCTGCGCCATTGCGCGGACACCTACGCCGACTTCCTCAAGCAGCTCGCAGGCGAAGGGTTGCGCCGCCGTCAAATCCTGCTCGTGCTCAGCACGCGCAATCGAGAGCGCGACACGACTCGGACAGCGCTCGAACGCAGGGCCGGCGAGACGACGGGCTTGCTTCGAGCGGCGGGCGTCGAGCTTCACGTCCTCGACGGCGAGCGCGTCACGCCGCTGCTGCTCGGCGCTCTAGAACCGCCGGGACCGCCGGCCGGGTCGAGCCTCGACGGGGACGTTCACCGATGCTGAACCTGCGCGCCTCACTCGAAGCGAGACAGACGGCATCTCGAACCGGCTCGCGGCTTGCGCTCCCGAGCGCGGTCGAGATTGAACGCGACTCGCTCCGCGCCGGGGAGGTGTGGCATCGCACCGTGGCCGTCGTTGGCTACCCGCGCGAGGTCACGCATGGGTGGCTCGCGCCGTTGCTCCGTGCGGCGGGAGAGCTTGACCTGACGCTCCACATTGGCCCGGTCGCGCCGGCACTCGCCGCCGATCGCCTGCGCCGCCAGCGCGCGCGGCTTGAGTCCAGCCGACGCCTCGAGGTCGATCGCGGGCGCTTGACTGACCCGACGCTGACCGCCGCTGCCGAGGACGCCGACGACCTCGCAAACGCTCTCGCGCGCGGTGAGAGCCGCATGTTCCGATCGGGCCTCTATCTCTCGATCACCGCTGCCAGCCGGGAGGAGCTTGAGGAGCGCACCGAGCGCGTGCGAGCCCTCTGCGCCTCGATGTTGCTGCACACCGTCCCGGCGACGTTCCGCGCTTGGGATGGCTGGCTCTCTGCGCTACCGCTCGGCATGGACCGGCTGCGGCTGCGACGAACCTTTGACACGCCCGCACTCGCCGCTGGCTTTCCGTTCGCGCTGAGCGACCCGCCGCTTGAGGAGTCGGGCGTGCTCTACGGGCTGACCGACAGCGGCGCTCCCGTCATCGCCGACCGCTTCCAGCGCGAGAACTACAACGCCGTTCTCCTGGCCCGGTCGGGAGCAGGCAAGAGCTACACGGCCAAGTTGGAGGCCCTGCGTCTGCTCTATCAGGGCGTTCAGGTGTTCGTCCTCGATCCAGAGGACGAGTTCCGCCGCCTCTGCGAAGCAGTCGGCGGCGCCTACCTTCCGCTCACCGGCCCGAATCCCGTCGCGCTGAACCCGCTCGACCTCCCGGCCGGCGGACAAGCGCGCGCGCTCGACGAGCGGATTCTGTTCCTCGCCGAGCTTGTCGAACTCCTGCTTACCGGCGGCCTGGACGGCGGCGAGCTTGCCGTGCTTGATCGCGCCGCGAGAGCCGCCTATCGAGCGGCAGGCATCGACTCCGACCCCGCCACGCACGGACGACCGGCGCCGCTGCTCTCAGACCTAGTGCGCTGCCTTGAAAACGAAGGCGAGGTCGGCAAGGCCCTCGCCGAGCGTCTGTCGCCGTATGCCACCGGCTCTCACTCCTCGCTGTTCGACCGCCCGACGACGGCGAGGCCCGATAGTCACTTCGTCTGTATCTCGATGCGCGGTCTGCCCGAGCGCCTGAAGGCTCCCGCGCTGCTCGTCGCGCTCGACGCGGTTTGGCGCTCGCTTGAGGGTCCGCTTCGCCGACGTTGCGTCGTGGCCGAGGAGGCGTGGCTCTTGATGCGCGAGAAGCCGGGCGCCCGCTTCCTGTTCAGGCTGGCGAAGTCGGCACGCAAGCGCTGGTGTGGACTGACGACGATCACCCAAGACCCCGGCGACCTGCTCGATTCACCCCTCGGGCAGTCGGTCGTGGCGAACGCGGCACAACACATGCTGCTGCGCCAAGCGCCGCAGGCGATCGAGCGAATAGGAGAGGCGTTCGACCTGACCGCGGGTGAGCGCCGCTACCTGCTCAGTTGCCCAACCGGGCAGGGCCTCTTGCTCACTGGCGAGGAGCGCGTGCCGCTGCGAGTCGTCGCCAGCCCCGCAGAGCACGAGCTTGTCACTACCGACCCCGCCGACCTCGCCGAGAACGAACGCGAGGAGGCCGCTTGAAGCGAACCGCGCTCGCATCGTGCGCGTTCATCCTCCTGCTGCCTGTGCTGTTCATCAGCGCGGCACTCGGCGCGCTCGGAGACGGAGGCGCAGGCAGCCTCGGCCAGCCCGCAGCGGCGACCGAAAGCGTCGCCGGCATTCCGGCGGAATACCTCCAACTCTTCCAAGAGGCCGGCGCGCGCTTCGGCGTTCCCTGGCAGGTGCTGGCCGGCATCGGCAAGGTCGAGTGCGACGACGGGCAAGACCCCGACCCGTCCTGCACTCAGGAGGGCGCCACGAACTACGCGGGAGCGGGAGGCCCGATGCAGTTCCTCGGCTCGACCTGGAGTGCCTACGCCGTCGATGGCAACGGCGACGGGCGAGCCGATCGCTGGAACGCTGCCGACGCGATTTTCACCGCTGCTTGCTACCTCAAGGCGAGCGGCGCTCCGAAGGAACTCGAACGGGCGATCTTCGCCTACAACCATTCCTCGGCCTACGTGCAGGACGTTCTGCATTGGGCCTCCGTCTATGAAAACGAGGCGGTGCCGAGCGCCCCTGCCGCCAGCGGCGCGGCGGGGACGGCACTGTCATTCGCGTTGTCACAACTCGGCGTCCCGTATGTCTGGGGCGGCGAGAGCGTCCACGGCTTCGATTGCAGCGGCCTCGTGCAGCTTGCTTACCGCACCGCCGGAGTCAGCCTGTCGCGCACGGCCGAAGAACAGTTCGACGCCGGACCCCGCCTGCCGGCGGGCGCACCGCTTGAGCCGGGCGACCTCGTGTTCTTCGGCCAGAGCGACAAGGACGTGACGCACGTCGGCATCGTCGTCCGCTCCGGTGAGATGGTCGATGCTCCGCACGAAGGCGCCGACGTGCGAACCGAGTCATTTCCGACGACAGTGGGCGCGGCTTGGGGTGAAGATCGTTACCTCGGTGCGACGCGCCCGGCAAGCTGATGGCGCACCGATCGCGCCGCAGCGGCCACCTCGAAAAGCTGGTCAACGAACCGGGCCGACCGCTGCAAACCCTCCTCACGCTCGCGCACCGGACGCTCGCGCTGCTCGCTCATATCTGGCCGGCGCTCGCCGCCCTACTCGTCGGTGCCGCGCTGGCAATGGCCGTCATCGCTCGCGCGCGTCGCCGAGCGCTGGCGCGCGATGGACGAGTCGTGACGATCGGCGTGCCGCCCGACGTGGACCCGGCCGGCGGGCAGTTGCTTTGGTCGGCACTCCACGATCTGCTGCGCCCGCACTTGACACGGCTGTTCGCCGGGCAGCCTCATCTCGCTTGGGAAATCAGCGCGAGCGAGGCGGGTACGACGTTCCGGCTATGGGTACCAGCGTGCATTCCTCCCGGCCTCGTGGAGCGCGCAGTCTCCTCCGCTTGGCCCGGTGCGAGCACCACTACCGAGCCCGCCCGCGCGCGCGTCGTCGGCGAGCACACAGGGGAAGCGACCTCCGAGCTTGTGCTTTCCGGGCCTGAGTGGTTTCCGCTCAACACATCGCTCAAGCCCGACCCGCTACCGCTGATCCTCGGGCAACTCGCCGGCCTTGAAGGCGACGCTGAGGCGTTGGTGCAAGTCCTCGCGCGACCAGCCACGCTTCGTGAGCAGCGACGGCTCCGCTCAGCCGCACGGAGGCTGCGCGCCGGGATACCCGCAGACCGCTTCTCAAGGCTGATCGCGTTCTTCACGACGAGCGGCGCACCCAAGCCGCCGAGGCTCGATCCGACCGTCAGTCCCGACGTGCGCGACGTGATGAGCAAGAGCACCCAGCCCGCCTATCGCTGCCTCGTTCGCGTCTCGGTGATCGCACCGAGCAGTCCCGAGGCGCGCGGGCGCATTCACGCGATCCTCGGCGGGTTCGCCGGCTACCACGGCCGCGTCGGACTACGCCGACGCCGCGTCCGCAACGCACGAGCGAAGCTCGATGACCGGGCGCTTGGTCGCCGCGCTTTCCTGGCCGGCAGAGACGAGCTTGCAGCGCTCGCCCACCTTCCGGGCCAAGATTCGATTCCCGGCCTTGTCATGGCCGGCGCTCGACAGGTTGCGCCACCGCCGGGCCTCGCCACGACCGGCAAGCCGCTCGGCCTCAGCGTGACCGGCAAACAGGTGAACCTCGCCGTCGCCGACGCGCGACAGCACCTGCACGTCATGGGACCGACCGGCGTCGGGAAGTCCACGCTCATAGGTCGCCTCGTGCTCGCAGACTTCGAGGCCGGGCGCGGCGCGGTGGTGATCGACCCCAAGGGCGATCTGATCGAGGACTTGCTTGCGCGGATTCCCGCCGGGCGCGAGGGAGACGTTGACTTGCTCGACCCACTCGACCCCGCTCCGCCCGGTCTGAACGTGCTCGACAGCCCCGACCGCGACCTCGGCGTCGATCAGCTCGTCGGCATCTTCCGCCGCGTGTTCGACCGTTATTGGGGACCGCGAACCGACGACATTCTCCGCGCCGCCCTCTTGACGCTCACGACTGCGGCACCCGGAAGCACGCTCGCAGACGTTCCGAAGCTGCTCGCCGACACCGACTGGCAGAGAAGGCTCTCGGCTCGCATTGACGATCCCGTGCTGAAACCGTTTTGGGAGTGGTACGGAGGGCTATCGGAGCCGCTTCGCGCTCAGGCAACGGGACCGCTCCTGAACAAGCTCCGCGCGTTCCTGCTGCGCCGGCCGGTCAGGGCGATCATCGGTCAGCCGACGACGACGCTCGATATTGGTCGCTCGATCAACGAGGGGCGCCTGCTGCTCTGCAAGCTCGCCAAGGGCACCCTCGGAGAGGAGACGAGCCGCCTCCTCGGCTCGTTCGTGTTCGCTCGGGTTTGGCAGGCCGCGCTCGCCAGAGCGGCGCTCGATCCTGAGCACCGGCAGGACGCCGCCTGTTACGTCGATGAGGTTCACAACTACCTCAACCTGCCGACCCCTTTCGAGGACGTTCTCGCCGAGGCGCGCTCCTATCGGCTCTCCCTTTGCCTCGCGCATCAGCATCTCGCGCAGCTTCCCCGCGACTTGCGCGAGGCAATGAGCGCGAACGCCCGGACGAAGATCTATTTCCAAGCCTCGCGCGATGACGCGGCCATCCTCGAGCGCGAGGTCAGGCCCGAGCTCGCCGCGCACGACTTGGCGCACCTACCGCTCTACACGGCAGCCGTTCGGCTCTGCAACGAAGGCCAGCCGGGGCGTGCGTTCACGCTGCGGACCGAGGCCCTGCCGCCGGGCGCGCGCGATCGCGCCGAGGCCGTCAGGGAGACGGCTCGCCGGCAGAACGGAGTCCGGCGAGAGGAGTTCGAGCGGCAGTTCGCGGCAAGCCAGCGCCGGCCGGCTGAGGCACCCGCCGTCCAGCGCGAAGTCAGGGCCACGATCCCCTCGCCTACCGATGCCCCCGCCGATTCGGCGACCGATTCGATGGCGGCTTAAGCACGGTGGCCCCGACCGTCCAGAAAACCCCCGTCGCCACTGAGAACAGCGCGGCCGAGAAAAACCCGAAAAGGGGGCAAACAAAGAAACTGAATCAAGCGACCGCCGGGAGGCGGCGAAGCCGTCTGCCCGACGATCACGCCCTGCTCCTGGCCTCTCACGTCACAGAACGAGACAGGCGCATCGCCGTGGACTGCTACGAGCATCACGTCCTGACGACCGACCAAATCAGCCGTCTGTACTTCCCCAAACCGAGAGGTGCGACTGCTCGACTGCAAACGCTCTACGACCTGCGAGTGCTCGACCGATTCCGGCCCTCCCGACAGCGCGGTGAGGGAACGCTGCCCTACCACTGGGTACTCGATGAAGGCGGAGCAATCCTCGTCGCCGACCACAAGGGCATCGAGCACAGCCAACTGCACTACAGCCGTGCCGACGCGCTCAGCCTCGCCGCCAGTCGGAACCTGACGCACCACGTCGAAGGCAACGAGTTCTTCGTCCGTCTCGCTGTCGAGGCGAGCGCTGCTGGCGGCGCGCTCTCGGAGTGGTACGGCGTCCGTACTCTCGCCCGACTCCTCGGCGGCGTCGCAGTCCCCGATGGCTACGGCGTCCTCAACGTCCCCGGCCGCGATCCGCTCCACCTTCTCCTTGAGCTTGATCGCGGCACCGAGTCCTCCCGCGTCCTGCAAAAGAAGGCCGCAAGCTACGCCGAGATTCTGCCGCACAGCACTCTGCGCGACCTGCGTCCGCTCGTCATCTTCGCCGTGCCAAGCGACCGCCGCGCCCAAACAGCGCGCAGCGCCGCATCCCACAGCGGCGCTCCGGTCGCGGTCATCACATGGTCGGCCGCTAGCCGCTCGTCGCTGCGGCGAGCCGTGATCGCCGCGTCTGAGGGTGCCTCTGTCCCCTTCACGGCCCGTCGATGACCTTTCTGTTGTGCCCAAGGCGCCCGCCGGCTTCCATGAGCACTGACCGACCGAGCCAAATCCCGACACGTCCCGCCGAGCGCGGTTCGCCTGTCACTCGTCCCGACGACATTGAAGGTCGCAAACGCCTTCATCGCTCAGTACCACCGCCACAACAAATCCGTGCCCGGCTGCATCAGCGTCGTCGGAGTCACTGACGGCGAGCAGCTTCGTGGCGTCGCCGTTGTTGGCCGTCCCATCGCACGCGCGCTCGATGACGGCTACACCGCCGAAGTGAGGCGCTGTTGCACAGACGGCGCTCCGAACGCCTGCTCGATGCTCTACCGGGCAGCGTGGCGCGCCTGCAAGGCCCTCGGCTACAGCAAGATCATCACCTACACGCTCCCCGAGGAGGGCGGCGCCTCGCTCCGGGCGAGCGGCTTCACCCTCGTAGGCGAGGCCGGCGGCGGTCGCTGGAACAGACCGGGCCGTCCCGCCGCCGACACGCACCCGATCGGAAAGAAGCTCCGTTGGGAACTTGCGTGCTAGCCGGTGCCGGCTTAGCGCTCGGTCGGACGCGACCGCTCGACCAAGCTAGGCGGCGCCGAACCCGAAGTCGGGTCCGCCAAACATCACAACTAGCGTCTCGATCCAGGCGCCCAAAGTGCTCAATGCCGCGCCAGCGGCCTTGCACCACCGCGCGAGCTTCCTTAGCCATTCCAGAAGATCATGCCTCATAGCCTCTGATCGTAGCGACGGCCGAGGTCACTCGTAGAATCGTGCTTGCGCGTTGCAGCCGATACGTCACCGGCCGGCGGCCCCGAGCCACGCTCGGCGCCTATTCTTGCCCTACCCGCTGCCAGTATGGAGAAATGGCGACGCGTCGGTACGGCCGATGCTGCTGGTTCTGCATCAGGCAATGGAGCTTCTGCATGCTGCGGACATCGCTGGCAACCCGCTCCGCCTCGGTTCCGACGCTCCTGCCTACCAGCGTCGCCTGAATCGCCTTGATCGGCTCAGACAGCGACTGGCTGAAGAACAACCTTGTCGCGGTAGCCCCAGCGACGGCATCGGAGAGGTCGTTTGGATACTGCGTAGCAACGATGATTCCCAGGCCGAACGCACGGCTCTCGCGCATAAGAGGCTCCAGCCGCTCGGAGTTGGTTACACGCCATGCCTCGTCCAGCACTAGCAGTCGCTTGAGCTGGCGCGGCTGCTCCAGCCGGATCAAGTGGTTGTAGAGCGCGAGAAGTAGAAACTCGGCAACAGCGTTCTTGACCTGATCGCCCGGCAACTGGCTGAGCCGGATAACGACCTGACCATCAAGGAGGTCACCGAGGCTCGCATCCCCAGGATCGGTGAACAGCCCGAGGTCAAATATCGGAGACAGGCGGCCGAGCAACGCGTCGTGGGTGGCCTCGGACAAGATCGGCCGGACATCGTCAAGCGTGGGCCAGCGAACATCAGCGGGCGGAACGTGCGCCGACGTCTTGCGACCAGCCTGGTCGTAGCTCGCCTTGATCGCCTCACGCAGGTGGAATGTCTGTTGGTCGCCGAGGCGGTACACACGCCTAAGGATCTCGCCGATCTGGTGGACGTGACCCATCGGATTAACGCGGCCCGAGGCAGGGTCGACTGCCGGCTCAAGAGGATTGAAGGGCAAACCTCCGAAGCTGGCATCCTGGACGGTTAGCCCCTCGGCCTCGGTGTAATCGCGCGTGGAGTAATCGTCCTTGAAGTCGAGGATTAGCCCTGGCAACCGATACCCTCGCATCAGATCGCGAAGGATTGCCTTCGTCGCCTGTGTCTTACCGCTGCCGGTCTCGCCCGTGATCGAGATGTGCGCATTAGGGAGTTCCTCGCCGGGCTTCTCGGGGTCGAAGTCGATCTCCTCCACCTCGCCGTACGCGGCGTCAGCTGTGCCCAGGTGCGCGATTGGTCGGCCGTCCTCGCGCGGCCCCTCACGATCATCAGGCCGGACTTGGGCGTCGGCGGCGACATCCGTGCCCGGCACCTGTTCGTCATCGTTGGCAGGTCGGGCCGATTGCCCTGGCTCGTCGTCAGCCGATGCCGGCCCTTCGCCGACGGGCGACGGCTCATCGGGAAAGGGCTCAATTGACTCCGCGCCGGGAGGGCTGGGCGCGCGCAGCTCGTCTACCTCTCGCTCATTCAGGACGGTGACAACGACAGGCACGTCCTCCTCGGCCAGGGCGACAACTGGATCGGGCAGCGTTGTGGGATTAGCACCGATACGAACGTCAACGAGATGTGCCGTCACATTCACGCTTTCGTTGCGGGCAAGGGCATTCTCGATGACATCTACCCAGTGGCGACGCGCGTCGCCGTCGTAGCGGCTCTTGCTCAACTCGCGGAACGCGTTTGCGCGAAGCAACTCGCGGCGCGCAGGGGAGGTAACGAGGTCGGCACCGGGACCCTCGCCGAAAACGTCGCGCAACAGTGCACGGGTTGACAGCACCTGGCCCACGGCCTCGCCGTCGGCGCGCCCATCTTTCACGCGATACTCGGCATTCGTCGCATCGACGGCCTTGACCTCGATTGCGGCGACCTCTAGACCGTCAGGACCATGATCCAGGCCGAGGAGATCTGCACGCCGCGGGTCATCGGCGAGGTGCAGCCACTTGCGAGCGGCCGGGTCATCGAGGCTGATGACGAGGCGACGGTGGCCCTCCGGAGCAGTACCGCGCCACCAGCGCGAAGCAATGAGCGTCCCAAGTACGCCCTTGACGGCATTGTGATCGACAGTTCCGTCGGCGCGCGTGCGTAGCCACAACACGCCAGCGTCGAGCAATTGTGTTAGCTCGTCGAGGAGCGCGTCGAGTTGATGGTCGTCAATGGCAACGTTGTACTGAGAGGCGACCTCGCGCAGAGCGCGGCGGAATGCGTCGACATATCGGGCAAACGCCACCACATCGCGGTCACCCTCCCTGCCCGTGTATATCCGCAGCAGATCTAGGTCGAGGTCACGGTCGACGCGCCGGTCGGCCAATACGAACCAGTGCGCGTGACGAGAGGCGTCGCGCAAGCGCTTCGTCAGCGCTTCGTCCTGATGGCGGTCCCAATCGTTCGCCCCTAGAGTCGTTCCAATCCGCTGCGCCACCCTGAAGTACGACGCGAAGGGGCCGCCATGTGCAGCCTCCAGCTCGACGCGGTGGCCGACGGTGCGGTACTGCAACTTGCGGGCTGCGACGAGCGGCTGCAGTGGCTGGTCTAGCTCTCTCAGCCGGTGCGGCGCGCCAACGGTCTGGTCGACGGCGATGAGCACGTGCGCCGATACGGGGTCGGCCGGCAGCATCCGGTGCTCAGGGACATCGGCGATCTCGAACGTGAAATGCCGCGCGTCGCCCGATGCCCTGAATCGCTGCGCCACGCGCTCCTCCTCGTCCGCATCGAGTCCCAGGTCCGTGGCAATCTTGTCCCGAGGGTGACGCAGTGCCAGTAGGTGAGCGCCTTCGATCAGCCCGTCGTCTGCCATGTCGGTAAGCATGAGCAAGTACGGACCCGGATCGGGCGCGTCAAGGACGGTGACACGCAGGCCCTTCGCCGCGGGCGGAAACACATCCAGATAGGCACGCAGCAGACGTTCGGTAGAGGCGATTCCATCGGGGCTGCCGTTGCGCTCGGATACCGAGGCGAAGTACGGAATTGGCCCAATCCGACCAACGAATGGGAGCACGCTGGCCGACGGCCCGGATATCGGTGGCAGAGAAAGACTCGACAGAAAGTTCGGAAGATCCTCGGCGGCGACATCCTTGATGAGTTGATGGTCGCGCGCACTTAGCTGGTCGCGCTGCTCGTCGATTACGCGGCAAAACTCAGAAAAATGCCAGATGTACAGGGGATGGACCGGAGTGAGCAGCGCCATTGTCCCGCTCTCAGCCTCCAACAGGACGACGTCCAGCTTGAGGATCTCCCCCACAAGTCCATCAACGTCCCCACCAAACTCATCTAGTAGCACCGGGTGATGCTTGTCGATTGCTCCGAGGAGATCCTGGTAACGGGCGACGACCTCAAGCAACTGCGCCCGGCTCGTCGGCGCGCCCGCGACAAGCAACGGTGCGACCGCAAGCGCCCGGAGCTTCGGAAGGATCGTCTCGCGAGCCTCCGCGTACGCCTCGACCCTTTCAAGCACCTCGACGACCGCAGGATGCTCCGAGGCAACGAGGATCTCGCGGATCAGGTCGAGGGTCCAAGTCTGCCGCACCTCAGCGTCACCGGCAAATCGCCGAACCATCTCCTCGATGCCGTCGCCGGCCGTGTGCAAATGCCCGCCGAATGCAGCGGGTCCCGCAAGCCTCGCCATCATGTTGACCAAATCCGTGCGTGCCTGCACCTGAATCTCCTGGCCTGTCTCGTTCTCGTCGGTCGGCGAGGCTAGCCCAAGCCGAACCGGCTTCAACGAGGACTCATCCAACTTCTCGAGTTGCTCATCGAGGTCAGCAAGAACCGTCTCTAGAGCGGAGTCGCCTCCGTCGACGACGGATGATGCGGCTGCCTCGGCGACGCCCGGCGCCTTGGGCTTGCGTCCGCTGGTCGACGAAGATGACGACGCGTCGGCTTTGCGCAGCCCGAGCAGTTGCTGGGCCTCCGCTAGCGATGGCGACGCCTTACCGCGACGCAGTTGCTGGACGCGTCGGAAACCAGCCTGTAGAGACGTGCGAGCCGAGGGGTCGTCCTCCTTGCCAATATTGCTCTGAATGAGCCTGCGATCGGTGTCGGACAAGGTCTGCAGGCGCTGTAGCACCTCGCGGTTGGCGGCCAGCCGGCGCAGAATCTGCTTGCGATTGTTGAGCAGTTCAGGATCTGGCAGCAGACCGATGCGCGGAAGCTCGTGGGTAGCCTGATCGATCATGTCGATCTCGGGCTTACCGTCAAGAGCCAGGAAGTAGTCGGCCAACTCAGTTAGCGAGACGAGGGTGTCACGGCCAAGAATGTCCCACCAGTCGGCCTGCACCTCGTTGACTTCACCGAAGCGCTCATGCGCGCGCTGTGCCAGGCGACGCTTGAGCGTGGCGGGAATGATCAGATGGAAGTCTCGCAGTGACGACAGTCGAGCCTCGTCGCCTGCGGCGACAACGACGATCATCGCGCTAAGACCTCGTTCGTTGCGCCATTTCTCCGCGCGCTCGACGGAAGCGTCGAAGATGTCATCCGTCAAGCCGGCATCCTCCGCCGCCGTCTCGCCGCCATCGAGTAGGTAGGCGATCCGGAGGTCCGCACCGTCCGCTATCACCTGCTGTAGCGCGGGCACCGCACTCTTGGCCTCCAATTGTGGCACTTCGACCAAAGCGCCGATCGCCTCGCGAGCGCTCAAGTCGCGAACCTCCTCGGCCAAGAGGTCGGCGACGATCTCGTGGAGGTTCATCGCACCGACTCACTCTCCGGCGTGGAGACGATGACCGTCTGCCCGTCCGCATATTCGCGCGCATACCCGGTCTCCAACACTGCGATTCGCAGAGCCTCGACGTTCAAGCGCAGATCCTCCTCCGCGATGGAACTCGTCGAGGTCCATTGCTTGCCCGCGAGATTGCAGGTACGGACGGCCTCGTCGTCCTGCGGGCGCCCAGCAAGTACCCCAAACGACTCGCGTAGCCGGTCCAGAAACTCGCCGAACTGCAGCATCTCGTCAGGCTCAACGGTTGCGGCAACTAGCGTCTCAAGGAACTCTGACGTCGCGCCATACCGCTTCTTTGTGCGGCCACCGCGCCCCTGATTCGCCCACGGAGTCAGATAGCCGGCGCGCCGCCCCAACTCGGTAAGGAAGTTAACCGGCTGCTTGCCGCTGAACGCTACGTTCAGGTAAGCCTGGGCCAGCGCCTCGCCGGCCTTGGCCTGCGGATCGGACTTCTGAGTATCGTACGCTGCCCTGAGCGCCTCCTGCTCCTTGCCAAGCGCTTGCTCGTCATTGAGCACTCGACCGACGGCGCGGGCGTCGAGATGCCCGAGTTTCTCGATTAGTCGATACGTCAGCAGCCGCTCAAGCGCCTCGCCCCCAGCACGGAGCGTCGCGCGCGAGGCGTCGCGCAGCGGCAGTCGATCCCCGTCGTACATATCGAGAAGAATCGGCGGGCGTGGCGCTCCGACCTCCACCTCGCTCCATCGCGAGATCGCGTGAACGTGAACTACGAAGCAACCGAACAACACAAGCCGACGCATCGAGTTGAGCTTGCTGCCCTCTCTCAACTCGAACCGCGCCAAGCGATCGAAGCTCTGACGAAGCGAACGCAGAATCGGCGAGTTAAGCTGCCCGTCGGTCTGTGTAGTCAGCAACTGTTCGAGCGCATCAGCCTCGGGCCCTGTTCGCGCGGCCACCTCCCGAGGTTGGGCGAGCTTGAGCAGCGGTGATGCGAGCGTGGAGTACGGGTCGGTGTCGTCGGCGAGGGATGTCACGAGGAACCTCTCGGCATCGCCGCCTCCGCCGGCACGCAGCAGTTCGGCGACGAACAGTCCGGCGCGATTGTCGGACGGGTCCTGCGAGACGAACCGGCCATTGGAGAGCGTGTAGCTGGACTTGTCGGGCTGCTGAAAAACGGCGTCATCTGCACCAAGCACGTCGCGGGCGAGAGCACGCAGCGTGTTGACGCGGTCGGGCTCGGTGTCCAGGCCGTCGCGGAACGCCGCCGCATAGCGATCGAGAATCTCGCCAGTCGGGTTGCTCTCGCGATCAACCCCGGCCTTCTGGTCCCGCACCCATCGTCGCAGCGTCTGCGCTAGTGCCGTCGTGTCGTGTGTCGTCCCGGTCAGGGCGCGCGCCAGGCCATTGGCGAGATGGACCGGCTTGATGCTGAAGTTATCTGGCTGCAGGCCGAGATCCTCATCGCAAACGCGCATGACCAGGCGAGTCGGGCCGAGAGTTTCGAGATGACTCACAGGTTGAAAGTTGGAGGGTCGCGGCGAACCTCAAAGCGCGCGTCAAGGTCGGTAGCGACGTTACGAATACGAATATCGACGATCTCTGATCGCTCAGCGTGAATGTTCTGCAAGCGGTCGACAAACCGTGTGATGCGGCGGGTCGCGCTGCGCGACCATCCGGCACGACCAAGACCGCGCTGCGCCTCGGCGAGCGTGAGGAACAAGTTGCGGTCGATCAGCAGCGTGGCGCCTTCGGTTGGCTCCGCGCCATGACTCGGAGACGGGACATGGATGGCGAATCTCCGCTCTAGTCGCTGGTCTATCGGGAGCCACTCGTCGACCCACGCGGCGTAGTGGTTCGGCTTGACCTGGAAGTCGTCGCGAGAAACCGAGCGGAGCGCGATGAACGCCTCAGGAGCGCGAACATCGTATCGGTGGCTCTGCCAGAGCACGAGGGCGTCATTCTCGATCGAGTCAGGCTCAAAGAACTTGTTAAGTGCCTCGACAATGTCGCGGATGACCTGCGGGTCGCCTCCCTGACCCTCAGCTGCAAGCCGGTCGAAGTTCGCATCATCAGATGGGAGAAGGTCGAGTAGGTCGCTGGCGTCTTCGTGCTCGAAGAAGAACCGACGCTTGAGCGCCTCAAACGCAGATGGTCGGTCATCAGGTCCCAGTTCCTGCGCGCCGCCGCTGGGCGGATTGCCCACGGTCCAACCACCGGGACGTATCTCGCCGCGCCAGAGAGCGAAGTCGTGGTCCGGATGTGTCGCCGTTGCCGGATCTAGGGCGCCGCGGACGGCGTCAAACAGTGGTCCCTCCCCGCCCTCGAAGAACAAGGTGCTGTATGCGTAGCGTGGGTCGCCCTGATGCGCAAGGCGCTCCATCGAAGGCCGTCCGCCTGTGAGCAGATACGCGACGAATCCCACGAGTTGCCGCATCGTGGCGTGATGCCCGTTGCGCGCGACGCGGTCGAGAACAGCCGCCACTCGCTCACGCACCACGTCGGTCCGCAGCGCCTCGCGGTTGGAGAGCGCGGGATCATCAGGCTCTACGTCCTCGAAGAATCGATCGTCGCTGAGGCGGTCGATGACGGCCAATACAACAGGCTTGGACAGCAAGTTTCGCAGCGAGAGATCAACAACACGCACGCGCCCGACCGGCGGGTCGGGCGGCGTCAGATGCCAGGTCGATTGGCGCACCTGACGCAGCGCCTCGGTCAACGGCTCGAAGTTGCGCCCGTCAGGGTGGCGATGCAGCGCAAACAGCGGCCACTCGTTGATGGCGAGCACGAGAGGAATCGCATCGCGCTCGCACTCCTTCCAAATCCGGAGGATCTCCTCATCAGAGTGCTCGTTTGCGTCTGTGATCACTACGGCACCGGCAGCCTCCAAGCGCGCCTGCAACCGGGCGATCAGATGCGTCTTGCCGTCCCCTGGGTTGCCAGTAACGATGATCTGCCGCCCGTCCTCGGCCAACAAGCCGAGGCGGTCGCCCAGACCCAAGTCGACATCGATCCGCTCAAGTTCCTCGGGGCTGAGCCGGTCCGCGTACTGGTTTGCAGACCGATAGAGCCGCTCAATGAACTCGGTCGGCGAGGCGCCGAGAGGGGAGGACGTCGAGAAGGTCAGTGTCGGGATCTCGATGCCGTCGACAAGCGAGCCGGGTTCAGACGTGATCGCGTTGCCCACCAGAAGTTCCGGGCGCTCGCTGTCGGCAACCCGATCGAGCAGTCCATCACGGAGTATCCGAGGTCGCAGCCATCGCTCACGCCACACGTCCGCTATCGCCGCCACACCACCATCCTGGCCGACACCGCCGAGCACCATGTGGGGTGTCTTCTCAAGGCCGAGAAGGACGCTGCGGGCGTTCTCGGCTAGTTCCGCCGCGTAGAGCAGGCGCGGCGAGTGATGGCGCAGAAAAACGTCTGCCGGAAGCCCAAGCGCCTCGAATCCCATGCGCAGAGAACGCAGCTTCGGCGACATCCCCTCACCAAAGAGGTTGTTTACCGAGCGACGACCGCTGTTCGCCAGCCTGGCAAGTTCGGTAAGTGCGCGAGCCGTGTCAGGCGCGAAGTGCACGGTGCCAAAGCTCTCCGTAGTCCCGATACGGCGATAGCGCACGTCGCTCCTCCCACCGAGCGTGCCGGCGGGGATGCGAACACGGTTGTACTGACTTGAGCCAACGCTGTAGAGGCTCGATGTCGTCAGGACCGCCAACTGTGCTCGGCGGCGAACAGGCCGTCCGGCGAGGCCAGAGGCGATGAGACTCGTGCGACGGTCGTACCGCTCGGCGAAGTGTTCCGCCACCGCGGGGCTGCAGAGCAGCATCGCGACCAACTTGCCACCGAGAACGTCCCCATACGGCGGCACCGCCCCACACGTGATGATCTCCATTAGGTTCTCCGAGATCGCGCGCTGGCGCACACGCCGAAGGATCGTCTCGACGCCGCGCCGACCATCAGGATCGTCGAGCATCGCACCGAGGCCCTTGACGCCCGAGCCGGCCGTCCAGTGACTGAGGGCCGCCTCGGCCTCGACGAGTTCGGCGAGCGTACCGGCCCGCTTGCGGCGGTAAAGGTCGGTACGGGCGACGGCCTCCCAATCGGCATCGTTGCCGTGCGTAGCCTCGGTATGGGCTTTGCGGATGACGTCGTAGTCGCCTGTGCGCTCCGACTGCGCGAACTTCAGCGCGTCGCTCCGAGCGCGGCTTGCCTGCTTCTCGACGGCACGGAGAGCTACCGCGGGCACGCCGCCGCGGTCGTCCTCAAGTGGAAGGTCGTCGTGGAGGACGTTCTCAAATCCTTTCTGGACCACGCTCCAGAGTTGGTCGAGCAGGCGACGGCGCTGTCGACTATCGGAGGCTTGAAAGCGTTGTTGCAAGGCATACGCAGTGAGTCCGAGCGCCTCGTCGCGAGCGGTAAGCCCGAGAACTGCGTTGCCGAGGGCGGCGATACCCATGATCGGCCGGTCCGGCCCAGCCTCGTCGCGGACCAGGTAGTACAGGTTGCGGCCGGGGGTGCTCTGATACGGAATCGACCAGTGCAGGCGCATGTACCGCCAGATGTCCATGTGGCGCAGCCCAGTCGCCTCGTCGCGAGTCTTGCTATCGACAGCCTCGAGCGACGGCACTACGGCCTCCGAGAGCGAGACATCACCAGCCACCGCAGCCTCAAGACGGGAGGCCAACTCGGCGCCGTCGGCGACCAGCCGACCGATGCCCTTGCGCTCCATCTCGGCGACGAACCGGGCGGTGGAGGGCACGGCCAGGTGTGCCCGTCGGGCGAACGAGAACGACGCTCGCAGATCGCCCTTGGCGATGCTCGGGTCATCGGCGGCACCTAGCGCAGTGGTCGGGGGACCGAGGAGGACACCATCAGCATCTCGGTCAAGCGACCAGCCTTGCGCGACGAGATCGCGCAAGACCTTCAGCGCCGCGACATAGGCCGCCGTTGGGCGGAGGTCATTGGCAGGGACTCCTGCCGATTCGAGCGTGGCTCGCTTCGCCTCAGCCACCCCGATTGCGTATCCGATCAGTTGGGCAACCCCAGGTGGCTCACGATGGCGCGCGTCCTCGACGAGGGCGAGCAGGCTCATCTGATGGCCAAGTGTTAGAGCGGGCTGGAAGCGCCTCGGCGCCAGCACCGTGCGAGGAGGGCTGCGTTCGACCGTCGCGGGCTGGAGTTGGCTCACCATGACGGACGAGCGTAGTGCGACGGGCGGATCGAGGGGTCGTGGCCACACGGCGTTTGCTCCGGGGACCCCAGTCCCCGGAGCGCTCGGGGCGTTGATCTAGGGCGCGCGTGTCCCCGGCGAGGGCGATTTCTGACCTTTCTGTTGTGCCCGAGGCGCCCGCCGGCTCCATGAGCACTGACCGATCAAGAGACTCCCCACCCTCAAGAGCTTGTCGAACGCGAGCCGGACGAACTGATCGCACGAGCCCGCGCGGAGCACAAACCCGTCGCCGCGTGGTGCCTGTTCAGCGGAGGCAACGACTCCACCGTGCTCGCCCACCGCTGCCGCGAGCACTACGACGGCCTCGCCTTTCTCGACACCGGCACAGCCGTTCCCGGCGTGATCGAGTTCGTCCATTCCTTCGCTCGGTGGCTGGATAAGCCGCTGCGAGTCCTGCACGCGGGCGACGCCTATCGCAGACTCGTTCTCGGCGGCACCGTCCGGCAAAACGGATCGGTCGAGCAAGGACTTGGCTTCCCCGGCCCGGCCATGCACGGACGCACCTACGTTGCTCTCAAGGAGCGCCAGATTCGGACGCTCCTCCGGGAGAGCAAGGTCGGACACTCGCAGCGCTCGCGCGTGGTTTTCCTCTCGGGCATCCGTCGCGCCGAGAGTCGGCGCCGCGCTCAGCGAGAACCGATCGACCGCTTGCGAGGGAGCGCCGCCGTATTCGTGAGCCCGCTCATCAACTGGACGACACTCGACATGCTCCGCTACCGACGCACTCACTCGCTGCCAGAATCCGACGCCGCCGCCCTGATGCACCGCTCAGGCGAGTGCAATTGCGGTGCGTTCGCGGCTGCCGGCGAGGAGCGCGCGACGCTCAAACGGCTCTACCCCGACTTCTTCGCCTCGATCGAAGCGCTAGAGGCTGAGGCCGAGGCGGCGGGCCTGCGCTGGTGTCGATGGGGCGGCTATGACAAGGACGGCAATCGAGCCACGGAAGCCCGCACACGGCAAGCGCCAGGACTGCTCTGCGAATCGTGCGACGCCCGTCAGCCTCCCACGCCGGATGGCCCGAGCGATCAGGCTGCGTAACGGGCGAGAACGCAGCCGATTCCGAGTTGAAATCTGCCGCCCGATCTGATCTAGATGGATGGCGAGCGCCGATGCGTACAGCCTCCGAATCCACGACTCCCGACCGCCCCGACGACATGCACGAGCAGCTTGGCTTCTTTGGCCGAGCGGCGAAAGAGTTGCGGCGCGAGCGCGGCCTTGAGGTCGAGGAGTTTGCCGTGCGGGCGGGACTCTCGATCCGACACGTTCTGCTGCTTGAGGGCGGGCGCGTCAACGAGGGATTCGACATCCTCTGCCGCTTGGCCGACGCTCTCGACGTGGGCTTGGACGCGCTCTTTCGTCGCATGGAAGCAATCGGCGGCGGGCGATGAGAAGCCGGCGCTCTGAACTGTGCCGGGCTGAAATGGCGTGTCCCGCTAGGCGGCAGATAACGACCTTCCTGTCGTGCGCAGGATCGTCCGCCGACTCCGACGCATCTGACCAAGCCAGCTACACAGAACTGCGGAGGACGGCGGGCCGATCCTGCCGAGTCCGACTCGCTTCCCCTCAGCGTGACGCTTATCCCGATGGAGGAGGCCGAGGCGAACCCTTTGCGCGACCGGCAGCTTTCGGTGATCGTGAATCTCCTCAGACGCGCCGCGACGGAAAGCGCGGGGGAGCCCGAAGCGTGGGGCTCGTGCGAGCGCGTCTCGTCGGGATGAGGGCGAGCCGATGAGGTTCGCTTTCCTCGGACGAACCTCAGACGAGGACGCGCAAGACCCCTCACTCTCAATCCCTCGCCAGTTGGTCAGTTGCGAGACGGTCGTCAAGCCTCTCGGCGACACGATCGTCGCCCATTATTGGGACGTAGAGAGCGGCCGGAAGTTCCTCGACGTGCGCGGCGGCGGTGCCAATGCGTCGCGCTTCAACATCACAGTGCCCCGCGACGGCGGAATCAACGACCTGATTCACGACGCGACGACGGGACGATTCGACGCCGTGATCGTGGAGAGCATTGACCGCGTTTCCCGAATGACCGCCGACTCGACGCACGTCGAGCGCGAGCTTGAACGGGCCGGCGTGACGCTGTTCGCCGCCGACGAGCCGCTGAACACGAACGCAACCTCGATCCTCACGCGGAGGGTCAAGCAAGGCATCGCCGAGTGGTACGTGCGCGACCTGATGGAAAAGAGCCGTCGAGGCATGGAGGAGAGCGTCCGGCAAGGCTGGCACACGGGCGGACGCGCTCCCTACGGCTACTTGCTAGAGCAGCACGACCACCCGAACCCGAGCAAGGCCCGCGAAGGCAAGCACAAGCACCGGCTCATCCTCGACCCGGTTCGGGCACCCATCGTCCTGATGATCTTCGAGGACTACTGCGTCCGACTGATCGGGCTCGGAGCAATCTGCGACAAGCTAAATCGCAACGTCGAGCGCTTCCCGCCTCCCGTTCCCAAGCGCAAGGACGAGAACGGCCTGCCGCACACTTGGAGCAAGTCCGTAATCAACGCGATCTTGCGCAATCCCAAGTACACGGGATTCAACGTGTGGGGACGAAACGACAAGCGCAAGGGCCACCAACAGATTCGCCCGCGCGATCAATGGGTTTGGAGCGCAGAGCCGACGCACGAGCCGATCGTCAGCCGCGAGCTGTTCGATAAGGTCGAGGAGCGAGCGCAGACGAACGCGCGCGCCTCAAAGGCTGGGATGCCGCGCGAGGCCCACAAAGCCCAACGGCCCAAAGCTCAACGCCTCTACCCGCTGCGCGGACGTGTTCGTTGCGGCATGTGCGGACACCGCATGGAGGGCTCGCATCAGCGCGGCACCAATTGGTATCGCTGCCAGTACGTCTACCGGCGCGGGCCGGCGGCGGCTATCTTGGCCGACCACCCCAAGGTTCACGGCGTCAAGGAGGACAAGCTGCTTGAGCCGATCCTCGACTTCCTAAGCCGTCGCGTATTCGGCGCCGACCGCCTGCGCCTCCTACGCGACGAACTCGCTGCCTCGACCGCCTCCTCCTGGGAGGAGCAAGACGCGGAAGCTAAGCGCCTAGAGGCCGAGCAAGAGAAGATCAAACGCTCGCTCCGGGCTCAGACACTCCGCCTAGAGGAGCACGACGACCCAACGCATCCCGTCGTCGTCGCAGCAAGCGAGCGAATCGTTGAGTTGAGCACGCGCAAGTCGGCCGTCGCCGACGCGCTCGACGCCCTCCGAGCCAAGCGGCCCGCAGGCCACCACCCCGACGAGATTGTGGCGATGCTCGACGCCGTGCCCGACCTGCGCCCGGCGCTCAACGCCGCCAGCGACGAGGAGCTTGTCGAGATTTTCCGAGCCTTCGACTTGACGATCACCTACGACAAGCACGAGCAACGACTGCACCTCGCGGCGACGATCACGCCCGAGCTTCTGCCCGTTCTCTGCCCCAACGAAAGCGACCGCCCCGAGGGACGGTCGCAGATTAACGACATAGCGGGGGCGGGATTCGAACCCGCGACCTTCGGGTTATGAGCCCGACGAGCTACCAGACTGCTCCACCCCGCGTCGCCCTTCAAGTTCTAGCAAAGATCGCGCTCGCCGCAAGTCACGCAACGCGCGCGCACGAGCGCGTCACGATGGCCGGCCGAGCGGCGGAGAACCGACCTGCGCGGAGCCGCCCTAGAACGCCACCGCCCGACCGTCGCGGAAGAAGCCGCCTGTCGGGCCCTCGTCTGGCAACGTCGCCAGCCACACGATGCCGCTTGCGCCGTCGTGCACCGACTTCTGCGCGCCCATCGCCGCGCCCATGTCGCTCGCCACGAACCCCGGGCACGCCGAGTTGACCAGAATGCCCTCGTCCTTCAGCTCCGTCGACAGGATGCGCGTGACCGCGTTGAGCGCAGCCTTCGACACGCGGTAGCCCGGCGACCAGCCGCCCATCTCGGCGACGCCGCCCATGCCGCTCGACACGTTCACGATCCGCGCGTGCGCGCTCTCGCGCAGCAGCCCAAGCAGCGCGATCGTCAGCCGGTAAGGGCCGTAGAAGTTCGTCTGCAGCGTCTGCTCGATCAGCTCGAAGTCCGGCCGCGTGCCCGAGACGCCGAAGTCCAGCCCCACACCCGCGTTGTTCACCAACACGTCCAGCCGCCCGACCTCGGCGCTCACCCACGCGGCCGCCGCCTCGACGCTCTCGCGGTCTGACACGTCGAGCGCCAGCGCGCGCACGTTCGCTCCCGTCGCCTGCGCGATCTCGCTCGTCGCCTCGCTCGCCTTCGCCGCATCGCGCGCCGTCAGCAGCACCTCATAGCCGAGCTCGGCCAGTTGGCGCGCCACCTCGCGCCCGATGCCTCGATTCGCCCCCGTCACCAGCGCCGTTGCAGCCTGCCCATTGCTCATCTCGTCCCTTTCGTAGCTCTCGTCACACCATCTAGCATCTCGCGCGTGCGCGTCGCCGTCGTCGACATCGGAACCAACTCCACGCGCCTGCTCATCGCCGACGTCGACACCGGCTCGCTGCGCCAGCTCGTGCGCCGCTCGACCGTCACGCGCCTCGGCGACGGCGTCGACGCCTCCGGCTCGCTGTCCCGCGCCGCCGTCGAGCGCGTGCTCGCCACGCTCGTCGAATACCGGCGCGAGATCGACGCGCACGACTGCCAGGCCAACCTCGCCGTGCTCACCTCCGCCGTGCGTGACGCCGACAACGGTCAAGCGTTCCTCGCGCGCGTGCGCGACGAGTTCCACCTCGACGCGCGCGTGCTCGCCGGCGACGAGGAGGCGCAGCTGACCTTCCTCGGCGCCATGTCGCGGCGATCCGGCGACGGCGGCAGCAGCGGCGGCGACGCCGGCGACGATCGTTCGCCCGACCACGACGCCGAGCCCACGGTCGTCATCGACATCGGCGGCGGCTCGACCGAGTTCGTCGTCGGCAGCGAGCACACCGCGCGGCTTCCACATCTCTCTGCAGGTCGGCGTCGTGCGCATGAGCGAGCGCCACATCGACTCCGACCCGCCAGCCCCCGAGCAGCTGCAAGCGCTCGCCGACGATGTGCGCAGCGCCTTCCTCGCCGGGCTGCCCGAGCATCAGCGCCGCACCGTCGCCTCCGGCATCGCCGTCGCCGGCACCGCCACGTCCGCCGCCTCCATCGACCAGGCGCTCGACCCTTACGACCCCGCCCGCGTCGACGGCTACGACCTGCAGCTCGGCACCGTCGAACTGCTGCTCGCGCGGCTCGCCGACATGACCGAACAGCAGCGCCGCGACGTGGTCGGCCTGCACCCCGATCGCGCGCCCACCATCGTCGCCGGCATGATCGTGCTCGCCGAGGCCATGCGCGCCTTCGACCTCAGCGCGTCGAAGTCTCCGAGCACGACATCCTGCACGGCGGCGCCCTGCGGCTCGCCGGCGCCGGCTGAGCGCCGACGCGCCGCACGCGCGCGCACGCTCCGCGCGTCGCGGCTCAGCTCACGCCAGGTTGGACTTGCGTGGGTACACCACGCTCGGGTCCGTCAGCACGTTCACCAACGCCGGCTTGCCCGACGAGAACGCCCGCTCCAGCGCCGGCTTGACACCGCGCGGACCGTCCACCAGCTCGCCGTGGCCTCCCAGCGCCTCGACCACCTCGTCGTAGCGCGTTTCCGGCCGCAGCTCCGCCGCCACCGAGTAGCCATACAGGAACTCCATCGGGTGCTTCTCCAGCGCCCAGATGCCGTTGTTGCCCATCACCGCGACCACGTTCACGCCGTGGCGTGCGAGCGTGTCGAACTCCATCCCCGCAGAAGCCGAACGCGCCGTCGCCGATCATCAGCACGACCTGACGCTCCGGGTGCGCGAGCTTCGCCGCCAGCGCATATCCCGGCCCCGTGCCCAGGCAGCCGAACGGACCCGGGTCAAGCCAGCAGCCCGGCTGGTAGCTGTCGATCACGCGCCCCGCGTAGGACACGAAGTCGCCGCCGTCGCCGATCACGATCGCGTCGCGGTCGAGCACTTCGCCCAGCTCCGCATACAGGCGCATCGGGTGAAGCGGCGCGCGCTCGTCCTCGCGCTCCGCGCGCTCGCCCTCGCGGCGCTCCGTCTCGGTCGCGCGCAGCTCGCCGATCCACGCCTCGCTCGCCAGCGCCTTCGCGCCCGCCGCCGCGCGCAGGTCCTCGAGCGTCGCCGCCAGCGGGCCGTAGCACTCCGCCGCCACCGCGCGCGGCAGCGCCCGCTCGGGCTCGGCCACGTCGATCACCACGATCTCCGTGTCCTCGCCAAACGCCGCGCCGAACGCCAGGCGGAAGTCCATCGGCACGCCGATCACCAGCGCCACGTCCGCGCCCTTCAGCCCCTGCGAGCGCGCGCGGCTGAAGAACAGCTCGTGATCCGCCGGCACGCACCCGCGCGCCAGCCCGTTCAGGAACACCGGAATGCGCAGCGTCTGCGCCAGCTCCAGCAGCTCCTGCTCGCCGCGCCCCCAGTACAGGTCCGTGCCCGCCATGATCACCGGCCGCTCCGCCTCGCTCAGCAGCTCGCCCGCCCGCTCGATCGCCGACGAGGACGCGCGCACCGCCGGCACGTCCGCCGCGCCGCCCTCCTCGTCTTGCGCCCGCTCCTCCGCCTCCATGAACACGTAGTCCAGCGGGAAGTCCACGAACGTCGGGCCGCCGTGCGGCGCCAGCGCCGCCTCGAACGCCAGGTCCACCAGCCCCGGGATCTCCTCCGTGCCGCCGGCCGTCGCCGCCAGCTTCGTCAGCGGGCGCACGAACGGCACGTGGTCGATCTCCTGCAGCGAGCCCTGGCCCCAGCGCAGCGCCGGCGCGCGCCCGCCGAGCACGACCATCGGCGAGTGGTTGGCCTGCGCCGAGGCCATCGCGCTCATCCCGTTCGTCACGCCCGGACCGGCCGTCAGCGCGCACACGCCCGCCTCGCGCGTCACCTTCGCCCAGCCCTCCGCCGCGAACGCCGCCGTCGACTCGTGGCGCACGTCGACGATGTCGATCCCCTCCTCGCGACAGCCGTCGTAGATCGAGAACAGATGGCCGCCCGACAGCGTGAACAGCTTGCTCACGCCGTGCGCCTTCAGGCGCCGCGCGATCAGCCGTCCGCCGTGGTAGGTCTGCGTCTCCTGCGTGCTCTCGCTGGCCACCGCGCGACTCTATCCGCTCGCCAGCGAGCCGTGCATCCGCCCGGTGGCGCGCACGCATCCGCTCCGCAGAGCGCATCTGTCCGCTTTGCAGACCGCCGTGCTGCAATGCCCGGGGTGGGAGTCGAACCCACAGTCGCCGTCATAGGCCATCGATTTTAAATCGATCGCGTCTACCGTTCCGCCACCCGGGCCAGGGCCGTTCGTCCAGTCTATGAGAGCTGCAATCCGGCCAACAAGGCCGCAACTCGGGCGTTGTTAGCGTGTATTTAGGTCTGGATGAGGTAATTGATCCGTATGGAGGCCTCCGCACTTACACATTCCAGCGCAGCGCCCGCCCTGCGCGGGCCGTCGCCCCTGCTGCGCCTGCAGTCCGACGAGCGGCTGATCGCGCTCACCCGCCGCGGCCAGCACGCCGCCTTCGAGGCGCTCTGCTCGCGCTACCAGTCGCGCCTGCTCGTCCTTCTGCCGGCACATGCTCAGCTCGCGCGAGGACGCCGAGGACGTCCTGCAGGAGGTCTTCGCCGCCGCCTTCAACGCCGTGCTCGCCGACGAGCGCGAGATCAACGTGCGGCCGTGGCTGTACCGCATCGCCCGCAACCGCTCGCTCAACCACCTGCGCCGCGCATCCGCCGTCGGCGTCGACTCGATGGACGTCCACTTCGCCGACCACGGCATGTCCACCGGCGACCGCGCGATCCGCCGCGAGAGCTTCCGCGAGCTGCTCGGCAGACGTGCACGACCTGCCCGAGACGCAGCGCACCGCGCTGCTGCTGCGCGAGATCGACGCGCTCTCCTACGAGCAGATCGCCCACGCGATGGAGACGACCGTGCCGTCCGTCAAGTCGCTGCTCGTGCGCGCGCGCATCTCGCTCGCCGAGGCCGCCGAGGCGCGCAAGCTGAGCTGCGCCGAGGTGCGCCTCGAGCTCGGCGAGGTCGCCGAGGGGCTCGTCAAGCTCGAGCGCGCCCGCCCGCCGCCACGTGCGCAGCTGCGACCGCTGCCGCGCCTTCAAGAAGCAGCTCAAGGAGAACAACCACGCGCTCGCCGCCGTGCTGCCCGTCGGCCCGCTGCTGCATCTTCAAGAAGCTGCTCCTCGCCAAGCTCGGCTCCGCTTCAGCCGGCAGCGCGCACGTCGCCGGCGGCGCAGGCGCCACCGTCGGCGCCGGCGCGGCGGCCGCGGGTGCAGGCGCCGGCGGCGCGGCCGGCGGCATCTTCACGGTCGGCGCCGGCGCGCTCGCCACCAAGGCCGTCGCCGGGCTCGCCGCCGCCGCGATCGTCGGCGCCGGCGCAGTCGCCGCCGACCAGACCACCCACCATCGCCACGCTCACGCCGCGCGCGTCGCCAGCGCCTCCGTCGCGCGGCCCGTCAGCGAGCCCGTCGTGCGTCAGCGTCCACCCCCAGCCCATCGCGACCGTCCACCGCCTCCACAGAGCCAACGCCGCCGCCGACCGCGCGCGCGCGCTGAAGGCCAACGCAGCCAAGGTCGCCCTCGCGGCGCATCCCGTCACACCGCCCGCGCCCGCCGCCGCCGTCAAACCGGTCGCGCCCGCGCCCATCCCGCCGCAGGTGACCCAGGTCACCTCCGAGTCCACCCAACTGCCCAGCTCCGCCACGGCCGACACGCCCAGCGCCACCACGACGACTCCCGCGCCCACGACGACCACCGTCGCCACTCCCCCGCCCGCCACGCCGACGACCACAACTTCCACCGAAACGTCCACCACCCCGCCGCCCACCGTCGCGACGCCGCCAGTCAACTCCACCGTCCCCGCCGGCGGCGAAGCGCAGCCCAGCAGCGGACCCACCAACCCAGCACCCGCGCCCGCCGGCGAAGACCCGCCCGTGCCGCAAGGCGCCGCGCCGCAAGGCACGCAGGACGCCACCGGCGAAGCGCCCATAGCGGGCGCGTCCGTCGCGCGCCACGGCGAGCGCTCGCTGGCGCGCGGCTGGGGCTCGCGCGCCCGGCGCGCTAGCAGCTAGCCCAGCGAGAACGTCTTCAGCGGCTTCAGCAGCACGCCGTCCGACGCCACTTCCAGCGGCGACGTGACCTTCGCGTCGGCCGTCGGCGACGTCAGCATCACGATGTTCACGCCCTCGCGCTCGCCCGGCGTTTCCGCCAGCAGCAGCACGTCGCGGCCGAACATCGTGCGGCCGTCGACGCGCGCCGTGTACAGCACGTTGTACGCCGGCACCAGGTTCACGCGCGTCTTGCCCTCGCCGCGCAGCACGAAGTCGTCGTCGTAGCTGCGCAGCTCGCGGATGTATCCCGCCGCGTACAGCGGCAGCTCGCCCGTCAGCGAACCCGTGTAGGACGGCAGCGAAAGCGGTCGCACGGCGAACGAGTCCAGCAGGCGCCCCTGCGAGTCGTGGCGCTCCAGGCGCACCCACTCGCCCGCTTCAGCGGGCGCCGCGGTAGAGGCCCCGGTAGCTGAAGCTGAACGGCACCCTCCCGCCGTGCGAGTAGTGCGCGTTCTCCAGCGTCAAGAACACGCCGATCCCCAGCGCCACCACACCCGCCGCCAGCGCCAGCACCACCACGCGCGCGAGCGACGAGGCCGCGCGCCAGCGCGGCGACAGCAGGCGACCGAGCGTCGGCCCGTACTCCGCCTTGATCGGCACCGCCGCCACAGGCCGGCCCCGCGCTACTCGCCGATCGAGAACAGCGCTTCGAGATCGTGGCGCGAGAACGCCGCGAACGCCACCATCGTCTGCGTGCGCAGCACGCCCGCCAGGCCGCCGATCTCCGACGTCACCACGTCCGCCAACTGCTCGTGGTCGGGCACGCGCACGATCGCCACGAAGTCCCACTCGCCCGTCACCGAGTAAGCCTCTGCGACCCCCTCCACGTCCGCCAGCGCGCCGCCCAGCGTCGACAGCGCGTCGCGCTCGGCCTCGATCAGCACCACCGCATTGGTCATCGACATCGCGCAGCCATCATACGACCGCTTCCGCGGTCGATTGCGCCGGCTCAGCCGCCCATCGACGCTTCCACCGATTTCTTGGCGAAGTCGAGCATCCCCAGCGTCACCCACGGCAGCTGAGCGCTGCGCACGCGCAGGCCCACCTGGCCGTCCGGCCCCGCCACCTCGACGATCGTGATCACGCGGCCGATCGTGTAGTTGTCGCCGAAGTCCGTTTCGATCGCGTCCATCTGCTCGGCCACTTCGTGCATCAGCCGCGCGCGTGGACCACCGTCCTGCTCGTCGTCGTCCTGCGGAGCTCCACCCATGCTCGCCATGCCGTCCCTCCTCGTCGAAACCCTGACGCGCGCATCATCGCATCGCGCAAGCGGCCCCGCGACGACTGTTTTCCGAGCGCCGCGCAGCGCCCGGCGCGCCGGGCAGCGCGCCAGGCATCCAGGCGCCGCCACGCCCGCGCCGGCTGCCTGCCGCCCTACGCCGGCTCGCGCCGCTGGAGCCCCAGGCCGACCAGCAGGCCGAGCACGCCGCCCGTGACGCCCGCCAGCCAGCTCGCCTCGGCGAACCTCAGCGCGAACGGAATCGCCAGCAGCAGCAGCGCCAGCGCCGCCACGCCGAGCAGGTCGCCCTCGTAGTAATCGCCGACTCGCGCCGCGCGCAAGTCAGGCGCCGCCCACGCCGCCAACAGCGCCAGCGCGCCGGCGTTGCCGCCGACGACCACCGCCACCGGGTAGGCCGCGATCGCAACCAGCGCGCCCACTGCGCCCGCCGCCAGGAACAGGGCCGCCACGACGATCGCGCCCAGGCGCCGCTCCAGCAGCCAGCCGAACACCGCGATCACGAGCAGCGTCACAAAGGCGTACAGGCCGTTCAAGTACGCGAACTGCGCGGTCAACAGCTTCCACCAATCGCCTTCCAGCGGACCTACCACGACCAGTTTGTCCGCCGCGAAGTAGCCGGCGCGCAGCAGCACCCACAGCACCGCGCTCGCCGCGACCACCGCGATCGTCACGTACGGGCGCTCCGCCATCGCCCCCGGCAGCGCGCGCGTGGACGGGCGCGAACGCGGCCGCGAGCTCGTCGGCGAATGCGCCGGGCCCGATGGGCGCGAGCCGAGGCGGCCCAGCAGCCCGCGACGCTCGCGCTGCGGCTTCTCGCCTTCGCGCGGCAGCTTTGGCGCGCGCCGGCGCAGGCGGTGACCGCAGTACGGGCACTCGGTGATGTACGGGCTCACCTCCGATCCGCAGTTCTTGCAAACGACGAACAGATCCGCACCCGAAGACATCGCAGCTCATTCTATGGGCCTCCCCGCCCCGGCCGAGCGGCCTTTGCGATACTCACGCCATGACCCTCGGATACGACCAGAAGCTCTACATACTCGCGTTCGACCACCGCGGCTCCTTCCAGAAGAAGTTCTTCGGAATCCAAGGAGACCCCGACGCCGAGCAGACCGCGATCATCGCCGACGCCAAGCACCTCATCTTCGAGGGCATGCTGCAGGCCGTCGGCTCGGGCGCCGACCCATCGCTCACCGGCGTGCTCGTCGACGAGCAGTTCGGCTCGACCGTCCCCGAGGAGGCTCACGCGCGCGGGCTCAAGCTCGCCATGCCCGCCGAGCGCTCCGGGCAGAACATGTTCGACTTCCAGTACGGCGACGACTTCGGCGAGCACATCGAACGGTTCGACCCCGACTTCACCAAGGTGCTCGTGCGCTACAACCCCGACGGCGACGCCGAGGAAAACCGCGTGCAGCTGGGCAAGCTCAAGCGCCTCGCCGACTGGCTGGCGCAGCACGACCGCAAGTTCCTCTTCGAGCTGCTCGTGCCGGCCGAGGACGCGCAGCTGCAGACGGTCGACGGCGACTCAGACCGCTACGACGCCGAGCTGCGTCCTGAGCTGATGCGTCGCGCGATCGCCGACATCCAGGACGCCGGCATCGTGGTGGACATCTGGAAGATCGAGGGCGTCGACGAGCGCTCGGACTGCGAGATGCTCGTCGCGCAGGCGCGCTCCGGCGGCCGCGACGGCGTCGTCTGCGTGGTGCTCGGGCGCGGCGCCAACGACGACAAGGTCGACCAGTGGCTGCAGGCGGCCGCCCCCGTCGACGGCTTCGTCGGCTTCGCCATCGGCCGCTCGATCTGGTGGGACCCGCTCAAAGCCTACGTCGACGGCAAGATCGACCGCGCGGCCGGCGCCAAGCAGATCGCCGAGAACTTCCTGCGCTTCGTGCACGTGTACGAGCGCGCCGAGGGCAAGACGCCCGTAGCGTCCTGAAGGGCCGGCAGGTCATGCGCCGTTCACGAGTGCATCGGCGTCTCTGCCAAGGACGCAGTGAGCGTGGCGGGCTTTGCCCGCGAGCGATCGAGGACGCAGGCAGAGGCGGCGAGGCACCGTGAAGATGCGCCAGAGCCTGTCCGAGTGGGAGCAGGCCTTCGTCAGGGAGATCTCGCTCGACCGCCACCGCCGAGCCTCGCTGCAGCGCACCGCCGAGCAGCGCACGCTCAAACGCGAGGTCGACCGGCGTCACAAGCGCGGGTCGGTGCGCTTCGTGCTGCTCGTGCTCACGCTCATCCTTACCGCGGCCATCGTCACCGTGGTGATGTTCCGCACGCTGTACCTGCTGCTCGGCTGAGCTGGCGCCGCTCGGCCGACCAACGCTGCTGAGCCCACCCAGTGGCGCTCGGCCGACGAGCGCCGGTGGGCTGACGAGTGCCGCTCGGGCGAGCCGAGCGGCGACCGCTCAACCCTCGCCGAGATCTCCCAACGCTTTGCTGACCTCCGTGCGCGCCGCGCCGCCGTCACCGTCGCCGGCCACCTCGATGGTTCCGTCCTCCCGGTGGATCTCCAGGTAGATCTCCTTGCGGAACACCGGGATCTCCTGCGGCGCCTGAATCCCGATCCGAACCTTCTCGCCCATCACCGAGAGCACCGACACCTCGACGTCGTCGCCGATCATGATGCTCTGGTTGGACTTGCGCGTCAGAACCAGCATTCGGTGCACCTTCCTGTTGGCCGCTCACCCGGCGCATCCCCCAACCGCCGGTTTGCCAAGCATAGTCCCAGGACCGGGGGAAAGCGAACGAGCGACGCGGTGTTTCGCAACCGCGCTCGCCGGGCCTACTTTGCGCTAGTCTCCCGAGCCGTTCATGCCTCGTAAATCACTGCGTCCAAGCCTCAATCAGATCCGCGCGTGGGTGCGCCAGGGCCGTACCGATGCCTGGGTTGCCCACCAACTGGAGGTCAGCGTGCGCGACATCGAACAGTTCAAGCGCCAGAACGATCTGATCGACGACGACGCCTCCGACAGCGCAGCGGCGACCGACTACCCCGACGAGATCGACCTGCGCGCCGAGGACGACGCGCTGATCGCAGCCGAGCTGGAGGCCGCCGAGCAGGAGGCCGAGCAGCGCGCCAAGGCGGAAGCCGAGGAGAAGGCCGCCAAGCAGCGCGACAGCGAGGCGGACGAGGGCAGCGACGACGAGGATGCGCCACGTCCGCGCGCACGGCGCCGTCGCGGCGGTCGCGGACGCCGGGTGCTCGGTGGCCGCGCCGGCGGCGGCGACGGACCGCTGGAGGGCACGTTCGACCACGGCGAGGAGGGCTACGGTCTGTGGCTCGATCCCGCCATCCAGGACAACCCCGTGTACGCCGAGCACTGGGCCGGTCACCGGCCCGTCGAGGTCGCAGTCGAAGAGGACTGCATCATCATCCGCCGCAGCGGCGACGGCGACTAGCGCCTCACGCGCCCACCTCGCGCCGTCCGCCGGCGTAGTCCGTCGCCTCGCGCAGGTAGCGGTTGAACGCCGCATCCACGACCACGCCCGCCTCCCACGCCCACGGGTCCAGCGGCGCGACCTTCATCGCCACCTGCAGGCACCACCCGGTGCCGCCGTCGTACAGCGACACGAGCTCGTCTGACGAGAAACGCCCGCCCAGGCGCCGGCGCAGCTCCGCCACCAGCGCGTCGGTCACGCGCTCCATGCCCGGTCGCCGCTCCGCCGGCTCAGCGCGCAGGCGGCGCTCGCCCTGCTGCCACTGATAGCTGGCGTTCTCGTACGACACCGCGCCGAGGCTAGCAGCGGTCCGCGAGCGCCAAGCCGGCCCCGCGACCGCTCGCTCGCGCGGCGCCGCGCGCGGAAAATCCGTCGTTGCGAGCAGCTCAGGCCAGTGCGCCGAACACGATCGTGGCCCACGTGGGGCGCCCAGGTAGGGCGGCCCAGCAGGGGGGCCCAGGCAAGTGCGCCGCCAGAGCGCCGCGCAAGCCCGCTCAGTTGGCGGGAAGGCCCGTCAGGATGTACTGGCGCTCGCCCGGCCGCTTCATGCCCAGGCGGCGCGCCTCGGCTTCGACCGTGCCCTGGCGCCCGAGTGAGTCGCGTTCGCGCACCAGCGCGCTGTGTTCGCGTTCCATCGTCTGCACCGTCGCGCTGTCGTGGCGCGCCTGCCCCCACGTGGAGAACATGTGAATGCCCGCGCTCAGGTACAGGTACAAAAGCGCCGCGAGCACGAACAGCATCGCCAGACGCCCCAGCCGGTCCCAGCGCACGCGCGCGACCCCGCCGGCGCGCGAGCCGCGCGCTGTCCGCGTGCGCGCACCGCTGGTGCGCCGCTTGGCGGACAGGCCGGCGCGAGCGCTCGGGGCAAAGGCTTCAGGCATCTGCAAAGCGCATTCGCGCCCCAGGCGCAAGCTCCTCCCGCCGCGGGCGAGAAATCGCGTGCCCGCGGACAAACCCGGCGATCAGCGAAAAGCGGCGCGGCCGGGGAACTGCGCGTCGGCGCCCAGCTGCTCCTCGATGCGCAGCAGCTGGTTGTACTTGGCCACGCGATCCGAGCGCGACGGCGCGCCCGTCTTGATCTGCCCGCAGCCCGTCGCCACGGCGAGGTCGGCGATCGTCACGTCCTCCGTCTCGCCCGAGCGGTGGCTCATCACCGCCGTGTAGCCGGCCTCGCGCGCCATCGCGACCGCCTGCAGCGTCTCTGAGAGGGTGCCGATCTGGTTGACCTTCAGCAGGATCGAGTTGGCCACGCCGAGCTCGATGCCGCGCGCCAGGCGCTCGGTGTTGGTCACGAACAGGTCGTCGCCGACCAGCTGAACGTGCGCGCCCACGCGATCGGTCAACGCCTTCCAGCCGGTCCAGTCCTCCTCGTCCATGCCGTCCTCGATCGAAACGATCGGGTAGCGGGCCGACAGGTCGGCCCAGTAGTCGGCAAGCTCCTGCGCGCTCAGCGTGCGGCCCTCGTGCTCCAGCACGTACTCGCCACCGTCATACAGCTCGCTGCAGGCCGGGTCGACGGCGATCGCCACGTCCCCGCCCGGCTCATAGCCCGCGGCCTCGATGCCCTCCACGAGCATCTTCAGCGCGTCCTCGTTGGACGCCAGGTCGGGCGCAAAGCCGCCCTCGTCGCCGACCGACGTGCTCAGGCCGCTCTCGTGCAACGTCCTCTTCAGCGCATGGAACACCTCAGCGCCCATGCGCAGGCACTCAGAGAACGTCGGCGCGCCGCACGGCACGATCATGAACTCCTGGAAGTCGACTTTGTTGTCCGCGTGCGCGCCGCCGTTGAGCACGTTCATCATCGGCACCGGCAGCACGCGCGCCGCGTCGCCCCCGAGGTAGCGCCACAGCGCCAGCCCCTCCTCGGCGGCCTGCGCGTGCGCAGCCGCCAGCGACACGCCGAGGATCGCGTTGGCGCCCAGGCGCGACTTGTTCGCCGTGCCGTCCAGCGCGATCAGCGCCTCATCGAGCGCCTGCTGGTCGGCCGCGTCCATGCCTTTGACCGCCTCGGCGATCTCGCCGTCGACGTTCGCCACCGCGCGTGTGACGCCCTTGCCGCCCCACGCCGCGCCGCCGTCGCGCAGCTCCGTCGCCTCGAACTCGCCCGTCGAGGCGCCCGACGGCACCGCCGCATGGCCGTGCGCGCCCGAGCGCAGTCCGACCTCCACCTCGACCGTCGGGTTGCCGCGGCTGTCGAGGATCTGGCGCGCGTGCACGCGCTCGATCTGGCTCATGCCGACTCGCCGACGAACGACTGCTGGGGTATCGACGTCCGCACTCTCGGCATCGACCGAGCGGGAGCTATTTGGTCGACGTGGTCGCCGGCGTCGTAGTGGTCGGCGTAGCCGCCGTCGACGTCGGCACGCTCGTCGCGGGCGTCGACGTCGAGCTGGTCTTCGGCGCTTTGTACTGCTTGCAGTCGGTCACCACGAAGCCCGCGCGGCAGTCCGTTTTCGACATCCACTTCTTTTTGAATTCCTTGACGAACTTGCTCAGCGCCGTCTGCTGCCTGGTCGCCGTCAGCTGCGATTTGATCGACGCTTCGGCCTGTTTGAGCGACTGCTGGCTGCCCGGCGTGGTCGACTGGACCTCGAAGATGTAGTAGCCGAACGGCGTCTTTACCGGCCCGCTCAGCGTGCCCTTGCTGGCCGAGAAGATGGCCGCGTCGAGCGACTTCTCCTCCTGGCCTTTGACGACGCCCGGCAGCTTGCCGCCGTTGGACTTGCTCGTCGGGTCGATCGACACGCGCTTGGCGACGCTTTCAAAGCTCTTGCCCGATTCGATTTCCTGCTTGGCTTTCTTCGCCTGCGCTTCGGTCTTGGTGAGGATGATCAGCAGGTTGCGCTTTTCGGCGCGCCAGAAGCGTTTCGGGTTTTCTTTGTAGTACTTGGCGATTTCCGCCTGCGTGACTTTCGACTTCTGTTTGACGATCTTCTGCTGGATTTTCTGCGACAGCAGGTTCAGCTTCACGCGCAGCAGCAGGTCGGAAACGGTCTGGCCCGACGTTTTCAGGAATTTTTCGAATTCGGCGGACTTCGGGAACTGCTGGCTCTTGATTTTTTCGAACTGCTTCTTGACTTCCTTGTCTGAGATCTTCACGCCGAGCGACTTCGCTTCGCCGAGCACCCAGTTGGAGGAGATCAGGAAGCCGAGCACCTCCTGCTGAAGCGATTTGTACTGCTGTTCGCACTGTGACTTCAGCGCGGCTTCCGTCGGCGCCGTCTGGCCTTTGGCCGGTTTCGCGGCGGCTTTCGCGGCGCGCGATGCACGCCGTGTAGTTCGGCGGAACCGGTATCGACGGTTTGCCGGCCGTGGTCTGCGCGCTCGACGCCGCCGCCACGCCCATCCAGTGGTTGAACGTGTCTTTGGTGATCGAGTTGCCGTCGACCGAGACGACGGCGTCGCCGGCCAGGCCGCCGCACGCGGACAACCCCACGAGGGCAAACAAAACGGCGCCAAGCGCCGCGGTGATGCGAAGGACTCTGGGCACGACGCGGGCACTCTAGCGGAAACTCCCGAAGGCGTGCTTAACGAAAACCTAAGCGCCGGGTCTAAGCCGCCTCGCGCGTCACCGCCAGCAGCACGTCCGCCGCCTTGACCACCGAGGGGAAGCGCTGCTTTGCCATCTTTCGGGACGCGCATCGACATCTGCGAGCGCCCCGACTCGTACAGCGCCTCCGGCAGCTCCTCGCGCAGGCGCTTGGCGCGGCGCGAGTCGAGCTCGATCGGCACGACCGCCAGGCGGTCGCCGTGGAAGCTCACCGTGCGCGCGCCCGCCTGGCCGAACTTGATGCGCGCGCGCTGCAGCGCCAGCAGGTTCTCCAGCGGCTCGGGCACCGGGCCGAAGCGATCCTCGAGCTCCTCGCGCAGGCGCTCCACGTCGGCCACCTCCACCGCCGCCGCGACGCGGCGGTGGACCTCGATCTTCGCCTGCTCGTAGGGGATGTAGTCGGCCGGCACGTACGCGTCGACGTTCACGTCCAGGCGCACCGGGTCGGCCGGCTCGTCCTCGGGGTCGCCGCCGTGCGACGCGCGCGCCTCGCGTTCGGCTTCGGCGACCGCTTCGTCGAGCATCTGCATGTACAGCTCGAAGCCCAGCGCCGCGACGTGCCCGGACTGCTCGTCGCCGAGCAGGTTGCCCGCGCCGCGGATCTCCAGGTCGCGCATCGCGATCTTGAAAGCCGGCGCCGAGCTCGGTGTAGTCCGACAGCGCCGACAGGCGCTGCGCGGCCTCGGCGGTGAGCGACCGCGCCGAGTCGTACAGCAGGTACGCATACGCGCGCTCGCGGCTGCGGCCCACGCGCCCGCGTATCTGGTAGAGCTGCGCGAGCCCGAACGCGTCGGCGTGCTCGACGATCAGCGTGTTCGCGTCGGGGATGTCGATGCCCGACTCGATGATCGAGGTGCACACCAGCACGTCGGCGCCGCCGCGCAGGTAGTCGAGCATCACCGTCTCCAGCTCGCCCTCGCCCATCTGCCCGTGCGCCACCGCGAAGCGCACGCCCGGGCACAGCGCGCGCAGGCGCTCGGCCGTCTCCTCGATCGACTCGACGCGGTTGTGCAGGAAGAACGCCTGCCCGCCGCGCGCGTGCTCGCGCAGGATCGCCCGCTTGACGAGCTCCTCCTCGTACTCGCCGACGTACGTCTTCACCGGCCGCCGCCCCTCCGGCGGCGTCTCGATCACCGAGATGTCGCGCAGCCCCGCCAGCGACATCTGCAGCGTGCGCGGGATCGGCGTCGCCGACATCGAGATCACGTCCACGCGCAGCTTCAGCTGGCGCAGCAGCTCCTTCTGCTTGACGCCGAAGCGCTGCTCCTCGTCGACGATCAACAGGCCCAGCTCCTTCGCGCGCACGTCGCGCGAGAGCACGCGGTGGGTGCCGATGAGGATGTCGACGCGCCCGTCGGCAAAGCCCTTGATCGCCTCTTTCTGCTCGGCCGCCGTGCGAAAGCGCGACACGTGCTCGATCGTGATCGGATAGTCGGCCAGGCGCTCGGCGAACGTGCCGTAGTGCTGCATGCGCGAGGATCGTCGTCGGCACCAGCATCAGCACCTGCTTGCCGTCGTCGGCCGCCTTGAACGCCGCGCGCAGCGCCACCTCGGTCTTGCCGTAGCCGACGTCGCCGCAGATCAGCCGGTCCATCGGCCGCGGCGCCTCCATGTCCGCCTTGACCAGCTCGATCGCCTCGCGCTGGTCGGGCGTCTCGGTGAACGGGAAGCGCCTCCTCGAACTCGCGCTGCCAGTCGGAGTCCTCTGCGAAGGCGTGCCCGGTGCGCCGGCGGCGCTCGGCGTACAGGCTCAGCAGCTCGCCCGCCAGCTCCTGCGCCGCGCGCCGCGCGCGCGCCTTCATCGTCTCCCAGCGCGTGCCGCCGAGCTTGCTCAGCGGCGGGTGCTCGCCGCCCGCGCCGACGTAGCGCGAGATCTTCGCCAGCTGGTCGGTCGGCACGAACACGCGGTCGTCGCCCTGGTATTCGAGGTACAGGTAGTCGCGCGTAACGTCCGCCACCGTGCGCGTCTCAAAGCCCGCAAAGCGAGCCACGCCGTGGTCCTCGTGGACGACGATGTCGCCGGTGCGCAGCTCGGTGAACGAGCGCAGCGCGCCGCGCCGCGCGCGCGCGCCGGGCGCCGGCGCCGCCACGCTCGGCCCGGCGCCGGCGCAGCAGCCGGTGCTCGGGGAACACCGCCAGCTTCAGCGACGGCGCGACGAAGCCCTCGCGCAGCGAAGCCGCGACGAAGCGCAGCGAGGGCTCCGAGGGCGATGCGCCCGCGTCGATGCCCTCGCCCAGCCAGCTCGCTTTCAGGCGGCCGAGGTTGTAGGCCGCGCGCTCGCCCTCGCCGCGGCGCGGGAAGGCGACGACCGTGCGATAGCCCGAGCGCACGAGCTTCTCCAGCTCCGGCTCGGCGTCGCCGAGCGAGCGCGCGGCCGTGTCGGCCGACTGAGCGCGCAGCTCGATCGGCTGGTCGGCCGAGATCGCCGACAGCCAGATGCGCGCGCGCTCGCGCGAGCGTCTGCTGCGACGTCCTGCGGGCTCACGTACAGGTGGTGCGCGTCCTCGTCGCCGAACGCCGCGCAGACGTCGCGTCCAGTGGTCGCTCAGCGCCGGCGCGAGCTCCTCCTCGGCGGCGACCACCACCTCCGTGCGCTCGGCCGACCAGGTCGAGCAGCGCGCCGAAGCGGTCGACCGGCAGCAGCTCGGCGATGTCCGGGCGCGTCGAGCCTTCGCCGCGCACGGCGCCCGCCGGCTCGGCCGCCAGCTCGGCGCCCACCACCTCCGCCAGCTCGCGGTGCTCCGCGGCCAGCTCCGCGGCCGGCGCGATCTCGACCTCGTCCACCTCGCCGAGCGAGCGCTGCGTGAACGTCGAGAACCAGCGCAGCGATTCGATCTCCACGTCGAACATGTCGACGCGCACCGCGCGCTCCTCGGTGGCCGGGAACACGTCGAGCAGGCCGCCGCGCAGCGCGAACTGCCCGCGCTCCTCGACCTGCTCGACACGTTCGTAGCCCGCCGCGACCAGCTCCGCCGCGCACTCGTCGAGGTCCAGCAGCTCGCCCACGCGCAGCGTGAACGAGTGCGGGCGCAGCGCCGGGTCGGGCACCTTCTCCGACAGCGCCACCGCGCTCACCACCACCACCGGCCAGCCGTGCTCTGCGGAGTGATCCTGCTCGGCGCCGCAGCAGCGCGTCGAGCGCCGCAATGCGCAGGCCCACCAGGTGCGGCGGCGGCGTCAGGTGCGACTCGTAGGTCGACGCCGCGCGACGGGTAGTAGCGCACGCGCCGCGGCGCCAGCCAGGCGCGCAGGTCGGCCGCCAGGTCGCGCGCCGCGCGGTCGTCGCCCACGACCACCAGCTGCGGCGCGCTCGCGCGTGCTCGTCGTCGGTCGGCCAGCGCCGCGATCAGGTACGGGCGCAGCGACGACGACACGAACGCGCTCACCGCCGTCGCGCGCCAGCGCCAGCGCGGCGGGATCCTCTTGAATGTGGGCGAGCAGCGGTCGGAGCGGCATGTGCGGGCCATTCACAATAGACGCGCGCCTGCGGCCGCTTGCGCGGCGCCGCTCAGCCGTCTGGCGGCTCCTGCGCGAGCAGCCGCTCGACCTGCTCGCAAGCGCGCTCGACCAGCTCGTCGACCTGCTCGCGGCCCTCGCGAAAGCGCCCGAGCACGTAGGCCGAGACGATCTCCGGGTCGGTGCAGTCGGGTCGCCCGACGCCGACGCGCACGCGCGTGAACTCGCCGCTGCCCAGCTCGCGCTTGATCGACTTCAGCCCGTTGTGCCCCGCCAGGCCGCCGCCCGTACGCGAGCGCACCTCACCGAACGGCAGGTCGATCTCGTCGTGCACCACCAGCACGCGCTCGAGCGCCAGCTTGTAGGAGCCGCGCGCCGGCCCGACCGAGCGTCCCGCGTCGTTCATGTAGGTCTGCGGGCACAGCAGCGCCACGCGCGGCGCCGGCGCGCCGGGCGACGTGCCCGGCTCGCCCATGCGCGCGCGCCCCTCGGCGATGCGCCCGCGAAAGCGGTCCTTCGCGCGCGCCAGCCCCCAGCGCTCGGCCAGCGCCTCGGCGACCATGAAACCGACGTTGTGGCGCGTGCCCGCGTGCTCGCGGCCCGGGATTGCCGAGCCCGACGATCAGCCAGTCGACCGCTCGCGCCACGCGCCGCCGAAGGGGCGTCGCAGCAGCCGCTACTCCTCGCCGGAGGAGTCCTCGCCGCCGGAGTCCTCGCCCTCGGCCGAGCCCTCCGCGTCCTCGTCGCCCTCGCCGACCAGCTCGGTCTCCGATTCGAGCTCGTCCACCTCGGCCTGCAGGCGCGGCGGAGAGAGCGTCGCCATGACGACGTCCTCGACCTCGTCGAGCAGCGTCACGCCGTCGGGCATCGCGACCGCTCGCAGACCGATCGTGTCGCCGATCTTCATCTCGCCGACCGCGTGCTCGATCGACTCGGGGATCGCCGTCGGCAGCGCCTCGACGTTCAGCTCGCGCACGATCTGCTCGAGCACGCCGCCTTCCTTGACGCCCGGCGCATCGTCGACGCCGCTCAGTTCCAGCGGCACGACCGCGTGGATCGCCTGGTCCAGGCGCACGCGCAGCAGGTCGATGTGCACGGTCTGCGCCGCGCACCGGGTCGCGCTGGGCCTCCTTGAGCACGACCGGCGTCGCTTTGCCGCCGTCGACGCTCAGGTCGAGCACGGCGCCCGACCTGGCCAGCGCCAGGCGCAGGTCGCGCGCGTCGACGTCGAAGCCCAGCGCGTCGCCGCTGCCGCCGTACAGCACGCCGGGCACACGGCCAGAGCGGCGCAGGCGCCGAGCCGCGCGCGAACCGCCCGCCTGGCGGCTGCTCACGTCAAGTTTGGTGCTCGAATCGGCCATCGGACGGCTGAGGACTCTAGCAATCCCCTTCGTTGGAGATCGGCGCGCTGAGGTTCAGCAGCTTCACTTCGATCCCCGTCAGCGCGTTGCCCGTGCGCCGCACGTCCACGCACTGCACGACCGGCAACGTGCCGAGCACGATCCACGCCAGCCGCGTCTTTCCCGTCTCGCCCGTCGCCGCGTTGGCCGTCTGCGAGGTCAGCGACACGATCTTCACCGAACCCGAACGACGCAGGCGCGGGTTGGCGGCGTTCTGCTCTGCCTGCGCCACGCACGCCGGCCGCGCGCTGCAGCCGCTCAACTGGCGGATCATGCTCGCGGCGTCGCCTCTCACCTCCGCGCGAATCAGCGCCAGGTCGGCGTCGCGTTCGGCGTTGTCTGGCGTCAGCAGTTTCGCCAGCACGCCGCTGATCGCCACGAACAGCAGCACGCCGGCGGCGATCAGCGCGATGCGCCTGGCGCCCGGACGCCGCCGGCGCTCGGCCTCGGCGCCCGCGTCGCCCCGCGACGCTGCACTTTCTGTGGAACCGCGAGGACCATCGGCATCGACGGCGGATCGGCTGGAGGCGTCGGGTGGGCTCACGGTCGGGGCGGCGCGGGGACTCGATTCGGCTGAAGGCGGCCGCTCGCCGGCACGGCGCCGCGTCCAGTATGCGCCCTACGCGCGCAGTCCGGTCGAAGCAGCGCGCGGCTCAGGCGACGGTCGTGAGGACCAGCGTGGCGACTGCCGCTCGGACTGCCGCTGTTCTACCCTGGGGCGAGAGCGAGGCTCCGCGCCGCCGAGCATGGCTGGCGGGGAGCAAGGCCCGGCTCCGGTCTGCGTACCGTGCCCTGAGGCGAACCTGCGGGGAGGAGAACAATGAGGCAGCGGATCCCGCGACGATGGCGCGATGAGCTTTACCATCTGCGGACGCTCGGATGGCGAGACTACGCCAGCAACAAAGGCCGGCGATTCATCCGCGGCGAGCCTGAGCTGGTGGCCAACGCCCCGTTTGACATCGGCGCCCGTGTCCCGATCGTCCTTGACGAGTCGACCCTCAAGGCCGTGAGGTCACATTGGGTGCAGGCAGGTCAGGAGATGAGAGAGCTCGCGGCGTTCAAGAAGGTCGCGCGCGGCCGGTCGTGCTTCGTCGACATTGGAGCGGCTCAAGGCATTTATGCAGCGGCGTTCTGCGCGCTGACCGGCGGGCGGGCATTCGCGTTTGAGCCATCGCCGTCCATGTTCGACGAGCTCGAGGCCTTGATCGACCTCAATCCCGGATTTTCGATCACGCCCTGCAAAACGGCCCTCGGAGCTGCGACGGGCCATCAACGAGTTCAATCGTTCGGCGCCCAATTTCGTGGTGTCAACTCTGCTGCGGCGGACGCCCAGACGATGAACGTCGAGACGCTCGACAGCTTTGCCGAGCGCAACGGGCTGGCGCCGGAACTCGTCAAGATCGATGTCGAGGGCATGGAGCTCGCGGTGCTGAGAGGCGGAGCGAAGACGTTCCGGCGCTCAGTCGAAGTGATAATGCTCGAGGTTCACCCCAAGATGCTCCTCGGCGGCGAGTCCGTCTCCGACCTGCAGGCGCTCCTCGACGACGCCGGCTTCAAGCTCCTCACGCTCGACCTTGCTCCACTGACAGACCTCGCGGGATACCTATCGAGCCGAGGGCGGGCGCTTCGGCCTGCCGTCAACATCGTGTGTCAGAAGGCTGCCGACTGAGCACGGCCCCGTCGTAGACGGCGCGGCCTAGAACAGCTGGTTCTCGCCGCCGAACACTTCGCTGACCGAGTCGTCGACGAAGATCCGCCGGATCGAGTCGGTCAGCAGCTCGGCGCACGGCAGCACGCGGATGTTCTGCGGGCGGTCGGGGCTGACCGGGATCGTGTCCGTCACGACGATCTCCTCGAAGCCCGCCGTGCTCAGGTTCTCGAAGGCGTTGCCCGAGAACACCGCGTGAGTCGCCGCCGCGTAGACGCGCTGCGCTCCCTCCTCGTAGACCGTTTTGGCGGCGGCCGCGAGCGTGCCCGGCGGTGTCGATCATGTCGTCCACGATCACCGCCGTCTTGCCCTTCACGTCGCCGATCACGTAGCCGATCTCTGCGACCTGCTGGGCCGGGCGCTCCTTGTCGAGGATCGCCAGCTCGGCGCCGATCTTCGAGGCGAAGTTCTTGTTCAGCTTCACCCGGCCGGCGTCCGGCGCGACGACCACCAGGTCGGACAGGCCGAGGTCGCCGAAGTACTGCGTGAGCATGAACAGCGCCGTCATGTGGTCGACCGGCTTCTGGAAGAAGCCCTGGATCTGGCCGGCGTGCAGGTCCATCGTCAGCACGCGGTCCGCGCCCGCGGCCTCCAGCATGCGCGCGACCAGCCGCGCCGAGATCGGCTCGCGCGGCGCCGACTTCTTGTCCTGGCGCGAGTAGCCGAACCACGGCGTCACCGCGATCACGCGGTGCGCCGACGCGCCGACCGCCGCGTCGATCATGAACAGCAGCTCCATCAGCGCGTCGTTCGCCGTGATGCCCGTCTGCGGGTTGCCGCAGATCGACTGCACGATGAACACGTCCGCGCCGCGAATCGACTCCTCGTAGCGGCAGTACACCTCGCCGCTGGAGAACGTCTTGAGCGATCACCGGACCGAGGTCGACGCCGAGCTTGTCGGCGATGTCGATCGCCAGCTGCGGGTTCGCGCGCCCGCTGAACAGCATCAGCCGCTTGTTGTAGTCGATCGGCAGGCTCGCGCGCGAGGCCGCGCTCGTATCGATCACCGCGCTCATGCCTCCTCGGAGTGTAGACGTGCGTTCCCGTCGCTCGGCGTATCCCTCGACGTTGCGCTGCTCGGCGCGCGCCACCGCCAGCGCGCCTTCGGGCACGTCCTCGGTGACCACCGAGCCGGCCGCCGTGTAGGCGTCGTCGCCGACCGTCACCGGCGCCACGAACGCCGTGTCCACGCCGCCGTGCACGCGCCTGCCGATCTTCGTGCGGTGCTTGCTCTGGCCGTCGTAGTTGGCCGTGATCGTGCCCGCGCCCAGGTTCGTGCCCTCGCCCACGTCGGCGTCGCCGATGTAGGACAGGTGCGGCACTTTCGCCGCCGGGCCGATGATCGGAGTTCTTGACCTCCACGAACGTCCCCGCCTTGGCGCCCGCGCGCAGCGTCGCGTCGGGACGCAGGTAGGCGAACGGACCCACGCTCACGCCGTCCTCCAGCAGGCAATCCACCAGATAGGAGTGCCTGACCGTGCAACTCTCGCCGATTCGCGTGCGGCCCTTGATCGTCGTGAACGGCTCGATCGTCGTGTCCTGGCCGATCTGCACGTCCACGTCGATCACCGTCGTGCTGCGGGTCGACGATGCCCACGCCGGCCAGCATGTGGCGCTCGTGGATCGCCCGCTGCGCCAGCTCGCGCACGCGCGCCAGCGCAACGCGGTCGTTTACGCCGAGCATCAGCGTCGCGTCGACCAGCGCGTGCGCAGCGACCGTCTGACCGTCTGAGCGCAGCACGTCGAGCACCTGCGGCAGGTACAGCTCGCCCTGCGCGTTGTCCGCGCTCAGGCGCGGCAGCGCCTGAGCGCAGCGCCGCCGCGTCGAACGCGTAGATGCCGGCGTTCACCTCGCGGATCTCAAGCTCCTGCGGCGTCGCGTCGCCGTCGGCCTTCGTCTCCACCACGCGCGCCACCGCCCCGGACTCGTCGCGCACGACGCGCCCGTAGCCGCTCGCGTCGTCGAGCACGCTCGTCACCATCGTCGCCGCCGCACCGCCGCGCTCGTGCGCCTCGTGCGAGCTCGCCGATCGTCTCGGCGCTCGATCAGCGGCACGTCGCCGCTCAGCACGAGCACCGTGTCGCCGGCGCCCGGCGCCGAGCCTGCGTCCAGCTGCGCCAGCGCCGCCGCCACCGCGCCGCCCGTGCCGTCGGAGACCGGCTGCACCGCCAGCTCGACTCCTTGCGGCAGCACCTCCGCCAGCGCCCGCGCCGGCGAGTCGACGACCACGACGCGCCCCGCGCCCGCCTCAAGCGCCGCGCGCACCGGCCACAGCACCATCGGCAGCCCGCACAGCTCGTGCAGCACCTTCGGCGTGCGCGAGCGCATGCGCGTGCCCTGGCCCGCGGCGAGGATCAGGACGGTCGGCGCCACCGCAGGCATGCTAGACGCTCGCTTCCCGGCTGGCAAGCCGCGCCGCGCGCTCAGCTGGGGGGCAGGGATTCGAACCCCGATTCTCAGGACCAAAACCTGATGTCCTGCCATTGGACGACCCCCCAAGGGGCCTCTGATCATAAGGGCGTGGGCGCGATCCCCCAACCGCGGGCCCACCCGCGCCCAGCCGCGGCCAGACCGCCGCCCAACCTGCCGCGACGCCCGCCTGCGTTGGCGGGCTGCGCGACCAATTCCGCGCGAAGCGCGTGCATAAAACTCACGAGAACGGGTTAGTAACGATCTCGATCTGAAGCGTCTGCAAACATTCTTGCACTTGCGCCGGGGAGTCAAACGAGCATGGAAGCGAGTCAGCGCCCCGCACGCGGTTGCGCTGCTGCTCGTCCTGGTCGCGCTCGCTCCCGCGGCCTCCAGCGCCTCCGCCGCGCCCCTCGCGCGCGCCGCCACGGCCCCCTGCGCGGGCGCCGACGCGACGCCCAGCGGGCGCAACGCGGCGCTGCTCGACGCCGCCACGCTGTGCCTGATGAACGTCCAGCGCACCGCTCGCGGCATGCGCGCGCTGCGCCTCAACGGACTGCTCGCGAGGATCGCCTCCGGCCAGGCCAACGACATGGTGCGCGGGCACTACTTCGCCGACCAGAGCCTCTCCGGGCAGTCGCCGCTGTCGCGCATCATGGCCTCCGGCTACGTCGCCCACCCATCCGCCGCGCGCCTGCTCACCGCCCAGAACATCGGCTGGGGCACCGGCCCCAACGCCACGCCCGCCGGCATCGTCGCCGCCTGGATGCACTCGCCGCCGCACCGGCGCATCATGCTCACCGCCGCCTACCGCGACGCCGGCGTCGGCGCCGCGCCGTCGGTTCCGATCGGCGCTCAGCAGCAGCAGATGGCTCGGCGGCACCTACGCCGTCGAGTTCGGCACGCGCGGGCGCTGAGCGCGCGCGGGCCGGGCCTTGGCCCGTTTCGGGCAGCCCCGGCCGGGCGCGCGCGCCCGCGGCTCGCCGCCCGGCTATCGGCCCGAGCGGCCGGAGCGGCGCGGCACGCGGCCGCCTTCGGCGCCTGCCTCCGACGCCGGGCCGCCCGCCGAGGCGATGCCCAGCACGCGCATCGACTTCAAGCCCAGGCTCAGCTTCTCGCGGCCGTCGCTGGAGCTGACGTCGTGCCCGGACAGCTCGCGCACGCGCTCCAGGCGGTAGTAGATCGTGTGGCGGTGCGTGAACAGGCGCTGCGCCGTGCCGGCCACGTTGCCGTCGGCCTCCAGGAACGCCTCCAGCGTGCGCACCAGCTCGGTCTCGTACTGCTCGTCGTAGGCGACCAGCGGCTCGACCGTCTCGTCGTAGAAGCGCTGCAGCTCGTTCGGGTTCTCGCTCATCGCCGACAGCAGCAGCCGGTAGGCGCCGGTCTGCTCGAACGCCAGCGCCGTGCCGTCGGCCGAGCCCTGCGCGACGTTCGCCGCCAGCAGCGCCTCGCTGGCCGCGCGCGGCAGGTCCGCCGGGTCCTCCGCGATGCGGCTGCGCCCCAGCGCGAACGTGTAGCCCGACAGGCCGGCCTCCATCTCGCGCAGCACCCCCTCCGCGGCGCGCGCCGCCGCCGGCTCGTCGCCTCCGGGCACCAGCAGCAGCACCTCCGCGCCGAGAATCCCGTCGCGTTCTGACAGCGCCGCGATCGAGCGGCTCGACACCGCCCGCGCGCCGCGCTCGGCGACCGCGCGCACGCGACCGCGCCAGCCCTCGTCGGTCGGCGACTGCGGGTGCGCGCGCGCGACGATCATGCTCGCGCCGTCCTGCACGTCCAGCGACAGCTCCTTCGCGCGCGCCAGCAGCTCCTCGCGGTCGGTCAGCTCGCGCGCCAGCACCGCGCGCAGGAAGTCCGCCGCCGCCGACTCCGACGCGCGCTCCGGCGCGCGCACGCGCTCGACCTCCGAGGCGATCATCGTCGCCAGCAGCGCGGCGCATCGACGCGCCCGGCTCCGTTTTCGCGCGCATGTGCAGCGCGCCCACGACCGTGTCGGCGACGCGCAGCGGGATGCTCGTCACGCCCTCGCCCTGCGACAGCAGCGCGCGCTCCTCCGCCGGCGAGCGCGCCGCCACCGCCAGCGTCGCGCCCCACGCGTCGCTCACCGCCAGGCTCGCCTCCAGCGCGCGCGCCGCCGCGCGCACGACCTCCGGCAGGCCCGCGCCCGACTCGACCGCCTCGGTGATCGCGTCGAGCGCCGCGAGGTCGGACACGCCGCTAGCCCCAGAAGTAGATGGCGGCGAGCGCGGCGCCCACGCCGATGCCGACGAGCACGGCGAGCACGTACAGCGACAGGACGGTCGCGGCCAGCCGCTGCCACAGCCGCGTGTAGGCCGTCCACGCGGGCACGAGGATCAGCCCGGCGTACAGCGCCAGGCCGAAGGTTCCCGCGCCCACCGCCACGAGCTCGTTGATGGTCGTTCTGCTCATACCGTTCTCTGGCCGGCAATTGTGACGCACCGTGCCGTCAGTCGCCCGACGCGCGCCGCTTCAGCGCAGCCTGCTCGCCCGCGCGAACGGCGCCGCGACCGATTTCGCGGCGATCGGCGCCGGCAGCCGCTCGCGCAGTCCGGCCACGCCCGCTGCGCACGGCCGGCCGGGTTGGCGTGCCCGAACAGTCCCACCACCGTCGGGCCCGACCCGCTGACCAGCGTCTCGTCCGCGCCCGCCTCGCGCAGCTGCGCCAGCGCCTGCGCGATCTGCGGCGCACAGCGAACGCGCCGCCGCCTGCAGGTCGTTGTGCAGCAGCTCGCGCGCCGCCGGCAGCGGCGCGCCCAGCTCCAGCGCCGCGCGCATCTGCTCGCTCGCGCCGGCGCAGCTCGGCGCGATCGCGCTCGAGCCCCAGCTCGTCGGCCGCCGCGTACACGTCCGCCGTCGGACAGCTGCGCCGGCGAGGCCAGCACCAGCAGCTCCAGCGCCGGCAGCGGGTCCGGCAGCGCTCGAAGCAGCTCGCCCGCCCCCGTCGCCAGCCAGCGACCCGGGGCGATCTGCGCCGGCACGTCCGCGCCGAGCTCTGCGCGCCAGCTCGAGCAGCAGCCGCTCGTCGCCCAGCCCCGACGCCAGGCGCGCCAGGCGCAGCGCCGCCGCAGCGTCGGCCGAGCCGCCGCCGAGCCCCGCCGCCACCGGGATCCGCTTGTCGATGCTCCAGCCGCAGCGGCGCCTGCGGCCCAGCCGGTCGCCTCGCGAAACGCCGCCAGCGCGCGCGCCGCGAGGTTCTCCTGCGGCGCGCCGTCCAGCCCCGGGCAGACGACCTCGTCTCGCTCGGCGCCCGGCGCGGCCGCCTGCAGGCGCAGCTCGTCGGCCAGCGAGATCGACTGCATCACCGTCACCAGCTCGTGGCGCCCGTCGCTCTCGCGCCGCCGCCCCAGGAACAGCCCGAGGTTGACCTTCGCCGGCGCCAGCGCCGCGTACACGCCTGGCTCGCTCACAGCGACAGCGCGCTCGCCAGCGCGCGGAAGTCCTCGGGCGACAGCCGCTCGGCGCGCACGTCCGTCGCGCTGGCCGAGCTCGCGCAGCGCCGCGCGGACCTGCTCGCGCGAGCGCCCGCCGGCGCCGCCCGACAGCGCCAGCGAGCCGGCCAGCGTCTTGCGCCGGTGCGCGAACGAGCCGGCCACCAGCGCGCGCAATGCGCGCGCGTCCGGCTCGGCGCGCCTGGCGCGCGTGGCGGGGCTCGTCGGCGAGCGCCGTTGCAGCGCGACGAGCACCGAGTCGACGTTCGGCACCGGGTGGAACACCGTGCGCGGGATCGCGCGCAGCACGCGCACCTCGCACGCCAGCTGCGCGAGCACCGACGGCGTGCCGTACTCGCCGCCGCCCGGCGACGCCGCCAGACGCTCGCCGACCTCGCGCTGGACCATCGCCACCCAGCTGTCCACGCCCGGCAACTGCTCGATCGTGCGCAGGATCGCGCCCGCGGCGATGCCGTAGGGCAGGTTCGCGACGACCTTGGTCGGCGGCGGGCTCAGCGCGCCGAGGTCGATGCGTCATCGCGTCGCCCCAGTGCACCGTCACGTTCTCGTGCGCGTCCGTCGCGTCGCGCAGCGCCTCGCGCAGGCGCTCGTCGATCTCCACCACGTGCACGTGGGCCACGCGCTCGGCCAGGTGCTCTGAGAGCACGCCCAGCCCGCCGCCGATCTCCAGCACGACGTCGTCGCTCGCGCAGCTCGCGCCGCGCGCTCGATCACGCCGAGGATGTTCGAGTCGACCAGGAAGTTCTGCCCCAGCTCGCGGCTCGGGCGCACGCCGAAGCGCCGCATCCGCCGCAGGCTCGGCTGCACCGGCGCCTCGCTCACCGCGCCGCTCACCAGCCGAACACGCGCGCCGCCGTTGCGCTCCACCGTCGCCCCCAGCTCGCGCGCGCTCACGCCGCGCAGCTCGGCGAGGAAGGCCAGCGTGTGCGCGACGAACGCCGGCTGGTTGCGCTCCTTGCGCACCGCCTGCGGCGTCAGGTACGGCGCGTCGGTCTCCACCAGCAGGCGCTCGTCGGGCACGCGCCTGGCCGCCTCGCCGAGATCGGCCGCGCTCTTGTACGTGACGTTGCCCGCGAACGAGATCGCATAGCCGCGCTCCAGGCACTCGTCCAGGCGGTCGGGCATCGAGAAGCAGTGCATGACCACGCTCACGCCCTCCGCTTCTGCTGCCAGCTGGGCGAGCGTCTGCGAGTCGGCCGCGCGCGAATGGATCACAAGCGGCTTGTCGCGCCTCGCGCGCCAGCGCGATCTGCGCCGCGAACGCGCGCTCCTGGTCGGCGCGCGGCGCGCCCTCGCGGTAGAAGTCAAGCCCCGTCTCGCCGATCGCCACGCAGCGCTCGTGTTCGGCCAGCGCGCGCAGCTCGGCCAGGTCCGCGTCGTCGAAGCCCTTCGCCGCGTTCGGGTGGCGGCCGATCGCCGCGAACACCTGCGGGAACGCCTCCGCGCGCCGCCAGCGCCGCGCGGCAGGACGCGCCGTCGATGCCCACCGTCAGCATGCGCGTCACGCCCGCCGCGCTCGCCGCCGCCACCAGCTCGCTGTCCGGCGGCTCGCACAGGTCCAGGTGCGTGTGCGAGTCGATCACGAGGCCGTGCCCGCGCCCGCCGCGCGGTCCTTCGGGAACAGCGCCTCGAACGCGCCGACGCGCTCGATCGAGCCGGCGCCCAGTTCGGCGCCCGACAGCGAAGGTCCGGCGCGCCCAGCGCGTCGAGCAGCCGCTCGGCGCTCGCCGGCAGGTACGGCCACAGCAGCACCGTCACGCTGCGCAGCCCCTCGGCGAGCGTGCGCAGCACGCGATCGAGATCGCCCGCGCGCGCCTCGTCCTTGGCCAGCTGCCACGGCGCCTGCTCCTCGACGTAGCGGTTCAGCCGGCGCACGCGCTGCCAGATCTCCTCCAGCGCGAGCGTCAGCTCCGCGCCGTCGAGCTGCGCCGACACGCGCTCGGCGAGGCCGGCGAAGTCTCTGCGCAGCTCCGGGTCGACGCCGCCGCTCGGCAAGACCCCGTCGCGATAGCGCACGATCATCGCCATCGTGCGGCTGGCGAGGTTGCCCAGCTCGTTGGCCAGCTCGCTCTCGTAGCGCTGCTCGAACGCCGCCGTCGAGACCGAGCCGTCCTGGCCGAACGGCACGTCGCGCAGCAGGTAGAAGCGCAGCGCGTCTGCGCCGAAGCGCGTCGATCACCGCGAACGGGTCGAGCACGTTGCCCAGCGACTTGCTCATCTTCTCGCCGTCCATCAGCAGGAAGCCGTGCACGAACACGTGCTCGGGCAGCTCCAGCCCCGCCGCCATCAGCAGCGCCGGCCAGTAGACGGCGTGAAAGCGCAGGATGTCCTTGCCGATCAGGTGATAGCTCGCCGGCCAGAACGTCTGCGTCAGGTCGCCCGCCGCGCTCCGGCTCGCAGCCCGGCGCGGCGCGGGCGCGTAGGACAGCGCGCTGTAGTAGTTCAGCAGCGCGTCGAACCACACGTAGAAGACGTGCTCTGAGTCCCACGGCACCGGCACGCCCCACGTCAGCTTGTGGCGCGTCAGCGGCACGTCGCGCAGCCCCGAGCGGATGAACGACAGCGCCTCGTTGTAGCGCGTGCGCGGCGCCACGAAGTCCTCGCGCTCGCGCGTACAGCTCCTCCAGGCGCTCCTGGAACGCCGACAGCTTGAAGAAGTAGTTGTCCTCCTGCTCGCGCGTCAGCTCGATGTGGTGGATCGGGCAGCGCTTGCCCTCGTCGATTTCGTTCTCCGCCTTGAAGTCCGCGCAGCGCGGGCAGTACCAGCCTTCGTACGTTCCCTCGTAGACGAAGCCGTTGTCGCGCACCCGCGAAAGCACCTCCTGCACCTTCGCCATGTGCTGCGGCGTCGGTCGTGCGGATGAAGAAGTCGTTGCTCGCGTTCAGCTGCGGCGCCAGCGCCTTGAAGCGCTCGGCGTTCTGGTCGGCCAGCTCCTGCGGCGTCACGCCGAGCGCGTGCGCCGCGTCGGCCACCGGCTCGCCGTGCTCGTCGGTGCCCGTCAGGAAGAACACTTCCTCGCCGCGCTGGCGATGATGGCGAGCCATCACGTCGGCGGCGATCGTCGTGTATGCGTGACCGAGATGCGGCGCCGCGTTGACGTAGTAGATCGGCGTGGTCACGTAGAAGGACATGCCGCGCCCAGGCTACTGTCCCGCGCTCGTCAGCTCCCGGTACAGCTCGTTCGCGCCAACGCCAGTCAGGCGCGCGACCACGCCCGCCGCCGGGCGCGCCCGCGCGCCCGCTGCGACCAGCTCGCCCAGCGCCGCCAGCGCGTCGTCGCGCGAGGCCGTCCCCGCCGGCGCGCCGGCGACGACCAGCACGATCTCGCCGCGCGCCGGCGTGCGCTCGAAGTACGCCGCCAGCTCGTCGGCGTTGCCGCGGCGCACCTCCTCGTGCAGCTTCGTCAGCTCGCGGCACACCGCCGCCCGCCGCGCCGCGTCGACGGCGGCGAGCGCGCGCAGCGTCGCCGCCAGCCGGCGCGGGGACTCGAACGCCACGAGCGTCTGCTGCTCGTGCGCGAACAGCCGCGTCACATCCGCGCGACGGCGCGGCAGGAAGCCCACGAACAGCCAGCGGTCCGACGGCAGGCCGGAGGCCACCAGCGCCGTCGTCACCGCGCTCGGCCCCGGCAGCACCTCGACCTCGACGCCCGCCGACAGGCACTCGCGCACGAGCGCGAAGCCGGGGTCGGACACCAGCGGCGTACCCGCGTCTGACACCAGCGCGATCGCCTCTCCGGCGCGCATGCGCGCCACCAGCTCCCGCGCGCGCGGCGCCTTCGTTGTGCTCGTGCAGGCTCACCAGTGGCGTCGACAGCCCGTAGCGGTCGAGCAGCACGCGCGTGTGGCGCGTGTCCTCGCAGGCGATCGCGTCCGCCTGCGCCAGCGCGTCGAGCACGCGCAGCGTCACGTCCTGCAGGTTGCCGATCGGCGTCGGGCACACGACCAGCCGCCCGCCGCCGACCTCCGCGCGAGTCATGGCGCAAATATAGGGTCCGCCGATGGCTTCCCCGCAAGATCCGCCGCCGCCGCGGTACACGCGCTATCGCACGCGGCCCCGCCTGCCGGGCAGCCGCGCCGGCGAGCAGCGCGCCGGCGACGGCGCGCGCGAGGAGCACCAGGCAGGTCGCGGCGGCTGGCGCGGACGCCGCCGCCGCGAACGCGAACGCCGGCCGCTGACCCCGCGGGCCGGCCGCGCGGCCCGCGTGGCCGACTGGTGGCGGCGGCTGACCGTCAAACGCGCGGTGCTCGCGCTGCTGGGGCTCGCCGTCGCGTGGCTGGTGCTGTCGCTCGTGCTGTTCTTGATCAGCTCGCACTTCGAGCGCACGTCGCCACCGTCGAACGTCGCCGGCGTGCTCGACCCCGGCGGGCTTCCCGCTGACGTCCGCCAACAACATCCTCGTGCTCGGCTCCGACCTGCGCCCGAAGGGCAGCAAGGAACCGGGCGCCAACACGTCCGGCCCCAGCCGCTCGGACTCGATCATGCTGATGCGCATCGGCGGCGGCCACGACGCGCGCCTGTCGATCCCGCGCGACACGGTCATCGAAATCCCCGGCCACGGCGAGCAGAAGATCAACGCCGCGTACGCCTTCGGCGGCCCCGCGCTGTCGATCTCCGTGATCAAGCGCTACCTCGGCATCCCCATCAACCACCTCGTCGAGGTCAACTTCGAAGACTTCCCCCAGCTGATCGACGCGATGGGCGGCGTCGACTACACCGGCGGCTGCATCGTCTCGCGCGTCGACGGCGGCTTCTCCAACGGCGGCTTCACGCTGCGCCTGCCCAAGGGCACCCACCACATCGACGGCAAGCAGGCGCTGGCGCTCGCGCGCACGCGCGAGAACCTGTGCCGCCCCAACGAGACCGACCTGCAGCGCGAGGAACACCAGCAGGCGCTGTTCACCGACATGAAGAGCCGCCTGCTGTCGCCATCCAGCTTCTTGCGTCTGCCGCTGATCGCCTGGAACGCGCCGCCGGCGATCATCTCCGACATGAGCGGCGCCACGCTGCTCGGGCTGTTCGGCGCGCTGGCCACCGCCGGGACGCCGCCCACGCGCGTGCTCAAGCCGACCGGCTCCGTCACGCTCCCCGACGGCGAGCTCGGGCTGCACGTCTCAGAAGGCGAGCGTCGCGCGGCCGTCGCGCAGTTCATGGCCGGCTGAGGCGGCGTCAGTCCTTCTTGGCGCCTGGCGCCTTCGCGTCTTTGCTCTTGCTGGGCGCCTTGTCGCCCGAGCCGCCCTTGGCGCCGTCGCCGGACGACGAGCTGGAGGACTCCGACGAGGACTTGCCGGAGGCGTCGCCGCCGGATGACGATGAGCTGTCCTTGGAGGACGACGAGTCAGACGAGGACTCCTTGGAGGAGGCGTCGGCCGCTGCGGCGGTCTCGCGCTGGCGGTTGCGCGTGCCGTAGTCGGTGTTGTAGAAGCCTTTGCCCTTGAAGTGCACGGCCGGCGCGTGCAGCACGCGCTCGACGGGCACTCCGGTGTCGGGGTCGACGGTCAGCGCGTCGTCGCTGAAGGACTGCTGGATCTCGAAGGTCGTGCCGTCGGGGCGGCGGTACTCGTAGATGGGCATTCGCCGGCGCTAGTCGGTAAGCAATGCGCGCGTGGCGGCGATGCCAGCTTGCACGGTCGCGGTGAAGTCGCGGTCGGGCTCGGCGAGCATGCGCAGGGCGAAGCCGTCGGCGAGCGAGAAGAGGATCTCGGCGATCGCCTCGGGCTCGGCGTGCAGGTGCAGGATGCCTTCGCCCTGCGCGCCGGCGAGCATCGCGGCGACCTGTTCGCGCATGCGGCGCATCAGGCCGGCGTACTCGGCGGCGATGTCGGAGTTGCGGCGCGACAGCGTGAACAGCTCGAACACGAGCGTCACGAAGTCGGGGTCGTCGTGCACCGTCTCCTGGAGGTTCTGCGCCATCAGGTCGATGTAGTCGTCGGCCGTCTGCGCGGTCGCCAGGCTGGTGCTCGAGCAGCTCCATGCGCAGCTCGCAGTCGCGGCGCACGGCCTCGACGAGCAGCTGCTCCTTGGTGCCGAAGTAGTAGTGCAGCAGGCCGCGCGAAACGCCCGCCTCGCGCGAGACGTGGTCGAAGGTCGAGCCTGCGGTGCCGCGCTGGGCGACGCTGCGGCGCATCGCCTCGACGATGCGCTGCGCCTTCTCGCCGGACAGCGACCGGCTGGCGGTCGCCCGCTGGTCGGTCGCGCCAGACGCCCGCGAGCCCGCGCCTTTGGCGGCGGGGCTCTGCGCTGCGGCGGCTGTGTCGTCGGCGGCGGGTGCGTCTACTGCTGCGCTGCTCATCCGTGCGGCGATGGCGCGGTCTAGGCGGCCGCGCCGGCGGGCGCCGGCTGAGCGGGTGTGGTGGTCGAGCTGTAGTCGAACTCCTCCTCGGCCCCGAACAGCAGGTCGAGCACCTTCGAGCGCAGGCCCTCGCTGAGCGCGACGGCGAGCACGCCGGCGACGCCGATCAGCAACAGCGAACGCCCGAAGCCGCCGCTGCGACGGCGCTTGGGCGGCTGGCGCAGCGAGCCGGATGCGTCGCGCAGGGCGTTCGCCGCCTCCTTGAGCTCGCGCTGGAGCTTCTTGTCCTCGAACAGCGCCTGCGTGGCGGGCTTGCCGTTGGTCATCCGCCCGTACGCGCTGCGCGCGGCGCCGTAGGCGGTGACGAGCGAGCCGCGCAGCTCCTCGTCTGCGAGCAGACGCTGCAGGTACTGGCTGCGCTGTGCTGCGCGCGCCGCTTCGCTGGCCTTATCGCCGGCCTTGTTGATCTTGCCCTTCGCTGCCATCACCGAACCTCGTCTCTGCCGAAGCTTTGCTGGGTCTGTTGCAAATATACCCCGCGAGCGCATGCGCAAGCGCGAGCCGCCGAGCTCGCGCAGGGCGTGAGGCAGACGTGCGAGGCTTGCCGGCAGATGCCGAGCTTCCAAGCAACGGTCACCGTCCTCGGCGCGCTGCTGATGGTGGGCGCGCTCGTGTCGGGGCTGGCGCGGCGCTCGATGCTGTCGCTGGCGGCGCTGTTCGTGCTGGCGGGTTTCCTTCTGGGCAACGGCGGGCTGGACTGGGTGGACTTCCGCGCGCGATCCAGCTTCGTCGAGGATCTGGCGTTCGCGGCGCTGATCGTGATCCTCTTTCGCGACGGCCTGGAGGTCGAGGGCGAGATGCTCCAGCGCGCCTGGCATCTGCCGCTGCGCAAGCTCGTGCTGGCGATGCCGCTGACGACGATCATCGCCGCGTCGGCCGCGCGCCTGCTGATCGGGCTGTCGTGGACGGAGTCGTTTCTGCTCGGCGCGCTGCTGGCGCCGACGGACCCGGTGCTGACCTCGAGCATCGTCACCAACGAGCGCGTGCCGCGGCTGATCCGCCACTCGCTGAACCTGGAGTCGGGGCTCAACGACGGCCTGGCGCTGCCGGCGGTGCTCGCGTTCGCGGCCGCGCTGAGCGCCGACTCCGGTCACTTCGTGTGGTGGCGCTTCGTGCTGCAGGACGTCGGCTTGGGCTTCCTTTACGGGATCGCGTGCGGCTGGATCGCGTCGTTGCTGATGCCGCGCAAGGGCGAGCGACCGCCCGAGGAGCGGATTCCGGCGCACCAGCGCTCGCTGTTCGCGCTCGGCGTCGCGTTCGCGACGTACGGCGTGACCGTGCTGTCGCCGAAAGGCAACGGCTTCATCGCGGTGTTCGTCGCGGCGATCGTGCTCAGCGTGCGCCGCCCGGAGGTGCGCGAGCTGTTCGAGCGCAACTCCGAACAGCTCGTGGAAATAGTCAAGCTGGGGATCTTCTTCGTGTTCGGCTCGCTGCTGACGCTGCACGCCTTCACGCGCGAGGGCTGGGCGGCGCTCGCGTTCGTCGCGGTGATGTTTGCGCTGGCGCGCCCGCTGGCCGTGTGGCTGTCGTTGCTGGGCACGAGCACCGACACCCCCACGAGGCTCTTCATGGGCTGGTTCGGCCCGAAGGGCGTGGCCTCGATGACGTTCGCGCTGATCGTCCTGCACGATCAGATCGCAAACGGCGTGCGCATCTTCGACCTGACCGCGCTGGTCGTGTTCTGCTCGATCGTGCTGCACGGCGTGAGCGACACGCCGGGCGCGAACTGGATCGCCAGGCGCGCCGAGCGCGTCGAGCGCGCTCAGGCGTGAAGCGCGGCCTGCTCCTGCGCCGAGGGAAACGACCACGCTGCGCGCGAACGGCGCTCTTGGCGAAAGACGAAGCGCAACTGCGCGGGCGGGCGCAGCTGAGCGTCGTTGGGGCGAAACGTGGCGCACGGCTCTGACAGCTCGAGCGCGCACAGCAGGTTGCAGCGAAAGTAACATTCGTCACAGCTCACTTTGCGCGTCGCGCGCTTGCTTTGAGTCACCTTTGCCACGCACTGCCTCCCAGCGGCCAGTCGGTTGAACGGACGGCAGCCATCAAAGCATCGCGACGGTGCGACGACACGCGCCCATGTCGCAAATCGCAGGGAAAACGATTTAGTACCCGCAAACAGCCGAAACGGCGTCACCGCGATGTGACAATCGCGACGAAGTGGCCGCACTTTGGGAGTAATCGCCGGACGTCGCCGGGCGCTCGTCATGATGTGTGCAGATGCGCATCCTCGTAACCGGCGCGAGCGGCTTCGTCGGCTCGCTGATCGTTCCGCGCCTGCTCGCCGAGGGGCACGCGGTGCGCGGGCTGGCGCGCAATCCGGCCGCCGTGAGCTCGCCGGCGCAGCTGGTGCGCGGCGACGCGCTCACCGGAGAAGGTCTCGCCGAGGCGCTGCACGACGTGCACGTCGCCTACTACCTGATCCACTCGATGGAGCGCATCGAGCGCGTGCGCGACGGCGCACGCTCGTTTCAGGAGCGCGAGCGCCTGGCGGCAAACACGTTCGCGGAGGCGGCGCGAGCGGCTGGCGTGCGGCGCATCGTTTACCTCGGCGGCCTGCTGGGGCAATCGGTTGACGAGTCACACCGCTCGCGTCACCTGTCCAGCCGTGAGGGTGTCGAGCGAATCCTGCTGGAAGCCGTGCCCGACTCGGTGGCGCTGCGCGCGTCGATCGTGATCGGCGCTCGCTCGCGCTCGTTTCGCCTGCTCGTGCGGCTGATCGAGCGCATGCGCGTGCTCGCGCTGCCGGCGTGGCGCCGCTTTCACACACAGCCGATCGACGAGCGCGACATGGCCGAGTTGCTGGTCGCGTCGGCGACGGCGCCGGTCGGCGGGCGCTCGCTCGACGTGGGCGGCCCGGACGTGCTGTCCTACGGCGAGATGATCGAGCGGATCGCCGATCTGATGCTCGTCAGCCGCCCGTCGATCGGGCTCGGCGTGAGCGTCACACCAGTCGCCGCCCGCGTCGCCGCGGCGATCGCAAGCGAGGACCCCGATCTGGTGCTACCGCTGATGGAGAGCCTCAGCGGCGACCTGCTGCCGGGCGACGACGAGGCGGCGCGCCTGTTGGACGTTCGCTTGCACCCGTTCGACGCGGCGGTGGAACACGCGCTGGCCGAGTGGGAACGATCCGAGCGGCTGGCCGCGCGGTGAGCGCGTTCACATGAGCCTCGTCACCGTCTCCACGCAGATCGACGCGCCGCGCGAGGACGTGTGGGAGATGATCATGGACCCGCGCCGCCTGGGCGATTGGGTCACCATTCACCGCAAGCTGGTGCACGCCGACGACGGGCCCGCGCGCGTGGGCTTTGAGATGGATCAGCAGATCCACCTGCGCGGTGTGAGCCTCGAGGTTCACTGGAAGCTCGTCGAGTGCGATGCGTGCTCGCGCGCGGTGTGGGAGGGCCGCGGCCCGGCGCGCTCGCGGGCGCACACCGAATACGAGCTGCGCCCGCGCGACGGCGGCACTCGATTTGACTACCGCAACGACTTTCGCCCGCCGCTCGGTCCGGTCGGGGCGCTAGTCAGCCGCGCGCTCGTCGGAGGCATTCCCGAACGTGAGGCCAACCGCACACTCGAGCGCCTGCGCGCTCACTTGGAGAAACAGGGCGCTGCAAAGAACTAGTGTAAGGTGAGACGCAAACCTGAGAAGCATGCGTTTTAGAGCACATTTAACTAGTGATGAGGATGCAACCGTGACCGACTTTCTTGACGAGAAGCGCACTGAGATCACACAGCGACTGAAAGAGCTCAAGCCAGCCGTCGACGAGTACAACCGCCTGGAGGCGGCGGCTGCGGCGCTGGCCGGCGTCGGCGGCGCTTCTGCCAGTGCGACGGCCACGGCCACCCCGCGACGCCGTGGGCCGGGGCGCCCGCGCGGCTCGGTCAGCCGCAAAAAAGCAGCGTCGACGAGCGCGACCAAAGCGACCCGCAAAAAAGCCGGGCGTCCGGCCGGCCGTCGCGCCGGGCGGCGCAAAGGCAGCGGCACGCGCGCCGCTGAGGCACTGTCGTTCGTGCAAGGTCAGCCGGGCATCACGATCCCCGAGCTGGCCGCGAAGATGGGCATCAAGCAGAACTACCTCTACCGCGTGCTGCCGGGGTTGGAGCAGGAAAATAAGGTAGCCAAGCAAGGCCGCGGCTGGCACCCGAAGGGCTAAGGCCTAGTCTCGGGGCCCCTGGCGGCGTCCTCGGGGACTCGTGTGCAGAGCACACCACGTCCCCTGCGTCCTTGCCAGGAACCCCGATCCGTCGCCCTTCAGCGTTTGGGGAGACGATCCCGTCGCCCTTCAGCGTTTTGACGATCTGTCTCCTTCAGCGTTTTGGGGAGACGATCCGTCGGTTTCAGCGTTCTGGGGAGACGGTCCGTCGGTTTCGTTGTGTCGAAGTTTGAGGTAACTGAATTGGAGCGCGACCTGGGTCGCGCTCCTTTTCGTTGATGACCGCTGACCTGGGCGTCGTTGGGATCAGCGCTTGATGGCGCCGGCGACGGGCCTTTGAGTTAACCGAGCGCGTCGGTCGTGATCGGCCGGACCGAATGGCGCTGCGGTGGTGATGACGGGACGCTCGGCCCGGCAGACGCGGCGGCGGCGCGGTGGCGCTCAACTCGCGCGCGGGCGAAGCGCTCGCGCCAGCAGGAAGCACATGGCGAGCAGCAGCGCGGGCGCGAGAGTGAGGCTGGGGATCACGTCTCCGTGGCCGATGCCGGAGGCGGCGATGGCGACGATCATGGTGGCGGCGAGCAGCAGGGCGACTGGGACGACGAAAGCGCGCAGCACGAGCAGCACGCCGCCGGCCGTCTCGAGCACCCCGGCGAGGATCTCAAGGGCGGACGGCCAGGGCAGGCCGAACTCGCGGAAGGCGTGCAGCTCCCAGTGGTGGAAGGCGAACTTGACGAGTCCGGCGACGATGAAGATTGCGCCGCTGACGACCGCCACTTTGGCGGCCGTGCGGTCGCGGCGCAAGCTCGCGTCCCACCCGACTGGCGGGCGGGCGGTCAACTAGATCAGGCCCTGGTCCTTAACGGTGTCGCGCTCGTCGGTGAGCTCGGCGATCGACTGGTCGATCTTGGTGCGCGAGAACTCGTCAAGCTGGAGGCCCTGCACGATCGAGAACTCGCCCCTCGCGCAGGTGCACGGAAAGCCTGAGATGAGCCCCTCGGGAACGTCGTAGGAGCCGTCGGAGGCGATGCCCATGGAGACCCACGAGCCGTCGGTGCCTTTCACCCAGTCGCGCACGTGGTCGATGGCGGCGGAGGCGGCCGACGCGGCGGAGGAGGAGCCGCGCGCCTCGATGATCGCCGCGCCGCGTTTGCCGACGTTGGGCAGGAAGTCGTCTTCGATCCACGCCTGATCGTCGACGACGCCGGCGGCTTCGTGCCCGCGCACCTTGGCGTGGAACAGGTTGGGGTACATGGTCGGCGAGTGGTTGCCCCACACGCCCATTTCGGTGACGTCGGTGACGGGCGCGTCGACCTTGGCCGCGAGCTGCGCGACGGCGCGGTTGTGGTCGAGTCGCATCATCGAGGTGAAACGCTCGCGCGGCACGTCGGGCGCGTTGTTCATGGCGATCAGGCAGTTGGTGTTGGCGGGGTTGCCGACCACGAGCACCTTGAGGTCGTCGGCGGCGTTGTCGTTGAGCGCCTTACCCTGCACGGTGAAGATCTTGCCGTTCTCCGAAAGCAGCTCGGCGCGCTCCATGCCCTTCGTGCGCGGGCGCGAGCCGACAAGCAGCGCGACGTTGACGCCGTCGAACGCTTCGTTGGGGTCGTCGTGCAGGTCCAGGCCGGCGAGCAGCGGGAAGGCGCAGTCGACGAGCTCCATCGCGACACCCTCCAGCGCGCCCATCGCCTGCGGAATCTCCAGCAGGCGCAGGTCGACCGGCTGATCGGCGCCGAGCAGCTGTCCGCTGGCGATGCGAAAGACGAGGCTGTAGCCGATCTGCCCGGCGGCGCCGGTGACGGTCACACGTACTGGCTTGCTCACTTATTCATCTCCTGTTTTAGGTTCTCGTCGAGCGACGCGAGGAACTGCTCGGTCGTCTGCCATTGCTGGTCGGGGCCGATGAGCAGCGCGAGATCCTTGGTCATCTTGCCGCTTTCGACGGTCTCGACGCACACGCGCTCCAGCGTGTGCGCGAACTCGCTGACGTCGGGGGTCTCGTCCATGCGCCCGCGCGCGTCCAGCCCGCGCGTCCACGCGAAGATCGAGGCGATCGGGTTGGTCGAGGTGGGCTTGCCCTGCTGGTGGGCGCGGTAGTGGCGCGTGACCGTGCCGTGCGCCGCCTCGGCCTCGACCGTCTTGCCGTCGGCGGTCATCAGCACGCTGGTCATCAGCCCGAGCGAGCCGAAGCCTTGCGCGACGGTGTCCGATTGCACGTCCCCGTCGTAGTTCTTGCAGGCCCACACGTAGCCGCCTTCCCACTTCAGCGCCGCGGCGACCATGTCGTCGATGAGGCGGTGTTCGTAGGTGATGCCGGCGGCCTCGAAGTCGCTCTTGAACTCTGCCTCGTAGATCTCTTCGAACAGGTCTTTGAAGCGGCCGTCGTAGCGCTTGAGGATCGTGTTCTTCGTCGACAGGTAAACGGGGTACTTGCGATCCAGGCCGTAGCGCAGCGAGGCGCGCGCGAAGTCGCGGATCGAGTCGTCGAGGTTGTACATCGCCAGCGCGATGCCGCCGCCGGGGAAGTCGTACACGTCCAGCTCGATCGGCTCACCGCCGTCCTTGGGCGTGTACGTGAGCGTCAGCGAGCCCTCGCCGGGCACGACCATGTCGGTCGCGCGGTACTGGTCGCCGAAGGCGTGACGGCCGATCACGATCGGCTTGGTCCAGCCGGGCACAAGACGCGGGACGTTGGAGATGACGATCGGCTCGCGAAAGATGACACCGCCGAGGATGTTGCGAATGGTGCCGTTGGGCGAGCGGTACATCTCCTTCAGGCCGAACTCCTCCACGCGCGCCTCGTCGGGCGTGATCGTGGCGCACTTGACGCCCACCCCGTACTGCTTGATCGCTTCGGCCGCCTCGACGGTGATGCGGTCATCGGTCGCGTCGCGGCTCTCGATGCCGAGGTCGAAGTAGCGAAGATCGACGTCCAGGTAGGGAACGATCAGCTGCTCCTTGATGAACGACCAGATGATCCGCGTCATCTCGTCGCCGTCGAGGTCGACGAGCGGGTTCTTCACCTTGATCTTGGGCATGGCTTGATTCCTTGCGCGATTGCGGGCGGGCCGCCGATGCTATCTGGCGACGGCCAGAGGACTCGCCAGCGCTGGACAGGCCGGCATGTCCAGCGCGACCGCCGCGCGAAGCGCCTTCAGCCGTTCCAGCTGGCCTGCGAGCCGTGCGCGACGAGCACCGTCGAGCGCCCGCCGGCGAAGGGCAGCGTGGCGACGCGGCCTTCCGAGGCCGGGCCGTCGAGGCCACCTTCGTCGACGAGCAGCGTGCTGCCGTCGGAGGTCATCCCGGCGGCCTGCAGCGGCAGGCGCGCGCCACGCGAGGTCACGCGGCGAGCGCGCCCCGAGGCGACGCTCACGGTCCAAGCTTCGCTCGTGTCCTGTCCGACGAACTGCGCGAGCAGTTTGCCGCCGTCGGCCGAGAACGCGATCGGGATCAGCCCCGAGACGAGCGAGCGCACGCGCAAGTTCGTGAGGCGCCGGATCGGTCCGCTCGGCAAGCGCAGCCAGAGCTGGTAGACCGGCGCGTCCTCGCGGCGCAGTCGCTCGCGGTCGTACGCGATCGCCTTCGACCCCCACAGCGGAAACAGGCTGCGCCCGTCGCGGGTCAGCGCGACCGTGCCCGAGCCGTCGGCATTGCTGCGGTACACGTTCACGCGCGCCGTCAGCGATTGCGAGGCCGAGCGGCCGTAGACGACTTCGTCGTTGCCGTTCGGCGAAAAGCTCGCGCCGAAGATCTGCCCCCGCGCGATCATCTTCGCCGCGCCCGTCGTGACGTCGACGATCCCCAGGCCCGACAGCTTCGCCGCGTTCTTCAGCTTCGTCGACTGGACGTCGACCGCGACGTAGCGCCCGTCGCGCGACCACGCCAGCGGCTCGACCGTTTCGCCCGCCAGGTTGAAGTAGCTCTGCAGCGGCGCGCCGCTCGTCGAGTAGATCGCGAGCGCCGGCCCCGTTTCGGTGCTCGTCGTGCTCGCGCCGAACAGCGACGCGGCGACTTGCCCCGCGCTCGGCGAGATCAGCGGCGTGAAGCCGGGGCCGATCCGCGTGTTCTGCGACCCGTCCGTGCGGATCGTCGACACGACCGGCTGCGACCTTGCCGTCTGCGTCACGTAGGCGATCGTCGGCGGCCCGCTCGAGGGACCGATCGACACACCGGCTCCGGCCCCCGGCGCGAGCGCCGCGAGCAGCGCGATCATCAGACCGCAACTCGCCGCGGCTCTGCGCATCGTGCGACCCACACTCGTTTGCATGGCGACGAGGCTATCGACCCGCCGCGACGGCGACCCCACGAGCGACCACCGCGCCTTTAGACTGTCTGCATGGCCAGCACGCTGCCACGACCTGCAGCGAAGGACGCGACGAACTCGCCCTACCGCACGCACGCGGTGTTCAACCAGGCGCCGGCGCTTGAGGGCCTGGACGTGTTCTCCAGCAACCTGCCGCTGGTCGAGGCGACCGCGCGCGAGGGTGCCGGCTGGGTGCGCGAGCGCGCGTCCGCGCTGGGGCGCGTCGTGGGCGGCGAGCCCCAGCAGCAGTGGGGGCGCCTGGCCAACGAGAACGAGCCGGTGCTGCGCACGTTCGATCGCTACGGCAACCGCATCGACGAGGTCGAGTTTCACCCGGCATGGCACGAACTGATGACGATGGGCGTGGCGCACGAGCTGCACTCGCTGCCGTGGACCAGCGAAGAGCCGTTCGCGCACACCGCGCGCGCCGCGCTGTACATGACGGCGATGCAGGCCGAGGCCGGCTACTGCTGCCCGATCACTATGACCTTCGCGGCGATCCCAGCGCTGCGCGCGCAGCCGGAGCTGGCGGCCGAGTGGGAGCCGCTGCTGACGGCGACCACGTATGACCCACGGCTGGTGCCGACGGCGCAGAAGGGCAGCGCGATCTGCGGCATGGCGATGACCGAGAAGCAGGGCGGCTCCGACGTGCGCGCGAACACGACGGTCGCGCGGCCGCTCGACGGCGGCGGCGCGGGCGCGGAGTACGAGATCACCGGGCACAAGTGGTTCTGCTCGGCGCCGATGTCAGACGTCTTTCTCGTGCTCGCGCAGACCGACGAGGGCCTGTCGTGCTTTCTGCTGCCGCGCATCCTGCCCGACGGCGCGCGCAACGAGTTTCACATCCAGCGCCTAAAGGACAAGCTCGGCAACCGCTCCAACGCGTCGAGCGAGATCGAGCTGCACGGCGCGTGGGCGCGCATGGTCGGCGAGCCGGGGCGCGGCGTGCCGACGATCATCGAGATGGTCGGCCACACGCGCCTGGACTGCGTGATCGGCGCGGCCGCGGGGATGCGCACGGGCGTCGTCAACGCCACCCATCACGCAGCGCACCGCGAGGCGTTCGGCAAGACGCTGATCGACCAGCCGCTGATGCGCAACGTGCTCGCGGACCTGTGTCTGGAGTCCGAGGCGACGACAGCGCTGGCGATGCGCCTGGCGCGCGCGTACGACGAAGCGCACAGCGACGCCGAGAACGGCGACGACGACAGCGACGCGCAGCTGTTCAAGCGCCTGGCGACGGCGGTCGGCAAGTACTGGACGTGCAAGCGCGCGCCCAACCACGCGTTCGAGTCGCTGGAGTGCCTGGGCGGCAACGGCTACGTCGAGGAGTCGGGCATGCCGCGCCTGTACCGCGAGGCGCCGCTGGCGTCGATCTGGGAGGGCTCGGGCAACGTGATGAGCCTCGACGTGCTGCGCGCGCTGACGCGCTCGCCGCGCGCGCTGGAGGTGTTCTTCGACGAGATTCGCGAGGCGCAGGGCGCCGACCGCCGCCTGGACGCGCGCGTGCAACGGCTGGAGGGCCAGTTCGCCGATCCGTCGACGCTCGAGACGCGCGCGCGGCGCGTGGTCGAAGGCATGGCGCTGTGCCTGCAGGGCTCGCTGCTCGTGCGCAACGCGCCTCCCGCCGTCGCCGACGCCTTCTGCGCGTCGCGCCTGGACGGCGACGGCGGCCTGGAGTACGGCACGCTGCCGGCCGGCAGCGACTTCGAGGCGATCATCGCGCGCAGCCTGCCGCACGCCGGCTGAGCGGCCGCCCGGTCAACGGCGCCGCCGGCGGTGCCGGCGGCGGCGAGGCAGCCCCGCGTCCGCCTACCATTGAAGGCAAATGGCGCCACGCACGAACTTCCAGCTCGCCCGCATCTTCGGCATCCGGGTCGGGCGTCGGCTTCAGCTGGTTCGTGGTGCTGTTCGTGTTCATCATCATCATCACGCCGATCTTCCACAAACAGCTCGGCGGCTCGAACACGACGGCCTACCTGGTGGCGGTGGCGTCGGTGCTGTCGTTCTTCTTCTCGCTGGTGCTGCACGAGCTCGGCCACGCGCTCACCGCGCGGCGCAGCGGTCTGCGCGTGGCGGGCATCGACCTGTGGGCGCTCGGCGGCATCACGCGCACGGAGGAGGCGAAAGACCCGGCGAGCGAGTTCCGCGTCGCGGCGGCCGGCCCGCTGGTGACGCTGGCGGTGATCGTCGTGTGCACGGTCGCCGGCGCTGCTGATCGACGGCCACAGCTTCGTCGAACTGGCCGCCGCGAAGGTCGGCGCGCGCGCGACGCCCGCGCTGGTGTGGCTGAGCTGGCTGGCGACGATCAACGTGCTCGTGCTCGTGTTCAACCTCGTGCCGGCGTTCCCGCTGGACGGCGGGCGCATCGCGCACGCGGCGATCTGGCGGCGCACGGGCGATCGCAACCGCGCGACGCACGCGACCGGCCGCGCGGGCCAGGGCTTTGCGCTGGTGCTCGGCGCGCTGGGGCTGTGGGCGATGGCGATCGGCGACGGCTCGCTCGGGCTGTGCTTTCGTGCTGCTCGCCTACTTCCTCTACCAGGCGGCCGGCGCGGCGGTCGTGCAGGGCCTGGTCGGACGGCGCATCCAGAGCATCACGGTCGCCGACATCATGGATCGCGAGCCGGTGACGATTCCCGCCGCGGCGACGCTGCTGGACGCGCACGAGCAGTTCTTCCTGCGCTACCGCTGGCCGTGGTTCGCGGTGGTCGACCCGGCGCGCCACTTCCTCGGCGTCGTGCGCGCCTCGCGCGTCGACGAGGAGATCTCGGCGGGCCGCCCGGCGCTGCCGGTCGTCGACGTGCTCGAGCAGGACGTGCACGTGCGCATCGACGAGGCCGAACCGCTGGAGACGCTGCTCGTCTCGGAGGGGCTGGGACGCCTCGGAGCGATGGTCGCGGTCGATCAGGAGGGCGTCCTGCGCGGCGTCGTGACGCTCGCCGAGGTGCGCCGCGCGCTGCGCACCACCGGCTGAGCGTGAGAGGGTTCGAGCGCGCAAGCGTTATAGAGTCCCCCGCGCAGCGACCCCCCTTTGCCCACGTAGCCGACCTCAGAGAGCCATGCCAGCACACGACGTATTGATCATCGGCGCCGGTCTCGCAGGCCAGCGCGCGGCCCTGGCGGCCGCCCGCGAGGGCGCGAGCGTGGCGATCATGAGCAAGGTCCATCCCGTGCGCTCGCACTCGGTGGCGGCCGCCGGCGGCATCAACGCCGCGATCAGCGTCGACGACGACTGGCACTCGCACGCCTACGACACGGTCAAGGGCTCGGACTTCCTCGGCGACCAGGACGCGATCGAAGTGATGTGCTCGGAGGCGCCCGGCGAGGTGATGCACCTGGAGCACATCGGCGTGACGTTCCACCGCAACGACCGCGGCGAGATGGACCTGCGGGCGTTCGGCGGCGCGTCGATGAAGCGCACGGCCTACGTCGCCGACATCACCGGCCAGGCGCTGCTGCACGTGCTCTACGAGCAGCTGATGAAGCACCACGAGACGGTCGAGCGCTACGAGGAGTGGTTCACGACCTCGCTGCTGCAGGACGAGCAGGGCCGCTGCTGCGGCGTGATCGCGCGCGACGTGCGCACGGGGCGCATGGAGGCGTTCACCGCCAAGAACGTGATCCTCGCGTGCGGCGGCGCGGGCCAGGTGTACAAGCCGACGACCAACGGCCTGATCGTGACCGGCGACGGCATCGCGATGGCCTACCGCGTGGGCGCGCCGCTGATGGACATGGAGATGGTCCAGTACCACCCGACGTGCCTGGTCGAGACGGGCATCCTGATCACCGAGGGCGCGCGCGGCGAGGGCGCGCACCTGCTCAACTCCGACGGCGAGCGCTTCATGGAGAAGTCGGCGCCGAACAAGATGGAGCTGGCCTCGCGCGACGTCGTCTCGCGCGCCGAGCAGATCGAGATCAACGAGGGCCGCGGCGTCGGTCCGGGCGGCACGGGCATCTACCTCGACGTGACCGTCGTGCCGCGCAAGCGCACGCTGGAGGCGCTGCGCGAGATCGTCAACCTCGGCAAGGACTTCGCCGGCGTGGACATCACGCGCGAGCCGATCACGATCCGCCCCGGCCAGCACTACATCATGGGCGGCGTGAAGACCGACATCGACGGCCAGACGCCGATCGAGGGGCTGTACGCGGCCGGCGAGGTCGCCTGCGTGTCGGTGCACGGCGGCAACCGCCTCGGCGCCAACTCGCTGCTGGACACGCTGATCTTCGGCCGACGCTCGGGCGAACACGCGGCGGCGCGCGCCGGCGAGCATGGCGATGCCGGAGATCGACACGCACGCGCAGCTGCGCCGCGACTCGGACGCGATCGACGCGATCATCAACCGCTCGCGCGACGGCCGGCGCGTGTCGGAGATCAAGAACGAGCTCGGCGAGATGATGAACGCCAAGGCCGCGGTGTTCCGCGACGAGGCAGGGCCTGCAGAGCGCGCTCGAGACGATCGCGCGCCTGAAAGAGGAGTCCGACAGCGCCTGGATCGACGACCGCGGCACGGTCTTCAACCAGGACGTGCTCGGCGCGATCGAGCTCGGCTACATGATCGACTGCGCCGAGGCGACGGTCGATCGGCGCGATCGAGCGCAAGGAGTCGCGCGGCGCGCAGTTCCGCACGGACTTCCCCGAGCGCAACGACGAGGAGTGGCTCAAGCACATCGACATCACGCTCGGCGAGGACGGCCCGCAGGTCAGCTACTCGCCGGTGACGATCACGCAGTGGCAGCCCGAGGAGAGGAAGTACTGATGGCCGAGACGCACAAGCCGCCCGAGCAGTTCAGCTGCGCCTCCGCCGCTATGACCCGGAGTCCGGCGAGGCCCCGTACTGGGACGAGCACACCGTCGAGCTGGAGCCGCACCGCTCGGTGCTCGAGGCGATCCTGCAGGCCAAAGACCGCTTCGACGGCTCGATCGGCATCCGCTGCTCCTGTCGCCAGGCGATCTGCGGCTCGTGCGGCGTGCGCGTCAACGGCGAACCGGCGCTCGCCTGCCACACCCACCTCGACGCGGCGCTGAGCGGCGCCAAGGACGGCGTGATCGAGATCGAGCCGATGGGCAACATGCCGGTGATCAAGGATCTGATCGTCGACATGGACGCGGTCCACTGGAAGAAGGTTCGGCGCGTCACGCCGTGGCTGATCGCCAAGCAGCCGGTGCCCGAGCGCGAGTACCTCGTGCCGCACGAGAACATGGTCGACGTCACGCAGACGATGGCCTGCATCCAGTGCGGCGCGTGCGTGTCGGACTGCCTGGCGATGGAGGTCGACCCGGGCTTCATCGGCCCGGCGGCGCTCGCCAAGGCCTACCGCTTCGTCGGCGACCCGCGCGACGACCAGCAGTTCGAGCGCCTCAACGACCTCGCGCAGGACCCCCAGGGGATCTTCGACTGCACGCACTGCTTCAAGTGCGTCGAGGCCTGCCCCAAGGACGTCAACCCGATGGGCCAGATCATGCGCCTGCGGCGCATCGCCACGAACGACCACCACATCGTCGACGTCAACAACGGCGAGCGCCACGAGGCGGCGTTCACGACGCTGATCAAGGACAACGGCCTGCTGTGGGAGGCCGAGCTGCTGCCGCGCTCCTACGGCGGCAACTCGTGGTTCGGCAAATTCGCGCCGCCGGCCGGCAAAGAGCTGCTGAGCTCGCTGCCGTCGATCGTCAAGGCGCTGCTGCGCGGCAAGGTCACGCCGATGGGCGCGCTCAAACCGCACAAGATCCCCAGCGGCGACCTGAAGGCCGTGCAGGCGATCTACGACAAGGTCGAGAGCCGCGAGGAGCGCTACGAGCTGAACCTGTACATCGCCGGCGAGGACGAAGAGCAGGTCGCCAGCGCTTCAGCGCCGGAGAGGGAGAGCCCGAGCGCATCCACGCCGCAGGCCGACGCCGCGGGCTCGGATACGCCGGAGGCGGCCGGCGGCGAGACGCACGCGCCGCGCGCCGACGATCCGACCGGCGAGGGGCCGGGCGACGGCGAGGCCGGCGACGGCGCGGCGGCTCGGACACGGAAGGGAGCGAGCAATGAAGGTCGCCTACTGGCCGGGCTGCGTCAGCCGCGGCTTCACCCCCGAGCTGCACGGCTCGATGGCGCAGGTCGCGCCGCTGCTGGACATCGAGCTGGTCGAGCTCGACCGCGCGTGCTGCACCGGCGCCGGCGTGATCGCCGAGCACAACCAGGAGCTCGCGGACACGCTCAACGCGCGCACGTTCGCGCTCGCCCAGCAGGTCGACGGCGCGGAGCTGATGATGAACATCTGCTCGACCTGCCAGGGCGCGCAGAGCGAGTGCCAGGAGCGCCTCGACGCCAGCTCGGAGTACCGCGCGCACGATCAACGAGACGCTCGCCGCCGAGGGCCTGACCTACGAGACGGGGCTGACGAACAAGAACTTCCTCTGGCTGCTGGTCGAGGAGATCGGCCTGGACGAGCTGCGCTCGCGCGTCAAGCGGCCGCTGACCGAACCTCAAGGTCGGCCCGTTCTACGGCTGCTACATCGTGCGCCCGCGCAACCGCCTGGGCATCGACGCCGAGCACCCGCGCGACGACTACCTGCACCAGGTGATCGAGGCGCTCGGCGGCACGGTGATCGACTACGCCGGCATGCGCAAGTGCTGCGGCTTCCCGATCATCACGATGAACAAGGAGGCCTCGCTGAAGCAGGCCGGCCGCCACCTCGGCGACGCGTCGACGCGCGAGGCCGACTGCCTGGTGACGCCGTGCCCGCTGTGCCACCTGAACCTCGACCTGCAGCAGCCGCTCGCCGAGAAAACGGTCGGGCGCGAGCTGGACATGCCGGTGCTGCACCTGCCGCAGCTCGTCGGGCTGGCGCTCGGGCTGGAGCCCAAGGAGCTCGGCATGAACCGCCACGTCGTGCGCCCGACGTCGGTGATCGACTGGTCGACGTCGGTGGTCGGCGCGACCGCTCCCGCGGGCGCGGGGAGCGGCGCAGGCGGCTGGTAGCCGGCGCGGCGCGGCGCACGGCCCGGCGCTCGTGCCGGGCGTGGACGCGCACGGGCGCGTAGGCTGGCGGGCGTGAGGATCCTGACGGTCGTGGGCAACCGCCCGCAGTTCATCAAGGCGGCGGCCGTCTCGGGGCCGCTGCGCGAGCGCCACGAGGAGCTGCTGGTGCACACCGGCCAGCACTACGACGACTCGCTCTCGCGCGTGTTCTTCGCCGAGCTGGGGCTCGCGCGCCCAGACCGCGAGCTGGCGATCGGCGGCGGCTCGAACACCGCGCAGACGGCGCGCATGCTCGCTGCGCTGGAGCCGCTGCTGAAGGAGCTGGCGCCCGACGCGGTGCTCGTCTACGGCGACACCAACTCGACGCTCGCGGGGGCGCTCGCGGCGGCGCAGGCGAGCGTGCCGGTCGTGCACGTGGAGGCTGGCATGCGCTCGTTCGACCGCACGCATGCCCGAGGAGCTCAACCGCGTGCTGACCGACCACGTCGCCGCGCTGCTGCTGTGCCCGTCCGACGGCGCCGCGGAGAACCTGCGTGCGGAGTCGGTCGCCGGGCGCGTCGAGGTCGTCGGCGACGTGATGGTCGACGTGGCGATGCGCCGCCAGCCGTCGGCGCGCGCGGACACACGCACGCTGGACGAGCACGGCGTGCGCGCCGGCGAGTACCTGCTGCTGACGGCGCACCGCGCGGGCAACGTCGACGACCCGCGCGCGGCTGCGGTCGCTCGTCGAGCTGATCGCCGCGCTGCCCGAGCCGGTCGTCCTGCCGCTGCACCCGCGCACGCGCGCGCGGCTGCTCGACGCGCGGCTGATGGCCGAGCTGGAGGCGGTCGCCGGCCTGCGCCTGACCGAGCCGCTCGGCTATATCGAGTTCAGCGCGCTGCTGTGCCAGGCGCGCGCCGTGCTGACGCGACTCGGGAGGCGTCCAGAAGGAGGCGTACCTTGCCGGGGTGCCCTGCGTGACGCTTGCGCGCGAACACCGAGTGGGTCGAGACGGTTGCGGCCGGCTGGAACACGCTCGTCGATCTCGACGCGCGCGCCGCGCTGGCGGCGCTCGCCGCGGCGCCGCCGAGCGAGCGCCCGCCGCTGTACGGCGACGGGCGCGCTGCCGAGCGCTGCGTGCAGGCGATCGGCGCGCTCGGTGAGCACGCGGACGACGCGTCTTGAACGCAGAGCGCGAGCAGCCCGTGCGCGCAGAGCGCGAGCAGCCCGTGCGCGTGGGCGTCGTCGGGCTCGGCTACTGGGGGCCGAACCTCGCGCGCAACTTCGCCGCGATCGCCGGCTGCGAGCTGCGCTGGCTGTGCGACTCCGACGCCGCCGCGCGCGAGCGTCTGGCGGCATCGTTTCCGGGCGCGCGCGCCACCGCCGAGCTCGACTCGCTGCTGGTCGACGACGAGCTCGACGCGGTCGTGCTGGCGACGCCCGTGCCGACGCACGCCGAGCTGGCGATGCGCGTGGCGCAGCGCCGGCAAGCACTGCTTCGTGGAGAAGCCGCTGGCGACGACGACGGCCGACGCCGAAGCGCGCCGTCGCCGCGGCGGCGCAGGCCGGCAAGCTGCTGATGGTCGGCCACCTGCTCGAGTACCACCCGGCGGTCGCGCGGCTGAAGCAGCTGATCGACGAGGACGAGCTGGGCTCGCTGTTCTACGTGTACGGCAACCGTCTGAACCTCGGCAAGCTGCGCGCCGACGAGAACGCGCTGTGGAGCCTCGGCGCGCACGACGTGTCGGTGGCGCTGCACCTGATCGGCGAGGAGCCGGCGGAGTGCCTGGCGCACGGCGCCTCCTACGTGCGCGAGGGCGTCGAGGACGTCGTCTTCTGCTACCTGCGCTTTCCCTCGGGCATCGTCGCGCACCTGCACCTCTCGTGGCTCGATCCGCACAAGGAGCGGCGCCTGACGGTCGTCGGCTCACGGCGCATGGCGACGTTCGACGACATGCTCGTCGAGGGCAAGCTGGCCGTCTACGACAAGGGCTTTGACGAGGACGCGCGCTCGTGGGGCGAGTACATCACGCGCTCGGGCGACATCTTCTCCCCGCGCATCGCCAACGCCGAGCCGCTGCGCCTGGAGTGCGAGCACTTCGTGCAGTGCGTGCGCACGGGCCAGACCCCGCGCTCGGACGGCGCAGAGCGGCCTGCGCGTGGTGCGCGTGCTCGAGCGCCTGCAGCGCTCGCTCGACGGCTGAGTCGGCGCGCGAGACTGCTGAGCGCCTCCCCGCGCTCAGCAGTCCCACCCCCCTCGGCCAAGTCGCCTACTGGCGCCCCGGCCAAACCCGCTGCTGCTCAGATCCAGCTCGCGTTGCCGCGCCGGCGCTCGACGCCGGCCGTGCGACGTTCGGCGCGCATGCGACGCTCCACTCGCAGCACCGGCCCCATTCGTTGGCCGACGCCGCGCAGCAGGTAGGCGTCGCGCCAGCGGTTGTATCCGAACACCGGCCACAGGAGCACCAACCAGTGCCTGGCAACGTAGTGGCGTGGTCGTCTTACGTTCCGCAAATCTCGTCATCCCTGACTGGGAAAGCGCGTTCAGTTTTGCACATCGAAGGCCGTTTTGTGCAACCGGCGCGCAACGATTCGCAGCTCGCGTGAGCTTTGCGCAGGGTTGTGCAGGTTTGCCCTCTGTAGGCCGTGCGAACCACCGCGCACGCCGCTTTCTCTACAGCGTCTGGCGTGCGGTGAACGGCTCTTCCTCGTCGATCGTGCCTGGCCCCGACAGCTCGAAGGCGCTGTGCAGCAGCTGGACCGCCTGCGGCACGCGGTCGCGGTCGATCACGCAGCGAGATCTTGATCGGCGAGGTGGAGATCATCTCGATGTTCACGCCCTCGCGCGCGAGCACGTCGAAGACCTTCGCGGCGACGCCCGGGTGCGAGCGCATGCCGGCGCCGACGATCGACACCTTGCCCATCTGCTCGTGCGCGGTGAGCTCGCGCGAAGGACTCGCCGGTCAGCGGCTCCAGCGCGCGCGCGCGCCGCGCGCAGGTCCTCGCGCGGAACCGTGAAGGAGATCTCCGCCCTGCCGCCCGCCGAGGACGGCTCGCTCTGCACGATCATGTCGACGTTGATGTTCGCGTCGGCCAGCGCCACGAAGATGCGCGCCGCGGCGCCCGGCTCGTCGGGCACGCCGCTCAGCGTCATGCGCGCCTCGGACGTCGAGTGGGTGACGGCTGTGATCAGCGGCTGCTCCATCGTTTCTCCCTCTGCGACGACAACGGTACCGGGCGCGTCGTCGAATGACGAGCGGCAGTGGATGCGCACGCCGTGGTTGCGCGCGTACTCGACCGAGCGCAGCTGCAGCACGCCGGCGCCCGAGGCGGCCATCTCGAGCATCTCCTCGAAGGACACCGTCGCCAGCTTGCGCGCGTCGGGCACGATCCGCGGGTCGGCCGTGAACACGCCGGAGACGTCGGTGTAGATCTCGCACACCTCCGCGCCGAGCGCCGCGGCGACCGCGACCGCGGTCGTGTCCGAGCCGCCGCGTCCGAGCGTCGTGACGTTGCGGGCGGTGCCCGAGACGCCCTGAAAGCCGGCGACCAGCACGACGCTGTCCTCCTCCAGCGCCGCCTTGATGCGATCGGCGCGCACGTCGATGATCCGCGCCTTGGTGTGCGACTCGTCGGTGACGATGCCCGCCTGCGAGCCGGTCAGCGAGATCGCGCGGTGCCCGAGGTCGTTGATCGCCATCGCGCACAGCGCGCACGAGATGCGCTCGCCGGTGGACAGCAGCATGTCCATCTCGCGCGGGTCGGGCGCCTCGGAGACCTCCTCGGCCATCGCGATCAGCTCGTCGGTCGTCTTGCCGCGCGCCGACAGCACCGCGACGACGCGGTGGCCCGGTTCGCGCTTGTCGACGATGCGCCGCGCAGCGCGCTTGATGCGCTCGGCGTCGGCGACGGACGTGCCGCCGAACTTCATCACGACAAGGCCTGACATGCCCCGCAGGATATTGCGCGTCGCCGGGCGTGCGCCGGGCCCGCGCGCCGCGCGACGTCAGCTCACGCGGCCCTGGCGACGATCGTCTCTGATCGGGTGGCGCCGAGCACGCTCGTGCGCAGCGCCGCTACACCGCGCGGCGACCGGCGAACGCCTTGCCGAGCGTGACCTCGTCGGCGTACTCCAGGTCCGAGCCGACCGGCAGGCCGCTGGCCAGGCGCGTGACGGTCAGCTGCGGCGCGCGCACGCGCAGCTCCTCGGCGATGTGCAGCGCGGTCGCCTCGCCGGTCGTCGTCGGGTTGGTCGCCAGCACGACCTCGCGCACCGGCTCCGCGCCGAGCCGTTGGCGTCGGTGGCGCCGTCGCCGTCGCACGTGGCAGCCGCGCCCGGCGTCGGCGACGCGCGAACAGCTCGGCGATCTTCAGGTCCTCCGGGTCGATGCCTTCGATCGGCGACAGCGCGCCGCCGAGCACGTGGTAGACGCCCTGGTACTCGTGCGTGCGCTCCATCGGGATCACGTCGCTGGGCTCCTCCACGACGCAGATCACGCCGTGGTCGCGGCGCGTGTCCTGGCAGATGCGACAGCGCGGCTCGTCGGTCAGGTTGAAGCAGACCTCGCACAGCCCGATCCGCTCCTTGACCTCGCGAATCGCCTCCGCCAGCGCGCTGGCGTCCTCGGTCGGAGGCGCGCAGGATGTGAAAGGCCAGCCGCTGGGCGGTGCGGTTGCCGATGCCGGGCAGCTTGGACAGCTCGATCACCAGCCGCTGGACGGGCGGGGCGTAGGACGTGCTCACGGCGCGCTCGCCTACAGCCCGGGCAGGCCCGAGCCCGCCGAGGCTGCCCAGGTCGAGCCCGCCGGTGGCGCCGCCGATCTTGCTGCGCGGCCAGCTCCTGGGCCATGCGCAGCGCCTCGTTGACCGCCGCGAGCACCATGTCGGAGAGGATCTCCACGTCCTCGGGGTCGACCGCCGCCGGGTCGATCTCGATCGACTTGCACCTGCAGGTCGCCGGAGATCTTCACCGTGACCATGCCGCCGCCGGCCGACGCCTCGACGATCTCGTCCTTGAGCTGCTCCTGGGCGACCTCCATGTCCTGCTGCATCTTCTGCACCTGCTGCATCATCTGCTGCATGTTCGGCATGCGCGGCTGCTTGGGCATCACGCGCCTTTCTCGTCGCTGGTCGCTCGGCTCGCCGGCCGTGCGCGACCGGTCTCGTCGCGGGCACCTCCTCGGCGTCGAACTCCTCCATGAAGCGCTCCAGCCACTCCTCCTCGCTGCGCCGGCCGCGGCGCATCGCCGTCGTCGCGAGGCGAGCTCGTCGCGCAGCTCGTATGACAGCCGCCAGCGCCGTCCGGTGACGTCGTGCAGCGCCGCCGTGACCGCCGCGCGGTTGTCGGGGTCCTCGGCCTTCTTCTTCAGAAACGGCGCCGTCGCCGAGAACGCCACCGTCAGGTCCTCGCCCGTCACCTCGACCGGCCGCGCCTCCTCGATCACGCGCCCGAGCAGCGCGTTCTCGCTGCGCACCAGGTCGACGACCGCCGGCCACCACGCGAGCAGCGGCGCGAGGCCCTCGGCGAGCTCGTCGCCGCCGCTCGCGCGGCGCGTCGTCGCGCAGCTGGTCGTCGCGCCGCGCGTCGTCGTCCGCGCGCGTGGCGCTCCGCGCGCTCGGGACGGCGGCGATGGCCGACCGGACACCTCGGCGCGCGGCTCGGCGCGCGCAGCCGCCGACGCGCTCGCGTCGCCCGGCGGGGCGCGTGGAGTCGGCGGCAGGCGGGTCGGCGGGCGCAGGCGCGTCGGCCGAGGCCGGGGACTCGGCGGGGGCAGGCGCGTCGAACGAGGCTGGGGGCTCGGCGCGGGCAGGCGCAGACGGCTCGGCGGCGGCCGGCACAGGCGCGCCGGTGGGCGCGTCGGCGACGGCGAGCGGTCCGCCGCGCTGCGCAGGCGCAACGTGGCGCTCGGCGGCGACGGCGTCGACGCGGCCGCTCTCCAGGCGCTCGATGCGCGCGAGCAGCGCGCTCATCGAGCCGTCGACCTCGGGGCGCGCGGCCTTGACGAGCGCGAGCTCCAGGCGCGTGCGCGCGTCGGCGCCGGCGCGCACGGCCTCCATCGCCGCGCCGAGCGCTCGAGCAGGCGCACGACGACGGCGCTGCGTCCACGCGCTCGGCCTGCGCGCGCCAGCGCGGCGTCGGCCTCGGGCGTCAGCGACAGCTCGGCGGGCACTTCGCCGAGCGTCTGCACGACGAGCAGCTCGCGCGCGCGCACCTCCAGGTCGCCGGCGAACGACGCCGCGTCGCGGCCCTGCTCGGCGCACTCGGCGAGCAGCGTCAGCGCGCGCGCGCGCGTCGCCTGCGGCGACCGCGTCGACGGTCTGCTTCGAGCAGCCGCGCGTCGGCCACGCCGAGCACCGCCAGCACGTCCTCCAGCGCGATCTGCGCGCCGCTGTAGGTGACCAGCTGCTCGAGCGTGCCGAGCGCGTCGCGGAAGCTGCCGGTCGCCGAGCGCGCGAGCGCCGACGACGGCCTCGGCGGGGATCTCGATCGACTCGGCCTGCGCGGCGCGGCGCACGACGCTAGCGATCTGCTCGACGGTCGGGCGGTGGAAGTCGAAGCGGTGGCAGCGGTCGACGACCGTCGCGGGCACCTTCTGCGCCTCGGTCGTCGCGAGCACGAACACGGTGTTCGGCGGCGGCTCCTCGAGCGTCTTCAGGAACGCGTTCCACGCCGCCGTCGAGAGCATGTGCGCCTCGTCGAGGATGTAGACCTTGCGCCGGCCGCTGACCGGCGCGTAGGCGACGCTCTCGCGCAGCTCGCGGATGTCGTCGACGGAGTTGTTCGACGCGGCGTCCATCTCGATCACGTCGAGCGAGCTGGCGCGCGCGATCGACAGGCACGAGTCGCACTCGCCGCACGGCTCGACGGTCGGGCCGCGCTCGCAGTTCAGGCAGGCCGCGAGGATCTTCGCCATCGAGGTCTTGCCGGTGCCGCGCGAGCCGACGAACAGGTAGGCGTGGTGCACCTTGCCGCGCTCGACGGCGTTGCGCAGCGTGCGCACGACCGGCTCCTGGCCGACCACCTCGGCGAACGTGCGCGGGCGGTGCCTGCGGTAGAGCGACCGCTGCTGCTGTTGTGGCTGCTGTTGCTCAGACACCTGCGCCTGAGTCTACCCACGGTCGCCAGCGCGCTCGACCGCCCGCGCGAGCGGGTAGCGTGCGCGCTCGTGGCCGCCTCGATCAAGCCTCGCGTCGAGCGTCTTGCGGCCGTGCCGGCGGTGCTCGTCGGGGCGGTGCTGCTGCGCCTGATCGCCGGCGTGGGCTTCGCCAACTACGACACGCTGTACGCGCTCGCCTGGGGCGGGCAGCTCGCGCGCGGCGAAACGCCGGCCTACGGCCTGCCGATCGCGCCGACGCCGCATCCGCTGGTCGAGGCGCTCGGCGTGGTGCTCTCGCCGCTCGGCCCGCGACGCCGTGGAAGACATCGTCGTGTGCGCTCGGCTTCCTCGCGCTCGCCGGCGTGCGGCTGGGTCGTGTACCGCCTCGGCCAGCCTGTGGTTCGGGCGCGCCGCCGGCGTCGCTCGCGGCGCTGGTCCTGCTCACGCGCGTGCCGATCCTCTCCTACGGCGTGCGCGCGTACGTCGACGTGCCCTACCTGCTGTTCGTGCTCGCGCGCCTGCTCGTCGAGGCTCGCCGGCGCGCCGGCGACGAGCGTCCGGCGGGCGCGCCGGTGCTCGCGCTGCTGGCGCTCGCCGGGCTGCTGCGCCCGGAGGCGTGGGCGTTCTCCGGCGCTGTACTGGCTGTACGTGCTCGTCGACGAGCGACACGCACGCAGACGCGCTCGCGCGCGTTCGCTGGCCGCGCTGGCGCTGCTCGCGGCGGCCGCGCCGCTCGTGTGGGTCGCCAGCGACCTGGCGATCACCGGCGACGCGCTGTGGTCGCTGACCAACACGCGCCACACCGCGCACGACGCTCGACCGCGTCACGGGGATCGCCAACGTGCCCGAGTACATGCCGCGGCGGATCGGCGAGATCCTGCGCCCGCCGGTGCTCGTCGGCGCGGCGCTCGGCGGCGTGCTGTCGCTGCTGTGGCTGCGCCGTCGCGCGCTCGCCGGCGCGACGGCGGGCGTGCTCGCGGTGCTCGTGTTCGTCGCCTTCGCCATCGCCGGGCTGCCGATCAACACGCGCTACGCGTTTCTCACGGCCGCGATCCTGTGCGTGTTCTGCGGCGCCGGCGTGTTCGGCTGGACGCGCCTGGCGCCCGGCGATGCGCGCCGGCGCCGGTGGATGGCCGCCGGCGCGCTCGTGCTCGTCGCGCTGCTCGCGTTCGCGCCTTCGCAGTACAAAGGCGCACACCGCGAAATGAACAAACTCGCGCGCCAGCAGAGCATCCAGGACGACCTGCTGGCGCTCGTCGACGACCACGCGATCAGCCTGCGCTGCGGCCCCGTCGGGGTGCCCAACCACGCGCCCGTGCCGCTGCTCGCGCTGTATCTGAAGACGAGCCCCGCGAACGTCGTCAGCGGCCAGTCGGGCACAGTCGCCGACGGCATCTACGTCGACCCGGCGAGCATGGAGGTGGAACGCGACTACGTGCTCGACCCGCACGACCCGCACCGGCCGGTGAACGTGCCGCCGGGCTTCGTCGAGGCGCGCGCGAACCGCTCGTGGCTGATCTTCACGCACTGCGCATAACGGACCGTGCACCCCTCGTCGAGACAACGCCTGCCGATCGCCTGTCGCCGCCCACGACTCCGGTTCGGGAGCTCCCGCTGCGCCTGCCGGGGATCGCTTAAGGCTGCTTCCTTCCGGACCTGACCTGGTTCACAAGCCGACACCGCGCGGGACCCGAACCATCGACGCCCCGGACGACGGAGCGACCGGAGCGAACCCCTCGGAGGGGAGTTCAGCCCCGCTAGAGCGGATTGCGGATTCAGGGCACCGCTACCTCCCCGCCTAGCACGGTCCGTCGCTGATCCTAGCGCCGATCGAGCGCACGCCGAGCGTGATCGAGCATGCTGGACCGCATCGTCAAGCCCGCGCAGCGCCGGGCGCGGGCGCGCGGGAGACAGGTTGCACACGCGCCGCGCATCTCCGTTAGGCTGCGCGACCGTGAACTACTTCAGCGACGCAACTCCTCTAGTTCGGCGCGCACGCGCGCGCACCATCGCCGGCCTCGCCGCGCTCGCCGCGACAGGCCTGATCGCCGGCTGCGGCGGCAGCAGCAGCTCGAGCGGCACGATCGGCGTCGGCAACGAGAACACGTCCGACCAGGCGCTGGTCAAAGCCGGCGAAACGGAAACCGCCAAGACGCCCACCAGCGGGCCGCTGGCGAGCGAACCGAAGGTCACGCCGCCGACCGGCGCGGCGCCGAGCAAACTGGAAAAGAAAGACCTCGTCGTGGGGACCGGCAAGGAAGCGAAAGCCGGCGAGACGGTGACGGTCAACTACGTCGGCGTGCTGTACAAAGGCGGCAAGGAGTTCGATGCGTCGTGGAAACGCAAAGAACCGTTCCAGTTCAAGCTCGGCGAAGAACATGGTGATCCCCGGATGGGACCAGGGCGTGCCGGGCATGAAGGTCGGTGGCCGGCGCGAGCTGGTCATCCCGGCGGAACTGGCGTACGGCAAGACCGGCTCGCCGCCGACGATCCCGCCGAACGCTCCGCTGGTGTTCGTGATCGACCTGCTCGGCACGTAAGCGCGTCAAGTCGATCAGCCGGCGTGCGCGCGTGAGACCGGCCGCCCGCACGAGCCTCGCGGCGCTCGCCCTGCTGTGCCTCGTCGCGCCGACGCTGGCCGCGTGCGGCGCAAAGACCGGCAAGGGCTCCACGCCGGCCGCGCAGAAGCTCCAGCGCGAAGACCTCGTGGCCGTCGCGCGCGCGCTGGCAAGTGCACAGGCGCCGGTCGCGCGCGAGGTCGCCGCTACGAAGGCCGCTTGGCCTGCCATCGCCAACGGTCTGCCCGCCGACGCCGGCGGACTGTCCGGCGACGCACGCGTGCGCGCGGCCAGCGAGACCTCGACCGCGCTGGCGCTGCCAAAGCTGTTCGGCGAAGCGCAAGCGCGCACGCTCACCGGCCCCGCCGCGCAGCTGGCCGGGCTGTTTCGCAGCTACGCGCTGCTCAGCGCGCGCGGCTGGAGCCTGCTCGACGCGGGCTTGGCGCAGATCGCCTCCGGCGCGCCCGCAAGCGCTCGCTTCGCGCGCGAAAACGCCTCGCTGTACATCGAGAGCATCTACGACGGCCACTTCACGCTCGCGCAGATCGGCATGAAGCTGTCGGCCGCCTACGACACGCTCGGCGGCGCGCGCGCATTCGGCGCGGCGCTCGGCCAAGCCGACGTCGACGCGCTCGCGCGCACGTACTCAGAAGCGAGCGATCGCCTGCATCCTCACGTCGCCAGGCGCATCGGCTCCTAGGGTCGGGCAGCGACCCTACGTCCGGTCGTCGTTCCAGCCGGCGCATGCGCCGGCTGGCCGGGCCGTGCATGCACGGCCCGGTGCACGCCGCACATGTGCGGCGTGCGTCCATGCCGCATGCGGCATGGACATGACAAGATCGATCCAGCGGCGCCATTCGGCGCCGCACGAGATTGCGAACAGGGGGAAGCGAACATGGCCGAGCGAAATCGCCGCCTGGTGCTGGCCGAGCGACCGACAGGGATGGTCGACGCGCAGACGGTCCGCGTGGAGGAGTCAGACGCGCCGCAGCCAGGCGACGGTCAGGCGCTCGCGCGCGTGCGCTACATCTCCATCGACCCGACCATCCGCACGTGGATGGACGACGCCCCCGGCTACCTGCCGCCGATCGCCATCGACGAAGTCGTGCGCAGCGGCGGCGTGGCGGAGGTCGTGCAGAGCAACACCGATCGCTTCAAGGCCGGCGACCTGCTGTTCGGTATGACCGGCTGGCAGGACTACGTGATCGCCGACGAGGGCTATCAGGCGCTCCCCCCTGGCGTCCCGCCGACGCTCGCGCTCAGCCTGTTCGGCATCACCGGCATGACCGCCTACTTCGGCCTGATCGACGTGGGGCGCGTCGCCGAGGGAGACGTTGTGGTCGTCAGCGGCGCCGCCGGCGCGACCGGCTCGACCGTCGGGCAGATCGCCAAGATCAAGCAGGCCGGCAAGGTCATCGGCATCGCCGGCGGCCCCGAGAAGTGCGCGCGCATCGTCGACGAGCTGGGTTTCGACGCGGCCATCGACTACAAGTCCGACGACGTCTCCGCGCGCCTGCGCGAGCTCGCGCCCGACGGCATCGACCTGTACTTCGACAACGTCGGCGGCTCGATCCTCGACGCCTGCCTGGCGCAGCTGGCGCTGCGCGGGCGCATCGTGCTGTGCGGCGCCATATCCGGCTACAACGACCGCGGCGCCGCCAAGGGGCCGGCCAACTACGCCAACCTGATCATCAAGCGCGGGCGCATGGAGGGCTTTCTCATCCTCGACTACCTCGACCGCTTCCCGCAGGCGCAGGCCGAGATGGCCGGCTGGCTGGGCGCCGGCAAGATCAAGTCCTCCGAGCACATCGTCGAGGGGCTCGAGCACGCCCCCGACGCGCTCAACCTGCTGTTCACCGGCGGTAACACCGGCAAGGTCATCGTCCAAGTCTGAGCACGACTCTGGCGGCGCAGGACGGCGTCCTCGGTCGCTCGCGTGCTCTTGCACGCCACGCTCCCTGCGTCCTTGTCCTGCTTGCCAGCCGCACGCTCAGACTGGGTTCGCGTCTCTAGACGCTGGTGGCGTCGCCGGGCAGCTCGGGCGGTTCGTCGCCGGCCGACTCTTCGCGGATCAGCCACTCGTCGACCGTGCTGACGACCAGGCCGTCGGCGACATCTGGGAGCTTGCCTAGCGTGTCGCCGAGCTCGCTCGACACGAACGTCACGTCGCCGGGCGCCAGCAGCTCAGACCACTGCGCGTGGTCGCCGTCCACGCGCTCGGCCGCGCCGCTGCCCACGCGCCGCGCCATCTCCGCCGCCAGCGAGCCGTCTTTCAGCTCCTCGTCGTCCAGGCGCACGCGCACCACGCCCAACCGCTCGGCGCTGCCGCGCACCAGCGCCACCGGCGGCGCCGGCGCGTGCTCCTCGCGCGGCCGGCCGTCGCGGCGGCCGGCGCCCTGGCCGCGCGCTCAGCGTCGTCCGTCCGCTCGGCGCCCGGCTCGGCGACGAGCACCAGCGTCGCTTCCTGCGCGCGGCCGACGCGCAGCGCGCCGTGCAGCACCGAGCGATCGACGATCGTCATCACCTGACCGTCCACGCCCGCGACCGCCACGGTTTCGCTCAGCCGCGCCAGCGCCGGCTTGGGCGCGAACGGAGCGGTTTCAGGCACGACCAGCAGCGGGTGCACGACGCCGCCGTCGACGCGCGCGATGCGCCGCGCGATCGTCAGCGCGCCGAGCGCGAGCTCCGGGTCCCCAATGCCGACGACCACGCGCGTGCCCAGCGGGCGCGGCCCCCTCGGCGTCGCCACGCGCTCGCTCGCGCGCGTGCCCGCCAGCGTCGATACGACCACGCTGGCGAAGATCAGCACGAGCACCGCGTTGACCACCGCGCTGCTGAACAGGCCGAGCTGAAAGCCGATCACCGTCGCCGCCAGCGTCGCCGCGGCCTGCGCCGCGCTAAGCGAGAACAGCAGGCCCGCCTGCGCGCGCGAGAACCCGAACAGGCGCGCCGATATCGCTGCGGCGAGCGCCTTGCCGCCGAGGCACGCGACGATGAACAGCCCCGCCAGTCCGAGCGTTTCGCCCTTCACCATCACTCCCGGGTTGAGGATCAGCCCGACCGACACCAGGAACACCGGGATGAACACCGCGCCGCCGAAGAACTCGATGCGGTCCATCAACTGCCCCTCGTTGGGCACCAGGCGGTTCACGCCCAGCCCGGCGAAGAACGCGCCGACGATGCCCTCGATACCGAACAGCTCCGCGACCGTCGCCGCCGAGAGAAAGGCCGTTATCGCGACGACGTAGCGCACCGAGCGCTCGGTGCCCAGCCAGCGAAAGGCCCAGCCGGCGAGCAGCGGCAGCACGAACAGGCTGAACACGATCAGCGCCCCCATGCCCACGACGATCTGCGCGGCGACGTCGATGCTCGTGCGATGACCGCCCACCGACCCGGCGACGGCCGCCAGCACAACCAGCGCCAGCGTGTCCGTCAGCACCGTCGAGCCGACCGCCGACGCGACCGCCGGGTCCGACGCCAGCCCCGCCTCTTTGACCGCCGGGTAGGTGATCAGCGTGTGCGAGGCCAGCAGCGAGCCCAGGAGGATCGCCGCGAGCGCTTCCCAGCCGAGCGCGAAGCCGACCAGCGCGCCGGCGGCGAACGGGATTGCGAACGTCAGCAGCCCGAAGCCGACGGCCGAGCGACGGTACTTGCGCAGCAGGTTCAGGTCGATCTCCACGCCCGCCACGAACATCAGATACAGCAGCCCCAGCTGGCCCAATTCAGGCAGCGTGCTGTTGCCGGCGCCGATCAGCGACAGGCCGTGTGGGCCGATCGCATAGCCGCCCACGAGCAGGCCGATGATTCCCGGCACGCCTGCGCGGCGAAACAGCACCGGGCCGACGAGCAGTACGGCGAACACCACCAGGAACTCGTAAGGCGCGCCTTTCGGCGAGGAGATCTCGATCAGCGCCGGCGTCATTCCTCGGTCCTCAGCACCGGCACGGCTTCGACGCCGCCTTCTTCGATGTCCGCGTGCAGCCAGCGCTGGCCGAGCCGGTCGATCTCGCCTTCCGCTTTCAGCCCGCGCAGCGCCGAGTCGACGGCTTCGGTGTTGTCAGAGCCCGACGGCAGCGCCGCGCCGAGCACCGCTTCTGAGGGCAGCTGCGCGGCGACCGCGTACTTGCGTGGCGATTCTCGCGCGTACGCAAGCGCGACCGGCAAGTCCAGCAGCACCGCGTCGACGCGCCCGTCCCCCAGCGCCGCGAGCTTCTCGCTCTGGTGCTCGAACACCAGCGTCTTCGTCGTCGGTTCGATCTGCTTTTCCAGCGCTTCCTTCAGCGTCGTGTCGTTCTGCACCGCCCAACGCAGGTCGCGCGCGGCGTTGACGTCGGCGACATCGGTGCCCGGGCGCACGACGATCGCCGGCGGCGCCTTCAGGTAGGGAGTCGAGAAGTCCAGATACTGCTCGCGCTGTTCGGTGACCGTGATGTCCGACAGCGCTAGGTCCGCGCCGTCCAGGTGGCCGCGCACCAGTTCGTGAAACGGCACCTGCACCACCTTCACCCTGTCCAGGCCAAAGCGCGAGGCGAGCGCCCGCGCGAGGCCGTACTCGAAGCCGCCCCTCGGGTTTTGCACGCTGCCGGTCCAGAAACCCGGATCGGGGACCTGCGCCGTGGCCACCGTCAGCGTGTTCGGCGTGCGCGGCGTGAACGAGCCCGCCGCGCCCGCGCCCGCGTTGGCGCAGCCGGCGACGGCCAGCGCGAGCGCGGCGATGAGCGCCCCGAGCGCGAAGCGGCCGGCGGCTGGCGGGGCGGGCGCCGAGCGAGCGGTCACCGCCGCCGGCGGAGCTGTTGGGCGCGTCGGGCGCATGTGCGCACTCTAAGTATCGGCGGGGAGACAACGATCGGCGACGTGCGTCGCCACCGACGAAGTGCGGCGGTGAACGGGGGCGGGACCGGGGCGCGCGCAGCGCCCGGTTGGCGGCGAGCGCAATACACTCGCATGGCCCGGGCGCGTAGCTCAGTGGGAGAGCGCTCGCTTCACACGCGAGAGGTCGCAGGTTCGAAACCCGCCGCGCCCATAGCCCGAGTCCCCAACGGCTGGTCGAAGTCAATCCCGGCCCTCCTCATTGGATCGTCCCCCTGGTTGATCGCGAACTTGTGACGCGGGTCCGAGAATAGGACAGATTTGACTGACAGGATAAAAGTGGGTCCGCCGGCGCCCTATATGCTCGCCCTTCTGTGAATGCGAACAGAGGCAGACCGTGCCCCGAGATGCCGTCGCACCGACGGCAGCGGCGGCGACAGGGACGATGCACGAACCGCATCGGCGCCGCGCTCGTGGTCGCCTCGGCGGCCCTGTGCGGCGGTGTGGCCACCGCCGCTGCGTCAAGCTCCGACGCCCAGGCCACGCACGCCTATCTGATCGCCCAGTACAGGCTCGTCACGGCGCTGTTGCACGAAGGCGCTGCGGCGCGCGGCGCGGCCACCGTCGCAGCGGCACAGATCGCTCGACAATGCCCCGGTGTGGTATTGGGCGCACCACAAGAACCGTCCCTGAAGTCCTTTTCAATGCCCTCACCCCGAGTCAGGGGCGAAAACGCCCGCCTGAACCGGCAGAAGCAAACGATCGAGGAGGAGCTCGGCGCGGCGGTCGACGGGCTCGGCGGCGGTTCCCATCGCTCGGCCGAGGAAGCCTACGCCGCCGAAACGCGCCAGCTTTCGTGGAACAACCCGGCGATCGCTTCGGCGGTCTACGCCGCGACAACGGCCAGGCTTCAAGCCGTCTCCGCCCCCACTCCGCCGTTCTGCGCCGACGCGAGCGCTTGGGCGCAAAGCGGCTATCGCGTCCTTTCGGCGACCAGCCGGGCATTCGAGGCTTCACGCGAAACGCAAAGAAGCTCCGATCGGCAGGCGCGTAACCTGGGCCTTCTGCTGAAGCCTTACGAGAACGCATCCGATCGAGCGCTGATCCGCAAGACCGGCGCAATCGAAATCAGACTCATTGCCGGCGCCGGCGCCGCCTTGCGAACGGCTTTCAACTTGCGACGAATCGTCGGGTTTCCACAGACAGGGGCCGAAGAACCCAAGCGGAGCAATCTGGGACACGGACGCACTGCTGCCGGCACCCGCTTTGAAGTGAGCTCCGAATCCGGGGCCGGCCTGCTGGGTGTTGGGGGCTCTTGTCATCGAGCGGCGACGGTGGCTTACGCCCGGCCGGGAGCTTCTGAAGTGCTGATCGTGAGCGGCCCCAACAACCCCATCTGCCTCTCCTCACCGTGGTACAGGCACCCCGCGCTGTTCTGCGAACTCGGCCTCGAGACGATCCAGACCGCTACGCCGGCCTCGGTGCGCTCGGTCAGGTTGATCCTTGCCAACGGTCGGACGATCGCATCGCGCGTGATCGGCGTACCGCGACGAGATGGTGGACCGGCGGGCATCTACGCCCAGGAGGTCCGTGGCAGCACGAGCCACGCCGTGTCCCTCGTCGAGCTGAATGCCGGCGGGAGCGTCGTGCTCACAGTAGATTTGCCGCGATATCGCTGTGTCAAACAAAGCAGAGAATCGGAGAGCGGAGAACCGGGGGGGCTGCCGACGAGCACCGAACTCGCCAGCGGGCACACCCCCGAGGGTGAAACGTTCGCGATCAACGCCTTCGGCAGTCTCAACGGCAAGCCGTTCCTCAGCGTAGACATTGGTGTCGATCCAGACCTCAATGAAGCGGCGATCGTTCGGCGTCCGATCAAAGCGTTCTCTTGGTCGCTGTCGATCGGCTGCGCCCCGCACCCGTATGTGATCCTCTTCGGAATCCTCGCGCCACAGGGAAGCTCAGTGGTGGCGCAGACCGCGCAAGGTGCCGTTGCGCTGAACATCGTTCCGGTTGAACCGCGCCTGCACGCAAAAGGGACGCTCGTTTACGGCGTGTTCAGCGCACTGCCCTCTGAACTGACCGTACTCGGGACGAATAGCTCGACCGTCTACACCGAAAACCTGCAGGCCAAGGCGTCGGAAGCGGCGCAGTTCTGCGAAGGCTATGGGGAACCGTGACAGACACGCGCGCCTCTGATGTCACGCTGGCACCGAGATGGTGATGCTGCGCTTTGCCGTCGTCCAGGTCCCCCAGTTGCCGCCTGCAATTGCGAATCGCGGCAGCTAGATGGCGCTAGCATTTGGTCCATGACAGCGAAGGAGAAGCTGCGTGCGCGTGTCGAGGACCTGAGCGAACAGGAGGCCGAGGTCACCCTCGATTTCATCGCCGCGCGTGGGCAGAGCTTCGGTGACTGGCTCGACGCTCGTCCTGAGGACGACGAGCCACTGACCGCTGAGGACCGAGCGGCGCTCGATGAGAGCGACGCCGACATCGCCGCTGGCCGCACCATCTCCTACGAGCAGGTCAAGCAAGACCTCGGATCTCAAGCCGGGTGAGCGGCGAGCGGTCGCTGCGCCTCACGCGCAGCGCCGAGAAAGATCTGCGCCGCCTCGCCCCGCCCGTCTGCAAGCGCGTTCTGAGCGGACTCGATCGTCTCGTCGCCGAGGATCGCTCGCTCGACGTCAGACGGCTCACCGGCAGCGAGCACTTCCGCCTTCGCGTGGGCGACTGGCGTGTGATCTTCGACCACGACCGCGAGACGGAGACTGTGCTCGTCCGACGCGTCCTTCCGCGCGGTCGAGCGTATGAGCGGTAGCCGGGATCTCCACCTCTGCCTGCCTCAACGCGAACCACCCGCGCTCTTTGGACTCGACGATCGCGAACCACCCGGCTTAACAAGAACAAGCCGTCCATCCCCCAGCCGGTAGACCGTCCCGACCGGCTGGCCACGACCCTTCAGATGCGGTGCGTTCGTTGGCGGCGACAGCGCTTGTGTCTGCTGCGCTGAACGCTTCTGCAGCTGATGCTTGTGCGGGTTCAGCGTCAGGCTGAGGCCGGCGATGAGGAACGCCACGGCGAGGACGATGCCCATGTCGAAAAGATTGACGAGGCCTTCGAGGGGATCTCCTGCGGCGTCCTCGATCCTGCCGTGCCGGCCGAGGCCCGTGCGCGCCACTCACGCGCTCCCTTGCGACGGGCCGGCGGGAACCGCGGCGGTCGGGGTCGACGTGCTCGTTGCCCGCTCGAGCGCAGCCAGGTCCTCTGTGTACATGCGCGTGCGCGAGAGCGTCAGGGCGAACGCGACCGTGCCGACCAGGAGCCCGACGACCGTCGCGGCGAAAGCGGTGCGCAGGTCGCCGGCAAGAGTCGCGACCTCGCCTTTGCCGAGCGCAGCCAGCCCCGGGGCGAGCGGGATCAACGTGCCCATCAGGCCGAGCGCAGGCCCGGCGCGAACGAGGATCCGCGTGCGATCCAAGCGTCGCTGGACCGCCAGCTCGTAGTCGGCGAGCGCATGCTCGACGCCTCCGCCGTCGCCGGCCGCGGCGGCGCGCGCGATCGCGACGACCGCCTCTGCTGCGAACGCACTCGGGGCGTCGGTGGACAGGCCGGCGGCCGCCCGAGGCTCTGCGACGGCCCTCTGCGTGAGCAGGCGCAGCGAGTTCCTGCCCGTCCGCGCCCTGACGCACACCTCCGTCGCGAACCGACCGACTTCGATCGCGCACGCGAGCAGGACGAGCAACGCGAGCACGAGCACGGGGATTCGCAGGGCTGCTGCGATCTGCGCCAGCGCGTCGCCGATCCCGGCCGTTGCGATCGGCGGCGTCACAGCACCATCTGTGGTCGTTTCAGCTCCACCACAGCACCCGCGGCGGCGAACAGTGCGATCGCAACGCCGATCGCGATCGACAACCAGGCCGAGCCGTCGCCGCCGGCAGCGGCGCTTCGCAGGCCAGGGGCAGCGGCCACGCCCCTCGTCGGACCGGCCCTCGCGTCTGCGATCAGCAGACCGTCGACTTCCGCGGCGTGCGATCCGTTGGTGGCAGACGCACTCGCGGTCCGCTCCGAGGCCTTGCTGCTCGACACGTCCGACGTAAACGGACGGGGGCGCGTCCGCGCCCCCGTCGATGAAAGGTCGGCGAGTGGGCCGGCCGCGGCACGTCGTAAGGAGTCGTCAAGCTGTCGCGCGCCTCCGCGCGATCGGCCGCGGCTCTGCGGCTTCGGCCGGCTGAACAGCGCAGCGCCGTTGCCGCCCCCGCCGGCGATGACGCCGCCGCCCGCCTGGTCGGACTCTCCGCCTTGACCCGCTTTCGCGGCGTTCGGAGCCGGCGCTCCCGGCGCGGATGACCTCGCCGGGCTGGGAGCTTCTTCGACCCGGCGCGCAACCGGCGGGATCGGCAGCGCCTGTCCGGCGAACGCGGGCGCGACATACGCAGTCATCCAGACCGGTATCGCGTCTTCGCTCACCTTGAAGCGGATGCTCCCGTCGGACTGCTGCAGCGAGGCCATGTAGCCGAGCGGATTGATCCCAGACTTCGTCCACGCCGCGTCTTCGGGGTTCTCCCCGCCGGCCCACATGCCTTGCACCGCCCACGCGGTCGAGGCCACGTTCGATTCGCTCTGCGCCGCTTTCTCCGAGAACCCCCCGTCCGTGTCTTGCGCGGCCCTGAGAAAGGCAAACGCGTGCGCCTCTCGCGTGCTGCCGCGCCTCCCAGCCGCCGTCAGCGCCTCGACGGCCGCTCCCGTCATGTCGACTTCCGCTTCCGCGCTGCAGCTGGGAAGGGTCTTCGGGCAGTTGCTCGACCAGCTGCCGTCGTCGATCTGCTCGCCTTCGAGCCAGTTGACAGCCCTTTCGACTGCATCGCTGACGCCCGGCTCGTGGACGGGAGCCAACGCGAGTATCGCGAACACCGTGTCGTTGATCGCGGGCTGTCCTTCATCGATGTGCTCGAAAGAGCCGTCCGGTAGCTGTCGTTGGAGAATCGCCGCAACGAGGTCACGGCCGCCGAAGCTCCTCGCCGGCGTGCCCGCGGCGTCGGCGACGAGCAGGACGCGCTCGAAGTCGGTCGTCGTCGACAGCTCGGTCGAGTGATTGGCGAGGTACGTGTATGCGTCCACGTCGCCTCTCGACCTGGACTGGTCCTGTGGGTTGATTCCCGCGGCCGCGAGGGCGAGCGCGACCCACGCGCTGAAGTCCGGGTCCGATTCGCCGCCACGAACGCCGCCAAAGCCGCCATCGGGGTTCTGCACTTCCTGCAGGAACCTCACCGTCCTGTCCAACCGCGCCTGGTCTTCCCCGCTTGGCGCCGCTGCACCGGCGGCCGCGCACGCCGGAAGGCCAGCGAGCGTGCACAGCGCCAGCGCCGTCGCGAGCTTGCGGCCGCGCGCGGCTCTTCGGGCGCTACGACGCAAGCGCCACACCGTCAACCCTCACCGTTCCTTTGAGGACACGCACGCGCACCACCCCGGCGCGCGCTCGCCGCGCCCCGATCACGAGCCGAGACTCGCCCAGGCGACTTGCCGAGATGCTGAACACCCTGTTCGTGCGTCCGACGGTCATCGCGATCCTCGCCGAACGGCCGGCGTTGCGGACGATCAGCACCGGGCGGCCGGCGCCCATGTGGAAGGAAAGCGACGCGCCTGGACTGCCGATGCTGATGGTCTTCAGCCACGCGCCAGGTTCGCTCACGCGACGCCAGCGGCCACGGTAGATCAGCCGCGAAGCGCGATCGTCTATGGGCGCGAGGACGAGGCCGTGGAGTCGCAGCGTTCTCCGGCCCTGCACGGCGGACGCGCCGAGGACCGTCGAACCGCCGACCGGCGACGAGCCCGGCTGCTGCGCCGGAGCCCCGGGGTCAGGCTGCCGGTTAGGGACGCTTGCGGGGGGCGTGCCTTGCGGCGGCCTCGCGACTTCGATGCTTCGCACCTGGTCGTCAGCCGGCACAGGCCCGCAGTCGGTGGCGCCCTGCGCCGGCACGCACACGTCCAGGCGGTCAGAACGCGACGTTGCCGCCGCAGTCGCCTTGAGACGGTGCCATCCCGGCGTCGTGAAGACGATCGTCGCTTCGCCCGCCGCATCGGTCGTCACAGTCGCGGAGCTGGCGGTTTCGGCGGTCTGGACACCGTTGGCGGCGGTGCTGACCGGCGAGACTGCGGCGCCTTCGACCGCGCCGATCTCGTGGTGCGTGCCTTCGCTGCTCGTGTAGTCGCTCACCTCGACAGTGAACGGCTGACCAAGCGTCGCCATAGCCGTCGGCAGCGGCGGGTTCGTCCCGTCGCTCGCCGCGGCGAGCGTCAAGAACGGTCGGCCGCTGAACGCGTCGTAGGCCCACAGGACCTGATCGCCGGCCGCCAGGCCAATCTGACAGCCACCCTTCGCCGTGAAGGCCTGATCGACCAGCAGGCCCCAGTATTCCTGCTTGGCCGCACTCTGCTTGTCCGGTCCCCAGCGGGTGATGAAGTAGTCGTCGAAGCCCGCTGACCATTCTCCGTCGAAGGTCTGCCCGACGATCGACATCGCATCGACCGCCGCGGCGGTCGGCGTCGGCACGGGCGCCGCGTGAGCGCCCCCGTTCGTCCCGTCGCACGGCCGCTGCTGCGCGTCAGACGACGCCTGCACGCTGTGACCTTCGCTGCGAAGAGGACCCTCGAACAGCGTCTGCGTCTTGCCCTCGATCCTCACGTACACCGTCGCCGGCGTCGCCGGCGCACTCGACGCGCTCGACGCGACGAGCAGCGAAACCATCACGGTCATTGCGAGCGTTGCACCAGTTGTTCGCATTCCTCCAACCTTTCCTGGCCTGGCCCTCGACCGCTCCGCGCACCGGTCACGCGCGGAGCAGTCGTGAGGAGGCCATGTCTTCGCTCGCTATTTGAGCTGGAGCGAGATCGTGTCGCCGAGTTTGATCGCGGTCGCGCGCTTCGCCGCTTTCTCCTTGCCGCCGTCGATGCTCACTTCCCAGCGCGGTTCAGGCGTGCTCGGCGCGCCGTTGATCTGCGTGATCGCTCCGCTGCCCGACAGAGGCGCGAAGCTGGTCACGCACGCACTCGGCGTCGCAGCCGTCCGGGCCGCTGCGAGCACCGCTGCGAGCGTCGTCGTGGCCGCTGCCGGCGACAACGAAACAGAACACGCCTTAAGCCTCGCCGTGCCGTCGTTGACGATCAGCGTCAGCGCGCTTGGCACTCCCGATTCGAAGCTGCCGGCGAACACCCATCTCGCCCCGCTTTCGGGCGCCGGAGGCTTGGCCGTGAAACCGGCTCCCGAGATCGATCGCAGCGCATCCTGGCTTGAGTATTCGTTGCTTTCCGTTTGGCCTGGCGAGTATGCGAATCCGCCGCCGGCAACCTGCTGTGACAGCAGAAAGTCGATCGGCGTCTTTCCCATCGCCGTCGTGAAGCCTGGCCCCTGCGCCTCGATGCCACAGGCGTTCAGGCCCTGCACGGCCCAAGCGTTTGAGTCGGTGTTCGCCCCGAAGAAAGAGTTGAAAGCTCCCGTCGCATTGACCAGGTTCGCTTTCAGATAGCCCTCCGCGTTGACGATCGATGCGTCGCTGCTGGGCACCCCTGCTGAGCACAGAGCCGCCATCGCCGCTCCCGTCTCGTCGGGTTCGGACGATTCGGCCAGCTTCGCTTTGTTGCCTTCGGCCTTCTCAAAGGTCCAGCCACCGTCCTTGTGCTGGTTACCGCGGACGACGGCGATCGACTTGTCCAAAAGCGCCTGCGGGACTCGCTGCAGGCCGCCGCGGGTCTTCACGTCGGCGAGCGACAGCAGCCCGAAGAGCGCGCCCGAGAAGTTCGTCGCTCCTCCGTAATAGCCGGGGGCCGCCGGTTCATAGCCCGAGACGATCTGCGCGATCAGGTTCTGCGCGGCGCTGACGCGCGCCGGGTCCACGCCGGCCGCGTAGATGTCGAGCGCGGCGCGCTCGTATTCAGTGATCGGCGGTTCTTCGCCAGGCCATTTCGACGGATCTCCGAACAGGCCGCGATAGAAGCTCCGCGCGTCGGCGCCGCCCGACTGTTTCGCGTCGGCGGCGGCGGTGCCGGCCGCGGCGAGCGCGCCGAGCGCCCAGTCACTGCTGAATCCGGCAAAGCTTCCATCCAATTGCTGGGTCGTCTTCAGGTAGGCCACGCCGTTGGTCTTTGCCGTCCTGATTTCTTTCGCCGTCGACGTCGCCGAGGCAGTGCTCGGCGACAAGACAGTGCAGGCGACGACCGCGAGCGGCGTCAGCCGACGAATGGCGATTCTCATGGGGTGGATCTCCTTCTGTCAGGGGCGGTGGCTGTATCCGTCCCCGCTATCCAGAAGCGAGAGAGGTCACGACCCACCGTCCTATCGCGAGAACAGGGTCCGTATGTCGTTGCCACCCAGCGAGTAGTCGGACTCGGGTCTCATGGCCGAAAGGGCCGAACCCATACCGTTGCGCGTCAGTCCCGGATTCCCACCGGGTTCCCTCGGCTGCGTGACGTGCGAGACGCTACCACTCAACGGGTCGTCGCGCGGGTTAGATCTCGCTTGTCGGGTGAGTTCATTCACCGATCTTCTTTTGCGCATAGATCATCCGCTGGACTGACCCATCCGCATCGACTCCTACGGTTGGACCATGCCGCGCTTGGAGGAGATCACGTACGAGGCTGGCAAGCATGCGCTGGCCGATCAAGAGACGCTCGTGTCCGGCGTCCGCCAGCGGACGGGAACGTTGCTCGCGGCCCATGCGCTAGTAGCGTCGTTCCTCGGAGCAGCCACCATCCGCGCACACGGGCTTGGGACGCTCGGCTGGATTGCACTCGTCGCGCTAGTGCTGGGGCTCTGTGCCTCCGCCGTTCTGCTGGCCCCTTGGCAGCTCAAGTTCGCCGTCGACGCGCGCGAGCTGTACGACGCGCTCTACGAGCAGGCGTCCGGGGAGGCTGACACCGACACGCTGGGTTGGCTTGCCGCTGCCGGCTATGGCTATCAAGCCCTGCGCGAGGAGAACGCCCAAAAGGTTCGGCTCATGTCGTGGCTGTCGGGAGCTGTCGGGATCTTGATGATCGCTCAGACGATCTCTTGGCTAGCAGCGCTGGCGGTACAGTAGGAAGCAGATGACGCCCAAGCCGTTGCCACCACAGGAAATCAAACCGCCCTCGACCTCGATCGGGATTCAGGAGGGGCGCGGCGGGTCAGCGCCGCCTCCACGGCCGCCGAGCGGTTCAGCGAAGTAACCGCGCCAGGGAACACGCGCGACGGCCGGCCTCGGGCCATCGCCCTCAGCGAGTCTCCTAACTCTCCAAATCCAGCCTCACCTCACAAGCATCGACCGACGCCCGCGTACCCGGCGTCTCGCCCGGGTCCATCGCGCTCAGCACCTTGGCCGCCACCTCCATGTCGTCGGCGGTGGCGAAGTGCTGCAGCACGACGGCCGTGCCGTCGGCCTCGTCGAACAGGACCTGCAGCCTCGGGGAGTTGACGCCAGGCGGTGGGCCGTCGTTTGCACCGATGCGCGACACGAGTTGGTCGACACGCTCGTGGCTCACGCCGGTGAACCTCACGACACGCATGTACATAGGGCAAGCCTCCTCGATGTGGGATGGTCAGCCGACGCTACCCGCAGCGTCGTGCAGCGGTCAAGCCGTTGACTGCCGTCCGCCCACGCCGGTCCACCCGTGCATCCCTCTACGCTGACCCTCATGGCCGTCGAGACCCCGCCGCATTCGTTCGACCCGGCGACGTTCACAGCCTTTCGCTTCGTCTCGCGTGAGCTCGACGAAGGCGGACGGGCGACGTTGCGCTACGCGCTCGACGACGACGTGCAGTTCGTCGAGACGTTCGATCTGCCCGTCAGCCGGCCGCTCGGCGCGGCCGAGCGCGCGAGCGTGGACGGGCTGCTGTCGCTGCTGCACTGGGTCGCCGGCGTCAGCTACTTCAAGACGGCCGCGCCGCCGCGCGTGAGCTGCGACTCCGGCGCGCCGCCGCCGGCCACCGCGGCCCTGCTGGAAGCGCTGTATTCACAGGGGCTCGGCGAGTTCGCCTACGTCAACGCGCTGGCGACCCTCCCCCGCCCGAGCTTTCTCGGCCAGCTCGCCGATCGGCCGAGCGGCCACCCGGAGGACCCGCCGAGCGGCCCACGGAACGCAGAGGCGAGCGACCGGCCAAGCGGCCAGGCGCCCGCGCGCGGCGCCGACGAGCCGCGTCGCGTGCTCGTGCCGGTCGGCGGCGGTAAGGACTCGGCGGTGGCGATCGAGGCGATGCGCCACAGCGGGCGCGAGCTGGCGCTGTTCTCAGTCGGCGACGCCGACGCGATCGCGCGCACCGCCGCGGTGGCCGAGCTTCCGCGCCTGATCGCGCGCCGCCAGCTCGACCCGGGCCTGCCGGCGCTCAATCGCGCCGGCGCGCTCAACGGACACGTGCCGATCACAGCGATCGTCGCCTGCGCGGCGCTGCTGACGGCCGCGCTCAACGGCTTTGACGCGGTCGCGATGGCCAACGAGCGCTCGGCTTCGAGCGGCAACCTCGTGTGGGACGGCGTGGAGATCAACCACCAGTTCAGCAAGAGCTTCGCCGCCGAGCGCCTGCTGCGAGCGGCCATCGCCGAGCTGGCGCCGGGCGTGCAGCTGTTCTCCGTCCTGCGCCCCGCCTCCGAGCTGGCGATCGCTCGCGCGTTCGCGCGCCTGGAGCGCTACCACGCGGCGTTCACCAGCTGCAACGCGATCTTCCGCTTGGACCCGGCGCGCCGCGCCGCCTCGTGGTGCTGTGACTGCCCCAAGTGCCGCTTCGTGTTCCTCGTGCTCGCGCCGTTCAGCGAGCCGGCCCATCTGACCGAGGTGTTCGGGGCCGACCTGCTCGAAGACGACGCGCAGTTCGCCGGCTTCGCGCTGCTCACGGCGACCGGCGGCGCCAAGCCGTTCGAGTGCGTCGGCGAGGAGCGCGAGAGCGTGGCTGCGATCGGCCTGCTCGCCGACGACCCGCGCTGGCGCGACCATCGCGTCGTGCGCCGGCTCGTCGCCGAGGTGCTGCCCAGCCAAGCGCCCGGCGACGACTCGCTCGCGGCGACGCTCGCGCTGAGCGACGAGCACGCCGTGCCGTCGTCCCTGATGCCATCGGTCCGTGCGCTTCTCGGAGCTTGACGGCGCGCAGATCGGCGTCTGGGGCGCCGGTCGTGAGATCCGCTCGCTCGCCGCTCAGCTGAACCGCCGCCTGCCGTCGGCGCGCATTGCCGTCGTGGCGACCGACCAGCTCGACGGCGCCGACCCGCGCGACGCGCTCGCAGCCCCCAACGCGCGACTCGTGCGTGGGGATGAGATAGCCCCAGCGCTCGCCGCGTGCGACGTGGTGGTGCGCTCGCCCGGCGTGTCCACGCACCGCGACGAGCTGCGCGAGCTGCGCGAGCGCGGCGTGCCGGTCACGACCGCCACGGCGCTGTGGCTGGCGCAGGTCGGCGGCGCCGGCGTGATCGGCGTGACCGGCACGAAGGGCAAGAGCACCACGGCGACGCTCGCCGTGCAGCTCGCGCGCGCCGCCGGACGCACGGCGGAGCTGGCCGGCAACATCGGCGCTCCGGCGCTCGACCTGCTCGACCGCCCCGCCAGTGAGCTGACGGTGATCGAGCTGTCGAGCTTTCAGATCGCCGACCTCGACAGCGGGCCGCAGGTCGCCGTATTCACCAACCTGCACCGCGAGCATCTCGACTGGCATGGCTCGGTGGAGCGCTATCGCGCCGACAAGCTGCGCCTGCTCGCTTTGCCGGGCGTGCGCGCCAGCGTGCTCAACGGCCGCGACCCGTTGCTCGCGCAGGCGGCGCGCGACGCCGTCGCGCCGCATCTCTACGGCGTTGCGCGGGGATGGGACGTCACCGCCGAGGGCATCGCGCTCGGCGGTGAGCTGCGGGCGGCCGCCGGCGAGCTGCCGCTGCGCGGCGAGCACAACGCGCTCAACCTGTGCGCCGCGCTGGCGGCGATCGAAGCGATCGGCGTGCCGGCGCCGGAGCTCGGACCGGCGCTGTCGCAGGTGACCGCGCTGCCCCACCGCCTGGAGGTCGTCTGCGAGCGAGACGGCGTGACGTGGGTGGACGACAGCATCTCCACGACGCCCGAGTCCACGCTGGCCGCGCTCGCGAGCTTTCCCGACTGCGAGATCGTGCTGCTGGGCGGCGGCCAAGACCGCCAGCAGGACTACGCGGCGCTCGGTCGCGCGCTCGCCGAGCGCGGCGCCGTCGTCGTCGGGCTGCCCGACACCGGCTCACGGATGCTCGACGCGGCGCGCCGGGCCGGGCTGCCGGAGCGTCGCGCGCTGGCCGCGCCCGACATGATCGCCGCCGTCGCTCGCGCGCGCGAGATCGCCACGCCCGGGACCACCGTGCTGCTGTCGCCCGCCGCGCCGAGCTTCAACGCGTATGTCGACTTCGAAGACCGCGCGCGGCACTTCCGCTCGCTGCTGTAGCGGCCGCCTTCACCCCACCGGCGACACGCTGACGAGCGTCGCGCTGGCGGCGGGGACGCTCACCGCGATCACGCCGCTGCGCGCGCGCACGCGACCGTAGCGTTCGGCGTGCCACGTGCCGTCGGCGGCGACTTCAGCTTCGCCGAGCGCGGTGCCCGACAGCGCATCGAGCGACGGCCCGGTGAGGCTCAGCGTGCTGCCGGCCACGTAGCCGCCGGGCACGCGCAGGCGCACGGTCACGCTGCCCTTGCCCAGCGGTTCGTCGTCGACGATCGAGAAGCGCAGGCCGCCGTTGGGGGCCGAGAAGGCCGCGACGACGACGTTGGCCGTCGTCGGCCTGAGCCGCACGACCGCCGGCAGCGGCCGGGTGCCGACCAGTTCCCTGGCCATCAGCAGCGCGTACCACACCGGCTGGGCGGTCAGCTGGCCGGTCGACAGTTCCTGCACGCCGGGCGCGCACACCGGCGAGTAGCCCTTGCAGTTGGCCACGTTGCCGTGCAGGTTGACGCCGACGGCGCCCGAGGCCATCACCTGCGCCAGGTAGCCGGTCGCCCACAGCGCCGATGCGAACGTGTTGCTGATGCCGGCGACGCCGCCGCAGGAGACCGAGTTGGTCTCGTCCATGCGAAACGGCAGGTTGGCCGCGCGCGCGATGCGCGTGTAGATCGCCAGCGAGTTGACCTCCTTGCGCCGCACCGGCGGGCTGAGCAGGCTCGTGATCGACGGTTTGGGGTTCTTCTGCGCGCAGCCGAGCGGGTAGTGATGGCCGGTCAGCTGCGCCGGCTGCTCGCCGACCGCCTCGCCCGCCCCCCACGCCTGGAAGGCCGACGAGCCCGACACGTCGGGGCCGAGCAGCGGGATGCCCGGCGCGACCGCTTCGATCGCGCTGCGATACGCGGCGACCTGTTCGGCGTACTGCGCAAAGCCCCACGGTTCTTCGCGCATCGCGTGCTGCGCGTAGGAGTTCGGCTCGTTGCCTATCTCGATGCCCGCCAGCCATTCGCCGAGCGCCGCCTTCGCCGCTGCGACCTCGCGCGCGGCCGCCTGCGGTTCGTAGTGCACGATGCCCACCGTCAGCACGACGTGCCAGCCGCTCGCCGATGCCAGGCCGGCCAGCGCGTGCAGGTCGTCGGCGTCGATCACGCCCGAAGCCCAAGCCGGGCGCGGCGTGCGGTTGTCCGTCCACGCCATGCGCGTGTCGCCCGACACGCCGCCGAAGCGCAGCTGGCCCGGCCCGAGCGAGCGCAGCATCGTCACGAAGTCGCCGCGGTCGGAGTAGCGCGCGATCTGCGGCAGGCTGGACATCTCAAACGACAGCCCGACGAAGTTCGCCGGCACCACCGCGCCTGGGTGCGTCGTGTCGACCGCCACCGTCACCGTCGGTCCCGTCGCACGGCGCGCCGCGCCAGCGCCGGCGCTGGCGCTGGCCGCAAGCGCCAGCAGCGCGCACGCGAGCAGCGCGCACGACAGCACGGCCCGGCGGCGTGCGGCGCTCACCCCTGCTCGACGCGCCGCTTGAGCTCGCCGGGACGCCCGTTGACGAAGATCGCGCGCGTGGCCGCCTCGACGGGGCCGCGGATGACCAGCCCGAGCATGCGGCCGGGGTCGGCGTCGAGCGTGTACGTCGCGCGCGTGCGCCCGTCGCCCAGATCCTCGAGCTCCCACGCTCCGTGCAGCGACTTCATGTCGCCCTTCTCCTGCGTCCACGACAGGCGTTGCGGACCCTCGTAGCTGAAGCGCACGAGCGTCTTTATCTGCCTCACCTTGATGTCGTTCTCGGTCTCCACGAGCGTCGGGCGGTCCTCGCCGTCGCGCTCCAGCGCGCTCATGCGGTCCAGCCCGCCCTGCCATTGCGGCGCGGTCATCACGTCCTGCACGACCTCCCACACGCGCTGCAGCGGCGCGTCGATGTCTGCGCTTGCGCTGCCGCCGAGATTTGCCATGACGATCCTCCGGGTTCGCGTTGGGCCGGTCTTCGCCTTGACCCTAGCTCGCCGGCGCGCGGGCGGCGCAGGCAAGCGGCGCGCCACGCGCGCGGCTAACGTGAGGGCATGCCATCGAAGCTCGCGCTGATCGAGTTCCCCGCAGACGACGCCCAGCGCGCACGCAGCTTCTGGAGCGAGCTGTTGGCGAACACGCTGCAACCGCGCTCCGACGGGCAGGGCGAGGGCTGGCAGAGCGAGCCCGCCGCGGGCGGCCCGGCGGTCGGCGTGCACGCGCGCGGGCGCGGTCCCGGCGACTCCTTCTCGCTGCCGTACTTCGAGGTCGACGACATGCGCGCGACGCTCGCGCGCGTTGCGGCGCTCGGCGGCAGCGTCGTGCACCCCGGCGAGCGCTGGGCGATCTGCAAGGACTCCGAGGGCAACCCGTTCGGCCTCGGACTGCGCGACGACCTGCTCGGCTAAGGCGCGAGGCGAACTGGCAGCGTCTTGAGCTGGTTGAGGAACAGCGACTCGACGTGCGTCGGGCGCTCGACCATCTGCATGTCGGGGTAGCGCGCGAGCGTCTCCTCGATGAGGATCTTCAGCTCCAGGCGAGCGAGCGCGGTGCCGAGGCAGAAGTGCCGGCCGCCGGCGCCGAACGCCTGGTGCTCCTCGTCGCGGCGCAGCTCGAAGCGGTCGGGGTCGGCAAAGCGCGTCTCGTCGCGGTTGGACGAGGCGTACCACATGACCACCTTGTCGCCGGCCTTGATCTTCTGCCCGTGCAGCTCGGCGTCGCACGTGGCCGTGCGGCGGAAGTGCGCGAACGCGGGGAACATGCGCAGCGACTCCTCGACCGCGCCTGGGCACGAGCGTCGGGTCGTCGAGCAGCAGCTGTCGCTGCTCGCCGTCTTCCATGAGCGCGCGCATGCCGCTGCAGTAGGTCGCCTTGGTGCTGTCGTTGCCGGCGGCCATCAGCAGGAAGAAGCCCATCACGATCTCGTGCTCCTCGAGCTTCTCGCCGTCGACCTCGGCGTTGACGAGCACGGACGTCAGGTCGTCGGTCGGATGCTCGCGACGCTCGGCGATGAGTTTCTGGCAGCGCTCGAAGATCTCGGGGATGTCTTTGTTGACCGCGCCGTCGAAGCCGTCGGGGTTGAGATCGGGGTCGGCGGCGCCGAGCGTCGAGTTCATCAGCCGCGCCCAGATCAGGTCTTCCTCCTCGGAGATGCCCATGAAGCTGCCGATCACGCGCGAGACGACCGGCTGGGCGACGTCGGCGACCAGATCGCACGTCTCGCGCCCGGCGAGCCCGTCGAGCACGCGCACGGCGATCGCGCGGATCGCGTCCTCGTGATCGGCGATGCGCTTGGGCGTGAAACCGCGCTGGAACAGCGCCTTCAGGCGGTCGTGCTTGGGCGGGTCCATGCCGATGAACATCGCGCGCGCCAGCTCGATCGGAAAGCCGGCCGCGGCGATCACCACGCCGCCGAGTTCTGAGGAGTAGGTCTGCCAGTCGCGGCTGACCGTGTGGACGTCCTCGGCCGTCGTCACCGACCAGAAGCCCGCCTCGTCGGGCAGTTCTTCAAAGCTCTCCGTCCAGTGGATCGGGCACTTGCCGCGCATCTGCTTGAACGCCTCCAGCGGCGGCCCGTCCAGCCACAGCTCGCGCTCGGTCAGTTCCACACTCTCGATGTCGCGCCCGACTGTCGCCACGGAAGCCTCCAAGGTTCGCCGATCTGGGATCGCGCGTCGATCATACTGGCTGCGCAGCCAGTTTTTAATTCAGATCGCTCGCGCGAGGGTCGGCGTGTGGCGTGAATCGCGTTTCGGGTGGCCTGCGAGCGCGGCTCACGACAGCGCGCGCTCGCGCACGCGCCGGCGCGACGCGCGCCAACCGAGCGCCGCGAGCGCGACGATCAGCGCCAGCGGAACGAGCACGGCGAGCGCGACGAGCGCCACCGCGAGCGAGACCTTCAGCACGTCGCCCGCGTCGTGCAGGCCGTTTTCCAGCGTCGAGCGTTCGCCGCCCGCGTGCGCGTCGCCGAGCACCGTCACTTCGACCGTCGCCGTGCCGCCGCGCTTGGACACGTTCGCCAGCGCCGCGCGGTCCTTGACGACGTCGCCGCCAAGCAGCCCAAGACGCGTGCGCAGGCTTTCGATCTCGCCCTGCGTGCTCGCCTTCGACAGCGCGCGCAGCAGCGCCTGGCGTTCGGCGAGCGCGTCCGCGAGCTTCGCGCGCGCCGCGCCGTATTCATCTGTGATGTCCTGCAACGACGTGCTCTGCGCGCGCGTCGGCGCCAGGCGCGCCAATTCGGCGAGCGCCGCCGACAGCCGCGCGCTCGGCAGGCTCAGCTGGACGTTCGCTTCGCCGCCCGCGCCGCGCTGCAGGCGCACCTGCGAGCTCTGCACGAAGCCGCCGTCGCGCGACGCCAGCTGCGCCACCTGATCGGCCACCGACTGCACCGCTTCGGGCTTTGGCGCGAGCGTGATCGAGGCGGCGCGCTGTTGGACGCGGGACGAGGAGTTGGGCTGGGCCTGCGCCACTCCCCCGCCGGCTGCGGGCGTCAACACTTTGGTCGGCTCGACGTTGACGGTTTCCGACTTGACTGTGGCGCCGGCGCTCGCCGCGCCGCTCGACGGGGACGTCTGCGCCCCCGCTTTGACCGGGCCCTCGGCCGGGACGAAGTCTTCACGGCCGCTCGACGAGGAGAGCGCGGAACCCGACTGGGACGCTCGCCACGGCGCCGCCAGCACCAGCACGAGGACGGCAGCCACCGCGAACGCTCCCCCGACCGCGAACAGGCGAGCCCGCATCCCCGCGCCGAACCATGCGCCCGCGCGCGCCCTCGACGCTCGGACGAACAGGCGCGCACGCGATGACTCGGGGGCCGAAGCCCATTCGGCGACGCGCTCTTGCAGCTCGCCGCTCGAACTCCGGCGACATCGTCGGCGCAAGCGAGCGCACGTCGGCGCGCAGCTCGCGCCAGTGCTCGGCGGCCTCTCCGCCGGCCTCGCCGTGCAGCGCGGCCTCGATCTGCGTCGCAACCGCGTCGCCGTCTCGCTCGTCGTCTGGCGTTGGGAAGTGAACGATCTTCATGCGACCTCCTCGCGGTCCACGTCGGCGCAGGTGTCGCGCAGGCTGTTCAGCGCGCGGTGCAGGCGCGTGCCGGCGTTCGACTCGCTGATGTGCAGCACGCGCGCCAGCTCGCCGTTGGTGAGCTGGCCGTGGAACTTCAGCAGCACGACCTCGCGCTCGCGCAGCGGCAGCGCGAGCAGCGCCGTCTGCACGGTCGCGCGCCGCTCGGCGCGCTCGATCGCCTGCACCGGCTCGGCGTCCGGCGCCGACTGCGGCCGAGCGCTCCAACGCATCGGTGCGCTGGCGCCGCCGGCGGCGCAGCTCGTCGAGCGCGGCGTTTCGCGCGATCGCGAACAGCCACGCGCGCGGTGTGCCGCGCGCGCGGTCCAGCCTTGCGCGGGAGCGATATAGCCGCTCGAACGCCAGCGCGGTCACGTCCTCGGCGCCGGCGCGATCGCCGAGCAGCGAGATCGCATAGCCGTGCACGTCGCCAGCGCATTCCCGAAACAGCCGCTCGAACGCGGGCCGGTCGAGCCGGTCCTCGCCGGCGCGCGGCTCGCGCGCCGCGGATGTCGGCGGCTGCGGGGTGGAGGTCAGATGCCTGCTCACTGCACCTACTACGCGCGAAGCCGACCGCTCGTCACAGGACGTCTAGAAGCGTTCGAGCACTCGCTCGATCGCGGACGTGCCGAACTCGACGGCGTCGGCGGGCAGGCGCTCGTTCTCGGCGTGGATCAGCTGCATGAACGGCAGCTCCGGCGGAAGCTGCATCGGCAGGAAGCCATACGTCTGGATGCCTAGCTTGGAGAAGAAGCGCCCGTCGGTGACGCCGGGTAGCAGCATGGGGATCGCTTTGGCGGCCGGGTCGAGCTCGCGCAGCGCCCCGGCCAGCGTGTCGAACATGGCCAGGTCCGGCTCGGCCGCCACCCGGTCGTGCTGGCCGATCTCGAAGTCCATCTGCAGGCCGCTCAGCGCACGCAGCTCGGCGAACAGGTCCTCGGGCTCGAAACCCGGCAGCAGGCGACCGTCGAGCGACAGCGTGATCGCGTCGGGGATCACGTTGACCTTGTCGCCGCCGCCGACGATGGTCGCGCTGACGGTGTTGTGCAGCAGCGGGTCGAAGATCCGCCCGCGCTCGCCGAACGCGTCGAGCAGGCGGTCGGTGAGCCGCGGCGCGAGCAGGCCTCGCAACGGCACGGCGAGCGTCGCCGGCACGTCGGCGGCGATCGCCTCGACCATCGATCGCGCGACCGGCGTCACGTGCACCGGCAGGCGCCGGCGGTCGAGCCTGTCAAGCAGCCGGCCGAGCTTGCCCATCGCGCCGCCGCGGATCGGCATGGAGCCATGCCCGGCCGGGCCGCGCAGCGTCACGCGCGTCCAGCACACCTGCTTCTCGGCGACCATGATCGGGTAGAAGCGCCGTCCGGCTATGTCCATCGTGAAGCCGCCGAACTCGCCGATCGAGTAGCGCACGCCGTCGAACAGCTCGGCGTGCTCGCGCACGACGAAATCGGCGCCGAGCGGGCTGCCGGCCTCCTCGTCGGCGAGCAGGCAGAGGATCACGTCGCCGGGCGGCTGTGCGCCGCCGGCCACGGCGCGCATGAACGCCGCGAGCATCATCGCCACGCCGCCCTTCATGTCCAGCGCGCCGCGCCCCCACACGTAGCCGTCGGCGAGGTCGCCGGCGAACGGCTGGTGCTGCCACTCGCCGCGCGCCGCCACGACGTCGACGTGTCCCTGCAGCAGCAGCGGCGGGCTCGCGCCGCGCCCGCGCAGGCGCGCAATCAGGTTCGGGCGCTCCGGTTGGCGGGCGAGCAGTCGCACCTCGCAGCCGAGCGTTTCCAGCAGCCCCTTGATCCACTCGATGCACTCGCGCTCGCCCCCCGGCGGGTTGCTCGTGTCGAAGCGCAGCAGCTGGCGCAGCAGCTCGACGGGACGATCCTGAAGCGCGTCGTCGGACATCGCGACAGTGTCGCCGATCTGAAGCGCGCCGGTTCGCCCGCCGCCGAAGCGCCGCCAAGGGAGCCGTCGAGACGCGTGCGCGCTGGATCACACATCGGCGCACGCGATTGGCTTAGCATGCGCTGCATGGCACAGATCGTCACCGCAAACGACGAGGCGATCGAGGCATGGGACGGTCCGTTGTACGAACGCTTCGTGCGCTTTCGCCACCTGCTGGCCGACGGCCTGGGCGTGCACGGCGACGAAGGCCTGCGGGTGATCGCGCCGGCGCCCGGCGAGCGCGCGCTGGACATCGGCTGCGGCTTCGGCGACACGGCGCAGCAGCTCGCCGAGCTGGTCGGGCCGGAGGGCCGCGTGCTCGGAGTGGATGCCGCGCCACGCTTCATCGAGACCGCACGCCGGGAGGCGGCGCAAGCCGAGGTCGGCAACGTCGGCTTCGAGGTCGTCGACGTCGAGACCCAGCCCATCGACGGGCAGTTCGAGCTCGCGTTCTCGCGCATGGGCACGATGTTCTTCGCCAACCCCGTCGCCGCGCTGCGAAACGTGCGCAATGCGCTGGTGCCGGGTGGGCGCCTGGCGATGGTAGTTTGGCGCTCGAAGGTCGAGAACGACGGCTTCTACCGTGGCCAGCTGGTCACTGAGCGGTTCGTCTCCAAGCCCGAGCAGTACGACGAGCCGACCTGCGGGCCCGGTCCCTTCTCGATGGGCAACGCCGACACGACCAGCGGCATTCTCGTGAGCGCGGGCTTCGAGCAGATCTCGCTGCTGCGCTGCGACAGGCCCATCCTGATCGGCGCCGATCTCGACGAGGCGGTCGAGTTCGTGATGAGCATCGGCCCGGCCGGCGAGATCCTGCGGCTGGCCGGCGAGCGCGCCGCGCACCTGCACGAGCCGGTCGCCGCTGCGTTGCGGCAGGACATGGCCGGATGGGTCGAGCCCGACGGCAAGGTGCTGGCCCCGGCCTCGACCTGGATCGTCACGGCGCAGAACCCCGCCGCCTCCTAGCCGACTCCTTCCGCTTATACGCTGCGCCGATGCGATGGGGGCGCAATCGGGCGGTCGCTGGGCTGCTCGGCGTCGGGCTGGCCGCGACGGCGGTGGCGGCCGGCGGATCGGCCGCGACGGGCACGCCCGCCGGCGCGTCACGCGCGCCCGACTGCCACAAGGGCGTCGCGCCGGTGATCCATGACGGCTTCCCCGAGCCGCCCGCGCGCTACAGCAGCCACGGCGTGCTCGACACGACGCTGCGCGCCTCGCTGGGCAAGGTGCTGATCGGCGGCCGGCGCGTGACGACGCTGAACTACGACGGCAGCTTTCCCGGCCCGACGCTGGTGATCTGCGCCGGCGACACGGTCAAGGTGCACCTGCAGAACGACACGACCGAACCGACCAACCTGCACGTGCACGGCTTTCACGTGTCGCCGGAAGCCAACCACGACAACGTGTTCCTGCGCGTCGACCCGGGACAAGGCGTTCGACTACGAATACGACATCCCGCGCGACATGCCGGCGGGCTCCTACTGGTATCACCCGCACCTGCACATGTACGTCGAGCCGCAGATCTTCGCCGGCCTGGCCGGCGCGATCGTGCAGGAGGGCGGCCTCGACAGGCTCCCGGCGCTGCGCCACGTGCCACAGCGGTGGATCGTCATCCAGAACACGCAGGTCCGCGACGGCCGCGTCGTGCCCGTCGCGCAGTCAAGCGAATCGGGCTCCAAGCTGTACGTCAACGGCACGATCGACCCGACCGCCAAGATCCGTCCCGGCCAGCTGCAGCGCTGGCGCATCTTCAACGCCAACGCCGACCGCATCGTCGTCGTGCGCCTGGCGCACGGCCAGCGCTTGCAGCTGCTCGCCCAGGACGGCCATACACTCGCGCGGCCGCTCAGCGTGCGCACGCTGATGATCGCCCCCGGCTCGCGGCGCGACGTGCTCGTGCGCGGCGGGCCGCCCGGCGACTACGCGCTCAAGGCGATCCCGTTCTCGCAGTTCCCGGGCGGCGACAAGCAGGCCAACGGCGGGCCGGCGCCCAACGAAACGCTGCTGACGCTGCGCTCGGCCGGACGCCCGCAGGCGATGCGCTTCCCGGCGCGCGCCGCGCTCAGCCACCCGATCGACCTGCGCACCCGGCGCGTCGAGCGCAAGCGCACGATCGTCTTCAGCGAGATGACCGAAGCGTCGGGCGCCACCAAGTTCGAGCTCAACGGGATGACGTTCGACCCCGAACGCACCGACGTGACGATGAAGCTCGGCTCGGTCGAGCAGTGGACGCTCGCCAACGAAAACAGCGAATGGCACACCTTCCACATCCACACCAACGACTTCCAGGTCGTCAACGTGGCGGGCAGGCCGGTCCCCTACGTCGACGACCAGGACAACGTCGCGCTGCCGCCCGAATCGAAGACCGTGATCCTGATGGCGCCGACCGACTTCACCGGCAAGTTCGTGTTCCACTGTCACATCACATTCCACGAGGATCACGGGATGATGGCCACGGTGCAGGTCGTGCGCGAACCGACCGCGACGCAGGCTCGCCGCTCGGTCGTGCACGACGGCGGCCTGGCGATCAGCTCGGCCGCCTACGGCTCGCGCTCGTCGCCGCCGGCCGTCAGGTCGCTGCTGTTCTTCTGCCGCGCGCTGGGCATCGCGCCACCGCGCTGGCGCACTTAGGAGCGGGGGCGGCTGCACGCCGAGCGGACGATCTTCGCCAAGCTGTCTCCGTGCGCTCGCCGCGCGCGAGCCGTGCCGCTCGCGGCTCAGCGCCCTCCGCGATACTACGTAGGCGATGTCCCAGGAGAACGTTGAGATCGTGCTCCGTGGCGTCGCCGCGATGAATCGGGGAGATGCAGAGGGGTTCAACGCGCTGTGTGATGCTCGATTCGAGATGCGCCTCGTGGGCGCCGTTGGCGAGCCTGTGAGCTACGTGGGAGCAGACGGCGTGTTTCAGTTCTTCCGCGACATGGGCGAGAGTTGGGCAGACTGGGGATTCGAGGTCGAACGGGCGCGTGATCTCGATCGACACGTGCTGATCACGGGCAGGCAGCGCGGACGCGGGCGCGTGAGCGGCGTTGAGGTCGACTCTCCGCGAGCCTGCGTTCTTGCGGTTCGCGACGGGGCGGTGACCGAACTTCGCTACTTCACTGAGCCCGCCGAAGCCCTCAAAGCCGTGGGGCTGGAGGAGTAGGCGTGGCGAGTTTCGCCCTCGACTAGAAGCTCGGGCGCAGGGCGCGGCTGGTGAGCGGCGCTTCGCCGGCGGGGCTCTGCACGACCACGCGCAGCCGGCGATGGACGCTCGCCCGCAGTGAGAACGTCGTCTTGCCGGCGGCGCTCAACTGTGCGCGCTGCGTCGTCACGAACGTGCCCTTGCGCGACTGCAGTTGCAGCAGCGCCTTTGCCGCCGGTCGCGCCGCCTGCACGTGCACGAGCGTCACTCGCCCGCGCGAGGCGTGCCCGGCGGTGAGGCGCACGAGCACCGTGTTCAGCGGCGTGCCCGCCGGGAACCCCGGCGGCAGCCCGGCGAGCACGACGACCTTGCCGTGCATCGTCGGGTGGATGGTGCACGAGTAGCTGTACGTGCCTGCCGTGGAGAACGTGTAGGAGAACGTCGCGCCGGCCTGCAGCGCGCCCGAGTCGAACTGCCCAGCGTCGGCCGTGACCGTGTGCGGCCCCAGGCCCGAGTTGCGCCACGTGACAGCCTGGCCGGCGAGCACCGTCAGGTCGGCCGGCTGGTATGCGCGGTAGACGATCTGCACGCCGGCGTCGCTCGCCGCGGTGCTCGAAGCGGCGAGCGAGAACAGGGCGATCGCCATCGCCATCGCGGCCAGCGCGACCCGCCTCAAGGCCGGCCCGACGCTTGACATCTCGTTCACCGGCCGCAGGGTAGCGAAGCGCGCCCCGGCCTAGTGGCGCCCCTTCTTCGCCTTCTTCGCGCTGTCGTGCAGCGCGACGGTCGTCTGCGCGCTCTGACCGTCGGCGCCGACCGCCTTGAGCACGAGCTGGTAGGTGCCGTGCTTGCGCGGCAGCTTGACCATCAGCACGTTCGCGCCGGACTTCACCGCGCGCGAGCCTTTGGCGAGCTTGCGCCCGCTGTAGCTGAGCTTGGCCGCGTCAGACACGCTGTAGCTCACGCGCACGCGCGAGCCGGGACGTCCCTTGAGCGAGCGCGACCCGGCGCGCAGGAGCAGGCGCTTCCTCGGCGTGGCGGCGCCGGGAGAGCCGGCGGGCGTGCCCGAGCCACCCGAGCCCGCCGCGCCCGAGCCGCCACCGGCCCCATTACCGCCGTTTCCTCCGTTGGCCCCGGCAGCCCCAGGCGTGCCTTCGTCTTCGATCACTTGGCGCAGCGCGACCTGCGGGCTCACCGCGCCGCCGGTTGCGCTGGACAGCTCGTCGAGCACGGTCGCCAGCGTCGTTTCCAGCGGCAGCCCCGCGATCAGAGCCTGCACGGCGGCGGCTGCGGGCGTGTTCGCCGCCACGCCGTCCAACTCGGCCTGCACCGTGGTCGCGGGCACGCCCTGCAGCTTCGCCAGTTGCGCGATCGTCAGGTTGGACGTTGAGATCGTCGTGCCGTTGACGACAATCGACGTTTCACCGGCCCCCACCTTGATCGTGTTCGACGCGAGGCCCGGCGCGGCCAGGCCGGCGGCGCCGCCCAGCGCGACGCTCGATGCGACGATCGCCGTCGCCGCGCGCGCACGTGTTCGCTTCTGCTCGATGAGCCGTCTTGCCGGCATGGAACCTCCTTGTCGTGGTGACTGCGAGGGGCCTTGGCGGCCCACTGAGCGGTCGCGTCGTCGCCGTCGATGACTAGCCGCGATCGCCTTCGCCTGCGGTCCTCGTTTACCCGGCGCGCGCCGTGGCGACGCGAGGTTCGTACAGATGTCCAGATGGGGCATGCCCGCTAAAGCGGATCGCCGCACCCTCACGCGTCATAGGATCGGCGCGTGAGAGCCGCGCTCGCGCCAATCGTCCTGAGCGTCGTCGCGCTGCTCGCTGGCGCTCTGCTCGCCGCCGCCGGCGCGCCCGCGCGCGCCGAAAGCGCCGCTCTGGCTGGCCTGCGCCCGCCGATTCACCAGTGGCCGATCCCGTTCGGCGCCGCGCGCAAGCAGCAGATGGCCGGGTACTCGCTGCGCCACTACGGCGAAGACACCTACGTGCTGCGCGACCCGAAAGTGATCGTCGAGCACTACACCGAGACGGCTACCGCACAGCAGGCGTTCAACACGTTCGCGCCAGACGTACCCGACAGCGAGTTCGGAGAGCTGCCGAACACGTGCGCGCACTTCCTCGTGGAGCCCAACGGCAGGATCGACCAGCTCGTCGCGCTGAACGTTCGCTGCCGGCACACCACCGGGCTGAACTGGACGGCGATCGGCATCGAGAACGTCGGCTCCTCAGACGCGCAGATCCTCGACGACCGCGCGCAGATCGCGGCGTCGCTCGCGCTCACGCGCTGGCTGCGCTGCACGTATGGCATCGCGCTGAACGACGTGATCGGCCACAACGAGAGCCTGTCGTCGCCTTACCACCACGATCGCGTGCCGGCCTTCCAGCACCAGACGCACTCGGACTTCAACCACGCCGACATGCACATCTACCGCACGCGGCTCGCGCGTCTGAAGTGTCCCGCTGGTAGCTTCACGTGATCTGTTGAACCCGGCATCGGAGGCACGTGATGGCTAAGGAGTTCAAGGCGTTCCTGCTGCGCGGAAACGTCGTCGACCTGGCGGTCGGCATCGTCATCGGCGCGGCGTTCGGGGCGGTCGTGACCGCGCTCGTGCGCGACCTGATCACACCGATCATCGCGGCGATCATCGGCAAGCCCGACTTCTCCAACCTGATGTTCACGATTCACAAAAGCACGTTTCACTACGGCGACTTCATCAACGTGCTGATCGCCTTCCTGTCGATCGCCGCGGCCGTCTTCTTCTTCGTCGTCAAGCCCGTCAACTCGCTGATGGAGCGACGCAAGACCGGCCGCGACGTCGAGTCCGAGACGCGCCCGTGCGGCGAATGCCTGTCGGAGATCCCGCGCGAGGCGCGCAAGTGCGCGTTCTGCGCCTCGCCCCAGCCTGCGCTGGCTGGCGCGGTCTAGGCAGGCGCACGGGCCGACATCCGCGCGCGAGCGGGCTTCCGCTCGCGCGAGATCTTGCACGAGAGGGTTATTTTGCGACAGCGTGGTAGTAAGTAGACATGCCCCGTTCGATCTGGACAGGCGCGATCAGCTTCGGGCTGGTCACGGTGCCGGTGAAGCTGTACAGCGCGGTCAACCGCAAGACCGTGCGCTTCCACCAGCTCTCGGGCAAGACCGGCGTGCGCATCGCGCAGAAGCGCGTGGACCGGCAGAGCGGCGAGGAGGTCGCCTACGAGGACATCGTCAAGGGCTATGAGCTGGCGCCCGACCGCTACGTGGTGATCGAGCCGGCGGAGCTGGACACGCTGCAGCCGAAGAAGACCAAGACGATCGAGATCGAGGACTTCGTCGAGCTGTCGCAGATCGACCCGATCTTCTACGACCACCCCTACTACCTCGCCCCCGGCCCTGGCGGCGCCAAGCCCTACCGGCTGCTGCTGGAGGCGATGGCCGAGACCGAGAAGGTCGCGATCGCGCGCGTGGTGATCCGCTCCAAGGAGCAGCTCGTCGCGATCCGCGCGATGGGCGACGTGCTGGAGATGGCGACGATGCTGTTCGCCGACGAAGTGTCCTCGCCCGATCGCCTCGACGAGGTCCCGGACCCGAAGGAGGTCAAGACGACCAAGCGCGAGGTCGAGGTGGCCAAGCAGCTGATCGGCTCGCTGGCGGGCGACTTCGAGCCCGACAAGTACCACGACACCTACCGCGAGGACGTGCTCGCGCTGATCGAGCGCAAGGCGCAGGGCAAGGAGATCGCGATCCAGCCCGAAGCCGAGGAGGAGCAGGCGCCGGCGCCCGACCTGATGAGCGCGCTGAAGGCGAGCCTCGACGCCGTGCGCGAGCGCACCGGCGACGGCGGCAAAGCGGCGACGAAACCGCGCAAAGCGCCCGCGAGCAAAACGGCCGCGAAGAAACCCGCCGCCAAGAAATCGTCCGGCAAGAAAGCGCCCGCCAAAAAAGCCGGCGCGCGCGCCACCGCCAAGCGGTAGGTGCCCGCCCGGCGCGCGAGCAGGCGGGCCGACGACGCCAGCCGCGCCGAGCGGCTGGGCGACTACCGAGCCAAACGCGACTTCGCGACGACCAGCGAGCCGAGCGGCGCGCCGGCGCAGAAGGCGGGCGACGCGCCGCGCTTCGTCATCCACGAGCACTCGGCGACGCGCCTGCACTGGGACCTGCGCCTGGAGCGCGACGGCGTGCTGGCCTCGTGGGCGGTGCCGAAGGGGCTGCCGGTGGCGCCGAAGGAAAACCACTTGGCGGTGTGGACCGAGGATCACCCGCTCGAGTACCTGGACTTCCACGGCGAGATCCCCAAGGGGCAATACGGCGCGGGGGCGATGACGATCTGGGACCAGCGGCACCTACGAGACGCTGAAGTGGGAGCCGCGCAAGATCGAGGTGGCGCTGCACGGCGAGCGCGTCGACGCGCGCTACGCGCTGTTCCCGATCGCCTCCGGACGATCCGCCGAAGGAGTGGATGATCCACCGCATGGACCCGCCGGCCGACGCGACGCGCGAGCCGATGCCCGAGCACGTCGCGCCGATGCTCGCGCGCACCGGCAGGCTGCCGCCGGACGAGCGCGGCTGGGTATTCGAGATCAAGTGGGACGGCGTGCGCGCGATCGCCTACTCGACGCCCGGCGAGCTGCGCCTGGAGAGCCGCAACCTGAAAGACGATCACCGACAGCTACCCGGAGCTCGCCCGCCTCAACCGCGCGCTGAGCTCGCACGCGGCGATCCTCGACGGCGAGATCGTCGCGTTCGACGAGCAGGGCCGCCCGAGCTTCGCGGCGCTGCAGCGGCGCATGCACGTGGGCTCGCCGGCGCAGGTCAAGCGCCTGGCGAAGGCGTCGCCGGTGACGTACATGATCTTCGACCTGCTGTGGCTCGACGGCCACTCACTGACGGGGCTCCCCTACGAGCAGCGCCGCGAGCTGCTGCAGGCGCTGGCGCTTGACGGCGAGGCGTGGCAGACGCCCGAGCGCCTGGACGGGCAGCGGCTCGGACGTACTGGCGGCGACGGCGCAGCAGGGCCTCGAGGGGCTCGTGGCAAAGCGCCTGGACTCGCCGTACGAACCGGGCGCGCGCTCGACGAGCTGGCTGAAGGTCAAGAACGTCGGGCGCCAGGAGCTCGTGATCGGCGGCTGGCTGCCCGGCGAGGGGCGGCGCAAGCAGCGCATCGGCGCGCTGCTCGTCGGCGTGTACGAGCCCGACGGCGGCTTTCGCTACGCCGGGCGCGTGGGCACCGGCTTCACCGACGCAGAGCTCGATCGCCTGGCCAAGCTGCTCGGACCGCTGGAGCGCAAGGGCTCGCCGTTCACGGCCGGCGAGCGTCCGCCCGAAGGCGCGAGCTTCTGCGAGCCGCGGCTGGTGGCGGAGATCGAGTTCACCGCAGTGGACGTCGTCGGGCAGCCTGCGCCACCCCTCCTACAAGGGCCTGCGCGAGGACAAGCGGGCCGAGCGAGGTCGTGCGCGAGGACTTCTCGGTCGCGCCCCACGACACGGGCTCGGCGCCTGAGCGCGAGCCGCCGAGCGGGCAGCCCGATGCGCCACCGGGCGAGCAGCCCGGCGCTCCGGCGGACGAGCGGTCCGACGCCCTGGCGATCGAGCAGAGCGGCGCGAAGACGGCGACGACGACGGTCGAAGGGCACGAGCTGAAGCTGTCCAACCTCGCCAAGGTGCTGTATCCGCAGGCGCGCTTCAGCAAGCGCGACATGATCGATTACTACGCCGCTGTCGCGGCGCCGATGATCGCTCACCTGCACGGACGCGCGCTGACGGTCAAGCGCTGGCCGGACGGCGTCGACGGGCAAGTCGTTCTTTCAGAAGCAGGCGCCGGCGCACCGGCCGGAGTGGGTGCGCACGGTCACGCTGGCGAGCGAGAAGAAGCCGATCGACTACCTGCTCGCCGACGATCGCGCGACGCTCGTGTGGCTGGCCAACCTGGCGGCGCTGGAACTGCACACGCCGCTCGCGCTGGCCGAGGCGACCGAGCGACCGACGGCGCTCGTGTTCGACCTCGACCCCGGCGAGCCGGCGACGATCGTCGAGTGCTGCCGCGTGGCGCTGACGCTGCAGGGAATGTTCGAGAACCTCGGCGTTGCAGAGCTTCGCCAAGACCTCGGGCAAAAAGGGGCTGCAGCTGTACGTGCCGCTGAACACGCCCGACGTCGTCCTTCGCGCAGACCAAGCCGTTCGCCAAAGCCGTCGCCGAGCTGTTCGAGCAGGCCGAGCCCGAGCTGGTCGTCTCGCGCATGACCAAGGCCAAGCGCACCGGCAAGGTGCTGATCGACTGGAGCCAGAACGACTCGCGCAAGACGACCGTGTGCGTCTACTCGCTGCGCGCGGCCGAGCGCCCGACGGTCTCCACGCCGGTCGAATGGGACGAGGTGCGCGCGGCGCTCGACGGCGGCGACCCAGCCACGCTGAGCTTCGAGGCGGCGCAGGTGCGCGAGCGCGTCGAGCGAGCGCGGCGACCTGTTCGCGCCGGTGCTCTCGCTCGTTCAGCGGCTGCCCGCGGTGTGAGCGCGCTGCGGCTGCGACGGCTGAAACGCTACGCCGCGCTCGGGCGCTGCCGCGCGTGGTCGGCGCCACGGCCATGCTGCGTCAGCCGGGCGGAGCGCCGAGCTGTCGTTCGTAGGGGCCGTGGCCGGTCAGGCACGTGGCGCCGCAGCGCGCGGCGAGCGCCAGCGCGTCGGGCACGCTCATGCCGGCGCCGAGCGCGTAGGTCAGCCCGCCGGCGAACGAGTCGCCGCAGCCGTAGGAGTCGACGGGCCGCCCCGGCGGATCGACCGCGCCCCAGCTCCCCGCGCTGCCGTCGCGCGCGCGGTAGCTGCCGCCGCGCGCCCCGTGTGTGAGCACGACGAGGTCGGCCTCAGCCTCCGCTCGCGAAGCCTCGCGGCGCTCGATGCGATCGGTCTCGCTGAGCACCAGCGCGTCGATGCGCACGCCCTGTCCGAGCGCGTCGCGCGCGCGCGGGTTGGCCACGAGCACGCGCGCCGCACGCGCCGCACGCAGCGCGGCGAGGTCGCCGGCGGTGAAGTACACCGCGTCCATCTGCCCCAGCTGCGCCCACGGCAGCTCGGCGTCGGCGCCCAGCGGCTCCAGGCGCTCGCCGAAAGTCGTGATCGTGCGCTCGCGCTCGTCGTCCACCAGCGTGACGGCACGTCGCGTGGCGGCGGCGCGCGTGACGCTGCCCACGCGCACGCCCAGCTCACCGAGGCGCTGGGGCGAGCGCCGGCCCGGCTCGTCGTCGCCGAGCGCCGTAACGAACAGCGACGAGCCGGCCAGCCGCGCGAGCTGCACGGCGACTACCGCGCCGCCTCCGGCCGGCTCATCGAAGGGATCGTGCGCGTGCGCGACCTCGCCCGCGCGCGGCACGCGCGCGACGTGCCCGAACTGCACCCACTCGACGTGGCCTACGACTGGCAACCTTCGGCGCGGTGCGCTGCACGCGCGCCAGTCTCACACACAGTCCTGTGATGATCCGCCTCGCTGCTTGACGGTCGTGCCGCGCGAAACCTGGGGGAGAACATGAACGAGATGCCGACACCGGCGCAGATCCGCGACACGATGCCGTTCGCCGTGCTCATCGGCGTCGAGCTGCTGGAGGCCACGCCGCAGCTCGTGCGCGGTCGCATGGAGTTCACGCCGGAGCGCTGCACGGCGGGCGGGCTGATGCACGGCGGCGCGCTGATGGCGCTCGCCGACAGCTGCGGCGGCGTGTGCGCGTTCTTGAACCTGCCCGAGGGCGCCATCGGCACGGCGACGATCGAGTCTAAGACGAACTTCCTGCGCGGCGTGCGTGATGGCGCGCTGACCGCCACCACGCGACCGCTGCACGCGGGGCGCACGATGATGGTCATCGAGACAGAGATCGCGCGCGACGACGGCGCGCTCGCGGCGAAGGTCACGCAGACGCAGGCGTTTCACTACGCGCGCTCGTGATCGTGGCGCCCGCGCGCAGACCGTAGGATGGGCGCATGTCCGACCTGCTGCTCGTCGATGAGCCCGCCGCGCACGTCCGTCGGCTGACGCTGAACCGCCCCGAGCAGCTCAACGCGATGACGTCGGAGCTGTGCGAGGCGCTGCACGCCCAGCTGCACGCGATCTCGGCCGAGCGGACGTGCCGCGTGGTGATCCTGACCGGCGCCGGGCGGGGCTTCTGCGCCGGGCTGGACCTGCACGGATACGGCAAGGCCCCGGAGAACGACGGCAGCGACGAGCCGCGCGACCGCCTGGCAAACCAGGAGCACATGTCGCGCCTGATCCTCGCCCTACGCGCGCTGCCCCAGCCGGTGATCGCCGCCGTGAACGGGCCGGCCGCCGGCTTCGGCCTGGCGCTGGCGCTCGGCTGCGACATCCGCTACGCCGCGCCCGAGGCCGTGTTCCGCGCCGCGTTCGTGAACATCGGCGTGTCCAACTGCGACATGGGGTACAGCTGGCTGCTGCCGCGGCTGATCGGCGCCTCGCGCTCGCACGAGCTGATGCTCACGGGGCGTCGCGTCGGCGCAGAGGAGGCGGCGCGCATCGGCCTCGTCGCCGACGTCGTCGAGCAGCCGCGGCTGCTCGAGCGCGCGCTCGAGTCAGCGCAGCAGATCGCAGCGCTGGCGCCGTGGGGCGTGCGCCTGACCAAGCGCGGCATGTGGAGCGCGCTGGAGATCCCGTCCGAGCAGGCGGCGGTCGAGTACGAGGACCGCCAGCAGATCATGGCGACGTTCGGCGGCGCCGTGCCCGAGGCGGTCGGCGCGTTCCTAGAGAAGCGCCCGGCGGAGTTCGCCGACTGACGATGACCGACCTGTTCGACGTATCCGGCAAGACGGCGCTCGTCACCGGCGGCTCGCGCGGGATCGGCCTGATGATCGCCCGCGGCCTCGTGCAGGCCGGCGCGCGGGTGATCGTCTCCTCGCGCAAGAGCGACGACGTGCGCGCCGCCGCGGCCGAGCTGTCTGCGCTGGGCGACTGCGCGGCGATTCCCGGCGACATCTCCACGCGCGAGGGCGCGGCCGAGCTGGCCGCCGCGACGAGCGAGCGGTTCGCCGAGCTGGACATCCTCGTCAACAACGCGGGCGTCGTGTGGGGCGCCGCCGCTGGAGGAGTTCCCGTCAGCAGGGCTGGGACAAGGTCGATGCACACGAACGTCGAGGGCGTGTTCCACCTGACCGTCGCGCTGCTGCCTGCGCTGCGCGCCGCCGCGCGCAGCCGCGGACCCGGCGCGCGTGATCAACATCGGCTCGATCGACGGGCTGCGCACGCCGTCGGTGGAGAACTACAGCTACAGCGCGAGCAAGGCCGCGGTGCACATGCTCACGCGCCATCTCGCCAAGCGCCTGGCGAGCGAGCGGATCACGGTCAACGCGATCGCGCCGGGGCCGTTTGAGAGCAAGATGATGGCGTTCGCGCTCGACGACCCGCAGACGCGCGCAGACATCGAGGCGAGCGTCCCGCTCGGGCGCATCGGCCGCCCGGACGACGCCGCTGGACTCACGCTGTTCCTCGCCTCGCGCGCCGGCTCCTATCTGACGGGCGCCGTGATCCCGCTCGACGGCGGCATCACCGGCTGCGGCTGACGTCCGGCCAGCCGACCCCACGCTGTACGCAAATCTTTTGCGTACACTGAAGCATGGCCCAACGCTATGACAGACGTCGCGCCGTTGCGTACGTGCCCGCGCACGGAGACGGGCAGGCGATCGACGCCGGGCGTCTCGGCGGCGCGCGGCTGGATGTGTTCGCGACGGTCCGCGAGCAGAGTGATGGCGTCGCGCCACGCGCGCGGCTCGGAGCGGCGCTGCAGCCGATCGCCGACGGCGACGCGTCGGTGCTGCTCGTGGCGCGGCTTGCAGACGCGGCGGGCTCCGCGCACGAGTTGGTCGCGCTGCTGGACTGGCTGGAAGCCGCCGCGGCCGATCTTCTTGCGCTCGACGTGCGCCTCGACACCGGCTCGGCGGCCGGCCGGCGCACGGTCGCGGCGCTGCGCGAGGTCGAGCGCTGGAAGCACGAGCCGCCGGCCGGGCGCCCACCCCGCGGGCGGCCCGGGCTGAGCGCACGCGCGCCGGAGCTAGCCGAGCGCATCGCCGCGATGCGCGATCGCGGCCACAGCTTGCAGGCGATCGCCGACGCGCTCAACCAGGACGGCGTGCCGACGCAGCGCGGCGGAGCGCGCTGGCGCCCGTCCAGCGTGCAGGCCGCGCTCGGCTACCGGCGCCCGCGCGCGCCGCTGCACGGCGCGCCGCCGCCACCCCCGCCCCCAGCCCCGCCGGCTGACCGCCGGCCGGATGGGCCGCCGCATCCGCCGCGCGGGCCTGCGGCTTCGCCTCCGCCCCCCGGCGCTCCGCCGCGCGGCGCTCCGCCTCCGCCGTCGGGCGCTCCGCCTCAGCCGCCGCGCGGTGGCCGCACGCGCCGCGAGCGAGGCTCGTCATGACCGGCGTGATCGCGCGCTTCGGCGTGCTCGGCGTGTTCGCGCTGATGGTTCCCGAGAGCGCGTGCGTGCCGATTCCCAGCGAGGTGACGCTGATCTTCTCGGGCGTGGCGGTGCATCAGGGCTGGATGAGCTTTGCACTGGCCGTGCTGGCGGCGACCGCCGGCAACCTGACCGGCTCGCTGCTGGCCTACGCGCTCGGCGCCAGCGGAGCGCTGGCGGGCGTGCCGGTGGTCGGCGAGGTCCTGCGCCGCTGGGAGGTTCTGCTCGACAGCCGCGGCGTGCGCGCGGTGTTCACCGCACGGCTGATGCCGCTCGCGCGCACATTCGTTTCGCTGCCGGCGGGCGCGCGGCGCGTTCCGCTCGTCCCGTTCGTGCTGCTCACCACGCTCGGCTGCGCGCTGTGGGCGGTCGCGTTCGTCGTCGTCGGGCTGCTCGCCGGCGCGGCGTGGGGCGAGGTCAGCTCGATCCTCGGACGGGTGCTGTTGGCGATCGGCGTGGCCCTGCTCGCCGCCAGCGTGCTGCGCGGCCGGCGCCGGCGCGAGGCGGCGAGGTAGCTCGCGCCGGTCGCGTGAGATGATCCGCGGATGAGGAGAGCGAACGTCCTGACAGACGACTTCGAGTACGACGACAGCGACCCGGACGGCTTCCACGCCGGCGTTGCGGCGGTCGGCAAGGCGGCGGGCGGCACGGACCTCGCGATCAAGTCTTTCGAGCTGCCGCCGCAGCAGAGCGTCTGCCCGTATCACTACGAGTACGAGGAGGAGTGGCTGCTGGTGCTCGAAGGCGACGTCGTCGTGCGCACGCCCGAGGGTGAGCACGAGCTGACGCGCGGCGATCTCGTGCGCTTCGCGCCAGGCGCGGAAGGGGCGCACAGGGCGACCAACCGCAGCGAGCGCACGGCGCGCATCGTGATGTTCTCCAGCGCGCGCGAGCCGGCCGTCGCCGTCTATCCAGACAGCGACAAGATCGGCGTGTGGCCGGGCAACGAAAGCGACCGAGTCATGCTGCACCGCAGCGACGGCGCCGTCGACTATTACGACGGCGAGCGCTGAGCGAGGGCGCCCTTCTGAGCGCGCGCCGGTGGCGGGCGTCGTGGCTCCGGCCCGCCGCCATCGCTCGCCCGGGCGAGCGGCGCAAAGCTGCGTCAAGCTGGACGCATGAGCAACTTGGCGGCCCAACTGCGCGTGCTGCGTCACCGCGACTTTCGCTACCTCTGGCTGGCGCAGTCGGCGAGCGTGATCGGCGACTGCATCGTGGTCGTCGCGCTGGCGCTGTTCGTGATCGAACTGACCGGCGACGCGACCGACCTCGGCTTGGTGTTCGCGGCGGCGAGCCTGCCGCTGGTCGCATTCCTGCTGCTCGGTGGCGTGTGGGCCGACCGCCTGCCGCGCCATCGCGTGATGATCGTGACGGACCTCGTGCGCTTCGCGCTGCACGCGCTGCTGGCCGCGCTGATCTTCACCGGCAGCGTGCGCATCTGGCACTTGGTCGTCATCGAGGCGCTGTTCGGCGCCGCCGAGGCGTTCTTTCGCCCAGCCGCCAACGGCCTGCTGCCGCAGACGGTGCCCGAGAACGAGATCCAGCAGGCCAATGGCTTGAGCACGCTGTCGAACAACATCGGCGAGTTTGCCGGGCCGGCGATCGCGACGGCCTTGGTGCTCGGGCTGGGAGCCGGCTGGGCGTTCGCGCTCGACGCGGCGACGTTCCTGCTCAGCGCGGCGCTGCTGACCCGCGTGCGTCCGCGCCGGCGGGCGGTCGCCGCTGTCGCGCGCAAGGCCACGGCGAGCGTCTGGGTGGAGGTGCGCGAGGGCTATCGCGAGGTGCGCTCGCGCAGCTGGGTGTGGGCGACGCTCGCGGCCTTCTGCGCCGCGCTGTTCACCGGCCTGGCGCCGTGGTTCGTGCTCGGGCCGGTCGTTGCGCGCGCGCAGTACGGCGACATCGGCGTGTACGGGTTGGTCTCCACCGCGCTCGGCCTCGGCACGATCGCCGGCTCGCTGCTCGGGATCGGCTGGCGCCCGCGCTTTCCGATGCGCGCGGCGATGCTCGCGATCCTGCTGTGGCCCGCCGCGGCGATCCTCTACGCAGCCGGCGTCACGCTGTGGGTGGTCATGCCCGCGGTGCTCGTCGGCGGCGCCGGCATCGCGTTGTTCGACGTCTGGTGGCTCACGGCGCTGGCCGAGCGGATACCCGCCGACAAGCTCTCGCGCGTCAGCTCCTATGACTGGATGGTCTCGCTCGCGCTGCTGCCGCTCGGCTACGTGCTCGCCGGGCCGCTCGCGCACGCGCTCGGAGCGGTGGAGATCCTGCTGGGGGGCTCCGCGCTGGCCGGCGTGGCGCTGGCGCTCGGCCTGCTGCCGCGCGAAACGCGCCTGCTGGAGCGCCTGAGCGCGTAGCGGAGCACCGGTGCGCGGGCCGCGGAGCGCGCGGTACGCGTGGCCGGGCGCGCGAGCGCGTAGGCTTGCGCGCGTGGACTTCCTGATCGCGCGCGACGACCTGCACAGCTGCCGCTTCGACGAGCTCGACCGCGGCGAGCTCGCGACTGGCCAGGCGCGGCTGCGCGTGGAGCGCTTCGGGCTGAGCGCCAACAACATCACCTACGCGAAGTTCGGCGAGGCGATGTCCTACTGGAGCTTCTTCCCCGCCCCGCACGGCTGGGGACGCATGCCCGTGTGGGGCTTTGCCGAAGTGCAAGAGAGCCGCGTCGAGGAGCTGCAGACGGGCACGCGCGTGTACGGCTACCTGCCGCCGTCGAGCGAGCTGGTCGTGGCGCCGGCGCGGATCGGCGCGCAGGGCTTCGTCGACGCCACGCCGCATCGCGGTGAACTGCCGGCCGCTTACAACGCCTATGCGAACGTCGCCGCCGACCCGATCTACGACGCCGACAGCGAGGCTCAGCAGATGCTGCTGCGCCCGCTGTTCTTCACGTCGTATCTGATCGACGACTTCCTCGACGAAGCGTCGCTGTTCGGCGCGAGCACGGCGATCCTGTCGAGCGCCTCCAGCAAGACCGCGAGCGCGCTGGCCTTCCTGCTGTCACGCCGTGAGGGCGTCGAGGTGATCGGCCTCAGCTCACCGCGCGGCGCCGAGTTCGCCCGCACGCTCGGCGTCTACGACCACGTCGTCACGTATGACGAGGTCGGCTCGCTCGGCAGCGATCGCGCGGTCTACGTCGACATGGCAGGCGATGCGCAGGTGCGCAGGGCCGTGCACGATCTTCTCGGCCAACAGCTAGTTCACTCAGCCGTCGTCGGCGCCACGCATCACGACCGCATGGGCGACGTGCCGGACTCACTGCCCGGCCCCCGCCCGACGTTCTTCTTCGCGCCCGACCGCGTCGCCAAGCGCACCACAGACTGGGGGCGCGACGGCTTCGAGACGCGCTTGGCCGAGGCCTGGCGGCCGTACCTGCAGTGGTGCGACGGCTGGCTGACGGTGATCGAGGGCGACGGAGCCGGCGCGCTGGAGGACGCCTATCTGGAGCTGCTGGACGGGCGTATCGATCCTGCCAGCGCGCACGTGCTCTCGCTTCCCCGCTAGCCGCCCGCCCCGGCGCGTGCCTGGCGGCGGCGCTCGCGGCGCTCGAAGATCGAAGCGAGCACGAGGCTCGCCTCGAACAGCAGATACAAGCGGGACGGTCTCGAGCAGCAGGGTGACCGCGTCGCCGGGCAGGAAGGCGGCCACGGCGCCGCACGCCAACAGCGCGTAGCGGCGGTTGTGGCGCAGCTGTGCCGGTGTGACGATCTCCGCGCGCGTGGCCGCGAGGATCGCCACGGGTATCTGGAACACGAGCCCCATCGCCAGCAGCGTCACGGCGGCGAAGTGGTAGTACTGGTTCGCCTGCACGAGCACGTTGAACTCGCCGCTGTTGAAGTTCTGAAAGAAGCGCACGGCTGCGGGCAGCACGACGAAGTAGCCGAACAGCACCCCGATCACGAACAGGAACGGGATCGACAGCGTGACCGACCTCGCGACTTTCTGCTGGGTCGGGCTGAAGGCCGGCAGCAAAAAGCCGTACAGCTGGAACAGGATGATCGGCAGCGCGAGGATGAACGCGAAGATCAGCGCGATGCCGATCGTCGTGGTGAACGGCTCGCCGATGCCCAGCGTGACCGGCTTGTTGCCTTCGGGCGCCCTGGAGAGGCTCTTGATCGTCTTGTCCAGCTGCGGGGCCGACGCCCGCAAGCGCGGCGCGCGTGGCCGGTGACACGCCGCTGCCGGGACGGTCGAGCGCGCCGGTGACGGTCTGCAGCTGAGTCGCCACAGCGCGGGCGCTCTGCTGCACGGTGTACGTGGCGCCAAGCGGGCCGTTGCCTTTCTTGACCTGCTTCTGCGTCTGCGTCGACAGCGGCTTGTTGATGATGTGCAGCAGCGCGTGGTTCTGCCACATGCAGAAGCCGAACGCGACCGCAAGCGCGGCCAGGGAGACGATCAGGCGGACGCGCAACTCGGTCAGGTGATCGACGACGCTCAGTCGATCTTCGTGACCCACACTGGCCGCGGCCGTGGCCATGATCTCTCCCAGGCTCCTTGCGCTCGACTAAGCGGCGGTGGCGCCGGTCGTCTCGCGGACGGGCGCGACGGCAACCGGCTCATGCACTGCAACGGCGACAGGTGCGGCGGCAGGTGTGGTCGGAGCGGCCTGCTCCGGCGCGGCGACGAGCGGCGTGTGCGTGGCCTCGCCGCTGAGCGTGTCCTTGAAGCCGCGCATGCCGCTGCCGAGCGAGCGACCCATCTCAGGCAGACGCTTGGCGCCGAACACGAGCAGAAGCAAGATCAAGAGGAATGCGATGTGAAGCGGATTGTCAAGGCCCATTGTGTGAATCAACTCCCGAAGTTTGGGTTCCCATTCCAGGCGGATGGGCTCTCATCACTACTACGCGGCGGCGCCGGTGACAGATCACCGGCGCCGCCGAAACTGCGCTCCCTACGCCTTGATCAGCGGCTTGACGGCGCCGAGCACCGTTTCCTTGGTCAGCGGCTTGTCAAAGCCTTCGTTGGGCGTGGGGCTCTTGCCGATCAGCAGGTCGATCGCGGCCGCGTGACGGGCCTCGATCTGCACGATGCTGCCGGCCGACGCGAGCACGGCCTTGCTCTTCAGCGACGGCGCCGCTCCGTTGTACGCGCCGACGCCGGTGTTCTCGAGCACCGAAGCGAGCGCGAGGAACGACTTTTCGCTCGTCGCGGGGAACGTGAACGTCGGTTTGGCGACCGGTTTGCCGCCGAGCTGCTTGACGGCGGCGGCCAGCGCAGCGACGTGCGCAGCCTCCTCCGCGCCGAACTCCCTGGCGTATTTCTTGGCTTCGCCCGAGAGGCCGACCTGCCTGCCCTTGACGTTGTAGAACTCCGCCTCGAGGTACTCCAGCGTCAGCGCGAAGTTGAGGATTTCAACGTCGCCTGTTTCGCCTTCGGCCCCCAGCGCCTGCGATACGAACGGAGCCACCGATGCGGTGCCATAGAAGGCGCCCGCGGCGAGCGCTCCGCGCAGGACGAACGCCGAGCGGGTCATGCCGTGGACCTCGCACGCGGCCAGCTCGGGGTTGATGATCTCGTTGTCAGTCATCTCTTTGTTCCTTTCTTGCCGATTGGTCGATCGCTTAGCCCAGGAACGGCTTGACCGCCGCCAGGACTGTGGACATGTCAGCCGGCGTGGCAAAGGCGCCCTGCGGGGTGACGGACTTTTTGACGAGCGTGCCGAGCGTCGCCGCGTGGCGCGCCTCGACCGAGTGGATCGCCAGAGCCGATGCGAGCACTTCCGGGCTCTGGATCTTCGCCGCCTGGCCGAGGTACGCGGCCGCGCCGAGGTTCTCTACGGTGTAGGCCAGCTCGGCGACCTGCGTCGCGCTGGTGATCGGGAATTTGCCTTTCGGGTCTTCGGCCGGCGTACCGCCGAGCTTCATCACCGCGGCTTTCAGAGCGGCCACGTGTGAAGCCTCCTGTTCACCGAACGTCTTCAGCAGGTCTGCGACCTTCCCTTTGAACAGGCCTGCGGCGCCTACTTTGGAGTAGAACTCCGTCTCCAGGTACTCGAGCGTCAGGGCATAGTTGAGAATGCCCAGATCGCCGGTCGAGCTGGACGACGCCGTCGTCGCGGCAGTGGACGCCGCGGTTGCGCTCGTGCTGCTGCTCGTGCTGCTGCTGCTTCCGCATGCGGCAAGCACGAACGCGCCGAAGCTGGCCGCTCCCGCGCTGCCGGCCATCTTCAGAAATCGCTTGCGGTCGACGTCGTCGCGAGCGAGACGCTCGACGATTCCGGCCGGCTGCGGCGCGGTCTCCTCGTCATTGACTGGACTGGGCATCTTCGGACACCTCCGTTTGGGTGGCATTGTGGACGGGACCTTCGGTGAAGCGCCGTCATTTCGCTCCTCGGCGACTGCCGTAGGGACAGTCATTCACCGTCTGCATCCACTACGTGGTCGCCGAGTTTCTGGATCACCGGCCGAGCGTCGGAGCTGCGGCCAGTACGGACACGACCGCTCGGGCAGACCATTTGCCCGAGCGGCCGTCACCGAGACGTACGGTTACTGAACAGCGGCGTGTCAGCCGACGATGAAGCCGGTGCCTTCGACAGCCTTGAGCACCTGCGAGGCCGTGAGCGGCGTGTCGAACGCGCCGTTGGGCGTGAGCATGCCTTTGGAGCCGTTGAGCAGACCGATCACGCTGGCGTGGCGCGCCTCGATCGTGAGGATCGAGATGGCAGCCTTGACATATTTCGGGGTCGTGATGTTCAGCGCCTGACCGGAGTAGGCGTGAACGCCCGTGTTCTCCAGCACTTCAGCGGTCGCCATGAACATTTCCGCGTTGGTGTTGCTGCCTTTGAAGTCGAACTTCGGTTCCTTGACCGCCTTTGAGCCGAGGGCCTTCTTGAGGAACGCGACGTGTTCGTTCTCGTCCTTTGTCACCGTCGCGAGGAACACCTGGCCCTGCGCGGTCAACGGCAGGTTCGCCGCGGTCGCGCCGTTGTAGAACGCGGCCTCCAGGTACTCCAGGGTGAGCGCGTAGTTGAGGATGCCGATGTCGCCCTTGCCGAACTTCTTCGGCGGACGTCCGAGCTGCTTGGCGGCGAACGCCTCAGGCGCAAGCGCCGAAAGCACTGCGCCACCGCTCATCACCGCGCCGGCGCCGATGCCGGCCTTCTTGAGGAAGCCCAACCGCGTGTCGCCTGACACCTCGGCTGCAGCTTCGCGGAGCGCGCCGTCGCGGTCCACCTCGTCGAGATTGATCTGATAGGTCATTGCATCTCCTTCGTGGTTGCCAGGAATCACGGCGCCGGAGGGTTGCCCTGGCTGTACCGTTGAATGCTCTTTACGGGCCGACGGGAGATCCAGATCACAATCGGCGACGGCGCTGACTTCTCGCCGACAACGCTGATCCGCCGATCGCGGTCGTGCGTACAGTCCTTTAATGCCTCTCTTGCGACGCACCAGCGTTCACTCCAAGGAAAAGCTCAGGCGACTGGCCGACGAGGAGCTGATGGAACTCGTCGCGGCCAACAGCGCCGAGGCCTTCGAGGTCGTGCTCGAGCGTCACGCCGACGCGGCGTTCTCGCTCGCCTACCGCATCTGCGGCCGGCGCTCGCTGGCCGAGGACATCGCGCAGGAGTCCTTTCTGGCCGTCTGGCGCAGCGGCGCGCGATATGACCGAGCACGCGGAAGCGTGCGCACGTGGACACTCGGGATCGTGCACAACCGCGCCGTCGACTCGCTGCGTCGCAGCGGCGTCCACGATCGCCGGCGCGCCAGCGACGAGGGCATCGAGGAGACGCTCGAGGCGCCGCAGCGCACCGAGGAGCAGGCCGTCGACAACGCCACCTCGCGGGAGATCCGCGGCGCGCTCGGCGAGTTGCCCGCGGAGCAGCGCCGCGTGATCGAGCTCGCCTACTTCGGCGGCTTCACCCATGTCGAGATAGCCTCGATGCTGGGGACGCCCGTGGGCACGGTCAAGGGACGCATGCGCCTCGGCCTGCGCAAGCTGCGCGACCAGCTACAGGGATGGGAGCCGGTGGGAGCATGAACCCGCGCGAATCGGATTTCGACTGCACACGCCGCGCCGACGCGGCCGCCTACGTGCTGGGCGCGCTGGAGCACAGCGAGCTGGAGAGCTATCGCGAGCACCTGCGCACGTGCGCACAGTGCCGCTCGGAAGTCGGCGAACTGCAGGTGGTCGTCGACGAGCTCCCCGCGAGCGCCCCGCCGGCGCTGGCCGGCGAGCCGCTGCGCGAGCGCATCCTCGCGACCGTGCGCGCGGAGGCCGAACTGCTGAGCGCCGCCGGCCACGAGGCCGACCGGCCCGTCAGGCAGCGACGCGGCTGGTATCGGCGCAACGATTTCGTGCTCGGCATCGGCGCAGCCGCCGCCGCAGGCGTGGCGGCGCTCGTCGCGGTGCTGATCGCCGTCGGCTCATCCAGCCACGGCAAGCTGACCGTGACCCCCGGAAAGGGGGTCGGCAGCGCGCAGACCGCACAGGTCTCCCTGCGCCGGCGCGACGGTCACTCAGAGCTGGTCGTCACCCACATGCCCCAGCCGGCGCTCGGGCGCATCTACGAGGTGTGGCTCAGCAACGGAGTCGCCAAGCCGCGACCGGTCGACGCGCTGTTCAGCGTCACGAGCACCGGCAGCGGCTCGGTCGGTGTGCCGAGCAACCTGCGCGGCGTCAAGCAGATCCTGGTGACCAGCGAGCCCGCCGGCGGCAGCCCGCATCCCACGACACAGCCGCTGATCGAAGTCCAGCTGCAGCGACGTTCGAGCTAGGCGGCGCCGGCGCGCGCGTTGCGCACCAGGCGACGCATGCCGGCGATCCAGCGCTCGGGGTCTGACCCCTTCAGCGCCATGTGGTGAGCGACCTCGCCGTGCGGCAGGATCAGCAGCCGCTCGTCGGCGATGCCCTGGACGACGGCCTCGGCCACCTCCTCGGGCTCGATCACGCCGCCTGCCAGCAGCGCGGCGGCGCCGGCGGGCTCGTCCATCGCCAGTTCGAGCATCGGCGTGCGCACGCCCTGCGGGCAGATGCACGACACGCGCACGCCCGCGTCGCCGTACTCGATCGCCAGCCACTCCGCGAGCGACACGGCTGCGTGCTTGGTGACGCTGTAGACGAGCGAGGAGACCTGTGTGAGCAGGCCGGCCGCGGAGGCCGTGTTGATCAGATAGCCCTCGCCGCGCTGCACCATCTCGGGCAGCAGCGCGCGGGCGGCCCACACGTGCGCCAGCACGTTCACGCGCCAGGCTTCCTCCCACGTCTCGTCGGCGGTCTCCGGGCCGCCCATGCCGCCCGGCACGCCGGCGTTTGAGATGAAGATGTCGATCGGCCCGTTGGCCTCGGTCGCCTGCGCGATCAGCTGCTGCACGCTCTCCTCGCTGGCGGCGTCGAACTGCACGGCCAGCCCGCCGATCTCCGTCGCGACAGCCTCGGCGCCGGCCAGCTCGCGATCGGCGACGACGACGGCGCGCGCACCGTCGCCGCGATATGCGTCGCGCGAGCGCGCCGCCGATGCCGCCCGCGCCGCCGGTGACGACGACGTGCCTTCCCGAAAGCTGCATTGCGGCGTACTCTATGCAGTCATGGGGGGAGAGGCCGGAGTGATCTGGGGTGAGCCGGGCGAGCAGGCGCCCGTCGCGCCGCTGTGGGGCGAGCTGCGCTACGGGCGCGAGCTGGCGCGACTGCTCGCCAGCAGCGAGTTCCGCGCTGTCAAGCGCCACGCCGACGCGCCCCCGGCGCTGCTGGTCCCGGGCTTCATGGCCGGCGACCCCTCGCTGAGCGTGCTGCGCGGATGGCTGCGTCGCCGCGGCCACCGCGTGCGCATGAGCGGCATTCGCACGAACGTCGGCTGCGCCGAGGCGCTGGTCGGCAAACTGCACGAACGCCTGTTGGCGCTGCGCGATCAGGCCGGTGAGCCGGTCTTCCTGATCGGCCAGAGCCGCGGCGGCGCGCTGGCCAGCGCGCTTGCCGTGCGCGACCCTGACGCGGTCGCCGGGCTGGTCACGCTGGGCTCGCCGGTCGCCGATTCGCTGGCCGTGTCGGCGCAGGTGCTGCGGACGGTCCGCTGGGTCGCCGCGCTGGGCGACATCGGCGTTCCTGGCGTGTTCTCGAGCACATGCAAGGACGGCGCGTGCTGCGCGGAGTTTCGCGCCGAGCTGGCTGCGCCGCTGCCGCGCGGGGTGCGCGCGACGAGCGTCTACTCGCGCAGCGACGGGGTCGTCGACTGGCGCGCGTGCGTGGACCCGCAGGCGCAGGCCGTCGAGGTCGGCTCCAGCCATTGCGGCATGTCGGTCAACCTCGACGTCTACCGGGCGCTGGATCGCGCGCTGGACGAAAGGCGCTGACGCTCGTGGAATGGATGAGTCCGATCGACTCGTCGTTCCTGCACATCGAGAACGACAAGACGCCGATGCACATCGGCGGCGTGAGCATCTTCGAGGGGCCGCCGCCGCCTTTCGAGCAGCTGCGAAAGATGGTCGAGGGCAAGCTCGGCCTGGTTCCGCGCTACCGCCAGAAGGTGCGCTTCGTGCCGCTCGCGGCCGGGCCGCCGATCTGGGTCGACGACCCGCACTTCAGCCTCGACTACCACCTGCGCCACACCGCGATCCCGGCCCCGGGCGGCGAGCTGGAGCTGCGCCAGATGGCCGCGCGCGTGTTCTCGGGAGCGCTCGACCGCAACAAGCCGCTGTGGGAGCTGTGGGTGGTCGAGGGGATGCGCGACGGGCGCTGGGCGCTGCTGTCGAAGGTGCACCACTGCATGGTCGACGGCGTCGCCGCGACCGACCTGATGTCGGTGATGTTCTCCGACGAGACCGCCTCTACCGACGGTCGCGCAGAGCCGGGGCGCGCCTGGGCTGCCGAGCCCGAGCCGACCGGCATCGACGTGCTCGTGCGTACGCTCATTCGCCGCGCGAGCCCGGCAGGGCAGATCGAAACGATCAAACAGGCGCTGCGCGCACCGCTCCAAACGGTGCGCTCGTTCGGCGAAGTGGCGCGCGCTGCCGCCGCCGCCGGGCCGAGCCTGCGGCCCGTTGCCTCGTCGTCGCTGACCGGCCCGATCGGGCCGCACCGGCGCTGGAGCTGGGCCGAGGTGCGCCTGAGCGACGTCAAGGCGGTGCGCGCGACGCTCGGCGGGACCGTCAACGACGTCGTGCTGACGCTCATCACCAACGGCTTTCGCGCGCTGCTGGAATCGCGCGGCGAGGACATCGGCGGCGACCGCGTCGTGCGCACGATGGTGCCCGTGTCCGTGCGCAGGCGCGGCGAGAAGGGCGTCTACAACAACCGTGTGTCGGCCGTCTTCGCCGGCCTGCCCGTCGGTCTGGACGACCCGGCGCAGCGACTGGAGAGCATCCGCGCGGAGATGGACGGCGTCAAGCAATCCAAGCAGGCGGTCGCCGGCGACGTGCTCAGCTCGATGTCGGGCTTCGCGCCGCCGCTGCTGCTGGCGCTCGGCAGCCGCCTGGTGACGGTCTCACCGCGCCTGAACATGCACACGGCGACGACCAACGTCCCCGGCCCGCAGCAGCCGGTGCAGACGCTCGGGCGCAAGATGCTGCAGTCCTATCCGTTCGTGCCGGTCGTCGGCTCGATTCGCATCGTCGTGGCGATCTTCTCCTACGACGGCGGGCTGTACTTCGGCGTCACCGGCGACTACGACGGCGCGCCGGACATCGAGGAGCTGACGGCCGGCATCGAGCGTGGCATGACCGATCTGCTGGCGCTCGCCGCGGACGCCGTGCGCTCAGCCGGCGCCTCCTCCTCCGGCGTCACCGGCGCGAGCGCCAACGGCTCGCGAGCCGCGCGTACGAAGGCGAAGCGCTCGGCAGCGTCCAAGCAGCGCCCGGCAGCGTCCAAGCGCTCGGCGGCCGCCGAGCGAGCCGCCAAGTCCGGCGGTGCATCCAAACCGGCGAGCGCGCGCAAGCGCGCTGCGGCCGTCAGGGGGTCGGCAGCGAAACCGTCAGGGCGCTGACTTCGACCGAGAAGGCGCTGTTGCTTGCTCGGTAGGACGGCGCGTCGCGGCCCAGCAGTTGCAGCTTGACCGTGTCGCCGGCCGGGAACTCGTAGCCATTGCCGTGCAGCTGGAAGGTGATCTGGCCCTGCTGGTTTTCCAGCAGGCGGTAGACGCCACGGCTGACCTCGCGCTGTTCGCCGCCGGGCAGCACGTCCCACAGGCGAGCCGTGATCTCGCCGTACAGGCCGACGACTTTGACGGTCGCCGTGACCTTGGGCAGCCCCAGCAGCGTGAAGCCTGAGCTGGTGGTCGTGTAGTTGGCGGTGTCGGGCTCTTCTTCTGCTTTGACGGTCTTGCACGCATCGGTGTTGGCGATCGGGTCGAGTTCGGCGGCGACCGTCGCGTTGCCGCCGGCGGAGGTGAACGTCTGCGCGGCGGCCGATCCGAAGCTCACCGTGTGCGGGTGCAGCTTGGCCCAGGTGCTCGCAGTGAACGGGCCGCCGGCGGGGGCGTTGGTGGGGCACGTCTGCGTGTACGCGGTCACGCTGCCCGATTTGGGGCCTTTGCCGAGGTGCTGCAGGCGCTGAGCGAAGAACGCCGCGGCCGTTTCGTTGAAGGCGTGGTCGGTGTTTTCCTTGTTCGCCGCCGGGCTGTGGCCGACGTCGCCGAACAGCAGCGCCGCGTAGCCTTTGCCCGCGCGCGTCGCGTTGTAGGTGCGCAGAGACTGCGAGACAGGGAACAGGTCGTCGGTCCAGCCGCTCTCCAGCAGCATCGGCGCGGGCTTGCCCGCCGGCGGCAGGCCGTAGCCCTGGTGGTAGGTGTAGATCTGGTGGGCGATCGCTTCGTCTTCGAGGTTGTAGGGCTCACCCGCGTTGATCGCTGCGTACCATTTCGTGATGTCCGCTTCGGGGTCGGCGCCGGTCGGCGCGACGTAGCCGATCGCCTCGCCCGCCGCGAGCAGGCCCGACACGTAGCTCTGGATCTCCACGCCGAACGGTTCGTAGCTCTGGCCGGCGGGGGCGACTTCGTTGTCGACGAACCGGCCGTTGGGCACCAGCGCATCGACGAGATCCGACCACGGCCAGCGGGGGAAGGCGGCTTTGACTTCCATCGCTTTGCCCTTCGGGCTGGCCCACGGCGCGAACGAGCCGTCGGGCATGCGGATGCGGTTCTTCAGCTCCGCCAGCTCGATGCTCTGGCCGCCGCCGTAGGAGATGCCCGTGACGCCGATGCTTTTCGGCTTGACGAGTTTTTCGTCGGCGAGCAGGCCGAGCAGGATACTGCGTGTCGCGCGCCTCGTAGCGCTGGTCGGCGAGGCGTATCCAGCCTTCGGCGCAGCCTGGGCTTTCGCGCGACGAAGGCGTACCGCAGGAGTTGCCCCAGCCGCGTGCCGAGTAGTTGAGCACGGCGTAGCCGTGCTGGGCGTAGTAGACGTTGTTGTAGTCGAACGTCTCGTTGCCGTCGCCGCTGGGCGAGCTCGACTCGAACGAGGTCTTGTTGCCCTCCCAGCCGTGGATCATCACGATCGTCGGAAACGGCCCCGCGCCGCTGGCGGGCAGCGTCACGTCGGCGTCGAGCGGCACGCCGTCGAACGTCGGCACGCGCTGCGCGAGCGTTTCGGTGGGGCAGAAGCGCACGCCGTCCTGCGCTTTGCAGGCGTGGCCGAACGGGGCCGCTTCGGTGGACGCGGAAACGCTCGCCGCGGCGACACCCGGCACTGCGAGCATCGCCGCGACGATCATTGACGGCAGCATCCCCATGCACCCCGTATGCCGTCCCCTCACGTAACGATTGTTACCCGATGTCGCCGTTTTGTAAACGCGGCGCGGCCGAAGTGTCACTCCGCGAGCGATCGGCGAGCCGGCGCAGGCGGTCGACTCGGGACTAGGAGAAGTCGGTCACGTCGTAGACCGGACGCGCGACGCGCGTGAGGCCGCGCGCGCGGTCGCGCGTGTGCACCGCGTAGGGCTCGTCGCGACCGTGGTCGAGGATCGCAGCCACGACGGCGCCGCCGTGCGGCAGCGGCCGGCCGACCTCGATCTCACAGTCGCTGCCCTCGAAACGGCAGTCGAGCTTGAAGATGCGTCGCGGCTTGGCGACGCAGCCGATCGCCACCTGCGAGCGCTCGCGCATCCCCAGGTATGCGGCCTCGACGTCCGCGTCGCTGTCGTCGTCGGCGCCGGCGACGAAGAAGCGTGTCACCTCCGGGCGCCCTTGGCGGGGGCCTTGCGCGGCTGCGGCGGGAACTGCTTGCGCTCCTGTGCTGTCAGTTTGCGGATCTTCAACGAGCCGTCCTTGACCTGACGCTCGATCTCCTCGAGCTTCGCGCGGCGCTTCTCGGCGGCGCGTTCTGCTTGTGTGATCATAGTTACAAGGGTAGCAAGGGCAGCGCGCCGGCCGGCCCACTCGCCGAGGCCGACGTGAGAGGATGCCGCTCGCCGGCCCGGCGATCGCCCGTGCGAGCCGCGGCGACAGACCAACGACTTTCAAGGAGCCACACATGCCCGACATCGAGTTCTCCACGAGCGCCGGACCGACGCACGGCTACCTGGCCTCGCCGGCCGGCGAGGCAGGGCCCGGCGGTGATCGTCCTGCAGGAGTGGTGGGGCATCGAAGAGCACATCCGCTCCGTCTGCGACCGCCTCGCCGACGAGGGCTTCTACGCGCTCGCGCCCGACCTGTACGGCGGCGAGACGACCACGCAGCCGAGCGAGGCCGAACAGAAGATGATGGCGCTGTCGATGGACAAGGTCGAGCCGCAGATGTGCGGCGCCGCCGAGCACCTCGTCAAAGCTGCCGGGCCTCCAGCGGCAGCGGCGTCGGCGCGCTCGGCTTCTGCCTCGGCGGAGGCTTGGCGGTGTGGGCCGCGGCGACGTGCCCGAACATCACCGCGGCGGTCACCTACTACTACGTCATGCCGCACGGCAAGCCGGACTTCTCGGCCGTCAAAGGGCCAGTGCTCGGGCACTTCGGCACGGCCGACGAATTCATCAAGCACGACGAAGCCAAGGCGCTCGAGGCCGAGCTGCGCGACGCCGGCGTGGACGTGACTTTCAACTACTACGAAGACGCCGGCCACGCGTTCTTCAACGAGACCGACCGGCTCGGCACGCACGACCCCGCCGCGGCGACCGTCTCGTGGGAGCGCACCGTCAGCTTCCTGCGCGACGCGCTGGACTCCTGAGCCTGCAGTCGCTGCGCGCGGCTGCGCAGGCCACGGCGCGCGCGCCGGCCAGGGCTACGGCGCTCGTCGTGTCGGCGACGGCGCTCGTCGTGTTGGCGGCCATCGCGCCGTCGCCGGCCGGCGCGTCGGCGTCGAGCGGCGCCACGTCGTGGTCGGCGCCGAGCACGTTGAGCTCCTGCGCGGCGCTCGACGCGCCGCACGCGGCTTTCCCGCGCGACAGGCCGACGCACGCGACGGGCCGCGGCGCGATCGTGTGGAGCGCCGCCGGCGCGTGCGCGGGCGGCGCGGGAACGATGCTCGCGGTGATCGGCCGCGCCGACACGCCCGAACGGCCCGCCTACGCGCGGGCGCCCGACGGCGCCAAGCTCTCGCTGCACGCGCCGCTGGCGCTCGCTCCGGCGCCGCACGGCCAGCTCGCGATCGCCGGCTCGGCGACCGGCGCGGGCCACGCCGGAGCGCTCGTGCAGGGCGTGCGCCGGCGGACCGTTCTCAGCGCTCGGCACGATCGACGGCGCGGCGTCGCAGAGCGCGCTGGCGACGGGCTACCTCGGCGACGTCGCGGCAGCCTCGCCGACGGGCGGCGGCAGCGGTCGCGCGGGCGTGCGCGACTCGACGTCGAGCGCTACTTCGCAGGCTCGCTGTCGCCGTCGCGCATCGTGCCGGCGCAGGGCGGCGCGATGCGCGCGCTGACGGTCAGCCTCGACTTCCGCACCGACGCGATCGTCGCGTGGAGCCAGAACGGCGGGCTGTACGCGCACGACCTGCCGGCGTCGGGACGCGCGCAGCCGACGCAGCGCCTGGCGAGCGTCGGTCCGGCGGCGCACATCACGGCGCTGATCTCCGACGACAACCGCGCGATCGTCGCGTGGGCGGACGAGCGCGCGGGCACGACGAGCGTCTACGTCGACGCTTCGGCCAGCGGCGTGCGCTTCGGCCCGCCGCGGCTGCTCGAACGCTTCGCCGACCCGGCAGGCCTGCCTTACCCGGCTGCCTCGCCGCGGCTCGTGCGCCTGAGCTCGGAGAGCGTGATGATCGCGTGGACGGGCGCGCAGCAGGGCCGCTGGGTCGTGCGCACGGCGGCGATCGACCTCAACGGCCTGCGCGCGGTCAGCCACGATCAGCGACGCCAATGCGGACGCCCTGCTGAGCGACCTCGCGCCGGGGCCCGACGGCGAGGCGATCGCGCTGTGGACCGAACCGCAGCGCACCGGCGACGGGCGTCTGGACACCGGCCGCCAGGCGCTGCTGGCCGCGCGCGGCATCGACGCCTACCCCGGGCGCACGATCTTCGCCGCGCCCGAACCGGTCGCGCCGCCGGGCGCCAACGACGACGCGACGCTGGCCTTCGACCCGAACAGCGACCGCGCGCTCGCGCTGTGGCGCGGCGCCGGCGACGCGGTGCAGTACGCGGTGCGCGCCGGCGCTGAGCCGCTGAGCGGCCTAGAAGATCTGCTGGTAGATCAGAAAGACGTTGAGCGCGGTGATCAGCGCGGCGAGCGCGATCCCGGCGAACGTCGTCAGGCGGCCGTTGACCTGCGCGCCCATGACGTCCTTGCGCATGGTGAGCATGACGAGCGGGATCAGCGCGAGCGGGATGCCGAACGACAGCACGACCTGGCTGAGGATCAGCGCGTCGGTCGGGTTGACGCCGACCGCGAGCACGATCAGCGCCGGCGCCATCGTCACGGCGCGGCGCAGCAGCACGGAGATGTTGATGTTGATGAAGCCGCTCATGACGACCTGCCCGGCGTACGTGCCGACGCTCGAGGAGGACGCGCCGGAGGCGAACAGCGCGACGGCGAAGGCGAGCGCGGCGAGACCGCCGACCTGATTGGCGAAGCCGTGGTAGGCGGCCTGGATCGTTGTCGATGCCCGTGTGGCCGGTGGAGTGAAACAGCTTGGCGGCGACGGCGAGCATGGCCATGTTGACCAGGCCGGCGCACGCCAGCGCGATGACGATGTCCAGGCGCTCGAAGCGCAGCACGCGCCGGCGCTCTGAGTCGTCGCGCATGGGCATGCGGTTCTTGGTCAGCGCCGAGTGCAGGTAGATCGCGTGCGGCATGACGGTCGCGCCGATGATGCCGACGGCGACGTACAGCGACTCAGAGCCGCCGAGGTGCGGCACGAGGCCGCTGAGCGAGCCGTGCACCGACGGTCCGATCTTCAGCGTCTCGTACAGGAAGCCGAGGAAGATGATCCCCAGCAGCGCCGTGATCGCCAGCTCGAAGCGGCGAAAGCCGTGCGTCTGCAAGCCGAGGATGGCGAAGGCGATGAAGCCGGTCATCACGCCGGCCCACAGCAGCGGCACGCCGAACAGCAGGTTCAGCCCGAGCGCCGCGCCGACGAACTCGGCGACGTCGGTGGACATCGCCATGACCTCGGCCTGCAGCCACATGACGCGGCTGGCCGAGCGCGGGTAGTGCTCGCGAAACAGCTCCGGGAACGTGCGGTCGGTGGCGATGCCGACCTTCGCCGACAGGTACTGGATGAGCATCGCCATGAGGTTGGCCGCGAGCACGACCCACAGCAGCAGGTAGCCGAACTTGGCGCCGCCGGAGATGTTCGTGGCGAAGTTGCCCGGGATCGACGTACGCGATCGCCGCGACGAACGCCGGGCCGAGCATCGTGAGCGTCGCCCGCAAGCGTCCCTTGGCGAGCAGCAGTTCGAGGCTGGCTGGCGCCGAGCGCGACGGGCAGCGCGCTCGCCGGGACGCCGACGCCGGACGCGCCGGCGCCCTCCAGCAGCGGGTCGGGGCGCACGGGCGTCACGCCGAGACCTCTTCGCGGTCGGCGTCGCCGTCGCTCACGCGCTCGCGCCGCGCGGACGCGGCCTCGTCGGTGATGCGCTCGCGCTTGGCGGCGCGGGCGGAGGCGGCCGCGGGATCGTCGACCTGCACGCGCATGGCGCGCGCCAGGCGACCGCCGATCGCCTGCTCGGAGCGCCCGTCGGCGAAGCTCACGAGCAGCGGACCGCCGAACGGCTGGCGCTCGCGCACGCGCAGGCGGTCGCCCGGCGAGATGCCGCGCTCTGACAGGTAGCGCAGCATCTCCGGGTCGGCGTCTGACACGCGCACGAACACGCCCTCTCGCCCTCGTGCAGCAGCTCCAGCGGGTGCGTCTCGGGCTCGTGCAGCTCCAGCGCGGCGCTGGGGATCGGGTCGCCGTGCGGGTCGATCGTCGGGTCGCCGAGCTTGGCGGCGATCAGCTGCTCGAGCTCCTCGGAGATGACGTGCTCGAGCACCTCGGCCTCGTCGTGCACGCGATCCCACGGCATCTCCAGCGCCTCGGCGAGGAACAGCTCGATCAGCCGGTGGTGGCGGATCACCTCCAGCGCGACCTTGCGCCCGTCGCCGGTCAGGCGCACGCCGCGGTAGGGCAGGTGCTCGATCAGGCCGAGCTCGCCGAGCCGCTTGAGCATCGCCGAGACCGATCCCGGCGTGATCTCCAGGCGCTCGGCCAGCGCGTTGGTCGCGACCGGCTCGTCGGTGCGCGACTGCAGCGTGAAGATCGCCTTGCAGTAATCCTCGACGGCGGGCGAGCGCGGGTGTTCTCTTGTTGCCATGAACATAATGTTATGGCATGCCAAACATTTATTCAAGGGGTCGCTGGACTTCCTTGCCGCTGCCCTTTAGGACAGGATGCAGCACGGATGGATCGCGACTACGAGCTGCAGACGCACCAGGCCGAGGACCGGCACTGGTGGTACAGGGGGCGGCGCAGCGTGCTCGAGCGCGTGATCGACGATCTGCGCCTGCCGGCGCGCGCCCACATCCTCGACGCGGGCTGCGGCAGCGGGCGCAACATGGTCGAGCTGGCGCGTCACGGCGTGGTGACGGGCGTCGAGCTGTCGGCGACGAGCGTCGGCCTGGCGCGCGAGCGCCAAGCGGGCGAGGTCGTCGAAGGGTCGGTGCTGCAGATGCCGTTCTTCGAGGCCGGCTCGTTCGACCTGGCTGCCTCGCTCGACGTGATCGAGCACCTCCAGGACGACCTGCAGGCGCTGCGCGAGCTGCGCCGCGTGGTCGCGCCGGGCGGTGCTCTGCTGGTGACCGTGCCGGCCTATCAGTGGCTGTGGAGCGGCCACGACGAGATCAACCACCACCACCGTCGCTACACGCGCCGCTCGCTTCAGCGCGTCGGCGAGCAGGCCGGCTGGCAGCAGGTGCGCACGACGTACTTCAACTCGCTGCTGCTGCCGGCGGCGATCCTGTTGCGCGTGCTCGACCGCTTCAGCCGCAAGACCACCGAGTCGAGCCTCGACCTGTGGGTCCCTCCGGCGCCGGTCAACTGGCTGCTGGAGCGCCCGCTGGCGCTGGAGGCCGCGCTGATCGGCCGCGGCGGGCGAATCCCAGCGGGGCTCTCGCTGCTGGCCGTCTTTCGCTGACCGCGACCCTCTCCCGCGCGAACGTCTGAATCGTTTACCGCGCCCCTCGCGGGGCGGATCGTGATCGCGCGCCGCGCTGACTCGCGCGGTCAGCGCTCGGCGTCGGCGGGTGCGACGGGCGGATGCATGCGGAAGGTCCATGCGCGGTTGACGAGGAAGGTGATGACCGTGACGACCACCGTCGCGAGGGCCTGGCCGAGCAGCTTCTCGATGTTGGCGCCGTCGACGAACAGGTACAGCAGGCCCTCGTTGAGCGCCAGGCCGCAGCCCTGCACGACCCCCCAGCGCACGGGCGTGAGCGCGTCGCCGACGTGCCCGGCGAACGTCCAGCGGCGGTTGAGCAGGAAGCCGTTGACCGCGCCGACGACGAAGCCGATGGCCGACGCGGCCAGGTACCACACGCCGAACACCTTCAGCAGCACGGTGTAGATGGTGAACGCGAGCAGCGTGTTGGACACGCCGACGATGCCGAACTTGACGAACTGCACGAGCACGGGCGCGCTCAAGCGCTCCAGCGACGGCGGTAGGCTGAAGGATGTGCTCTCGGGTGCGTCGCCGTCGGAGGGCATTCGCAGACAGGATGAACGATAGATTCATCGTGGGCTTAGGCAGTTGTCTGAAAATGGTCAGCAGATGCAACCGACGTTCGACCCGATCGGGGTGAGCCAGCAGATGCCCGACACAGCGCTTCGCACTCCGAGACTGCTCAGCATCGTCGCCCCGGTGTACGACGAGCAGGAGCTGATCGAGGACTTCGTCGCGCGCGCGTGCGCCGCCGCCGCCGACTACGAGTTCGAGCTGGTGCTCGTCAACGACGGCTCGTCAGACGGCACGCCGGAGCTGCTCGACCGCATCGCCGCCGCCGACGCGCGCGTGCGCGTGATCCACCTGTCGCGCAACTTCGGCCACCAGGCCGCGCTGACGGCCGGTCTGGAGCATGCCGCCGGCGACGTGGTGGCGATGATCGACGCCGACCTGCAGGACCCGCCGGAGCTGATTCCAGACATGATCGCCCAGTGGAGCCAGGGCGCCGACGTGGTGTACGCCGTGCGCAAGCAGCGCGAGGGCGAGACGGCGTTCAAGCTGGCGACGGCGTCGTGGTTCTACAAGCTGTTCGACAAGCTCGCGCAGGTCGACCTCGAGCCCAACTCCGGCGACTTTCGACTGCTCGACCGCCGCGCGCTGGACGCCCTGCTGGCGATGACCGAGCGCTCGCGCTTTTTGCGCGGCATGACCGTGTGGGTCGGCTTCAACCAGACCGCCGTGTCCTACGAGCGCGACGCGCGCCATGCCGGCGAGACGAAGTACACGCTGCGCAAGATGCTGCGCTTCTCGCTCGACGCCATCACCTCCTTCTCGCACCTGCCGTTGCAGCTGGCCACGTACGTCGGCATCTTCTCGGCGGGCCTGGCGTTCGTGGCGATCCCGGTCGTGATCGCCTTGCGCGCGTTTGACTCCTACCTGCCGGGCTTCGGCTCGATCACCATCGCCATCCTGCTGCTCGGCGGCATCCAGCTGATCGCCATCGGCGTGATCGGCGAGTACGTCGGGCGCATCTACGACGAGGTCAAGCATCGCCCGCTGTACATCGTGCGCGACGAGCGCAACCGGCCGGGCGAGCCCGGCGCCGCGTCGGCCGGTCCGGTGGCGCGCGCCGGGCTTGCGGCGCGCACGACCGAGCGCGTCGGCTGACTCGCCCGCGGGCCACCGCTCCGGCGCGCGTGCAGCGGTGTTCTCAGCGACGATGACCTTCCCGCGACGGCGCCCGCCCATGCCAGCGACGCTGTGCGCTGCGCTGGCCCTGGCGTGCCTGGGCGCGAGCGCGCCGAGCGCGCTCGGCGAGGCGTGCGCAGGCGTCGGCGCGGCGCCGTGCCCGTACGCCTCCGCGCAGATCGTCGGCCAGCGCGCCGAGGGCGTGCTGCGCTTCCCCGAGGCCGTCGCCGTCGACAGCGTCGGCGACGTGTACGTCGCCGACCAGCTCAGCTACGTCGTGCAGAAGTTCTCCGCGACCGGCGCGTTTGAGACCGAGTGGGGCTCCTACGGCGGCGGACACGGCCAGTTCGGGCCGATCGGCGGGCTGGCCGTGGACGCCGCCGGTGACGTGTACGTCGTCGACTCCAGCCACAACCGCATCGAGAAGTTCGACGCAAACGGCAACTTCATCCTGCAATGGGGCCACAAGGGGTCGGAACCCGGCCAGTTCAGCTTCGGCTCCTCGCAGGACTACACCAAGCCGCCTGGCGGCGGCATCGCCGTGGCCGGCAACTACGTGTACGTCGCCGACTCGGGCAACAACCGCATCGAGCGCTTCAACCTGCAGGGCGGCGAAGTCCTCGAATGGGGCGCCAAGGGCAGCGGCCCGGGCCAGTTCACCTACCCGCGCGGCGTCGCCGCGAACGCCTGCGAGGTGCTGGTCGCAGATGACGACAACCATCGCATCGAGCAGTTCGACCCCAACGGGGCCTATCAGGGCGCCGCCGGCTCGCAGGGCGTCGGGCCGGGACAGTTCGGCTTCCCCTACGGCGTCGCCCTCGACGCCGCCGGTAACGCTTACGTCGCCGACGACCTCAATCATCGCGTGGTCAAGCTGACCAGCGCGCTCGGCCTTCGCCGGCGCGTGGGGCGGCTTCGGCAGCAAACCCGGACAGCTGGCGTTCCCGCGCGCCATCGCCAGCGACCCGGCTGGCGACACGTACGTCGCCAACACCGCCAACGACCGCGTCGAGGTCTACTCCCCGGAAGGGCGCTTCGTGCGCTCGATCGGCATCTCCGCGCGCGGACCCAACGCGCTGACGGCCCCGCGCGGGCTGGCGATCGACCCGACCGGCCGGCTGCTCGCATCCGACACCGTCGGCGGTCGCGTCGAGCTGTTCGCGCCGGAAACCGACGTCTTCGCCGGCCAGTGGACGACCGCCGGCGGCCACGACGCGAGCTTCGCCGAGCCGACCGGCATCGCGATCGACGCGCGCGGCTCGCTGTACGTGGCCGACGAAGGCGCCGAACGCCTCGTGCGCATGTGGGGCGACGGCACCTACCTCTCGGAAATCGGCGGACCGACGAACCTCGGCGGCGCGCAGCTCAACGGCGCCGACGCGGTCGCCGTCGCGCAGCAGTCCGGGCGCACGTACGTCGCCGACGCCGGGCACAACCGCGTGCTCGTGTACGGCGGCGAAGGCTCGCTGATCGCGCGCTGGGGCGCCGGCGGCGGCAACGGGGCGGCCAGCTCCGCCTCCGGCGGCTTCAACCACCCGTCGGGCATTGCCGTAAGCAACCCCGCGCAGGGCGAAGACGTGTACGTCGCCGACAAGGGCAACGACCGTATCGTCGAGCTCGCGCAGAACGGCGAAACGCTGCGCAGCTGGGGCGGGCGCGGCGGCGGCGACGGGCGCTTTCACGCGCCCTCCGGCGTGGCCGTCGACGGCGGCGGCGACGTGTTCGCGCTGGACAGCGAAAACAACCGCGTGCAGGTGTTCAGCGCCGACGGGCGCTTCCAGGCCAAGTGGGGCCTGCGCGGCACCGGCCTCGGCGACTTCTCCCAGGCCGCCGCGATCGCCGTGGACTGCGCCGGCGACGTGTACATAGCCGACACCAACAACAACCGCATCGAGCGCTTCAACATGGTCGAACCCCAGCCCACCGGCTGCCTGGCGCCGGGCTCGTGGCCGCCGCCACTGGACGTCGCGCCGGTGCTGCGCGTCGGCCTGCCCACGCGCTCGGGCGTGCTCGCGCGGCGCGCGCTCACGCTCAGCATCGCCTGCCAGCGCGACTGCAAGGTGCTCGTCAGCGCGACGCTCACGCCCGCCAGGCGCGGCGGCGCGGTGGCGCTCGTCAGCGCGGCGCAGACGCTGCCGCGCGCGGCGCTCGATGCACGTTCGCCTGCGCGTCGGCCCGCTCGGCCTGCGCCGCCTGCGACGCGAGCTCGCGCGCACGTCGAGCATGGTCGCGCGCGTGCACATCGTCGCCGCCGGGCCGACCGGCCGCCGGACGATCGTTAATCGAATCTACGCCGTGCGCCGATAGGGAGCGCATGAGCACAGCCGATCACTTCGACGACGAGCGCGCGAGCATGGACCACCGCCGCGAGCGCGTCAGGCTGGAGACCGAGCGCCATCGCATCGAGGGCTTCCTCACGCTCGCGCGCGACGGCTATCGCAGCCGCGTGTCCGACGTGCTCAACGCATCCGAGCGCGACTTCCTCACGCTCACCGACGTGACCGTCGCGCCGCTGCAGGGCGGCCCGGTGGAACTGCATGAGCACCTCACCGCTCGCGCGCCGGCACATCGTGTTCGTCGTGTCCGCGGGCGATGCGGCGGAGGACTGAGCGCGACGGTGCTGCACGGAGAGGGCGGGATTCGAACCCGCGATGGAGTTTGACCCCCATACTCGCTTAGCAGGCGAGTGCCTTCAGCCTCTCGGCCACCTCTCCGGGGATTCGCGGGCAAGTCTAGAGGCTGGTGCTCCGCCGCGGGGACCGCGACGCGGCAGCCGCGCGCGGGCGAGGCCGTCTTCAGATCCGCTCATCGGAATCCGGCACGCAGCGCCTGCGGGGCGTCGCGCACGAGCCGACGCCGGCGCCGGTCGCGGGCTGTAGGCTTGCTCGTCTGCGGTCTGCCGACGGCGCCGGGCACTTGCCACCGGCCGCCACGGACCCGACCGAGGACGAGGCTGAATGACCCGATCGCGCGACCCACTGCTCCGCCTGCAAAGACGGCTTGCATTGCTTGCCGGCGTCTTCGCCGTGCTCACGCCCGCGCTCGCCTCGCCGGCAGCGCAGGCGGCTCCCGAAGGCATCCACAAGATCGAACACGTCGTGATGATCATGCAGGAGAACCACTCGTTCGACAATTACTTCGGAACGTACCCGGGCGCGCGGGGCATCCCCGCCAACGTCTGCGTGCCTGACCCGGTGAACGGCGGCTGCGTGAAGCCGTATCACGACGGCGGCGACAACGTCTCGGGGGGTCCGCACGGGGCTGAAGCGGCGATCCGCGATATCAACGGCGGAAGCATGGACGGGTTCGTCGCCCAGCAGGAGGAACGCAGCAAATGCCAGACTGCGACCACGGACCCCAACTGCTCGATCTGCCTGCCCGAACAGCAGGCGGCGGAATGCAATGACGTGATGGGCTACCACGACGCGCGCGAGATACCCAACTACTGGGAATACGCCAAAGCGTTCTCTCTCCAGGACAACATGTTCGAGGACGCGGCCTCGTGGAGCTTGCCCGAGCATCTGTACCTGGTCTCAGGCTGGTCGGCGCGCTGTCCGCACGAAGACGAAGACCCGATGGCCTGCGTCGGGTCGCTCGAACCGGTGCAGCCCGGCAAAGGCTGGTCGGGACCGCTCGTTCCGGGCAAAGCCACCTATGCGTGGACCGATCTCACGTACCTGATGGCCAAGGCGCATGTCAGCTGGCGCTACTACGTCAAGGAAGGCAGCGAGCCCGACTGCGAGAACGACGAAGCCATCAAATGCAAGCCCGTGAAACAGGGCCCGAAGACGCCCGGGATCTGGAACCCGCTCGGCGACTTCACCGACGTCAAACAGGATGGGCAGCTGGAAAACATCCAGTCGCTCAATCACTTCTATGAAGCTGTGCATAACGAAGCGACCTGCGGCCTGCCGCAGGTCGCATGGTTGACGCCCGACGTGAAGACCTCCGAACACGCGCCGTCTCACATCTCGGTCGGCCAGACCTACGTGACGACGACGATCAACTCGATCATGCGCAGCCCGTGCTGGGGCAGCACGGCCATCTTCCTCTCGTGGGACGATTGGGGCGGCTACTACGACCACGTCGCGCCGCCGAACGTCGACGCGAACGGCTACGGGCTGCGCGTGCCGGGGCTGGTCATCAGCCCATACGCGAAGACCGGCTACATCGACCATCAGCAGCTCAGCCACGACGCGTACCTGAAGTTCATCGAGGACGACTTCCTCTCTGGCGAACGGCTGAACCCGGCGACCGACGGCCGCCCGGACCCCCGACCGGACGTTCGCGAAGAAGCCTCCGGGCTGGGCGACATCGCCAACGCTTTCGACTTCAACCAGCTGCCGCGACCGCCGCTGCTGCTCTCGGCTCACCCCGCGCCGGGGCCGGCCTCACAACCGCCGGGGGGAGCATCTCAGCCTCCGACGTTGGGCGAACGACCCGCTTCGGCCGTCAAGCAGACCTCAGCCACGCTCAACGCCGTCGTGGACCCCAACGGCCCGGCCGTCAGCGAATGCAAGTTCGAATACGGCACGTCGATGTTCTATGAAGCGAGCGTTCCGTGCATGACCGCGCCCGGAGCGGGTGAAAGCCCAGTGGCCGTTTCCGCAGCGATCGAAGGTCTCACAGCCGGAACTCCATACCACTTTCGCATCGTCGCATCGAACGCCAACGGCAGCGCTCAGGGAAGCGACCAGACGTTCACCACCCTCTCGCCCGTGCCGACCGTCACGGCTGTGACACCCAACGCCGGCCTGCAGTCGGGCGCGACGCCCGTGCGCATCGAAGGTAACTTCCTCGCCGGCGCGACGGCCGTGCACTTCGGCGCCGCCGAAGCGACCAGCTGTCAGCGCAACAGCGACGGCTCGCTCAGCGCGGTCGCGCCGAGTGGCGCCGGCGTCGTGGACGTGACCGCGACGAGCACCGGCGGAACCAGCGCGAAGGGCGCAGCCGATCGTTTCACCTACGTCCCCAAGGGCCCCGCACCGAAGGTCGGCAGCGTTTCCCCCGCCTCCGGCGCAGCGGCCGGCGGAACGAGCGTCACGGTGACCGGCGGCGGATTCGACGGCGTTACATCGGTGAGCTTCGGCGGCGCCGCCGCGTCCTTCTCCGTTCGCTCGACCAAGTTGTTGACCGCCGTCTCTCCGCCCGCCAGCGCGGGCAAGGTCGACCTCACGGTGACCACCCCCAACGGCACCAGCGCGGTTGTGCCCGGCGACCGCTTCAACTACGGACCGCCGACCGTCAGCGCCTTGAGCCCGAGCTCAGGCTCCACCAAGGGCGGTGCCACGGTGACGGTGCGCGGCACGGGCTTTGCACCCGGAGCGGGCGCGACCGCGTTCAAGTTCGGCTCGGTCGAGGCCACCAACGTGCAGTGCGAATCGATCACGCTGTGCTCCGTCACCGCCCCGGCGCGCAAATCGGGATCGGTCGACGTGCGCGCCATCGTCGCAGGCCAGACCAGCCCCGTGACGGCTCCGGGCGACACCTTCACCTTCCAATAGCAGCGAGTAGGGCCGCCGGTCACACCGGGCGCGCGAGGATCCGGCGCATCGTGCCAGTCCTGTGCAGGATCACCTGAGTGACGATCTGGAGGACGACGAACATGGCGATCCACAGCGCCGTTTCGAGGCCCGGAACGGCGTCGACCGCCAGCGTGGCCGCCATCGCGACGCTTGCTGTGGCGTGAATCAGCAGGCCGCAGGCCCACAGAACGGTCAGCCGGCGCCAAGCGCGGCGGACGCCCGGCCGGTCGGTCCACTCTCGCTCGAAGGCAAGCTCCTTGGTCGGCAGCAGGCCCTTCGCCAGCTCGTATGTGAGCGGCCGACTCGCCCACAGGCTGGCGAGCATCCACACGCCGAACGGGAAGCCGAGGATGGCGTTGCGCACCAGCAGTGTGCGCGGACTGCCGGTGAGCAGCGAGCTGAGAGCGGTGAGCAGCACGGCTGCGAGCACGAGCCCGCCCATCGTGTCGATCCGGCGGGTTCGCGCCAGCACGAAACACACGCGCGCACCGGGCGGGGCGCCGGCGATGAGCAGCGCCGCGAGCGGGCCGATGCCGCCTGCACGCAGGCCGTAGTAGAGCGCCGGCGGCAGCACAAGATTGGTCAACAGCGTCGCTGCGCCTTGCAGCAGGCCCTGCCCCAGCCCTGGTGAGGGTGTGCGCGTGCGGGCGTGTGCAGCGGTCAACGGTCGGCGCTCGCTCCCTCGCGGCGGCGGCCCGCCGCACGACGAGTCAGAGCTCGACCCGGCGCCTTCGAGGCGCCGCCGGCGCGGCCGGAGCTGTGGCGGCGATGCAACGCAGCGGCCAGCACGAAGCCGGTCAACAGCCCGACGCCGTGACCGTCGCGGCGTGCCGTCAGGACGGCGCCGAGGAGCAGAATCTCGATGACGACCAGCGGGCGCAGCAGCGACCAGCGACGAAGGATGTTCATGAGCACCAGCACAGTGTTGCCGACGATCGCGGCCACAACCACGCCACCGGTCGCAAGCGCGGTCAGGTCGGCGGCGAAGAACGCCGCGTATGCGAACGCAGGCCAGGCGGGTCGCAGCCGACTCCGCCACATCGCATACGTCAGCGCGCCGATCAGCCCCGCGACGGCGTCTGAGGAACCGCCGTCGGTGGAGTGCGGGAACCACCAATAGGCAAGGCCGAGCGCGAGCAGGCCACCGCCGAAGTAGGAGATCAGCCACTGGCTGCGCCCGTAGTGGGCCTCGACTGAGGCGCCGACGAGAGCGCTGCCGGTCAAGTTGAACGCGTATTGCAGCAGGCCGTCGGGCTGTACGAAGAGCGGAGTGACCAGCCGCCACGTCTGCCCCTGGCGCAGCTGCTCGGAATCGCGCTGCAGTGCCGAGACGACCTCCGGGCCGAACAGCTGGGCCGCGCCGGCCAGCGCGGTGATCCCGGTGACGGTCACCGTGACCGGGTAGTCGCGCCAGAGTACCCCGACCGCGCGCCCGGGAGCGGCCATCGGGATCATCGAGAGGTTGGTTGGGTCATCAGGACGGGGATCGGGACTGGAATCGCCCGTGACCCGCCGGGGACGATTTCGCTCTCCCGCGGCGGGGCCAGCGTGCCCGATCGGAGAATGGTCGCGAGCACGGCGAGCGCGCCGGCGCCGCCGGCGAGCGCGAAGGCCGCTGTCGGCCCGATACGGTCGGCGAGGACTCCTGCGCCGGCCGCTCCGATGGCGCCGCCGACCGCCATCGCGGTGGCGAGCCACGCGAAGGCCTCGGTCATCGTCGCCGCCGGGGCGGCGTGTTCGACCATCGCGTACACGGTGGCCTCCGTCGGCGCGATCGCGGCGCCGGCGACAAGCAGCACGGCCCCCAGGGCAACCATGCTTTGGCTCGCCGGGATCAACGCAAGGTGTCCGGCCGTGAGCGCGCCGAGCAGAAGCGCAAGCCCCCCGGCGCTGCGCGCGCCACCGCCGCGCCTGGTGATGAGCAAGCCGCCGACGAACGACCCGGCGCCCCACAGGGCGAACAGGGCCGAGGCGGCTGTCGTGCCCGCGAGCGCCTTGGCGGCCGCCGTGACAGCGACCTCGTCGGCGCCGAGCAGCACGCCGACGGCGACCAGCGCGATCACAAGTGTCCGCATGGCCGGTGTTCGCAGCGACCCACCGCCCCGCCGCGGCTCAGCCGGCGCGGCGTGCCAGCGACGGGAGGCTGGCTGCGCGCAGTACGCCGCGGTCGCCGCCAGCAGGACGACGCCGGCGATCGCGAGCGCCGCGCCGGTGGACCACAGAGCGCCGATGCAGAGCACCAGCGGTGGCCCGACGATGTAGGTCAGCTCGATCACCGACGCCTCGAAGGCGTAGGCGACTCGAACGGCGTCGGGATCGGACAGGAGGTCTGGGAGTTGACTTCGCAGGCACGCGCCGACCGGCGGCGTGGCCAAGCCTATCCCCGCTGCGAGCGCGACAGGCACGGCGAGCGGGGCGCCCGACGGCAGCACCGCGAGCGCGCCCAGCAGCATTGCGGCGATGCTCGCGCTCACCAGCAGCGTCGAGGTCTGGCCGTGGCGGTCGACGAGCCGTCCGAGCAGCGGTCCGCCGATGCCGAGCGCGATCGCATACACGCCGGTGACCACGCCGGCCGCGGCGAACGAGCCGGTCAGGTGGCGCGTATGGATCAGTATCCCGATGCTGAGCATCGCCGGCGGCAGCCGCGCGACGATCGAGAGGGCGAACAGGCGTCGCGCGCCGACGGATGAGGCGATCGAGTGCATTGACCGATGCTACGGTCTTACTGGTGCAGATAACAGATCCACAATTGGACCCTTGGACGAGACCAGTCAGCCAATAGAGCTGCTCCTCTCGGTGAGCCGCGATGGCTCTCAGACGCTCGGCGCGCAGATCGAGGGCCAGCTTCGGCGAGCGATCCGGGAGGGCGCCCTGCGCGCCGGCGCACAGGTGTCATCCACCCGCGACCTGGCACGGCAGCTCGGCGTTTCGCGGAGGGTCGTGGTGGACGCCTATGCGCAGCTCGCCGCCGAGGGCTACCTGAGCCTGCGCCAAGGCGCGCGCCCTCGCGTCTGCGACGCGGCGGCGGTTGCAGGACAGGCTCCGCAGGTCGCCTCGCGGGCGAGCGCGGACGTCCGCTTCGACTTTCGTCCGAGCGTGCCCGACGTCTCGACGTTCCCGCGCACCGCGTGGCTGCGCTCGCTGCGCGAGGCGCTGGCGGGCATGACCGACGCCGACCTCGGCTACGGCGACCCTCGCGGTGTGGAGGTCCTGCGCTTTGCTCTGGCGGACTACCTCGGCCGCGTGCGGGGCGTCGTCGCCGATCCTGAGCGCATCGTCGTCACGAGCGGCTACACGCAGGGCCTCGGCCTGGTGTGCCACGCGCTCGCGGCGGCCGGCGCGAAGCGGATCGCGTTGGAGAGCCTGAGCAACCCCGAGGACGCGCTGGTCGCCGCCCGCGCCGGCCTGCAGCCGGTTGCAATCGCGGTCGACGAAGACGGAATGCGAGTCGACGAGCTCGCGCGCGCCGACGCTGACGCGGTCGTGCTGACGCCCGCCCACCAGCACCCCACCGGCGCCGTGCTCAGCGGCGAGCGGCGCACGGCCCTGCTGGCCTGGTTGCGCGCAAGCGACGCGATCGCCGTCGAGGACGACTACGACGCCGAGTACCGCTATGACCGCGCGCCCGTCGGCGCGCTTCAGGGGCTGGACCCGGACCGTGTGATCTACGCCGGCTCGGCGAGCAAGACGCTCGCGCCGGCGCTTCGCATCGGCTGGCTGGTTCTTCCACCGTCGCTGCTGCAAGCAGTCAGCCGCGAGAAGCTCCTCGCCGACCGGGGAACCGCTCGCATCGAGCAGCACGCATTCGCCGACTTCCTCACGCGCGGCGAGCTCGACCGCCACCTGCGCCGAACGCGATCGCGCTACCGCGCCCGGCGTGACGCGCTCATCGAGGCGCTCGGCGAGGCGCTCCCCGACGCCGCCGTCCGGGGTGTCGCCGCCGGGCTGCACGTGACCGTCGAAGTGCTCGACAGCGACGACGAGCGGGCGATCCGAGAGGAGGCCCACGACCGGCGCGTCGAGCTCGAGACCATGAGCGACTATCGCGCCGACCACCGTGAGCATCATCCGGGCCTGCTGCTCGGCTACGCGCAAATGCCCGAGCCCGCCATCCGCGCCGGCGTGCGCGAGCTGGCCGGCGCGGTGCGAGCGGCAAGAAGCCGCGCGCCCCACCGGACCCATTAGCCTTCATGTTCGCGCGGGAAGGGTGGCAGAGCGGTTGAATGCGGCGGTCTTGAAAACCGTTAGGCGGGCGAACCCCGTCTCGGGGGTTCGAATCCCCCCCCTTCCGCTCGACGAGACGAGGTCGCCCTGCGGTTACTCCTTGTCGATCGCCAGCGCTTCCTCGTGGCCGCTGTCGCTGGCCTCGGGGTCCACCTCGCGCGCCTGGTCGTGATGGCTGCGCGCGACCTCTGACTGGCGCTCGGCCTCGATGCTCTGGCGCTCGGCCAGCGCACGATCCTTGCGCGCTTTCGCGGCGAGCTCCTCCGCTTCGGCTTCCGAGCGTCGCGCCTGCGCGGCCTGCTCATCGGCCGACGCGCGCGTGCTCTCGGCCTGCACCGAGTGCACCCGCGCCTGCTCGCGGAGCCCGCGCGCCTCGTTGCGACGCGTCTCCAGACGCCTGCGCTTCGCCGCGCTAGCGGCGACGACGATCAGTGCCAGCACTACCACGGCTCCAACGGCAATCGCGATTATCGCTCCGGTGCTCATGTTCCTCCTCTTTTCGTTTTGGTCTCGCCTGAGACCCAAACCCCACCTTGCTTCGGGCGCTGATGCTCGCCGTGGCGGCTCGCATGCCTGCGTCCGGGACAGAGGCGCAAGCCCGCGCGTCAGCGGTCGGACAACGCTCGCGCACGACCCGAAAGACCGTGCGCACGATGCCGCGCCGCGCCGTTCCGGCCTGGCGCCCTGACTTCTTATGCTTTACCCGCTCGTCGCCGGGCCAACCAACCCAACGTTCAAGGGCGGCGCAACTGCGACGCGAACAGTTGATGAGAAAGCTGATACGTGGTTTAGACGCATGGCGATCGCGGGCATCTACTACCTGTAGGCCACTTTCTGTAGGTCTTTTTTGGGCGAACAACGTTGGAGGTACCCGATGGGACTTGTAGAGCTGCTTTTGATCGTGCTGGTGATCGCAGCGATCGCCGGAGGCATCGGCGTCAGCCCGCTGCTCTGGCTGCTGCTGCTGATAGTGGTGTTGATCATGCTGACCAGCGGTGGCTTCGGCTACCGGCGCGGCGGACGCATCTAGGGTCGTCCCAGAACGACCCCTCGCTCCCGCTACCACTGGAGGTAACCACCACCGATGCCACTTGGCACATCGATATTCCTGATTGCCGTGGGCGCGATCCTGCGCTACGCGGTGACCGCGACCGTCTCGGGCATCTCGATCACGACGATCGGGCTGATCCTGATGATCGTCGGCGCGGTCGGACTCGTGCTGTCGCTGTTCTACATGGTCAGCGCTCGCCCGCGCGGGCGAGTCGTGCGCGAGCGCGTCGTGGAGCGCGACCCTTACGAATAGCTTGGAGCTTGACGGCGCCGCCGCGGTGGCGCCGTCAAGGCCGAAGGCGGACCGGCAGCGTCTTCAGCTGGTTGGCGAACGGCGATTCGACGAACCTGGGCGCGCCGGCTATCTCCATCTCGGGAAAACGCGCAAGCGTCTCCTCGATGAGGATGCGCAGCTCCAGGCGGGCGAGCGCCGTGCCCAGGCAGAAGTGGCGGCCGCCGGCGCCGAACGCCTGGTGCTCGGGATTGCGCGTGACGTCGAAGCGGTCGGCGTCCTCGTAGCGCGTCTCGTCGCGGTTGGACGACGGGTACCACATGACCAGCTTCTCGCCCTCGTGGATCGTCTGCCCGTGCAGCTCGGTGTCGCATGTGGCGGTGCGCGCGAAGTGTCCGAACGCGGGAAACATGCGCAGCGACTCCTCCACGACGGCCGGCACCAGCGACGAGTCGTCGAGCACCAGCTGGCGCTGGTCGGGGTTTTCCATCAGCGCGCGCATGCCGCTGCAGTAGGTCGCCTTCGTGCTGTCGTTGCCCGCGGCCATCAGCAGCACGAAGCCCATCACGATCTCGTGGTCCTCCAGGCGCTCGCCATCGATCTCCGCGTGCACGAGCACGCTCGTCAGATCGTCGGTCGGCGTCGCGCGCCGCTCGGCGATCAGCTTGCCGCAGCGCTCGAACACTTCCGGCACGTCGCGCTCGATCACGCTCTGCGTGCCCTCCGGCGTCGCGTCCGGGTCACCCGCCCCGACGATCGTCGCCATCAGCCGCGCCCACACGACGTCGTCCTCGCGCGGCAGTCCCATGAAGCTGCCGATCACGCGCGCGACGATCGGCTGCGCCACGTCGTTGACCAAGTCGCATTGCTCGCGGCCATCGAGCCCGTCGAGCACGTCGATCGTGATCGCGCGGATCGCGTCCTCGTGCTCGGCGATTCGCTTCGGCGTGAAGCCGCGCTGAAACAGCGCCTTGAGGCGATCGTGCTTGGGCGGGTCCATGCCGATGAACATCGCCTGCTGCAGCTCCAGCGGCAGGATCGCGTTCTTCAGCGCCGTGAAACCGCCGATCTCCGAGGAGAACGTCTGCCAGTCGCGGCTGACCTCGTGGACGTCGTCGGCCGTCGTCACCGACCAGAAGCCTTCCTCGTCGGGGTACTCGGTGATGCGCTCGCTCCAGTGCACCGGGCACTCGCCTCGCAGCTGGCGAAACAGCTCGTGCGGCGGTCCGTCCTGGAAGTTGGCCCGATCGCCGACGAGCACCTGCTCGAGCGACTTGGAGTCCTGGTTGGTGGTGCTCACGGCTGCCTCCCTCGTGTGCTGGCGCGTGGCGCTGAGATTACTCCGCGGCGCCTGGCGGCGCCAGCGATCAGTCCGCCCATGTCGACGCTCAGACCCTGGCGATCGGAGCGGCGCCGATGACCTGGCCGGCCGCGTCGAGCGCCTGCACCGTCATGTAGAGGCCGTGAACGCCGCCGGCCAGCGCGATCGCGGTCTCAAAGCCCGCGCGAGGCGCCTGCGCGACCGCTTGCAGGCTGCCCGCGCGGGCGCCGACGAGGACCCGCCAGGACGCGACCTGCGTCGCGCCGTTCCAGCTCGCGTAGACAGTCTGCGCGCCGCCGGGGCTCGGCGTCACGACGAAGGCGGGCGCGTGCGCCGGCGCCGCGCTCCAGGCGAAGCGCAGGTCGCGGTAGGACTGCGTGTGCGCGGGAAAGTGCGCGTCGAACAGCAGCGCGCCGGCGGCGTTGAACTCGGAGAACGCCGGCGACTGCCCCCAGCCGACGAACCAGTCGCCGTTGTCAAGCGCCTGGAAGTTGCCCTGGCTGTCGGCGAGCAGCGGCGGCGTGTGCACGATCTGCGTGGCGAGCGTCGCCGTCGCGTGCTGCGCGTCGAGATCCACGACGATGCCGCGCGACTGGCCGTGAACCGCCGGCGAGGCGCCGTTGTCGAAGATGCTGATCGCGCCGCCGCCCAGGTCGCGCGGGTCGTGCTGGTAGGCGGTGCTCGTGCCGGCGCCCATGTGAAAGCTCGAACGCCTGCCGCCCAGGCGCCAGCGGATCTGCCCGCTGCGCGGATCGAGGTCGTACACCGCCCATGTGTTTCGCGCGGAGATCAGCAGGCTGCCGTCCTGCGTCGAGGTCGATCGAGTTGATGTGGAAGTAGTCATACGGCGACCGCGCGGAGGCGTATGTCGGCGTTGACGTAGGACTCGTCCAGCGCCACGTGGTCGAGGCTCGTCCACTGGAACATCACCAGCCCGGTCTTCACGTCGATCTCCTGCAGCAGCCCGTCGGTCACGCCGTCGTCGCTGGCGCCGCCGGCCGCCGACAGGTCGCAGCGGATCGGGTCATAGGCGGTGATCAGCGCCGTGCCCTGCGGCGTGAGCTGGAACTCGTGCAGGTCGGCCTGCACGCCGTTGCCGGCGCGCACGTGCGCGAGCTCGCTGTAGGAGCGGTCGAAGATCACGCCTTCGCCGAGCCCGAAGCCGTGCACCGAGATGTCGCCCTGCCACCACGTCAGCACCGGCTGGCCGAGGTACTGCTGCACGCGGAGGTTCGTCGCGAACACGTTCGCCGGCAGCGGCTTGAACCATACGAGCGCTCCGGCCGGGTCGAGGATCATCGGGCCGGCCTGCCCCGGTCCGGTGTACGGCGCGACGAACTCGTCGCCCGGCGGCCTGGCCGGGCGCATCGCTCGTCACGGTCACCTGCGGCGGGTGCAGGTCCGGGCGCGAGCGAAAGCTCTGCACTTCGCTTGAGCTGCCCGCGTGCATCGGTCTCGGGCGTGCGCGTGATCGCGTCCTGCTCGGCGATCGCGAACACGTCGAGCAGCGGGTGCACGGCGCCCGCGCTGAGCAGGTCGGCGCGCACGACCACGCGCTCGCCTTCGGCGAACGGCCGCGCGGGCACGAAGCTCGCGCCGTTGCCCTGCGAGTAGGCCAGCAGGCGCCCGGCATGCGCGCCGGTCTGCGAGCCGACGACGCTCACGTGAGCGATCGCAGAGGCCGGCACGCCGAGGAAGCTGATCTGCGTCTGCGCGCGAGGCGTCGCGGCTGCCCGAGAGCGGCGAGACGGTCACTAATCCAGCCTTTAGCGCCGAGGTGTTCAATGTCGCCGGCGTGCACGACGGGGCCCGCGCGACAGCCGCCGCAGTTGCAACGACCAGCCCGAGCCCCGCCGTCGCCAGCCCTACGATCAGAGCGCGTATGGAGAGCATGGGCCCCGAACAGGATAAGAGAGTCGACCGGCGGACGTTCGTCAAGCGCGGCATCGCCGCCGGCGGGCTGCTCGCGGGCGCCGGCTTGGGCATCGCGCGCCTGGCCGACGCGACGCAGGACTCCGGCGCAGAGCGCGCGCCAGCGGCGCCCTCGCCACGACTTCGACGCCGCAGGACCCGCAGCGCCCGAACATCCTCGTGATCCTCGTCGACCAGCTGCGCTTCCCGCAGTGGTTCTCGCCGATGCGGCGACGGCACGGCGCTGCCGCCCAACCTGGCGACGCTGCGCGAGCAGGCCGTCTCCTTCTCCGGGCACTACACCGCTGCCAACGACTGCACGCCCGCGCGCTCGACGCTGCTGACCGGCCTCTACACCCACCAGACCGGCTGCATGATCACCGGCGGCAGCACGCTCGACCCCGGCTTTCCGACGTGGGGAACGATGCTGCGCGAGCACGGCTACCGCACGCGCTGGTACGGCAAGTGGCACCTCACCCACCACGACGGCAGGTGGGGTCGCCGCCGCGGCGAACGCGCGATGCAGCGCTACGGCTTCCACGGCGGCACGTACCCCTCGCCCAACGGCGCCCCCGGGCAGGGCTGGCGCCTGGACGGTCACATCGCCAGGCAGTTCGGCAGGTGGTTCGCGCGCGAGGGCGGCGCCGGCCCGTGGTGCACGACCGTCTCGTTCGTCAACCCGCACGACATCGCCTGGTGGTACGAGTGGAGCGACCGCGTGCGCGCCGGAGGCGAGCGCGCAGCCGGTCGCGCAGTCGCTGCCCGGCGAACTTCGAGACGCCCGGAGCTGCTGATCGAGCGCAACAAGCCGCTGCTGCAGCGCTCGCTGCAGGACACCGCGGCGGCGTCGTTCGGCCCGGTCCCCTTCGAAGGCCCCGAAGCGGAGCAGCTGTGGATGCAGTTCCTCGACCTGTACGGCAAGCTGCAGCGCGAGGTCGACGGCCACATCGGCGAGGTGCTGCGCCGCGCTGGACAGCCGCCCGGAGGTCGCCGCCAACACGGTCATCGTGTTCACCTCCGACCACGGCGAGTACGGCGGCTCGCACGGGCTGCGCGGCAAGGGCGCGGGCGCCTACGAGGAGGCGCATCCGCGTGCCGCTGATCGTCAAGGACAACCGCGGCATGCTGACGCAGTCGCCGCAGGTCACGCGCAGCCAGCTGACCTCGAGCGTCGACATCGCGCCGCTGCTGCTGACGATCGCCACGGGCTCGAACCGACTGGCGCGGCGAAGCGCACTACGCGCACATCGCCGACCGCGCCGACCTCGCGGCGATCCTCGCCGACCCCAATGCGCCGGGACGCCCGTACGTGCTGCACGCGACCGACGAGACGGTCACCGAGTTCGCGATCGAGTCCTACGCGGCCGACGCGCCGCTGCACGTCGTCGCGCTGCGCACGCAGGACGCCAAGTACGCGACGTACTCCGACTGGCGCCGAAGGCGGCATCGAACCGCTGCACGAGCGGCGCAGGAACACGAGCTGTACGACTACGCGACCGACAGCGGCCGGCTGGAGCTGCACAACAGCGCCGGCGCGAGCCCGCTCGAGGACGGCCTGCGCCAGACGCTGTCGCAGGCCGTTCGAACAGGAGCTGCGCGCGCCCGCTGCCGGCGCGCCTGGGCGACGCGCAGGCGCGCGGCTTCGACGACTACTTCGGCGTCGCGCGAAACGCCGCCGACAACGCCGCCGCCGCGCGCGAACGACGTGCCAAACGCTATTTCGAAGGGCTCGCCGAACAGGGCGGCGTGCCGCCGGGGCGAAACGCGCGTGAAGGAGCTCAGACGCGCTTCGCGCCGGAGACGCCGATGACCGCGCCGGCGGCGTCGAGCGCCTGCACCTGCACGTAGTCGCCGGCCGTCGCGCCGGCAGCGACCATCAGTCCGTCTCAAAGCCGCTCGCGAGGCGCCTGCACCGCGGGCGCGAGGCTCGTCCGCGAGGCGCCCGCGAGCACGCGCCAGGAGGCGACGGCGGTCGCGCCGTTCCAGCTGGCGTAGACCATCGCTCCGTGTCCGCGGCGAAGCGCGCGCGACGGCGAGCGCCGGCGGATCGGTCGGCGTCGCGCTCCACGCCAGGCGGTAGGCGCGGTAGGACTCGTACGCCGCCGGCAGGTGCGCGTCGAACAGCAGCTGCCCGTCGGCGGCGTATTCGGAGAAGTAGGGAACCTCGCCCCAGCCGACCATCCAGGCGCCGTCGCCAAGCGCCTGCACGTTGCCCTGGCTGCCGGCGACCAGCGGCTTGCCGGGGTGGACGTGACGTCGCGCACCAGCGTCGCCGTCTGCGGCGGCATGTCCAGGCGCACGTCGATCGCGCGCGACTGCGAGTGCACGGCCGGCGTCGCGCCGTTGTCGAAGAACGTGATCGTCCCGTCGGGCTGTTCGCGCGCGTCGTGCTGCCACGCGGTCGTCGCGCCCGGCCCCATCGCGAAGCTGCTGTGCTTGCCGCCGAGGCGCCAGCGCACGCGCCCGCTGCGCGGATCGACGTCGTAGGCGGCCCACGTGTTGCGCGCGTCGACGAGCAGGTCGCCGCCGGCGCGCACGTCGACGGCGTTGATGTGGAAGAAGTCGAACGGCGTCGTGCGGCTGGCGTGCTTGGCCGAAGCGTAGGAGTCGGCGAGCGCGACGTGGTCGAGGCTGTGCCACTCGTACATCACCAGCCCCGTCTTCAGGTCGATCTGCTGCAACAGCGTGTCGGCGACCGCCGCGTCGCGTGGCCCGCCGACGCTCGACAGGTCGCAGTCGATGCCGTCGTAGATCGTGATCAGCGCGGTGCCCTGCGGCGTGATCTGAAATTCGTGCAGGTCGGGCTGGTAGCCGTTGCCGGCGCGCACGACCGCGATCTGGCGGTAGGAGCTGTCCATGATCACCTCGCCGGCCTTGCTCTGGCCGCCGGCGCTCAGCGGGTCCTGCCACCAGGTCAGCACCGGCTTTCCTTCATAGGACTGCACGCGGAAGTCCGCAGCGCGCGTGCCGGTCGGCGAGAGCGGCTTGAACCACAGCGTCGATCCGTCTTCGGCGAGGATCATCGGGCCGTACTGGCCCGGTCCCGGAGTACGGCGCGATGAAGACGTCGCCCGGCGTCGTGCCGGCGGCGTGCGTCGTGACCGTCACGGTCGGCGGCTGCAGGTCCGGGCGCGAGCGAAAGCGCTGATAGGCGGCCTTCTGCGGCGCCGGTCGCGGGCTGCCGCCGGCGACGCCCCCGTGATCCTGCACGGCCGCGGTGAAGCTCCACGCGAACGGCGTGGCGCTCGCGCCTTCGCGCAGCTCCGCGCGGACGGTCACGCGCTCGCCCTGAGTGAACGGCTCGGCGGGCACGAAGCTCGCGCCGTCGCCCTGCGAGTAGGGCGCCATGCGGCCGCTGTGCGCGCCGCTGCTCAGAGCCCGTGACGACGACCTGCGAGAGCTCGCTCGCCGGCGGCCCGAGCATGCTGATCTGCGTGGACACCGACGCGTCGCGCGACTGCGGCGCGGGCGACACCGTCACGCGCGAGCCGGCGAGCGCGGCCGAGACGTCGAGCCGCGGCGGCACGCAGCTCGGGCGAGATGCGCGGTTCGGCGAACCTGCTCGCGTTCGCCGTCACGTCGGCGCCGGCGCGCGAGGAGCGCGCGAGCAGCGCCGCGAGCAACCCGGCGGCGAGCAGCAGCGCCGCGCCGGCGAGCACGGCGCGTAGCGGCACGCGCCCCGCGCTCACTCCTTGACCGTGGCCGACGTGCCGAGCACCGCGCCCGAGCCGTCGAGCGCCTGCACGGCGACGTACGGGCCGGCGGTGTGCGCCGTGAGCGTCGTCTGAAAGCCCGACTTGGCGACGCTCGCCACCGGCGCCAGCGACGAGGGCGAGGCGCCGGCGAGCACACGCCAGGAGGCCACGTCGGTCGCGCCGTTCCAGCTCACCGCGACGCTCGCCGCGCCTGCGCCGGCCGACTTGGCCACGAGCGACGGCCGGCCGGGTGGCGTGGCGCTCCACGGCGACAGGTAGGTGCGGAAGTTCTGCACGTTCTTGCCGAGCGTGCCGTCGAGCAGCACGTGCCCGGCGGAGTCGTACTCGGTGAAGTTGGGCAGCCCGCCGTAGCCCATCAGCCAGTCGCCCCCGGGCAGGCTCAGCGTGTTGCCCTGGCTTTCGGCGAGCAGCGTCTTCGACGGGTTGGCGAACTGCTTGACGAGCGCTGACCGTGTGGCCGGCGACGTCGGGTCGCAGCAGCAGGCCCGCGCGACTGCTTCTCCTTCGGCGGGTCCGAGCCGTTGTCGAACAGCGAGATCAGCCCGCCCGGCTGCAACTCGGCGTCGTGCTGCCAGTAGAAGCGCGTGTCCCGGCGCCGAGCTTGAAGCTGCTGCGCTGCCGCCCAGGCGCCAGCGGATCGCGCCGCTGCGGATGTCGACGTCATACAGCGTCCACGTGTTGCGCGCGGAGAGCAGCACGTCGCCCGACGAGCCCGGGTCGACCGAGTTGATGTGCACGTAGTCCCACGGGTAGCTGCTGGTGCGAGGCGGGATTGTTGGACTCCGACAGCGGGATGTGCCCGAGCGCGTGCCACTCCCACATCACCAGCCCGGTCTTGACGTCGATCTGCTGCACGACCGAGTCGGTCAGCACGATCCCGTTGGACGAGCCGTGCTGGCTGGACAGGTTCATCGTGATCGGGTCGAACACGTCGATCCAGGCGGTGCCTTCGGGCGTCATGCGGATCTCGTGCAGGTCGGCGTGGTAGCCGTTGCCCGCGCGCACCGTGGCGACGTGGCGGTAGGAGGTGTCGTAGATCTCGTCCTCGCCCTGGCCGAAGCCGACCTGGAGGATGCGGCCCTGCCACCACGTCGAGCACCGGCTTGCCCTGGTACTGCTGAACCTGCAAGTTCGTCGCCGACTCGCCCGACGGCAGCGGTTTGAACCACACCAGGCTGCCGTCCTGTTCGGCGATCATCGGCCCGGGCGTCCCCTTGCCCTGATAGGGCGCGAGGAACAGGTCGCCCGGCGCGGCGCCGGGCTTGGCGTGCGTGGTGATGCGCACGCGTCGACGGCGTCAGCGACGGCGCCGAGCTGTAGTGCTGGACCGCCTTGGAGTCGCCCGGGTTCAGCGGGAACTGCGTCTGGCTGACGCTGCGCCTGGTGGGCGATCGTGAAGCTCGTGCTGACGGGCGTCGCCGCCCGCCTGCGCGTGCACCGTCACCTTCTCGCCTGCGCGGAACGGATGGCTGGGGATGAAGCTCTCGCCGGTGCCCGTCGAGTAGGCGCGCAGCGCACCGGAGTGCGCGCCGCTGCTCGAGCCGACCACGCGCACGCCCGAGACCTGCGTGCCGGCGGCGCCGAGGAAGCTGATCTGTGTCGACGGCGACGCGTCCGGCGTGCCCGGCTGCGGCGACACGGCGATCGAACCGGCGGCCAGCTTGACGACGGACGCGCTCAGCGTTGCCGACGTGGCCGGCGACGCGCCACCGCACGCGCACAGGCCGGCGGCCACGCCCAGCGCGGCGAGCAGCGGCCCGGCGACGGCGATCGGGTGGCGCCAGTCACGTGCGCGAATCGGCGGGCGCCGGCGACGCGCGCGAAGGGGTCTGAGGGGGTGCTGAATCATGCTTGGCATGGTCGGCGATGGTATCCGGCGTGGGGGCGGCAGGCGGTCGAAGCTAGGAGCCGAGGGCGAATTGCCGGGAGATTCCGAGCGTCTTGCCGGCGCCGTCGAGCGCCTGGATCTGGAAGCTGGAGTAGCTGCCCGGCACCGCGATCTGCCGTCTCAAAGCCGGACCTCGCGTGGCTGGCGACCGCGGCCAGCCGACCGCCTTGCGAGCCGGCCAGGACGCGCCACGACACGACCTGCGTGGCGCCGTTCCAGCTCGCGTAGACGGCCGTCTGGGCGCCCGTGCGACGCGCGGCGCCGCTCGGCTTTGTCAGCGGCTGACCGACCCAGCTGCTCGAGCGTCGCGCGGTAGGAGAGGTTGGGCCCCGGCAGCTCGCCTTCGAACAGCAGCTTGCCGCGTGCTGTCGTACTCGGAGAAGTACGGTTCCGAGCCCCAGCCGACGAACACGTTGCCGTTTGGCTGCGGCTGGGTGTCGCCCATGTATTCGGAGCGAAAGCCGCCGTTTCTGCCGTACTGCGCCGCGAGCGTCGCCGTGCGCGCCTGCTGGTCGAGCTTCAGCACGAGCCCGCGCGACGGCCCCGTCGGGTCGACCGAGGTGCCGCCGCCGGTCAGCCGGCAGCAGTGGTCGTCGAACACGCTGACCGTCGAGTCGCCCTGCATCGATACGTCGTGCTGCCATTCGAAGCCCGCGCCCGGACCGAACTTGAAGCTCGAGTTGCGCCCGCCGAGCGTCCAGTCGATCTTGCTGCTGGCGATGTCGACCAGATAGGCCGCCCACGTGTCGCGCATCGAGACGAGGAACTTCCCGTTGCCGGTGAGCTGGATCGAGTTGACGTGGTAGGCGTCCCAGGGGAAGCCGTTGGTCGGCAGCGACGCCTGGGACTGGCTCAGCGGGATGTGGTCGAGCGCGTCCCAGTTGCGTTCCAGCGCGCCCGTCTTCAGGTTGTACTCCTGCACCGCCGAGTCGATCAGCGCGCCGTTGTACGCGCCGCCGTACTTCGACAGGTCGCGCGGCACGTTCTTGTTCGCGGTCACCCACGCGTGCTCGCCGTCGATCACGATCTCGTGCAGCGTCAGCACCCAGCCGTCGGTCGCTTTCAGCCGCGCGACCGGCTGGTAGTGCTGGTTGACGACGACGTATTCGCCGCTTTCGGTCGCGCCGGTGTTCGTGACCTTGCCCTGCCACCAGGCGAGCGCCGGCTTGCCTTGGTAGGTCTGCAGGCTGAGGTTCGCGGCGACGACCTTTTCGGGCACCGGCTGAAACCACACCGGCTGCAGGCGCCGGTCGAGGATCAGCGGCCCGCTCTGGCCGACGATCGGCGGTTCGTTGAGGTCGAGGAAGTTCGCCGTGAAGATGTAGCCGGGCGCGAGCTGCGCGCTCGGCGCGTCCTTGAGGATGCGGATCGCGGGCGGGTGCAGCGTCGGCGCGGTGACGTAGCTGTAGGCGTCGCGTGTCGTGTACTGGCCGACCGGCGGCGCTTTGCGAGCCGGCGAACGCGACCGTCAGCCCGACGAACACGGCGAGGACCGCGCCGATGCGCCAGCGCGAAGCGCCGCACGCCCCTGCGCGACCGACGCCTCCGGCGCGGGCAGCGACAGGAAGGTCAACAGCGCCGCCACGCCGGCGCAGCCCGCGCCGATCCGGTAGGCCAGCGCGAAGCCGTGCGTCAGCGCTTCGGGCACCTGCTCGCCGTTTCCGATCAGGTGCGTGGTGTGCTGCGTCGCGAGCGTGATCAGCACGGCCAGACCGAGCCCGCCGCCGACCTGGCGCGAGGTGTTGACGAGGCCGGAGGCGAGCCCCGCCTGACCCTCCTTGCGCCCTGGTCGTCGCGGCGATCGTCGACGGCACGATCGACATCGCGATCCCGGCCGCCACGAGCAGGCCGGGGATCATGACGTAGACGATGCCGCTGCCGCTGGAGCCGATGAAGCTCAGCAGCAGCAGCCCGGCGGTCAGCATCGTCAGCCCGGCGCCGAGCACCGGGCGCACGCCGAACAGGCTCACGAGTTTGCCGGCGCGCTGGGCGACGAGCATCAGCACGAGCGTCATCGGCAGGAAGATCAGCCCGGTGTGCAGCGGCGAGAGCCCGAGCACCTGCTGCAGATAGAGCGAGCTGAGCACCCACATCGGGAACAGCGCCGCGCTGAACAGCAGCACGATGTTGTTCGCGGCGCGCAGCGTCTTGGTCAGCTCCTTGAACGGGATCAGCGGGTTCGACGCGAAGCGCGCCTCGATCAGGCCGAACACGCCGAGCAGCGCGATGCCGAGGACGATCGGACCGAGCGCGTCGAACGTGCTCCAGCCCTTCAGCCCCGCTTCGACGACGCCGTAGACGAGGATGATCTGGCCGATCGTCAGCGTCAGCGCGCCGGCCAGGTCGAATGTCAGCTCGCGGTTGCGCACGCGCTCGGTGACGACCGCGTAGGCCACGATCGCCACCCCGATCGCGATCGGCGGGTTGATCAGCAGCACCCAGCGCCAGCTCAGCGCTTCGACGATGATCCCGCCGAACAGCACGCCGCAGGCTCCGCCCAGCCCGTTCATCATCGCCCAGATGCCGATCGCCCGGTGCAGCTTCGGGCCAGGCTGGGAACGACGCCGTGATGATCGCCAGCGAGCAGGCCGCCATCAGCGCGCCGGCGATGCCCTGGATCGCGCGACCGCCGATCAGCCAGCCTTGGCTCGGCGCGGCGCCGCCGATCAGCGAGGTGACGGCGAACAGCACGAGCGCGATCACGAACGTGCGCCGCTGTCCGTAATGGTCGGCCGCGCGGCCGCCGAGCATCAGGAAGCCTGCGAACGTGATCGCGTACGCGTCGACGACCCACTGCAGTTCAGGCGAGGTGAAGCCGAGGCTCGACTGGATCGACGGCAGCGCGACGTTGACGATGCTCAGGTCGAGGATGACCATGAACTGCGCCACGCAGCAGACGGCCAGCAGCCAGCCCAGACCCGGGCCGCGCTTGTCCTCGGCGGCGGGCGCCTGGGCCACGCCGGGGACGGTCGTGGTCTCGACGCTCATGCCCGCCCGCCGAGCCTCATCCGCTCACACAGACGCTTCATTTGCTCACACGGACGCCTGGTAGGCTGCGCGGCCGAGCCATCGAGCGACGATTGGAGCCCGCCCCATGAGAAGAACGCCACTGACCGCCATGCTAACGGCCCTGGCCGTCCTGGCGAGCACCGTCGCGGTGGCCGGGTGCGGCAGCAGCAGCTCGTCCTCAACGGCGACGACGAGCACGACGCCGACGACGAGCACGACGCCGACGAGCACGACGACGACGCACAAGCACAAGTCCAAACCGGCCTACTAGGCCGGCGCTTGAGCTCGACGAGCCGCCCGTCTGGGCGGCTGGCGCCAGACACCATCAGCCCGACCCGCGCGCGCTGCGCAGCGATGCGTAGTAGCCGATCGGCGCGACCGTCGTGCGAGGTGGCGAGCACGCGCCCGGCGCGCGTCCAGCGCCTGCACGGCCACGTAGGCGTACTTGCGCGGCAGCGTCGTCGAGGTCTCGAAACCCGCCGACGGGAATCGTCGCGCCTGCGCCTTCAGCGACGCCGGCGTGCTCGCCGGCGAGCACGCGCCACGACGGCGACGGCGGTGGCGCCGTTCCAGCTCGCGTGCACGATCGTCTCTTCGCCGTGTCGTTGAGGCTCGCGAGCACGGCCGGCGGGCTCGTCGGGCGCGCGCTCCACGGGAAGCGGAAGGCGCGGTAGAAGGACATGTCGTAGGGCTGGTGGGCGTCGAACAGCAGCGCGCCGTCGGCGGCGTACTCGCTGATCGCCGGCACGCCGCCGTAGCCGACCAGGCTGTTGCCGCCGGGCAGCGTCTGCATGTTGCCCTGGCTGGCCGCCAGCAGCGGCGGGTCGCGGTGCGTGAGCGCGGAGACGAGCCGCGCGCGTGTGCCGCTTGAGGTCGAGCTTGATGCGCAGCGCCGCGCGACTGGCTGTGGATCGGCGGGTTGGAGCCGTCGTCGAAGAACGTCAGCTCGCCGTTGGCCAGCACGCGCCCGTCGTGCTGCCAGGCCATCTTCGTGCCCGGCCCCATCTTGAAGGAGCTCTTGTTGCCGCCGAGGCGCCAGAGGATCTCGCCGCTGGCGCCCTGCAGCAGGTAGCCGGCCCACGTGCTGCGCGCGGAGATCAGCAGGTTGCCGTCGGCCTGCGCGTCGATCGAGTTGAGGTGGAAGTAGTCCCACGGCGTCGGCCCGGCCGGCGCTTCGACTTCGGACTCGTCGGCGCCGACGTGATCGAGGCTGTGCCATTCCCAGCGCACGAGGCCGGTCTTGATGTCGATCTGCTGGATCGGCCGTGTCGACGATCGCCCCGTTCGCCGATCGCCTGCCGACCGAGATGAGGTCGCAGCGGATCGGGTTGTAGGCGGTGATGTAGGCGACGCCGTCGCGGCGCGAGCTGGAAGTCGTGCAGGTCGGCCTTCAGGCCGTTGCCGCCGACGACCCGCGCGATCGTCTGGTAGCGCGAGTTCATCACGACGTCTTCGCCTTCGCCGAAGCCCAGCGAGAGCACGTGCCCGCGCCACCACGTCAGCACGCGCCGGCCTTCGTAGGTCTGCACGTTGAGGTCCTCGGCGGCTTCGCCCTGCGGCAGCGCGTCGAACCACACGAGCCGTCCCTGCGGCGTGTAGATCAGCGGCCCGTACTGCCCGGGGCCGGGGCCGTTGGTCGTGAAGATGTCGCCGGCGGCGGGATCGCGGTCGGGCGTCGTGACCGTCATCACCGGCGGGTGCATGCCGGGCAGCGTGTAGAAGCTCTGGTAGTCGGCCGGCGCCGCCGGCAGGTTGGCGAAGTCGGTCGTGTCGGCGGTCGGGTACGGCGTGTCGATGTGGAACTGGAAGGCGACGGGCCTGCCCGACGGACCGACCGCGGCGCGCACCGAGACGCGCTCGCCCGCCTGCGAAGGGCGCGCGCCGGCACGAAGCTCGCGCCGTCGCCCTGCGAGTACGCGCGCAGGCGCCCCGCGTGCGCGCCGCTGCGCGAGCCGACGACCGAGACGTCGCGGATCTGTGCCGCGGGCACGCCGCGGAAGCTGATCTGCGTGGCCGGGTTGGCGGTGCCCGTTTCCGGCGCAGGCGATACCTGTACTGCGGTGCCGGCAAGCGCCGCCGAGCGAGCCGAGCGCGGTCGGCAGGCACGCCGGCGAGAGCTTGCCCGAGGCGGGCGAATCGTCGAGCAGCGTCAGGCTCGGCGAGTTCAGCGCGAGCGCCGCCACGCCCCATGCGAGCGCGGCGAAGCCGAGGATGATCAGTGCGTTGCGACGCATGCGCGAGTGCACGACGACCCGTGGCGAACCGCTGCAAAAGCCCGCGGGTGTCGAGGGCGGAAAGGGTGCCACATCCGCTGCGCACCTACGTAAGAGTTGCTTCAGAACGGGCGACACGTGAACGCTGAAAGACAGGCGGCGCTCGAGGACTCCACCCGTCGCGCGGCCGCGTGCATGCGGGTAGCCTCTGAGCATGAGAAAGCTCGTGCTCACGGTCGTCGCGCTGGTCCTCCTCGCCGCCGCGCCTGCGGCGCTCGGCGCGTCCGGCGACGCGGCCGCAAGCCAGGCCTACGTGCGCGCCAACTACGCGCTCGTGGCGGTCGGTCACGCCAAGGCTCGCCAGCGCGGAAGACACGCTGCAGGGGCTGCTCAAGCGCATGCGAAGCGAATGCCCGATGGTCGTCGCGGGGTCGCCGCAGGACGAAGCCTCGGAAAAGCTCACGTGGGAGATCGCCGCGACAATGCGGCTCGTCGTCTTCCGCCGCATCGCCGGGCCGATCGGCGCGTTCGCACGCACGGTCGGCAGGTTGCACTGGAGCGACGGCGCGCTGACGCGCGGCGTCCACGACTACGCACGGCGGCTGAACGCCGAGGCGACGGCGACCGGCGCCGGACCTGTGCGCGGACCTGCGCGCGTGGAAGGCCAGCGGCTACACCAAGCTGCCCAGCGACACGCTGCCGTTCGACAACTCCTACTACCCCGTGCAGGCGATCGGCATGCTGCCCAAGAGCAAGCTCGCCCCGTCGCTTCCGGCGGCCGAACGGCCGCTGCTGCAGCGCACCAGCCAGCTCGAAGGCCAGCTGTTGGACTTCGAAGCGAACGCAGTGGAAACGTGGGGCTCGATCATGGACGCGGTCGCGCTGAACCCGTAGCGGGGCGCTCCGCGCGCCCCGCTGGGAGGTCGCCGGGCGAGAGTCCCGTCGACTCAGCCTCCCGCGTCGGCCCGGGCTCGCGCGGGCGATGGGACTTCGCTCGCTCCTGCGATCAGCCGCGCCAGCAGCTGCGCGGCCAGCGCGCCGCACAGGGCGATCGTGAAAGCCGCGGCGACGCCGAGCGGCAGGACGAGCACGGAGACGAGGAAGCAGAAGGCGACGAAGCCGAACGCGCCGCGCAGAAAGCCGCGCAGGAAGGTGTCGACCTGCGCCGCGCCCTCCAGCACGAGCACGAACGCCGCGAGCACCGTGTTGGAGACCGGGAACGGCGTGAGCGCACCCGTCAATGTCGGCCCGAGCCCGGCGGCGGCGCCGGTCAGTCCGAGCACGAGCAGCGATGTCGCGATCGCTCGCGCCGGCAGGTCCCATGCCGGCAGCCCGGCGATCGGCAGGTCGTGGCCGGGCGGATCGCGCGGGCAGCAGCCGCGGCGCGAGCGCGAAGGCGCCGGCGGCGAGCACGAGCGCCGACCCCGGCAGGGATCGACGGCCTGCCCGAACGCCAGCGCGACGGCGAGGAACGCCAGCCAGCCGGCGAGCACCGCGAGCAGCCAGCCGCGCGTGCGCGCGACGCGCGCGAAGACGACCACGAACGACGCGAGCGCGACGAGCCCGAGCAGCGACGCGGCGGCCGCGCGCGCGGCGAAGTGCGCACCGTGCTCGAGCTCGGTGATCAGAAGGATCGGCCCGGCGACGAGCGGCAGCGCGACGAGCAGGCCGGAGACCTCGTGGCCCCAGCGCCGGCCGGCCAGCGACGAGCCGACGACGAGCGCCGGCGCGAGCGCGAGCTTGACGAGCAGCAGCGACACGCGCGGTCAGGCGCGGTCCCAGCGGTAGTCGCTGCCGGCCTCGTCGAGCGCTGGCGCGCGACGCAGCGCCGCGTTGACGATCCACACGATCAGCGCGCCGCCGATCGTCGACCAGAACCCGCCGACGGTGAAGCCGTCGACGATCCTGCTCGTCAGCCACAGCATCAGCGCGTTGATCGCCAGCAGCGCGAGCCCCAGCGAGAGGATCACGGCGGGCAGCGTCAGCAGGATGATCGCCGGGCGCACGACGAAGTTGACGACGCCGAGGATCAGCCCGGCGAGCAGCAGCGTGCCGAAGTCCTTGCCGTAGCCGATCGCCGGGATCACGGCGGCCGCGACGAGCAACGCCACGCAGTTGGACAGCCAGGCGACGAGCAGGCGAATGACGACTGTGCGGGCCATCGCCATCCCATCCTGGCACGCGAGCGCGCGGCGCGCTAAGCCGGGAGCGTGCGCCGTGAGCGGTCTCGCGCACGAACTCGCGGATCGCGCGCGCGAAGCTCTGCGGGCTGGTCGCGCATGATCAGCGTGTAGCTGTCGGCGATCTCGACCAGCCGCGCGTCGGGCAGCAGCTCGGCGAAGCGCCGACCGTGCTCGGGGCGCTGCACTTTGTCCTCCGGCGTCCACACGACGAGCGTCGGGCGCGTGAACGCGCGCAGGCGCTTCGCAAGCGTCGACCATCTGCCGGCGCCGCCCGCCGGTCACGTACTTGCGAAGGTCGCGCCGCACCGCGCGCTGGCGTCTGAAGCGGCTCGCAGCCAGCGGTCGAGCAGCTCGTCGGGCAGCGGATGCTTGGCCATCCAGCCGAAGGCGATCGGCAGGCGCCGCAGCGCGCGCAGGCGCATCGCCTGCATCGTCAGGAAGATGCCGCCCGGGCACGAACGCGGTCAGCCGGACGTTCTTGCCGGGCAGGCCCGGGCGGGTAGTTCTCGAACGCCTCGCACGAGCGAGATCACCAGGCGCGCCACGCGCGCGGGGTGCTCGCCGGCGAGCACGAGCGCCGCGGCGTGATCGTTCTGCACGAGCGTCACGTCGTCGCAGGTCCAGCCGCTCGCAGCAGCTCGGCGACCATGCGCGCGAAGCCCTCCAGCGACAGGTCGGCGTCGGGGCGCATCGCTTTGCGGTGGGCGCCGAGCGGCAGCGTCGGGCACGACGCAGCGGTGGTCGGCGCGCAGCTCGGCGACCAGCGGATCCCACACCGAGCCGTCCATCACCAGCCCGCCCAGCAGCACCAGCACCGGACCCGTCGCCGCCGGTGTCCTCGTACTCGATCGTTCCCGCGGTCAGCTCGATCTCAGGCATCTGGCACGACTCCGGTCTACGAATTAGATAGATCGCTCTAGTCACGACGTAACGTATCATCCAGGGACATGGCGACGCAGACCAAGGAGCGAATCGTGCACCGCAGCGCCGAGCTGTTCCGGCGTCAGGGCTTCGCCGGCACCGGCGTCAAGCAGATCGTCGCCGAGGCGAGCGCGCCGTTCGGCTCGCTCTACCACTTCTTCCCCGGCGGCAAGGAGCAGCTCGGCGAGGAGGTGATCCGCTGGTCGGGCGGCATCTACGGACAGCTGATCGACGCCTTCTTCGAGCCCGGCGGGGACCCGGTGGCGGCGACGCGCAACTTCTTCGCGGCGGCCGCAGCGACGCTGCGCGACAGCGACTACGCCGACGCCTGCCCGATCGCGACGGTCGCGCTGGAGGTCTCCAGCACCAACGAGCCGATGCGCCAAGCGTGCGCCGACGTGTTCAACGGCTGGGTCGACGGCGCCACGCAGCGCCTGGTCGAATGCGGCCTCACGCGCAAGCGCTCGCGCGCGCTGGCCTTCTCGATGATCGCCTCGCTGGAGGGAGCGTTCGTGCTGGCTCGCGCGCTGCGCAGCACCGAGCCGATCGAGGTCGCCGGCGCGGCCGCCGCCGCCGACGGTGCGCGACGGCGGTCGACACAGCAGCGCGAGCGCCGCCGTGCGCGCTCGTCCTGATGGTCAGGCGATAATCGCGCAATGGCAAGCGAAGCGAGCGAGAGCATCGAGCGCTGGTGGGCGGCCGGCGAGCGCGTGCAGCTCGGCCTCGGCGGCGAGCTACGGGAGATCTTCGTGCGCCGGCTCGGCGGCGGCCCGCCGATGACGCTGCTGCACGGCTTTCCCGAGCTCCTCGCACGACTGGGCGAAGGTCGCGCCCGGCGCTCGCCGAGCGCCACGCGCTGCTGATGCCCGACTTCCTCGGCTTCGGCGCGTCGGACAAGCCACGCGAACACGACTACTCGCTGCACGAGCAGGCCGACCTGGTCGAGGCGCTGTGGGCGCGCGAGGGCGTCGATGCGACCGTCGCTCGTCGCGCACGACTACGCGGTGTCGGTCGCCCAGGAGCTGCTCGCGCGGCGCGCCGAAGGCAAGCTCGCCGTCGACGTGCGCGCGCTGGCGCTGCTCAACGGCGGGCTGTATCCCGACCTGCACCGCCCGCAGCCGACCCAGACGGCGCTGCTTGATCCCGAGCACGGCCCGCAGCATCGGCGAGCTGATGGACGAGCAGCTGTTCGTCGGCAGGCCTGCGCCCGACGTTCGCGCCGCAGTTCGACGCCGAGCGCGACAGCACGGAGATCTGGCGCTCGATGAACCGCGACGACGGTCAGCGAAACACGCACCTTCTGATCCACTACATGACCGACCGCGAACGCCACGAACAGCGCTGGGTCGCTGCGCTCGAGCAGACCGACGTGCCGCTTGCGCTTCGTCTGGGGCATGCTCGACCCGGTGTCCGGCGCGCACATGGCCGAGCGCATCGCCGAGCGCCTGCCCGGCGGCGCCGCTGCTGGCGCTGGAGGACGTGGCGCACTGGCCGCAGCTGGAAGCGCCCGAGCGCGTCGCCGCGGCGCTGCTCGCGTCCTGAGCGTCCGTTGCCTGGCCGCGTCAGCGCCGGCCCGACGCGGCGGGCCGCGTCAGCGCCGGCCCGACGCGGCGTCGACGAGCCGCGCCAGGCGCGAAGGGCGGTCGCTGCGCGACTCGTTGCGATCCGCCTGGCGGTACAGCGCGTACACCCCGCGGATGGCGGCCCAGCGCAGCGGCTCGGGCTCCCACGCGCGCGGCTGGCGCCCGACCCACGGCAGCGCGCGTGAGCGCGCTCGGGCTCGCCGAGCAGCAGGTCGCGCAGCGTGCGCCCGGCGAGGTTCGACGCGGCGACGCCCTGTCCGACGTAGCCGCCGGCCCACGCATGGCCGCGATCGGCGTCGACGCCGATCGAAGGCAGCCAGTCGCGCGACACGCCGAGCACGCCCGACCAGGCGTGCTCGATGTGCACGCCGGCGAGCGCCGGGAACATGTCGAGCAGCTTCGCGCGCAGGCTTCGCACGGTCGCCGGCGCGGTCGCGCCACGCGCGCCGGTGCTGCGAGGCGTAGCGGTAGGGCACGCCGCGCCCGCCGATCGCGATGCGCCCGTCGGCGGTGCGCTGCAGGTACACGAACACATGCGCGGCGTCGTCGAGCACCTCCGACCCCGCCCAGCCGATCTGCTCCCAGACGCTCGGCTGCAGGGGCTCGGTGACGATCATCGAGCTGTTCATCGGCACGAGCGCGCGGCGCATGCCGGGCAGCGCGGCCGTGTAGCCCTCGGTCGCGCGCACGATCCAGCGCGCTCGCACCACGCCACGCTCGGTGTGCGCCTCGTGCTCGCGCAGCTCGCGTACGCGGCGTGCGCTCGTAGATCGTCACGCCGAGCGCTTGTACGGTCGCCGCGAGGCCCGCGGCCAGCTTGGCCGGATGCACGCGCGCGGCGTGCGGCGAGAACGTCGCCGACTGCGCCCCAGCCACGCGCACCCGCTGCGCCAGGCGATCGCCGCTCAGCTCCTGCAGGTCGTGCTCGCCGATGCCCAGCGCGCGCAGCTCGCGCACGTGCGCGCGCAGACGCTCGGCCTGCGCGCCGTTGCGCGCAACCATCAGCTGGCCGCCCTTGACGAAATCGGCGTCGATGCGCTGCTGTGCGAGCACGCCTGCGATCTCGTCGACCGTCTCGAACATCGTGCGCGTGAGCGTCGCGTAGGCCGCCGGACCGGCACGCGCCCGGTAGGCGCGCGGCGCTCCCGAGAACGTCGCCGTCACCCAGCCGCCGTTTCGCCCCGACGCGCCGAAGCCCGCTCGCTCGGCCTCCAACACGACGACGCGCAGCGACGGCTGCGCGCGCTTGAGGTAGTAGGCGGTCCACAGGCCGGTGTAGCCGGCGCCGACGATCGCCACGTCGACCTCCAACGAGCCCGCCAGCGGCTCGCGCGACGGCGGCGCGCTCGCCAGCGAATCGCCACCAGAAGCCCAGCTCGCCGCTGCTCACCGCCCGAGACTAGCCCCCCGCGTCGTCGCCCGGCGAGCGCCGAAGCTCGGCCAGGCGCTGTCGCAGAAAAGCGCGCTCGGCCTCGGCGTGCACCAGCTCCAGCGCGCTCTCGTAGGCGGCGCACGCCTGCTCGTCGCGGCCCAGCCGGCGCAGCAGCTCGGCGCGCGTGGCGTGCAGGTAGTGGTATCCGTCGAGCGCCAGCCCGTCGACCAGCTCCAGCGCGACAGCCACGTCGCCCGCCTCGGCCAGCGCGACCGCGCGGTTGAGCTCGACGACCGGCGAGGCGGTGAGCGCGGCCAGACGGCCGTACAGCTCGGCGATCGCCGACCAGTCGCTCGGCTGCTCGGCATGCAGCGCGGCGATCTGCGCCTGCAGCGCATACGGCCCCGCGCCGCGCAGCGCGCGAGCGCGCGCGCAGCGCGACGCGCCCCAGCGCGATCTTCTCGCGATCCCACAGCGAGCGGTCCTGATCGGCGAGCAGCACCAGCGCGTCGCCGGCAAAGCGCGCCTCGCGCCTGGCGTCGTGCAGCAGCATCAGCGCCAGCAGCGCGTGCGCCTCGGCCTCGTCGGGCATCAGTTCGGCCAGCGCCCCGCCCAGCCGGATCGCCTCGGCGGCGAGCTCGTTGCGCCCGCCGTAGCCCTCGTTGAAGATCAGGTAGATCACCGCGAGCACGGCCGCGAGCCGGTCGGGCAGCAGGTGGTCGGGGGGCACGGAGAAGGGAATGCCCGCCGCCTTGATCTTGTGCTTGGCGCGCACCAGGCGCTTGGCGAGCGTGTCCTGCGGCACGAGGAACGCCCGCGCGATCTCCTCCGTGCGCAGCCCGCCGAGCGTGCGCAGCGTCAGCGCCACCTGCGCCTCGGTCGCAAGCGCCGGGTGACAGCACGTGAACAGCAGCTCCAGCCGCTCGTCCGCGAACGCACTCTCGTGGGTGTCGTGCATGGTGTCGTAGACCGCTTCGGGAACGTCGAGCAGCTTGGTCTTGGCGGCGAGCGTGCGGTCGCGGCGGATGCGGTCGATCGCGCGGTTTCGCGCGGTCGTCACCAGCCACGCGCCGGGCGCCGAAGGCGTGCCCTCGCGCGGCCAACGCTCGGCGGCGATCGCGAAGGCCTCCTGCGCGGCTTCCTCGGCGAGGTCGAAGTCGCCGAGGAAGCCGATCAGCGTCGCCAGGACGCGGCCCCACTCGTCGTGGAAGACCCGCTCGACGATCGCTATCGCTCCACCACCGGGCGCACTTCGACGGCGCCGCCCGTACGCGCGGCGGGGATGCGCGCAGCCAGCTCGATCGCCGCGTCGAGGTCGTCGGCGTCCAGCAGGTAGTAGCCGCCGATCACCTCCTTGGTCTCCGCGAACGGGCCGTCGGTCGTCAGCGTGCGGCCGTCCTGCACGCGCACAGTCGTCGACGTCTCCGGTCCCTGCAGGTGATTGCCGCCGAGCACGCCCGGCATCTGCGCGATCGCCATGTACTCGTCGGTGATCGCCTTCTGCTCGTCGGCCGACGGCGCTTCGTCGCCCGCTTTGGTGGCGGGCGGGTAGATCTGCAGCAGGTAGGTCATCGCTTGCTCCTTGTGCTCGCTGGTTGCCTCTGTCGCCTGTACGACGAATGGGCGCCGGTGAAATGGACAGGTCGACCCTAAGCGCCCCCCAGACGTCCAGGCGAACTCCTCGCGGCCGCGCGCGCGGCTCAGTGACAGCCCAGCTGGGCGAGGGCCTTGGTGACCTGCGACTTGAGCTTCGCGGCGATGTCGGTGACCTGCGAAGCAGGCGGCGGCGACACGGCCGGCTGGCGCCCGTAGTCGTAGAAGTCCATGCTCAGCGTCTCCTGCATGCGACCGACCTGCGTGCACAGCGAGAAGGCGAGCCCGACGCGGTCGACGCGCCCGCCGCCGACCCACACGTCGATCGGCAGCGTCTTCGCGCCCGTCAACCGTTCGAGCAGCTCGCCCTGCTTGCGCGCCGCGGCGCGCTCGCCGGCCGGCGCGACCGAGGCGAAGCGCGACAGGTCGATCAACGCGTGGAAGTGCGTCGAGGAGACGCCGCGCACCTGCTCGTCGCCGACGCGCGCCACCGTCCCCGCCGATCTGAGGTAGCCGAGAACTTCGCCGGGGTTCGACGAGCCGGCGCCGATCGAACTGCTGCCGTAGGACTGGCTGAACGTGCTCAAGTCGGCGCGCACCCACGGCTTGCCGTGCGTCACGCTCGTGCCGGCGCCGCTCGGCACGCCGATGTAGAGGAAGGGCTTGGAGATCACCTCTTCGATCGTCTTGCCTTCGACCTGCAGGCGCGCCGCGCCTTCGGAGCCGCGTTCGTTGATCGTGCCGCCGCCGGTTACTTCGATCGTCTTGCCCGCGACCTGCGTGCTCGACGCGATCGAGAACTTGTAGCCGGGGACTTCGTCGGTCGCATCGGCGGCGCGCGTCACCGCAGCCAGGTAGGCGGGGTTGGCGGCGCCGTTGGCGGCGGTCGTCGCTGGGGCGCCGGCATGCCCGCCGCCCCCGCATCCGGCGGCGAGCAGCGCGCCCGAGCAGGCGACGAGGCCAAAGGCAGCGGCGATCCGCGACATGCTCGGATTTTCCCGCATGACGCCTGCGTTACCCGCGGCGCTGGACATCTATGCGACAGCACGCCTCGCCGGCGTGCCGTCCGGTGCGCGCAGCGAGTCGATACCGAGCTCGAGCATCCGCCGCCAGGCGCCCGCTTCCAGCTGGCCGGCGGCGCGCGTGGCGGCGAACAGCAGGCGCAGGTCGAGCGTCGTCGCGTCCGGCGCGCAGCCTGCCTTCTGCGCGCGCGGCCGCGAGCAGCTCCTCCAGCGCGACGATCGTCGCGCCCAGCGCCTCGACCACCGCCGGATGTTCGGAGACGGTCGCCATCGCCTCGCCGAGCACGTCGTCTGACGGCTTGGCGCTCGGCGAGCGTCCACAGCAGGCCGGTGAGCGCCGACCAGCGCTCGCCGGCGCCCGCGAGCGCCGCCTCGGCGCCGCGCCGGGACTCCTCCAAGCGCTCGACCACCAGCGCCGCGAGCAGGTCGTGCTTGGACGGGAACTGGCGATACACGCTGCCCACGCCCGCTCCCGCAGCCGCGGCGATCGCCGGCATCGGCGCGTGCAGGCCGTCGCGCGCGAACACCTCGCCGGCTGCACGCAGCAGTCGCTCGCGCTTGGCGTGCGCGTCGAGCTCTGACCAGCAGTCGCGCGCGGCCGGGCGGTCCTGTAGCGGAATGCTCATTCCGCTACTCTAGTTCGCTACGCGCACCCCACGCAACCTCGGGCCTGCGCGGCCGGCCTTGCCCACCCACGCGCAAGCCAATCGACGGATCATCCGAATGACATCGAGCTGCGCGCCACCCGCCACGAACGACCCGCAGCGCACACACCCCACGCTGATCCTCGCCGTGCTGTCGCTCGCCGGCGTCGCCTACGCGATGCTCAGCTCGTCGGTCGTGCCCGCGCTGCCGACGATGCAGCACGCGCTGCACACCTCAGAGACCGGCGTCACGTGGCTGCTCACCGCCTACCTGCTGTCGGCGTCGGTCGGCACGGCGATCCTCGGGCGGCTCGGCGACATGTACGGCAAGGAGCGCCTGCTGCTGATCACGCTGGCGATTCTCTCGGTCGGCACGCTGCTGGCCGCCGTGTCCAGCTCGCTCGGGGTGATCATCGTCGCGCGCTTCATCCAGGGCGCGGCGGGCGGCATCTTCCCGTTGGCCTTCGGCATCGTGCGCGACGAGTTCCCGCGCGAGAAGGTGGCCGGGAGCATCGGGCTGCTGTCGTCGATCCTCGGCGTGGGCGCGGGGATCGGCATCGTGTCTGCCGGCCTGATCGTCGAGCACCTCAACTACCACTGGCTCTTCTGGTTCCCGCTGGTCGCGACGGTGCTCGCCGCGCTCGCGACGTGGCGCTACATTCCCGAGTCGCCGGTACGCGTCCCCGGGAAGATCAACTGGCTCGCCGCCGCCCTGATGACGGTCGGCATGTCGGTTGTGCTGCTGGCGATCTCCGAGACGACGACGTGGGGCTGGGGATCAGCGAAGGCGCTCGGGTTGATCGCCGCCGGGCTCGCCGTGTCGTGCGTGTGGATCGCCGTCGAGATTCGCAGCGCCAACCCGCTGATCGACATGACGATGATGCGCATCCGCGGCGTGTGGACGACAAATCTCGCGGCCTTCCTGCTTGGCGCCGGCATGTATGCGTCGTTCGTCATCTTCCCCCAGTTCGCGCAACTGCCCAAGAGCACCGGATTCGGATTCGGAGCGTCGGTCGTCGTGTCGGGCCTCTACCTCCTGCCCTCCACCGTCGGCATGACGATCCTAGGCGTCTACGCCGGGACGCATCTCCGCCCGTTTCGGGTCGCGCGCCGCGCTGCTCTCGGGAACCGCGTTCACGACCGCCTCGTTCGCGCTGCTGTCGGTCGATCACAGCCACCCGATCGAGTTCCTGATCGCCGCGGGACTGCTCGGCGTCGGTATCGGGCTCGCGTTCGCAGCGCTCGGCAACCTGATCATCCAGTCGGTGTCGAGCACGCAGACCGGGGTGGCCACCGGCATGAACACCGTGATGCGAACGCTCGGCGGTGCGCTGGGCGGGCAGCTGTCGGCGACGTTCATCGCCGCGCACAGCGCCAAAGGGCATCCTGCGGTCACCGGTTTCACGGAGTCGTTCGTGATGGCGACCGGATTTCTCGTCGTCTGCTTCGTCGCGGGCCTGCTCGTGCCCAAGTCGTTGACCTCACCCGCGCCCCAGGCCGGCGAGCTCGACGAGGTGCGCGTCGGGCCGGCCGAGCGCGACGCGGTCAACGCTTAGCTCGCGCCGGGCGCTGCGCCTGCCGTGGTTGCGGTCGTGGCGGTGGTTGCCAGGCCGGCGCCGGCCGGCTGGGAGACCGGCGACGGGGCGTCGCTCGCGCCGGCGTCGGCGGCCTCTTCGGCCTGCTGCGCGCGCCCGCTGGGCATCGCGCGCAGCGCGACCAGGAAGGCCAGCGCCATCGCGGCGGCCATGCCGTACACGACCGTCTGCGTGGAGTGGGCGAAGTCGAGCCGGATCTGGTGGGGGATACCGCCGTGCGACCCACCCGTGGAGCTGCCCGTCGAGCCGCGCGCCGCGCCCGAGATCGCGTGCGCGATGTTGTCGGCCTGTGCTTTGGGCACACCGACGCGGCCGAGCGTCCTCTCCACGCGCGAGACGTTTTCGGTGATCAGCAGCGAGCCGAGCACCGCCAGGCCGAGGCTGCCGCCGAAGTTGCGCACGGTCTGCGTCAGCCCGGTGACCGAGCCGTACGTCGCGCGCGCGGCGCGGTTGAGCGCGTCGGTGCTCGCCGGTCCGAGCACCATCCCGAGCCCGAGGCCGGCCAGCGCGAGGAAGTACCACTGTTCGTTGAACGACAGGTTGTCCAGTTCCGAAGCCCACAGGTAGAAGCCGACGGCGGCGATCGCGCAGCCGGGAACGACCGTCGGGCGCGCGCCTTTGCTGTCGAGCACGGCTCCGCCGCGTTTGGCGCCGACGGTGAAGCCGACGAAGAACACGAGCAGCACCAGGCCGGCGTTGGAGGCGCTTTCGCCGAGCGCGATCTGCGAGTACAGGCTGGCGAAGAAGAACAGCGGCACGAAGCAGATCGACAGCAGGAACAGGACGACGTTGTCGACGGCGAACGCGCGGTCGGCGAACATGCGCATCGGCACCAGCGGCTCGTGCGTGCGCAGCTCCCGGCGCGCGAACGCGCCGATCAGCGCGAGGCCGACGAGCAGGCACAGCCAGGTCGCCGGGCTGTTCCAGCCCCACATGCTGGCCTGCTGCAGCCCGAACACCGCCACGCCCATGCCGGCGCCGACGAGCGCCGCGCCGCGCCAGTCGATCGGCGCCGGGCGGCGCTGCTCGTCGGGCTTGGAGATCACCGTGAGCACGATCGCGACGATCGCGATCGGCACGTTGACCCAGAAGATCGCGCGCCACGTCCACTCCGTCAGGTAGCCGCCGGCGATCGGGCCGACGGCCGTCAGAGCGCCGCTGATCGAGAAGAACGTCGCGAGCGCCTTGCCGCGCTCGGACACGTCATACGTGGCGACGACGATCGCCAGCGCGGCGGGAAACAGCAGCGCGGCGCTCGCGCCCTGGAGCACGCGGAAGACGATCATCCACGTCTCGCCGATCGAGCCGGTGGGCGTGGCGCCGCACAGCGCCGAGCAGAGCGCGAACGACGTCACGCCGATCATCACCATGCGTCGCGGGCCGTACACGTCGGCGACCTTGCCGCCGAGCGCGAACAGCGCCGACAGCGCGAGCAGATATCCGTTGACGATCCACTGCGAGCCGGTCGAGGAGAGGTGCAGGTCGTGCTGCAGGTTGGGCACCGCCAGCGCCACGATCGTCTGGTCGATGAACAGCATCGCCACCGCGAAGATCATCGCCGTGAGTACCAGTTTCTTCCTGTCCACGATGTTCGCTCCTGTCTCGCTCGTATCCGCCGTCACAAGCCCAATCGACGGCTTTCATCGCAGATCGGCCGATTCCTGCCGCGACATGAGCGCTCGGCGGCCTGTCGCTAGAGCGCCACGCGCTCGCCGACGCTCACGGTGCGGTCGTCGGGCAGGCGGAAGTAGACGACCGGGTTGGCGGCGTTGCGCGCGAGCGTGAGGAACAGCCGCTTGCGCCACGAGGTCATGCCGCCCGCCTGCGTCTGGCGCTGACGATCTCACTCCCCTTGCGCCAGGTCATCAGCACGATGAACACGATCGCCGCGATCGTCAGCGGCAGCCAGCCGCCGTGCACGACCTTCGTCAGGGCTCGTGCCGATGTCGCCGAAGACCACGCCGAGCGCACCGAGCGTCAGCGCCGCCGTCCCCGTCCGTGCGCTGGCCCGACGGCGCCGCGCCGACTCCTCTGGGTGCGCGTGCTCGCCGGCCGGCGCCCGTGCGTCCGTCGAGCGCTCGGGCGACGGTTGCGCAGGGGCGGGCACCGCCAGACGGTACCGGCTGACCCAGGGCTGCGAGCGGCGCGCTCGGCGCTAGATGTCGGCGCCAGGCGTGCTCGCCCGCGCGTGCGTCGCCTCGAAGCCGACGTGCGCCTCGTCGGCCATGCCCGCGGCGCTCAGCAGCGCGCGCGCCTCGACCTCGATGCCTTCGGCCATCAGCGGCAGGTCGTCGATCAGATCGGGGTCCGAGCAGAGCCCGAAGCACAACAGCCCGGCGAGCGATGTCGCCGACACGCGCAGCGCGTGACGTTCGCCGATCTCGGCGATCGAGTGCAGGTGCACGACCGTCGCGCCGAGCACGCTCACGGGCTCGCGCGGGCCGGGCACGTTGGACACGCACAGCGCGAAGCGCCTCGGGTTGCGCTCCATGCGTGTGACCAGGTGCTCCAGCGGCGGCAGCGCGGACAGCTCGCGCACGAGGTGCTCGTGGTACTGCGCGTCGCTGTCGCGCTTGCGCTCGCGCGTCTCTGAGTGCGTGATGCGCAGCCGCGCGACCGGATCGGGCTCGTTCAAGGGCACGGCGACCGCGAAGAACGAGTCGTGGTTGGCGACCGCGTCGCCCTCGTGATGCAGGCTGACCGGCACGCGCAGGCGAATCGCGCCGAGCGCGCCGTGGCGCTTGGCGATCCAGCGCCCGACGGCGCCCGCGACGATCGTCAGCACGGCGTCGTTGACCGTCGCGCCGTCGAGCTTGCCGGCCGCGTCGTGCAGCGCCTTCAACGGCGCCACGGCGAACGCGACCTCGCGGCGCGCGCCGACCGTGCCGTCGAACGGCGAGCGGCGCTCGCCGCGCGCGTACTCGCGGTGCAGGTAGCCGGCAAGGTGGGCGCGTCGGCGCGCGTCGTCGAGCTTATGTGCGGCGTGCGCCTGCGCCGGCGTCGCCGCCGCCTCGGGCCCGTCGTCCCACAGCAACGCGCGCGCGTAGCGCACCGACGCCGTGCCGTCGGCCAGCGCATGGTGGATGCGCCAGATCAGCGCGCTGCCGCCGTCGGCGAGCGCGACCGTGTCGATCCGCCACAGCGGACGCGAGCGATCGAGGCGCTGCTCGAACAGCTCGGCGACTAGCGCCAGCAGGCCGGCGTGATCCAGCGGGCGGTCGACCGGCGCCGCGACGACGTGGTTGGCGAGGTCGAAGTCGCGATCGGGCACCCAGCCCGGCGCGTGCGCGTCGCCGCCGAGGCGTCGCGTCAGCTCCGGCGCCAGCTCGATCCGCTGCGCGACGCGCTCGCGCAGCAGACCCGCGTCCAGCGCAGCGCCGTCGCGTCGGCCGAGGCGGACGATCTTGCACGTGTGCCCGGCGATCGTCTGGCACTCCAGGTCGAGGATCGCGCGATCCTCCGGGCCGAGCGGGATCATCTCCTGCATTCGGCCAGCATTCTCGCGGCTACGCGGCCGCGGAGGCGTCTCGCTCGCCGGCGCGCGTCTCGCGCACGAACGCCGCGATCAGCTCGGCCAGGCGCTGGGGCTGATCCTGCGGGACGAACGCGCGGCTGTGCTCGACCTGCTCCACGCGCGCACCCGGGATCATCGCCGCCAGACGCTCGGCGAAGCGCAGCGGGAACATGCGATCGTCGGGCGCCCACGCCAGCAGCGTCGGCAGCGGGTGCTCGTGCAGCCGCTCGGCCGCAGCGAGCGTGTCGCGCTTGTCGATCGCCTTCAGCGTCGCCACGAGATCGGCGCGGATGTCCGCCTCGCGCATCGGCGCCAGCCAGTCGGCCGTCAGCTCGTCCGGCAGCGGCTCGTGGCTGAGCATGCCGAAGCCCAGCGCCGAGCGGCGCAGCAGCGCCGAGCGAGCTTGGCTGGCGATCAGCCGGTAGGCGCCCGGCACGTGCGCCAGCCACTGCAGCGGGCGCAGCACCGGCGGTAGGAAGTTCTCCAGGCAGTCGCAGTTGGTCAGCACGAGCGCGCCCAGCCGCTGCGGGCGCTCGGCGGCGAGGATCTGCGAGATCGCGCCGCCGGTGTCGTTGGCGACGATCGTCACGCGCTCGAGCTCCAGCGTGTCGAGGAAATCGGCGATCAGATGGGCGATGCCGCGCGGCGAGCGGTCCGCGCCCGGCGCCAGCGCCGCGCGATGCGCGCCCAGCGGCCAGTCGGGGACGATGCAGCGATGGCCGTCGGCCAGCCATGGCGTCGTCTTGCCCCACAGGCGGCCGTCGACGAGCAGGCCGTGCACGAACACCAGCGCCTCGCCCTCGCCCTCCTCGCGGTAGTGGATCGTGCCCTGATCGAGTGCGACGCTCGCCTGCATTGTCTGCGACCTCCTCTATCTTGAACTTGTTACATACATGCTGCACGTAAATTACATACACACTGTATGAATGTCAATCGACAGGCGGCCCGCTCGGCGTCGACGCGCGCGAAGCTCATCCGCGCGGCGCGCACGCTGTTTGCGCGCAAGGGCTACGCGAACGTCGGCACCGAGGAGATCGTCCGCCGCGCCGGCGTCACGCGCGGTGCGCTCTACCACCAGTTCCCGGCCAAGGAGGACCTGTTCCTCGCCGTGTACGAAGAGGTCGAGCAGCAGCTCACCGAGCGCGTCGTCGCGACGCTCGGCGACCTGGCCAGCCCGTTCGCCGAGATGCGCGCGGGCATGCGCGCGTTCCTGGAGGCCTGCCGCGCGCCGGAGGTGCAGCGCATCGTGCTCGTCGACGGACCGGCCGTGCTCGGCTGGGAGCGCTGGCGCGAGGTCGCCGAGCGCTACGGGCTGGGCTTGATCGAAGGCGTCATCGCGGCGGCCGTCGAGGCTGGTGAGCTCCCCGAGCTGGCCGTGCAGCCGCTCGCGCACCTGCTCATGGGCGCGCTCGACGAGGCGGCCCTGCTCGTCGCTCGCGACCCGCAGGCGACCGACGAGATCGCAGCGACGCTCGAGCGCCTGATCGACGGGCTGCGCGTGCGCGCGCGCTGACGCCGGGCGGCCTCTAGATCCAGTCGCGACGCCGAAACGCCCAGTACAGGCCGCCGGAGATCAACACGATGAGCGCCGAGGAGAACCAGAAGCCCCAGTGCGCCGAGAAGCCCGGATACGGGACGTTCTGGCCGTAGAAGCCGGTGATGGCGGTCGGCACGGCGATGATCGCCGCCCAGCTGGTGACCTTCTTCATGACCAGGTTCATGCGGTTGCCCTGGATCGCGATGTTCGTCTCGAGGATCGTCGTGACGAGATCGCGCAGCGACTCCGTCCAGTCGGTCGCGCGCAGCACGTGGTCGTAGACGTCCTGGTAGTACGGAACCATCGCCTGGTCGAGCACGTGCAGGTCGCGGCGCATCAGCGAGTTGACGACCTCGCGCATCGGCAGCACGAGGCGCCGCAGCAGCACGAGGCTCTTGCGCAGCTCGAACGAGCGCCGCTGCACCTCGCTTTCGCGCGGCGCCTCGTCGAACAGCAGGTCCTCGAGCGTCTCGATCTCCGCGTCCAGTGACTGCACCGCCTCGAAGTGGCCGTCGACGATGTAGTCGAGCAGCCCCCACAGAAGGAACGACACGCCGTTGACCGCCAGCTCGGCGGATTCGTCCCAGCGCGCAACGACGCCCTCGATGTCCACGCCCTCGTTCTTGCGCACCGTCACCAGCGCGCGGGGCGTTACGAACACGCCGATCTCCGTCGTCTCCAGCTCGCCCGACTGCGCATCCAGGCGCAGCGCGTAGGCGCTGATGAACAGGTGCGAGTCGTAGCGGTCGAGCTTCGGGCGCTGGTGCTCGTGCGCGGCGTCCTCGACCGCCAGCGGGTGCAACGACAGCTCGCGCGCGATCGTCGCCAGCTCGTCGTCGGTGGGCGCGCAGTAGTCCAGCCACACGAAGGCGTCGGTCTCCTCGATGTGGTCTGAGATGTCGCCGACCGGAAAGTCCTCCTGGACGAGCTCGCCGTCGCGATAGAGCCTCGTGCGAGCCATCGGCGCACCATACGGTCAGCGCCGGATCGTCCTCTCGGCCTCGCCGTGCGCGGCCGCGCGCCGCCTGCCCGTGGGGGCTGGGCGACGCGCGGCGCGATTGCTACCAGCTTCCCGATTCGCCGCCCGAGCAGCCCGTTTTTTCGATCGGGCTCGCGCAAGTGCGTGTAATTTCCCCGCTCGCGCTCTTGCTGATCGTGAGTTCGTCTCCGGTGACTGCCGTAGCGGTCACCGAGAACTGTTCCTTGCTGCCGTTCGCCGCGCTCAAATACGCTTCGGTCGTGCTCGCGGCGGTCGGGATCGTCGGCTCGGCGCTGTGCAGTTCGCCGAGGTTGACCTGCACGTAGGAGCCGTCGTTGTTCGTCGCGATCGCCTCAGCGGTCGTCTGCGCCGTGCGCACGAGCTCCTTGGCCGAAGCGTCGTTCGCCTTGGCCTTCTGGTTGAGAAACGACGGGATCGCGATCGCGGCGAGGATGCCGATGATCAGCACCACGACGAGCAGCTCGATCAGCGTGAAGCCGTCCTCGGCACGCGTGCGCTCTGTGAATCCGCCCGGTTGTCCTGCGGCCGGCCGCCGCGGGCTGCGCGCGGCGCCATTGGATGAATCTGCAAACACGATAGCCCTCCGTGGCTCTCTGGCAGCCGGCTGTCTCGTCGAGATCCTTGGCTTTGCGCCCCACGCCTCGCGGCGGGTTTGCCCTTTTCAGTGTCGTTTTGTCGGGTGCCAAGTGTCCAGCAGCGCGCGACCACGCGCACTAGACATTCGTGCAGTTCTGCGCCGGGCGCCGTCGCCCGCGCGCCGCCGGGCGTGGCGCTCGGATCGCGGCGCTAGGATGCCCGTCACGCCGACGTAGCTCAGCTGGTAGAGCACTTCACTCGTAATGAAGGGGTCCGGGGTTCGAGTCCCCGCGTCGGCTCTGCCGACTGAGTGGCGCGACGACTCAGAAACGCAGCGTGCGCCTAGCTCGCCGTGACGTAGCCGGCCATGTAGCCCGGATGGGTCATGGCCCAGCCCTTCGCATCGCTGTCGCAGGGGATGATGCATATCCACTCGAATCGACCAGCGGTGGTGGCGTTGATCGTGTAGGTGTGGACTCCCGGCAGGACGACGATGGCCACGCCGGTGCCAGGGGCGGTGATGCTGTGGGTGCCTGCATCTTTGTTGTCGATCCGCAGCTGAGTGGGCTTTCCGACCTTCACGGCGAAGTTGGTCTTCGAGAAGGAGTCGTGCATCTTTCCGTCGGGCCCGAGCTTGTTGGACCCGGCGACGCTGAGCGTGATCACCGGCGCGGGGACGGCCGCGACGGGTGCGACCGCCGCCGTCGTCCGCGTGACGGTCGCCGTCGAACTGCCGTGGCCGCCGCTGAGCGCGAGGGCGACCGTGGACATCACGAGCGCAGCGAAGATCGCCACGCCGGCGAGAATCCTCAGCGCGATGTTGGTGTCGCGGGTGACCGTCGCATCGAACTGCTCTTGATCGGTCGGCGCAATTGGCGCGCGGGCGCCTGCAGGCGGCAGGCCGTTGTCGATCGGTGCGACCGGCGGCGGAGCGGAAGTGGGCATAGCAGGCCTCGTTTTCGATGGAGTGCGCATCTGCGCCAGCGAGCAACGGGCACCGCGGACCAGAACAACATAGCATGAAATAGATGTCTATGTAAAGTAAGTCTAGATACGATAATCTTGTGTTTCATGACCGAGCAGGTTCTTCCACGCTGGAAATTTCTGACCAACCACGCTCAGGTCCTCGTGTGCATCGCCCACGATCCGGGCGTGCTCCTGCGAGAGATCAGCCAGCAGGTTGGCATCACCGAACGCGCGGCCCATCGGATCGTCACGGAGCTCGCCGATGCGGGGTACATCACGCGCGAGCGCAACGGTCGGCGCAACCAGTACACGGTCCAATCCGGCGTCGCGCTCCCCGACCACCTCGGGCGACTCGAGCGGGTCGGCGACCTGCTGTCGATCCTCGCCACGACCAACGGCGGGGGTCCACATGCGACGGGCTCGACGGTGTCGGAGGGGAAGGCTGGTCGATAACGGCGTCTGCGCACCTACTGCTCGCGCCCGAGCTTGCGAAGCGCCGACAGCCAGGTGGCAAGACCGACGAACGGGAGCGCGACTCCGCCGAGCGCGGCGGCCGGTCCGCGGCCCGGCCGTCGACTATTTGGGCAAGGGGGACTGCGGGAGCAGGAAGAAGTAGGCGACGAGCACGGCGACGGCGACGTACACGTTGACCATCACGATCCGCTCCAAGACGCTCGCCCTGATGCCTTCGCCCACGGTCTCGTCCTCGATGTTCATGCTGCGCAGCCAGGTCATGCGGTTTTCGCGCAGCGGAAAGCCGGTGATCCGCTTGTAGGTGTTGTCCAGCCACGCGATGCCCATGGCCATCGCGACCTCCAACACGGCGAGGCTCACTACGACGATGCCGACCGCGCCCATGCTCAACCGTCGTTCACCCACGAATTGCGAGCCGATCCACAGCGAGAGCAGAGGGCCGCCGGTCCAGATGTTGATCGCGAGAAATGCGGTGCCAGCCGCCAGCAGCAGGCGCTTTGCAAGCAGGCTTCGACGAGCGCGACGACCTGACTGCGTTTGCATCGCGGTCACGACCGGGCCTCCGCCTTTGCGATGAACTCGGCGCTCAACTCGATGATGTGCGCTCTTACGACGGGCCACAGCGCGTCCGCTCGCTCGCCGTCGATGAACGAGAGCAGCGCAAGACCACGGATGGCGGCTTGGCCGGTGTCGATCACATCTGCGAAGCCCGGCTCGTCGGCCATCTCGGGGTACAGAATGCGCGCGGCGACGGCGTTCAGGAGAGCCGTCTCGCGTTGCACCTCGACAAGGGTCGCGCGCAGTTCGGCGTCGGCCCGGGCTGCCACCAGCAGCTCCGTCGAAGCCTGAAAGAACGGCCCTCTGTGCACCTCCCACATGCGGTCCAAAGTCAGCTCGCAGCGCGCCTGAATGGACGGAGCGTCCGGTGGCCCGTGCGCAAGCATCTCCCGCCCGAACCCCTCTCGGGCGTGGCGAATCGCTTGGCCGAGCAGCTCGGCCTTGCTCGCGAAGTGGTGCTGCAGAGCGCCGGGCGTCACACCGGCGCGCTCGGCGATTCGGCGGGTGGTCGTGCTTGCGTAACCCTCCTCGACTATGCATTCGATCGACGCGTCGAGCAGCGCCGCGCGCGTGCTGGCCCGCCGCTCGGCCTGAGTGCGGGGACCACGTTCAGGAGCGGTGAGAGCAGGCATCGCTCAGATCATACATACCATACGCCTGGTATGTATGATCTTCGTCCTACTCGCGCCCTACCCCGGCGCCCTACCCGCCCTAAGCCCTACTCGGCCTCCTCCCCTACAGGGACAGGGCGCGCTGCGCCAACCGGACTCCATGTGAAGGGACGCCGCGCGTGCCATTCAACGGCGCCAGCGGCGGCGTTCGTCAGCCGGCGCCGCCGAACGCGGCGTCGACGACGGCTTGCGCGGCTGGGCCATACGGCGGGGCGAAGGCCTCGATCAGGTCGCCGTCGCCGCGCACGAACACGCCGCGCAGGTTCGAGAATTCGCGAAAGCCCTCGATCCCGTGGTGGCGACCCGAGCCGCTCTGGCCGATGCCGCCGAACGGCAGCGACGGCAGGGCGCCGTGCACTGCGGCCGAGTTGACGCACGCGCCGCCCGACGTGGTGCGTCGCAGCACTTCGGAGGCGACCGTCTCGTCCTTGGCGAACACGTACAGCGCCAGCGGGCGCTCGCCGGCGTTCACGTAGTCGATCGCCTCGTCGAGCGTGTCGTAGGCCTTGACCGGAAGGATCGGCCCGAAGACCTCCTCGCGCATCAGCGCGAGATCGTCGGGCGGGTCGATGACCAGCGAGATGGGCAGTTGCCGTTTCGCCGGGTCGGTCTCGCCGGTCTCCTCCAGTGGGCGCACGTCGCAATTCCTCGCGCGCGCGTCCGCGAGCAGCTCCTCGATGCGCGCAAGGTGGCGGGTCGAGACGATGCCGGTGCAGCTCGACGACTGGCAGTAACCGGGCATCGCATCGCGAACGTAAGCGGCGGCGAGCGCGGCGAACTCCTCGATGCGCTCACGCGGCACGAGGCAGTAGTCGACGGAGATGCACATCTGGCCGTTCTTGATCGCCTTGGTCGCGAGCACCTGCTTGATCGACTCGGCGTCGACGCTGTCGTCGGCCAGCAGCGCCGGGCACTTGCCGCCGAGCTCCAGCGTCACCGGCACGAGCTGCTCGGCGGCGGCCTTGGCGATCGCGCGTCCGACCGCCGGGCTGCCGGTGTAGAGCAGGTGATCCCAGCGCACGTCGGCGAAGGCGCGGGCGAGCTCGAGGCCGCCGACGACGACGTCCACGCGGTCGCCATCGAACGTCGCACGGACCATCTCGCGCAGCAGCTCGGCGCAGGCGGGCGTGTACTCCGACGGCTTGATGACGACGCGGTTTCCGGCCGCGAGCATCTCCACGAGCGGGCCGACGGACAGGTCGAACGGGAAGTTCCAGGGAACGATGTTGCCGACGACGCCCTTGGGCTGTGGCTGAACGAACGCGCGCCCGGAGCCGTACAGCGCGGGATCGCTGGCGCGTGGCTCGCTCGCCATCCAGCCCTCGAGCTGCTCGGCCGCATACGCGGCTCGCCCCGCCGGGCCGAGCACTTCGATCAGATCGGCGGCTGTCGACGGGTGCGCGCCGAAGTCGCTGCTGAGCGCCTGTTGGATCTCGGTGCGGTGGCCGACCAGCATCGCGGCGAGCGCGCCGAGCAGCTCTTGGCGCTCGTGCAGCGAGGGGAACGGATCGGCCAGGAAGGCTGCGCGCTGGCGCTCGACGATCTCGTGCAGCTCAGCGATCGCAGCGTCGTCGCCGACGCCCCGCGCAGCCTGGTTCTCGATGGTTGCCATGCTCTGCTCCTCCCGCTCGTTGGCCGAGTCAACTCTACGCCCGTCGAGTTGTCGGCGCCAGCCACGCTCGGCGCAGCGTCGAGCGTGGCGCCGGCGTCGCCTACAGCGCGGCCAGCTCGGCCAGCAGCGAGTCGCCGTGCTTCTCGCAGAAGGCCGGGCCGATGCCGCGGATCGCAAGCAGCGCGTCGGTGCTGGCGGGCGTCGCGCGCAGCAGGTCTTCGAGCACGGCGTTGGACGCGACGGTGTACGCGGGCTTGCCTTCGGCGCGCTCGTAGCGCCACGCGCGCAGGCGCTCGAAGCTGTCGGCGTCGACCGGCGGCCCGTCGGCGCCAGAGCCGCCGCCCCCCGCGCCGCGCGCCCGACCGCCGCTGCCGCGCGTCGCCTTGACGGGCGCGCTGACCGCGCGCTCGAGCGCAGCGTCGGCGTCGCACACGTCGCAGCAGCGTCCGCTCGGGCGCCCGGGCTCGTCGTCGCCGAAATGGTCGAGGATCTGGCGCCGCCGGCACGTAGCGCCGCTGGTCATGTACCGCTCGATCGAGCGGTAAGCGTCCCAGCCGCGGTCGCGCGCGGCCTTGATCGCGGCGGCTGCCATGCGCGGGCTGCCCTGGCCGGTCAAGCGGATCAGCAGGCCGTCGTGGCCGGCGGGCTCCAGCTCCACCGCGCCGGAGCGCTCGGCGATCGACAGCAGCACGCGATCGCGATCGCCGAGCTGGTGATGCCCGACGGCCGCGATGTCGCCGTCTGCGCCGCCGCGCAGACGCGCGACGTACGCCCGGACGTCATCGACGCTCGTCTCGCGTTCTTTGATGAAGCGGATCAGGCGCCCGAGATCCATGCGCGCGCCGAGCAGCAGCGCGCGCGCCGGGCGACCGTCGCGGCCGCCGCGCCCGGCCTCCTGGTAGTAGGCCTCGAGGCTCGTCGGCAGCGCCCAGTGGGCGACGGTGCGCACGTCGGCCTTGTCGACGCCCATGCCGAAGGCGTTGGTCGCGACGACCACCTCGGCGCGATCTTCCATGAACGCCTCCTGGCTGGCGCGCCTGGCGTCGGGGCTCATGCCAGCGTGGTAGGCGACGGCCGTCAGGTTCTCCTCGACCAGCCGCGCGGCGACGGCGTCGGTGTCCTTGCGCGTGCCGCAGTAGACGATCGCCGGGCGTGCGTCGGCGTCGCGCAGCACGTGCAGCAGCGCCGCCCACTTGCGCGCGACGGCGCCCTTGCCCTCGACGCTGACGACGTCGAAGGTGACGTTGGGGCGATCGAAGCCCGAGCGGATCGACACGGGCTCGCGCAGCTGCAGGCGTGCGGCGATCTCCTGGGCCACGCGCGGCGTGGCGGTGGCGGTCGCCGCCATCACCGCCGGGCGCCCGCCGGCGGGACCGCGCAGCGAGGCGATGGCGTCGTGCAGGCGCAGGTAGTCCGGCCTGAAGTCGTGGCCCCACTCGGCCACGCAGTGCGCCTCGTCGACGACGAACAGCGCGACCTCGCGCTGCGCGAGCGCCGCGCGAAAGGCCCGCGAGGCAAAGCGCTCGGGCGCTGCGAGCACGAGGCTCGTCTCGCCGGCGACGATCTGCGCGAGCGCCTGCTCGTTGTGGCCCTCGTGCATGCCCGACGCGAGCATCGTCGCGCTCACGCCGGCCTGTTGCAGGCGCCGCCACTGGTCGGCCATCAGCGCGATCAGCGGGCTGACGACGACGACGAGGCCGATGTCGGCGAGCGCGGGCAGCTGGTAGCAGAGCGACTTGCCGCCGCCGGTGGGCATCACGACGAGGCTGTCGCGCCCCTGCAGCGCGGCCTGCACGGCCTCGCGCTGACCGGGCCTGAACTGGTCGAGGCCGAAGCGGCGCAGCAGCTGCTCGGGCGTCGCTGCGCCGGCGTCGCGCGCGGGCGACTGCGTCGTGAGCACGTCCATCGCCAAGACGGTACTCAGCGCCTCGGCTGCGAGATGCGCGGCGTCAGCGCCGCTCGCTCCACACGACGCGCGCGCCGGCCGACGGCACGAGCGTGATGGCGCGGCGGCGGATGAGCTCGCCGCGGCGGCGGCCGAGCAGGCGCGCTGCAGGCCGCTCGGGCGGTGGGCTCGGGTGCAGCTCGCCGAGCATCGTGCGCAGCATCAGCTTCATCTCCAGCAGCGCGAACGACGCGCCGATGCAGCGGCGGATGCCGCCGCCGAAGGGAATCCACGCGAACGTCTCCGGCGCCGACTCCAGGAAGCGCTCGGGCAGGAAGCTCGTGCGGCTGCTCGTACACGCGCGCGTTGCGGTTGGTGAGGTAGATCGACGGCGTGACGCGCGTGCCCGCGGGCAGCGCGTAGCCGCCGACGGCGAGCTCCTGGTGGAGCATGCGCGCGACGAGCGGCACGACCGGGCGCACGCGCAGCGTCTCGTTGATGACGGCGGTCATGTACTCGTCGCCGTCGTCCGCGTCGATCTCGCCGACGAGCCGTGCGAGCTTGTCGGGGTGGCGCACGAGGCGCTCGACCGCCCAGGCGACGGACGTGGCGGTGGTCTCGTGCCCGGCGAGCAGCAGCGTGACGAGCTCGTCGCGCAGCTCGCCGTCGGTCATCGGCTCGCCGTGCTCGTCGCGCGCCTGCAGCAGCAGCGAGAGGATGTCGCTGCGCTGGGCGAGGTCGCTCTGCGCGCGCCGTCGCGCGAGCTCGTCGTAGATGACCGCGTCGAGATGGTCGAGCGCGCGTCCGATCGCGCCGGACGGACGGTCGAGGCTGGGGCGGCGCAGCATCAGCGCCAATACGCGCAACGGCTTCATCGGCGCAAGCAGCTCTCCGATGGCGCCGCGCAGCGCGTCCATGCGCTCGGCCTCTACGCCGAACACCGCGCGCAGGATCACCTCGAGCGTGATCGCGCGCGTGCGCTCGTGCAGGCTCATCGGCCGATCGCGCGGCCAGCCGGCGATGTCCGCGTGCGTGGCCTGCACGATCGTGCTCTCGTACTCGCGCATGCGCTCGCCGTGAAACGGCGGCAGCAGCAGCTTGCGCTGGCGCATGTGCTCGGCGCCGGTGAGCACGAGCACCGAGCTGGGCCCCATGACCGGCCGGATCGGCGAGTTGCCGGTCGCCGACGGCGCGACGTCGCCGGGCGCTGTGAAGACGGTCTTGACGGCCTCGGGCGCGCTGACCATGACCAGCTGCATGCCGCTGGGCCAGAAGGTCAGCGTGAACGACTCGCCGAGGCGCTTGGCGCACTGGTCCATCACCCACGTCGGCGCGAGCGCCCAGGCGAGCGTCTGCGCCAGCGCGGGCGCGCGCGGGCCGGGCGGCAGGCGACGGCGCAGCGACGCACGATCGTCGCCACCGGACGCGCCATCGCCGAGCTGTGGCGACGAGGCCGGGGCGGGAGCTTGGGGCGCGACCGGTGACGTGGCGGGGGCTGAGGAGGCGGCGGCCATCCCTACAAGCTAGCGCCAGGCGCCAAGCGCGCCGCGCGTGTGTGCGCGCACCTTCGTCCGCTCGTCGTCGCGACGCTCGCGCAGCGCCTGGGCGATGCGCGCGTGCGCCTGCCCGACGTCAGCGCGCGAGAGCGTCGTGTGGCGCTTGCGCAGATGCGCGATGAGTACGCGTGCGGGGAGCACGCGTACGCCCTTGCGGCGCGCGAGCGGCCGGTCGACCCAAGCACGGCTGAACACGAGCAGCGGCTCGACGTTCATGCCGACGACCTGTTCGATGGCGTCGCGCTGGGCTTGCGCCTGGCGGATGCGTCGCGCCGTGCACGCGTCCGACGCGCACGGGCCCGGGATGGCTCTTGGTCTCGATCGAGAACACGCCGGCGGGGCCGATGAGGATGTGGTCGATGTTGCCGCGCCCGAAGCTCGCGTCGTGGATCACGCGCCAGCTGTCGGCGGGCAGCTGTTCGAGCAGGCTGCCGACCTGCTCCTCGGCGCTCGCGCCGCGGTCACGGCGCTCGACGAGCGGCAGCACGTAGCGCGAGATGACGAAGATGGTCGCCAGCAGGGCCAGCTCGGAGGCGAGAAAGCGCAGGTCGTGCAGGCCGAGCGTGCGCCCGAGGGCCGCCGTGGCGACGGCCAGCACACCGAGCGTCACGATCGCGCGAATGCGCAGGCGAATGACGGTCGCGCGTGCGTGCTGCCCGGCGGCTCGGCTCATGGCTTCGCCGGCTGCGTCCATCGATGAAACCTCCGTAGATCCCCCACTGTGTTGATTGCGGCACCCATGTATCGGCCGAATGGGCGCCGAGCGTGAGCGCGGGCGCGAACCGTCTCCGACGCGCGGCGGCCGTGCTCGCCGTGGCGGGCTGCGCCGGCGAGCTTGGCGGGGCGCCGAGGACGAAAATCTCCCCAAAAAGCGTGGAGGCTGAGGGCATCTTCTAAAGCAGCCGGTGGGCGTCGCCGAAAGCGTCGGTAGACGTCCCGCTCCCCTCTCACGCGGCGCCGGGCACGGAAGCTCTCATGGCAGAAGATTTCGATCGGTCCGCACATTCCAACAACTCGTCGACGTTCGACGTGTGCCTGCTGCTGCGGGCGCACGCGGAGGCGCGCTGGCTGGGCAACGAGCTGGCGCCGGTGCTGCGTGAGATCGAGGCGCGCGAGGAGATCTCAGAGCTTCAGCTGGGCGCTGCGCTGGCCTACCTGGAGATGCTTTGGATCGAGGCGGGCGCGCGGGCGCGCGAGACGGAGGCGGCGCGCGTGGAGCTCGACGCGCTGGGCGGCGCCGACGAGGCGCTGGCGCAGAAGGCGCGCCGCTACCACGCGGCCGTGCGCCGCCTGCGCGACGGCGTGCAACGGCGCGTGTCCGCGCAGCTGACCACGCCGCCGGACGTGGGCGTGGCGCCGCGCGCGCCGCGCGTGCGCGAGCGCCGCATCAGCGATCGCCCATCAAGTTCCTGACCGATCCAGCCGCCGAGGCACGGCCGCGGCATGCGGCGCGAGTCGCACGCGAGCGGCGTCTCGGGGCGCCTGCGGGAAGCCGGGTCGCATAGGCTCAGCCGATGGCGCTGCGCTTTGACCTGCAATCGCACTCGACGCACTCCGACGGCGTGTTGGCGGCGGCGGAGGTCGTGCAGCGCGCCGCCGACGCGGGCGTGGAGCTGCTGGCGTTGACCGACCACGACACGATCAGCGGCGTGGCCGAGGCGATCGAGGCGGGCGAGCGCGCGGGCGTTCGCATCGTGCCGGCAGTGGAGATCTCGGCGGTCGACGCCGGCGCGCCGGTGGGGCGCGAACTGCACATTCTCGGCTACGACATCGACCACACGGGCCCGCCGATGACCGACAGCCTGGTGGCGTTTCTGGCCGACCGCGAGAAGCGCACGCTGCGCATGCGCGACGGCCTGCGCGAGGCGGGCTTGGAGCTCGACGAAACGGAGATCGAGCAGCGCATCGCGCAGGGCAAACCGATCGGCCGACCGCACCTGGCCGGCGCGGTGCTGAACGCCGCGGGCCAACGCGCAGCGCCTGCGCGACGAGGACATCGACGACGTCGGCTCGCTGATTCGCGGCTATCTGATCGAGGGCAGGCCGGCGTTTCGCCTGCGCGAGACGCCGACGGTCGGCGAGGCCGTCGAGGCGATCCACGCGGCCGGCGGCGTGGCGATCTGGGCGCATCCCTTCTGGGACATCGAGGACGCCGGCGAAGTGCTGGCGACGCATCGAGCGCTTCCGCGAGCTTGGCATCGACGGCGTGGAGGCCTTCTACGTCGACGCACGACGAGGCGCAGACGCGGCTGCTCGCCGAGCGCTGCGCAGAGCTCGGCCTGCTGAGCACCGGCTCGGCCGACTACCACGGCCCCGACAACCGCCTGTTCTCGCGCTTTCTCGCGTTCGACACTTACGGCCTGCAGCCGAACCTCGGCTCGATCGCCGACTGACCGCCTCCCACTCGTTCGATTGTCGCGCGGCTCAGGCGGCCGCGCCGTGGGTGGAAGGGAGCGCCTGCAGTCGGTAGGCGAGCGCCTCCAGCGCGAGCTCTTCAGAGACGTTGAGCGCCAGGCGCAGGCGCGTGTCCTGCACGAGCTCGATGCCCTGCGCGCATGCTCGCGCCGTCGCGGCCGCGCGCATCTTCGGCCAGCTGCTCGCGCCGATCGACCGCGTAGACGAGATCCGGCGCGTCTTCGCACACGCACAGCACGTCGCGCAGCCACAGCTCGGACAGGCGCAGCATCTCCTCGAGCGCTTGCGTGCGCGCGCGCCGCTCGCCGCGCCGGCGCGCCTCCAGGCTTTCGCGTTCGTAGCGTTTTCGCTCCTTCGCCGGCACGAGTTCGAGCTTCGCTTGCGAGCAGTTGCTGCGCGTGCTCGCCGGCCTGCTCGCCGGCCGCCTTGGCGGCGTCGAGCATCGCCAGCCACGGCCGCTTCGCCGTCTCGCCGGCGAGCGCCGCGCGCACGAAGCCCTCGGCGCCGGCGCGCAGCGCCTCGCCCCGGCTCGCCCGCCAGGCGCGCGTGCTACGCCGGCGTCGCCGAGCGCCAGGCGCGCGCACGCCTGCGCTCGCTCGTCGGGCACGTCGCCCAGCTGCTCGGCGATGCGCGCCGGGGGCAGTGGATCGAAGCGCACGGGCTGGCAGCGCGAGGCGATCGTCGCGAGCACGTCCTCGCGACGATCGGTCAGCAGCAGCAGGTGCACGAAATCGGGCGGTTCCTCGAGCGTCTTGAGCATGCGGTTGGCCGCCTGGTCGTTCATCGTGTCGACGGCCTCGATCACGAACACACGCCGCGCGGACTCGAACGGCGTGCGCGTGGCGCCAGCGACAACCGGCTCCTCGATGTCGGCGACGAGCATCTCGGCGGCGCCCGACGGCTTCACCCAGGTCACGTCGGGGTGCGCGCCGCGCGCGATGCGTTCGCGCACGGCGCTTGCGTCGTGCGCGTCATCGGCGAGCAGCGCCGCGGCGAACGCCTGCGCGATCGCCCGCTTGCCGGTGCCGGAGGGCCCGTGGAACAGGTAGGCGTGCGACGCGCCGCCGTCTCCACGCAGCGCCGGCGCGAGCACCGCGCGAGCGTGCGGGTGAGCGTCGATGCCCGGCAGCTCAACGTCGAGCGAACCGCCTGCGGCCTGCGAGCCGGGCGTCTGGTTGGGCGTGCTGGGCACCATCCGGCCATCCTAGAGATGCGACGGCGTAGATACTGTCGGGCGGTGGCGAGCGGCGTTCTGATCACGATCGAGGGCCTCGACGGCGCGGGCAAGACGACGCTGGCGCGGGCGCTGGCGGACGCGCTTGCGACGCGCGTGGCGGCGGGTCGAGCTGCTGCGCGAGCCGGGCGGCGTCGAGGTCTCCGAGCGCATCCGCGCGCTCGTCAAGGATCCGGCGCTCGCCGTGGCGCCGCGCGCCGAGGCGCTGCTGTACGCGGCCGCGCGCGCGCAACTGGTCGACGAGCGCCTGTCGCCGCTGCTGAACGATGGCGCCGTCGTGCTGCTCGACCGCTACGTCGACTCTTCGCTGGCCTACCAGGGCGCGGCGCGCGGACTGGGCGTCGAGCAGGTGCGCGCGATCAACCGCTTCGCCACCGGTGGGGTCGAGCCCGACCGCACGCTGCTGCTGCGCATCTCGCCGGAGGCCGGGCGCGCGCGCCAATCAGAGCGCGCAGAGGGGCCCGACCGGCTGGAGCGCGAGGACGCCGGCTTCTTCGCGTCGATCGCCGACGCGTACGACGAGCTGGCGCGCGCCGAGCCGCCGCGCATCCGCGTGCTCGACGCGAGCCTGTCGCGCGAGCAGGTGCTCGCCGACGCGCTCGCGGCGCTCGACGACCTGCCCGCGCTGGCGGGCCGAACGCCGGGTTAGCATGAGCCCGATGACGACCTTCGGTCATATGCCGCGTCGCCGTCTCGGCGCGCTCGTGCTGGCGCTGGCGGTCGGCGTCCTGCCGAGCCTCGGCGCGACGGATGCGCAAGCGGCCGCGGGCGTGCGCGCGGCCACCACGCCGACCTTCCCGGCGCCCGCGTCCGCCCGCCCGCAGAGCCCCAGCGCGGGCGTGACGACAAGCACGGCGACCGCCGCTGCGACGACGCCGACGACGACGTTCGTCCCGTCGGGCGGCGCGGCGGCGCCGGGGGCGCAGACCGCGACGACACCGAGCACGACCACTTCCCCGGCAACGACCACGCCCGCGACCACAGCGCCTGCGACCACGACCCCATCAGCGACGACCGTCCAGTCGACGCCGGGGCAGCCGACGGCGAAGACGAGCAACGGCGACGGGCGGCTGTCCACGGGCGCGCTCGTGATCGCGGTGCTGGCGGCGCTGCTCGTATTGGCGTGCGCGACATGGGCGCTGGCGCGACGCAGCGCGTTCGAGCCCCACTGGCTGCTGTCGCTGCGCCACGCGATGGCCGAGGCTGGCTTTCGCGCGTCGGCGACTTGGTCGGAATTCGCCGACTGGGCACGGCTCGGGCGCTGAGCGCGCGGCGGCCGGCCAACCGCCCGCTCACAGCGGACGATTTCGCTGGAAGAGAGCTTCTGTCGCGCTGACGCCGGCTCGCTGACAGGCGGGCGTCGAAACGCTCGACGCGACTCAAGAGACGGCCTGCCCGGCGGACGGAAATTGCCCGGTTTTCCGGCGGATTTATGCTCGGAGACTGCGCTTTGGGTAGTAAAATGCAGGGTAGTTATTGCGCTTGCTCAGAGGCTCGTTCGGCGATTCGTTCCGTCATCACCGAGTGGGACGATGCTCGACCCCGACAACAGCTTCGATTGCCCGACCGCGAGCCGGCGCAGCAGAGGAGAAAGTTCTGATGAACCCCACCCCGCACACCACCATGTCGCCCACCGCGGAGTCCACCGGCGCTCTCGAGGTCACGCGCTTCTTCACCACCCCGGGCACGCACCCGTTCGACGCCGTCGAGTGGGAGCTGCGCGACGCGCGCATCGGCCACGGCGATCGCGTCGCATTCGAGCAGGAGGACGTCGAGTTCCCCAAGAGCTGGTCGCAGAACGCGACGAACATCGTCGCGCAGAAGTACTTCCGCGGGCAGATCGGCAACCCCGCGCGCGAGCGCTCGGTCAAGCAGATGATCGGCCGCGTCGCCGGGACGATCGCCGGCTGGGGAGCCGAGCGCGGCTACTTCGCCACGGCCGAGGACGCGGAGACGTTCGAGCACGAGCTGGCGCACATCCTGCTGCACCAGATGGCGGCGTTCAACTCGCCGGTGTGGTTCAACGTGGGCTTCGAGGAGCACCCGCAGTGCAGCGCCTGCTTCATCCTCTCGGTCGACGACACGATGGAGTCGATCCTCGGCTGGAACACCAAGGAGGGAAACATCTTCCGCGGCGGCTCGGGCTCGGGCATCAACCTCTCGAAAATCCGCGGCTCTATGGAGCCGCTGGCGAAGGGCGGCACGGCGTCCGGCCCGGTCTCGTTCATGCGCGGCGCGGACTCGTGGGCGGGCACGATCAAGTCGGGCGGCAAGACGCGGCGCGCGGCGAAGATGGTCGTGCTCGACGTCGACCACCCGGACATCCGCGAGTTCATCTGGTGCAAGGCCAAGGAGGAGGACAAGGCGGCGGCGCTGCGCGACGCGGGCTTTGACATGTCGATCGACGGCGACGGCTTCTTCTCGATCCAGTACCAGAACGCCAACAACTCGGTGCGCGTGACCGACGAGTTCATGCAGGCGGTCGAGCACGACCGCGATTGGCGCCTGCTCGCGCGCACGACCGGCGAGCCCGTCGGCGAGCCCGTTCGCGCCCGCGAGCTGATGCGCGAGATCGCGGAAGCCGCCTACCGCTGCGCGGACCCGGGCGTGCAGTACGACACGACGATCAACCGCTGGCACACGAGTCCCAACTCCGGGCGCATCAACGCATCGAACCCGTGCAGCGAGTACATGCACGTGGACGACTCGGCTTGCAACCTGGCCTCGCTGAACCTGATGAAGTTCCGTCGCGCCGACGGCACGCTCGACGTGCGCTCGTTCGAGCACGTCGTGGACGTGATGCTGCTCGCGCAGGAGATCATCGTCGGCCCCTCCAGCTACCCGACCGAGGAGATCGGCGCCAACGCGCGCGCCTTCCGCCAGCTCGGGCTCGGCTACGCCAACCTGGGCGCCTACCTGATGAGCAACGGGACGCCGTATGACTCAGACTCCGGGCGCGAGACGGCGGCTGCGATCACCGCGCTGATGACCGGCCGCGCCTACCGCCGCTCGGCGGAGATCGCCGCGACGCAGGGGCCGTACGAGCGCTACGCCGAGAACCGCGAGGCGCACAACGACGTGATGCGCATGCACCGCGACGCCTCCTACGTGATCCCCGAGCACGAAAGCGCCGACGCGGAGCTGCTGGCGGCGGCGCGTCGCTCGTGGGAGGAGGCCGTCGAGCTGGGCGAGCGCCACGGCTACCGCAACGCGCAGGCGACGGTGCTGGCGCCGACCGGCACGATCTCCTTTTTGATGGACTGCGACACGACCGGCGTGGAGCCGGACTTCTCGCTGGTCAAGTTCAAGGAGCTGGTCGGCGGCGGGCAGATGACGATCGTCAACCGCACGGTGCCGCTGGCGCTGCAGACGCTGGGCTATTCAGAGCAGCAGGTCGAGCAGATCGAGGCGCACCTGGCCGAGCACGGCACGATCGTCGGCGCGCCCGGCCTGGCCGAGGAGCACCTGGCGGTGTTCGACGTCGCCGTGGGTGAGCGCGCGATCTCGCACATGGGGCACATCAAGATGATGGGCGCCGTGCAGCCGTTCATCTCCGGCGCGATATCGAAGACCGTCAACCTGCCGCAGGAGGCGACGGTCGAGGACATCGCCGACGCCTACACGCAGGCTTGGCGCCTGGGCGTGAAGGCGCTGGCGATCTACCGCGACGGCTCGAAGACGGCGCAGGCGCTGCGCACGGACGCGCAGAAGGAGGTCGAGGCGCCCGCCGACGTCGAGGAGCTCGTCGAGGCGGCGGTGAGCAAGGCGCTCGCCGAGGCCGGCCCCAAGCGCAAGCGCATGCCGGTCGAGCGCCAGTCGATCACGCACAAGTTCTCGATCGCCGGGCACGAGGGCTACATCACGGCGGGCATGTACGAGGACGGCTCGGTCGGCGAGATCTTCCTGACGGACATCGGCAAGGAGGGCTCGACGCTGCGCGGGATGATGAACTCTTTCGCGACGGCGATCTCGATCTCGCTGCAGTACGGCGTGCCGCTGGAGACGCTCGTGCAGAAGTTCAGCTACATGCGCTTCGAGCCGGAGGGGATCACGCAGAACGCGGAGATCCCGTTCGCCAAGTCGATGCCCGACTACATCATGCGCTGGCTGGCCTCGCGCTTCCTCGACGCGGACGCGCAGGAGGAGCTGGGAATCCTCACGCCGACGGTGCGAGCACGCCAGGCGGCGCAGGAGGCCGCGCAGTCGGTCAGCTCGTCGGACACCGCGGGTCCCGCGGCCACAGAGCAGCCGAACCGGCCGCAGGGGTCGAGTGGAAACGGCGGCAACGGCGGCGGGGCGAGCGCACCGACTGCCTCGTTCACCGACACACCGCCGGTCGTGCCGGCGCGGCTCCAGGGCTTTGACCTTGGCCCGGCGTGCGGACAGTGCGGCGGGATGATGCAGCGGACGGGCAGTTGCTACACGTGCTCGTCATGCGGCAACAACACCGGCTGCGGCTGATCTGGCGTCAGCCTCGGCGTACGAAGGCCGACGCAGCTCGGCGTCCTCGGTCGCTCGCGTGCGGAGCACGCCACGCGTCCTGCCTGTGCCCGTCGGGGTGCGTCCTTGATCTGCTTGGCCCTTGACGTCAGCCGGGTGTCCGACTGACGCTCGGCGGCGCAGGGCAACGCTGACCCTACGCGCCTAACTGTCGAGCGCTCAGCCGCCGGAGCCGGCGCGCGAGCGGTCATCGGTCGCAGTCGCAGCGGACCCACCGCCGGTCTGCGCCTGTTGTGGGGCGCTCGACGCGACGGCATCGTCGGAGCCAGCCGTCGATGCGGGCGCCACAGGCGCAGGTGCGCCGGACTGCCCCGAGCCGCTTGAGGCGCTGAGGGCATCGCCACCGCCGCCGCTCGTGCCGCCGTCACCGTTGGGCCCGCTGGAGCCCCCACCGCTCGTGCCGCTCGTGCCGCTCGTGCCGCTCGTGCCGCCGCCAGAACCGCTGGAGCCGCCGGCAGTTGCGCCGTCGTCAGCCCCACCGCCGCCGCTGCCGGAGCGCGACGAGCGGTCGCGTCCGCTCGTCGCGCCCGACGAGACGTCGCTCGACCCCGACGGGCGAGAGCCGCCGCGGTCGTCGCCACCGCTGGCTCCCTGCCGATCCGGCGACGACGGCGAGCCGGCCGAGTGCTCGCCGCCGCCGCGGTCATCCCCACGAATGTTCTGGCCGTCTCGACCGGAGCGGTCACCACCGCGCCCGCCGCGCGAGCGTCCGTCGCGCCGGTCGCCGGCGAATGCGCGCCTGGCGCCCGAACGCGCACCGGCGCCGCCGTCCAGCACGATCGACGTCTCGGCCGTGGCCGCCGCCGAGCCGGCGGCGTGCCCGGCCGGCGCCGTCGCGGCCGGACGATGCGCCGCGCCCTTGACGCCGTCTGCGTTTGACCTGACGACGGTCGCCCCCGTGGCAACGGCGCCGGCGGTCACCGCGACGGCGGCCCCTTTGAGCAGCAGGCCGGCCAGCCCAGCGCTTCCGCCGCCGGCCGACAGCTCGGCGAGGCGTTCGCCCGCCGGCGCGGCGCCCCCAGCGGCCCACTGCAGCAGCGGCGGCGGCGTCAGCGCGGCCGCCGCGCCGCGCAAGGTCACCCTCGCGCGATAGAGCAGACCGCGCAGCGCGCCCTCGGAGATGCCGAGCGCCGTCGCCACCTCGTCGTTGCTCTGCCCGTCCACGGCCGTCAGGAAAATGGCCTGCTGTTGCATGCGCGGCAGCGCAGCCACGTCGGCGAGCGCATCGCGCACGGCCATCGCGCGCTGCAGGTCGGACTCGCGCGTCAGCGCGTGTGACGCCTGCATCGCCTCGGTCAGCTCGGTGTGGACCTCGCCGGCGCCGCGCATGGCGTTGACGGCGGCGTTGTGCACGATTCGATACAGCCACGGGCGCACGTCGCGCACGGCCGTGCCGTGCGACAGCGCCATCCACGCCTGCAGGAACGACTGCTGCAGAACGTCCTCCGCGCGCGCATCGACGAGTTGCATCCGCCGGCAGTAGCGCAGCAGCGGACGCCGGTAGCGCTGCACGATCGCCTCGAAGGCGCGCTCGTGCCCATCGCCGGCCAGCGCGACGAGGCGCTGGTCGGACTGCGCAGCGAGCAGGCCAATCGAGATCCTCGGGCTCATCGTCCAGTTCCCATCTCGTCCATGCAGACACCAAATCCAGTCAAACCTTGCAAGCTGGACGAAAGGCTGCCGAGACGCGAAAGAGGGCGGCCCTTCGGGCCACCCTCGCTATCGCCCCCACCCTCGCTCTCGTCTCGCGGCGCGGCGCTACTGGCTCAGCTCGACCCTCCCCCACACGGCGCCTGCGCTGCTCACGCGGAGCTCGGCCTCGCGCACGACCGCGCCCGGCACGAGCGCAGCCGACGTGCACCGACTTGCTTTTTCGCCCTGGCCGCCGTCGTCGCCTTCGTCGTGTCCGGCGGCCCCGCCCTGCGGGTCGTCGCCTCGGTCGCCCTGCTGGTCGTCGCCTTGCTGCCCTTCAGCCTGCTGATCGTCGCCCGAGCTGGACGGGCCGCTGCCTTCGCCGTCGCCGCCCCGGCCGTGGTCACCGTGTCCGTCGCTGGCCGCGCTGGCCATCGCCGTGCCGCACTCGATCTCGGTGGATTCGTCGACCTTCCCGCTCACCGTAGAGCCGTCGTTCAGCGTGATCGTCAGCGTGCCGTTCGTAAACGACGCGATCTTGCCGGCGGTCTCGTCGGAGCTGGCCGGCGCGCTCTGCGCCGGTGTCGTCGACGGGGCGACGCTGGCGACCGCGCCGAAGCGCAGCACGTGCGCGTGTCGATGATGGCGCTCGCGATGCGCGCCGCGGTGGTGGTTCTCGTGCGCCTGCCCGTCGTGCTGGGCCAGCGCGACGCTCGGCACCGCCAGCGCTACTGCCGTGACTGCTGTGACGATCGTCCGTCTCATCTCAAAGCCTCCTTCGACCGAACCGTCGGCCGTCGTGGGGTAATGGCTGTGAGACACGCCGCAGCGCAAAAGCTCACGCGAGCTCGCAAAGAAAGACGGCGACGGCGCTCAGGCGCTGACGCAGACGCGGTCGCGCCCGGAGGTCTTGGCCTCGTACAGCGCCGCGTCGGCACGCGCCATCACCTGCTCGGCCGCCTCTCCCGGCAGGCGCGCAGCGCAGCCGACCGAGCACGTCTGCTCGCTGAGCACCGCGCCGCGCAGGCGTTCGACGACTTCCATCGCATGACTGGCGTCGCAATTGATCAGAAGCAGTCCGAACTCCTCGCCGCCCAGCCGCGCGAGCAGGTCGCCGGTGCGCAGTTGCTCACGCCAAGCCGCCGCCGTCTCCTTGAGCAGGCGGTCGCCCGCCGGATGCCCATGCGAGTCGTTGTAGCGCTTGAAGTGATCGAGGTCGAGCATCGCGACCGTCAGCTGCGAGTCCTCCTCCAGCGCCTGCGCCATGCGCGCGTCCCACGCGCGCCTGTTGGCCAGGCCGGTCAGCGGGTCCGTCTCGGCCATGTCGGCGAGCTGGTCCATCTTGTCCGCGCGCGCGATCACCACCGCGGCCTCGTGCGCGAGCAGCTCCACGACCGTCGCGCGAGCGCCGCGCGCGCGCACCTCCCCCGGCCAGCCGACCACCAGCACGCCGATCGGCTCGGCGCCCTTGAGCAGCGGTTCGTAGAGCACCGAGCGGGGACTGCCCGCGGCGCGCCACAGCTCGGCGCTGCCCACGTGCCGCTCCACTTCCTCGGTGATCAGCTGGTTTTCGCCGGAGGCGAAGGCGTTCATCACGGCACTCGCCCGGTCCATCGAGATCGACACGTCCGAGGCGTCCATGCCGACGAACGCGCTCGAACGCATCGTGCGCGTACCCGCCACCGGCTCGTACAGAACCGCCACGCTCGCGTCGCCGACGCGCTTGGCCGCCGCACAGACGTCCAGACGGACCTGCTCGCTGCTGAACAGGCCTCGCACAGCCGCGCTGACCTCGGTGAGCATCTGCTCGCGATCGCGCGCCTGCCCGGCCTGGCGGCGCACCTCGGCGACCAGACGCTGGATCGCCAGGCCGACGATCGAGCTCACGGCGACCGTCAGCAGCGCCGCGCGGTACTGCGTCTGCGGATACTCAGGCGGGCCGACGATCACGATCGGCGCGATGTAGAAGACCGTCATGCCCACCAGCAGCGCGTACAGGTCGCGGCGCGAGTCGCTGTGCAGAGCGATGTAGAAAACCGGAACCAGCGCCACCACACCGACACCCGAGCTGATGCCGCCGGCCGAGTTGCGCAGCAGCCCCAGCGACGCCAGAAAACGCCAACGAAGGGAGCACGCGACCCAGACCGACCCTCAGCCGGTGGGCGCCGACGATGCGCGACGCCAACGCCACCACCAGCAGAGCCGTCGCAATCTCGTACTGCGTCCAGTCGATCGACGTGCCGATCGGCACCGAGATCCAGGCGAGCACCGCCGCGCCGGCGAACGGGGCGAAACTGCGCGCTGAGGCCATCCGGTCGGGGTCGGCGACGTTCACAAATGTCTAGTCGGCAGCGCGCGCGTCCGCCTGAAGCGCTCTACGAAGCCTTTTCCCGCAAGAATGTCGCCGCATGACGACGCCGAGCGCGGTGGTTTTCGACAACGACGGCCTGCTGCTCGACACCGAGGAGGCGTGGACGCGCGCCGAGCGCACGCTGTTCGCCGCGCGCGGGCGCGAGTTCACCGACGAGCACAAGCGCACGCTGATCGGCTCGTCGCGCTCGCTCGCCGCGACCAAGCTCGAAGCCATCCTCGAGCTGCCCGGCGAGGGCGACGCGTTGATGGACGAGCTGCTCGATCTCGTAATGCAGGAGGCGCTGCAGGGCGTCGCGCCGCGTCCAGGCGCGCTCGACCTGCTCGCGCGGCTCAGCGCCGCCGGCACGCCCATCGCGCTCGCGTCGAACTCCGAGCGCCCGTTCGTGCAGCGCACGCTCGCCGGCGCCGGCCTGCTCGACGGCGGCCCGTTCGCCGCCGTCGTCTCCGCCAACGACGTCACCCATCCCAAGCCCGCGCCCGACATCTATCTCGAGGCCTGCAGCCGGCTCGGCGTGCAGCCCTCGCGCGCCGTCGCGCTGGAGGACTCGCCGATCGGCGCCGCCGCCGCCGCCGCAGCCGGCATGTTCGTGATCGGCGTGCCCTACTTCGCCGGCACGACCATCCCCGGCGCCAACCTGCTCGCCGACAGCCTCGCCGACCCCGCCGTCGCGCGCGCCCTCGGCCTGCCGGACGTCTGAGCGACCCTCCACGGCTCACCAGACGCCTGGCGACGCCCGCGTGGAACCTCCCGGAGTGCCAGCTGCAAGCCCGAGCCGGCCTCGCGTCTTGCTCGGCGCGGCTAAGCCACGTCAGACGCCAGCGAGCCCACCGTCGCCAGCACCGACGCGGCGCCCGCCAGCGAGGCGCCAAGCTCGGCCTGCGCCACACGAGCACGGCCGCCCAGGCGCTTGGCGCGCGTGCGCAGCCACGTCAGCGAGCGCGGCTCGCCGCAGTGCTCGCGCCAGCCGTCCAGCACGCACTCCAGCCGCTCGCGCTCGTCAACCGTCGCCAGCAGCTCAACCTGGCCGCCGCCAACCTCCGGCGGGCCGAGACGCACGAGGTACAGCTCGCCCGTGTCGTTCACCCACGCGGCGCGGTGCAGCGGGCCGTGGGCGTCCTCACGCCACCACAAGCCGACGTCGCGCTCGCGCGAGCGCACGCGCCGCGCATCCGCTTTGTAGAAGTCAGCCAACGAGCCGTAGCGCACCGAACGCGCTCCGCGCCGCTTGCTGCGATCTATCTGTCTCATGCGCCACCGTCCGAAGGTCGAGGATCAAGCCGATGCGAACAAGCCTCCTCTCCCCGTCTTAACGCCGGCTTAGCGCGCCCGCAGGAGTTGCTGTGCGTGGCGCCATCGGCGCCCAGAGGTCCCCGGTCCAAAACGGGCCGGTGACCTCTGGGGACCGCCCGCGGGCGGTCAGCCGTTCAGGCGCTTCTTCAGTGCGCTCGCCGCCGAGAACTTCGCAGCCTTGCTGGCGGCGATGTTGATCGTCTCTCCGGTCGACGGGTTGCGTCCCTGCCGCGCAGCACGGTGGCTGACGCTGAACTTGCCGAAGCCGGCAAGCGCGACCTCACCCCCGGCGGCCAGTTCATCGGAGACCACGTCGATCACGGTCTCCACCACCTGTCGGGCCTGGCTGGCGGCCAGTCCGTTGCGACTGGCGACCTGCTCGGCCAGCTCGTTCTTGGTCATACCACTCCCTTCTCGGGTGTCGTTACTGCGAGCAGGCTAACCGCTGGTGAGGACGACGACGCGCAGAAACGCCGCCAATAGGCGGTCCTAAGCCCCTAATTTCCGGGGAACTCGGCGCCGTGCCCGGCCGCCACCGCCCCGCTGGCGAGCGCCGGCGGCTCGCTCGTCAGGCGCTCGCGCCCGCTCGGCGCGCGCTGTGCGGTCAGCGAGCCGGCCGCGCAAGCAGCCCAGATCGCCGCCAGCCACGCGCCGCACGCCAGCCCCACGTGCACCCACACCAGCTCCGTCGGCAGGTGCGTCTCGTATTGATCCAGGCCCACGGCCCCTTGCAGCGCCAGCAGCACGCACAGCGTCGTCAGCGAGCGCTGCACAAGCGCCCGCGCGTGGCCGCGTCGCGCCATCCACCACACCGCCAGCGCCGCCAGCCCGAACGCCAGCGCGATCTCGCCATGGCGGTGGATCACGAAGTCCATCGTCCCGCGACCGTCGAAGTTGAGCCGGTTGATCCGCTGCCCCGGCGAGCCGCCCGCGTGGGGCCCGGCGGCAGTCGCCGCCGTCCCCGCGAAGATCGTCAGCGCGCCCAGCGCGACCAGCCAGCGCAGCGACAGGATCAAGCGACAGTCGGCCGGCCGCGTCGCCGAAGCAGATGGCGAAGCCGAGGGCGAGGACGACACCGAGGCCGAAGCCGAGGACGAGGACGACGCCGAGGACGAGGACGACGCCGGGGGCGACGACGACGTCGCAGCAGCGCCGACGTGAGCCGCGCCACCGTTACGCGCGATCCCCATCTCATCGCCCGCCGTCGCCGAACGCTTTGGCCCGGCGCCGGCCACCGGCCTGCTGTGCTCGCCGGCGCGCCACGCCAGCAGCGCTGCGGCCAGCAAGATCAACATAGAGAGCGCGAAGTGGCCCATCACCCAGCCGTAGTCCAGCGCTCCGCGAACCGTAAAGCCGCCCAGCACCGCTTGGCCGACCACGCCCAGCGGCAGCAGCGCGCCGAGCCACATCAGGTCGCGGCGATACGGACGACGGCGCAATGCGAACAGCCACGCCGCGCCCGCGGCCAGCGACACCGGCACCGTGATCATGCGGTTGGAGAACTCAATCACCGCATGCGTCGTCAGCGGCGGGTACGCGTTGCCGTAGCACTTCGGCCAGTCCGGGCAGCCCAGTCCCGATCCGGTGAGGCGCACGGCCGCGCCGCTCAGCACGATCAGCGTCAGCGCGCCCAGCGCCACGTATGCCGTGTACGCGTACTGCTGCGGCGTCACCGTGTAGCCGTTCGTGCGCTCGCGCAGGCGCTGCAGCCGGTCGCTCATCGCCCTAAGTCTGCCAACTCGCCGCTCGTCGCTCGCCGGCGCCGGCGCTCGCGCGCCGCCATCGACCGCGCCAGCGCCGCTACCGGCCCGCCAGCCAGCGTTCGGCGTTCTGCTCGTGCACCTCGCGCAGGATCTCCTCCAGGCCGCGCGTGAGCGTCCACGCGGGGTAGTCGCGCTCGAACGCGCGCACGTCGCTGATCCACCAGCGGTGATCGCCCACGCGGTGCTGCTCGGACAGCGTCCAGTCGAGCTCGCGCCCGGCGATCCGCTGGCACAGCTCGATCGCCTCCAGCATCGAGCAGTTGCAAAAGCGCCCGCCACCCATGTTGTAGACCGCGCCGCCCGTTCGCGGCGCGGTGTGGAACTCCTCGAACGCCGCAACCAGGTCGGCAGCGTGGATGTTGTCGCGCACCTGCTTGGCGCCGTAGCCGAACACCGTGTACGGCTCGCCCACCACCGTCGCGCGCATCAGATACGAGAGGAAGCCGTGCAGCATCGTGCCCGCGTGGTTGGGGCCCGTCAGGCAGCCGCCGCGAAAGCAGACCGTCGGCATGGCGAAGTAGCGGCCGTACTCCTGCACCAGCAGGTCCGCCGCGGCCTTCGACACGCCGAACAGCGAGTGCGTGCTGCGGTCGATCGTCATCGACGTGTCGATGCCCTCGTAGTACACGTGCTCCTGCGGCAGCTCCAGGCGTTCGTCCAGCTCGATCAGCGGCAGCGCGTTCGGCGTGTCGCCGTACACCTTGTTCGTCGAGCAGTGCACGAACGTCGCCCCTTCGGCGTGCCGGCGCGTCGCCTCCAGCAGGTTCAGCGTGCCCAGCGCGTTCACCTCGAAGTCCGTGTGCGGGTCCTGTGCCGCCCAGTCGTGCGACGGCTGCGCCGCCGTGTGCATCACCAGCTCGATCCGCCCGGCGTGCTCGGCGAACACGCGCTCAACCGCCTCGCGGTCGCGAATGTCCGTCGCCAGCGATCGAAACGCGTCCGGGTAGCGCTCCAGCAGCCCCTGCGTCATGTGCGCAGTCGACGCCTGCGCGCCGAACAGGCGCCCGCGCATGTCGTTCTCCAGGCCGATCACCTCGAAGCCCAGCTCCGCGAAGCGCGCGACCGACTCCGAGCCGATCAGGCCGCCCGAGCCTGTGACTATCGCCGTGGGCATCAGCGCCGCGTCCCCATCGACCGCCCCCGCGCGCTCACGCCCACCCTCACACTCACGCGCCGTCGAACACGAACGGCAACTCGTCGCGCACGTCGCGCAGCAGCGGCGCCGCCGCGTCGCGCTCGGACACGATCAGCTCCTCCCGCGCCAGCGGCCAGTCGATCGCGATGTCTGCGTCGTCGAACGCGATGCCGCGCTCCAGCTGCGCGTCGTAGTAGCCGCTCTGCTTGTACATCACGTCCGCCACGTCGCTCAGCACGCAGAACCCATGCGCGAAGCCCACAGGCACATACAGCTCGCGCATGCTCTCGTCGTCCAGCTTCACCGCCTCCCACTCGCCGTACGTAGGCGAGCCGCGCCGCACGTCGACCGCCACGTCGACGATCTGACCGCGCGCGCAGCGCACCAGCTTGGCCACCCCGTCGCCCACCTGGAAGTGCATGCCGCGCAGAACGCCGCGCGACGAGCGCGAGTGGTTGTCCTGCACGAAGCGCTCGCCCTCGTCCATGCCCAGCTCCTGCTGCCAGCTCGCCCGGTAGGTCTCGCTGAAGAAGCCGCGCTCGTCGGCAAACGCATCCGGCTCGATCGTCGCTAGCCCGCTCAGACGGGTCGGCAGCACGCGCATACGCGCAAGAGCGTAGCGATTGCCTATATTCGCCCGAGCATGAGCGCGCGCACGAACGCACGCACGCCCGCACGCGCAGCCGCGCCTGCGCCCGCTGCCGTGTCGCCTGTCGCCGTGTCCTCGCCCGCGACCGTGTCCACGCCGTGGGAGCTCGGACCGGCAGAGCCGCGCCTGGCACCCGGCGCCGTGCAGGTGTGGCGGGCGGACCTCGCCCAGCTCGACGACGCAACGCTCCGCGCGCTCGACCGCCACGAGCGCCGGCGCGCCGCGGCCATCGCAAGCGAGCGCGACCGGCTGCTGTGGAGCCGGTCGCGCGCCGTGCTGCGCGCGCTGCTCGCGCGCTACCTGCGCATCGACGCCAGCGCCGTGCGCCTGACCGGCGGCGCGCGCGGCAAGCCTACTCTCGCCCGCGGCGACCGCTGCGCTCCGCGCGAGCTGTCGTTCAACCTCTCCCATTCCCGACACCTCGCGCTGTATGCGCTCAGCGCAGCCGGTGAGGTCGGGGTCGACGTGCAAGTCGCGCGCGATCCCCGACGCACGGCCAGCGTCGATCACGTCGCGCTCGCCCGGCGCGCCTTCGGCGACGCCCAAGCTCGCCGGCTGAGTGCGCTCGACGCACACGCACGCGAACGCGAGTTCCTGCGGCTGTGGACCCGCCACGAGGCCGAGCTGAAGCGAACCGGAATCGGCATCGGTGGGGCCAGCGTCGGCGACGGCGACCTGGGCATCGCCGGCGAGACGCCCTTCGTCGCCGAGCTGGACGTCGAGCCTCGCACCGCCGCCGCCCTCGCGCTCGCCCGCCAGCCCAGCGAGCTGTGCCTGTGGTCGTGGCGCTAGAAGATCTTCACGGTGATCTTCTGCGTCACCGTCTTGCCGTTCACGACCGCCGCCAGCGTCGCCGACACGCCGTGTTTGGCGCGAATCCTCTGCACGAGCTTTGACTTCACGCGGATCGGCAGGTGCACCGTCCTGTTCGCCTGCAGGCTGAAGCCCACGCGCCCGTACGTCACTTCTCCGCCGTAAGTGCTTTCACCGGTGCTCAGCGTCGCCACGCCGTTGCACGGGCTGACGCGGCAGAACATCGCCACGGCGACTATCCGGTTGTGGTTGACGCCGTCGGTCTGCGGGCTGACCCTGATCGGCGCCAGCGCCGGCGGCAGGCCCTGCTTGCCGCCCGGGCAGATATGCGTAGCGTCAGAGCCTGTGCCGAGCGTCACGCGCATCAGCAGTTCCACGTTGCGATTGACCGCAAAGCCGTCCATCGGGCTGGTCACCGCCGGCGAGAACACCGCTCCGTTGCCTGTGCCCTGATCCTTGACGAACGAGTCCGTCGTCGCGCCCGTCACCGCGCCGAACACCTGGTAGGGCACGCCGCTGCGGTAGATATTCGGCACGTACCCGCCACTGTCGTTGAGGCCGACGTAATCGCCCGCACTCACGCACAGGTTGATCGGCAGGAAGCTCGTCACCGTCGTCTCGCCCGCGCCGCTTTCGCCGCACACCGGCAGGTCGAAGCCCTGCGACGTGATGTTCACCTTCGCGCCGCCGCCCGGCAGCGGCGACAGGTCCTGGAAGTGCACCGTCGTCAGCGGCAGCGGGCCGTTCGTCGCGCGCTGCGCGCAGCCCTCGACTTCGATCTTCGTCGCCTGGCCCGTCGCCGGAACGTGCTCCTCTCCCGACGCGCCCGAGAAGTTCCACAGCGCCGTGTCCGCGCCGAAGTGCTGCGTGTGGAAGACGCCGTTAGGCGCCTCCGCGCTCGGCGGCACCTGCGTGTACACGCCCGGATAGCTCAGGCTTTCCGATGTGTTCAGCGTCGCCGGCGCCGCCAGCGGGCTGCCGATCTGCGTCAGCTTGGCTTGGCTGGCGGTGGGGGCGAGCAGCGCGAGCAGAGCGACGAGCGTCGTCGCGAGCGGCCCGCGGCGCACAACCGCCCTCCAAACCGGAGCGACGGGCCGGCGGGTTGGCAGAAACTCGGATGGACGCGGGTCGTCGTGTGATGTGCGCATTGGCCTCGGGGTCGTGGGAGTTCAACCCTGGCTCGGCAGTTCCCCCTTGGCTACTGAGGGAAACGACCTTAGGCGGACGTATCGGCGGGTTCGCCGGTTGCCCGCGCAGGTGAGCGGACGCATCCGCGTATGCGATCATCGTCGTCGTGGCGAACGATGCGCCGAGCCTGGCGGGCCTCGACGGTCAGCAAGTCCCGGCCAATGACTTCGCGCGCCAATGGCACGACATTCGCGACGACGCGCTCGCGGCCGTCGACCGGGTCGGCGCGAGCGGCTGGCTGATCCTCGGCGAGGAGGTCGCGAGCTTCGAGCGCGAGCTGGCACGTTGGTGGGGCGTGCCACATGCGGTAGGCGTTGCCAGCGGGCTCGACGCACTGGAGATCGCACTTCGCTGCGCTGGGGTCGGTCGTGGTGCGCGTGTTCTCACAACGCCGCTGACGGCCTTTGCCACGACGCTGGCGATCCTGCGCGCGGGCGCCGAGCCGGTGTGGTGTGACGTCGATGAGTCGGGCGGACTCGACCTCGCGCAGGCCGCTTGCGCCCTGCGCGAGCAAAGCTCGATCCGCGCGATTCTTCCCGTGCACCTGTACGGACATCCGCTCGACCCCGCAGAGCTCGCGCGCCTTGCCGCCGAGCACGACGTCGTCGTGATCGAGGACTGCGCACAGTCGCTCGGGGCCCGGCGCTCGGAGCTGCCCACGGGCCTTGCCGGTGTCGCGGCGGCGACGAGCCTGTACCCCACCAAGAACCTCGGCGCGCTCGGCGACGGGGGCCTGCTGCTGACTGGCGACGAGCGCCTGGCCCAGCGAGCCCGGACGATGCGCGACTACGGCCAGCACCGTCGCTACGAGCACGTCGAGGCGGGACTTAACAGCCGCCTCGACGAGCTGCACGCCGCGATCCTGCGCTCGGCCATGCTGCCCCGCCTGGACGGCTGGCTGCAGCGCCGCCGTGAGATCGCCGAGCGCTTCACGGGCGCGCTGGCCGGCTCTCCGCTGCGCCCAATTCTCCCGGGCGGCGGTCAGTCGGGGCATCACCTGTTCCCTGTCGAAGTCACCGGTGCGGCTCCGGCCGAGGTCGCAGCCCAGCTCGGCGCCAGCGGCGTCGCCAGCGGCCGCCACTATCCGTTCGTGTGCCCGGATCAGCCAGCCGTCCAAGGTCTGGGCACGTCGCTCGGCCCGCTGCCGGTGGCGCGGCGGATCGCTTCGCGTGAGCTGTCGCTGCCGATCCATCCGTATTTGACTGACGAGGAGCTGGACCGCGTGATCGACGCTTGTCTAACGGTGCGAGCATGAGCGAGGCGCTGAGCTCGCTCGTGGTGCCGGTCTATCGCAACGCGACGTCGATTGCCGCGCTGGTGGACACCGTGGAGCGAATCGCGGGCGAGCTGGATGCGAGCCTGGAGACGATCTTCGTCATCGACGGCAGCCCAGACGATTCCCGCGAGCGCTTGCTGCACGCGCTAACCGGCAGGCGCCTACGTGCGCGCGTTGTCGACCTGTCGCGCAACTTCGGTTCCTTCGCGGCGATCCGCACGGGCATGAGCCTGGCGCGGGGGAGCAACATCGCCGTGATGGCAGCCGACCTGCAGGAGCCGCCCGAGCTGGTCATCGAGTTCCTGCGACGGCTGGCCACGGGAGATGTCGACGTCGTCGCCGGCGAGCGCACCAGCCGAGACGATCGCGGTGACACGGCGTCCAAGCTCTACTGGCGGCTTTACCGGCGCTTCGTCCTGCCCGACGTGCCACCGGCCGGCGTCGACGTGTTTGCCTGCACGGCAGCCGTGCGAGACGTCGTCTGCTCGATGGAGAGCGTGCACACGTCACTTGTCGCGCAGCTGTTCTGGGTCGGCTTTCGCCGCGAGCTCGTTCCCTACGACCGGCGCGCCAGTCCCGGCGAGAGCGGCTGGACGCTGCGGCGGAAGTTCCGTTACCTATCCGACAGCGTGTTCGCCTTCACCGACCTCCCGGTGCGCATCCTTTGGGTACTGGGCGTCGTCGGTATGGCATTGGCGGCGCTCGTCGGCGTAGTCGTGCTCGTGGCACGCCTGACGGGCACGATCAGCGTGCCCGGCTATGCGGCGACGATCCTCATCCTGCTGTTCTTCGCGAGCCTCAACCTGATCGGCCTCGGCATCATCGGCTCATACGTCTGGCGAGCCTACGAGACCGCCAAGGGACGACCGGGCGCGATCGTACGCGACGTTCTTGAGGTGCCGGAGGACAGTGATGTCTGACGACCCGTTTGTGCACGAGCGCGCGCTGTGCGAGAGCGAGCACGTAGGTCCCCGCACGCGAGTCTGGGCTTTCGCGCACGTGCTCCCAGGGGCGCGCATCGGCGCCGACTGCAACATTTGCGACGGAGTGTTCGTCGAGGGCGATGTCGTCGTCGGCGACCGCGTGACGGTCAAGTGCGGCGTGCAGCTGTGGAACGGCCTACGTGTCGAGGACGACGTGTTCATCGGACCCAACGCGACCTTCACCAACGACCCGTTCCCGCGCAGCAGGCATTGGGTCGAGCTGGCGAAGACCGTGATCAGGTCGTCGGCCTCGATCGGCGCGAACGCGACAATCCTGCCCGGCATCGAGGTTGGGCGCGGCGCAATGGTCGGGGCCGGTGCAGTCGTCACGCGCTCGGTCCCCCCGTACGCGATCGTCGCCGGCAATCCGGCACGCATCCAGGGCTACGTGCAGACATCGCCCGCAGAGGCGCACGCACCAGGGCCGCCGGCGAGCGCCGCTGCAGCGCCGGGGCTGACGAGGCTCTCGGTGCGCAACGCCCACGTTCAGCGCTTCGCTGAGTACTCTGACCTGCGCGGACGCCTCACGGCGGGCGAAGCGCCCAGCGACGCTGTGCCGTTCGTGCCGCGCCGCTGGTTTCTCGTCTATGACGTGCCCAGCCGCGAGGTCCGCGGCGAGCACGCACACCGCGAATGCCACCAGTTCTTGATCTGCGTCTCCGGGCGCGTGGTGGTATCGGTGGACGATGGCGAGAACCGCGCCGAGGTGCTGCTCGACCATCCCTCACTCGGTGTATATGTGCCGCCACTGGTGTGGGGCAGCCAGTACCGCTATGACTCCGATGCGGTCCTGCTCGTACTCGCTTCGCACCCCTACGACGCCGACGACTACATCCGCGAGTACGACTCGTTTCTCGCCGAGGTCGCCGGCTGATCGTCGTCCGGCTGTGCCTCGCGCTCGGCGCGGTGCGCCCGAAACGACCACAGGCGATTTCCAAGGAACGTCACCGGAGCAGCAATCAGAATGCCGATGCGCTGCGCGGTCTCCGCGTCCAGCCCAATCGTCGAGTAAAGCAGCGCGAAAATCGCGTAGTTGACCACGAAGCTGGCAGCGGCCACCACGCAGAAGCGCGTCAGATCGTTGCCTACGCTGCGCCCGCTCGGCGGGAAGGCCCACAGGCGCACTAACGCGAAGTTGAACAGGCCGTTGAGCACGAACGCGACACCCAACGCGACATATGGAGCGATTCCGATCGTCAGCTCACCGGAGTAAAGGGCAACCGCGAGCAGATAGCCGCAGCCCGCAACGACGCCGTAGCGAATCAGCTGGATGAAACGCTCATCGGTGGACTCGCGGTGAAAGATCCGCCCCACGTTCATGTTGCAGGCAAAACACGTTTGCGGTAGAGAAGCACACCACACCCCAGCCAAGCGAGGACGACCACGATGACGATAGCGTCCTGCGGAACTCGCTCAGGCTCGGCATAGTGGCTGGTGAATGTGTAACTCCCTGGCGATAGCCGCCAGGTGCGCAGCGGATATCCACTGCTGAGTATTTTTACTTTCGAGCTGTTCGCCTCCCATCCGTTGACGGCGAGCTCGTTCTCCACCATGACTTCCGGTCTCTTGATGTTCACCTTGTAGGTCGTCGAGTTGGTGCCATATGAGAGCGTGGTGACGGCACTGCTGACTCGCCACACGCGCGGGTTGGGAAGCTGACGGGCGACCGTATTGCATCCCCCGGCGCCGACGCACGGAAAGGTGTAGGCGCGCCACGGCGCGAGCATCAGCGAGAGCAGCGCCGGATGGTGCTCGGCTTGCCATAGGGACCGCTCGATCGTGCCGCCGTAGTCGACGAGGTAGTACTTGCTCGTGACCCAACCCACTGCGTCAGCGTTGCTGCCCGTGGGCGCGCCGGCCAGCGGCGCGGCCGGTCCGACACGCGCTGGGCGCGTGCTCGGCGCCTGTTTGAGCGTCTTGGGTAGGTTGCGAACTTCACCGTCGCGACCTAGATACTGAGCCGCTTCAGATGACGGCACCGCCCAGGAGGAGATGTGCCCGAGCAGGCGGTAGTCGTGGATCTCTCGGTAGCCGTCGACAGCGACGAGCACGACGAGCGCCAGCACCAGAAAGCGCGGTGACAGACGCACCGCGACGAGCGCGAACGCGGCCACGATCACCACGATCACCAGCCACACCTCACGCGAGGCGGGTGCGTACATCGTCGACGCCAGCAACGCGCCGAGCACGAGCAGGACGGCGAGCACGGCCGCGCGTAGCAGCGGCCGCCGCCGCGACGAAACGGCCAGCTCGCGCCAGCCGTCCGCCGCCAAGAGGATGAGCGCCACCGCAACGACCGCCTTGTAGTCAGCGGCAGGGAACCGGCTCGGAAACAGCGGTCGCAGCGAGGCCATTGCGTTGCCTATGAAGCCAATCTTCGGCGTCATCGCGAGCGCCAGCGCGAGCGCACCGCACGCCGCGAGCGGAGCCTGACGTCGCAGCGTGTCGGGACGCACGCACGCCAGTCCGATCAGTACGGGGATCCCTACCGCCCAGGCGGTGACCGTGCCGTCGTAGACCCATGCAAAGTTGTTCAGGTAAAGCCCAAGCAGATCGCGTGGCGCCAGCGACTCGCCGGCGCGCGCCGCCGCCGTCGGCTGGAGCACGCGGTGCAGTTCGTTGCCCTGTTCGGCGTGCAAGTAAGGCAGCAGGACCGCCAGCACGATCCCCGCCGATGCGCCAACCGCCAGCAGCAGCGCCATGCGGTAGCGGCGGAACAGCGCTCGACCGCCTGGCCACAAGGCGATCACGAGGTAAGCGAGCCCGACTATCCCGAACGACACGACCTGCGCCGGATAGCCGCCCGTCGCGATCAGCCACGCGATCCCCGGCAGCGTTGCGAGCCGCATCCAGCGAACGCCCTCGACCGATGGCGGCGTGAGCGCCCACAGCAGCCACGGCAGGTAGGCGAACCCCCGCACGATGTCCGCGTGCTCGGCCTCGCCGTAGAAGCCACCAAAGAGCAGGTAGGCGACCGCCGCCAGCGTGGCCCACGACCACGACAACCGTCGCGCCCGCGCGAGCAGCAGCATGCCGGCTCCGCCAAACAGCACGTGCGCGATCTGCACAACCGTCAGCACGCGCAGCGTTGCGGGGATCCCCAGACCCCCGAGCACCCACCAGCCGGGGAAATAGAGACCCGCTTGCGGGTCCACGCCGACGGGAAAGCCACTCGCGACATGCGAGGACCACGAAAGCAAATGCCCGCCGCTGACGGACGCGGCGACGAGGGCAGGAGTCGTCGTGTAAGCGCCGAGGAAGTCCCAAGGGAACGTCCAGTGATCAAACAGCTGCTCCCGGAAGACCGTCAGTGTAATTACGGTCAGGAGCACAAGCGAAAGGCCGGCCGGCAAGAGCGAGCTCGGTCTCCCCGTGCGTGGCGGCCCACCGTTGGAGTCCTCGGCGGTGGCGCCGGACTCGACGAGGCGTGTATCCGAAATTGATGACTGTGTCATCGGTACCGGCCTCACAATAGTGTCACTTGCGAACGTCGCGCAGCGTGTGGAGGCGACCGATAACATGCCGCACGATGCAGATCGATCAGTTGATGAGTGACCTCGACGCACAGACCGCGCGCCTGAGCGACGCGCGCACGCAGATCGATAATGACTTTCCCTGGTACCCGTACAACATCCTGGGCAACTTGGTGCACGTCGACGGGATGCTCAAAGGGGACAACCGCAACCTCGGGCGCTTCGCGCAGGGACTTCCCGTCGCCGACATCGGCGCCGCCGACGGCGACCTCGCCTTCCTGCTCGAGGACGTCGGTGGATGGGACGTCGACATCGTCGACACAGCCGCGACGAACATGAACGGCCTGCGCGGCGCCCGCGCGCTGCGCGACCACCTCTCCTCGAAAGTCAACGTCCACGACATCGACCTCGACCGGCAGTTCGAGCTTCCGCGCGAGCGCTACGGGCTGGTCTTCCTGCTCGGCATCCTCTACCACCTTCAGAACCCTTATTACATGATGCGCGAGCTGGCGATGCGCGCAGATCACTGCCTGCTCAGCACGAAGGTCGCGCGTTTCGCCGGCCGGGGGCGCACGCCGATCGCCGACCTGCCGGTCGGATATCTCGTGGGGCCGCGCGAGACCAACAACGACCCGACCAACTACTGGATCTTCTCGCCGGCAGGCGTCGAACGACTCGTCGAGCGCGCCGGCTGGACGATCCTCGAGCGCGCCAACGTCGGCAACACGAGCGAGTCCGACCCAGCGACGCCCGAGAACGACGAGCGGATGTTCATGCTGCTGCAGAGTGAGTCCGCCCGGGCTCCGGCATAGCTGCCGGACCACTATTCGGTCATGCCCGGCGTCCAGCGGCCGGACGAGCCGCGCCGCGATCGCTGGGCACCTGCGGGCGGGCGCCCGCGAGGACCTCGCGCATGCGTTCGTCGAGCACCTGCGGCGTGCATTTGCCGGCTACCAGCTCGCGACCGCCCTGCGACAGCGTCGCCCACAGCTGGTCGTCCTCGACCACCCGCACGATCCGCTCCGCCAGCGCCTCGGCGTCATCGGCGATCAGCATGTTCGCTCCATCCTCGCCGTCGAGCCCTTCCGCGCCGACCGGCGTGGTCACGATCGGGACCCCCGCCGCGAGGCCCTGGGTGATTTTCCCCTTCACGCCCGCCCCGTAGCGGACCGGCACGACGATCGTGCGCGCGGAGCGCAGCAGCGGCTCCAGATCCTCCACCCAGCCACAGATGTCCACGCGCGAGGAGGCGAGATCCTCGACCTCCTGCGGAGCGCTGCCGCCGACGATCGCGACCGACACGTCTGCCCGGCGCTGCCACACGTGCGGCATCACCTCCCGCACGAGGTACTTCACCGCGTCGGCGTTCGGGGGGTGCTCGAAGCCGCCGACGAACAGAACATCCCTGCGTCCCGCCGCGGGCAGCACGTCGTCTGAGACCTCGTGGATCGTCGGGATCACCACGACGCGCGCGTCGGGCACGTCGCTGAGAATCTGCGCGCGCTCCTCCGAGGTGACGGAGATCGTCAGGTCGCATGCGCGCACCATCGCCAGCTCCAGCTCGAACAGCGCCGCCGCCTTCGGCCCCTGAGCGACGAGCTTGTCGTCCGCTGCCGGCTGCTCCGCCTGGCCCAGCGCGAAGCGCCTGGACTCGCGTACCCAATGCAGATCGACCGTGTCGTAGGCGACGACAGCCGCCGGCGCGAACTCCCTGACCGAGTCAAGCCAGCGGCTCGCCGGATGCGGGCGCGAGAGGATCGCCGCCGTCAGGCCGGCGCCGATCTCCTGAAGAACCGGCATCACGTCGATCGCGCCGTAGATGACCTCGACGCCCAACCGTTGCAGCTTGCGCGTGTAAGGCTCCAGCCGCGCGGCGTTGTCGGGCACGAACGTCACCGAGTAGCCGAGCCGCTGAAGCGAGCGGATCATCTCGAACATCCGCAACGACCCCGCATCGCGGTCCCACATCGGCGTGCGGAAGTCGACCACCAAGACCTGCGGGCCGCGGTGGCGACGCGCGGCCTGCTCCACGCGACGCCGCTGCCCCGGCGACAGGTGCTCGGCGCCCAGCAGCTCGCTCCACTTCGCGACGAACTTGACGCGGTTGACCTCCTGATGGCGCTTGTGACCGGAGTTGACGTCCGTGCCCGCCGTCGAGCCCTCTGCGTGGATGACGACCGCACTCGGCTCGAACAGCACCTCCCAGCCACGCTGGCGCGCCTCGAAGCAAAGGTCGGCGTCCTCGTAGTACATCGGCGCATACCGCTCGTCGTAGCCGCCCACCTCCTGCCACAGCTCGCGCTTTACCAGGAGCGCCGCCGCCGAGCCGTAGTCGACCTCGCGTGTGTATTCGTACTGCGGGCGCGACGGATCGTCGCCTCGCCCGTAGTTGACACCGGTGCCGTCGCTCCAGAGGATGCCGCCGGCCTCGCTGAGCAGACCGTCAGGGGCGAGAAACTTCGGCGCGACGACCCCCACGCGGTCCCTGGACTCGGCGCACGACAGCAGGCTCTCCAGCCACCCGGCCGTGGCTTCGATGTCGTTGTTGCAGAGCACCAGCCACTCGCCGCGCGCCGATGCGGCGCCGCGGTTGACGCTGCGCAAGTAGCCCTCGTTGCCCTCGTTGTGCATGATCTGCGCGCCGTCGACGAGCCCGAGTAGCCCTTTCGTGTCGGGGTCTGAGGTGTCGTCCACGAGGATCACCTCGAAGGCCGTCTCGCCGCTGTGATCGCGGATCGTCTCCAGAGCTCGGCGCGTCAGGCCGGCGCCGGAGTACAGCGGGATGACCAGCGACACGCGCGGGCGGGCGAACTGCGGCAGCACGATGCGCTCGCCCGTCGGCGCGCCGGAGTGAGCCCCGACACCAGCGGGCTCGGCGCCGCGGCGCGTAAGAAGACGCCCGGCCACGCGCAGCCCGAGGCGCAGCGCGCGCGTCACCAGCGAGCTCTCGCCACCCAGCGACGCGAACAGGCGCCCGCGCACACGCTGAAACGTCTGCCACGTGATCGACGCCTCAACCCTGTCGGCGAAGCGACGCGCCTGCTCGAGCTGCGCGTGAACGTCGACCAGACCGGCCTCCATTTCTGAGATGCGCGTGCGCGATCGCGTCAGCTCCCCCTGCTGATAGGCGATCCGCTCGTCGCGCTCGGCCAACTGAGCGTCGCGGTCCTGCAACTGGGCATCGCGAGCGACTTCGCGCTCGCCGAAGTCGGCGTCGCGCCTCGCGATCTCGACCATCGCCGCTTTGGCCTGCTCGATAGCCGCGTCGCGCTCCGCCAGCGCAGCGTTGGCCGCCTCGATACCAACGCGTTCAGAGGCGCGCATGAGTTCCAGCCCACAATCGCCCAGCGTCGAGGAGCTCGGCATTGCCGGCAGCTCGTCGTCGGATGCGATGGCCACGAGGTACAGCGCGGCGGGCTCGCCGGCGATCCTCCATTCCTCGCCCGATCGCTCGATGAAGAACTCCGACTGTGTCGTCTCGCCCGACGCGTCCTCGCCGCGGAGCGCGCCGAGATGCGATCCCGTGATCGTGCGTTGCCCCCATACGGCGGTGTTCGCGAACTTCCCCGCCAGCAGCGAGGAGAACTCCGCGTAGGTCAGCTCGCGCTCGTGAAACGGGTTGTCCTGTCCGGCGGCCTCGCTGTACATGCGCCGGTCGGGGGTGGAGATCACCAGCAGGCCGCCCGGCGCCATCACGCGCTCCAGCTCCGCGAGCACGCGGTCCTGGTCGGCGACGTGCTCGATGATCTCAAACGCCACCGCGACGTCGAACGAGCCCGTCTCGAAGGTCGACAGGTCGAGCGCACTGGCGACCGCGAAGGAGACGGTGGGGCCGGCCCAGTTAAGCCGCGCGTGCTCGACCGTGCGCTCGTCGATGTCGACCCCCACGACCGCGTTCGCTCGCTCCGCGAGTATCGCCGCGCCGAAGCCCTCGCCGCTGCCGAGATCCAGCACGCGCTTGCCCTCGACGATCTGCGCGGCCCACAGATAGCGATGCAGGTGCTCGTAGACGACCTGTACATCCGGCGCCCACGGCACACAGCGCTCGCCCGTCCACTCGATCAGCCGCGGCGCTCCCGCGCGGCGCTCGAGCGTCATCGCGCGTCCTGGCGGCGGGCGCTCCCGGCTGCGGTCAGGGCGCTTATCGGGATCGATTCGGCGCGCACGATCTGCTTCCTACCATACCGCCGGGTGCGGCCCGTTCGGGGTTCACGAGCACGCGCGGGCACCCGGTACGCTTCGGCGATGGCGAGCACGCAGCCGACCCGCGAGGCTTGAGCGTGGCCGATCCGGTGGGTGATCCGCCGCCGCGCGAAGCCTCGCGCGAGGCGTCTCGGGCACGCCACAAGGCCGCCGAGGCCGCGCAGCGCAGCCGCCGCAGCGCGGCGCGCGTCGTCGAGGTCGAGCAGATCCTCGCCGAGTCGCAAGCGCGCACGTTCGCGTTGGAGGACTCGCTCTCCGCGCAGACGGCTCGCGCGGCGGAGCTGGGCGAGCGTCTCGACCGCGCCGATCGGGTGATGGCCGCCATGAAGGCCTCGCTGAGCTGGCGCGTCACCGCACCTCTTCGCGCGCTCAAGCAGCGACGCTAGCCGACAGGCAGGCGTAGCGGTCGAGCAGCTGGCTCCAGGCCGCGCCGTCGTCGCGCGCCTGCGCGTCGGACGCCGGCGACTCCACGCGCTGGCGAGCGACGATCTCCGCGACGCGCGTGCCGCGCCAGCCGCGATCGGCGAACGCACACCACAGCGCGAGATCCTCCCAGCCGCTCAGCAGCGGGTCGACCGGCCAGCCGCCCACCTCAAGCAGCGCAGGGCGGCGCACCATCGCCATCGCGTCGACGAAGTTGCCGTAGCGCAGCATCGCCGGGTCCCAGCCGAGGTAGCTCGTCAGGCCGCTCCACCCTTCCGCAGTGGCCTGCGCGACAATCCCGTAGGCGAACGTGGACTCTGGCGTCTCGTCGAGCGCGCGCACGAGCCGTCCAAAAGCATGCGGGTACGGCGAATCGCGGGAATCGAGCGCGAACACGAGCTCCCCGGCCGCCAGCTCGCCGCCCAGGTTGCGAGCCGGCGCCGTGCCGCCCGCGTCGGCGCGCGTGACGAGCGTCGCCGCCAGCCAGGGAGCGCCGGCGAGCGCCGCGCGGATGGCGGCGCCGTCACCGGACGCGTCATCGACGACGATCAGCTCGAGGTCCGCAAAGTCGCTGATCGCCACGCTCTCGATCGCCGTCGCCACCGACGCCGCCCGATCGGACACCGTCAGCACGACCGAGACGCGTGGCGCCGACGTTCGCGTCACGCCGAGGCGCTCGACCCGGTCGCCTTCGCCTCGACCTCGCCTCGCGCCCTCCCGCCCCCCGGGCGACCGGCTCGAGCCGCGCGAGCCGAGCTGCTCCCATGCGGGCGCCGGCAGCTGCTCGGGCTTGGGTCGAGGCGTGGGCGCGCCGGCGACGGTCGTCGCCGCGAACGGGGAGGCCGCGGCGTCGGCGATCACTTCGGCGAGCACGCCGATCGACGACGACAGCGCGCACTGCTCGCGCAGCAGCCCATAGGCCGCCGCGCGCATGCGCCTCAATCTCGGCTCGTCGTCGAGCACGGCCTCCAGCGCGACGTCGAGGCTGTCGAACGACACGCTCAGGAAATGCTCGCCCGGCACGAGCGGCGCGAAGCCGAGCGAGTGCTCGCTGAGCAGCACGCAGCCGTTGACGATCGCCTCGACCGCGCGCTGCCACTCGAAATAGCCGAGCTCGCCGCGGTGCACGTTGAGCAGAAGCCGCGAGCTCGCCAGCAGGTCCCACTTGCGCTCCCCAGAGATGAACACCTCGGAGTCTGCGCGGTGTGGCACGAGCGCTTCGGGCAAATGCAGCTCCGTGCGCCGACCGGCGAGCTGATTGGCGCATCGCGCGATCGCCGAAAGGCGTCGCGGCGTGGCGCCGGCGAGCAGCGAGACGTCGATCGGCCGCGGCGCCTCCGGGCTGCCATGCCAGCGATCCCAGCGCCGCGTGTAGCCAAGCTGCAGGAAGCGCGCGTCGACGCCGAGCCTGCGCAGAGCCGACACGCCAACCCGGTTGATGTCGATGGCGTGCGCGGCGCGCGCGGCGATCTGCGCGCTTTCCTCGAACCAGTGCGTCCCGGGCTGCTCGGTGCAGATCGCGACGCTGCGTCGCAGCTGCTCTGCGCTCGGGTGCGCGTCTGCCATCAACAGCGGGAACAGCTCGTGCGGCACGAACACGTAGGCCATCTCCTCGCGCGGCGCCGGGAAGTGATCTACGGCCCGCTCGATCGTCACCCCCGTGCGGGCGAGCTCGTCGCCCAGCGCGTCGACCAGCTCCGCGAAGAACACGTTCTGGCGGCTGGCCGAGACGAGGCAAGCGGTGAGCGCCACGCGACGACGCTAGCCGAACGACAGCGCCGACAGCGCGAAGCCGAGCGAGCGGTTCTCGGCCCACAGCGCAGGGTCGCGCCCCTCGGGATTCGACCACGTGCCCCGCGTCTGAAACGCGACGAGGTAGTCGCCCGGGAGCAGCTCCTCCGTCTCCAGCACCTGCTCGTGCCAGCTCTCGTCGCGCCAACCGATGTCCGTCGCAAACACCTCGCGCGGCTGCTCGAGCGGCGACAGCGCGATGCGCAGGCTGCCGATCGAGCTCGGCGGCAGGCAGTAGCTCAGGCGCACCGAGCGGGAGGGGGCGCTCAGGCGCACGACCGCCTCCGCGCGCCCGCTCGCCCAGCGATAGTGGCGAGCGGGGCTCTGCTCGGCTTCGAACCAGCCGTTGACCAGTTGGTCCTCGACGTCAGCACGCGACATGTCCAGGCCGCCATCGGCGATTGCAAAAGCCGCCTCGAAGGAGAGGCTCGACAGCGACAGCGCCAGCGAGCGCGTCTCGGCGGGCGGGTCTGCCCATCCGCGAGCCGCGGAGAACACGACTTCGTAGTCGCCCGGCGCGAGCGCCAGCGGGTGGCTCTCCACCGAGCGCGCGATGTACTGCCACAGCAGGCGCGTGCTCCACACCGACTGCAGCCGATCCGACGATCCCGCGCGCCGGATCGCCACGTCGACCCCGCCGATGTCCACGGGCACGTGCGCGTAGTCCAGGCGCAGTCGCCGCGCGGGCGCCGCGATGTGCACGAGCGCCGCGGCCCTCGGGCCCGCCCAGCGATAGCTGCGCCCGCTCACGCGCTCCGGCGGAAACCAGCCGTACACGAGCTGATCGACCGAGTCCGCGCTGGCCATGTCCACACGCGCGCCGGCACGCTCCGGTCGCGGCGCGAGGCGCAGCGACACCCCCGCCGGAAAGCCGTCCCCCCACGCATCCACGATCAGCTCCTCGGGGACAGGCGCCGCGCGACGCATGCGCCGGCGGCTCGCGAGCAGGCTCGGCAGATGCCGCACGTTCCACGCCAGCGACCTGAGCTTCTGCGCCCGCAGGGGCATCGACGCCGCCCACAGGGTGCGCGCCTCCCACCCGATCCAGCTCGCCAGCGTGTGGGCGGAGGCGTGCTTGAGCACGACGCGCATGCGGTGGCGCTCGCACCACAGCCGCTTGCGCGCCGAGTCGCCTCCCGCCCCGCCGAAGCCGTGGTCGATCCAGGCGTCCGGCGCTACCACGACGCGATAGCCAGCCCGCCACAGCCGCTCGCCGTAGTCGACGTCGTCGTAGTAGTTGAGCATGCGATCGTCGAACGGTCCCACCCGCTCGATCGCGCCACGCCGCAGCGCCATGCCGCAGCCCATCGGATACAGCGCCTCACGTGCGGGCCGGGCGACCTCATAGGACTCGTTCATCGAGAGGTCGGCCGCCCATCCCTGGCGGTTGACCGTTCCGCCAGCGCCGTTGACGACCATCGGGTTGTCGTCGAAGAAGACCGTCGACGCGACGCCGCCGATCCGCGCGTCGTCGCCGAACGCCGCGACGACCTCGCCCAGCCAGCGCGCGGTCGCGTAGCCGTCGGCGTCGATGAACGCGACGATCTCCCCGTTGGCATGGCGCAGGCCGAGGTTGCGCGCGCTCGGGCAGCCGCGATTGCGCCGGCTGCGCACGAGCGTCAGCTCGCCTCGCTCGGCGGCTTGCTGCGCGACCTGCGCCGTGGCGTCGTCGGACCCGTCGTCGACGACGATGATCTCGCGCCGCGCGTAGTCCTGGGCGAAAAGCTGGTCAAGGCAGCGCCCAAGCACGTCCTGCGAGTTCCAGCACACGACGATCACCGAGACGAGCGGCGATTCCGGCGAGCGCGCAGTGACGGGGGTTGCGGGCGTGGCGAGCGTGGCGCGAGCGGCGGGCGTTGCGGGCGTGGCGCGAGCGTCCTCGCCACCGCCCGACGTGGCGCTCTGCGAGGGTGCGCGACGCTCTCTCCGCACCGCCTCGCGAAGCCCTCTCTGCTCGTCTCTCCAACGTAGGGCGTCCATCGCTCGGAGCGGCAAAGATACATCAGCGTCCCCCGCCGCCCGGCCGATTTGACGGGGGAGCTTGTCCCTACACTTAACCCACGCCCACGGGGCGAATTGCGCAACTCGCGCTCAGCAGGCGCGTTGTCAGCTTCGCCGATCCCGTCGCGTGCCGAGCCTCCATGAGACGCAATCTCGCCATCGTTCCCGCTTTCAACGAGGCCGACTCCGTCGCCCAGACGATCGTCGCGATCCACCAGCAGGCGCACGCGTTCGACGTGCTCGTCGTCGACGACGGCTCGACCGACGCGACCGCCGAGCGCGCCGCCGGAGCCGGCGCGGCGGTGCTGAAGATGCCGTTCAACCTCGGCATCGGCGGCGCGATGCAGGGCGGCTACATGTACGCGCTGGAGCACGGCTATGAGGTCGCCGTGCAGGTCGACGGCGACGGCCAGCACGACCCGCGCCACATCGCCGACTTGCTCGACGCGCTGCACGCCGACCCCGAGCTGAACATGGTCACCGGCTCGCGCTTTCTCTCCTCCAGCGGCCACGGCTTTCAGTCCTCGGCGGCGCGGCGCGTGGGAATCCGCATCTTCTCGACGGTCGTCTCGGCGATCACCGGCCAGCGCGTCACCGATCCCACCTCGGGCTTTCGCATGACCAACCGGCGAGGGATCGAGCTGTTCGCGCGCGACTACCCGCACGACTACCCCGAGGTAGAGGCGATCCTGCTGATGCACGCCCACCGCCTGCGCAGCTGCGAGATCCCCGTGATCATGCGTCCTCGGCTGACCGGCGTCTCGGCGATCTCCTCGACGCAGTCGGTCTACTACATGGTCAAGGTGCTGCTGGCGGTGTTCGTCGGCCTGTTCCGCCGGCGCCCGACGATCGAGCCCAAGGGCCCGCCTGCCGTGGCCGCAGAGCGAGCGATATGACGAGCATCACCTTGCAGCGCGCCCTAGCCATCGCGCTCACGTTCGGTCTGCTCGTGCTCGTCTTCGAGCTGGTGCGGCGCAAGCGGCTCTCCGAGCGCTACGCGATCCTCTGGCTGCTCGCGGCCATCACGCTGTTCGTGCTCGCCGTGTGGAAGGGCCTGCTCACGTCGCTGTCCAGCGACGTCGGCATCTCCTATCCACCGTCGCTGCTGTTCACCGTCGCGATCGGCCTGATCGCGATGATCCTGTTGAACTTCTCGCTGGCGGTCTCGCGCCTGTCCGACCAGAACAAGGTGCTCGCGCAGCGCCTCGGGCTGCTGCAGCAGCGCATCGAGGAGGCCGAGACCACGGCCGCACAGCAGGCGCCCGACGGCGCCGATCTCTCCCAGCCCGAGCCGCGGCGCGCCGAGTCGATCGCCGCCGAAGAGCTCTCAGGCAGACGCTAGCCGTTGACCGACTCCGGTCCCGAGGCGATGGCCGTGATCGTCGTCACGCATCAGTCGGCCGCCCACCTGCGCTCGCTGGCGGCGGCTCTGTGCGATCAGCTGCGCGACGATGACGAGCTGGTGATCGTCGACAACGCCTCCAGCGACGGCACGCCCGACGTTGCGCGCTCGCTCGGCGATCGCGTGCGCCTGCTGGAGACCGGCGCCAACCTCGGCTTCGCCGGCGGCTGTCAGGCGGGCGCCGACGCGACCGAGGCGCCGCTGCTGCTGTTCCTCAACCCCGACTCTCAGCCCGAGCCGCACTGCCTCGACCTGCTGCGCGCCGCGGCCGGCGGCCATCTCGAGTGGGGCGCGTGGCAGGCCGCCGTGATGCTCGACCGCGAGCACATCAACACGAGCGGCGGGGTCGTCCACTACCTCGGCATCGGCTGGGCCGGCGACTGCGGCCGCCCGGCCCGCGAGCTGCCCGACGACGGTCGCGAGGTGGCCTTCCCCTCCGGCGCGGCGATGGTCGTCAGGCGCGACGCCTGGTCGCAGCTGGGCGGGCTGGACCCGGACTACTTCATGTACGGCGAGGATCTCGATCTCGGGCTGCGCCTGTGGCTCGCCGGCCATCGCGTCGGCCTGGTGGCCGGCGCGCGCGTGCTGCACAGCTACGAGTTCGACAAGGGCGCCGCCAAGTGGTTCTGGCTGGAGCGCAACCGCTGGCGCACGGTGCTGTCGGTGTACCCGGGCGGGGTCCTCGCGCTCGTCCTGCCGGCGCTCCTCGCCGCCGAGCTGGGGCTGCTGGCGATCGCCGCGCGAGATGGCTGGTTGAAGCCCAAGCTGCGCGCACAGGCGGCGGCGATCCTCGCGCTGCCGCGCACGCTCGCTCGGCGGCGCGCCGTTCAGAAGACGCGCCGGATCGGCTCGCGCGATTTCGCCGCGCAGCTGACCTCCTCGCTGGACAGCCCCTATCTCTCGGGCGCCGCGACGATCGCGCCGCTGCGCGTCGCGCAGGACCTCTACTGGCGCCTGGCGCGGCTCATCCTGTCCGCGCTGACCCGCTGATGCGCGTAGGACTGGACCTGCTGTACCTCGTTCCGGGCGAGACCGGCGGGCGCGAGACCTACGCGCGCGAACTCGTGCCCGCCATGCTCGAACGTGCGCCCGATCTGGAGCTCGTCGCGTTCGTCAACCGCGACGCCGGCACCGAGCTGGCGCATGAGCTGGGCGACGGCGTTCGCGCGGTCGTCGTTCCCGTGTCGGCGCGCAGTCGCGCGCAGTGGGCCGTCGCCGAGCTGGGCCTCGTGTCGCTGGCCGCGCGGCGCGAGCGGGTGGAGCTGCTGCACTCGATGGCCAACTTCGCGCCTCCTTGGGGCCCGTTTCGCCGCGTTGTCACGATCCACGACCTGCAGTACAAGGCGGTGCCCGACCAGCTGTCAGCGCCCGTGCGCGCCCTGACCGCGGGGCTCGCGTCGCTCGCCGCGCGCGGCGCGCGGCGGATCATCGCCGTGTCCGAGGCCGGCGCCGCGGAGATCGTCACCGGGCTGGGCGTCGATCGCGCGCGCATCGACGTCGTCCCCAACGGCGTGCGCCCGCCCGGCGGCGCGGGCGCCAGCGACGTGCGCGACGCCGACGTGCGCGAGCGCCACCGGCTGGGCGGCAGGAAGGTCGCGCTGTCGGTCGCCACCAACCTCCCGCACAAGAACCTCGCCGCGCTGATCGACGCGCTCGCGCAGATCGACGCCGGCAAGCGTCCGCTGCTGGTGCTCGCCGGACACGCCACCGACGACCCGCGCATGCGCCAGCTAGCGACGCGCGCGGGCGTCGCCGAGGACGTGCGCCTGCTCGGCGCCTGCTCGACGGGCGAGCTCGACGCGCTGTACGCGCTCGCCGACTGCCTCGTCCTGCCGACGCTGCACGAGGGCTTTGGCCTGCCCGTCATCGAGGCGATGGCCCGCTCGCTCCCGGTCGCCTGCTCGGACATCCCCGCGCTGCGCGAGGTCGCCAGTTCGGCGGCCGTGTACTTCGACCCCCGTCAGCCCGAGCAGATCGCCGGCGCAATGACCAAGCTGCTCGGCGATCCCGGGCTCGCAAAGCGTCTGGCCGAGCTGGGGCTCGTCCGCGCCGGCGAGTTCAGCTGGGCGGCCGCGGCCGAGGGAACGCTCGCCAGCTATCGCCGCGCGACCGCCCGACCCTGAGCGCCGCCGCGGCGTGAGCGCATGCGCGGCCTGAGCGCAGGCGCAGGCGCGACGGCGGGCGCCCAGCGCGGCGCAGATGCTCAGCCGGGCCGGCGTGAGTGCGACCGCTCGAAGCGGCTACCGAGTGCGACGCAAGCGCGCCGGCAGCAGGTGCAGCAGCTCGGCCGGCAACGCGCGCGTGATCAGCAGCAGCGCGATGAAGATCGCCGACGCCATCACCCACAGGACGATGCTCGGCAACGGCAGCAGCAGGACGCCCGCGCCCACGACCGTCGCCAACGCCACGCGCAGCATGACGGCGGCGCCGGGGCGCAGATGCGGCTGGCTGCGCAGCAGCGCCAGCAGGTAGCCGCCGGCGACGACGAACTCGGAGATGATCGCGGCGATCGACGCCCCGCGGGCGCCGAGCGGCGGCACGAAGGCCGCCGACAGGCCGATCGACATCACCAGGCCGGCCAGCGTCACGCGCAGCAGCGAGCCGTGCATGCGCAGCGACAGCAGCGCATAGCTCCACGTCGTGCCGAGAAAGCCCCCGAGCAGCGCGAACGCCTGCAGGCGCAACACGGGCACCGCCGCGCCGAACCCCTTGCCGCCGATGAACTCGATCACGAACGGCGCGGCCACGAGCAGGCTGAGCGTGATGTACGCGCCGGCGATCAGCACCGTGTCGCCCACCCGGCTCATCGCGTAGCGCAGCCGCTCGTGGTCGTCGCGCCCGGCGCGCGCGAAGATCGGGAACGCCGAGCTGGCGATCAGCCCGGACGTCCCGCCGATCACCTCGACGACCTTGAACGCCGTCGAGTAGTAGCCGGTCTGATGCGCGTCGGAGATGGCCGACACGGCGATCAACCCGATGCGCGGGTAGAGGATGCCGACCATCACCGCCGCCGAGTAGGGCAGCGTGTCGCGCAGCAGCGCGCGCCACATGCCGACGTCGAAGCGCGGCAGCAGCGAGATGTTGCGGCGCAGGTAGACGATCGACGCCGCCAGCGCCGCCGCCGAGGACACGATGCTGACGAAGAAGAACGAGAACAGGTGTGCGCTGATCACGACCAGCAGCACCGTCGCCGCGGCGACGACGAACGTGTTGATCAGTTCGAACAGCGACGCGACGCCCCATTTCAACTGAGCCGTCAAGGAGATCGAGTACGTCTGCTGGACGTTCAGCAGCATCAGCCCCGCGCCCGACACGAGCATGCCGCCGACGACCACCGACGGGTAGCCGGCGAGCAGCATCAGCGGCGTGGCCAGCGCCAGGCCGATCAGCGTGAGCGCGCTGCGCAGCCCGAGCAGGTTGGCAAGCAGCGACCGGCGCTCGGAGACCGGCGCAAGCGCATATTCGCGCGTCGCGACGCCGCTCAGCCCGAGCTCGGTCACGCCGGCGACGATCGTCACGACCGTCGAAGCCGTGACGAACCTGCCGAAGTCGGCGACGCCGAGATGGCGCGTCATCAGCGGGACGGTCGCGCCCGTGAGCACGATCGTCGCGACGTACACGACCCCGCGGATCGCGCCGCCGCGAATCACCTTCGCCCCGGCGTCCGGGCGGTCGAGAACGTCCGCAGCCGGCGCGATCGCCGCCTCGTCGGCTGGGGGACCCGTGCTCATCTGCGTGCGTACGTTACGCAGCCACCCCGATGATCGAGCGCCTGCGGCGCGCACGGCGAGGGGGGCCGCGCGACTGCGCGCGCAGGGCGAGGGGCGCGAGCGCCTCGCGCGCAGGGCGCACGCGTGGCGCGTCGCCGATGCGCGGCGAAACGCTTAGACGAACTGGGCCAGCTCTCCTCCGTCGGGCGCTGCGAGCCCCAGCGCCCGCAACAGGCGCTCGGCGACCTTCCCCCACGTGTACAGCGCGGCGCGCTCGGCGGCGGCCGCGCCCATGCGCCGGGCGGTGTCGGGATCGCTGAGCTGGCGCATAGCCTCGAACAGCGCCTGCTCGTCGCCCGGGTCGACGACCAGCCCGCCGTGCGGCGGCGCGATCACGTCGCGCGCGCCGCCGACGCTGCTGCCGATGCTGGGCATGCCGGCGGCGGCCGCCTCGATGTGCACGATCCCGAACGGCTCGACCAGCGAGGGCATGACCAGGCACGTCGCGCGCGCGAACAGCTCGCCCATCAGCCGGCGGTCCTGCGCCAGCTCCGGCGAGCGCCTGCCGTGCGCGACGACGCCCGGCTCGTGCACCTCGGGGTGTCCGCCGACCAGGTCCAGCGTGGCGCTCGGCACGAGCGCGCGAAGGCGCGCGAAGGCTTGCAGCAACAGCGGGCCGCCCTTGCGCTCCCAGTCGATGCCGACGAACAGAAAGCGCGGCGCGCTCCAGTCGCGTGGCGCGCTCGCGGCGATGTGGTTGGCGCCCAGCCCGACGACCGGCGCCCGCTCGCTCGGCACGCCGTAGTCCCCCGTCAACGAGCCCGCCGTCCAGTGGCTCGCCGCGCCGCACATGCAGGCGCCGGCGTAGATCGCCGCCCGCCGTCGCTCCCAGCGCGCGATGCCGGCCTGGGACATCTTCTCGAAAACAGGGTGCACGAGCTGGGCCTGGCGCAGCGTCATGTCCTCGAGCGTCACGTAGCGAACGCCGGACCCCAGCGAGAAGGTGCTGCCGATCTGGATCGCTCCGTCGAGGCGCACGCCGCGCAGACGCGCGCGGGCGATCAGCGCGCGTGCGAGCGCCGTCGTCGCGGCGCTTTCGGCGTCATAGCGGTTGCGCGTGGCCGCAGCGCCGCCCACGAGCAGCGCCTTCTCCGCCGACGGCGCCAGCGCCAGCGATACGGGGTGCGCTACGACGCCGCGAGCGCGCAACCCGGCGAGGATGCCGGCCGTCGTCCCCGACCACGTCTGCGGCGACTCGGGGTCGCCGACCGCGACGACCGCCACTTGCGGGGCGCGCGTCACGCTCAGGCGTCGTCGGGCGGGCCCAGATACAGGTATTTGGCGACGTACAGCTGCTGCATCGAGGCGTACAGCGCCGCGTTGAAGGCCATCGACACGTTGCGCCGCGGCGTGAGCTCGTCGCGGTGGTTCTTCAAGTCGAGCACGAACACGGCCGGCGCGTAGAGCCAGAACAGCAGCGGTGAAAGGCGGTTGAGCAGGCGCCGTCGCGGCGGCCACTCGGTCGGCCCCGACCAGTTGAACGTCGGCAGCTCGCTGTAGTCGGCGAGGTACTCGCGCGCGCTCACGCGCGCCCACGCGCGCCACTTGGTGAACGTCGTCTTCAGCGTCCAGTTGTTGTACTCCGGGCGGTGCTCGAGGTGATAGTCCGAGTCCACCACCGGCTCGTCCACCTGGATCGTCAGGTGCAGGTTGCCGACCGCGTGCAGGCACTCGCGGCGGTACAGCTGCAGCTTGCGCCAGCTCTTGTCGGGGCTGGACACGTAACGGCGGCCATCCCAGAACGGCCACAGCAGCCGGTAGCCGTTGACGTCGGGATCGCCGACCAGCTCGTGCAGGTGCTCGCGCAGGCCGACCGACAGGAACTCGTCGGCGTCGACGCCGAGGATCCACTCATAGCGAGCCTGCGAGAACGCGAACACCTTCGAGGCGTCGGCGTGCCCGCGAAACGGCTGCACGAAGATCCGGCAGCCATATTCCTCGGCGATCTCCAGCGTGCGATCCTCGCACTCGCCGTCGTGCACGAACACGATCTCGTCGACCAGGTCGGCGAAGCTGGCCAGGCAGCGCCCGATCAGGCGCTCCTCGTTGCGCGCGACGACGCACGCCGAGATCAACGGCCGCGCCGGGACCTCGGTGCGATCGGAAGCGATCGTCGTGTCGGTCGTGCTCACGACGCCTCACCCTAGTCAAACATCGCGCGCGCGCTGCGCCGACCCCGGCGCGTCGGGGCGCGGCGGCTCGCGCGCCGCGTCGCCGGCGTCGTCGCCCAGGTACAGGTATTTGGCGACGTAGAACTGCACCATCGCCGCGTACGCGCCCTGCCCGAGCGACATGCGCACGTTCTCGCGCCAGCTGTACACGCCCCGCTCGCGCAGCAGGTTGATCACGAAGACGCCCGGCAGCGACGGGGCGAACAGCAGCGGCGCGAGGCGGTTGAGGATGCGCCTGCGAGGCGGCCAATCCGCCGGGCCGTCCCAGTTGAACGTCGGTATGTCGGCGAACGGCATGAGGAACTCGCGCGCGTTGATGCGCGCCCAGCGGCGCCACTTCGTCAGCACCGTGCGCAGGGCGAGGTTGTTGTAGCGCGGGCGGTGCTCGAGCTGCAGCTCGATGCGCCGGATCGGCGGATCGACGCGCTCCATCCCGTGGATCATGCCCAGCAGGTGAACGCGCGAGCGACGAAACAGCGCCAGCTTGTACGGCCCATTCTCGGTGATGTAGCGCTGTCCGTCCCACATCCTCCACAGCAGCTCGTAGCCGTTGACCGACTCGTCGGACACGAGCCCCGGCAGGCCGTCGCGCAGGCCGTCGCTGAGGTACTCGTCGGCGTCGATCGAGAGGATCCACTCGCCCGTGGCCTGCGCGTAGGCGAACGCGGTCGACGCCTCGGCGTGACCGACGAGCGGCCGCAGGAAGATGCGACAGCCGAAGCGCTCGGCGATCTCCAGCGTGCGGTCCTCGCACTCGCCGTCGTGCACGAGCACCGTCTCGTCGACGACGCCGTCGAGGCTCGCCAGGCAGCGCTCGACGACCGCCTCCTCGTTGCGCAGCACGAGGCAGGCCGAGACGGTCGGCCGGCCGGCGCTGGAGCTCTCGACGGCGTTCACAGCGGCCAGCCTAGGGAGTCGCAGGTGCTTTGCGATAGTTCGCGCATGACCGAAGGGTCTCCCGCAGCGGTCGACCTGGTCGTCAACACGTTCGAGCGAACCTTTAAGCGCGCGCTCGCGCCAGGCGCGATCGCGTCGGTGATCGAGGCCAACGCCCGACCGTTCGCGCGCCGCGTGGTGCTGATCAACAACGTCGACAACCGCGACGACGCGGCCGGCCGCGCCCAGCTACTGCGCGACGCCGGCGAGATCGACGAGTTCCATTTCGTCGCCGACCGCCTCGATGCGGCGCTGGCGCAGACGGGGCTTTCGCGTTCGCGGCTGGAGCCGCTGCTGCACTACAGCGACGCGCCGCTCGTGGCCGCGTGCCTGGCAGGCAGCCCCTGGCTGCTCTACTGGGACGCCGAGGCGCGGCTGTGCGAGCCCGGCGACTGGATCTCACCGGCGCTGGAGCTGATGCGCCGCGACGAACGCGTGATCGTCGCCAACCCCAGCTGGGAACCGCCCAACGCAAGCGGCGACCGTCCGGGCGTCGATCGCGAGGCGCTGACGACGCGCGCGGGCTTCGCGCTCGGCGACGGATTCAGCGACCAGGTCTTCCTGGTGCGGCGCCGCGACCTAGCGGCGCCGATCTACCGCCAGAGATGCATCTCGTTGATCACCTACCCGGGGGCGCACAAGGCGCACGTGTTCGAGGCGCGTCTCGCCGCCCACATGCGCCATCACGGACGCCTGCGCGCGACGCACCTGCACAGCACTTACGTCATCGACGGACCGCAGGGCGGCTCGTCCTATCCCCCGCGCGGCGTCGTGCAGACGGCTCGCTTCGTGCGCAACGCGCTGACGCTGCGGCTGCTCGGCGCATCGCCGTGGCGCCCGCGCTGTGTCAGGCGCACGTGGGTCTGAGCGTCACGCCCAGCGGGCGCCTCGGGGTCGCTCGGCGCCGGCGCAGCGGACGCATCGCGACGGTCGCATCGGCATGATGGGCGCGTGAGCCCGACCCCGCGCGTGAGCGTCATCATGGCCGCCTACAACGAGGAGCGCTTCCTCGGCGAGGCGGTCGAGAGCGTGCTCGCGCAGAGCTTTTCGGACTTCGAGCTGATCATCACCGACGACGGATCGAACGACGCGACGCCGCAGCTCGCGCGCTCGTTCGCCGAGCGCAACCCCGATCGCGTGAAGGTGATTCGCGGCGAGCACAACCAGGGCAAGCCGTTTGCGCTCAACCGCGCGCTCGCCGTCCGCCGCGGCGAGCTGATCGCCTGGCTGGACGGCGACGACGTGATGCTGCCCGGCAAGCTCGCCAGCCAGGTGGCCGCGCTCGACGCCGACCCCGCCGCGGCCGGCTGCTCGCACGACGCCGAGATGTTCCAGTCCGACGACGGCAGCGTGATCGGCCGCTTCTCGCACGTCGCGAACGGCGCGCCGCTGCGCAGCGGCGGCATCGAGCTGTGGTTCGACCCGACCTACAGGATGCTGCCGTCGGCGACGATGATCCGCTCGGCGCTGTGCCCCGCGGGCGGCTTTGACGAGCGCCTGACGTTCACCAACGACTGGCTGTTCGACATCGAGGTGTTTCGCCACGGCCGCTGCGTGGCGCTCGACGACGTGCTCGTGCGCTATCGCCGCCACGCCGACAACTTCACCACCCGCGCGGGCGCCTCCGGTGTCGCCTACGAGGAGGGCCTGATGGCGATGGCGATCGTCACCGCCAGATATCCCGAGCTGGCGCGCCGCGCTCGCGCGATGAGCGCGGCGATCATGCTCGGGCAGGCGCGGCGAAGCGCCGCCGAGCGCCAGTGGGGGGCGGCGAGCGCGTATGGCCGCGCCGCGATCGGCGCCGGCGGCCTCGCGGGCGTCGCGCGCATCGCCGCTGCGATGTCGCGCTCGCGGCTGCGATCGCGCGGGCGCTAGCCGAGCACCGCCGGCGAGCTACTGCTGGGCACGTGGCCCCAAGCGCCCATGGCGCGCGTCGGCGTAGCCGCTGCGCACGGCCGCCAGCGCGGCGCGGCGATCGGCGCGGCTGAGCGCGTACAGCGTGAACGTCGCCCGGATGCACGCGCGGCGCAGCCGCGCCGCGGGCGCCCCGAGCGGCCGGCGGCGCTCGAGCACGGTGACGGTGTTGCGCACGCCGTAATAGAGCGTGTGCGTCGAGGCGGCCTCGCCGCCCGTCGACGCCGAGACGCGATGCCAGGCGCGCGCGCCGGGCGCGAACAGCACGCGCATCCCCGCCGCGCGCACGCGCAGCGCCCAGTCGACGTCCTCGACGTAGGCGAACAGATCCTCGTCGAGCAGGCCGACGGCCTCGATCGCGGTGCGCGAGATCGCCATCAGCGCGCCGACGGCGCGTCCCGTCGGCTCGACGCGCGCGTAGCGCGGTCCGTCCTGTCGCCCGTACCCGCGCGGGCGGCCGGAGTAGCCGAGCAGCTCGCTCACGCGCTGCCCGGCGAACCAGATCGTCTGCGGGCGGTCGGCGAAGTAGACCTTGCCCGCGAGGATTCCCGCGCGCGCGTCGGAGTCGATCGCCTTCGCGAACCCGTCGATCACGTCGGCGGCGACGCTCGCGTCGTTGTTGACCAGCATCACCCAGTCGGCGCCATGCGCGAGCGCGAAGCGGATACCCAGGTTGTTGCCGCCGGCGTAGCCGAGGTTCTCCCCGGCCTCGATCGTGTGCACGTCGGGAAAGCCCTCGCGCACCGCGGCGACCGAGCCGTCGACGGAGCCGTTGTCGACGCACACGATCGTCAGGTCTGAGTGCTCGACGCGCTGCAGCGACTGCAGGCAGCGCAGCGTGTCCTCGCGACCGTTCCAGCTGAGCACGATCGCGTGCCACGCGCCCTCGCGGGCGACGCGATCGACGTCTTCGGCGGTGGCCATCGGCACGAGACTACGGCCTGGACACGATCGCCCGGCGATGGGCACGTGCCGCGTCGCGGCCGCCCGAGCCGCTATAGATGCGCGCTTGCTCGGATCGTTCCTAAGCGCGTGGGTGCTGTTCCCATCGGTGCTGCTGGTGGCGAGCCTCGGTTGCGGGCTGCTCGTGCGCATGGCCGCAGGCGGCCAGCTGTCAGCGCTGCTCGTCGTCCCCGTGGGCTTTGCGCTGGTCGTCGCCATCAGCTCCTTTGCGACCTCCTATGGCTGGCTGGCGCCGTTCGGCGGCCCGATCGTGGCGGTCGTCGCCTTCGCGGGCATCGCGCTGGAGGCTCGCGCCCGTGGAGCTTTGCGTCGGCGCAAGCTGAGCGTCGGCCGCTGGATCTGGGCGCTGCTGGCCGCCGCCGCGGCCTTCACCGCCGTCGGCGGCCCGGTCTTCCTGACGGGCGCGGTCGGCTGGACCGGCTACACGCGGATCGTCGACATCGCCTTTCAGATGGACTTCGCCCAGCACCTGGCAAACGCCGGGCGCATGTCGCCGCCGAACGGCAACTCGTCCTACAACATCGTCAACTCCAAGCTCCTGGGCATCGGCTACCCCGGCGGCTCGCAGGCGACGCTCGGCGCGATGGCCAAGCTGACGGCGACGAACGTCGCGTGGGCCTATCAGGCCTTTCTGGCGTTCACAGCCGCGATCGGCGCGCTCGCCGTCTTCTCGCTGCTCGGGCGCATCACGCGCAACGGGCCGATGCGCTTCGTCGGCGCGGCCGTGGCGATCCAGCCGAACGTGCTGTACGGCTACTCACTGGAGGCCGGCATCAAGGAGCTGACGACGGCCGCGCTGCTGCTTGTCGTGGCCGCGGTGCTCGCCGAGCGGCTGCCCGGCGAAGGACGCCGGCTGGGCGCCGTGCCGCTGGCGGTCGCCACGTCGGGCGCCTTCGGCGCCTTCAGCATCGGCATCGCCCCGTGGCTGGGCATCCTGCTCGCGGGAGGGCTGCTCGTCTCGCTGGTGCGCGGACCCAGGCGCTTCTACACCTTGCAGAGCTGGGCCGTGTTCGCGGTCGTCGCGATCGTCATCTCGCTGCCCGGCCTGATCACCGCCGGCAAACTCGCGAACGTAGCCGGCAGCGCGATCGGAGGAGTGGTCGACCTCGGGCTGGGCAACCTCACCGCTCCCGTCTCGCGCTGGTCGGCCGCCGGGGTCTGGCTGACCGGCGACTACCGCTTCCCGCTCGTGCACGCGACCTCCAGCCACGTGTTCGACGTGATCATCGTCGTGCTCGCCGTCGTCGGCGTGCTCGCCGCGCTGCTGCGCCGGCGCTGGACGATCGTGGTGCGTCGGCGTGATGACGCCGATCGCGCTCTACTACTTCATCGAACACAGCACCGCGTGGATCCAGTTCAAGTCGTTCACGATCACCGCCGCGTTCGTCGTCACGCTCGCCTTCGCCGGCGCCGCCGCTCTGCAGGCCAGCCGGCGGCGCGGCCTCAGCGCGCTCGGCTGGCTCGCGGCGCTGGTCGTCGCCGGCGGCGTGCTCTACGGCAACGCGCTGATCTACCACGACACGACGCTAGCGCCGGGCGCGCACTACCACGACCTCGCGGCGATCGCCAAGCGCTATGCAGGCGCAGGGCCCCGTGCTCGACCCGTTACTTCGACGAGTACGCCGAGTTCTTCCTGCGCGAGGAGAGAGGCACGACGATCGTCGACCCCGCAAACTTCGACTTCCAGGTGCGCCCCGGCGTCGCGCCGCCGGGCATGAGCTTCGGCTGGGACCTCAACCAGCTCGTGCCCTCCTACCTGCAGCAGCTTCCCGCTGATCGTCCAGCCGCGCAGCCCGACCGCCAGCCGCGCGCCGAGCAACTACGACCTGATCCAGCGCACGCGCTACTTCGACGTGTGGCGCCGCACGCGGCCGTCGAGCACGGTGTTCTTCCACGCGCCGCTGTCCAACCTTCCGCACGAGCGCACGCCGGCGCTATGTCGCGTGCTCGTCGGCCAGGCCCAGCGCGCGGGCCGCTGGAGCGCAGATCGCCTACGCGCAGACCTCCGTCGCGGCCGTGGCGAACCCGCTCGCGGGCACCCACCCGATCTACTGGCGCGCGCTCGGGCCGTCGACGCTCGCCGGATACGGCGCCGGGCGCCGCGGAGATGAAGCTCACGCTCCCCAGCGCCGGGCGCTACAGCGTGTGGCTGCAGGGCTCGGTCGGGCGGCCGCTGACCTTCTACATCGACGGCAAGCGGCTGTCGAGCCTGGGCTATGAAGAGCGCTACCCCAACCAGTTCCTGCTCGTCGACTCCGACACGCTCACCGCCGGCGCACACACGCTGCGCATCGTGCGCGGCGGCGGCGGGCTGCACCCCGGAGACGGCAACCCCGAGCGGCGAAACGACGCCGGCGACGATCGGCGCGATCGTGTTCAACCGCGAGGACGCCAACGAGAACGCCGTCTACGTCGCCCCGGCGAGCCTCATGGCGCAGATCTGCGCCGCGCCTGTCGGCTACGAGTGGCTCGAGGTGCTCAAGCCGGGCGGGGCGCCGCGCGACGCGCTGCCCGCCGCGCGCTGACGCCGGCCGCGCCGTTGGACGACGCGCCAGCCAGTTCCTGCAGGCGCGCGCGCATCGCCGCGCCTGTCGCCTGCGCTGACAGCGTGCGCGCGATGTCCTGCGCCGCGCGCACGCCGCGCAGCGCCGCCTCGGCCGGGTCCGCGTAGACCTCGCGCATGCGCCGCGCCGCATGCTCGACGCTCGGGTCGGCCCATTCGCCCTCGGGCGGGTAGATCTCGCATTCGGGGCCGACGCGGGCGATCTCGTAGTCGACCAGGTAGCTGTTCTGCTCGTTCATGAAGTCGACGTTGCCCGAGTAGCCGGTGGCGATCGCCGGCTTGCCGATCGCCATCGCCTCGGCGAGCGTCAGCCCGAAGCCCTCGGCGCGGTGCAGCGACACGTAGCAGTCGCACGCCGCCATCAGGCCGTCGAGCTCCTCGCCGCTGAGCGAGCGGTCGATCACGTGGATGTCCTCGCGCCCGTGCGGCCGCCCACAGCACCTCCTCCTCCGACAGCGGGCGCAACGGTCCGTTGATCGTCTTGATCAGCAGCTGCGGCCCCTCCCCCGGCGCGAACGCCCGCTGGAACGCTTCGACCAGGCCGACCGGGTTCTTGCGCTGCACGGTGCTGAGGTAGTCGAACACGAACAGGAACAGAAAGCCCTCCGGCACGCCCAGGCGCAGTTCGGCGCGGCCGGCGTAGCGGGACGCTGCACCGGCGGCGGCAGCGACGACGACTGGGACCGGCGCGACGGCGCCGATGTTCTGCGACATGAAGCGCGAGTAGACCCAGATCTCCTGCACGAGCGAGAAGGCGCGCTGCCAGCGCGGCGGGATGCTGTTGGTCTCCCAACCCCAGATGCCGATGCGCGGGCCCTCGAAGTAGTCCTCGCCGAGCTGCTCGACGAAGCTCGGCAGCTCGTCGGCGTTGACCGCGACGATCTCGAAGCCGTGACGGCCCTCCTGCACGAGATCCTCGAAGCCGTGGCGCCCGTAGCTGTCTGACAACGCCACCGGTAGCGCCAGATGGTGCAGCGGCACCGTCACCGTGCTCACCGGCACGCCGGCCGTGCCCAGCGCCTCACGTAGCCGCGAGCGGCGGCGCCGAGCCCGAGCGTGTGTCCGAGGTAGCCGGTCAGGCGCACCGCGATGTCGCCCGCGCCGACGCCGGCGCCGGCGTCGTCCACCACGGCATGCGACCTTGCGTCACGGTCGATGACGGGTGGCGCGGAGGGCGAGGTCGCAGGTGGCGGTGGCGACGGCGGGGTGGGCTCGCTCGCGGCGGCCCTGCCGGGGGGCGGGCGGCGGAACCCGGCCGGCGCGGGCGGCCTAGGGGCCGGCGGGCGGCGGAAGCCCGCCGGCGCGGGCGGCATGAAGCTGTCGGGGATGCCGAGCTCCTCGCGGCCGAACGCCCAGCACCAGGTCACGTAGCGCGGGCCGTCCTCGCCATCGAGGTCGGGGAACGTGCGCAGCACGTCCGGGCGCTCGCGCGACACGCGGTAGAAGACGTAGCGGTTGACGCCATGGGCGCCCCCGCGTGGGGCCGGGCCGCCCAGCCACGCAAGGAAGGCGCGCGTGCCCTCAGCGCTGAACAGGTCCTCAAAGCCCTCGCCGAGCGCCAGCGCTCGCGCGTAGATTGCGCGCAGCGAGTCGTCGTAGACGAGCTCCTCGGTCAGCCGCCGGCCCACCTCGTGGCGGTGGTCGGTGTCGCGCCAGCCCGCCTCGCGCAGCTCCCGCGCGTAGCGCTCGACGAGGGCGCGCAGGACCGGCGAGCGGCTGACGCGCGCGCGGCTGGCGTTCGCGGCGAGCCGGTACGGGCGGTCGGGGTCGAAGCCGGCGAGGTTGAGAAAGCGCAGCGGGCGGCCGTCGTCCACCGTCGCGCCGTCGCCGCTCGCCGCGAGCGTGTGGCGGTGCAGGTTCCACAGGCTCAGGTTGCAGCCGCGATCGTCCAGCACAGCGGCCGCGAAGCGCGCCGGCGCGAGCTCCTGAAAGCGCGCCAGCCACGGCCTGTCCTCGGGGCGCGCGCCGACGGTGAAGGCGTCGAGCGAGCCGAGCGTCTGCTCGACGTGCTCGTTCCACCAGATCAGCAGGTCGCGGCACTCGCGGCTGCCGTCCACCGCCAGGATCGCCGGGTCGATGCGTCCGGCGCGGTCGAGCTGCTCCAGCGAAGGTTCGAGGCCGTCGTCGGGCACGTCTTCGGTGACGCGCGCGGCCAGCACGGCGGCGTGCGAGGCCAGCAGCGACTGCAGCGGCTGCAGGTCGCCCAGCACCCACACTGTGGAGGGCAGGTGCACGATCGGCTCGGGGGAGCGCTCGACCTGACGCAGCAGCAGGTGGCCGAGCAGCAGGATCGTGAGGTCGTCCTCGTCGTGGCGCGCCAGCAGCGTCTCGACGTCCAGGTCGAGCTCCTCGGAGACCGAGCGCACCTCCAGCGAGCGCTCGTCGCGCGCGGCGGCCGCGACCGCCTCCTCGCGTCCGACCAGCATCACCGTCAGCGGCCAACCGGGCTGGTGGCGACGCAGTGATCGGGCGAGCACCCGCGCACGCGGCAGGGTGCTCATCGTCGCGACGGTGACGACCTGCATTCAGTCCTCGTCGCGCGACTCGCGGCGGGCGATCTCGCGCCGCAGCGACTCGGCCGTCGCGACGAGCTCGCGGCCCAGCTCCTCCAAGCGCTCGATCTGCTCGCCGTGGCGCTTGCTGACGTGCTCGAAATCAGCCTCCAGGCGGCGCACGGCGGCGGCCAGGCTCGACTTGCCCGATCGTCGCCGCGCGTAGGCCGGCGCCAGGCGCCACAGCGCCCGGCGCGCGAGCTCGCGCGAGCGGGTCCTCATCTGGTCGTCGACGTCATCACGGCTCCTTCGATTATCGCCCAACGTCGCGGGCGTCCGCGAGACTGCTCTAGGCTGGCTGATCCGCCGGCGGACCGAGATGAGCATGAACGAGCTGCCCAAGACGCGCCGCGCCAACGAGCCCCGGGGCATGTGCGTCGTGATCGCACTCGACGCCGATGCCGAGCAGCGGCGCGCGTGCCTGGAGTCGGTGCGCGCGAACACCGACGCGGACGTGGCGATCGCCGAGGTCGCGCGCGACGCGACGGCGGTCAACCGCGCGATCGAGCAGGCGGCGCCAGCCGACGTCGTCGTGCTCGACGAGGCGTGCCTCGTGAGCGCCGGTTGGCTGGCGCGCCTCGCCGCCGCGGCGCACGCCGACACGAACACGGCGAGCGCGAGCGCGCTGACCGAAGCCGGCAGCCCGTTGGCGCTGCTGGCGCGCGGAGAGCCGCCTTACGAGTTCGCACGACTCGTCGAGGCGTTGGCCGACCGCACGCTCGCCCTGCGCCCGCGCTTGAGCCGCGCCGTCGCGCCGTGTGTGTACGTACGTCGCGACGCGCTGCAGCTGGTCGGCGACCTGGACGAGCAGCTCGATCTGCGCGCGGCGATCGAGCTCGACTTCGCCCAGCGCTGCCTGCTCTCGGGCCTGACGCATGTCGCCGCAGATGACGTCGCTCGTCGGCCGGCTCGCCGCCGCGACCGTGCGGCCGGACGACGACGCGTCGCTGCGCACGGTCGGCGAGCGCTATCCCTACCTCGCCGAGTCGCCGCTGGCCGACTCGGGCGTGCTCGACCACGCCCTGCAGCGTGCGCGCCCGCCGGCGGCACGACTGCCGGTGACGCTCGACGCGCGCGCGCTGGACGGCGCGATCACCGGCACGCACGTGCACGTCCTCGAGCTGATCCGCGCGCTCGCGCGCACCGGCGCGCTGCGCCTGCGCCTGCTCGTGCGCATCGAGCGCATCGACCGCGAGACGCGCGAGCTGCTCGCGGGACTGCCGGAGACCGAGCTGCTCGCCGCCGAGCGGCTCGAACCCGAGACGCCGCGCACCGCCGTCTTCCATCGCCCGCAGCAGACCTTCTCGCCCGGCGACGTGCGGATCGCGCTGGCGCTCGGCGAGCGGTTCGTGATCAGCCAGCTCGACCTGATCGCCTATCGCAACCCCGGCTACTTCGCCGAGGCGGCCATGTGGGAGGACTACCGCGCAGCCAGCCGCCACGGCCTTTCGGCGGCCGAGCGAGTGGTCGTCTTCTCAGAGCACACGCGCGACGAGCTGCTCGCCGACGCACTCGTCGAGCCGTCGCGCGTCCGCGTCGTGCCGCCCGGCCTGGATCACCGCACGCCGGGTGAGCCGCTGCGCCCGGCGTCGCTCGGCGGGGAGGGCGCCGGCCTGCCCGACGGGGGCTTCCTGCTGTGCCTCGGCACCGACTTCCGCCACAAGAACCGCGTGTTCGCGATGCGCCTGCTCGCCGCGCTGCGCGAGTTGCACGACTGGCGGGGAAGCCTCGTGCTCGCGGGCACGCACATCGATGTCGGCTCCTCGGCGGAGATCGAGCAGGCCTACCTGCGCGAGCATCCCCAGCTGCGCTCGGCGATCGTCTCGCTCGGCCCGGTGAGCGAGCGCGAGAAGGCGTGGCTGATCGAGCACGCGGCCGCGATCGTCTACCCGTCGGTCTACGAGGGCTTCGGGCTGGTGCCGTTCGAGTCGGCGCTCAGCGGGACGCCGTGCGTGTTCGCGCCCCAGGCGTCGCTCGCCGAGGCTGCGCCGCAGGGCACCGCGACGATCGTCCCGTGGGAAGCCGATGCGAGCGCCGCGGCGGCGCACGCGCTGCTGACCGACGCACAGGCGCGCGAGCGCCACGTCGGCGCGCTAGCCGCGCGTGCGCGCTCGCTGACCTGGGACGCCGCGGCGGCCGCGATGGTCGAGATCTATCGCGAGGCAGCGCTGGCGCCGGTGCGCGACTCGGCGACGCTGAGCCGCGATCTCGTCACGCGCGAAGCGCGGTTGAGCGTGCAGCACGACGCCGAAGTCAGGCAGCTCGTTAGGGAGCGCGAGCACGCGCAGGGGATGTATGACGCGCTGAACGCAGAGGTAGGCTCGGGGCTGGCGCTGATCGGGCCCAACGGCGCGCTGCCCGACCACGTTCAGAGGGCATTGCTGGCGCTGACCGCGCGGCCCGCGCTCAGCCGTCCGCTCTTTGCGGTCGCTACGGGTGTTTATGCGGCAGTGCGAGCATTTGCGCGTCCAATTCGCGGCCTGCTGCATATCGGGCGCTGAGCAGCGACATCCGAGGCGGTCATCCCCTGTCTATACCCTGGCTTTCAGTGCCTCGTGAGGAGACAGCCGCACCGGCGCTTCCAGCGTTGGTCGCCCAGGGAGTCGACAAGCGCTTCAAGATCCCCGAGGAGCGCAGCCACACGCTGAAGGAGCGTGCGCTGCACCCGTTGCGTCGCTCGCGCCACGAGTCGCTGCACGCGCTGAAGAACATCAACTTCGCCGTAGCCCCCGGCGAGTTCTTCGGAATCGTCGGGCGCAACGGCAGCGGCAAGAGCACGCTTCTGAAGTGCCTCGCCGGGATCTATGGCACGGACAAGGGCAACATCTGGTGCAACGGACGCCTGTCGACGTTCATCGAGCTCGGCGTCGGCTTCAACCCGGACCTCGCGGCATATGACAACGTCGCGCTCAACGGCATCATGCTCGGACTCTCGCCGCGCGAGGCGCGCGCTCGCTATCAGCGCGTGATCGAGTTTGCCGAGCTGGAGGAGTTCCAGGACCTGAAGCTCAAGAACTACTCCTCGGGCATGCACGTGCGACTCGCCTTCTCCGTCGCGATCCAGGTCGACGCCGACATCCTGCTGATCGACGAGGTGCTGGCGGTCGGCGACGCGGCCTTCCAGCAGAAGTGCTTCGACGTCTTCAACCGCATGCGCGACGAAGGTCGCACGATCGTCTTCGTAACTCATGACATGGGGGCGGTCACCCGCTTCTGCCATCGCGCGATGCTGCTCGAGCGCGGCGAGATGGTCGCAATCGGCGACCCGCGCGACGTCGCCGACCATTACCTCGAGTTGGCCTTCGGACGCTCGGTCGGCTATGTCGACCCCGATGTGGGCAGCGCACGCATGGGCGACGGCGCCGCGCGAGTGAGCGATGTGTGGATCGGCGACGAGCGCTTCGACCAGCGCGCGATCGCCCCTCAATCCGAGCCGCTGACCCTCAAGACGCTCGTCAAATTCGACGCTGAGGTCGCCGATCCCGCGGTGAGCATGACGCTGCTCAACGAGCATCGCCAGCCGGTCGTAGTCGCGACGACGGCCGAGGATCTCGACGAGAGCGGCGTGTACAAGGCCGGCGAATGGGTCGTCTTCGCGTTCTCGTTTCACAACATGCTCGCGCCCGGGCGCTACCACCCCATCCTCACGATCACCCATCGCGGCGACGGACTCGACGTGATCGACCGCTTTGCCGGAGGACTCTCCTTCGTGGTGACCGGCACAGCGTCCAGCGGCGGCATGGTCGAGATCCCGGTGCAGACGAATGTCACCAACTGGGGCAACACCCCGCCGAGCGAGATCCAGCCGGCCGGGGACGCGCTGTGAGCACCCGCCAGATCCCCGAGCCACTGGCCGATCCCACGCTGGCGACGCTCGACACGTCACAGCTCGGCCAGCCGATTCGCGGACCGCGGGCGCTGGGCGACAGCTGGTCGCGCTTCTGGCAGCTCGCTTACAACATCGCGCGCAGCGAATTCAAACTGAAGTTCTTCGGATCGGCGCTCGGCTACCTCTGGCAGGTGATGCGCCCACTGCTGCTGTTCGGCGTCCTCTACGTCTTCTTCGTGCTCGTCTTCCACGTGGACAAGGCGAAAGGCGCCGCGGCCCATCACTACGGCGCGCAACTGCTCGGGTCGATCGTGCTGTTCACGTGCTTCGGCGAAGCGACCGGCGCTGCCGTGCGCAGCGTGGTCGACCGCGAGAACCTCGTGCGCAAGATCCAGTTCCCGCGGTTGGCGATTCCGATCTCGGTCGTCCTGCTGGCGCTGTTCAACTTGGGCCTGAACCTAGTCGTGGTGATGATCTTCGCGCTCGTCGAAGGCGTGAACCCGATGCTCAGCTGGTTGGAGCTGCCGCTGATCGTCCTGATGCTGACGGTGCTGACGACCGGGGTGTCGATGCTGCTGTCAGCGCTGTTCGTCCGCTTCCGCGACATCTCGCCGATCTGGGAAGTCTTCAGCCAGATTCTCTTCTACTCCGCCCCGGTGATCCTCCCGGCCGAAACGGTCCGCCGAGAACTCGGCAATGGGCATCTCGACCACATCCTGTACCACATCTACACGCTGAACCCGCTCGTGGCGATCTTCCAGCAGTTCCGTCACGCGATGATCAATCACTCGGTGCTCAGCGCGGGGCAGATCATGGGCAGTTGGGCCGCGCTGCTGGAGCCGCTCGCGCTGGTCGCGGTGATCATCGTGGTCGGCTTCTGGGTCTTCAACCGCGAGGCCCCGCACATCGCCGAGGACCTGTAGGTCCGACGGCAGCGAGCCGTGGGCGCCCAGCGGCGGTCGGTCACGGCTTCCGCAAATCGGCAACGCGTCAGCCGAGCTGCGGCGCTGCCGTCGGCGGCGCCAGCTCCCCCGCCACCGCCATCCGCCCGGCCGCGGCGACGCGCTCAAAGAACTCCTCGAGCGCGTCGATGCGCCGCTCCCACGCGTACTCCTGCGCTGTTTGCGACGCCGGCCCGCCCCAGCTGCGCGCGCAGCTGCGCGTCGCCGAGCAGGCGCGCGAGCGCCGCGCCGACCGCGGCCGGACGTGGCCTCGGGCATCAGGCAGTTGACGCCGTCGACGCAGAAGTCGCGGTTGCCGTGCGCGTCGGTGCAGACGACCGCGGCGCCCGTGGCCATCGCCTCCAGCGGCGGCAGCGCGAAGCCCTCGTGCACGGAGGTCTGGACGAACACGGTCGCCTGGCAGAACAGCTCGTTGACCTGCTCGTCGCTCGGCGTGTCCACGTAGCGCACGCCGTCGCCGCCAAGCTCGGGCTCGATCCCGAACAGGCACAGCTCGGGGCGCGGCTGGCTCAGCGAGCGCCAGCCGGCGAGCGTCAGCGGCAGGTTCTTCAGCGGGTTGGTGCGGCCGATCGCCAGCACCATGTCCTCGCGGCGCGCGATGTCCGGGCGCGGGCGGAAGTTCTGCAGGTCGATGCCCGGCGGGATCAGCTCGGCGTCGAGGTCGAGCTCGCGCAGGCGCTCGCGGTTCCACGAGGAGATCGTCATGTAGCGGAACTCGGGGCGGTAGGAGTCGAGCACGGCGTGGCGCGCGCGCTCGTGGTCGGGGTAGTAGGACGTCTCGATGTCCTGCACGAAGTAGACCGGGATGCCGCGCAGGATGCTCGCCCGCCACACCGGCGCGGCGGTCATCCACCACGTCGCCACCTTGATCGCGTCGACCGAGCGCGAGCGCGTCGGCGAGCTGCGTCGTAGTCGGCGAAGCTGTGCACGGGAGCGCGCAGCTCGAACCACTCGGGCGGCTCGCCGAGCGTGTACAGCGCCACGTCGTGGCCGCGCGCGGCAAGGCGGTTGAGGTGCTCGAAGATGTCGCGGTGCCCACCGCCTACGCCCGTGTCCTCGGTGACGTAGACGATGCGCAGGCGGTCGGGCGCGGGCGGCCCGGGCAGCCCCGGCGCGCCCGTGCCGTCGCCGTCGACGCGCCGCGCGCCGTCGGCGACGCTGCCGGCCTTGCCCGCGCCGCTTGACCTACCAGCGGCGACCGCGCCAACGCGCACGGCGTCCGAGCGCGCGTCGAAGAACTCCGCCCAGCGCTCCCAGAATGCGCGCTGGGAGCCCAGCTCGCGCTCGCCCTGCTCGCTGCCGCGCGTCGCCGACTCGTGGTGCACGAGCTGCGCGCTGGGGAAATACAGCACGACGAAGCCGGCCTGCCAGGCTCGCAGGCACCAGTCGACGTCCTCGTAGGCCATCGCGTAGCGCTCGTCGAACGCGCCGATCCGCTCGATCACCTCGCGCCGCACGTACATGCACGCACCGGTCACCGCCAGCGCGGGGCTCGGCGCGTCCGCCGGTCCCCAGCCGTGCGGCTTGAAGCGGTAGCGGTGGTCGAACCACTGTGGCTGGTCGCGGTTGCGCACGGTGCCGCCGAACTGGATGCGCCCGTCGGGGTACTGCAGCTGGCCGCCGACGACGCCTGCGCCGCTCTCGTGGCCGTAGGCGCCGTATTGCAGGCACTCAAGCCAGCTCGGCAGCGCCTCGACGTCGGAGTTGAGCACGACGACGTCGCGCGCGGGGTCGCTGGCGGCGATCGCGCGGTTGGCGTTGGCGGCAAAGCCGCTGTTGCGCTCGGAGGTGACGAGCACGTCGATCCCCTCGATCTCGCGCAGCGCCGCCACGTGCTCGGGGCCGCTGGCGTCGTCGGAGACGATCACCCGCGCCATGCCCTTGCGCGCGGTCCGCGCGATGCTGCGCACAAGTGTGCTCACGTGCTCGGCGTCGCGGTAGCTGGGGATCACCACGTCCACCGGGCGACCGTGCTCGCGATACCAGCTGACGGCGCGGCGAACCTCCTGGTCGCGCGCGTGCGTGCGCAGTCGCATGCGCTTCTCCAGCGGCGTGAAGCGCAACGGGAAGGTGATCACGCGAAACAGGATCGTGCGCAGGCCGAAGTGCGTGTACGTCAGGTGGATCCGCCGTTTGAGGTTGGAGAACGGGCCTTGGCGGCGTCCCTCGATCGGGCCGTGCTCGCTCACGCGCGCGGCTCCCGCGCCGGCAACACGAAGTCCACATGGCCCTCCAGCGAGAGCCCGCGCCGCACGGACGCGGGCAGGCGATCGGCGCGCGAGCCGAGCAGCGCCCCGCACAGGCAGATCAGCTGATGCGCGGCCACCGCACCGAGCGTCGTGAGCCGACGTGCGTGCGACGCGCCTTCGCGCGTGAGCTCGCCGCGCGCCTGGCCGAGCGAACCGCGCAGCCTGCTCAGCAGGTGGCGCGGCGATGCGGGCTCGCTCCAGCCGTAGACCTCGCGCAGCCCGCGCCACTCGTCAAAGCAACGCCGAAACTGCTGAGAGGGCGTGTAGTCGTGTGAGTGGATGACGGCGGCCTGCGGCACGAACGCCTTGGCGTACCCGGCGCGCAGCATGTCGATCGCGAGCAGCCGATCCTCGGCGTAGGGAACCTCGCGGAACGGTATCCGCTCCCACGCCGCGCGCGCGATGCAGGCGTTGGCGTCGGTGAAGAACCCGCGTCGTCCGATCAGCTCGGCCGCAGCGAGCGCGCCGCGCTCGCGCTCGTCCAGGCGGTCGACCTGCGCGGCGCCGTCCGGCGAGAGCGATCCGAACCAGCTTTCCAGCTCCATGCGCACCGCCGACGAGGCCTGCGCGCGCGGGCGGTAGGGGCCGTAGACGATCCCCACGTCCTCGCCGAGCTCGAAGCCTCCAAGCAACCGCTCCAGCCAGCGCTCGTCGGCCGGCACGGCGTCCTGCGTAAGCAGCGCCACGCGCGCACCGGCCGACGACGCCATCAGCAGGTTGCGCGTGCCGCCGTGGGAGAAGCGCTCGGGGGTGATCTCCAGCACGCGTGCGCCGTGCTCGCGCGCGAGCAGCGCAGAGTCGTCGCGCGAGCCCGAGTCGCATACGACCAGCTCGTGCGCGACCGTCTGCGTGGACAGCGCGCGCAGCACCTCGCCGAGCAGCGCGCCACCGTCGCGCACCGGTATGGCCACGCTGACGTCAGGCATAGAACGCGGTCAGCGTGAGCAGTTGCGAGGCGTAGCTGAGCGCGATCGTCGCGACGAGCAGGCCGACGCCCACGGCGAGCATCCTGCGCCTGCCGAAGGCGTGCAGCGCACCGACGACGAGCAGCGCGATCGGCCCGATCGCGGGGAAGGTGTAACGACCGAACTCGGCGATCGCCGAGCGCGCACCGGGCGAGTAGTAGGCCGCGACGAACCCCGCGATCACGGCGACCGGCATAAGGATCACGGCGAGCGCTTCGGCGCCGTGAGCCGACAGCCAGCGCCACTCGCGCCACGCCGCCCACGGCGCAATCGCGAGCACGATCAGGCTGACGCCGAGAACCACCGTGTAGACCCAGCCGGGAAAGAGCACGTCGTACCAGCCGAACGCGCCCCAACCGCGTTCGACGAAGACCACGAAGCCCGGATACGCGCCTGCCTGGAAGTGAGCGGTCATGAAGCCGAGGCGCGGCAGGAAGACCTGCCACAGGTAGGAGAGGTAATCGCCGAAGTGGTGCAGCGCTTGGCTGACGGCGTTGGCGTTGGAGCCGATCGCCGACGGCGCGCCGGCCCCCACGCCGCCGGGCGCGCTGGCGGCGAAGGCGGGGTTGAGCACATGGCTGGCCAGCTCGCCGAGCGCGACCGCGACGAGCGCGAGCGTCACCCAGGCGAGCAGGTCCGAGCGACGGTGGTTGCGCCACAGCGCGACGAAGAAGACGAGCGCGGCGACCGGATACAGCGACAGGCCGGTGCCCTTGACGTTGGGCAGCAGGATCAGCACGGCGCCGGTGAGCGCCCCCCACGGCACGGTGATCCCGCGCCGCAGCAGTCGAATCAGCAGCAGCTCCAGCGCGGCCGCCGTGGCGTTGACACCGACGTCGTTGTTGACGATTCCCGAGATGAACCCGTACATCGGCTCGTAGGCGACGAGCAGCGCCGCCAGCACGGCCAGCCACGGCCGGCGCGGGGCGAGCTCGCGAGCGAGCAGGTAGGTGAACAGCACGACCAGCGCGCCGAGCAGCGCCGAGCAGACGCGCATGAGCGTCAGCTGCGAGAAGATCGACGCGTGCTCGGTCGCCAGGTAGGCGGGCGCGAGCGCCAGGTAGTAGGCCGGGCCATGCGCGGCGGAGGTCGTGTAGCCGCCGCCGTCGCTGCGACTGGGATGCCGGACGCGCACGTCCTGCGCGTAGTCGCCGGCGTCGGCCGCCAGCCACGGCGCGCGGCTGTCGCCGACCTGGTGGTCGGTCCACAGGCCCGTGTCTTCCAACGCCAGGTTCTCCGCGCTGGACCAGCGCAGCGCCGGCGCCTGCGGATCGTCGATCGGTTTCTCGCCGCGCTGCACCAGCGATTGCGTGTAGGCGAAGTGGTCGACCTCGTCGGGGCCCTGGAAGGCGGGGGTGATGAGCGCCCAGCAGCAGGCGTTCAAGGCTGCGATCGCGAACAGCGCCAGCGCCAGGCGACGCGTCTGGCCGGCGACCGCAACCGCCAGGCAACGCACGGCGAACAGCGCCAGCGCGGGCAGTACGAGCAGGAGCATTAGCCAGTACAGCCAGGGACCGACGAAGCCCGGGCGAAACAACGCCGCGCGCTGCAGGATCTGCGAGACGCGCTGCACGTAGCTGCTGCGCTGGCCCGCGCGCGGCAGATACCAGACGGCCAGCCGCGCCGCGACGGCGGCGCCGTCGAGCGTCGGCGGCGACGTGCCCAGCTTGCTCAGCGGCGTGCCTCCGACGCCCACCGGCCCGTCGGCGGAAAGGCACAGCGACGCCGCCCGCGCCACCGGCCGCGCGGGCGTCTGCGCGATCTGAAAGTCGGCGTTGCTCGGCTGCCCGGCACGCACGCCCAGGGGTGACAGCGAGGAGCGCGTCGTGCGCCCGCCGGCGTGCAGGTCGAGGTGCAGCGCCGGTCGTTGCGACGACGGCGTGACGACCTGCAGGCGCACACCGGCGGTTTGCGCGGGCAGCCGCAGGCCAGGCGCGCAGACCGTCGAGCCGGGCTTGATTTCGACGACGCTGCCGGCGTTCTCGACGCTGTCGGTGCCCGTGAAGTAGAAGTGTGGGCGCAGGCAGTAAAAGGCCGTCAGGAGGAGCAGCGGCACGGCCACGATCGCCGCCGTGCGCCACACGCGGCGATCGCCCGCGAAGGCGGCCGCCGGCACCCGCCGGAGGGAGCCCACGCTCAGCGCCGGCGCAGACCGAGAATCGACAGCAGAAACGACGAGAAGAAGATCTGGATGCCGACGATGATCAACGACGCCGCGACCACCGCCAGCTTTTCGTCGGCCAGCGAGCCGAAGCCGTGCGCTATCCACGTCGCCACGATCACCGCGCCCATCACCAGGCCCACGAGCGTGAACAGCCCGCCCAGCAGCAATCCGTGCTCCAGGCGATAGCGCGCGCGCATACGGTCGAACCACGGGTCGCGCTCGCCCATGAAGTAAGTGCCGTAGGCGTGCGCGCACAGCCCAAGCGCGAGCACCTGCGTGCCCACGATCATCAGCAGGGCGCCGCCGATCAGCGCGTGCACTCCCCAGGCGCGGCCGAAGAAGTCAAGGCCCGCGCCGACGAACACGACGATCAGCGTGCCGATCCCCGCCAGCGCGGCGCCGGGCGCGATGAACAGGTGGTTGGGGCTGTGCACGAGCAGGAAGCGCAGGTGACGCCAGCCGTCGCGGAAGCTCGACAGCTTGCTCTCGCCGCCACGCGGGTGGTACTCGATCGGGAACTCGGCGATGCGCAGGCGCTCCTTGGAGGCCCGGATGACCATCTCCGAGGCGAACTCCATGCCGGTCGTGCGCAGGTCCAGGCGAGGCAGCACGTCGCGGCGCAGCGCGCGCATGCCGCAATGCGCGTCGTTGACGCCCGTACGGAAGAACAGATTGAGCAGGCCCGTGAGGATCGGGTTGCCGACATAGCGGTGCAGCCACGGCATCGCGCCCGGATGGATGTTGTCCATGCGATCGCCGATGACCATCTCGGCGCCCTGCTGCAGGGCCTCCACGAAACGCGGGATGTCGTTGAAGTCATACGTCAGGTCAGCGTCGGCCATGACGATGTAGCGACCGCGCGACGCGGCGAAACCGGCGAGGTAGGCGCTGCCGTAGCCGCGCCGGCGCTCCACGACCACGCGCGCGCCGGCCTGCGCGGCCAGCCGTGCGGAGTCGTCCTCGGAGTCGTTGTCGGCGACGACGACCTCTCCGGGAACCTGCATGCGGTGCAGCGCCTCGCGGGCGGCGGTGACGCACTCTTTGATGTTCTGCGCCTCGTTGAGGCACGGGATCACGACAGACACGAGCGGCACGCTGCGGTCCTCGGCATCCACCAAGACGGGTGGCCTGGTCTGGTCGACTGTGCTCATCAGCTATGGCCCTGACCCTGCGTCGCGCGGCTGGAAAGCGGGTCGTGCGGTTATAACGCGCCGAAGGGCGGAAAGTGGCGCGCCTGCGGGGGGCGATCCTATCGCACGGGTCTGGCAGTCTCTCGCGGGTGATGCGCGTGTGCGTCGTCTACGACTGCCTGTTCCCGTACACCGTCGGCGGCGGCGAGCGCTGGTATCGCGACCTCGCCGAGCGCCTTGCCGCCGAGGGGCACGAGGTGACCTATCTGACGCTGCGCCAGTGGCCGCGCGGCGTGCGCGCGGACGGCGGTCCGGGCGTGCGCGTGAGGAGCGCCGGCCCGCGCATGGCGCTGTACACGCAGGGCGGGCGGCGGCGCATCCTGCCGCCGCTGGTGTTCGGCGCGGGCGTGCTGTGGCACCTGCTGCGCCACGGACGCCGCTACGACGTGGTGCACACGGCGGCGTTCCCCTACTTCTCGCTGCTCGCCGCCGGGCTGCTGCGTGGGCTCGGGCGCTTCGAGCTGGTCGTCGACTGGTTCGAGGTGTGGAGCAACAGCTACTGGCGCGACTACCTCGGCGGCGCGCGCGGGCGCATCGGCGCGCTCGTGCAGCGAGCCTGCGCGAACGTGCGCCAGCGAGCGTTCTGCTTCTCCGAGCTGCACGCCGCGCGCCTGCGCACCGAGGGCCTGCGCGGCGAGGTGACGGTGCTGCGCGGCCTGTACGCCGACAGCGGCGAGCGCGTGCGGGCGCACGAGGCCGATCCGGTCGTGCTGTTCGCTGGGCGGCTGATACCCGAGAAGCAGGTCACGCTGGGCGTCGCCGCGCTGGCGATCGCACGGCAACGGATCGCCGGCCTGCGCGGCGAGTTCCTGGGCGACGGGCCCGAGCGTGGCGCGCTGCATGCGGCGATCGCCGAGCACGGCCTGCAGGACGCCGTCTCGGCACCGGGGTTCGCCGACGCCGACACGCTCGACGCGGAGATGCGCCGGGCACTGTGCCTGCTGCTGCCGTCCAGGCGCGAGGGCTACGGGCTGGTCGTCGTCGAGGCCAGCGCGCGAGGCACGCCCAGCGTGGTCGTGGCCGGCGAGGACAACGCAGCGACCGAGCTGATCGCCGAGGGCGTCAACGGCACGATCGCGCCGAGCGCCGATCCGCGGCAGCTCGCCGAGGCGATCGTGCGCGTGCACGAGGCTGGGCTGGCGCTGCGCCAGAGCACCGCCGCGTGGTTCGCAGAGCATGCGCAGCAGTTGTCGCTGGAGCACTCGCTGAGCGCGGTGCTCGAGAGCTACCGCTCATGACCGCGCCACCCCGACCGGCGGACGCGCGGCCTCCTGCGGCGGCGGGGCAGGCCGGCGCCCGGAGACGAGGATCGCCCGGCGCAGGCTGGGCGCAGGGGTCGATGGGGCGAGCGCCGGCGCGCGCAGAGAGAGGTTGAACACTCCGAACCCGAGCAGGCGCTGCCAGTACTGCAGCGAGGGCTCCAGCAGCGGGGCCATCGGGGCGCTGACGGCGAGGTAGCGAACATTGGCCGCTATCAGCGTCCTGACGATCTCGCAGTGCAGCAGGTAGCGCGCTCCGTGGTCGACCGAGGCCAAGGAGTGCAGCAGAGCCCATTCGCGATCGACCGTGACCTGCGCGAGCGCCACCGCTTCTCCGCTCGGCGCCTGCGCCGCCAGCCAGGCGTCTCCAGGCAGGCAGAACAGCTCGTCAGCCCAGCGCAGCATGTCACCGACGCGGGTGCGCAGGTGCAGCGTCGCGGCGCGGCGCTGCTCCAAGTGGTCGAGCTGGCGACACACCAGCCCCGCCGCGCGCGCCCTGCGCGTGTTCGTGCGCAGCGCCTGGCGCGAGCGCCCGCGCAGGTAGTCGCCGTGCTCGGAGGGCAGCACCAGCACGCCCTGCGCGAGACGGCTGTGCAGGACTCCCCATATTCGGTCGTCGAAGTGGCGGCGCATGCGCTCGCCGGGCGCGGAGTCGCTCAGGCGCAAGTCGAGCGTCGGCAGCCGGGCGAGCAGCAGCGCCGTAGCCGCGATCTCGACCGGCAGCGCACACGCCCGCTCCCCGCGCTCGCCGGCGTACGCCCCAGGAACGGCTCGCGACAAGAGCGACGACGCGGCGCAGAACACGTCTCCGCCGTATTGAAGCGACTCGGGGCGCGGCCTGAGCAAGCTGTCTCTCCTTGGTCGTCCTGACGCCGTGGCGCCTGACGCGGGGTCCTACCAAGCGGACCCAAACCGAGGATGAGAGCGAGCGCCGCGCCGCAGCCGGCTCAGGTCGCCGACTGTCTCGCGCGCAGCGCCCGCTCGTAGCTGTCGATCGTCGCGCGCGCCGTCCGCTCCCAGGTGAACGCGCGCACGCGCTCGCGACCGGCCGCGCGCAGGCGCTCGGCGAGCGCGGCGTCGCTCAGCAGCCGCGACAGCGCGTCGGCGATCGCCGCCTCGTCGTGTGGTTCGAACAGCAGCGCGGCATCGCCGGCCACCTCCGGCAGCGAAGTGGCGTTCGAGCAGGCGACGGGCACGCCGCGCGCCATCGCTTCGAGCACCGGCAGGCCGAAGCCCTCGTACAGCGACGGGAACACGAACGCGGCGGCGATCGCCCACAGCCCCTCGACGTCGGCGTCGGACAGCCAGCCGGGGAAGCGCACGTCGCGCTCGACGCCCAGCTCGCGCGCACGGGCGCGCAGCTGCGCTTCGTGCTCGGTCGGATAGCCCGCCAGCACGAGCGCCGGGCGCTCGGGCACGGGCATTCGCGCGAGCGCGCCGATCAGCGCGAGCAGGTTCTTGTGCGGTCGCTTCGCCGACAGGCTGAGCACGACGCGCCGGTCTGCCAGCAGCAACCGCTCGCGCAGGGCCTGTCCGTCGGTCGGCGGCGGGCGGCGGGTCGCGCCGAGGCCCAGCGGCACCACGTCGATGCGCTCGGCGGGCAGCGCAAGCAGCTCGATCAGATCCTCGCGCGTGCTCGACGAGTCGGCGATCACGCGCTGCGAGCGGCGCGCCGCGGCCGGCACGAGCACGCGCATGCCCTTCCCGCGCAGCCCCGAATGCGCCTCGGGGAAGCGCGCGTAGATCAAATCGTGCACGGTCGTGACGCGACGGAAGCGCCCCCACAGCGGCGCGGTGCTGGCGAGGCTGTGCACGAGGTCGACGCGCGCGCGCATCGCCAGCGGCGCAAGCAGCGCCTGCTCGCCGAGCACCCACTGGATGCGGTTGTGCGCGCGCACGGGCACGGTGACGAGCGGCAGCTGCTCGCGCAGCTCGCCGGTTGCCGACAGCTCGCGGTTGACGAACGCGGTGAAGCGCATTCCCGCCGGCGCCGCCGCGAGCAGCGCCGGGATGAGCTCGCGCGCGGCGATCTCCATCCCGCCGGTCTCGCCCGGCACGAGGAAGATGAGGTTCAGGCCGATGTGCGGGCGCGACGCGCTCAAGGCCCGGACACGCTAGTGCGATCGCCGGGCGCACGGCGCGTCGGATCGCACGACGATGCTGAGCGTATGCCGCGCCGGCGCGGCGTCTGAGGGCGCTCATGCGGCCAATACGATGGGGCGCGTGCCGCCCTCCGTGGACGTGGTGATCGTCGCGTACAACCGCTGTGATCTGACCGAAAGCTGCCTGCGCCACCTGGCGGTGCAGACGATCGAGCACCGGGTGATCTTGATCGACAACGGATCGACCGACGACACGTTCGAGCGCGTCGCCGCCGACTGGCCCGCGGTGACGCTGCAGCGTCTGCCCCACAACGGCGGCTTCGCCGAAGCGTGCAATCGCGGCGTCGCCGCGGGCACGGGCGAGATCGTCGTGCTGCTGAACAACGACGTCGACGCGCGGCCCGAGCTGCTGCAGGCACTCGCCCGACCGCTGCTCGACGACGTGCGCGTGGGCTCCGTGGCCGCGCTGATGCTGCAGCCGGGTGAGCGGCTGATCGACAGCGCCGGCCTGACCGCCGACGCCGTGCTCGGCGGCTTTCCGCGCCTGCAGGGACTCACGGTCGACCAGGCCGGCCGCGCGCGACCGCTGCTCGCCGGGCCGGCGGGCACCGCCGCCGCTTATCGCCGCGCCGCCTGGGATCAGGTCGGCGGCTTGGACGAATCGATCTTCGCCTACATGGAGGACCTCGACCTGGCGCTGCGCCTGCGCAGCGTCGGCTGGGGCTCGGTCGTCGCGTCAAACGCCGTGGGCGTGCATCTCGGCTCGGCAACGCATGGCCACCGCTCGGCGCGCCAGCGCCGCAACGGCGGCTTCGGGCGCGGCTACATGCTCAGGCGCTACGGCCTGCTGCGCGGACGCACGGCGGTGCGCGCCCTGGCCACGGAGACGCTCGTCGTGCTCGGCGACATGGCCATCTCGCGCGACGCGCAGGCGCTGCGCGGGCGCATCGAGGGCTGGCGCGCCGCCAGGCGCGCCCCGATCCTGCCGCTGCCGCCGCCCGAGGCGATCGACGCGTCGATCGGCTTTCGCGACTCGCTTGCGCTGCGACGGGGGGTGTATGCCCGGCGCAGCGCGTGAGCACGAGCTCGCGACGGCGGGCGCAGGCCCGGCGTCCCGCGCGGGCGCGACCGGACGCGGGCCAAACGTTCTGTTGATCTGCGCCGACCCGGTCGGTGAGCAGATGGCCGGGCTGGGCATCCGCTGCTGGGAGCTCGCGCGCACGCTCAGCGCGCACGCGGCGGTGACGGTCGCGCACGGCGGCGGCGAGCGGCGCGAGGTCGACGGCGTGACGATGGTGCCGTTTCGTGCGCACGCTCCGCACGCCGTGCGTGCGCTGATCGAGCGGGCGGACACGGTCGTCGCGCACCCGCAGTGGCCGCTCGTCAACCGCTGGCTGAAGCGCTCGTCGGCGCGCGTGGTCGTCGACCTGTACTGCCCGGAGACGCTGGAGACGTTGGAGCTGACCGCCGGACGCTCGCGCGCCGTGCGCCGCCAGCTCACGGCGACGACGCTCGACCGCCTGCACGCGGCGCTGCGCACCGGCCACAACTTCATCTGCGCGAGCGAGTCCCAGCGCGACCTGTGGCTCGGCGCGATGCTCGCGCTGCGGCTGATCGAGCCGGCGGCATATGACCGCGACGCGAGCTTGCGCGAGACGATCGACCTGGTGCCGTTCGGCGCGCCGCGTGAGCCACCCGCCCGCGTAGCCGGTGTCGGGCCGCGCGAGACGATCGCAGGAGTCGACACAGACAGCGAGGTGGTGCTGTGGAACGGCGGCATCTGGCGCTGGCTGGACGCGCCGACGGCGATCCGCGCGGTCGCCGAGCTGGCCGAGCGCCGCCCGCGCCTGCGCCTCGTGTTCATGGGCGGCGCGGCGGACCACCCGGCGGCGGTGCGCAGCACGCGCGAGGCGCGTGCACTGGCCGAGCAACTCGGTCTGCTCGGCTCGGTCGTGTTCTTTCACGACAGCTGGGTTCCGTATGCCGAGCGTGGCACGTGGCTGCTGCAGGCCGACTGCGCGATCTCCGCGCACGCCGAGCACCTGGAGACGCGCTTTGCCTACCGCACGCGCCTGCTCGACTGCTTCTGGGCGCAACTGCCGGTCGTGTGCACCTCGGGCGACGACCTCGCCGACTACGTGCAGCGCGAGCGCCTTGGCGCGGTCGCGCCGCCGCAGGACGCCGACGCGCTCGCGCGAGCGCTGGACGAGGTGCTGCAGAACGGTCGCGACAGCTATGCCGAGCGGCTGCGCGTGGCCGCCGAGCGCCATAGCTGGCAGCGGATGGCTGCGCCGCTCGTGCGTTGGATCGCCGCGCCCACGCCGGCCATGCGCCCGGGGGACGCGCCGGACGCGCTGCGCCCGCCGCTCGCGCAGCGCGTGCGCGAAGCCGCGTATGTCGCGGGGGGCCGCGCACTGCTCAACGCGCGAGGCAAACTTTGAGAACGCGCAGGCGCAACCGGGGACGTCGTCGCCAGAGTTGGGCCCGGATAGCATTGCTCGCTTGACAGAGGCAGGTCGGAAATCGATCCTCGCGACGATCTCAGGGCTGAGCGTTCAGGCGTGGACGTCCTGGAAACGCAGGCTCGCCTCGCGTGGCGTGCTGCGCGGCGAAGGACTTGAGGTGGGCGCGCTTCACCGGCCGCTCCCCGTCTCGCGTGGCGCGCGCGTGCGTTACGTCGACCGGATGGACGTCGAGACGCTGCGGCGCCACTACCCGGAGCTCAACGACGAGCCGCTCGTGCCGGTCGACCTGATCGACAATGGCGAGGAGCTCGCGACCGTTGGGGATGCCAGCCAGGACTTCTTGATCGCCAATCACTTCCTCGAGCACACCCAGGACCCGATCGCCACGTTGCAGAACCACCTGCGGGTACTCCGTCCCGGAGGTCATCTCTACCTTGCGATCCCGCTGAAGGACGCCAGCTTCGACGCGCGGCGTCCGGTGACCTCGGTCGAGCATCTCATGCAGGACCATCGCGACGGACCCGAGGGCTCGCTGCAGCAGCACTACGAGGAATGGGCCGCCCTCGTCGAGGGCTCCGCGCAGGAGCAGCTCGCGGACCGCGTCGCCGACCTTCGAGCCCGCGACTACTCGATTCACTTCCACGTGTGGGACGAGCCTGCGCTGCTCGCGCTGATGGCGCATCTGCAGGCCGAGCTGCACCTACCGTTCCGGTTGAAGCGAGCGCAGCGCAACCACTACGAGCTGATCGTGATCTTGCAGAAGACACAGCCCGCGGACGGCGCACTCGAGCGTCCGCGTCCAGCCGCCCAGCAAGCCACGCCGAGCAGTCGCTAAGGCGCGATCGCCGGAGCGCGCCTGCCACGCAGCAGCGCCATTCCGGCGCCCGCGACCGCACGCCACGCGCTCGCCTCAGCGGGACGCGAGCGGGCGAACAGCGCGATCCGCGGCAGGCTCACCGCCACCGCCGTGAGCCCGAGCAGCGCGCGCTGGGCACGCCCGAAGTGCGCATCGCCGTAGTGGAGCATCCCGTGGTAGATCGAGCGGATGTGCTGGCTCTTGCTCCAGCGGCTGAAGGTCCCCCCGCCGAGGTGGCGGAAGACGGCAGGTGGGACATAGAGGATCTCTCCGCGTTCGCGTAGACGCAGCAGCAGGTCGGAGTCCTCGAACCAGAACCAGAAGCGCTCGTCGAAGCCGCCACAGGCTTCGAGGTCGGCGCGCTTGACCATCAGCGCGGCGGCGGCGGGCTGAGCCTCGACAGCACGCACTCGCGTGTCCTCCACGAGCCCGCCGTGGTAGCGACGGGTGACCGGGTTGGCCGGCCACAGCTCCTCGATGCCCAGCATGATGACGACGAAGTTGGCCAGCGAGGGAAAGGGGCGCGGGCGGTAGCCGCTCTGCGTCTCGAGCGTGTCGGGGTCGACCAGTCTCCCCCCCGCCGCGACCGCGCCCGGGTGCGCTCGCAGCGCTTTCAGCAGTTGCTCGATCGCGCCCGCGACTACCAAGATGTCCGAGTTGAGCAGCAGCACATAGGGCGCTCGGCCGCGCGCCACGCCACGATTGTTGGCAGCCGCGAAGCCGTGCGGCGAGTCCAGCGCGACGATCGTGGCGCGCCCGGCAAGCTCCTCGCGTCCCGCTCCCGCCGCGAGATCGAACGCGTTGTCGACCACCACGATCCGCTCGACCGCGCGCTGCTCGAGCTCGCTCACACAGGCGATCGTCATCGCATCCATGTCCGCGGAGACGATCACGACGTCGACCGGCATCCGTTGCGCCGGCGCCGGCGGCCCGGGCACGCTTCCGAGCGCGGTGGGACGGGCGTGTAGCTTGTCCGCTGCCATGGACGCATCATTGCCCACGAACGGCGCGGAGGGCGCGCCGCGGCTGACCGTGGCGATCCTCTCCTACGACGGCCGCCACCTGCTGGAGCTGATCCTGCCCTCGCTGGCGCGTCAGCGCTACCGCGACTTCGAGGTCGTCGTCGTCGACAATGGCTCGCACGACGACACCGTGCAATGGCTGGCGCAGGGCTGGCCGCAGGCGCAGGTGATCTCGCTGCCCGACAACGTCGGCGTGACCGCAGCGCTGAACGTGTGCGCGCGCGCCGGCGAAGGCGAGCTGCTGGCGCTGTTCAACAACGACGTCGAACTCGATCCCGACTGCCTCGGCGAGCTCGTGGGCGCGCTCGACACCCACCCGCAAGCCGGCTGGGCGGCGGGCAAGCTCAGAGACTTCCAGCGGCGCGAGCTGCTCGACGGAGCGGGCGACGTGTTCACGTGGGCCGCGACCGGCGGGCGCCGCGGCCACGGCGAGCTGGACCGCGGGCAGTACGACGCTCCCGGCGAGGTGTTCGGCGCCTGCGGCGGTGCGGCGCTCTACCGGCGCAGCGTGCTGCAGGCGGTGGGCGACTTCGACGAGGACTTCTTCGCCTTCTACGAGGATGTCGACTGGAACCTGCGCGCCCAGCTGGCCGGCTTCAGCTGCCGGTACGTTCCCTCGGCGCTCGCCTACCACATGGGCAGCGCGACGATCGGCCGCGGGCTGTCGGACTTCACGCGCTACCACCTGTGGCGCAACCGGCTGTGGATCATCGCCAAGGACCTGCCGCTGGGCGCGATCGTGCGCCATTTCCCCCGGCTGCTGCTCGGACAGCTCGAGAACCTCGTGGTGGCGCTCAGGGCTCGCAAGCTCGAAATCTGGCTGCGGGTCTGGCGCGATGCGCTGCGCGGACTACCGCGCACGCTGCGAAAGCGCCGCCGCGTGCAAGCCAGCAGACGAATCACGCTGAGCGCGCTGGATGCGCTCGTAGAGGAAGGCGCCGACACGTGACGTCCACGCGAATCCCCCAGCCAGGCTCGGAGAACGAGCTGACGGTGGCGATCGCCACCTACAACGGCCGCGGCCTGTTGGAGGTCGCGCTCGCGTCACTCGCCGAGCAGACGTTTCGTGACTTCCGAGTCCTGGTGGTCGATGACGCCTCGAGCGACGACACCGTCCGTTGGCTGGCCGAGACCTGGCCGGAGGTCGAGGTGCTCACCCACGATCGAAACCGAGGCGTGACCGCCACGTTGAACAGATGCCTCGAGCATCCGTCCACCCCACTGATCGGCCTGTTCAACAACGACGTGGAACTCGATCCATGCTGCCTGGAGAGGCTGGTGCTGGCCCTTCATCGCCACCCCCAGGCCGGCTCAGCCGGCGGCAAGCTGCTCGACTTCGCCCGGCGCGAGTTGATCGACGGCGCTGGAGACGTGTTCAGCTGGACAGCCATGGGCGCCCGCCGAGGCCACGGCGAGCGCGACACGGGCCAGTACGACGAGCCGCGCGCGATCTTCGGAGCATGTGGCGGTGCGGCGGTCTATCGCCGCACCGCGCTGGAGACCGTCGGCACGCTCGACGAGGACTTCTTCGCCTTCTACGAGGACGTCGACTGGAGCCTGCGTGCGCAGCTGGCCGGCCTCGGCTGCCGCTACGTGCCGAGCGCGGTCGTCTACCACATGGGCAGCGCGACGATCGGCAGCGGCCTGTCTGATTTCACGCGCTACCAGCTGTGGCGCAACACGCTGTGGATCATCGCAAAGGATCTGCCCGCGCCGGCGCTGCTGCGCCACGGCCCGCAGCTCGCGCTCGGCCAGTGCGTCAACCTGGCGGTGGCGATTCGCGACCGCAAGCTCGGCATCTGGCTGCGCGTGTGGCGCGACGCGCTGCGCGGGCTGCCGCGCATGCTGCGCAAGCGGCGCGAGGTGGCGGCGCGGCGGCGTATCTCGACGAGTGAGCTGGAGGCCGTCGTCGGCGTCGACGGCGGGCGCGCGAGCGGCGGCTGAGCGGCGCCCGTGCGCCGGCGCTAGCCACCGCCGAGCGCGCGCAGCGCAGCGACCGTCTCGGCGATGCCGTGCTCCAGCGTGATTGACGGCGCGAAGCCGACCTCGTCGCGCAGACGCGAGACGTCGGCGACGAGCAGATCCGGCTCTCCGGCACGGCGTGGCAGCGCGCCGCGACGCAGCAGCTCCGGGCGGCCGGCGGCACGCGCGATCAGGTCGAGCATGTCGGCGATGCTGACGGCCTGGCCTGAAGCGACGTTGACCGGGCCGTCGACATCGCTGTCGAGCAGCGCGACAAAGCCCGCAGCGACGTCGTCGGCGTGCATGAAGTCGCGCAGCTGCGCGCCGTCGCTGGTCGGCGCCTGCTCGCCGGCGAGCAGCGCACGGGCGACCTGCGACACGAGGCGGCGCTCGTCCTCGCCTGGGCCGTACAGCAGGAACACGCGCCCCCAGGCGAGGCTCAGTCCGACCTCACGGGCGTAGGCCTCGCATGCCAGCCGCGTGGCGCGCTTGCATGCGCCGTACAGCGTCGCCGGGCGCTCGGCCGTAGCGGCGGCGCCGGAGCGGTCGAGCTCGCGGCAGGGACCGTCGAGCCGCTCCCAGTCGTACTCGGCGCACGTGCCGGCGATCGCCGCGCGACGACCGCCGCAGGCGGCGAACTGACGCAGCAGGCGCACGCTGGCGGCGACCCAGTCGAGGTTCTCGCCAGCCGACCAGAAGCGGCCGTGCTCGGTGTACCACGCCAGGTGCAGCAGGCGCTCGGCGGCGATCTGTGCGACGACCGGCGCCACGGCGCGATCGTCGAGCAGGTCGACCTCGTGCCAGATCACACCGGCGGACGCCGGCGCGGGCCCGCCTGTGGACATGCCGGGCGGCGCGCCGGCGCGCCGGCCGAGCGCGTGCACCTCGTGGCCGGCGGCGAGCAGCGCTGCGATCGCACGCGAGCCGATCAAGCCGGAGGCGCCGGTGAGCAGCACGCGGCCACCCGGCGCGTCGTCGGGTCTCGCGCCCGGTTGCGCGGGCACGTTGGCCTGGCCGCTCATCGCGCGAGCATAATCCAGCGATCACGATCTCGATCCTGCTTCCGACGCGCAACCGCCTCGAGTACCTGAAGCTCGCGGTCGAGTCGGTGCTGCGCCAGGACTCCGACGACTGGCAGATCGTGATCTCCGACAACCGCTCCGAGCAGGACGTGGAGGGCTTTGCGGCCTCGCTCGCGGATTCGCGGGTGCTTTACACGCGCACGGAGCGCAGCGTGGCCGTGACGGAGAACTGGAACCGCGCGCTCGCGCTGAGCGACGGCGAGCACGTGATCATGCTGGGTGACGACGACGCGCTGCTGCCCGGCTACCTGAGCCGCATGAGCGAGCTGGTCGAGCGCTTCGAGCGCCCTGACGTGATCTACACGAAAGCGCTGCTGTTCACGTATCCGGGCGTCGATCCGCAGCGTCCGTCGGGCTGGCTGATGGATCACGGCTGCGGCGAGTTCTTCACGGGCGCGTCAGAGCCGTTCGTGCTCGACCACGTGCGCGCGCTCGAGCTCGTGCGGGCGGCGATGGCGTTTCGCCTGCGCTACGACTTCAACGCGCAGTTCGCGCTCATCTCGCGCGCGACGATCGAGTCGCTGGCTGTCTACGGCGACTTCTACCAGTCGGACTTCCCCGACTACTACTCGATGAACGCGGCGTTCTTGAGCGCGCGCAAGATCGTCGTCGACCCGGCGCCGCGCGTGGTGATCGGCGTGACGCCCAAGTCCTACGGCTACTTCCACGTCAACGACAAGGAGGACGAGGGCCGCGCCTTCCTCGGCGGCTCTGGCGCGTCGGCCGCGACGGGCACGAACATCAACGTCGGCTGGCTGAGCGCGATGAGCGCCATCGAGCAGGGCGTCGGCGGCGAGCTGGGGCTGGCGGTCGATCGCCGTCGCTATCGCTTCGTACAGGCCGCTTATGTTTATGCGCGCTATCGCGCGGGTGTCGGTTCGGTCGATGAGATCGCCCGGCTCGAGCAGGAGCTTCCGGCGCGCGAGCGCTGGGCCTATCGCGCACTGAACGGCGCGCTGGCGATCGTCGACCGCGGCGTGCCGGCGCGACGGCGCACGGCCCTGCTGGGCCTGCTGCAACGCATCGTCGGCCAGCTGCCGGCGATCGACCCGCAGATCGTCGAGGGCCGCTACTCCGACATCCTGGATGTTTGCGCGGCGACGGCGCCGAGCCCCGAACACAGCGCAGCCGGCGCTTCAGCGCCTGCCTCCGGGATGCATGAGGAGCACGTCGCCGTCATGATCGAGACAGCCAGACGCGACGTCGCCGTTGGGCCGGAGGTCTACCGGCCTGGGGACTTCTGGGACCAGCTGATCGAACAGAACCTCGAGATGCTGCGGACGCACGGGATCTCGAACTTCAAGCGGACGGTTTCGAACAACTACTACAACTGGCTCATCACGTCGCCGCGCGACCCGCAGATCCAGCGCGCTGTGCGGCGTTGGCTGCAACGACCCTCGCTCGCGCCGCTGCTCAACCGCTTGGAGGATCGCCCCGCAGACCTGCGCACCACCGATCGCGACGATTCCTACTCGCTCACCAGGGCGGCGAGCTGGCGCTACAAGTGCTTCGTCGGGGCGGCGTGGGAGGCGGCCCGCCACGAGGACACGCTCGGTCTGACGCAGCGGCTGTCCGAGCCGGAGCTCGGCAACCCGATTCGCATCCGCCACCGAGGCCGCCTGATCTCTCAGGACCTCGCCAACAGCATCATCGAGTGCAATTACGTGGCGCGTACGGGAGCGCTGCACGAGGGCAGCCGCGTCGCCGAGCTCGGGGCAGGTTACGGCCGCCTTGCGCACGTCTTCAGCGAGGCTTATCCGATGACCTACTGCATCTTTGACATCCCCCCAGCCCTCGGAGTCGCGCAGTGGTACTTGACAGAGCTGTTCGGCGTCGATCGCACCGTGCCCTATATGGCGGGCGACGACTTCGGCGCTGTGGAGCCGCGGCTGAAGCCGGGCACGATCGCGTTCTTTACGCCCAACCAGCTGGAGATGTTCCCGGATGGTTGGTTTGACTGCACGCAGACGATCAGCACGCTGCCCGAGATGCCGGCCGAGCAGTCGGCGCATTACCTGAAGCTGCTGGCGGCCAAGTCGGGCGACACGGTCTTTCTCAAGCAGTGGAAGCAATGGCGCAATGCCGCCGATGACGTCGAGCTGGATGAGGGCTGGTACAAGCTCTCTGAGCCCTGGCAGCTCACCGCGCGGCGGGGCGACCCGATCCAGCCGGCCTTCTTCAACCAGCTCTGGAAGCGGCCCTAGCGCAGATCGTTCATCCGCCCCGGCGCAGCCGGCCGGGCAGCAGCGCGACCAGCTCGGTGGGCAGCGCGCGCAGGGCGAGCAGCGCGGCGAGATAGAGCCCGGCCGAGATCGCCACGCGCGCGGGCTCGGAGATGTGCAGCAGCGCGGGCAGCGCGGCGATGGCGATGGCGACGGCGACCTTCGGCAGCGCGCGCAACGACGGACGCAGGTGCGCGCGCCCGTGCGCGAGCAGCCACGCGCCGACGACCGCGTTGGCGAGCTCGACCGCCGATGTGCCGATCGCAGCCCCGCGTGCGCCGTCTACGCTCGCGAGGATCGACACGGCGACGACGACGGATGCGAGCGCGGAGAGGTTGAACAGCAGGATCGCGCGATGGCGTGCAAGGCTGAGCAGCCCGAAGCCCCAAACAGTGCCGACGAACGTGGCGCCGACGGAGATCCCCTGGATCGCCAGCACGCCGGCGGCCGGCACGAACTTGTGGCCGCCGATCACTTCGATGGCGAAGCGCGCGCCGAGCGCGATCGCCAGCGACATCCACGCGCCGACGATCAGCGAGACTTCGAACACGCGCTCGATCGCGTAGGCCAGGCGCGCGTGATCGTCGCGCGCGGCGCGCGTGAAGATCGGGAAAGCGACGCTGACGAGCATCGCCGGGATCGCGAACAAAGCCGCCATGACGTTGAACGACAGGCCGAAGTAGCCGAGCTGGCGACCATTGGAGAGAACCGACACGAGCAGGATCGCGACGCGGAAGTAGATCGCGGAGGCGGCGACCGCGGCGGCGTACGCGAGCACGGGCGCGACGAGCGCGCGCCACTCGCCGGGAACGACGCGGATGCCCATGGGCACGTTGCGGCGAAAGACGATCAAAGTCAGCGCGAGCACGGCAACGGCCGCCGGAATCGGCGCGGCGAGGAACGCGAGCAGCCCGGCGCCGGCGACGACGAGCACGACGATGAGGATCGACAGCAGCAGTTGGCGCAGCAGTTCGAACAGCGAGGTCCAGCCGAGGCGCATGTCGACCATCAGCGGGATCGCGAGCGTGCCTTGCCAGACGGTGAACACGAGCCCCACACCGGCGAGCCCGACCCCGGCGGCGAGCGTCGAGCCGTAGGCGAACACGGCGAAGACGGTCACGACGAGCACCCCGGCGGTCGTGATCAGCAGGCGCAGGCCGAGCAGCGTGCTGGCCATGCGCAGGCGCTCCTCGCCCGAGCGGATCGCCAGCTCGCGCAGCCCGATCGCCGTCAGGCCGAGGTCCGATGCGGCGGCGACGAGCGCGACGAGCGAGCCGGCGGCCGTGTAGCGACCGCTGTCGACCACGCCGAGGTGGCGGTACAGCACGGCGCCCGAGCCGAGCGCGAGCAGCGAGGCGGCGAAGTAGCCGGCGATCCGCAGCGCACCTCCGCGCACCGCCGCGGGTCCAGCCTCGGGCGTGCTGAGCAGATCGCGCTCGAGCTCGGTCGCGTCGCTGCTCACGTCGGCGGCCGCTTGACGAAGAACGACGTGTAGGCGCAGCCGTTGCGTCCGCGGCACTCGACCGGAGAAAACGCCTTGGCGATCACAGCCGACAGCGCCGTCGTCGTACCAGTGGCCGGGCGGCTGCGCGGAGACCGGCGCAGGGCGTATTCCCAGCCGAAGCGGTTCCAGTGGCGCCCGGCGGGATCGCAGGTCGTCGTCGAGTGCAGCGACAGGCCCAGCTCTGCGCAGCGGCGCGCGAGCGTGTCGTCTGCGATCAAAAAGAGATGGCGCGGCGCGTCGAGATGCGCCCAGCGCCGGCGCAGCAGCTTGAACTGCAGCGCGCGCGGGTTCGGCGTGGCGATCGCCAGCACCCCGCCGTCCTGCAGGTTTGCGGCGGCGCGCTCGATCACCTCCCACGGGCGCCTCAGGTGCTCGATCACGTGCCACATCACTACAACGCGACTCGGCGGCAGAGTCACGATCACGTCCTCGGGCACGGCGCTCTGCACCGCCTGCACGCCGGCCGCCTCGCGCAGGTGCGCACAGGCGCGCGCATCCATCTCGATCGCGGTGACGTCAAAGCCGGCGTTGCGCGCTGCGCGCGCGAACGCGCCCTCTCCCGGTCCGATCTCGACGAGCGGCCCGGGGCCGCCGGCGAGGTCGAGCAGCAGCCGCGTGATCGGAGCCTGCGACCGCGCGAGCCGGTCGAGCTCGGCGGCGGAGGGCAGGTCGTAGTAGGTCGACGGGTAGTAGGGCGAGAGGTCCGTGGGCGGCGTCGCGAGGAAGTAGGTGGAGCACAAGCTGCAGCGCGCATAGTCGAAGCGCTCGTCGCCGACGCCGCGGTTGAGGTCGCGCGCCGCGAAGGCGTGCCGCGCGACGCCGCCGCACAGCGGACAAGCCCGCGACGGGCCCGCCGCTCGTGCGCGCTCGCGCGACGCGCCGCTCATCCAGGAAAGCCGGGGAAAGCGCCGTCGCGCTCTGAGACCGTGCGCGGTCCGTCCACCGGCGGCCACGCGATGTTCACGGTCGGGTCGTCCCAGCGCACGCCGCGCGCCGCCTCGGGCACGTAGGCATGGCCCATCTGGTAGAGCACTTCGCTGTCGTCGAGCAGCGTCTGAAAGCCGTGCGCGAGGCCGGGCGGAATGTAGAAGGCGAGGCGGTTCTCGGCGCTCAACTGCAGGCCGTACCAGCGTCCGTAAGTGGGCGAGCCGGCGCGCAGGTCGACGGCCACGTCGAACACCGCCCCGCGCACGCAGCGCACGAGCTTTGACTCGCCGTGCGGCTCGGCCTGGTAGTGCATCCCACGCAGCGTGCCCGCGCGGGCGTTGAACGAGGCGTTGCACTGCGCCACGTCGGGGTTCATGCCACGAGCGCGAAACTCGTCCGCGTCGAACGTACGCGCGAACCAGCCGCGCTCGTCGCCGAGCAGCTCCGGCTCGATCACCCACGCGCCGTGCAGCGCCGTCTCGCTGAAGCGCATCAGCGGCGCTCCGTCGGGCCGAGCGGGTGCGATCGCGCGGTGGGGACGCTCACGGCAGCAGCGTCAGCTCCGGCGTGCGCGCCGCGAAGCGCCCGCCCCACTCGCTGATGAAGCCGAGCTGCGCCACGATCTCGTCCTTGAGATTCCACGGCAGGATCAGCACGACGTCGGGACGCTCCTCGCGCAGCGCCTCGGGCGAGCGGATGGGGATGTGGCTGCCGGGCAGGAAATGGCCCTGCTTGCGCGGGTTCAGATCGCACGTGAACTCGATCATGTCGCGCCGCACGCCGCAATAGTTCAGCAGCGTGTTGCCCTTCGCCGGCGCGCCATACGCGGCCACGCGCCGGCCCTGCCGCTTGAGCTCGATCAAAAAGCTGAGGATCTGGCGCTTGTCCTGCTCGACGCGCCGACCGTAGCCCAGGTACGTCTCCAGGCGCTCGAAACCGGCGGCGCGCTCGCGCTCGGCCAGCTCGCGCGCGGCGTCGGTCTCGCGCTTGTCGGTGTCCTCGCCATGCGCCGCGTAGATGCGCAGCGAGCCGCCGTGCGTGGGCAGCTCGTCGACGTCGAACAGGCGCAGCCCGTGCGCGGCGAACACGGCGCTGACGGTGAGAAAGGAGAAGTAGGAGAAGTGCTCGTGGTAGATCGTGTCCCACTGGTTGTCATCGATCAGGCGCATCAGGTGCGGGAACTCCATCGTGATCACGCCGCCCGGCTTGAGCAGCGCCCTCATGCCGGCGACGAAGTCGTTGAGGTCGGGCACGTGCGCGAGCACGTTGTTGCCCAGCAGCAGGTCGGCGGCCGACTGCGGCGCCAGCTCGCCGGCGACCTTCTCGCCGAAGAACTCAACGACCGTCGGTATGCCCTTCTCGACGGCCACCTCGGCTACGTTCGCCGCCGGCTCGATCCCCAGCACCGCGATCTCGCGCTCGGCGAAGAACTGCAGCAGGTAGCCGTCGTTGGAGGCGATCTCGACGACCTGGCTGTCGTCGTCGAGGCCCAGGCGGTCGATCATCTGCTCGGCGTAGCGGCGGCTGTGCTCCAGCCAGCTGGTGGAGTACGAGGAGAAGTAGGCGTAGTCGGAGAAGATCCGCTCGGGCGTCTGGAACTCCTCCAGCTGCACGAGAAAGCATTTCGCGCAGACGAGCGCGCGCAGCGGGTAGAACGGCTCCATCGCGTTGACGCGCTCGGCCGGCAGGTAGTCGTTCGCCAGCGGCGACATGCCCAGGTCGGCGAACACGTCTGTGACCGGCGCGCCGCAGAAGCGACAGGCGGTCGCCGTCATGCCGAGTCGGGGGCGTAGGAGAAGCTGTCGATCTGCGCGAGCGTCACCGCGCGCATGTCCGCCCCGTCGCGCAGCGCCTGATACCACTCGACGATGCTCGCCAGCGCCTCGTGCAGGCTGACCGGCGGGCGCCAGCCGAGCCTCAGCCGCGCGCGCGAGGAATCGAGCTTGAGGTAGTGCGCCTCGTGCGGATGCGGCCCCTCGTCGAGCGTCCAACGGAGCTCCGACGGCCACAGCTCGGCGAGACGCTCGACGATCCAGCCGACGGGCCGCGCGTCCTGCTCGGTCGGTCCGAAGTTCCAACCGGTCGCGCAAGCGGGCGAATCAAACAGCGACTGCGCGAGCAGCAGGTAGCCGCTGAGCGGGTTGAGCACGTGCTGCCACGGCCGAATCGAGTTGGGATTGCGCACGCGCGCCGGCTCGCCGGCCAACGCCGCGCGCATGATGTCGGGAACGAGCCGGTCTTCTCCCCAATCGCCGCCGCCGATCACGTTGCCGGCGCGAGCCGAGGCGATGCGCGGACCGTCGTCGTCGGAGAAGAACGAGTTGCGGTAGGCGCTCGTCACGAGCTCCGCGCAGCCCTTGGAGTTGGAGTACGGGTCATGCCCGCCCATCGGCTCGTCCTCGCGGTAGCCCCACTCCCACTCGCGGTTCTCGTAGCACTTGTCGGTCGTCACGACGACGACCGCGCGCACGCCGTCGGGCGCACGACGCACGGCGTCGAGCAGATTGACCGTGCCCATCACGTTCGTCGCATACGTCTCGCGCGGCTCGATGAACGAGCGGCGCACGAGCGGCTGTGCGGCCATGTGCACGATCACGTCCGGGCGGCTCTTTGCCACCGCTTGCGCGACCGACTCGCCGTCGCGTATGTCGCCTTCGATCGTCTCGATGCTCTCGCCGACGCGCGCGAGGTCGTTCAACGATGGCTGCGTCGGCAGGCCCGAGGAGAACCCCGTCACGCTCGCGCCGAGCGACTGCAGCCACAGCGCCAGCCAGCTGCCCTTGAAGCCCGAGTGGCCTGTGATCAGCACGCGACGCTCGCGCCAGAAGCCAGGGTCGACGAACGCCGGCGCCGCCGCTGTCGCATAGCCCGTCGCCACCTACGCTCCGATTCGCCAGGGAGGGTTGCCGGCGCTGCACAGCTGCTCGAGGTGATTGCGATCGCGCAGCGTGTCCATCGCCTGCCAGAAACCTTCGTGGCGGTAGCACGACAGCTCCCCCTCGCGCGCGAGCGAGCGCATCGGCCCCTGCTCCCAGACCGTGTCGTCGCCGTCGATGTAGCGCCCGACGTGCGGCGAGAGCACGAAGAAACCGCCGTTCGTCCAGCCGCCGTCCCCGCGCGGCTTCTCCTCGAACTCGCGCACGCGCGCGCCGTCGACGTCCAGCGCGCCGAAGCGCCCGGGCGGCTGCACGGCTGTCACCGTGGCGGCCGTGCCCTGCTCGCGATGAAAGCGCACCAGCGCACCGATGTCGATGTCGGCGAGGCCGTCGCCGTAGGTGAAGCAGAAGTCCTCGTCGCCGATATACGCCAGCACGCGCTTGAGGCGCCCGCCGGTCATCGTCTGCTCGCCCGTGTCGACGAGCGTGACGCGCCACGGCTCGGTTTGTGAGCGATGGATCTCCGTGTCGCCCGACGACAGGTCGAACGTGACGTCTGCCGTGTGCAGCGAGTAGTTGGCGAAGTACTCCTTGATCAGATAGCCCTTGTAGCCGAGGCAGATCACGAACTCGTCGATCCCGTGCGCGGCGTAGATCTTCATGATGTGCCAAAGCATCGGCTTGCCGCCGATCTCGACCATCGGCTTGGGGCGCACGGCGGTCTCCTCGCTGAGTCGCGAGCCAAAGCCGCCGGCCAGGATCACGGCCTTCACGGCGCGCAGGTTATTGGACCGGCCTCCTGCGGCGCACCTTCGAGCCATTTATAATTTATAAGTTATAATGACGGAATGGCAGATTCCGCTCTCCTGCTCAAGGAGGCCCGCCGGCGCAGCGGCCTCACGCAAGCGGATCTCGCCCGCCGGCTGGGGATCAGCCAAGCCGCGGTGGCGAGGCTGGAGAGTACGCGTGCCAACCCGACGATCGACACCCTCGACAAAGCGCTCTGGGCAACCGGGCATCGCCTGGTGCTGGACGCCCAGACGCGACGGCCGGGGGTCGACGAGAGCCTGATCCGCCAACATCTCGAACTGTCGCCGGCCGAGCGCGTTCGCGGCATCGAAACGACGTACGTCCAGGCGCGCATGCTTGCGCTGGCCGGCGCCAGGAGTCGCGGTGAACGCATCTGAGTCCTGGCTGCACACGCCCGAGCTTCGGTTGCGCGTGCTGCTGGGGCGTTTGACGGAGGCCGAAGTGGATTTCGTGGTCGTAGGCGGCGTGGCTGTGATCACTCAGGCCAGTCCGCGCTTCACCAAGGATCTCGACATCTGCTACGCCCGGGAGCACGCCAACCTCGAGCGGCTCGGCGCGGCGCTCGTCGGACTCGGCGCCCGACTTCGCGGAGTCGAGGAGGATCTTCCGTTCGTAGCAGACGCGCGAACGCTCTTGCAGACGCAGATGCTCACGCTGACGACGTCCGATGGGGCGATCGACCTGCTCGCCGATCCCGACGGATCGCCGGGCTATGCGGCCCTGAGACGCAATGCGAGCCGGGTCGATCTCGACGGCCAGACGGTGCTCGTCGCCTCGATCGACGACCTGATCGCGATGAAGCGCGCCGCCGGGCGGCCGCAGGATCTGGTCGACCTCGAATCGCTGGAAGTCGCCCGCCGGCGGGCGCGCGGCAAATAGACGCGGTAGCACCGAGTTCAGCGCGGCGTCACGTGCGAGGTCGCCAGCACTTCGCCGGACGCGCCGAGCGCCTGCACGGCGAACACCGGAGCCGCGCTCGCCAGCGCGATCGCCGTCTCAAAGCCGCCCGACGGCGCTGTCGCGAGCGCCTGCAGCGTCGCCGGCGTGGTGCCGCCCAGCGGCCGCCAGGCGGCCACGCCGGTCGCCCCATTCCAACTCGCGTACAGCGTCGTCGTCGTCGCCGACGTGGCCTTCAGCGCGATCGCCGGCGGCGTCGCCGGCGTGGCGCTCCAGGGGAAGCGAAACGCCCGGTAGACCTGCGTCGGCGACGGCAGATGCGCGTCGAACACCATCTGCCCGGCCGCGTCGAACTCGGTGAAATAGGGCGTTTCGCCCCAGCCGACGAACGAGTCGCCGTTGCCCAGCAACTGGTCGTTGCCCTGGCTGCCCGACAGCAGCGGCGGCGTGCGCACGTAGCGGTCGATCAGCGTGACCTTGCGGTGGGCGAAGTCGATGCTCTCGTGCAGCGCGCGCGAGGCCGAATGCGCCTTCGGCACAGCGCCGTTGTCGAAGATCGTGAGCGTGTGGTCGGGTTGCCAGCGTGCGTCGTGCTGGTAGGCAGTGCCTGTACCCGGTCCCATGCGAAAGCTCGACTTCCTGCCGCCCAGGCGCCACATGATCGAGCCGCTGTGGCCGTTGACCTCATACGCCGCCCACGTGTTGCGCGAGGAGATCAGGAAGCCGCCGTCGCCCCACGGGTCCGGCGCGATCGAGTTGAGGTGAAAGAAGTCCCACGGCCGGTTGGCGTCAGACGGCGAGTTGTTGTAGGAGTCGCGCACGTCGACATGGCCGTAGGCGTGCCACTCGAACATCACCAGACCCGTCCTCACGTCGACCAGTTGAACGACCGCGTCCTGCAGCGCGCCGTCCTTTGAGCCGCCGACCGACGACAGGTCGGCGCGCACGAGCGTGTACGCCGACAGGTACGCCGAGCCCTGCCGCGTCAGCTGCAGCTCGTGCAGGTCGGCGTAGTAGCCGTTGCCCGCGTGCACCGATGTCAGCGGGCGATAGTTCGCACTGAGGATCTCATCGCTGCCGAACCCGACGCCTAGGTCGACGTGGCCCCGCCAGAAGGTGAGCACCGGCTGTCCGGCATAGCTCTGCACCTGCAGGTCGGTGATCTGGTTGCCCTTCGCGGCAGGCTGGAACCACACGAGCCTGCCACGGCCATCGACGATCATCGCGCCGTTCTGTCCGCGCCCCGAGTCCGGCGTGAGAAAGATGTCGCCCGCGGCGGCCGCCTGCGAGCTCGTCGTCACGCTCACGGTCGGCGGCCGAAGCGTCGGCTGCGAGACGAAGCTCTGATTGGCGCCCGGCGTGGCCGGCGGCGGCGTGCCGCCCGCCGGCAGTGGATAGCTGACCAAGCGCGCGACCGTGAAGCTCGTACCCACGCGCGCCTTGTGACCGCGCGGGCCGACTACCGCCGAGACCGTCACGCCCTCTCCTTCTGAGAAGCCGCGCGACGGCACGAAGCTCGCGCCGCGCGCGCTCGCGTACGCGCGCAGCGAGCCACTGTGCGACCCGCTGCGCGAACCGTGCACAGAGACGTCTGCGATCTCACCGGCAGGCACGCCGAGGAAGCTGATCTGCGAACCCGGCGACGCATCCGGCGTGCCGTTCAGCGGCGACAGCGTGACGGCCTGCGCAGGCGTTGCCACGACTGCCAGCGCTGCTGCCGCGACCAGCGCGGCCAGCACTGAGCAGCGGCCCCATCCTCTAGTGAAAAAAGTTCTCTGCACGGTCTCCTCACTCGCAACGCCCGCGACGTGCGCCAAATGCACGACCCCCGCCGGCGCGACCGCGTAGCCTCGCGTGAGCGGCGGCGGACAAGTGTGCGCCGCGAGCCATGCCGCGTGCGCAGTTGGTCGTCAGCGCTCGCGCACGCCGACCACGCGCGACGAGCCTCCCGCGAACGGGAAGTCCGACTCGGGTTCGACGCGCGCGCGGAAGAGATATTGCGCTGGGCCGGGGAACTTGAAGCGGTACGCCGCCCTGAAGTTTCCGCGCGCGTCCGTGCGCACGACCTTGAACTCGATCCACGCGCTGCCCAGCGAGCGCGCTTCCAGCACCAGCGGCATGCCGCCGCTTGGAATCGGGCCGCCCAGCAGCCGCCCGCGAAAGCGGATGCTGCGCCCGACACCCGTCGTGTGCGGCGCCACGCTCAGCGTGACGCCGGCGCGCACCTTCAGCGTGAGCGTGCGCGTGACCACCGGCGCCGCGTCGCCGTCGCGCGCGCGGTAGGCGAAGCTCAGCGACTGCGACGGCCCGCCGACTATGCGCATCGCGAAGTTGCCGTTCCCGGTCGTCGTCAGGTGCGACTGCTTCGCGACCGCGCCCGCGTACGAGCGAAGCGCGCGCACGTCGATCGTCGCGCCGCCGATCGGCGCGCCGCCCGGGCTCGTCAGCCGCCCGGCGATGCTCTGCACAGAGCCGAAGCGCGCCTTTCGCAACGGCTTCGGCGTGCCCTTCCAGTGCACCGACAGCGACGCCTGCGCCGAAGCGTTAGTGCCGTTCGGCGCGCCCGGCGCCGCCGGATTGGCGACCGTCACCGTCCTGTCCAGCACCGTCGTCGCGTTGCCCGCCGCGTCGATCGCGCTCACCACCACGTGGTGCGCTCCGTTCGCCAGCTTCGTCGTGTCAAGCGGCACGTCCGCGCCCACCGACCCGGCGCACGGCTGCACGTACAAGAACGCCGCCAGGCCATCCGTCGTCTGACCCACGTCGCGACAGCGCCCGCCGTTCGAGTCGACGACCGAGCGCTGCACCACCTGCCCATCGACGTTGAACAGCGCCTCGTACACGCCCGATCCCGAGTCCGACGCCTCGAACGCCACATCGCTCTGACCCTGCACCGTCGGCGCATTCGCCAGCTCGCCGCCCACGTTGCTCACGTGCGGCGCTTCGTTCTCTTCCAGCGTCACGTCCGCCGCGTACACGTAGATGACCGCCGCGTAGCCGTTTGCGTCGCCCGGGTTCAGCTGACAAATGTGTTTGAGCGCCACTCCACAATTCGCATTGACGTAAAGGTTCGTGGCAAGCACATCAGCTGGCACTTCAACGCGGTTCAGCGGAGCGAATATCGATGCAAATGTGCCTAGCTGGGCACAGCCACGCTGATAAATGCATTCGTCGAATCCGAGGTTTTCGTCCGGCCCGGTCATATAGAGCTGGTAAGTGCCGGTTTCTTCCGGCGCACCGTGCAGATAGCCGGCGCGCCACAACACCGCTGCTGAGAGTTTCGTGCCGAGCGGGCTTTTAAACGCCCAGGTCGCCTTGTCTATCTCAGACCCATGCGCTGTCTGATCCCCAAGCCCCGCCACCAACGCCCCGCCGCTTGCGCAGGTGTTCAGCGCGTAGTCATCCCACGCGCTGCCTTCGGCCACCGACCCGCTCCAGCCGTCGACCGGAGCGGATTCGCCGGAGGGCGTGCGGCACGAGTACACGTGGTACTGGCCGGCATGCGCCGCGCCACCTGGCGTGGCGAGCGCGAGAGCCAGCGCGAGCAGCGCTGCAGTGGAGAGCCGTCTGACCATCACATCCATATGTCGCAAAGGAGGGCCTCATGCCCCCCCTCGGAATTGTCCCACTACTGCGACGCGGTCGTCACGCGGCGAAGGCGATCGGCAGCTCGGCCAGGCCGTAGATGCCGGACACGCCCTCGAACACCGGCTCGCCGGCGAGGCGCAGGCCGTGCAGGTGCTCGGCCAGGAACGCCAACCCCTCCTGCAGCTCCACGCGCGCGAGGTTCGCGCCGAGGCAGTAATGCACGCCCGCGCCGAACGTCAGCGGACGCTCGCGGCCGCGGTCGGCGGTGATGTCGAAGCTGTCGGCGCCGCGCGCGCCGGCGTGCTCGCCGTCGAGATCGCGGTTGCCGGTGAACGCGCACACCATCACCACCGTGCCCTCCGGGAACGTCACGTCGCGGTGGACCACCTCCTCGACGAGGACGCGCGCGGTGAACGGCGTGATCGGCTCGTAGCGCAGCGCCTCCTCGACGGCGCGCTCGGCCAGCGACGGGTCCTGCGCCAGCAGCTCCCATTGTTCGGGGTGTTCGGCGAGCAGGCGCACGGCGTGCGCGAGCTGGCTCTGGCTCGTGTCCACGCCGCCCACCAGCACGTTGAACACCAGGTTGATGCACTCGACGTCCGACAGCCGCTCGCCCTCCTCCTCGGCGGCGATCAGCTTGGAGATGAGGTCGTCGCGCGGGTCCTCGCGCCGCGCGCGCAGGAGCTCGTGCGCGTACTCGTAGAACTCCTGCACCGCCTGCGCGATCTGCTCTTTCTCCTTCTCGTCGGCCATGCTCACCGCGTCGAACTGGCGCTGAATCAGGTTCGACCAGCGGTGCAGCCGCGACGCGTCAGCCAGCGGCGCGCCCATCACCGTGGCGATCGCCAGCGACGGATACGGCTTGGCGAACGCCTCGACGAAATCGCACCGCACCTCGCCGTCCTCGGCGTCGGCCGCCGCCGGCTCCTCCGGCGGCGACGCGGCGATCGCCTGCGCGAGCAGGTCGCCGAGGAACTCGCGCATGATCGGCCGGTAGCGCTCGACCGCACGCGGCGACAGCGCCGGGTTGACCAGGCTGCGCAGGCGCGTGTGGTCGGCGCCGTTGATGTGCAGGATGTTGCGCCGCATCTGCTCGTACAGCGGCCCATCGGTCACGCCGAAGATCTCCGCGATCTTCATGCCCGGGAAGATCGCCGAGCGCGTACGCAGGAAGAACTCTCCCGCCTCGCGGTCGAGCGTCATGTAGCCGAACGGCGCCCGCGCCAGCCAGCCGCTCTCGCGCACCTTCGCCATCTCCTCGTGAAAGCGCTCGCCGCGCATCTGCGCGTCGGTGTGGTCGAACGTCGCCAGCTCCAGCTCGCTCACCAGCGTCATCGCGCCTCCCCGCGTCGCATCGCCACGCATCCTCTCAACTGGCCGGCACGCCCGCGGCGCCCGGCGCGCGCGCGAGCTTCTTGCCCGGGTTCAGCAGGGCCTTCGGGTCGAACGCCTGCTTGATCTGCTCGTGCAGCGCCACCGCACGCACATCCCACTGCCCCTCCAGCAGCCCGCGCTTGAGCCAGCCGACGCCGTGCTCTGCGGCGATCGAGCCGCCCAGCTCGCCGACCAGTGCGAACAGGTCGCCGCCGAGCGCGTGCGCGCGGTCCAGCTCGGCGTCGTCGGTCGGATCCACGAGCACGGTCGCATGGACGTTGCCGTCGCCGCCGTGCCCGAACGCGCACGAGCTCAGCTCATGGCCTTGGGCCAGCCGCTCGAAACGCTCGAGCCCCTCCTGCAAGCGCTCGACGGGGAACGACACGTCCTCGGACACCTTCGCCCCGCGCACCGCCGACAACACGCCGTTGAAGCCGTCGCGCCAGCGCCATAGCGCCGTTGCGTCGCGCGCGCGCTCGACCGCCAGTGCCGCATCGGCGAGCAGCGCGCGCAGCTCGCCGGCCTGCGCCCGCGCCTGCGCGTGCGTGCCGTCGACCTCCAGCAGCAGCGCAAAGCGCGCCCCTTCCGGTATGTCTCCCGGGTAGCCGCCCGCCACGTGCGCGAGCGTCGCGCCGTCGAGGAAGTCCATCGCCGCCGCCTCAATTCCGGCTGCCGCCACGCTCAGCAGCGCCGCGCAGCCCTCCGCGCGCGAGCCGAAGAACGCCACCAGCGCGATCTGCGCCTCGCGCGCCGGCAGCAGGCGCAGGCGCACCGCCGTGATCACGCCGAGCGTGCCCTCCGAGCCGATCAGCAGGTTCTTCACGTCATACCCCTCCACGTCCTTGCGCGCCCAGCCTCCGACCGCCACCAGCTCGCCCGGCGCCAGCACGACCTCCAGCCCCGTCACCCACGCGCCGGTCACGCCGTACTTCAGCGCGTGCGGCCCGCCGGCGTTCGTCGCCACGTTGCCGCCGATCTGCGACTGCTCCGACGCCCCCGGGTCCGGCGCGAAGAACAGCCCGTTCTCGCGCGCCAAGCGCTGCACGTCGCGCGTGCTCACGCCGGCCTCAACGAACATCCGCCACAGCCCCGGCTCCAGCTCGCGCACCGCGCGCATGCGCTCCAACGACAGCACCACGCCACCCTCCGTCGGCACAGCTCCGCCCGTCAGCCCCGTGCCGCCGCCGCGCGGCACGACGGCGACATCGTGCGCGTAGCACCAGCGCACCACATCGGCGACCTCCTGCGCGCTGCCCGGCAGCGCCACCGCATCGGCTTTGCCGCTAAGGCCGCGGCGGCGAGCCATGTCCCTGTTGTACGGCGAGTCCGCGCCCGCGTCCAGCACGTGCTCGGCGCCGACTATCCGACCAAGCTCACCGCGCATGGCGCGACACACCTCCTTCGACGGCCATCAAGCATGACTAGCACACGACCGCTGCGACCCGGCACGCCTGCCGGCGCCGCCGATCGCGCCGCCTCGCCTGCCGCCAGCATCCGTGCAGGGCTCAGCAACAGTCGCAAACGCGCCGAACATGCGCCAAGGCCGCCGGCGACTCGCGTCGGCCGGCCGAGGACAACAACCGGGGGTCTCACATGTTCAGGCGTTGCGCTTCGCTGCCGGTCCTGATGCTGCTCGCAGCGCTCGCCGTGGGAACGGCCGGGGCATCTCCGGCGCTCGCAGCGCCCAACCTCTCGCCCTCGCCCACCGCGCTGCAATACGGCGAAATCGACCTGCACAACGGCGGCAGCCCGCAGCAGAGCGTCACGCTCTCGCAGATCGTCCCAGCCGAAACGACGGTGATCGAATCGGTGACGCTCGCGGGAGCCGAACCGCAGAGCTTTCAGGTCACCTCCGACGGCTGCTCGGGCGCCGAATTGGAAAACGGCAAAAGCTGCTCGGTGGAAGTCGCCTTCCTCACGGGCAGCCAACCCGGCGCGCACGCCGCGACACTGCAACTGCTCACAAGCGAAGGGCCGGTCGAAGTCCCGCTGGCGGGCAGCGCGATCACCGGGACGCTCACCGCGAACCCGCTGAGCTTCTCGCCGATCCCCTACACGCCGCCGGGCTCGCACAACGAAGGCGAAAACAGCGAGACCGAACAGCTGAACATCCAGAACAGCGCCAACGCCAGCACACAGGTGCAGTCGGCGAGCATCAGCGGTCCCGACGCCTCGTCCTTCTCAATCCAATGGAACTGCAACGGCGCCGTGATCGCCACGAACAACTCGTGCGGCATGGGCATTCGCTTCCAGCCCACCTCGCCCGGCCCCAAGAACGCCTCGCTGGTGATCGACAGCGACTCGCAGACCTCCCCGCTCGTCGTGGCGCTCAGCGGCGAAGGCCTGCACGGGCCGCACCTCAGCCTCAACACATGGCAGGCGCTGCTCGGCCCCGTCGCTCTCGGCTCCTCTGCCCAGCAGATCTTCGAAGTCGCCAACACCGGCGACTACCCGCTGTTCATCCAACGCACCTTCCTCGTCACCGGCACGCCGTTGATGTTCCCCGTGCGCGCCGACAGCTGCAGTGGCGACATCCTCTATCCAAGCGAAAGCTGCGCCATCACCGTCGCCTTCGAACCGACGACGCTGGGCGAGAAGAGCGGGTCGCTGCTGTTCATCACCAACACCCCCGCGATCAACGTCGCCGGGATCGACGGCGTGGGCGTCGCCCCCGAACCGGCGTCCATCGTCATGCCGCCGCCCGCGCAGGCGCACAGCTCGGCGTCCGCCGACAGCGTGTCGCCGGCCGCTGCACCAGCCGGTTCTCCCGCGCTCGCGAGCGGCCTTGCGTCAGCGCCGACGCAGCCGTCTCCCCTGACCGTCCAGCGCCCGCTGCGGCTGTTCAGCCTGTTCGGGCGCGCGACGCTCGATCCGGGGGCCGATGTCCAGTGCCCGACGACCACACAGAGCTGTGAAGCGCTCAGCTTCGTCATCGCCAGCGGCCCGTCGCACCGGCCGGCGAGAGAGTTTGGGCGCACGCCCGCGCTGCTCGGCTCGTCGTTCTCCAAGCTGCGCAGCGGACAGGGGATGCACGTGCGCGTGCCGCTCACCCGCCACGCGATCGCCCGTCTGAGGCAGCGCGGTCACATGTACGTGCGCGTCGGCGTCGTCGTGCAATCCGGCGGCACGATCCTCGCCCAGCAGACGTGGCTGGTGAAGCTCACCTCCCAAGGCGCCGCCTCGCGCGTCGGCTAGGGAGGCCGCTGGCCCCAGGCGCACGCCGCCGAGCGAGCGCGTGACGCAGATTCGCGTGCGCGCTGCAGAGCCGCTCTGTGCGACGGGTAGCATTGACCGCCGTATGGCCGTCAGCGCAAAGCCGCCCGAGAGCGCGCAAACGGAGGACGCCGCAAAGAGCTTCACGACGCTCTCCGGCGAGCCCGTGCGCGAGCTGTACACGCCGGCGGACCTGCCGGCGGGCGTCGGCGGGTCGCAGGACCCGATCGGGCTTCCGGGCGCCTACCCGTTCACGCGCGGCATCCACGAGTCGATGTACCGCGGACGGCTGTGGACGATGCGCCAGTTCGCCGGCTTCGGCACCAGCGAGGAGACCAACGAGCGCTTCCGCTACCTGCTCGACCACGGCCAGACGGGGCTGTCGACGGCCTTTGACATGCCGTCGCTGATGGGGCACGACTCAGACCACTCGCGCTCGCTCGGCGAGGTCGGCCGCGAGGGCGTCGCCGTGGACACGCTCGACGATATGCAGACGCTGTTCGGCGGCATCGACCTCGGCGACGTGTCGGTGTCGATGACGATCAACGCGCCCGCCGCGATCATGCTCGCCTTCTACGTCGCCGCCGCCGAGGCCGGCACGAGCGCCGCCGGGCCGGTCGCGCGCGAGCGCCTGTCGGGCACGATCCAGGCGGACATCCTCAAGGAGTACATCGCGCAGAAGGAGTGGTGCTTCCCGATCGACCCAGCGATGCGCCTGTGCGGCGACATGATCGAGTGGTGCACGCGCGAGATGCCGCGCTGGCACCCCATCTCGATCTCCGGCTACCACATCCGCGAGGCCGGCGCGACCGCTCAGCAGGAGCTCGCGTTCACGCTCAAGGACGGGCTGACGTATGTCGAGCAGGCCGTCGAACGGGGCCTGGACGTCGACGACTTCGCGCCGCGCCTGAGCTTCTTCTTCAACGCGCAGATCGACTTCTTCGAGGAGATCGCCAAGTACCGCGCGGCGCGGCGCATCTGGGCGCGCGAGCTCAAGGAGACCTTCGGCGCCAAGAGCGCGCGCTCCTGGCGGATGCGCTTTCACACGCAGACCGCCGGCGTCTCGCTGACGGCGCAGCAGCCGCTCAACAACATCGTGCGCACGGCCATCGAGGCGCTTGCCGGCGTGCTCGGCGGCACGCAGTCGCTGCACACCAACTCCTACGACGAGGCGCTCGCGCTGCCGACCGAGGAGGCGGTGACGATCGCGCTGCGCACGCAGCAGGTGATCGCGCACGAGACCGGCGTCGCCAACACCGTCGACCCGCTCGGCGGCAGCTACTACGTCGAGGCGCTGACCGACGAGATGGAGCGGCGAAGCTATGAGTACTTCGCCAAGATCGACGAGCTCGGCGGGATGGTCGAGGCGGTCAAGCGCAACTACCCCCAGCGCGAGATCGCCGACGCGGCGTTCACGCTGCAGCAGGAGATCGACGCCGGCGAGCGCGTCGTCGTGGGCGTCAACCGCTACGTGGCCGAGGACGAACAGCCGATCCCCACGCTGCGCATCGACCCGGCGCTCGAACGCAAGCAGCTCGACCGCCTGCAGGGCGCGCGCGCCAGCCGCGACGGCGCCGCAGTCGAGGCCGCGCTGGCGGCGCTGCGCGAGGACGCCGCGCACCCGCGGCGCAACCTCATGGAGCCGCTGCTGGCGTGCGCCCGCGCGCACGCGTCGGAGGGCGAGATCATCGAGTCGCTGCAGCAGGTGTTCGGCGACTACACCGAGACGCCCGTCTTCTGAGCCGGCGACGTCGGCGAGCAACCGCGCGGCGAACGCGCCATGCAACGCGCTCGCCGCGCAACTTCGGCGACTTTCCAGGTTATTTGAGGGTTAGGATCGGCGCTTGGCAGCGCCGCGACCTCGCAACGCCGCAAAAAGCTCCCGGAGGCTCGATGAGAAAACGTAAGCGCGCGTGACGCAGCGCCGTCTCCGCAAGGGGCTGGTGGCGGGCGCCGTCGTGGTGATCGTCGCCAGCGCGACGACGCTGGCGATCGCCTCACAGCGGATCAAAGCCGAGCAGGCGGCCTTTCGCGCGCCCGCCGCGGCGCGCTGCTACCCGAGCACGCTCAACCAGTCGGCGGTGCTGCCGGGCACGAGCGTGAGCGTGTCGCCGCTGCCGGACTCCTACGACGCCTCCGCTCGCACGCAGATCAGCCTGCTCGGCGCGCCCGCGCAGGCGCTGAGCGCCCTGCGCGTGAGCGGCTCTGAGAGCGGCTCGCACAGCGGGCGCCTGCGCGCGTACTCGCAGGGCGACGGCGCGAGCTTCGTGCCGTCCAAGTCGTTCTCACAGGGCGAGACGGTGACTGTGCGCGGCGACGTCGCGGCGGGCGCGCGCAAGCAGCGGTTCCGCTTCCACTTCACCGTGGCCACGCAGGACGTGCTGCCGTACACCAAGCCGACGCCGCCGTCGGGGCTGGACCCGAACGAGAAGATGCACTTCCGCTCGGCTCCCAACCTGCAGCCGCCGGCGCTCGCGGTCACGGCGCGCTCCAGCCAGAGCGCGTCGGGCGACATCTTCGTGGCGCCCTACACCGGCCCGGGACCGCCGGGGCCGATGATCTTCGACGAGGCCGGCAACCTGGTGTGGTTCGACCCGCTGCCGCCGAGCATCGCCGCGGCGACCAACCTGCAGGTGCAGCAGCTCGACGGAAAGCCGGTGCTGACGTGGTGGCAGGGCTACATCCCACCGCAGGGCTTCGGGCAGGGCGAAGAGATCATCGACGACGCCTCCTACCACCAGATCGGCCGCGTGCACGCGGGCAACGGCTACAAAGCCGACCTGCACGACTTCAAGATCACGCCGCAGGACACGGCGCTGCTGACGGTGTTCGACCCGATCGACTGCAACCTGTCGGTCGTCGGCGGCCCGAGCGGCGGCGCGGTGAGCGACAGCGTGTTCGAGGAAATCGACCTGCGCACGGCGCTCGTGCGGCGCGAGTGGCACAGCCTCGACCACGTCGCGCTGGGCGACTCCTACAGCTCGGCGACGAGCGCCAGCGCACAGTGGCCGTATGACTACTTCCACATCAACTCGATCGACCAGCGTGGCGACGGCACCACCCTGATCTCGGCGCGCAACACGTGGGCGATGTACGTGATGAACACCGCCAGCGGCAGCCTGCAGAGCACGATCGGCGGCAAGCACTCCGGCGTGAAGCTCGGGCCGGGCACGCGCACCGCCTACCAGCACGACGCGACGACGCTCAGCGGCGGCGCGATCAGCGTGTTCGACAACGGCGCCGTGCCGAAGGTCCACCCGCAGTCGCGCGGGCTGGTCCTGGCGTTCGACGCGAGCGGCAACTCGCTGAGTGCGGTCACGCAGTACGAGCACAGCCCGTCGCTCTCGTCCGGCAGCCAGGGCAACATCCAGCAGCTGGCCAATCAGAACGTCTTCGTCGGATGGGGGTCAGAGCCATACTTCTCGGAATACAGCGCGAGCGGCCAGCTGCTTTTCGACGCCCACATGCACGGCTCATACGAGTCCTATCGCGCGTACCGCTTCCCCTGGACGGGCTCGCCGACCGGCGCGCCGGCGATCGCCGCGACGACGCTGCCGGGCGGCCGCGCGACGGTGTACGCGAGCTGGAACGGCGACACGCGGACGGCCAGCTGGCGCGTGCTCGCGGGCAGCTCCGGCGCGACGCTGACGCCCGTCGCGACGGCCGCGCGCAGCGGCTTCGAGACGACCGTGACGACGCCCGCGGCGGCGCCGTACGTGGCCGTGCAGGCGCTCGACGCCGCCGGCGCGGTGCTCGGCTCGTCGCTCACGATCCGCGGCTGAGCGGCGCGAGAGCCGCCGTCGCGCGCGTGTTGGTACGCTCTGATCGTTTGGCGTCAAGGAGGGGTTTTCAACCTGTGGAGATGTGGGCATGACGACGCGCAAGGTCAACTCCAGGTCCCGCAGGAAAGACGACGCGCCGCTGCCCAAGTCAGACGGCGCGCGCTACCGGCGCCTGCCCACCGGCGCGCACGGGCTGACGCGCGAGGAGGTCGAGCGCGACCAGCGCGAGCGGCTGCGCTTGGCGATGGTCGAGCTGATCGCCCAGCGCGGCTATCCGGCCGTGCGCATCCTCGACCTGACGCAGCTCGCGCACGTCTCCCGCCCGACCTTCTACAACCTGTACGCCGACAAGGAAGAGCTGCTGCTGAGCGCCTACGAGGACATCGCCGGGCGCACGACCGAGCAAGTGGCCGTGGCGTACGCGCGCGGCGACAGCGAGGAGGAGAGCCTGGGGCTCGCGCTGCAGGCGTTCGCCGAGCTGGGGGCTGCCGAACCGCAGGCTATGACGCTGGCGCTGCTCGGCACGTTCGGCGCGGGACCGCGCGCGCTGGGACGGCGCGACCGCACGCTGCAGGCGCTGGAAAAGACGGTCGGCGCGGGCCGCGCCTCGTCGACGGGCGAGCGCGCGCGCGACCTGACGGTGAAGTTCCTCATCGGCGGCATCCGTGAGGTGTCGGCGACGCGGCTTCGCCAGGATCGCGCTCAGGAGCTGGTGGAGCTGGCGAGCGAGTTGGGGCGCTGGGCGAACGCCTACCCGCCGGCGCTGCCGCTCGGCCTCGACGGCCCGCCGCGCGTGCGTCGGAGCTCGGGCGAGCAGGAGAAAGGCGGCGGCGCGCACACCTCGCAACGCAGCCGTCGCGCGGAGGGACGCCTGCCGAGCGGGCGCCATGACCTGTCGCGCGACATGGTCGTCAAAAGCCAGCGCGAACGCATCGTCGACGCGACGGCGGCGATCGTCGCCGAGAAGGGCTTTGCCGGCCTGACCATCCCGGAGATCGCCTCGCGCGCGAACGTCTCGCACGAGACGTTCTACGAGATGTACCCGACCAAGCACGACGCCTTTCTCGGCGCGCAGAAGATCGGCCTGCACCAGGCGCTGCGCATCACATCGGAGGCGTACGACACGCAGGACACGTGGGCGCAGGGCATCGCGGCGGGCATGCACGCGCTGATGGCGTACGTCTGCTCGGAGCCTTCGCACGCGCACCTGACGCTCGTGGACACGTTCGGCGCGAGCCCGGAGGCGATCGACATCCGCGAGCGTGCGCTGGCCGCGTTCTCGACATATCTGCAACTCGGCTTCGACCAGGCGCGCGACGGCATCGAAGCGCCGGCGATCGCCGGCGAGGCGGTCGCCGGAGGTATCTGGCAGGTGCTGCACCACTACATCGACCACAAGCGCCTGCCCGAACTGTGCGACGCGGCGCCGCAATTGATCTTCCTGACGCTCACGCCGTTTGTGGGACCCGAGCAGGCGGCGGATGTCGCGCGCACGTCCGCGCCGGCGGGCGAGCGCGACTCGGGCAGTTAGACGCCGGGCGACGCGTCGCCCCAGTGGACGGGCTCGGCGGTCGGCCGCGGCGCGTCCTCGGCGAGCGCCAGCGGCGCGCCGAAGCTGACCTGCAGGCAGGCGCCGCCGCCGGGAGCGTTGGCGGCGCGCGCATAGCCGCCGTGCGCCTCGGCGGCCTGGCGCACGATCGCCAGCCCGAGGCCCGAGCCGGGCAGCCTGCGCGCTGACGTCGGCGCGATAGAAGCGCTCGAAGACCTTCGCCAGGTCGCCGTCCGCGAAGCCGGGGCCGTGGTCGCGCACGGTCACCACGCCGTCGCGCAGGGCGACCTCGACGAGCCCGCCGGGCGGGCTCCACTTGCGCGCGTTGTCGAGCAGGTTGGACACCGCGCGCGCGATCCTGTCGGCCTCGCCGCGCACGAGCGTGGGCGTCAGCTGCGCGTCGAAGCGCTGGCCGGCGCGTCGTCGCGCGCGGGCGACGACGTCGGCGACGATCTCGTCCAGGCGCACGTCGGCCAGCGCCGACGGCTCGCCCGAGCCGCGCGCGAGCTCGACGACGTCGCCGACGAGCGCCGTCAGCTCGTCCAGCTCCGCGACGATGTCCTCGCGCAGGCGCGCCTGCTCGGACCGGCGCCAGGCGCTGCGCGTCCTGCAGGATCTGGATGTTCGCGCGCAGCGACGAGATCGGCGTGCGCAGCTCGTGGCTGGCGTCGGCGATCAGCTGGCGCTGCGCCGAAAGCGCGCTCTGCAGCGCGTCGAGCGTCTTGTTGAAGCTCGACGCCAGCCGCGCCAGCTCGTCGCCGCCGCCGACGTGCAGGCGCTCGGACAGGTCGAGCTCGCCGGCCAGCGACTCGGTGCGGCGGGTGAAGCGCGCGATCGGCGCGAGCGCCGTGCGCGCGACGAGCGCGCCGAGCATCGCCGCGAAGGCGATGCCGGCGAGGCCGACGACGAGCAGGATCAACAGGATGCGGCTCAGCTCGTGGTCGGTCTCGGCGAGCGGCCGCGCGATCATCACCGCGCCGCGCGCCGCGCCGGCGGCGCCGGCGGTGCCGAGCGTGAGCACGCGCAGATGCGTGCCTTTTACGGTTCGGTCGCCCAGCGAGCGGCCGCTGCCGCTCGCCGCGATCGCCCGGTCGCGCGCGTTCGGTGGGATCTGCGGCGTCGTGCCCTGGCCGCGCGGGGCGGCGACCGCGCCGGCGGCGGAGACGAACTGCACGTAGCCCGAAGCGCCGCCGAACCTCGCCGGCTGCACGGCCCGCGGCAGCGGACCGCGCGCCCGCGTGCCGGCGCGCGAGAACGGCGGCGTCGGCGCGCCGGCGGGCAAGCCCTCGCCGAACGCCCGCGCGCGTGCGCCGTCGGGTGGTGGCGCGGCGACCAGCTCCTGGGCGCGCTGGCTCAGCGACTCGTCGATCTGCCCGCGCAGGTCCGAGCGCACGGCGACGTACAGGCCGATGGCCGCCGCGAGCACGGCCAGCGCGACGGCCACGCCGGCGGCGGCGGCGATGCGCGTGCGCAGGCTCACGGCTCGCGCATCACGTAGCCGACGCCGCGCACCGTGTGGATCACCTCGCCCGCGCCGATTCCCAGCAGCTTGCGGCGCAGGTAGCCGACGTAAACGCGCAGCGCGTTCGAGGCGGCGCCGAAGTCATAGCCCCACACGCGGTCGTAGATGACGCTGTGCGGCAGGACCTGGCGGGGGTTGCGCATGAACAGCTCCAGCAGCTGGTACTCGGTGCGCGTCAGCTCGGCGACCTGCCCACCGACGCTCGCGCCGTGGCGCGCGCGGTCGAGACGCACCTCGCCGAAGGACAGATCGTCGGGGTCGCCCTCGGGGCCGCTGCGGCGCAGCAGCGCGCGCAGGCGCGCCTTCAGCTCGTCCACGTCGAACGGCTTGACCAGATAGTCGTCCGCGCCGGCGTCCAGGCCGGCGACGCGGTCGGCGATCTCCACGCGCGCGGTGAGCATGAGGATCGGCACGCGGTTGCCGATCAGGCGCAGGCGGCGACAGACCTCCAGGCCGTCGATGCCCGGCAGCCCGACGTCGAGCACGACCGCATCCGGCACCGCCTGGGCGACCGCGTCGATCGCCCGGTCGCCGTCCTCGGCGCCCTGCACTTCATAGCCGGCGAGCGTGAGCACGCGGCGCAGCGCGTCGCGAACCGCTCGGTCGTCGTCGACCACGAGAACCCTCATGGCCTCGATTGTCGCGCACGGCCGGCGCGCAACGACGGACTTTGCGCGAATCCTACGTTGCTCTTAGCCGTGCCCTTTGTCCGCGCCCGGCGGGGTACTTGACTGTAGATGCCTTCAGACCGACGAAGCTGCGACCGGGCTGACGCTGCACGGCCACCGCATCGCCTACCGCCAGGCCGGCAGCGGCCCGGCGCTGGTGCTGATCCACGGGATCACGTCGAGCTCCAGCACGTGGGAGCGCGTGCTGCCCTACCTGGCCGAGCGATACACGGTCATCGCGCCCGATCTGCTCGGCCACGGCGCCAGCGACAAGCCCAAGGCCGACTACTCACTCGGCGCGCACGCCAGCGGCGTGCGCGATTTGATGGTCGCGCTCGGGTCACGAACGCGCGAGCATCGTCGGCCATTCGCTCGGCGGCGGCATCGCGATGCAGTTCTCCTACCAGTTCCCCGAGCGCTGCGAACGCCTCGTGCTGGTCGACAGCGGCGGCCTGGGCCGCGACGTGAGCCCGCTGCTGCGCGCAGCGACGCTGCCGGGCTCTGAGCTCGTGCTTCCGCTGCTCGCGGCGACGCGGCTGCTCGACGCTGGGCGCGCTGGCCGGCCGGCTGATGTCGCGGCTGGGGCTGACCGCCCACACCGACGTGCGCGAGATCGCGCGCGGCCACGCAACGCTCGCCGACGCGCCGACGCGCGCGGCCTTCCTGCAACACGCTGCGCTCGGTAGTCGACCCCGGCGGCCAGCGCGTCGACGGCGGCCAACCGGCTGTACCTGGCAAAGCACATGCCGTTCCTGCTGATGTGGGGCGAGCGCGACGCCATCATCCCGGTCTCGCACGCACGCGCTACGCACGCGCTCGTGCGCCACAGCCGCCTGGAGACGTTCTCGCGCTCAGGGCACTTCCCACAGCTCGACGAGCCTCAGCAGTTCGTCGACGTGCTGCTGGACTTCCTCGACACGACCGAGCCCGCGCCCGCCGACGTCGGCTGGGACGTTCTGCTCAAGGCCGGCTGAGCCTCGCCGTTCGGTGGGGTGGCGCCGGTCGGTGGGGTGGCGCCGTCCGGTGGGCTCGCGCCGGTCAGGCGGCGCGCACGTCGAGCACGACCTTGCCGGTCGCGCGGCGCTCGTCGATCGCGTGCAGCGCGTCGGCGGCGGTCTCCAGCGCGAAGCGCTCGCCGACGATCGGGCGCACGAAGCCCGCGTCGATGAGCTTCTCCGACGGCCGCGCCGATCTCGCGGTTGAGCTGCGGCTTGGCCATCGCGTAGGCGCCCCAGCCGGCGCCGACGACCTCGGTGTTGCCGAGCAGCAGGCGGTTGACTTTGACCTCCGGTATCGAGCCGCCGGTGAAGCCGACGACGACCAGCCGCCCATCCTCGCGCAGGCAGCGCAGGCTGTCGGTGAAGCGATCGCCGCCTACAGGGTCGAGCACCACGTCTACGCCGCCTTGGTCTCCTTGACCTCGTCCTTCCACGTGTCGCTGAGCAGCACCACCTCGTCGGCGCCGGCCTGCTCGGCGACGCGCTGCTTCTCGGGCGTGGAGACGATTGCGATCGGTGCGCGCGCCGAGCCCCTTGGCGACCTGCAGCGCGGCCGTGCCGACGCCGCCGGCGGCGCCGTGCACGAGCACCGTCTCGCCCTCCTTCAGGCGCCCGCGCATGGCCAGCGAGAAGTAGGCGGTGTGGTAGTTGAGGATCAGGCTCGCGCCCTGCGCGAAGTCGAGCGCGTCGGGCAGCGCGAAGGTGAAGAACTCGGGCGCGACGGCCGTCTCGGCGAAGCCGCCGAGCGCGCAGAAGGCGGCGACGCGGTCGCCGGGCTTGACCGACGCTCCGTCGCTGGCGCTGAGCACGACGCCGGCGACCTCGCTGCCGGGCACGAACGGCAGCGGCGGTTTCATCTGGTACTGCCCGCGCGTCTGCAGCACCTCGGGGAAGGACACGCCGGCGGCGTGCACCTCGACGACCACGCCGGCGCCCGGCGTGAGCATGTGCGAGGGCTCGGGCTCGTCCAGCTCGACGAGCTTAAGCGCGCTGTCGGGGCCGGTTTCCTGGACGATCTGCACGGCTCGCATGGTGCGATTATGTCCGAAACATCGAGGAGGGGTTCGACCATGGCCAAGGTGCTCTGCGTGCTGTACGACGATCCGGTCGACGGATACCCGCCGTCCTACGCGCGCGACGGCGTTCCGCAGATCGCGAGCTACCACGACGGGCAGACCACGCCGAGCCCGCAGCGCATCGACTTCACGCCCGGCGAGCTGCTCGGCAGCGTTTCCGGCGAGCTGGGCCTGCGCGACTTCCTGGAGGAGCGCGGACACACGCTCGTCGTGACCTCCGACAAGGACGGCCCGGACTCGACTTTCGAGCGCGAGCTGCCCGACGCCGAGGTCGTGATCTCCCAGCCCTTCTGGCCGGCCTACCTGACGGCCGAGCGGATCGCCAAGGCGCCGCAGCTGAAGCTCGCGCTGACCGCCGGCATCGGTTCCGACCACGTCGACCTGCAGGCGGCGATCGACGCCGGGCTGACGGTCGCCGAGGTGACCTACTCCAACAGCATCAGCGTCGCCGAGCACGTCGTGATGATGATCCTGGCGCTCGTGCGCAACTACATCCCGTCGTATCAGTGGGTGGTCGACGGCGGCTGGAACATCGCCGACTGCGCCGCGCGCTCGTATGACCTGGAGGGCATGCAGGTCGGCACCGTCGCCGCCGGGCGCATCGGCTCGGCCGTGCTGCGTCGGCTGGCGCCGTTCGAGGTGGGCCTTCACTACACCGACCGCCACCGCCTCCCCGCGGACGTCGAGCGCGAGCTCGGCGCGACGTTCCACGAGAGCGTCGAGTCGCTCGTGGAGGTGTGCGACGTGGTGACGATCAACGCGCCGCTTCACCCGGAGACCGAGAACCTGTTCGACGAGCGGCTGCTCGCGAAGATGAAACGCGGCGCCTACCTGATCAACACGGCGCGCGGCAAGATCTGCGACCGCGACGCGGTCGCGCGCGCATGCGAGAGCGGCCAGCTCGCCGGCTACGCGGGCGACGTGTGGTTTCCCCAGCCGGCGCCGCGCGACCACCCGTGGCGCACGATGCCCCACCACGGCATGACGCCGCACATCTCCGGCACGAGCCTGTCGGCGCAGGCGCGCTACGCCGCCGGCACGCGCGAGATCCTCGAGTGCTACTTCGACGGGCGGCCGATCCGCGACGAGTACCTGATCGTCGACGGCGGCGCGCTCGCCGGCGCCGGAGCGCACGCCTACAGCGCCGGCGACGCGACCGGCGGCTCAGACGAGGCGGCGAGGTTCACCACCGGCTAGCGCTGCGCTCCGCGCGGGCGCGCGAACGCGCGGTCCCCGGGCGGCTCGGCTAAGCGGCGTCGGTCAGCTCGCCGGCAGCGCTGCCGCGCATCGCCGGCGGGCGCACGAACACCGCCAGCTGGCCGAGCGTGACCTCGCTCGGCGCAGCGACGACGCTGTGCGAGCCGTCGTCGAACACGAGCACGCCGCCGTCGGGCAGCCACGCGGGCGCGCGGCGCGGTCCGCTGAGGACGGCGGCCTTGGCGCGCACCTCCGCCAGCAGCGCGCTCGGCGCCAGCGCGGTCGCCTGCACGACGCCGGTGAACGCCGGGCGTCCGCTGGCGGGGTCGAGCAGGTGATGCGCCGGGCGGCCGTGCGCATCCAGCCAGCTGCGCCGTCCGATGCCGCTGGTCGCCACGCCCGTGCGGCTGCAGCTCGAACGTGTGCAGCGTGCGAGCCGTCGAACGGGCTCGCCACGTGGATCGGCCGGCGCGATCGCCGCGGCGCCGCCGATCGCCAGGTCGCCGGCGCAGTCGACGGCGAAGCTCGCGTGGCCGGACAGCCGCTGCGCGAGCACGTCGGCGAGCAGCCCCTTGGCCAGCCCGCCGCTGTCGAGCTTCACGTCGGGCGGGCGCGCGACCGTGAGGCGGTCGAGGTCGACTCGCAGGCGCCGCCACGACGCCGGCGACCTTGCCGCGGCGGGCTCGCGCGGCGGCGCGAGCGCGAGCGCCGTCGTCGAGCGCCACCGGCTCGCCGAGATCGGCGGCGTAGCCGGCGCGCTCCAGCTGGTCGATCAACGTGGCATCCACCAGGCCGCCGGTCAGCGCCGCCGCGTCGCGCACGGCGACTGCGAGACGCACCATCAAAGCGCTCGCAGGCGTCTCGCGGCGCGTATCGCGGTTCAGGCGCGACAGCTCGCTGTCGGGCAGGAAGCGCGAGAACTGGCGGTGCCACTCCTCCAAGCTGCGCCGCGCCAGCTCGACCGCTTCATTCGCCGACCGCTCGTCGCCGTCGCCTGTGACGACGACCGCGCACGAGGAGCCGAAGCAGTCGAAGCGGTCGCTGACCTCGCGCGCGCCGCTCATGACTGCGATGTGGTGACGGCGCTCGCCGAGCCGCTGGATTCTTCGCCGCTGGATTCGCCGGCGCTCGATTCGCTGGAGCTGGATTCGCTGCTGCTCGCTTCCTGAGCGCTGGACGACGAGGAGCCGCTGCTCTGCGGTCGTGCCGGAGCTGGTCGCCTGCGCGGACTGCGTGCTCGTGGCGGCTTCTTCTTCGCCGGCTGCTGCTTCGGCGGCTTTGGCTTTCGCGGCCGCGGCTTTTGCTGCGGCGGCCTTCTTCGCCGCGGCTCGTTCGGCGGCCTTCTTGGCGGCGGCGCGCTTCTCAGCCGCCGTTTCGGCTGCGGTGGCGCTCGCCGACGAGCCGCTCGTCGTTTCGGTTTTCGCCGTGCTGCTGTTTTTCGAGGACGCCGACAGGGCTGGGTCGTGACCGGAGGCGAGCTGCACGTAGACGACGAGGAACAGCGCGCAGAACAGGGCGGCGGTCGCGCCTGCGACCGTGCGCCGGATGCGCCGCGCGCGCTGCGTCGAGCGCCGCGCGCTTGTCCAGCGCGCGCTGGCGCGCGTCGGGCTGGGGGCCCGGCGGGCGGGGCTGGCGGGGTGAGGGGGTCGGGGTTTCGGGCATTGCCACTCCTGAGGTTGGGGTGCGATGTGGACCGAGTCTCGGCGGCGCGCGTGGCAGCCGGCTGGACTCAGCCTGGGAGTTCGCTGAGCCGGGCGGGCGGACGGGGCGCGCTCGCCGATACGCGCTGCGCGCCCGCGCTGCGTGCGCCTGCGCCGGGTTCGCCTGCGCTGCGGGTGGCCGTGCTGGCGGCGGCGGCGGAGCGCGGTCTGAGCCAGCGCGTGAGCAGCAGGCCGAGCGCGGGCAGCACGACGATCGCCGTCATCGCCAGGAACCACGTCTCACCGGCGTCGCTGCCCTCGCCGAGCGAGTGCACGATGCCGAGCAGCCAAGCGAGCGCGGTGAAGCGGTGCAGCACGCGCCAGCGCTGGACACCGATGCGTGCGCGAGCGTAGTAGGACAGGCCGAGCGCGAGCAGCGCCCAGAACGCGACGATGCCGGTCGTCGTCCAGAGCGTCTTGTAGCCGCTGGCGAACGGGACGGCGATGTCGGCGACGCTCGGGTGCAGGAACTTGTCGCCGAGCAGCGTCAGCCCGTGCACGGCGATCGCGGCGAGCGTCGCCAGCGACAGCGCCTCGTGGGCGACGCGCAGGTCCGGCCAGCGGCCTTTGAGCACACGCCCGCCCATCAGCAGGCCGATGCACACCGACACGCTGGAGAGGACCAGCGCCGCGCTGCCGGCCGCACGACTGGCGATCCAGAAGATGTGCGGCCCGGTTGCCGTGGCGAGCGTGAACATGGCTCAGCGGGCTTCTGCGGCGCTGGCGACCGGCGAGCCGGCGCGCTTGGCCATCGCGGCGCGCGTGTGTGTCGGCTGCGGGCGCGGGGTGCGCTGACGCGGCGCGGCGGCTGGGTGACTGCTCGGCCGCCCCCTGCAGGGAGGCGACGTGCGGCTTCAGTCGCGCGGCGCGCGACATGACGTATGCGAGCGTCGCAAGCAGGGCGAGGTCGGCGATGACGTTGATCGTGATGAGCAGTGGCAGGGACATGACGCTCCTTCGGTTGGCTTTCGATCTACGCAGCAGTATCGAGAGCCAACCTGGGCCGACCATGTGCTCAACCTGAGAGAAGCCTGAGACGAGAACCCCCGTGTTTACGGGCGTTTTGCCCGCGCCGCACGACGAACGCGCGGCGGGGCCGGGTGATCTCAGGCGGCGTCGCCGGCGGGCGGGCGGGCCTCGCGCGCGTCGGTGCTCGCGTCGGTTGGCGGCGGCGGTTGCGCCCCGGGCGACGCGGGCCGCGAGCCCTCGGGCGGCGTCTGCGGAGGCTTCTCCGACGCCGACGCCTTGGGCAGCACGACCGTGAACAGCGCGCCGCCGCCGTCGGCGTTGCTCGCGCTGCACGCGACCGCCGTGCGCGTCGACGACGGTGCCGACGATCGACAGCCCCAGGCCGGCGCCGGCCTTGCCCCGCTCGCGTCCGCCCTCGGCGCGCCAGAAGCGGTCGAACAGCCGCTCGGGGGAGGCGTCGGGCAGGCCGGCGCCGTGGTCGCGCACGGCGACGGTCACGCTGCGGTCGTCCTGCGCGACCGACACCTCGATCGGCGTGCCGGCTGGGGTGTGCACTAGCGCGTTGCGCAGCAGGTTGGCGAGCACCTGGCGCAGCCGGTGCGAGTCGCCGAGGACGACCGCGGCGTCGCGTGAGCGCAGCTCGATCTCGCGCTCGGGCGCCGTCGCGCGCGCGTCCTCCACGGCGTCGCGCGCCAGCACCGCGAGGTCGACCGGAGCGCGGCTCAGCTCGGGCGCCTCGTCGAGGCGCGCCAGCGTCAGCAGATCCTCGACGAGCACGCCCATGCGCTTGGACTCGTCCTCGATGCGGCGCATCGCCGTCTGCGTCTCGGCCTCGCCGCGCGTCGCGCCCATGCGAAACAGCTCGGCGTAGCCGCGGATCGACGCTAGCGGCGTGCGCAGCTCGTGCGAGGCGTCGGCAAGGAACTGGCGCAGGCGCTCTTCGCTGGCCTTGCGCTGCGCGAACGCCTGCTCCAGGCGATCGAGCATCGCGTTCAGCGCAAGTCCCAGCCGTCCGACCTCGGTCTTCGTCGTAGCCGGGCTGACCCGTCGCGAGAGGTCGCCGGCGGCGATCTGACCGGCGGTCACCTCGATGCGGCTGAGCGGCCGCAGCCCGAGCCGCACCACGAAGAACGCCGACAGGCCCAGGGCCAGCAGGACACCGCCGACGACGAGCGCCTCGACGAGCAGCAGCCGGTGCAGCGTCTGAGTCGACTTCGCTGAGCGGCACCGCCACGACGGTGATGCCGCTGTCCTCCGGGTCGCGCTGCGCGTACACGCGGTAGCGCAGGCCACCGGACCCGTCGAGCCGACCGTCAGCAGCGTGCTGCAAGGGCAGCGTGGCGGGGATCTCGGGGGTCGCCGGCAGCGATTCGCTGGAGCTGTAGCTGATCTGCGTGGAGCCGATCACATGGCCCGAGGCTTCGCGGCGCTGCCCGTAGGTGCCGGGGGGCAGGTTGACCAGCGGCGTGCGGCCGCCCGGACCGCCGCCCCGCCCGAAGCCTCCCTGGTCCTGCCGCAGCACCGGCGTCGGACGGTTTCGAGGCCGGCGTCGTCGAGCGCCTGCGAGAGCGCTCCGACGGCCGATCGCGCCTGCTGGTCGGCGCGAGACTCGAGAAACGAGCGCTGCTCGGCGTAGGTGACCGCGCCCAGCGCGATCAGCCCGGCAGCGGCCAGCAGCAGCACGCTCGCGAGCACGCGCGCGCGCAGCGACGCCATCAAGGGCGCGGCGCCTGCAGCGCGTAGCCGACGCCGCGCACGGTCCTGATCAGCGACGGTCCGTGCGCGTCGAGCTTCTTGCGCAGGTAGCTGATGTAGGTCTCCAGCACGCGGCCGTCGCCGCCGAAGTCGTAGTTCCACACGTGGTCGAGCAGCTGCGCGCGCGTCATCACGCGGCGCGGGTTGAGCATCAGGTAGCGCAGCAGCCGGTATTCGGTCGCCGTCAGCTCGATCGGCGTCGCCCGCGCGCGAGACCTCGCGCGACTCCTCGTCGAGCTCCAGGTCCTCGAACACCAGCCGCCCGGACTCCGGCGTGGCCTGTCCGGTGCGGCGCAGGATCGTGCGGATGCGCGCGACCAGCTCCTCCAGGCTGAACGGCTTGGTCATGTAGTCGTCGCCGCCGCCGCTCAGCCCGCGCACCTTGTCCTCGGTCGCGTCGCGCGCCGTGAGGAAGATGATCGGCACGCCGGCGCGCTGGGCGCCGAGCCGCGCCGCGACCTCGAAGCCCTCCATGTCGGGGAGCATCACGTCGAGCACCATCAGGTGCGGTTTGAACTTGCTCACGGCGGCCAGCGCCTCGCGGCCGGTCGCCGCCGTCTCGACGTTGAAGCCGTTGAAGCGCAGCGCCATCGTCACGACCTCGGCGATGTTCGGCTCGTCGTCGACGACCAGCAGGCGAGGGCCGTCCGAGCCGTTTGAGTTGTTGGCGTCTTCGCTCATGTGACGATGCTCGTCGCGGCGCTTGAGAGCCGGCCGGGAGAATCCTGGGAGCTTGCTGAGAGACGATTATGGCCCCGCCGGCGGGCGCGACGCGCGCCGCGCCGTCATGTCGGCCGGCGTCAGCTCGGGAACGCTCTACCGCATCGACGCGTCAAGCGAGCCGATCCGCCCCGCCGCGCCGGGACCGAACTCCGCGCTCGCTACGCCGCCAGCGTGCGCCGGTCGCCGGCGCGCGCGTCGGCGCGTACCCACGTGACGCCCGCGATCGCCGCCGCGACGAGCAGCACGGCCGGCCACGCGCCGATGCCCAGCGCGAGCACGTGCGAGAGCACGAACGCGCCGAGCCCCGCGCCGGCCAGCTCGACGGCCGTGCGCGCGTCGTTGCGGCGCAGCCACGCGCGCACGCACCAAAGTCCTCCGGCGAGCAGCACGACCCCACCGAGCGGGCGCGAGCCGCTGCCCACCGCGACGGCGTAGCCGGCGATCAGCGTGCCGGCGGCGACGGGCGCCGTGGGCGTCAGCCTGGCGGCGGGGCGATCCGACGAAGCCATCGAGGCAGCCTAGCGCGACTCACGCGCTGCTCGACTCGGCCCACAGGTTGATGGCGCCCTCCTGCGCGTGGCGATCGATCTCGGCGAGCTCCTGCTGGTCGAAGTCCGTCCGCTCCAGCGCGGCGACGTTCTGCTCGAGCTGCTCGACGCTGCTGGCGCCGAGCAGCGCGGAGGTGACGCGCTCGTCGCGAAGCGACCAGGAGATCGCGAGCTGAGCGAGCGTCTGCCCGCGTCCGCGAGCGATCTCGTTGAGCGCGCGAACGCGCGCGAGGTTCTCCTCGCTGATCATGTCGGCTGAGAAGTAGTTGCCGCGGCGCACGCGCGAGTCCTCCTGCACGCCGCCCAGGTACTTGTCGGTGAGAAGGCCCTGGGCGAGCGGCGAGAACACGATCGCGCCGATCCCCTCGCGCGCGAGCACGTCGAGCAGCTCGTCCTCGATCCAGCGGTTGAGCAGCGAGTAGGAGGGCTGGTGGATCAGCAGCGGCGTGCCGAGCTCGCGCAGGATCCGCGCGGCCTGCTCGGTGCGCTGCGGCCCGTAGGAGGAGATGCCGGCGTAGCGCGCCTTGCCCGCGCGCACGGCGGCGTCGAGCGCGCCCATCGTCTCCTCGACGGGCGTGTCCGGGTCGAAGCGGTGCGAGTAGAAGATGTCGACGTGGTCGAGCCCCATCCGCCGCAGGCTCTGGTCGAGGCTTGCCAGCAGGTACTTGCGCGAGCCGAACTCGCCGTACGGACCCGGCCACATGTCCCAGCCCGCCTTCGTCGAGATCACCAGCTCGTCGCGGTACGGGCGAAAGTCCTCGGCGAGGATCCGTCCGAAGTTGATCTCGGCGCTGCCGTAAGGCGGTCCGTAGTTGTTTGCCAGGTCGAAGTGCGTGATGCCGAGGTCGAACGCGCGCCGCAGGATCGCCCGGCTGTCGCGCAGCGGGCGGTCGTCGCCGAAGTTCTGCCACAGCCCCAGCGAGATCGCCGGGAGCCGCAGCCCGCTGCGCCCGCTGCGCCGATAGGGCATCGACTCGTAGCGATCACCGGCTGGCACATACAGCGAAGGCCCGAGGTCCGCGTTGTAGGGCACGCCACGAGTATTCCACCGCGCACCCCGCGCGTCCTCGGCGCGCCGAGCTACGTGCGCGACCGGGCCGTCAGCGGTCGCTCTCCAGGCGGTGCAGCGCCGCCTGGTCGAGCCGCGCGCCGTGTCGCGGCGCCTGCACGGCGCCCGGAAGCTCGACGTGGATGCGCGTAGCGCCGTCGAGCTGCGCGACCGCGTCGAGCAGCGTATAGCTGAGCACGTGCCCGCCGTGCGTGCGCTCGTCGCTTGCGAAGTGCAGGTGCGCGCCGACCATCTCGATCCCGTCGAGCGCGTCGGGGAAGCAGAAGCCGACCATCGTCCCCGTCACGTCGCGCAGCACGCTCACGCGCTGCTCGGCGATCACCTCGGCGAGCGGGCGGTACGGCTGCCGCTGCCTGGGCACCGAGCGAACGTGCACCTCGGCGAAACGCCCGTCGATGCGCACCGCCGTCGGGCGGACCGCGCCGAGCACGCGCTCGCCCAGGCGCGCCTGCAGCTCGTCGTCGCCGAACGGGCCGCGCAGCCGCACGCGTTCGCCCGGCGAGAACGCAACGACAACCGCGTACGGCGTCGTGCGCGTCGGCGTCCACTCGCACGAGCGTGCCGTCCAGCTCGGCCTTGTACGCCTGCCCGTCGAGCACGATCAGCTCGCCGTCCAGGCCGTCGAGCGTGCCCAGGCCGAGGTCACCGTACTGCAGGATCTCCCCGATCGTCACGTCGCCGTCGTAAGCGCCCGCCAGCAGCGCCTGCACGGTCGACGTCTGAAACAGCTCGTGCTCGGGCCGCTCGGCGCGCAGCTCGCCGTGGCGCAGCAGCTCGACCCCCAGCGCACCAAGGAACTCGATCTCGCTCATCGCCTGGCGACGCTACTCGACCACCACGACCGCCGCCGATGAGCCGACTCATCGGTCGCTCATCGCGCCCGACGGAAGTCCAACCACGCCGGCGCGAATGCTGGCCATCTGGCCCTTCGGCCTGCGAGCGGCGCCGGTCATGCTGCACGCATGCCCGACATCCTCGAGATCATCGGCGGTCCCACCCCTATCCAGGCTCCGCGCGTGGGCCACACCTATCGCTGGAAGGTGCAGCACGGGTCGGCCGAAAAGCACGTGTACGTGCAGATCGCCGAATCGATGCGCGCGGAGGCGTTCGACGAGCCGTTGCGCTCGGGAATCGAGTCCAAGGGCGAGTCCGTGCTGCGCAAGCTGCTCGAGCGAGGCAACGTGCCCACGCGCATCAAGATCACCTCGGCGGGCATCACCGAGATCGGCGTCGATCGCCGCCCGCGCCCCTGCTCGTTCTAGCCGGCTGGCGGCTCGACCAGCGGCGCTCGTCCTCAGCCGGCGGGCGGCTCGTCCAGCAGCCGCTGCGTGGCGGTGTCGGGCACGCCGCCGAAGCACACCGCCAGCACCTGCGCGAACACCGGCTGCTGCGGCGCCGCGCGCACGAACAGCGTCATTGACGAGCGCAGCTTCGTCGCGTCGATCTCGCCGAGCATCTCGCGCGGCGAAAGGCCACCCGACTCGCTGACGATCCGCGCGCACTCGACCAGGCGCGACCCGAGCAGCGGGTGCGCCAGGTACGCCCCCGCCTCCTCCAGCGACGCGATCGCAAAGCGCCTGGACATCTCGCTGTGGCCGAGCCCGGCCAGTTGCGGAAACACGAACCACATCCAGTGGCTCTGCTTGGCGCCCGCGCGCAGCTCCGCCACCGCGCGCCCGTACGCGCCGCCGTTTTCCTGCGCCTGCACGAAGCGGCCGAGCGAGAAACGGTCGTCCATGCCGGCGTACATTGTTGTCCATGACTACTTCAAGCTCCTCCTCCCTGCCCGACCAGACCGGGCGCACGGTCATCGTCACCGGCGCCAACAGCGGCATCGGGCGCGCCGCCGCCCAGGCGCTCGCCGGCGCCGGCGCGCGCGTCGTGCTCGCCGTGCGCTCGACCGACAAGGGCGACGCCGCCGCCGCGACCATCGACGGCGACGCCGAAGTCCGCCGGCTGGACCTCGCGAGCCTCGATTCGATCCACGAGTTCGCCGCCGGCTGGGACGGCGACATCGACCTGCTGATCAACAACGCCGGCGTGATGGCGCCGCCGCTCACGCGCACCGCCGACGGCTTCGAGCTGCAGTTCGGCACCAACCACCTCGGGCACTTCGCGCTCACCAACCTGCTGCTCGACAGGATCACCCGGCGCGTCGTCACGGTCTCCTCGACCGGCCATCGCATCGGCAGCATCGACTTCGACGATCCCAACTGGGAGCGCAGGTCCTACGTCGCCTGGCGCGCCTACGGGCAGTCAAAGCTCGCCAACCTGCTGTTCACCGCCGAGCTGCAGCGCCGGCTCGACGACGCCGGCTCGCCCGTGCTCGCGACCGCCGCGCACCCCGGCTACGCGGCCACCAACCTGCAGTTCCACAGCGAGCGCCGCGTGCTCGACCTGCTCGGCGCCATCGGCAACCGGTTGATCGCCCAGGACGAGCACGGCGGAGCGCTGCCGACCCTCTACGCCGCCACCGCCGACATTCCCGGCGACAGCTTCGCCGGGCCGGGCGGCTTCATGGAGCAGCGCGGGCCGGCCAAGCTCGTCGGCCGCTCGGGCGCCGCCCGCGACGAGGACGCCGCGCGGCGGCTGTGGGAGCTCTCCGAACGGCTTACCGGCGTCGCCTTCCCGCTCGTCGCCGCCGGCGTCGCCTAGCAGCGGCGCCTGGCTGGCGCGACGCGCCGCGCTAGGCGGGCTCTTGCGGCGGCGCGTGCCCGCTCGTGAGCATGCGCTGGGTCCACGCCACGTCGTGCCAAGCGCCGAGCTTGAAGCCGATGCGCCGGTACGTGCCTACCGGCTCGAAGCCCATCGCCTCGTGCAGCGCCACGCTCGCGTCGTTGGGCAGCGTCATTCCGGCGACAGCCATGTGGTAGCCGCGCTCGCGCAGGCGCTCCAGCAGCGCCTCGTAAAGCGCGCGCCCGCCGCCCGTGCGCCGGCGGCCGAGCTCCATGTACACGCTCACTTCACACGACCAGCGGTAGGACGCGCGCGCGGCGAAGCGCCCGCCGTAGGCGTAGCCGACGACACGCCCCGCGTCCTCCGCCACCAGCCACGCGTGCGCGAGCGCCGCCGTCGCCATGCGCTCGGCCATCTGCGCGGGCGTCGGCGGCTGCGTCTCGAACGTGATCGCCGTGTCGGTCACGTACGGCGCGTAGATCGCCGCGCACGCCGCCGCATCGCCGGGCGTCGCCGCGCGCACCGTTGGGCTGGCTGAGCTGTCGCTGGGCATCTGCCGGCCGTCGCTCAGAGGTTCAGCGACGCCATCCCCGCCTCGTCGTAGCGCTCGCCCGCGACCTGCGGCAGCTCCGCGTCGATCTGCGCCAGCTCGCCGTCGTTCAGCGCCACGTCCACCGCGGCCGCGTTCTGCTCGAGGTAGCTGCGGCGCTTGGTGCCGGGGATCGGCACGATGTCGTCGCCCTGCGCGAGCACCCACGCGAGCGCCAGCTGCGCCGGCGTCACGCCCTTGGCCGACGCGATCTGCTCGACCTTCGCGGCGATCTTCAGGTTCTCCTGGAGGTTGTCGCCGGTGAAGCGCGGCCCGTGGCGGCGAAAGTCGCTGTCGTCGAGATCGTCAGGCGACTTGAAGCGGCCTGAGAGGAAGCCGCGACCGAGCGGCGAGTACGCCACGAAGCCGATGCCCAGCTCGCGACACGTCGGCAGGATCTCCGCCTCTGGGTCGCGCGTCCACAGCGAGTACTCGGTCTGCACCGCCGCGATCGGGTGAACGGCGTGCGCGCGGCGGATCGTCTCGGCGGCCGCCTCGGACAGTCCGATGTGCAGGATCTTGCCCGCCGCCACCAGCTCGGCCATCGCGCCGACCGTCTCCTCGATCTCCACGTTCGGGTCGACGCGGTGCTGGTAGTAGAGGTCGATGCGGTCGGTTTTCAGCCGCTGCAGCGAGCCCTCGACAGAGCTGCGCACGTGCTCGGAAGAGCCGTCCAGCGGGCCCAGCGTCGACATGTCTCCCGGCGTCGCGTTGTCGGTGCGCCGCGCGAACTTCGTCGCGATCACGTACTCGTCGCGGTGTCCCGCTATCGCCCGCCCGACCAGTTCCTCGTTGGTCATTGGCCCGTACAGCTGCGCCGTATCGAGGAAGTTCACACCCAGCTCAAGCGCGCGTTGGATCGTCGCGATGCCCTCGCCCTCGTCGGTCGACCCGTAGAACGCCGACATCCCCATGCACCCCAGCCCCAGGGCGGAGACCGGCAAGTCTGAAAGTTTGCGCTGCTTCATCTCGAATCGACCTTTCGTAGCGGTGTGAGCGGCTTGGCCACTGTGTCCAACATACGACGTGAAGGCCCGCGTCCGGTCGGTACAATGGCGCCGATCCGCCGGTTTGGAAATCGACCGGCAGTGCCGTGACTTGGGAGGTCCGATGAAGCGCGCAGGCGCAGCGATCTTGGTGGTGTCGGCGGGACTGTTCGCCGCGAACATGCTCGGCGTCGCCGTCGCCGAAGCGCCCACCACCGTTCCCGTGCGCACCGTCAGCGTGCAGGGCGTCGCCATCCTGCCGATCGGCTCGACCGCCAACGCCGCCGCGGCCACCGCCGTCTATCGCGAAGGTATGGCCGCCGCCGTCACCGACGGCCAGAGCAAGGCCGAGTTCCTCACCGGCAAGGTGTCCGCGACGCTCGGCGCGCCGATCAACATCGTCGAGGACGGCGGCTACATCAACTGCAGCGGCGGCGGCGAATCGGAATACGCCGAATACGAAGGCGAACAACCGGACTTCGGCGTGGCGCGAGGCCCCGCCGTCACCACGTCCTCGCCGGAAAGCGCCGCCGCGGCGCCGCGCGCCCCCCTGTCGGCCACCATCAAGGCCAAGCGGCCCAGGCACAAGCGCAGGATCACCGCGAAGAAGGCCACCGCGACCAGCTGCAAGCTGACCGCGCAGGTTTCGCTGACGTACACCATCGGCTAGCTCGCCCGCGTGACCGACCACGGCAAGCCGCTGCTCGAGCAGGACGTCGCAGGCGATCCGCTCGCGCAGTTCGCCGCGTGGTATGAGGAGGCAGGATCGACCGGCCTGCGCGAACCGCAAGCTGCCGCGCTCGCTACGGCCTCGCCCGACGGTGTCCCGTCGCTGCGCATGGTGCTCGTCAAGTCCTTCGACGAGCGCGGGTTCGTGTTCTTCACCAACTACGCCAGCGCCAAGGGACGCGAGCTCGCCGCCAACCCGCACGGCGCGCTGCTGTTCCACTGGGATCCGCTCGGCAGGCAGGTGCGCATCACCGGGCCGGTGCAGCGCACGAGCCCCGACGAGACCGCCGCCTACGTTCGCAGCCGCCCGCGCAACAGCCAGCTCAGCGCGCTGGCCTCGCCGCAGAGCGAGACCGTGCCCGACCGCGCCGCGCTCGAACGGCGTGTGGCCGAGCTCGACGGGCACTTCGGCGAGGCCGAGCTGCCCGTCCCGCACGGCTGGGGCGGGTTCCGCCTGGCAATGCACAGCGCCGAGTTCTGGCAGCAGCGACACGACCGCTTGCACGACCGCCTTCGCTATCGCCGCGACGACCGCGGCAGCTGGACGCTCGAACGCCTGGCGCCGTAGCCGGCGCCGCGCGCGCCGGGCCGCGCGGGCGCGGCCGGGTCGCGGCTGGACATCTCGGCGCTCGCCGTTTCGGCTAACACAGGCCGTCCGCTTCAACCATTCGTCCGCCGCGTCGATAGATGCGCATGCGATCGCCGCCGAAATCGACCGCCGCCGCACCGGCGGAGATGGGCCGGGTCGCCGGCCTGCTGTTCGGGGTGGGCACCGTGACGACGGTCGTCTCGATCGCCTTTCCGCACTCGCCGCAGGCCGACGTGACCGGGTTCTGGGCGATCGCCGGATTCCTCGCGGTGGCGTCGGTCGTCCTGTTCGCCGCGAGCGAGCGCATGCCCGCGTGGGCGTATCAGGGCGTGATGGTGCTCGCCAGCGCGATCGTCTCGCTGGCGATCTACTTCAACGGCGAGCGCCTCGGCGGCCGCGCGGCCAGCAACGAAGTGCTGTACCTGTGGATCGCGCTCTACGCCGGCTACTTCTTCACGCGCGCGCAGATGGTCGCGCAGCTGCTCGTCCTCGCCGCTTGCTACGCGGCGACGCTGCTGTCGATCCATCCCGGCCCGGTCGGCTACACGCGCTGGTTCATCGTCGTCGGCATGGTGTCCGTCGCCGGCTGCCTCGTGCACGTGCTCATGCGGCGCAACGACCGGCTGGTCACACAGCTGTTTCGCGCCGCCCGCACGGACATGCTCACCGGCCTGCTCAACCGGCAGGGCTTCGACGAGCGCTTCGAGCTCGAGCTCGCGCGCTCGCGCCGCACCGGCCAGCCGATCGCGCTCGTGCTCGCCGATGTCGACAACTTCAAGGAGCTCAACGACAGCGCCGGGCACCCCGCGGGCGACGCTGCGCTGTCAGCCGTCGGAGCCTGCGCACGCGACGTCACGCGCCCGTTCGACACGACCGCGCGAATCGGCGGCGACGAGTTCGCGGCGATCCTGCCCGAAACCGACGTGCACGGCGCGTTTGCGCTCGCCGAGCGCCTGCGCGCCGCCGTGGCGAACGCTTCGCACGGGCGCTCGCAGCCGCTGACGATGAGCGTCGGCATCGTCGTGTTCCCCGAGCACGGCAGATCGCGCGAGGACCTCGTGCTCGCCGCCGACCGAGCGCTCTACCGGGCCAAGAGCCTGGGGCGCAACCGCAGCATCGCCGACGCCGACGTGGCCGTAGCAGTCGCCGGTGGCGGCTCGCGGATGCGCGCCGCCGCGCCGTAGGTCATTTCCCGCCGCGCGTCTTGGCTTTGATCTCCAACGGTTCTTCGTTGGTCAGCGTGAGCGTGGCCGTAAGCCCGGCCTGTTCGGCCGCGCCGCCGACGATCGACGTCACGAGCGTGTCTTTGGCAGCTCCTTCGAACTGTTCGGGAGACTGCTTACCGGCGGTCGCCTTGAAGGCGACCGTGAAGCCAGAGACCATCGAGTCGATGACTTTGATCGGGCCGATCGCCGAGCCTTCGATCGCGACGACTTCTTTGCCCGGCAGGCCGGTGGTCGTGCATTCGAACGTGGCGAGCGCCGGTTCGTGCTTGAGGTCCAGCCCAACGACGATTTTCAGCCCGCTGGTGATGAAGCCCAGTTCGCCTTCCAGCGCGCTCGTGACGATCTGACCGTTTGGCGAGCCGACGCTCTGGCAGGACTGGTGGCTGCTCGGGCGTTCGCAGCCGCTCAGCGTCAGCGTGATCGTCAGCCCCTTGGACGAGGCGTATTCGCCCTGGCCGGTGCCGCTCTGGCAGGTGATCTTCGCGTGGCCGACGGTTTCCAGCGTCAGCGCGCCGAGTTTGCCCGTCAGTTTCTTCGCGGCGCCGGGCCCCGGCAGGAAGTTGTAGGAGCCTTTGCCGTGCGCGTAGCCGACGCAGTGCGCGCCGTGCCATTCGCCCGTTTTTTTCGCCGGAGCTTGCACGCAGCGCCCGAGGGCCGGCAGCGGCGCGCCGGGGTTGTATTCGGCGGACGCCGGCAGGCCGACGTTGCCCTGGTCGTCGACCGCGCGGATCGCCACGTAGGTCTGCGACGTTCGCAGGCAGCGCGTAGCTCTGCGCGGTGCCCGCCGCGGCCGGTTCGGGGGCGCCGCTCAGCGGCGTCGCGCTGGCGAAGTTCTGCGCCGTGATCGGGCTATTCGGCGGTGACGATTTCATAGCGCGTGGCTTTGCCGCACAGCAGGTCGTCGCCCGGGGCGGTGAAGTGCAGCGTGTTTTCGTAGACGCTCGTGCTCAGCGGCACGCCGGGCGGGACCGCGTCGCGCGTGTAGTCGCCGGAGTTGGCGATGTCGTGGTGGAAGTTCGGCCACGAGCTCGGCGAGCACGCCGAGGCGGGCGTCGAGTAGACCGACAGGGTCCCTTCGCGCGTGATCGACACGACGTCCTTCTTGGCGCTCGAAGCCGTGTCGATCGTGCCCAGCGAGCCGAGCGTCGGCGTCGCGACCATCCAGCCGCCCGTCAGCTTCGGCCACGCCGAGCTGGCGGGCGAGCCCGCTCCGTTGTAAGCCTCCAGGTCCTGCGACGCGGTGCCCGCCAGCACCTCCTGTTTGGGCGCTTCGCCGGTCACGTCGCCGACCGTCTCGCCGGTGATGAACGACAGGTCGTTGTCGACCGCCGGGAAGCCCGGCGAGAACTGGCCGCTGTTGGCGTTCCAGCCGGCGATGAAGTCCTGGCCGCCCTTCTGGTAGTCCGGCGCGACGACGTCGAGCGCGCGCAGCAGGCCGGCGGCCGGGGCGAACATGCTCGTCGTCGTGCCGTCGAGCGTGCCGAACGCCGGCTCGCCGACCGCCGGGAACGCCGGCGTGTCGGCTTTGCTGGAGCTCCCGCTCGCGTCGGTCTGCAGCGCGTTGTACTGGCCGTCGGCCGAGCCGTAGCAGGAGCTGCCGTTGGGGTTGAGCACGTAGCCCGGACCGGCGTCCGGCGTGACGCCGATCTTCAGGCCTTCGCCGCCTTCGGGACAGAGCACCGGCGCGACGACCGGCGAGCCGTTGATGCCCTCGCCCACGTCCGGCAGCAGGCCCGCGTCGATGATCCCGATCTTCGCCGGCCAGCCTTCGCGGAACGCCGTCGAGGTGCATTTCGAGGCTTCGCATCTGAAGCCGCCGGTCGCGCACGAGGACGGGTCCGATGAGCAGCCGCCCGCGTTGATCGCGTACACGCGCCCGTTGGCGAACGTCAGCAGCCCCGACGCGCCGACCACGCCGAGCGAGGCGGTCGCTGACGCCGCTGGCGTTGAGTTCGCCTTCGTTGCCGTGGTTGGCCAGGTACTCCTCGTTCGTGCCGACGATGATGCTCGGCGGCTTGCCCGGGCCGTCGAGGTAGGCCACGGCCGGCGTGTCGACGATCTTGCCCTGGTCTTCGGCTTTGTTCTGGTCGGCCGGCACGTTGGCGTTGAACGCCGGCTGGTTGCTCGTCGGGTCGACCGACGCGAGCTTCGTCGGGTCCTGCGACGAGCACGGGAAAGCCCTTGACGGCTTTCGCCGTCGGCGTGCCACGCGTAGACGTGGCGATCCTCGCCGGCGGCGATGATGTCCAGCCCGCCACCCTTTTCCGGTTCGAGGTCGGCGAGCACCGGCGAGGTCGCAAAGCCGCCCTCGGTGCGCTGGCGCACGCCGTAGCGCTGCGCCTCCCAGGCCGGGCTGCCCGCGAGCGGCGCGCCCGAGTAGGCGGGGTTGGACGTCTGGTGGAAGATCAGCTGGCCTTTGGCGTTCCATGCGTACACGTTGCCTTGCACGTCATCGGCGACGACGTCGAGTTCGCCGTCTCCCGAGAGGTCGCCCACCGCCGGGGCCTCGATCACCGGGTCGTAGTGCGCGGTCGTCAGGCCGCCGCCGCTGAAGGCGTGCTCGCCACCGTGCAGCGGCAGCTGTTCGGTATGCACCGGCCAGCCCGGCAGGTCGGTCAGTTCACCGGCCGCCGCGTCGTAGCGGTAGGCGTGGATCCAGCCGTCGGAGTTGGCGACGATCAGCTGGTTGGTGTCATTGCCGGCGAGGTCGGCGAGCACGGGGCTGGCGTCGCCGTCGCCTTTCATTTCCAGCGGCAAGCCCTTGAGCATGTCGGCGTCGCGGTGCAGGAACAGCTGGCGGCGGTCCTGACCGGTCATCGCCGGCCCGGCGACGCCCGGCGCGGTCGTGACGACGACGCGCACCGTGAACGCATACGGCAGCGTGTTGGGGCGGCCGTTGGAGCTCTGCGCGCCACCGCCGTTCTCGTTGCCGGTGAACGAGGTCGGCGCGCCTTTGGGGAACATCGCCTGCAGCGTCGCCGTGCTGACGCTCGCGAGCAGCCCGCTGAACGCTTTGGCGTGCACAGAGCTGCCGTCGCAGTAGTTGGAGGGTACGCTCGCGAAGTCGCCGCTGGACGCGGTCGGCGCGTTGTTGGGCTGCGCGCCCGGCGCGACTTCCACGCGGCAGGTGTATTTGCTGCGCGCGTTGACCGAGCCGTTCGAGCGCGAACGATTCCTTGGTCGGATCGAGCTGCTGGAACCATTCGGGCGAGGTGATGTCCGCCTCGGGGGGAATCCAGCCCTGGGCGGCGGCTTCCACCGACTTGTAGGCGTCCAGGCGGCCGTAGCCGAAGAACTCGTCCCAGCCCTTGCGCGACGGGTAGCGGAAGGTGTCGGGCAGCGGCCCGATCACGCCGCCGTTCTCGTCGGCGGCGAACGTCGAGTTGAGGTTCGGGTCGGTGCATGTCGGCGCCATGCCCGACGCTGCACGCGCCTTCCGGCGACGTGGCCGTGTTGATGTCGTCGGCCTGGCCGCCTTCGCCCTGGTCGGCCGCGGCTTTGCCCGTGCTCGGCGCGTTGGAACCGAGCGTCGAGGAGCCGTCGACGGGCGTGCCCTGGATGTTGCCCGAGGCCATCAGCTGGCGCACCTCGTCGGGGGTTATCGGGCACGGCGAGCCGTCGACTCGTTTGCAGTCGCTCGGCGGGTTTCAGCTTGGCTTGCGCGCCGGTCGAGCATTCGCCGTACAGGCTGGCGCCACAAGCGTTCAGCGCGGCGCTGTAGATCAGCCCGACCACGCCCGAGCTCTTGCCCGTCGCCTCCGACGAGCACGACGTAGCCGGAACCGACACGTCGATGCGCGTGCCGAAGTTGGTGCAGCCGTCGAGCTGCTGGTAGGAGGGTGGCGTGTTGGTCACCGGCACGCCACCGAGGCTCGCCGGTCCTTCGACGGCGTTGACGACGATCGTGTGCGGCAGCGCGCCCGGCTGGTTGTGGTGCTCGGCCGCCTCGTCGGCGGCCGAGGCGATCACCGCGACGCCGTGGTTGTAGGCGTAGTCGATCGCTTCGCGCGCGAACACCGGGTCGTTGAGGCTGCCCAGCGCCTCCTGCACTACGTCGACCCCACGGTCGGTGGCGTAGGTCGTGGCCTCGGCGAAGCGGTTGGCCTCGGCGACGAAGGACTCGCCGACGCGCAGCGGCAGCACCTCGCAGTTGGGGCACGTGCCGACCTCGCCCGAGCTGTTGTTGGCTTCGGCCGTCGAGTCCTCGTCCTCGCCCGTTCCGTGGCCGTACTGAACCTCGTCGTAGGCGTCGTTGTTGTTGTCGACGAAGTTCCAGCCGGCGATGTCGTTGGCGTAGCCGTTGTTGTCGTGATCGACGCCGTCGGAGAAGGCGATGATCAGGTCCTCCGGCGTGAGCATGCCGGGCGGCCCGTTGCGGCATTCTTTGGTCGTCGGCGGGTTGGCGCACTTGGGATAGCTTTCGACCACGTGCGCCACGCGCGAGTCGCACGCGTAGTCGAGCACGTTGAAGACGCCCTGTTCGAGCACGTCGTAGGGGATCGGCCCGCTGCCTCCCGGCGTCCCGCCTGGCATGCCGCCGTCGGCGTCGTAGTCGCCCCCAGTCGCCGCGCGCGCCGTCGCGCAGTTGACGTGCGTTGAAGGGTCGAACGTCGTGCCCATGTCGACTTTCGGCGCGGGCAGCTCGCCGACGTTGAGCATCACCTTGGCGCGCAGCTGGGACATGTCGCCGGCGCTGTTCCACTTGATGCCCGAGTCGAGCTCGCCGATCGAGACGTCGGGACGTCCAACGCTGACCTGGAACCCCGTGTGGATCGGCGTGCCCGCCGCGATGCACGAGCCCGTGGCGGCGGGCATCGTCGCGTTGCGCGTCGACGAGGCTCATGCCCGTGACGCCGCACAGCTCGTCCATCTGCGAGTTGTTTTTCGTCACGGCCGCCGCTTCCGTCGGTTTGCTCGCGGGCGTTGCCGGCGTCGCCGCGAACTTCCAGCCAAGGCTGCCGACGTTGCTCGGCGTTTCGCCCGGCGCGAGCTTCCAGCTCGCCGGTTCGCCGGGGGTGCCCGTGCCGTAGAAGGGGAAGTCGGCGAGCGCGCTCGCCGCGGAGATCGCAAGCGCGATCGCGCAGATCAGCAGCGCCGCGGCGGTCCACCGGGCCCGTGTGTTCAGCCTGCCTGCTCCCCTTGTCTTTCGCACCTTCAGCCTCCCTCGTCTGTTCTGCGCAACTGCGGTTATCGCGGCGACGTCTTCGTCAGCTCCACGACCTGCTGGAAAGTCGGCCGGTTCTGGAACGGGAACGGCGGCACGGAGACGCCGCTCGCGCTCACGAAGCGATTCATGTCAAAGCAGCTGGCCTGCGCGTTTTCGGCGCACGCGCCGTGGCCGTAGATCTGCTGCGGCGTCACCGACAGGGCTTGCAGCAGCGAGCTCTGCAGGGCCTGGCGACACGTTTCCAAAGAGCCCGCGCCGCAGTACGTCTGCGAGTAAGGACCGCGCGGCGCTGCGCCCTGGCCGTTGGTCGCGAGCAGGTCGCGCAGGTCCTTGCTGACGTAGCCGTACCAGCCGTCGGCGAAGTCCGGCGCGCTCGGTTCGCCGCCCGGGTTGGGCGAGCCGTATTCGAGCATGCCGTGCAGTTCGCCGAACGCCGAGTCGCCCAGCGCCGGGCGGAACTCCGCTTCGAGCAGTTTCGGCCACCAGGCGTCCATGATCGTGATCGCTTCGTTGTGCTGGTAGGTGCCCGGGCTGGAGATGCTCGCGTTGTTCAGGTCACGGCGATGGCCGCCGTCGGCGTACCAGCTTTCCAGCTGCGCGATCGCCGCCTGCAGGCGCGGATCGCTGGGGCTGCCGAGCACCTGCTTGAGCAGCGGCCACAGCTGCACGCTGCGGATGTCCTGCGTCGCCGCCTCGTCCATCGCGCTGACCAGCTGGGCGGGTTCCATCTTTTTGCCGCCCGCGAGATCCTTTTCGATGAAGTTGCGGATCAGCTGCATGCGGTAGATCGACCCGAACGAGTACTTGTCGTCGGCCGAGGAGAAGCGCGGCGCCTGCTTGTTGTTCCACGAGACCAGGAACGTCGGGTCGATCGCGTTGGGGTGGGCTTCGAAGGGAATGCGTTCGCTCGACGTGCAGTTTGGGGTCATACGCCCTGCCAGTCGTATTCGCCGGTGCCGAGGATCGGGAAGTCCGGCGAGGTCCCGGCGGCCCGCTGCGGGTACCAGCCGGACAGGTAGTAGGCGATGTGGTTGGCGTCGACGTAGGCCCAGTTGAAGCCGAAGTTGACGTCCGCAGCCGCTTTCTGGAACTGCTGCGGGCCGGTCATGAACCCGGGTTCGTTGAACTCGGAGAAGCCGACCGCCGAGTCGGCCTCGTGGAAGTAGGTGCTGCGCGCGCTGGCGAAGGCTACGTTCTGGCCTTTGACCGTCCCGCGCGCGTAGACGATGCCGTGCACCGTGCGGTAGACCGTCAGCGTTTCCGTGCCCGGCGGCGTCTGGTCAGAGCCGTTGGGCGTCCACGTGTTGGTCCGTTCGAGCTTTTCCATCGCGACGCACTGGCCCTTGTACAGGTAGTGGTATTCGTCCTGGCAGAGAACCTCGGCGAACGTGTCGACGTTGTCGGCCGTGGCCGTCGTCGCGCTCCACGCGTAATCGCGGCCGTGGCCGAGCTCGACGTACAGGTTCACCCCGGGGAACGACGCGCCGCGCGCGTCGATGCCCGGCCCGTGAAGGTCCTCCTCCATCAGGATCTGCGGGTTGTAGTAGCCGACCTGCGGGCCCATCACCGCGATCGCGTGGCCGTTGGTCGAGTGCTTGGCGTTGACCAGCTCCCAGTTGGACATCAGCGCCGGCCCGGCGATCGCGTCGCGCAGGAAGCCCGCGCCGATCGAGCCGTCGTTGGGGATCGCCACCGGGTCGGGCGTGTCGGTGACCGCCGCGCCGGATGGCGCCGGCGTGGGCGAGGCCGGCGTTGCGCTCGAAGTCGGCGAGGCGGCCGGAGTCGGCGCCGCGGAGCCATCCTGGACGAAGGAGACCGAGCCGGGGTCGGGCATCGCCAGACCGGTTTTCGAGAACGGCGAGCCGGTCTCGTAGGGGAACGCCTTTTTCACGGTCGTCGGGGCTTCCGGGTCGTTCTGCTCGCGGAAGTCCTTCCACGCCTTGCGACCAGCCGCCTTGCCGAACTTCGCTTCGAAGGCCTCGAGCGTGAGCGCCGAGCGCACCTCGGCGCCGCCGCCCTTGCCGAAGATGCCGCCGATCAGCGAAGCCTCGGCGATCACGTCGGTGGGCTTCCATTCTTCGGGCAGCTTGTTGAGCGCGGCGTACTCCGCCGGCATCTTGTTGGGGTTGACGCGCGCTTCGGCGATGTAAGCATTGATGCCGGCGCAGAATTCACGCACGTCTTCGACCACCTGCGTACCTTTGGCGCCGTACAGCACCGGCGCGTTTTCCAGCTGGGACTGCAGGTCGGCTTCGGTGTACGGCGCGATCGTCCACTGCACCTGATCCATCGCGCGGTTGCCCGCCGAGCCGCCGACGAACGACGACAGTTCGGCTTTCGCGGTGTGGCGCAGCACGTCCATCAAAAAGAGCCGGTCCTGGGCGCCGGCGTAGCCCGCGCCGAACATCACGCCGGCGCGCGTCGAGCCGTACACGTGCGGGACGCCGAAGCCTTTGTCGCGCTCGATCGTCACATCGGCGCGCGGGCTGGCAGTCGATTCGACGTCGCCTTCCTTGACGCCGAACGTGGCGTCCTTGAAGTAGTCGCCGATCTGTTCGTGCGTCAGCGTCGGCGAGCCGTGCAGCAGGTTCGCGTACAGCGGGAGCTGATCGGTGTAGTGCGGCGGGTAGGTCCCGTTGAGCTGGAATTCCGCCAGCTGCTGGGCGTTGTCCAGGCCGTTCTCACCGGACGGAAGGACGTTGCGAAAACCGCCGGCGTCGTTCGTGCCGTAGGGCTGCGCGGGGACTTCCGCGGCGGCTGCGACGGCCGCTGCGCCACCCGCGCCGCAGAGCAGCGCGCAGACGGCCGCGAGCGAGAGGACGCGACCGCGCACGCCGCGGCTGATCGCGCCCGCCAGAACCTGTGAACCAGCTCCGGCCGGCCGCGCCTCGGCGCGCACTGCACCTCCACCCATGTGTCCCACCGCATTCCCCTCGCTCGCGTTATATCCCGCCGTCAGCGGAAATACCCGCGTAGCGAATCGGCAACCTGTCAGACGCGCACTGACTTTGCCCGACACATTTGTGCGAACTGCACAGAATGAGAACCCGCTGTGCGGGTAATGACCGTCTTATGCTTGGCGCTACGGGGACAGGAACGGTGTGAACGTCGCCGGCGCCGCGGTCCTGAACGCCGCCCAGGAGCGCGTGTTGGCGATCCTCGTCGAGCAGCAGCAGGAGCTCGTGCGCGCGGCCGCCGATTCGATCCTCAGCGAGCTTCCCGCGTATGCGACGAGCACCGACTCGACGCTGGGGGAGGACATCGGCGGCCAGGTGTCGGCCCACATCGAAGCCTTCGTGCAGTGCGCGCGCAGCGGTCTCGCTCCGGGCCCGGACGGCCTGCCGTTCATCGGCGCCACGGTCACCCGGCGCATCGACCAGGGCATCCCCGCCGAGCAGATCCTCGACGCCTATCGCGTGGGGTTTCGCGTCCTCTCCGAGACGATCGAACAGGCGAGCGAGCGCGTCGGCGCGAGCGAGGGCGCGATGCCTTCGCTGGCGCTGCCGATGATGCGCTACATCGAGGCGGCCTGGTCGGAGGTCGCCAAGAGCTACATCCGCGCCGAGCGACAGCTGGCGGCCGACCTCGACCGCGGACAGAGCCGCTTGGTCGAAGCGATGATCGAGGGGCGCGTCACCTCCGAAGGGGTGCGCCTGCAGGCGGGCAACTTCCCGGTGGGCGCGCACGAGACCTACCTGGTGATGGTGCTGCACGGCTTTCCCGACCACGCGGCGGCGCCGTTGCGCAGCTCGGCGCGGCGCCTGAGCGACGCGCGCCACGTGCGCGCAAGCGCCGTGCACGTGCGCGACGACGACCTGATCGTGCTGATCGTGCTGGCGCACGACGATCCGTTGGCGATCAGCGCGCTGATCGCGCAGGAGATGCGCCTGGCGACGGGCAAGCTCGGCTGTGACCCGGCGCTCGGCGTGGGGCTGCCGGCGCGCGGGCCCGAGCAGGTGCGAGAGGCCTATCGCGAGGCCGCCGCAGCGGCGGAGGCCGCCGGGCCGGGACACACGCTGACGCTCGTGCACACGACGCTCGTCGACCGCCTCACGGTGATGCTTTCGGGCGGCGCCGCGCCCGCGCGGCTGATCCCCGAGCGCGTGCGCGCGTTCATCGCCGAGGACCTGGCAAAGCACGGCCAGCTGATCGCGACGATGCGCGAGTACGCCGCGTGCGACCTCAACGCGAGCCGCGCCGCGGCGGCCCTTTTTGTGCACCGCAACACTGTCCTGTATCGCCTGCAGAGAATCGCCGAGCACACGGGGCTGGACCCGCATCTGCTGCCCGACCTGCTCGATCTGATCACCGCGGCGCGGCTGGTGCAGGGATTCACGCCGCCGCCGCAGGCCGGCGCAAGCGCCTCGACGAGGGTCGGCGGATGACCGCCGCGCATGGTGCTCGGCGCGAGCCCTGTCACGCAGATTTGTGCACCGCCTGGCTTTTTTTCTTCGCCCGCTTGACCGCCGCTGAGCGTTATGCCACTCTCGCCGCCGGAAGGGAGGTGCAGGGGTGAGGTCGGAGGGATCGGAGGGGGCTGGCAGGCGGCGGCGTGCTGCACGGGCATGCGCGCTGCTGGTCTGCGCCGCGATGGCGCTGCTGCTCGCGGGCCCACTCAGCGCCGGCGGCGCGAGCGCGGCGAGCTGCGGCGGCTTTGAAGAACCGTGCTCGCAGGAAACCGCGCAGCAGTTCGGCTACCACAGCGTGCAGCGCGAAGACACGCCCAACGATCCGAGCTACGACCAGGCCGAGCCCGACACGCAGCAGCCGGCAGGCAACCGCTCGTCCAACTTCTACGCCGAGCGCTTCGACCTGTTCGGCTTCCCCTCCGAACTGACGCCCAACGCGGTCTACAAAGTCGGCCCGCAACGCGGGCAAGCCGATGGTCGCGGGCTTCAACGCCGCCGGCGCATGGAAGGCCGAGCGTGGTCGCTCAGGCGTGACGATCGCGATCCTCGACGACGGCTTCGACTGGAGCGAGCGCGGGCTGCGCGACCAGATCCACCTGAACACCGGCGAGCTGCCTTACCCAGAGCGCAGCGACGGCTCGTCGTGCGGCGCCTACGACTGCAACGGCGACGGCGTGGTGAACGTCGAGGACTACAAGCAGGACCCGCGCGTGAGCCTCGCCTACACCGGTCGCACCGGGCCGGCCTCGCTGATCACCGCCCAGGATCTGATCCACGCCTTCGGCGACTGCCAGCTCGATTCCGCCACTCACTCGGTCGACGCAGTGCACGAGCGGACAGCACTTCGACAACGACGCCAACGGCTACGCCAACGACGTCGCCGGCTGGAACTTCTTCGACAACACCAACGACCCGACCGACACGTCGAGCTACTTCGCCGCGCACCATCACGGCACCGGGCGCGCTGTCGACGCCGTCGAGCAGGGCAACGACCGCGAAGGGTCGATCGGCGTGTGCCCGCACTGCCAGGTCATGCCCGTGCGCACCTGGGACACGTTCGTATCCGACGCCAACGACTTCGCGCTGGGCATCACCTACGCGACCGACAACGGCGCGAAGGTGATCGAGGGCGCCAACGGAAGCCTGTATCACTCGGCCTTCGCCGAGGCGGCCTCGCAGTACGCCTACGACCACGGCGTCGTGCAGACCTTCTCCGGCGACGACCTGAACACCGGCGATCACAACTACCCCGCCAACTACGGCCACGCGATGCTGATCCAGGGCACCGTTCCCGACACGGTCGGGCTCGGCGAAGAATCGAGCCAATGGGTGCAAGCGCAGAAACTCTGCGGGCTCGCCGGCCAACCGGCGTGCCTGGGCTCCAACGCTCCGGTCGGCACGTTCTTCCGCGGCGCCAACACGACACAGTACGGCGGCAAGAGCTCGATCTCGATGGAGGGGCCGACCGGCTCGGTCAACACGAGCAAGGCGTCCGGCGCCGCGGGGCTCGTCGTCAGCGCCGGGCTCGACCACGGCATCTCGCTGCGACCGGACGAGACCCGCGAGTCTGCTCGAGCAGACCGCCGAGCGCGTGCTGACCGGCAACACCGAAGGCGCCGGCGTCGCCGATCCGGGCGCCGACCCGACGCTGCCGCCCGACGAGCAGTGGACGCCGCACTTCGGCTGGGGGCGCGCCAACGTCGGCGCCGCCGATCGGCGCCGTCGCGAGCGGAGACATCCCGCCCGAGGCGGCGATCGACTCGCCCGACTGGTACGCGCCGCTGACCGGCTCAAGCGCCGAGATCGAAGGCCTCGCGCGAGCGCGCTTCGCCACCGGCAACCAGCTCCACTGGAAGCTCATGTGGGGCGCCGGCGAGACGCCGTCGACGCTGGTCGACCGTGCGCGAAGGCGACTCCAGCGGCACCGTCACGGACTTCGGCTCGATCGACCTCGAAGCAGTGCGCACGGCGCTGGCCAGCTACGTGGTGCCCCCAGACGCGGGCGGGCCGACCTTCGCCGCCGGCGCGGCCAACCCGTTCCAGAAGCAGTTCACCGTCCAGCTGGAGGTCAGCGGCCAGGGGATCCGATGACCGGCATCGACCGCCGCGTGTTCACGACGTTCACCGACCCCACGCTCAAGCCCGGCTACCCCAAGCGGCTCGGATCGGGCGGCGAGGCGCCGACGCGCTACGCCGACCTCAACGGCGACAACGTGCAGGAGCTGATCGTCCCCACCGAGGACGGCACGATCCACGCCTACGAGCCCGACGGCTCGCGAGCTGAAGGGCTGGCCGGTGCAGACCGAAACGCAGCAGTCGGCGCTCGGGCACACCGGCTCGCCCGCGCTGGCCGCGCTGGGCCTGCCGCGCGAGCCTCCGCGCGGGCCGGTGATCGCCGACCTCGCCGGCAACGGCAGCGCCGACGTGATCACGGCCGCCGGCACACACGTCTACGCCTGGCACAGCCAACGGCAAGCCCGTGGCGGGCTTCCCCGTGTCCTCCGAACGCCGCCTTCTGCGCGCCGTCGCTGGAGACCGATCAGCAGCCACCCCAAGTGCGGCTTTCTCGCCACGCCCGGCGATCGCGCACCTGGAAGGCTTCGCGAAGAAGCCGGACATCGTCGAGCCGAGCCTCGACGGCCACCTCTACGCCTGGAAGGCCAACGGCAAGCCGGTCAAGGGCTACCCGGTCGCGCTGGTCGACCCCGTGCGAAGCCGCCGCCGGCACGCAGATGGTCGCCGAGTCGATCAACGAGCCGGCGATCGCCGACCTGAACAGACTCGGGCCACGACGACGTCGTCGTCGCCACCAACGAGGTCTACGGCGCGCGTCAGCAACAGCGGCGACGTCAGCTTCGCCGGCGTCACATCGGCGGCCGCGGGCACCAGCGGGCGCCTGTACGCGATCGACGGGGCGACCGGCAAACTGCTGCCTGGCTGGCCGGTCGCGATGCCGGGCATCATCCAGGACACGCTGCCGTTCATCGGCCCGGGCCAGGACGCTTCGATCGCCAAGATCGGCGGCCAGACGGTGATCGTCGCGTCGGTCGACCGGCGGATCGCTGGAGGAGCTGAGCCCGAGCGGCGCGGTCGTGCGCACGATTCAGCAGGTGGGATCGCAGGCGTTCGGGGCGGCGTCGGACGCGACCGATCGCTCGGGCGCGATCAACCTGTTCGAGTCGGCGTCGATCGGCGACCTGCTCGGGACGGGCACGCCCGACGTGGTCAAGTACGAGCTGTCGCTCAGCCAAGCCGCGAACCTGCTGCTGGTCGGCCAGAACTTCCCCTACAACCACCTGATCGGGGCATTCGACGGCGCCACCGGCGTGACGCTGCCGGCCTTCCCCACTGTGACCGACGACTACCAGCTGCTGTCGGCGAACAACGTCGCGAAACTCGATCCGACGCTGCCGACCAGCCAGGTCGTGGGCGGCACCGGGTTGGGGCTGCTGCATGCCTACGACGGCGCGACCGGCCGCGACATCTCGGGCTTTCCCAAGCAGACCGGCGGCTGGCTGTACGCGCCGCCCGCGCTCGCGGCCGATGGCCGCATGGCCGATCTGACGCGCGAGGGCTACCTGTTCGAATGGCAGACGCAGGCGCCGGCGTGCCAGTCTCAGTGGCCGAGCTTCCGCCACGACCAGCAGGGCAGCGGCAACTACGACCACGACGGCACGCCGCCGAACGCCGCGTCGAACCTCGGCCTGGCGTCGCTCGGCGCCGGCAAGTACCGGCTGACGTTCACGGCGCCCGGCGACGACGGCGCCTGCGGCACACCCGTCCAGTACCTGACGCGCGTGGACGGCAAGGCGACCTCGCTGGGTCTCACGCCGGTCGCCGGCGGGACTCAGTTCAGCGCCGAAGTCACGCTGCCGGCCGGCTCGCGCCAGCTGTCGATCCAGGCTGTCGACGACGCCGCCAACATCGGCCCGATCGCGCGCGTCCGGGCGCACTGAGGACCCGCCTGGAGGACCCGCCCCCGCGGGCGGGCGCGCGCTGCCCATGCGCTTAGCCCAGCGCATGGGCTTTCAGTTGGCCGGGCGGGAGCCGATAACGAAGCGTGGGACTCTCAAAACGGTTGACGCGCGAGCGCACGCCGCGCTGGGTTCACCTGGCCCTTGGCGTGCTGGCCGTGCTGACGATCGCGCATCTGGCGCACAGCCTGTTCGTGAGCACCAGCGACCGGCTGTTCGTGACGTGGGTGTACGGCGCCGTGACGATCGGCGCCGCGGCCGTGTGCGCGGCGCGCGCGGTGCTGATCGCCGAGGCGCGCGCGGCGTGGCTGGTGATCGGCTTCGGCCTGTGCTGCGACGCGGGCGGGGAAATCCTCGCGACGATCAGCGAAACGCTGCTGCCGGGCGTCCAGGCCGGGCTGTTTCTGTGCTTCTACCTGGCGTCGTACGTCGGGCTGGTGCTGCTCGGGCGTCGTCGCGTGAGCGAGCTGCGCGCGAGCCTGTGGCTCGACGGCGTCAGCGGCGCGCTGGCGGTCGGCGCAATCGCTTCCGCCGCGCTGTTCGGACCGGTGTTCGCGTCGATCCATGGCGACAGCTGGCAGGCCTTCCTCGACGTCACCTACCCGCTGGCCGACGCGCTGCTGGTCGGCGTCGTGGTGGGCACGCTCGCGCTGGCCGGATGGCGCTTTGACCGATCGTTCGCGGGGATCGCCCTGGGCTTCGTCGTGCTGGCGGTGGCCGACAGCGTGTATCTGCTGCAGGTGGCCGAAGAATCGTACGTCGGCGGAACGCCGCTGGACTCGCTGTGGTTGTTCGCCGCGCTGATCCTGGCCTACGCGGCGTGGCAGCCCGACACGCGCTCGACGCGCGAAGCGCATTCGCCCGTCGCGCTGATGGCCGGTCCGATCGCCTCGGGCCTGGCGGCGATCGCGGTCCTCGCCTACGGCAACCTCGAAGGGCTCGGCGGCCTGTCGATCTGGCTGGCGGTGGCGACGCTGCTGGTCGTGCTGCTGCGGCTGCTGGCGACCGGCGTGGAGAACATCCGGCTGGTGCGCCAGAGCAGCGAGCTGGCGCACGTCGACGCGCTGACCGGCCTGCGCAACCGCCGGGCGCTGTTCGTCGACCTGCAGCGCGCCTTCGAGGATCGGTCGCCGGCCGGGGCGAGGCTGTTGATCCTGTTCGACCTCAACGGCTTCAAGCAGTACAACGACAGCTTCGGCCATCCCGCCGGCGACGCGCTGCTGGCGCGCCTCGGCCAGAAACTGCAACGACACACGCGGCCGATCGGCCAGAGCTACAGGCTCGGCGGAGACGAGTTCTGCGCGCTGGTGAAGTGCGCGAAGGAGCCCGCGCAGATGGCTGCCGACCTCGCCTCCTCACTGCTCGACAGCGGCGAGAACTTCACGATCGGCGCGTCCTACGGCGAGGTGCTGCTGCACGACGAAGCCGCCGACCTGAGCGAGGCGCTGCGCATCGCCGACCAGCGCCTGTACGCGCAGAAGGCGGTGCTGCCGCGCGTCGCCAACCTGGAGTGGCGCGACGTGCTGCTGGGCGTGCTGCGCGAACAGGACCCTGATCTCGACGAGCACGTCCAGCAGGTCGCCGGCCTCGCCCTGCGCATGGGCAACCAGCTCGGCATGAACCCGGCGGAGCTCAAGAGCCTGGTCGCGGCGGCCGAGCTGCACGACATCGGCAAGACGGCGATACCGGATGCGATCCTCGACAAGCCGGCGGCGCTGGACCGCGAGGAGCGCGCGTTCATCGAACGGCACACGCTGATCGGCGAGCGGATCCTCGCCTCGGCCCCGTCGCTGGCGGGGATCGGCGCGATCGTGCGCGCCACGCACGAGCGCTGGGACGGAGACGGCTACCCAGACGGCCTGCGCGGCGAGGAGATACCGCTGGCGGCGCGCATCATCTCGGTGTGCGACGCCTACCACGCGATGACGAGCGGCCGCAGCTACCAGCCGGCGCTGGGCGAGCCCGAGGCGCGCGCGGAGCTGCGCCGCTGCGCTGGTGGGCAGTTCGACCCGCAGATCACGAGCGCGTTCCTCGGCCTGCTGACGCTGCGCGCGCACCCCTCGCCGGGTGCTCCGCAGGCGCAGCGACACAAGCTCGCGGCGTCCTGACCGACGCCGGCGCAAGCCCCGTAGGCTGAGGCGCATGTCGCGCACGATCGAGGACCGCAACCGCCGCATGCTGCGCAGCCGCGACACGATGGACCGGGCGTTCGCCGGGCCGCTCGACGTGGCGTCGCTGGCGCGCGTCGCGCACGTGTCGCCGGCGCACTTCAGCCGGCAGTTCCGCGCGACGTTCGGAGAGACGCCCCACCGATACCTGCAGCGGCGTCGCGTCGAGCGGGCGATGGAGCTGCTGCGCGAAACGGAGCTGTCGGTGACGACGATCTGCTTCGACGTGGGGTTCTCCAGCCTCGGCACGTTCAGCCGCACGTTCCATGCGATCGTCGGCGAGTCGCCGACGGATTACCGTGCGCGGCTTGCCGCCGATGGCCGGGCGAGCGGCGTTCCCGCGTGCCAGGCGATGGCGTGGACGCGGCCCGCGAGATAGAGCAGCTTCGGAGAAGCGCGCGCCCCGACGCTGCTCTAGCGTGGCGCGCATGCTCAAACGAATAACCCACACCTTCATCCACGTGCTCGACCAGGACGCGGCGCTCGACTTCTACGTCGGCAAGCTGGGAATGGTCGTGCACACCGACGCCGACCTCGGCACGATGCGATTTCTGACCGTCAACCTGCCCGACCAGCCCGACGTCGAGCTGGGGCTGGTGCTGCCGGCGGCGCCCCTGTACGACGACGCCACCACCGCCGAGATTCGCGAGCTCGTGGCCAAGGGGGCCGCGGGCGGCGGGGTGATCTTCTCCACCGACGACTGCCGCGGCACGTACGAGCGCCTGCTCGCGCTGGGCGTCGAGTTCACGCAGGAGCCGACGGAGCGCTTCTACGGGACCGACTGCGCGCTGCACGACCCGTTCGGCAACCCAATCCGCTTCACCCAGCCGCCCGACGGGCCGGTCGTGGCGCCCACCGCAGGGCAGGCCGCCGAAGCCAACTGAACGGGCCATCCCACGGGAGTAGGCTGCCGGCATGTCGTCGGCGTGGCCGCAGGTCTCCTATGAGGGCTGGAGTGAGACCTGCGACACGCTGCACGCGCACACGCAGGTGCTCGGCAAGCTCGCCGCGGCGTGCGCGCCGGCCGAGCCGCAACTTCAGCACGCAGCGCTGCGCTTGACGGCGCGCGGCTGGGAGACGGCCGCGCTGCCAGCGCCGAACGGGTCGGGGACGTTCGCGGTAGCGCTCGACCTGCGCTCGCACGAGGCAGTCGTCGAATGCAGCGACGGCCCGACGCAGCGAGTGGCGCTGAGCCCCGACCGCGCCGTCGGCGTGGTGACCACGGCGGTGCTCGATGCCGTGGAGCAGGCGGCCGGCGCGGTCGAGCTCGACCTGACGCCGCAGGAGGTCTCATGGACGGTCGCGCTTGACGAGGACCGCGAACACGCCCGCTACGACGGCGACGCTGTGACGCGATACTTCACTGCGGCCACGCGCGCGGCGCTGGTCCTGTCGGCCTTTCGCGCTCCATTCCGCGGCCGCGTGACCCCCGTCAACGCCTGGTGGGGCGCCTTCGACCTCGCCGTCAACCTGTTCTCCGGGCGCCCGGCAGAGCCCCCGTCGCAGGAGTTCATCATGCGCAACGCGATGGACGCCCAGGAGATCGCCGTCGGCTGGTGGCCGGGCGACGGACGCTACGAACGCGCGGCGTTCTACGCCTACGCGCATCCCGCGCAGGAGGGCTTCGCCGCGGCTCGCCTGGCGCCGCAGGCCGCATACTGGAGCGATTCGCTCGGCGAGTTCGTCTTGGATTGGGACGAGGTCTGCGCCAGCGAGCGTCCGCACGAGATGGCTCTGGAGTTCGCGCACTCGGCCTTCAGCCACGCATGCGCGGCGTGCGAATGGGATCCGGCGCTCGCCGCGAGCATCGAGGGGACGCCGCCGCCGGTCGTGTGATGGGCGCCCTCGACCTGCATGGCAAGGTGGCCGTCGTCACCGGCGCCGGCTCGGGCATCGGCCGCTCAAGCGCGCTGGCGCTCGCGCGCTGCGGCGCCGCGATGCACCTCGCCGACATCAACGAGCAGAGCGCACGACAGGTGGCCGGCGAGATCGAGGCGGCTGGCGGGAGCGCCACGGCGCACGCGCTGGACGTGTCCGACGCCGACGCCGTGGAGGCGTTCGCCGCCGCGGTGTTCGCCGCCGAGGGTCACGTGGACGTGCTGCACAACAACGCCGGAATCGGCTATGGCGGCGAGATCGAGGCGACGACGATCGCCGACTGGCAGCGGGTGATCGCGGTCAACCTGCTGGGCGTGGCCTACGGCGTGCAGGCGTTCGTCCCGCGCATGCTGCGCCAGGGTCGGCCCGCGTCGGTCGTCAACACGGCGTCGCAGGCCGGCATCACACCGGCGCCGAAAATGGCGCCCTACTGCGCTTCGAAGTACGGCGTCGTCGGCATGACCGAGTCGCTCAACGCCGAGCTGTCCAAGCGCGGTATCCACTTCAGCGCGATCTGCCCCGGCGTGATCGACACGCCGATCGTAGCGACGGGCATCATGCGCGGCGACGTCGCCGCGATGCACGACAAGCTGACCGCGTTCTACGACAAGCGCGGCGCGTCGCCCGACGAGGTTGCCGAGGCGGTGCTCAGAGCGATCGACAAGCGCCTGCTGATCGTGCCCGTGCCACGCCGCCAGGTCAGCGTGCCGTACCTGCTGCACCGCCTCTCACCGCGGCTCATGCAGCCGATCGCGCGCACCGTCGACCGGCTCGTCAGCCGGCTGTAGGGCGTTCGATGAGCGCGCGCGTGTTGATTCTCGGGGCGGGCTTCGGCGGGCTGGAGCTGAGCACGATGCTGTCACAGGCAGGCGGCGGCGAGCTCGACGTGACGCTGATCGACAAGGGCGACTCGTTCGTGTTCGGCTTCTCCAAGCTCGACGTGATGTTCGCCCAGGCCACGCCCGATTCGGTCCGCATGCCCTACGCCGAGATCGCCAAGCCGGGCGTGCGCGTCCTGCGCGAGACCGTCACGGCGATCGACCCGCAGGCGCGCAGCGTGACGACCGATGCGGGCGTGCACGAGGCCGACGCGCTGGTGATCGCGCTGGGCGCCGACTACGACATGGACGCCACGCCGGGGCTGGCCGAGGCGGGCAACGAGTTCTACTCGCTCGCCGGCGCCGAACGGCTGGCCGAGCTGATCCCGCGCTTCTCGCGCGGGCACGCGGTGATCGGCGTGTGCGGCGCTCCGTTCAAGTGCCCGCCGGCGCCGAGCGAGTGCGCGCTGCTGCTGCACGACGAGCTGACCGCGCGCGGGGTGCGCGACGACTGTGAGATCTCCTTCGTGATCCCCCTGGGCACGCCCGTGCCGCCCTCCCCGGAGACCTCCGCGGCGCTGATCGACGAGTTCGCCCAGCGCGACATCAAGCTGATCAGCGGGCGCCGCGTGAGCGCGCTCGACGCCGCGCGCAGCGCGGTGCTGCTCGACGACGACACCGAGCTGCCCTTCGACCTGTTCCTCGGCGTGCCCAAGCACCGCGCGCCCGACGTGGTGATCGCCAGCGGCATGGCCGAGGACGGCTACGTGCCGGTCGACTCGGCGACGCTGAGGACGCGCTTCGCCGGCGTGTACGCGGTCGGCGACGTCGCCACGGCCGGCGTGCCGAAGGCCGGCGTGTTCGCCGAGGGCGCTGCGCGCGTCGTCGCGCAGGCGCTGCTCGCCGAGCTGTGCGGCGGCGACCCGCCGGGCCCGCACCTCGGCCGCGGCACGTGCTACATCGAGTTCGGCCGCGGAAGGGTCGGCAGCGTGGACATCGACTTCCTCTCGGGCCCTTCGCGAACGGGGACCTTCAACGCGCCATCCGCGGCGCTGGTCGCCGAGAAGGAGCGCTTCGGCTCCAGCCGCCGCGCCCGCTGGTTCGGGGGGTAGGCGCTGCCGGAACGCTAGGCGCTGCTGGGCGCCGGCACAGCAGGTCGGCTCACCGCCAGCGGGTTCTCGCCGTCCCAGTCGCCTTCGGCCGAGTAGGGCCTGAAGCGGATGAAGGCGGAGGCGTGGTGAAACGGTCGCGCGGCATGCGCCTGAGACGCGGCGCGGTGGGCCGCGTCGGCGTCGCCGCGCGCGTATGCGCGCATCGCGCCGGTGCTCTGCCACAGCGAGAACGTCGCAACCAGCCCCGGCGGTCGCGCGAGCGCCGTCGAGGCCAGCAGGGCGGGTTCACGCAGCGCAAGCCGCTCGGCGCCGGCGCTCGCGCGCAGGAAGCGCACGATCTGAGACAGGCGCAGGCGCCCGATCGTGAGCACGGCCGCCGGCTCCTCGTCGGCCATCGCCGTGTCGGCGCCGTCGAGCAGCCCGTCGAGCTGTGGCCATGCGCCGAAGATGTGCGTCGGCTGAAGTCGCGCACGCCAGCCGGGCGCCATCAGCTCGGCGAGCGGATCGGTGGCGAGGAAGCGATCGAGCACGCGTTCGTCGTCCCACGCGGCGATCAGGCCGATGCGCCCCAGCCTCGGCCGGCGCAGGAGGCTGGCGCTGAGCGGCGTCGCCGCTGTGAGCGCCGCGTAGCGCATGCCGTCGGCGGACGGAGCCCGCCGCGCGCTGAGCAGGCGCAGCGCCCTACGCCGGCCGACGTCCGCGAGATGCACCGAGGCGATCATCTCGCCGCCCCGCACAGGGGCGGCTGAATCCGAGTGATCATCATGTTACTGTTCAGTATACCAAATGGTAGGCAGTGTGCACACCGAGGTGGCGGCAAAGCCGAATGCGGCGCGGGCGAGGCTGCCCGCCGCCGAGCGACGCGCGCTGATCGAAGCGGCGGCGGCGCGGCTGTTCGCGAGCCGGGGATACGCGGCGACGACGGTGGACGACATCGTGGCGGCGGCCGGCGTGAGCAAGCCGATGCTCTACCGGCATTTCAACTCCAAGCGAGAACTGCACATGCGCCTGATGGAGCGTCGCCGCGACGAGCTGGCGAGCGTGCCGCTGGGCAGGTTCCTCGAAAGCGACGGGCCGCCGCAGATGCGCTTGCAGGCGATGATCGACGCCTGGTTCGCGCACGTGCAGGAGCATGCGGACTCGTCGAGAGTGCTGTTTCAAGACGCGGCCGGCGACCCGGAGATCCGCGCGCTGCAACTCGAGCTGCGACGCAGGCAGCGTGCCGCCGACGTGGCGATGCTGCGCGAGTTCGGTCCGCCCCTCCCCGAGGGCGAGCTGCTGCCGCTCGGCGAGATCATCCGCAGCTCGCTCACCGGGCTCGCGCTGTGGTGGCTGGACAACCCGGACGTTCCGCGCGCGAGCGTCGTCGCCGCGATGATGCGGATGATGCGCGGGCTTCTCGGCGGCGTGTAGCAGCGGCGCGCGCTCTCGCGCGGTGCGTCAGCGCTCGAGCGGCTCGCCGGGAAAGCGCAGGCCGAAGCGCTCGACGAGGCTGGGGACGCTCTGCGGATCCATCTCAAGCGCGTAGCGCTCGCACAGCTCGCCGAGAACCTCCGGCGCGGCCTGCGCCACGCCGCCGAGCTCGACCAGCTCCGCAAAGAAACCCTCAAAGCCCGCCGGCGCGATCACCTCGAGGATGCGGCACGGCTCGTCTGAGGCATTCCAGAACGTGTGCCACTGACCGCGAGGCTTGACGACGAGGTCGCCGGGGCCCGCCTCGAGCACGTCGTCGCCGAGCAGCGCGCCCATGCGTCCTTCGAGCACGTAGCTGTACTCGTCCTCGCGCGCGTGCCGGTGCAGCGGGGCGGCGAGCGCGCGCGCCGACATCGGGTGTTCCACGAGGGAGAAGCCGCCGTCGCTGCGCTCGCCGTCGAGCATGAAGCGCACGCCGATGCTGCCAAGGAAACCGGCCTTGCCGTCGGTGGGCCCGACGACCGTTGGCGGTGCACTGTTCATCGTCGTTCTCATTTCATTAGACAGTAATGTCGCGTGAAGTGTAGACGGTCACCGGCGTCCGTGTCAAACTTGGTCGGACACATATGCCCGATCAACGTCGCCCTTATCGAATGCAGCGTCGCGCGCAGTCGCAGATGGCGACCCGCCAGCGCATCACCGAGAGCGCGGTGGCGCTGCACGGGACGCTGGGCCCCTCTCAAACCTCGATGAGCGCCGTGGCCGCGCACGCGGGAGTTCGTCGCTCGACGCTCTACCGCCACTTCCCCGACGAGGCGGCGCTGTTCGATGCGTGCACGGCGCACTGGGCAGCCGCCAACCCGCTGCCCGATCTCGACTCGTGGTCGCGGATCGTCGATGTCGACGAGCGCCTGCGCGTCGCGCTGGGCGAGCTGTACGCCTTCTACGCAAGCACGGAGCGAATGATCGACAACATGCTCCGCGACGAGCAGACCGTGCCGATCGTGCGCGAGCGCTTCGCCGCCCTTCGCGCCTACTTCGCGATGGCGCAGCAGTCGCTGGTGGATGGACGAAGGCTGCGCGGCAAGGCCAGACAACGGACCGAGGCGGCGATCGGGCACGCGGTGTCCTTCTCCACGTGGAAGTCGCTCGTGCGGGAGCAGGGCCTGGACGCGCAGGAAGCCGTCGTGCTGATGCGCTCGCTCGTCGCCGGCGCGCGTTAGCCGTCGCGGTCGCTCGCGCGGGCGTAAGATCGTCGGCGCGTCCATCAAGCGATGCCGCACACCGGATTCGCCGGGGCTGCTCGAGATCTCAGGCGACCGGGTCGGGGTCGCGGAGCCTGCGCCGGGGTGGCACAGCGGCGGGCATCTGCCTCTGTGCCGAGCGCTGCAATCGCTATGAGAAAGGCAACACGCAATGAGCGCCACAGGAATCGACGAAGCGAAGCTGGAAGAGTTCATGGGGCAGTTCGTGGGGGATCTGGGAGCGGCGATGAGCGTGCCGCTGGTGTTGATCGGCGACAAGCTCGGCCTGTACAAGGCGATGGCCGACAGCGAGCCGGTCACGTCTGAGCAGCTCGCCGAGCGGACGGGCTGTCGGGAGCGCTACGTTCGCGAGTGGCTGTGCCAGCAGGCGGCCAGCGGATACGTCGAGTACGACGCGGCCGACGGCACGTTCAGGCTGCCGCCCGAGCAGGCGATGGCGCTGACCGACGAAGACAGCCCGGCGTTCATCCCGGGCGCGTTCCAGCTGGTGGCGGCGACGGTCAAGGACGAGCCGCAGATCGCAGAGCGCTTTCGCTCGGGCGAGGGGTTCGGCTGGCACGAGCACCACGAGGATCTGTTCTGCGGCACCGAGCGCTTCTTTCGCCCGGGCTACCTGGCGAGCCTCGTCGGCGAGTGGCTGCCGGCGCTCGACGGCGTGGTCGAGAAGCTCGGCGCAGGCGCGCGTGTGGCGGACATCGGCTGCGGTCACGGCGCCTCGACGATCCTCATGGCCAAGGCCTTCCCGGCCTCGCGTTTCGTCGGATCGGACTACCACGAGGGGTCTGTGCAAGCCGCGCGCGAGGCGGCCGAGCGCGCCGGCGTGGCAGACCGCGTGAGCTTCGAGGTGGCATCGGCGAAAGACTTCGCCGGGGGACCGTTCGACCTCGTCTGTGTGTTCGACGCGCTGCACGACATGGGCGACCCGGTCGGCGCGGCGCGCAACGTGAGCGAGCAGCTGGCGCAGGACGGCACTTGGATGGTCGTCGAGCCGCAGGCCGGCGACGCGATCGAGGAGAACCTCAACCCGGTCGGGCGGATCTTCTACGGCGGCTCGACGATGCTCTGCACGCCGGCCTCGCTGAGCCAGGAGGTGGGCTTGGCGCTGGGCGCGCAGGCCGGCGAGCGGCGCCTCACGCAGGTCCTCAACGAGGGCGGCTTCGGCCGCGTGCGCCGCGTGGCCGAGACGCCCTTCAACATGGTGCTGGAGGCGCGGCTGTAGATCGAGCGAGCTGACTGGGAGACGCTGCCGGGCGTGCCAAAGCTGGCCGACGCGGCGACCGTGCCGAGCACGTTCGGCGCGGACGTGTTCACGCGCTAGCCGGACGCGCCGCGAGGCGCCGCGCGGCGGCGTGGGCGTAAAATCGGCCGCATGGCCGCCGGTCTGACGCCGTGGCAGCGCGTGGGCGCGAGGCGCATCCGCCGCAGGGCGGGCCGGCGTGCCGGCGAGCCGCTGCAGCCGCAGGACTGGGAGGTCGTGTGGAGGCTGCACGAATATGGCTTTCACCGCCTGGTCAACTGGGTCTTCTTCGCCTTGCCGCGCAGCCCCCGCTGCGGCGTGTGCGGCGCTCCGTTCGCGGGCGTGGGGCGCTTGATCGCGCGTCCGCTCGGCTACCGGCCCTCGCGCAAGAACCCGACGGTGTGCGCGACGTGCGTCGAGCTGGCGCCGCCCGGCGGCATGACGATGCCGGCGGGCATCCTGTTCGCCGACCTGCGCGGCTTCACGGCGCGCTTCGACGGCGTCGACCCGCAGGAGGCGTCGAAGGTGCTCGGACGCTTCTACAGCTGTGCCGAGGACGTGCTGTTTCCCAGGGCGGTGATCGACAAGGTGATCGGCGACGAGGTGATGGCGCTGTACCTGCCGGAGCTCAAGCGCGATCTCGATCGCGAGCAGGTCCCGGCGGTGATGCTCGAACACGCGCGCTCGCTGCTTCGCTCGGTCGGCTACGGATCGGGCGAGCAGCCGTTCGTCGAGATGGGCATCGGCCTGGACTTCGGCGAGGCGTTCGTCGGCAACATCGGCCAGCGGGCGCTGTTCGACTTCACCGCGGTGGGCGACATCGTCAACACGGCTTCGCGCCTGCAGTCGCAGGCGGCGGGAGGCGAGATCGTGCTGTCCGAGCGCGTCAGCGAGGGCCTGCCGGCGCCGGTCGGCACGCGCGTGCAGCTCGAGCTCAAGGGCAAGAGCGAGCCGCAGACGGCCTATCGCGTGAAGGTCTGATTGGATCCCGGCGGGGCCGGGATCGATGATTGATCGCGCTGCGTCCGACCTCAGCCGACGGTCACGGCGCCGGCCAGCCGCGCCGCCGAGTCGGGGTCGTGTGACGGCAGGTAGATCGTCGGCTGCTGCGCGCAGTGCGCGAGGATCGTGTCGAGCGTGGCGACGTGGGCCTTGGGGTCCGGGCCGATCGCGTCGGCGCGCCGCGCGTGCAGCTGCTCGAGCGTGTCGGTGACGTCGCCGGCGAGCATCACGTGCCGGCCCTCGTCGTCGACGCAGACGATCGAGATGTGCCCGGGCGTGTGGCCGGGCGTCTCGACGGCGACGATGCGCCCGTCGTCGCTGAGCGCGTGGCTGCGCGCGAACGCGCCGAACGGGCCGTCGTCGAACGCGAGCGACCGCGGTGCGAAGCCCGGCGGGAGCGGCTGTCGCAGGACGCGGCGCATGACGCTCGGAAAGGGCGTGCCGATGAACTGCAGCTCCGCTTCGCTCATGAAGACCGGCGCGGCACGCACGTGATGCAGACCATCGACGTGATCTCCGTGGTGGTGGGTTAGCACCACCTGCGAGACGTCGTCGAGCGACAGGCCGGCCGCCGCGATCGCCGCGGGCAGCTCCTGCTCGGGGCTCACGTCGAAGCGCGCGAACGGGACGTTGTGCACGGTCGCCTTCTCGCCGCTGTCGATCAGCAGCAGGCGGTCGGCGTGCTCGATCGCCCAGCAGTGGATCGGCAGCGGCTCAGACCACGGCCCCGGAAGGAACAGCGCAACCTGGCGCATCGCGCCGGAGCGCGGAAAGAGAAAGGAATGCTTGACGCGAACCGAGCCCGTGGTGATCGCGTGGATGCGCATGCGTGCCGGCGACTCTACCCGCGAGGACGCCAGTCGAACTGCGACGTCCGGGTCGTGCGCCGGCACGTCGGGGCCGTGCGCGGGCACGTCGGGGTCGTGCGCCGGCACGTCGGGGCCGTGCGCGGGCACGTCGACGCGTTCCGCTTGAACGCGACGATGATCTAAGGTCGCGCGATGGCGAACGGTGCGACGGGCTCCGCCGGCGGCGTCACCGCACGACCGTTTCGCGCGGACGACGAGGGCGAGGTGCTCGACCTGCTGCGAGTCGCGTTCGGGCGCTGGCCGCGCGACATCGACGTTGTGACGCCGAGCGAGTTCTTTCGCTGGAAGTTCCTGCACGGGCCGTTCGGCCGCTCGATCATGGTCGTCGCCGAAGCAGACGACGCGGTCGTCGGCTTCATCGCTTACCTGCCGTGGCGATTCAGCGCCGGCGAGCGGATCGTGACGGCGATGCGCGGGGTCGACTTCGCGGTGCATCCCGACTACCAGCGACGCGGCGCGTCGATGGCGATGCGTGCCGCGGCGGCGTTCCCCAGCGACGCCGCGTTCACGTGGAGCAATCCGAACGGGCAGAGCCGCCCGGGCGGAGCGAGATGGGGGCAGATCGCCGTGGACAAGCTGCCTCGTTACGTGCAGCCGCAGAGGCCGGTGAGAGCGGCTTTCGAGCTGCTGGGCCGAAGCCGCGGCAGACCTGAGCGGCTCTCGATCGGGGCGCAGCCGGCGGCCGGCGTCTTGAGCGACGACTCTCAGGCATCGCTGCTGGCGGCCCGGCCGCGCGAGACGGACGGCCGGCTGAGGACCGTCAAGGACCTCGCCTACCTGCGCTGGCGATACGGCAGCTTCGCGGAGTACCGCGCCGTCGGCTCGGGCACGCAGTCCGTGCGTGCGATGGCGATCTTCAGGGTCCTGCGACGTAAAGGGCTCTCGATCGCACAGATCTGCGAGCTGTTCGTCGAGGGGGATGACCGCGGCGCGGTCGGCCGCCTGCTCGGCGAGGTCAAGCGGGCCGCTGCGACGGACTTCGTGACGTGCAGCTTCCCCTCGCCGCGCGACGCGGCGCTGCGCGGCTTTCTGCCCTACCGGGGAGGGAAAGTGCTGATGGTCTATCCGTTGCGCGCGAGCGTCGCACCCGACCCGACCCGGCACAGCTCATGGGCGCTGTCGCTGGGTGACCTCGACCTGCTGTAGCTCGACGCCGCGTGCGCTCACCCGGCGACGAGCGGAGACTCGGCTGCGGCGAGCGGCGTCTCGGCGGCGAGCGGGGACTCGGCTGCGACGAGCGGGTCTCGGCGGCGGGAGCGGCGCCTCGGCGGCCAGCTCGCACGCCGATGCCTGCGGTCAGCTCAGGCTGGATGCGAGCTGACCGGCGACACGACGGGCGCACGCCATGATCGTGAGCATCGGGTTGGCGCCGAGCGAGGTCGGGAAGATGCTCGCATCGGCGACGTGCAGACCCGGGAGGTCGTGCGCCTCGCCGGATGGGGCGACGACGCTGGTGTGCGGGTCGGCGCCCATCCTCGCGGTGCCCATCGGGTGAAAAGCCTGCAGCCGAAGCTGCGCGGCGCTCGCTCGGGAACGCTCGATGCGTTGAAGCTGGTCGGGCGCCAACGGGCCGAGGCGTTCGAGCTGCGGGTAGATCTCGCGCGCGCCGGCGCTCGCGTGGATCTCGGCGGCGCGCGCGATTCCGAAGAGCATCGTTCGCACGTCGTCGCGATCGAGGCGGTGACGGACGCGCAGCTGCGCGCGCCGGTCGAGCGTGACGCTTCCGCTGGAGCGCTCGCGCAGGTGAACGCCGATGAACGACAGGTGCTCGTAGCGGGCGATGCGCCCCTGCAGCTCTGCGCCGACGCCGTCGAGCAGGTGTGCGCCGAACCCGAGCGGCGTGGCGGTCGCCTCGAGGAACAGGCCACGCTCGGCGAACTCGTCGACCGACCAGCTCTGCATGAGCGCCTGCGATCCGCGCACCGGCTGCTCGAACGACGCGCCGACCCAGCACACGGGATGCACGCGCAGGTTGCGCCCGACGGCGCGCGAGCCGTCGGCGATCCGCTGGCGCAGCAGGAGTTCGGGCGTGCCGAGCGCGCCGGCCGCGAGCACGACCGCGCGCGCCCGCACCTCGTAGCCCGGTCCGGCCACGCCGACGGCGCGCCCTCGCTCGACGAGCACACGTTCGACGGCCGTCTCGGCGCACACGCGTGTGCCGGCGGCGACCGCGCGCGGCAGCTCGGACACGTGCATGGCGAGCTTTGCATCGGTCGCACAGCCGGTGGGGCAGCTCGAACAACAAGTCACGCCGGGAGCGTTGCGGCGCAGGGGGCCGTTCGACCAGCCGCGCGCGTCGGCGCCGATGCGGCACAGCTCCGCGTGGCGCCCGCAATGCTCGCCGTCCACACGCGAGACGCCGATGGCGCGCTCGGCCGCGTCGAACTCGGCGTCAAGTGAGGCTGCCCAGTCGATTCCATGACGCCGTTGCCAGCCGCTGAGTACGTCGTGCGGCGGGCGCAGGCAGGTGCCGGAGTTGATCACGGTCGTACCGCCGACGCACCGACCGACCGGCAACGCGATCGGCGGCCGGCCCTCGCAGAAGGTCAAGCCGGCCTCCCTGTAGAGCGACCCAAGCGCTATGAGCGGGTCCGTCGAGTAGTCACTGCGATCGCGAAACGGGCCGCGCTCGAGCACGACGACGCTGAGCCCGCGCTCGGCGAGCACGCGCGCCGCCGATGCGCCGCCGGCGCCCGACCCCACGACGACCACGTCGCAGCGCACCACGCCTGCGGCCGGGGCAAGCTGCTCACGAACAAGCGGCGGCGCGAACGGCTCCGCGCCGGGGTCGGCTCGCGCCGTGGCGCCCACGTCGCGCACGCACGTCGCGAGCACGCCGGCGGACTCCTGCACGTGGGGGTCGCCCGCATAGACGACGCACACGAGGGTCTTCACGGCGGCCAGCATCTCGCGCCGCAACGCCAAGCGGCTGGACGCCATGCCCGCCAGCAGCCTAGCGGCGCGATCGGGGGGCAGATGGGAGAAGCGCCTGGGAAAAGGGCTCCACTCGATCAGCCGCAGGCTCAGGCGCACGAGCGTGCGTGCCCGGCGAGGGGCTTTGTCGAGCAGCTGGCAGACCGCCTCGAGGACCTCCACGCCGCCATCGTGCTGCGCGCCCGGCAGCCCGTGAGCGCCCGGCAGCAGCGCGCGCGCGACCGCCGCCAACGTGTCTCGCTCGTACCGGGACAGCCCGGGGCTGGCGCCGCCTGCGCTCACTCGGCGGCGAGCGGCGTCTCGGCGGCGGAGAGCGAAGCCTCGGCGGCGGCGGGCGGCTTCGCTGCGGCGGCGGGCAGCGTCTCGGTGCCGGCGGGCGGTTTTTCGGCGGCGGCGACCAGCGGGCCATCGGCGGCGGGGGCCGGCGTTTCGGCGGCGGCGATCAGCGGGCCCCATTGCGCGCTGCCGCGAAGCGAGCGCGAGCTGTAGAAGACCGACCACGCGAGAATGGCGATGAGGAACGGGGCGTCGCTGAGCGCGGCCACGAGCACGTAGCTGTTCGTGCTGAGCGTGAGCAGCGCGGCGAGGCGAACGAGCGCGCGCGCGAGGAAGTAGAGCCCCCACACGACTGTGATCGTTCGTATCGGGCGCATGAACTCGCTGGACGCGCGCACCTGCGCCGGAAGCGGGTAGACGTCCGCGGCGAACCACGAGGCGAACGGACGCTCGGTCGCCAACGATCCGAGCACGACGCAGCTGAGCAGCGTGTCGATGCCGATCTCCTGGGCGAGGTAGACGGAGGCGCTGCCCGAGCTGAGCCCAACGGTCGCGCGGATCGTGACGAGCACGAGCGCGAGACGGACGACCGCCGCGGGCCTGCCCTGCCGCCGCTCGTGAACGTACACGGACAACCCGAACAGCACGGCCAGCGCGATGCCGGTCGTCAGGCCGATGAGCTTCCAGCCGAGGAAGAACACGGCGAGCGGACCGAACCCGTCGCGCACGAGCCGCGGGGCGGCGCGGCGAACTACCGCGCCAACCGCGATGGGCTCCGGCAGGACGAACTCGGGGGGCGGGCTTGCCACGGGCGCTAGCGCGACGAGAACGCCGTCGCGAACGCGCGCGCGATCACGCCGTAGCCGGCCGCGTTGGCGTGGATGTTGGGGCCGACGGGCGCCGGCGCGCACATCCACGTGAGCCTGCAGACTTCGCCGACCGCGAGCGGCACCGGTTGGCGTTGTCCGGGCAGGGTCGTCTTCTTCGCCAGTGCGTACGTGCGAAAGGCGCTGTCGACGTGCGCGACGCGAAACCCGCCCGCGCGATACAGGCGCGCGAGCCCTTCGTTGATGTGGCGCGCGTATCCATCGCTGGCGATCGCTTCGCTGCGATCGCCCGGTGTGAAGTAGAGCGCGAGAAACGGGTTGTAGACCGTCATCGAGGCCATCGGCGTCGCGGCCGGCGCCGCCTTGCGCAGCCTGCGCATGATGACCGGCAGGTTGGCGCTGATGCGTGCGGCGCCGGCGATCACGCACGACGTGTCGATCGCGTTGTCGCTCACGCACCCGTCGATGTCGTTGGCGCCGATGTCGAGCGTCAGCAGCGCGACTTCGCCGGGGCGGCGATGCTCGCGCAGGAAGCGTTCGGCGGCCACCATCTGCGAGCCGCCCGCCGGGTTGCACCCGAGCAGCAGCGCGTCGCCGGAGTTGCCGTGCCCGGTCAGGAAGCTGGTCGTGGTCTCGCCGCCGCAGCCGAGCTTGACGAGCTTGAGCCCGGGAACCCTTCGCTTCTCGATCGCGTAAAGCTGGTCGGCGTAGCCCTGATCGGTGTTGACGGTCAGGCCGGCCGAGTTGGGCTGCATGCCCTGCGCCAGCGAGTCGCCGAGCGACAGGTAGTAGCGGGCCGCGCCGGCGTGCGCGGGCACGGCCGCGATGAGCGCGAGCGTCGCCACAGCGACGGCGAGCGTCATCGAGCGCGCGGACATGCTCGGAATGTAGCGCTCGCGGCATGCGCGGACCCGCGCGTGGCCGCACGTACTGATGGCGCAGGACCTACGCACGTGCTGATGGCGCACGGCCTAATGTGTCGGGCGTGCGTGAGGCGAAGCTGGTGCAGACGGAGTCGGGGCTCGTGCCCGAGGGCGAGGGCTGGTTCGTGCTCAACGCGCGCGACGCGGCGTGGCAGACGCTGGCGCGCAATGGCACATGGCTGTCGTTCGAGGCCGATGGCGTGCCCAACCAGATCGGCGCGGGCTTCCACGTCCTGCCGCCGGGGGAGTCGACGGGCTTCTACCACCGCGAGGGCAACCAGGAGGGCTTTCTGGTTCTCGAAGGTGAATGCCTGGTGGTGGTCGAGGGCGAGGAGCGGACGTTGCACCGGTGGGACTTCTTTCACTGTCCCGCGGAGACCGCCCACATCATCGTCGGCCGCTCACAGCAGCCGTGCGTTCTGTTCATGTTCGGCAATCGCCGCGACGACGCCGACACCCATTACCTGGTCGATCCGGTGGCAGCGAAGCACGGGGTGTCGGTGGACAAGGAGACTGACTCATCGCTGGAGGCTTACGGGCCGCGTGAGTTCTCGCGGGCGCCGGCGCCTTGGCCGGCGGACTGACTTCGCTCAGGCCTGCGTGCGCCGGCGTCGAGTCAGGCCTGCGCGCGCCGGCGTCGAGTCAGGCCTGCGCGCGCCGGCGTCGCTTGCCGACGAACGACCACAACAGCTGCACGGCCTCGGCTCGCGTGTGCACGCCGAGCTTGCCGAAGGAGAGCTGGACGTGCTTGTGCACTGTTCGCTCGCTGACGCTCAGCATCGCCGCGATCGCGCGGTCCGAGCGGCCGGTGGCGAGCCAGGCGAGAACCTCAGTCTGGCGCGGCGTGACATCGCGCGCCGAGAGCTCGGCGAGCAGGCTGGCGTCCTGCAGCGGCAGCGGGCGTGCATGTGAGCGAACGTCGAGCTCGGCGCGAAGCCGGGAGTGCTCGAGCGCGTTGCGATAGCCCTGGATGAGAAATGGCCGAGCCTCGTTGAGCAGGTCGCGCTCGAAGTCCGTGAAGTCGGCGTCGCGCCTGGAGAGCGCGAGCGCGAGCAGCCGATCTCGCTCCGCGGGCAGCGTGAAGGCGATCTGGTGCTCGAGGCCCAGCGGCTCGTAGAACTCGCGGTAGAGGCTCGTCGCGCGAAGCTCGGCAGAGGTCGCGACGTCGGAGAAGCGATATGCGCGTCCGTCCTGCGTGCGCTGGTAGCGAGCGACGAGCGGATTCTCGAATGCGTACTCGGCGTACAGCGCGTGGGCGGCTGCGGGAAATGGGGGCTCGATGAGCACGACTGTCGCGTGCGGGTCCTCGCTGAGGTCGTTGAGCGAGATCCAGTCGACGGGCACGGCTCGGCGCACGGCGCGCAAGAGCCCACGACGGAACTCGTCGACGTCCAGCAGGCCGATGACTTCGCCGACGAGATCGAGGAGGGCGCGCTCGGGCATCGGCCACGCAGCGTACGCAATCGATGCGTATTGACGCCGTATGCATGTGCTGGTCAAGTTCTGCCGATGAAACCGCAGGGGTCAAGAACCTCGCGCGCCGCCCGCGGCTTCGCTCTGCTCGCGACGGTCGCGCTCGCCTGCGCACTCGCCGCCGCATCGGCCGGCGCGGCGGAACTCAACGTGTCTGGGACGTGGAATGCGGTCTATCACTGCGAAGCGGGCTCGTGCGCCGGCCACGATTACCCCGCGCCCGGCGTGGAACTGGTTCAAGCGCAGGGGTCGACGCACGTGCAGAGCGGGCCTGAAGTCGAAGGCACGTTGAACGGTCACACGCTGACGCTGGCGAAAACCACCGGCGGCTACCGCTTCTCGGAGACGCTCACGATCTCCGCCGACGGCAACTCGTGGTCGGGGCCGCTGTCCGACAGCAACGGCACGAGCGGCACGGACACCGCCACGCGCGTTTCCGGTGGCTCGGTGGGAGAACCGACGAAAAAAGAAGAACCGGCCAAAAAGGAAGAACCGACGACGCCGAAGGGCACTCACACGACGGGGACGGCGGTGTCGTGCAACTACGACGTGCTCACCTCGCAGGACACGTGCACGGCAACTGTGGCCGACACCTCCGCCGCGCCGACCGGGCCGTCGGGAAGCGTCACGTTCAGCAGTCCACAGGGGGGTCTGTTCGCGTTCGGCGCCAAGTGTTCGCTGACCAGCAGCGCGAGCGCGCCGAGCACTGGCTTCTGCTCTGTTGAGTATCTGCCGCCGACGGGGGGAGGCTTCCCGAGCATCTCGGCCAGCTATGCGGGCGACGCGACGCACGCGCCGAGCGGCGCCGGCACGCGATTCATCCTCCCGGGGGGCACTCCGGTCAGCTACGACACGTCCAGTCCCGACAGCGGCGGCTACCCGAACGAAGTCGTGGTGGAAGTCAAGACGCCGGTGCCCGGCACCGAAGTGAAAGCGACCGTCAACAAGGGCGAAACCGGGTCCGCCCATCCGCCGGCCGGCAAAACGCCGCGCGCGAGCGAAGACCCGAACATCGTCCCGGAAATGCGCACTGAAGTTGAAGAACGCGACCGCGAACAGCGATACCCGGACATCATCCCCGAGATGCGCAAGGAAGTCGAAGAACGTGAGATCGCATACGAAGCCGACGTCGCGCGCATCCACCGCGAGGTGAACGAAGCCAAGCGACACCCGGCTGGACTCGACCCGGCCGCGCAGGCGGAAGAGAACGCCTTGATCACCAGCGACGTCACGGTGATCCAGCAGATCAGCCAACAGGAGAACAGCCCGGGCCTCAAAAAGGACCCGGCTTCGCAAGCGACGCTCGCGAAGCTCGCCAAGCAGCAGGAGGAACTGACGAAAGCGATCGCAGAAACCTTGAAGCTCGAGGGCGAACAGGCACAGCGCGTCGCCAACGGGCTCAAGAGCTCAGCGGGACTCGTGCTCGCCAGCGTCGCGAAGGTTCATCCGAAGCTCGTGACGGTCGGCGCCGTCCGGCGGGTGTCCAGGTCGGCGACGACCACGCTGAAGATCCCGATCAGACGCTCGACGCTCGTCCGGCTGCTGCACGGCAGGCGCTCGACGACGCTGAACCTGCGCGTCTCGATGGTGATTCCGAGCGCTGTCGTGAAAGGCGGCATCCCGCTGAGCACGATTCGCCCGATCAAGCTCAGCCGGGCAGCGGCCAAGCACAGGCACTGAGCGGGTCGGGCGAGCCGCGGAGGACGATCGCTGCGGCGACATCGGGCGATCGGCTATCTGCACGTCGCGGTTCGGCGCCGGGCTTTCCGGTGAATGCGGCGAGGACACGGTCGCGCATCTCGCGCTGGCCGCTCGGCGGCAGCGCCCGGCGGCCGAACACGCGCTGGTGAAGCTCGCCGGGCTGGCGAACGCCGCGGCGGCCGTGCGCGAGCGCGAGGTTGTCGAAGATCATCAGCGCCCCCGGCTCCAGCGTGAGCTCGACCTGAACCGCCTGCACAGACATCCCGAGCGCCGCAAAGAAGTCGAGCTCGGCGGCGACGCTGGAGAACTCGTCGCCACAGAGGAAGTTGGGATTCTGCTTGACGCTGGGAAGGACGGGCGAGCCTGCGCTTGCCGCCTCGACGATGCGAGCGAGGCTCCCCTCGGTGTAGCCGTGGGAGTCAGCCCACGCGCCGTGGCTGTCTCCGTAGGCGGCGAATCGCCGCAGCAGCTCGTGGCAGTCGGGCCACGTTCGCTGCGCCGCCAACGCGTCGACGCGGACGAGTCGCGTTCGCGCACCGCTGCGATGCCGCTCGGCGGGCACGTGAGGGCGTATAGCGGGCGACATCGGCGTCGGCAGCCGGGATAAGCGGGAGTCCGAAGTCGAAGTGCAGCGTCTGGAAGTCTCGGCTCGGCGGTCCGTCGATCGGCGGGATGACGAAGTCGCCGATCACCTCCAGCGGCTCGGTGTGAGCCTGCTCGATCACTGAGGCGGCGGCCTCGAAGGCCGCCGCCGTCGATAGCGGCCCGGGCATCACCGTCACGCCCGACTCGGCGAGCGCGACTGCCGGATGCGCGTCGGAGGGGGCGAGCATCGACGGCAGACTAGATACCCAGCCGGGCAGCGAGCTCGCGCCGGCCGGCGGCGGTGACGTCGACGGCGCGTGCGCGCTCGGTACGCGCGACCCAGCCGAGCTCGAACAGCCGGCGAGCGAGCACGACGCCGAGGCGGCCGGCGAGATGCGGGCGGCGCTCTGACCAGTCGTTGCAGGCCTTTCCGGCGCGCGGCGGCTTGGCGACGCCGAGACTTTCCAGCCAAGTCGCGCCGGCGCCGGTGAGGAGGAACACGTCGCCCTCGCGCTCGATCAGCCCGCGCACGAGCATCGCGTCGGTGATGCCGACGCCGAGCCGGCCGGCTAGGTGTCCGTAACACGTGCGAGCGGCGCTGAGCGCGCCGGCGCGCTTGGACTGCCGCAGCGAACGCACGGGGAAACGTGGAGCAAGCGCCGCGAGTGACTCGACCGCGGCGGCGACGTCCGGTCCGGCGAGGCGGTAGTAGCGGTTGCGACCACCTCGCTCGACGGCGAGCAAGCCGGCGCGCTGGAGCTTTGCGAGGTGCTCGGAGATGGTCGAGCGCGAGACGCCGGCGACCTCGGCGAGCTCACTCGGCGGCAGCGCGCGCCCATCGGACAGCTCGGCCAGCACGGTCGCCCGGCTGGGGTCGCCCATCAGCGACGCCACCGCCGCGATGTCGACATCCCCGGCGAGCTCGCCCAGCGCCTGCTCGGCGTGAGTCCTGGTTTCGCTGGCGCCGACCCCGACGTTGCCCATGACCGAATAATACGACCGGACGATTCGGTGCGTACCGAATCGTCCGGCATCTAGCCTGGATCCGATGACGGATTCCGACCCACCCCACGGCCGTCGACCCGCGCTGGCGGTCGCCTCGCTCGGCTACTTCTTCGTTCTGCTCGACGTGACCATCGTCAACGTCGCGCTCGCGCGGATCGCCGTCGACCTACGCGGGTCGCGCAGCGAGCTTCAGTGGGTCGTCGACGCCTACGCGCTGGTGCTGGCGGCGACGATGCTCGGTGTCGGCGATTTCGCCGACCGGCTCGGCTCGCGCCGCGTCTTCCTCGCCGGCCTGGTGGCGTTCGGCGGCGCGTCGACCGTCTGCGCGCTCGCGCCGAGCGCCGCCTTGTTGATCAGCGCTCGCGCAGTCCAGGGGCTTGGCGCAGCGGCGATCCTGCCGAGCTCGCTGGCAATCGTCAACCAGCTGTTTCTCGATCCGAGCGAGCGCCCGCGCGCGATCGGCGTGTGGGCCGGCCTCGGCGGCTCGGCGCTCGTGCTCGGGCCGATCCTCGGCGGCGCGCTCGTCGGCTCGATCGGCTGGCGCGCGATCTTCTGGATCAACGTGCCGCTGGTCCTCGCTGCGCTTGCGGGCGGCGTGGCGCTGCTGCCCGAAAGGCCCGACGGCGCGCGCCGCTCGGCCAGACGTGCTCGGCCAGACGCTCGGCACGGCCGCGCTGGCGGCGCTCGTCTTCTCGCTCATCGAGGTCGGGCGTGCCGGCGTCGGCTCGACGGCGACCGTGAGCGGCGCGGTCGTCGCGGTCGTGGCGCTGGTCGGATTCCTCGCCGTCGAGCGGCGCTCGCGACGACCGCTGCTCGATCCCCGGTGGTTCGCGCAGCGAGAGTTCAGCGGCGCAAACGCCGGCTCGGCGCTCATGAACCTCGGCACGCTCGGAGCGCTCTTTGCGATCGGCCTGTATCTGCAGCAGGGTCGCGGCCTGTCGCCGCTCGCCGCCGGCCTCGACCTCGTCCCGCTCGCCCTGCCGCTGGCCGCGCTCACGCCGTTCACCGGCCGCGTCGTCGGCGTCGTCGGCCCACGCCTGCCGGCCGGTCTCGGGCTGCTCGCCAGCGGTGCGGGCTATCTCGGCTTGGCGCTACTCGGCGGCGGCGCGATCGACGGTCCCGGCGGCTGGGCCTTGCTGGCGCTCGCCGGCGCGGGCATGGGCTTCGCCGTTCCGGCGCTCGTCGCCGGCGCGACTGAGGCGCTCGGGCCCGACCGGGCGGGCATCGCGGCCGCCGTCAACAACACCAGCCGCCAGATCGGCGGCGCGATCGGCGTCGCGCTGATCGGCGGCTTCGTCGGCGTCGCTTCTTCGCTGGCGGCCAGCGGCGTGTCGCTGATGCTCGGCGGCGTCGTGGCGCTTGCGCTTGTCGGGTCGCGGTGACCGGCTTGGCTCGTGCGCCGGCACTCGCGAGTGAGCGGTCGGGCGTGCGGTGGTCGGTGGGTCTCACCTGCCGCGGCGAGTGGCGGCCAGCCGACGATCACGCGCGCGACACGGACACCTTGTGCTCGTGCTCGGTGAAGCCAAGCGATCTGTAGATGTCGATGGCGAAGTAATTGGGGTCAGCCGCGATGACGAGCGTCGTTGCGCGAAGCTCGGTGCGGGCCCACACGCCGGCTGCATAGAGGAGATTGCTGGCGAGCCCCTGACGTCGATGCTCGGGGTGGGTGTCGACGCTCTGGAAGCGAGCCGTGCCCGGTGAGGCGTCGAAGATGCCAAGGCTCGCGTGCAGCTCTGCACCGCGAGCGGCGGCGAACCAAGCGCCGTGGCCCTGCTCGCACACGTTGCGGATCGCCGCCATCTCGCGCTCGACGAACAGTCGATAGGCGGGGGTGTCGCCGGCGTCAGCAGCCGTTCGGACGCGCAGCTGCAGCGCTTTGCGCCAGTCATCGTCGCTTTGCATTGGCCGGAGCTCGACCTCTGTCGACACGCGCGTCGGCGCTCGCAGGGAAGCGGCCGTCAACACCGTGTCGACATTGGTGGCGAGCCCAGCGGCGCTCAGCTCGTCCGCTGCGCCGAGTTCACCCGACGGACTGTCGATGCCCAGCGCCAGATATTGCACCGCCGGGAATGCATGCTCAAATCGCCTGACCCAGCGCTCGGCGTCGCCTTCCCTTGGCGGTGAGTGAAACAGCAGGAAGTTGCCCCACCTGTAACCGGGATTCGCGGCGGTGCGTATGACGAGATGGTCGTCGTGCTCCTCGATTTGCGCGCCCTCGCGCTGGCGCAGGCTGACGTCGGTGCGCCAGCCGAGGGAACTGATTCTCATGATCGGCGAGGCTAGCGTCGATCGGAGGATGTGCGAACGCCAATTTGGCTCTCGTCACGGGATTGCGATCGAGCCCGGGATCTCGACGCAGCGCCGGCGCTGCACGCGCCGGCGCAGGACAGCGTGCGTGTCTTCCACCACACCGAACTCCCCGTGGATGTTGGCCGCAGTCGTGCGAGCGAGCTGCCCTGCTGAGATCCACGATCCGTCGAGAGCTCGACGCGCGAACGTATGCGTCGCGTCGATCACGAAGGTGGTGTCGTAGCCGAGGTTGCCCGCCATGCGCGCGGTCGTCTCACAGCACTGGTTCGTGGTTATCCCACAGATGACCACGCGTCGTATGTCGTGCGCCTGCAGCCAGCCGTGAAGGTCCGGCGACCCGTAGAACGCCGAGTTCACCCGCTTGCTGACGAGCAGATCGGGCTCGCCCGTGACCACCTGCTTGAAAGCGTTGCCCGGTGCGCCCGCATGCAACGTGCTGGCGGGGTCGTCCGAGTCGTGGCGAACGAACACCAGCGGCCAGCCTCGAGCTCTCCACTCCGCGATCAACGACGCCACGTTGCGCTCACAGGCCGGGTTGTCTCGCTGGCCCCACGACTCGTCATCGAAGCCTCGCTGCACATCGACGACCACCAGCGCGGCCGCTTCGTCGGACCCCGATTTCAGGGGTCGCCTCAGCCCGGCGCACTCAAGTCCCTCCGCCCGTGGATCGAACGAGAGAATCTCCGTCGCTCGAGCGCAGGTAGAGCACGTAGCGGCGCGTGCGGCGCCGGCTGACGAGTCCCGCGTCGGTGAGGATTGACAGGTGTTGCGAGACGGCGCCGTCGGTGACGCCGAGCATATTCGCCAACTCGCTGGTCGATCGGGGAGAGTCCAGCGCCGACAGCACGGCGGCGCGCGTACGGCCGACCAGGTCGGCGAGGGCGTGCGGCGAGACGGGCCTCTGCGGCTCCCACAGCATGCCCGCGCCACGCGCCGGGTAGATGAGCGTGGGCTGCCAAGGCGGCGCCGCCACGATCATCACGCACGGCCACACGAAAACGCTGGGCACCAGCAACAGGCCCCGCTCGTCCAGCTCCAGGGTCGCGTCGTCGCACTTGTCGATGCGCAGAACGCCCTCGCTCCAACGGACCGACGGGTCCAGATCGGTGAACAGCAGTCGCGTCCCGCCGCTGGCCATCTGCGCCGCGCGATAGAGCACGTCGTGCTCGAGCAGGGAGCGAATTCGCGGCCAGTGCGAGGAGAGCGCGCGATCCCAGTAGGCGCGCATCAGATCGGCGAGTCGCGCCACCGCCGTGCTCGTTTCGCTGAGCAACGGCTCGAGAACCGGCGGAACGGCCCGCCCGGGGTAAGCGTTGCGCACCTCTTCGCGCACCTGCTCGACGGGCGTGGCCAGCATCACCGCCAGCTCGTTCTCGAACTCTGCCAGCGGGCTGCTGGGTGGAGGATTGATGAAGTCGGGGTTATAGGCTCCCGGCCGCTGCAGCGCGCGCAGCGGTGAGAGATCCAAGTCGGCGGTCTTGCTCCGAGCCTGTTCGACCCAAGGCAGGTGAAGCGCGCCACGAGCGGGGTCGTCCAGCGGCGCGAGGCTGGCGACGGTCTCGAGCGTGGGTGAGATGGCAAAGCGGACGCGCGTCAGCGCCTCCGTGTTAAAGCGCGCGAGGATCATCGTGCACAGCCTCCCTGACCCGGACGAGCACGCCGATCAATTTAGCCAAGTCTAAATAGCTTAGGACGCCGACGGTTGCGCGCGATGCTCATAGACATGAGACTCAGCCATCACCTTCTGATGCAGCTGGCCCGCGAGAACGAACGCGAGTCTCTGCGCAAAGCCGAGGCGCCGCCCGCTCGCATGCCCGATCCCGGGATGGCCGGGCGGTTCATCGAGCTCATGCAACGTTGCTTTCCGGCTCCAGTCGACGATCAGGCGTCGACGAGAAGCGACACGGCCGTCGTCCCCAAACCGGAGGGATCGCGCCACAGACCGGCAGCCGAGATCGACGTGATCAGCGAGGGCCAAGCGGCGAACCACGCCCCAAACGGAAGGCCGTTGACCGCTCGGAGATCGCGCAAGCGGTCTCCGAGAACGACCGCAGCCAGATGAGCGCGCGGATGGTTGGCAGGTTTCGCGTCGCGCCGCGTGCGCCTGCCCCTGCCCCTCCAGGGCCTCGACGAGCCACACCGACCTGCAGAGGCGCGACCGATTCCGGCGACTGAGAGGCAGGGGCCGGGCTTGGAAATACGACCCTTCGCGATCGAGCGCTTCTACGAACGCTGGGAGTTCAGCACCGAGTTCATGCTGTCGAGCAGCGACTGCGAGTCGATGACCGTGGCGGAACTCCTCGCATTCGAGGCGGACGCGCAGAGGCGACTCGGCGCGCTGCGGCTGGGATATACGGAGGTGTCCGGGTCAGATGAGCTCAGGGCCGTGATCGCCGACGGCCACGGGCGGATCGAGCCGCAGGACGTGCTCGTCCTGGCAGCCGCAGAGGAGGGCATCTTTCTGACCTATCACGGGCTTCTCGGACCGGGTGATCACGCGGTCGTGGAGAGTCCCTGCTACGGCTCGGCGGTCGAGGTGGCGCGCAGCACCGGAGCGCAGGTCAGCCTGTGGCAGCGACGCTACGAGGACGGTTGGGCGCACGACCTGGACGAGCTCGAGCGGCTCTTGCGCTCGGACACGAAGCTGATCTACGTCAACACGCCGCACAACCCGACCGGCGCGCAGATGTCAGACGCCACGTTCGCGCGTGTCGTCGAGCTGGCCCGAGAACGCTCTGCGGTGTTGTTCAGCGACGAGGTGTACGCGGGTCTCGAGCACGCGCCCGACGGCGCTCTGCCGAGTGCTTGCGACGTCTACGAGAGGGCGATCTCGTTGAACACGGTCTCAAAGGCCTACGGGCTGCCGGGTCTGAGGACCGGCTGGCTGTGCTGCCGCGACGGCGAGCTTCTCAGCCGCATCCGCGAGCTGAAGCTCTACACGACCATCTGCTCCAGCGCCCCAAGCGAATTGCTCGCCGCACTGGCGTTGCGCCACGCGAGCGTCATCGTGGAGCGCAACCGACGGCTGGTTCTCGACAACCTGCCACTCGTCGACGACTTCATCGCCACGCGAAGCGATCTGTTCGAGTGGATTCGGCCCACGGCTGGGCCGATCGGCTTTCCGCGCATCGTCGGTGCCTTCGACGTGCAAGGTTGGTGTGAGCGAATCGCGTCGGAGGCCAGCGTGCTGCTGCTCCCGGGCGCGGTGTATGAGCAACCGAGACACGTGCGTGTCGGCTTCGGGCGTGCAAATCTTGCCGACGCGCTCGATCGAATCGACGACTACCTCGATTGACACTGCTGGGAGGGCTGGCGCGGGCGGGAGCCTGCCGAGTGACACCGCCGACGAGTCGCTCCACCACGAACACGCGTTGCCAGGGCCTGGGCCGGGGCGGTGGGCGACGTCAGGCTGACTCACCCGCGAGCTGCGAGAGCCGGCGGTCGTAGCTCAACAGGCGTCCGCCGAGTGCCCGGGCAGTCGCGAGGACGATCGCATCGGGGAGGCGCAGCTGGCGGTGGCGAGCGCGCAGCTCAGCCGCCTCCTCAGCGATTGTGTCGGTGAGCGGTACCACCGTTATGCCCATCGCGACAATGGCCTGGCGCGCTTCCTGCAGGCGCTGCGCGCGCGCGAACGCCACCAGCGTCTCGCTGTAGGCGCTTGCGGGGAGGAGCAGTTGATGGCTTTCGCGGTCCGCCGCTTCAACGTCGTCGACCGCGCGATCGTGATGGCGGTCGGCCGTGTCAAGCAGGCCGATCAGCACACTCGCGTCGAGGATCAGCGCTTCCACTCGTCCCGGAGCTTCTGGATTTCGTCGTCCTTGTAAATGCCCTTCGCGATGCCGGCGTGGCGCCGGACCCGCGAGCCTCGGCTGGCTATGACGATCTCGCCTTCACCGGCCGGGCGCACGGCGATCTCATCGCCTGGGCGCAGGCCAGCAGCGCGCATCGCCTCGACTGGGATTGTCACTTGATTCTTAGAGGAGACCCGTGGCATTGCCTTTACTTTAGCGCGATGTTAGTAAAGGCACAACTGGGCGGTCAGGTGCGTAAGACTGAGATATGCCCGCACCGACCGAGCGTCTCGATCTGGCCGAGATACGGAAGGCTCTCGAAGCGCGCCGAGATCAAACGAGCGAGCGCGTGGCCGTCTTCGCACAGCGGCCCGAGCTGGGCAGCGCGCAGGGATTCGGCAAGCGGATCGGCGACGGGACGACCGAGGCGATCAGCCGGCTCACCGATATCGGAGTCGGTCAATCGTTGGAGAGCACGCTGGCGCGAACCGAACGCGCGCTGACCAAGCTCGACCAAGGAACCTACGGGATGTGCGACGTCTGCGGACAGCCGATCGCGCACCAGCGACTGCGGGCCCTGCCCGACAGCGTGATGTGTGTGCCCTGCGCGGGAACTGCTCGCAGCCGTTCTCCGACCCGCCGATGAGGGGTGGGTGCTGAGGTCTAGCGAGTACAGATCCGTGACGGCGAGCGTGGCGCTGGAACTGGCAAAGCCTTTCCGATGGGCGAGGCGCTGCAGCTCGCCACTTCCACTGTGGTCAGCTGCGTGAAAACTGCAGCGCCCGCTCGGCCACTCGCTCCGGCGCATGCTCATCGGGAGCGGTGTGTCCGAGTCCCTCCATGAGCTCGAACGTCGCACCGGGGATCACGGCTTGGATCTCCAGCATCGGTTGCATCATGATGGCCTCCGGGCTCTTGGTTCCGGCAAGCAGCAGGACGCGGGCGTCGATTGTGGAGAAGCGGCTCACGTCCCCGTCGAGCAGCGCCACCTGTTCGCCCTCGAGGAGATGTGTCCGCAGGAGAGCCTTCATCGCTTGCCACTGCTGCCCTCGGACGACCATCGTGAGAATGGCTCGCGCACACCAGGCCGGCATCCTGCCCAGCGTCGTCGGAGCGTAGCCGGCCTGCTGGACCATGCACGTGAACGCTCCGCGTGCATCGCCTCGGTCCAGAAGCTCGCGGTAGCGAGGGATCCAGCCGAGCGGGATCGAGCCGTGAACCGAGACACCCGGCTCGAAGGCGATCACATCGGGGAATGTTCGCTCGCGCCTGGCGCTCTCCAGCGCGATCAGTCCGCCATAGCTGTGTCCGAAGACGACATCCGCGTCGGTTGCGGCGACGACTGCCTTGAGATCCTCGCACTCCCTATCGATGCTGTAGGCGCTGCCCTGCGGTCCGCTGGAGCCGCGTCCGCGCCGGTCCATCAGGTGTGCTGTGCGAGATCTCGCCAGAGCGCGTCCGAGGGGGAGGTAGTCCTCGCCAGATCTCAAGGCGCCCCCCACGACAACGACTCCCCGACCGGCGCCGAGCGAGCGATAGGCGATCGTTGTGCCGTCCGCGGAGGTGACGCTCGAACAGCGCGGCGCCGACATCACGACCTCATCGTCGGTTGTCGAGCGCTCGCGGTCGGCGTGGAGCCCGAGGGCTCGGGGCGTTTCGATTGGCCGTCGGGCAGCTGCTCCGTCGAGCCGAGCGACAGAAGCATCTGCTCGGTGTGGCGCAGGTACTCCTCGTGTGGCACGCCGCTCTCGTCGACGAGCGCCGACATCTCCGCCTCCAGACGCTCACAGCACCTTCGCACGAGCTGCGCTCCTATAGGCGTCAAAACCAGTCGCCTCCGGTTCCCACCCGCGGGATCGAAGTCGGCGGCGAGCAGTCCGGCGGCCGCCAGCGTCGCCGTCATGCGGCTCACAGACGGCTCGGTGACACCGAGGTGCTGAGCCAACTCCTTCTGCGTGCTCGCGCCGAGCGCGCCGACCATGAACAGCGCAAGAAACCGGGCATAGGAGACGCCCTCCTCGGACTGAAGGATGCGGTCGGCAGCTCGATCCAGACGGGCAGTTAGGGCGTGCAGGCTGAACGCCAGCGAGCTATGCATAGGGAGCATATTAGCTCACTAACTTAGAAACGCAAGTCTGCCCCACGCCGATATCTCGCGAGGTTCGAGCGGGTTGACGACAAGCGCCTAATCGAGATCAAACGCAGCTCGAATCGCCGCGCCCAGCTGTAGCTCTTGGTCATCGAGCAGCACCCCGATCTGATCCCCCAGGGCGTCGGTCGGGACCGTCGTGACGTTGTCACAGCTGACGACCGAAGGTCCCGTGAGCCCGTTAGCCGTACCGACAGGCACCTCGCTCGACAGCCCGCGGATCGTGGTTGTGATGGGCGCGACCGTCACGGTCCTCAAATGTGGGCGCACAAGCTCACGAGTGAGAATCAGCACCGGACGTGCCTTGTCGAGCTGCGCCACGTGAATCGGGCGCATCAGCCAAGTGTCGGCCGCACGCCTGCCGCATGCTCCGCCAGCCCGGCAAGCTCAGGGTCAGGGCCGGTGCGGGCGAGGATCTCCGCATCTCTTTCAGCGACGGCGCGTCGGTGCTCCCGTTCAAGCGCTCGTGTGACGACTGAGGCCCGACTGCGTGCGTGGCCAGAGGCGACCGCTCGATCCACGAACTCCACGAGCTCATCTGGGAGACGGACAGCGATCTGCTTGCTCATACCAGGATGGTAGCAAATCGCTACCATATCTCATGACCGCCTGCCACCTGCGATATGCAGACAATCGCGGCTCCACAGGAAAACACTCTCCGGCAGACCCATAAATAGGCGTGAGCACGACGTAACAGGCGCCGTGCAGCCTCACGACGACTTCCTCCCCTACTTCCAGGCGGCGAGCCGCTGCCGGAAGCAAGGGATCAGCCGGGTGCCGAAAGCGGGAGCGACGGGAATGAAGACTCGGTCGTAGACCCCATTGAAATCAGGGTCCGTGGGCACGACGTAGCTGGAAACGGGCATGCCGCACGCGAAGCCTGACCCGGTACTCGCGGCGACCGTCCGGGCGCTCCGCGAGGACAAAGGCCTCACGCGCGAAGCAATGGCGTTCCACGCGGGCATCACGACCGGCTCTCTCGCCCACATCGAGCTTGCGCAGGCGTGCCCGTCCTGGGAAACCTTCCGGCGCCTCGCGAGCGCGCTCGGCTTGTCAACGAGTCGGCTCGCAGCTGCGATCGAGGAAGAGGAAGCCACTCCCGCTACGCCGTCAGCCGACGTGGGCGTGAACGCTCGGCAGCGGGGCGTGCGGATCGCCCCTCCACCCGGTCCTCCGATCGGTACGCCGATCACTCCTCCGGTTATGAAACGAGACCCGTTGGGCGCGAGAAACCCCAGCAAATCGACCAGATCGATGGCTTGAAAGAGACCCCGACAATAGAGGAGGTAGTTAGTAGTTGAAAGAGATCGTACGTCCCAGACGGTTCGGTCGTGAGGAGATTCTGAAGCTTGCTTCTCACCTGACGGAGCGGGATCGGAGTATCGCCAAAGACTGCTTTGAGTTCCGAGTGTTGACGACGAGCCAGATCAAGCGCTTGCACTTCACAGGATCAAGAACCGCTTCCGCTCGCCTGGACGTCCTATATCGCCTACGTGTGCTCGATCGCTTCCGCCCCTCGGTGCCGATGGGAGAGGGCACCGCTCCGTATCACTGGATTCTCGATGAGGCGGGCGCGTTGATCGTCGCTGATCATCTCGGCCGTGATCGTTCCGAGCTCGGCTGGCAGCACTCAGTCGCGGCGAGCATTGCCACGAGCCAAAACCTTGCCCACCACGTCGAAGTCAACGAGTTCTTTACTCGGCTTGCGATCGAGGCCAACGCGGCCGGCGGCGCGCTGTCGGAGTGGTACGGCGAACGAACCTGCCATCACGTGTTCTCCGGGAAAGTCGTACCCGATGGCTGGGGCGTCCTCACGCTTCCCGGACGCGGGCCACTGCATTTCCTGGTCGAGCTCGACCGTGGCACCGAGCCATCGGCACGGCTGAGGAAGAAGGCCGAGGACTACGACCTGTTCTTGCCGCACAGCAGCCTGAACGATCTCACGCCGTTTGTACTGATGCTTGTCCCTAACGCGCGACGCGCACAGACTGCAACCTCCGCGACCGATGATCGCTGTACTTCGATAGCGGTCGCCGTGTGGTCGAAGCACAGCACTAGCACCGCGCTAGCTACCGTGATCGATGCGTGCCCGACCGTGGCGCAAGCGCGCTGAGCGCCGCCAAGCTGATGATGTGCATCGTGGGGTAGCTCGTCCGATAGCAACCCGCACGGTGCAAGTGCCAACCAAGCCCGTCCATCGCGATGGGAGCGGGCCGCGAAGCGAGGACCGGGGGCAATTCGGGCATGCCGATGCTGCGCCGGAGACTCTAGGTGACGCGCCCACACACGTTGTGAACGGTTGAGAAGGCATCCGGGTCTCATCCGAGGCTGTGGGTCTGCGAAGGCTCACGACCTAGGAGGACCCGGATGCAGATCCACGGTAGAGCGAAGCTCGGACCGGCTGGACGGCTGGCCTTGTGTCAGGCGATCGAGGGCGGATTGAGCTTCCGCCAAGCAGCGGCCAGGCTGGATGTGTCGCCGGCGACAGCTCATCGGTGGTGGCGTCGATATGCAGTCGCTTCGCTAGCAGAGCGACACTCATTGACGTGGGCAGCCGATCGCTCCAGCCGCCCTAACCGCAGTCCCCGTCTGCTCGAGCTCGGCGAGCAGCAGCGCATCTGCGAGGTGCGTCGTCACACCGGCTGGGGACCGCGCCTGGTGGCGGGTGTGACCGGGCATCCACATTCGACGGTCTGGAAGGTGCTGTGCCGTCACGAGCTCTCTCGCAGACCGCGCGCTCCCCGAGAAGCCGCTAACCGCTACGAGTGGCCATGCCCCGGAGACCTGCTGCACATCGACGTCAAGACCTATGCGCGCTTTGCCTCGCCCGGGCACGCCCTGACTGGCGATCGCTCACGCCCGGGGGCTTCCAAGCGCAAGCACCTCGGACAGGACTACGCCCACGCAGCGGTCGATGACCACTCCCGCCTGGCCTTCTCAGAGCTCTATGGCGATGAGCGCTCGCCTTCGGTGCTGCAGTTCGTCAAGCATGCCCTGGCTTTCTACGCCCGCCACGGGATCAGAGTCAAGGCGATCCTCACCGATAACGCATGGAGCTACACCCACAACCGCGCTTTGCGCGAGCTGCTCAGCCGCGAGGGCATCGAGCACCGCACGATCCGCCCCTACAGAGCACGTACCAACGGCAAGGTGGAGCGCTTCCACCAGACGATGGCGCGGGAGTGGGGCTATGGCCTCAGCTACGCCAGCTCAGGCCATCGCGCTCGCGCGCTGCCACACTGGCTTGAGCACTACAACCAGCGCAGGCCACACTCGGGGATCGGCAACCGGCCACCCATCAGCCGCGTTCACAACGTATGTGGGCAGGACATCTAGGAGCCCAAGTCGAGGACGTCTTCGGCTACAACAGAGCAATGCCGCCCCATCCGCGCGACGTTCCATACCGCCTCGACCCGAAGCCTCTGGGACTCGGTGGGTGCGCGAAGGTTACGCGGGGTCAGCACCGGAAGGATGGGCACGTCGCAGCGGTGAAGCAGGCCTTTGACCACCCACTCTTTGTCGCGCGACTAGAGCGGGAGATTCGGGTCCAGGCACAGATCCGCCATCCGAACGTCATGCCGGTCATGGAGCACAGCCGGGGCTTCTACTGGTACGCCATGCCGTTGGCTTCCACGGATCTCAGCGATTTCCGCGCAACGGAGGGCCTGTCAAGTGAGACGCTTGTGGACGTTTTGATCGAAGCATGGGACGGACTTCAAGCGGCGCACGCGCTTGGGCACGTTCATCGCGATGTCACACCAAGAAATATCCTTCGAGTCGACGAGCGCTGGGTCATCAGTGACTTTGGTTTGGTCACCAAAGGTGATCGCGTCTCGCTCGAGAGTCTGACCCGAACTGGCGTCGTGCTGGGCACGACCGGGTTCATTGCGCCTGAGGTGCTTGCTGATCCACGGGCGGCGTCGCCCCAGTCAGATGCCTACTCACTCGGCGTGATCGCAAGCTGGGCACTGACGGGTCACTGGCCAGCTCATGGCATGCTTCTTCCGCTGCCCCCTCAGGAGGACTGGGGCGAGTTCGTCCGGCTGGCAACTGAATCCGAGCCCGTTAAGCGTCGCGACGCCACGGACTGGCTGCTCACGCGACAACGCCAGGGGCAGGAAGCACAATGGTTCAGAGACCGGAACGCTTGCTTCAACTGTGGCGGCCTTGAGTTCGTGGGCCCTTCGGACCAATGCATAGTCTGCGGCTCTATCAACGTTGGCGGTTACTAGACCTGACGAATACGCGCGAGATCCAGACCGGCCTCCGTGACAAGGTCATAACTACCAACCCGACGTGAAGCGCCTAACAAACCCTTCGACCAGCCGGACGAGATCCTCGCGCGGCGCATGGCGCGCGACTACGGCTTCCATCACGTCCACTTGTCCAGGTGACACCGCCGACGACAGGTGGGACAGTAGTCGTTGCGCAATCGTACCTTCAGGTTTCATCGCTGCGTCAGTCTCTAGCACTAGCTCAAAGAGGTCGCGATGGCTCAATAGCAGAGCTGCATCGGTGTGCCAATGATGCTTCCTAAAGGACTTCACGAGTCGCTGCACAATGCCGTCAGCAACAGTCTGCAGCTCGGGCGCCTTACGCAATTTGCCCAAGTCATCGATTACGTCGGCACGCGTCAGCCTATCGGCGACAACTGCGGGCCAAAGCCCGTCTGCGGCCCGGCACGCGAGTTCGGCTGCGCTGGTGCTCTCGTGAGTCAGAGCCATGCAGAGCAGTGTCGCGAGCGCACGCTCGTCAGAAGAACCCGTACCCTCCCCGAGACGTGTCCGAAGCCAAATATCGGTAGGTACGCGCCTCGCCTCCTTCACGGTGAGCTTTGACGCAACGTCAAAGACGAGCACTGGAGACGGGGTCTCCTGGTGCGCTAGCCACCCAGCCAGAAGCGACGACGGCAGCACACCTGCCCATGTCTCGAACGCCTCTCGCTGCACGAAGATGTCCGTCAGGGACGCTTCGACCTCACGTGGCCATCTATCGAAGAGCACATGAGCAAGTTCACGATCAGCGACACGCCCAGCGGCGGTAGTTATTGACCGACGGAGCTCGGGGCTCACAGCCCGCTCCTCAAGCGCGTCGAGCAGTGAGACTGAACCATTCTGCCAGAGCTCTGCGCGCTCTAGCGTTCCGGGGTAGATAGTTATCAGCGAGGCAAGGGTGTCTGGATGGCTACTGGCAAAGCCGCGGAGATCCTCAGCCGACAGACCGGCTAGCAGCCCCGAGTAAACGACTCGGGCTGTGTCCCGCCCCCCATCGCGCGTCGCGAGTGCTCGGAGGAGTCGAAGCGTGTCCTCTGGCGAGGTTGCGGCGACGTGTGCAGCGCGCTCGCCCAGTTTCAGGTCCACCGTGGAGAGACAGCGGGAATGACTGTCGGTCGCCACCACCGCGAGGATGTCAGTCTCGCGAATGCGCTTCGTCAAGTCACGCTCAACAGCCGAGCCGAAGATGGCAATCTTGAGCCTCGGCATGTCCGCCCGACGCGGGAACACCGATGAGAGGATCTTTAGCACAGATTCGAGCCCCTCTTTACCCGAGTCGGGCTCCCCGCTTAGCTCGGTAAAGGTCTGAGCGAGGGGCTTCACCGCCGTGCGTGGCTTTGCTGCTTCGGGGCCGAACGACCGGAGAAAGCGTGTTAGGCCGTCGCGCTGGAATGCCTCGCTCGCGAGCTTGGTCGCCCACGCTGGTGGCTCGATCTTCGTCGACGCGGGGAGCACTCGGAGTCCTGTATCTCTCGACAAAACGGCGAGCCCGCGGCGACCAGTAAGTGTGAGATCAAACGGGCGAGAGCCGAGTTGACGAGGAAGACTCGATGTTTCGCCACAGGCGAGCGTCTCGATCAATCCTGGCCAGCATTGGGTTACAAGCCCGATCAAGAGCCTCTGGCGGAGCTCCGATTTGATCGCACTCGCGTCGGCAATAACCGGACGGATGGGAGCCTCGTGGAGGGCCCATGCGATTCGCGCGGCGCTGTCGAGTGAGCTCGGCGTGGGAATTTTGGGACTTCTACCAAAGCCGAGTGTCACGTCATATCCGGACAAGTCCGTCCTCGTAGCCGATGCAGGACGTCGAAACAACTCACCAACCGCAGGCCCGGCAGCAGCAAACGTGAGGCTTGTCGCGATTAGAGTGTGAGTCCAGACCGCACCAGCACGGCCTACGTCAGTCGCAGGCCAGGTGAGCGAGGCCGCGATCCACTCTGTGTCTGGTAGCGGATAAATTGCGAGCAGTTGGCCGAGTGCCTCGTCATCGTAAACATCGACAGCGTCGGTCAGAGACAACATTGCATCGAGCGCCGTCTGGGGCAGAGGTACAGAGCTCGCGAGGAGCCGGTGTCCATCTCGATAGCCGTGAAGTGCCTGATGCACCAAGCCCACCTCACCGATGGCGGCCTCCTCTAGATTCGTTGCCAAAGCCATCGGAGGGGGCGGGAGATATCGTTAGATACTTGCTCGCCATCAACCACTATTGTTCGACTTGATGGTGGGTCGGTTGAAAGCAGGCGGCGGACGTCGGCGTCCTGTTGGAAATCGCCTCCTTGCGCGCTTACGCCAAACGCTCGAAAGGTAATGGTCTCGGAATTAGCAGTCAGGAATTGCCAGAGCAAGGGCAGTCTCAGCTGCATCAGCTCAAGCGGGCCCACGTCCTGATCCTGCACGCGATCCCAGGCCGACAACACCACGGCGAGCCCTAGGGGCCGCGTCGGATTGATGGCAGCTACGGACTGGAGCAGGTCAACCAGCTTCACTTGTGTGGGCGAGTTCTCAGGGTTGAAGGCGATCCGAGGAACCTCGCGCTCGTCGTCTCCATCGGCGCGTGGCTCCTCGACAGCCGCGTGATCTATCGCCTCTCTCACGCGTTTTGGCGGCTCGATGTCGTCGGCGCGCAGAAAAAGCATCACGTCCGACGCGGTGCGGGCGAGCTCATCGAGACCGTTGGTCCATCGCCGCTCCTCCCACAATGTTCTGACAGCGCCGCCCGCAACATCCGGTATCGCGACGGAGAACGTTTCGGCGTCCCCGGTTTCAAGATCGAAATGGATGGCCGCGGCAGGCCCGGTGTCTTTGGTCCGTAGTGCCGCCTCACAGCGCAACCACCTCTCATGAATGTCCTGGAGGTAGGCCCTGTCCGGCGGCAGAGCCACGAGCTTCGGTGACCCCTCAATATCGTCATGAGAGACGAGCTCGTACAACGCCGCGAGGAACGAGGTCTTCCCGGATCCCGGTAGCCCTAGCATGCATATGAGCTCAGCCATCGTCGCTCCATTGAAGTCCAAAGCGACCGTACGCCGTCTCCGCTGAGGAGCTTGCCAGCTCGGCTGGCTCCGTGCGCTCGTCGTCGAGCAGCCAATACCCGAGCAGCGCATCGACCCCATGACCCAGCGGGTATTTCGAGGAATGCGGCTGGGCCGCTGTCCGAAACAAGGGCAGGCCACCGGTCACACCCGCGTTCTGCTGCAGGCGCAAAGCAAACTCCTCCAGGTCATCTGCCCGACCATCCGCTAGATACTCGTCAAGCTTTGCAACCACGATAGTTAGTGCGCCGACAGAGGCCAGCACTCCAGGAGCCGACAGAATTCGAAGGAGTTGCTCTGCGCGTGATCGTTCAATAAGTCGCTCCCGCGCATCCGCCAACTTTCGGCCATTGAGCACGAGAGCTAGGTGATCGGCCCGCGAGAGCATAGGCAGCGACTCTGGGCCTCGCTCGCCCACGACCAAACGCTCAAAATGCTCGCCAGACAGATCCGCCATGAGGAGGCGATGCGAATAACCTGAGGCCGGGTCACGCAGTCGCAGATGCAACCACGGTGGTTGGGTAAGACCCGTTCGCTCAGTCATAGGGGTCGACTCGCCCGAGTACTCTCGCCACCCGTGGACGCGATTCTCGAACCCGAATAGCGTCCCGGAGCCAGCGAAGAAATCCGGCCCAAATGGCTGCTGGTTCAGCTGTTCGTAGATCGAAGTCAGCAGGGTCGTCTTGCCGCTTCTAACCCCGCCCGCAAGCACGACGACGGTGCATCGCTCTTCTGCGCATAGGGCTTCGGCCTCTGACTCACTCAGACCCTCGCCGACAACCGCTATCGGCGCTTCTGACTCGAGGATCGCATCAAGGTCCGAACCGGAGTCTCGCTCAGTCTGGGCCGCCGGCTCTTCGCCCTGGGACTGCTCAACGGCTTCCTCGTCGGCGGGCGGCGGATTCGCTTCCTCAGTCATTGTCCCCAGACGCTCCAAACGTCTTGTACAGATAACTCTCTACCAGGCTCTCCTCAGCGAGCGCGAGAGCTGGCGCCTGCTTGGCGGACGGCTGCTCCGAGATACCTGTCAAGAACGCAAATACGGGGAAGAGATCGGCGTCGTCCACATTTGGCGCAGGCACGAGAGAGCCAGAGATCGCGTCCAAGGCCTCCTTGCTGGCACCTAGGCTCACGACCTCCTCGCTCCGTAGGTTTACCAACGCGATGGCGAAGCGAAGTAGTCCGAGGCTAGACGGAGGACCTGGTGACCGTGGGGCGAGCGCCGCCACGTCCAGGCCAGCAATGATCGGTGCTGCAACTGAGGGGACCTCAGACAATGGCTGCCGCGTAGTGGCGCTAATCCCCGATGTGATCCACCAGAGAAGCTCAAGTTGCTCATTAACCCGAGGATCACGCTGCTCGACCCAAGCGGCTTGTCGGGCGAGAGCTTGCCGAACTCTAGTCACTTCATTTGAAACCTCAACGATCGCGGTCCGATACACGTTCCAATCGGCAGTTGTCAATTGCTCAAGCGCGGTCTTAAGTGCGGTTGACTGTCCAGCTACTTTTGGTCGAGCAGGCGACTTTGCGCCGTCGTTCCGTGACCAAGCGAGATGTTTTTCGGATGCACTCACGAGTCTCGGATGGCCAGGTTCGCGACCGCCGAAGACAAATGCCTTGACGATTAGAGCGGCGAGGTCGACGTGAGCACCGGCACTGTCTTCGAGTAGGGCGAGAAGGACCGCGACTGCAAGCAACTGCTGGCGCAAGTACTGGCCATCCTCGACGATTCCGACGTCGCCGTTGAACGAGGCGAGTACCAACGCGCTGGAGTCGGGACGAGCATCGCCAAAAGCAAGGCGGACCAGGTCTGGAACTTGCGGCTCCTTTAGGCTCTCCGCCGCCGAGGAAGCCGCCTTCGCAATCGAGCCAGCTGGGATATGCTCGTCCCCCATCCAGGCGGCTCGCAGGATTGGGGTCAGGTCTTCGATCACTGGGGCTCCCGGTAGGGGTTTCTTGGTGGATTGGCCACGCCTTGCGCGCGCTCTACAGCGTCCCAAAGGTCCGCAAGGTCGCCTTGCTTCTCGGCACGGTCGATGACGATACCTGCAAGCGCACCGGGCTCCAGCGCGGCTATTTCCCCAAGAGTCATACCCAACTGCTGAGCCAGGACCTCCTGCTCGCCCTTAAACAGGCCAGCGAGGCGGTGCTCAAGGCGACGGCGCCTATTAGCGAGCCATGCAACGCGACGGTCGGGTGGTGGGTCTTCGTACTGCTCGGCCCTCGCATTGAGCGGCACCACCGCAATGGTGGCAACCTCGTCGAGCTCGACAGGAAAACAAACCTCGCCGACTGGTCCGGCAGCAGGGTCAGCCGTCCATCGTGCGGCATCTCTATCCCAAACGCGCGAGGCGACGCAAATTTGGACTTGTGCCCTCCCCTCGACCGTATTTGGAAGTACCTCGACAGTGATTAGATTGTATCGAGGCTCCCAGTCCGTCTTGTCTCGCTCGGGGTGGAGCGCTCCGGCTGCGATCTTGAGTGGATCAGCCTGTCGAATCCCAAACCTATGCTCGTGGCCCATGAGCTGGAGCTTTGCGTTCGCGTCGAACATAGAGCGAAGTCGCGCGCCATCTCGAATCCAGCTTGACGGGTGGTGACACATTGTCGCGTGGACAGTGCCTGACATACGTTCGAGCTGTGTTTGCACAGAGCCCACCACGAGCTGAGGAAGCTTGTCCTCATCGTCGCGGTCGGAGACTAGAGCGCTGTTGACGCCGCGTATTCGCAGGATGTACCCCCCGCCCAGCTCAAAGACAGCATTCCAACTGAGCTCAGACGAAGCTGGCTGGCATCCGAAGTCGGCAGCGAAAGCGAGATAGTTCGAGAGCGGCGCGAGAAGAGCTCTAGCTTTCCGCTGATCTTGCATCAGACTGTCGAGCACAGAATCAACCCTCTGATCGGGTGCAGTCATAAGTTCCTGACGCGCAACGACCGTGTCGGCATCGCCGTGACGTGTCCAATCAACGTCATGATTGCCAGGGATGACCCAGACGTCCTCGGTCGGAAGGCCTAGGTCCAAGCACAGCTCAGTGAGGAAAGTACGCGCATTGACATACTCGATGGCTGCGCCCGAGAAGGCAATGTCTCCGCTGACCAGCAAAGCTGTCGCCCCTCCCCGTTTCTCGACCTGCCGCTTGAGATCAAGGTGCAACTCATTCCGCAGCATTTGGTCGAGGTTCCAGCTCGAATCTCGCGGAAGCGATGAGAAGTGAAGATCCGAGAGATGGACGAACAGGAGTGGTTCCGAATCACCTGCCTCTACCTCCGTATCGTCGGTGGCAGGTGCAGTTGACCCGCGATGGGTGTCGGACGTGTGGGACATAGACTCGGCCGGACGCGAGTCTAACGACACTGTTCCAATTGGCCAAACTCAGTCCCAGCGCGGTGCCCGAGTGTTGGCCTCGGCGGTGACGCTCTCGAGGACGGGCACTCCGGGATTGAACGATCCCACACGGGGTGCAGGCTGGAAGGCCAACCTGCTCGGGGACGAGTTCGCTAGTCCTCGTACGAAGGTTCTTGAGTCTGCCTGAAGCGACAAACGTAGCTGCGGGGAATCGTCACGAGCCTTGCGATCCGCCAAGAGTTCTGCTCTGATCGCCGCCCAACCAAAACCCAAGCGGCCGGGACGAGCGCGCTAACGCCCGCCCCGGCCCGTGACACCGAAGTACGTGCCTTCGATGCCACGCCCGAACCGTAGCTCTCGATCAACGGCCGGTCGTGCTCGCTCGCGCCCGCTTCGGTGCCGAGACCGAGAGGAGCCCCATGAGCGCGACAGACAGCATCTTCGGTGGCGACACGGCCGAGCAAGCCGACGGCCTAGACAAGATCGTCCTGCTTCTGCTGTTCGACGACCGCATGCCCTGGACGGTCGACGAGTTGGGACGCCAGCTCAACGACCGTCTGGACGCGGCCGACGCGATCGCATCGCTCGCCGGCGCCGGCCTAGTTCATCGCTTCGGCGCCTTCGTGATCCCCACGCGCGCGGCTCGCCGCTCCGATGAGATTTTCGAGACGGCCATCTGATCGCGCCCCTGTACCCAGGCGAGCCGAAAGGCGACCTTTCTCTTGCATGAAGGCTTCGCCGACAGTCGCCAAGGAACGCCCCTTGAGATCCCTCGCGAGCTCTGCTCTGATCGCCAGCTCGCCCGACCAACGAGGAGGCAGCAATGACGACAGCAACGTCAGCCACGATCCCGCCCTCGAAGACTTCGCCCGCTGGTTCGCCGACTGGTGGACACGACGCGGACGCGCCCTCACCAACCCCGCCCGAGACGATGCCTGACACGCCGCTGCGCGCTGTCGCCTATATCCGCGAGTCGACCGAGGAGCAGGGCGAGGGCTTCTCCCCCGACGCCCAGCGCGAGCGCATACGCGAGTTCGCGCCTGAGAACGATCTGCAGCTGATCGGCGAGTACTGCGACTTCCACTCCGGCTGGCGCAAGTCGGCGTCGCGGCCGCAGTTCCAACGCCTGATGGCCGACGCCGCCGAGGGCAAGTTCGACGTGGTGCTCGTCTTTCACACCTCGCGCTTCGCGCGCAACGTGGTCGAGGCGCGCCGCTACAAGCAGATGCTGCGCGAGACGCTCGGCATCCGCGTCATCTCCGTCACGCAGCCGATGGGCGAAGACCACTCCGACCCGTCGTCGTTTCTTGCCGAGTCGATCCACGAGATGTTCGACGAGTCTACTCCGTCTCGCTGTCCTTCTGGGTGCGCAGCGGCCTCAAGGAGAAGGCACGCCAAGGCCATCTGGTCGGCCAACTGCCGTGGGGCTACGTGCGCGACCCGCACAGCAAGCTCGCCGTCGCGGACCCAGAGCGCGCGGCGTTCGTGCAGGAGATGTACGAGCGCTACGCGACCGGCCAGGAATCGGATCTGACGATCGCGCAGTGGCTGAATGCGGCCGGCGCTCGCACCGCGCGCAACCGTCCGTTCAGCAGGGACGCCGTGCGCACGATCCTCTGCAACGCCGCCTACTGTGGCTACGTCAGCGCCAATCGCGACACCAGCCGCACGCACAGAGGCCTGCACGAGCCGATCGTCTCCGAGGAGCTGTTCGTCCGCGTGCAGGAAATGCGCGGCTGGCGCAACCGCGTGCTCAAGGCCGGACCCGCGTCGCCGGAATACCTGCTGCGCAAGCTGTTGCGCTGCGACCGCTGCGGCGCGCGCATGCACGGCTGTCGCGGCGGGCGCAACTCCACGCGACGCTACATGTGCTCGGCGCGCACGTACGGCACCCACTGCGGCGAGCGCATCGTCCAGGCCGAGCGTTTGGAGTCACAGCTCGTGCGGTGGATCCGCGACTTCCGTCCCGACGAGAAGCTCGTCGAGCTGATGCTCGAGGCCGTCAAAGCCGACCGCCCCAAGCGCGACCCGTCGAGCGCCAAGCGCACGGCGCTGCTCGGTCAGCTGGAGCGGTTGCAGGACCTGTACGTGCTCGGCGACCTGCCCAAGGCGCAGTACGTGATGCGCCGCCAGTCGATCGAGGAGGAGCTGCAGCGCCTCGGCGCTCCGGCCGACCCGGGCATCGAGCGCGCCAAGAAGCTGCTCGGCGACTTCTCGTCGTTCTGGGAGCTGGAGACCGAGCCCGCCGAGCGGCGGCGGCTGCTCGTCTCGCTCTTCGAGCAAGTCTGGGCGCAGGGCGGGCGCATCGTCGCCGTGCAGCCGCACGAGGACTTCCTGCCGTACTTCCAGGCCGCCAGCCGCTGCCGCACTGGGCGCGGAAACGAGCGGGGTGCCGAAAGCGGGAGCGACGGGACTCGAACCCGCGACCTCTGCCGTGACAGGGCAGCGCTCTAACCAACTGAGCTACGCCCCCGCGTTTGCGCGAACACGCTACGAACGCCGTGCGCGCCCGCTCAGTATGCCAAGGCTCGGCCGCCATCGGACGATCCACGCAAAACCCCCTGATCGGCGATCGCGCATGCCACGCCGCCAACCGGCCCAGCCCGCGCAAAAACTGGCCGTCCAGCCAGTCGGTCCTCTAGGCTTACGCTGTGGCGCTCGTGGGTCCCGCACCGATGCTCGACAGCAACCCGTTCTCGGTGATGCTGCAGGACCTGCGCGACGAGCGCGTGGCGGGGCTGCCGTTTCCGCCGGGCGAAACGCGCTTCTCGCTGCGGCGCACGCAGCGCTTGGCCAACGAACCGCTGCAACTGCTGCTCGAGTCCTACGAGCGCTTCGGCCCGGTGTTCACGCTGCGCCTGTTCCACAGCAACGTCGTGTTCATGCTCGGGCCGCAGGCCAACCACTACATGCTCGTGTCGCACGCTTCCAACTTCTCGTGGCGCGAAGGGCACTTCCGCGACCTCATCGGCCTGATGGGCGACGGCCTGTTGACGATCGACGGCGACTTTCACCGCCGCTCGCGCATGATCATGCTGCCGGCGTTTCACCGCGAGAACATCGCCGCCTCATACGACGTGATCGTGCACGAGACCACGCGCGCGCTCGACGCGCTTTCGCCGGGCGACCAGCTCGACCTGTACGCATGGACGCGCCGGCTGGCCATGCGCGTGGCGTTGCGCGCGCTGTTCGGGCTGGACCCCGACGGCAGCCGCGCTCGCGCGATCGACGCCGCCGGCCTGTTCGAGGAGGCGCTCGCGTTCTACGCCTCCGAGTACTTCCTGCGCGTGTTTCGCATGCGCGGCTCGCCGTGGGCGCGCATGCAGAGCGCCGCGCGCCAGCTCGACGCGCTGATCTATTCGGAGATCGCCGAGCGACGCGCGTCCGGCGAGCGCGGGCAGGACATCCTCAGCCTGCTGCTCGACGCCTCAGACGAGGACGGCAACACGCTGTCGAACCTGCAGATCCGCGACGAGGTCATGACGCTGCTGTTCGCCGGCCACGACACGACCACGTCGACCGTCTCGTTCATGTTCTACGAGCTGGCGCGAAACGCGCACGTCGCCGCACAGCTGATCGCCGAGCAGGACAGTGAGCTGGCCGGCGCGGCGCCGACCGCCGCGCAGCTCACCAGCGGCGAGCTCTCCCAGCTCGAGATGGTGCTCGACGAGACGCTTCGCAAGTACCCGCCCGCGTGGGTCGGCCCGCGGCGCGCGCTCGACACGTTCGAGCTCGCCGGCCACACCGTGCCCGCGCGCGCGTTCGTCAACTACTCCTCGTGGGCCAGCCACCACCTGCCCGACGTGTTCGACCAACCCGAGCAGTTTCGCCCCGAGCGCTTCACGCCCGACGCCAAGGCTGCGCTGCCCAAGGGCGCCTACGTGCCCTTCGGCGGCGGCTCGCGCACGTGCATCGGCATGCGCTTCGGCCAGCTGGAGGTGCGCACCATCGCCACGCTCATCCTGCAGCGCTTCACGCTCTCGCTGCCCGACGACTTCCAGCTGGCCATCCGCCAGATGCCCACGATCAGCCCCAAGGACGGCCTGCCCGTTCGCGTGCACGCGCGCACGCCAGCGCCCGCCGCCAGCGTTCCCGCCGCCGCCTGACGCCCTCCGCTCCGCGCTAGCGAACGCTGGCGTCGACGCTCAGCACGTATTCGCCGCCGCCCGCGTCGCGCGCGCCGACGCCGTGCACGTACACGCGCGGGTCGGAGAACAGCGTCAGGCGCAGCGCTTCGACGAGAAAGCCGCGCGGCTGCACGACGAGCTTGCCGCCGCTCGGCCTCGGCGACCGCGTCGACCGACGCGCCGACGCCGAACAGGCCGCCGCTCGCGCGCACCTCCACGCGCCCGGCCGAGCTGCCGAGCAACTGCACCGAGAAGCCCGCCGGGAGCGCCGCCTTGATCGCCGCCGCGCTCACCACGCCCTGCGCGTGCACCTGCGAGCCGCGCTTGTGCAAGCGCACGTCGTGCAGCGCCAAGGGCCCCTCTCGCGTGCTGTCGGCCGTGATGTCGAGCCGGTCCAGTCCACGCGCTTCGTGCAGCAGCTTGCCCGTCTGCGCAGGGCTCACGCGCAGCTCGCGCGCGTGCACGCTCACGGAGTCGGCGTGCCCCCAAAGCAGCTCGATGGCCGGCCACGCGCTCACGTGCACGCTCTGCACCTGGCCGTACTTGCCGATACGCGACGAGATGCGCGACGCGGCGAGCTTCGGCAAGAAGATCTGCGCGAGGCCTAGCGCCACGACCAGCGCGCCTGTCAGCCACAGCGCAAAACGCAGCGCGCGCGGCGGGCGATACCCAGTCTCACCGCCGCCGCGCCGCATCCCTGCAAGCTTCGCAGGAGATGCGGCGCGCGGCGGCGGTCGGCGCTAGATGACGCTGTTCGCCTTGAGGAACTGTTCTGCGACGGCCTTCGGCGCCTGCTTTTCGACGCTCACCGCCTTGTTCATCTGCTGGATCGCCGGAATCGTCAGCAGCTTCGAGACCTTGTTGATCGTTTCTTCGAACGCCGGTCCCTCGGCGCTCAGCACGCTCTTCTTGACGATCGGCGCCACGTTCTGGAAGCCGAACACGTGCTTGGGGTCCGCCAGCAGCTTGAACTTGCCGCCGAGCAGCTGACCGTCGGTCGTGAACACATCCTGCGTGTCGACCTGCCCGCTTTCAAGCGCCTTGTAGGACGAGTTCGATCGCGATCGGCTTGAACGTCGGGTCGACGCCGTATTCCTTCTTCAGACCCGAGCAGGCCCTCGAAGCGAGTAGCGAATTCCGGCGGCGCTCCGAGCGTCACCTTCTTGCCCAGCGGCTTCAGGTCTTCGATGCTTTTCACACTCGCGTTCTTGCTCGCGTAGCTCGGCGACACGGCCAGCGCGTCGGAGTCATAGAACGGCGTGTAGTCGAGCATCGTAAAGCCCTTGCTTTCGGCGAACGCCTTCGCCTGCTTGTAGGCTTCTTCGGCGCTCGTCGGCAGCTTCGTCTGTTCGGCGACCGCCGACAGGAACACGCCCGTGTACTCCGGGTACATGTCGATCTTGCCCGACGTCAGCGCCTTGTAGATGATCTCCGACGAGCCGATTTCCGATTTGAGGTTGATCTTGAAGCCCTTCGCTTCAAGCGCCTGCGCGTAGAGCTGCCCGAGGATGTTCTCCTCGGGGAAGTTCTTGTCGCCGATCGTCACCGCCGGCTTGCCCGCGCCCGGCTGACCGCCCGACGACGCGGACGTCGACGACGAGCTCGACGACGTACTGCTGCTGCTGCCGCATGCCGCCAGAGCCGACGCTCAGCGCCGTCACGGCGAACACCGCCGTCGCCCTTGCACCTACAGCCCTCGACCAGCTCCATCGCGCTACCTGGCATAAACGCTTGCCTCCTGTTATTGACTACTTATCGATAACAATTTATATATATAAATTAATATATAAATATATGTGATCGCTCAGGTGCTCACCGTCGCCGGTATTCGCAACCTCACACCCTTCTCGCGGCGCCACGCGCAGGCCGCGCGGCGTCAGCGCCCGCTGCACCAGCGCCAGCACACCCTCGACCGCCAGCGCCAGCGCCGCCACGCAGATCGCCGCTCCGAGCACGCCCGAGAAGTGGTAGCTCGTCTCGTTGGCGATCGGGTCGCCGAGGCTGCCGCTGAAGCCGGCCAGCGCGGCGATCGTCGTCGTCGAGATGACGAACACCGCCGCCGTGCGGATGCCCGCGAAGATCAGCGGCAGCGCCAGCGGCAGCTCGACGCGCCTGAGGATCTCCCCCTCGGACATGCCCATGCCGCGCGCCGCGTCGACCAGGTCGCGGTCGACGCCGTCGACGCCGAGGTAGGCGTTGGTGATGATCGGCGGCACCGCCAGGATCACCAGCGCGAGCTCCACGACCGTCAGCCCGAGCCCGAGGAACGCGTCGCCGATCGCCAGCACCGCCAGGCTCGGCAGCGCGCGGCCGATGTTGCCGATGTTGATCGCCAGGAACGAGCCGCGGTGGATGTGGCCGAGCCACACGCCGAGCGGCACCGCGATCACGACCGAGATCGCCACGCCGATCGCCCCGACCTTCAGCGTCTCCAAGCGCCAGATGCGTGAGCGTCGGCAGACCCGCGTGCCCCGGGATCGCCGCCGTTGCGGCCGATGAACTTGAACGCCTCGACGAATTCGTGCATCGCTCAGCTCGCCTTCGCGCGCGCCCACGGCGTAAGCGCGCGCTGCACCAGCACCAGCAGCGCCGTCGGCCGCCAGCGCCAGCAGCGATCGCCAGCCCGCCCGCCGCGATCAGCTCGGTCTTGAACGGCCCCTCGCCGAGCGCCGTGTGGATCGGCACGCCGAGGCCGCTCGTCGTAGATCGTGTAGACGATCGTCGCCAGCGCGATGATCGTCACGATCGCGATGCGCAGGCCCGCGACGATCGCCGGCAGCGCCAGCGGCAGCTCCACGCGCAGCAGCGCCTGGCGGCGCGTCATGCCCATGCCCTCGCGCCGCGTCGAGCACCTCCGCCGGCACCTCGCGCAGGCCGGTGAGGATGTTGCGAAAGAGGATCAGCAGCGTGTAGGAGACCAGCGCGATCTCCGCCGCGTAGATGTTCAGCCCGACCGGCGCCACGAGCAGCTCGAACAGCGCCAGCGACGGGATCGTGTAGAGGATCGTCGTCACCAGCAGCGTCGGGCGCTCGATCGCGCGGTAGCGATGCGCCGCCAGCGCCAGCGCCATCGAGATCACGAAGCCGATCGCCACGGCGATCAGCGTCAGCATGACGTGCTGGCGCAGCGCCGGCCACAGCACGCTGCTCCAGTTGTGTGCTGACCCAGTCCGAGCAGAAGAGGTGGTTCTGCACGACGCACTTGCTGCTGTGCGCGCCGTAGTTCGGGATCACCGGTCCCGCCGCCGCGAGCACCGGCGCCGCCAGCGTCATCCGCCGCCCGCCTCGCCGCGTCCGTCGTGGCCGCGTCCGTCGCCCCCGCGCCCGCCCGCGCGCGCCGGCGCATCGCCAGACGCCGCTGCGTCCGCCGCCCGGTGCACGACGAGGCTCGACGGCGAGCCGTTGGCGCCCGCGCCGTTCGCCGCAGCCTCCTCGGACAGCAGCTGCTCGATCAGCGCGAGCGTCAACAGGCCCTGCACGTTGTCGTCGCCGTCGACCACCGTCAGCGCCTCGCCGCCCGCCGTCAGGATCATCGACAGCGCGTCGCGCACCGACGTCTGCGCCGGCGCGCGCCGTCGCGCCCGGTGCTGCGTGCCGTTGGGCTCGAGCAGCTTCAGCTCGCCGAGCGTCGTCAGCGACAGGCGCTTGATGCTGCGGTCGGCGCCGACGAACTGCGCCACGAACTCGTCGGCCGGGTGGATCAGGATCTCGCGCGGCGTGTCGTACTGCGCCAGGCGCCCGCCCTCGCGCAGGATCGCGATGCGGTCGCCCATCTTGATCGCCTCGTCGATGTCGTGCGTGACGAACACGACCGTCTTCTTCACTTTGCGCCTGCAGCGCCAGGAACTCGTCCTGCAGGCGCGCGCGGTTGATCGGGTCGATCGCGCCGAACGGCTCGTCCATCAGCATCAGCGGCGGGTCGGCCGCCAGCGCGCGCGCCACGCCGACGCGCTGGCGCTGCCCGCCCGACAGCTGCGCCGGGTAGCGGTCGCGCCATCTCCTGCGCGTCCAGGCCGATCAGCTCCAGCAGCTCCTGCACGCGCGCTGCGATGCGCTCCTTCGGCCAGCCCAGCAGGCCGCGGCACCGTGGCGATGTTCTCGCCGACCGTCTGGTGCGGGAACAGCCCGATCTGCTGGATCACGTAGCCGATCTCGCGGCGCAGCTCGCGCGCGTCGCGCGTGAGCACGCTGCGCCCGCCGAGCAGGATGTCGCCGCTGGTGATCGAGATCATGCGGTTGATCAGCCGCATCGCCGTCGTCTTGCCCGAGCCCGACGGGCCGACCAGCACGCACACCTCGCCCGCCGGCACCGTCAGCGACAGGTCGACGATCGCCGGCTCGCGCTGGCCGTCGTAGCGCTTGCTGACGTCGCGCAGCTCCAGCTCGGCAGCCTTGGACTGCGCGGCGGCGTGCTCAGCCGCAACCTCGCCCACATCGCGCCTCGCCGGCCGGGCCGGCTGCGACCCCCCCTCGCCTGGTTCGGCGAACGCTGATGACCCCTCGCTATGGGCGGTGTCTTCGGTGTTCAAGGAGAGGTTCCCGGGCCGGGAGCGCCAATCCTAGCCAACTCGTACAAACCGTTGACAACGCACCCTGCCCGTTCGGCGCGCGCGCCCAAGCCATGCGCGCGCGGCGCGTGTCGCTAGCCTAGAGGCCCCGATGCTCGGGGCGCGTAGCTCAGTTGGCCAGAGCACCTCGTTTACACCGAGGGGGTCGCCCGTTCGAGTCGGGCCGCGCCCATCGCCCTCGCGTGCCCGGCGACCGCGCGATCGACGCCGATCGCGCGCCGCACCGCCACCGACCGACAGCGACTGACCGACGACACCCCATCCGCATCGCCGTGATCGGCTCCGGCCCGGCCGGCTTCTACGCCGCCGGGCACCTGCTCAAGGACGCCGACGCCGGCTTCGAGGTCGACATGATCGAGCGCCTGCCCACGCCGTGGGGGCTCGTGCGCTCGGGCGTCGCGCCCGACCACCCGAAGATCAAGTCGGTCACGCGCGTGTACGAGAAGACCGCCGCGCACCCGCGCTTTCGCTACTTCGGCAACGTCAGCTTCGGCGAGCACGTCTCGCGCGAGGACCTGCTCGCGCACTACCACGCGATCGTCTACGCGACCGGCTCGCCGATGGACCGGCCGCTCGGCATCCCCGGCGAAGACCTGCCCGGCTCGCACGCCGCCACCGAGTTCGTCGGCTGGTACAACGGCCACCCCGACCACACCGGCCTGGAGGTCGACCTCGTGTCGGCCGAGCGCGCCGTCGTGATCGGCAACGGCAACGTCGCCGTCGACGTCGCGCGCATGCTCGTGCTCACCGCCGACGAGCTCGCGCCGACCGACACCGCCGACCATGCGCTCGAGGTGCTCGCGCGCAGCCGCGTGCGAGAGGTCGTCGTCGTCGGCCGCCGCGGCCCGGCGCAGGCCGCCTTCACCAACCCCGAGCTGCTCGAGCTCGGCGAGCTGACCGACGCCGACGTGGTCGTCGACGCCGACGAACTGGAGCGCGCGCTCGCCGTGCACGACGAGGCCGCCGAGCAGAACGCCACCGCGCGGCGCAACGTCGAGATCCTGCGCGAGTACGCCCAGCGCACGCCCACCGCCGGACGCCGGCGCGTCGTGCTGCGCTTCCTGCTCTCGCCCGTCGAGCTGATCGGCGGCGATGACGGCGCGCTCGCCGCCGTCGAGCTCGTGCGCAACGAGCTCGTCGCCCGGCGACGGCGGCGCCTTGCGCGCGCGCGCGACGGACCAGTCCGAGACGATCGCCGCCGGGCTCGTGTTCCGCGCGATCGGCTACCGCGGCATGCCGCTGCCCGGCGTGTCCTTCGACGAGCGCGCAGCCACGATCCTCAACGAGCGCGGCCGCGTGCTCGACCCCGACAGCCGCGCGCCGCTGCCCGGCGAGTACGTCGTCGGCTGGATCAAGCGCGGCCCCTCCGGCGTCATCGGCACGAACAAGAAGGACGCGCAGGAGACCGTCGACGCGATGCTCGCCGACCTCGCGACCGTCAGACAACGGAGCGGCGGGCGCGCCGCGCCACACGCCCGAGCCAGCCCGACGCCGGCGCCGATCGAGCGCGCTGCTGCGCAGCGCCAGCCCGCGCTCGTGACGTACTCCGGCTGGGAGGCCATCGACCGCCACGAGCGCGCGCTCGGCGAGGCCGCCGGACGCCCGCGCGTCAAGCTCACCGACATCGACGAGATGCTCCGCATCGCCGCGTCCGAAGCACCCGGCTGACAACAGCGCCGACGCCGTTGGGGGATCGCGCGAAGCTCGCGCTTTTTCTGCTCAGTCGCCGCGTTGTGGCGGACTGGCGATAGGTGTGTTCTGAGCTGCGGCCAACCACCATTGACTGTCGCGACGGATCAGGACGTACAGCGCGATCTCAGAGAACGAGTCGGCTTGAGCTGCTTGGCGGCGGATGTGTGCGACGACCACGTCCGGCGCGGGCGAGGCCGCTTGGACGACTTCAAAGCGCGACGGCGGAGCGACGCTGGCGGCCATCAATGATCGGTGGGCGTCGCTGAGCGGGCCGATCCCGGCCAGCGTCTGGCCGTACGGGCTGCCCCATAGGATGTCCGCGGCGAACGAGCGGTCGTAGAGCTCGGCGTCGGCTTGCTGCAGTCCTGCCTGCAGTTGGCTGGCAAGCGCCTCCGCGACGGCGATCGCGTGCGGAAACGGCTCGGCGTCTCCGAGTGTCGGTCGGGAGGCGCTCGCTGTCGGCGCAACTGCCCGAAGCGGTCGCAACGCCGCGCCCCAGCGGGCTAGCTGGTGCAGCATTCGCGCGCGGGCGCGGACGTTGTGCTCGCGGGGTGCACACGTGCGCTCGCGTGGATCCTGCCCGTCGGTGAAATCCGTTCCCAGCGTGAGCGACACCTGCGGCGCGACCCCGGCCATGCCGAGCTCGGCACAGATGCCCCGCAGGTGCTCGACCGCTCGGGCACCGCCGTCGATTCCGTAGCCGACGAACGCGACCGGCTTGTCGCGCCACTCGCTGTAGAGGTGGTCGAGCGCGTTCTTGATCGCGGCCGAGGTCGAGTGGTTGTACTCAGGTGTGACGAGGACGAAAGCGTCGAACTGCTGCACCAGCTCCGACCAAGCCTGGGTCTCGGTATGGGCGTACTGGCCGGTCATCGCGGGCATCGGCTCCTCCAGCAGCGGCAAGCCGATGGTCTTCAGGTCGATCACGGTCATTTCGACGGCAGGCTCGGGGTCTGCCGCCACCCATCGAGCAACCGTGTGGGCGAGGCGGACGGGACGAGTGCTGCCGGCTATCACTGCGGTTTTGATTCGATCGGTTTTGGTCATGCACGCGACCATAGGGGCTCAACCTTGGTTGAAGTCAAGGGCTCGCTGTGACAACCTTCGTGCGTGGTCGACGACTGGCATCAAGCGGGCCTCTCGGTAGGACAGGTCGCGGAGCGGATGAATATCTCTCGCTCGGCCGTTCGTTGGTATGACGATCACGGTCTGCTTCCGAGCGAGCGCACGGACGGCAATCAGCGGCGCTTCTTCGCCGACGTGCAATGTCGGATCGCGATGATTCGTGCGGCGCAGCGGGTTGGGCTGTCGATCTCAGAGATCCGCGAGGCCCTAGCCGAGCTTTCTCCCGGTCAGGCGCCGACTCGGGAGGACTGGGAGCGTCTCGCCGAGCGTTTGCGAGCGGACGCAAACGAGCGCATCGACGAGCTCTTTCGGATCCTCGATGAGCTCACGCCTGACCGTTCGCTCGCTCGCCGTGCCTGAGAACCTGGGCTTGATCGAGCCGCTCAAGAAGCCGCGTCGGAGACACCAGGTTCGCATCTCCTCGCTCAAGCCAAGCCCCGTCGGGCGAAGAAGGTGGCGAACAAGGGGGCGAAGAACCGGTCGGCGGTGAAGGCGGCACGCCGCCTGGCGGAGGCGGAGCCGCGCCCGGCGGAGGCACGCCGGGCGGCTCCGGCGGCTCCGGCGGCTCCGGGCAGAGCGCCGGCGATGGCGCGAGCACCACCGGGTCGAGCGTCACCACGTCCCCCATCACCACGCCGCCGCCGGCCGTTGCGCTGCTGTCGCCGGCGCCGCCAGCCGGCAAGTTGGCGATCGTCAGCCGCCACGTCAAAGGCGCGACCGCGACGGTCGTCTTCGCCGTTCCCAGCGCCGGCAAGCTCGAACCCCCGCGGCTTGCGGCCGGTCGTGCGCGCCAGCTCCGCCGCCGGGCGCGTGACCGTCCGCCTGGGGCTCACGCGCGCCGCCGCCGCTTCGCTGCGCGCGCATCGCCGTCTCACGATCGCCCTGCGCGCGTCTTTCGCGCCGACCAGCGGCGCCGTGTCATCGCTCACGAACACCCTGCGGCTCCGTTAGCCGCTCGCGCGGCGCCTGGCGCCCCGTCGAGTGCAGGGGCGTCGAGTTCAGCGCCGCCCGGTCCGCCGCCGGTCGTGCCGGCGGCGACGATATGCCAGACTGCCGGGCGCTGGCCCCGTTAGCTCATCTGGTAGAGCGCCGGACTTTAATCCGGTGGGGCGAGTTCGAGTCTCGCACGGGGCATGGCCGCAAGGTTCTGCAAATCGCAACTTTCGCGCCGGGAGGGCAACAGGTCCTCCCGGCCGGTCACCCGTCGCTCGAGCTAGGACCGATGCGAGCCACTCGGCGCCAGCGTGAACGCGCCCAGGAAGAAGTCCTGGTTGCAGGTCATCGTGCGAGGCGTGTCGTGGCACGACAGCGAATGAGGGAAGACGATCTGTTCGTTGAGGTGCAGCCTCTGCCCGTGCCCTGGCAGGGACAGGCTGATCGTCCTCGCACTGCCGCGCGGCCGCAGCCGATACGCGAGACCGGTCGAGCGAAGGACGCACGCCACGCTGTTCGCCGCGGGCGTCCAGACGCAGCGAATGTTGCCGCTCGGCGTGCCGAAGTGGCAAGGGACGTTCGCGCGGTTGCAGATCCCCCGAGGCGCGCGCGCGACACCGCCGCTTGCTCGGACCGACGAGGCCGGCGACGCGGAAGCCCCGTATGAGAGCAGCAGCGCCCCAGCGATCGCCGCGAGCGCGATCGTGATCGTCGCGGTGCGCAACAGCGCCGTCGAGCGTTGGTGTGTGCCGTCAATGCTCATGCGTCCTCCATTCGCGAGTTTCGATGGCGTTAACCCGACGACAGCGCATTCAGAGCGAACGCGCCGCCCCGTCGCGCCGTCCGCTTCGATTGTCCCTCGCGCGCCGGTCACCGCTCCGCGAGCGTGAGTTAGAGTGCCACGCGTGCGTCGCTCCTCCACGCCCGCCTACGACGTCAACGGCCGTACGGTGTTCATCACCGGCGCGGCGCGCGGCATCGGCAAGGCGACCGCCGAGCGCCTGTACGCGAAGGGCGCCAACGTCGCGCTCGTCGGTCTCGAGCCCGAGCGCCTGGAGGAGAACGCCGCGAAGCTCGGCGACCGCGCGATCGCCGTCGAGGTCGACGTGACCGATCTCGACGCCCTGCAGCGCGCCGTCGCGACGACCGTCGAGCGCTTCGGCGCGATCGACGTGGCGATCGCCAACGCCGGCCTCGCGTTCACCGGCCCGCTCGCCACCGCGCCGGTCGAGCAGGTGGAGCGCACGCTCGCGGTGAACCTGCTCGGCGTCTGGCGCACCGACCGCGCGGTCATCGAGCAGATCACCAAGCAGCGTGGATATCTGCTCAACATCTCCTCGCTCAGCGCCATCGCGCACGGACCGATGATGGGCCCGTACACGACCGCCAAGGCCGGCGTCGACGCGCTGTCAGACGCGCTGCGCATGGAGACCGCGCCGAGCGGCGCCGCGGTCGGCTGCGCGTATTTCGGCTTCCTCGACACCGACCTCGTGCGCGCGGCGTTCGCCGAACCGGCGACCGAAGCCCTCAACAGCAGGGTGCCCGGCTTCATCCGCAACCCCGCGCCGCTGTCCAAGGCGATCGACGCGATCGAGCTTGGCATCGAACGACGCTCCGCGCGCGTGTTCGCGCCGCGCTGGGTCGGGCCGATGCTCGCGCTGCGCGGCATCGTGCAGCCGTTCACCGAACGCGCGGCGTCGCGCGACACCGCGCCGCTGGTCGAGGCGATGCGCACGGCCACCGAGCAGAACGAGTCGCGCACGCACGACCCGCTGCTCGGCGTCGCCGCCAAAGCGCTCGACTAGCCGCCTGCTCCTACTGCGCGGCTGAGCCCTCGCTCCCGCCGCCAGCCTCGCTCCCGCCGCCGGACTCGCTCTCGCCGTCGGCGAGGATGCGGTAGAGGTCGCGTCGCGCCGTCGTCAGCACGTCGCGCGCTTTGCCAAGCTGGCCCTTGCCGCCGGTGCGCATGACCTGCGCGAACGCAAACGCCACGTCGCGCATCAGCCGCGCCAGCTCGTGCGCCTCATCTGAGACCTCGCCGCTCATCTGCTCCCACGGCGCCGGCTTGTCCGCGCCGCGCTGCTGCACGTGCTCGCGCCCCTGGTCGGTCAGCGCGAACAGCTTGCGACCGTCCTGCTCCTCGGAGCGGATCAGCCCCTCGTCCTCGAGCTGCTGCAGCGCCGGGTACACCGAGCCGGGGCTCGGGCGCCACACGCCGTCGCTGCGCTCCTCCACCTCCTGCATGATCTGGTAGCCGTTGCGCGGCTCCTCCGCGAGCAGCAGCAACGCCGCCGTGCGTATGTCGCCGCGGCGCGCCTTGCGCCCGCGTCCGCGCGGACCTCCACCGCCGAAGCCGCCGAAGCCGCCCGGCCCGCCCGGGCCGAACCCGGCCTGGCGATGGCGGCGGTGACCGCCGCGGTGATGGCCGCGGCCCGACTCTCCTGCGGGGCCTCCACGACCCCCGGTCATCGCTGCACGCAGAGCATCGAGACCGTATGGCTCCGAGCGCTCGCAGCGCCCCTCGCCTGTTGCGTAAATCGCATGAGCAAACATCTTTGTTCTCCTATCGTTACTTATCAAGATACGCTCACGATATATCGTTACGACCGATTTTTCAAGTCCTTCTCGTAGGCGATGCATCGAGCGACCTCGCCGAGCGGGCTGGTTCGGCAGACGAACGGGGCAGGTGGGACCGAGCCCCGCGCCCAAGCGAGCGGGCGAGGCGGCGCTCGGCGTCAGAGGTGAAGGCCGGCGCCGAGCCGGCGGCCGGCTCAGTGGCGGAAGTGACGAACGCCCGTCGCAACCATCGCGACACCGGCCTGCTGCGCCGCCGCGACGACGTCCTCGTCGCGCACCGACCCGGCCGGCTGCACGATCGCCGTCACGCCCGCCGCGATCGCCAGCTCGGGACCGTCGGCGAACGGGAAGAAGGCGTCGGACGCGAGCGCCGAGCCGGCGAGCAGCTTCGGCTGGAACGCCCGCGCCTTCTCGACGGCGATGCGCACGGCGTCGACCCTGCTCATCTGCCCGGCGCCGATGCCGATCGTCGCGACCGAGCCCTGCGCGCCGCCGCGCGTCGGGCGGCCGCTGCCCGCGCCAGCACCGTGCGCCCCGTCGCCGGCGTCGGCGTCAGCGCTTCCTTCGCCGGGGGGCGCCGCGAGCACGATCGCGTTGGAGCGCACGTGGCGGCAGACCTTCCACGCGAACAGCAGGCTGCGCCACTCGCGCTCGCTCGGCTCGCGCTCGGTCAGCACGCGCATCTGCTCGCGCGTCTCGGCGACGACGTCGCGCGTCTGCACGAGCTGGCCGCCGATGACCGACTTCGCTTCGACCTCGTGCGCCGGCGCGGGCCAGTGCGCGAGCTCGAGCAGGCGCACGTTCTTCTTCTCGCTGAGAGGACGTCCAGCGCTTCGGGCTCGAAGCCGGGCGCGAGCAGCACCTCGATGAACTGCTTTGACAGCTCCTGCGCGCACGCCAGGTCGACCCGCCGGTTGACCGCGATGACGCCGCCGTAGGCGCTCTGCGGGTCGCACGCGAAGGCGCTTTCATACGCCGCCTGCACGCTGTCGGCGACGGCCGCGCCGCACGGGTTGTTGTGCTTGACGATCGCGCACGCCGGGCCGTCGAAGTCCTCGACCAGCTCGCGCGCCGAGCTGAGGTCGAGCAGGTTGTTGAACGACAGCTCCTTGCCGTGCAGCTGGCGCACGCCGTCGAGCAGGTGCGTAGGCGAGCCGACGCGCGCGTAGAAGGCCGCCTGCTGGTGCGGGTTCTCGCCGTAGCGCAGGTCGATGACCTTCTCGTAGGCGTCGCTCCACGTCGGCGCAAAGCCCTCGTACGTGCGCTGCGAGAACCACGTCGCGATCGCCGCGTCGTAGCGCGCCGTGCAGGCGAACGCCTTGGTGGCCAGGCGCGTGCGCGTGTCAGCCGACAGGCGCCCGTCGTGCTCGCGCAGCTCGCCCAGCAGGTCCTCGTAGTCGCCCGGATCGACGACCACGGCGGCGAACGCGCTGTTCTTGGCGGCGGCGCGGATCATCGTCGGCCCGCCGATGTCGATGTTCTCGACGATCTCCTGCTCGCTCGCATCGCCGCGCGCGACCGTCTGCTCGAACGGATACAGGTTCACGCACACCAGATCGACCTGCTCGATCTGGTGCTGCTCGGCAGACGCCAGGTGCTCGTCGTTGTCGCGCTTTGCCAGCAGGCCCGCGTACAGTCGCGGATGAAGCGTCTTCACGCGCCCGTCCATCATCTCCGGGAAGCCCGTGAAGTCCTCGATCTCGCGCGAGCGAACCTCCGCGCCGGCGAGCTCGCGCGCCGTGCCTCCGGTCGACACGATCTCCACGCCCAGCTCCTCCAAGCCGCGCGCGAAGTCGACGATGCCCGACTTGTCAGAGACCGACAGCAGCGCCCTGCGAACGCGCACCGCGGCCGGCGCCGAGCGCTCGATCCCAGCGTCTGCGCGAGCCGCGTCCTTGCGTTCTGAGAGCACGTCCAGAGCCTATCCCTCGCCCACGTCGTCCGCGCGGCCGGCGCGCGACTCGCCGGGCCGGTCGGCGGGCGAGTCGGGGCGATCGGTCGCCGGCGGAGCGTCGCCGACGAGCGGGTGGCGCGGATCTGCCGGGTCGATCGCCAGCGCGCCGCGCGCGAACAGCCGCACCGCCTCGGGCAGCAGCGCGTGCTCGATCGGTCGCAGCGCCGCGAACACCTCGTCTTCGCTCGCGCGCGCCCGGCAGCTCGACGGCGCGCTGCAGGATCACCGGGCCCGTGTCCACGCCGTCGTCGACGAAGTGCACGGTCACGCCGAACACCTGCGCCCCGTAGTCGAGCGCCTGCGCCACCGCGCCGATCCCCGCGAAGGCCGGCAGCAGCGACGGGTGCACGTTGATCACCGCGCCCGCGAAGCGCGCCAGGAAGGTCGCGCCGAGCAGCTCCATGTAGCCGGCGAGCACCACCAGCCGCGCGCCGCGCCCCTCCAGCCAATCGCCCAGCGCGGCGTCGCGCGCCGCGCGGTCGGCGTAGTCGCCGCGCGCGAACACAGCCGTCGGCACGTCGCGGTCGCCGGCGCGCGCCAGCGCCGGCGCGCCGGCGCTGTTGGAGGCGACCCCCACGATTTGCGCCTCGCGCCCGTGCACCGTGTCGAGCAGCGCCTGCAGGTTGGTTCCCTGCCCCGATACGAGCACGGCGATCGGCAGCTGCTCGGCCACGCGCCGCACGATAGCCCGACCGCGCCGCGCCCGCGCGGCTCGGGCTCGCGGGCGCTCGACGGCGCGCTGGGACGGCCGTGACCGATCGGGCGGCTGTGAGCAAGCTCACAGAGGGCATGCGGCCCGCGCCGTTGAATTGATGGCGAGGGTTGGAGGCGGTGCAAGCCGCAAGCGAAAGGACACTCCAATGCTCATGGCCCTTCTCATCACGCTGATCGTCGTCGCCGCACTCGGGTACGCGCTGCGCAGCGGACGCGGCGAGGACACGATCCTGCGCCGCCCATACAGCAACCGTTACAACGACGCGAGCGCCGCGCGGCGCGACCACCTCGGCTGAGCGCGCCCCCAACGGCTAGATTGCCGCTCATCCACACGCTCCTCCGTCGTCGGAGGATCACTCGCCAGGGAGGCCGTCGATGAGCACGCAACTTCGCCGGGTAGTCAGCCTCACCGCCCTCGTCGTCCTCTTCGCTGCCACGGCCGCACTCGCGGCAGGCGCGAAGAAGGGCGCGACGTACGCCGGCACGACCGTCCAGAACAAGGAGCCGATCGCGCTCAAGGTCTCGCGCAACGGCAAGGCCGTGACGGTGAGCATGCAGTCCGCGCCGCTGTACTGCCAGGGGGGCGGAGGCCCGACCCGTCAGATCACCAAGCCCGCCACGATCGCCAAGGACGGCAGTTTCAAGGGCACGATCACCTACGAATTCACGCCCACGCGTCAGAAGGTGACGAGGCTCTACTTCAGCGGCAAGTTCTCGGGCAAGTCGGTCAAGGGCAGCGCACGCTCGGAATACGGCCTCGTCAGCCCCGAAGCGCACGCCAACCTCAAGCAGTGCGACGGCAGCACGAGCTACTCGGCGAAGACCAAATAATCGGCGCCCGTGAGGGCGCCCGGGTGTTCAGGCCTTGACGAGCGGGAGGATGTTGTCGTCCTCCAGCGAGTGCTTGCCGGCCGCGCCGTCGCTGCCGGTTAGCGGGTACTCGCCGGTGAAGCAAGCGTCGCAGTGCGTCGCGCGCTCGCCGCGCACGGCCTCGTAGACGCCGTCCAGCGAGAGGTAGTGCAGCGAGTCGCAGCCGAGCTCCGCGGCGACCTCGTCGGTCGTGCGCCCGTGCGCGATCATCTCCTCGCGCGTGGACATGTCGATGCCGTAGTGGCACGGGTGCTTGATCGGCGGCGCGGAGATGCGCATGTGCACCTCCGCCGCGCCCGCGTCCTTGAGCATCTGCACGATCTGGCGCGTCGTGTTGCCGCGCACGATCGAGTCGTCGACGACGACCAGGCGCTTGTCGAGCGATCACCTCCGGCAGGGGGTTGAACTTCAGCCTCAGCCCGTGCTTGCGCAGCTCCTGGCCAGGCTGGATGAACGTGCGCGCGACGTAGCGGTTCTTGACGAAGCCGTCGTCCTGCGGCAGGCCGGCCGCTCGCGCCAGCCCGCGCGCCGCGGGGTTGCCTGAATCCGGCACGGCGATCACCAGATCGGCGTCGACCGGCGCCTCGCGCCAGAGGATCTCGCCCATGCGCCCGCGCGCCACCTGCAGCACCTGATCGTTCATGCGCGAGTCCGGTCGCGCGAAGTAGATGTACTCGAACACGCAGAACGCGCGCCTGCCGCCCGGCGCGACCATGCGGCTGGTCAGGCCGTCCTCGCCGAGCGTGACCATCTCGCCCGGCTGCACCTCGCGCAGCAGTTTCGCGCCGATGATGTCAAACGCGCACGACTCGCTCGCCACGCAGTAGCGCGCCTCGCGCGCCGGCTCGCCGTCTGCGGGGGCCTCGCCGTTGGTGGCGCGGTCGCCGGAAGCCTGCTCGCCCGCGCCCGTCTCCGGCAGCACGCCGATCGACAACGGGCGCAGCCCGTGCGGATCGCGGAATGCGACCACGCGGTCCTTGGTCATGACGACCGTCGAGAAGGCGCCGCGCAGGCGCGGCATCACCTCCGCGATCGCGTCCTCGACCGACTCCGCCGGGTGCGTGGCGATCAGCGCGGCGATGATCTCCGAGTCCGACGTCGAGCTGAACGTGACGCCGCTCTCGAGCATCTCGTTGTGCAGCTCGACGGCGTTGATCAGGTTGCCGTTGTGCGCCAGCGCCAGCTCGCGGCGCGAGCCGTTGGTGCCCTCCGAGCGCTGCACCGGCTGCGAGTTCTCCCAGGCGTTTGCGCCGGTCGTCGAGTAGCGCACGTGGCCGATCGCCAGCTCGCCGGCGAGCGTGCGCAGGTCGTTCTCGGTGAACACCTGGTTGACCAGCCCGAGCTCGCGGCGCGTGATGATGTGCCCGTTGCGGTCCGCCGCGGCGATCCCGGCGGACTCCTGACCGCGGTGCTGCAGGGCGTACAGGGCGAAGTACGACAGCCGCGACACCTCGTGACCGGGCGCGTACAGGCCGAACACTCCGCACTCGTCGCGCGGTCCATCACGCATCACGAGCACACGCTAGCAGGGCCTGTATGGGCGATTGAGACGGCCGCGCGAGGCGCATCTCGCCAGGGCAGACCCAGGCGCATCAGGAGAACAGCTCCGCCATGCTCGCATGCGCACGGGAAAGGTCGGCCAGCGAAACATCGACGGTCGCTCCCCCGCCGGCGGGGGACGCCGCCTGCCCCTCGACGGCGATCGTCAGCGCGTCGCCGCCGACCGTGCCGAGCGTGCGCACCGGCGCACCGCGCGCGAGCTCGCGCAACGCGGCGCTCGCCCCGCTGACGACGAAGCCGCCGGGCGCCTCGCCGAACAGCGCCGTGGTCAGCTCGCCCGAGAGGCCCGTCGCCCGCTCACCCTCGAGCGCAGCGCCCTGCTCCCCAGCGAGCGCGGTCACGTCCAGCTCGACGCGCGCGCCGAGGCCACCGGCCAGGCAGCACTCGGCGAGCGCCACCGCGAGGCCGCCCTCGGCGATGTCGTGCGCGCTCGACACCGCGCCCGCCCGCACGGCCTCGCGCACGGCGGCCTGCGCAGCCGCGACGGCGGCCACGTCGACCTCGGCGAGGCCATCGGGCAGCGGCTCGCCGCGCAGCTTCGCCAGCTCGCTCGCCGCCAGCGACGGAGCGAACGGTCCCACGAGCGCGATCTCGTCGCCCGCGCTCACGAAGCCCAGGCGACCGGCGCGGCGCGCGTCGGGCAGGCGACCGACCATGCCGATCACCGGCGTCGGGTAGATCGGGCCGGTGGCGCCCTCGTTGTAGAGCGAGACGTTGCCGCCGACGATCGGCGCATCGAGCGCGCGGCAGGCGTCGCCGAGACCGCGCACGGCCTCGGTGAGCTGCCACGCGATGTGCGGCTTCTCGGGGTTGCCGAAGTTGAGGTTGTTGGTCGTGCCCAGCGGCTCGGCGCCGGCGCACGCGAGGTTGGCCGCGCACTCGAACACCGTCTCCACGGTGCCGCGATAGGGGTCGGCGGCGACGCGCCGCCCGTTGCAGTCGATGCTCACCGCCAGCGCGCTGCCGTCGTCCAGCGCGAGCACGGCGGCGTCGGCCTGCTCGGGCCGGCGCACTGTGCGCGACTGCACGATCGCGTCGTACTGCTCGAACAGCGGCCGGCGCGAGGCGATGTTCGGGCTGGCCAGCAGCGCCAGCAGCGTCTCGCCGGGGGCGCTGGCGCCGGCCAGCGTCGCGACGGGCGCCGGGTAGATCGGCTCGGAGGGCTTGCGCGGGCTCAGCTCGTACAGCGGGCAGTCGTCGACGAGCGCGCGCACGGGCATGTCACCGACCTGCTCGTCGCCGGCCAGCACGCACACGCGGCCGCTCGTCGTGACCTTGCCGATCGCCGCGCCGCCGACCTCCCACTTGGCGCACAGAGCGAGCACCGCCTCTACGTTCGCCGGCTCGACCACGCACAGCATGCGCTCCTGGGACTCGGAGACCATCACCTCGAACGGCTCCATGTCGGCCTCGCGCAGAGGCACCTGCGCGACGTCGATCTCGATGCCGACCTCGCCCTTGGAGGCCATCTCGGCCGCCGACGAAGTCAGGCCGGCCGCGCCGAGATCCTGCAGCGACACGAGCAGGCCGCGCTCCAGCAGCTGCAGCGAGCACTCCAGCAGCTTCTTCTCCTCGAACGGGTCGCCGACCTGCACGGTCGGGCGCTTGTCCGAGGCGCCCACGTCGAGCTCGGCCGAGGCGAGCACCGAAGCGCCGCCGATGCCGTCGCGGCCGGTCGACGCGCCGAACAGCACCAGCACGTTGCCCTCGCCGGCCGCCGCGCTGCGCACGAGGCTCGCGCGCTCGGCCAGGCCGAGCGCCATCGCGTTGACCAGGCAGTTGTGCTCGTACGGCGCCTCGAAGTAGACCTCGCCGCCGATCGTCGGCACGCCGATCGAGTTGCCGTAATGGCCGATGCCCGACACGGCGCCGTCGAGCAGGTAGCGCGTGCGCGTGCGCGACTCGCCGGTCGGCTCGCCGAAGCGCAGCGAGTCGAGCACCGCGATCGGCCGCGCGCCGATCGCGAAGATGTCGCGCAGGATGCCGCCGACGCCCGTCGCCGCGCCCTGGAACGGCTCGACGGCGCTCGGGTGGTTGTGCGACTCGACCTTGAACGCACACACGAGACCGTTGCCGACATCGACGGCCCCGGCGTTCTCGCCGGGGCCCATTACTACATGCCGACCTTCGGTCGGGAGGGTTCGCAGGAGCTTCTTGGAGTGCTTGTAAGCGCAGTGCTCGCTCCACAGCAGCGAGTACATCGCCAGCTCGAGCACGTTCGGCGGGCCGTCCTGCTTCTCGCACACGAGCTCGTACTCGTCGGCCGTCAGCCCGAGCGCGAGCGCATCCGGCGAGCGTCGGCGCAGTCGAGGAGGCGGCGATCACGCGGGCGCGCCGTCGAGGGACAGGCGCATCGACGCGAAGAGCTTGAGCCCGTCGGCCGAGCCGCCGGTCAGCTCGTCGACGGCGTGCTCGGGGTGCGGCATCAGGCCGAACACGTTGCCCACCTCGTTGCACACGCCCGCGATGTCGTCCAGCGAGCCGTTGAAGTTCTCGCCGGGTGCGTAGCGCAGCACGACCTGACCGCGCTCGCGCATCGCGGCGAGCGTCGGCTCGTCGGCGTAGTAGCGCCCCCACGCGTGCTTGGCGGGAATGCTCAGCCGCTCGCCGCTCGCGCAAGCGCGCGTGAACGCGGTGTCGGCGTTGACCACCTCCAGCTCCAGCTGACGGAAGGTGAAGCGGCGGTTGGCGTTCACCAGCAGCGCGCCCGGCAGCAGCCGCGCCTCGCAGAGCACCTGAAAGCCGTTGCAGATGCCCAGCACCAGCCCGCCTTCGCGCGCAAACTCGATCACCGACTCCATCGCCGGCGCGAAGCGCGCGATCGCGCCCGCGCGCAGGTAGTCGCCGTAGGAGAAGCCGCCCGGAACGACGATCGCGTCGGCGCCCTTCAGGTCACGCTCGCCGTGCCAGATCAGCTCCGCCTCGCCCACGCGGCGCGCCGCCGCCAGCGCGTCGACCTCGTCGCAGCTCCCGGGGAACTGAAGGACGCCGAACCGCACCGCGCTTCAGCCGCTGCCGTCGAGCAGCTGCACCTCGTAGTCCTCGACGAGCGGGTTGGCGAGCAGCTTCTCGCACATCGGCTGCAGCCTGCGCGGCGTCCTCGACGTCCAGCTCGACCAGCCGGCCCGACGTGCACGTTGGCCACGCCGCTGAAGCCGAGCGCCGGCAGCGCGCGCTGCACCGCCTCGCCCTGCGGGTCGAGGATGCCCTGCTTCGGGCGGATCAGCACGCGCGCCCTCACTGCGGCGTCCGTTCTCGCGAGCCAGTCGGCGAACGGCTCGCCGGCGATCAGCTCGTAGGCTTCGACGTAGCGCTCGCGCGTGCCGGCGACGACGTCCTGCGGGATCTCCGGGGCCGGCGGCTTCTTGTCCCAGCCGCTCGAAGACGCCCAGTCGCGCACGTACTGCTTGTCGAAGCTCGGCTGTCCGCGGCCGACCTCGAAGCCCTCGGCGGGCCAGTAGCGCGAGGAGTCCGGCGTCAGCACCTCGTCGCCCAGCACCAGCTCGCCGTGCTCGTCCAGGCCGAACTCGAACTTCGTGTCGGCGAGGATCACGCCGCGCGAGCGCGCGTGCTCGGCCGCGAACGAGTACAGCGCGATCGACACGTCGCGCACGCGCTTCATCAGCTCGCGGTCGCCGACCAGCGCGGCCGCGCCGTCGAAGTCGATCGCCTCGTCGTGCCCCACGTCGGCCTTCGTGCTCGGCGTGAAGATCGGCTCGGGCAGCTGCTCGGACTCGCTGCAGGCCGGCCGGCAGCGCGATGCCCGAGACGGCGCCCGTGGCCTGGTAGTCCTTCCAGCCCGAGCCGGTGATGTAGCCGCGCACGACGCACTCCACCGGCAGCATCAGCAGCCGGCGCACGACGAGCGCGCGCCCGCGCGCCTCCTGCGGCACGCCCTCGGTGGCCGAGATCAGGTGGTTGGCGACGATCTGCTGGGTCTTTGAGAACCAGAACACCGACAGGCCCGTCAACACCTTGCCCTTGTCGGGGATCGGCGTCGGGTGCACCGCGTCGTAGGTCGAGATGCGGTCGCTGGCGACCATCAGCAGCGGTGCCGGCTCGGCGATTTCGAGCGCAGCCAGGTCGTACATCTCGCGCACCTTCCCGCTGGCGATTAGGGGCAGGTCGGCGAGCGTCGTCACGTGGCGCGATGCTAGCAACGCGAGCGGAGAGCGCGCGCGATGGCTCAGTCGATCGAGTCGATGCGCGCGAGCAGCTCGTCGAGGCGACCGACGATCTCGTGCGCGTGCCTGACGTAGTGGTCGTAGGCGAAGATCTCGTCGAGGTCCAGCGACAGCGCCTGCGCGCGCTCGTCGGCGGCCAGCAGGTCGCGCAGCGCGACGCCGTCGTCCCACGCGCGCTGCGCCAGCTCCTGCACCGACGCGATAGGCGTCGTCGCGCGACATGCCCTGCGCCGACGAGCGCCAGCAGCACGCGCTGGGAGAACAGCGCCCCGTGCGTCAGCTCGAGGTTCGCGCGCATGCGCTCGGCGTCCACGGTCATGCCCTCGACCAGCGCGATCGCGCGCTGCTGCAGGTAGTCGAGCAGGATCGTCGAGTCGGGCAGGATCACGCGCTCGACCGAGGAGTGGCTGATGTCGCGCTCGTGCCACAGCGCGACGTCCTCGAGCCGCCGCCTGCGCGTTGGCGCGCAGCACGCGCGCCAGCCCGGAGATCTGCTCGGCCTTGATCGGGTTGCGCTTGTGCGGCATCGCCGACGAGCCCTTCTGCCCGGCTGCAAACGGCTCCTGCACCTCGCGCACCTCTGTGCGCTGCAGATGCCTGACCTCCGTCGCCAGGCGCTCAAGGCCGGCGCCGGCGAGCGCGATCGCCTGCAGCAGCTCGGCGTGGCGGTCGCGCGCGACGACCTGCGTGGAGACGTCCTCGCGCGCCAGCCCCAGCCGCGCGAGCACGCGCGTCTCGAACTGCGGGCTCGTCGCCGCGTACGTGCCGACGGCGCCGGAGATCGCGCCGACGGCGACCTGCTCGAACGCGCGCTGCAGGCGCGTGCGCGTTGCGCTGCGCCTCGAACGCGAAGCCGGCGAGCTTGACGCCGAACGTCGTCGGCTCGGCGTGCACGCCGTGCGTGCGCCCGACGGTCAGCGTGTCGACGTGCTCGCGCGCGCGCGCGTGCAGCGCCGCCACGAGCGCGTAGGCGCCGGGCAGGATCACCTCGCCGACGGCGCGCAACTGCAGCGCGAGCGCCGTGTCGAGCACATCCGAGGAGGTCAGGCCGTAGTGGATCCAGCGGCCGGCGTGGCCGGCGGAGGCGCCGAGCACGTCGACGAACGCGGCGACGTCGTGGTCGGTCACGCGCTCGCGCTCGTCCACGGCGGCGACGCTGAACGTCGCTCCGCGGATCGCCTCCAGGTCGCTGCTCGCTCGGACCCTCGCCGGCGCCCAGCAGGTCGGGCATCTCCTCGCACGCGGCCACCTCGACGCGCCGCCAGCTCTCCATGCGCGCCTCGTCGGTCCACAGCCGGCCGAGCTCGTCGCGCGTGTAGCGGGCGATCATCGCGAGAACGCCTCGCCGCGCGTCACGCGCCGAGGATCTGCGCGGCGAGGATCGCCGCGTTGCGCGCGTTGTCCAGGCCGACGCAGGCGACGGGAACGCCCGGCGGCATCTGCACGATCGAGAGGATCGCGTCGAGCCCGCCGGCCGCCGACAGGCGGCCCGACAGCGGCACGCCGATCACCGGCAGGTCGGTGTGCGCGGCGACGGCTCCCGGCAGCGCAGCCGAGATGCCCGCGCCGGCGATGATCACGCGCAGCCCGCGCATGTGCGCGTTCTTTGCGTAGTCGGCCACCACGTCGGGTTCGCGGTGCGCCGACATCACGCGGATCTCGTGCAGGATGCCGCGCTCTTCCAGCTCGTTCGCGGCCTTCTCCATCGACTCCATGTCGCTCTTGGAGCCCATCACGATGCCCACGCGCGGCGCATCGACGTCGATGTCATCCAGCTGCGCCTGCACTTCCGCCTCCTGCATCGGCTCGGGCGCCAGCGACAGCCCCGGCGCGCCCGGCTCGCCCTCGGCGCGGCCCTCCTGTCCCACCGGACGGTCGCTGCGGGCGCCCAAGCGCCGCGGCTGCTCTGAGTCGCTCATATGGCTCGCAGCATACGCCGCATCGCGGGCGGAGCCCCGCGGCCCGGCGCGCGCGCTCACAGCGAGGCGATGAACTCCTCGATGCCGATCGCCGCGAGCGTCTCGTAGCGCCCGGTGCCGCGCGAGCCGAGCTCCAGCGATACGCGCGCCATCGTCGCCTCGTCGGGCGCCTCGACGACGGAGATGAAGTCGACGTGACCGAGCGTCGCCCATTGGGCCTTCACGGTCGCCCCGAGCTGCTCGACCTCTTTGTTGACCTCCGTGATCCGCTGCGGATTGTTCTTGACCGTCTGCACGCCCTCGGGAGTGAGGGTCGAGAGCATGATGTAGGTGGGCATGTGCACTCCTCCGGTTGCTTGTAGCCGAGCGACCGCCGGCCATACGTGCGTTCTACCCGATTGGCTGGCCCGCCGTGCGAATCTCGCGGCGATCGGGCACGAACAGCCGGCATCACGGACCGTTCAAGCGGTCGATGACGACTGCCTTGTCGTCCTGCATCAGCTTCTCGCGCCGCACTTCGCAATAGCATCGGCGCATCCGCCCGGCCCGACACGGGTCCGGCGCGTCAACGAGCCTGAGGAGGCACGAATGAGACGGATAAGGGCACACCTCAGCTACGCCAACGTCGCCGCGACGCTGGCCCTGCTGTTCGCGATGAGCGGTGGCGCGATAGCAGCCACAGGGGGCTTTTCCAGCGGCGGAAAACTTCGGGCGTGCGTGAACGAAGAAGGCGGCCTGAAGCTCCTGAAGGCGGGAGGCCATTGCAGAAGAGGTCTGAGAAGCGTTGCCTGGAACGTGACCGGTCCAGCCGGCGCGTCCGGTCCAGCTGGCGCGGCCGGCGCGAAAGGCGTCACGGGCGCACCGGGGGCTGCCGGGGCGCCGGGCAAAGAAGGGGCGAAAGGGTCGGATGGGACGGCTGTCGCGTTCGCTCACGTGTCTGCGACAGGCGCACTCGATACAGCTCACTCCAAGAACGTGAGCGCTGCGAGCAACGCGACCACCGGCATCTTCTGCCTGAAGGTGACCGTGCCCGTGGTCAACGTCACCGGCACACAGGACACTGGAAATTCAGCAGGGGGCCAGTTTGGCAACGTGAGCGCTATTCTGAGTGGCCAGGATCCCAGCAACATCATCGGGACCTTCTGTCCGGCGGGCGACAACGTTCTCGTCGGGACAGATGAGGGCGGAACCAACAAAAGCGACGCGTTCTGGGTGAGCTTCAACTGAGAGTGGTCGACCGGTTGTCGCGTGCGCGCATCAAGATCACGGCGCTGCAGGTCTCGGCGCTGACGGACACAGCGTCGTGACGCTGCCGGGGCGAGATCGACTAGTCGGCTGCGCCGACGGCGGCCGGAGATGCCGTCGTCGGCTGTAGCGCCAGCTCCCCGTCGCGCGCATCGACGCTCGCCTCGTCCCCCTCGCGCAGCTCGCCTTTGAGCAGCGCGAGCGCGAGGCGATCGGTGAGCTGTTTCTGGATCACGCGGCGCAGCGGTCGTGCACCGTAGGTCGGGTCATAGCCCATGTTGCCGAGCAGCAGCTTGGCGTCGTCTGACAGCGTCACGTGCACGCCGCGCTCGGCGACGCGCGCGATGACGAGGTCGACCTGCAGCTCGACGATCTCCGAGATCTGCTCGCGCGACAGCGGCTGGAAGCGCACGATGTCGTCGAGGCGGTTGATGAACTCGGGCTTGAAGTGGTCGAGCAGTTCGGCGCGCAGGCGCGCGTCGGCGGTGGCAGCGGCGTGCGTGCCGTCGGCGTCGCCCTCGGCGCCTTTGACGGGGATGTTGGAGGTCATGATGAGCACTGTGTTCTTGAAGTCCACGGTGCGTCCCTGGCCGTCGGTGAGGCGGCCGTCGTCCATCACCTGCAGCAGCGTGTTGAACACGTCGGCGTGCGCCTTCTCGATCTCGTCGAGCAGCACGACCGAATAGGGCCTGCGCCGCACGGCCTCGGTCAGCTGGCCGCCCTCTTCGTAGCCGACGTAGCCGGGCGGCGCGCCGACGAGGCGCGAGACGGAGTGTTTCTCCATGTACTCGCTCATGTCGATGCGGATCATCGCGTCCTGGGAATCGAACATGAACTCGGCGAGCGCGCGCGCGAGCTCGGTCTTGCCGACGCCGGTGGGGCCGAGGAACAGAAACGAGCCGATCGGGCGATTGGGGTCCTGCAGCCCGGCGCGCGAGCGGCGCAGCGCGCTTGCGACGGCGTCGATCGCGGCGTCCTGGCCGACGACGCGCTCGTGCAGGCGCTGCTCCATGTGCACGAGCTTCTCCGTCTCGCCCTCCAGCAGGCGGCTGACGGGAATGCCCGTCCAGCGCCCGACCACCTCGGCGATGTCGTCGGCGTCGACCTCCTCCTTGAGGAACACCGGCGCCGCGCCGGCGCCGCGCTCACGCTCCTCGGATTCGTACTCGGCGACCTCGCGCTCCAGCTCGGGGATCTCGCCGTAGCGCAGCTCGGCGGCGCGCTGCAGGTCGGCGTCGCGTTCGGCGCGCTCCATCTCCACGCGCGCGGCGTCGAGCCGTTCGCGCGTCTTGGAGACGCCGGCGATCGCCTGCTTCTCGGCTTCCCACTGCTCGGTCATCTGCTTGGCGCGCTCCTCCAGCTCGTCGCGCTCGGCTTCGATCGCCTCGCGCCGCGCCTTGGCGGCGTCGTCCTTCTCCTTGCGCAGCGACTCCAGCTCGATGCGCAGCTGCATGACGCGCCGTCTGCACCTCGTCGATCTCGGTGGGCACGGAGTCGATCTCGATGCGGATCTTCGAGGCGGCCTCGTCGACCAGGTCGATCGCCTTGTCGGGCAGGAAGCGGTCGGCGATGTAGCGGTTGGACAGCGTCGCGGCGGCGACCAGCGCGCTGTCCTGGATCGACACGCCGTGGTGCAGCTCGTAGCGCTCCTTCAGGCCGCGCAGGATGGCGATCGTGTCCTGCACGCTCGGCTCGCCGACGTTGACCGGCTGGAAGCGACGCTCCAGCGCGGCGTCCTTCTCGATGTACTTTGCGTACTCGTCGAGCGTCGTCGCGCCGACCGCGCGCAGTTCGCCGCGGGCGAGCATCGGCTTGAGCAGGTTGGAGGCGTCGACGGAGCCCTGCGCGGCGCCCGCGCCGACGATCGTGTGCAGCTCGTCGAGGAACAGGATGATCGCGCCCTGCGCGTCGGACACCTCTTTGAGCACGCCCTTGAGGCGTTCCTCGAACTCGCCGCGGTATGCGGCGCCGGCGATCAGCGCGCCCATGTCGAGCGCGATCACGCGACGGTCGCGCAGCGACTCGGGCACGTCCTTGGAGACGATGCGCTGGGCCAGGCCCTCGACGATCGCCGTCTTGCCGACGCCGGGCTCGCCGATCAGCACGGGGTTGTTCTTGGTGCGCCGCGAGAGCACCTGCACGACGCGGCGGATCTCCTCGTCGCGACCGATCACCGGGTCGAGCTTGCCGGCCTCGGCGATCTCGGTGAGGTCGCGCCCGAAGCGCTCCAGCGGGCTCTGCTCCTCCTCGGGCGACTGCGCGGCGGCGTTCGGGTCAGCTGCCATCGGGCCTCCGCTCGGCTGGGCGTCCAAACGGCGAGCGCGCATCTGCGGCGCGCACGATCGCGCCGCCGCGGTAGGGCACGGCCAGCTCGGCGCGGAAGGAGCGACGCACCTGCTCGAGCTCCTCGGCGAGCTGCACCTGCGCGTACAGCGCCTTCACCTCGAGGTCCTCGATGCGCGCGTGCATCTCGTCCACCTGCGCCTCCAGCGCGAGCACGCGCTCGACGCCGGCGAGGTTGAGGCCCAGCTGTGAGGTCATCTCCTGGATGCGCCGCAGGCGGTCGACGTCCTCCTGGGAGTACAGGCGCGTGCCCTTGGGCGAGCGCTTGGGCTCGATCAGCCCGCGCGCCTCGTACATGCGCAGCGTCTGCGGGTGCATCTGCGCAAGCTCGGCGGCGACGGAGATCATGAACACGCCGCGCCCGGTGTCGACGACCACGCGGGTGACGCTACGAGGCGCCATCGCCGGCCCCCTCGCCCGCGCCGCCGGCCGCCGCACGTGTGGACGCGCTGCCGGCGAACAGCTTGGCGCGCGGGTCGCCGTTGAACACCTTGGACATCTGCTCGACGGCGCTCTGCTGCTCGGAGTCGAGCTGCTTGGGCACGTCGATGACGAAGCGGTAGTGCAGGTCGCCGCGCGTGGGCGGCGAGCCCGAGCCGAGCTTCGGCGGGCCCTCGCCGCGCAGGCGCTGCACGGTGCCGTGAGCGGTGCCGGCGGGCACGCGCAGCGTCTTCACCCCGTCGAGCGTGGGCACCTGCACCTCGGCGCCGCGCAACGCCTCGGGGATCGTCAGCGGCACCTCGACCTCGAAGTTCGCGCCCTTGCGCTTGAAGACCGGTGAGGAGGAGACGTGCGTGATCAGGTACAGGTCGCCGGGCGGGCCGCCGTTTCGCCCCGGCTCGCCCTTGCCGGCGAGGCGGATGCGGCTGCCGTCGCGCACGCCGGCGGGGATGTTGACGCGCAGCCGCTTGATCGTGCGCACGGCGCCGGAGCCGTGGCAGGTCGGGCAGGGGTCCTCGATGATCGTGCCCGAGCCGCGGCAGCGCGAGCACGGCTGGGAGATCGAGAAGGCGCCCTGGCCCTGGTTCTCCACGCCGCGGCCTTCACAGCGCGGGCAGACGATCGGCGTGGTGCCGGGCTTGGCGCCGGTGCCGTGGCAGGTGTCACAGCGCGCCTGCATCGGCACCTGCAACGGCACCTGCGCGCCGGTGACGGCCTGGTCGAAGGAGATCGAGACCTGCGCCTCGAGGTCGGCGCCGCGCTCGGCGCGCACGCGCTGGCGCCCGCGCCCGCCGCCGCCGGCGGCCGCGCCGCCGAACAGGTTGGAGAGGATGTCGCCCATCGAGGAGGCGTCGAAGTCGAAGTTGCCGAAGCCGCCGAAGCCGCCGCCGGGGCCGGCGCCGGTCGCGAACGGACCGCTGGCGCTGTCGTACTGCTTGCGCTTCTCGGGGTCGCCGAGCACGTCGTGTGCCTGGGAGATCTCCTTGAAGCGCGCCTCGGCCGCTTTGTCGTCGGGGTTGCGGTCGGGGTGGTACTGGCGCGCGAGCTTGCGGTAGGCCTTCTTGATCTCGTCGGCGGACGCCTTCTTGTCGACGCCGAGCGTCTTGTAGTAGTCGGGTCGCGATGCCATATGCGCTCCTGCGCCTACGCGGCGACGACGACTCGCGCGGGGCGGATGACGCTCTCGCCGAGGCGGTAGCCGGGCTGGTAGACCTCGACGACGAGACCCGAATCGGCGCCGCCGTCAGCGGGCTGGGGCACGGTCGCCATCGCCTCGTGCACGACCGGGTCGAAGCTCTCGCCGAGCGGCGAGAAGGACTCGACGCCGACGCGCGCGAGCGCCGCCGATAGTTCCGAGCGCACGAGGCGCACGCCGTCGAGCAGCGGGTCGTCGGTCGCCGCTGCATCGAGCGCGCGGTCGAGGTTGTCGATCGCCGGCAGCAGCTCCTTGGCGAGCTTGGCCACGCCGCGCTGGAGAGCGAGCGACGACTCGCGCGCGACGCGCTTTCGGTAGTTCTCGAAGTCCGCCTGCGTGCGCTGCGCAAGCGCCAGGTACTCGTCGCGCTTGGCCGCCAGCGCGCCGAGCTCGTCGAGGTCGCCGATCAGCTCGGCCGATGCGTCGACGCCATCCGCGCCGTCGTTGTCCTCGACGCCGTCGAGCACGCGAGCACGATCGCCGTCGTCGGTGTTCGCGTCGCCGCCGGCACCGTCCCCCGGCGCGCCGGCGCCGGGGGTGTGGCCCTGCTGCTGCTCAGGCGCCTGCTCGGTCGCGCGCTGCTCGCCGGCACCGGCGCCGGCCTGCTCGTGGGCGCCGGCCTGCGGTACGTCGTGGTCGATGGTGTGCTTGGAGTCGGACATCGCCTATGCCTTGGGCTCGTCGACCACCTCGGCGTCGACCACGTCCTCGTCGTCTGAGGTCGAGCCGTCGTCGGATGCGCTCGCGCCGTTGCCGTTGCCGTCGCTGGCGGCGCTCTCCTGAGCGCGTTGGTACATCGCCTCAGAGACGGCGTGGAAGGCGGTCTGCAGCGCCTCGGTCTTGGCGTTGATGACCGCCGGGTCGTCGGCCTGCAGCGCCTCGCGGACCTCCTTGATGGCGTCCTCGATGCGCTGCTTGGAGTCGCCGTCGACCTGGTCGCCGAGCTCGCCGAGCTGTTTCTCGGCCTGGTAGGCGGCGTTCTCGCCGTTGTTGCGCGCCTCGGCGAGCTCGCGCGCGCGACGGTCCTCGTCGGCGTGGGACTCGGCGTCGGAGACCATGTTCTTGATCTCGTCGTCCGAAAGCCCGGAGCCCGCCTTGATCTCGATCTTCTGCTCCTTGCCGGTGCCGAGATCCTTGGCGGACACGTTGAGGATTCCGTTGGCGTCGATGTCGAAGGCGACCTCGACCTGCGGGATGCCTCGGGGCGCCGGCGGGATGCCGGTGAGCTGGAACTTGCCGAGCGACTTGTTGTACTGAGCCATCTCGCGCTCGCCCTGCAGCACGTGGATCTCGACCGAGGGCTGGTTGTCCTCGGCGGTCGAGAAGACCTCGCCCTTGCGCGTGGGGATGGTGGTGTTGCGCTCGATCAGCTTGGTCATCACGCCGCCCTTGGTCTCGATGCCGAGGGTCAGCGGGGTGACGTCGAGCAGCAGCACGTCCTTGACGTCGCCGGCGAGCACGCCGGCCTGGATGGCGGCGCCGACGGCGACGACCTCGTCGGGGTTGACGCCGCGGTGGGGCTCCTTGCCGGTCAGCCCCTTGACCTTCTCCTGCACGGCGGGCATGCGCGTCATGCCGCCGACGAGCACGACGTGCTCGATCTCCTTAACGCCCTTGTCTTTGGCGTCGTCGATCGCCTGGCGAACCGGCTTGACGACGCGGTCGAGCAGGTCGGAGGTGAGCTCGGCGAGCTTGGCTCTCGTCAAACGGGTGTCGAGGTGCTTGGGCCCGGAGGCGTCGGCGGTGATGAACGGCAGGTTGATCTGCGTCTCCTGCGTGGTCGACAGCTCGATCTTGGCCTTCTCAGACGCCTCGTACAGGCGCTGCAGGGCCATCGGGTCGGCGCTCAGGTCGATGCCCTGGGACTTCTTGAACTCGGATACGAGCCAGTCGACGATGGCCTTGTCGAAGTTGTCGCCGCCGAGGTGGTTGTCGCCGGCGGTGGACTTGACCTCGAACACGCCGTCGCCGATCTCCAGCACGGACACGTCGAACGTGCCGCCGCCGAGGTCGAAGACGAGGATCGTCTGGTCGGACTCCTTGTCCAGGCCGTACGCGAGCGAGGCTGCGGTGGGCTCGTTGATGATGCGCTTGACGTCGAGGCCGGCGATCTTGCCGGCGTCCTTGGTCGCCTGGCGCTGGTCGTCGTTGAAGTAGGCGGGGACGGTGATCACGGCGGAGTCGACGGCCTCGCCCAAATACGCTTCGGCGTCGGTCTTGAGCTTCTGCAGGATCATCGCGGAGATCTCCGGCGGGGAGAACTGCTCGCCGTTGGCTTCGACGCGCGCGTCGCCGTTGGGCCCGGAGACGACCTTGTAGGGGACGATCGACTCCTCCTCCTTGACTTCGCCCTCCTTGCGGCCCATGAAGCGCTTGATCGAGAAGACGGTGTTCTGCGGGTTGGTGACGGCCTGGCGCTTGGCCACCGTGCCGACCAGGCGCTCGCCGGATGCCGTGAAAGCGACGACGGAGGGGGTCGTGCGACCGCCCTCGGAGTTCTCGATCACGGTGGGCTCGCCGCCCTCGAGCACGGCCATGCACGAGTTCGTCGTGCCGAGATCGATGCCTATGGTCTTGGCCATGTGGGACTGCTCCTTAGATACGCGGAATAAATCTAAGTGAGATTGTGACAGATTTTCTATTTAGATTCAAGCGATAAAACGTCGCCGCCAGATTGGGCTGGGCGGTCGCCCGATCGCCGCTCTCCGGGCTGGACTTCCCCACAGAGGCGGACGCACGGTGTACCTTCAACAGATGGCCTCGACGCCATCAGCGCTGGCGGAGGCGATGCCCGTCAAGCCGCGCCTGCGCGGCGTCTCCCACCAGTACGCGTTCTTCGTCTCGCTGGGCTGCGGCGTGGGGCTGATCCTCGCGGCGTCCGGCGGACGCGCGCGCGTCGCGGCGGCGATCTACGCGGTGGCGGTGTCGGGGCTGCTGGGCACGAGCGCGCTGTATCACCGCGTGACGTGGCGGCCGAAGGCGCGGCGCTGGATGCGCCGCCTCGACCACTCGATGATCTTCGTGCTGATAGCCGGCACGTACACGCCGGTGGCGCTGCTGGCGCTGAAGGGCGCGCTCGCCAGCACGATCCTGATCGTGCTGTGGGCCGGGGCGCTGGGCGGCGTGATCTTCAAGCTGGCGTGGATCGACGCGCCGAAGTGGCTGTTCGCGATCGTCTACGTGCTGCTCGGGCTGGTCACCGCGGCGGTGTTCGGCGAGCTGCCGGCGGCGATCGGCTGGCTGGGCGCGATCGGCATCGCGCTGGGGGGCGCGCTGTACTTGACGGGCGCGGTGATCTACGCCAGCGAGAAACCGAACCCGTGGCCGAAGGTGTTCGGCTACCACGAGGTGTTCCACGCGTTCGTGCTGGCGGCGGCGGGGCTGCACTACGCGGTGATCGCCTTCGCCGTGCTGCCGCACGGCTAGTCGCGTCCTCCCAGGCGCTGCGACCTAAGCGGTCTCCGCCTCGTCGGGCCTCAGCCTCTTGCGGCCTTTCTGGTCGACCCTGCCGGTGCCGATGCAGTCGCGGCAGACGATCCACCTGCCGTCGGGCTCGGCCTCGAACCACGTCCAGCCGGCGCCGGAGCAGGTCGCGCATCGATCCTTCTCGGGGATCGCCCGGTCGCTCTGTGTCATCGGCCAAGCCTACATCCGTCGATCGAGGGATGGTCTGTCACCCACATCGTGCGCTCGACCGCGCTCAGCCGAACAGCGCGCGGCTGGGGCACATGCGCGCGAGCGCGCAGTCGTCGCATTCGGGCGAGCGCGCGTGGCAGGTGCGCCGCCCGTGGCGCAGCAGGTTGACGTGCAGCTCGAGCTCCTGCCCGGGCGGCGTCAGCGCGAGCATCTGGTCGTGCAGGCGCTCGAACGGCGCGCCGGGCTGGAGCAGGCGCAGGCGCTCGCCGACGCGCGAGACGTGCGTGTCGACGGGCACGTCGCGCAGGCCGTAGGCGAACAGCAGCACGCACGCGGCGGTCTTGCGTCCGACGCCGGGCAGCGCGACGAGGTAGTCGCGCGCCTCGCTCAGCGGCGCGCGCGCCAGCCAGTCCAGCGACAGCTCGTGCGGGGGGTCGCGGGGGTCGTCTGAGATCGCGCGCAGGATCGCCTGGATGCGCGCGGACTTGACCTTGGAGATGCCGCCGGGGCGGATCGCCTCCTCGATCTCGGCGACGGGCGCGTCGCGCACGGCCTGCCACGAGGGGAAGCGGGTGCGCAGGCGCAGGAAGGCGACGTCGCGGTTGCGGTCGTTGGTCGACTGCGAGAGCACCGTCAGCACGAGCTCGGCGATCGGGTGCCCGTGCGGGCGCATGAGCGGCACGCCGTAGACCTCGCGCAGACGGTCGCGGACACGCAGCACTCGCGCCCGCGAGGGCGTGTGGAACGGCGGCGTCGCGGGCGGCTTGGCGCGGGCTCGCTTGGCGGCGCTGCTGGGCACCGCCTCACGGTATCCGTCGAGCGCCGGCGCCGCGCGCGTCGTGACGCACCGCCGTCGCGGCGCTCGCGCCCAGTTATCCTCGCGCGGTGCCCGACGTGAGCGACCACGAAGGCGAGCTGGACGGCCGGCCGGTGTTCTGGCGCAGCGCCTCGCTGGCGCAGGGCGCCAACGGCGCGTCGGCGGCGCAACCGGGCGCGGGCTCGCGCGAGGCGGCGGTGCCGCTGTACGTGCACGGCGTGCCCGACAACAGCGACCTGTGGGTGGACTTCCTCGCGCGCGGCGGCGGCCTGGCGCCGGACCTGCCGGGCTTCGGGCGCTCGGGCAAGCCGGGCTCGCTGCGCTACACGATCGAGGAGTACGCGGACTTCCTGGAGTCGTTTCTGGCGATGGCGGGCGTCGAGCGGGTGAGCCTGGTGATGCACGACTGGGGCGCCGTCGGGCTGGCCTTCGCGCAGCGCCACCCCGAGCGCGTGGAGCGCGTGGTGGTGATCAACGCGGTGCCCCTCCTGCCGGGCTATCGCTGGCACCGAACGGCGCGGATCTGGCGAACGCCGGTGCTCGGCGAGCTGGCGATGGGCACGACCAACGAGCGCACGCTGCGCTGGCTGTCGCGCGAGTCCAACGCCGACGCCGGGACCGATGCCCGAGCCGCTGGCAGCGCAGCGTGATCGACCACTTCGACCAGGGCACGCAGCGCGCGATCCTGCGCCTGTACCGCAGCTCGCCGCCGGACGTGCTGGCGGCGGCGGGGACGCGCCTGGGCGAGCTGAGCGGGCCGGCGCTGGTCGTATGGGGCAAGCGCGACCCGTACATCCCGGCGCGCTTCGGCAATGCCTACGCGAACGCGCTGGGCGCGGAGCTCGTGGAGCTGGCGGACGCCGGGCACTGGGCGTGGCTCGACCGCCCCGACGTGGTCGATCGGGTGGTGGAGTTCGTCGGCGCCGCCGCCGGGTGAGCGCCTTGGCGCGCGCCGTGCGCGCGCGGCCGCCTGCGTGGACGATCGCGGCGGCGCTGTCGCTGCTGTACGTGATCGTCGCGCCGCTGAGCAGCGACCTGGCGGCGGCGGGCTATCGCAGCGACGTGTTCTCGCGCGCGGGCTTCACGCTGTGGGACAACGGCTGGTACGCGGGCCATCACCTGCTCGGCTACTCGCTGCTCGCGCCGGCGCTCGGCGCGCTGCTCGGCGTGCAGCTTCTGGCGGCGCTGGCGACGACGTGCGCGGCGGCGCTGTTCGGGGCGCTCGTGCAGGGCCGCGCGCCACGACGCGCCAGCCGCCTGGCGTCGCTGTGGTTCGCGCTGGGCGCGGCGGTCGGGCTGCTGGCCAACCGCGTGGCGTTCGACCTCGGCCTGGCGCTCGGCCTGGCGGCGCTCGTTGCCGCGTGCGGAGGCGCCCGCGTCGCGCTTTCACGCACGCGCGGGCGGACGTTGCTGGCGCTGGCGCTGGCGGTGCTGTGCGCGCTGGCGAGCCCGGTGGCGGGGGCGTTCCTGGCGCTGGCGACGCTCGCCTGGGCGCTCGCCGGCGCGGACGATCGGGCGCTGGCGCTGGGCATGACGGTGGCGGCGCTCGCGCCGATCGCACTGCTGGCGCTGGCGTTCCCGGAAGGCGGCTCGCAGCCGTTCGTCGCGTCGGCGTTCTACCCTGCGCTGGCCGGCGTGCTGCTGGTCGCGGCGGCGCTGCCGGCGCGAGGCGCGCGTGCTGCGCGCGGGCGCGCTGCTGTACGCGCTGGCGCTCGTCGCGTCCTATCTCGTGGCGACGCCTGTCGGCGGCAACGCCGATCGGCTGGGCGCGCTGCTGGCGGGACCGCTGCTGGCGCTCGCGCTGGTCGGGCGCGCGGCCTTGCGCCGTGGCGCATGGCCGACGGCGGGGCTGCTGGCGCTCGCGCTGGCGCTGGCGTACTGGCAGGTCAAGGCGCCGGTCGGCGACTACCTCTCGGCGGCGTCTGACCCGGCGGCCAAGCAGTCGTACTACGCGCCGCTGCTGGCGCAGCTGCGACGCATGGACGTCGGCTACGGCGCGGGCGCGAAGCGGATCGAGGTGGTGCCGACGCGCAACCACGCCGAGGCCCGCTGGGTGGCCGACCGCGCGCGTGATCGCGCGCGGCTGGGAGCGCCAGCTGGAAACCGAGCGCGACGGGCTGTTCTACGAAGGCGCGCGCAAGCCGAGCGCGGCGCGATACCGAGCGTGGCTGTCCGAACAGGCGGTCTCCTACGTTGCGCTGTCCGACGCGCCGCTCGACTACTCCGCGCGCGGCGAGGCGCGGCTGATTCGCGCCGGCGCGGGGTACCTGCGCGAAGTGTGGCGCTCGGCGCACTGGCGGCTGTTCGCGGTCGCCGGCGCCGCGCCGCTGGCGCAGCCGCCGAGCGTGCTCACGCGCCTCGACAGCGACTCGTTCACGCTGCACGCCGAACGGGCGGGCTCCTACTTGGTGCGCGTGCGCTTCACGCCGTACTGGCAGTTGACGCACGGCCGCGGCTGCGTGCTGCGGGCGCCGGGCGGCTGGACGGAGGTGCGCCCGCGCGCCGGCGGCAGCGTGCGCGTGGCGATCGGCTTCTCGCTGGCGCGTGTGTTCGCGCACGGCGCGCGCTGTCGCTGAGCGGCGGGGCCGTGTCGGCGTGTCGCCGGGCGGCGCGGGCCGCGCGCACGGCCGGTCGTCTACGCTACTCAGCGATGCTCGCCCGCGCTCGTCTCCTGCAGGCGCGCGTCCTGCCGCACGGCTGGCTCGACGCGCTGCGGCAGGTCTCGCTCTTCGCCGCCGCGTACCTCGCCTATCGGCTGGTGCGCGGGCTCGCCGAGGGCGACGCCAACGCGGCTTTCGCGCACGCGCGCGACGTGATCTCGATCGAGAGCAGGCTGCACCTGTTCGTCGAGCCGAGCGTGCAGGCGTGGGCCTCGGGCAGCCACCTGGTGATGGTCAGCGCGAGCTGGCTGTACGTCAACGCGCAGACGTCGATCACGTTGAGCGCGCTGCTGTACCTGTACCTGCGCCACAACCGCTCGTTCTACTTCGTGCGCAACATGTTCATGATCGCGATGGCGATCGCGCTGGTCGGCTACATCGTGTTCCCGACGGCGCCGCCGCGCTTCATGCCGGAGTGGGGTTTCATCGACAGCGTGTCGGACTTCACGGGCGTGCACGTGTCGCACTCCAGCGCGACGGCGAACACGCTGTTCAACCCGTACGCGGCGGTGCCGTCGATGCACGTGGCGTTCGCGCTGATGATCGGCTGGCCGCTGGCGCGGCTGGTCAAGCACCGCGCGCTGAGCGTGCTGTGGCTGCTGTACCCGTTCCTGATGACGTTCGTGATCGTCGTAACGGCCAACCACTTCATCGTCGACGCGCTGCTGGGCGCGCTGACGGCGGGCGCGTCGGCGTACGGCGCGCGCTGGCTGGCGCGGGCGCGGCCGGCCGTGTGGCGCTTCTCGGGGGTGCCGATCGCCGCGCATACGGGCAAGCGGCTGGGCGCGTAGCGGCGGATGGCGCCGAGACAGCACGCATCGTCGCGTCGTGCGCGCGGCGGCGGATACCGCTCGTCGCGCAAGTCCGCGGGGCGCAACGTGCGTGCGCCGATCGGCGCGGGCGAACGTCGCGAGCTGGTGCGCAACCGCCTGATCGAGTCGCGCCTGACGCCGAACACGATCTCGCTGACGGGCCTCGTCCTGAACGTCGTTGCGGCGGTGCTCGTGTGGGAGAAGCTGTACTTCCTCGGCGGCGTCGCGTTCATCGTCGGCTCGGTGATGGACACGCTCGACGGGCGCTACTCGCGCATGTCGGGCAAGGGCACGCCGTTCGGGGCGTTTCTGGACTCGACGCTCGACCGCGTCGAGGAGGGAATCGTGCTGACGGCGGTGGCTGGGTACTTCGCGCTGAACGGCAACCGCGTGGCGGCCGCTGCGGTGGTCGTCGCGGTGCTGGCGTCGCTGATGGTCAGCTACACGCGCGCTCGCGCGGAGGCGCTGGGCGTGGAGTGCAAGGTGGGCATCGCCACGCGCCCGGTGCGCGTGGTGATCCTGTCGATCGGTCTGGTCTTCGCGCGCGGTGCGTCGCTCGGCGACTTCGAGCTGCTGCAGCCGGCCGTGTACGTGCTTGCGGTTCTCAGCCTGGTGACGGTCGGACAGCGCATCTGGCACGTGCGGCGCGAGCTCGTCGGTGTGACCTAGACGCCGTTGCGGAGTAGTCTGCGCAAAGCCCACGGGCTTGCATTGACCGCGCCTCGGCCCTCAGCGCCGAGCCCACAGCAAAGGACAATTCTCTCGTGATCAAGCAGCACTCAAACGGCAGCGCGTCGGCGAACGGCGCGGCCTCACAGAACGGCGCGGCGCGCTATCAGTCCGACAAGGTCCGCGTGGCGATCGTCGGCGTCGGCAACTGCGCGTCGGCGTTCGTGCAGGGCGTCAACTACTACCGCGACGCCAACCCCGACGAGCGCGTGCCCGGCCTGATGCACGTGGACCTCGGCGGCTACCACGTGCGCGACATCGAGTTCACGGCGGCCTTCGACATCGACTCCAAGAAGGTCGGCAAGGACCTCGGCGAAGCGATCTGGGCGGGCGAGAACAACACGATGAAGTTCGCCAAGGTGCCGCGCAAGCTCGGCGTGCCGGTGTACCGCGGGATGACGCACGACGGCCTGGGCAAGTACCTCAAAGAGAAGATCACGAAGGCGCCGGGCGAGACGGCGGACATCGTGAAGATCCTGCAGCGACACGCACACCGACGTGGTCGTGTCCTACCTGCCGGTGGGCTCGGAGGACGCGACGAAGTGGTACGTCGAGCAGGTGCTGGAGGCGGGCTGCGGCTTCGTCAACTGCATACCTGTTTTCATCGCGCGCGAGAACTACTGGGACAAGCGCTTCAAGTCGGCGGGCCTGCCGATCGTCGGCGACGACATCAAGTCGCAGGTCGGCGCGACGATCGTGCACCGCACGCTGGCGCGGCTGTTCGCCGACCGTGGCGTGAAGATGCTGCGCACGTCGCAGCTGAACGTCGGCGGCAACATGGACTTCTACAACATGCTCGAGCGCGAGCGCCTGGAGTCGAAGAAGATCTCCAAGACCAACGCGGTGACGTCGATCATGGACGAGAAGCTGCCGCCCGGCGACGTGTACATCGGGCCGTCGGACTACGTGCCGTGGCTGACCGACCGCAAGTGGGCGCACATCCGCGTCGAGGGCCAGGCATTCGGCGACGTGCCGCTGAACGTGGAGATGAAGCTCGAGGTGTGGGACTCGCCTAACTCGGCGGGCATCGTGATCGACGCCGTGCGCTGCTGCAAGCTGGCGCTGAACAACGGCGTGGGCGGCCAGCTTGACGGGCCGTCGTCGTACCTGATGAAGTCGCCGCACAACCAGCGCCCCGACGACCAGGCGCGCGCGGACACGGAGAAGTTCATCGCCAAGTACGCCGGGCGGCCGGGCGCGCGCAAGCGCGCGACGCGCGCGACGGGCAGAGCGAAAGCTCCGGCGCGCGCGAAAGCGCGCACCGCGAAAGCCGCCGCCGCGAAGTAAACCCGCGGCGCGTGCGCGGGCAGGGTGCATAATCGTGGAGCCGATGGCCTCGTCGTTCTCGATCGCCCACGTGACCCCGTATCCGTGGGAGGCGCAGGACAACGAGGTCAACGCGCACGTGCTGCGCGTGTGCACGGAGCTGTCGCGCCGCGGGCATCGTGTGCTGGTGGTCGCGCCTTCGCACTCGCAGGAGCGCGTGCGCGAGTCGCGCAAGGCGCTGCGCGCCGGGCGCTCGTCCAACGGGCGCGGTCGCGGCGAGAGCCTGCTGGCGGGAACCGACGGCGGCACGCCGCGCGTGATCGCCGTCGGCGAGGTGCTCGAGGTGCCGGCCGGAGCGCGCCGGCGCGCTCCGCCTCTGTCGATCGACGTGGCGCGCACGATCGAGGAACTGCTGAGCACGGTGGAGCTGGACTTCGTGCACGTGCACGAGCCGTTCGCGCCGAGCACGTCCAACGCGGCGCTGCGCCACTCGCGCGCGCTGAACGTCGGCTCGTTTCACTCCTCCAGCGAGCGGCTGCTCTCGACGCTCGTGGCGCGGCGCTTCGTGGAGAGCTTCTTCGGGCGCCTGGACGCGCGCACGGCGAGCACGGCCGCGACGGCTGAGCTGATCGGCGGCTACTTCCCCGGCGACTACCGGCTGATCGCCGACGACGCCGACGCGGCGACGGGCTTCGAGCGCATCTATACCGAGCTGGCCGCGCGGCGCCACCGCCAGGGCGGCGACGCGGCGCTGGCGACGGCGCTGGCCGAGCGGCCGCTGATCGACGTGGACCTGCACATGCACACCGACCACTCGCACGACTGCGCGACGCCGGTGGAGGTGCTGCTGGCGACGGCGCGCGCGCAGGGCCTCGGCGCGATCGCGGTGACCGACCACAACGAGATCTCGGGCGCGCTGGAGGCGCGCGCGCAGGCCGAAGGATCGGATGCGCAGCCGCCCGTGAAGGTGATCGTCGGCGAGGAGGTCAAGACGGCCGAGCAGGGCGAGGTGATCGGCCTGTTCATCGAGGAGAAGATCCCGCGCGGCCTGAGCCTGGCCGAGACGGTCGCGGAGATCAAGCGCCAGGGCGGCCTGGTGTACGTGCCGCACCCGTTCGACCGCATGCACTCGGTGCCCGACTACGAGCACCTGCTGACGATCCTCGACGACGTCGACGCGATCGAGGTGTTCAACCCGCGCGTGGCGATCGGCGCGTTCAACGAGGAGGCCGAGCGCTTCGCCGCCAAGTACCGCATCGTCGCGGGCGCGGGCTCGGACTCGCACGTGGCGCAGGGCCTGGGCTCGGCGCGCATCCGCATGCGCGACTTCGACGGACCGGCGGAGTTCATGCAGTCGCTGCGCGACGCGGAGATCGTCAGCGGACGCTCGTCGCTGCTGTACGTGCAGGCGCTGAAGTTCCTGCAGACGCGCGCGACACCGCCGGCGGCGCAGCGCGCGAGCCGCGCGCGGCGCGTCAAGCGCGCGCGGCGCGCCGGCGAAGGCCGAGGAGCGCCCTAGCGACGGCGCCCGGGCGAGCGACGACCGCGCAAGGACTGATGCACAGCCAAGGACAACCATCGGCGTCGTCAAATCCCTCGGGGTCGATGCCCGTGACCGATGACGAGATCCGCGAGAAGTACCTCGAGCGCGCGATCCGCGAGCTGAACACGCTCACGCGCGAGCTGCAGTCCTGCCCGCACTGCCCGCGCGGCAACCTCATGCCGGTGCTCGGCTCGGGCCACCCGCAGGCGGACATCATGCTGCTGAAGTACGCGCCGCTGCCATCGGAGATCGAGGAGGGCGTCGCCTTCTACGGGCGCGCCGGCGGCGCGCTGATGAAGTCGCTCAAGCGCCTGCAGATCGACCCGCTGGCGGTGTACGGCACGCTGTGCGTGAAGTGCCCGCTGAGCGACGCGTCGCTGGCCGACCCGGCGTGCATGGCGCGGGTCGTCGGCGAGCTGGCGATCGTGCAGCCGAAGATCGTCGTCGTGATGGGCGACGAGGCGCTGGCGACGCTCAACGAGATGGACATCCCGCTGGCGCACCCGGTCGCGCCGCGCCTCGGCGAGATCCAGCAGATGACGCCGACGATCGACGCGCTGTACGTGCCCAACATCGACGAGTCGCTGGACGAGCAGGACGCCAAGCGCGACTTCTGGGCGGCCTTTCGCACGCTCGGCGAGTGGTACGACGCGCTGCCGCCGTACTAGAGGGTGATGACGATCTTGCCGAGCTTGCCGCCTGCGGCGAAGTGCTCGTAGGCGTCGGCTGCGCGGTCGAGCGCGTAGGTCGCAGCGACCGGCACATCGAGCTCGCCCGGCGTCGAACAGCGGCAGCACCTCGCGTTCGACCAGCCGCGCCGCGAGCGCTTTCTCCTCGAGCGGGCGCGCACGCAGGGTCGAGCCGTGGATGCGGGCGCGCTTGCCCATCAGCGCCAGCAGGTTCAGCTCCGTCTTCGCGCCGCCCGCGACGCCGATCACGGCGATGCGCCCGCCGGTCGCCAGCGCGAGCAGGTTGTCTGGCATGTTCGGCGCACCGACAAGCTCGAGCACGACGTCGAACGGGCCGTTGTCGGCGAACCCGTCGACGGCGAGGACGCGCGCGCCCAGCTGCGGCGACTGCATCGCGGAGGCTCTCGTTGCGAACCGTCGCGGTCACGGCCGCGCCGGCCGCCCGTGCGAGCTGGATCGCGGCGCTGCCGACACCACCGGCGCCGCCGTGCACGAGCAGGTGCTCGCCGCTGCGCAGGCCGGCCTGCACGAAGACAGCGTCGTGCGCCGTCGTGAACACCTCCGGCAGACCGCCGGCGGCCGGCCAGTCGAGCTCGCTCGGCACGGGCATCAACGTCCGCTCGTGGGCGAGAACCAGCTCAGCCTGCGCGCCGCCGCCGACGATGCCCATCACACGCTCGCCCGGCTCGAAGCGCTCTGCGCCAGGGCCACAGGCCGCCACCTCGCCCGCGAACTCCATACCGGGGATGTCCTGCGGCGAGCCCGGCGGCGCCGGATAAAGTCCGCGGCGCTGCATCATGTCCGCGCCGTTCAGCCCCGCCGCGCGCACCCGCACGAGCACTTCGCCGGTGCCCGGCTCGGGGTCCGGGTGCTCCTCGATCACGATCTCCCCGTCGCGGATGGTGGCGGCGCGCATCGCTGGAGCCTATCCGCGGGGGCGCAGGGGCCGAGTGTCGCGGACGCTAGCTGCGCTCCAGCACAGCGACGCACTCGATGTGGTGCGTCTGCGGGAACATGTCGACGGGGCGCACCTTGCGCAGCGTCCAGCCGGCCTCGACGAGTTCGGCGGCGTTGGGCGCGAGCGTGGTGGGGTTGCAGGACACGTAGACGATGCGCTTGGGCGAGCAGTCGACGATGCGGTGCACGACCTTCTTGGACAGGCCGGCGCGCGGTGGGTCGACGACGAGCACGTCGGGGCGGCCGGCGCGCTCGCAGCAGCTCGGGCAGCGCCAGGCGCGCGTCGCCGGCGAAGAAAGTGGCCTTGGTGATGGCGTTGGCGCGCGCGCCGGCGATCGCGTCGGCGACGGCCTGCTCGATCAGCTCGATGCCCCACAGCTCGCCGGCGCGCGGGGCGAGCGTCAGCGCGATCGTGCCGATGCCGCTGTACAGGTCGTACACGCGCTCCCAGCCCTCCAGCGCGGCGTACTCGGCGACGATGCCGTACAGGCGCTCGGCCATCTCGGTGTTCGTCTGAAAGAACGCCTCGGCGGAGATCCGCAGGTCGAGCTCGCCCAGGCGCTCGGGCAGCTTGGCCTCGCCCCACACGAGCTCGGTCTCGCCGCCGCCGGTCGTCTCGGCGAGGCTGGACGAGCGCGTCCACAGCACGCCGCAGAGGCTGTCGCCGAGCGACTCGCTGAGCGCCTGCGCGAGCGCGCCGGCCTCCAGCTCGCCGTCGCGTGGTGACGATGCGCACCTGCAGCTGGCCGCTGCGGCGCCCTTCGCGCACGACGAGGTTGCGCAGCCGCGCGCGCCCGTCGGGCGCCGGGCCGATGCGCTCCTCGCGGCGCTGGTCTCGACGGCGCCCGCGCCGCTCGCGCCCGCCGCGCTGGCCGCCCTGCGCGCGCTCGCCGGGCGTGCGCGGCTGCACAGCGGCAGGGCGCGCGCGATCCCAGGCGGTGAGGCCCTGCTCGCGACACCAGCGCAGCGCGACCTCGCGCGCCTGGTTGCCGCGCTCGGAGGCGAGCAGGCAGTCGTCCATCGGCGTCACGCGATTGCCGCCGGCGGGGGCGTGAAAGCCGCACAGCAGCTCCGCGGGCTCGCCGTCGCCGTCGCCGACGGCCTGGCCGAAGGAGTACTCGAGCTTGTTGCGGTAGCGCCACTGCTCGACCGCGGGCACGATCTCCTGCAGCTCGTAGCCGTCGAGCCGACCGATGCGCTCGAGCGCCTCGTCGACCTGCGCGCTGCTTGATCTCCAGCTGGCGCTCGTAGGGCAGCACCTGCCAGGGCACGCCGGGATGCTGCGCGACGCGGCTCGATCCGCTCGGGGCTCGGCTGCAGCACCTCCAGCGTGCGCGCGTGCGCGTAGCTGCGCTTGCGCTTGTGCACGACCGCGCGCACGCGGTCGCCGGGGATCGCGCCGGCGACGAACACGACGTAGCCGCCGTCGCCGAGGCGCGCGACGCCCTCGCCGCCGAAGGCGAGCGAGTCGACGCGCAGCTCCAGCTCGTCGCCGCGCTGCGGGCGCTCGGCCGCGGGCGCGGCGAGCGGAGAGCTGGCCAGCTGCGCCGGGAGCGGCGTGGGCGCGTCGCCGTCGTTCATCGAGCTTGCGCCGAATCGGCGACGAGCAGCTCGAGCAGCGCCTTCTGCGCGTGGCGGCGGTTCTCGGCCTGGTCCCAGATGCGCTGGCGCTCGCCGTAGAGCACCTCGGCGGTGATCTCCTCGCCGGGGTGCGCGGGCAGGTCGTGCATCGCGAACGCGCCGGGCGCGGCGGCGTCGAGCAGCGCGTCGTCGACGCGGTAGTCGGCGAGCGCCGCGCGGCGCTCGTCGGCGGTCTGCCTCGTCGCCCATGCTCACCCACACGTCGGTGTAGACGGCGGCGGCGCCGGCGACGGCCTCGCGCGGGTCGCTGTAGCAGCGTCAGCGAGCCGCTCGCGTCGGCGGGCAGCGCGAGATCGGCCTCGAGCGCGTAGCCGCTCGGGCGAGGCGACGGCGACGTCGCAGGCCGGCGAGCGAGCCGAGGATGGCGAGCGAGCGAGCGACGTTGTTGCCGTCGCCGACGTAGGCCAGGCGCAGCCCGCGCAGCGAGTCGTGCGCCTCGCGCAGCGTCAGCAGGTCGGCGAGCGCCTGGCAGGGGTGGTGGCGAGTCGGTGAGCATGTTGACGACGGGGATGGCGCTGTGCTCGGCGAGCTCCTCGAGCATCGCGTGCGGGCCCGGTGCGCACGCCGACGGCGGCGACGTGGCGCGAGAGCACGAGCGCGGTGTCGCGCAGCGCCTCGCCGCGCGAGAGCTGCAGCTCGTCGGAGCGCAGCACGACGGCGTGGCCGCCGAGCTCGTCGATGCCGACCTCGAACGACAGCCGCGTGCGCGTGGAGGGCTTCTGGAAGATCAGCGCGACGCTGCGACCGTCGCAGCGCCCGCGAGGACAGCGGCGCGGCCTTGAGCTCGAGCGCGCGGTCGAGCAGCGCACTCAGCTCGGCGGCCGACAGCTCGGCGCCGGTGAGGAAATGGCGTGGCATGGAGCAGCCAGTCTAGGTTAGGGTTAGCGCTCGGATGAGCAGACTGCCTCGCCACGCTCACGGTCTGCGCCGCGCTGGCGGTGCTGCCGGGTGCGGATCTTCGAGCGGCAGCTCGTCGTCGTCCTCGTCGAGCAGCGCCAGCACCAACGACGCACGACGGCGACCGTCGGGCGGCCTGAAAGCGACGACGACGCCGAAGTTCGTGCCGGCGTCGGGGCCGGTGCGCAGCGGCACCGTGCAGATCGCCTACCGCAACATCGCGATCGCGCCGGACACGCTGAAGGTCAAGGTGGGCAGCACGATCGAGTGGACAAACTTCGACTCGATCGAGCACAACGTGACCAGCGAGGGCGGCCCGCAGAAGTTCGCCTCCAAGGACTTCGGCGAAGGCGGCACGTTCAAGATCAAGGCGCTCAAGCCAGGCGTGATCCACTACGAGTGCACGATCCACCCAGCGTCGATGAACGGCACGATCGAAGTCGTCAGCTGACGACTTTTTGCTCGCGCGTCGGCGAGCCAGGCGGCTCGCCAGGCAGGTTGGCGTTCAGGCGGGACCGAGCTCGGGCAGCCCGTCGTCAGGCGTGGAGGCCGTCGCGTACAGGCGGCGCGGGATGCGACCGGCGCCGCGCGCCAGACGGCCCGCGCGCACCGCGTCGCGCATCGCGTGGGCCATGCGCACCGGGTCCTGCGCGCGCGAGATCGCCGAGGCGGCGAGCACGGCGTCGCAGCCGAGCTCCATCGCGAGCGCCGCGTCGGAGGCGGTGCCGATGCCCGCGTCGAGCACGACCGGCACGTCGACCGCCTGGCGGATCAGCGCGATGTTGTACGGGTTGCGGATGCCCATGCCGCTGCCGATCGGCGAGCCGAGCGGCATCACGGCCGCGCAGCCGACGTCGGCGAGGCGCCGCGCGAGCACCGGGTCGTCGGTCGTGTAGGGCAGCACCACGAAGCCCTCGTCGACCAGCTCCTCGGCCGCACGCAGCAGCTCGGGCGCGTCGGGCAGCAGCGTGTCCTCGTCGCCGATCACCTCGAGCTTGACCCAGTCGGTCTCGAACGCCTCGCGCGCCAGGCGCGCGGTGAGCACGGCGTCGCGCGCGGTGTGGCAGCCGGCGGTGTTCGGCAGCAGCTGCACGCCGGCGTCTGACAGCACGTCGATCAGCGAGCCGCGCGAGGACGGGTCGACGCGGCGCAGCGCCACCGTCACCAGCTCGCAGCCGCTCGCGCGCGATCGCGTCGGCGAGCAGCGCCAGCGAGGCGAATCCGCCCGTGCCGAGCAGCAGCCGCGAGCGCAGCGTGCGCCCGGCGATCGTCAGCTCGTCGTCGTCGCCGCGCGCCTGCTCGCGGCCCGCCGCCGTGCCGGCGTCGGCGTCCGTGCCGTTGTCGGCGCCGGCTTCGGCGCCGCGCGGTGTCTGAGCGGTCTCGCGCACGCCCGCCATCATCCTCCTTGCATCGCCGTGAGCACCTCGACGCGCGCGTGCTCGCCGAGCGCAAACGACTGCCAGTGCGCGCGCGGCACGACCTCGCCGTCGACCGCCACGGCTACTCCGCGCGCGTCAGCGTGCACTTCCAGGCGCGCGAGCACCTCGACGAGCGTGTCGCCCGCGCGCGCGTCGCATTGCTCGCCGTTGAGCACGATCACGACAGCGCCGCTCCCTCGGCGCGCTCGACAACCGCAGCCAGCGCGGGCGCGCCGGCTGCGAAAGCGGGCGAGCCGTGGCCGGCGAAGCGCCGCGGATCGCACGCGTCGAGCGCCGCGTCGGCAGGACGCTCGCCGCTGAGCAGTTGCGCGACGAGCTGCGCGGTCAGCGGCGCCAGCAGGATGCCGTTGCGGTGGTGGCCGGTGGCCCACGTCAGGCCGTGCAGGGCGCTGGCGCCGATCGCCGGCGCGTTGTCGGGCGTGCCCGGGCGCAGCCCCACACACAGCTCCTCGATCTTCAGCTCGCGCACACCCGGCAGCAGCTCGATCGCGTCGCGCAGCAGCTCGTACACGCCGCCGGCGTCCGGCTGCGTGTCGAAGCCGCGCTCCTCGACGGTCGCGCCGAGCACGTAGCGCCCGTCGGCGCGCGGCACCACGTACCCGCCGTCGAAGCGCACCACGCCGCGCAAGAGCCCGGGCCCGCTCGGATCGCGCAGGCGCAGCAGCTGGCCGCGAACGGGCCGCACCGGCAAGCGCTCGGGCGCGCCGGCGATGCCCGCGCTCCACGCGCCCGACGCGATCACCACCCGCTCGGCCGCCACGCGCTCCCCAGCGCGGTCGCCGTCGACCTCGTCGCCTTCGCTCACGGTCTCGCCTGCACCGTCGGCGAGCGTCACGCCGACCACGCGCTCGCCGCTCGCGTCCGCGTCGATGCGCGCGACGGGCGCGTGCTCGCGCAGCCGCACGCCGCTGGCTCGGCAGGCGGCGGCGAGCGCGTCGAGCACCAGGCGCGGGTCGACCGAGTGGTCGTCGGGCGCGTGCATCGCCAGGCGTACGGTCGGGGCGAGCGCCGGCTCGCGCTCGCGCGCCTGGCTGGCGCGCAGCCGGTCGGTGGCCAGCCCGAGCGAGTCGCGAAAGGCGATCTGGCGCTCCAGCTCACGGGCCTCGTCGCCGTCGCGCGCGAGCAGCAGCGTGCCGCCGCTGCAACAGGCCGACGTCGATGCCGCTGGCCGCGCGAAGCTCGTCGGCGAAAGCCGGCCACATGTCGGCCGAGCGCAGGCCGAGGTCGAGCACGCCGCGCGCGGCGTGGCCGAACTCGGCCTCGGTGACAGGGGCGAGCATGCCGGCGGCCACGCGCGAGGTGCCGCCGCCGAGGCTCGCGCGCTCGAGCACCGTCACCGACATGCCCCGCTGGCGCGCGCGCCAGGCGATCGACAGGCCGATCACGCCGCCGCCGAGGACGAGCACATCGGGCGATCCAGGCGGGCTTGCCATGCCCTGATGCTAGCCCGCGCAAACGGCCGCGCGGGCCTGCGAGACTGCCGGCATGCCCCCTGTGGACATCGGCGCCGAGCGCCGCGCGCGCCTGGCCGCTGCGCGTCTGTACCTCGTGTGTGACGCCAAACCGGGCGGGCGCGAGCTGCCGGACGTCGTGCGCGAGGCGGTCGCCGGCGGCGTTGGAGTGGTGCAGCTGCGCGACAAGCAGCTCGGCGACGAAGAGCTGACAGCCGTCGCCAACGCCGCGCGCGCGCTGTGCGAGCGCCTGGGCGCGTTGCTGATCGTCAACGACCGCCCGCTCGTCGCGCGCGAGGCGGGCGCCGACGGCGTGCACGTTGGCCAGGACGACATGCCCGTCGCCGACGCGCGCGAGCAGGTCGGCCCGGACATGCTGGTCGGATTGTCGACGCATGCCGAGAGCGAGATCGACGCGGCGGCCGCGAGCACCGCCGACGGCACGCCGTTGGTCGACTACATCGGCGTCGGCCCCGTGCACGAGACGCCCACGAAGGCCGGGCGCGCGGCCGTCGGCGTGGAGCTGGTGCGCTACGCGGCCGCCCACGCGACCGTGCCGTTCTTTGCGATCGGCGGCCTCGACGCGACGAACGTCGGCGACGTCATCGCCGCCGGCGCCTCGCGCGCGGTGGTGCTCAGGGCGATCGCCGACGCCGACGATCCACAGGCCGCCGCGCGTGAGCTGCGCGAGCTGCTCGACTCCTCGCCATGAGCGAGCCCACGCCCACATCGGCGCGGATCGACGGCGCATCCGAGGAGGACGACGGACCGGCGCCGCGACGCGGCGGCGACAGACCGCCGCGCGGTCAGCGCGAGGAGCTGGCGCGCGCGGCGCTGAGCCCGCTCCCCGCGCACGAGCAGCCGCGCGCGCTGATCGTCGCGATGGTCGTCTGCGTCGTGCTCGCCATCGGCGTACTCGCCGGCGCGGCGAGCATCCACGACCTCAGCCGTCACGGCGGCTCGCTGCCCGGCGCGGCGCTGCTCGCCGTCGTGCTGGCGCTGCTCGCGCAGGGCATGTACCGCCACCGCTACTGGGCCGTGCTGTCCTTCGAGGCGCTGCTCGCCTTCCAGATCATCGTCACGTCGCTCGCGCTCGTCGTCGCCTCGACGATCCTCGCGGCCGCGACCTGCCTGCTCAGCGTGCTGCTCGGCGGCTGGCTGTTCTGGAAGCTCGTGCGCGTGATGGGACGCCTGCAGGCGCGCGAGCAGCCGGTTTCCAAGGAGCACTAGGCGTGGAGCACGTCGAGCGCGCGGCTCTGCGACTCGTCGGCGACGTCTACGGCCTGCTCGAGATCGACGAATTCCGCGCCGGCTGCTCGAAGCGCTGCGCGAGGCCGTGCCGGCCGACTGGGCGTCGCTCAACGAAGTGGGCGAGCGCCCGCAGGACACGTTCACGATCGTCGAGCCGCCGCTGGACCAGAGCGTGCACGAAGGATGGGCGAGGCACAGCCGCCAGAATCCGCTCGTCGCGAACGTCGAGCGCACCCGCGACGCCCGTGTCCTGCGTATGTCTGATCTCGTAAGCGCGGCCGAGCTGCACGCGCTCGACCTGTACCGCGAGGTGTATCGGCCGATCGGGCTCGAGCACCAGATCGCCTTCACCCTGCCCGCGCGCTCGAAGGCGATCCTCGGCGTCGTCTTGAGCAGGCGCGAGCGCGACTTCTCAGACACCGAGCGCGACCTGCTCGAGCTCGCACGTCCGCACCTGATCCAGGCCTACAACAACGCGCGGCGCTACTCGCGGCTGCTGCAGGCGGGCTCGCCCGCTGCGCTGGGCAGCAGCCCGACGTGGTCGGAGCTGCTCGCGCGCGGGCTGACACGCCGGGAGGCGCAGGTGCTGAGCCTGGCCGCACGCGGCAGCAACGACCGTGAGATCGCGACCGTGCTCGAGATCAGCCACCGCACCGTGCAGAAGCACCTGCAGCGCAGCTACGCAAAGCTCGGCGCGCACGATCGCGCCGCGGCCGTCGCGCTCGCGTCGCGTACGTAGCCCACTACGTACATATGCGCATCGGCGCCGCGCACCACGATTAGCATTCGCCCTCTCGATCCGAGGAGGCGGCAGTGCAAGCAGATAGAAGGCTTCGCGCAACGAGTGGTCACCGGGGAGCCCGCACGCTGGGCTTGGCCGTCGCCGTGCTGCTCGCGTGCGCAGCGCCGGCCATGGCGGCCGAAGTGAATGTCACGGGCACGTGGCAGGGCGCATATCACTGCGAATCGGGCAAATGCGCCGGCCAGGAAAAGAGCGGCGTGTTCATGCTCAGCCAGGCGGCGGGATCGAGCGCCGTCACCGGCTCGCTGAACGTCGCCGGCGGCGGCCAGGGCTCGGTCACGGGCACGCTCAGCGCCAGCACCTTGACGCTGCAGGGAACGGGCGAAAACGGCTACACGGCCAAAGGCGTCGAGACGATCTCCGCCGACGGCCTGTCGTGGACCGGCAGCTACGAAGACAGCGCCGGCACGAAGGGCACGCTCACGGCCTCGCGCCCATCGCTGCCGGTCTTTGAAACGACGCCCGGCACGCTGCGCCCGTCGGCGATCCAGGTGCTGTGCAACTACCAGGTCGCGCCCGCCAACTTCACCTGCACGGCACAGGTCGGCGACGCCAACGAAGCCGGCCCGGCGAAGATTCCGACGGGCGCCGTCGCGTTCACCGCGCCGTCCGGGTCGTTCTCGCCGACGGCCTCGTGCGGGCTCGTCGCGACGCCCGGCTCCCCGAACGTCGCCAGCTGCTCGGTCACCTATACGCCGGCGGCGAAAATCCCCGCTGGGACGCCGGCGCCGGTCACCGGCAGCTACTCCGGCGACAGCGTGTTCGCGGCGAGCGCCGCCAAATCGGGCACTGGCGCCGTCGTCTCGCCGATTGTCGGCGCCGCGACGTCGACCGGCGAAGGCGCCAAGACGACCGTCAGCTGCCCAGCGGACGCCGCCAGCTGTCCGATCGTCGTCGGCCTGTACGTCGAAGAATCCGGCGGAGGCGCGGTCACGGCGCGCAGCGCCAAGCGTCGCAAGATCACGATCGGCGTCACCAAGCTGACGCTCAAAGGCGGCCAGAAACGGGTCGTCAGCGTCTCGCTCAACCGCGCCGGCAAGCGGCTGCTGGCAAAGCACAGGCGCTTCACGGCGCTGCTCAAGGTCACGTCGGGCGCGACCACGATCAAGTCTCAGAAGGTGCAGATCAAGCCCAAGCGCCACGGCTGACCGGCCGCGGGCTCGCGCGCAGCGCTTCGATAGGCTCAGCGCGCGATGGCCGAAAGCTCCTACGACTGCATCGTCATCGGCTCCGGGCCGGGCGGCTACGTGGCCGCGATCCGCGCCGCGCAGCTGGGCAAGAAGACGGCGGTGGTCGAGCGCGACAAGCTCGGCGGGCGCTGCCTCAACTACGCGTGCATCCCCGCCAAGGCGGTGCTGCGCTCGGCTGACATGCTCGCGGAGATCCGCGAGGCGGGCGAGTACGGGCTGAAGGTCGCCGGCGTGGAGGTCGACTTCGACGGCGTGCAGGCGCGGCGCGCGAAGGTCGTGCAGACGCTCACCTCGGGCGTCGGTGGGTTGTTCAAGAAAAACAAGATCGACGTGATCGAGGGCGACGGCGCGCTGACGGCCGACGGCGCCGTGCGCGTCGGCGACGACGCCTACTCGGCCGAGACGATCGTGCTCGCGACGGGCTCGACGCCGCGCTCGATCCCCGGCGTGGAGTTCGGCGGGCGCATCATCGGCACCGAGCAGGCGTGGGCGCTGGAGCAACTGCCAGCGCGGCTGGCCGTCGTGGGCGCCGGCGCGTCGGGCGCGGAGATCGCCTCCGGCTACGCGCGGCTGGGCTCGCAGGTTCGCTTGATGGAGGCGCTTGACCGCGTGCTGCCGAGCGAGGACGCGGACGTGTCGCGCCTGGTCGAGCGCGGCTTCAAGCGCCAGGGCATCGCCGTGCACACCGGCGACCCGATCGCCGACGTGAGCGGCGGCGAGCACAGCGTCACGTTCACGCACGGCGGGGACGCCGGGCTGGAGGTCGACTACCTCGTCATCGCCGCCGGGCGCGGCGCCGACGTCAACGGTCTCGGGCTGGCCGAGGCTGGCGTCGAGCTGGACGAGCGCGGGCTGATCGCCGTCGACGGCGCGATGCGCACGAGCCGCGCGGGCGTGTACGCGATCGGCGACCTCGTCGCCGGCCCGGCGCTCGCGCACAAGGCTTCTGACGAGGGCGTGATCGCCGTCGAGGACTCGGCGGGCATGCAGACGCACCCGATCGCCTACGTGGACATCCCGCGCGCGACCTTCTGCACGCCGAACGTCGGCTCGTTCGGGCTGACCGAGGAGCAGGCGCGCGAGCAGGGCCATGACGTGGTCGTCGGCAAGGTCCCCTACGGCGCGGTCGGCGGCGGCATCGTCTACGGCGACCGCACCGGCATGGTGAAGATCGTCGGCGAGTCCAAGTACGGCGAGCTGCTCGGCGCGCACATCGTCGGCACGCGCGCCACCGAGCTGATCCAGGAGCTCGTCAACGTGCGCGCGCTGGAGGGCGGCTTCCCGGAGGTCGCACGCATCATCCACGGCCACCCGACGCTCTCCGAGGCCGTCATGGAGGCCGGCCGCGCGGCAGACGGCTGGTTGATTCACGGCTGAGCCGTGGACGCCGCCTTCTACTTCGACCTCGCAAGCCCGCTCGCGTACCTCGCCGCCGAGCGCGTGCTGCACGTGCTGCCCGGCCCAGCCGAGTGGCAGCCGGTGCTCGCGTCAGAGCTGCGGGCGCCGACGACGAAGTCGGTGGTCGGCGAGCCGTACGAGGGCTTTCGCTGCGAGCGCGAGGTCGACGTGTTCCGCGAGGAGGTCGCCCGCCGCGCCGGCGAGCTGGGCCTGCAGCCGCTGCGCTGGCCCGAGCCGTTCCCTTTCGACAGCGCGCTGGCGATGCGCGCGGCCACGTACGCGAAGTCGATCGGCCGCGCCGTGCCGTTCGCGCAAGCCGCCTTTCGCCAGGCGTTCGCCGGCGGGCGCGACCTGCGCCAGATCGACAACGTGCTGATCGCCGCGGCCGCCTGCGAGATGCACCCCGCCGCCGTGACGCGCGGCGCAGAGCTGCGCTCCGTGGCCGATCAGCTCGCCGAGGCAACGCGGCGCGCGATCGAATCGAATGTTAAAGCGTGCCCGCCGTGATCGTCGGCGGGCACGTTTATGAAGGCGAGCGCGCGATCGACCTGGCCGCTGAGGAGATGCTCGCTCGCGGAGCGGCGCGATGAGAGCCAAGGCCGCCTACCGGCTGATCGTCACGCGCGGCGGTCGCACGCCCGCGCTGCTCGCGGACGCCGAGCGCGTCGATCACATCGAGCTGGTGGACATCGACGACGGCGAAGTGGTTCTGTTCTGGGACCTGCCGCCGCACGCGGCCTCGCGCCGGGCGCGCATGCTGCGCGAGGAGCTGGCCACGCTCGAGGCACCGGAGTTCTTAGCGCGCTGGAGTACCGTGGATTGATGGCAGAGCTGCACGATCGCACCGATGGCTGAGCTGCCCGATCCCGCCGTGGCGCGGGAGTGGCTGCAGACGATGACGCTGATCCGTCGCTTCGAGGAGCGCGCCGGCGAGATGTACGCGCGCGCGAAGGTCGGCGGCTTCCTGCATTTGTCGATCGGCGAGGAGGCGACGATCGTGGGCAGCGCGCGCGCTCTGCGCGACAGCGACTACCTGATCTCCACCTACCGCTCGCACGGCCACGCGCTCGTGCGCGGCACGCCGCCCGACAACGTCATGGCCGAGCTGTTCGGGCGCGTCGACGGCTGCTCGGGCGGGCGCGGCGGCTCGATGCACATGTTCGACATCTCGCGCCGCTTCATGGGCGGCTACGGCATCGTGGGCGGCAACCTGCCGATCGCCGCCGGGCTGGCGCTCGCATGCGACTACCAGGGCACCGACGACGTGACGCTGTGCACGTTCGGCGACGGCGCCTCCAACCAGGGCACGTTCGGCGAGACGCTCAACCTCGCCGCGCTGTGGCGCCTGCCGGTCGTGTTCATGGTCACCAACAACCAGTTCGGCATGGGCACCTCGCTGCAGCGCCACTCCGCCGTCACCGACCTGCAGCGAAAGGGCGAGAGCCTCGGCGTGCCCGGCATGCGCTGTGACGGCATGGACGTGCTCGACACCTATCGTGTGATCTGCCAGGCCGTCGCACGTGTGCGCGAGGAGCGTCGCCCGCTGCTCGTCGAGGCCGTCACGTATCGCTTTCGCGGGCACTCGATGGCCGACCCCGAGCAGTACCGCTCCAAGGAGGAGGTCGCCCAGTGGCGCGAGCGCGACCCGATCCCGGCGTTCGGCGAGCTGCTCGTGCGCGAGCGCGCGATCGAGCGCGACGACCTCGCGCAGATCGACGCCGACGCGATCGCGCGCGTGGACGCCGCGGTGGAGTTCGCCGACGCGTCGCCGTTCCCGCCCGCCGAGTCGCTGTACGACGACGTGTACGTGCTCGACCCAGCCTCCAGCGGCTCCTACTCTGTGCGCACCACCGATCCTCGCCCCGGCGCCGCCGGCGGGGAGCCGTCCGATCCCACGCACGCCGACCCGTCGGAGATCCCCCAGCAGATGTCCGAGGCGCTCGCGCGCGAGGACTCCGCCTGATGGCACAGCTGCGCTACCGCGAAGCGCTCAACGCGGCCTTGCGTGAGGAGCTGGAGCGCGACGAGCGCGTGATGCTGATGGGCGAGGACATCGGCGTGTTCGGCGGCGCCTTCAAGGTCACCGAAGGGCTGCTCGACGAGTTCGGTGAGAAGCGCGTGCGCGACACGCCCATCTCCGAGAACACGATCGTCGGCATCGGCGTCGGCGCCGCCATGGCCGGGCTGCGTCCGGTCGTCGAGCTGATGACCATCAACTTCGCGCTGCTGGCGTTCGACCAGATCGTCAACCACGCCGCGCACATCCACTACATGTTCGCCGGGCAGGCGCGCGTGCCGCTCGTCGTGCGCATGCCCCAGGGCGCCGGCCACCAGCTCGGCCCGACGCACTCGCATTGCTTCGAGGCGCTGTTCCTGCACGTGCCCGGGCTGCTCGTCGCCACGCCCGCCACAGCCGCCGACGCAAAGGGCCTGCTCAAGACGGCCATCCGCGACGAAAACCCCGTGATCTTCATCGAGCACGAGTCGCTGTACGGCGTGCGCGGGGAGGTGCCCGACGGCGACGAGGAGCTGGTCGAGTTCGGCCGCGCGCGAGTCGCACGCGAGGGCTCTGACGTGACCGTCGTCGGCGTCTCGCGCATGGCGCTCACCGCCGAGCGCGCCGCCGCCACGCTCGCCGACCGCCACGGCGTAAGCGCCGAGGTGATCGACCCGCGCACGCTGCGACCGCTCGACCTCGACACGATCCTCGCGTCCGTGCACAAGACCAACCACTGCGTCATCGTCGAGGAGGGGTGGCCGCACGGCGGCGTCGGCGCGAACCTCGCGGCGCTGGTCTCCGAACAGGGCTTCGACGACCTCGACGCGCCCGTGCGCCGAGTCTGCGGCGCCGACGTGCCGATGCCGTACTCAAAGCCGCTCGAGGACATCGCCTACCCGCACGAGCCGCAGGTCGTCGACGCCGTGCTCGACACGCTCGGCATGCGCGCCGACGCCTCCGCCGCAGATCGCCCGCTGCAGCATCGCCCGGCGCCGCCGGCGCGGGGGCGCCGCCTGATGGCCGACCTCGTCATGCCGCGGCTGTCGGACACGATGGAGGAGGGCACCATCCTGCGCTGGCTCAAGCACGACGGCGATCACGTCAGCCGCGGCGACGAGCTCGTTGAGATCGAGACCGACAAGGCCAACATGATCTACCAGTCAGACCTCGACGGCACGCTGCAAACCGTCGCCGCCGAGGGCGACACGCTGCCCGTCGGCGAGCTCATCGCGCGCGTCGGCGACAGCGCCGACGGCGGCCGCGAGCGCTCCGGCGGGGCTAGCGACGCTGCAACCGCGCGCGCAGGCGGCGCTGGCAGCGACGCAGCGCCCGACACCGACGCAGCGCCCGACACCGACGCAGAGCCCGACACCGACGCAGCGCCCGGCGACGACACCGGCGACGCGCCGAGTGCCCGACCGTCCGACGAGACGTTCGTCGAATCGATCGCCGAGCTGGCGGGAGGCGGCGCTGGCAGCGACGTGCCTGCGCGCGGGCACGAGCGCATCAAGGCTTCGCCGCTGGCCAAGCGAGTCGCGCGCGAGCGCGGCGTCGACCTGCGCGCGCTCAGCGGCAGCGGTCCCGGCGGGCGCATCGTCAAGGCCGACGTGCACACCGCCGCCGGCGGCGCGACGGCGACGGCGCACGAGCACGCCGCTGCGGGCACGGGCGAGGGCACGAGGCCGCGCCGGGGCACGGGCAGGGGCACCGGGTCGGGCGGGGGCACCGGGCCGGGTCGGGGCGCGGGCGCGCAAGCGTCCGGCGAGGCCAGCACGCCCGTCAGGACGAGCGCGCCTGACGGCGCCGAGGCGGAGGCGGACGGCGTGCGCGCGACGGAGGTGACGACAGCCAAGGGTGAGACGACGAGCGTCGCGTTGACGCGCATGCAGCAGGCGATCGCGCGGCGCATGGCCGAGTCCAAGGCGACGATCCCCGACTTCACGCTGCGCGCGGACGTGGACATGCAGGAGTGCGTGCGGCTGCGCTCGGAGCTCAAGGCGATCTCGCGCGACGAGGCGCCGACGTACAACGACATGGTCGTGAAGGCGTGCGCGCTGGCGCTGCGCGACCACCCGCGCGCCAACGCCAGCTACCGCGACGGCGCGCTGCTGCTGCACTCGCGCATCAACGTCGGCGTGGCGGTCGCGGCGCAGGACGCGCTTGTCGTGCCGACGGTGTTCGACGCCGACAGCAAGGCGCTCGGTGAGATCGCGCGCGAGACACGCGCGTTGGCCGCACGCGTGCGCGACGCGACGATCACGCCGCCGGAGCTCGGCGGCGGGACGTTCACGGTCTCCAACCTCGGCATGTACGGCATCGAGAGCTTCGCCGCGATCATCAACCCGCCGCAGGCAGCGATCCTGTCGGTCGGCTCGGTCGCGCAACGCGCCGTCGTACACGACGGCGAGCTGGCCGCGCGCAGCACGATGACGCTGACGCTTGTGTGCGACCACCGCGTCCTCTACGGCGCCGACGGAGCGCAGCTGCTGGCGCGCATTCGCGAGCTGCTCCAGTCGCCCGTCGCACTGACGCTGTGACCTCGCCGCCCAGCCCCAACGCGCTGTCGCGCGCCCTGCCGGCTGGTCACGCGCTGCGCGAGCTGCACGACGCCGACGCCGACGAGCTGCACGCGCTGATCGAGCGCAACCGTGCGCGGCTGGCGCGCTGGATCCAATGGGCGCACGAGCAGACGTTGCAGGACACGCGCGCCTTCATCGGCCGCGCTCGCGCGATGGAGCAGGACGGCAGCGGCCACAGCCGCGCGATCGTCCGCTCGGGCTCAAGCTCGAACTCGGAGGGCGACTCAAACTCGAACTCGCACTCGAACTCGCGCTCCGGCTCCGGCTCGGGCTCGAACTCCGGCTCCGGCTCGGGCCACCTCGCTGGGGTCGTCGGCATCACGGTCGACCGCGCCAACCGGTCGGCGGCGATCGGCTACTGGCTCGACGAGGACAGCGGCGGCAAGGGCGTGATGACGGCCGGCGTCGCCGCTGTCGTCGAGGACGGCTTTCACCGCTACCGGCTCGTGCGCGTGGAAATCCGCGCCGACGTGCACAACCGCGCCAGCCGCGCGATCCCCGAGCGGCTGGGCTTCCAGCTGGAGGGCGTCATGCGCCAGAGCTACCACGTCGCCGGTGAGCGCTTCAGCGACGACGCCGTCTACTCGCTGCTCGCGTCAGACGCCGCCCGCGCTGGGCTGGCCGGGCGCGAGGCGGTCGCGTAGCAGGCGGACGCGCGGATGGGGTAACTCAGCCGCCCAGCGGGTCGTGCCAGCTCAGGCCGGCGAAGCGTGAGAAGTCGTTGTCGTGCGAGCACAGCGTCGCCCCGTGCTCGATGGCCAGCGCCGCCAGATGCGCGTCGCTCGTCAGGTTGCCGCCGGTGCCGAGCGGGGCGAGCAGGTCGCGCAGCACGGCCGCGTGGCGGTCGGTGGGATGGACAACGGTTGCGATTGGCTGGGCGAGCCAGCGCTGGATCTCGTCCAGGGCCGCGTGGATCGGCCACGGATCGCGCGCACCGCGTGGCCTCGTCGTGATGCGCAGGAAGCCGACCAGTGCATTCCATGCGAAGGCGACCGTCTCGCTGCCCGAGAGGGTCTCCTCGAACCACCTCAATGTCGCCTCGTGATGGCTGGACTCCTCGTCAACCGTGTAGATCAGCAGGTTGACGTCGAGCAGCCTCACTTGCCTTCTTCGATCTTGCGCATGATCTCCTCATCCTCCATTTCTCCGGCAATCGTCAACGCCTTGTCGATGTTGATGCGGACCCCGAGCCGAGCCGTCCTCACCTTGAACGGACGCGACACCGGGGAGGACGCAGCGAGGCCTGCCCTCACCGCGTCGTTCAGCGCAGCCTTGAACGAGACGCCGCGCTCGCGCATCGTCGCTTTCAACTTCGCCTCCACGTCTGGGTCGAGGGTGACCGTCGTGCGCATAAATGCATCATATCATCAACTAGTTTGCTGTCATGATGTCTTCGCGCGTCGGCGCTAGTCTGGAGGAGCGAATGTGCAACATGGTCCCGCCCTCCCAGACGACGCCCCCGGCGGGTATCAGCTCGGCGAACAGCGACGAGCTCTGGGTGTGCCACCTGGGCCATGTCCCCTACTCCGACGCCGTCGCCGTCCAGGAGACAGTCCGCGCGCTGCGTCAGGCCGGCGAGTTGCCCGACGTGCTGCTGCTGCTCGAACACCCGCCCGTTTACACGCGCGGGCGGCGCGCCGGCGCCGAGGACCTGCCGTTCGGCGAGGACTTCTATCGCGCCAAAGGCATCGACGTGGCGAGCACCGACCGCGGCGGCAAGCTCACCTATCACGGCCCCGGGCAGCTCGTCGGCTATCCGATCATGGCTATCGACGACGTCGCCCGCCACCTGCGCACGATGGAAGACGCAATCGTCGCCGCGCTCGGCGAGCAGGGCGTTGGCCGCGCGCTCGCGTGCGAGCGAGGGCGCCGACTACACCGGCGTGTGGGTCGAAGACCGCAAGATCGCCTCGATCGGCGTGCACGTCTCGCGCGGCGTCACCACGCACGGCTTCGCCGTCAACGTCGACAACGACCTCGAGCCGTTCTCGTGGGTGGTCGCCTGCGGCCTGCCCGACGTGCGCATGACCTCGCTGCGCGCCGAGCTCGGCGCCGCCGCGCCCGGCGTCGCGTGCTTTGCAAGGAGATGGCCTACCGCTTCTGCGAGGCGCACGGTCGCCGCCAGCGGCTGGTCTCGCCGGCACGCCTCGGCATCGACGCCGCGCGATCCATCCGCGCAGCCCCGACAGGGGCGGAGCCCATCGAATCGAAGTCGTTGGCAGACCAACAGGCGGTGCCCGCATGAGCGCCACGCGCTCGCGCGCCAACCCGGGCGGCATGGACGTGCTCAAGCGTGCTCGGCCCCGACGTGCGCCCGCTGCGCGAGCGCAAGCCGCCGTGGTTCAAGGTGCCGGCACCCGGCGGGCAGCGCTACCGCGAGCTGACCGAGCTGATCCGCTCGGAGAACCTGCACACGGTCTGCCAGGAGGCCGCCTGCCCGAACGTCGGCGAGTGCTGGGAGCGCGGCACCGCCACGTTCATGATCCTCGGCGACACGTGCACGCGTCGCTGCGGCTTCTGCAACGTCAAGACCGGCAAGCCGACGTGGAACGACCCGCTGGAGCCGGCGCGCGTCGCGCGCTCGATCGCGCGCATGGGCCTGCGCCACGCCGTCATCACCTCCGTCGACCGCGACGACCTGCCCGACAAGGGCGCCTCGGCGTTCGTCGGCGTGATCCGCCAGGTCCGCCGCCAGGCGCCCGACTGCCAGGTCGAGGTGCTCACGCCCGACTTCCAAGGCCAGGAGATGCCGCTCGCCAAGGTCATCGCCGAGCGCCCCGACGTGTTCAACCACAACGTCGAGGTCGTGCCGCGGCTGTACCCGCTCGCGCGCCGCGGCTCGGCGTTCGAGCGCTCCTGCCGCGTGCTGCGCCTCGCCGGCGAGATGGGCGAGGGCGAGGTCGTGACCAAGTCGGGGCTGATGGTCGGCCTCGGCGAGACGCACGACGAGCTCGTCGAGACGTTCGCCGCGCTGCGCGACAACGGCGTCGGCGTGCTCACCGTCGGGCAGTACCTGCGCCCGTCCGAGCGCCACCTGCCGGTCGTGCGCTACTGGCACCCCGACGAGTTCGCCGCGCTCGAGTCGGCCGCCTACGCGCTCGGCTTCGACCACGTCGCCGCCGGGCCGCTCGTGCGCTCCTCCTACCACGCCGACCAGCACGTGCCGCAGGCGCGTGCCGGTGTGGGGCCGCTCGCGGCGGCGCGGGCGTAGCGGCTCCAGCGCCGTCGACGGTCTCGGGCCGGGTCGCCCGCCTGCAGCAGGAACTGCGCGACACGCTCGCCCCAGCTAGGAGAATGTGACCGCGTCCGGCCCTGCGCGGCGGGCCAGCCTGCATGTTCCCGCTCAAAGACAACATCCCGCTGGCGCGCTTCCCGATCGTGACGGTCGCGCTCGTCGCGATCAACGTGGTCGTGTACCTGCTCGAGATCCGCCACGGCGGCAGCTTCTTCGGCGGACCCTCGGACAGCGTGACCGTGCACTACGGCGCGATCCCCTACGAGCTGACGCATCCCGGCAAGCACTGCGACCTCGTCAGCGTCACGAGCGTCGAAGGCCCCGTGCGCACGGTCGCCTGTCAGGGCATGAGCGGCGTGACCGGCCGGCCGCCGTCGCAGCCGGCGACGTGGCAGACGGTGTTCGCGTCGATGTTCATGCACGGCAGCTTCCTGCACATCTTCGGCAACATGCTTTTCCTGGTGATCTTCGGCCCCAACGTCGAGGACGCCACCGGCCGCGCGCGCTACCTCGCCTTCTATCTGCTCGGCGGCATCGTCGCGCTCGCCGCGCAGGTGCTCGTCGGCCCCGACTCGACCGCGCCGACGCTCGGCGCGTCCGGCGCGATCGCCGCCGTGCTCGGCGGCTACCTGCTGCTCTATCCGCGAGCGCGCGTGCTCACGCTCGTGCTGATCGTGTTCTTCGCGACGATCGTCGAGGTGCCGGCGGTGCTGCTGCTCGGCTTGTGGTTCCTCGAGCAGCTGTGGTTCGGCGCCTCCGGGCTCGCCAGCCCGCTCGGCGGCTCCGGCGGTGTCGCCTACTTCGCGCACATCGGCGGATTCGTCTTCGGCCTGGCGCTCATCAGGGCGTTCGCCTCGCACGATCGAAGGTCGGCCAAAGGCTCGCATACGCCGGCCCGGGCTGTGTACTGAGCCGATGAGGCGCAACCTCGTGCTGGCCGCCGTGCTCGTGTTCATCGCCGGCTTCGCCTTCCTCACCGTCGCCGCCGTGATCGAACAGGGCTTCACCGTAGCCAGCTTGCTCTCGCTGCTGATCCTCGCGCTGCTTTCGATCGGCATCGTCGGCGCCCTGCGCAATCCTCCGCGCTGACCCCCTCCCGGGGCCTAACCTTCCGCCAATCCGATGACCGCACGAACCCGCGCCGCGCGATAGATGACCATCTCCCCGCTGATGACCCCCGACCAGAGCCGCCGGCGGCGCGAGCTCGCGCGCCAGCGCCGTCGCCAGCGCAGGATCGGCTTCGCCGCCTTCGCGTTGGCGATCCTCGTGGCCGCAGTCGCCGTCGCGGCGCTGTCCAAATCGGGTGGCCGCGGCGCCTCCGCCTCGACCGCCAAGCCACGCACGCAGCGCGTCAAGACGGTCGCCGCCCCGCCGCTGTCGGCGATCGGCCTGCCGCTGGCCAAACCGCCGCTGAAGCTAGCCGGCATCGGGCTTGCGCAGCAGGACGCCGTGCGCATCGCCTTTCACCATCCGCCGCGCGCCGGCGTGCTGTTCAACCTCTCAAGCGGGCAGGTGCTGTGGCAGCGCAACCCGTTCACGCGCCTGCGCATCGCCAGCCTGACGAAGATGATGACTGCGCTGTTGACCGTCGAGTCGGCCCCCGCCGACGGGCACGTGCTGATCACCAAGGCCGCCGTCAGCTCGGCCGGATCGAAGGTCGGCGTGCTGCCGCTCGGCAAGCACGTGCGCGTCGAGACAATGCTCTACGGGCTGCTGCTGCCGTCGGGCAACGACGCCGCGGTCGCCCTCGCGCAGCACATCGCCGGCGGCGTCGGCGCGTTCGTCAAGAGGATGAATGACAAGGCGGCCCTGCTGGGCATGGGCTGCACCCGCTACTCGTCGCCCTCCGGCTACGTCGACACGGGAAACTTCTCCTGCGCAGCCGACCTCGCCGTGCTTGCGCACGAGGACCTGGTGCAACCGCGCCTGGCGAAGATCGTGCGCACGTACACGGCCGAGCTGCCGTTCCCGATCAAGGGCGGCAGGCTGTACCTGTACAACAACAACCCGCTGCTCATCTATCACTACCCAGGGCTCACCGGCCTGAAGACCGGCTTCACCGACGCCGCCGGCAAGTGCCTCGTGGCGACCGCCGAGCGCAACGGCGTGCGCCTCGGCGTGGTTCTGCTCAACTCGCGCAACCCCGGTACGCAGGCCCGCCAGCTGCTCGATCGCGCCTTCCAGAGCGTCTACGGTCAGGCGCCCGTCAAGGAGCCGCCAATCCCCGCGGGGGCGTGAGCACGGCGAGGCTCGGAGGAGTACCGTTCGTGCTCTAGATTGACTGGTCAGTCAGCCAAAGGAGAACGCCGTGGATCTCGACGACACACAGGAGCAGGCCGCCTACCGTGCCCAGGTGCGCGCCTGGCTCGACGAGCACAAGTCGGAAGCTCCCGTGCTCGCCGGCGCGGGCGCGCTGCAGGACGAGTCGGAGATAATCGCCGCCCGCCGCGCGTGGCAGGGCAAGCTCGCCGAGGGCGGTCTCGCGGGCGTGACCTGGCCCAAGGACTTCGGCGGCCAGGGGCTCGGCCCGATCGAGCAGGTGATGTGCAACCAGGAGATCGCCAAGGCCAAAGTGCCGGGCATCCTCGACGCGATCGGCGTGGGCATGCTCGGCCCGACGATCATCGCGCACGGCACCGACGAGCAGAAGACCCGCTACCTCGGCCCGATGCTGCACGGCGACGAGGTGTGGTGCCAGCTGTTCTCCGAGCCGGCCGCCGGCTCTGACCTGGCCGCGGTGCAGGCGCGCGCCCGCCAGCAGGAGGACGGAAGCTGGAAGCTCAGCGGGCAGAAGGTGTGGACGACCAACGCGCAGTTCGCCTCCTACGGCCTGCTGCTCGCGCGCACCGACTCAGACGTGCCCAAGCACAAGGGCCTGACGATGTTCATCGTGCCGATCGACGCCCCTGGCGTGACCGTGCGCGGCCTGCGCCAGATTTCCGGCGAGGCCGAGTTCAACGAGGTGTTCTTCGACGACGTGTCGATCGCCGCCGACGCGGTCGTCGGCGGCGTGGGCAACGGCTGGGGCACGGCGCTGACCACGCTGATGTTCGAGCGCGTGACCATCGGCCTCGGCAGCGAGGGCATGGGCTACAACTCCAACCGTTTCGCGCAGGCGATCGCCGGCGACGCCGAGGCGCGACGCGACCCCGAGGTGCGTCACACGCTCGGCGAGATCGCCAGCGAACTGCTCGCCGTGCGCTTCACCGCCTACCGCACGCTGTCGGCCCTGCAGAAAGGGCAGGTGCCCGGCCCGGAGTCCGGCCTGGCGAAGATCACGATCGTCAACGGCGCGATCAAAGCCGGCGACCTGATCGCCGACGTGCTCGGACCCGACGCGCTCGACGAGCACGGCGAGTGGGCGTACATGATCTCCTTCCTGCCCGGCCTGAAGTCCGCCGGCGGCACCGAAGAGATCCTGCGCAACACGATCGGCGAGCGAGTGCTCGGCCTGCCCCCCGCGCCGCGCCTGGACAAGGGCATCCCCTTCTCCGAGCTGCGCTCCAAGGAAACGGCGGCGGCATGAGCCAGCCCGAGACGACCAAAGGAGTGTCGAGGTGAACTTGTCCCTGTCTGACGAGCAGGTCTTCCTGCGCGAGGCCGCGCGCGGCACGCTGTCGCGCTTCAAGACGTTCGAGGCCAACCGCGCCGCGCTGGACGGCGACGCCGACGCCCTGCCTGACCTCTGGCCAGCCGCCAAGGAGGCCGGCTGGCCCGGCCTGCTGATCTCCGAGGAGCACGGTGGCGCCGGGCTGGACGCATTCGACGCGATGCTCGTGCTCGGCGAGTGCGGGCGCGTGCTCGCGCCGATCGCGTTGCTCGGCCACCTTCCGGCGACGGCCATACTCAACGAGTCGCCCGCCGGCGCTTCGCTGCTGGAGCCGCTGGCGACTGGCGAGCGCCGCGCCGCCTACCTGCCGGTCAGCCCACCCGACGACCTCACGAAGGAGTGGACCGTCGACTCGGCCGTAGGGCTGCGGCGCGGGCAAGCTCCGACGGCGACGTCCGACGGCGACGGCGCGCGCGTCAGCGGCCAGCTCGCGTTCGTGCCCGATGCGCCCGGCGCCGATGTGCTCGTCGGCGTAGCGCTGCGCGACGGCAAGCCCGTCGGCGTGGCGATCGAGGCCGACGCCTCCGGCGTGACGGTCGAGACGACTACGCGCTACGACGCCAGCCGCTCGCTCGGCCACGTGACGCTCAAGGACGCGCCGGCGCTCGTGCTCGACGCCGACGAGCAGGCGCTCGCGTCGGCTTGGTATCTGGCTCAGTCGCTCGTCGCCGCCGAGTCGCTGGGCAGCGTCGAAACGGCGCTCGACGTGTCGGTCGAATACGCCAAGGAGCGCCACACGTTCGGCCGCGCGATCGGCTCCTACCAGGCCGTCAAGCACTCGCTGACCGAGGTGCTGCGCCAGCTCGACAACGGTCGCTCGCTGCTCTACTACGCCGGCTGGGCGCGCGGCGGCGGACCCGCCGAGTTCCCGCTGGCGGCGAGCGCCGCTCGCTCGGTCGCCGGGCGCGCGCTCGACCAGGCGTCACGCACGATGATCTCCGTGCACGGCGGCACCGGCGCCACGTGGGAGCACGACGCCCCGCTGTACTTCCGCCGCTCGCAACTTTCTCGGCGGCTGCTCGGTGGGACCGCCGCGGCGACCGACCGCGTCGCCGGCGAGCTGATGGCCCAGGCCGACGCCGCCTGAGAGCCGGCCAGGATGGCCGGCCACGTAACTGCCGTGGCGGCCGGAGCGGTCACAAGTTGTATCCAGAAGCGGAGGCCGGCTCGGCCAAGAGCCTGGATGGCGGTCACTTCGCCCGGGCCGCGCTGGCTTTGACCAGCGTGGCCTGCACCGGCGCGCCATACGCCGCGTGCACCGCTTCCACGAGCGCCGTGTCGACGCCGCAGTTGATGCAGAAGCCCTGCTGAGACCAGCCGATCGCGCGCGCGAGCACCTGGTCGGCGTACGCGATGCCGGTCGCGTCGTGCCCGTAGTAGTCGTACGCGGCCACCCACGCCGACCAGTCGAGCGCGTAGCCGGCGCCGTCGGCCGACAGCAGGTGCGCGGCCGCCATGATCGAGTCGAAGTCGTCGTAGATCGACGGGTGCCTGGCGGTCACGTGGTCGTACGCCGCCGGGCGGCGACCGTAGCGGTAGGAGTCGCTGACCAGCCGCCACGTGGTCACCGGGCCGTTGGTCACGTTGAACTGCATCGGCCCGCCGCAGCAGCCGGCGAAGTTCAGGCCGTGGTAGGTGTCCGGCGCCGTCGAGAACGCCGACTCCTGACGGTGGATCGACGCGAGCAGCAGCCAGTTGACGCCGAACGTGCGCTGGGCGGTCGCGTAGATCGGGTAGAAGCCTTCCATCCATGCGCGCGGAATGTGCGTCTGCGTCGCATTGACGAAGCGCCTGGCGTCGAGCTGCTGCTGCGCGGACGATGGGCGCGTGACGATCGCGCCGCCGGCTGCGCGCTTTGCGTTGCGATGGGCCTTGGCGATGTCAGCGCGGGCGAGCACGCTGGCCGAGGCCGCCGGGCTGGGCGTCGGCGTGGTGGCGACGAGCGGCACGGCGGGTGGAGCCGCCGAGCGGGCGGGCGAGCCCGTGCCGCCGAGCAGCAACGCGAGGACGAGCGCGATGACACCGACCAGCGCGAGGGCGCCGGCGAGCAGCCAGGCGGCGCGCTCGCGCGGGGGGGTGGGGACGTTGGCGTCGGGCGCATCGACTGTCGCGGCTCGATCGGTGGACATAGGCCGCTACACGGTAACGGCCGTCCGTGCGGCGGCTGTGCGGTTGCCTGCCACCAGTCGACGAGCGAGGCCGGTGCACACCATGGAGCCGGGCGGACTCCAGGCTAGCCCGCATCCTCCGCGCGCCATAGCGGCTGATCGGGCGACGAGTCGAACGCGCGTCGCAGGAGCGTCAGGAGCTGGCGACGCTCGGCGGCCGTGAGCCCGCCCAACACTTCGTTTTCGACCTTGACGGCCATTCGCCGGGCTCGCTCCAGAACGCTGCGGCCCTTCGCCGTGATCGCAACTTCGCGCGCGCGGCGATCCTTGGGATGCGCACGGCGCGTGGCCAAGCCGGCGGCTTCGAGCTCGTCGATCAACGAGACGATCGTGCTCGGGTCGACGCCCATCGCTGAGCTGATCTCCTGCTGAATGGCCCCTTCGCGAGCTCCGAGCACATTGAGCAGCGCGAACAGCGCAGGCGTCAGGTGCAGCGACTCGAGCGCCTGCGCGAAGCGCGTGTGCGATGCACGCCACAACCGGAAGAAGAGCTGACCTGCGAACTCGGCGACAGCGACGTCGGTGGATGAATTGGTCGGCACTCACCGATCCTCGCAGATTTTACTGGGGAGGCACAATAGATTGTGCTACCAATAATAGGTCTAGCCTACGATCTGCTCCCGAAAGCCGGAGGCCCCCTGACATGGCATCAGCAACCCCTCAACCGTCGTTCCTTGCGACCCGGCGCGGAAAGCTCACGCTTGCCCTGCTGGCTGCTGTCGCGTTTCTCGACTTCGTCGACGCGTCGATCGTCAACATCGCGCTGCCCTCGATCCGCCGCGATTTGCACTTCTCCGAGCAGGGTCTGCAATGGGTTCCGAGCGGCTACCTGCTCACGTACGGCGGATTCATGCTGTTCGGCGGGCGCGCCGCCGACCTGCTCGGGCGGCGGCTGATCCTCGTCTGCGGCGTCGGAGTCATCGGAGTGTCATCGCTGATCGGTGGCTTTGCCCAGAGCGAGGGCGTCCTGGTGGGCGCCCGCCTCGCTCAGGGCCTGGGCGCAGCGATGACGCTTCCGGCCGCCCTGTCAATCCTCACTACGAGCTTCAAGGAGGGCGCCGATCGCCACAAGGCGCTTGGCGTCTGGGGCGCAGTCGGCGGCCTGGCCTCGGCCGCCGGCGTGCTGCTCGGCGGCTTGTTGACCGAAGGACCTGGTTGGCGCTGGGTTATGTTCGTCAATCCGCTGGCCTGCCTGCTCGTTCTCGGCCCGATCTTCCGGCTGATCGGCGGCGAGCGACACCGCGCGCGCCTTGCGGACTTCGACGTTCTGGGAACGATCCTCGCCACGACGGGCATGCTGCTGTTGGTCTTCTCGCTCGTGAAGGCGCCGAGTCAAGGATGGGGAGCGACCAGCACGATCGCCGAGCTCGCCGCAGCGTTCGCGTTGCTCGTGGCCTTCGTGATCAACGAGCAGCGCCACAGGTACCCGCTGCTGCCGCTCGCGATCTTCCGCGTGAGAGGTCTCGCCGCCGCCGACGCCACGCAGCTGATCGCTTTCGCCGGCTTCCTGGCGATGTTCTTCTTCCTCACTCTGTACATGCAGAACGTGCTCGGCTACTCGCCGATCCAGACGGGCGCGGCCTACCTGCCGCTCACCTTCGGTGTCGGCGTCTCCGCCGGCATCTCCTCGCAGTTGCTGTCGCGACTGGGCACGCGCCCGGTCATCGTCGTCGGCTCGCTGATCGCCGCGGGTGGCGTCTACTACCTCTCGCGCATCCCCGTGCACGGGTCCTATGTGAGCGACCTGCTGCCCGGGATGATGATCATGTCCTTCGGTCTCGGGGCCGTATTCGTGGGCGTCACGACCGCCGCGAACGCCGGCGTGCCGGGCGAGCAGGCCGGCCTGGCCGCAGCGCTGCTGAACGCCTCCCAGCAGGTCGGCGGCGCACTCGGCTTGGCGATCTTCTCCGCGATCGCCACATCGCGCACCAGCCACCTGCTGGCCGGCCACGCCTCCGCGGCAGACGCGCTCACCTCGGGGTTCCACCGCGCCCTGCTGGCGAGCAGCATCTTCCTGGCGGCATCAGCCGTGATCGCCCTGCGCATCTCCAACACGCGCGGCGAGCAGCCCAGCCCACGCAGCGAGGCGCAGCCCGAAGCGCCCAACGTGCGGCCACTGCGCACGCGCGCGGCGGCGCTGGACGACGCGGCGTGAGCGGCTGAGCGGACACCAGGCACTCGGCCGACCGTCCAGGGCGCGTACCGGAGCGCGCGACAACCACGTACCGTCTGTGTTGGATCACGTATGGGCAGGCTCGCACTCACGCTGTTGGCGCTAGCGCTCGCCGTCGCGCCAGCCGCCTGTGCCGCCGCATCCCCGTCGCCGTCCGCGCCAGTGGCACAAACCGCGCGGACTTCCCAGCCGCCGCCAGCCCCGCTGACGGCCGCCCAGCAGCACTACCTGGCGCTGGCGCAGGCGGGCGTGGCGAGCGCTAAACAGCGCTGGTCGGACAGACGCTTGGGTTGGTATGACTCACACCTCAACGACCGCGAGCGCTATCCGCTGGCGACGGTCTGGGACATCGTGCCGCTGTTTGAGTCGCTCGACGCGATCGCGATCGCGCAGCCGACGGCGGCCAACCGCGCGGCGGTTGCGCGCTTCGCCAAGGGCGCGGAGCGCTACCTCAACCGCGGGCTGCGCCCGCTGCCCGGCTACTCGCCGTATCCGGGCGACCGCGCGGCGAACACGCAGACGTGGTTCGACGACAACGGCTGGTGGGGAGTGGCGTTCGTCAACGCCTACCGCGCGACCGGCCAGCGACGCTGGCTGACCGACGCCAAGCGGGCGCTCGCGTACGTCGCCGCGGCGGGCTGGGACGCGGCGTCGGGCGGGCTGTGGTGGAACACCGGCCACCCATACAAGGCGGGCGCGGCGCTGGCGTCTGACACGCTGCTGGCGACGCTGCTGTACGAGCAGACGAGGTCGAGCTTCGCGCTCGGCCAAGCGCGCAAGTTCCTCGCGTGGGGCAACTCCAGCGGCTTCAGCGCAGCCGACGGGCTGTACGCGGGCAGCAGCCTCAACCCGACGCCGATCGACTACGCCGAGGGGCCGCTGATATACGCGCAGGCGCTGCTGTGCAGCCTGACGGGCACGGCGAGCGACTGTCAGCGATCCGAACAGCAGGAGACCAACTCGCTGCGGCGCTTCGGCTACCTGCTGGACTTCTCGCCGCAGTACGACGCGATCTACCTGCAGTGGATGCTCGCGCTGTACTCGCGCAACCACGACCGCACCCTGTACGCGCTCGCGGCAGACAACGCCCGTAACGCGGAAACGCGCGCGCGCAACGCCGAAGGCCTCTACCTGCTGTCGTGGAACGGCGAAACACTGCCGCCGAACGATGCGCAACCGGGCATGCTGCAGACGCACGCGGCGACGACCAGCCTGTTCGCGTGGCTTGCCGTGTACGCGCCGCCCGGCTGAGCTAAACGCCGAGCGCGCGCTTGGCGAAACGGTCGAACACGTGGTCGGGCAGCAGCGCCTTGAGCGCGATCATCGCGCGCGCGTCGCGCCCGACGACGTAGCGGGCCTTCATGCGCTTGGCGGCGAGCGCTCGCTCGATCGTCTGCGCGACCTGGTCGGGGGGCACGCCGCGCGCGGCGGTGCTCTTGAGCGTCTTGTCGACCGCCTCGGGCACGTGCCCGTACTCGCGCTGCAGGTTCGGCGGGATCGTCAGCCGCTGGCCGGCCTCGCGCGACTTGTCCCAGATCGGCGTGGCGACCGAGCCGGGCTCGATCAGCGCGACCTGCACGCCGGAGCTGGCCAGCTCGACGCGCAGCGCGTCGCCGATCGCCTCGACGGCGTGCTTGGAGGCGGCGTACGGCGCGGTGAACGCCATCGCCACGCGCCCGCCGACGGAGGAGATGAAGCAGATGCGCCCGTGCGCCGCGCGCAGCGCCGGCAGCATCGCCTGCGTGACGGAGATCTGGCCGAGCACGTTGACGTCGAACTGAGTGCGCAGGTCGTCGGGGTGGATCAGCTCGAGCGGGCCGCCGAAGCCGAGGCCGGCGTTGTTGACGAGCGCGTCGAGGCGCCCTGGCGAGGACTCGTCGCCGCCGGTCAGCTCGCTGACGCGCCCGGCCGCTTGCCTGATCTGCTGGAAGTCGGTCACGTCGAGGATCAGCGGGTGCAGGCGCCCGGCCGGCGCTTCGCCGGTCAGCCGCTCGCCGTCGTCGCCGCTGCGCACGCCGGCGAACACGGTCCAGCCGGCGCGCGCGAGGCGCAGCGCGGTCGCCTGGCCGATTCCCGTCGACGCGCCGGTGATCAGTGCCGTGGGCATCGGTGAAAGCTATCTCACCGCCCGATTAGCCACCGCTTAGGATCCTTGTCGATGGTTCGCCGCGTGCGCATGCGCCAACAGGCAGTCGCCTCGCTGCGCCGCCGCGCGGGCCTGACGGTCGGCTCGTCGCGCCGCCGCGCGGGCCTCGTGCTTGCGTCGCTCGCGGCGCTGGCGGCGCTGGTCGCGCTCAGCGGGTGCGGGTCGAGCCTGCGCGACGGCGGCAGCGAGGACGCGGTTGCGGACGTCGACGCGACGACGCGCGCCGACTGCCCGACGTCGGTCGTGCAGGCGCTCGCCGGCGTCGCCAAGCGCGTGTACCGCGAGGGCATCTCCAGCGAACGCACGGTGACGGCGCTGCGCATGGTCGAAACGTCGGCGGCCTTGCGCGCGGCGGTCGAACACGACGACGCGCGAGCGGCTCAGGCGGCCGGGCGTGCGCTGATCGCGACGGGCCACATGACCAACCTGCGCGTGCTGCGCGGCCGACGCGTGCTCGTCGACCTCGGCGGCGCGGCGCTGACGCCGCTGAACGGCAAGATCAGCACGAGCGCGGGCAAGCCGCTGGCGAGCTTTCAGACGAGCGTGTGGACGGACGGCGGTCTGATCGCCGAGGTCAACGGCATCGCCGAAGCGCAGACGGTGCTGCGCACGGCCGACGCGCCGGCGAGCGGCCAGCGAGACGTCGCCGGCACGATCGCGCTGCCGCCCGGTGAACTGCCGGCGCAGGGTACGTTCACGCGCAACGGCAAGGCCTACGAGTTCACGTCGTTCGCCGCCGCGGCGTATCCGGCGGGAGCGCCGCTGCGCGTGTTCCTGCTGCGCAGCGTCGCCTCGACCGCGCCGCTGTGCGGTTCGAGCGACGAAGACACGGCGTTCAACACGATCAGCCGCATCGCGCACCTGATCTACGACGGCGAGGTGGGCAAGCGCACGCTCGTGCAGGTCCACCGCGTGCAGGCCAACGCGCCGCTGCTTCGCGCGGTCGCCCAGCGCGACCCGACGGCCACGCGCGCGGCGGTCGCGGCGCTGCTGCACCAGCACATCGTGCGCCTGCGCGTGAGCGCCGGCGGGCGCCTGCTGGCAGACGACGGCGGCCCGTACGTGCTCGCGCCCGTCACCGCGCCGCTGCGCGCCGGCGGGCGGACGATCGGCAGCTTCGTGCTGTCGATCCAGGACGACGAGGGCTATAAGCGCCTGGCCAACCGCCTGGCCGGCCTCGACGTGCTGATGTACATGGGCTCAAAGCTCGTCAAGAGCACGCTCGGCCCGTCGCCCGGAGCGATCCCGACGAGCGGCAAGGTGAGCTTGCGCGGCTCCAGCTACCGCGCGTACACGTTCGACGGCAAGGCCTTCCCGTCGGGTCCGCTGCGCATCACCACGCTGGTCCCCATGCCCTACCGCTGAGCGCGCGCCTGCCGGCAGGCGCGACCCCGCCGGCCGGGCGACCGGCGCGCGTCAGGCCGCGACGAGCGATGCGCGCTTCTGCTCCAGCGACGCCAGCAGCTCGTCGAACGCGTCGGCGAATTTCTCGACGCCCTCGCGCTCGAGCGTGTCGGTGACGTCCTTGTAGTCGACGCCGGCGTCGGCCAGCTGGTCGAACAGCTTGTGCGCGTCGTCGAGCTGTGACTCCAGGCGCGGGCGCGGCCGGCCGTGATCCTGGAAGTCCTTGATCGTCTCCTCGGGCATCGTGTTGACGGTGTCCGGGCCGATCAGCTCCTCGACGTACATGGTGTCGGAGTAGTCGGGGTTCTTCACCGACGTGGAAGCCCACAGGACGCGCTGGGGCGTGGCGCCCTTGGAGGCCAGGTACTGCCAACGCTCGCCGGCGAACATCGACTTGTAGCGCTGGTAGGCCAGGCGCGCGTTGGCGACCGCGAGCCTGCCCTTCAGCTCGTCGTGGCCGCCGATCTCGTCGAGGCGTCTGTCGGCCTCGGTGTCGATGCGCGAGACGAAGAAGCTGGCGACCGACGCGACGGCCGTCGGGTCGCCGCCCTCGGCGACCAGCCGCTCCAGCCCGCGGATGTATGACTCAGCGACGTGTTCGTAGCGTTCCAGCGAGAAGATCAGCGTGACGTTGATCGATTTGCCCTTGGCGATGACGTCCTCGATCGCCGCCAGGCCCGGCTTGGTCGCGGGGATCTTCACCATCAGGTTCGGGCGGTCGACAGCCTCGTGCAGGCGCACCGCTTCGCGGAACGTCGCCAGCGTGTCGTAGGCGAGGCCCGGGTCGACCTCCAGCGAGACGTAGCCGTCGCGCCCGCCGCCGCCGTCCCACACCGGGCGAAACAGGTCGCACGCATCGCGGATGTCCTGCTCGGCGAGCGTCCAGAAGACATCCTTGATCGGCAAGTCGCCGTCGAGCTCGTGCAGCTGCTGCTCGTAGGCGTCGCCCGAGGCCATCGCCTTCTGGAAGATCGACGGGTTGGACGTGGCGCCGACTACGGAGTAGTCGTCGAGCAGGCGCTGCAGGTCGCCGTCGCGCGTGGATTCGCGCGACAGGTTGTCGATCCACACGCTCTGGCCGAGCGCGGAGAGAAGTCTCAACGGCGGAAGCTGTTCGGAGGACATGAGGTCTCCTTGTCTTCTTGATTTTTAGGGCGTGCGCAGGAGCGCACGTGCTCGGGTGGCGATGTTCTCTGACGTGAATCCGAGCTTCTCAAGGACGGTCGTTCCGGGAGCCGAGGCGCCGAAGCGGTCGAGGCCGAGCACGTCGCCGTCGAGGCCGACCCACTTCCACCAGCCGGCCGTCGCCCCCGGCTCGACCGCCAGGCGAGCGGTGACCGACGGCGGCAGCACCTCGTCGCGGTACTCCTGCGACTGCGCTTCGAACAGCTCGATGCACGGCATCGACACGACGCGCACCTTCACCGAATCCTTCGCGAGCGCTTCGCCGGCGTGCAGCGTCGTCGGCACCTCGGCGCCAGTGGAGATGAGGATCAGCTCGGGCGCCTCGCCGGCGTCAGAGTCCCACAGCGCGTAGCCGCCGCGCGCGGTCAGCTCGGCGCTCGCCACGCGCTCGCGGTCGAGCGTGGGGATGTTCTGACGCGACAGCAGCAGCGCCACCGGTCCGTCCTCGCGTTCCAGCGCGAGCTGCCAGGCGGCTGCCGTCTCGTTGGCGTCGCCGGGGCGAATCACCCACAGCTCGGGGATCGCGCGCAGCGACGCGAAGTGCTCGATCGGCTGGTGCGTCGGGCCGTCCTCGCCGAGGCCGACGGAGTCGTGCGTCCACACCCACACGACCGGCAGGCCCATCAGCGCCGACAGCCTGACGCTGCCGCGCATGTAGTCGGAGAACATCAAAAACGTGGAGCCGTACGGCTTGACGATGCCGCCGTGCGCGCACGCGCCGTTGACGATCGCCCCCATGCCGTGCTCGCGGATGCCGAACGGCACGTTGCGCCCGGCGTGCACGCGCGAGAACTCTCCAGCGCCGTCGAACACCGTCTTGGTCGACTCGACCAGGTCGGCCGCGCCGCCGATCATCGTCGGGCCGAACTCGGCGAACGCCGCCATCGTCTTCTGCCCGGCCGAGCGCGAGGCGATCTCCTCGCCCGCGTCGAACTTCGGCAGCGCTTGGCGCCAGCCGTCGCGCAGCTTGCCCTTCCACGCCAGGTCCCAGTCGGCGGCCATGTCCGGGAAGGCCTCGCGCCACGGCTGCAGCAGCTTGCTCTGCCACTCGCCCTGCGCCGCCGCGCCCTTATCGTGCAGCGACATGTGCTCGTACACGCGCTCGTCCACCCAGAACTTCGCGTCGGGGTCAAAGCCCATCACTTCCTTGGTCGCGCGCACCTCGTCTTCGCCGAGCGCCGAGCCGTGCGACTTGGCGGTGTCGACGGCGTTGGGCGCGGGGTAGGCGATGTGCGAGCGGATCGAGATGAACGACGGCTGCTCCTCGTGTTCGCGCGCGCGCTCGATCGCAACGGTCAGCGCGTCGACGTCCTCGGAGTCGGCGACTCGCTGCACGTGCCAGCCCTCGGCGGCGAAGCGCGCCATGTGGCTCTCGGAGTCGAACGAGATCGCCGTCGTGCCGTCGATCGTGATGTGGTTGTCGTCGTAGCAGAGCGTCAGCTTGCCCAGGCCGAAGTGACCGGCGATCGACGCGGCTTCCTGGCTGATGCCCTCCATCAGGTCGCCGTCGGAGCAGATCGCGTACGTGCGGTGATCGACCAGCTCGTGGCCCGGGCGGTTGAAGCGCTCGGCGAGGAACCGCTCGGCCATCGCCATGCCGACGGCGTTACCGACCCCCTGCCCGAGCGGGCCCGTCGTCACCTCGACGCCCGGCGTGTGCCCGCGCTCTGGGTGCCCGGGCGTGCGCGAGCCCCACTGGCGGAACTGCTTGAGGTCATCGAGCGACAGCTCATAGCCGCACAGGTGCAGCAGCGAGTACTGCAGCACGCAGGCGTGGCCCGAGCTCAGCACGAAGCGGTCGCGGTCGGGCCACTCGGTGTCCTGCGGGTTGACGTGCAGGAAGCGCTCGAAGATCGTGTACGCGAGCGGCGCGAGCGCCATCGCCGTTCCGGGATGACCGGCGTTGGCCTGCTGCACCGAGTCCATCGCCAGACCGCGGATCGTGTCGATCGACAGCTCGCGGATCTCGCGCTCGTCCATTGACAGCGATCCTAGCGACGATCGCCAGCTAGAGTCCGGGGATCATGGACGAGCGGTTCTGCGACCTGAACAACGGCATCACGCTCTGCTACGAGACGTTCGGCGAGCGCTCGGATCCGCCCGCGCTGCTGATCATGGGCTTGGGCACGCAGATGGTCGCCTGGCACGAGGACTTCTGCGGGCAGCTCGCCGCTGCCGGCTTCTACGTCGTGCGCTTCGACAACCGCGACATCGGCCATTCCACGCACCTGAGCGGGGCGCCGCCGACGATCCGCCAGCTGCTGCTGCGCTCCAAGCGCGCCGCGCAGTACCGCCTCGGCGACATGGCCGACGACGCGGCGCGCCTGCTCGGCGAGCTCGATCTCTCGCCGGCGCACGTGATCGGCGCGTCGATGGGCGGCATGATCGCCCAGACGCTCGCCGCGCAGCGCCCTGAGTGCGTGCGCTCGCTCGTCTCGATCATGTCCAACACCGGCGCGCTGTCAAACGGCCAGCCGGCCTTGCGCATGTACCCGTTCTTCCTGCGCCGTCCGAGCATCGGGCGCGACGCCTACGTCGCGCACTTCGAGCGGCTGTTCGCGGCGATCGGTTCGAGCGGCCTGCCGCGCGATCCCCAGGAAATCCGCGAGCTGGCTCAGCTGAGCTATGACCGCGACCACGACCCGGCCGGTCCGGGCCGCCAGCTGGCGGCGATCATCGCATCGGGCGACCGCACCGCCGAGGTGCGCGAAATCACCGCGCCGACGCTCGTCGTGCACGGCACCGCCGACCCGCTCGTGCGCCCCTCGGGCGGTCGCGCGACCGCGCGCGCGATCCGCGGCTCGAAGCTCCTGCGCATCGAGCGCATGGGTCACGACCTGCCGCGCGCGATCTGGCCGCAGCTGATCGACGCGATCGCCGAGAACGCTTCGAGGGCGGGTGGCTCCCCGGCGCACCACCCGCCCCTGATCGCCCCCCGCACGTCCCTGTCGGGACTGTCCGGGTAGGCGCCTCACGGCGTCCCTCTAATCGCCGTGAGGTCGCCGGCGATACGCCGGCAGTCCCGCCATCGAGTGAGCGCGCCCCGTCGAGCACCAGCGGGTCTGCGCACGCACCCGCACGAGCCAATGCAGGTCGTGGCGGCAGTGCGAGCGACGATACGGCCAACGACCGTGCAGCGCGCGCAGCATCCGCTGCTCCTGACAGCCCGACAGCCTCATCGCCTGGCGCCCTCTCCCCGAACCCTCATCGTTGATGCAAGACCCATCATGCAGGCCCCTTGTCCTTGACCCTCACACCACTCGAACATTTGTCTCCGAATGGGCGGAATGCTTATCCGCTCCGACATATAAATCATGTTTTACGCGGAATGTCAACAAACAACTGCATCTGTCGCATCAACCGTCGAAAAGCCCCGCTGGCGCGGGCGGCACAGCCGACACGGAGGGGCGCGCGAGAGGCGCCGAGGCGCGCCCAACGAGAGTGGAAAGTGCGCCCGGCGGGAATCGAACCCGCGGCCTGCGGCTTGAAAGACCGCTGCTCTTTGGCTCCCCGAAGAGAACCGTTGACCACTGAGCTACGGGCGCGCGATGGCAGAGTGTCGCGGCGATGCGCGTCTCTGTCAACGCCCTAATCTAAGCATGCACGCCGTCGCGCGGCCCGGCGGCGCGAAAGCCCGGCGCCAGACCGAGCCGGCGAACGCACGATCTCCGCCAGCCCAGGCGCGGCGTGCTTACAGCGAGCCGACGAAGGCGACGATCTCCGGCAGGGCGAGCGCGGCGTCCTCGCGATGCGGCCAGTGCCCGGCGCGCTGCACGATCAGCGCCCTGCTCGGCGCGGGGAACAGCGCGGCCGTAGCGCCGAACAGCTCGGCGTCGACGATGTCGGCGTCGCCGCCGATCGCCAGGTTGGGCACGTCGGGCGGCACGTCGAGCAGCCGTGAGCCGCCGAGCGGCAGCGCGCGGTAGTAGTCGATCGCGCCCTGCAGAGTCCGCGGATCGGACAGCGCCTGCTTGACGTGCAGCACGCACGCGTCGCGGTCGGGGCCGGCCCAGTTGGGCGCCCAGCGCGCGTACAGCTTCTCCAGGTAGGCGAAGTCGCCGCGCCTGACCGTCTTCGGCGCCCACGGCAGCTTCAGCTCGAGGAAGTGGCGCGCCGCCAGCAGCGATGCGGGCGTTCGCTTGAGCTGGCTGGGGTGCGGGATGGCGATCGTCACCAGGCCACGCGTGCGCTCGGGCGCGATCGTCGCCATCACGTAGGCCACCAGCGCGCCCCAGTCGTGTCCGACGACGACCGCCCGTGGCGCGCCGATCGCGTCGAGCAGCGCCAGCCCATCGCGGCCGAGCGTCTCGAAGTCGTAGGGACGGTCGGGCACGATCGTGTCCGAGTGATAGCCGCGCAGCCACGGCACCGTGACGCGCCAGCCGTTCTGCACGAGCTCGCGCTGCAGGTCGGCGAACGAGTGCGGCGTGTCGGGGAAGCCGTGCACGAGCACGATGTCCGGCCCCTCGCCCTCCTGCGAGACGACGAATGGCTGCGTGCCGCTGGAGATCGTGCGGAACTCGATGCGCGCAGTCTATGCCTCGCGCGCGATCAGCTCCATCAGCAGCGCGTCGTGCCAGCCGCGCTCGTCGTTGTCGCGCTCGTACTGGCGCATCACGCCAACCGGCTGAAAGCCCGCCTTCTCATACACGCGAATCGCCACCGCGTTGTCGGCCGCGGGGTCGATCGTGATGCGATGGTGGCCGCGCTCGTCGATCAGCTGGCGCACCACGCGCCTGACCGCCTCGGTGCCCAGGCCACGACCGTGCAGCGCCGGGTCGAGGAACACGTCGATCGCCGCGTGGCGATAGCGCGGCGTGTGCTCCTCGGAGAACTCGATCAGGCCGGCTACCTTGCCGTCGACCTCGATCGTCAGTCGCGTCGCGTCCGGGTCGTCGGCCAGCGGGAACCCGGCCTCCGGCTCGCCCCACCAACGCGCCACCTCCGGCGTCGCGTGGATGCGGCGCAACTCGCGCTCGTCGGCGGCGCTGAGCGGGCGGAGGATCATCTGCGCTCAGCCTAGTATTCGCCGCCTCTGGCGAAAGGTCAGTCGACGGGCACGAGGCCGCGCTTGGGGTCGAGGCGACGCGAGCTGGTGACGGTGTGGAACACCGCATCGTCGGGCTCGGCGAGCATCGGCACGAGCGCGCTCATGAAGAAGCCGGTGTGCGGCTGGCCGAAGTGGGCCAGCAGCGCGTCCTCGTCGGCCCATTCCTCGATGAACACGTAGCGGTCGTCCTGCTCGAGGTCCGCATACACGCGGTAGCCGCGACAGCCGTCGTCCTCGCGCGAGTGCTTGCACATCTCCGTGGCGACCGCCACGAAGCGCTCGCGGTTCTCTGCGGCGATGCGCACGCGGCCGGTGACGACGATCATCGACGCAGCCTACGCGCTGCCCAATGGGCATGTCGTGCCGGGCGTGGCGCGCGTCGCGTCGGCGTGTCGCCGCGGCGCTCTCGTAGCCTCGCGCCGTGCCGTGCGGGTGTCTTGCCGTGAATGCGCGGGCGGGTAGGCTCTGACGATCGAGCGCTCGGATGTCACGTTCGCCTCGGGCGGCGCGCAATGCGCGGCGTGGCTGTACAGGCCAACGTCGGTGTCGGCGTCGGCGCCGGCGGCCTGCGTTGTGATGGCGCACGGCTTCTCGCTGACACGTCACGACGGCCTCGTGCCATACGCCGAGCGCCTGGCGGACGCGGGCATCGCGGTACTGGTGTTCGACCACCGCTACCTCGGCGACTCCGGCGGGCAACCACGCCAGCGCTTTCGCAAGCGCGACCAGCTGGAAGACTGGCGTTCGGCGGTGTCCTTCGCGCGCACGCTCGACGGCGTCGATCCCGAGCGCATCGTGCTGTGGGGCTTCTCTTTCAGCGGCGGGCACGCCGTGGAGACGGCCGCCGCGGACGCGCGCATCGCCGGGGCGCTCGTGCTGTGCCCGATGGTCGACGGCCTGGCGCGTGCGCTGGCGACGCCGCCGGCGCTGTCGGCGTGGCTCACGCCTCGCGCTCTGGCCGACCAGCTCGGACGTCACAACCTCGTCGCGGTCACCGGACAGCCTGGTGAGCATGCCGCGATGACGCTGGCCGGCGAGGCCGACGGGTTTCGCGCATCCGTGCCCGAGGGCTCGCCGTGGCGCAACGAGATCTCGCCGGCGGTCTTCCTGACCGTCGCCATGCACCGCCCGCTGACGAAGGCCCGCAGCCTGCGCATGCCGCTGTGGGTGGGCCTGGGCGAGGACGACGTCTCGGTGTCCAAGCGTGCAGTCGAACGCCTCGCCGACCGCGCGCCGCGCGCCGAGCTGCACCGCTATCCCTACGACCACTTCGGCGCGTTCGTCGATGGCGGCCCCGAGCGCGTGGGCGCCGACCAGGTCGACTTCCTGCGCCGCCAGGGGCTGCTCGCGGGCTGACGCCGGTGCACGAGCCGGCGCGCCGGCTCACCGGGCAGGCGCCGGCCAGCGCGCGTGCTGAAATGCGACCGTGACCGCGACCGCGCTGGCGAGCCGATGACGGCGATCGTCTGGTTTCGGCGCGACCTGCGCGTGCACGACCATCCGGCGCTGCGCGCGGCGCTGGACGCGGACGAGCGTGTCGTGCCGGTCTTCTGCCTCGACGACCGGCTGCTGCACGGACGCCACGCATCGGGCCCGCGCACGCAGTTCCTGCTCGAGTGTCTGGCCGACCTGGACGCCTCGCTGCGCGAGCGCGGGGGCGGCCTGGTCGTGCGCCACGGACCGCCCGAGCGCGAGCTGGCGAAGCTGGCCGGCGAGGTCGGCGCGAACGAGCTGCACTTCACCGCCGACATCAGCCCGTTCGCGCGCGAGCGCGCCGAGCGCACGCGCACGGCGCTCGCCGACGCGGGTGTCGAGCTGCACGGACACGCCGGCCTCAACGCGATCGACGACGTCGGCTCGCCACGCACGCAGTCGGGCAAGCCATACACGGTGTTCACGCCGTTTCACCGCACGTGGGAGCAGCAGGACCGGCGCGCGGTGCTGGGCGCGCCCCGCTCGCTGCCCGCGCTGCCGGGCGGCTTGGCGAAGGGGCGCATCCCGTCGCTTGGCTCGCTCGGCCTGCGACCAGGAGGTCGAGCGAGCCGCCGCCCGGCGGCGAGCGCAGTGCGCGCCAGACGGCTGTCGGCGCTTTCTCGCAGCGCGACGTCGACGGTTACGGGCAGGGCCGCGACGCGCTCGGCGAAGACTCGACGTCGCGCCTGTCGCCGTACCTGCACTTCGGCTGCGTTTCGGCGCGCGAGGTCGAGTCGCGCCTCGCGCGCGGCGAGGGGCCGGCGGCGTTTCGCCGCCAGCTGTGCTGGCGCGACTTTCACCACCACGTGCTGCTGCATTTCCCGCGCAACGCGCACTCGGAGTTCCAGCAGCGCTACCGCGGCAAGCTCGCGCTGGAGCCGCGCGCAGCGACGCTTCGCGGCCTGGTGTGACGGGCAGACCGGCTTCCCGCTGGTCGACGCCGGCATGCGCCAGCTGCGCCGCGAGGGATGGATGCACAACCGCGCGCGGCTGGTCGTCGGCTCGTTCCTGACCAAGGATCTGGGGATCGACTGGCGCTGGGGCGAGCGCCACTTCATGCGCCTGCTGGTCGACGGCGACGAGGCCAACAACAACGGCAACTGGCAGTGGATCGCCTCGGTCGGCACCGACCCGCAGCCGGTCTTTCGCCGCATCTACAACCCAGCGCGCCAGATGGAGACGCACGACCCAGACGGCGCGTACGTGCGTCGCTACGTGCCCGAGCTGGCGGGCGTGCCCGACGAGTACCTGCGCGAGCCGTGGACGATGCCCGCCGAGGCCCAGCGCGAGGCCGGCTGTGAGATCGGCGGCGACTACCCGCGTCCGATCGTCGACCATGCGCAGGCGCGGCGCGAAGCGCTGGAGCGCTACCGCGTGGACTGACGCCGCCCCGGCGCCGGCTGTCGGCGGCGTGGGCCCGGCCGAGCGACGCACGCATGTCCTCAGCTGGCGCGCGCCGAGCGGCATCGCGTTTTCCCGCTGGCCCGTAGGGGTAGAACAATCGTCGTGCCCGAGTTCGGCTACACGATGATGTGCGAGCAGTCGCGCGCCGACCGCCTCGTGTCCGACGTGCGCCTCGCCGAGCAGGCGGGCTTTGACTTCTCGGTCATCTCCGACCACTACCAGCCGTGGCTCGCCGCGCAAGGCCATTCTCCGTACGCCTGGACGGTACTCGGCGCGGTCGCGCAGGCGACCGAGCGCATCCCGCTGATGACCTATGTCACCTGTCCGATCCTGCGCTACCACCCGGCAGTCGTCGCGCAAAAGGCGGCGACCGTGCAGATCCTCTCGGGAAACCGCTTCCGTCTCGGCCTCGGCGCGGGCGAGAACCTCAACGAGCACGTCGTCGGCAAGCGCTGGCCGTCGGTGGGGGTGCGCCACGAGATGCTCTCCGAGGCCATCGAGGTGATCGCTGCGCTGTTCGACGGCGACGGCACGGTCAACTTTCGCGGCAGGCACTTCGACGTCGAGTCCGCCCGGCTGTGGGACCTGCCCGACGAGCGCGTGCCGATCGGCGTGGCCGTCTCCGGCCCGGCCTCCTGCCGCCTGGCCGGCGCGAAGGCCGACGTGATGATCGCCGTAGAGCCGAAGGCGAAGCTCGGCGAGATGTTCGACGCGGCGGGCGGCGCCGGCAAGCCGCGCGTAGGCCAGATCGCCGTTTGCTATGACAGCGATCGCGACGCGGCGATCGATCGCGCGCACGAGCAGTTCCGCTGGTTCGGGCTGGGCTGGAAGGTCAACGCCGACCTGCCCAATCCCGACGGCTTCGAGGGCGCGACGCAGTTCGTCACGCGCGAGCAGGTCGCCGAGCAGCTGGCCTGCGGACCGGACGTCGGCGAGCACGTCGCGAAGATCAAGCCGTTCATCGACGCCGGCTTCACGCAGATCGCGCTCGTGCAGATCGGCGCCGACGCGCAGGAGCCGTTCGTCGGGTGGGCCGAGCGCGAGCTGCTTCCGGCTCTGCGCTCGCTGTGAGCCGGCGCGCTCGCTGTGAGTGGCCGGCCGTGCCGGCGCAAGCCGGACTTGCTTGCGCGTGGGCTCGTGGCGCAGTCGCCCGCCCGAAGGGGCGTATGCTGATTTGCGCAAAGTGCAGGCGTTCGCACGCGAGGGCGGGAGGAGCTTGAGATGGAGAGCGGTGCAACACAGGTGAAGGCGCCGATGAACGCCGCCGCCGAGGCGTCGACGGTCGCCGAGGCGTTTCGCAACACGGCCGCCGAGCGCGCCGATCAGGTCGCGATCCGCACGAAGGGCGACGCGTTCACGATCACCTGGGGCGAGCTGCGCGAGCGCGTCGACGCGCTCGCCGGAGGACTGGCCAAGCTGGGCGTCGGACGGGGCGACACCGTCGCGCTGATGCTGTCCAACCGGCCCGAGTTCCACCTCTGCGACCTCGCGGCGATGATGCTCGGCGCGACGCCGTTCTCGATCTACAACACCTACTCGCCCGAGCAGATCAGCTATCTGCTGACCGACGCCGAAGCCAAGACGCTGATCTGCGAGCAGCAGTACCTGGATCAGGTGCTCAAGGCGCGCGAGACGGCGCCCGGGCTGGAGCAGGTGATCGTCATCGACGGCGACGCGCCGCAGGGCACGCTCGCGCTGGCCGACGTCGAGGGCTCGAACCCCGGCTTCGACGTCGAGGCGTCGGTCGCGCAGCTGCGCTCCACCGACGTGCTCACGCTGATCTACACGTCCGGCACGACCGGCCCGCCGAAGGGCGTGCAGCTGATCCACCGCAACCTGCTCGCCGCCTGCGAAGGGCTGGACGAGCTGATCGAGTTCCCGCAGGACGGGCGCGTGATCTCCTGGCTGCCCGCGGCGCACGTCGCCGAGCGAAACGCCCACCACTACCTGCCGATCGTGTTCGGCCTGCAGATCACCTGCTGCGACGATCCGCGCCAGGTCCTCTCCTACCTGCCCGAAGTGCGCCCGAGCTGGTTCTTCGCCGTGCCGCGCATCTGGGAGAAGCTGAAGGCCGGACTGGAGACGATGATGGCGGCGCAGCCCGACGAGCAGCAGCAGCGTATGCAGCGCCGCGCTCGACGCCGCCCTGCGCAAGGTGCGCCTGGAGCAGAGCGGCGAGCCGGTCCCGGCCGAGCTGGCCGAGCAGGTGGCGGCCGCCGACAGGGAGATCTTCGCCGGGCTGCGCGAGATGCTCGGGCTCGACCAGGTCGAGGCGATCAACGTCGGCGCCGCGCCGACGCCTGTCGAGGTGCTCGAGTTCTTCCACGCCATCGGGCTGCCGCTGGCCGAGCTGTGGGGCATGAGCGAGACGTGCGGAGCGGGCACGGTCAACCCGCGCGACAAGATCAAGATCGGCACCGTCGGGCCGCCCGCGCCGGGCGTGCAGATCAAGCTCGACTCAGACGGCGAGGTGCTGATGAAGTCCGAGGTCGTCATGCCCGGCTATCGCAACCTGCCGGAGAAGACCAGGGAGACGTTCACCGAGGACGGCTGGCTGCGCACGGGCGACATCGGCGAGCTCGACGAGGACGGCTACCTGAAGATCGTCGACCGCAAGAAGGAGCTGATCATCAGCGCGGGCGGCAAGAACATGTCGCCGGCGAACATCGAGGCGTCGTTGAAGACGGCCTCGCCGCTGATCGGCCAGGCCTGCTGCATCGGCGACGGCCGCCCCTACAACACCGCGCTGATCGTGCTCGACCCGGACTTCGCCCCGGCGTGGGCGCAGGCGCAGGGCATCGAGCCGTCCACGCTGGAGGAGCTGGCGCACGACGAGCGCGTGCGCGCGGCCGTGCAGGAGGGCATCGACGCGGCCAACGAGAAGCACGCCAAAGTCGAACAGATCAAGAAGTTCACGATCGTCGAGGGCGACTGGCTGCCCAGCGGCGACGAGCTGACGCCGACGATGAAGCTCAAGCGCAAGCCGATCGCCGAGAAGTACGCGGACGACATCGCCGCGATGTACGCCGGCTGAGACGCCACAGCGACCCGGACGGCGGCGTGTCCGCGTCCGGGGCTAGCAGAACACCGCCACGTTCAGGTCTGCGCTGAAGGTCCCACCGCCGCCCTCGCGGAAGTCGACGCGCACCTGCGTCGGATGGGCAGAATCGCGCTGGGCGGCCTGAACGGTCCCCGCCGTGGCCGAGCCAGTCGTCCCATCCGTCGCCTCGATCGCGCAACCGCTGATGTCCTGGTGGAAGTCGATGAAATTGCCGACCCCGGACGGTTCGGAGGTGACCGAAGGGTCGCTCGCGCTGACGACCGTGTTGGAGTTGGCCACGACGATCGCCCAGAGCGCGGTCGCCGATTCCCCCGGCGGTCCTTCCAGGCCGTGCGCGCCCTGCGGTCCCGTCGCACCCTGCGGTCCCGTCGCACCGGCCACGCCGGCCACACCGGGCGTCCCTGCGACGCCCTGCTGGTTCCAGCTGATGGCAGTCTCTCCGCTGCCCGGGCGCTGCGTCGGCTTGTGGCAGGCGCCGCTTCGCGCTACGACGCGTAGGGAGCCGGTCGCCCGCGAAACACATCCATGGAAGACGCCGCCGCCGGGAGACCCATCAAGCGCGTAGGCGCCGCCGCCGAGCGCCAAGAACAGCGCTGCGGTCGCGATCACGTTGGCGTACGTCAACCGGCTTGCGAGCCTCCTGATCATTGACATCGTCCTCCTCCTCCGAGCGCGCACAGTTGCGGAACTCTAGCCGCCTGAGCGCATGCCATCAAAGCTGACGGGGTCGTGCGAGCAGAACAGCTCGACCTCGCCGCCGGCGCGCCGAGCGAGCTCGCGCAGGCGCTCGGCGTTCTGGCGACGCACCGCATTGTCGACCGAGTTGACGTTCTGAAAGCCCTTGAGCACCGGCGGACACGACGGCGGTGTGTGCATCTCGTCGCGGTGGAAGTAGGCGTCGCCGCAGTGCAGTATCCAACGACCGCCGTGCTCGACCGCGACGCCGGTGTGCCCGCGCGTGTGGCCGACGAGCGGCACGAGCAGGATCTGCGCGTCGCTGCCGGGCAGCACGCGCACGCTCTCAAAGCCCATCCACTCGTCGCCCTGCGGCTCATGCTCGACCCATTTCGGGCCGTGCGCCCAATGCGCGGCGACGTAGCGCTCGCGTTCGCGCAGGCTGGGGTGCAGCGCGGCTGCCAGCTCGCGCCCGAGCACGTGCACCTGCGCGTCGGGAAAGTCGGGCAGCCCTCCGGCGTGGTCGACGTCGAGGTGCGTGGCGATGATGTGGCGCACGTCCTGTGGCTGAAAGCCGAGCGCACGAACCTGCTCGATCGCGGTCTCCGACTCGCGCGCCTGCGGCGCGAACAGCTTGTCGAACAGCAGACCGAGCTGGCGCGTGTTGCGCATGTCGTCCAAACCGAAGCCGGTGTCGATCAGCACCAGCCCTTCGGCCCCCTCGACGAGCAGGCAGTGGCAGACGAGCGTGGCTCGGGCGAACGCGCTGCCCGTGCCGTTGATCAGGCGCTCGCCGTGCGGGCACATCGTGCCGCAGCTGATGTGGTGAAGCGCGCGCGGGGCCGTGTTCACGCGGCAAGCCTATTCCGATCGCGCCCCGCGCGAGCGGCGACGGAAGCCACGCTCAGGCGGCGCGCGCCACACCGAGCTCGCTCAGGCGGGCGTCCAGCGCGCCGATGCGCTCGGTGTCCTCATAGAAGTCCTCCTGCCAGACGATGCGCCCCCAGCGCACGCGAGCGACGAGCACCGTGCGGTTGCGGTAGATCACATCGCCACCGCCCGGAGCGCATGCGTGGTCGTCGAAGCGCACGAGCAGCGTCATCCGCCACGGCGGCCCGCCCATGAACAGGTCGACGATCTCGCCCTGCAGGCCGGCCGCCACGAAATCGCGCAGGAAGCGCTCGATCGCGGGCTTGCCGCGATGCTCGCCGGCCCAGCGATGCTCGCCGTCGTTGAAGCGCAGCACGGCGTCCTCGGCGTAGCCCGCCAAAAGCGGGCCGTAGTCCCCAGCGTTCAGCGCGCGCACGTCGCTGCGCATCTTGAGCAGCGCCAGGCGCACAGCGAGCGAGCGCGCGAGCGCGGTTGCACCCGCTGCCGTCGCAGCGATCGCCAAGGTGCTCGATAGCCGCTGCTCGCGCTGGCCCATGCCTCCGGTCCTCCTGCGTCGTTTGACTAGATCGATCGCTCCAGCAGATCGTAACCGACGCCCGGCGCGGGTCGATGGTCGGGGCGGACACCGGCGCCAGACACCGGCCGCTACTGCTCGTCCACCTCGTAGCCGGCGTCGCGCAGCGTCTCGCGAACCTGCGCGGTGTGCTCGGCTCCGCGCGTCTCGAGCGTCAGCTCGACGCCGGTCTCGCGCACGCTCAGCGATACCGCCTCGCGCACATGCTCGAGGCTGAGCAGGTTGGCGCGCGTGCCGGCGACGAGGTTGAGCAGCTCAGCCATCCCACCGGGGCGGTCGGGCACCCGCGTGAACAGCCGCACGCGCCGCCCCTCGGCGGTTTCGCGGCGGCGCAGGACCGACGCGAGCAGACCGTTGTCGACGTTGCCGCCGGAGACGATGGCGACGGTCGTTCCAGCGATCGGCGCCAGGCGCCCGCCGGCGAGCGCCGCGACGGCGACCGCGCCGGCGCCCTCGGCCACGAGCTTGCAGCGTTCGGCGAGGAACACCATCGCGTCGGCGATCTCATCCTCGCCGACCGTCTGCAGGTCGCTCAGCAGCACGCCGAGCAGAGCCAGCGTGATCGTGCCGGGTCGCTTCAGCGCGATCCCGTCGGCGATCGTCGGGGCCGCGCGGATGCGGCCCTCGCCCAGGCGCTCGGGCTCGCCGAGCGCGGCGGCGAACGGCGCGTTGGCGCTCGCCTGCACGCCGACCAGCTCCGCGGCCGAGCCGGCCTCGCGCAGGGCCACGCCGATGCCGCTGGCCAGCCCGCCGCCGCCGACGGGCACGATCACACGCGCGAGGTCGGGAACGTCCTCCAGCAGCTCCAGGGCGACCGTCCCCTGACCGGCGATCACGTCGGGGTCGTCGAACGGGTGGATCAGCGCGGCGCCCGTTCGCGCGGCGTCTGCCGCCGCCAGCTCCAGCGCCTCCTCCACTGACGCCCCGCCCAGCCGCACGCGCGCGCCGAGGCGCTCGACGGCCGACACCTTCGAGACGGCGGCGTCCTGCGGCATGAACACCTCACAGCCGACGCCCGCCAGCCGCGCCGCGTGCGCGACGGCGCGCGCGTGGTTGCCGGCGCTGGCGGCGACGAGGCCGCCCGCTGCGCGCTCGCCGAGGGCGGCGACCTTGGCCAGCGCCCCGCGCAGCTTGAACGACCCGGACCCCTGCAGCGACTCGGCCTTCAGCAGCACCCGGCCGCCGGCCGCCTGCGCGAGGTCGTCGCACGCGATCAGCGGCGTGCGCACGGCGACCGGCGCGATCGCCGCGCGCGCTGCCTGCAGGTCGACTTCGCCGGCGCGTGCGGCGTACGTCGCTGGGTCCGAGCTGGGCATGTGCTGAGGCTAGTGCGCCTGAGCTACAGCGGCGTCGTGTAGGCGGCGGTCAGGCCGCCGTCGACGAGGAACGTCGAGGCGGTGACGAAGCTCGACTCGTCGGAGGCGAGGAACAGCGCGCCGTTGGCGATCTCCTCCGCGCGCGCGAAGCGTCCCATCGGCACGTGCACCAGCCGGCGCTCGGCCTGCGACGGGGTCCGATGCGTACAGCTCGCGCAGCAGCGGCGTGTCGACGGGCCCCGGGCACAGCGCGTTCACGCGCACGCCGCGCCGCGCGAACTCGACGCCGAGCTCGCGCGACAGCGCGAGCACGCCGCCCTTGGAGGCCGTGTAGGAGATCTGCGAAGTGGCCGCGCCGACGACGGCGACGAACGAGGCGGTGTTGATGACCGAACCGCCGCCGCCGTCGAGCAGGTGTGGGATGCCGTGCTTGCAGCAAAGAAAGACGCTTCGCAGGTTGACCTCCTGCACGCGTTCCCACGCGGCGAGCGGCGTGTCGAGCACCGACTCGTCGTCGGGCGGCGAGATGCCGGCGTTGTTGAACAGCACGTCGATGCGCCCGAGCTCCTCGCGCACGCGCGCGTACATGTCGATCACCTGCTGCTCGTCGGTCACGTCGACCGCAGCGACAGGTCGCCGGGCGAGCCCTCCACGAGGTCGACGCCGACCACGCGCGCGCCCTCGCGCTCGAACACGGCGGCAGACGCCGTGCCGATGCCGCCGCGCGCGCCGGTGACGACGCAGACCTTGCCGTCGAGCCTCCCCGCGCTCATCGACCGGTGGCGTAGTAGATGGACTTGAGCTCCGTGTAGGCGTCGAGCGCGTGCGGGCCGAGCTCGCGCCCGTAGCCCGACTGCTTGAAGCCGCCGAACGGCGTCGTCACGCGCACCGACGTGTTGGAGTTGACCGAGATCACGCCGGTCTCGATCGCCCTCGTCATGCGCAGCGCGCGCGCGCCGTCGCGCGTCCACACCGACCCCGACAGGCCGTAGACCGAATCGTTGGCCAGGCGCACAGCGTCCTGCCTCGTCGGCGAACGGAATCACCGCTGCGATCGGGCCGAACACCTCCTCGCGCGCGACGCGAGCGTCCGGGCGCACCGGCGCGAGCACGATCGGCGCGAACCAGAAGCCCGGACCGTCGGGCGCGCTGCCGCGGATCGCCACCGGAGAATCGCCGTCGAGGAACGAGCCGACCGTCGCGCGCTGCTCGGCCGAGATCAGCGGACCCATCTGCGTCGCCTCGTCGAGCGGGTCGCCGACCTTCACTTCCTCGACGGCGCCAGCCAGCAGCTCCATGAAGCGATCGACAGCCGTGTGCTCGACGAGGATTCGCGAGCGAGCGCAGCAGTCCTGGCCGGCGTTGCCGAACACGGCCATCGGCGCCGCCGCGGCGGCGGCCTCCAGGTCGGCGTCGGCGAACACGATGTTGGCCGACTTGCCGCCCAGCTCGAGCGTCACGCGCTTGATCGTCTGCGCCGCGCCGGCGGCGATCGAGCGCCCGACCTCGGTCGAGCCGGTGAAGGCGATCTTCGCCACGTCGGGGTGCTCGACCAGGCGCGCGCCGCACGTGCGGCCGGGGCCGACGACGACGTTGACGACCCCCTCGGCGATCCCTGCCTCAAGCGCGATCTGCTCGAAGCGCAGCGCCGTCAGCGGGGTCAGCTCGGCCGGCTTGAGCACCACGCTGTTGCCGGCCGCGAGCGCCGGGGCGAGCTTCCACGAGGCGATCGCCAGGGGGAAGTTCCACGGCGTGATCAGGCCGACGACGCCCAGCGGCTCGCGCACGGTCCAGGCCTGCCCGCCGGCCACCGGGATCGTGTCCCCCAGCAGCCGCTCGGGAGCGCCGGCGTAGTAGCGGAACGTGTCGACCACCATCGCCATCTCGCCGCGCGCGTCGCCGATCGGCTTGCCGGCGTTGCGCGCCTCGAGCACGGCCAGCTCCTCCAGCTGCGACTCCAGCGCGTCGGCGAGGTCGCGCAGTCGCCCCGCGCGCTCGCCCGGCGCCAGCGCACGCCACGCGGGATACGCCTCGCGCGCGCGGGCGACGGCTGCGTCGACCTGCTCGACGCCGGCGCGCGGCAGCTCTGCGAGAACCTGCTCGCTGGCCGGCTCGATGACTGACAGAGTGGAGCTCATAGCTCACCGGCGCCGGCGAGGCCGGCGCCGCGCACCGTGCACGACGCCGCTCGCCCTTGCGCTACGGCTACGGCGCCTGCGCGGCCGCCGCGCCCTCGCCGAGCTCGGCATCGAGCTCTGAGATCGTGTGACGGGGCCCGGTGAACGTGTGCCGTGCGCTCGCCAGCCACCAGATCGCGACGGCGAGCGTCAGGCCCCCCGTGACGATCGGCGCGTAGTTGACGAGGCTCCAATCGAACTCTTTGCGCCACGGCACGCCGCCCGGCGACAGCGGCAGGATGAAGATGATCGTGATCAGCCCCACCCAGAACGTCGCGAACGGATTCATCCATTTGTACTTGCGGCCGTTGTTCCACGGCCCGACCTGGAACTTCTCGCCGATCCGCCAGCGCAGGAAGATCGGGATCACGTAGGCGACGTACAGGCCGATCACGGCGATCGAGACCACCGCGTAGAAGGCGACAGGTTCGATCGCTTCGCCCTTTTTGCTCGGGAAGTAGGCGGGGATCGTGATCAGGCCCGCGAGCACGGCCATGAGAACCACGGCCATCGCCGGTACGCGGCGCTTGTTCACGCGGCTCCAGATGCGCCAGCCGGGGATCGCCCCGTCGCGGCTGAACGCGTAACACATGCGCGACGCGCTCGTCAGGCAGGCGGCGCCGCAGAAGATCTGCCCGACCGTCGAGATGATCAGCACGAACTTCACCCAGGCGCTGCCGAGCGCCGTTTCGAGGATCGCGATCGACACGTACGCCCCGCCCGCGGCTTTCGCGTTGATCTGGTTGACGTGCGTCGCGGCGAACGTCAGCGCGAGCAGCAGGATCCAGCCGAAGATCGCCGAGTAGAGGATCGAGCGCCACACGCCCTTCGCGGCCGTCGTCGAGGCGCCCTGCGTCTCCTCGGAGATGTGCGCGCACGAATCGAAGCCGGTGATCGTGTACTGGGTCAGCAGGAATCCGAGCGGCAGGATGTAGAACCAGTACATGTGGATGCCGAAGCCCGAGTTGTTGAAGCGCTGGGTGAACACGAACTTCAGGCTCTGGTGGTGGCTGGGCACGAGGATCAGCACGAGCAGGATCGCCAGCACGCCGCCGACGTGCCACCAGACCGACACGCCGTTGATGCGCGCGACGAAATGGCTGCCGGCGATGTTGAGCACCGCGTGCAGCGCGAGGATCACCGCGAACAGGAAGAACGTGCCGTGCAGGAACGTCGTGGCGTTCGTGGACGCGCCGTTGAACCAGTCCACCTTGTAGAAGCCGAGCGTCGTGTTCAAGAACAGCGAAGCGCCGTAGTCGACCGAGGCGGTCACGGCGATCAGGCCGATCAGGTTGAACCAGCCGGTGAACCAACCCCAGACCGGGCCGCCGAGCTTCGATGCCCACCAGTAGATGCCGCCCGCCGTCGGGTAGGCCGAGACGAGTTCGGACATGCAGAAGCCGATGATCAGGATCGGGATCGAGATCAGCGGCCAGCCCCAGGAGATCGCGACCGGGCCGCCGTTGTTCCAGGCCTGGCCGTATGTCGTGAAGCAGCCGGCGAGGATCGAGATGATCGTGAAGGAGATCGCGAAGTTCTGAAACCCGCTCCAGGAGCGGTTGAGCTCCTGCTTGTAGCCGAGCTCCGCTAGGCGTTGCTCGTCGCTGACTACCGGTTCGGCTGTGCTCATGCGCTCGGCCCCCCTGGAGTAAAGGTTTGCTCGTCGTTCCTTCGCTCGTGACGATAATCGCGAACGCGAACGGAAGTCAATAGCAAGCGACCAAATTGCAGACGCGCACGCTCGGACCGCTGTCCAACGCCGTGCCGCGCGTCGCGGTTCGGCGCGCGTACGGCGCCGGCCTGCTCAGTCGGGCAGCAGCCCCGCGAGCACGTGCTCGGTGCCCTGCAGGTGGTCGGCCATCGCGCGCATCGCGCGCTGCGCATCGCCCTTGCGCACGGCGCTCAGCAGCTTGCGATGCTGCGCGTTGGAGGAGGCGAGCACCTGCGGCGGGTGGGCGATGTAGGCGATCAGGTCGGTCATCGCCCCCTGCGTCTCGGTCATCGCGCGCACCAGGCTCGGCGATCGGGCGGCTTCGGCGAGGCCGACGTGCAGGCGGATGTCCGCCTGGCGGTAGGCGACGAAGTCCTCGAGCGACCCCTCCAACGTCGCCGTGAGCGCGTCGAGCGTGGCGAGGTCGTCGGGCTGCGCGCGCTCGGCGGCGAGCAGCGCCACGCCCAGCTCGACGGCGAGGCGCCGGTCGCAGGTGTCGCGCCAGCGCGCGAGCACCTTGCGCGACGGCGGGCCTTTGGGCGGCTGCGGGTCGGCCACGAAGGTGCCGCCGCCGCGCCCGCGCGTGGCGTACACGTGCCCGCTCTGCGCCAGCGCGGTGAGCGCCTGGCGAAGTGTCGATCGCGCGATGCCCAGCCGCCCGCACAGCTCGCGCTCGGCCGGCAGGCAGGTGCCCGGCGGCAGCAGCCCGAGCTTGATCGCCGTGCCGAGCCGTTCGACCGTCTCCTCGAAGGCGGTCTGCGATCGCACTGGCGCGAAGACCGTTTCGGCAGACAGGACGGCCTCGGTCACAAACGCTCGAACCCCCGGTAGCGCTCCCAGTCGGTGACCGTCGCAGCGAACGCCTCCAGCTCGACGTCGGCCGCGTTGACGTAGTGAGCGACCACGTCGTCGCCGAACGCCGCGCGCGCGATCTTGCTGGCGGCGAACAGGTCGCGAGCGTCGCGCAGCGACGAGGGGATGCGCGGCTTGTCCGGCGCGTCGTAGGCGTTGCCCTCGAACGCCGGCTCCAGTTGCAGTCCGCGTTCGACGCCGTGCAGGCCCGCGGCGACGATCGCGCTGAGCGCCATGTACGGGTTCAGGTCGGCGCCGCCGGCGCGGTTCTCGAAGCGCAGCGACGGGCCGTGGCCGACGACGCGCAGCGCGCACGTGCGGTTGTCGCGCCCCCACGCGACGGCCGTCGGCGCGAACGTCGCCGCGGCGTAGCGCTTGTAGGAGTTGACGTTCGGCGCGAGCAGCAGCGTCAGCTCGCGCAGCGCCGCCAGCTGGCCGGCGAGGAAGGACTCGAACAGCGGTTGCTCGCGCTCGAACAGCGGTCCCTGCTCGTCGGCGAGCGAGAAGTGGATGTGACAGGAGTTGCCCTCGCGCTCGTCGTACTTGGCCATGAACGTGACCGACATGCCCTCCAGCGCCGCGATCTCCTTGACGCCGTTCTTGTAGATCGCGTGCTCGTCGGCCGTCCTCAGCGCGTCGGCGTAGCGGAAGTTGACCTCGTGCTGGCCGAAGTTGCACTCGCCCTTGGAGTCCTCGCAGAGCATCCCCGCGGCCTCCATGCTGTTGCGGATGCGCCGCATCAGCGGCTCCACGCGCGCGGTGCCGAGCAGCGAGTAGTCGACGTTGTACAGGTTCGCCGGCTCCAGCTCGCGATAGCCCTTGTGCCACGCCTGCTCGTAGGTGTCGCGGAACACGATGAACTCCAGCTCGGTCCCCGCGTTGGCGCTCCAGCCGCGCTCGGCCAGGCGCGCCAGCTGTCCGCGCAGGACCTGTCGCGGCGAGACGATGACGTCAGAGCCGTCCTCCCACGCGACGTCGGCGAGGCACACGACCGTCCCCTCCTGCCAGGGAACCGGGCGCAGCGTGTCGAGGTCCGGGCGCAGCACGAAGTCGCCGTAGCCGCGCTCCCACGAGAACAGCTCGTAACCCGAGACCGTCGCCATCTCGACGTCGACGCCGAGCAGGTAGTTGCAGCCCTCCGCGCCGTGCTCGGCGACCTCCGCGAGGAAGTGGCGCGCGGTCAGGCGCTTGCCCTGCAGGCGGCCCTGCATGTCGGTGAGCGCGAGCAGCACCGTGTCGACCTCGCCACGGTCGCTGGCGGCGCGAAGCTCCTGCAGGTTCATCCGGTCAACTCCTCACGAGCCATGCTGATGAAGGTATAGGTTGTGCGCCTTATGTTGCAACGCGGGTCGCTTGGCGATGGTGGGCGAGCTTAACGCGATCCTCGCGCGCCTCGAGCCGATGATCGCGCCGCTGCGCGGCGCGCCGCGTGAGCTCGACGGTGGCATAACCAACCGCAACTTCCGCGTGACGTTCGGCGACGCCGAGTACGTCGTGCGCCGGCCCGGCAAGGACACCGAGCTGCTGGGCATCGACCGCGAGGGCGAGCGGCTGGCCAACGAGGCGGCGGCGCGCTTGGGCATCGCCCCGCCGGTCGCCGCCACGCTCGACGACTGCCTGGTCACGAGCTTCGTCAGCTGCGAGTCGCTCGGCGCGCGCGAGCTGGCCGACGGCGTGGAGGAGCTGGCGCGCGCGTTGCGCGCGTTTCATGGTTGCGACGTTCGCCTGCCGACGCGCTTCGATGTGCCCGCGCTGCTCGGCGACTACGCGCAGATCGTCCGTGCGCGTGGCGGTGCGTTGCCGGGGGAGTACGCGCAGGCGATGGACGTCGCGGCGACGATCGGCGCGGCGCTCCCTCCCGACCGCCTGCGGCCGTGCCACAACGACCTGCTGGCCGGCAACGTGATTCGCGCGCGCGGCGACGCTCGCCTGATGCTCGTCGACTGGGAGTACGCGGGCATGGGCGACGCGCGCTTCGATCTGGGCAACCTGTCGGTCAACAACGACTTCGACGAGGCCACCGACGGGCGCATGCTGCACGCCTACTACGGCGAGCCGCCATCGGCTTCCCAGCGCTCGGCGCTGAAGCTGATGCGCGTGATGTCCGACGCGCGCGAGGCCGCGTGGGGGGTCGTGCAGGGCGAGATCTCCGAGCTCGACTTCGACTTCGCCGGCTACGCCGCCGAGCACTTCGAGCGCCTGCGCGCCGCCGCCGGCCGGCCGCAGTTCGCGCAATGGCTCGCGAGCGCGGCGGCCGCGTGATGGTCCGTCCACGCGAGCTTCCCTCGCGTGCGCGTGTGGTGATCGTCGGCGGCGGCGTCGGCGGCGCGTCGATCGCCTACCACCTGGCCAAGCTCGGCGAGCGCGACGTCGTGCTGCTCGACCGCAACGAGCTGACCAGCGGCTCGACGTTTCACTCGGCCGGCCTCGTCGGCCAGCTTCGCTCGAGCGTGTCGCTGACGCGCATGATGATGGACTCGGTCGAGCTCTACCGCACGCTGGACTGCGGCTGGGTGGAGTGCGGCGGCATCCGCCTGGCGTGCACGCCCGAGCGCGAGCAGGAGGTCCTGCGCCAGGTCGCCTGGGCGAAGACGTTCGGGCTGCCGCTGGAGCTGATCTCCGCCGAGCAGGCGCAGGAGCTGTTCCCGCTGATGAGCACCGACGGCGTGCGCTGCGCCTCCTATCTGCCCAGCGACGGCTACCTCGACCCGTCGCTGCTGACGACGGCGCTGGTCGACGGGGCGCGCGCAGGCGGCTGTCGCGTGTTCACGCACACGCGCGTCACCGGCATCGACGTGGTCGACGGCGCCGTGCGCGGCGTGCAGACCGAGTGGGGACCGATCGAGGCCGAGGTCGTCGTCAACGCCGGCGGCATGTTCGCCGCGGAGATCGGCGCGCATGGCCGGCGTGCGCGTGCCGATCGTGCCGTTCGCGCACGAGTACCTGGTCACGCAGCCGTTCCGCGAGCGCACGCCCGGCGAGCACCTGCCGACGCTGCGCGACCCCGACCTGCTGATCTACTTCCGCGAGGAGGGCGGCGGTCTGGTGATGGGCGGCTACGAGCGCGAATCGGCGCCGTGGGCGCTGGACGAGCACCAGCTCGACGCGATCCCCGCCGACTTCAACGGCCGACTGCTGGAGGAGGACTGGCCGCGCTTCGAGGAGATCGCGAAGAACTCGTCGCAGACGCGTGCCGGCGATGGACGAGATCACGGTCACGCGCCTGATCAACGGGCCCGAGGCGTTCACGCCCGACAACGAGTTCTGCCTCGGCGAGAGCGAGGTGCGCGGGTTCTTCGTCGCCGCCGGCTTCTGCGCGCACGGCCTCGCCGGCGCGGGCGGGATCGGTCGCGTGATGGCGCGAGTGGATCGTCGACGGCGAGCCCGCGGCGGACGTGTGGGAGATGGACATCCGCCGCTTCGGCCCGCACTTCCGCTCGCCCGGCTACACGCTCAAGCGCGCCAAGGAGGTCTACGAGACCTACTACGACATCCGCTACCCCGGCCACGAGCGCCAGGCGGGCCGACCGCTGCGCACGTCCAGCGCCTACCCCTGGCACCGCGAGCACGGCGCGGCCTTCGGCGAGAAGTCCGGGCTGGGAGCGCGTCAACTGGTACGAGTCCAACGCTGCCAGCGGGCGACGAGTCGCTGCGCCCGCGCGGCTGGGCGGGCATGCACTGGTCGCCCGCGATCGGCGCCGAGCACCGCGCGACGCGCGAGCGCGCGGGGCTGTTCGACGAGTCCTCGTTCGCCAAGCTCGAGATCGCCGGGCCGGGCGCGGCGGACGTTCCTGGAATCGCTGTGCGACAACCGCGTGGCGCGCGACGTCGGCGCGATCACCTACACGCAGATGCTCAACTCGCGCGGCGGGATCGAGTGCGACTTCACGGTCACGCGCGTGCGAGGAGGAGCTGTTCTCGATCGTCACCGGCACGGCGTTCGGCAACCACGACCTCGGCTGGATCCGCCGCCACGCTCCGCGCGACGGCAGCGTGCGCTGCACCGACGTGACCGCGCGCTGGGCGTGCTTCGCGCTGTGGGGGCCACGCGCGCGCGACATCCTCGCGCCGATCTGACGACGACCCGCTGGACTTCCCCTACATGACGCATGCGCGAGCTGACCGTCGGCGACGTGCCGGTGCGCGCGCTGCGCGTGACGTTCGTCGGCGAGCTCGGCTGGGAGCTGTACTGCCCGACCGAGTACGGCGCGGGCCTGTGGCGGACCTGTGGCGAGGCCGGGCGCGAGCACGGTCTGCGTCGCCGGCGGCTACCGCGCGATCGACTCGCTGCGCCTGGAGAAGGGCTACCGCGTGTGGGCGGCCGACATCACGCCCGACGAGACGCCCCATCGAGGCCGGCCTGGGCTTCTGCGTCAAGCGCGACGGCGCCGTTCCTCGGCGCCGAGGCGCTGGCGGCGTCCACGGACGCCGCGCCGGCGCACGCCGGGAGACGCCTGCGCTGCCTGGCGCTGGAGGACCCGCGATCGGTCGCGCTCGGCAACGAGCCGGTGCGCGTCGGGGGTGAGATCGTCGGGCGCGTGACGAGCGGCGGCTACGGCTACACCGTGCGAACGCTCGATCGCCTACGCCTACGTGCCGGCGCGAGCTGGAGGTTGGGCGCTTCGGTCGAGGTGGACATCTTCGGCGAGTGGGTCGCCGGAGAGATCGCGCGCGAGCCACTGTTCGACCCGCGCGGCGAGCGCGTGCGAGAGAAGTGAGCGTGATCGCCTGCGCGAGCGCGGGCGGCGGCTTCCTGCTGGCCGTGCTGTGGTTCGACCTGATGTTCGACGTGCAGGCGCGTGGACACCGCGAGCGCGTGCTGCCCGAGCCGGTGCTGTCGTCGATCGCCGCCTACTACGCGCGCGTGACGACCGCCGCGCGGCCGATGAACCGCCTGATCGCGGCGGTCATGCTGGCGACGATCGCCGCGCTCGTCGCGGAGATCGCGCGAGCCGACGCGCCCGTGGCGATCGCCTGGACCTCGCTGGCGCTCGCGCTCGCGCCGATCGCTCTCGCCGGAGCGCGCACCGTGCCCGCCGCCGTTCGCCTCGGAACCCGGCGCGACCCGCCTGAGCGCCAGAGCGCGATCGCGCGCGCGGTCCTGCGCGAGCACGTCTTCTGCTTCGCGTCAATCGCCGCGCTTGTCGTGCTGCAGCTGTCGTCGGCCTGACGCTCAGCGCTCGAGGATCGCCTTCAGCCTGCTCAGGTCGACCATCGGGCTGCGCGCCAGGTCAGCCCTTGCGCGGCAGGGTCCGCGCGAACGCGACTCCCTGCCGCACCCAGGACGCGAGCTGACGCTTGCTCGCGACGCCCTCGGCGTCGACGCGGATCCAGCCGTTCATCTTGCGCCCGCGCATCTCCATCGCGCGGGCGTGCGGCCTGGACAGCAGACGCTCGCCGGCCTCGGGGTCCGCGCGCACCATCAGGCCGCCCTGCCCGGAGGCGGCGACGGCCATGTTGCCGTGGACGAGGAACGCGAGGCCGCCGAACATCGTCATCTCGCTGACGCCCTGCTCGCCGTCGAGCAACTCGCGGATGCGGTGGGCGAGGTCTTCGTCGTAGGCCATCTCGACTCCGGCGTGGCGCCTGCGCCTACAGCGAGACCTCGATCGTCTCGTACACGTCGACGCTGCCGCCGCCGTCGAACACGGGGCAGCCATCCGCCAGCGCGCTCGCGGCGTCGAGGCTGTCGGCCTTGACCACCGTGTAGCCCGTCAGCTGCGAGGCCGCGGTCCCGCCGGCGCCGCCGCCGTTGACCGAGGTCGATCCCGCAAACGGATTTCCGGGATCGACGATCGCCGAGCCGAGCTTGCCGAACCACGCGCCCCACGCCTGCATCGCTGCCTGGCGCTGCTCGTCGGTGTCGGCCATCATGCCGCCTCGGTATGCAAAAAGGTAATTACCCATCTTGGCTTTCTCCTATGTGTTGTCCTGTTTACGAGTTGATCGATCGAACGAGCAGTCAATCGGCGGGAAATACGCGCTCGGCCAGGCTGTCGAACGTCCCCTGCCAGCCGACGCCGTGACGATCGCGCGACTCCGGCGAGGCGAGCCCGGTGTGTTCGAGCACGACGGTCGTCGCATCGCCCTCGGCGCGGAACTCGACGGTCACGAGGCTGACGTGCGCCGGATTGGAGTCGTCGTCGCTCTGCCAGCACCACGTGTAGACGAGCCGGTGCGGGCGCTGCACCTCGCGGTACTCGCCGCCGACCGCGTGCAGCTCGCCGGTCCGATCGTCGCGCATGCGCAGCGCGTAGCGGCCGCCCACGCGCAGGTCGACGTCGCAGCCGGGCGACGTCCACGTCGGCTGCGCGATCCACCAGCGCCGCAGCACCTCGGGGTTGGTCCAGGCGTCGAACACCTCCTCGGGCGAGGCGGCGAACGTGCGCTGCAGGCGCAGGGCCGTGTCCTCGCTGGTACTCATCTCGCGCCGCTCTCGCCGGCGCGCCCGTCCCGACTGGCTCCGCCGTCGCGAGCGTCCCGGCCGGCCCCGCCGCCGCCTCGACCCTCGGCGAGGTACTGCTCGACGCACGTCGAGCTTGCGCTCCCAGAGCGCGCGCTGGTCGCCGATCCAGTCGTGCGCGTCGTCCAGCGAATGACCGGCCAAGCGCAGGCGATGGGTGCGCCCGTCGATCACGCGCTCGATCGCGCCGGCCTGTTCGAGCACGCGCAGGTGGCGGCTGATCGCGGGCTTGGAAACGCTGAAGTCGCGCGTCGCCTCGCCGACGGTCATCTCGCTGGCGGCCAGCCGCTCGATGATGCCGCGGCGGATCGGATGGGCGCACGCGGCGAACGTTCGGTCAAGGACAGCTTGGTTAGCCACAAGGTTAACTATAATCACAATCGGTCAGGAAGGGACGCAGCCGGATGAACGCGCCATCGACCAGCCTCGACACCCGGTGAGCGCGGTGCGGCGCCATTCTCCGCTGATCTGCGCGCTCACCTCGGTACTGCTGCTGAGCTGCGTCGCCGGCGCCGCGGCGCGCACCGTCGTCGTCGGGCGCTCGGTGCGCGGGCGCCCGATCGTCGCGCACGTGCTCGGCTCCGCGGCTGCTTCGCGCAGGCTGCTGATCGTCGGCTGCATCCACGGCGACGAGTGCGCTGGGCGGGCGATTGTCGCGGCGCTCGAACGCCGGCCTCCCCCGCCGGGCGTGCAACTGTGGCTGGTGCCGATGTTCAACCCCGACGGCGCCGCGGCGGACACGCGCCAGAACGCCGACAGCGTCGATCTCAATCGCAACTTCCCCTACCGCTGGCGGCCCGGCGGCGGCCCGGTCTACTACGCCGGCCCGCGTCCGCTGTCCGAGCCCGAGACCCGCGCGGCGGTGCGCCTGGTCGCGCGCGTCCGGCCGGCCGTGACGATCTGGTTTCACCAGCACGAGGATCTCGTGGACATGGCCGGCGGCGACCGCGGCGTCGCGCGGCGCTACGCCGAGCTGGCCGGCCTGCGCGCGACCTGCCTGCCGTTCCTCCCGGGCACCGCGACCTCCTGGTCGAACCACCGCTTCGCGGGCACGACGTCGTTCGTCGTCGAGCTGCCCGCCGGCGCGGTGACGGCGGGCGCGCTCGCGCGCCACGTGCGCGCCGTCGGCGCCGTCGAGCGAGGCCAGCGCGCCGGCTCGCGCAGCAGCTGCGCGGCGTGAGCGAACGGCGCGACGCAGCCCGGTTGCCCAGCTAGCCCTCGTCGCCGAGCACGAAGCGCTCGATCGCCAGCGCGAAGCCGTCGCGCTCGTTTGACTCGGTGACGCGCGTGGCCGCGCGCTGGACTTCCTCGCCGGCGTTGCCCATCGCAATGCTGAGCCCGGCGTCGGTGAACATGAGCATGTCGTTGGGCTGGTCGCCGAGCGTCGCGATGCGCTCCAGCGGCACTTCGTACTTGCGCGAGAAGTAGTGCAGCACGGCGCCCTTGTTGGCGTCGGGGTGGGTGACGTCGAGGTAGTACGGCTGCGAGCGCGCGGCGGAGACGTGGTCGCCGAACTGTGAGCGCACGTCGCGCTCGGCCGCGGTGACGCGCTCGGGGTCATCGCTGACGCCGACGATCTTTGCAACGCCCTCGGTGACGCCGTGGAAGTCCTCGACGACCGTCGGCGCGAAGCGCACCGTGTCGGCCTCTTTGGCGACGTGCGCCGCGTTGCGGTCACGCAGCAGCCAGTCCGAGCCGCGATACAGCCACACGTCGAGGTCGTGGTCGCCGGTCAGCTCGATGATCGGCGCGACGCGCGACGAGTCGATCGAGCGCTGCTCGATCGTCGACATGTCCGCCGGACGCGCGAACAGCCCGCCGTTGAACGCGGCCAGCTCCAGCTTCAGCGCGAGCGGCTCCACGAGCATCTGCATGCCGCGCGGCGGGCGCCCGCTGGTGACGGCGAACTTGACGCCGGCGTCGTGCAGCGCGTGTACGGCGGCGATCGCGCGTGCGGTCAAGCTCTTGTCGTCGGTGACGAGCGTTCCGTCGACGTCGGCGAGGACGAGCTCGATCACGCGAAGCGTTTGACGAACTCGAGCGCTTTGTCGGCAACCTCGCGCCAGCCGCTGTCGATCGTCAGGGCGTGCCCGCGGTTGGGGACCTCGACGATCTCGGTCACGCCCTTGTTGCGCTTCTGCTTCTTGTAGGAGGCGTTGGCGATCGCCCAGGGCACCGTGTTGTCCTTCTCGCCGTCCATGATCAGCAACGGTCCGCGGTCGGGTGCTCATATTTGGAGATCGCCATGTGCCCGTCCCTCGCGTCGCTCTCACCCGCCGGCCGCCCCGGCCTGCCTTGTGGGCATCATCCCATGCGCTCGCGCCTAGTCGTCGATCGTCACGCGGCCGAGACCGATGAGCACGATCTCCGTCTGCGGCGCGCACACGGCGATCTGCTCGGCCTCGTTGCGCAGCGTGCGGCGCAGCGCGAGGAAGGCGACGCCGCCGATCACGGCGGGCACCCACAGCGCGATCGCGCGGTAGGCGAGCACGGCGCCGGCGGCGGAGGCCAGCGAGACGTTGTACAGCGCGAGCGTGCCGACGAGGCCGGCATCGACCCCGCCGATGCCGCCGGGCACGGGGATCAGTCCGCCGAGCTCGCCGATCAGGTAGGCGATCCACAGGATCGCCATCGGCGGCGCGGGGCCGAGCGCGCGGAAGGTGGCCCAGACGATCATCACGTCGAACGCGAGGTAGGCGATCAGGCCGGCGATCAGCACGAGGTTGCCCTCGCGAAGCAACGCCACTGCGCCCTCGACGCCCTCGCCGACGGCGGTCAGCGCCTTCATGACCAGCTGCTTGCGCCGCGACAGCTCGTTCTCGCTGCGGCGCTCGATGCGCTTGCCCCAGCGCTTGGCGATGCGCCCGGCGCGCAGCGCCACGACGATCGCGGCGGCCGCGATGGCCGCCGGCAGCGCCGTCAGCAGCAGGTTGCCCTCGCCGCCGAAGACGCCGGCGGCGAGACCGAGGCCGAGCACGATCACGCCGACGACATTGGGCACGCTGGTGAGCAGGAAGAACGCGACGGTGCGCTGGGCGATGTCCTCGGCGGGCATGCCGCCGCGTTTGAGCGCCCACGCGCCGAGCGCCAGCCCGCCGGCGCCGCCGGTCGGCAGCAGCGCGTTGGCGCCCAGCTCGGACATGCCGACCTCGTAGCTCACGCGCCAGGACATGCGCCGGCAGAAGACCATGCGAAAGACCGCCACGTAGCCCACGCCGGAGAGCACCTTCAGCGCGACGCCGACGAGCAGCCAGCCGGCGCTCGCGTGCGCCAGGCGCGTGCGCAGTTCACCGAGCCCCGGCAGCAGCACGACGACGGCCACGACGACGACCACCAGCGCCAGCACGAACACGACGCGCGTGCGGACGGTGTGACCGCTGAGCTGCTCGGGACCGTCCAGGTCGCCTCGGCGAACCTGCCGGCGATCTTCCAGCTGAGAGGCCATGCGTCCATTGTGGCTGCTCGACGAACCCGAGCACGGCAGGAAGGCGCCGAGCGAGCACGAACAGCAGGCAGGTGAGCCAGCCCCCGGACGGGATCGCGCTAGATCGAAATCGCGACATCCAGAGGAAGCCGTGGGTCCGCTGGGGGTTGCTCTGCTGCATGGCGGTCCTGCCGGCGCTCGCGCTGCTCGGCGTTTTCGGCCAGGACCCGTCGACGACCTCCGCCGCGAGCCCGGCCGCGAGCCTCAGCGTGACCGCTCCGACGCGGCTGCGCGGCGGGTTGATCTTCCAGGTGCGCGTGAAGGTCGTCGCGCGCCGGGAAATCAAGCAGCTGCAACTCGACTTCGACGAAGGGTGGTGGGAATCGATGAGCGTCAACTCGATCGCGCCGGAACCGAGCAGCGAGAACTCGCACGACGGTCAGGTCGTGCTCTCCTACGGATCGCTCCCGGCCGGCAAAACGCTCGTCTGCTGGATCTACTTCCAGGTGAACCCGACGAACGTAGGCAAGCGACGCGAGGACGTGGCGCTGCAGGACGGCTCGGCGCTGCTCGCCCGCGTTCATCGATCGCTGACGATCTTCCCTTAGCCGATGGATCTCGTACTCCGCGCAGCCGTCGTGTTCTTCTTCGTGTTCCTCGTGACGCGCGTCGTCGGGCGCCGCGAGCTGAGCCAACTCGAGCCGTTCGACCTGATCCTGCTGGTTGTCGTCGGCGATCTGGTCCAGCAGGGGGTCACGCAGAGCGACGAGTCGGTCACCGGCGCGCTGATCGTCATCTCGACGATCGCGCTGCTGACCGTCGCCGTCAGCTGGATCTCGTTCCGCTTTCGCCGCGTTCGGCTGATCACCGAGGGCCAGCCGATCGTGCTCGTGCAGGATGGCCGGCCGATCGAGCGCAACATGCGCCGCGAGCGGATCACGCTGGAAGACATCGAGGAGGAGGCGCGCCAGGCGCAGATCGGCTCCGTGGCGGACCTGCGCTGGGCGATCCTCGAGGACGGCGGGCGCATCAGCTGCATCCCGCGCTGACGGCCGTCGGCCGCTATCAGTAGGCGAGTGCCCCGACTGCGACGATCGAGCTGCGCGGCGCCGGGCATCGCGCGGCGCCGGCGCGGGCGCGGCTTTGAGTACGTGGATCCGGCGGGCGAGCGGATCGACGACGCGGAGGTGCTGGAGCGGATCGGCGAGCTGGCGATCCCGCCGGCGTGGCGCGAGGTGTGGATCTGCATGGACCCGCGCGGGCACCTGCAGGCGACGGGTGTCGACGCGGCGGGGCGCAAGCAGTACCTGTACCACGAACGCTGGCGCGTGCACCGCGACCGCCAGAAGTTCGACTCGATGATCGGATTCGGCGAGGCGCTGCCGCGCCTGCGCCGGCGCGTGGCGCGCGACCTGCACGGTTCGGGCAACGGTCGGGCGGCGCGCAGGTCAGCGCCGGCGTCGGGCGCGCAGAAGAAGTCGGGCGGCCGCAAGTCGGGCGCCGAGGAGCTGTCGCGCGATCGCGCGCTGGCGTGCTCGGTGCGGCTGCTCGACGTGGGCTTCTTTCGCATCGGCTCGGAGGACTACGCCGAGCGCAACGAATCGTTCGGGCTGACGACGATGCTGCGCAGGCACGTGACGATCGACGGCGAGCAGCTGGTGTTCGACTTCCCGGCCAAGTCGGGCCAGCGCCGCGTGCAGGCGATCGCCGATGCGGACGCCCTGGAGGTGGTCGCGCAGCTCAAGCGCCGGCGCGGCGGCTCGCAGCTGCTGGCCTACCGCGAGGACGGGCGCTGGAGCGAGCTGCACGCCGACGACGTCAACGACTACATCAAGCGCGTCAGCGGCGGCGGCTTCACGGCGAAGGACTTCCGCACGTGGAACGCGACGGTGCTCGCAGCGGTCGCGCTGGCGGGCGCGGACGATCGACCGAAGTCGCGCGCTGGGCGTGACCGCGCGGTCAGCGCCGCGATCAAGACGGTGGCGGCGTACCTCGGCAACACGCCGGCGGTGTGCCGGGCGTCGTATGTCGATCCGCGCGTGATCGACCGCTACCACGCGGGAGCGACGATCGGCGAGGCGCTGCGGTCGCTGCCGTCGGGCGAGCCGGAGCTTGCCGACATGCGCATTCGCAAGCGCGTCGAGGCGGCCGTGTTGGAGCTGCTGGCCGACGCGGCCTGACGGATGCCCGCGGACTGACGGACGCCTCCGCCGCCTGACGCACGCCCACGCGGCGCGGGCGTGCGTGGCGACTAGCGGCGTCCGAGCCGGCGGCCGCTCTCGCTGGTCGCCGGCGTGTAGTTGAGCTCGAAGTGGTGATACAGCGCCGACTCGTGCTCGGGCGAGAGGCCATCGCCGTGCTGCTCGATGTTCGGCGCGTCTTCGACCTGTTGCTTGGTCACGGCGACCTGCAGCGTGTCGGGCGACACTTTGATGCCGCCGAGCGGGACGAACGTCAGATGGCGTGAGAGGAATCCTTCCTTGACGGTGGCGAACTGCGGGACGTCGTTTTCCACGTCGACGTACACGTCCTCGAGCTTGCCGATCTTCTCGCCGTCGGCGTCGACGATCGTCCGCCCGTGCCACTCGGCGACGTTCAGGTCGACCGCGTCTGCGTCCTCGCTCATCGGCTGGCGCCCGCTTTGGCTTTCGCGACGCTGCGGCGCGCGGTCGAGCCTTTGCGAGCCGCCGACGTTTTCGCGCGGGCCGCTTTGCCTTTGGCGCGGGCTGGCGCTTTGCTCGTGCGCGTCGGTTTTCTGCGTTTGGTCGCCGCGCTCGCGCGCTGGGATGCGGGCACCTCGGCTTTGGCGACGGCCTTGGTGAAGCGCGGGATCTGCTTCTCCAGATAGGAGCGCATGCGCTCCTCCTCGCGGCGGATCTCGCGGGCGAGCTTGTGCGTGTCCCTGTCGCCGAGCGCCTCGGCAAGCGCTTCGATGCCGCTGTACGTGGCGATCTCCTCGGCCTCGGCGGCGTACTCGGTCTTGGCGTTCTTCAGGTGCTTCTCCTCCTGACCGGTGCCGCGCAGCATATGCAGCGGGCCCTGCGCGAGCGCGACGGCCTTCTGCGCCCCGCCGAGCACCGCCTGCGCGGCGTCGGTCACCACGTCCGGCCCCGGGGCGTCGATCGTCGCGGCTTCGCCGCCGAGCTGCTTGATGCGTTTCTTGACCTCACGCGCGTGGCGCTTGGTCTCGCTCAGATGCTCCTTCAAGCGCTTCTTGTATGCGGCGTCGGTGGTCATCGCGACGTGCGCCTGCAGCGACGTCTCGAGCCGTTGCTCGAGGCCATAGGCCTCGTTGAGGTACTGAACCAGCTTCGTTGCGGCGGCGGATAGCTCTGCCATGCAACTCCTTTTGATTGGGCGGCTTCGCCGCCGATGATAGATCGCGCGCGCCGGAGGCGGGCACGGGATGAAGTGACCGACTACGCCGTCATTCGGGCTTTGGTTCCTGCTCGCCTGGCCAACGCCCCGTCAAGCGCGCGAACACGCGTCGCGAGCCATGATCGGCGAGCCCTTTGAGCGCTCGAAACAGCGCGCCTTCGACGACGAGCGCGAGCGCGAGCATCGACACTCGGATGCGCCGCTGATCGGCCTTCGGAGCCTCGCGATCGTCGACGAGCCCCCAGAAAGCGCGAAACAGCTTCTTGCCGAAGATGCCCGCGAGCAGGCCGGCGGCGACGCGAAGTGGCATGAAGATCAGCTTGGTCACCTGTCTGTTGGCTACCCGCGATCGACGGGCGTCAAGCAAGTGAGCCGCCAGAGGAGCCGATCGCGTGGACTACGCTGAGGCGATGCGCACGCCAGACGCACTGATCCTCGGCGGGGGCGGCACGCTCGGCGAGGCGTGGATGAGCTCGCTGCTGGCCGGTCTCGACGAGGCCGACGGCTTCGACGCGCGCGCGTGCGACTGCTACGTCGGCACGTCAGCAGGCTCGATCGTCGCGGCGTCGCTGGTGGCAGGTCTCGCGCCGCACGCGCGGCTGGGCAGCCTCGCGCCGCCCGATGCCGTGCCGGCCTTCGAGGACGCACAGCGCGTGGCGGGGCTGCGCCAGGCGTTCGGCGCCGCGGCCGGCCTGGCCGGCGCAGCGGCCGCGCCGTTCGCGTCGCTGGCGTTCGCGTCGACCACAAGGGGCGGCGCGCTGCTGCGGCGCACGGCGTTGCGCAGGGTGCCGCCGGGACGGCGCTCGCTGGCGCCGCTGCGACGCATGGTCGACCAGGCGGGAGTCAGCTGGGACGGGCGCCTGCGCATCGCCGCGGTGGAGCTCTCCAGCGGCCGGCGCGTGGTGTTCGGCGCGCCCGGCGAGCCGCGGCCGCCGGTGTCGCTGGCGGTCGAGGCCTCGTGCTCGATCCCCGGTGTGTTCGCGCCGGTGACGGCTGACGGGCGCACGTACGTCGACGGAGGCGTGTGGAGCCCGACGAACATGGATGCGGCCGAGGTGTCTCGCGGCGGCGAGGTTGTGTGCCTGAACCCGACCGGCTCGCTGCGCTCTGCGGCGGGCTCGCTCGCGGGGGCGCTGGGTCCGGTCTCGCGCGGCGCGGCGGCGACTGAGGCGCTGGTGCTCAAAGGGCGCGGCGCGCGCGTGCAGACGATCAACCCCGACGCGACGTCGGCGACGGCGATGGGCGCGAACCTGATGGACGATTCGCGCCGCGGCGCGGTGATCGACGCGGGCCTGGCGCAGGGACGTCGCCTCGCCGCGCGCGACCGAAGTCGCGCCGCTTAGCGACAGGCCGCGCGCGACCGAGCTTGCGCGGCTTACGACACGCCGCGCGCGAGCGCAGGGAACGCGCGGCCGTCGTAGAACCCTGGAGGATGGTCGTGCTGCTGGTGGCAGTCGTGGCGTTGATCGCGTTGACGGTGCTCGCGCTGCTGCTCGCAGGGGTCATCGCGGCAATCGCCACGGGCATCGCGCTGCTGAACGTGTTGGCGACCGTCATCTGCATGCGCTCGCGCTCGCTACGCAGGGTCGCGCCGACGCACGCGGAGCGCTGGCGCCCCACGTCGTTTCGCCAGCCGCCCGAGCCGTCTGACGAACGCGAGGGCGAGCGCCCGCCGCTGACGATCCACCGTCGCTGAACCGTGGCGCCGGGCGCGGCGCTTGGCGATCGACACGGCATGGCGTGACACGTCGCGCGTAGCTTGAGCGCGACGCGTGGCAATCGACACGGCGCGGCGTGGCACGGCACGCGCGTGGCTTGGACGCGACGCGTGGCTTGGCCGTGGTGGCGACGCTTGGCGCGAGGCGTGGCGGCGACTACGCTGATGGAGGGATGGGCAAGCTGAGGACGGGGCTGGCGCTGGGAGCGCTGTGTGCGGCGATGGGCTGCTCGACGGCGGGCGCCGCAGCGAGCGTGCCGAGCACGGCGATCCGCGTCGACCAGCTGGGCTATCCGACGATGGCGCCCAAGCGCGCGTACCTGATGTCGCGCGTCGACGAGGGCGGCCAGGCCTTTACGCTGGCGCCCGCGGCCGGCGGCGCGGCGGTGCTCAGCGGCACGGTGGGCGCCTCGCTAGGGTCGTGGAGCGGGCGCTTCGGCCACGTCTACGCGCTGGACTTCGACGGCGTGCTGCGCGCGGGCACGTACACGCTCGCCGTCGCCGGACCGTCGCCTGCAACCTCGCCGCCGTTCGCGATCGCCGCGGCGCCGGCGGTGTACGCACAGCCGCTGGCCAACGCGCTGTCGTTCTATGAGACCGAGCGCGACGGGCCGCAGTTCATCGCCTCGGCGCTGCGCACCGCGCCGGCTCACCTCAACGACCAGACGGCGACGGCGTACGCCACGCCGCAGGTCAACCGCAACGGCTCCTTCAAGGGCGACCTGACGAGCCTGGGCGAAACGCTCGACGCCTCGGGCGGCTGGTGGGACGCGGGCGACTACCTGAAGTTCGTGCAGACGACCAGCTACACGGTCGACCTGCTGCTCGCGGGCGTGCGCGACTTTCCCGCGCAGAGGGGCGCGTCGGCGCACGGCTCGGACTTCACCGCCGAGGCGCGCTTCGGCGTGGAATGGCTGCTGCGCATGTGGAACGACAAGACGCGCACGCTCTACTACCAGGTGGGCATCGGCGAGGGCAACGCGAAGACGCTCGGCGATCACGACATCTGGCGCCTTCCGCAGGCCGACGACGGCTACGGCGGCGAAGACCCCGCCTCGCGCTACATCCGCCACCGCCCGGTCTTTCGCGCGGGACCGCCGGGCAGCCCGGTCAGCCCCAACCTGGCCGGGCGCGACGCGGCCGCCTTCGCGCTGTGCTTCCAGGTGTTCCACAGCAGCGCCCCGGATCTCGCGTCGCGCTGCCTGCTGTCGGCCGAGCACATCTTCGACCTCGCGGCCGACGAAGTGCGCGGGGACGTGCTCACCGCAATCCCCTTCGACTTCTATCCAGAGACAGAATGGCGCGACGACCTGGAGCTCGGCGCGAGCGAGCTGGCGATCGCGCTGTCATCCGGCGGCTCCCTCCCCGCCGGCCTGGCGCACGCGCAACCGTCCTACTACCTGCGCCGGGCCGCGCAGTGGGCCGGCGCCTACATCGAACACGCCGGCTCCGGCGACCCGCTCAACCTGTACGACGTCAGCGGCCTCGCGCACTTCGATCTCGTGCGCGCGCTGCGTCAGGCCGGCGATCCGCCTGGGCTGGCGGTCTCCGAAGGACAGCTGACCGGCAATCTCGCGCGCCAGCTCGACGCGGCCGTCGCGCAGTCGCGCCAAGACCCGTTCGGCTTCGGCTTTGCCTGGGCACAGGCCGACACGGCTTCGCACGGCGACGGCCTGGCGGTGATGGCGGCGGAGTACGAATACCTCACAGGCGAGCAGACCTATCGCCCCCAGTCGGCGCGCTGGCTGGGAAACGTGCTCGGCGCGAATGCCTGGGGCGTCTCGCTGACCGTCGGCGACGGCAGCACGTTTCCCGACTGCCCGTCCCACCAGGTCGCCAACCTCGCCGGCTCGCTCGACGGCTCGCCGCCGGTCCTCGCCGGCGCGGTCGTGGAGGGGCCGAGCGACGAAGCTAGCGCCGGCCGAGTCAGCGGCATGCGCAGGTGCCCGTCCGCAGGCGCCAACGCGTTCGCGCCGTTCAACGGCGGCGGCGCGGTGTTCAAGGACAACGTGCAGTCCTACACGACCGTCGAGCCGGCGATCGACCTCACCGCCTCCTCTCCGCTGGCCTTCTCCTGGCAGGTCGCCGCGCCGAGCGCGCTGTCAGGCTAATCCTCGGTCGCCAGCTCGCCGGCGATCGGTTCGAGCAAGAGCTGCGCCACGTCCTCGCCCCGCTGCGACTGCGCGAGCGCCCACATCGCCTTGACGATCGCCGCCTCGCCGGACATATCGCCGAGCCACAGCGCGCCGGCGTCGACGATCGCCAGCGTCGTCTCGTATGCGGCGCGTGTGTGTGGCGGCGGCGGTCCGGCGCCGCCCGGCGCGACGAGAGCGACGATCGCCTCGCGCTCGGCGCAGCGGCGTACGAAGCGCGCGAGCGAGTAGCGATCGTCGCCTGCCGGTCCGGTCGCCGACGGGTACAGCTCCACGACGACCGCACGCACGTCGCCGCGCACGACCGTCTCGTAGGCGAGATCGAAGTCCAGTCCGGGGTGCAGGCGCAGCGCGAGCGCGCGCTCGTCGAGCGCCTGAAGCGATCGCTCGCGCGGGCGCCGCTCGTACGCTCGCACCGGCGTCAGAAGGTCGCCAGCGACCGTCGCCACGAGCTCGCGGTTGACCGACACGAACGTCTCACCGCCGCCGCGCTGCTTGCGCACGCGCGTGCCGAGGTGAACGTGCGCGCGACGATCCTCGCCGGCGCCGAACACGACGTGCACGCCGCCCTCAAGCGAGCCGAGCGCGACGAGCGCGGCGCGCACGTTGGCGGTCGCGTCAGAGCCGGGCTGCCCGGCCGGCAGGCTGGCGCCGCTGAGCGCGATCGGACGCGCGACGTCGGCCAGCAGGAAGCCCAGCGCGGCCGCCGTGTAGGCCATCGTGTCGGTGCCGTGCAGCACGAGCACGCCGCTCGCGCCGTCGTCCTGCACCAGCTGACGCACGGCGCTGGCGATCGCCAGCCAGTCGCTCGGCACGGCGTTCTCCGACAGCTTGCGCAGCGGCTCTGCGACCACCACTCGCGGCTCGCCCGCTCCCGGCCACGCGCTCGCGAGCAGACCGGCCTCGGCGCGCGTGGCGTGCTCGCCGACCGACAGCGCCGCGCCGCGCCGCTCGGCGCCGATCGTCCCGCCGGTGAGCACGAGGCCGATCGTCGCGTCGCCGGCGACTGGGTGTGAGCTCATGCGCCGCGCACACTACCTCCGGGCGGCGAGCCCGGCTGTTTCGGCGCCGGGCGTGGCGGAGGGCTAGGAACGCTCTGCGGTCGATCGCGCGAGAGCGCGCTCGCGCGCCAGGCGATTGACCCGCTGCTCGCCGGCGAGCGGGCGGCGGGCGGCGATCGCCGCGTCCCCGTCGGGCGGCGACGGGCTCGCCGAGTGCGCCGGCGCAGCCTCGGTGACGACACGGTTTCGCCCGCTGCGCTTGGCCGTATACAGGCACGCGTCGGCCGCGCCGAGCAGGCGCCGGTGGTCGACGTCTCCCCCTTCCGCTGCGGCCACGCCGAAGGACATCGTGATGCGCACGCCGTCGCTGCGGCATTGCTCGACTGCCGCGCGCATGCGCTCGGCGGCGAGCGCGCCTGCGCCGGCGTCGAGGCCGGGTAGCACCGCCACGAACTCCTCGCCGCCGATCCGGTACAGCAGCGAGAACTTGCGCAGCGTCGTGCGCAGCGCGTCGGCCACGTCGCACAGCACGGCGTCGCCCACATCGTGGCCGTGCTCGTCGTTGATCAGCTTGAACTCGTCGAGGTCGGCGGCGATCACGCACAGCACGCCGCCGCTGCGCGCCGCCTGGCTGCTCAGTTCCTCAAAGCGCCGATCCAGCGCGAAGCGGTTGAGCAGGCCGGTGAGCGGGTCGAGCAGCGATTGGTGGCGGTACTGGCGCTCGGCGCGCATCAACGACATGAGGATCGCGGCGACGCCGCCGATCGCCGCGAAGTCGGCGGCGATGCGCGCGTCGCCGTAGCTCATGCCGTGGTTGACCGCGAACAGCGCCGCGACGAGCGGCGCCGCGAGGCACAGCGCGGTGAAGCTCACGACCACCGCCAGCGTGTGTCGCCCGGCGACCGCGACCAGCGGCAGCGCGAACAGCGGCACGAGCGGGCTCTGCAGCCCGCCCGTCATCGCGACCCCCCAGCCGATCGTGAGCACCGACAGGCAGTCCCCCGCGAGGATCCACCGCTCCGGTCGTGAAAAGCGCGGGAACAGGAAGCCGATCGCGATCTGCCCGCCAGCGCCGAGCGTGAGCGGCGCCAGCAGCACCCAGCCGACGGTCGACACGAGCATCAGCGCGGCGACGCCGCACAGCGCAGAGGCGAACAGCGTCGCCGGCATGATCCGCCGCGTCATGTCGAGCAGGCGCGCGCGATCGAACTCCGATGGACGCAGCCACTTCTCGCGCAGCCGTCGGCCGCCGATCGCGCGGGCAATCATGGGCCAGGCATCGGCGCGTGCGCACGATCGTTGAGCGGCGACGGCGATTGCGGACGTCTGGGCAGCGACGCGCGCCGGCGCTAGCGATCCGCCGTCAGCCGCGCGTAGGCGTCGGGGCGGCGCGTGCGCAGGAACGGGAACAGCTCCAGCCAATCCTCGCGCTGGGCCAGCTCCAGGTCGGCGACCAGCACGGCCGGCTCGTCGCGCGGCGCCTGCACGAGCTTGCGCCCATACGGATCGCAGATGAACGAGCTGCCGTAGAACTGCAGCGGCGGCTCCTCGCCGATGCGGTTGACGGCGACGACGAACAGCCCGTTGGCGATCGCGTTGCCGATGATCACCTGCTCCCACAGCGGCTCGGTGTCGAACCCCGGATGATCGGGCTCGGAGCCGATCGCCGTCGGGAACACGAGCACGTCGGCGCCCGACAGCGCGTAGGCGCGCGCGAGCTCGGGAAACCACTGGTCCCAACAGGTCGGCAGGCCGAAGCGCGCGTCGGCGACGTCGAGCAGCGGGAACGGCTCACCGTCGGCCGGTCCCTCGCGGAAGTAGCGATCCTCGTAGTAGCCGGCGGTCACCGGGATGTGCAGCTTGCGCGTGCGCAGGAGCAGGCGACCGTCGGGCGCGACGACGATCGCGGTGTTGTAGCCGAGCGCGTCGCCGTCGTCGCTTCGCTCGTACAGCGACGCGTGCACGTGCACGCCGTTGCGCTCGGCCATGCGCGCGGCGAAGCGGTGCGTGGGACCGTCGGGCAGCGGCTCCGGCGCTACGCCGCTGGCGGCCGGCCCGCGCTGGTCGACGGCGAAGTAGCGGCTCAGCGTCAGCTCCTGCAGGCACACCAGCCGCGCGCCCTCGGCGGCGGCCATCGCGATGCCTGCCTCCAGCGCCGCCTCGTGCTCGGCCGCGTCGGCGTGCCAGCGCTCCTGCACGGCGCCCACGCGCACCGTCGGCCGCGCCGGCTCGCGCACCCTCGCTGGCGACGGCGGCGGCTCGGGAGCGACGATCAGACGCGGGCGCTGCACGCAGACGAGCTTAGTCTCGAAGCTGGCGCCGCAGTACCTTGCAAAGACCTGATGAGCGCGACGATCGACTCCACGCCGGCCGCCGACGGGTATCGCATGCCGGCCGAGCGCGAGCGCCACGGCGGCTGCTGGATGGCGTGGCCGCAGCGCACCGACAATTGGCGCTCGCAGGCCGAGCCCGGCCAGCGCGCCTATGCGGCGGTGGCGGCGGCGATCGACGTCTCCGAGCCGGTCACGATGGCCGCCTCGGCGGCGCAGCTGGAGCGCTGCCGGGCGATGGTGGCGTCGAGCGTGCGCGTCGTCGAGCTGGCCGCCGACGACGCCTGGATGCGCGACACCGGCCCGACGTTCGTCGTCGACGATCGCGGCGACGTGCGCGGCGTCGACTGGCGCTTCAACGCGTGGGGAGGTCTCGACAGCGGCCTGTACGCGCCGTGGGACCGCGACGAGCTGGTCGCCGCCGCAGTGCTGGAGGCCGAGGGCCTGGGCCGCTACCGCGCGCCGATCGTGCTGGAGGGCGGCTCGATCCACATCGACGGCGAGGGCACCCTGCTGACGACCGAAGAGTGTCTGCTGAACCGCAACCGCAACCCCGACCTGTCGCGCGCACAGATCGAGCGGACGCTGTTCGCCTACACGGGCGCCGAGAAGGTGATCTGGCTGGGGCGCGGCGTGTACGAAGACGAGACCGACGGTCACGTCGACAACCTCGCCTGCTTCGTGCGCCCGGGCGTGGTGATGCTCACGTGGTGCGCCGACCGCTCCGATCCACAGCACGCGATCTCGCAGGACGCGCTGCAACGCCTGCAAAGCGCGCGCGACGCGCGCGGGCGCTCGCTGGAGGTGATCCTGCTGCCCTCGCCCGGTCCGCTGCAGATCACCGACGAGGAGGCCGGCGGCGTCAGCGCGGTGGCGGGCACGCAGCCGCGCAGGGCGGGTGCCCGCATGGCCGCCTCCTACGTCAACTTCTACGTCGGCAACTCGCGCATCGTGTTCCCGCTGCTCGACGAGCGCCACGACGCCGAGGTCGCACAGACGCTCGCGCAGAGCTTCCCCGAGCGCGAGGTCGTGGGCGTCGACGCGCGCGAGATCCTGCTCGGCGGCGGCGACATCCACTGCATCACGCGTGAGGTCCCGGCGCGCGGCAGCAGCGATCGCTGAGGAGGGGCGCCGCGGTCCGGCGGCCTAGCGGAAGGTCCCGAGGCAGAACACCTAGCGGCTGGCCGCGCTGGGACGATGCGCTGCGGGGCGGCGGCCTAGCGGCTGGCGGCGCGCCGGTAGCGCGCGACGGCCAGCGGAGCGAACACGGCGACGATCACCAGCGACCACACGACCGCGCCCCACACGCTGTTGTGCGCGGGCGCGCCGAGCCACAGATGGCGCATCGCGTCGACGATGATCGTGAACGGGTTGACTTCGGCGAAGTCGCGCAGGCCGGCGGGCATCGAGGCCACCGGCACGAACGCCGAGGAGATGAAGGTCAGCGGAAAGACCGCGATGAAGCCCACCGAGTTGACCGATTCCGGCGATCTCACGAGCAGGCCCGACGAATGCGAGAAACCACGAGAAGGCATAGCCGAACAGCAGCAGCAGGCCGATGCCCGCCGCCGCTTGCAGGAAGCCGGTCTGGAAGGTGAAGCCGATGATCACGCCGGTGAGCAGCAGGATCGTGATCGACAGCGCGTTGGTCGCCACGTCGGACAGCGTGCGCCCGCCGAGCACGGCGGCGCGCGACATCGGCAGCGAGCGGAAGCGGTCGATCAGCCCCTTGTGCACGTCCTCGTTGAGCCCGAGCGCCGTGGCGAAGCCGCCGAACGCGGTGTTCTGGACGATGATCCCGGGGATCAGGAAGTCGACGTAGCTGTAGCCGGGCGTCCTGATCGCGCCGCCGAACACGTAGCGGAACAGCAGCACGAACATGATCGGCTGCAGCGTGAAGCCGATCAGCAGTTCGGGCGCGCGCGGCAGGCGAATGAGGTTGCGCTCGGCGATGATCAGCGTGTCGGTGACGAGCCGTCTCACGCCGCCTGCTCCTGCACGGTCGTCGTCGTCCTGCGCGGCGTGCGTGGCCGGTCAGCGCGAGGAACACGTCGTCGAGCGTCGGGCGGCGCAGCGCGAGGTCGTCGACGCCGACCCCCGCCTCGCTGAGCCGGCGGACGGCCTCGACGATCGCGCCGCGGCGTTCGCGCACGCCGACCCTCACGACACGCCCGTCGGCGGTCGGCAGGCTCGTCGGACATCGGCGCGAGCGCGCGCACGGCGACCTGCGGGTCGGCGGCCGTCGTCGAGGCGCACCTCCAGCCGCTCGCCGCCGAGCCGGTCCTTGAGCTGGTCCGATGTGCCCTCGGCGATCAGGCGACCGTGGTCGATCACGGCGATCGTGTCGGCGAGCCGGTCGGCCTCGTCCAGGTACTGCGTGGTCAGAAGGACGGTCGTGCCGTCGGCGACGAGGCCTTCGATCACCGCCCACAGGCCCAGGCGACTGCGCGGGTCCAGGCCCGTCGTCGGCTCGTCGAGGAACAGCACCGGCGGCTTGGCGACGAGCGCTGCGGCGAGATCGAGGCGGCGGCGCATCCCGCCCGAGTAGGTCTTCGTCGGCCGGCTGGCGGCGTCGGCGAGGTCGAAGCGGTCCAGCAGCTCGCGCCCGCGCGCCTTGGCCGAGCCACGGCGCTCGCCGTACAGCCGTCCGACCATCGTCAGGTTCTCGAGGCCGGTGAGGTTTTCGTCGACGGCGGCGTACTGGCCCGCAAGGCCGATGCGCTCGCGCAACGCGCGCGGCGTCGCGCTGCACGTCCAGGCCGAGCACGCGCGCGCTGCCGGCGTCGGCCTTCAGCAGCGTCGCGAGAACGCGCACCAGCGTCGTCTTGCCGGCTCCGTTGGGGCCGAGCAGGCCGAGCACCTGGCCCTGGCCGGCGACCAGGTCGACGCCGTCGAGCGCGCGCACGTCGCCGAACCGCTTGACCAGGCCCGACACCTCGATCGCCGGGGCGTCTGTCATCGCGCGCATTCTGGCAGCATCGTCGCCCGACCTGGCGCCCACCTGCCGCTTTGCGAGCTAGGCGGGCTGCGCGCGAACGACCGCCGCGCGCGCGACGAGCACGAGCGTGGCGGCGCACAGCGCTGCGGCGATCGTCATCGGCAGCGCGTCGCCGGCGGCGTTGGCGATCGCGCCGCCCGCGCCGGAGCCGAGAATCTGACCGGACGCCCACGCGACGTTCATCAGCGCGGCCGAGAGCCCGTGGTCGAGCCCGTGACGCTCGGCGGCGTCGGACAGCAGCGCCATCGCCGGAGCCCAGAAGCCGCCGAGCGCGCCGCCGATCGCGACGACGACCGCCGCGAGCAGGAGCACGCTGCCGGGCAGGCTGAAGCACAGCAGCAGGCCGGCCGCGAGCGCCAGGCCGAGGCGCAGCGGCAACAGCCGCCCGCGGCGGTCAGACAGCCGCCCGGCCGCGGGGCTGATCATCCCCTCGGCGAGCGCCGCCAGCAGAAACGTCGCGCCCACCGCGGCTGCGCCCGCGCCGAAGCGGTGCAGGCGCAGCGGCGCGAGCACGTCCAGCGACCCGGCGACGAGCGCCGGGAGCGTGACCAGCCACATCGCCAGCAGGACGCCGCGCCCGGCGAGCGCGGGCATCAGGCTGCTCAGGCCCTGCCCGGAGCGCACGTGGCCGCTGGGCAGGCGGCGCGTCGCGGCGATCAGCGCCAGCGCGAAGACGACCACCACGCTGAACGCGGCGGCTCGGCCGATCGCGTTGGCCAGCGTGCCGATCACCGGCCCGAACAGCGCTCCGCCGATGGCGGCGCCGAGCGCGCGGCCGATCAGCGCTCCGCGACGCTCCGATGCGGTCTCGGCGACGATCCACGCCAAACCGCCGGCCCACGAGAACGCGCCGCCGACGCCCTCCACGAAGCGCGCGCAGTCGAGCGCCGCGGCGTCGTGCAGCAGCGCAAAGGCGATCGTCGAGCTGGCGAGCATCGCCAGCCCCACAATCACGGTGCTCTTGGGCCCGGCGCGCGCCGACAGGACGCCGCCCGGCAGCGATCCCAGCAGCGTGCCGGCGGGATAGGCAGCCGTCATCACGCCGGCCGACAGCTTCGTCAGATGGAGTTCGTGCGCGAGCGTCGGCAGCAGCGGGGCGATCACCGCGTAGAACATCGTGTCGACGAACACGACGGCGCTGATCACGAGTACGAGGCGGCGCTCGATGGCCACAGAAGCGGTCACGTGGCGCACCGTAGACGCTCGCCGCGCTCGCGTCTCGTTAGTACGTCTTGCGTTATTACGTATGACGTAGTAAGCTCTCCGTCATGCCCAAGTCGAAGGCACCGACCCCGGCCGGGCGCGCCCGTGCCAACGACCCGCCGCTGCTGATCCTCACCAGCCTGGCGTCGGGGCCCAAGCACGGCTACGCGCTGCTGGCGGACATCGACTCCTTCGCCGGCGTGCAGCTCGGTCCGGGCACGCTGTACGGGGCGATCGGTCGCCTGGAGGAGCGCGGGCTGATCGAGCCGCTCGCCGCCGACGGCAGAGCGCGCCCCTACCGGCTGACGCCGAGCGGCCAGCGGGCGCTGGAGGCGATGCTCTCCGAGCTGCGCGCAATCTACGACGAGGCGGCGGCGAGGTTGCGGCGCGCGCCGCGGCTGGCGGCTGCCGCAGGTGCGGCGTGAGCGCGCGCAAGCACAGCGCATGGCTTCGCTGCTACCCGCGGGCCTGGCGCGAGCGCTACGGCGACGAGTTGACGGAGCTGATCGACGCGACCAGCGACGGCGGGCGCGTCGCCTGGCGCGTGCGTCACGACCTCCTGCGCGCCGGCGCGCGCGAGCGACTGCGCGACTGGGGCTGGGGCCGCGACGCGCCGCCGAGGGCGCGCGCGAAGGCCGGCGCGCTGCTCGTGCTCGGCGCGTGGGCGATGTTCGTCGTCGCCGGCATCGCCGTCCAGCGCTTCTCCGAGCACTGGCAGCAGCTCACGCCGAACGCCGACCGCGGGCTCCCGTCGGGCGCGTTCGACGCGCTGCTCGTCGCGGCGCTCGTCGCCGCGACGCTGGTGCTCGGCGGAATCGTCTGCGTGCTCCCCCGCCTGCTGGCGTTCGTCCGCGCGGGAGGCTGGCGCGAGATGCGCCGCGGGCTGCTCGCAGCGGTGGGCGCGACCGCGCTGGCCTGTGCGGCGGGCGCCGCGCTGGTCGTCTGGGCGCACCACCTCGACGCATTCCAGCGCAACGGCCACGACGCGCTTTACGGCCTCGCCTTCGTCGCCGCCGGCCTGCTGCTCGTCGGCTGCCTGGCCGCGTGGACGGCCGTGGCCGTGTCGACCGCCAGGCGCCTGGAGCTGCCCGCGCGCCTGCTGGAGGCCGAGGTCGCGCTCGCGGCGGCGGTCAGCGTGGCGATGCTCGCGATGACCATCGCGACGGCCGTCTGGTGGGGCGCGCTGGCCAGCGACGCGCCGTGGGCGCTGCACGGTCAGCCCGCCGGCGCCGGCGCGTCGCCGCTGCTCGCGCAGCTGCTGGCCGCGATGCTGCTGATGGCGCTGGCGACAGGGCTCGGGGCGCTGGGCGCCGGGCACTCCCTGCGCGCGCTGGTCGGCATGCGGTCACAGCGGCGCGCGCGCTGAGGCCGATCGCCGTCCCGTCTGAGCTACCGCTCGTCGCGCTCGCGCTCGATCAACAGCGCGAACGTCGGACACGCCTGCGCGGCGCGGCGCGCGTGGCTGACCAGCGCGCTGGGCAGCGGGCCGTCCTCGATGATCGGGTAGCCCCACTCGTCGAGCGTAATGCGCTCGGGCAGCAGCTCGGCGCACATGCCGTGCGCCTCGCAGGCGATCGGGTTCAGGCGCAACCGCTGGCTCACGCCACGGCGGCCGATTCGCGCCGGCGCCGAGTCGCGCCGGCGGCCGAGGGCAGCGGCAGCTCGGCCGGCCGCGCGCAGGCGTCGCATGGACCGTGGCGCGCGTGATCGGCGAACTCTTCGGCGAACACCTGCACGGCGCTGAGGACGAACCTGACCGCCCCGTCGGGGTGACCGCAGGCGCCGCGCCGGCGCGTCAGCGCCGCGAGCCGGTCGATCCGCTTGGCGGTGTTGCCCTGCGCGGTCCCGCGCAACAGCTCGCCGAGCGTCGCCGCGAGCGCGTTCAGCCCGTTCAGGCATGGTCCGCACTGCCCGGCGCCCTCGTCGGCCAGCCAGGTGGCGACGCGCACCGTCTCGGCCACCGGACACGCCTCCTCGGAGAGCAGCGCCACCACGCCCGCGCCGAGCGTCGCGCCGTGCGGCGCGAGGTGTTCGTCAGACAGCGCCACGCCGTTGAGCAGCCGTCCCTCGATCCACGTGCCGGCGTATCCGCCGACGAGCGCCGCCTGCGGCCGGCCGCTGGCGCCGCCTGCCGCGTCGACGACCGAGGCCAGCGAGGCGCCGTGCTCGATCTCGTAAACGCCTGGGTGGCCGACCGGCCCGGACAGCGTGAGCAGCGTCGAGCCGGGCTGCGTCGCGCTGCCGAGCTCGCGAAACCACGACGCACCGTGGCGCGCGATCAGCGCGACATGGGCGAACGTCTCGGCGTTGCTGACGAGCGTCGGGCGGCGCCTGACGCCCTGCTCGAAGGGCATCGGCGGCGTGAACCTGGGGATCGCCGGACCACCGTTGAGATGGTTCACCAGCGCCGACTCCTGTCCGGCCACGTAACCGCTGGGGACGACGCTGAGCTGCAACTGGGCGCGCGCGCCGGCCACGGCGAGCCGTTCGTCGATCGCCTGCGCCACGCTGTCGATGCTCTCGGGCGAGGACTCGCACACGCACACGATCGCCTCGTCGGCGCCGATCGCCTGGGCGGCGAGCTGAGCGCCGTCGAGCATCAGGTGCGGCGCCAGCTGGCACAGCGTGCCGTCCTTCAGGCTGGCCGGCTCGCCCTCGGCCGCGTTGACCACGACGATCGCGCGACGCCGCGCCCCGGCGACGGCCCTCAGCTTGGTCGCGGTGGGAAAGCCGGCGCCGCCGCGGCCGCGCAGACCGGCGTGCTCGACGGCCTCGATCAGCGGCGCCTCGTGTCGCCGGCGCTTGCGCTCGTGCGGCAGCTCTCCGTGCGTAGCCAGATGCGAGTCGAGCGTGCTCGCGCTCGCCGAGACGCCCGCCAGCAGACGCGGCAGTCCCGAGTCGCGGCGCGGGCGCGAGCGCTGGGGCGCGTCGGCGAGCGGGGTGGTCGAGTCGCTCATCTGCGCTTCCCGGTGGTGGCGTGGTGGCCGAGCAGCGCGCTGGGCGTTCCCGAGCGCCGCGCCCATTCCGCGCCGAGCGGACCCGAAGGCAGCCACAGCAGCAGAAACAGCGAGAAGGCGCCCGTCCCGGCGAGCGCCGCGCCGCGGCGGCCGAGGTGCTCGCGCTGGCCACCGACCGTCCGTGCGACGATCGCCAGCGCGACGGCCACCGCGCAGACGATGCTGAGCGCCAGCAGCCACGCGCTTGCCGCGTCGCTGCCGGTGCCGAAACCGTGCAGCAGCGCGATCGGCCAGCTCGCGTAAGTCAGCCAGTGGATCGCGCGCCAGCTCGCATATCCGAAGCGCTGGCGCAGCATGCTCGTCACGGTGACGGCGATCAGCAGGTCAAACGAGACCGCGCCGAGACCCAGCCAAAACGGTCGGTAGGAGCCGGTGAACGGGACGAACGCGTCGAGCAGCGAGATCGGCGCGAAGCTGTCGAGCACCGACGTGAGCACGTGCACGCCGAGGAACGCCATCGCCAGCAGCGAGGCGTTGCGGTGCAGCGAGTCGACGATGAAGCGTGGCCACTGCGGCGTGCTCCAGCGGCGCACGTCGAGCACGCCGAGCGCGACGGCTATCGTCAGCAGCAGCAGCGCGACGGCGCCCGTAGAGCGGGTCAGATACCAGTAGGCGCTGCCGCTGGCCAGGGGCAGGCTCATCGGCCCACCGCCCGACGCAGACGCGCGCGTTCGCCGGACGCCAGCGGCCAGTCGCCGACCGTCGTCACGAGCCCGTCGCGGTCGACCAGTCGCGCCGGCAGGCGCTGCGTGGCCAGCCAGTCGACCGCGCCGCCGTCGCGCACGAGCGCCGCGGTCGTCGCGACGTTCGCCTGGGCGCAGTCCTCGGCGGCCACGCTGACCGTGCGCCAGCGCCCGAGCGCGGGCGCGCCCGTGCGCGGGTCGATGATGTGGTGCATCGTGCGCCCGGCGTGACTCCAGCGTCGCACCGACGTGCTCGAAGTCGCCAGCCCGCCAGAGACGATCGAGATGGTCTGGCCGTCCGCTCGCGGGTCGCTGCGGTGGTCGTCGGTGACGCGGATCTGCCAGCCGCCGGCGGGCGCCGGCCCGCACGTCGCGATATCGCCGCCGAGGCTGACCAGCGCCCCGCAGCCGGTCTGCGCGGCCGCGGCCGCGGCCGCGCGATCGGCTGCCCACGCCTTGGCGGTCGCGCCGAGGTCGAGACGCACACCGGCGGGGATGCGCACCGTCGACGTCGCCCTGTCCAGGCCGATCGTGCGCCAGCCGACAAGCGCGTAGAGGACGACCCCCGCCGGCGGCGCGGGCTCGCCGTGCGGCGGGGTCAGGCGACGCCAGTCGCGGTCATAGCCGCCCAGCTCCAGCGCGCGGCCGACGGTCGGGTCGACGTCGCCTTCGGTCAGCGTGGCCGCGCCGACGGCGAGCTCCAGCGCCTCCATCAGCAACGCGCTGACGCGCACCGGACGCCCGGCGCTCGCGTTCAGCCGCGACAGCTCCGAATCGGCGCGAAAGCGACTGCACGCGCGGTCGATCGCCGCCAGCTCGTCCTCGACGCACACGCGCGCCTGCGCCAGCGCCTCGTCGTCGCTGAGACGCAGCTCGACGCTCGTGCCCAGGGCTTCCCACTTTGCGCGTCCGAGCCGGACGGCGCTGTGCGCGCTCGCGGTCAACTCACGACCCTCCCGAGACGACCGGAGGCGGCGATTCCTGCGCCGGCGGCGATTCCTGCGTGGGTTGCGGTTCCGGCGCGGGTTGTGGTTCCGGTTCGGGCGCACGTTCTTCGGCGGGCGGCGCTTCGCTGCTCGCCGGGGGCTGTTGCGCGGGCGCGGATTCGTGCGGCGCGCTCGCTTCGGGAGACGCGGCTTCGCTCGTCGCCTGCGGCGGCTGCGCGGGGGGACGCAGCGCATGCGTCTTGGTCGTCGAGCCGCCTGAGTGGTGGCGGCCACCGGGGCGCTTGTTCGCCTGGCTCGCCTTGCCCGCGCTCGCCGAGGCTTTTTTGCCGGGGAAGGCGAGCGCGGCGGCCTCGGTGAAAAGACCGGTCAGCGCAACGCTGCCGGCGATCAGCCAGCGGTTGATCCTGCTGAGCTTGCGCAGCGAGCTGTCGCGTGAGTGGGTGTTGTGAAAGCGCATGTCAGTGGTGAAAGTGCTGGGAGGTCATCCACGGCGCGAACTGGGGAATCACGAGCACCGCGAGGACAGCCCCGGCGACCAGCGCGCCGAGCAGCGACATCACGCGCCCGTCGCGGCCGGCGACGCGCCCCGTGGGAAGGGCCGTGGCGCCGTAGTCGGCACGCAGCGCGCGCCCAACCGTCGGCAGGTGGGCGAGCACGTGCACGGCGGTGAACGCGACCCAGACGATGAAGCTGACCTTGTGGATCGGCAGCAGCGCGCCACGCGACGAAGGCCCGACGAACAGCAGCGCGACGCCACTGGCGAACACGACGAGGGTCGTCACGACGACGATCGGGGCAAGCGCGCGCAGCGGCGCCGGCGGCGGTCCCTTGCGCCGGTAGCGCGAGTTGTCCGTGTAGTAACGGATGAACCGATAGCCGGTGCTGGAGAGCTTGAGCACGACGGGTCCGATCAGCAGCATTCCCACGAACAGGTGAACCCACAGTAGCCGCGACAGCGACAGGATCGTCAGGCCGATGACCGCGAGCAGCACGACGAGGACCGCGCCGGTCGCGGAGGTGAGCAGCTCGTTGCCGGCCGTGCCGCCGGCGAAGACGCCGCGCCGCGTCGGCCGCGCGGCGTCCGTATCAGTCACCTGGCGCGAGAATGCCATAGCAGCAGTGTTCGAGCGATGATTAACGACTCGATAACCCGTTGATGAGAAAGCTCATCGAATATGTAAAGCCACACTAAGTCCGCCGCCGCGGCCTATCCTTGTGCGATGAGCATGGCTGCGCGTCCCCAGGAGCGCGAACCGGCGCCGGACGAGCAGAGCGGTCCCGAGCAGGCCGGCCAGGCGGACGCCTCGCAGTCGCCCGCGTGCGTGCTGCTGATCGAGGACGAGCCGGGCATCGTCGACTTCCTGCGCCGCGGGCTGACGGCCGAGGGCTTCACGGTGGAGGCGTGCCTCGACGGCGCCGAGGGCGAGCGGCTGGCGGTGTCGGGCAGCTTCGACGCGATCGTGCTCGACCTGATGCTCCCCGGCCGATCGGGCTTGGAGATCCTGGCCTCGGTGCGCCGCGCCTCGCCGACGCTGCCGGTGATCGTGTTGAGCGCTCGCGGTGAGATCGAGGATCGCGTCGCGGGGCTCGAAGGCGGCGCCGTCGACTATCTCGTCAAGCCGTTCTCGCTGGCCGAGCTGGTGGCTCGCCTGCGCGCGCAGCTACGCGTCGTCGCGCAGGCGTCGTCGAGCGAGCTTCGCGCCGAGGACATCGAGCTGAACCTGCTGACCCGTCGCGTCCATCGCGGCGGGCGCCAGGTGTCGCTGTCGGCGACCGAGTTCGAGCTGCTGGCCTTTCTCATGCGCCACCACGGGCAGGTGCTCTCGCGCGAGGAGATCCTCAGCGCGGTGTGGGGCTACGAGCATGACCCGGCGACGAACGTGGTCGACGTGTACGTCGGCTACCTGCGGCGCAAGCTCGGCCGCCCGGACGACCCGGCGCCGATCGCGACGGTCCGCGCCGTCGGCTACCGGCTCGGCGGCAGTCGCACCAGCGACGCGGGCTGACCGTGCGCACCCTGTTCGCCCGCGTCGGGCTGCGCTGGCGTCTGGCGGGGTGGGTGGCGCTGGTGATCCTGATCTGCACAGGCATCAGCTTCGCGGCCGTGTATCGCGGAACCGGTGACCAGCTGCGCGGCCAGATCGACGCCGAGCTGGGCGGCGATTCGGGAGAGCTCGCTCGCAGCCTGCAGCTCGCGCGGCCGCGCACGCCGCAAGCCGCCTACCGAGCTTCGCAACGCTACGTCGGCAGCCAGCCGTTCGCGGCCACCTCCACGCTGCTGTTCACGCTGACGCCGGGCGGCCCCACGAGCACCAACCGCCCCGAGCTGTTCACTAGCGAGGCGCCCGACAACGGCGAGACGCTGGCGCAGCAGCGCAATGAGAACCGTCTGTCGGTGAAGCTGCTGCGCGCGCCGGGGGACTACTCCACGGTGACGCTGCCCGACGTGGGCGATCTGCGCCTGCTCAAGCGCCCCGTGCGCTTGCCGAGCGGCCTGACGGTCGTGGTCGGGACCGGCGAGCCGTTGGCGACCGTCTCCCACGCCCAGGCGGGCGTCGGCCGAGCGTTCATCCTCGCGGGCCTGCTCGCCCTGGCCGCCGCGCTGCTCGGGGCCTACCTGATCGGCAGCCGCGTGTCGCGACCCTTGCGGCGCATGGCCGCCGTCGCCGCGCGCGTGGACGCGGGCGATCTGCACCCGCGCATCCACGACCCGAGAGGGCAGAGTCGAGAGGTGCGCGTGCTGACCGACGCCTTCAACCACATGCTCGATCGCTTGACCGACGCGTTCGCCGCCCAGCGCGCGTTCGTGGCCGACGCCTCGCACGAGCTGCGCACGCCGCTGACGGTCGTCGCCGGCCAGCTGGAGGTGCTGGCGGCGCAGCGTAACCCGAACGCCGAGGAGGTGCGCCGCGTGGAGCGTCTGGTGCAGGCCGAGATCGCGCGCATAGCGCGCCTGGTCGACGACCTGCTGCTGCTGGCCAAGAGCGAGCACGCGCAGTTCCTCAAAGCCGAGCCGATCGACCTGTCGACGTTCGTCGACGAGCTTTGGGACGGCATGACGCTGCTTGCCCAGCGCGACTTCGAGCTCGCGGACGTGCCGGCCGGGACGCTGCGCGCCGATCCCGACCGCCTGGCGCAGGCGCTGCGCAACCTGGTCGCCAACGCGATCGCCCACACGGCCGAGGGCGCCGGCCTCGTGCGCATGCGCGTCGAATCGATCGGCGGCGGCCGCGTGCGCTTCGTCGTCGAGGATGACGGCCCGGGCATCCCGGTGGATCAGCGCGAGCGCGTGTTCGACCGCTTCCATCGAACCGACAGCGCGCGCGATCGCGCCTCGGGCGGCACGGGGCTGGGGCTGGCGATCGTGCGTGCGATCGCCGAGGCGCACGGCGGTCGCGTGAGCGCCGGCGCTTCGGCCGAGGGCGGCGCGCGCATGGTGCTGGAGCTGGCGCAGTTCACCGTGCGCCCGGCGCGGGAGTCGACGCGAGCCAACCGGCCCGTGACGCCGCACAGCCGCGTCTAGGACCGACGGCGAGAGTTGGGCTGGCGCCGGCTCACGGCGGGCCAGGTCACCCCACGCTACGCGGCCGGAGCCCACCCCGCCGGAAACGCGCCCGCCGGGATCGCGCCGGGATAGTCGGGGAAGTGCGCCAGCGCCAGGCGCTCGGCGGCGGTGTCGCGCAGCAGCGGCTGCAGGTCTGCGATCGGCAGCAGCACGCGGATCGTGGCGCCGATCTGGAAGTCCGCGGCCGTCGGCCGATCGGCGGCGATGACGCCCTCGTCGGCGAGCCGCTGGATGTGCTCGATCTTCGCCGGCAGGCCGGCCAGGTCCTCGTGCAGGCGCTCCGCCGAGATGCCGTGGTAGCGCCACGAGGCGCGCACGTATTTGATCGCGAAGTCGGTGCCCGGCCCGTCGAGCGGCTGACCGCCGGCGAACGTGCCCATCGCCTCGGGACGGAAGTGCAGCGCGCCCCAGGGCAGCCGCCGTCCGAGATCCTGCAGCTCCTCGTCGCCCCAGCGCTCGGCGTCGCGCACCTCGTCGCTCGGGTAGAGCGTGGGGCTCGGCTCGATCTCCTCCAGCCGCGCGAGGATGTTGCGCGAGCCGTGCACCGGCTCGCCGTCGACGAGCAGCCCCGGCACCGTGGTGTGCCCCTCGCCGTAGATCTCTCGCATCCGCTCGACGTGTTCGCCGGGCGAGAAGTCGACACGCTCGTACTCCAGGCCCTTGTATTCGAGCGCCGCGGCCGCGGTCATGCAGGGATGAGATGGTGGGACGCCGTGCAGCGTGAGGGTCGCCATCGCGCCAGCCTACCTGGCGCGCGCCCGCGCGAAGCTCACGCTCGCCGCTTGGGAGCCGTGACCGAGCCCGGGGCGGCCGGCGCCGACGGTGGCGGCACGACCGGTCCGATGTCGCCGTCTGGCGCCTCGTCGAGATCGACGATCACCGGAGCGTGATCGCTCGGGCCGCTGCCCTTGCGCGCCTGGCGATCGACCCACGCGGCCTTCACCCTGGCGGCCACCCCGCCGGCGGCGAGCACGAGGTCGATGCGCATGCCGAGGTCGCGGTGGAACATGCCCGCGCGGTAGTCCCAGTAGGTGAACACGCGCTCGCCCGGCCAGCGGTCGCGCACCACGTCGCGCAGGCCCAACGCCTGCAGATCGCAAAGCGCCGAGCGCTCCTGCGGCGTGACGTGGGTGTCGCCGACGAACGCCTGCGGATCGAACACGTCGGCGTCGGTGGGTGCGATGTTCATGTCGCCACACACGATCGCCGCGTCCGCCTCGGCGCCGACCATCGCCCGCAGCGCATCCAGCCATTGCAGCTTGTAGCGGTAGTGATCGGAGTCCGGCTCGCGGCCGTTGGGCACGTAGACGCAGTGCACGCGGACGCCGGCGCACGTCGCCGACACCGCTCGCGCCTCCTGCTTGGGAAAGCCGGGCGCGCCGGGGATTCCCTGGCGCACGTCCGCCAGCCCCACGCGCGAGAGGATGGCGACGCCGTTCCACTGCACCTCGCCGTGCAGCGCCAGCGCGTAGCCGCGCGAGGACAGCTCGTCGCCGAGCAGCGCCGTCAGCGCCTCGTCGGCGAGCTTGGTCTCCTGCAGGCAGACGACGTCGGGCTGGCGCTGGTCCAGCCACGCCAACAGGCGCGGTTGGCGCTGCTTGATCGAGTTGACGTTCCACGTGGCCAAGCGCACAGCGGCTACCGTAGCGACGCTTCTCGCCGGGCGCATCGGGCGTGGCGATGGTTTTCTGCTCGACCGGCGGTCTATGTTCAGAGACCCAGCCGCGCCCCGCGATCGAGCGCTCAGCGTGTCCGATATCGAAATCCACAGCCATCCAGCTGACAGCGACTGCGGTCGCCGCCCGTCGTGGAGTCGAGCGCGCGGTCACGGACGGCGCAGTTGACCATCGACGTGCGGCTGGTGGGCGCCGAGGCGGTCGATCGATTCGAGGCGCTGTGGCGGGCACTCGACGGCGAGCACCGCCGGGTGGGGCCCACGTGGCCGCAGTGGTGGGACCGCGACCGCAGCTGGCAGATCAGGCGCGCTCGCTACGAGAGGTGGCTGGGCGAGCCGGGGGCGTTTGCGCTGCTGGCCGAGCGCGACGACGGGGAGGCGGTGGGGTATTGCGTAGTGCACCTGCTGCCCGGGCCGGACGACAGCTGGCGCTCGGGCGAGCTGATCGCCGACTTCGAGTCGCTGTGCGTGCTTGCAGAGCACCGCGACGAAGGGCTGGGCAGCAGGCTGTTCGAAACAGCCGCCGATGAGGCGCGGCGGCGGGGAGCGCGCGACATCTGGATCGGCGTCGTCGTCGGCAACGAGGCGGCGATGCGCTTCTACCGGCGCCACGGGCTGCGTGCGGTGATGACGACGATGGCCCGTTTCGGCGACGACGACGCGGCCAGCTGATCAGTTTTCGCGTCGCTCGCGGTCTTATCTGTCATGACAACCAAGTCCTCGTCCGCGCATAGCGGCGCTGCATGATGACCGTGATGACCTGCGACACAAGCAACGAGGCGATCGTGACAGCCCTGCGATCGGGCGACGAATCCGCGTTCGTCGCGCTCGTGGAGCGCTACCGGCGCGAGCTGCAGCTGCACTGCTATCGCATGCTCGGCTCGCTGGAGGACTCCGAGGATCTGGTGCAGGAGACGGTGCTGCGCGCGTGGCGCGGGCGCACGAAGTTCGAGGGTCGCTCGACGCTGCGCGTGTGGCTCTATCGCATCGCCACGAATGCCTGCCTCGACGCGCTGCAGCGCCGGCGAGCGCGCGTGCTTCCGGCGGATGTCGCGCCGGCTGCCGATCCCGACGCGGTGATGGCGCCGCCGTCGGACCTGCCGTGGCTGGACCCGTATCCCGAATCCATGCTGGAGGGCATCGCCGCGAGCGAGGACGGGCCCGATTCGCAACTGGTGGAGAAGGAGACCATCGAACTGGCCTTCCTCGCCGCGATCCAGCACCTGCCGCCGCGTCGCCGCGCGGTCCTGGTCCTGCGCGACGTGCTCGACTGGTCGGCGAAGGACACGGCGGCGGCGCTGGAGATGAGCGTCGCTGCGGTCAACAGCGCGTTGCAGCGAGCGCGGGCCACGTTGAAGCAGTACCTGCCTGCGCATCGGCTGGAGTGGGACCGCCAGCGACGCGCGAGCGTCGACGAGCGCGCGCTGCTGCGCGACTACATGGAGGCGCACGAACGCGGCGACGTCGAAGCGCTCGCGGCGCTGCTGCGCGAGGACACGCGCGTCTCGGCTCCGCCCCACCCGGTCTGGTACGAGGGCCGCGAGGCCTTCCTGCGGTCGGCGCGGCATGGCGCCGAGGCGGGCCGTTACCGCTACGTGGCGACGAGCGCCAACGGACAGCCGGCGGCGGCCAGCTACATACGTCGCGACGGCGACGCGCGCTACCGACCGCTGGCGATCGACGTGCTGCGTCTGCAAGCCGGGACGATCGCCGAGATCACCGTGTTCCTTCGCCCGGACCTGTTTGCGGCATTCGGCCTTCCCGAGTCCCTTGCTTGACTTTTCCGAGAGTCGCGACCGGCTGGCGTTCATCGGCCGGCGGCTGCCGCCGTGGGCGCTGTTGCGCGTGTTCGTCATCGCCGCGGGCGCCGAGCGGGTGTTCGAGCCGTCCGAGTGGCGCGACTCGCTCGTCGTGATCGAGCGCGGACAGCTCGAGCTTCAGTCCCTCGACGGGCTGTGCTGGCGCCGCGCGTGCGGCGACGTGATGTTCCTCGCCGGGCTGCCGCTGCGGATGCTGCGAAACGACGGGTGCGAGACGGCGCTCGTAAGCGCTGTCTCGCGCGCCTGCACCGACGCCGCGCCACAGCGCGGCGTCTCTGTGATCTAACGAATGGAGCTCAGATGAAGACAGTGAAGTCAGCCGACGGGACGACGATCGCCTTCGATCGACTCGGCGAAGGACCCGCGATCATCCTGGTCGTCGGGGCGTTCAACGACCGGTCCACCACCGCGGGGCTCGCGCAGGCGCTGCAGACCAGCTACACGGTGCTCAACTACGACCGTCGTGGAAGGGGCGACAGCGGCGACACCGAGCCGTATTCAATCGAGCGCGAGTTCGAGGACCTGGGCGCGCTGATCGAGGAGGCGGGCGGCACGGCGGGAGTGTTCGGCTACTCCTCCGGCGCCGTGCTCGCGCTGCACGCCGCGGCGCACGGCCTGCCGATCGACGCGCTCGCGCTGTACGAGCCGCCTTTCCTGGTCGACGAGAGCAGGCCGCGGCCGAGCGCCGATCTGGCTGAGCGGCTCACCGTGCTGATATCCGAAGGAAGGCGCGGCGACGCGGTCGAGCTCTACCAGACCGATGGAATCGGCATTCCCGCCGAGGTCGTGCAGCAGCTGCGAGACGCGCCGTTTCGCCCGGGGCTGGAGGCGATCGCGCCCACGCTCGTCTACGACGCGCTGATCACCGGCGATCTCACGTTGCCGCGCGAGCTGATCGCCTCGGTCGACACGCCGACGCTGGTGATCGACGGCGAGCAGAGCTGGCAGTTCCTGCGCAGCGGCGCGCGTGCGACCGCCGATGTGTTGCCCAACGGCCGGCACTGCACGCTGATGGGACAGACGCACGACATCAACGCCGAGGTCACCGCGCCGGTGCTCGACGAGTACTTCACGGCGATGCGCGCAAACGAGCCAAGGGAGACGCCCCAATGAACCTGACACTCTCGCACTGCTTCGTCACCGTTCGCGACCAGGACGAGGCGCTGGCCTTCTATCGCGACGTGCTCGGCCTGAAGGTTCGCGCCGACGTGGAGATCGGCTCGATGCGCTGGCTGACGGTCGGGGCGCCGTCGCAGGCCGACGGCGTGGAGGTCTCGCTGGAGACGCCTGCCGGTCGTCCGGGCGACGTCGGGACGCTCGAACGAGTCGTGGCGGCTGGTTCGCTCACCGCGGCGATCTTCCACACCGACGACTGCGACGCGACCTTCGAGCGGGCGCGCGGCGCGGGCGCTCCGATCGTGCAGCAGCCGACCGATCAGCCATACGGCGTCAGAGACTGCGCCGTGCGCGATCCGTCCGGCAACATGGTGCGCTTCGCGCAACCGCTCACCGCCGGCGCGTGATGACGCCCGATCTCACGCATGCGTCGTCGCCGAGCAGGCGCCAGGTGGAAGCGTCGCGCTGGCGCCTGGACCCGTCACGGGCTCGCATCGAGTTCGGCGCGCGTCATTTCTTCGGTTTGATGACCGTCACGGGGCACTTCGACCGCTACGAGGGAACGCTCGACCTGCGCGAGCAGCCGGCCGCGCGCTTGACGATCGAGGCGGCGAGCCTCGACAGCGCCAACGCCAAGCGCGACAGGCACCTGCGCTCGGCCGACTTCTTCGATGTCGAGCACCACCCGCAGATTCGCTTCGTGTCCGACTTCGCCGAGGCCGACGGGACGCTGCTCGTGGTCAGCGGGCGACTTCGAGCAGCGGGTCGCGAGGTCGCGCTGACGGTCGAGGCGACTCTGCGAGCGGTCGACGGCGAGCTCGACCTGCAAGCGACCGCTTACGTCGATCAGCGAACGCTCGGCATGACTTGGAGCCCGTTGGGCGTGCTGCGCACGCCGACCAGGTTGAGCGTTCGCGGACGGCTTGTTCGCGACGCGCCGCAGCCGGGCGCCACGCCACGCTGACGCGAGCCGGACTCGGGCGCCACGCCACGCCACGCCTGGACTCGGGCGCCACGCTGACGCGAGCCGGACTCGAGCGCCACGCGCCGCGCGCTGACGCGAGCCCGGACTCCATTTCAGCGCCGTCAGAGCGTCGGCAGCGACACCGTCACATTGGTCGCTTCGATGGCGAACGTGCCGTTGCTGGCTCGGTAATAGGGCGTGTCGCGACCGAGGAGCTGCAGCTTCACCGCATCGCCGGCAGGGAACTGGTAGCCGTTACCGTGCAGCTGGAAGGTGATCGTGCCTTCCTGGTTTTCGGTGAGTCGATACACGCCGCGGCTGATCAGCCGCTGTTCGCCGCTGGGCAGCACGTCCCACAGGCGCGAGACGAGCTCGCCGAACGGTCCGACGGTTTTCACCGTAGCCGTCACGGTGGGCAGACCCAAGAGAGTGAATCCGGGGCTCGACAGCGTGTAGTTGGCGGTGTTCGGCTCGGTTTCCGCTTTGACTTCCTTGCACCCGTCGGAGTTGGCGATCGGGTCATTTTCGGCCGCGATCGTCGCGTTGCCTCCGGCGGATGTGAACAGCTGCCCGGCCGCCGAGCCGAACGTGACGGTATGCGGGTGCAGCTTCGACCACAGTGTGGCCGTGAACGGACCGCCACCGGGCGCGCTCTGCGGGCAGGTCTGGGTGTAAGCGATCACGCTGCCGTTGGCAGGCGCTTTGCCGACGTGTTTCAAGCGTGCTTCGAAGAAGCTCGCGCCCTGTTCCTGGAAGGCGTGGTCGGTGTTTTCCTTGTTCGAGCCCCGGCTGTGCCCCAGGTCGCCGAACTGCAGCGCCGCGTAGCCTTTGATGGCACGCACGGCGTTGTAGATGCGCAGCGATTGCTCGGGCGGGAACAGGTCGTCGGTCCAGCCGCTCTGCAGCAGCATCGGCGCGGGCTTGCCGGCCGGCGCGATGCCATAGCCCTGGTGGTAGGTGTAGATCTGTTTGGCGATCGCTTCGTCTTCGGGGTTGACGGGCTCGCCGGCGTTGATCGCGCCGAACCATTTCGTCAGGTCGGCTTCGGGATCGGCGCCGGCCGGCGCGATGTAGCCGCTGGCGTTACCGAGCGCGTAGAGGCCTGAGACGTAGCTCTGTATCTCCACACCGAACGGTTCGTAGCTCTGGGCGAACGGCGCGACTTCGGTGTCGCGGTAGCGCCCGTTGGGCGTCAGCGCTTCGACGAGGTCAGACCACGGCCAGCGCGGATAGGCGGCGGCGAGGTGGAGTTTTTTGCCTTTGGGGCTCAACCAGGGAGCGAATTCGCCACCCGGCAGGCGCACGCGGTTCTTCAGATACGCCAGCTCGATGCTCTGCCCGCCGCCGTAGGAGATGCCGGTCGACCCGATCGCGCCTGGCTTGGTGACTTTCTCGTCTGCGAGCAGGCCGAGCAGATACTGCGCGTCGCGTGCCTCATAGCGCTGGTCGGCGAGGCGGATCCAGCCTTCTTTGCAGCCGGGATCTTCGCGTGAAGAGGGCGAGCCGCACGAGTTGCCCCAACCGCGTGCGGAGTAGTTGAGCACGGCGAAGCCGTGCTGCGCGTAATAGACGTTGTTGTAGTCGAACGTCTCGTTGCCGTCACCGGCGGGCGTGGTCGACTCGAACGACGTCTTGCTGCCGCCCCAGCCGTGCAGCATGACGATCGTGGGAAACGGGCCGGCGCCTTCGGCGGGCAGCGTGACGTCGGCGTCCAGCGGCACGCCGTCGAAGGTGGGAACGCGCTGAGCGAGCGTTTCGGTGGGACAGAAGCGCACGCCGTTCTGAGCTTTGCAGGCGTGGCCGAACGGCGCGGGTTCCGCCGCCGCACCGGCCGTCGCCAGCACGCCGCAATAGATTGCCAAAATGCCGACGACCGTCCACGCACGACGCACCAGCCTCATCCGATTCCCTCTCCTCGACCGACGTCTGGACGCTTCGCAAGCCAGCGCGCGCAGCAGTCCCTTCGGGCGGACCGTCGCAGAAGCACCCCGTGGAGTCAAGACAAATATTTGGTGAAATTGGCGCTCTTGTGCACTTCGCCCAGACGGGCTCCGTGATCCGCTCACCGTTTGGTGCGGTGTGTCACATTTTCAGCTCGCGCGCCACCAGATTCGTTCCCGCGGCTTGGCGGCATCGACCGGTCTGATCCAGTTACTCGATGAGTGAACTCACCTGCCGAGATTGGCGATCCGGGCGGGCCTCAGCGGGTGGGCGACTCGACGATGCTCCGCGCGGTGTCGGCGATCGAGTCCTCGACCGGGCGCGGACTCCAGCCGAGCGTGGTCTTCGCCTTCTCGGCTGTGTACGTGGACGACTCGCCGAGGTCGCCGACGATCGAGCGGACGCTCGGGTCGAACAACGCCATCGCGCGGATGAGCAGGTTCGGCGCGACGCGGGTGGGGACCTTCGCGGCGGCCGGCCCCAGACGCTCGCGCAGGATCCGCCCCACCTCCTGCATCCAAAGAAAGCGATCGACCGCCAGGAACCGCTCGCCTCCGGCCTGCGGGTGGGTCATCGCGCGGATGTGCAGGTCGGCCACGTCGCGTACGTCGACGAAGACGAAGCCTAGCCGCGGCGTCGCCGGCATGCCGGCGAGCAGCCGTTCGATCACCTGCAGCGAATAGGAGCGATCCTCACTGAGCGCAGGGCCGATGATCGCGCCGGGGTTGACCGTCGTCAGGCGATCCTCAGCGCCGGCTTCGCGCACGAGGTCCCAGGCGGCGCGCTCGGCGATCGTCTTCGAGCGAACGTACGGCGTGCGCCGCTCGTCATCGGGGTCCGTCCAATCGGTCTCGTCGTATGGAGCGTCGGCGGACGGCGGTCGCCCGTGGCGGACGGCGGCGACCGACGACGTCATGACGACGCGTCTGACGCCTGCGTGGAGGCTCGCGCGCAGAACGCGCAGCGCGCCGTCGCGGGCCGGCACGATCAGCTCGTCGGGGTCCTTCGGCTGCGCGGGCGGGAACGGCGAAGCGACGTGCAGCACGAAGTCGCATCCGGCCACCGCGTCCGCCCAGCCATCATCGGCGCCGAGGTCGGCGGCGATGATCGACAGCCGGTCGCCGGCGTCGACTCCCGACGCGACGAGCGAGGCGCGCACGTCGTCGGCGCGTCGCAGGTCGCGAATGCTCGTTCGCACCGCGTGGCCGCGCCGCAGCAGCTCGCTGACGCACCATCCGCCGAGAAACCCCGTCCCACCGGTGACCAGAACGGTCGCGTCTTGCTCAGCCATCGCGACGGAGTCTAGTGGCGCCGGCGCCCTCGCCGGGCGCCGGCGCGGCTGACGACGAGCTCGGCTTCCAGGCCGTCGAACAGCGCGCGAAGACCGAACTCGAAGGCGTTGCTCGGGCCGGCCGCATAGCCGGCGGCGGCAGTGTCTAGACGATCGCGCAGTCGAGGGAACTGGGCGGCGATCTCCCTGGCCTTGTCCATGCTCTCGCGGATCAGCTCGTCGGCATCGGCGCCGTCGCGGCCGAGGCTCCGGGTGAGCGACTGCGTCGCGGCCGGTCCGAGCGCGTTGCCGAGCACGAACGTGAGGACGGCGGAGGCCGCCCGGTCGGCCTGCGCGCCGGCGAACCCGGCCGCCTCGAAGATCGCGAGGTTGCGGTCGTCGTGGCGCGCCTTGTTGGGGCCGAAGACGACAAACGAGCCGAAGGCCTGCACGAGCCACAGGTGCCTGGTGAGCATGGCGTGCAGGTCGGTGGCCATCTGCATGGCGGCGGAACGCCACTCGATGGCGTCCACGTCGGGGAGGACGACCTCCTGCCACACCTGGTCGCCGGCGAGGACGATGAGGTTGGCCTTGCTGCCGACGTGCCAGTAGACGGCGGTCGCCGCGGAGCCCAGCCGTTTTCCCAGCGCGCGCATGTTCAGACCGTCGAGGCCTTCGGCGTCCAGCAGCTCGACCGCCGCGGCGACGATCTGCTCACGCGTCAGCGTGTCGCGCGCCATGCGCCAAACATAGGACATCGGGCAGCGCCTTGCACGATGTTCAGGTGGTCTTGAACGTTGTGCAAGTCCCGTGCTATCGTCTCCTTGAACATTGTGCAAGTCAACGGTGAGGAGGCGGAAATGTCACAGGACGCACTGCTGGACTTCGTCGAGGCCAGCGCCACGGAGTTCGGCATTCCGGGCGTCGCCGTCGGGGTGTGGGCGGACGGACGGGAGCTGCACGCCTGCTCGGGCGTGACGAGCGTCGAGAGCCCGCTGCCTGTCGACGAGAACACGCTGTTCCTGCTCGGCTCGGTCACGAAGACGTACACGGCGACCGCGCTCATGCGCCTGGTCGCGCGCGGCGATGTCGAGCTTGACGCGCCGGTGCGGCGGTACGTCCCCGAGCTCGCGCTCGCGCAGGAGCGAACGGCGGCGCAGGTCACGGTGTTGAACCTGCTCAACCACACCGCCGGGCTGGACTGGGGGCTGATCGTCGACACCGGCGAGGGCGACGACGCGCTGGCGAGCTATGTCGCGCAGATGGCCGAGCTGGAGCTGATCGCACAGCCGGGGGCTCGCGCCTCCTACAGCCAGGCGGGCTACAACCTGGTGGGGCGGATCGTGGAGAAGGTCACGGGACTGACGTTCGAGCGGGCGGTCGCTTCGCTCATATTCGAGCCGCTGGGCATGTCTCACAGCTTCTTCGCGCGCGACGACATCATGACCCGCCGGTTCTCGGTGGGTCACAACCGCGACCATCGCCAGTCGCTTTCGATCGGGCGCCTGTGGCGGCGCGCGCGAGGCGACAACCCGGGCGGCGGCATCGCCTCCTCGATCCACGACCAGCTGCGCTGGGCGCGGTTTCACCTCGGCGACGGTCGCGCCGGCGGCGGCGTCCGTCTGCTGCCCGGCGAGCTGCTCGATCGCATGAAGGAGCCGACGGTGGCGCTGCGTGGCAGCAACCTCGGCGACGCGATCGGCATCGGCTGGTTCGTGCGCGACGTCGACGGCGTACGCGCCGTCGGGCACGGTGGCTCGGCCAACGGCCAGTTCGCCGACGTGCTCATGGTGCCCGAGCGAGATTTCGCGGTGGTCTCGCTGTCCAACGCCGGCCCGCAGGGAATCCCGTTCAACCAGGCGGCGATCCGCTGGGCGCTCGACGCCTACCTGGAGGTCAGCGAGCGCGACCCCGAGCCGCTCGCGTATGACGAGACGCAGGCTCGTGAAGTCACCGGAAGCTACGAGAACGACGTGATGACGCTGACGATCGACGTCGCCGAGGCAGAGCTGAGGCTGGAGGTGCTGATCAAGGCGGAGATCCGCGCGGCGGCGGTGAAGGAGCTGCCGCCCGACCACGCGCCGTTTCGCTTCGGCCTGCTGCCCGGCGACGCGGACGAGTACGTGATCACGAGTGGCGCCTTCAAGGGACAGCGCGGGTTCTTCACGCGCGACGAGCGGGGCGCGGTCGTCGGCGTCGACCTCGCCGGCCGCTTGTTCAGCCGCGCGCCTGCGGTCTTGCGGTGAGCGGCCGGGCTTCTGCGCCGCCGTCGCTATATTACGTCGTATGCGACACGTCGTATTAGACCTAATTTCTGCGGGAGCGCTCGCCTGCTGGGGAGCGCTCGCGGTCATCTGGGTGCTCGGCGCGCGGGGTCGGGCGGGGCGGCGCGCGCGGGACGCGAGCGAGCCGAGAGACGTCGGTTCGCTCGCCGCGGGCGTGGGCGCGATCTGCGTGCTCGAGAGCCCGGCCTCGATCTGGAGCGCCGTCACGATCGGATCGGTGTGGGCGCGTGCGGCGGGCCTCCCGCTGTTGATCGCAGCGACCACCGCGACGATCGCCGCACGGCGATCGCTGGGTGATTCGTGGTCGTCGGCTCCACGCGCGCGCGAGCGGCGACTGCGCACGGATGGCGCGTACGCTGTCGCTCGTCATCCGATCTACGCTGGGGTGCTGGCGATGCTCGTGGCGACCGCGCTGGCATACGGACTGGGCCGCTGGCTCGCGCTCGTCGCCGTCGTCGCGCTGGCGCTGTCGGTCAAGATCAGAAGCGAGGAGTCGCTGCTGGCGAGGACCTTCCCTGAGCAGCACCGGCGCTACCGCGAGCGGGTTCCGTGTCTCGTGCCCCGTGTTGTCGGCCGGCGGCGATGACCGGCGAGAAGGCGCCGCCCGACGCTGATGCGCTCGAGCAGGCGGCGCTGATTTCCCAGCGCCTGGATGCGATCGGGCGGATCATGCGATCGGCGATCTGGCGACATGCCCGCGCACAGCCGGGCGAGCTGACGCCTTCGCAGGTGCTGGCGCTGGAAGTGCTCGTGCGGGAGTTGCGCGACGGGGGGTCGGGGCTGTCGCTGTCGCAGCTCAGCGCGCGCATGGGCCTCGCGCACAGCACGGCTTCGGGGATCGTCGACCGACTCGCCAAGCGCGGGCTCGTCAGGCGCGCGGCCGGCGCGGGCGACAAACGCTTCGTCTCGGTGGAGCTGACCGAGCCGGTGCGCGGCTGGTTGGAGAGCGAGCTGCCGGTCGCGCGCCACGCTCCGCTCGCGGCCGCGCTGTCGCGGGGCAGCGCCGATCAGCGGGCGGCGATCGTGGCCGGTCTGCGCGCGCTTCACTCGCTGCTCGACGAAGCGGAGCGCGTGTGAGCCTCGACGCGCTCCGCTCGGGCCTTTGGCCGTCCGAGCGTCTCGCGCTCGTGCGGTTGGGCCGACGCAGGGAGGCCCGCCGTGTCGATTTTCGCCTTGCCCGTTCGTCTTAAGGGCACAGATCCCACAACAGGAGGTCCCGATGAAGTACATGATGCTGATCTACCAAGGCGACACGCCGACGCCGCCGTCAGAGGAGTGGGAGCGCCTGCCCGATGAGCAGAAGGCGGCGGTATCCGCTGACTACAAGGCGCTCAACGAAACCGACGGGGTGACGACGGGGATGCAGATGCAGCCGCCGGAGACGGCGACGACCGTGCGCGTGAAGGACGGCGAGACGCTCACTACGGACGGTCCGTTCGTCGAGCTCAAGGAGGCGGTCGGCGGCTACCTGCATTTCGAGGCTGACGATCTCGACGCCGCCATCGAGGTGGCCTCGAAAATCCCCGCAGCGCGGATGGGCGGCGCGATCGAGGTGCGCCCGATCGCCGAGTGGTAAGCAGCTTCGAGCAGACGTTTCGCCAGGAGTGGGGGCGCGTCCTCGCTGCGATGATCAGCTTCCTCGGCGACTTCGATCTCGCCGAGGAAGCTGCGCAGCAGGCGTTCACGATCGCCGCGGAGCGCTGGCCGAAGGAGGGAATGCCGGCGAGCCCGGCGGGGTGGCTGATCAGCACGGCGCGCCACCGCGCGATCGACCGCATTCGTCGCGAACGGACGCTGGCGGCCAAGACTGAGCTGCTCGAGGCTTCCGAAGCCACCGGCGGGGACGCGATGGACGAGCTGGACGAAACGAGCTTCCCGGACGAGCGTCTGGAGCTGATCTTCACGTGCTGTCATCCGGCGCTGGCGACCGAGGCGCAGGTCGCTCTGACGCTGCGCACGCTCGGCGGCCTGACGACGCCGGAGATCGCGCGCGCCTTCCTGGTTCCCGAACCGACGATGGCGCAGCGGCTGGTGCGCGCCAAGCGCAAGATCAAGGCGGCCGGCATCCCCTTTCGCATCCCGCCCGATCATCTGCTGCCCGACCGTCTCGCAGCGGTCCTGGCGGTGGTCTACCTGATCTTCAACGAGGGCTACGGCGGTCGTAACGAGCTCGCTTCCGAGGCGATCAGGCTGGGGAGCGCGCTGGTCGAATTGATGCCCGACGAGCCCGAGGTGCACGGCCTGCTGGCGATGATGCTGCTGCTGCACGCGCGAGCGGCGGCTCGGTTTCGCGAAGGCGAGCTGGTGCGGCTGGCCGACCAGGACAGCTCGCTGTGGGATCGTCAGCTGATCGAGCGGGGTCGCGCGGCGCTCGAGCGCGGGCTGGCGTTGCACGGGCACGGCGCCTACGTGCTGCAGGCGGCGATCGCGTCTCTGCACGCCGATCAGCCGCGGCCGTGGGGGCAGATCGCCGCACTGTACGACCAGCTGGCCCGCTTGACGAGCTCGCCGGTCGTCCAGCTGAGCAGGGCCGTGGCGTTCGCGGAGGTCGAGGGCCCGGCCGCCGCGCTGGAGATGGTCGACGCGCTTGCGCTGGAGGACTACCACTACCTGCACGCGACCCGCGGCGAGCTGCTGCAGCGGCTCGGCCGCGCCGCCGAGGCTCGCGACGCCTTCCAACGCGCGCTCGCCCTGGCGCACGACCCCGCCGAGCGGCGACTGCTCAGCCGGCGAATCGGCGAGATCGCGCAGGCAGCCGGTCCACAGTGACGTGGGTCGCGGCCGCTGTCGCGCCATGACGGTGCGACAGCACGTCATGCCCGACTGACTAGCCGGCTCCCGTTCGCTCGGTCGCGGGCTTGCGAGATCCGAGCCTGCGCCCTACCCCGGTGGCGTCGAAGACTCGCTCCACCGGACGTTGCGCAGGCGTGACCGAATAGACGCATCCGTTGGCCTCACATAGGGCCTTGCCGCGCAGGATCGCCCTCAGTCCCGTGGAGTCCATGAACTCGAGACCCCCTAGCTCCAGTACGAGCTCCTTGGCTCCTGATGAGCAAGCGTCGGCCAAGGTGGCTTCGAGCATCTGCGCGGACGCGACGTCGAGCTCACCGTCGACGCACACGATGTGGCGCTCACCGACGACCTTCGAGTTGATGCGTAGCCTCCCCCGCGTCGCTCCCGCGGACGCCCCGTCGCTGACCGTGATCAGCCTGACCGCCTGCCCGGCGCGGACGAGGCAGCGCGGGCACAGGTCCCCCTTCGATCCTTTGTAGGGGACAGTCAGCCCACAGTTGAGGCATTTAAGTCTAAGCACCGCTAGCTCCAGGCTTCGGCTACCCCGACCGACTGCGGCGCAAACGACGCCCCGTGCCCTGTTGGCGCCCTCGCGGTAGAAATCGAGCCGTCTCCGCGTAGGACCGGCCCGCGCTCAGTCTCGCTTCTTCATCAGCTGGCGCCACCCTCGGACGTCGATGTGGACTCCGTGCTTACGTGCGGCGGCGCGGATGCGCCGCCACGCCGCATCTCTTTCGCTGTCGCTGACTCCCTGCACCTGATTGAAGCGCGCGACCGCGCTGCGTACGTGCTCGGCGTCGCCGATCGGCTCCTTTTCCTTCGACGGAAAGGCAAATGCTCGGGCTTTTGCTCTGGTGGCGGCCATCGTCGCTTCCATTCCTCTCGTCCGGTCTGCTCGTCCTCTCGACAGCGATTCGTCCTGCCGGCGGACAGCGATTCGTCCTGCCGCGATCAGTTCCGCGCGCGCTTGCGCGCGCCGCGTTTGGCCGCCTCACTGCGCGCGCGAGCCTTGCGCTTGCGTGTCTTGGCTGCCTTCTTCGCCGACGCGCTGCGCCTCTCGGGGCCTCGGCGCAGGCGGTCGTTCAGCTCGTCCACGACGGACGAGAGGTCAGCCACCACTCGGCGCGCCGGCCTTGACTTCGCAGCGCCGTTCACGGCCTTGACGACTTCGACGGCGGTTCGTTTTCGCACGCCCCGGTCGCGCAGGCTCTTCAACAGGTCCTTCTCGCGCGTTGCCATCACTGCTCCTTTCGTCAGCTATTGGATACCCGACCTATTTGCGCGCGAAACGCCTTCGTACACAAGCGCAGACAGGGACCGTCGATCGGCTGGCGCGCGCTGGAAGCGCGTCGGCGCCGCTCCGGCCGCGACCCGCTAGAGGAAGCGACGTTTTAGCTCGTCGAAGAACGCCTTGGAGAGCCGCGTGAAGTCGTCCTCGGTGAGCTCAATCTTGTCGCCGACGTCGATCCCGAGAACGCTCTTGTCGGGCGGCAGCTTGATCTGCTTGTCGGCGCGCATGACGCCGTTGTGGTCGACCAGCGAGTCGACGATCAGGCGCAGCTCGTTGAGCGGGTTGCCGTCCTTGCCCTCGTGGTCCTTGCCGGAGAGGCGGTGCACGTACAGGCGGTCGAGCGTGAGCGCCATGTTGTTGAAGAACAGAGTCTCGAATGCGTCGAGCGCGGCCTTGGCGTCCTTGCCGGGCTTGTCGCCGACGGCGGCATCCGCGAGCTTTCGATACGCGGCGAGTTGGCGCTGGATCGCCTTTTTGCCGTTGTCGTACTCCTCTTTCGTGTAGTCCTTGCGGCCGAGCATGTGCTGGTCCTTTCGGGTGCCTTGTCGGTGGGCATGGAGCGCTCGCCTGAGCGCATGATCGGTTGGAGCTACTTGGCGCGAGCTGCGCTGCAGAGGCCGTCTGAGCCGATGTTCAGCCCGATGTTGTTGATGTTGTAGAGGTGCTCGCTCGACACCACCCAGACGATGTCGCAGATCTCGCGCTCGCTGTAGTGCTTGGAGAGCTGCGCGAACGTCGCGTGGCTGACCTTCTTCTCGCGCGCGAGCTCGCTCGCGTAGTCCAGCGCGGCGCGCTGGGCGGAGCTGAACAGCGAGCTCATTTCGTAGCGCGGCAACTCGGCGAGAAGGCCCGGGAGCTCAGGGTCGGACTCTTTGAGAATCGCCGCCCTGTTCGAGTCCATGCAGAAGTCGCAGCCGTTGACGGTGGCGACCTGCTGGCGCAGCAGCTTGACGGTGTTCTGCGGCAGCGTCAGCTTCTTGTCGAGGCTGCCGATCTTGCCGTAGAAGCGCGTGAACGCGGTGGGCATGCGCGCGCAGAAGACGCTCAGCGGCGAGAACACTTTTCCGAACTGGCGCTTGGAGTACGCGTAGCCCATCTTCAGGAACAAGCCCTTCGGCTTCTCCACCGGCTGCAGGAACGGCGTACTCGCCTGCGGTTCCAGCGTCGTCGATGCCATCTGTTGGCTCCTTTCGTGCGATTTCGGCGCGCGCGGTGTGCGCGCGACGCGCTGCCTTGCTGTTAAGACGAACGGGGTTGGCCGAAATCGACAGACGGCGCGCGAATGGCTCAGCGCACGGGGGTTGGACCGAAACGGATAGACGCGAGTGGCTGAACGCACGCGGTCGGACAGGCGAGCGCCGCTCGGATCGTGAGCGACTGTCAGGGCAGCGAGTGGGCTTGGACCCAGTCGCGCAGGGTGTCGAGATATCCGGGCGCCAAGCGGTTCTCTGCGGCGAGCTGGAGTCGATGGCCGGCGAGAGGAAAGACGGCTGTCTGCTGAGCACGACCCGACTGGCGCGCGGTCTCATCGAATGACACCACGCTGGCCGCGACAGGGACCAGCGGGTCGTCGGCGCCGAGCACCGCGAGCGTCGGCGTCGTCAGGACGCGCAGATCGCTGCGCGGGTCGTAATCCTTCCAGACGCTCAGCTGCCGCCACATCGCCCGGTCGAGCTCGAACCCGGCCTGCGCCAGGCGCGGATACCACGGCTCCTCGCTCGCGGCGGCCACGATCCGTCGCGCCGCCTCGTAGTCGGCTCCCGAGCGAGCGCAGTCCACGAGCGCTTGCAGGAGGTCTTGGGCCGCCTTCGCCGTTGCGGCGTCGCCGTGGCCTACCGCCAGCGCGTAGAACTCCGCCTCGAGAAACGAAGTCGCTGGACACGAGTTCAGAATCAGGTGCTTCAGCGCGGGTCGCTTGACACACAGGCGCAGCGCGACCCAACCGCCCTCGCTGTGACCCAGAACGCCGGTGGCGCCGGCGCTGACGCGGGCATCGCAGCCCAGCGCCTCCACGGCGGCCGCGGCGTCGGCTGCAAGCTCGTCGAGCGTCGCCGTCTCCCACGCCTCTCGCTTGTCGTAGGCGAGCACCGACACACCTGCCTGCACGAACGCCGCGCCCAGCACATCGAAGAATCCGTCGTTGTGACGATCTGAAGGGCCCGAACCGCCGATCATCACCAAGCCGGGCGTCGGCGTCGGCGAAGCCGGCCGACTGATCGTGCCGGCAAGGCGTGTGGCGCCGTTGTGGAAGTGGACCTCCTCGTGCTCCACGCCGGTGCGACCGTTCATGCGACGGTTCCGGCTGTCGCATGCGCGGCCGATCGACGAGAGCCGCCGCTCACCCGACGAAGTCCGGTTTGGCTTCGCGCGCGCCGGCGGCGCGTCCCTGCGGCTCCTCCCACTCCTCGCCGCGCCCGAGCGCGGTTAGGTCCAGCCAGTAGTACGAGCCGCCGGTCGCCTCGCTGCCGCGGCCGAACGTCGAATAGGTGTGGTAAACGCGCTCGCCGTCGCGCAGGAAGCAGCTGACGCCCGGCTCCTCGATCGGCTGCTCGCCATCGAAGTAATAGGCGGTGCCGGCGCGCTCGTGCTCCTGCAGAGAGCGGTAGTTGTATTCGAGCGGGGCGGTCGACTCATCCATCGTGACGTGGAAGTCGTAGTTGAAGTCGCTGGCGAACGAGGAGTACCAGCGCAGCGTCCAGCCCTTGCGTCTCTTGTAGTCCTCGAGCTTGTCGAACGGCGCGCGCGAGACGTGGGCCAACGTCGTGTCGCGAGCGTTGAGATGCCTGACGAAACCGTCGGATATCTCATCGGCGCTGGCCGAGCAGCTCGGGCAGCCGTCCTGCCAGGCCGGGTTGAACATGAAGTGCACGACGATCAGCTGGCGGCGACCGTCGAACAGGTCGAGAAGGCTCGCGTCGCCGTCGGGGCCGTCGAACACGTAGGGCTTGTGCACCTCGACCATCGGCAGGCGACGCCGCTTCGCGCTCAGCCGGTCGCGAGCTCGCGTCATCGCTTTCTCCTCGGCCAGCAGCTCGACGCGCGCCGCGCGCCACTGCTCCGGCGATACGACCTCGGGAAGACTCATCGTGCGCTCCTTTCCAGTCGATCGACAGGCCCGCTCACGCGGCCTCGGGGACTCCGCGCACGAACGCGGCGATCACCGGTCCGAGCACCTCCGGTGCGACGATATGCGCCGCGCCGTCGAGGATCTCCAGGCGTCCGTGTGCGACGCCGGCGGCGATCGACGACGCCGCGTCCTTCCACCATTGCTGGTTGGCCCCGCCGCAGATGACGAGCACGGGCATGCCGACCCGGTCGAGCAGCTCCACCGGCACGGCGGCGCCGGTGCGCACGTGCCCCATCACCTCGGAGTCGTAGTCGAGCGTCGGCGCGATCGCCTCCAGCGCCGGCCAGAAAGGGCCGCCGCGCATCTCCGCGACCATCGCTGCGGGCATGCCGGTCGTCGAGAAGAACAGCTCGACTGCGTCGCCGCGCCGATCTTCGCCCAGCAGCTTGCGCAGGTTCTCGCCATACAGCCTGCGCTCGTCCTCACCGTCGGGCTCGGGGGAGTAGGGAGGGTCGTGCAGGATCAGCCGCTCGATCGACAGGCCGGCGGCGGCCGCGTTGAGCGCAAGAGCTGCGCCGGAGGAATGCCCGTAGACGCACGCGCTCGCGCCGACCTCGTCGATCAGCGCGGCGATGTCCTCGACCTCTCGGTCGACCGCATACGGCTGCGTGTCGCCGCTCTCGCCGCGGCCCCGCCGGTCGTAGTTGATCACCTCGAAGTCTCGCGCCAGCTCGTCGCAGATCGGGCGCATCCTCGCCCGGTCGCATGTCGCGCCGCCGACGACGATCAACGGCTGACCGGCGCCGAGCCGGTCGAAGGCGATCTCGGTCTGATCCTTGGAACGCGTCTCGCTCATTATCGATACCTCTCGTGTGCTGGCGCCGGTCAGGCGCAGTGGAGCCCGGCGAGACGATCCGCGCCGGGTTCGTTTGAACCTCCCTCACCCATAACGACCCATCGCACCGCTCGATCTAATCGCGGCGCGAAACGGAGCGACCGTGCGGGCTCAGTCGAGGTGCAGGGGCAGGCCGACGCGGCCGAACGCCGAGTGCAGCCGCGCCGGGTCCGGCGGGGTTTCGAGGAGGCGATCCATGTCGTCGGGCTCTACGCCCGCGCCGGAGCGTGTGAGAAATGCGGTGACATCGCTGATCGCGTCCCCGCGCAGCGTCAAGACGTTGAGCGCAAACGGGATGTAGCGCTTGGCGGCGGCGTCCCACCCGTAGTAGGCGAGTGCCTCCTGGCCGTTCACGCTGGCCCGCAGAGGACGCCAGCGCCAGCGACCGGACAGCGGGCTTCCGCGGAGGAACACGGCGATCGCCTCGCGCCCGCGAAACCAGCTCTGCAGCGGCGGCATCGCGAACGTCGCGTCGTCGGTCAGCATCGACACCACGGCGTCGATGTCTTCTCGCTGCCACGCGTCGGTGTACGCCTGCACCAGCTCGCCCAGGCGTCGATCGCCGAGCGCGCGCAACGTCTCCTGCTGGCTGCGCTCGGGCAGCCGCTCGTCGGTCGCGCGCCGGGCGCGCTGCAGCGAGCTCGTGACCGAAGCGATCGTCGTGTCCAGCGTCTCGGCGGCCTCGCGCGCGGAGAAGGAGAGCACGTCACAGAGGATCAGCACGGCGCGCTGGCTGGCCGTCAGATGCTGCATCGCAGCGATGAACGCCAGCTCCACGCTCTCGCGCTCGTCATAGCGCGCCTCCGGTCCAGCGTGGTCGGCGACCTGCTCGATCGCGCTGTCGGGAAACGGCTCGATCCAGTAGGCGTCCTCGAGCGGATCTCCAGGGCCCCCGTGCGGGTCGGCCGCCGGCCGGTAGTCGACCGGCAGCGCGCGACGCCGGCGCCGGTCGAGCAGCGTCAGACACGAGTTGGTGGCGATCGCGTAAAGCCACGTCGAGGCGGAGCTGCGGCCCTCGAACTTCGCCGCCGAGCGCCAGGCCCGCAGCAGCGTGTCCTGCAGGGATTCCTCGGCGTCGTGAGCCGAGCCGAGCATCCGATAGCAGTGCGCGAACAGCCCCGGGCGCATGCGCTCGACCAGCTCGGCGAACGCGCCCTCGTCGCCGTCGCCGGCGGCCGCGAGCAGAGCGTGCTCGCGCGTGGGTGAGCTTGCGGGGGCGTGCATCGACAAGACCTTAGAACGACGCCGGCCGCGCTCGCGTCGGCTGGTGAATGCGCCCAGCCGGCACGCTCAGTGCCTTCTCGTTGGACGCCCCTCAGCCGATGGAGACCAGGCGCGCCCCTCCATCGGTCTCGATGACCGTTCCGGTGGTGTTGGTGTTGGTCGCCGCGAGCACTACCACCTCTGCGATCTCGGCGGCGGTGGCGACGTGCCCGCTGGGCAGAGCCCGCGCGGCGCTCTCGAAGTAGGCGTCGCGGTCGGCATCCGCCAGCTCTTTCCACCACGGGGTGTCGACGAAGCCCGGAGAGACGGCTTTGACTCGAATCGGCGCGAGCTCGACGGCGAGCGGCTTCACGAGAGCCTCGACAGCGCCGTTGATCGCGGCTATGCCGGCGGTGCCGGGCATTCCACTGCGGGCGGTGACGGCTCCGATGAGGGTTATCGACCCGCTCGGCGCGAGGTGCCCCAACGCGACCTGGATGGTGGTCATGTGAGCCCAGAACTTGGCGTCGAAGGCGCGGCGCAACTCCGTCAGGTCGAGGTCTGCGATCGGCCCCGGCCCGCCGCTGCCGCCAAGCGTGATGATCAGCGAGTCGATCGCCCCGATCGACTCGAGAGTGAGTTTCATCGTGTCGGCGTCCCCTCCGTCGGCTTGGTGCCCGACGAGCGAAGGGTCGCTGACCGCGATCTCGTCGAGCGGCTCTCGGGAGCGGCCGATGACATGGACGGCCGCTCCCCGGTCGTGCATCTGTCGTGCGGTGGCCAGGCCGATGCCGGACGTTCCGCCGACTATCACGCTCGTGTGCGTAGGCATTGATTGCTTCCTCTCTCGTCGCGAGTATTACGGACCGATACGTCTCGGATTGCTTTAGGCTAGCATAAGCCTCGTGACCGATCGGACCGTTCGCGCACGCCCGGGTCGTAAGCGCAGCGAGGACAGCCGACGGGCGATCCTCGTCGCGGCGCTGGAGCTCGCGGGAGAGGCCGGCTATGCGCGCTTGACCATCGAGGGCATCGCCACGCGCTCGGGCACGGGCAAGCAGACGATCTACCGGTGGTGGCCCTCGAAGGCCGATGTGCTGCTCGACGCGCTTGCGACAGAGGCCGACCTGAACATCCCCGCCCCCGACGAAGCCACGTACGCCGACGACCTGCGGGCCTTCTTGGCGGCGAGCTTCAAGTTGGGCCGCAACCGGCCGGTGGCCGATGCGCTGCGGGCGTTGATGGCCCAGGCGCAGACCGACGCCGGCTTTCGCGAGCGGTTTCGCGCGGCGTTCCTGGAGCGTCGCCGCGCCGCGCTGACCGGCGTGCTCGATCGTGCGCGCGCTCGCGGTGACCTGCCGGCGCAGCCCAGGCCGGAGACCGTGTGCGACATCGTCTTCGGGGTGATCTGGTATCGACTGCTGGCCACGGGCGAGCCCCTGAATCGCGCGCTGATCGACCAGCTCGTGGGCATGCTCGCGGGCACGGCGCCCACGCGCCGCGGGCGCCCGGGTAGGCCCGGGCGGTGACGCAGGCGCCGGCTCACCCGCGCGCCGCGATGCGACTGGCGATACCCGGGTAGTCGATCACGAGGCCGTCTTCGTCGAACTGCACGTCGGCGACGAAGTCTTCGCCCTCCCCTACCGCCTCGAAGCGGACCAGGTGCACACCAGCATCGCTGCCGAGGTACGTGTAGCGCTGTGGCGAGGCGTGTACGGAGAGGTCGGGCACGGAGATCCAGATCATCAGGAAGTCCGTCGCCTGGCCGCCCTTGTGCACGTCGTGGCGCAGCAGCGGCAGCGAGTTGAACAGCGGCGAGAGCCCGAGGTCGGGATCGAGCGCGTCCGCCAGCGCCGTGAGGTCGCCACCCGGCGCCGGAAGCCGGGCATCGTCGCCCTGCTGTTCGATGCCGGCGGTCCAGCCGCCCTCGCTGCGCCGCAGGGCGAGGCTGCGCCACCAGCCGTCGCCGGCAGCCTGCACGTCGACGCGCGTGGTCACAAACGCACTGGTCGTGTCGACGGAGTAGTCGAGCCGGTAGGGCTCGGGGTGTGAGCCGATCGCGACCCCGCGCGCGCTGAGCATGTCGGCTGACAGCTGGACCGACGCGTGCTCGGCGCCGAACGGGTCGTCCTTGGACCACGCCACCGCGCGGCTGCGCGTGGCGGCGGATGTGGTGCTCGGCACGGCTCCTCCTTTCGGTTCGCAAATCGGTTCACTCAGTGTGAACAATCAGTTCGTTCGCCGGACCGTCGATTGGTCCGCTTCTCTTTTAGCTAATTGGTTTGCATGCCGGCGATGTGGTGCGCGCTCAGGCGTCGACAGCGCATTTACGGGGGTGGACGCCGCGGACGCCGTTGTTAGGCTCACGTGGTGTCCTTCGATACGCAATGCCGTGCGCATTCACTCCGTGCGCACCTGCGAGAAGCAGCCAGCCCTCGAAGTGACAACGGAGTCGAGCTACCCGCGCGCGGGTGGGCAGGACCGGTCGCCGATGCCGACTGACGCACGCGCGCTCCCGCCGCCGAACTCAACCTGGCTGGCCGACGAGTGAAAGCGCTCGCCATCACCCGCTTCGGCGGCCCCGAGGTGCTGGACTGGGTCGACGTTCCCGCACCGGACCCCGGGCCGGGCGAGGTGACGATCGACGTTGCGTTCGCCGGCGCGAACTACGCGGAGGTGCTGTATCGGCGCGGCGCCGTCGACGTGCCGCTTCCTTTCGTACCCGGGATCGAGGTGTCGGGGCACATTCGCGCGCTTGGGCCCGACGTCCGCGGCCTGCAGGTCGGTCAGGCGGTCGCGGCGCTCGCAATCGTCTCCGGCGGAGCCTACGCGGAGATCGTGAGGACGGACGCAATGCTCGTGGCGCCTCTACCGGAAGACGCCGACGCCGAGCTCTTGGCCCTCGCGTCCGGGGTTCCGTCCAACACCACGAGCGCATTCATCGCTCTGGATCAAGTCGCACGCCTGCGCGACGGCGAGACGGTGCTCGTGCACGCGGCCGCGGGTGGTGTGGGCAGCCAGCTCGGGCAGGTGGCGCGACTGCTCGGAGCCGCGAGCGTGGTCGGTGTCGTCGGCAGCCCGGAGAAGCGAACGATCGCTCAACGGTTCGGCTATGACGAAGTGGTCCTTGCAGGCGATCTGGCCGCGGCCTCCCCGCCAGAGGGCTTCGACGTGATCCTCGACATGGTCGGCGGCTCAGCGCGCGAGGAGAGTCTCGCGACGCTCGCGCTGGGCGGTCGCATGGTGGTGATGGGCAACGCCTCAGACGCCGAGGATGTGAGGTTCTCGGCGAACGAGCTGTGGTTCTCCGGCAAGGGCGTGCTCGGCTTCAACCTGGCCGCGTTGAGCGCCGGCCACCCCGATGCTGTGCAGCGCGCGCTGAAGCGGGCGCTGCAGGCCGTTCTCGAGGGGCGTGTCAAGGTCGAAATCTCCGGCGTGTTTCCGCTCTCCGACGCGGCGGCCGTCCATCGGCTGATCGAATCTCGCGCCAGCACCGGCAAGCTCGTGCTCGACGTCGCGTCCGACCGGGAGCTCCCGCCTGCTGGCCGCTAGCCAAAAGCTCGGGCCCCGTCGCCGAGCCGGCGCGTCGGGCAGCGCGGATCAGCTGGCGGGCACGTCTTTGACGCGCGCGTTGAGCGCTCGGACACGGTCGCGCAACGAGCGCTGCTCGGCTTCGTCGATCCAGCTGCGATCGACTCCGCCCGTGACGCGGAAGTCCCTCTGGCGGTGGTCGTCGATCGTCTGCACTGCGATCTGCACAGCGGCGTAGTCGTCGGCGACGGACATCGGCTCTTCGACTACTTGCGCGGTCCCGTGCGCCGTGAACGCGATGTCGTTCTCGGCCAAGATGAGCAGCGCCACGGCCGGGTGATCGCGAAGTCGGGCGAGCGACCCGCGAGTTCGTCGGAGGCTCAACAGCAGCGTGTGGCTGTCGACGCGGACCGGGGCTGAAACCGGGATGACGTGCGGGCGAGGACCGACCGTGGCGAGCATGGCGACCGTTTTGCCCGGCCAGTGCGGCAGCACGTCGAGCCGCGGGCGAGGCGAGCCGGCCGCGTCTTGTCCGCTCATCTCAACCACTTTGACATGTACACGCGTGACGCCTGTCCGCATGTGGGTGGGCGTTGCGGGAGCAATCCGCATGCCGCTTCGGGGCGCCGTGCGCGCTTCGTCTTGCATGCCCGTCTTGCCGGGTGTCAGCTCGGTGCGTCGCGGCGGACATCAGCTCGTTAGGGCGCTTGCAGTCGCCTGCGGGCTGGCTGGCACGCGCAGGACCCGGGCGATCGGATGGGGCAGCCACCAGTTCCAGCGTCCGAGCAGCACGACCGCGGCCGGGACGAGCAGCGCGCGGATGACCGTCGCATCGATGAGAATGCCGGCTGCGAGCCCGGTCGCGAACATCTTCAGGTCGACATTCGGGCCGGAGGCCATCGAGACGAACGCCAGGAACAGGATTAGCGCGGCGCTCGTGACGAGCCGCCCGGTGCGCCCTATGCCGCCGATCACGGCGGCGCGGGTGGACCCGCTGTTGTCGTACTCCTCGCGGATGCGGGAGAGGATGAACACCTCGTAGTCCATCGAGAGCCCAAACAGGAACGCGAAGATCATCAGCGGCATCCACGCCGGGATCGCGCCGCTGGCGTCGATCCCCCAGAGGGCGTGCGAGCCGTATCCCTTCTGCCAGACGAGCGTCAGCGCCCCCCACGCGGCGCCTGTGCTCAACGCGTTCAGGATGACCGCCTTGATCGGCAGCACCACCGAGCGGAACGCGCGGGCGAGCAGGATCAAGGTGACCACGACGATCAGGGCGATCATTAGGGGAAAATTGCCGTACACCGCGTGGATGAAGTCTTGGTTCTGCGCCATGACGCCGCCCACGCGTGCGTCCCCGGGCGCGACGCGGTGCACGGTGTCGCGCACCTCGCCGAGCGTGTCGCGTCCGGCTTGAGAGGAATCGTCACGGACGGGCATCACGTCCACCACGGCGCGTTCATCGCGACGCCATTCCGAACCGGCGGGGGCGCCGGCGCCGTGGACGCCGTGGATGCCCGCGAGCGCCGCAACGAGTCGAGGGGCGTCGCCGTCCCGGCTCAACACCTCGATCGGTGTCAGCACACCTGCGCCGATCCCGGCACGCTCGAGCGCGCGCAGCCCGGTCCTTGCGCCTCCCTTCTGCGCGATCGTGTCCGGGTTCCCTGCGCCGCCGCCGAGGTGAAGACTCGTTGCGGCGACGAGCAGTGCGACCAGAACCGCCGCGGCCGCGATCGCGCTTACCCAGCGGCGTGCGACCACTAGCTGCGCCCAGCGAGTCCAGGCGCGGCTGGCGCGTCTGTCGCTGCGGCGGTGGGGCCAATCCAACCGCGATCCGTACTTCGCGAGCACGACCGGGAGCAGCGTCAGCGATGCGGCGACGCTGACCAGCGGGATCAGCATCCCGCCATAGCCGACGCTGCGCAGGAACGGGACGGGAAGCGCGATCAGCGCGAGCAGCCCGATCGCGACGGTACTGCCGCTGAACAGGACTGCGCGGCCGGCGCTGGCCATCGCCGCGACGATCGCCTCGTCGCCTCCGGCGCCGTTGGCATGCTCCTCGCGCCAGCGGACGACGATCAGCAGCGAGTAGTCGATAGCTACGCCGAGGCCGATCAGCGCTATGAGGAACTCCACGAGCGCCGAGACCTGGGTGACGCCCGTCAACGCCCAGACGGCGAGCAGCGACGTCATGATCGACACGAGCGCGACGAGCAGCGGGACGAACGCGAGCAGCGAAGCGAACACGAAGCTGAGCACGAGCAGCGAGCCGACGGCGCCGAGCAGCGCCTCCGCGAACACGCCCGGGCCGCCGCCGGAGCCGCCGTTGCTCTGCAGCGCCTGAAGACCGGTCAGGTGCACGGGTGCGCCGGCGACGTCGACGCCTTTCAGCGCGGACTGGGCCGCTTTCTCGGCTTTCGGGCTCTGACCGAAGCTACCGCTCTCCGGCCGCGGGTAGGCGAGCACGAAGGTGGTGCGGCGGTCTGCGGAGAGGAACGCGGGGTCGTGACCATCGAGGTAGGACGCAATGCGCGCCGAAGGCAACGCGCGATGCAGCCGCGTGACGAGACTGGAGAGGCCGGCTTGGGCCTGCCGGGAGTCGACGCCCACGCCGGGCGCCAGCGTCACGACCGGGACCAGCGGCGGGGTGTTTGCGCCGGTCTCGAACTTGGCGGTGATCGCCTGGTTGGTCTCGAATCCTTCGCGGCCCGGAACGGAGAATTCCTGCGACAGGGCTTTGCTTGCCGGGCCGGCGGCGGCCATGCCGGCGAGCGTGAGAATCGCCCATGCGGCGGCGACGAGACGCTTGTGCGCGAGTACCCAGCGGGTCGTAGCTTGCATCGTGAACGGACTCCTGGTCGGCTTTTGGTGTGAAGGCGGGTGGCGCCTTTCCCATAAGACGAATGGGGAGCGCGGAAATCGACAGCAAACGAGGGTCGGGCGGCACAGTCGCGCGCATGCCGTGGCTCGATGCTCATCCGAGCAGCGCCCCGAGCGCCTCGTAGAGGGCCCATGCGAGACCCTCTGCGCCGGCGGTGTAAAGCGGGCCGCAGCCGTCGGTGATGAGCTGGTTGACGATCGCGACGCCGCGAGCGTACAGGGGCCGCGAGCTTCGGAGCAGCTGCGCCAGCGCCCTGAGCTCCTCCGCGTTGGCGCACACCGGTCGGCGTCCTGACACGGCCCACCATCTGCGCTGCGGGCCGTGGGCGGCATCCACGACACGGTCGATCGCCTCGGCGAGCCTCTCGCGTTCAAATGCGGAGGTCAGGACGGTGGCGCGGGCGGCAAGCTGCGGCGAGCCGGATGGGTCGGCGCCCGCAACGAGCTGCTGGTCGAGCGAGCTCCATCTGACGCGTGCCGTGAAGCGAGCCGCCAAGCCCGGCCGGAGCCGGGTGGCCGAGAGTCGATCGTAGAAGGCCGCGTAAGTCTCCGAGACGGCTTGCGGCCGCTGCGCTAGCATTGTGGACACCTCCGTAATTTGTTTGCTGGTGTCGTAACCTACAAATGCCCGTTGCAGGTGTCAAATAAATATGTCGGTGCCACCTCACTCGCTCGATGTCGTAATCGACTTCGTCAACACGCTGGACATCGAGCAGGGAGTCGATGAGCTCGCGGGCGTTGATGGCTCGGCCTGGTTCGTCCGCGCGGGGCTGCTCGCGCCCGCCGTCGAGATCGACGAGACCGAGCGCGAGCGGTCTGTTGTGCTGCGCGAAGCGCTGAGAAGCCTGATGCTCGCCAACAACGGCGGCGCGCTGGTCGAGGGCGCCGGGCAGATTCTCGATGAGGTCGCGCGGGAGGGCGAGCTCAGCGTCCGCTTTTCCCCCACCGGCGCTGCGACGCTGGCGCCACGTACGGAGGGATTCCGTGAAGCGCTGGCGAAGCTGCTCGTCCCAGTCGCATACGCCAGCAATGACGGCACGTGGCAGCGCGTCAAGGCGTGTCGCGCGCCCGACTGTCTTTGGGCCTTCTACGACCGCTCGCGCAACCGCTCGGGCGTGTGGTGTGAGATGGCCGTATGCGGCAACCGGACAAAGGTCCGGGCGTACCGAAGCCGCGGCGAGAAGGGGCGGCGGTGAGCGTCGGCGCGTCGCCGAAGGGCGAGCGCGCCGGCCTTCCAAGATGGAGCTAGGGGGACTCGAACCCCCGACCTCCTGGGTGCGATCCAGGCGCTCTCCCAACTGAGCTATAGCCCCTCGTGCGCGTTCGAGATGCGCGTCGGTGCCCGCAAGTCTAGCCAGCGCGCCGGGCCGCGATGCACGACCAGGCCGGCTAGGTATGGTTTGCGTGCGCATGGGATTGCTTGACGACGCCATCCGCGAGCACCTCGAACTGAAGCGGCGCAGGGGCGCCGACCCCGGAGAGGTCGCGCGTGAGCAGCGCGAGGCACTGGACTCCGGCACGGGCGGCGCCGTAGACGTGGGCGGCCCCGACCCCGGGATCGCGCCGCCGCAGCAGGAGGAAACGGCCACAACCACAGCCGCCGTCGTCGATACGAGCGATCCAGCCGAGCAGGCGGCTTCGCCGGAGGATCAGCCTTCAGCGCCTCACACCGCCGAGGGCTTGGGCGAGACCGCCGAGCTGGACATGAGCAGCGTGCTCGGCGATGACGAGGCGGCTGCGAGCGAGGCGCAGCACGCCGACGCCTCGACGGCCGCACAGACCAAGCCGACTGCGCACCCGGCGGGTGCACCCGTCAGCGACGAGGACTCCCTAGAATGGGAGATGCCGGGAGAGGGCGCTGGCGAGCTTGCCGAGGAGCCGGCAGAGGACGTGCTGGAGGAGACGCCCGACTTCCTGCGTGACACGCCAGAGCAGGAGCGCCTTTGGTTCGAGCAACGCCCGCCGCGCGACTTCGACTTCGACAAGTAGCTCGGCCTTCGCCGTCCGCCGCGCGCCTCAAGTCCCCTAAACTCGCCTCAGCTAGGGGCCATAGCTCAGCTGGGAGAGCGCCTGCTTTGCAAGCAGGAGGTCACCGGTTCGATCCCGGTTGGCTCCACTGAACTGTTCGGCGCGCAAACCACGGGCACGCCGACTTGGTAGGTAGGCAAGATCTCGCTGCGGCTGTTGACGCGAAGCTCGACGATCAGCGTCGCGAGCAGCGCCTTGGCTCGCTCGGGCTCATCGCGCGCGATCAGCTGATCGAGGTTGTCGGCGACGGCCCGCAGGGCCGTCGTGTCCGGGACCGCTGGCGCATCTGCGGCGAGGTCCTGTGCAAGCACCTGATCTTGGTCTCGCAGGGCGCCCAGGCGCGTATCAAGCGCGGTGATTCGCTCCTTGAAACGCGAGGGGTTGAGGTCGCCTTCCTCGAAGGCTTCGTGGTAGCGGTCGATGGCGCGCTCCGCTCGACTGATCTCCTTGCCAAGCGAGACTCGCTGTTCCGTAAGCGCGGTGCGGTCGGTCTCGCTGCTTGCGGCGGCGCTCTTGATCGCTTCGCGGATCAGCCCGCCGTCTCGGTAGAGCGTCCTTAGCTGAGAGAGCACCGCGGCCTCCAGCTTCTCGCGCGGGATGCGCTCGCCATCACAGCTCTTGCGTCCGAGCTTCTGTCGTCCAGAGCAGGCGTAGTAGTGGTAGGTGCCGCCGTTGCCTTTGGCTGACATTCCGACGTAGGCGCGGCGGCAGCGCCCGCAGCGCATGAGTCCAGTGAGCAGGAAGTCCGCACGACTGGCTGCGCGCATCGCCAGACTCTCGCCTCGCTCCTTCAACAGTGCCTGCGCGCGGTCGAAGGCCGCTTGCTCGATCAGCGGCTCGTGCAACCCGCGAAATGTCTGATCGCGCCAGTGAACCCGACCGACGTATGCCTGGTTGCTTAGCACCCACAGGACGATGTTCGGCTGCCAGCCACGCGCCGGCGCCGGAGCCTGTTCTGAGTCCAGACGCCGAGCGATGGCTGCAGCTCCGAGTCGCCCTCCGGCATACCACTTGAAGATGCGACGGATGACAGGCGCGGTGCGCTCGTCGGGTATCAACTCCTTATTCTCGTTGCGGGCGTAGCCGAACGGAATACGTCCGTTGGGCCAGCGCCCTTCCTTGGCTCGACGCTCGATGCCGGACGTAACACGATCGACAATCGTCGCGTGCTCAAACTCCGCGAACACCCCGAGCATCTGCAGCATCATCCGACCCGCTGCTGAGCCCGTGTCAAACGGCTCGGTCGCCGAGCGCAGGATCACGTCGAGCTTTGCCAGCTCCTCGGCGATGCTTGCGAGCTGGCGCACCTTGCGGCTGAGTCGGTCGATCCGGTAGACGAGCAGCTGGTCGATCCTGCCCTGGCGGGCGAGATCGAGCGCGGCTTGTAGGCCAGGTCGGTCGAGCTTCGTGCCGCTAGCTCGGTCTTCGTGGTGGGCGACGACTCGCCAGTCCTCCTGCACCTTGCAGAACGCCTCCAGGCGTTCGTGCTGGGAGGCGAGCGAGGTCGGCTGGTTCTCCTCGTCGGTTGAGATACGGGTGTAGAGGCAGACGCGGGTCATTGCTAAGGCTCCTGTAGTCGGCCGTCGTCCGACGGGCTGTCGAGCAGACCAGACCCGCCATCGGATCTCAAGGGCTCCGCATCGCAGCTCCGAGTGACGTTGCCGTCCCGCGCCGCCTGCTCGGCTTCGACACTTTCCTGGGCGCGACGGCGCTCCCAATCGCGCGCAAGCTCGTCGTTCTCGATCCTCGCAGCGACAGTCTCGCTTCGATTCTGCCCGCTGGCTCGCAGCGGCGATAGCGCGGCCCAGCGCTCGGGCATCGGCACCTGCCAGCGTCGGCCGAGGGCCTGCTCGCGCGGTGTCGTCTGCGCTGCGTCGAGGAACTCGAACTCGGCCATGCCGTAGGCCCGGTCCTCGTGGTCGAGACATCGCCAGACATCGGCGAGGGGTCCGTTGCTCGCAAGCTGCGTGGTCGTCGTCACCCAGAAGCGCGCCTTCGGCACGTGCTTTGCCTTCTCACGACCCTCGCTCAGTAGGCGCTCGGCTCGGCGCTCGCCCGGCACGACGAAGCAGACGTTGGTCGTGCGGTGGGCGTCGGCATCGTCCAGCGTCAGCCGATAGCGCTCGATCTTCGAGATCAGCATCGCCATCGGCTCGGTCGCACGGTCCCACTCAAGGGCGATCACAACGAGGCCATATGGTCGACTCAGCGTGAAGGTCGCGTCCGGGCGCACCATTTCATAGCCGGGTTTCGGCCAATACACCCTGATCGCCTCCCAGCCAAGCTCCCAGGCGCTGACCCACGCATCGTCGACGCTGAGCGTGGCGGCGATTACGCTGCAGAGGAAGGCGTTGCACTCCAGGCGGTGGGCGAGTTGGGCGTGCGCGTGGAAGTCCTGCTGGCGATCCCAGGCAAGGCTCCTTCGGCCGATGCCGAGTCGAGCGGCAACGAGGTATGCGCCAGCCTCATCCAGCAGCCAGTGAGCTTGGGGCTTGCCAAGCGAGAACGGCCCCGCTGGATAGAAGCGGTCGATCACGCGATGGCGATGCAGCCACAGCAGACGGTCCTGGCAGCGACGCAGCGAGCTGAAGAACAGCAGGCGCAACTGATCTGTCGTGAGGATCTTCTGGCGATAGAGAAGCCAGGCGATCTCTCGGTCACGCTCTGTCGTTCGCTTGGAGACCTCCCAGGCGACTGAGCCACCGACACGCGCTCGTCGCGTCGCCAACTGCTTGGCAGGAGACAACTACTCACCTACCCTTGTCACGGTTCGGGCGGACCGGCGTTTTGCAGCGCCACGCGAAGAACGGGGCACCTTGGCCTGCGGCCTCGCGCCGGGCATAGCGCCGCGCTTTTCGCGCACGAAAGCTCTGGGCATAACGACGCCCCTTTTCGCAGCATCGGCGAGCAACCCAGCAAGCAGCTCGATTGCTTCGCGTTCGGTCTCGACAGACATCCGCTGCACCCGAGGCGCAGCGAGGCAAATGCAGTCATCCATATTCTCCGGCGTCGGTGAGAAGACCCCTACTGGATAAAGGTCTGCTCAGCGCACTCTCGGGTACATAGAGAGGCGAGCTCTGCCTGCCGTCAATTCGTTGGGGGGTTCTTTCTGCGGCTTCGATCGCAGCCGCCAGCTGACCGATTGACAAGCCGAGCGCGCACGCGATGCGCCGGACGGTTTCCCAGGATGGACATGCACCGGCAAGCTCGACGTTGGCCAGCGAGCCCGTGGTGATGCCGGCCCTGAACGCCGTCGCTTCGCGCGTGAGGCCCTTCTCCTCGCGCAGGCGACGAACGGTCGTCGCGAGCATCGGGTCGGGTTTCGCGTGTGGCACGGATCGGCGCCGTTGGCGGCTAGATGGCGCCTCCGTAGAGCTCGTCCGAGCGCCGCGCTGCGCGTGTGGGGATCACGAAGTCGCCGAGCCTATGCACGAGTCCGGCGCCGGCGAGCGCCGAGACGGCATCGGCGGCGTCGAGCTGGCTTTTCAGTTCGCGCCCCAGCTCGTCAAGCGTCCAGGGCACGCTGTCGTCGAACAGCATGAGCAGGACGGTTTTCTGGCTGTTGTCCATGCGCTCGCCGGGTTCCATGTCGGGGCTTCTGTCTGTGGCGCTCATCGGGCTCCTCTCGGTCTTGGCACCGAAGAGGACGCGAGCGAGCACGACCGGACGCCGAGCGGGAGCTACGGTTCGGGCGTGGCATCGAAGGCGTACTCCTTCGGCGTCACAGGCTGGGGCGGGCGTTAGCGCGCTCGTCCCAGCCGATTGGGTTTGGTTGGCGGCAGAGCAGAGCAGAACTTGCGCTCGATCGCAAGCGTGTGTCGCGCCGGTCGCGGTCCAGTTGGAGAACGGCTGATCAGTCAGGGAATCGAGCTGCGATACGGTCGTGCAGGGCGCGCACCATCTCTGCGTGCTGTTCGTCGAGGATGGGTGCCTCATACACGAGATCGATGATCTTGTTCGAGACAACGATCTTCGACGGCGGACTGATCTGTCGCTCGTGGCACCAAGCCTCGACGGTCTCCTGTCGCTCGCAGGTCTCGCTCGGGAGATGGCTGGCGTTGAACTCGTCGGCGGTACCGATGTCCTTGAGGTAGTTCTGCACCGCCGCCGCGTACGTCTCAGGCGAGATCAGGTCCTCGATCTCGATGTCGCCGTCGTCAGCGAGAAGCAGGACGCGCTCCTCCGGGATTTTGCTGTCCTCGATTAGCTGCTTACGCCGAGTACGTCCGCTGTCGTCGGCGTCGAGCACCCACACGGTTGCCACGCCCTGGAGATCGAGGCCGGCGATCCGGTGTGGGGGCGTCGTTGCGGCACCTGGCACGATCGCGAACCCAAGCGATGGGCTGCCGATGGCCTCTCGAAAGAGAGTCGGGAGCAGGACCAAGTCCGAACCGCCCTCGGCGATGATGGAGGGCCGCATTGTCACAAAGACGAGAGACGAGGCACCCATCGCCATAAGCAACGCCGCGAGACCGGGCTGCTCGTCGCGCCAGAAGTTCTGCCGCACGACGCTCGCAGTGCGCTCGCCGAGCCCTTCAACTACGCGGACACCGAGTCCGAGGTCTTGCGGAAGACAGGCGGCCGAATGTGTCGTGTACATAATCTGGTTGATCGCGGTCTGCTCGGTCAAGACCTCGATGAGGTCTGCCTGCGCGTTGTAATGCAGGTGCGTCTCGATCTCGTCGATCATCAAGATTGGGGGAACGGGATTAGGCTGGTGCGCGGCCAGCGCAATAAGGGCAACGAACTGGCGAAGGCCATCACTGCGCTCTCGAAATGCCATTGTCGGCCCGCTTCCCGACTTGACGTGGATGCGCAGCAAGGAGCCTTCGGTCTCCAACGAGACCGTGATGGGCGGGTCCTGCTGCCATGCCGCCATCTTGTGCTTGAGCGTTTCGTTGGCGGCCTCGCGAATATCGCGAACCGTTCCCGTCTCGCCGTTTGCGATCGCGGCGCGGAGCCGGTCGAGCTCTAGATCCGCGAGCTGAACGAGATTGCTGAACGCCGTCCCCGCCGAAGCGTCGGCGGAGCTGATGTCGTACTCGCTTTCGAGTCGACGCGCTCGCTCATTGAAGCGGACGAATTGCGGGGTCCTCTGCCAGAGCAAGTTGTCGGCCTGAATATCCGGCGGCTCGGCTTGCTCCAAGTCAGCAAGTTGCCGTAGCTGCGTCGCAAGGTCAGGGTCGTGGGGATCGAGTTCATTGGCAAGCTCGCGCAACTGGTCGGGGACTGCTTCCGCCAGCGTAGATTTGTCGCCTTCCAGTGCTTTGACTACTTGGCGCACGCGGCCCTGGTCTGGCGCGAAAGGGCGCTCGGCATCAGGGTCGACCTCGTCGGTGTCCCCCTGTTGGTCGCCTGCTTCGCCTGCCGGTGTGCTGGGCCACCAGACACGCCCGCGCTCGACCAGCGTCGCGTGCAGCGATCGTCGAGGCGCGCGATCCCGGATCAGCTCGGGTTCTGCGTAGTAGTTGTACCCGGCGCCTGCCTGCTTCTCGACCGTGAACCGCCTCACCTCCTGCGGTCCGTCCGCGTCCCGCATGATGCTTGCAAGCGCAGCTCGATCGGCGTCCTCAAGGCGATATTCAAGCCTGACTATCGTGCGGTCGTCCCCGATCGACTCTCCGCGGCTTCGCGCAGCGGGGGGAACTGCCTCAGCTGCGCGCGCAAACTCCAGTGCGTCGAGGACGGTCGACTTACCCGCCTCGTTAGCGCCGATGAGGCAGACCATCTTTGCGTCGATACGAACGCGATGCTCGTCCTTCCCGCCGAAGCGACGCAGACCATGAATCCAACAATCGGTAAGCCACACGGCGGCAATGATGCAGTAGATCGCAGGTCGAGGTCAGGCTCCTCGGTCGGCCGTGTGTCTGAGCACAGTCGCGGCAGCCAGTCCTCGGCGATTCGCTGCGCGGGGGCATAGGAGACGCTTTCTCGCTCGTCCGGGCCTCGGCGCGAACACCCAGGCAGCGTCGAAAACGGCGCTCGCCGCCGAATAGCCGCAGTCCGGCCCCTAGTTCAGACTGTTGGGCTAAATGTCCTTTCACGTCCGTCTGCAGCGCCAAGTCCTCTTCACGGAGGAGACCTACAACCTGAGCGAGCCCGAACTGCGGCGGCGGTTCGTAGAGCCGTGGCTCGCCGGCAAGCCGATCATCATCAAGGGCCGGACCTGGATGCCTGAGCGCTCACGTATCGCGATTCTCGAGGGCCCGGACCTGACCTCCACACAGCGATCATGGGTCCAAGGCTGGACGAAGGCAATCGAGTTGAGCGAGAACGTGACCGACCGATTCCTGCATCCGCCGCCGATCCCGGTCGAGAAGGTACGCGCGGCCGAGCGTACGACGACAAACCCAGAGAAGGGCGTCCCCGAGGCCGAGCCAGAAGGTAGCGAGCCCGATGCTGATCCCGTCGCAGCCGGAAACGAGCAGGCCGCCGAGGCGCCAGAGGGGTCGTCGAAACCCGCAGACAAACCGTGGTATCGATCGGTGTTCGATGTCTCCACGGCGCGCGGAGTGATCGCGGCGACCGTCGTTGCAGGCCTAATCGTGATCATTCTCGCTCCGCTCGTGACGAGCCTCCCGTCCCTCCCTTACAAAGCGGCCCGTGCCATCTATTTCGGATTCGCAATCCGCGCGGGGGAACAGTTCGACCTCGAAAACTCGGTGAGGCATCGACCGCCCTGGCAGAGGGCGCCAACGCTCTATGGCAAATCTTTCGGTTACGCGACCGGGTCAGACAACGGTTCGTTGGCGGCAACGAATGGCCTCGCTGTCGAGCTTCACTCGATCTCCGAATTGGCAGATAAAGCTGTCAATTTCAACGGCATCCCGACCGAGTTCGTTGGCCAGGTGCGTTCGGAAATAACCGCCTCGTCGGCATACGACACCCCACTCGCAACGGAATATGTGCTGACGGGAAGCAAACTCGGCGCCTTCGCGTTTGTCGGTCTTTCATCGCTCGCCACGGCCGGCGCAACGCCCTCCGTGGGCGAGACAGTCGTTGTCCGCGGTGTGGTGGTCGCGTCTGGTGTCGCCCGGGAGGTAGGCGGACCTGCGCGCGAGGCCGTCTACGTCATGGGATTGAGCAGCGAAGCCGCACCAACCGAAGGGGCAGCCCCTGAAGGAGAAGGTGACTCGCTGCAAAAACTCGCCAAAGAAGCTCGTGAAAGCGGCTAGGCGCGCGCGACGCTGGTCGCTGCGGTGGTGCTCCTGCGCCGCAAATGAGCGTGCGCAAAGTTGCCGCCGGAACGGGTGCTCCAATACAGGTGCCTCTCTCCCTCAGGGAGGTGGGTCACTAAGGATGGAGACCCAAGCCTGAAAGGAACCTAGACAGAGCATCGGATGGAAAACATGGCAAGAACGATTCAAATCAATTACGACCTTCGCCAGCCTGGCCGCAACTACGCGGCGGTGGAGGCCTACATCAAGGCATTCCCGACTTGGGCTCACCCGCTCAAGTCGTTGTGGCTCGTTCGCACCGACAAGACGGCGAGCAAGGTGCGCGACGAGATGAACACCCGCGTCGACGCGAACGACGAGGTTCTCGTGGTCGACGTGACCGGCGATTCATGGGCGTCCAACTTCTCGGATGACGCGATCGGCTGGATGAAGAACAACATGGGGATCACCGCCGCGCGCAACCCCTTGTTGAGGTAGCAGCAGACCGAGGGCGGGGTCCCTCCACGGCGCAGCCGCGCGAACCCCGCCCTTCGGCCTCAAGCCGCGCAAGGCACAACACGACCAATCTTGAGGTGCAGCGCCAACTTCGGCGTGGCGGCCCTCCTCGCGCAAGCGATTACCTGCGCTGACGATCGCTTCGAGCAGCCCCTGCTGACGGCATGCGCGGCGCGGAAGCCGCTCAGTCGGGAGAGGCGCGCCTTCAGGACGACGTGTAGCTCCGGAGTTTCGCAAGGAGAGCGCGACGACGAACGAACCCCACGCGAACGACGACGCCACCGACGGCAGTGATCGCGAGCCCCAACACCCCGACAACGGCTCGGACAGTCCCGCTCGAACCCACCACCGCGCCGCCGACGCGAGTGGATGGAAGCAACCAAGTATCGACTGCGTGCCCGACTAGCACGGAAGCCAGAAAGACGCCCGCGATCGCCAGGAGGACGACACAGAGCAAGAGTGTGCAACACAGTGCGAGGACGACCACCAGCCAACGGATCAAGCTGTGGGTTTCGACGTAGTTCTCCAAGTCGTCGACCTGAAGGTGCTGCATACGAGCCCACTCCGCTTGATCGATTTGGCTGGACTCGTCGATCAGAGGCTCCCCGACGGAGTCCGCCTGTGGGCCGAGGAAATCAAAGCTTGGAGGAGTCGAGGAACGGCGTCCCCGCGGTCGGCGCCTCGTCGGCTCGCTTGTCGTTCCTAGCTGTTGGCGTAGCGGCGTGTGCGAGGACGAGTCGGCCGCGTCGGGACGTGGCCACCTGGATGGACCGCGAGATCTTCCCGAGTTCAGGTCGACTGTGCTCACCCCCACCCTTCGCAACGGTTGCGCGCAGTAGCTATTGTTTGAAAATCACGAAACAAGAAACTAGAATGTTGAATCCTATACCTTGAAGCTCAGGTCTGCAAGAACCCCCGGCGTGAGCAGGAACCCAGAGGCCCGTGAGGAATCCCAAACGCGTGACGGACGATCCGAATCACCGACGTGCCGCGCACAAGCGGACCGCAGCTCTCGCTCGGCTACGCGACCGATCTAAGCGCCTATACGGCAACGCTGACCGACTTCAGGTCGCGTACGCCGTCGCAAGGTCTTCGGGGGTCGTCCACGCACAAGAGCTCTCAGACATCCTCTCAGTGAGCCCGCCGCGCGTCCGGGCACAGCTGCTCGCTTTCGTCGATGCCGGGCTTATGCGCGTCCTCCCCCGCAGCGGACACATCCAGAACTACGAGCGGCTCAAGGATCCGTTCTGGGACGCTGCGGCTTGGTACATCGAGGCTTCGATGGGGAACCCCGTGGCGGAACTCGGCCTCAGCGCGGAGGCGCCGGAGGAGCATCCGTGGAACACGTCCTCTCGGAGCAGCCCGGCGCAGCCGTCGTAGATGATTGGTGTCCACTCTCCGCCGACCTTCCGACCAGCCGCTTCATCTACGAGCTGCGCAGCTTCAGCCAGTCGCTCGTCGAGATTGTCGCGCCAGTCGTTCAGCATCCAGACAACCTTCATTCGGAACATGCTCGCCGCGATCGGCGCTCCGGCGGCGGTCTGCCCCAGCGTCGTGAAGGCTTTGCCATCGACCATCAAGCCGCTCGCCGAGATACCAGCGTTTTGCAATTCAAGCCGAGTCTCATCGTCAAATTCCTGCTCGAATCCGACGACGGACCTGAGTTCGTGGACGACGCAGATAGTGGGCCAATTCCGAGCGACGATTTCAAGGATTTCCTTTAGCGCCCAGTCGGTCTTGTGTCCGTAGATGCCGATCAAGTAGGCGTGCTCAGGCCTGAAGGCAACAAAAAGGAGGTTGCCGGTGCGCTTTACAAAACGCCCGTCCGGCTCTAACTCTTGCGACAGGTGGAGGTGATGCACCCCAAGATTCGCGAGCATCCGGTCGAGCGCGAGCGGATAGTCAATGCTACGGCTGAAATGCGGGCGGAGGTCCTCGCCAGCCTTGATCTTGGCGACGATCGCGTCGAGTTCGGCTCGGTGGTCATCGCCCCTCGCACTCGTCTCCAGCTTGGGAGAGATGTAGACCTGGCGCGGCGACGCTGATACCGGACGCGGGCGGTATGCGCCGAAGGCGTAAAGGAGATCGGACAGCTTCATGTTCGCCAACTCCCCAGAACCACCGTCGGGCAGCTCGGCGAGCATGTGCTCCCTCATCACGCCTTCCAGTCCGTCGATTGGGTCGGGCATTGACGGGAGCTTTGCAGTCTGCCTTCAGGCGGGACGACTCACCGGCGGGTCAGCAACCAGATGCACGGGCTGCCGCGTGACTGCGCGCAATGGCGCGCGCCAGATCCGCCGGTGACTCAGGAGTCTGGAAGCCCTCAATCGTCGCGCGCACGTTCTGCCTGAAGGCCAGGTCACCCTCCGCGGACGCGTACCAGTCGGCGAGCCGGTCGGCACTCTTGTAGCTGCCAGCGAGTGCAGAGCCGGCGTGCTTGCCGAGATCGTGTCCGAGTCCCGGACTGGGCGTGTACTCGGCGATGGGCTGCGTATTCACGTCCTCCGGCGTGTAAAGCCCGGATTGAAAAAGGCGGTAGCACTGCAGCCAAGAGCCGAAGCCCTCTTGAGCGAAGCGGTCGATGAAGTCGCCGCCGTGCGGAATGCCGAACATCTCATTGAGGTACCGGTGGCCAACCTCCTCACTGAGAACCCAGGCCAAACGACGAGGATCGCCGTTGAGCAGGTCAGGCGTGACCAAGATGCCGATCGCGAAGGAGAACGCCTCTACGCCGGGCCGTCCGTTGGGATCTGGCTGAACCGTGACGAGCAGATCGCTCGACCGGTAGTCGAGGTCGTCCATCGCCGCCAGCACTACCCCCGCAGCTTTCCTGTGGCCCGCGTCGTCGATCTCGACTCGGACCCCGCGTGTGTCCATGGGGCCTGAGCCTATCTCCTGGTGACACCACCTGAGACACCATCCTGAGCGAGTCTCAGGCGATTCCAGCAAACGTAGAGCACCGGGATTTGCCGGAGCTGGCGCCGTTGGGTGGCCTGCTGCGGTTTCGAGCCCAGTATCGCCCAGAGCCACGCCCTACGTGGCTAAGAGCCGTCGCGCCCGCCAGCGAGCGCTACTGGCTCAACCTTCACGGGCGGAGCACGCAGTAGGGCATGGTTTGCGCGCCGAGCAGTTTCGCCCACTTCAAGAAGTCCCTGCACATGGCCGGGTCTTGGCGGCAACGACTCGCCATGCATCGCGGGTGCTCGACGGTGATCTCAGGCACTAGTGCCTGAAACGCTCGGCGAGGCTCGCGGATTGCAGGCGATCGAGCTCGATTGTCCGCGCTAGCGGAGCTATGATCGCCAGCGCCTTGACAAGGTTGGCCCGGAGGCGCTCCGTGCCCCGGAGCCACCCAGAACACGACGCTTTGACCCCGGCGACAGCTGTAACTGCCCCGGGGCCGTGACACGGAAAGGACAGACCTTCCCATGCAGCAAGAACGTAGCGAGATCGAACCGATCGCGATCGCCGAAGAGGCAGTGATGATGGTGCTGCTAGACGATTGTCGTGACCCCTGGGCCCGCGCAGAGCTTCAGCGCATGATCGGCTCGCGCATGTGCAGCGAAAACGACGTCTCCGATGCGATCAGCCACCTGCACGCCTCCGGCCTGGTCAACGTCACAGGCGACCTCGTCACCCCCTCGCGCGCGGCGCGGCGGATGGATGAGCTCGAGATCTGAGCGTGTGGGATGCCGTCCAAAAAGTCTGCGCCCAACCAGGCGCTCGGCGAGGCGCTCCGCGCGATCCGCCACGAGCGGGGTCTAAACCAGGAAGCCTTCGCTGCGCACGCCGGCCTGGCCCGCAGCAACTACGGTGCGATCGAACGCGGCGAGTTCAACGTGACGCTCGACACGATCGTCAAGCTCGCTACCGGTCTTGGCGTGAGCGCCGCCGGGTTGCTGGACCGTGCAAGCGTTGATGGGCGTGAGCGTTCGGATGCCGTCTAAGAAGTCTGCAGCCAACCGGGCACTCGGCGGTGCGATACGCGCGATGCGTAGTGAGCGCGGCTACAGCCAGGAAGCTTTCGCCGTGCGCGCCGGTCTCGATCGCAGCAACTACGGTGCAGTCGAGCGGGGCGAGTTCAACACCACGGTGGACACACTCGTGAAGATTGCCGCGGGACTGGAGGTGTCCCTTGCGGCGTTGCTCGCCCGAGCACGGCTTTGAGTCTCAGCGCAGCGCGCTCGACACATCCGGCCCTCCGTCGGCCGACATCGATCATCACCGTTCGACCGTTCCCTAGGCCAGAATGCTGGGATTGCATGGATCTTCGAGACGCCCCTCGCCCGATGCATCGCCCAGTCCAAACGTCTAGGTTTCCTTTCCTTGATCTCACCAACATCGTCAAGTCCCTCGCCGTGACGCAGGCCTCTACTCGCGGTCGGGGCGCGAGCTCTCGTGGGAGCAAGGCATGGGGCATGGTTGCTCGCGGCGAGCATCTGGCGAGTCAGCGCTGGGCGTGAGCTCATCGTGACGACGCTCCTTACCCCGAGACCCAGCAGGACGGCCGCGCCGAAGAAGGACTTCTCCGGCGCACTACGTCGCTTTCAGCCACGCCTGGCTCTCGGCTACCAGGAGGACCTCTATCGGCTCACACGGCGCCTTGAGCTTCTGGCGCACGACGACGGAGCGCGGGAACTCTCCGATGCGATCGCTGGAGTCGATCGGCGGCTTGCGCAGTTCAAGTCCCTCGGGCTGAGCTTAGGAGACCTTTTGCCAACACTGCAGTGGGCGACAGCCCTTCGGCTGCTCCGTGACCTGCACGTCCAGGGCTGGACGTTCCAGACCGATGATGAGGGCCTGCTCCTGAAGGCCCCCGGCGCCTCCATTTCAGCCAACCCCGAGGTCGCCAAGCAGGCTATCCGGCGCTCCTTCGCCTTCGCCCGCAACGCCCAACTCGCCGAGCCGAGCGCGACTCGCTTCATTCGCCGCCTCGAGCGCCGAGGCATCAAAGCGCTGTTCGCCGACGGCGGAGAACTAGCCGAGCGGATCAGCGCTCACGGACCTGCGGCAATCCAGCCAGAGCTCGAACTGATCGAGCCTGGTGCCCGTGATGACGCGACGGACCTTCCCCTTCAGGACATCTGGCGCTATGCACGGCATTTCTGGTCGATCCCTTACCAGAGCACGCCTGGGCGCAACATGTTCTACCTCGTCCGCGATGGCGCGGGCGCAGGTCGGCCGTTGATCGGCATCGCCGCCCTCGGCAACACGGTCCTCGGACTTGCGCAGCGCGATGACTACGCCGGATGGAGCGCCGCAGGCCTCAAGGAGCACTGGCAAGCCTTCGATTCACGCAAGCGCCGACGGCTGGAACAGCGCCTGCTGGATGTCATCGAGGAAGGGATCGGCGAAACCTTCGACGAGGACCTCTGGCCTGAGGGCACGCCCGAGGACTGGCCGGCCGCGGTGGCGCACCTCGAGCGCGTCGAGCGCGCGAGCGCCGAGCAGCGAGTCAAGCAACTCGCCGACCGCGCCGGACCCCGCGACAGCGAGTATCTGGCGATCCGCGCCGCTCACACGGCCGCGCAGAACGGCCAACTCGAGGAGATCGACTGGCGTGCTCTGGCCACCACGGCGCTCTACCGGCGCAAGCGCGCCGGCACCCTTGCCGACCTCCTGCGCGCGCGAGGAACCTTCGCCGATCTGGGCGCGGCGGACACAGTCTTCCTCGAGCGTGCTCTACAGAGCGAAGCGGGCATCCGAGCGCTAGAGACTGCGTTGCGGCGCATCAAGCAGGGCGTCATCTCCTCAAGCGTCATGGAGCTCATCACGTGCGGCGCGGTCCCGCCATATCGCGATGTGCTCGGCGGCAAGTTGGTCGCGCTGATGATGCTGAGCCGCACCGTAGCCAAGGATTACGAGCGAAAGTACTCCGCTCAGGTGAGTCTCATCGCCTCTGGCCTTGCCGCGCGGCCGATCGTTCGGCCAACGCGGCTCGCTTGGCTGACGACGTCAAGCCTGTATGCGATCGGAAGCAGCCAGTACAACCGGCTGAAGCTAACCACCGACGCCGGCGAGATCAGCTACAAGCGGATTGGCGTGACTGAAAGCTTTGGCACCGTCCACTTTGCGCCGGAGACCGTCCTCGCGTTGAACCAGGTCGCTCGGCTGGCTGACGCCAACCGCCGGCGCATCAACAACCTCTTCGGCGAGGGCACAAGCCCGAAGATGCGCCTCGTTCGCGGGGGCCTTGAGAGCCTCGGCCTCAATGCCAACGTCTTCCTGCGCCACCACTCGCCGCGCCTGCTCTACGGAGCGGCGCTGTGCTCGAACCTCCCCGACGTCCTACTTGGCCTCACCGAGAAGCCGAGGTACGTGCTGCCCGCCGGTCCACGCTCCACGCAAATAATCGTCGAGCACTGGCGCCAGCGCTGGCTGACCCCTCGGATCAAGCGGGAGGACATCCTCGAGCGCGTTGCCGAGCAGCGAGTCGAGGACTTCCTACTTGGGCAGGACCCAGCCCTGTCCATCGAGGACTCCGCCGGGGGCCGAGCGGTTATGCCCGGCGGCGAGCAGAAATCTGGCGAGAGCGTCGCTCTAGGCGCTGGCGAGCAGAGCACGTTTATCGAGCGGCTTTACCGCAGCACCAAGAGCTACGCGGACAGGTTGAGCCAGGATGAGCTGGAGGCGATCCACGTCGATCTTGGTGTCGACGGATATCTGCTCGAGGAGGCCGAGGCGAATAGGCAGATCGTCGTCACCGGCAACCCGGGCGATGGCAAGACGCATTTGATTGAGCGCCTGCGAGCGCAGCTCAAGGCACTCGGTGCCGAGGTAATAACCGATGCCAACGCTTGCTCGGACGAGGAGACATTGGACACCTGGGAGCGCTGCCGCAAGGAGAACCGACCGTTCGTGCTAGCCATCAACGAGTGGCCCCTGTACGTACTGCAGCGCAAGGCCAAATTGCGCAGCTTCCCTCCTGTTCAGGAGGCGCTGCGCCAAGTCCGCTCGGCACGATTCTTCGTCGATTCCAGAACGCCTGAGCCGCCCCGGGAGAATGTAGTCACGATCGACCTCAGCCTGCGCAACTTGCTCGCGCCGAGTGTCGTGGAGCGCGTGATTGAGCGCCTGACCGACGAGCGCTTCTATGTAGATCTCGACGAGGCCGATCCGATGCTGATGAACCGAAAGGCCCTAATGCAGCCGCAGGTTGCCGAGCGGCTCGGCAGGCTCCTGGAGGTGCTCAGCCTGCGTCTTGGGCACGTCACGATGCGCCAACTCGTCGGCTTCGTTGCGTTCTTGCTCTCCGCAGGCCAGGCAGCGGGCGAGCGACTCAAGGGCGGCCAGGACACCACCGGTTTGGCCTACTCCAACCTCGCTTTTGAAGGCGGTGTTGGGACGCTCTTCTCGACGGTACGCCAGGTCTTTGATCCTGCTGCACTCACGCACCCAATGTGGGACGAGCTTCTCTGGCGTGGCGAGACCGACCCCGGCGAGTGGCTGTGGGGCGCGCCCGCGTCGGTTCTGACTTTGCCCTCTGGCCGCGAACGTGGCTTTCGCGCCATCAAGCGTCGGTTCTTCTTCGAGCACGCCGCGGGCGATCAACTCTTCCACCTGGTTCCCCACGACGAGCTTGAGTTCGGAGAGCTCCTGCAGAAGGGCGCCGCGGGCACAGCTGGGCTGGTCCGCAACCTGGTGCTGGCTCTCAACCGCTTCTATGAGCCCGACTTCCCTGAGAAGCAGCGCGACCGCCTGCTGCTATGGCAGAGCCATCGCTACGACGTACGCGCTCCGGCCGCGTTCGTGTGCCTGCGCGACCTGCCCCATCAGCACCTGCGCGTCGAGCCGCTGCGCTACGCCGAGTGGGTGGAGAAGTGGCTCCCACCAGACCAGCAAGCCCGGCGGAGCTTTGCACTGGTCGCCGAGGTCGGTGGCGCCGATGCCGCGGTGCTCGAGATTAACCGCGAGCTCTACTTGACGCTGCTCGAGGCCCAACGCGGTCTCGGCCGCTCAAGCTGGTCGCGCACTGCCACGAGACGCATCACGCGCTTTGTCGATCAGATCGACCGTGCAACCGAGCCGTCAGCGATGAGCGGCGTGGAGGATGTCCGTATCCGCAACGTCGCCACAGACCTCGATGAGCAGTTCTCCGTTCAACGCACGCCTGCCAGATACCAGGTATGACGCTCGCCGACCCATACGCGTTGCTTACCGATGCATGCGATCGCGAACTTGGCTTTCAACCGCTGAACTTCTCGATCAAGCCCGTGCACGTCGCTAATGGGCTGGCTCGAGCCCTGACCCAGCGCAGCTACAAGACAGACGCACTCGCGCGGACGCTGCGCCGCTACGTCGTCAAGCAAACACTCGGCGTCGAGCAGGAGCGCCATCCCAATAGCGAGATCCTCGAGAGCTATCCCGACGCGTTTGAGCCCCTGCGGGGCACCACTCCAGATCCCCAGAGACTAAGCAGACTACGGGCGCTCGCGCTCGACGTGCTCGGCGCCGACGGCGCCGTCTTTGACCAGGAGGGCAAGTCCTCCTACACGCTCTCAAACGAGCGTTTCGTGACCAAAGACCCATCTGATCGCCGCGCGGGCTTGTTCCTCGCGCGCCTCCTGCAGGCCGAACACCACGATGCCGACGATGCGCAACGGTTCCTTCTCGGACTGCTCGCCTCCGAGGCCGATGCATGGACGACGCTAGCGCTTCCGCTGCTGCAGTTCGGTGCGCTGCGTGAAGAGAGCACCGAGGGTGAGGCAGCCGAGCGCGCCGTGAGCGCCGATCATCTCTTTGCCGTCGCAGATGGACGGCTGCAGTCGCGGACGCTCGGGGTACTTCGAGACTCCTATGATCGTCTGGCGCGCTTTGAGCAACTCGGCGGCTCGAAGCTAAACTCGCTTCGTCGCCTGGTCCTATTCGGCTGCTTCGCACTGCACGTCCACGCCATCTCACGTTGGAGTGAGCGCAATCCAGCGCGTCCACGTCCGCCGATCCTGCTCGATGCCTTCGACGGGACGCGCAACTCGGTGCGCGATGCCAGCCGCGCTAGCCTGCGCGCCGCGGGCGATGCCATCGAGTTCCTGATCCTCGACTGTTTCAAGGAGTACGTGGAGGGTCTCGGCACCACGGAAGATGAGCTGATGAGCGCGCTTAACGAGCAGGGTGTCGATGAGACGCTCCTGAAAGACTTCCAGACCTATCTCGCCGGCGAGCGGGAGTCCGTCGATGCGCTTGCCCGAGCGCTCGTCGACGCGGCGTTTGCCAAGGCGCGCGAGCACCCGATCGGCTCGCTGGTCGAGCTCGGCCGCCGCGCCGGATTCCTCTCACCGTGGGCGAACAGCGGACGAGGCGGCAAGCTGCAGAAGCGCTACACCGCAACCGCCGAGTTCCTCGAGATTCTCGTCGCGGCCACGGTCGAGCCCGATGACCCGCTGGAGTTCCCGGAGTTCCTGGACCGTCTGCGGCAGGACTTTGGGATCCTTCTGGGCCGCCCCGAGGATGATCAGATGATCCGCTGCAACAGCCTCTCAGGCGAGCAGTTCGGGCCGCCGACTTCGATTAACGAGGAGGATCTGCGCCGCAACGTCGACGAGTTGCGCCAACTTTTGATCGAGACGGGCTACGGCAAGAGCTACGCAGACGGGCGAACGATCGTGACGACCGAACCTGAGGTGCTCGTCTGAGCACCCCTACCCTAACCCCGGCGGAACTCCTCTCGGAACTGATTGCCGAGGCACTTCGCGCGCATGCAGGAGGTGTAGGGGTGATCGTTCGCGACGTTCTCTCACCGGACGCCAAGACTCTGCTGCAGCGGCTGAGAGCCATGCACGAGGACGAGGGGTTCCCGCAGCTACGCGTGGCCTACCTGCGGCCCGGCGGCGATGACGCGGCGGCCGAGGTTGGGCTCGGCGAGGATGTCTTCAGCTCTGAGATCGAGCAGGCCGAGCGCTGGCGAAACGAGCGTGACCTCGACGCGCTCATCGTCGTCCTCGCACGCGGCGATGAGGCCAAGCTTTCCTCGCTTGAGGACTTTGGCACGGTCACTTCCAAGGACCTCAAGCGGGTGCTCGTCCAGCGCGCGATGGGTGGACCCGCGGGGGAGAATGACGTGCAGAGCTTGCTTTGGGAGATGCTCGCCAAGGACCAGGCCGTCGGCCTTGGGCAACTCGTCGACTACTACATCTCGCTCGAGGACAAGGTTGGAGCCGAGTTCAAGAGTGCTTCCTCGCGCGAGCTTCACCGGCTTGGTCTGCTTCCCGATCTGACGCTGTTTGATAACCACAAGGCCGCCGCGATGCAAAAACGCCTGGCGTCCAACCGCGAAATCGTCGAGCGGCTACAGATGCTGACGCCAAAGGATCGCCGAACGATCAAGCAGGTCGTCGAGAGCGAGAGCGACCCGGATGAGAAGGCGAAGCTCGGAGAGGCGCTGGACCAACTCCATAGGACACGCTCGGCAGGTGGCGGCACTGGCGCGATTGATTACGACCACGCCGAGCGGCTGATCAAGGCGCGGGCCAAGAAACCCCCGCCGGCCAATGGCAAGCCGTCGCGGCCAAGCATCGAGCGCTCGGGCGACGTTGCTTCTGAGGCCCTAGTCGATCCCGAACGAGTCGAGGACCTAAAGGAGTTGCTCTCGAACATCCGGGAGACCTTGGAGAACGCCGATGAGACATCGGTGCGGAGCGAGAAGATCCGCACTGCGCTCTCGCAGTCCTCCACCGAAGCGTTTACGACGGTGCGCCTGGATGTCATGAACCTCGTCGCGAAGGTCCTCGACGACGGCGTCTACGGCGGGCTCATCCAGATCGATCTCAGTGACATCGATGACCTCCTGCGGCGTTTGAACGTCCAAGAGCACGTCATTGCCCGCTGGCAGCGCGAGCACATTCGAAAGGTCCTCGACCACATCGCCGAGGCATCCGAGGGCGGTGGCGTGATCGCCGCGCTCTTTGAGACGTATGACATGGCGCGCACGGCGATCCTGCCCTACTTGCGTGCCCTGACGACCGAGCCACTCGTTGTTGCCGCTGATGAGGATGCGCGCAAGGCGCTACTGGTCGCGGTCGACGCCTACCAAAACTTGGCTGACGGGCTGCGCGAGCACTACGACGAGATCTTCGAGGTGGTGGGCTCGGACATCGATGAGCTACTCGGGCTGCTCCTGCTCATGGACATCATTGTCATCAGCGCCGGCGAGCGCCTGTTCGCACTGCTCAGCCCCGTGCATCCGCTGTTCCTCTGGCACTACGCGACCTACGCCCAATTGGTCGAGACCCAACGCGAGCGCCTGGAGGAGCGCGACAAGAAGCTCATCGCCGACGCTGCCCGCCAACTGCCCAACTTCCTGACGTCCCTCTACGTACCTGCCGCCGCCGTGGGAAACGGCAACTCGCTCAACTATGCCGGGAGACTCGGCCAACTTCCCTACTACTCCGATGACGTGGAGAGCAGTTCCAGCAATGACGGTCTGGAAGCGATCACTGAGTTGCTCAAGGGCTACCTCGCGCTCGAGCCCCACGCGAGGGCGGGCTTCCGACTGGCTCTGATCGATCCGCCAGACGCCGGAGGCTACCTCGGGGCGATCGTCGATCTCCGAGATGGCGGAGTACTCGACGGAGCTCACGTCGTCGTTTACCGCCATCAGAGCCGGCTCGCGGTCGAGTTGCGTCTTGACGAGGACGACGAGGACCGCGTCGCGCAAGTCTTTCGCGCGCTGAACATGGACCGGCGGTTCACATTCGAGGTTCGTGACCTGCCGGGCGAGGAGATTGGCCCAGCGGGGGAGGAGCCCTTCCACGTAGCCGTCGTCTTTGACCGAAGCGGCGGCCGCAGCACGCGGACGCGTCCGGTCGCTCACCCTATCCAGCCGCTGGCGATCCCCAGGCGCATCCACTACAGCACCGTGCATCAGACAGTTGAGCTCGAGCCCGCTCCCGGCGGGCTGTTCGAGTCCTACTTCAAGGTTGTGGGTCGGATCGCCGAGGGCAGCGGCCAGGCAGCCTATCTTGCCGTTCACCAGGAGAACGAGTTGCGTGAGGCTCTCGATTCGCTTGCGCAGCAGGTCGCTTGGATCGCGGTCGCCGACCGCCAGGTCGATCGCGATCTCGCGATCGGCGCGCTACGCATCTTCACCGCAAGCGACGGCGAGCGCGACATCGCAGCCTTCGCCAGGACGACGGCCGCGTTTCGCCGACCGCTTCGCGAGGTCGCTCGCCACTACAACACCTTCATCAAGGATCACGAGCTAGACGACTTGCTGCGCCAACTCAGCGATCTGCTCGACTCCGGACTTTTGAACGTCAAGCCAGACCACACGGGCAAGATCAACGAGAGTCGCATCAAGGGCCTTCTCGCGACTCTGATCGCCGCTCGCTGGTATCGCAAAGACGCGCCGCAGGGGAGCCGACTGCTCGTGAGTCTCGACAGTCAAGACGCTCGCCGCTGGATGCACCTCAGCGACGATCCGCTGCGCGCCGACCTCGTCGGCTTTGAATGGACTAACGACGAGTGCACCGTGACCGTCATCGAGGTGAAGTCCGTGGAGGCCACGGCCAGTGAGTACAAGATCGAGGACGGCACTGTCAGTGGGCCGGCCGTCAACCAGATGCTCGCCACCCGCCGTTTGCTCGCCACGGTCCTCGCGCAGGACCGAGACGCAGAGCTCATCACCACACCGGCACGACGCGAGGTCCTGCGCGAGCACCTATATCGTGAGCTAACCAAGGGTGCTTACTCGCCGGACGAACGCAAGCTCTGGGCCGATCGTCTGCAGCGACTACTCGACGGGCAGGTCAAGGCGCACGTGGGCTGTCATCTCATCGACGTTCGCCTCGGCGCCGACTCCTCAACGCTGCAGGACCGGACGTTGGTGGCCGAGGACAGGGAAGAGAGTGTCTCCACTCGCGTACGCGAGCTCAATGAGGAGTCGATTGCTGCCCTCACGGCGCCGGCACAGCCTCCCCAAGATCATCAACAGTTCGACGGCGGGGAGTTCCCTCCGAGCGCGGCGACAGTTACAGAACCAGCTGCCGGCGAGAGCCAGCCGCAGGCGCCAGAGGTCCCCGCCGTCGGCGCCACGCCGACCGAGCCGACGCCCGGTCTGGCTGAGGATGCGCAGGCAATTGAGCCACCCGCAGGTGCCGAGGCAGCGCTACCGCCCGCGCAAGCCGAGAGCGCACCCCGACCTCGTGCCTTACTAGGCAGTGCCCCTGGGACTTACGGCAAGCCGCGTGAGGTCTGGTTTGATCCCAATCTCCCTGGCCAGAAGCTTCCCAATCCGCACATCTCGATAACCGGAGAAACCGGCTCAGGCAAGACGCAAGCAACCAAGGCCATCGTCTCGGAGTTGCAGCAGCAGGGTCTTCCGGTCCTGATCCTCGACTTCAAGGACGACTACTCGGACTCGTCCTTCATCGACGCCGAGGGCTTCCGACTCTATGACGCGAGCTACAGCCCGCTGCCGTTTAACCCGCTGACGCCGGCGATCGACCAGCGTCAGGACCTGATCAATCCCTCGCACCACATCCATCAGCTCACCGACATCATCAAGCGCATCTACAAACTGGGAGACCAGCAGGCCTTTCGGCTGCGGGAGGCGATCAAGCGGGCGTATGAGGCTGCGGGGATCGGACTGCGCCCGGCGCCGCTGGAACCGGACAAGCCCTTCCCAGAGTTCGAGGCCGTCCAGCAGCAACTCGTCGGTGACAAGGCAAACGAGCCGCTGCTCGGCCGGCTTTCGCCGATCTTCGACCTCGGCCTGTTCGCAACCGGCGCCGAGCAGACGAACTTCGAGGAGTTCCTGCATTCAAGCGCGGTGATCCGGCTCGGCCAACTCCCAAGTGATGAGGTCAAGAACTCGGTCGCCGAGTTCTTCCTGATGGCCCTCTACAACTATCTTGTCCGCCAGAGCCAGACCCACACGCTGGGGCGGTTGCTGGTTCTCGACGAGGCGTGGCGGGTGGTCGACTCACCGTTTCTCACGCCACTCATGCGTGAGGGCCGAGCTTTTGGACTTGGTGTCGTGATCGCTAGCCAGTTTCCCCGCGACCTGCCCGAGGCGGTTCGTGGCTCGACCGCTACCCGCCTGTTCTTCAGCCAGGGCCAGGTCGAGCAGATTCGCGAGATTCAGCGCACGATCGTAGGCAAAACATCGGGCCCTGAAGCTGAGCACGTCGCGAGTGTCGTACGCGGTCTGAGCCCATTGTCGTTTCTCTTGCACAGCGCCCAATACACGCCCTTCGCGCGGGTGACGCTGAGCCCCTACTTCGAGCGTCGCACGGCCACAGAGCCAGAGGAGTCCTAGGCAATCCGCGGCCAGATCCCGGAGGTTGTCCCACATGCAGTTGGACAGATACTCCGAGGCGCTGGAGAACCGCGCACCGTTCGCGGCGATCTTGGACATTAAGATAGGCAGGAATCCTGCGGCCAACGCGCCGCTACGACCGAAGGAGACACGATGCCAGCCCCAGATCGGCTACTCGGTGAGATCGAGCGCCAGCAGAAGTATCTAAGCCGGCTCCCGGAGAGTTTCCGCTATCCGCTCTTCAACGCTCGCCACGCGCTTGAGTCCCAGCGCGCAAGCGGCTATCGAAACACTGCAGCCGCTAGCCGGGAGATTATCGACAACGCCTATGAGGCGGGCGCTGATGAGGTCCGGGTCATCTTTGCGACCTCACGGAACGCCCGCGGGCAGCGAATCGTCTCCGACGTGGCATTTATCGACAACGGCGCCGGGATGCTCCCCGACATGGCTCGCTATGCACTGAGCTGGGGAGGAGGCACGCACTTCGATGACCCGAGCTTCATCGGCAAGTTCGGCTTCGGCCTGCCGAACTCATCCATCAACCAGTCCCGCCGCGTTGAGGTCTACACGCGGACTGATGCGTCGGAGGACTTCACGTGCGCGCACCTCGACATCACCGAGTTCAGCGAGTACGGGACGCAAGAAATCCCGGACCCGAAGCCTGCTGCGCTCCCGTCATTCGTGCAGAGCTATCTCGAGCGCCAAAAGATCGACATGCGCCAGGGTACGGTCGTCGTGTGGGCGAACCCCGACCGCCTCAGCTACCGCCGCCCTGCAAGCCTCAAGGAGCACCTGCTCGATGACTTCGGAGCAACCTACCGCTACCTGTTGCGCACCGATGAGAAGCCCGACGGTCTGCAACTGGTCGTCGAGGGGGTTCCGGTGGAGCCCGTGGATCCGCTCTTCACGCTGCCGACGGGCCGCTACTACGTGGCACCAGAGGACGGTGGCGCGATTGTCATGCAAGACCGCTTCCTCCCGGTCCTCTATCACGCGGATGAGGAAACGGGCGAACGCCATCTTCGCCTCGTTCAGGAGGAGTCTGAGCTGAGCGAGGAGCCCGGACGCTTGGCGACCGGCGCGATCAATGTCCGGATTGTGCGCTTCCCGCTCGGCCTTGCCGATGACAAGGGCCCCAGGGGCGATGAGTCCGAGGCGAAGAAGAGATTCGAGATCCGAAAGACGCGCCGCGGGATGTCCTTCGTACGCGCAGGACGCGAGATCCAGACGCTTGACTCCTTCCCGCGATCCGCGCGGGACGTAGCCAACAAGATGGGCCGCTGGCCGCTGCTTCAGAGCTACGCCTACCACTGGGGCGTCGAGATACGCTTCAAGCCAGAGTTCGACGAGGTCTTTGGCATCACCAACGACAAGCAGGGCGTGCGACCGATCGAGGACTTCTGGCGCGTGCTCGCCGAAGCTGAGATCGATACAGCGGTGCGGGAGGAGAACAAATGGCAGTCGGCGCAGCGCCGGCGCAAGCCAAAGTCACCGCCACCCGGCGAGCCTTCGGCTGCCGAGCGCGCCGCATACGATGCCGATGTTGCCAGCGGCGTCACACTGCGCGTGCCGACCTTCTTTCAGGATGAAGCACGCAAGCAACTCGAGGCGGAGGTCACCCGCCTCACCGGCGATGGCGCCACCTCGGTCAAGGAAGCGCGAGCGGCGCTGGAGTCAGAGAGCAAACGCCGGCCCTACCGGATCGAGTACTTCGAGGCGCCCTATGGGCCAATCTTCGACCCCGGGTGGATCGGCTCGCAGATCGTCGTTCGGATCAACAAGTCGCACCCGTTCTACGAGACGCTATATGAGGAGTTGCTGCGGCTGGCCGGCGGTAGCCGCGCAAAGGAGGGTGTCGACCTGCTCCTGATCGCTCTCGCCAAGGCCGAGCTCACGACAGAGAGCGACGAGTTGGCGCTCTGGTATCAGACGCAGCGCCAGCAACGCTGGAGCACGTTCCTCGAGACGGCGATGCACAGCCTCGGTCAGAAGCTCGAGACCCCCGAGGAGGACGCTGAGGGAGACGCGGCCCAGAACGGCGCGGCGCCCGAGGGCGCCGAGACAGCCGGTGAGGAGACCGGGACGCCCGCGAGCTAGCGGCCCCCCGGCCGGCGGCGCACTTGCCGCCGAGAAGTTGGACATCTAAAATGGAGACGCACAGCTGGTGCGGGCGCGGCCTACGTGCCGCCACGACCCCGCGGTCACCTGCAACAGCAGAGCGCTTTGCGCGCCCCCATGAACGGGCGCGCTCGTCGTTGTTGCAGTTGACCAGAGGAGAGCCATGACAAACAGCACCAGCACCAAGTCGGACACCGAGGTATTGGCGGGGTTCATCGCGAGCCGCCCAAATGATGGGTATGAGTTGCGCGCGCGCTTCGATCACCGTCTGCTCGCGCGCGTGGGGCCATTGCCGGCGGCGCTCGCCGGACTCGGCCTCGAGGAGGACGTGCTCCAGCGCACGTGGGAGTTGGTCTTCCGCGCCGGGAGTGACGGCTACCAGCCGAAGCGCGGCACGGTGATCGCCTACCTCGAAGGGCACGCGCGTAACGCCAGGCGCGACGTGTGCGCAGCGCATGCTCCGCCCGGCAGCACCACGCGCCCAGGCAAGGACGCCGATGGCCTTGAGCGTCCGTGGAGAGCACCATTTTCGCTCGAGCAGCTTCTCCCCGGGATCGAAGGTGACGGCGCGGCGCGCGAGACCGTGCTGGCGGATCCGGAGGATCACGTCAGCCGCGCGCTCGACCGCCTGTACGCCGACGAACTAGCCGCTGTGGCGGCCCGCTCGCCGACCCCGCACGTCGCCAAGCTGATCGCCACCATGCGCGAGGACCGCGACTTGGGCGAGGCCTCGAGCGCATTGGGAATCAGTCGCTTCGCCGCACGCCGGGCTCTCGATCGCTTCGCCGCAGATTTCGCGGCGGCCGCGTGATCCCGCTCCTCCACCCTTAGCAGGCTCGGTACATCCGGAGTAGTTCGCTCGGTTGTAAAACCTCTACACCTAGGGATCCGAGCGCCTCGCGGTGAGACCAAAGAGTCCGCCGATCGAGAGTAAGAACAGCTGGGATATTCGCCAGTAGCGCATCCCTCATGAGCCGGCGATCGCCTTCGTCGGGCAAGAAGCCAAGCGGCCCTCCGTCCGTCACGATCTCCTCGACACTTTCGACGCCGGGGCCGCGCAAAGCCAGTCGTGACGGCGTCCACGCTCGGCTGGGCCGAAGGGTGCCGAGCGCAATGCCCAGGTATGCGTGCTGGTCTTCCTGATGGCCCGCGAGGAAGTCGAACATGTCTCGTAGGCGGCGTCCCTTGCGATCGTGCAGTCGTTTGATCTCAAGGCACGCCGCCTGCGAGACTAGCCATGGATAGCCGCCGTCCGCTTCGAACCGCGTGTACAACGTTCCGAGGTCGAGCAACTCCTCGGCATGGCGTCGGCCGTACAGGGCCTCAAGCTCGGCGACCCGCGCGGCGGTCCACTCGAATGCCGTCTCGGCCTCGCGAAGCTCATCCACCCAGTCGAGCGCCTGCACCACGCTCGTATCCAGCAATTGAGGCTCGGGAAGTACGTTCTGCTCAACGGCTGGCATGACCCCCCAATGCTTACACGCTAGATGGACAGGGCTCGGCTAGCGGCTACATGATCCTGGTCAAAGACACTCGAAAGGAGCGCTCGTGCCTCGCAACGAACGACATGTTGTACCTAACCCAGACGGCGGTTGGGACGTCGTCGCGCCCAAAGCTGGTCGCGCCTCCGCCCACGTTGACACCCAAGGTGAGGCAGTGGACCGGGCACGCCAGATCGTGCACAACGCTGGCGGCGGCGAGATCGTGATCCACCGCCCGGATGGATCGATCCGCGACAGCGACACAGTACCGCCCGGTCACGATCCTGATCCTCCTCGGGACAAGCGCTAAAAGGCATCAGGCCTGCATTGGTCCCGACGAAAAGGACGTGGCGGCGGCCCGACGTCCTTAACCTACGAGCAACCGAGGCAGATCTCGGCTATTGATGTGCCTCCGGCTCGAGCTAGGAAACGCGGAAACCCCGATTTGGACGGGTCTCTTTGCATCGTCGGCCGATTTCCCCGTCCCTGAGATCGTGGTGTCCCAAGTTCGAGTCCGCATCTCGCCGTCGCTCAGCACTGGGGACGAGACCCGACCTCGGACCATTCGGGGCAGTTGCTAACGCCTGTCACCGCTCCAGATACGAGAGTCTGCAGTTGCTCCCGCTCATCGCTGTTGCGGCGCATGAGGTGGGTGTATACGCGGAGGGTGAGCCTGGGGTCGGCGTGACCGAGCGCGGCCATTACCGAAGCGGGATCCCAGCCAAGCGCAATGAGAATCGAAGCGAACGTATGCCTGAGCTTGTGCGGAGTCACGCCCATGGGCAACGGGCCGTGTTCGCGCTCGAGGAGGCGCTCGTCGGCGCGGGTGAGAACGGGCGCGAGGATGCGGTTGCGAAGGTTGTCCTTATCGCGGTGGCCGCCGGTGCCGGTAGGGAAGACGGGGTCGTCGGGTCCCGAGCGGTAGCTGGCAGCCTTATGGGTAGCGAGTTCATCTCGCAGAAGCGGCAAGAGCGGGATCTCGCGCAGCCCTGCCTGCGTCTTTGCGCGGCCGACGTGGATGCGGCCGTTGGCGAGGTCGACGTCGCGCCAGAGCAGATTGCATAGCTCGTGTGCGCGGGGTCCAGCGAGAACGAGAGTGGCGATGATCGCCCGGCGGTCACTTGTAGGCCGACGCGGATCACGGTCGAGTTCGCCGGCGGCCTCGAGCAGAGCCTGAATCTGCTCGGCTGTGTCGAGGTGCACCGGACGTTGGGCGGGGAGCTTCAGGCGGCGGCGTCGGCCCGCGGCTGGGTTGGAGGCGATGTGTCCGTACTCGACGGCGAGCTCGAGGATCGCGTGCAGCACGTTGATCGTTTTGTTGATCGAACTGGCCGACAGGGGTTTGAGGGGACAGCCGCTCTCGGCGCGCACGGGCTTACCGCTCTCGGTCGCGACGCGGCGCTGCTCGCCCTGCTGGACCTTGGAGCGGCGGTAGTCGTCGACCGCCGGGATGTCGATCTCCGACAGGCGCCAGTTGGCGAAGTACGGCAGCAGGTGGTAGCGAAGCGCCCACGCCTCGTAGGCATGGCCGTTAGAGCTGATCTCGTTCTTGCGGTCGGCGTGCCAAGTCGAGGCGAACTCATGAAAAGTCGTGCCGCCATCACCCTCGGCGTCCGCTACGCGGGCGCGCCTGTTTCGATCGGGCGCGATCCAGGTGCCGCGTCGCACGTCGGCGAGGATGTTCGCGAGCTCAGTCTCGGCCCGCTTTTCGGTCCAGCCCTCGGACTGCATCCCGAGCGTCACGTACTGGCGCTCGCCGTAGGCGCGAAAGCGAAGTGCATAGCCGCGTCCGCGCTTCCAGCGTCGCTCCAGCACCTGTCCTTGGCCGCGTGCCATCGTGTCTCACCTCCGGTGTCGCCTGCGCCGCGGCGCCGACGTCGCGCGCGGTCGCAATCTGCCTGCTGCCCCCGCTGCCGCGAGCAGCCCGCTCATCGCGTCGAGGCCGTCATCTCCGGCGCCGGGGCGGCTTGCCCGTCGACCAGCCTTCTTCTGTTGGGGTGCGACGACGATAGCTCTGGGTCGGCGCGGAAAGCAAGTCGCGGAGCGTCCCTGCGAATCCGAGGTGATCGTGGTGCACGACCCGGCGCTCGCGGCGTCTCCGGAGGGGAGGCGGCTGAAGGCTCCAGACACTCGGCGACCGCGTCAGGATCAAAGCGCAGGCGCGGTCGCTCACCGTCGCCGATCCGTACAGCACAGAGCTCGCGGGCGTGCTGATAGACCCAACCGCGGCTGACTCCCCACCACTCCGAGACCTCCTTTGCCGACAGCAGTCGCCCGGCGCGTTCGGCCGGCGTCGACGCAGGGGGCTCGAGCCGCTCGGCCAACAGCTCAACGATTCTTATCGCGAGCGGCTCGACGGCATCCGGATCGAGAGCTGCCTCCGTTGTCATCGGCCCGCCCGTCGCGGGCGCCTCGCGCCCGCCTTGGCTAAAGGGCGTGGGCCCACCTTCTCTGTTGGATCGTCGTCGGCTTTCGTCCAGTGCGCGATCCGCGCTCGTGCGATCGGCACGTAGCTTGTTTCGCGCTCGATGCCCAGGAACAGGCACCCCTCAAGGCACGCGGCGATGCCGGTGCTCCCCGAGCCACAAAACGGGTCGAGGACCACTCCGCAGGGCGGACAGGCCAGCCGAACCAGCCAGCGCATCAGCGCGATCGGCTTGAGGGTGGGGTGCGGGTTGCGTGCGGCGGCGGGCGGCCTACTGCCGCCCTGCGCATTGGGGAACAGATTCAGCTCCGCCGCCGGCAGCTTCTCGCACCCCGCGTCGCGCTCCTCGCGCGAGACCTTCGAGGAGAAGAACATCCGACTGGGCGTCGCCGTGGCCTGCTCGCGTCGATCGGCAGCGTCGATCGCGACAGCGGCGCAGCCAGCGACACACGCACCTGGGGTGCAGCCTTCGTCGTGGCCGAGCACGACGTTCGCCGGCCAGCGCTCGCCAATCCGGCAGGCGTGGATGTTCAGTGCGCCCGTGCCGTGCTCGCGCAGGTTGCGCTCGACGGTCACCTCGGGCTCCTTGCGCGCGAGCAGGATCGGCTCCCACGCCGGCTTCAGCGCCGTGCCCGTGCCGTTCGGCAGTCGCCGTGACTTCGGCATGCCGCTGGCGTAGACCCACATCAGCGTGTCGCGCAGCTCAAAGCCGGCGTCTTCAAGACCGCAGGCGAGACGATGGAAGGTGCGCGGCGAGCCGAAGGCGAGCAGGTGAGCACCCGGCTTGAGCACCTCCAGGCACTCCGCGGCCCATGAGCGCGTCCACTCCTGAAACGCCTCGCCGCGACTCAGCTGCCGGCGCTTGCTGGTCGCAGCGGCGCTCTCGCGGATCGCCCTGCCGTCCCAGCGCCTCCCGTGCAGGTCGATGCCGTAGGGCGGATCGCAGATGACCGTGTCGACCGACTCGCGTGGCAGTTTGGCAAGCGCCGCCAGGCAGTCGTCGTGGAGAACGCGCCAGCTGCGATCGGCGCCGTCGACCGTCCGTAGGTGCGAAAGGCCGAGCGTCCGCTGACGCTGGGGAGCACCCGGGTCGCGGGCGGGTCGACGAGTCGCGTGAGAACTCACGCGCTCACCAGGTCCTCGAGCGCGAGCGGAGTCTCGCCGGCTGCGGGCAGCCAGTTGGCGGCGAGCGGGCAGGCGCGGTGGCGCTCGATCGTCGACGTCAGCAACAGCACGACGCCGCTCGCGCGCAGGGTGCGGCGGACCTCGCGCTCACGTCGCTCGGACAGAAGCGTGAGCAGCAGCGTGACCGGCTGCTCGACCGCGAGCGCCAGCTCCTCATAGCGCTCGAGCTTGTCCTGCAGCCGGGCGTGGGTCTCTGTGGAGCGGTCGTGCTCGAGCCACAGCGCGAGCGCTCCGCTCTGAAGCTGCAGGCGCAGATGGGCGTCGGGGCGCACGAGCTCGCCCCACGTCTGCGCGCAGCGACGCTGCCCGCGCCACTCGATCAGCGCCGCGCCGGGCCTGGCACGCAGAGCTTGGGCGAGGCGGGTGACGATGCCGTTGGCCTGCACCTGGTGGCGCAGCTGCTGGCTTGAGGCCAGTCGCAGGTTCTTCGCGCGCGAGTAGTCGAGCTCGCCTACGTCGATGCCGTTCGCTCGCCAGCAGCAGCGCTCCGGCGTGGTCGAGCAGGTAGTGGTAGGGATTCGACCCGTACTGCCGGTAAGGACGGAAGCGTTCGACCACGCCGAGCTGATGCAGCTGAGCGAGGCGATCGCGTGCGCGGTCCAGCGAGTCGAAGTACAGCTCATAGAGCTGCTGGGCGGTGAGCACGCGGTGCTCGTAGAGCGAGGCTGCAATCGCGCGGTCGCGCTCGGTGATGCGCCTTGCGATCGCGCTCGCGAGCTCGTCCTCGACCCTGCTCGTCTTCAGACTCAATGTCTCTCCCCCTTTGTCGGGGATCCCGACCGGCGGGGTGGAGTGGCGGTTGTGCTGGGCGTTCTCATGCCCCGCGCCCGCCCGGTGTTGGTGTGGCGGGGGATCCGGCGCGCGGACCGGCGGGGGAAGCGGCGGACGACCGCCGGCCGCTGTCGCGGCCTCCCGGCAGCACGCGAAGCTGGCGGGCGCGCAGGCGGCGCTCGACCCAGCGGGGGTCGCTGCCGAAGTCCTGCTCGGCGCACTCGCGCAACCGCGCCGCGCGCTGCACGTCACCATCGGGAAGCGCCTGGGTGGTGAGCGTGAACGCCGGAAGCGTCTCGCTGTCGTGCAGCGTGCGACAGGCGGCCTGGTGGCGGGCGAGGTTCGCCAGGTCGTGTGCGGTCAGCTCCGGCGTCACGTGACGCTCGAGCACGCGAGCGTCCTCGGGCGAGCAGTTGAAGATCAGCTTGGTGCGGGCGTTGGCCGAGAGCGCGTCTGACATCGCACGCGGGAGCTGGGTGAGGTTCTGATGGGCCAAGCACAGCGACAGGCGATAGCCGCGCGCCTCGGCGAGCAGGTCCTCGAAGCTGTGCGGCAGCGCGAGGTAGTTGTGGACCTCATCGACATACAGGCTGGCGTCGCGACGCTCTGCCTCGGGCAGGCGACTGCGACGCAGCGCCTCCTGCCAGACACGCGCGACGAGCAGCCCACCGAGCAGACGGCTTGTGTCCTCGCCGAGCGTGCCCTTGGGCACGCGCACGAGCATCAGCCCGTGGTCGAGGACGTCGCCCAACGAGAAGGTGGTCTTCTCCTGCCCGACGATCGTGCGCACGGTGCGCCGCAGCAAGAAGGCACGTAGCTTGTTCAGAAGCGGTCCGACGGCCTGCACGCGGCTTGCTTCCGACAGCTCGTCATACCAGCGCCAGAAGCCGGCGAGCACCGGCTCCTCCTTGGCCAGGTCCGCGGTCAGCGGCGCGCGCCATGCGGCGTTTGCCAAGCACGTCGGGATCTCCGCGAGCGTCAGACGCTCATCGCGCGCGAGCGTGAGCACGCAGGCGCGCAGGATGTCATCGGTGCGCGGTCCCCAGAACTGCTCATACATCCGCCGGAAGGTTCCGACCAGATGCTCGGCGGCCAGCTGCGGATCATGGCCATGCAGCACGTTCAGCCCAACGGGTCGCTGCGCTCGTTCGGGATCGATCACGACCAGCGGATCGGGCCGGCGCTCCAGACGCTGAAGGATCCAGTCGACGAGGTCGCCCTTGGGGTCGATCACGACGGCGCCGCGCCCGGCGGCCGCATCGGCGAGCACGAGCTGAGCGATCGCCGTCGACTTGCCGGCGCCGGTCGCGCCGAGCACGTGCAGGTGCTGGCGCGCGTCGGACACGCTCACCGCGAGTCGACGGGGGGGCCCGGCGTCGGCCAGCCCCAGCGGCCGGCCACTCTGCGGCAGCGCCGGCGGTGGCGCAACGCGCCGGGCTCCGGCGCGAGCGACGCCGGGTATGCCCTGCGCTTGGGGCAGGTGTGCGAGCGCCGCGAGCTCACCGACGCCGAGCAGGAAGCCACGGCGAGTGAGCGAGCGGGTATCGAGCTTGCTCGCCGCGCCACGCACCCGACGCCGGCGCAGCCACACGCGCTTGCCGTTGAAGGGGGCAAACGCGCTGAGGATCGCGTGGATGCGCCCCCTTGCCTCCCGGCGCGTCGGCGCACTGACGGCGACGCGCGCCAGGCACCGAAACTGCGGCTGCGCACTCTTGTCCATCACCTCGCGCACGTCCGGGGCGATCGTTGGATCGTGGCTCGGCGGCTTGGGTGTGCGGTAGGTGACCAGGAAGTCCATCAGCCGGCCCAGGCGGTGCGGGGAGATGCCGGCGCGAATCCGCCGAGCGGCCATGCGCAGGCGGCGTTGCTCGCGAGCGCTGGCCGGTCGCGCGAGCACCTGCACGAGCACCTGCTGCTCGCCGCGCAGTCCCGCGAGCTGGCCGAGGATCAGCGGCAGCGGGTCGGGCTTGACCGCGGTGTTCAGCGAGAACCAATCCGCTCCTGACAGGACGAGGTCTGAGGCGACCAGCGTCTTTGCCCCGCTCAGCTCCTCGCCCGCCGGCTCAGTCGTCGTACTCGCACCCGGCCACGCCGCACCGATCGCTCGCTCGACGAGATTGGGTGGGATCGCGTTCGGCACCCACACGCGAAACGTCGTCCCTGCCTCGCCGGCGAGGATCTCCCAGGCCAGATGCGGTTGTCCGCTGAGCAGCCGCGAGACGCGCGGTCGGATCAGATCGTGAAGCGTCGACCACAGCAGCAGAGCGCCAGCCGTGTCGACCTCCGGCGGCACGCCGATTGTCACGACGCGCGCGCCGCGGGCGAGCCGCCGGCGCCGCACGGCGCTCAGCACGACGAGCGCCAGACCCACCGCCGCGGTCGTGCCTGCGAGGACCGGCGCAACGCGCTCGCCGATCGCGAGCACATGATGGGCGATGCTCGCCAGCGAGTGAAGCGGCCTGCCGGGTTCGTCGAGCAGCCGTTCAACGGCGCGGTGGTGGCGACGTGTGCGCGCGCTCATCCGGCCGCCGGTCGCGTCGCGCCGAGGTATTTGTCTTCGCCCCAAGCCGCGCCGATACTCGTCGGGAAGGACTCGGTACGCACGTCGGTTCCGGGGTGCGGGGCGTCGACCATCTCGCCCGGGCCGACGACCATGCCGACGTGCGTCGCGTCGCGCGGGCTCGGCCCGAAGAACACGAGGTCGCCGGGCTCAAGCTGCGCCCCTGCCGGCAGGTGCGCCTCGGAGGCAAACTGTTCCTCTGAGGTGCGCGCGATCGCGATGCCGACCGAGTGGTAGGCGGCCTGCACCAGGCCCGAGCAGTCATAGCCTGCCGGGCTCTCCCCACCCCAAACGTAGGGGACGCCGATCTGAGCCAGCGCGAAAGACAGCGCGCCTTCGGCCGAGCCGCTGGCCTGTGCGATTGGCTGCGCTTCTGCTTCATAGCTCGCCGCCCAGCGCAGGACCTCTTCGACGTAAGCGCTTGAGTGGTTGTAGGCGAAGATCGCGCGGCGCAGTTCGTGCGGCGCGCCGCTCGCGTGCAGGTAGTTGGCAGCGGTGAAGATTGCGTCGGCCGGGTCCCAGCGGTCGGCGCGACCGTCACCATCGCCGTCGACCGCATACACAGCCCACGTCGAGGCGAGAAACTGCATCGGCCCGCCGGCGCCGGCGTAGTTGACCGCACCCTCCTGCGTACACGACGGGTCGGGATCCTGGCCGTCGTCGCACTCGACCTTTCCAATGCCGGCGAGCACCGCCCACGGCACGCCGTAGCGCTGGCCGGCGGCCTGAAAGAGCTGCAGATATTGCGGCGGGATCCCCGCCACCTGAACCGGCGTGCCCTCGCCGGGGCTCGCCCCGGCAGAGCCCCCGACCACTCCAACCGCCGCCGCGATGAAGAGCACGGGCCAGAGCAGAACGACGGCGCATGAGCTGAGCGCGGCGCGCTTCACGCTGCCGCCGCCAGCTCGGCGGGATCGCTCGTCACGAGCTCGTGCTCGGCGGCGCTGGCCTTGATCGCGATCGGGATCCGCTGCTCGCCGGTCAGCAAAAGGCCGTGACCGACGGGGCAGCTGAGCAGGTAGGAGCGCTCGCCGCTCGTCAGCGCGAAGGCTTGGCCGACGCGGTCGATCGCCTGTGGCGACTGGCGCAGCAGCAGGTGCTGGGAGGCGTTGTTAACGACGGCCTGGCCGAGCGGTGAGTCCAGCAGGTCGCCCGGGTCTTGGGTGATCGTCGTCAGCCCCGTCCAGCGCTTTCGCGCCTTCTTTGCCAGGCGGAACAGAAATCGCGCGCCGGGAGCCTCGCGTGTATGACTAGGCGTCTCGCGCATCAGGTCCCATGCCTCGTCGACCAGCACTACGCGACGACGCAGCGGACCCTCCAGCGAGCGCCAGATCGCGTCGAGCGTGAGCATCAACGCCGGCGCGCGCATCCGCTCGGGCAGCCCGCGCAACGAGAAGCACACGAGGTGTGAGTCGGGCTGGACCGAGGTCGAGCGATCGAACAGAGAGGAGTGCGACCCCGTCGCATAGGGCGAGAGGCGCTCGGCCAGGCGCTTGCCGGTCTCGCTCTCGACTTGCAGTGCGCGCACGAGGTCGCCGAGCAGCGGCGCGGGGCGTCGGTGCGTCGAGGGATCGGCGGTGATGCCCGCGCCTTGGTAGGTGGCGCGAGCGCTGCGATCGAGCACCGCAAGCTCGCCGCCGTCAAGACCTCCGGCGAGCAGTTCGATCAGATCTGCGAGGAACAGGATCCGCTCGTCCAGCGCGCGCGGTGCCTCGCTTGCCGGTAGATCGAGTGGGTTCAGCGCTACGGCATTCGGTCCGGTCAGCGGCAGGTAGGCGCCGCCGACGGCCTCACACAGTGAGTGGTACTCGTCCTCGGGGTCGAGAATGAACACCTGCACGCCGCGGTAAAGCAGGCGCAGCGCTTCGAGCTTCGCCGCGTAGGACTTGCCCGCACCGGAGTAGGCGAGCTCGACGGAGTTGAAGTTCGTTCGCGCGAAGCGGTCGACCAGCACCGGCGCGCCGCTCTCGGTCAACCCGTAGAGCACTCCGTCCTCTAGCGGCGGATCAGAGGAAGCGAAGGGAAAGCCGGCGGCCAGCGCCGGCGTGTCGAACGTGCGCAGCAGCCGCAGCCGGTCTGAGCCGAGCGGCAGCGTCGACAGCCAACCATCGAAGGCGCGAAACGTCGCGGGTACGACGTGCAGGAGCATCGATGCGCACAGCGCCTTGACTCGCTCGCTTCGCGCCTCGAGCTCTTCTCTGCTCGCGCCTGAGACACGCAGGTAAAGCCCCGAGCGAAACAGGCGACTCTCGCCGCGCGCCAGGGCGCTTGCCAGCTCCTCGGCGTCCTCGGCGGCGGCGGCGAGCATCGGGTCAGATAGACGCCCGCGGTCGGCGTCCAGGCGACGGCTTGACTCAAGCCGCGCGCGCTGGCGTCGCAGCCGATCGGCAGCGATCACGGGTGCGATTGGGGCGATGTGCAGGGTCAGGTCAAGCTCACCCGCTGCGTGCAGCAGCGGTGCGAGCCACCCCTGGTTTACCTCGCGCGGGTAGCCGATGACGGCGAGGGTGCGTTGCCAAAGCTCTCCGGTGCGCACGTAGTCGCGCTGCACCTCCACAGCGCTCGGCGAGGCCAGCCCGTCGCCGTGTGCATCGTGTGCTGCAGGCTTCAGATCACCTAGCCGCCTCAGCATCGGTTGATCACCCCGTCAAGCTGTGATCCGGTCGGTGGCCCAGGGTGCTCGAAGGCGTCGAGCAAGAGCGCGGCCGCCTCCTGACCATCCAGCGCGTGAAGCTCCGCGCCGGCGGAATGCAGCAGGCCCTCGGTCTCGGCCGCGCGGCGCTCGAGCTCGGCGCGGGCCGTCTCGCGCTCGCGCGCGTCTGTGCTCAGCACGAGGATGATCTGGCGCCGGCGCAGACCATCGCCACTGCTGGAAAGCTCACAAAGAAACCGCGCGTAGGTCCGTGCACTGTGCGCGAGCGCCGGGTGCGCGAGCGCGCTCGCCCCTTGCTCGATCGCCCGCGCGCGCTCTGAAAGGTCTACGCGCTCGGCACGAACCGTGATTGCCGTCGGCTCGGCCAGGCTGTTCAGCCAGCGGCCGTAGGCCTCGGCCAACGCCGCTTGCTCCTCCTCAGAGCGAAGTGCCCAGCTGGTCCCGCTCGCGGTGAGCAGCAATGCGCTCGTGCCGTCGGTGAGCTCGATGACTCCGCTTGCGAGGATCGCCTTGACCGGCACGCGCAGCAGCGAGACGCCGTGCTGTGCCGGAGCGTCGGGGAACGCGGTGGAGAGCCCATCGGGTGCGGCGACGCGTAGAGGAGACTGCGAGAGATGCCGCGCGGCGGCGAGCGCGAGGCGGTCACCGGAGAGCCCGTCGCGGTGGCCGAGCGCCAGGGCGACGCCGAGGAGCGCAAACGGCGTGGCCAGCGCGACCGCGATCGGCAACGCCAGCGCCGAGCTCGCCACGGCGAACACGCCGTAGCAGAGCAGTCCGGTCACGACCAGGATCACGAGCTGTCGCGCAGTCAGGCCCCACGCCAGGCGGTCCTCCATCTCGACGTCTGCCGGGAGGCGAATACGACCGCGGTTCACGGCGCACCCCCCAGGCTGCGCACGACGCGGAACACGACGTAGGTCTTTGCCATGCGCGCCGCCGAGGAAGAGAAGCGGCCAGAGAAGGCAAGCTCTTTGGCCCAGAAGGGAATCCGCAACAGCACCCAGAACAGGCAGAGGACGAGCAGCACGTCGACGAGGCTTCCGCCCGTGCCGATGCCGAGCACACTCTTACCCGAGGCAAAGAACACGTGCACGGTCGCGGCGAGCGTGAAGGCCTGCGCCGTCTGCACCGCCAGCGCGGCGAGCATCGCGCGCCACCAGAAGCGGGCGACGCCCTCAGTCTGCGGCAGGCCGTGTGCGAGCAGCATCAGCGGTGCCGCGCAGACGAGCAGGATGATCAGCGCCGCTCTGACGATGTAGAGAACCAACAGCGCGACCGCGAGCACAGCGCACACAAGGCCGAGCAGTACGAGGAAGATCCCGCCGTCCTGGATGGCATGCAGGACGAGCAGCTCGAGGGTGTGTCCCGCTTGCTCGGGGTCTACGCCGTTGCCGAGCAGACCACTTGAGAGCACGTTGGCGAAGGCAACCATCTGCCCGGAGATCGCAAGGCTCGCGTTGGTCGCGACCCCTGCGAGGACTAGCCGCGGGATGAAGTCCTTCAGCGCGTAGGAGCTCTGCAGCGTCTCGTGGTGCATCAAGATCGCGCCGGCTGCCATGACGACGAGCACGAGCAGGGCGTCGGCGATCCCCAGCGACACCTGCCAGTAGGAGCGAACGTCTGCCTCGCCGGCGATCTGCGGTGTCGAGAGCAGCGTGCGACCGACGAGCAGCATCGCCGGGTTCAGCGCATCCCTGACGAGCCCCGCGAACCAGTCGTTGATCGCCTGCTGGATTTTGCCTCCGACATCGAAGAAGCCGGGGTGGCTGGCCTTGCCCGCTTGAACTTCTTCTCCCTGCTTGGGCTGCGCAGGCGCCGGCAGCGTCGGCCCGACTTCGATTCCGCTCGCTTCAGCCGCTCGCCCAGACGGCGATGCGGGCAACGGCGGCGACGCGGCAGGCGTGCTCGTCGTGCGGGCAGGGGACTTGCCGGGAGCCGCCGCAGCGACCGGCCCAGCACAGGCCGCGGCGATCGCTGCGATGCAGAACAGGACGCCCGCAAACGCTGTCCACCAGCGCCGTCTCACCCGACGATGTGCTGCAAGACCGTCACGAGCACGGGCGCTAGTGAGGCGAGGGCAAAACCTACGAGGGCAGCTTTGAGCGCGCTCTTTGCCTTCTCGATCGCTCCCGCGTCTCCTCCGGAGGAGACATAGCGCAAACCGGCGATCGTCAGGAACAGCACTGCGACCGTAACGAGCAGCCCCATTGCCCAGTTGCGCAGGTTGTCGAACACCTGATTTAGGCTCGTCGCGGCGTCCGCCGCCTCGGGGACGAGCAGCGCTGCCACGAGTGCAAGTGCGATTGTGAGAACGAGCGTGCGTCGCATACGTCGCTCGGGTCCGGCGCGGGAACGGACCCGGGATCACCTCCTTTGTCTGACTCGACTGGTCTGTTCAACCAGCTGGGCCTGATGGCCCTGCGCCGGCGACCCGAGCAAAGGAGAAAGGTCGGTTTTGCTGCCGTCGCGGTACAGGGCGATAGCCAAGAAGGAGGAGAAGACGCCGCTCGGCACGCTGGCGACGGAGCTTCATCGTGTTGTAGGAGACGCCTGCGCTGCGGGCGAGCTCGGCGAGCTCAACGCCGTCGATGCGGCTTGCGAGGATCGTCTCGGCCTCTGCTGCTGAGACAGCGCCCGCTCGGATGGCCTGGTCAAGCAGACCGTCCACGTCTGAGGCGAGCTCGTCAGACCGCTCACGCCTGTGGCGCTCGATGCCCGTCGATGACCGCGCCGCCAGCCACGCGCTCTCGCGTCCCAGCTCGAGGAGCGTTCGGTGCATAGTGTCCAGCAGGAGGTTCGCGGCGACGTGTCGAGGACGACGCGCCACTGGGTAGTCGCGTATCCCCTCCCATGCGGCGAGGTACATGATCGATCGAAGCTCCTCACGCCCGCGTCCGTCGGGCATGATGCGCGCCGACAGCCGCAGCAGCCCAGGCCAGATCGCTTGCAGAACGACGCGGGCGCCGATCGACTCATGCTTGGCCCAGATCAGCAGTGCACAGAGGATCGAGTCCTTCTCAACGTGAGGCCCGGCGCCGCGCATGAAACGTAGGAGCGCCGCGGGATCGTCAAAGCGGGCGAGCGGCGGCGCCTTTGAACGCCACGCTTGAAAGCGTGCTGTCATCAGTGTCGAGTGAACGGCCTGCTGCCAATCTCTCTGAAAGGGGTCCTCGGGTAGTAGGGGCATGGGCCTCATCGCTCCTAAGCGTCAAGGCGACGAGGCATGGCGATGCTCGTCGCGGATTTCCGTGACTGATTGGGACGCGCATGAGCGACGTGATGCCCGGGATCGATGGTCCGCTGCGATCACTGCTGCCTGCCGTCAATAAGTGAATCCCGGCAGAGGCTCAAAAGTGCCAACTGATTCGTCGACAACTACGGGCTGAGGGCCAGGGCGAAGGCCCAATACAGCCGTGGGCCTGAGCGTTTCCCTAAACCGACGCTAGGGCTGACCGAACTCCCGGGCGGCCGCATTGGCTTCGGTCGAGCTGGCCGGCGAATGGGAGGGCGAGCTGTACTGGCGCGTTTCGCCAGCGCTCGACGTGCTCGATTCTTCACTGGCCGCCGCCGTAGAGGCGGTGGCTTCTGACGCACGGCGCGCTGTGCTCGATCGCGGCGAGCGCAGGGAGGAGAACTCCAGTTCTGCATGCTGGCGGGGCGTCAGGTGGGCGGTTGTACGGACGCGCGGAGTGCTGGTCACGGAGGGCACTGTGGCGATAGGAGCGCCCGCGATCGTTTTGTTTGCAGCGACTCGGTGGACAACAGCCCGGCCGTGAGAAGCACGCGCACCCCGATGCTGCGACGACGGGTGTTGCAGGAGGGCGTTGTGCACGCCGCTGGCGAGCGTCGCAGTCGCGACGACGACAGCGCTTCCCGCCGCTGCGGCCTTGACGACGCCAGCGCCACCGAGCACCTCGATCGCCCGTTCGGTCCCGAAACGTGGACGATCACTCGTCCATCCGATCAGCCGGCCCAGCGCACCGACGTGGTGATCAAACGGCAAGGCAGGCAGGGGGAGCAGGGCGGCGGCCGCGTCACGCTGAAACGCGCGACCGCGCATCTCGCGCCGTAGTTGCACGTACGAAGCTCGGCATGCGGCGCAGCCGGCGAGATGGACACGAGCAAGGCGCTCGTCTTGGGCGCTTGCCGATCCTCTCGCGTGAGCGGCAATCGGGCTCTCGCGATAGTTGCACATGCGCCCGGCCGCCGCGATTACGGCAACTCGTTCGAGCTTTCCTTGTGCCGAGCGCTCGGCTGCCTTCACGGTCTTTACGGGCAGAGCCAGGATGCGCGCCGTTAGCTTGATGCCGGTGCCGCGGACGGCCATGACCGAGACGACGTCTTGCTCCAGCGCGCTGAGCTGCGCCACGAAATCAGCTGCTCGGGCGACGCGGTCCTTCAGCGCCAGCACCTCGTCGGGGCCGAGATCGCTCGCCACTACCTGGGCGGCGACCGCCTCAAGGCCGACACGGGAGCGGCTACCGACGCGGAGGTTGTGTCGTCCCTGACGATGTTGGCGAAGCAAGATGCGTGCCGCTGTCCAGAACGCACCGATCAAATGCTCTTCTGAGGCGATCGGGCGGCGCATCATCACGACGATGCAGATCGCATCGTTGACGACTTCCATGAGGATCACTTCGGGTACTCCCCGGGCGTCGCCTCGGCGACACAGGGTGCGAAGCAGCTCGGCGCGCTGAGCCTGCAGTGCAACGGCTGCCTCGGCAGAAGACCACGCTCCTCGTCGCCACGGCGGTCGCAGGTGGCGCAGCGGCTTCTGAGGCGATACCCGCGATCCGTGCGAGATGAAATCGACTGTGCTCATCGACCCTTAATGCAGGCTACACCCCCAAAGTGCCAAGAGAATGTCGAGGTCGCCAGTAGCGCGAGAGTCTGGGTGCAGCGAGATTGCGCCGCAACGACGCTCATTCAGCAACTGCTCGGAGTCTGCCGAGACTCGCGGTGGCCTGTAGCGGCGGGCCTCGCGTCCCAGGACAGTCGATTCCTGCGAGCCCCCAGCTGGACGTGCTGTCTGCAGTCGTGCATCGTGAGCACCGACCACCTCACCCCACAACCCTTCCGAGGGCTGGCCCTTCTCGACTCTCCACGCACGACGGCCGGCTCTGCTGCTTCGGCGAGAAAGCAGGACAGAGCGGCGCGATTGGTTGGCGACTCGCCGATGAGCCGCGAGAACTCGCGCCTGGCGAGCGTTCGTGGTTGCAATCGGTCCAAAACCGAGCTAGACAACGACGTCTGAACCCCGAACTCCAGCGCACGGGGCCCTCCGGCGCGCAAGGAAGGAGCCACAGCTGTGCCACATGCAAAGCCCGACCCGGCCCTTGCAGGCGCGATTCGCGCTCTGCGTAAGGATCGAGGCCTCACGCGCGAAGCGATGGCGCATACAGCGGGCATCACGATCGGAACTCTGGCTCGGGTAGAGCTTGCTCAGGCGTGCCCCTCGTGGGATACCTTCCAGCGCATTGCGAGAGCGCTGGACATGCCGGCCAGCTACCTCGCCGCGACAACCGAGCGTGGCGTGGAGTGACGTAACCTGCCCAGCATGGTTGAGATGGCTACCTGTATCAGTTGCGACATCCGCCGATGCTTATCAGCTAGCCCTAGACGAAATCGGTCCGGTGTTGGTAGCTGACGGGTTGGACTTGCGACCAAGGCTCGGTGCTCGCGGGCCTAGGCTTCCTTCTTGCCGGGTGAGGGGCAAGCAGACCGATCAAAGCACCTCCTGCCGCTGCCGCGAGCGCTTGCCATTCGGTGCTGCTGCTTTCGATGTCGCGCCAGCTTGGGCACTCTTACGCAGCTCCGCCGGTAAACGCCGCCGTAGCCCGCCGAGGCCAAGTCCGCTGACGACCGCATGTCTGGAGCCGTGCGACCTGGTAGCCAGTGCCGCAGACGCCAGCCGCCCAGGGCTGACTATGCCATCGCCACTTGCGCCGGGAAGCCACCACGTTCTTTCCGATCCGGATCCCGGAAACCGTCGTGTCGCACAGGCGGCGATATGCGTTTGAACATAATCCTCGTCACTCGCTTCTGGCGATGCCCGGTGAGGGTCGCGGTCCACATGGCTAGAACTGGCGCGACACCTACTCTACGCCTTGGCCTGTGAGGGTATGCACGCGGGCGGGCGCTAACTTGCCTAGTCTTGCTTATGTCGCCGCGAGCGCCGCATCCTGATCGGCACCAGGATTAGACTTGGAAGCACGAGAAAGACACACACAAGCGCTAGACCGAGTGCGCTGTGATTACTCTCAAATGCCCACGCTGCCGCAACGGTTACAGCCAGCACCCCGGCCAACATGGCTGGCGCCAACCACCGTCGGCTGCGCTGCGGAGGGGGCTCGGCAGTCGGTGTCAGGCGCCGTCCTATAGCCCAACCGAGGCTGGCAAAAGCTGAAACTGCAACAAGCGTCAGCAGAATTCCAGGCCACATAGCGTTTTCGGTCGGGCTGAAGGGACATTATTAGAGTCTCGTGAATACATATACACCGCCAGCTAGTCGAGATCAGGTCGCCTCATTTATGCTGTCACGACCTGCTATTCATTGATCGCGTTGTTTATTGCGAGTCCACCCCCAACAAACCCGCCGCTTGTCCCCATGACGCAGTGAGCGGTCGCGAGGCCGTCCGACACGGCCGTGCAAGCCGCTACGGCGAGGCCACTGCCGAGGATTGCGAGCCCCCCGCCGACTCCCTCAACGATCCTGCCCGCAAGAGACCGGCCGCCTCCTTGCTGTATGTACGCGGCCGTGAGCACTCTGATATATCCGACCAGCTTGCCAGCGTTCTTGCCACGAGTGCCACACACTTGAAGAAAAGTATACTTGCTAGCCGACACTACGGGTGGCTGCAGATTTCGATCAAAGGGACAGTTGCCGCCAGGGTCGCTTTCATTTACAGGGTCGTCGCCCGACAGGGCATAACCGCCACCGAACGCATCCCCTTGAGTCCAAACCCCGGCTGCCGTATTGGCATATCGGGCACCAAAATGAAGTAGCCCAGTCGGAATGAGTTGGGCGGATTCGTAGCCAAATGTCACCGGTCCAGTGCCGAGCGAGTGTCCATAGGAGTCATACTGATACGTTCCGCTCACAGGCGAGGTCTGCGAACCGGTAGAGCTGGTAAGCATCGCGACTGAACCGAACGCATCCTGCATGAAGTATTCAGTTTCGCTGGGTTTGCCTTTAGCCGTCCGCTTGGCAAGCAGCTGTCCGTTGCTCCCCCGCGTGTAGTACTTAGCGCTTTCCCCGCTCCCGGTCACCCCGACCCCAAGGATATTCTCGATGACTTCTTCGGAGCCGATCGCCGCCAGATCGTCCTGCCCGGTTCCGTGACTGGCGATCGTGCTCGCGCTGCCTTCGTGAGGCGTGACTTTCGATAGCTGATCGCGAATGGTGTAGGCGAACTTGCTTGCGCCGCTCAGCAGGCCGTCGCTGGTCATATTCCCGTCTTTGTCATATGTTGGCTGCCCGACGATGCCTTCTTCGGCGGGGCTCGCACATGCGCTCGGCGTGCTTGTCGCGATCGCGCATATCTCGTTGGCGTTGTTGTACTTCAGGTGCTCGTTGGTGTAAGTCGTGGAAGGCGAGTAGGTGTGGTTGAGCGTGATGTTGCCAGCTTTGTCGTATTCGTAGGCCGAGGTGAGGCTCGCCGTACCACCGCCTACCGGTTCTGTGACGGCTCCTTCCAGACGATCCAGCGCTTCATAGCGATAGAGCGTTTGGGTGCCAGCCTTGTTGTTGGTCAGCTTCTGCAGCTGGGGCGTGTCGACGGTGCCGACTTCGGGGATGCTGACCGAGTAGGAGAGGCCGTAGTCCTCGAGCTCTGATGACGTGGCGATCGTGCTCGAGCAGTTCTGACTACCGCTGACGATGAACGCGCGCAGGCTCGTCAGGCGCCCGCCGGCGTCGGTCTTGTCGCAGACGAGCATCCCGTTGGGATACTTCAACGACTGGCGCTTGTCGTCGCCGGTGTCATAGGCGTATTTGAACGGGTGGCTTGAGTTTTCGGGCTCGGTGATCGTGCTAAGCAGATCATCGGGGCCGTAGGTGTAGGACACGGTGCCGCCTGCGTCTTTGACGCTGGCGAGGTTGCCGTCGTAGTCATAGGTGTACGTGTCGGTCTTCGCGGTCGGGGTCGTCTCGTGGGTCGGGTGATTGAGTTGGTCGTATTCGTAGTAGGTCACACCGGTATAGGGTTCGCCAAAGCCACTTGCGTCGGTGCGCTTGACGACGTTGCCGTTGGCGTCATATTCAAAGCTCACGCTTGAGCCGTCTGAGTATTCGACCTTCGTGACGCGATCCTCGCCGTCGTAGTTGTAGGTCGCGGTGTTGCTGCGCCCGTCTGTGACCGTTTTGACCCGGTCGATCGAGTCGTAGGTCAGTTTCGTTTCGCCCAGTGGAGCGGGCGGGATGACCTTTTCCAGGTCTTTGCTGGTGCTGTTGTATTTGTATTCGGTTTCATGGCCTTCGCCGTCATAGCTTTTGAGCGGCCGACCGAAGGAGTCGCGCGTGACTTTGACTTCCGGTCCAGCTTCGCCTTGCTTGACGCTCGTGACGTCGCCGGTGCTGTCATAGCCATAGTGGGTCGTGTGGGCGGCCACGGTCTGCGAGCCCCTCGAACGCGGGGTTTCCACGCTGCTGGGCTCCACCGCGGAGTACGGTTCTGAGCCGCTGTAGTTGAACTTCGTCGTCAGTGAAGTGCCTTCGCCGGTGCCTTCGACAAGTTTTTCGACCGCTCCGTTTGAGGCGTAGGCGATCGTGTTGTTGACGTTCAGCCCACCGGCGGTGTCTCCGGGGTTTTGGTATTCGGTCAGTGAGCCAAAGGAGGAGTTGTAGCTTGAGGTCGTCGAGTTGCCCGACTGGTCGATCGTCTTTGTGACCTGGTCTGCGTTGTTGAAGCAGTAGGTGGTCTTGTGTTCGCTGGCTTTGGAGTTGGCTTCGCCGTTGGGGCTGCCGTCGGGGCTGACGATCACGCTGTCGCCGATGCTCCCGGTCGGGCAGGCGGCTTCGCTTGCGGCCGGGATCACGTAGGCCATCGTCGTAATCACGTCTTTGTTGCCGGTCGTCGTGGCTGTGCCGTTGATCACGCGGCGGATCCTGGTCAGCCGGCGCGAGGAGTCGTAGGAGAGCTCGATCAGGTGGCCGTCGGGGTCGGTGATCTGCTTGAGGTCGCCGTCTTCGTCATAGGCGTATTGCAGTTTGTGCCCATCGGGGTCTGACATGCTCGTCAGCTGGTTTTCGCTGTTCTGCGAGAAGCCCCATTTGCGCCCCAAGGCGTCTTCGACGCTCGAGAGGTCTTCGTTGTAGCCGGCGTAGCTGTATTTCAGGACGTGCCCGTGGGTGTCGGTGACCGTCGAGGTCTCCCATTCGCCGTTGATGTAGGCGTAGGTGAATTTGGTCGTGTTGCCGTTGGGGTCGACGATCTTTTCGATCAGCTCGGTTTCGGCTTCGAAATAGACTTTCACGCGCGACAGCGTGTAGGTCAGCGTCGCCGAATAGTCGGGGTGTACGACGAGCGTCGCATTGATCCCCGGAGGGCTCAGATAGGCTTTGTTGCCTTCTGTGTCGGCGCTCGGCTCGCGCGTGAAGTTCAGCCAACTCCCCGAGGCTTCGTGCAGCTGCAGCGACTGGTCGGTGTCATAGGTGTTGTTTCTGAGGTAGACGTCGTTAGAGAACGTCGTACCGTGGCCCGCCGGCCCGTAGATCTCGTTGTTCTGGTTGTTGTAGTAGGCGTCCAGCGAGAAGTCATAGCCGATGCCCGGCAGCGTGAGCTCCTTGTTGTCGGCCAGCAGGTTGCCGTTTGCGACGTTTACGATGATGCCGGCGCGATCGTCGATGGAGGCCGTGTTCTGCGTCGCCGCGGCGGGAGTGCCCACGCGTGAGCTGTAGATGACTTCAAGTGACGGCCCGCCTTCGACGCCGCCGCTCGGTTCAAAGCCGTCGAACTGGCTGCTGGTCTCGACCGAGTCCTTGATCAGCATCCCGTAGTTGGTCGAGGGTTCTGAGATCCATTTCTGCACGAGCGGCGTGATCCCGATTTCCGGGCGCCCTTCCAACGAGGAGTTGTTGTAGGTCTGTTCGCCGTAGGGCTGTGAGCCCCCGCCCGGCAGCGACAGCGCGCTGTAGTCGCCGCCTTCGGCGGCCCAGTTGTGCACGCCGTCGTAGGTTTCCCACGTGGCGTTGGAGTTGAAGTTGCGGTTCAGCGCATAGGCCTTGAGCGTCTGGGCGGTGCTCGAGTTGGCTTTGAAGAAGTACATTGACATGCGCGTGTTGAGCACCTCGGAGTCCTGGGGCAAGGAGGACAGGTCAAAGCGGAGCAGCGCGCGACCGACTTCGTTGACCGGTTCGCCGTTTGAGCCGATGTAGAGCGGCAAGCCGCATAGCGAGGTGCTGGCTTCCGGGCCGCTGATGATGTTGCAGTCGCGTTCGTCGTTGTAGTAGCTGATGTCCGGGTCGATGCGCACGGGAAAGACCCGATCAGTGCTGTGCAGCCAGGAGCCGTTGAGGACGAGCGTCAGCGTATGGCCGTCGGCGCTGAGTTCGTAGCGGACCTCTCTGGCGCTTGACATCGTTCGTCCCGAGGAGTCGCGCACGGTGGGCGGGGCAAGGCGGTAGAGCGACTTGCCCGAAGCGTCTTTGATGTCAAGGCCGCCCCAGCGCTCTTGAACGGCCTTTAGGCCGGAACTGAGCGAGAGGTCATAGCGGTAGATGGTCGGCGCGCTTGCGTTTGCGAGGGTGAGCGTCTCGCGCAGCGAGGTGGCACCGACGCGGTAGGAGGCGTCGACTCCTGGGAGGGCTTCGCTGTAGCTGCCTTCGGCGCCGGAGGTAGTGGCCGCTCCGAGCAGGCTGGCTCCCTGCAGCGAGATGGCGACTTCTTTGCCGGGCGCGCCGAATGACACCGGGCCGCTGCCCAATGAGGCCGGCAGCGAGACCGGGACGCCGGAGGCCCGAGGATGAAGGTTGCCGCTTGCGTCCGGGGTCAGCTGATCGTTGATCGGGGTCCAGGCGCCGCCTGAGCCAGCGCGGTAGTTGATCGGCGTGGCATAGGTCTTTACGACCCGCGTGCCGTCTGAGCGCTGGTAGGTGTCGCTGCTGGCGGTGCGCAGTTCCGGCAGTTCCTTGACGACTTTGGCTTCGGGGGTACGGCGGAGCTCGGGTTGCTGGACGCCAGCGCCCGAGGCGACTCCGACGAGCGCGGTGACAATGCCCAGGACGCCGAGCACGAGCAGTGGCAGGCGGAAACGCCGACCGCGCCGACACGTTTGCGCCAACTGATCGTTGCGAGCCTGGCTGAGATCAGCCGTCGCCGACTTCTTTCGCCCAGCAGCAAACCTGCGCCCCGTGATACGCATTCCCAGCCTCCCTCATGCAATCGATGGGCCGTGTGGCCCCCGGCCTCTGAGCGCTTCTCAGAGGCACCCTGTCCGAGCGCGAGGAGGTCTACCTGAGAATCAATTTTCTGTCAAGGCCGAAATAACGGAATATCGACGTTTGTACGAGACTCCCGCGGCGAATCCGACTGTCAGGCGAATACGACACGCTCAAGCGGGGTAGGTAAGTGAGGGCACCCGGCCGAACACGACCGCGCGAACGCAGCAATGAGGCCAATACCGGACAGGGCATTAGGCCTCCGGCCCGACCGGGTGCGAGGTGATCGTAACTGTGCGGGGCGCGGGCGGTCTCCGCTTTGGGCGCTGGAAGTCCGCCCAGCTGAACGCGGTGCGCCCGATATCAGCCCTTATGTCGCTCTCGAATCTAGGAGGAGCGAACTCCTCAAGGTTGCGACCACATCCACCCACTCGGTGGGCGTCGCTACTCGAATTGATCAGATATGCCAGGATACCGACACGAGTGTTAGCACGGTGACGGCTGTAGCAGCGTGGTTGATCTAGGTCCCAAAGCTCAGACTCATTTCGGTGCGCTTGCGACCGCCGCTGAGCGGCTGGTCGTCCAACGGTGGCTAGAGCTAACGTTCGATCACACCCACCCTGAGTGGCGTCTGCAGGGGCATCCACCGACGGTCGGTGACCCGCTCGCGACCGTCAAGTCGGACCTTAACGATCAACGAGTTAACCGCCTTCATCACACGGTTGCAGACCTGGCAGCGCAGATTCTCGTCGAAGGGGGGACAACCAACTGGCAATTCAGTTCCGTCCGTACCTATCTCTTGCGCGGCGCGCAGGATGGGCGCAGTTTCACTGACCGGGTGAGCGCGCTGACGCGCGCGACGTCGACCCCGTCGGATGGACAGCCTCCACCCGCGCTCACGTGGATCGCCGATTCGCAAATGAGCAAGGGGGCGTCCTATTCGTGGAGCGGGAAGGCGGTTCCTCAATCCGAGGCGTCGAGTGACGCGACTGTTATCAAGGCGACGACAATCACCGACGCAGGATCACGAACATTCTGCCTTCGCACGGACGCGGCAGCCGACGACTCTCGATCAATTACGCAAGGGATGGCCCGTCTTCATTTTCATGGCACCGTTGCGGTGGATCTCGCGCGCCTCACGGTACCGATGGGCGACTTGCGTCTACGATCCACTATCGACGTTGCGCGGTCTGAGATCCTTTCCTATCTCCCGGTTCCCGAAATGCCTCGTATGCAGGCACATCGCGTAAAGCGTGCTGTCGCAAACGCATATGCGAGATTCCGCGAGGATCCAGCAGACGGTCCTGCAATGCAGACGATCGCCGGACTTCGCTGGATGTCTGTCGCGCTCACTCGGTGGCGCGAGTCGCCGGCGATGGCGGGAACTCTGTGTTACGTAGCTCTCGATGCCGCGTTTAATGGGTGCGTTGCCAGGCACAGACGAAACTGCGTTGGCGCAGCAAGGCATGAGTCGGCGCTTGAACTTTACCTGCGGACTCTTCGAGGCAGTCTAGCTGGTGAGATCGAGGAGTATCTACTCCGAATTCGCGGGACGGCCAAGGAAGTCCGTGCCGGCCGACGAAGCCCGCCGAAGTGGATGCTTGCCAGCCGATCTCTCAGACGTGATCGGAGAGGAGTCGCAGGGTGGTCGTCAGAGCTGATGACTGCCATGTCAGGCGACGAGGACAGCGATCCATTGCTACGGTTTCGCCTCGCGGAGCTGCGAAAGTTTAACGGCGCGCGTCTTCGCCTTATTGGTGAGCGGTGTGAAAAAGATCTTACGGAGTTGCGCAAGGCTCGCAACGAGCTCGTGCACGATAGCCGGCTCCTCTTGAGCGAACAGCGAGCGAGCTACCTAGCTGCATTGGCGACGGAGATGCTTCTGGTCCGCGCAGAGACGCTCCGTTAGTGGTCCTTCGCTCACCTGCTGCGCGCCGATCCGTGTAGAACGGTCCGTGTTGCGCTGGCGTGATTGCCCTTGACATCGCCGCAGGGCCGCGGATAGATTCCGGTTCCGGCTGTCCGAACTGCAGCCACAATCGACGCTTTGGGGGTCACGTGGACCGGGATCGAGAGCCGCGCGGAAGCGAGCGGGCCGGCTGGGCGGCTAGGAACGATGTGGCGAACGTTCGCAACCAGTCACGTCTGTTGGCGGCGCTGCTGATAGTGCTCCTCTTTGTCGTAGCGCTGCTTTCGTTGATCGGATCTGCGGCCGGAGCAGGCTCGAAGCTGCTCGCTGAGCACCGCGAGTCGGCCGTGGGCAGCCCCACGCCAGTACACCTCACCGCGGTCCCCCATTTCTCGGGTACGGGCGGGGCGGCGACGGGAGCGCGGCCCACGTCGTCCGGCGCCTCGCGCGCGCCGAGCCCGCCGTACCGGGAGTGTCCGGCCATCGGCGACGATCAGTCGTGCGGGATCTTGATCTATGTCACGAGCTCGGGCGCGCAGGTGCTTTCAGACCCTTCGCAAGGACCCTATGACGGTGGCGATGACACGCTCGTCGGCATCCTGAACGCATCCGGCAAACCGCTCGCGAGTATCTCGCTCTCCTCCGGAAGCGACGCATTCGGCTTCGACGGCGATGGGATCTGTAACTACCCTGGCTGGACGGGCGGTGAGAAATGCCCGTACGGCCCCACCGGCTATGAGGGCCCGGGGACCCACTTCAGCGTCAGCAGCGGGGACTCGGGGGATGTGCTGCTCACGCCGAAGGCGGCGGCAGGCGGCGGATCGGCCTATTTCGGGCTCGAGAACGCGCTCTCGAACGCGTCGCTAGTCAACACGCGCGCCTACGCGGCAATCGGTGATTCATACTCCGCAGGGGTGGGCACCGAGGACAGCTCCTTCTCAGCTACGTGTGACCGTGGCCCGAAGGCATGGCCGATGTTCCTTGGCCGCTACGCGGCGCTGACGATCAAAGGCAGTCCGTCAAGTCCCCCGAACAGTTTCTTCGCGTGCTCGGGCGCGACCTCCTGGGCTGAGCTGCATGGGGATGCGCCCAAACAGCCGGACCAGGTGAACGAACTCGAAAAATACGCCGCTTCGAACGGCACGCCTGGCCTCGTCACGGTCACCGCCGGAGGCAACGACGTCGATTTCAAAAACCTGCTGGTCACGTGTCGCCTCTGGCCCTATGACTGCGCGAACGCGCTTCACGGCGCGATCAGCTACCTGACGACAGGCGCGAAACCCTTCGTTGAGAGCCTGCGCAGTCTCTACGAAGGTGCCTCAAAAGCCGCCGGCCCAGGGGCGCGTGTCGTGGCGGTCGGCTACCCACGGATCTTCCCGACCTCCCTGGGATGGTTCGAGCTACATCTTCGTTGCGATTGGCTGACCTCGACTCCGCACGCCCTCGACCTGATCCGCCAGGTCACGACCGACCTGGATAACGACATCCATCAGGCGGCCGGCCGCGCCCACGTGAGTTACGCCTCGACCCTGGACGCATTCGCCGGTCGTGAGCTGTGCACTGGCAAGTCATGGGTCGCATCGTTGGATGTCCCGAACGCATTCAAACACACTGCCGGCCATCCGCAGGTACCTGGACAAGAAGCGATGGCGAAAACGGTATTGAACGACCTCACGAGCAGCGGACAGCCGCTCGCGGTGAGACACAAATCGGGCGCGGAATCCGACGCGGTCGTGGACACGCGACACAGCTTTAGGCTCGCTGAAGGCGCGTTGAAGGTCTCAGCCGCCGAAACACCCCCCGCGACCACAGGAGGACCGTATCTGGGCTACCTCACCGCTAGCGGCGGTACCGAACCGTATACATGGTCGATCACCAAAGGAAGCCTGCCGTCGGGGCTCACACTCAACGCGAATACAGGGGTCATCTCCGGAGAACCTACCGCGACCGGCTCCAGCAAATTCACGGTCACCGTGACCGACTCGGCAAGTCCCGCCAACCACGCCTCGAAAGCGCTCACGATCAGCGCCACGCCCCCGACCGCGCTCACGATCTCGACCTCAGGCCTTCCGGTGGCGACCGCCAGCCAGCAGTACGAAACGACACTCGCGGCGACCGGCGGCACGCAGCCCGTCACCTGGAAACTCGAAACCGGCACCCTGCCCACCGGGATCTCGCTCGACAGCGAAACAGGGCGGATCTCCGGCACGCCGAGCACGGCCGGGAAAGCGGCGTTCACCATCCGGGCCACCGACAGCGCCGAACTGGCGCAATCGACGACCGTCACCCTGACGCTGACGACGCTCGCAGAAAGCGAACCCCTCGCCCTGATAGCTCCGAAACCATCGGTCGGGAAGGCGGGTGAATACTACGGGCTGGCGTTGAACTCGACCGGCGGCGCGGCGCCGATCAGCTGGGCGGTGAGCGCCGGCACGCTGCCCGACGGCCTCACGCTGGACCCAACGACGGGCGAAATCTCAGGACTTCCGACATCCACCGGCAGCTACACCGTGTCGGTCACCGCGACAGACCGCAGCACCCCCACGCCGCAAAGCGCCAGTCGCGAATTCACGATCGTGATCGAAGCGCCCTCCCACGTGTCGATCCTCACCCCCACCGTTCCCGCCGCTACGCAGGGCAGCACCTACGTGACGTCATTGAACGCCGAAGGCGGTGTATCCGGCTACAGCTGGCAGCTGAGCTCCGGAAACCTGCCGCCCGGGGTCAGCCTCGACAGCGAATCGGGGACGCTCGAAGGCATCCCGACCGAGTCGGGCTCGTTCACGTTCACCATGACGGTCAGCGACGGCTCCACCCCGACGGCGCAGAGCACCAGCGCGACATACACGATCAGCGTCGCCGCCTCATCGCCGACCATGAGCTTCTCGCCGCCGCCGGCGACCGTCAACGTCCCCTACTCCTACACGCCGACGGCAGGCGGCGGCGTCGAACCGTACACGTGGAGCTTGGTCTCGGGCGAACTCCCGGCTGGCTTGACGCTCGATGAAGCGACGGGCACGATCAGCGGGACACCGAGCACCGTCGGCTCGAGCTCGGTGACATTGAGGCTCGCCGACAGCTCCCAGCCGGTCGCCCAGAGCATCACCGCGAGCGCGACCCTTCCCGTGGAAGCCGCGCCGCCGCTCCAGATCGAATCGGAAGGCCTGCCCGGAGCAATTAAGGGCCAGCCTTACCGCGCGGTCGTACCGGTCTCCGGCGGCTCAGAACCGTACGTATTCTCGATCACCCACGGCTCGCTCCCCGCCGGGGTCTCGCTCGAACCGAGCTCCGGCGTGCTCGCCGGCACGCCCGAAACGGAAGGCAGCGTCGAAGTCACGCTCAAGGTCTCCGACGCGTCCAATCCGACGCAGAGCAGAAGCGCGACTTTCAAACTAACCGTCGGTGCGCCGCCACCGCTGTCGATCGAAACGAGCGAACTCGCCGAAGCGACCGCGGGCGACAGCTTCTCGCAGTCCCTGATCGCCGCTGGCGGCACCGAACCGTACAGCTGGTCTGTCATTAGCGGCGCGCTGCCGCCCGGTCTTAGCCTCTCGGAATCGAGCGGGGAAATCTCCGGCACGCCGAGCGAAGCCGGGACCTTCACGTTCACGGTAAGAGCGAGTGACAGCAGCACGGTCGCCCAGAGCACATCGGTCGTGCTTAGCCTCACGGTCAACCCGACCTCGCCGCTTAACATCGTGACGAGCTCGCTGGCAGGTGGTAGTCAGGGCACCTACTACGACCAGGTGATCGAAGCGCAGGGCGGCGTTACGCCCTACACCTTCTCGCTTGCCTCCGGCAGTCTGCCGCAAGGCCTCGCGCTGGAGCCGAACAGCGGCGCGATCTACGGTACGCCGACATCGTTCGGAACCGCCTCCTTCACCGTCCAGGTGCTCGATAGCAGCTCGCCCTCGGCGCAGATCGCGACACGCAAACTGACGATGAAGATCGAACCGGCACCGCCGCTCACGATGTCAACGACCTCGCTGGCGGGTGGCACCCAGGGCTCCTACTACGAGCAGTCGCTCGGCCTCTCCGGAGGCGTCTTCCCCTATACGGCGGGCGTGACGGCCGGGTCGCTGCCCGAAGGTCTCTCAATCGACCAGTACGGCGAGATCTTCGGGGAGATCACCTCCTCGCACACGGAGACGTTTACGGCCTCGGTGCACGACGGCTCCACTCCGCACGCGCAGACGCTCAGCCGCCAGTTCACGATCGAAGTGACGCCAGCCCCGCCGCTGGAACTTGCCGCGACGGCTGGCTCCTTCGTGCTCGGACAGTACGGCGATGAGCAGCTGGGCGTCCGCGGCGGCGTGCCGGGCTACTCCTGGGGCGTCATCTCAAGCAAACTGCCGGCAGGGCTGACGTTCTCCGGCGGTTACCTGTCTGGCGCGCCAACTAAGAAGGGCAAAGGCACCCTCACGGTCAAACTGACCGACTCCGCCACGCCCACCGCGAACACCGTCACGAAGACCGTCACGTTTAGCGTCGTTAACCCGCCGAAGCTAAAACTCGCGACGAAAAAACTTCCTACCGCAGTCCACGGGAGCTACTACCAGCAGCAGATCGCGGTCACCGGCGGCTCGCCGGGATACTCTTGGTCGCTGAGCGCCGGCGCGCTGCCGCCGGGAATGTTCCAGAGCGGCGAATACATCTACGGCACACCGGAAAGCAAGGGCACCTACCAGTTCACGGTGGAGGTGACCGACTCCGGCGCGAGCCCTCAGACAGCGACGAAGAAATACACGCTGAAGGTGAGCTAACGGACGCAGATCGCCCGAAAACCCGAGGAACCCGGCGGCCGCCTTCTCGGTAGCATCGCGCCCAACGAGCACGTCCGAATCCCAAAAAATCTCTTATGGCAAGTGACGCTCTCACTACTGAATGGATCGGCTATCGGGATGCCGCCCTGCGGTTCTATGGTGTGGCCGGCCCGTTCCTTCGCGACGAGCGGGCGCTGGAGGGACACGCGCTAGCTGACGCCGATGACGCCCTAGAACAGTGTGCCCGGCACTCGCGCAACATCACCGAGATCGGGCTTGGAGTGCTGCCGGAACCAGGGGAGGAGCAGAGCAACGCCTCAGATGTGGACGCTGACCGGGTCGGGGCGTTGCTGCTCGCAGTTGCCTGCGTCGATGCTGCCGTCGGCTACGGCGCGCTGACGGGCGCACCTGAACGGCCGGTAGACGACCCCAGCCTAGCTGAGATCGTCGAGCCGGCAACCGAATCGCCTCTTGAAGTGATTGCCCAGGCGGACCTGCTGTTTGGATCCCCATTGGGACTCGCCGGCGGCGCCGGCACCGACCCCACCCGCGAAGAGTTGCTCAAGTTCTGCCACGCATCGGCGGACCGTCTCGTCGATGACGCCAGCACGCCAGCGCTGCTCTTTGGCGGTGGCGTAGTGACCGCCGGCATCCCGCTTGTACTGCCGCCGGGCAGCGACGCGGTCGCGGAACTCGAAAAGGTCAGGGCCGCCGCCGGACGAATCAGAGGACACGCGATTGAGCTGCTGGCCTCCTGTTTTCACAAGCTGATCGGCGTGGCCGGAAAGACTGCGCAGCACCTTGCCAAGCAGGGGATCGAATTTCTGGAACGACAGGCGATACACGCCGCAAAGGAGCAGTTGCGCAAGGCGTTCACGAGCGCTCTGGGGAGGCTCGCCGGGCGTGATAGCGCCCAGCGAAGGATCGACACCCGAATCAACAGCGCGGCGGAAGTGACGGGGCACGAAAGCGCCGCCGTCTCCTACGAGGTGGCGTCCCTGACGTCCCGACACGCGCAGATCATGCATCGCACAAATACGGCGGCGAAATGGGTGGGGCGCGCCTCCCCACTGATCGGCGCGTTGGCAACGCCGCTCGTCGTGGTCGGTCTGGATGCGCTCGGTGTCGGCTTTGTGCTCTATATGCTGGACACGAGACTCGGCGGCCATAACCTGCCCAGCAGGGCCGCCGGTATGGTCGCCATCGTCGAGCGCCACGTCTACTAGCCCAACGGGCCGGCCATCGAAGGTGCAACTACTGCGAGGCAGCGCTTGAGCTGACCGTTCTGCTTCGGTCCCCACTGCGTCGCCAGTCTGGTGAGGGTGCACCCGGCTGAGGCACTCGCCGCAAAGAGTGCCTGAAACAACGAAAATCACCGATAATCGGCTGGCATCCGCAGCGATCTCCTCGCCAGGCGTGGCAGCCTCAAGTCCCTGCAAATCATCGACTTTTGGCTCAGTGAGGGTGTACGGGAGCGGGCGTTTTGCAAGCAGGAGGTCACCGGTTCGATCCCGGTTGGCTCCACTGAAGTGCTGTGTGCGCAAACCGTGGGCGTGGGGACGCGGTAGGTGGGCAGATTTCGGCACGGCTGTTGACGCGAGTCGACACCAAAGAAGCTGAGCTTCATGAGGAGCGTTGCGCGGCCTGCTGCACTGCGTCCGGCGCGGAACTTACCGTTGTCTTGTGCCAGCTCTCCTTCGGGTCGAGCAGAATCCGAGAAGCTCGGAGTCCTATCGGCTCTTGGGTTATGAGTGGCTTGAGATCCTCTGGGTGGAGCCGTGGGCGCTGGCGATTCCTGATGACGGTTGGGGCACTTGGTGTGATCGCAGGATCGCCGTCCAATACGTGTGCATGACTGAGAGCGGTGTGACCCGCATTGGAGCAGACGATTTCTGGATCGCTCTCGAGGAGTATCAGGAGTACGTCACGGCTGAGGGTCAATCTCGGGACTCGCCACCTCGTGGCGAGCGCTGGGTCCGTCGTTCACGTGGGCGGATCTGTCGGATCGTCGTTCGGAACGGTTACCAGTGCCGAGTCCGCGACGCTGACCCAATCCTCGTCGTGGGATTTCGGCACATTGGCGGCGGAGATCAAGACGTTGCGCCAAGCAATTCCAGCTGATATGCCTGATCGAGACAGCCAGATATACGCTGGGGCCCTCGCGGAAGCCGAGATAGCTGCCGAAGCGCAGGACGTGGGCAAAGTTGCCTCTGCGCTTCGCCGGATCGGCGTCTGGGTAATGGAATCGGCGGGCGATCTCAGCCTTGCGATGCTCGAGGCGTTTTGCAGGAAGCAAGCCGGTCTCTAGTCGCCCTAGCTCAACAATCGGTTTGTACTCGCTGCCAACCATCATCGTGCAACTGATCCACGGCACCTTCGCCGTCGAATCTGTGCCACCCGAGATCTAGTACCACACTCCCGTCGAGCAAGAACTCCCGGCTTTGCACACGGATACATTCCTCCCAGAGCTCGATTGAGATCCTATCGCCAGGCAACGGGATAGCGAGCAGGTCCACCGAGCGATGCATCCGCATGAATTGCCCTTGGATTGTCGTCTGGATTTCAAGCGTTAACTCCACGCCTACAAGGGTCTCATCGACGCCAGATAGTCCTCGGTGCCGCTTCCTGGCGCGTCGGTCACCGTGTGCTCACAATGGTTGCGCTCGTTCGACGACTGCGCGAGCGGTTGCGACCTTCATCACCAGCCGGCGTGAGCCTCGAATCGGCTGGAAGTCGTGGTGTCGGTAAAAGCTGTAGGCAGCGTCATCGAGGGCGTCCACGGCAACCAGGCGCCCCCCGGCATTCGTCGCAGCGGCGACGATACGCTCGAGTGCGTCGAGTAGCAGTTGAGTGCCTACACCTCGCCCATGCAGGGCCTGCGCGAGCGCGAGCCGCGCGATGAGGTAGCCAGGGACCGTGCTGTAGCCGGCGCTGAGTGAGCGCGATGGCAGGTCGGTACGGATGAACTGGGTCGGCGCGATTGCGTGGAACGCGACCACCACGAGGTCATCGGGCTTGGTCCATACTGTGGTGTGGGCCGTGCCGGCGGACTGTGCACGCGGCGCCTCGTGGAGCAGCCACTGGTCAAGCTCATCGTGTCCGCAGTCCAGTTGCGCGAGGTCGTGATGCTCGCCGAGTCGCTGCGACGTCCAATCGCTCACGCGCGGCGGTACACGCGCGGGCTGCGAGCGGTTCGCTCCAAACGAGGAGCCGGATCTCCCTGGTCGAGCGCGGCGACCAGAGCATCGAACTGGGCGGCAGGGATCAGCGTCTGGTCAGAGCGGCCAAGCACGTGATCAGCCTCGCGCGTCGCCGCCGCAAGGACGAACGCCGAGACCGAGAGATCTCGCGCCCGCGCCGCGCGCGAGATCCGCTCCTCGCTCGCCGGGTCAGCACGCATCTCAATCCGTCTAGTCCGGGTGGCCATACGCCTATGTTACGGCACTTGTACGGTGCCTTCAAGCACTCTATGACAGGTCGGTAACCGAAGTCCGCCCGCCATGAACCGACGCAAGCCGGTTCGCGTTGACTTCGGCTGGCTCCACTCGCAAACGCCCGCGCCTACCTCCAGCGCAACGACGCCGAGGGCAAGATCCGCATGGAGCCCCGCGCTGTCTCAAGCGCCACTCGCACGCCACTGTCACCGGCTGCTGACTACCCCGACCGCTTCGGCTGCTCGCGGATAGGCCTGTCTCGCACGCGGGCGTGCAGGTGCACGTCATGCCAGCCGTCATCGAAGAGCCAATGCTCGCGCTTGGTGCCCTCGAGCAAATAGCCGGCCTTTTGTGCGACACGGCAGGAGGCCTCGTTGGCGCTCGAATGCAGCAGCTCGACGCGGTGCAGACCGACCTCGGCGAACATCCAGTCCGTGGCGGCGCGCAGGGCACGTGGCGCGACCTGACGTCCTCGAGCCGCGGGCAGAACCCAGTACGCGGCGTCGCCCAAACCTGCGGTCAAATCCAGTGCACTGAAGCCCGTACGTCCGAGCAGCGTGTCGTTCTCGACGATCGCCCAGCTCGCTCCGGTCTCGGCCGCCCATCGCTGTGACCAGGACCTCACCCAGCTGAGCGCCTCGTCCTCGGTCATCGATCGTCCGTGCCACTTCTGGATGGCCGGGTCGCCGTATGCCTCGACGACGTCCGGCGCATCCGTCAACTGCCAAGGCCGCAGGAGGAGCTCGTCCACCGTCAGGCACGGCTGCACTTGCCCACGGAGTCGGCCCGCGGGAACCGCTGGCGAAGTCAGGTCAGGCATGAGGACCATGATGCCGGAGCCCGGACGCGAGCGGAGGGTCACATCCAATCCGCAAACCGGTACGTAAAGCGTAGCCATCCGCCGACTGCGGATCCGCTTCACATGAGAGCAACACGCCACGCTTTCTGGGCTGTTGTGCTGGTGTCTGACCGGCCGATACGCTGCGCGAATGACTGAAGAGCTCCCGCGCGAGGTTCCGAAGCCGTGGGGAAGCGAGCTCTGGTATGCGCATACGAGCCGCTACGCCGGGAAGATTCTGCGCGTCAATGCGGGACACCGTCTGTCAGTGCAATTCCACGCCGAGAAGGACGAGACCAGCTACCTGCTTTCAGGCCGACTGCTGCTGGAGCAGGGGGACACCGCCGACACGCTGCAGCGCCGAGTCCTCGAGCAGGGCGCGACCTGGCGAAACGCGCCAGGAGTGGTGCACACGTTTGAAGCGCTTGAGGACTCGGTGATCCTTGAGGTCTCAACACCGGAGCTCGACGACGTCGTGCGTATCGAGGACCGCTATGGCCGCTCAGACGAGATCGTTGCGCCCGACGATCGACCGTCGTCGCGAGAAGACCGCAGAATGCACGACTGATTGGACGTAGGAAGCAAGGTCGTGCCGGGCCAGTTCCTCGGGAGGCTGGGCCTTCGGGTCTTTGGGCGGCCCAGACCGCGTGGAGCGCCTATTCGAGGCGCTGTCGGCGGCTTGATTCTCGCCGCCCGCAGCCCTCAGCCGCGCATGCCTGCAGTCTTTGGCCTCAAAAGACGACTGGGCGGGGCCGGTGGTACTATTCCGACTTCTGGAACTTCTGCCCAGTCGCCATCGTGCCATGGCGACAGCAAAAAAGGAGCGCGACCAATGCCACGTGCATCTGAGATGGCGTTCGACGCGGGCTTGATTCGCCCACCGATCGGCCCCCGCTTCGAGCCTCCACCATATCCCGACCTCGCGGTATCGCAGGTCTATGTCGAGGTGAATCGTGCCGACGGCACGATGTGTGCTGGCGCATACGTCGAGAATCTCGGAGGCGCCCCACCCGAGCGGCCATTCACTATCGCGGTCGCAGTTACTCTCTACAAGGAACCCGACTACATAGCTGAGTACTTTGAGCTCTTCTCGATTGCGCAAGATGTCGAGTTCCCATTCCAGACACCATGCGCTCAGGCTGAACTGGCGTATCGCGATCTGGCCGGATCGGCACGGTACACAATCGAAGTCTTGATAGATCCCGAATACGAACTGTACGACCTCAACCGTGCCAACAACTTCTACTCGATTCCGTGGTGGATCGTCAGCCCGGCGATGGCGAAGGGAACTGAGCCAGTCAGAATCGTGAGGTCGTCACTCGACGCCTCGTAGTGTCGCTGACAGCAAAGCGCGCCGGGCCTTGAGCGGCCGGGTCGCAAACTGAAACGCCAGCTTGATCGAGCACTACCCGGGAGCCGCTCGACGTCGTCGGCCCGGTGGCCCATTCCTCGATTTGGGCGACGGCGGACTCCGTGTCATTCACGATTCAGCCAGCTCGCCACCAGAGAGAACCGGATGACGATGCCGACCAGAAGTGCGTACAGGAAGGCGAGCGGCGGCGCGAGTACGTACAGGACAGCACCAATCGCAAATAGGATCGTCAGCCAGGCCAGGGTCGACCAGAGTGGCTTTGCTCTCGCTGCACGTTCACGCTCGGCGAGTCCACGCCACACGCAGAACCCACCAATGACGAGCGGAGCGATCCCACCGTTTCCCTTCCGCCAGATGTCGCTGCCGTGGGCTATTTCGAGCGCGAGACCCGCAATGCCGACCGCCGCTAGGACAGCCCCGAAAATGGCGAGCAGCGTCCATCTCATGCGGCGAGTATCGGCGCAAGACGCAAGGGCCTGAAGGCGCCGCTGAAGGCTCCGTGAGCAGCGCGTCAGCGAGCCGAGGATCGAGATGCGCGTAGCCGGATTTCATCGGCGCGCGCCGAGTGACGGCGCGAGCGCAGCGCGGGTGCTCAAGGCCCAACGGGTGGCGGGCTTGGCGAGCACGGGGTTGATGAGGAAGATGGCGGCAAGCGCAAGCCAGCCCGGCTGACCCCAGGTGACGACCAGCAGGGTCATGAGCGCCGGGGCGATCATCAGCGCGGTGGCTTCGCCGGTGGCGAACATCCCTTGATATTGCCCGGGGGAGTGCTCTGGCATGAGGGGAATCGACAATCCCCAAGATGCGGCGACGAACAGCAGCTCGCCGAGGACGCTCAGCGCGCCGGCCGTGAGCAGGAGCGCCACTGCGCCGATCCCGCCCTCGTTGTTGGTGAGCGCAAAGAGCAGGCATGAGGCGGCCAGCGCGCCGCCCGACCAGATCGCGCCGCGCGCCGCCCGGAGGGGTGAGGTGATGCGGTTGGTGAACCGCATCTGGAGCGCTGCGATGGCAAGCGAGTTGATGAGCACGATGATCGCCGCCATCGATCGGGGAGCGTGGGTGTGGAAGACGATCCACAGCGGCACCCCGCTCGAGAGCATGCCCCAGCAGAGCGCGAGCACACCCATGAGCGCCGCGAGCGTCATGTAGGGCCGGTCATGTATCACCGTGAGTCGCGGGCCCTGCGACGGCTTGGGCATCCTGTCGAGCCGTGGCACGCGCATGAGGAGCCTTGCATAACAGAGGAAGCTCGCCGCGTTGACGACGACGAGCGTCACATACGCCTGGCGCGAGTTGAGTCCGATGACCACCGCTCCGACGACGGCGCCTGCGGCCCACCCGAGGTGGCCGAGCGAACGCAGCAAGCTCATCGCGTGCGTGCTGTCCGTCCCCTTCGTCACTCCGATCACGAGCGCGTTGGCGACGCCGCCGGACGAGTGATCGAGCGCGACGGTGAGACAGGCGACCGGAAGGAACAGCGCGAAGCTGTGAACCTCTACGTACGCGAGAGTCGCGACCGCTTGGAGTACGAGCATGGCGATGAGCACTTCGCGAGCGCCGGCGCGGTCGGCCAGCTGCCCGAGGGGAGTGGCGAGCAGCAACCCGACGACGCCGGCAAGCGTCATGCCGATGCCGACCTCGGCCGGCGCCAGGCCCACCGAGCGCGTCAGGAATATCGCCCAGCTCGTGTACCAGGCGCCGTCTCCAACGGCGGTCAGAAGCCTGCCACAGGCAATCGGGCGCAGCGGGCCGACTGGGACCCAGCGCCGAGCTGACGGCGCTTTGGGTATGGTGAACATCGAGATTTCACGCTAGCATGAATGATACAGTGATGCTTCAGGCAAATCGCAATCGTCAGGTCGGCGGAGCGCAACGATGAGTCGCGACGCTGACCCGCGGGTGGCGCTCCTGCGAGAGCTGTCTGACCCGCTGCGCCTGTCGGTTGTCGACCGCCTGGGCCATCGTGGCCCGGCGACGGTCAGCGAGCTCGCCTGCGAGCTGGAGGTCTCGCTGCCACAGCTCTCCAACCACCTCAAGCGACTGCGCGAGGCGCAGCTGGTCCGCGTGACGCGTACGGGCCGTCATGCGGTCTACGAGCTCTCAGATCCCGGCCTGGAGGTTCTGCTGCCGCTCCTCGATCGAATCACCGGGCGGCTGGCTCCGTCGCCGCCCGAGACCCCGATGACCGACTATCGTCGCGCGCACACTTGCTACGACCATCTCGCCGGCCGGCTCGGGGTGGCGCTCTACGGCGCGCTCCTCGACCGGGGCGCCGTCCGTGCCCTGCCGGACGGAACCGTCGAGCTCGGGCCGGCCGCCGGCGAGACGTTCGCCTCGATCGGAATCGACATCGCCCAAATCCCACGGGACCGCCGCCGCTTCGCCTTCGAGTGCCTGGACGTCGTCGAGCACGCCCCGCATCTCGCGGGCGCCGTCGGCGACATCATCGCGGCGGCCCTGGCCGACAAAGGCTGGATCGCGCCGCGGCCGGGCAGCCGCACGCTGCAACTCGGCGAGCGCGGCGTGAAAGCCCTGCGACGCACCCTCGCGATCGACCTCACGCAAAGACCAATCACCCCGGCGCGCGGTTCGTAGTGGTGCTCGCGGCGTCCCGCCGACCGCCCGGGCGATGAGCCGGCGGTGCATTGCCTGCCTGCACCGCGAGAGCCGTGACCAGATCCATTGCCTGATCACGGCCGGCGCCCCCGCACCGCCCGCCGAACCTACGCAGCAAGCCGGAACGGCGGGTAGCGATCGGTGACCATCACGTGCGCGTAAGCGATCACCCGGTTGGTCCAGCGGCCGACGCCGACGAGGAAGTCGAACATGCCGCGCGGGAAGCGGCCGGTGAACAGGATGGCGAACCAGGCGGCGATGACGACGAAGAACGCGGCGATGTAGAGGAAGAACAGCACGACGTAGTGCGGGATGGCGAGCAGCCACTTGACCAGCGGCAGCCAGCGGTTGAGGTCGTTGCGTGCGTCCGGGTAGGGAAATTCGAGGTGCACGGCCTGATGCTCGTCGGTTGAGGGATAGCGGTCCTCCATCAGGGCCAGGTAGACGCCCACCCGCGCGGAGAATCGCATCAGCTCGAGGTTCCAGTCGAACCACCAGCGCGGGTACTTCTGCCGGAACAGGATCAACAGCAGCGTGGGCAGCACGACCAGGCCTGCCACACCTACGGCCCCAGCGGCCTTCCCACCGCCGTATGCGTAGCCGCTGCCCTCGATGAGGCCGAGCACGATGGCGATCGGGATGACCATGAACAGGCGAAAGAAGGTCGTCAGGCGGTTGAGCGGGCGGTCGGGGTAGTCGACCGAGTACTGGACGGGATAAGGCGCATCGGGATTCATATGAGTCCCCTTTTCAGTCAGGTGTACGGCGTACACTCGTGCCTGGGACTATAGGTGTACGGTGTACACTTGTCAAGGCCGATGCCCGAGAAGAAGATCGCGACCCGAAAACCGCTGAGCAGCGCGCGTGTGCTGCGGGCGGCCGTCGCCCTCGCCGACGAGGCCGGGCTGGAAGCGTTCAGCATGCGCGCGCTCGCGCAGGAGCTCGGCGTCGTGCCGATGGCGCTCTACAAGCACGTGGCAAACAAGGAGCAGCTGCTCGATGGCATGGTCGACATCGTCTTCAGTGAGGTCGAGCTCCCATCAGGGGAGCTCGACTGGATGTCCGCCATGCGGCGTCGGGCGATGTCCACGCGCGATGCGCTGAAGCGGCACGGCTGGGCGATCGGGATGATGGAGTCGCGGCATCCGGGACCGGCGAACCTGCGAAACCACAACGCCGTGATGGGCTGCCTGCGCACCGCCGGCTTCTCGTTCGAGATGGCGATTCACGCGTATTCGCTGCAGGACGCCTACATCTACGGCTTTGCCCTGCAGGAAAGGGACACCGGGTTCGAGACCCGCGACAGCGCCGGCGAAGCCGCGCGCAGGCGGGCCGAGACGATCGGCGCGCTCGAGGACTACCCCCACCTCGTCGAGATCGCCGCGAAGCTCCCCGAGTCCGGGTACGACAACGCGGTCGAGTTCGCGTGGGGGCTCGACCTCATCCTCGACGGCCTCGACCGGCTTCGCCTCGCCTCAGCCGCGCCGTGACATGCTGGCGATGAGTTCGGTCACCGACCGCCGTCCTTATTCCCGAGTTCCCAAAGAAGGAGAGCGATAGATGCCTGAGCACACGATTGGAACACGCGAGGAATGGCGGGCCGCTCGCGGCGAGCTGGCGAAGCTCGAGGCCGAGCAGGCCGAGCGAAACAAGGAGATCAAGGAGCAGCGGCTGGCGTTGCCGTGGGTCGCGGTGGAGAAGGAGTACGTGTTCGACACCGAGAGCGGGAAGAAGACGCTGGCCGAACTGTTCGAGGGCCGCTCCCAGCTGCTCGCCTACAACATCATGTTCGGCCCCGACTACACCAACGGCGCTTGTCCCGGGTGCACGAGCCTCGGCGACGGCCTCGACGGATCGCTCGTCCACCTCAACCACAGCGATGTGACGCTGGTCTGCTTCTCGCGCGCGCCGATCGACCGGCTCAGCGCGTACAAGCAGCGCATGGGCTGGGAGTTCCCCTACGTGTCCACGTACGACAACGAGTTCCCGTTCGACTTCGAGCTCGCGTTGACCGAGGAGCAGGCGCAGCAGGTCCCCCAGATCCAAGCGATGGTCGACGACCCGCCCGATTGGCTGGTCGAGTGGTCACACCAGGTCGGCGCCGAGCTGAAGGACGGGCTGCGCGAGGCCCCGGCGTGGATCGCCTTCGCGCGCGAGGGTGACACCATCTTCCACACGTACACCGTGAGCGCGCCCGACCCGTTCGTCGCGCCCTACTTCAGCTTCCTGCTCGACCGCACGCCCAAGCCCCAGCCCGACGAGCCGCGTACGTTCCGCAAGGACGAGTACCCGCAATAGACCGTCGACTTGCCTCCCGAGCACGACATGGACTTCCCCAGGCTCGCCGCGCCGGCGAGGCGAGCGCTTGCGGGTGCCGGCTACACGCGTCTGCATCAGCTCGCGCAGGTCTCCGAGGCCGAGCTCAAGCAATTGCACGGCATGGGACCGACTGCGATAGCGGCGCTGCGCGAGGCGCTCGACGAGCGCGGCCTCTCGTTCCGCCGCTGACACGGCCGTGAGCTGATGGCAAAGCTCGTCTATTCGGCGATCGCAACCCGTTCGTCGCGGTCAGCGGGCCAGCGCTCGCGCAAGCTGGTCGAAGCACCCGCGCCATCCCACGTCCTGTCCGTCGCGGCGCTCGTCGGTCGAGATGCCGCTGTTGACCATCAGCACGGTCGTCGAGCCTTCGTACTCCGAGAAGAAGAGCTCGATCAGGTGCTCGTTGGCAGGGTCGTCGTGGAAGGTCCACGTCATCGCCAGGCGGTGCGGCCGGTCGATCAACGTGTACTCGCCGTGCGCTTGCGCTTCGGTGCCGTCGGGCTTGCGCATGACTACGCGGACCTTGCCGCCGACCCTGAGATCGACCTCGGCCTCGGGCGTGCTCCAATCGGCGGCGCAGTGAAACCAGCGCGGCATCACCTCGGGGCTGGTCCAGGCGTCGAACACTTCGTCGGCCGAAGCCGCGAAGGTCCGCTCGATCCTCAGCACGCGACCGGTCTCGGTCACGGTCGCTCCTTCCGTTGCTCCAGGTATTCGCCGACGGCGTCGAACAGCGGCTCCCAGCGCTCGCGCTGCACTTCGATCCAGTCCGACACCTCGGCAAGCGCGTCCGGGCGCAGGGCGAGGCGGTGGGTCCTGCCGTCGATCAGGCGGCTGACGACACCCGCCTCCTCCAGCGTCTTCAGGTGCCGCGAGATGGTCGGCTTGGAGACGGCGAAATCCCGCGTGACCTCTCCGACGGTCGCCTCCCCGGCGCTGAGCCGCTCGACGATCTCGCGCCGCAGAGGATGTGCGAGGGCCTTGAACGCATCGTTAGCCATTTTGCTAAGTATATGTCCCTGGCCCGCGGACTTAGAAAGGGAGATGACATGCCTATGACAGAGCACCGCATCGGTACGCAGGAGGAATGGCAGGCCGAGCGCGACGAGCTGCTCGCGCAGGAGAAGGAGCTCACGCGGCGCGGCGACGAGCTGACCGGCAAGCGGCGCGAGCTGCCCTGGGTCGCGATCGACAAGGACTACCGCTTCGAGGCCGAGGACGGGATGAAGACGCTCGCCGATCTGTTCGACGGGCGCTCACAGCTGCTGGTGTACCACTTCATGTTCGGGCCGCCCTACGAGTCAGGTTGTCCGGTCTGCTCGTCGATCGCCGACACGCTCGATCCGCAGGTCCCGCACCTGAAGGCGAGGGACGCCACGCTGCTGCTCGCCTCGCGCGCGCCGCTGGCGAAGCTCCTCGCGTTCCGGGAGCGCATGGGCTGGAGCATCGGCTGGGTCTCCAGCAGCGCCAGCGACTTCAACCGCGACCTCGGCTTCCAGCGCGAAGCGCAGGAGCTGCAGCCCTTCCTGGCGGGTGAGATCCCGCCGACGGTCGAGCAGAACGCGCGCATGTGCGGGACCGACGTGGCGGGGTATGTCTCAGAGGGACCGGGCCTGAGCGTGTACGCGCTGTCGGACGGCGTCGTCTACCGGACCTACGTGACTACGTCGCGCGGTCTGGAGCCGGCGATGGCCTTCTACGGCCTGCTGGACCGGACGCCCAAGGGTCGCGACGAGAGCGCAGCGCCGTTGTGGATTCGCCGCCACGGCGAGTACGACAACCAGTGAGCCATCGGCGCGCATAGAGAAAGGACGATCATGGGTGACCTGTCGAGGAGACCCGCCGTCATCGCCGGCGCCGCTGCGGGCTCGGGCGGCGAGATCGGTCCGCGGTCGCCGTTGACGGCGATGCGCGGACAGCTGGGGATGGTGGCGGTGCTGCTCGTCGCGGCGAGCCTGGCGTGGTGGCTGACGGCCGAGCGGATGGCGGGGATGGACGCGGGACCGGGGACCGACCTTGGCGCGCTCGGCTGGTTCACGGGCGTGTGGGCGGTGATGATGGCGGCGATGATGCTGCCATCGCTCGCGCCGACGGCCGCCGTGTACGCCGCGTCGGTTCGTCGTGAGCCCAGCCGCGTGCTCCTGTTCGCCGGCGGCTACCTGCTCGTCTGGGCCTGCGCCGGAGTCGCGGCCTACGGGCTGTTCGAGCTCGGCAGGAGCCTGTTCGCCGACGCCCTGGCGTGGGATGGCGGCGGGCGTTGGCTCGCGGCGGGCGTGCTGCTGCTCGCCGCGCTGTATCAGCTGACGCCGTACAAGCGAGCGTTCCTGCTGAGGTGCCGCGGCCCGTTGCAGTTCCTGCGCACGGCTTGGCACGACAGCAGATCGGGGGCGCTTGCGGCAGGGGTGCGCTGTGGCGGATGGTGCCTGGGGTGCTCGTGGGCGCTGATGGCTGCGCTGTTCGCGCTGGGCGTCATGAGCATCACCTGGATGGCGCTGATCGCAGGCCTCGTGGCGCTCGAAAAGGTCGGGCCGTGGGGGCGCGCGGCGAAGGTGGCGACAGCGGGCGTGCTCGTCGTGCTCGCCGTGGCGATTCTCGCCGTGCCGCACGACGTGCCGGGATTCGTCGTCCCTGGCTCGCACGGCTCGGCGCACGCCATGAAAGCAATGGGCATGGGCAGCTGAGCACTGCCGCGAAGGAGCGCCGCCGTCGGCGATCCGGGCGGGCACGATGCCGGCGCGCGTCTGCCCGAGCCAGGATGCCGGCGCGCGTCTGCCCGAGCCAGGCGGCTCGGGCAGCACGAGCCGACTTCAGGAACCGTTGTTGGCGAACGCCTGGTAGGCGCGGCAGGGCTCGTTGCGCAGGCTCGGGCACGCCGGCAGCGCCGTGGGCACGCTCACGCCCGGCACGATCGGCAGGATCAGGCTCGACGGCATGCTCGGCGCGAAGGCGACTTGCTCGTTCGCGGTCGTGCCGTTCGGCTGGGTGTGGCTGAACGACCAGATCGGCTGCGTTCCGTTGGGCGCCGAAATCGTGACCCTGATGCGCGAGCCCGCACGGTAGGCATGCCCCTCGAAGTACAGCGGGATGACGACCGGGACGAACTGGCCCGCCGGCATCGGTTCCACGTCGGAGGCGAGCATGGTCGGGATCGGCTGCAGCAACGTCGGCCGCTGCTTGAACATGTTTTTGGAGTCGGTGGCGAGCTTGCGCTCGCTCGCCCGAATCCAGCCGTTCTGCACGAACGTCTCGTTGCCGTCGGGACGCACCTCGCTGACGGTCGCCTGGAGGTCGACGTCCGGCGTCGACGACTTGACCCACAGGTGCACGGCGCCCCCGCCGACGGCCGTCGTGTCGGCCGCCAGCGGCGCCGATGCGTAGGACACGGCGGAGCCTGGCGCGTTCTGCACCCAGTTGTATTCCCACTTTGACGCGGTGCTCCACAGACCGCCGCCGCCGGTGTTTGATCCGTAGTCGGTCAGCGGTGTGGCGTTGGCGTCGGAGGTGTAGGTGTCGACGCCTTCGGAGCTCGCCGGTTTTTCGTTGAGCGTCCCACCGGCGCCGAGGTACCAGGTACTGAGCCTTCGTGCCCGGGATCGGGAACTTGGAGAACGACTTTTCGAACCCCGGGTAAGGGTTGCCGGCCGCGTTCGTGCCACCGGCCGGCGCTTCGCCCGCGCCGTTGTCGAACAGCACGCGGATCTGCGGGAGCGCTTCGAACGCCGCCAGCGCCCCTTCATAGGTCGGCTGTTCCTGGATCGGGTCCGGCGGCAGCGTGACCACATCGCCTTCGGGCAGGCCCATCGCTTCCTTGTAGATGACCGGCGCCGCGGCTTTCACGGGTGCCGAGTTTTCGATCGGCGCTTTGTTGGCGACGTACAGCTCCAAGAAGTCGTACAGCCGGTCGTACGTCCACGGATCGAGCGAGTCGATGTGCGCGCCGTTGGTGAACGTGAACCACTTGTGGGTGGTGCCCGTGAAGTGCTGGGCCAGATCGGCGCAGTGCCCGCCCGTCTGCTCGTCCTCGAACTGGCACGCCATGAACGTCGGCACGTTGATCTTGTTGCACGAACGTGACCGGGTCCAGCGGATCGGCCACCGACGGGTTGTACGTCGAGTTTGCTTCGATCTTTTCCATCAGGTTCGCCGCCTCGCCGTGCAGGTCCTGGTTGGCCGCGCAGGTCGTGTCGCCTTCTTCGATCTGCTTCGTCGCCCACGCCTGGCCGTGGCCTGGACTCGCCGGTTCGGCGTTCTGCTGGCGCTCTGCGGCCCACGCGACGGCGAAGCCGTCGTTGCGGATGCCGCCGGGGTACAGCGTCGTCGCCGTCGCGTCGATCACCGACAGCGGCGCGATCGCCTCGAGGTCGGGCGGGCTGCGTCTGCGCGGTGAACAGCTGGCTGATGCCGCCGTAGGAGATGCCGAGCATGCCCACCTTGTTGCCGAGCACCCACGGCTGGTGGGCGATCGTCTCGATCACGTCGTAGCCGTCGAGGTTCTGCAGCTTTTCGAAGAAGTCATAGGCGCCGCCCGAGCAGCCGGTGCCGCGCATGTTCACGTCGACCACGGCGAAGCCCATCAGGTTGGCGAGCACGGCGATGCCGTTTTCCGGGCCGGCGGGGTTGGCATAGCCGTAGCCCGAGTACTCGATGATCGTCGGATACGGAGGGGCATAGCTCGGCGTCGGCACGCCCGCGATCGGCAACGTCGGGAAATTGAACATCGACGGCGCTCCCGGCTCGCCCGCCGGACTGCTCGGCGGGTGCACGTCGATCGACAGCTGGGTGCCGTCGCGCGTCGTCAGGTACGTGTAGCCGTTGTCGGGGATCGACTGGTTGTAGATTTCGGGATCCCACGGCGCCGAGGCGCCGTTGTGGACCGTGATCGGCCCCGACGTTTCACTGCCCGAGGTCACCCTGTAGCTTTTCCCTGGTTTCACCAGTCGAAACAGCACCCCTCCGAGCGAGTCCGCGTTCTGCGTGGCCACGGTCGCGCCGTTCTTCACCAAAGACGCCTGCGCGTTGGCTGGCAGGCCGGTCGCATACACCTGTTCGGCGCTTCCCTGCGCGCTGAAGGCGGACGCGCTCGCGGCCGCCACGAGGCAGACGGAAAATGCCACGAGCGCAGAGATGGGGCCGAGCCACATGCGACGCCGAGGCTCACAGTCGTTCACCAAGCGTCGACCCTCTCCCACGCTGCCCATGACCCGACGACCTCCGCTCGCTCGACTGCCACGCATAATCTCTCTCCCCATCCCGCGCGGACGCGCAGTAGCTCGATCGCTCGCCGATCCTTCACTCCGTCCGATCCCGTCTGGCACCGGCTGGAACGCACGCGCTATGTACCCATGAACGCGTGTTCGTAAACCGTAACGGTTACCGGCGGCCAGATCAATTGTGCGTGATGCACAATGCTTCGGGTCGGCCGGGCGAAGCTCACACGCCCGCGACGCTCACGCCGGCCGGTCGCCGAGCCAGTAGCGCGGCCCCGGCCCCAGGTCGGCGGCTCGATCGTCGGGGTTCGCGAGCTTGCAGCGATCGAGTGACAGGCAGCCGCACCCGATGCACTGGGTCAGCCCGGCGCGCAGGCGCTCCAGCTCGTCAATCCGCTCATCGATCCGCTGCGTCCACGTGCGCGACAGGCGCGCCCAGTCGCGGCGGCTCGGCACATGGCCCGGCGAGAGCTTTTCCAGCTCGTCGGAGATCTCCTGCAGCGAAAGCCCGACGCGCTGGGCGAAGACGATGAAGGCGATCCGGCGCAGCACCGGGCGCTGGTAACGACGATGGCCCGAGCCTGCCCGCTCGGAGCTGATCAGCCCGCGCTCCTCGTAATAGCGAAGCGCCGACGCCGCCACGCCGCTGCGTTTGGCGACTGCGCTGATGGTCAGCAGCGAGGACACGCCGAGAGTAGATCACGTCTCGGCCTTGACTTCAAGCTAACTTTAACTTGTAGCTTAGGTGCAGCAGCAAATATCCAACGAAGGAGCAACCGATGACAACGCCACAAACAGCAAGCGAGCGAATCACCGCGCGTGTCACCGCGTGGCCCGGCGTCGAGGCCGGGCCGGGCAGCCGTGGCGAGTTCGCCTTCCGCGTCGCCAACCACGAGATCGGGCACCTGCACGGCGACCACGTCGCGCATTTCGGGTTCCCCCGCGAGCTCGGCGCCGAGCTGCGCGAGCAGGGCCGTGTTGGGCCCCATCCGGTCAACCCCCACTCGACGAAGATGGCAGCCCGTCGCATCGAGGACGAGGCGGATGTCCGCGACGTGATCGAGCTCATTCGCCTCAACTACGACCGTGTGACTGCGTCCGCCGGCACACACGAGGTGGACCGGGTCGGTGTGGGCGCCCAAGGCGAAGCGTCCGGCGATCCCACGGCGCTCCGATGAGCGCGTTCACCGACGACGAGCTGGCTTACCTGCTCGGCGAGCGCCGCCTCGCCCGCCTGGCCACTGTCGGTGCGGACGGCACACCACACGTCGTTCCGGTCGGCTGGAGCTACAACGTCGAGCTTGACGCAATCGAGATCGGCGGGCGCGACTTCGCGCGCACGAAGAAGTTTCGCGACGTGCAGCGCAGCGGGCGGGCCGCGGCGGTGATCGACGATCTGGCGAGCACCGATCCCTGGCGGCCACGTGGAATCGAGATACGCGGCGGCGCCGAGGCGATCGACGCTCCGCGCCCGCTCATTCGCATCCACCCGCAGCGGGTCGTGTCCTGGGGCGTCAACAGCCAGGGCGTGGCGCGGTCAGCGGCCTGACGCGGTCGACCCTCCCACAACCTCTCCGTTGCGGGCCGCCAGACGCGAAGTGCGGGGCGCCGCGTGGCCGCTAACGGTCGCGGCGCCGCGATCGCTGCGCGCTTGCTCGCGTGCGGCGCGGCGGGGTCGACGATGACAGCCCCGCCGCGCCGCGCACCGGCTGCTGAGCGCCGGCGCTGCGAGCCGCTTGGATCGGTTCGCTGTAGTCCTGCTGTTGTCGAACGACAGCTCCGCTGTCATCCGCTGCCGAGCACCCAAGAGAGACTCAGGGCGCACGAGCACGCGGCAAGATAAACGGCGGGTCAGGCGCGGTCAACGGCCATTTGGTACGTGGATTTGCATACCAATTTCGCCTCAGCGCCCTTGCTTACGGCGCCGCGGTCTTGTCTCCCGGCCGAGCGCAACAGACTCCACCCAAAGTCGTGTCGGCATGGTGATTGGCCTGCCGATTTGACCGAAGATTGGCCCTTGCCGACACGACACCTCGTACTTAGTGTCAAGCGGCGCGAGCTCGCCGAAAGGACTCATGCGCGTTTTGCGCCTGGGGGGAGCCCATCGGGTTAGACGGCTGCGCACGTCAACGACAGGGGGAGGACGATGTACAAGTCAGGGAGACGACTCGCGCTCATCGGCGCGTGCTCTACGCTGGCGCTGCTGCTGGCCGGTCCGGCAAGCGCCTCGGCGGCGAAGACTGTATTCGTGTCAAACGCGGCGCCTGGCGCCGAAATGGGTGGCCATTGCGACCACCCGAGCTTCGCGACGATCCAAGGGGCTGTGAACGCGGTCTCGCCCGGCACGGCGATCAAGGTCTGTCCGGGCACCTACAGCGAACAGCTGGTGATCGAGAAGGGCGTGCAGATCAGCGCGCTTGAAAGCACGGAAAGTGTGACGGTGAAGCTGCCGGCGACGATCGTCACCGCGACCGGCGGGCCGTGCGCGAAAAGTGGCGAAGAAGAGACCGAGGTCGTGGTCTGCACTTCAGAAGCCGTAGGTCTCACGAAACTCGTCATCGACGCGCGGTTTCCCACCGAAACGTGCAAGAGCGACCGCTACGGGATCTTCGTCGGCGGCGGCGCCAAGCTGACGGCGAAGTACGACGCGATCCTCGGCGCCGGCGCCAGCCCGGTCAACGGCTGCCCCGGGGTTGGCCTCCAGATCGGCAGCACGCCCGCGCCGGGGCAGGGCGGGCGGGTCGCACCCGAACAGGTGGGGCGGGCGAGGCTGGTCGGCTGCTCGATCGACGAATACACGTCGGACGGGATAGTCGCCGAAGGAGCCGGATCGAAGGTCGCGGCGGTCAAGGCGAGCATCGAAGGCGGCGGGACGCACGCCACCGTCGGCGTTCAGATCAGGGAAGGCGCCACCGGCTCGGTCAAGTACTCGACGATCCGCAAGAACACCGACGCGGGGAGGAACGGAACCGGGGTCATTCTCCACCACGCCGCCCCGACTGTGGTGCTCTACAAAAACGACATAGACGAAAATGGCCGTGGGCTGACCTTCGTAAGCGAAGCGACGACGCAGCCGAGCTCGCCAGAAGTGAAGATCTTTCGCAATCACTTCATCCTCAACCTGGCCGCTGGTCTCATTCTGGAACAAGGCGACGCCCTGATCAGCTACAACGTCATCGAAGCCAGCGAGTTCGGGATCGGCATCGTCCAGAAGGGCTCGCAGCCTTTCGCGCCCAACTCTTCGGCGGCGCACGACACGATTCAAGGCTACGGCGAAGCCGCGATCAAGGTGATGTCGGACCAGTCACCCGACGACCCTCCGGGTGACTTCCTGATCAAGAGCAGCCCAATCTCCAACGGCCCCACAGAAGTGGAAGATGAAAGCCTGAACTTCACGGTCACGCGGCTGAACGACAAATGACGTCGTGCCGGTGATGTGAGGCCGGTGAGAGGGACGAAGGAGGGGGAGCGCGCCGGCTCCCCCTCGACAGAGATTGGTCTGCCGATCCGGTGGACCATTGGCCCTTGCCGCCACGACGCCGCGTACTTACTGTCAAGCAGCGCGAGCTCGCCGAAAGGACTCATGCGCGTTTTGCGCCTGGGGGGAGCCCATCGGGTCGACGGCTGCGCAAGTCAACGACAGGGGGAGGACGATGTACAAGTCAGGTAGACGACTCGCGCTGATAAGCGCGTGCTCAGCATTGGCGCTGCTGGCCAGTACCGGGAGCGCCTGGGCGGCGAAGACTGTGTTTGTGTCAAATACAGCGCCGCTCACAGAAGCTGGCAACGACTGCGAACATCCGAGATTCGCGACGATTCAAGGCGCCGTGGAAGCGGCCGCGCCCGCAACGGCGATCAAGGTCTGCCCAGGCACCTACAGCGAACAGCTTGTGATCGACAAGCCCGTGAAAATCGCCGCGCCAGAAGCGGGTGTGACGCTCACGCTGCCGGCGACGATCGCCGACGGGACCGGTGGGCCCTGCAGGGTAAGCCCCGAAGAACAGACCGAGATCGCGATCTGCACTTCGGGGGCCGTGGGCCTGACGAAACTGGTCATCGATGCACGATTCCCCGAAGGAACGTGCAGGAACTACCTCTACGGCATCTTCGTCGGCGGGGGCGCCAAACTGACGGCGAAGACCGACGAGATCATCGGCGCGGGCGCCAGCCCGATCGCAGCCTGTTTCGGCACCGGCGTCGAGATCGGCAGCACGATACCGCCTGTACAGGTGGGGCAGGCGAGACTCCTCGACTGCTGGATCCACGAATACGACGGGGAAGGGGTCGCCGCCGAAGGCGCCGGGTCGAGTGTCGCGGTGACAAAGACCAGAGTCGAAGCCGGCGGCCCTGGCCTGCACAATCCCATCGGCGTAAAGATCAGAGAAGGCGCGACGGGCTCGATCAAGTCCTCGACGATCGCGGAAAACGGCAAAAGGGGAAGGGGGTCGGGGGGCACAGGGGTTTCCCTGTTCAATGCGGCTCCACCAGTGACGATCTATGGCACCTACTTCCGAGAAAACAGCCACGGAGTGACCTTCGCCAGCGGGGCGGCGACGCAGCCGACCACGCCGGAGTTGAGGATCTTTCGCAGTCAATTCATCCACAACGAAACCGGCATTCTCTTGGAACAAGGCGACGCGCTGATCAGCTACGACCTGATCGAAGACAGCTCGGTCGCCATCGGCATCATCCAGAAAGGGAGCCAGCCTTACGCACCCAATTCCTCGGCGGCACACGACACGATTCAAGGCTCCGGCGAAGCCGCGATCAAGGTGACTTCGGACAACGAACGCAGCGACCCTCCGGGTGACTTTCCGATCAAGAGCAGCGCGATCTCCAACAACCCCGCGGAAGTGGAGAACAACAGCGAAAACTTCACGGTCACGCGGCTCAACGACAAATGATGTCGTGCCGGTGATGTGAAGCCGGGGGAGAGGGACAGAGGAGGGGGGAGCGCGACCGAGCTCCCCCCTCCTCGCGTTCTCTCCAGCGTGTGTTACGAACACATCGCGTGGGGTGTGTGACGCCTATCGGCCACGCCACGCGACCGCCGCTTCGGCGCTCTATCTCGGGTGTCAACGCGCGCATTCTCAGCTTGCCGAGCGCCGGTCAGCCGGCGGCGCCTCGAATGGCGGCAACGAGCTCGGCGACATCGCGCCGCACGGTGCTTTCGGCGAGCATGCCGTAGCCCACCAGCACCGCGGCGTTGGCCTCCTGCGCAACCGCCCAATGGCGCGCGGCGCCCTCGACTCGTAACCCGCGCTCGCTGGCGGCGGCGATCACGTCTTCCTCGCGGATGCCTTCGGGCAGTCGTAAGTACAGGTGCAGGCCCGCGTTGGCTCCTTGCGTGACGAGCTCGGGCGCCTGTTTGCCGAGCTCCTCCAGCAGCCGGTCGCGCCTGGCTCGGTAAAGCGGGCGCACCTTGCGGATTTGTCGCGCGAAGGCCCCCGTCTCGATGAAACGCGCCATCGCCAGCTGACCGAACGCCTCGGTCGCCACGTCTTCGGTGAACTTGGTGGTGACCAGGTCGCGTACGAGGCGTCGCGGAGCGACCATCCAGCCGATCCGCAACGACGGGCTGAGCACCTTGCTGACGCTGCCCGCGTGGACGACCTGCCCGGCAGCCAGCCCCTGCAGCGCGCCGAGCGGCGTCCGGTCAAACCTGAACTCGGCGTCGTAGTCGTCCTCGATGATCAGCGCGTCACGCTGCAGGGCCCAATCGGCCAGCGCCGCTCGGCGCTCTGGCGACAGCACGGCGCCGCTCGGGTAGGAGTGAGCAGGCGCGAGCAGCACCGCGCTCACATCGGCCTCGATCAGGCGTTCGACGTCGATCCCACGCTCGTCGACGCCGATCGGGACGGGCGTGAGACCGCACGCGTCGATCAGCCGCCTGTGCGCGTCAAAGCACGGATCTTCGACCGCGATCCTCGTCGTGCCATGAGCTCGCAGCGTGCGGCAGGTGATGCCGATCGCCTGCGATATTCCGTTGCAGATGACGATCTTGTCGGCGTCGCAGTGCACCGAGCGCACTCGCGAAAGGTAGTCCGCGAGCACCGTGCGAAGCTCGCTGCGCCCCTGCGGTTGGGGAAAGCCGAGCGCCTCGTCCGCACACCCGTCGATCGCGGAGCGGTAGCTGCGCAACCACTCTTTTCGCGGGAACAGGGCCGGATCGGGCAGGCCAGTGGAGAACGCCGTGTTCAATCTTGCGCGACCGCCCGACCGCTTGGCGAGAGCCGAAGCGGCAACCGCGCGAACTCTCGTCCCAGCGCCCTGGGTGGCTTCGAGATATCCCTCCGCTACCAGCTGGCTGTAGGCCTCGACCACGACAGAGCGGGCGATGCCCAGCTCTGTGGCAAGCGTCCTCGAGGGTGGAAGCCTCGTTCCCGGCGCGAGGCGGCGCCGCGTCACCGCCTCACGCAACTCGCTCTCCAGCTGAGACCGAACGCCCGATCCGCTCGAGCGGTCGAGCGTGACCAGCAGCCCCGTCGGGAAGCCCGGCTCGGGACGATCCATTCGCTCTCCTTTCCACGTGCGCAACGGTCGGGGAACGCCGCGACCAACCGTGGTCGTCCACCAACCCCTGCACAGACCCGCGCCTCGGTGATCGCGAGGCGCCCTCCCGGCCTTCTACTGACCCGCGAAGCGCGGCGTTCTAATCGTCAACCCCCTGACGAGCGACGGCCGCGGCCGTCAATCCACGAAAGCCGGAAGGCCCATCTCGTCGAAAGCGATCCGCGAAAGCGTTGGATCGATGGGAATCTGCGGCAGCCGATCGAGCGCGTCGGCGTCGCCAACGCGCGGCGATCTCGTTAGGAATGCCGTCACGCCGCCAATCAGCGAGTCGCGCAGCGTGAGCACGTTCAGCGCAAGCGGCAGATAGAGCGCTTCGGCGGGGTCCCAGACGTAGTAGCCGAGCGCCTCCTGGCCGTTCGCGCGCGCGCGCAGCGCGCGCCACCGCCAGCGACCGGACAGCGGGCCGTCCGCGAGGAACGCGCCGATCGCTTCGCGACCGCTGAACCGGGTGGCGAGCGGCGGCATCGCAAACGTCGCGTCGTGCGTGAGCATCGCCACGACCGCGCCGACGTCTTCCCTCTGCCATGCGTCCATGTAGGCCTCGACCAGCTCGGTGACCCGCTTGTCTCCAAGCGAACGCAACGTCTCCTGCTGGCTGCGCTCGGGTAGGCGTTCCTCGGCCGCAAGTCGCGCACGCTGCAGCGCGCTGGTCACCGAGGCGGTCGTCGTGTGCAGGGTTTCCGCCGCTTCTCTGGCGGAGAATCCGAGCACGTCGCACAGGATCAGGACGGCTCGTTGACGCGGTGTGAGGTGTTGGACAGCTGCGATGAACGCGAGCTCGACGCTCTCGAGCTCGTCATAGAGCGCCGCCGGCGCGCCCGATTGACAGGCGCCATCGGAGAACGGCTCGATCCAGCACCCGTCTCGCGCAAGCTCCCCGATGTCCCTCCAGGGGGTGGCCGCAATCCGATGGTCGACCGGCGCCGGACGCCGCTGGCGCCGGTCGATCACCGTGAGGCATGCGTTGGTGGCGATCGAGTGCAGCCACGTCGTGACCGAGCTGCGCGCCTCGAACTTTCCTGACGCACGGTAAGCCCGCAGCAGCGTCTCCTGCAGGGCTTCCTCGGCATCCTGAACCGAGCCCAGCATCCGATAGCAGTGTGTCAGCAGGCCCGCGCGCAGCGGCTGCACCAGCGCGGCAAAAGCGTCGTGATCGCCCTCGCTCGCGGCCACGAGCAGAGCCGTCTCGCGGGTCGGCGTGCTCACCGGGGCATGCATGGCTTGACCCTACAGGGGTCGCGAAGGTCTGCCTGGCCCCTCCCCACCTCCACTCGACCGCCGCGTCACCGCGGCCGGCCCCGACTCGGCGCGGAGTCCGCCGCGCGTGAGAGCGCAGACAAAAGCGCGACCTGCTCCCCCTCGTTGCGCAGCGCGCGTATCGGCAGCCCGGCGAGGAACAGCGTGTCGCCGCGGGCAAAGCTCAAGCGCGTGCCGTCCACACCCATCAGCTCGACCTGTCCGCGCTCGACCACGACGAGCGCGCTGCGCCACTCGCTCGCGCGGTACGGACGCTCGTCGCGTGGGGCGATCGCGAAGATGCGCACCTCCACCCACGAGGGCAGGCGCCGGTTGAAGAACGAGATGTACCGGCCTTCCTCCGAGGCGATCGTTTGCCCAGCGGGGTCCGCGGCCTCTGGTGACGTTCGTGCGCCTTGCCCAGCGGGGTCCGCGGCCTCTGGTGACGTCTGTGCGCCTTGCCCAGCGGGGTCCGCGGCCTCTGGTGAGGTTCGCCCGCCCGGCCCGGCGGGATCCGCGGCCGCTGGTGAGGTATGCGCGCCCGGTCCCGCCGGCGCCCCCCCTTGACCCGTGGCTCGGGCGGCCCGCGCGACCCCGCCACCGAACAGTCGCTCGACCAACCGCATGCCCTCTCTGACCTGTCGAGCTGGCGAAACTAATCGACCCGGCGCCGTGCGCGACAGGCACCGCGCGCCCGCGCGGCAGCTGGCTCGTTACGGCGCGGACGTCGCCGCCGACGTGTCTTCGCCGCCGAGGCGCGTGGTGCCGACGACGCGCGCCGGAACGCCCGCGACGATCGCGTAGGGCTCCACGTCGTCCTTGACGAGCGCTCCCGCGGCGACCACCGCGTGGTCGCCGATGCGGCACGGGCCGAGCACCGTCGCGCGAGAGGCCAGCCACACGCCCTCGCCGATCACGATGTCGCAACCCTCGGTGGGAATCGCAAGGCGACGGTCGCGGCCGAACTGGCGGTGGTCGTGCGTGCCCGCCAGCAGCGCCACGAACTGCCCGCAGAAGGACTCCGCGCCCACCGTCACCGAGCCGGAGGTCAGGTTGACGATCATCTCGTTGCGCGGGACCGTCTCGTGCAGGTGCAGGCGCGAGCGATCGCCGATGATGATCGGCCTGAAGAGCGTCTGATGGACGGCCCCCGCCACCAGATCGCTGCGAAGGACGCCGACGATCATGCGGCGCAGAAGATCGCGTATCGCGGACTTGATGCGGACGAGCATACGCATGCAAAAGCCATCGGCATCGTCTCCGCGGCGCTTAAGCACCGGGCTCGCGCGGGGGCCGCGCTGGATCGGGCCGGCGAGATGCCGACCCAACGCCCCGGCGCGGCACACGGGAGGCTCGCGCGACACGACGGCAGGCGCCGTCCCCAGCGCCTGGTCCCGTTCCGTCGCGCGCGGTGTGCCGACCGGCGAACTGATCTACGCTGCCGCCGTGAGCGACAGGTCCAGCCCCCGCAGCGCCAAGCGCCTCGCCACGACGGCCCGCCGGCTCAACCGCAACCCCAAGCTGCTCGACGCCGCGCGCAGGACGCGCGAGTGGGCGCTCGGCGAGCAGCGCCTCGAGGCCGGCCTGCACGACGTGCGTGGCCGCCCGGCCGATGTCGCGTTCCGCCAGCTCGCCGCGCTGAGAGCCGACCAACCCGGCGTCGCCGGCGAGCTGGGCGCCGCGTTTCTGCAGAGCTGGCAGCGGCTCGCCGAGGCCCAGGGGCGCGGCCGCGGGGAAGTTGACGTGGCGGTCCTGTTCACCGACCTCGTCAGCTTCTCCGAGTGGGCGCTGAAAGCCGGCGACGAGCTCGCCGTCCTGCTTCTGCGCGAGGTCGGCGAAGCGATCGAGCCGCCGATCCTCACGCGACGTGGGGAGGTGGTCAAGCGCCTCGGCGACGGCCTGATGGCCGTTTTCGGCGACGCGTCGAGCGCGATCGAAGCGGCGTTCGACGCGCGCGATCGCGTCGCCACGGTGAACGTCGGCGGGCACCGGCCGCGCCTGCGCACGGGAGTCCACCTCGGGCGCCCACGCAAGGTCGGCCGGGACTATCTCGGGGTAGACGTCAACATCGCCGCGCGTCTCACCGAGGCCGCGCAGCCCGGCGAAATCCTCGTCTCGGAGAAGACGCTGCATGCGCTGGACCCGCGATCGGTGAACGCCACCGGACGGCAGTTCAACGCGCGCGGGGCGCCCGCCGATCTCGTCGCGCACGCGGTCCATCCCATCTGACCGGCAGCCCGGTGCACCTGTATACCGGCGGCCCCGGCGCACCTGTAGATCGGCGCCCAGTGCACCTGCAGAGCGGCGGCCCGGCGCACCTGTTGCCACAGCCGACCGCGAGTGGTAGTTTCGCGTCAAGTGCAAGCGTCTGGTTTCACACGCCGTGACCTGCTCCGCGCCGGCGCCGCCGCAGGCGCGCTCGCCGGCCTCGAGTCGCTCGCCGCGCCGGCGAAGGTGCTCGAGCGGGCGCTCGCCGCGCCGGCCGCGTGCGGCGCGCTCTCGGACATCGAGCACGTCGTCATCTTCATCAACGAGAACCGCTCGTTCGACAGCTACTACGGCACCTACCGCGGCGTGCGCGGATTTCACGATCGCCAGGCCCTGGCGCTGTCCGACGGCAGCGGCAAATCCGTCTTCTACCAGCCGTTCCCCGGCGCCGCTGGCGAACCGTACGACGGTCATCTGCTGCCGTTTCACTTCGACACCAACAACGGCGGCGAGTGCGTCAACGACATCTCGCACGAGTGGGCAGCGCTGCACGAATGCTGGAACGGCGGCGCGATGGACGGATTCCTCTCCACGCACCTGGCGACCAACGGCCTGCGCGACGGCCCCAACACGATGGGCTACTACACGCGCGACGACCTCCCGTTCTTCCACGCGCTCGCCGACGCCTTCACGATCTGCGACCACTATCACTGCTCGGTCATCGGGCCCACCGATCCCAATCGCATGTACACGATGAGCGCCACCATCGACCCCGATGGCAAAGACGGCGGCCCTTCGCTGCAAACGCTCGTCACCAACCGCGAGGAACAGTTCGGCAAGTTCACCTGGCGAACCTATCCCGAGCAGCTGCAAGCTGCCGGCATCAGCTGGAAGATCTACTCCACGCCCGACGGCGACTACGGCGACAACGTGCTGCCTTACTTCAAGGCCTACCAGGAAGATCCGCTGCTCGCCGCCAACGCCTTCACGCCGCAGTTCCCCACCGACTTCCTGCTCGACTGCGCCGCCGGCACGCTGCCGAAGGTCTCCTGGATACTCGCCTCGCTCGTGCAGAGCGAGCACCCGCCGGCGCCCGTCTCCTACGGCGAGGTCGCGCTGTCACAGGTGCTGCAGGCGCTCGTGTCCAACCCGGCGGTGTGGGAAAAGACCGCGCTGTTCGCCACCTACGACGAGAACGGCGGGTTCTTCGACCACGTGCCGCCGCCGGTGCCGCCGCCCGGCACCGCGGGCGAGTACCTGAGCGTCGACCCGCTGCCGAGCATCGCCGGCGGCATCCGCGGCCCGATCGGGCTGGGCTTTCGCGTGCCCATGCTCGTCATCTCGCCGTTCTCGCGTGGCGGGCTGGTCTGCTCCAAGCGCTTCGATCACACCTCCGTTCTGCGCTTTCTCGAACGGCGCTTCGGACCCGAGGTGCCGAACCTCAGCCGCTGGCGTCGCGGGCACACCGGCGACATGACACAGGCCTTCAACTTCGCCGCGCCGGCCGACGACACGGTGCCGTCGCTGCCCACGACGACGCTCGCCGATCCGCGCGTGCTGACGACCGACTGCCCCACCCAGGCGCCCGACACCGGCAGCGCCGAATTCCCGTCGGTCAAAGGCTATCCGCTGCCCGCGCCGCCGCAGGCACCGCCCGTCCAGGAACGCGGCGGGCGCAAGCGGCCCAGCGGCTGCTGAGCAGCCCCTGATTCGCCCACGCCTGCCACCGGGCGCGAGAACTGAGGGAACGTTCCCGCGCCCGCATGGCGGGTGCTCGAGGGCGTGAGAGGGAATAGGGGCGCCCTCGTGGCGCTCGGACGATCAGCGTCCAGCTAGCCGTCCAAGAGGTCCCAGCTGTCCTGGCCGTAGGAGGCGACGCGACAGATGGCTGCCATCAGCGCCGCCACCGAGAACCAGGTGGAGAACAACAGGACGAGCGTCATGTGACGCCGTCCCTGGGGTTGGTTTCGTGCGACTGTTCCCCCGCGTGATCGACCATGTTGCCTCCCTTGTGGCGGTCGTTCTCAGCATGCACAGCCTCTCGCTGTCCTCGTCGCTTGTCGAATACGTCTTTCGCCGGCTCCCATCGGTCTGCGGTTATGAGTCGCGCACGTCACAGCTCGCTCGCCGGCAGGCTCATTGAGATCTCCACCAGCCGCTGAGCGAGCGGATGGGTGTGATCGCTGTGCCACAGCACCGCGATCTGCGCCGGATCCGCGTCGGGCAGCGCGATCGCCTCCAACCCGGGCATCGCCAGCGTGGCGACGCGCGCGTCACAGAGCGGCGCGATCGTGATCGCCGCGCGCGCCGTCACGATGCTGAACATCTGCAGTGGCGTCGCCGCGCGATCGACGGTGACCGAGCGCGGCGGCGAGCTGCGATGGTCGTCGAGGCTGTGAAAGGCCGCCCAAGCCTGCTGTACCTCCGGCGCAAACGGGATGAACGTCGCGTCCAGCGCGCGAGCGAGCGTGAGCTGCTGCGCCTGACACGGCAGGCTGTCACGGTGCGCGAGCACGGCGCGCGGCTCGACGCGAACGACCTGCGCGCCGACGTGCGCATCGACGCTCGGGACGTGGCAGACCGCGACGTCGACGTCTCGCATCCAGTCGCACGTGGCGCCAGCTGGGAACGGCAGGTCGCGAAAACGCAGCTGCGCTTCGGGATAGTGCGCGTTGAACGCCGCGAACAGCTCCGGCGCGCTGATCATCGGCGGCGGCCCCACGAAGCCCACCTCGAGCGCTCCCGCCTCGGCGCGCGCCAACACGCGCGCCGTGCGCTCCAGCTCGTCCTGGCCCTCCAACGCAGCCCGCGCCTTGGGCAGGAACGACTCCCCGTCGCCCGTCAGCGTCACCCCGCGCGCGTGTCTGTGAAACAGCTTGAACCCGAGCTCGTCCTCGAGATGCGCGATCGCCTGCGAGAGCGCCGGCTGAGCGAGGTGCAGCCGCGCGGCCGCCTTGGTTATCTGCCCCTCTTGGGCGACCGTCACGAAGTAGCGAAGGTGTCCGTTCTTGAACGCCATGAGGTCGGGTCGTTCAGAGGAGTCCGCCGCACATGCTCATCGCCCGCATCGGACTTGTTCACACGTGACCGCACCCCCCGTTGTGAAGCTGTCGTGGAGCACCTCCGAGTGTACCCCCCACACACCTGCGCGACGCGGTCTTCAAGACGTATTTTCACCTATAAACCGACCGGTCGATATTGGCAAACCTCTCACCAAAGACAGTTAACCTCGCGCCCAACAAAGTCAGCGCTCGCTCGACGCCGGCACGCCCCAGGCGCGCGCGAACGCGACGAGCGACGAGACGAGTTGGTTGGCGCGGTCGACATGCCCCGTCAGCACGATCGAGCACGGATCCGCGTCGAGCAGCGGGATCGCCGCCACCGTCGGCAGCACGTTCACGATCACTTTCGCCACCGACGCAGGCACCGTCGTGATCGCGCGCCGCACGGCGAGCGAGGCGAGCACCTCCTGCGGGTTCACCGCGCGGTCGCCGGTCACGTCCCGCGGCGGCGCGCCACGATGATCGTCCAGGCTCCAGAAGCCAGCCCACGCCGCCGCGATCGACGGGTGCAGGCCGATGAACGTCTCCTCGAGCACCTGCTCGACGCTCAGCTCGCTCGCCTGCGCGAGATGGTGACTCTTTGGCGCCAGCACGACGCGCGGTTCGACGCGCAGCGACTCGACCCACACGCGCGCGTCGGCGGGCGGCCTGTGACACACCGCGACATCGACCTCCGAAAGCCACGCGCTCGTCGGCTCCGACGGAAACGGGAGCTCGCGGTAGCGAACGTCGATCGCCGGGTGCTGCTGCGCGAACGCGAGCAGCGGCGCCGGGCTGTCCAGGCCGGGCGGCGCGCCGAGGAACCCGAACTCGATCGTGCCGGACTGGCTGCGGGCGAGCGAGCGTGCCGTTTCCAGCGCGTCGCGCTCCGCCGCGACGGCGACGCGCGCACGCCCGAGGAACGTCTCGCCCGCCACCGTCAGCGTGACCCCGCGCGAGTGACGGTTCAACAGCGAGACGCCGACATGGGCCTCGAGCTGCGCGATCGACTGCGAGAGCGCGGGCTGGGCGACATGCAGCCTCCTCGCGGCTCGCGTGATCTGCCCCTCCTCGGCGACGGCGATGAACTGCTGCAGCTGCCCCGACCTGAACGACATCTGACCCACCTGTGCGAGACCTCGATGACCGCGCGGCCCGCCTCAGCTTCAGCAGACGAGCCAGCGGATCATCCCACCGATCCGCGTATCCGCGGCGATTGCGGGTAGCTGTCAAGGAGGCAACCAAACGAGGGAGACGAGATGGGTGATCGAACGCAGCGCGTCGAGGGCAAGCTCAAAGAGGCCAAGGGCCGCGTCAAGCGCGAGGCGGGCGCCGCGAGCGGCCGGCCGGCGACCGAGTCCGAGGGCGCCGGCGACGAGCTGAAGGGCAAGGCCAAGAACGCACTCGGCAAAGCCCGCAGCGCGGTGAAGAAGAAAACTCGCTGACCTCAGACGTCGACGAGCTCCTCACGCGGGCACGGTGACGCCGGCCAGGCGGTGATGGCGCAGCTCACGCGGCGGCGTCCCGTGCAGTACCCAGTCGCCGCTCTCGCGTCGGCTCAGTGAGCCGGCGCGAGCGAGGTCTCCAAGGGCCGTCGTGACCGAAGGTCGGTGCGCGCCGACCAGGTCGGCCAGGCGCTGATGTGAGAGTGGCAGCGCCACCACGACGCCGTCGGTGTGCACACGACCCCAGCGCTCGGCCAGGTGCCACAGCGTCAGGAGGATTCGGTCATCGACGCGCTGGTGGTAGGAGATCGCCAGCGACACGCCGAGTGCGTGCGCCCGCCGTGTGCCGCGGTTGAACAGCTCGACGCCCAGCTGCGGCCAAGGCGCGATGCGGCTGACGAGCTGTTGGTCGAGCACCGCCATGCGCGTCGGCTCGAGCACCGTCCAGCCGATCTCGGCGTGGACGTGTGACCCCTCGCCGTCCCACGACCAGGGGCGCATCACGTCGCCGTGGCCGAGCAGCTCTACGCACTGGCGACCGAGCACGTCGACGTCGCGCGTGAGCAGGCCCGCGACGATCAAGAAGCCTCGGTGATGGCGTTCCGGCTGCATCGAAGCAGCCGCATCCCATTCACCCGGCGACAGCCTCAGCTGCCGCGCACGCGCCTCACGGCGGGCGCGGTCCAGTTCTCGTGGCGCCAGCAGGTCGGCGAGATCCAGATCGGCGTCGACGATCGAAACCGTCGAGCTCGGTCCGGCGTCCATCGTGGCTTTGTAGCACGTCCGCGTGCTGACGTTCGCATGCCGACATCAACCGCACTTGGCGCGCGCGGACGCCTCTATGGTCGGCTGACTGAAAACGCGATTCGCGCCGGGTACCGCTTCGCGTGTGCTCGGCGCCGATCAAACCGAACCGGAGGTCCCTCAAATGGGCCTAGTTGAGATCATCATCGTGCTGCTCGTGCTCGCCGCAATCTTCGGCGGGATAGCGGTCAGCCCACTGCTGTGGCTGCTGCTGCTCGTCGTGTTGGTCGTCATGCTGACGAGCGGTGGCTTTGGCTATCGGCGAGGCGGCCGGCTGTGACGGGTGGCGTCTGCGGCATGCGCTAAGCGGCCGCCTCGCCCGACGTGACCCGCCGGTCGGCGCCGTCGGCCCAGGTCTCGAAGAAGGCCTGCGTCGCGGCGGCGTCGAGCGGGCGGGCGAACAGGAAGCCCTGGCCGCTGTCGCAGTTCTCCGCGCGCAGCAGCGTCAGCTCCTGCGGCTCCTCGATGCCCTCGGCGAACGTCTCGATCGACAGCGCCTTGCCGAGCTGCACGAGCGTGTGGATGAGCGTCTCGCCCTCCTTGTTGTGCTTGAGCCCGCTGATGAACGAGCGGTCGATCTTCAGCGCATCGACCGGGAAGCGCTGCAGGTGCGCGAGCGACGAGTAGCCGGTGCCGAAGTCATCGACCGCGATACGCACGCCGAGCTCTTTGATCGCGGCGAGGCGGCGCGCGGTCTCCTCGATGTTGGTCATCAGCGTGGTCTCCGTGATCTCGATCGCCAGCGCACGGCCATCGAGGCCGCTCTCGTCGAGCGCCGACTCGATGTCGGCGATCAGCTGGTCGGTGTCGAGCTGGCGGGCGGACACGTTGACGGCCATGTTCACGCGGTGCCCCGCGTCGCGCCAGCGCACGGCTTGCCGGCACGCCTCACCGAGCACCCATCTGCCGACGTCGACGATCAGCCCCGTCTCCTCCAACACCGGTATGAAGGCGTCCGGCTGCACCGTGCCGCGCGTGGGGCTCTCCCAGCGAACCAGCGCCTCGACGCCCGTGGGGCGCATGCTGTCCAGGTCGAGCGTCGGCTGGTAGGCCAGCACGAACTCCTCCTCCTCGAGCGCTTCGCGCAGCTCCATCTCCAGCTCCATGCGGTTCTGCACGGTGTCTTTCATCGAGCTCTCGAACACCGCGTAGCCGTTGCGCCCGTCCCACTTGGCGCGGTACATCGCGATGTCCGCGTCGCGCAGCAGATCGCCGGCCGACGTCGCGCCGCCGACCGCGATGCCGATGCTCGCGCTGACCGTCAGCGTGATCTCCTCGTTGGCGCCCAGCTTGAACGGCTGGCGCAGCGACTCGATCAACCGCTCGGCGACGAGCTCCGGGCCGGCCGTGAACGACACCTCCTCGGCAATCACGACGAACTCGTCGCCGCCGAGGCGACCGATCGCATCCGCGTCGCGCACGACGGCCTTCAGCCTGGCCGTGACCGCCTGCAGCAGTTCGTCGCCCACGGCGTGGCCGAGCGTGTCGTTGATGCTCTTGAAGTTGTCCAGGTCGATGAACAGCGCGGCGACCGGCGTCTGGCTGCGCGAGCTGCGCGCGAGCATCTGCTCGACACGGTCGAGGATGAGCGTGCGGTTGGGCAGGCCCGTGAGCGGGTCGTGCGTGGCGAGGAACGCCAGCTCGCTTTCCCTGCGTTCGAGCTCCTCGTCGGTCTTCTCGCGCTCTTGCTCGAAGCACTCGCAGACGCGCAGGATGCTGAACTCGAGGCTCAGCTGAAGCATGTTCAGCGCCTGCGCGAGCGTCTCCTCGCAGGCGCCCGTCGCCGCGGCGCACTCGCGCAACGTGTCGGCCATCACGTTGCGCCACCACAGGCTGCGCCTGGTCACCTCGTGCAGCGACGCCGCGCGGTGTGCCGCCAGCTCGCCGAAGATGCGTGAGCATTCGCGGCTCGCGTCGAGCGTGACCTCCAGGCCGTCGCCGGCGATCCAGCGCGCTACGGCGATCGTCGAGCCCGTGCAGATCTGCTCGAAGCTGCCCTGCACCGGACCCTCGACGACCTGTCCCGACGCAGACGTCTGCGCGACGGTCTCCGCCAGCACGTCGTCGGCGCGCGCGAGCAGCGCCTCGCCGAGCCGGCGCAGCTCGTCGGCGACCTCAGCCGTCGCCGCCTGCGGCGCCTGCACCTGCTTGTCGTCGGGCTCGAGGTTGCTCAGCGGATCGCGCATCGTCGTCACCTATCGACCGCTGGGCGGGCATGTTTGAGCGCACGACGCGATGAATCCGTCCGCTCGCGCCGCCAGCTTGTGACGCACCCGAGCTGCGGATGGAGACCGGTCACCTCGGGCGCGCCGCTCATTCCATCGACCGGGCGCGTGCGGGGGATGCACGATCGCTTGCGCGAGACCGGGCACGAGCGGGCGCGCGACCTCGCCCGCGGCGGCGTCGGCGGCGCGAGGGCCTTAGTACAAACGTCGAACATTCGCCGCGCTCCGGCGATCGGCGCGCGTCCGCTGCCAATCTCCAGGCATGGGGGAAGACGCGCTTACGACGGCATGCGGCAATCGCTCGCGCGCCGGGCGGCAGACGCGCGCCGGCGCCGGCGCATGAGCGCGACCGGCGCCGCCGCGCAAGCGTCCACTTCGGCCAAGCGCGCCGCCACGGTTGGGCACGGCCACGGCGCGCAGGTCAAGGGCCACCGCCACGCCAAGCCGGGCAAGCACCACCGCAAGCGCCACCGCCGCCGCCATCGACACAAGCGCGCCGGCGTGGTGCAGGGCGCCGGCGCGGGCGCGACGCCCGCGGCGTCGAACCCGGCGGGGCTGGCGGGCGCCGCCGCGCCGCCGGCGATCCCCGCGAACCCGCCCGCTCCCTCCGGCCAGCCGCCGGCGGCGGTGGGTGCGCCGATCACGCTCGCGCAGGCCGGCCGGCTGCTGTGGCGGGCCGGGTTCGGCCCGACGCCCGGGCAGGCCGAGGCGCTGGCCGGGCAGCCGGTGCGAGGCGGTCGTGCAGTCGCTGACGCAGCCGAGCGGCCAGGCGGTGCTGCACGGCCCCGAACCGAGCGACGACGAAGGCGATGCGCTGGCGCCGGCCGACGCGTGGGGCCAGGATCACTGCTGGTGGCTGGACCGCATGGTGCGCTCCGACCAGCAGCTGGTCGAGCGCATGACGTTCATCTGGCACGACTGGTTCGCCAACGTCCAACGAGAAGGTCAACAGCCAGCAGCGCATGCTCGACCAGAACGCGCTGTTGCGCGCCAACGCGCTGGGCAACTTCCACGACCTGTTCCTGGCCGTGACGACCGACCCGGCGATGCTGGTGTTCCTCGACGGCATCTACAACGACAAGCGCGAACCGAACGAGAACTACGCGCGCGAGATGATGGAGCTGTTCTCGCTGGGCGCCGACCGCGGCGCGTACACCGAGCGCGACGTGCGCGAAATGGCCCGGGCGCTGACCGGCTGGCGCGCGGACTGGACGCAGAGCAGCGGCCTGCAGAACTTCCGCTTCGACCCCGCACACCACGACGCCGCCAGCAAGACGGTGTTCGGACAGACGGGCAAGTGGAGCTAGGAAGACGCCGTGCGCCTGTGCGTGACGCACCCGCTGCACCCGTCGTTCTTCGTCAGCAAGCTGTGGAGCTACTTCGTGCCCACGCCGCCGTCCGAAGCGACGCTCGCGTCGCTGCAGGGCATCTACGTCGACTCGGGCTATGAGATCCGCCCGCTCGTCGAGGCGATCCTCCAGCACCCCGACTTCCTCGAAGGACCCGAGCTGGTGACGCCGCCCGTCGTGTACAACGCGGGCCTGCTGCGCGCGATCGGACGGCCGATCGACACGACCGCGTGGGCGTGGCTGAGCGCGGGCGCGGGCCAGCAGCTGTTCTACCCGCCGAACGTGTCCGGCTGGGACTTCACGCGCTGGCTGGACACGTCGACCGCCAAGGCGCGCTGGGAAATCGCCAGCTACGTCACGGAGAAGACCTACGCCAACCCGTGGCCGGCTCAGGGCGAAAAGGAATACAGCAAGACCGAGGAACCGGCGGCGGCGCTGGCGAGCGCGCTGGCCTACTGGGGCAACCCGCAGCTGTCGGGCGAATCGACCGCGTGCATCGCCGCGTTCGCGCAATCGTGCCTGAAAGGGCTCGCTGACGGCCAAATGGCAGCAGAGCGCCATACCGCGCGATGCGCCAGAACGCGCTGCGCATGCTGATCGCCACGTCGCCGGACCTGCAGGTGAGCTGAGCATGCAGCGCAGCTGCTCATGCAACGACTTCACGCGCTCGCAGCTGCTTCGTCGCGGCGTCGCGCAGGCCGGACGCGGGCTGCCGTCGATCGAGCCGGGCATGCCGCTGCCGGCGGGAACCGGCATGGACCGCCGCTCCTTTCTGCTGCGCTCGGCCGGCGCGCTGCTGTCGGTGTACGGGGCATCGGCGCTGTCGCCGCGACATCTGCAGGAGGGCATCGCCGAAGCCGCCGCGGCGGCGCCGCCAACCGGCCGGTGCTCGTGTCGATCTTCATGGAAGGCGGCTGGGACGCGCTGTCGGTGCTCGCGCCGGTGGGCGAAGCCAAGTACCACGAACTGCGCCCGACGCTGGCGCGCAACGAAGGCGAAGGAGTGACGTTCAGCGAGGACCGAAGCGCTGATGTGGCATCCGCAGGCGGCCGGCCTCGCGCAGTTGCACGGCGAGGGCAAGGTGACGGTGTTCCCGGCGATCGGCTACGACCCGCCTGACGAGAGCCACTTCACCAGCCGCCACTACTGGGAGGTCGGCGAACTGAACGCTCAGGCGCGCTCGGGCTGGATGGGCCGCTACCTCGACGTCGCCGGCGATCTGAACAACCCGTTGCAGGGCCTGTCGCTGGACTATTCGCTCGCCCCTGCGCTGGCCACGACGAGAGTGCCCGTGGCCGCGGTCTCCTCGCCTTCGGACTACGACTTCTGGGCTTACGGCCTCGGCGAACCGCTGACCTCGCCGACGCTCGACGCCTTCGGCCAGCTGGGCGCGCTGTCGGCGCCGTCGCCGGCGTTCGCGCAGGCGCAGGACGGCTTCGCTGGACACGAACATCATCCGCAACCAGATCGCGCCGTTCGCCGAACACGAAGGCAAACCGGGGTTCACCTCTCCGGTCCCCTATCCGACGTCCGGCGGCGACTTTCCGTTGCGTCTGGCCGCCCTCGCGGCGATGCTCGACGACGAAGCGCTGCCGATCAAATGCGTGTCGCTGACGGCCGTCGGCTCTTACGACACCCACTCGGACGAGGCCGGCACGCTGAGCACGAACCTCGGCGAGACAGTCGAATCGGTCGTCGCATTCCAGCGCGACCTCGAAGCGCGCGGGCTGGACGATCGCGTCGTCGTGCAGCTGTGGTCGGAGTTCGGCCGCCGCCCGCGCGAAAACGGCTCGGGCACCGATCACGGCGCCGCCGGCGCGGCGTTCCTGATCGGCTCGCGCCTGAAAGGCGAAATGGTCGGCGAGTTCCCCGGGCTGAGCAAACTCGACGCCAACGAAAACGTCGTCAACACGTCGGACTTCCGCGCGATGTACGCGGCGCTGCTCGGGCAGTGGCTGCAGACGGAAGCCGGCCTGGTGATCCCCGGCGCGGGCAGCGGCCTCGGCGGCCCGAGCCCGTACGGCGAAATCCCGCAGCTGATCGCATGAGCGCGCGGTCGCGCGCACCTCTGGCCGCCCCCCCGCCGCGCGCGCTCGCGGCGCTCGGCGCCGCCCTGCTCGGCGGATGCGCGCTCGCGCTGAGCGGCGCTGCCGCGCAGGCCACGCCGTGGGGCTCGGGCGCTCGCGCTTTGGCGCACCGTCCGGCGTGCCATCGCCCTGCACCCCACCACCGGACCGCCGGCCGCCGCTGCCGCGCGCGCCACCACCATGCGGCCGTGGGGATCGCGCCCCCATCGCTGGCGCGACTCGCGCCCACCGTGCCCGTCGTCGCGGCGCAGCCGCCTGCGTCGCCGGCGCTCACGCCAGCGCTGCCGTCGTTCCTCGCCCCCGAAACGCCCGCGACCGACCCGGCGCCGGCGCCGGCCGAACCGCCGGTCACGCCGCCGTCGGTCCCGCACGTGCAGGTCACGGCCGCCGAGTACAGCTTCACGCTGTCGCGCAGCAGCGTGCCGGCCGGCCAGGTGGTGTTCGAGTTTGTCAACGGCGGCCAGGACGAACACAACCTGAACATCGAACCCGGCGAAGAAGGCTCGCTGCTCGGCTCCTTCCCCACCGCGCCCGCGAAAGCCGTCAGCGACCTGCAGCTGGAAGTCAAACCGGGTACGTACACGCTGTTCTGCTCGCTGCCCCGCCACGAGAGCCGCGGCATGAAGGCGACGCTGCTCGTCGAATAATCGGCGTGGCGAGCGCACGGGCCGTCGCAGGTCGACGGCGTCGTGGCGCGTGTGGGGCCCTCGCAGGTCCACGCCCTCGCGGTCGAGCGTCTAGCGTGCACGCTCGTGCCGCTGCACCCGCTCAGCGAGAGCTTCGCCGAAGTCGCCGGCGCCTACGAGCGCGGACGGCCTGACTACGCCCCGGCGGTCGTCGGCGCGATCGCCGCCGAGCTGGGCCTCGCGCCGGGCACGCCGGTGCTCGATCTCGCAGCGGGCACCGGCAAGCTGACGAGGGCGCTGCTAGCGGGCGGCCTCGACGCGGTTGCCGTCGAGCCGCAGGCGCAGCTGCGCGAGCTGCTCGCAGATCGCGTCGGCGCCGAGCGCGTGCGCGCTGGCGCCGCCGAGCGGATTCCACTGCCGGACTCGTCGGTCGCCGCCGTGACGGTCGCCGACGCCTTTCACTGGTTCGACCACGCGCCGGCGCTGCGCGAGATCGGCCGCGTGCTGCGCCCCGCCGGCGCGCTCGCCGTGCTCGTCACGGTGCCCGATTGGAGCGGCGCGTCGTGGTCGCACGAGGTCGGCGAGCTGATCGCCGGGCTGCGCCCGGAGCATCCGCATTTCGACGGCCCGCCGTGGCAGGACGCCGTGCATGCCGCCGGCGGCTGGCGGCCGCCGCGCGAGATCCGCCTGATCACCTCCCAGCCGGCCAGCGCCGAGCGCTTCGTCGACTACTTCGAGTCGATCAGCTGGATCGCCGCGCAGCCGCGCGAGGAGCGCAGCGACACGCTCGCGCGCGTTCGCTCGCTGGTCGACGCAGGCGACACCCCAGCCGAGCTGCCCGTGCACGTGACGATCGGCCTCGTCGAGCTCGCCTGACGTTTTTTCCGCGTCGAGCATAAGAAAACCCCAATTATTCGGGTGATCGGACGTGCACTTGTGATCACGGTCGATTAGTGTCTACGTAGTAAGTACGAATGCGACGAGAAAAGCCGCCCCAGATCGGTCACAATCCGCACATGCGGATCGGTCGTCTTGGCGTCTTTGGCTTGAGCACGGCGGTGCTGGCGACTCTGTTTGCGCTGCTGCTGGCGGCCAGCGCGTTCGCCGAAACGCCGAGCGGCGGCGCAGAAGGCACGGAAACGGCGGGCTCGCCGCCCGGGCAGGAAGCGGCGCCACCGACCGAAAAACCGACTGCCGAAGGCAGCGAAACACCGGCTGAAGGCGGCTCTGGCCCGGGCAGCGAACCGGGCGGCGAAACGACTGGCGGCGGAGAACCAGCCGAAACGCCCGCCACGGAAACAACGCCGCCGGCCGCAACCGAAGCGCCCGGCGAAACGACCACGACGCCCACCGTCGTCGAAAACGGCCCACCGGAAAAGACGGTCGAAACGACTCCGCCGGGCGGCGAACTGCCCGTGCCGGCCGTCAAAACCGAAGAACCGGTCGCAGCGCTGCCGGTTGACCACCCCAAGGGCGAAGAAGGGCTCGAAGGAGGCGGCCGCTCGGTCGCGGCGCAGGCGGCGGGACCGGCTCAGGGCGCAGGACCGGCGCAGGGCGGCGCGCACGTCGAAGCGACCACCGAAGCCGCACCGGTCGGACTTCCCGGCGGGCTGGAGACGACTGCTGTGGTACCTACGGCCAGCAGCCTCGGCGCCCAAGCCGCGGCTGCGCGCGCCGCACAGGCCAAGCGCACCCATGAAGAACGCACAAACCTGACGTTCGCCGCCGGCGCTGGGTCGTTTGGCTGCACGCTGTCGGGCCTCGGCGGCCGCGCGAGCGACAACTGCACGGTGGGCTGGCTCGGCGGCAAGCGATTCGTCGGCTCCCCCGTCGCGGCGCTGGTGGCATCCGCGAGCTCGCTGAGCGGCGCGGCCGGCGTCGAGTCCTCAGCCCAGGGCGGGCACGGCGGCTCTGCCGTCAGCAACTCGCCCAGCCCATCCCCCGGTCCAGCGCCCGCGGGCGCCTCGGGAGGCGCCTCGGGAGGCGCCTCGGGCATCGCCGTATCGACCATCCTTACGCTCGCCGGGCTGCTGCTGCTCGGCGCCCCGCGCGCCATGCGCCGCCTGCGACTCGCTTGCGAGCCTTGGCTGACGGCGTGCTTCGTGCTGATCCCAGAGCGCCCCGGCTAGCTCCTCCGGTCCCGCTCCACCTCGCGTCGGATCGACGGACCGGCGCTGTCGCAAGTCAACAGAGGACTCTGGAAGGAGCTGAATTTCGATGAGCAGCCATCAAATAGCGATGGCAACGAGCGCTCGGCAGGACGACGAGCCGGTCGTAGCAATCGCGAATGAATCGCAGACCGTCGTGATCGACGATGGCGCGCACGGTTCGACGCTCGCAAGCGAAGCGAGCTTCGCCCCGGCGAGCGCCGGAGCGCGCGAGCACACGCTGATCCTCACCGGCGAGCTGGACAGCAGCTCGGCGCACGCGCTGGAAACGGCGATCGAGCACCTGTGTGAGGAAGGGGTGACGAGCATCAAGCTCGACCTGCGCGACCTGACGTACATCGACACGATCGGCGTCGCGGTGATCGCCTTCCGCTGCCGGCTGTGCCAGCGGCGGGGCTGTGACTTCTCGCTGATCGCAGGTGGGCCGATGATCCATCGCGCGTTCGAACACGCCGGCGTCGCCGGCCTGTTGCCATTCAACGACGAAGTCGCAAAGGCGCCCGCGTCGCCGGCGGTGACGCTCCGTCACACGCTGCGGCCGGTCGCACGGTGAGCGCCGGTCACAGCGCGCCGCAAGCCACCGAGCACTGAGCTGACACTCGTGCTCGGTGGCCGACGCGCGCAAACGCGCGCATCGGTCCGGCGCATGGTCGCCTGCGCCCGTCAGCGCCTCATTGCTGCACCAGGCGATACACCGGCCCGCTCAGCGACGCCAGGTACAGCCGTCCGGCGGCGTCCTGGCCGAAGGACGACAGCGCGCGGACTTCCAGCCCGGTCGCGCGCAGACCGCTCGCGCGGCCGCCAGCCAGCTTCACCGACTCGATCTTCGCGCGGCAGTAATCGCCGAACAGGTAACGCCCGTACAGGCTCGTCAACGAGCGGTCGCGCACGACGTAGCCGCCGATGATCGCGCAGTAGCCGCTGCTGTGCGACGCCGTGAGCACCGGCGCAACCGCGTGCGCGGCCGCGCCGGGCTTATAGCGGCTGTCGCCCTCGAACACGCTCCAACCGTAGTTGGCGCCCGCCCCGGCGCCGGCCGGCGCGAAGTCCACCTCCTCCTCGCGGTCCTGCCCGACATCGCCGACGATCATGTCGCCGTTGAGGCGGTCGAAGGAGAAGCGCCACGGGTTGCGCAGGCCGTATGCCCAGATCTCCTGGCGCCTGCCCGCCTGCCCGGCGAACGGGTTGCCCGGCGGGATCGAGTAGCCGCCGGCCGGCTTGGGCGCGATACGCAGGATCTTGCCGAGCAGCGTGTCGAGGTTCTGGCCGTTTCCCGACGGGTCGCCCTCGCTGCCGCCGTCGCCTACGCCGACGAACAGGTCGCCTTCGCGGCCGAACGCGAGCTGGCCGCCGTTGTGGTTGGTGAACGCGTGATGGTCGATCGTCAGCACCGTGCGCGCGCTCGTCGCGTCGGCCGCATCGGCGCTGGCGGCCGCGCGGCGGTACTGCACCACCTTGATGTCGTTGGCGGCGTCGGTGTAGTCGACGTAGAACAGGCCCGTGCGCGCGTAGTCGGCGGGGAAGGCGATGCCCAACAGGCCCTGCTCGCCGCCGCCCGAGTTCACCGAGGCGCTTGCGTCGAGGAACGGGCGCGCGCGCTTGCGTCCGCCGACCAGCAGCATCACCTGACCCGCCCGCTGGAGCACGAACACCCTGCTGGCGTCGCCCGGCGCGCCCGTCACGGCCACCGGTTCGGCGAAGCTCGCCACGCGCACCAAGCGCAGGCGCGTGACCGCCGCGTGTGCCGCCGCGCTGGAGCGCGCCGTCGCAGCGGAGCGCGCCGCACCGGTCGGCTGCGTGGCGTCGCCCGCCGGCACCGTCGCGACGGTGCTCGCGGGCGAGCTGGAGCCGCAGGCGGCAAGCGCAAGCGCAGTCAGCATGGCCGTCGGAAGCGCTGCACGCCTGCTCACGCCGCCATCGTCGCACGCCGCGCGGGTCGCATGCGTCGGCTGCGCCCGGCTGCGCGGCTCTCGGCGGCCGACCGCGTAGCCTGGAGCGCATGAGCGAAACGGCGCGTCACAGGATCGTCGTGGTCGGTGGCGGCTTCGCCGGGCTGCAGGCCGCGCTGAAGCTCGCAGATGGGCCGGTCGAGCTGACGCTCGTGGACAGGCGCAACTTCCACCTGTTCCAGCCGCTGGCCTATCAGGTGGCCACCGGCGCGCTGTCGCCGAGTGAGATCTGCTATCCGCTGCGCACGGTGTTTCGCCGCGCGGGCAACGTCGAGGTGGTGCTCGCGCGGGCCACCGGCTTTGACCTGGATGCGCGGCGCGTGCTGCTCAGCGCGGTCGCCGAGGGCATGCCGGCGCCGCCGCCGCTGGACTACGACAGCCTGATCGTCGCCGGCGGATCGCGCTACTCCTACTTCGGCCACGACGAGTGGCAGGCGCACGCGCCGGAGCTGAAGTCGCTGGAGGGCGCGCTGGAGATCCGCAGCCGGATCCTGCTCGCGCTGGAGGCCGCCGAGGCCGAGCCCGACAGCCAGCGCCGGCAGGCGTGGCTGACCTTCGTGGTTGTCGGCGCCGGGCCGACCGGCGTGGAGATGGCCGGCCAGATCGCCGAGATCGCGCGCGACAGCAGGCGCGACTTCCGCCGCGCCGACACCGCCCAGGCGCGCGTCCTGCTCGTCGAGGCCGCCGACCGAGTGCTCACCGGCTTTCCGCCGTCGCTCTCGGCGAGCGCCGCGCGAGCACTGCACAAGCTCGGCGTCACGCCGCTTCTCAGCCACACCGTCACCGGCATCGACGCCGACGCCGTGACGACCAGCGGCCCGGCCGGCGAGCAGACGCGCCACGCCACGCGCACGGTCGTGTGGGCGGCCGGGGTGGCGCCTTCGAGCCTTGCGCGCGAGCTCGCGCAGGCGGGCGGTGGCGAGCTCGACGGCGCGGGACGGCTGATCGTCGAGCAGGACCTCACGCTGCGCGGGCGCCCGGAGGTGTTCGCGCTCGGCGACATGGTCGCGATCCGCCGCCACGGCGGCGACGTGCAGACACTGCCTGGGCTCGCGCCGGTGGCCATGCAGCAGGGCCGCCACGCGGCCGCGACGATCCTCGGAGCGCTCGCCGGCAAGCCGTCCAAGCCGTTTCACTACGTCGACAAGGGCAACCTCGCGACGATCGGCCGCGCCCGCGCGGTGGCCGACCTCAAGGGCGTCCACCTCAGCGGTGCGCTCGCCTGGGCGACGTGGCTGGCGGTTCACCTCTGGTATCTCGTCGGCTTCCAGAACCGCCTGCTCGTGTTCACCCGCTGGGCCTTCAGCTTCGTCACGCACGGTCGCGGCGCGCGGCTGATCGGCGCGACCGGCTCCGAGCAGCCGCAGCGTCGCTGAGCGTCCGCTAGGTCATCTGCGCGAGGATCGCAGCACTGTCCAGCTCATCCCACGCCTGTGCGATCTCGCCGCCGGCGATCCGCAGCACGGCCGTCGAGGTGAACTGCACGTCGCGTCCGCTGGCCGCGCAGCCGAGGAACTCGCCGACGTGGCGCCCGCTCCAGCGCTGGTGCGCGGCCACCAGGTCGTCCTCGGCGAGTAGCAGCAGGATCTCGTGGCGCAGCGGCTGGAAGGCGGCGAGGAAGTACGCGACCGCCTCGCGCTGGCCCTCGCGACCGCGCTTGACGCCGTTGTGCACGAAGCCCTTGGCCAGCCACCGCTCGCAGGCGTAGGTGTCGCGGCCGTTGATCGCCTCCGCATAGAAGCTGCGCACGACCTCCTTGTTGGCGTCGAGCGACACGGCGAGAGCCTACGTCGCGTCGGCGCGCGGATACGGCAGCGGCGTGAGCGTCCGCTGCAGCTGCTCGCGCAGCGGCTCGAAGCGCGGCGGCAGCGACAGCCGCTCGCCGAGGTGCGCGGCGTCCTCGTCGACGGCGAAGCCCGGACCGATCGTGGCGATCTCGAACAGCACGCCGCTCGGCTCGCGGAAGTACACCGAGCGAAAGTAGAAGCGGTCGATCACCGGCGTCGGGTGCTCGCCCGCCTCAGCGACGCGCGCGCGCCAGGACTCCTGCTCGTGCGGCTGCGAGGCGAAGGCCACGTGGTGCACCGTGCCCGCGCCCTGGCTGGCGACGGCCTGCGGCGGCGGTGCGTCGTAGCAGTAGCACCCGCCACGCTCGTCGCCGCGCACCTCCCAGCTATGGCCGTCATCGCTTGAGAAGCCGAGCGTGTCGCGCAGCAGCGCCGCGCTGGCCGACGGGTCGGCGCTGTACGCGCGCACGCCGTCAAAGCCCTGCAGCGCATGCTCGGCGTCGATGCCCGGGGCCGTCGCCACGAGCGGCTCGTCGGCGACCGCAGCGACGACCAGCTCGTGCTCCAGGCCCTCCGGGTCGGCGAACACCAGGCCGTCGTCGTCGAGCGCCGCGTCGGTGGCGTGCTCGGCCAGACGCCGCTGCCAGAAGCTCAGCGAGTCCTGCGACGCGACGCGCCAGACGATCCGGTGCACCATGCCCGCGCCCGCTCGTCCGCGCGCCGCGCCGGGATACTCGAAGAACGTCAGGTCCATGCCCGGCGAGCCGTCGTCGTCGCCGTAGAACAGGTGGTAGACGGTCGGGTCGTCCTGGTTGACCGTCCGCTTGACCATGCGCAGGCCGAGCACGCCGGTGTAGAACTCGACGTTGCCGGGCGCGTCGGCGGTGATCGCGGTGACGTGGTGTATGCCCTCGAGCTTCATCGGATAGCTGCCATTATCGCCCAGTGCCGGCAGGATCGCTCATCCCGCGCTTCGGGCGCGCGCGGCGCGATCGCTCGCTCGTCGTGCTCGAAGGCTTTCACCCGCTCAAGCACGCGCTGCGCTTCGGCGCCAAGGTGCACGAGGTCGTGTGCCGCGACCGCGACGAGCTCGAGCGCCTCGCCGCCGAGCTGGCGCCGGACGTCGCGCCGCAGATCGCCGCGCTGGCGCAGCAGGTCGAGACGCAGGTGTTCGCGCAGCTCGCCCCGCTGGCGCCGAGCACCGGCGTGATGGCGCTCGCCGAGCGCCCCGCCGTCGATCCGGCCGACGTGCTCGCCGGCGAGCGCCGCGAGCCGGTCGTCGCTGCTCGAGGACCCGCGCGACCTCGGCAACATGGGCGCGTGCGTGCGCGTCGCCGCGGCCGCCGATGTCGCCGGCGTGCTGAGCACCGGCAGCCACGACCCGTGGTCGCCCGACGCGCTGCGCGGCGCCGCCGGGCTGCACTTCGCGCTGCCCGTCGCGCGCGTCGACAGCCTCGGCGCAGCTCGACGGCGGCGGGCGGCCGCTGCTCGCGCTCGACCCGGCCGGCGAGCCGATCGCGCCGGCGCGAGCTGCCCGCGCGTGCGCTGCTCGCCTTCGGCACCGAGCGCCACGGCCTCAGCGACGAGCTGCTGGCGCGCGCCGACGCGCGCATCAGCATCCCGATGCGCGCCGGCGTGTCGAGCCTCAACCTCGCCACTCGGTCGCCGCCGTGCTGTTCGCTTGGCGGCTGGCCGCAGGAGCACCCGCGAGCTAGCGCCGGCGCGATGCCTGGCGCCCGGGCGCCGCGCGCCTACGCCGCCGGGTTGGCGGCGGCCCACGCGACGATCTCGCGCGAGTCGTGCACGGCGGTGCCGTCGTCGAGCTCGAGCACGGGCACCCAGCGTTTGCCGGTCAGCTCCTGCGCCGCGGCGGCGGCCGGCGGTGCTGTTGAGCGCGGCGGGCAGCGGCGCGAAGCCGTAGGACTTGATCACCTCGGGGTCGTGTCCGGCGTCCTTGAGCGCGTGGTAGGCGTTGGCGCACGGGTGGCCGCCGGGACGCGGCGTCGGGAAGGTGCCCCAGCAGACGTACAGCTTCACGAGACCGTCAGCGTGCCTTCCATGCCGGCCTGGCGGTGGCCGGGCACGGTGCAGTAGAAGGTGTACTTGCCCGGGCTTGAGCGTCAGCGTGAGCGTCTTGGAGCCGCCGGCGAACATCGGGCGTCTGCGCCGAGCGACCGCGCTGCCCTGCGCGATCGCCACGTCGTGTTCGATCGGCGACGTGTTGGTCATTTCGATCGTCACCTTGCCGGCCTTCGCGCTGAGCGTCTTGGTGTCGTAAGCGAGCTGCCCGGCCGGGTTGGCGGCGAGCTTGAGCGTCGTCGCGGCGGCGGCCGGCGAGGACGGCGGCGCGGGCGTGCCGGTCGTCGCCTTGGGCGACTTGCCGGACTTGCCCGACTTGGTGGTCTTGGGCGTGGGGGCGGTGGGCGTCGAAGCCGTCGGCGTCGATGTTTCGGGCGCCGGCGCCGGCGCGCTCGTGCCGCCGGCCGTGGCGGTCGGCTGCGCGGTCGAGCTGGTCTGCGCGCCGGCTTTCGCCTCGCCGCCGGAGGTGATCACGGCGGTGGACGTCGCGCCGATCACCAGCACGACGGTGATCGCCATCACGGCGCGCTGCCCGCCGGCGTTGCCGGGGAAGTCCGGTTTGCGCAGCCCGAGCACCACCGAGACGATGAGCGCCCACGCGACGAGCAGCGCCGCCGGCGATGTAGAAGGCGGTTTTGCTCTTCTCCGCCGCGAGTACCGGCGCGAGGTGTGCGGCGAGCGTGTGCACGGGCGCGAGCCTAGCCGATGAGCGCCGGGATATGCTGCCCGACGGATGGTCGACGCGGTGCGCACAGCGGAGGACGCGCTGGAGGGGCTGCCGGAGTTTCCCTTCGCCGCGCACTACCGCGAAGTCGACGGCCTGCGCCTGGCGCACCTGGACGAGGGCGACGGCGCGCCGGTGATCTTCATGCACGGCGAGCCGACCTGGTCGTTTCTGTGGCGCAAGGTGATCCCGCCGGTGCGCGACGCGGGCTTTCGCTGCCTCGCGCCGGACCTCGCCGGCTTCGGGCGCTCGGACAAGCCGACCGACATCGACTGGTACTCCTACGACCGCCACACCGCGCTGACGGCGACGCTGCTGGAGGAGCTCGACCTGCGCGGCGCGACGATCGTCGTGCACGACTGGGGCGGGCCGATCGGGCTGCGCCTGGCGGTCGAGCAGCGCGAGCGCATCGAGCGCATCGTGATCCTCGACACGGGCCTGTTCACGGGCCACCAGCGGATGACCGACGCGTGGACGGCGTTCCGCGACTTCGTCGAGCGCACCGAGGACCTGCCGGTCGGGTTCCTCGTGCGCGGGGCGTGCAAGAGCGATCCGGGCGACGAGGTGATCGCGGCCTACGACGCGCCCTACCCGGACGCGGCGTCGAAGGCCGGCGCGCGCGCCTTCCCGCTGATGATCCCGCGCTCGCCCGACGAGCCCGGCGCGGCAGCTGGTCAGCGCGTGCAGGACGCGCTGGCGCAGGACGAGCGCCCGACGCTGATCCTGTGGGCCGACTCGGACCCGATCCTGCCGCCGCACGTCGGCGAGCGCTTCGCCGCGGCGATCGGCGGGCCGGCGCCGCGGCCGATCGAGGACGCCAGCCACTTCCTGCAGGAGGACAAGGGCCCGCTGATCGGCGAGCTGATCGCCGATTGGCTGGGCGACTCCTAGTCGCGCTCGGGCGCGCGCTGCGTCGTCACTCGCCGGGCGCGCGCGGCTCGCCGACGGAGCTGGCGATCTGCGGCTGCTCGTCGGCGCGCTTCAGCCCCGGCTCCGAGCGCGAGGCGCGCAGCTCGTAGTCGCGGCGGCGTATCGGCGTCGGCGCTCGGCGAGCACGCGGTCGGCCTTCATCGCGCGCGCCATGCCCTCGGAGAGCGGGCGCGGCAGCACGGCGCCGAGCACGTTGGTGCGCTTGGCCGACTTCGGCACCCACACTTCGACGATGCCCGAGCTGCAGCGCCTCGACGATCGCGTCGGCGACGTCGGACGGCTCGAGGTTGCTCATCCCGCGCGCCTCGCCGAGCCCCGAGCCGAGCTCGGTGTTGACGACGTAGGGCATCACGTAGCTGAGGTCGATGTGCGCGCCCATCAGGCGCAGCTCGCCGCGCACGGCCTCGGTCAGCCCGACGACGGCGTGCTTGGTGGCCGAGTAGGTGGCGCCGCCCGGCGCGCCGAACTTGCCGGCCTGCGAGGAGATGTTGACGATGTGCCCGCGGTCGCGCGGGATCATCCGCGCGAGCGCCAGCTTCATGCCGAGGATCACGCCGTGGATGTTGATGTCGATCATGCCGCTGCGCGGTCAGGTCGTCCTCGTCGATGAAGCGCCCGATCTGCATGATGCCGGCGTTGTTGACGAGCACGTCCAGCGGGCCCGAGCTGCTGCTCGGCGCCGTCGAGGAACGCGGCGAAGGAGTCGCGGTCGGTCACGTCGAGCGGCAGCGCGACGGCGCTCGGCGCCGAGCTCCGTCGGCGGTCTTGCTGCGCGGCCTCGAAGTCGACGTCGCCGATCGCCACCTTCATGCCCTGGCGCAGCAGCGCCTGCGCGGTGGCGCGGCCGATCCCGCGGGCGGCGCCGGTGATCGCGGCGGTCTCTCCGGCGAGGATGCGGGGCTGCTTGGCCATGTGTGTTCCTCCTGGTCGTGCGGGGCGGCGATTGCGCCTGCCGAGCGGTGTGCCTGAAAGCTAGCGCGCCGCCGAGCACGGCGCTGGCCGCACGGCCAGTTTGCTTCCGCGCGGCGAGTAAGTAGGGTTCGCGGATGGCCTGCTTCGAGTTCGAGGGTCAGCGCATCGCCTACACCGAGTACGGCGGCGGCCCGGCGGCCGTCACCGCGGCGGGCGCGCGCGGGCGCACAGCGCGCAGCTCGCCGGCGGCGTCGCGCCCGGTGATCCTCGTGCACGGCCTGCTGCTCTCGCAGGAGATGCACCGGCCGCTCGCCGAAGATCTCGCCGCGCGCGGCAACCGCGTGATCACGGTCGACCTGCTCGGCCACGGCCAGTCCGACCGCCCGCGCGACATGTGGCGCTACTCGATGCGCTTCTTCGGCGACCAGGTCGTGGCGCTGATGGACCACCTGCAGATCGACGAGGCGGTCGTGATGGGCACCTCGCTGGGCGCGAACACGGCGCTGAAGGTCGCGCTGACGCGCGCCCGAGCGGCTGCGCGGCATGGTGATCGAGATGCCGGTGCTCGACAACGCGCTGCTGTGGAGCGCGCTGGCGTTCACGCCGCTGCTGGTCGCGCTGACGTTCGGCGAGCCGGTGATGAAGCTCGTCGGCGCGTGCGACGCGCGCGGTGCCGCGGCGGCTGCTGCCGCACTACGGCAACGTGATGCTCGACCTCGTGCGCCAGGAACCGGGCCCGAGCGGCGCGCTGCTGCAGGGCCTGTTCTTCGGGCGCATCGCGCCGCACCGCAACGAGCGGCGCACGTTTCAGACGCCGACGCTGGTGCTCGGCCACCACCGCGACCCGGTGCACCCGTTCTCCGACGCCGGCATGCTCGCCGAGGAGCTGCCCAACGCGCGCCTGCTGGAAGCCAACTCGCTGGTGGAGCTGCGCATGCAGCCCGAGCGCCTGACCAACGAGATCGCCGAGCTTCCTCGACGAGGTGTGGGCGAGCCCGCGCGCGGCGCGGCGCTCCAAACGCTCGGCCGCGCAGACGCGCAAACGCGCCAGCAAAGCCGCCAAAGCGCCAGCGTCGTCAGCGAAAGCCCCGCGCCAAGCGCCCGGCCAAACGCGCGCGCGCGCCGAGCTAGCGCTTCTTAGCGGCGAAGAGTTCGAGTTCGTTGACGCTGACGCGCCCGGGCGCCTGCGGGCGTGCCGACTGCGGCGGCGGGCGCCTGACTGATCCACAGCACGATGAAGCGGTAGGGCTGCTTGGCGGCCTGCGCGGCGGCGTGGCGCCGCCGAGCTTGATGCGCGCGTGGCGCTTGCTCGGTGAGCGACGGGCTGAGCGCGATCCAGGCGGGGTCGGTGATCGAGGTCGGCGGCGTCTGCGCCGTTGGCGCCGTAGACCTGGACGGTCATGCCGGGCGTGGTGGTCGTGAGCTCGAGCGCCGAGAGCTTGCGCGCGGTCTTCAGGTCGATCAGCAGCGCCCTCGGCCAGCTTCGGCGCGACGGCCGGTTCGACCTGCGCGGTCCAGCCGGTGGAGGCGTCGCCGTCGATCGCCAGGCTGGGGTCGCCGAAGTTGGCTGGCGGGTAGTTGTAGGGGTTGTAGGTGGAGGCGGCGTTGGTGTCGAGCAGGAGCGCTTGCGGATGCGGCTTCGCCGGCCGGCACGGGCGGCTGTTCGGCGGCGTTTTTGGGCGTGTCGGCGTCGGCGTGCGTCGCCGGGGTTCGACGGCGATGTCACGGCGGGCGTCGGCGTGGGCGCCGTGAGCGGGATCTTCGGCGGTTTGTAGCCGCCGAGCGGGACGATCGGTTTGATCGTCGTGGGCGTGCCGATTTTGGCGGTCGCGGTGCCGGGCGTCGGCGTCGGCGGCGCGGCTGTACGGGCGTGGTGGTCGCGGGCGGCGGCGATCTGCGCGACGGTGGTCGCCGCGGCGGCGGCGTTGCGGTCGCCTTTGCTGAGCGCGGCGTAGGCCGCGCCGGCGGCGCCGGCGACGAGCAGCGGCGAGCGCCGTCAGCACGACGGCCGCCGAGCGCCAGCCGGGCGCGCGCGAGCCGAGGCTGTCGGGAGCGCCGGCGCCGCACTGCAGGCACCAGTCCTGCCCGGTCGCCAGCGGCGCGCCGCAGTTGGCGCACGCGCGGCGCGTGCGGCGAGCGCCGGCGCGGAGGCCGGCGCGAGCGGCCGGCGTCGGCCGCCGGCTGAGCCGGCGGCGGTGGGCTGCTCGGGCTGCGGGCGCAGCCGGCGGGTCTGCGAGCGCCGCTGTGCACGGACTGCGGATTCTACTGGCCGCGCCTCGGCGACCCGGCGCAGGCGGGCCGCCGGGCACGATGTCGCGGCCGGTCGGCTCGCAGCTGCTCGTCGAGCTCGAGCTGCCAGTAGTAGCGCGTGAAGGTCGTGCCGTGCGCGGAACTCGCCGACGTGCGGCTCGACCTGCTCGCCGGCGGCCATGCGCGACGATCAGCTCGGGGTAGCTGCGCCCGGGCAGCGCGGCGTAGACGGGCGCCGGGAAGGCGCCGCCGAAGCGCGTGTTGACGTCGGTGATGCCGAGGCCGATGTCGGGGTCGCGGAACACCTGGATCGGTCGCCGGGCCGCGCACGCGCGAGCGCCTCCATCGACGCGCCGGCCGAGCTCGATCAGCTCCTGGTCGCGCACGACGGCGCCCTTGATCGACTCGCCGCCGCGCGACTCGAGCATCGTGCGCGGGATCGCGTTCAGGCAGCGCCCGTCGCAGGTCGCCGAGGCAGTCGATCGACAGCTCGGGGCCGTCCATCGCGCGCTGCACCATCACGGGCTCGCCGACGTAGTCGACGAAGAAGCGCGCCTGCGCGGGGTCGTGCGCGAGGTGGATCGAGCGCGCGCCGGAGCCGCGGCGCGGCTTGACCATCACCGGGTATTCGAGCGCCTCGAGGTCCGTCGTCGGGCAGCACGGTCGGCGGCGAGGGCAGCCCGACGCTGCTCGAGCAGCAGGTGCGTCTCGTACTTGTCGTAGGTCGCGCGCGCGACCTCGGGCGAGGGCACGAGCGCGGGCAGCCGCCGTTCGGCGCGCGCGACGCGCGAGCACCTCGATGTCGAGGTCGGTGAGCGGCAGCACGGCGCCGACGTCGTGCTGCTCGCACAGCTCGCGCAGCGCGGGACGTAGCGCGGGTCGTCGATCAGCGGCACGGCGGCGCGCACGTGCGCGGCGTACTGCGCGGGGGCGAGCGGCGAGGGGTCGGCGACGACCGTCTTGGTCAGCCGCGCGAAGCAGGAGACGATGTCATAGCGCTTGCCGGCGCCGGTGAGCAGGACGGCAGGCGGGCTCACAGCTCGCCCTGCCAGCCGCCGGACTGGCCCTTGTAGAGGCCGCCGCCGCCGAGCACGAGCGCGGGCGTGCGCAGCAGGATCCTCAGGTCGAGCGCGAGCGAGCGGTGCTCGATGTAGTAGAGGTCGAGCTCGATGCGCTCGGACCACGGCAGCGAGGCGCGGCCGTTGACCTGCGCCCAGCCGGTGATGCCGGGCTTGACCGCCAGGCGCCCGCGCTGGCGCGGCGGTGTACTGCGCGACCTGCGCGGGCAGCGTGGGGCGCGGGCCGATCAGCGACATCTCGCCGCGCAGCACGTTGACGAGGTTGGGCAGCTCGTCGAGCGACGTGCGCCGCAGCAACGCGCCGACGCGCGTGATGCGCGAGTCGTCGGCGTTGACGGCGAGTCCGGCGCCGATGTGCTCGGCGCCGTCGACCATCGTGCGCAGCTTGAGCATGTCGAACGGCGCGCCGTGCAGGCCCGAACGCCGCTGGCGGTAGATGGCCGGCCCGCGCGACTCCAGGCGGATGGCGACGATCGCGGCGAGCATGAGCGGCGCGCTGAGCACGAGCAGCGCGGCCGAGACGACGATGTCGAGCGCACGGCGGATCACCGCAGCTCCGATGACGGTCGGGGGTCAAGCAGATCCAGGACGCACCCTGACGGGCACAGGCAGTTCGCGTGGTGTGCTCTGCACACGAGCGACTGAGGACGCCGAGATGCGCCGGCCTCCGACCCGTCATCGTGTTCCCTCGGCGGCGTCCCACCAGGCGGGCGTGCCGTGGCGCAGCCAGTCCCACAGCCCGGCGGCGGGCGAGGCGGTGGTGAGCACGTAGTAGCGCGCGATCAGCAGCGGCCGGGCGGGCAGCACGCCGGCGAGCAGCGCGGCGAGCAGCAGCGCGAGCTGCAGCGCGAGCGTGACGACGTACAGCGCGCCGGCGCCGGCCGCGACGAGCGCGACGTTGGCGGCGAGCGCGAGCGCGTGCAGCGCGGGGGTGGCGTAGCGCAGCAGGCGGTGCGAGACGATCATGAGAGCGTAGAGCGGCGGGTAGCCGCGCGGCGAGAGCATGCCGCCGCGCAGGACGATCGGCCAGGTGTGGCTCATCATGCGCCGCTTGCGCGCGAACTCGCCGAGCAGCGACGGGACCATCTTCTCGCTGGCGCGCGCGGCGGGCACGTAGACGGCGCGCAGGCCGTGCTTGACCATGTTGAAGGGCAGCGACAGGTCGTGGCCCATGATCGGGTCGACGACGATGTAGGCGTCGCGGCGGGTGGCGTAGATCGCGCCGTTGCCGGCGGTGATCGAGGACAGCCGCGACTCCAACGCACGCAGCGCCAGCTCGTAGCGCCAGTAGACGCCCTCCTGGTTGGACGCGCGCGCCCCGGCGGCGTGCTGGACGAAGCGGACCTGTCCGCAGGCGTAGCCGACGCGCGGCGACTTGAAGGCGCTCACCAGCTCGCGCAGCGCGTCGGGCTGCCAGCGCGAGTTGGCGTCGGAGAAGGCGACGATGTCGCCGTTGGCGCGCTGCACGGCGGCGTCCTGCGCGCGGATCTTGCCGCCGCGCGGCAGCTCGAGCACGAGGTCGGCGCCGGCGTCGCGCGCGTGCTGCGCGGTCGCGTCGGTGCAGCCGTCGCAGGCGACGATCAGCTGCAGCTGCGCGCGCGGGTAGTCGAGCTCGAGCGCGTCGGCGACCTTCGCGGCGATCACCTGCTGCTCGTCGTGCGCGGCGACGATCAGCGTGACCGAGGGCAGCCGACGATCTTCGATTGCGGCTTCGCCCCTGCCGGGGCTGCGCAGGATGTTCGCGCGTGGCCGCCCACGTGCTCGGGCCGTCACGCGCGCGAGCACGAACAGCGCGAGCGCGTAGCCGAGCTGCGTCCACACGACAGCGCGGCGCACAGCCAGAAGACGATCTGCAGGGCGAGCACGCATGGATTCTCGCGGACGTGTCGCGCTGGGCGGCGCGCGGTAGGCTCGAACGATGGACTACACGATGAAGAACCTCACAGAGACCGCCGACAGCGCGGTCAAGTTCGGCTTCTCGGAGATGGGCGAGGCGCACTTCGCGCGCGAGGAGCTGGACGCCAAGCGGACGGGCATTTCCTACCAGGTGCTCAAGCCGGGCAAGCGCCAGGCGTTTGGGCACCGCCACGACAAGGCCGAGGAGGTCTACGTGGTGCTGTCGGGCAGCGGGCGCGTGCGCCTGGACGACGAGATAGTCGAGATCGCTCGCCTGGACGCGATTCGCGTGGCGCCGCAGGTCACGCGTGCGTTCGAGGCGGGCAGCGACGGGCTGGAGTACCTGGCGTTCGGCGCGCATCACGACAAGGACGGCGAACTGGACCACGACTTCTGGAAGGACTGAGCGGCGCGGCTGCATGATCGACGATGCCGTCAGTCGCGCGCGTCGAGCAGCTGCCGGTAGAGCGCGAGCGTGCGCTCGGCGATCTCACGCCAGGCGTACTCGCCTTGCGCGAGGGCCAGCGAGCGCTCGCCGAGCGAGGCGAGCGCGGCCGGGTTGGCGAGCAGCCCGGTGAGCGCGTCGTGCAGCGCGCGGGCGTCGCCGGGGACGACGGCGTGCGCGGCGCCGCGCTCGGCCAGCTCGGCGAAGCCGCCGACGTCTGAGACGAGCAGCGGCTTGCCGAAGGCGAGCGCGGTGAACAGCACGCCCGACTGCTCGATCTCTCGATAGGGCAGCACGACGAGGTCGGCGCGGCGAAAGTACGCGGGCAGCTCGACATCGGCGACGAAGCGCGGCACGAGGCGCACGTTGGGCGGCGCGTCGGCGAGCAGCGCGGCGACGTCCATGCGCGGCATGCCGACGATCCACAGCTCGGCGTCGTCGATGCCGCGCCACGCCCGCAGCAAAATGTCAAGGCCCTTGTATGGGCGAAGCAAGCCGAAAAACAATACGACGCGCTTGTCGGTGTGAAACGGCGGCGGCCGCTCGGGCAGCTCGGCGAGATGCGCGAACGCGCCGTGCGCGATCACGTGCACGCGCCGCGCGTCCACGCCGAGCTGGTCGACCAGCCGCGCGCGGCCGTGCTCGGTGTGCGCGACGATCGCGTCGAAGCGGTCGTACAGCCGCCGCTGCGCGGCACGGCGCCGGCGGCCGCCTTCGCGCGGCAGCACGTCGTGTGCGGTCAGCACGAGCGGGGGGCGCCGCGCGGCCGGTTGCGCGGCGCCGCGCTTCGTACCGCCGGCGCGGCGCCCGGGCGGCAGCAGGCGCGGGTCGAGCTGCTGCACGGCCAGCCACTGGAAGTGCACGACGTCGGCCGCTTGCGCGGCGCGGCGGTAGCGCAGCATGTCGGGCACGTGCTCGGCGAGCTTGAGCGTGCGACGCGCGCGCTGCGCCGACGGCGAGGAGCCGTGCAGACGAGTGGCCGAGCGGTAGAAGAAGTCGCGCTTGACGTAGCCCTCTGGCGGCGGCGGCTCGCCGTAGGCGAAGCGGCTGGTGAACAGCTCAACGTCGGCGCCGGCCTGGGCGAGCGCGGCGCTCAGCGCGTGGTCGTAGGGCGGCGTGTAGGCGGAGGGGTCGACGAGGTGGACCTTCATTGACCGCAGACTCTAGGCGCGGCATCGACCGTCCCGGACGAAGTGCGTCGCCGAAATGCGCTCCGCACTGGCCTTCCATCTCGAAAGCATGGCCGAGGATGGCGAAGAGATCCCGGAGGCTTCAGGGCCCGGGGTCTACGTCAGATACGGCGAGGCTGCGTAGCGTCGGCACAGTAGGGTCCGGCCGGTGGCGGACGTCGAGCTCTCCTACTGCGTGGTCAACACGTCGCAGCGCGAGCTGTTGCTGCGCGGCCTCGACGCGATCGCGCGCGAGCGCGAGAGCCTGCCTTTCGCGACGGAGGTGCTGGTGCTGGACAACGGCTCGCGCGACGGATCGGCACGGGCGGCGCAGCAACACGCGACGGTCGATCAGACGATCGCGCTGGACGAGCGCCGCGGCAAGGCGCTGAACGACAGCGAGCTGCTGCGGCGTGCACGCGGACGCTACGCGCTGCTGCTGAACGAGGACTCAGAGCTCCAGCCGGGCGCGACGCTGGCGCTGTGGCAGGCGCTTCAGGAACGACCACGCGCGGCGTGCGCCGGGGCGCGGCTGCTGCGGCCCGACGGCGCCGAGCAGCCGTCGGCATGGCGCTTCCCCACGCCGCTGACCGCGCTCGCCGGAGCGCTGCTGCTGCATCGTGTCTACACCGTGCAGAGCGGCGGCGAGCACACGCGCGAGGTCGACTGGTGCCAGTCGTCGGCGCTGCTGGTCAGGCGCGAGGCGGCCGAGCAGGTCGGCTATCTCGACGGCGACTTCTTCGTGTACTCCGACGAGGTGGATTTCGCGCGACGGCTGCGCGACGCGGGCTGGCGAAGCGTGCACGTGCCGGGCGCGGCGGCGATCCATCACGAGCAGCTGTCGACCGCCGCCGTGCCCGAGCGGCGGATCGTGGAAATGGCGCGCAACCGCGACCTGTACATGCACAAGCACCACTCGCCGGCAGCGGCGCTGGCGGTGCGCTGGCTGACCGCGTGGGCGTACGCGCTCCGCGCGCTCGCGGCGACCGTCCTGCCGGGACGCTCGCCCGCGCGCTACTGGCGCCATGTCACCGCGACGCTGCGCCCGAGCCGCGGAGAGGGCCTACGCAAGGCGGCCGAGCGCTACAACCGCGGCGGCTGACGGCGTTCAGGCGATCTCCAGCCGTGCCGGGAGCTCGTGCAGCGAGCACACGATCTCCGCGCCGGCTTCGCGCAACTTGCGCTCGTCGCTGTCAGCCGCGTAGCCGACTGCGCGCATGCCCGCGGCGACAGCCGCCGTCACGCCCGACGGGGTGTCCTCGACGACGACGCAGCGCGCCGGCGTGACGTTCATCGACGCAGCTGCGTGCAGGAACAGGTCGGGCGCCGGCTTACCTTGCGCCACCGAGTACGCGGAGAAGAGTGTGTCCGGCTCGAACAGCTCGCGCATGCCGGTCAGCTCGAGCGACAGCTGCGTCTTCGCGAGCTTTCCCTGTGACGCCACGCACACCGGGATCCCCACGGCGCGTATCCGCGCCACCGCCGCCGCCGCGCCGGGCACGGCCGCGAGCTTGTCGCGAAACGCCTCGGTGCGGTCGCGCTCGTAGCGCGCGAGCCATACGTCGGACAGCGCGCGGCCGAGCTTTGCCTCGGCGAGGCAGACGACCTCCTCGAGCAGCAGCCCCTGGTAGTCGCGTCGCGACTGCGCCAGCGTCGTCGCCAGGCCCTGCTCGCTGAGCGCGTGCGCAAGCACCTCGTTGGAGATCACCTCGCTGTCCACCAGCACGCCGTCGCAATCGAAGATGACCAGCTCGACATCGTCCGCCGCCGCGCGCGTCGCCTTCGTCCGGTCGCCTCTCATCGGGTCACAGGTCACGCAGCGGATCCTCGGCGTACGCCTCGACGTCACCGTGCCCGGCGCGAAACGCCGCCACGCGACGGCGGGCGTCGGCGACGAGCGCGCGCGCCTGCGTGCGCTCGTCGGGCGCGAAGAAGCGCGTCAGCAGAAGCGCCACCGGCACAAGCGCCAGCCATGCAGCGCGCAGCACGACGCCGGCGAAGCCGCTGGTCGGCAGCAGCAGCTCGCCCGACACGGCCACGCCCGCGAGGATCGCCGTGAGCAGCGCAAGTCGCCGCCACTGAAAGCCGACGGCGAACAGGCGGCGCGTCAGCAGATGCATGACCGCCAGCATCGCCACGTAAGCCCCGCACAGGGCGATGCCAGCGCCGGCGATGCCCAGATTCAGCCCTGCGCGCGGCACCAGTACGAGCAGCAGCACGACGTTGACGACGAGCCCCGCGGCGGCTGCTGGAAGGTTGCGCACGGTCACCTTCGCGCGGCCGGTGATCACGATCATCACCTGGTAGAGGCCGTACAGCGTCCACGCGAGCGCCAGCCAGGGCAGCGCGGCGTGCGCTCCGAAGTACTGCGGCGCGGCGAGCAGGCGCACGATCCAGCGCCCGAGCAGCGCGACCGCCGTGACGACCACGCCCGTGGCCAGCAGGAAGTACGTCGTCACCAGCGAGTACAGGCGCGCGGCCTCGGCGTCTGACTGAATCGAGTAGGCCAGCGGCGGCCAGGCGTACTGAAAGCCGCGCACCATCACGAACACGACTGTCGCGAACTGCAACGCCACCGAGTAATCGCCTGCGGCGGCGTGCGAGTAGCCGCGAAACAGGTAGAAGCGATCGGCCACCTGCAGCGCATACACGCTCGCGTCGGCCGGCACCGTAGGAAGCCCGAAGCGCAGCATCGCACGCAGGTCTGACCAGCGCACGCGCAGGCTGAAGCGGCGGCGCAGCACCCACCACAGCGCAAGCACGACGAGCGCCGACGCGGCGAAGTTACCCAGCAGCAGGCCGCGCGCGCCCTCGCCGGCGACGACCACCAGCGACACCGTGAAGATCACCGTCAACGCAACGTTCGCGCCGGACGCGAACACGTACGCGCGCGAGCGTTCGTCCACGCGCAGCTGCGCATAGGCCATCTCCAAGTTGGTGAACGCCCACAGCCCGACCGTCGCGCAGTCGAGCAGCAGCGGGTCGCGGTAGCCGAGGAGCAGGCGCGACAGCGGCGCGGCGAGCACGACCGCCGACAGCGACGCGAGCGTCGTCGTCCAAGCGACCGTCGCGGTGGCCGTGCGCGCGATCCGCTCGCGACGCGCCATGTCTTCGTCGTCGAAATAAAAGCGGATAAACGCCTCGCCGACGCCGACGCGCAGGAGGATGCTCGCGAGGATCACCGCCGTCAGCAGCGAGTTGGCCGCACCGTAGCCTGCCGGCGAGACGTGGCGGGTGTACAGCGGGATCGTCACCAGCGCGATGCCCTTGGCGACGATGTCGCCGAACTGGTAGGCCGCGCCGGTGGCCACCAGCCGCTTCAGGTAGGCGCGCACGGCTGAGAACCTACTCGCCGCTTACGCCGCCGCCGCGCGCTCGCCGCTCGCGGCCGGATCGCGCGCGTCGGGCTCGCCGGCGCCCGCCAGAGCGACGCCGATGCCGAGCAGCGTCCACGTCAGCGGGTCCTCGAGGAAGTCGGCGTAGGCGAACGTGTGCAGCACGAGCGCCGCGAAGCACGCCGCGATCGCGATGCGTGGCGGCGCGCGCCCGGCGCCACGGAACAGCACGACGAAGGCGACGACCAGCAGCGTCACGTACAGCGCCAGCCCGACGATGCCCTGCTCCGCAGCGACTGTGATCGGAATCGTGTGCGACGCCGAAGTCGCGTTCTGGACGCTCGCTTTGGAATTGCTCTCGTACTCCTTCTGAAACGAGCCCGAGCCGAAACCCTGCAGCGGGCGGTCGGCGAACAGTTCCAGACCGCCTTCGACCAGCTTTGCGCGGCCGGTCGTCGCGTTGTTCGCCGAGCCGCCTGACCCATTCAGGCCGAAGTGGGCGCCCGACGGCGCCAGCAGCACGACGGCGAGCGCCAGCGCCACGAGCGCACCGGCCGCATACAGCGTCCCGCGCAGCGACCAGCGGTACGCCGCGAGCACCGCCAGGCCGAGCAGCAGCGCGGCGATGCTCGACTGCGAGAAGCTCGTCACCAGGCCCGCCAGCAGCCACGCGAGCATCGCCGCCGCCCACAGCACGCCGCGCATGTTGCGCCACCACAGCACCACTGCCGTCACCGCGATCATCACGAGCGCGAGAAAGCGCCCGTAGATGTTCGGGTCGAAGAACAGCGAGTTCACGCGGAAGTAGTTGTCGAACTGGTTCGCCGCTACGACCTTCGGGTTGAGGAATAGTTCCTTGCGCGCGTACTCCACGAAGCCGACACCAGCGAAGATCACCGCCAGCGCGACCGCGATGGCCAGGCAGCGCAGCAGCAGCTCGCGGCGCCAGTCGACATCGCGCAGCAGCACGAACAGCAGCGCGAACGGCACATAGAAGAACGCCAGGTTCTCGGCCGCCTTGCCGCGATCGGACGAGTACAGCGTCTGCAGCGCATACAGCGCGAGCGAGGCGAGCAGCAGCCATTCCAGCGCGTTCGGCCCGCGCTCCTCGCGGCGCAGCAGCCGCGGCAGCAGGTGCGCGATCACCCCTGCCGCGACGACCAGATACAGCGGGATCAACAGGTTGACCGTGCGTCCTTCCGCAGAGATCGGCAGGCGAAACGGCAGCGCCAGCACGGCCAGCAGCGGGAACGCTTCGGCGTGTCTGCGCATGAGCACGACGAGCGCCGCGATCACCACGACGCCGCCGAGCGCCGCGGCGGCGATCGCGCCGGCGCTCACCGACGTAGCCAGGCTCGGCGCGGCAAATCCGCCAGCAAGCAGCGACGCGCTCATCGCGCCACCAGCGTGAAGCTGCGCGGCGAGAGCACCGTGCGGCGCTGCTCGCGCAGATAGACGCGCACGCGGTATTCGCCGGCCGGCGCCAGCGCACCGGCGAGCTTCGGCTGGAGCGCCGCGCGGCCGCGCGGACCGGCGACGAGCGCGTAGCCGCGCGCCGTGCCGAGCCTGCCCGTCCAGCGCAGCGACAGCTGTTTGTAGCGCTGCACCGGGTAGTCGTGCAGCAGCCGCGCGACCTCAGCGCCGGACGGCCTGACGATCGACACGGTGACCTCGTCCGCGCGCGCCAGGCGGAAGGAGATGCGCTCCTGTTTTATGTGCCCGCTCGGGCTGGGCGAGAAGAACGGCGTCAGCTTGAACACCTGCACGGCCGTCGGCGTGTGCTTGAGGTGCTGCGTCAAAAAGAACGCGGCGAAGCACGCGACCACCAGCAGCGCGAACACCGCGCGGGCGGGAGGATCGGTGGCCCGCCGGTTGTGACTGGTCAATCGCCCCCGGCCGATCTGTCCCCGCCGAGCGCGAAGCGCTCGACCGTGTCCGAGCGCAGGCCCAGGCGCAGAGTCTCCAGCGAGAGCACGTCGTCGGGGCCGATGTTGCCGAGGTTGCACTCCGTGCCGAAGCGCTTGAGCAGCCACACCTGCTGGGGGCGCAGCGGCGCCTCGAAGATCAGCAGCTGCGGGTCGACCGCGTGCGCGATCTCGTCGATCAAGCCCGTGCGCGGCTCGCCGTCGGCGCGGTAGATGCCCGCCGTGCCCGACTCGCGCGCCTCGGTGATCACCTTCCAAGCGCCCGCGGCGAGATCGCGCTCGATCTGTTCCACCCACACGTACGGCGCCATGATGAAGTCGGCGTCCTTGTTACCGACCTCCGCCAGCACCACGAACTCGCGCGACAGTTTTTCGATCAGCGAGTGCTTGTAGTCCGCGTCGAGCGCGATCGTGCCGTCGGAGATCTCCACGTGACGCAGGCCCAGCTCGCGCAGCCACGCGACCAGCCCATCGACGCGGCCCTGGCGAATCGCGATCTCGGTCAGCGTCCCGCCGAGCATCACCGGGATGTCGTGCGCCGCGTAGCGCTGCAGCTTCGGCTTGAGGTTGCCCGTCACCAGCGCCGTGCCCCAGCCGAGCTTGACGACGTCCACGCACGTGCCCGCCACCTCAAGCAGGCCGTCCACCTCGGCGATCGACAGGCCGCGGTCGATCACGTGCGTGATGCCCAGCTCGCGCGGCTTTGCCGAGCGCTCGGGAATGTCCAAGAAGCCGGCTATGGCGACGTGCCAGCCTTGTCGAGGCCGACGATCACCACCACCGTCGCCGAGCCCACCAGCGATGCGACCGTGCCTTCCATCGGCTGCGCTTGGGAGATCCCCAGCGTGCGCGCCACGCTCTGCGCGTCAGCCCTGTGGCCGTTGGCGTACTCCACCACCGACACCTGGTTGGTCCCGGGCGGGTGGCCCGTCAGCGCCGTCGCGCGTGTGAAGCCCTGCGCGCTCAGTTCGCTCGACACGTGGTGGGCGAGCCCGTTCGTGCTCGTGCCGTTGAGCACCACCACGTTCGCCTGCGCCCGGTTGACCGCCGTACCTGAGTTTTTCGTCGAGCCGCCCGACGTCTTCGTCGTCTGCGTGCCCGATGCTTCCGTGCCGCTCGACGCCTGTTTGGCCGTCGCTCCCGTGGAGGCGCTGCCGCCCTTCGAGCCGCCGCCCAGCGACACCAGCACGGCCACCAGCACCGCCACGCCGAGGATCAGCCCAGCGACGATCAGCAGCGTCGAGCGGGCGGGCGAGCGGCGCTCACTGCGATACCGACGCACCGGCGGCGCGTCCGCATTGCTCGGCGAGGCCCCGGCCGCTTCGCGCCGCGCGCCCGTCGCGCGCTGAGAAGCAGCTGCACCGCGCGCGAGCGCTCCCGCGCTCGCCGTCCTGCTGGCGACGACGCCCTGTGTCGAAGCTGCCGCGGCGGCGGATGCGCGCGCACTGGTGGCGGCAGGGGCGGGTGGCGCCGGGGGGCGAGCCGGAGGCATCGGCGCTCGCGCGGGCGCGCCTTTGGCGGCCGCGGCCGCCACGGTCGCCGGCGCCGGCGTGCGCGGCTCGCCGGCTGCAGGCGCGGCGCTTGCGTCGGCGCCTTGCCGGTCGGCGCTCGGAGCTCCCGTCGCCGGCGCGGCGGCCGAAGCCGGACGTGCCGCAACGGCTTGACTCGGCGACGAGCCAGCAGGCGGCGAGGACGCCGTGCCCGGCGCCTGCCCGGCAGCCGGCGCCGGGGTCGGCTGGCCGGTCGTTGCGCCGGCCGGCGACGCGGGGGCAGCGGCGATCTCGCCCGTACGCCCGGTCGCCTCGGTCGCAGTCGCAGCAGCAGCAGCGCCGGCGGCGGCGGTCGCCGTCGCCGAACCCGCGGCGGGCACGGGAGCGGCCGGGCTCACCGGCGACGCAGGCGAAGCCGGTTGGCCGGCTGGCTGCGCCACAGGCTGCGCCGCTGCTCCCGCAGGGGAAGCCGCGGCCGGGCTGACCGCCGTCTGCGCTCCCGCCGGTGCGATCGGACGGGCGTTGATGGGCGTGGTGCGAGGCACCGGGCGCACCGTCGGCGCCGGCGCCGCGGCGGCCGGCTGCTGCGCGCGGGCAGCGGCCTGCGCGCTCACGCGCTGCTCGACCTCCGCGGCGCGCTCGGGCGCGCGTCCGGCCCACTCACGCAGGCGTCGCAGCTCGCGCGCCTGTGAGAACACGAGCAGCGAGAGGACGGCGATGCCGAGCAGCGCCGCGAACGCAGCGATCGCGCCGATCTGCGTGAAGGTGCTCGATAGCGAGAGCGCGAGCGGTGGGGCGATCATGAATCTGGAGAGTGTATGAGGGCGGGAGGCGCACCGTGCACGTCCTGGAGAGCCTGCGCGGGCTGCGCCGGGCGCCTCGCCTTCGGACCCGATCGCGACTCCACGTGCAACGCCGACAACTCGCTCACGCGCGCCGCGAGCCCCGCGGCGTCGCCCTCCAGCACGAGCAGGCCGATCTCCGCGAACATCGACTCCACCGCCTCCGCGCCCAGCGGCTCGCGCTCGGCCAGCAGGATCTTCTCGGCATTCGTCGCGCGCGCGCTCTCGTAATCGTTGAACAACTCCTCGTGCAGCTTCTCGCCGGCGCGGCGCCCGACGATCTCCACCTCGATGTCGCGGTCGGGGTCCAGCCCCGACAGCTCGATCATCGCGCGCGCCAGCTCGACGATGCGCACCGGCTCGCCCATGTCGAGCACGAACACCTGCGGTGCGTCGGCGCGCTCGTTGGCCAGAGAGCCGCTGCGGATGATCAGCTGCACGGCCTCGGGGATCGTCATGAAGTAGCGCGTCATGCGCTCGTCGGTGACCGTCACCGGCCCGCCTCGCTCGATCTGGCGGCGGAAGATCGGCACGACGCTGCCCGACGATCCGAGCACGTTGCCGAAGCGCACGGCCGCATAGCGCGTGTCCGCGAAGCGCGCCGCGGCCGCCTCCAGCGCGAACTCGGCGAGCGCCTTGGACGCGCCCATCACCGTCGCCGGCGCGACCGCCTTGTCGGTCGATACGAGCACGAACCGCCGCACGCCGAGGTCGCCCGCGACGTGCGCCACGACGCGCGTGGCGATCGCGTTGTTGCGCACCGCCTCGACCGGGTTGGCCTCCATCAGCCCGACGTGCTTGTACGCCGCCGCGTGGAACACGACCGTCGGGCGGTGCTCGGAGAAGACCTCGCGGATGCGCTCCTCCTCCTTGCAATCGGCCAGCACCGCGGCGAGCATCGACGGCGACACGTGGCGCTCGTCCTCCAGCTCGCGCTGGATCGAGAACAGGTTGTCCTCGGCATGGTCGACCAGCACGATCCTGTGCGGCTCCACGCGCGCGATCTGCCGGCACAGCTCGCCGCCGATCGAGCCGCCGGCGCCGGTCACCAGAACCGTCTCGCCGGCCAGGTACGCGCCGACCTTCTCCAGCTCCATCTGCACGGGCTCGCGCCCGAGCACGTCCTCGACGCGCACCTCGCGCATCTGGCGCGCCAGCGCGCCGCGCGTCTGCAGCAGCTCGAACACCGTCGGCAGCGTGCGCACCGGGATGCCGCGCGCGCGGCACTCGCGCACGATGCGCGCGCGCGTCGAGCCCGGCGCGGACGGGATCGCGATGATCACTTCGTCGGGCTCTGAGTCGTCGAGGATGCGCGGCAGGTCGCCTTCGGTGTTGCCGCGCACGCGCACGCCGTCGATGCGCAGCCGGCGCTTGCTCGGGTCGTCGTCGACGAAGCCCACCGGCGTCAGCCCGAGCCCACGGTTGCGCACGATCTCGCGCAGCACCAGGCGGCCGCCGTCGCCGGCCCCGGCGATCAGCACACTGCGCTGGCCCTTGCGCCCGCCGCGAAACGCCGCCAGCGGGCGGCGCTCATACACGCTGCGCGCCAGCGCGCGCACGCCCACCAACAGGACCAGCGCGAGCAGCGCGAACAGGATGATCACGCCGTTTGGCAGCGCCACGGCCACCGTGCTGCGGTAGTGGTGCACCGGGCGCAAGACCTCCACGCCGACCACCGCCAGCAGCACGATCGCCGCGACCGCCCGCGCGACCGCCTCGTAGTCGCGCTGGCCCGAGTAGCGCCAGCGGCGCTGGTAGACGCGCGCCAGCAACAGCACCGGCAGGCTGCCCGCGAGCACCCACCAGATCGTGCGTTCGCGCAGGTGCGCGTAATAGCCCGTGGGGCCGTGCTCGAAGCGCAGCTGGAAGGCGAGGTAGTACGCGAGCGCGACCAGCGTCCCATCCACCGCGAGCTGGGGCAGCGCGTGACGGTGCAAGGGGAAGGCCGCCGAGCTGATCCGTCGGCGCATTGTCAGGGATTGTAAGCGCGCCGCCGCGCTCAGGCGCCTTGGGCGAGACCCTGCACGGGCGACAGCAGCAGGTCGACGAGCGCGCGCGGATCGCGGCGCACGCGGCCGATCGCCGGGCCGCCGGCTCGCCTGCTCAGGTCGAGCTCCCGCGCGGACTCCAGCCGGCGCATGCGGCCTTCGGCGATCAAGCGTTCGTCGACCGCCCCCACGCGGCCCTCGAACGTCGTGTAAACGGGCACGCCGAGCGCCACCGCCTCGCGGTTCATCGTGCCGCCCGCCGAGATCACCAGGTCCGCGCAGGCGATCAGCGACTGCGCGTCGATGGCGCGCTCGGGCACCACGAAGCCGCGCACGGTGGTGAGCTCCGCGCGCTGCGCCGCCACGCGCGGCAGCACCACCGGCTGCACACCCTGCTCCTCAGCCGCCGCGCGCAGCCGGTCGAGCACCCGCGCGAACAGATCGTTCTCGAAGCGGTGGTACAGCGACACCTCCGGCGGCGTGCGCACGACCACGATCGCCCGCTGTGCGTCCAGGCCCAGCTCGTCCAGCACCGTCGCGTCAGGCGCGAAGTCCGCCAGGTAGTACTCCTCCTTCAGGCCCTCGTACGCGCGCACCTTGCCGCGTGCGCCGTATCGGTCCAGGCGACTCGGCGGGATCGCGTCGGGCACGACCACCGCCGACGCCAGGCGGCAGTTGACGTTGTGCTGCACCGTCGCCCACTCGTAGTCGAACATCGTCGTGCTCGGCACGCGCAGCAGCGCCGCCGCCACCGACACGTCGTTCGAGCCGTGCCCGAGCGCCACGTCGAAGCCTCTGCCGCCGGCCGCGCGCCGTTGCCCGCGAGCCCAGCGCACGAGCGCCGCCGAGCGTGACGCCAGGCCGACCGCCTTCGCGCCCAGCCGCTCGCCGCGGTGATGGCCGATCTGCGTGTGCTCGATTCCCAGCCGCTCGCACAGCGCGATCGTCTGCGCGAAGTCGCGCGCCGTCACCGCCACCTCGTGACCGTCCGCGCGCAGCAGCTCGATCACCGGGCGCATCACCAGCACGTGCGGGCTGTTCGTCAGGTCGATCCAGATACGCACGCCGCAACGGTATTGCGCCTCGCCCGGGAACGAACGGCCGCCGAGCTCGCCAGGGGGCTGGCTGGATGGCCAGGAAACTGCCGTGGCGGTCGGAGCGGTCACGGCAGTTGCCGTAGCGGCCGGAGCGGTCACAACTTGAATCCAGAAGCGGAGGCCGGCTCGGCGAGAAGGCTGGATGCCGCTTACTCCGCCAGACGGCCAGCCGACCTCCCACATCCCAACTCCCCGGTATCGTGCCTCGCCATGCTCACCCTCGCCTCGGTCTCCGAGTCGCTCGTCAACATCGCGTGGCATTTCGTGCGCGATGCCGGTCTGCCGGCGATCTTCGTGCTGATGCTCGCCGAGAGCGCCTGCATCCCGATCCCGTCCGAGGCGACGATGCTGTTTGCCGGCTTCGCCGTCGCGGACCCCGGGCAGAGCACCGCGCACCACCACCTGACGCTCGTCGGGATCGTCGTCGCGGGCGTGCTCGGCAACCTCGTCGGCTCGTGGATCGCCTACGGCGTCGGTCGCGCCGGGCGGCTGGAGCTGGTCGAACGGCACGGCCGCTGGCTGCACGTCAAGCCGAGCCACATCGCGTGGGCCGATCGCTGGTTCGCGCGCTATGGCGCTCCGGCGATCCTCGTCAGCCGCATGCTGCCGATCGTGCGCACGTTCATCTCCCTGCCCGCCGGCGTCGCGCGCATGCCGTTCTGGCGATTCACCGTGCTGACGGTCGTCGGGTGCGTTCCGTGGGTCCTCGGGCTCGCGCTGGCCGGCGAAGCGGTCGGCCACGACTGGACGAAAGTGCGCAAAGGCTTCGAGTACGTCGACTACGCCGTCGTCGCGCTCGTCGTCGCCGCGATCGTCTACGCGATCGTCAAGCGCAGGCGCGGTCCCCGCGGGAACGCGGGAGACCCCGCGACGGATGTCGCCGGCTGATCGTCGGCTGTCGCTGCGCCACGCCGTAGCGCTCGGCATCGCACAGGGGCCGACCGAGCTGCTTCCCGTCTCCTCCTCGGCTCACACCACGCTCATCCCGCTCCTGCTCGACTGGCCGTATCCGCTCGACGGCGAGCCGCGCAAGTCCTTTGAGGTCGCGCTGCATGCGGGAGCAGGCGCCGCGCTGGCGATCGACATGCGCCACGAGCTCGCCGAGGCCGCGCGCGGGCTCGACGGCCCACGGCTGGTGACCGTCGCGCTGTCGCTCGCCCCCGCCGCGCTCGCCGGGCTGGCGCTCGGCCCGGTCATCGAGCGCCGTCTCGGCGGCCCGCGCTCGATCTCCGCCGGGCTCGTCGCGGGGTCGCTCGCGATGGCCGTCGCCGACGTCCGCGCCGGCAGCGGCGGTCGCCGCCACGACTCCGCGCAGCCCATCGACGGACTCGCGCTCGGCGTCGCCCAGGCCCTCGCGCTGATGCCCGGCGTGTCGCGCCACGGCGCCACGCTCACCGCCGCGCGCGCCCGCGGCTTCGCGGCGGCCGACGCCCAGCGCCTGTCCTGGCACGCCGCGCTGCCGGTCATGCTCGGCGCCACAGCGCTCAAGGCCGTGCGCAGCGTGCGCCGGCGACCTGCCGACGGCGCCGCCCTCCCGCTCGCCAGCGGCGCCTGCGCGGCGTTCGCCTCCACGCTGCTGAGCGCACGGCTGCTGCGCCGCGCGCCTCGCTCGCTGTTGCCGTGGTCGCTGTACCGCTGCCTGCTGGCCGCGCTCGTCGTCCTGCGCCTGCGCAGGACAGTCCCCCCGCAAGCCCGACACATCAGAAGATAATCCGGCGCCCCCACTCGCCCCAGACAGCGCACGTGCGCGCTTTGCGTGCGATGCGCGCACAATAGGTCGCCATGACCGTCCTCGGGACACTGCTCGGCGGGCGCTACCGCCTCGATGCGCAGATCGGGCGCGGGGGCATGTCGACCGTCTACCGCGCCTTCGACACGGTGCTCGAGCGCCCCGTCGCGATCAAGCTCATGCACCGCGAGATCGCCTCGGACTCCGATCAGCTCGAGCGCTTTCGGCGCGAGGCGCGTTCGGTCGCTCGCCTCAACCACCCGCACATCGTCACCGTCATCGACGCCGGCGAGGAGCCCTCCGAGGACGGCGCCGAGCCGGGCGTCGGCGCGCCTTACATCGTGCTCGAGTTCGTCCAAGGCGAGACGCTCAAGGATCTCATCCGCCGCGAGGGGCCGCTGCCGATAACGCAGGCCATCGCCTACGCGATCGAGCTGGCGCGGGCGCTCGGCGCGGCGCACGAGCGGATGATCGTGCACCGCGACGTCAAGCCGCAGAACGTGCTCCTCGGCGAGGAAGGCGGCGCCAAGATCACCGACTTCGGCATCGCGCGCACGCTCACCGAGGAGGGGCTGACGATCGCCGGGCGCGTGCTCGGCACGACCGACTACGTGTCGCCCGAGCAGGCGCTCGGTCAGCCCGTCACCGGCCAGTCCGACCTCTACTCGCTCGGCGTCGTGCTGTACGAGATGCTCACTGGGCACGTCCCCTTCACCGGCGAGACGCCCGTCGCGGTCGCCATGCGCCACGTCCGCGAGGCGGTGCCCGACGTGCAGCAGCTGCGTCCCGAAGTCTCAGCTGCCACCGCCTCCGTCGTCGATCGCGCGGTCGCCAAGGATCTCGACTACCGCTACCACGACGCCGCCAGCATGGTCGCCGACCTCGAGGAGGTGCTGGCCATCGAGGCCGCGCGCGCCGGCCAGGCGACCGGCGAGGTCACCAGCGTCCTGCGCACGCTGCCCGGCGCCACGCGCCGGCGCCTGCCGTGGCGCATGCGCCACCCTGCACGCTGGGTCGCCTCGCTGGCGATCGTCGCCGTGATCGTCGCCGTCGCGCTCGTCGCCGCCGCGCAGCAGGCCCAGCGCGGCACCGGCGTCCCGCCCGACGTCCACTCCAGCGCCGGCCTGCAGGCCGTCCCGCTCAGCCAGACCGCCGCGCACGACTACAACCCCTTCGGCACCGGCCCCGAAAACCACAACCGCGTGCAGAACGTCGTCGACAGCGATCCCAACACCATCTGGAGCACCGCCCACTACTACGAAGGCACGCTCGACAAGGCCGGCGGCACCGGCGTCGGCGTGTACCTCGACGCCTCCCCCGGCGTCGTCGCCCGCGCCGTCGAGATCCAGACCACGACCCCCGGCTTCGACGTGCAGATCTACGGCGCGCGCAGCGTCACGCTCTCCTACCCCTACGGCAACTCCACGCCGCTCACCGCGCGCGGCTGGCACGGCCCGCTCGGCTCCGCCAGCAACGTCCACGACAGCCAGCGCATCCGCCTCTCCAGCGCCGCCACCCGATACCGCTACTACCTCGTCTGGCTGACCACCCTCCCCCCCAGCCAGCAATCGGCGTCCATCTCCGAACTGACGTTGTTCAAGTAGCCCTCAGAACGTCCGCTTTCCCAATCCCGCGTACCGCTCGACCCCCAACCGACAGAGCCTGTCCACGAGCTCGGCGTACGGCACGCCGCTCGCCTCCATCAACTTCGCGTACACGCTCGTCGGCGTGAAGCCGGGCATCGTGTTGAGCTCGTTCAGCAGCACGTCCTCGCCATCAACGAAGAAGTCCACCCGCGCCAGGCCGTCGCAGCCGGCCAGCGCGAACGCCTCCAGGGCCAGCTCGCGCACGCGCTCGGCGGTGTGCTCGGCGATGCGCGCCGGCACCTGCAGGCGCATGCCGCCCGGCTCGTACTTTGCCGCGAAGTCGTAGAAGTCGCCGTCGAAGCCGATCTCGCCCGGCAGCGAAGCCTGCATCGCGCCGGTCGCCGAGGACCCGAGCACGGCGCACTCGACCTCGATCCCGCTCGCCGCCGCCTCGACGATCACGCGCGCGTCGTAGGCGAACGCCGAGGAGATCGCCGGCACGAGCTCGCGCTCGTCGCTCACCTTGACGATGCCCACCGACGAGCCCAGATGCGCCGGCTTGACGAACACCGGCAGGCCCAGGCGCATCACCTCCTCCAGCAGACCTTGGCGCTCGGCACCCGACAGACGCTCCTCGCGCACGTCCGCGTAGGCGACCTGCGGAATCGTGCCCGCAGCCGACATCAGCTGCTTGAACAGCACCTTGTCCATGCACAGCGCCGACGACGCCACGCCCGAGCCGACGTACGGCACGTCGAGCATCTCCAACAGGCCCTGCACCGTGCCGTCCTCGCCGAAGCGGCCGTGCAGGACCGGGAACACCACGTCCGCCTCCAACAGCCCGCCGCCCGGCGTCGTCGTCAGCGGCTCGCCCCCGCCGTCCAAACGCCACGCGCCGTCACGTTCGATCTGCACCCACGTGACCGCGTGCCCGCTCGCGCGCAGCCCGTCGCGCACCCCCGCCGCGGACGACAGCGACACGTCGTGCTCGGACGAGCGCCCGCCCGCCAGCAGCACCACGCGCAGCGGCCGCGTCTCGTCGGCGTCGCCAGGCGCCTCGCGCGCCGTCACGGCGTTGCCGCCGGGGGCGTGGGCGCCGGCGTGGTGGTCGTCGTCGTGGTCGGCGTCGTGGGCGTCGTCGTGGGCGTCGTCGGCGTCGTTTCCGTGCCCAGCATGCCGACGGTCAGCGTCACCGTCGAACCCTTGCGCGCCTTGCGCCCTGCCGCCGGGCTCTGCTTGAGCACCACGCCGACCTTGCTCTGGTCCTTCGTCGTCGTCGTCACCACGCTCGGCGCGAAGCCCGCGCCGCCGAGCGCCGCCGACGCCTGCGTCTCGGACTGGCCGACCACGCGCGGTACGACCACTTCGTTCGACGCCTTGGCCAGCGTCAGGCTCACCTTCGCGCCCGTGCGCACCGACGAGCCCGCCGACGGCGTCTGAGCGATCACGCTGCCGGCCGTCTGCGTCGTCGAGACCTGCTGCGTGACCGAGCCGACCGCCAGGCCGACCGCCGTCAGCGCCGCTTCGGCCCCGCTCTGCGAGTCGCCCGACACGTCCGGCACGCGCACCTGCGCCGGGCCGCTCGACACGAGCACCGTCACCGGGCTGCCGACCTGCAGCTCGGTGCCGGCGGGCGGTTCGGTGCCGATCACCTTGCCCTGCGTGACCTTTGCATTGGGCTGTTCGGAGCTGGTCGGCTTGAAGCCCGCTTTTCGCAGGCGCGCGATCGCCTGCGCGGCGCTCAGCCCCTGCACGCTCATCAGCGCTGCGCTGCCCGGACCGCTGGAGACGACGATGCTCACGCGCGAGCCGCTCGCCACGCGGCTGGAGGCGATCGGCGACTGGCTGATCACGCGACCGCTCGCAACCGATGCGCTCGACGCCAGCGACGGCGCCGCGGTGAGCCCTGTCGCGCGCAGTCGCGCCGAGGCGGCCTGTTCGCTTTCGCCCGTCACGTTCGGCACGTTCACATGGCGCGTGGAGGAGGACAGCAACAGCACCGCCGCGACGATCCCCCCGACGATCAGAGCCGCCAGCAGGCCCCACAGCACCACACGCTGCACGCCCGGCCCGTCGTCGACGTCCTCGTCGTAGCCGTCGCTCGCCAGCAGCATTGCGCCGGTCGCCGGCGCGCCGTCGTGGCCCTGCCCCGCGCCGGGCGCCGGCGCGATCGCCGCCGCGCCATAGCCCTGCTCGGACTGCGCCCCGCCGGTGCCCGCCAGCACCGCGCCGGCCGAAGCCGGCAGCGCCTGGCGCTCGCGCACCAGCGCGGCGATGAACTCGTCGGCGTCGGCGTAGCGTTGCGCCGGGTCCTTCGCCAGTGCGCGCAGCACCACCGCGTCGAGCGCCGGCGGAACGGCCGGGTTGACCTCGCTCGGCGCCGGCGCCTGCGCGGAGACCTGCTTGAAGGCGATCGCCACGGCCGTCTCGCCGTCGAACGGCACCGCGCCGGTCAGCAGCTCGTAGAGGATCACACCGATCGAGTACAGATCCGACGCGCCGCTGACCATGTACCCCTGCGCCTGCTCGGGCGAGAGGTATTGCGCAGTGCCCATGATCGAGCCCGTCAGCGTCATGTCCGACGCCCCCGCGCGGGCGATGCCGAAGTCGGTCACGCGCGCGCGGCCCTCCTCGTCGATGATCACGTTGTGCGGCTTCAGGTCGCGGTGCACGACGCCGCGGCGGTGCGCGAAGCGCGCGCCGCGCAGGATCTGGATCACGAGGTCGATCGCCTGCGCCGGCGCGAGCGGGCCGTGTTCGCGCACGATCGTCTTCAGCGAGCGGCCGGCCACGTACTCCATCGCGATGTAGTAGGTGCCTTCCCACTCGCCGCGGTCGAAGATGCCGACGATGTTCTGGTGCGACAGGCCCGCCGCGCTCGACGCCTCGCGACGGAAGCGCTCGACGAACTCCTGGTCCTCGGCGAAGTGGTGGTGCAGCAGCTTCACCGCCACCTGGCGCCCCAGCAGCTGGTCCTCGGCGAGGTACACGTCGGCCATCCCGCCCGAGCCCACACGCGAGACCACCTTGTAGCGCCCGTCGATGATCGTGTCCGGGTCAACCATGCGGCGCTCCTTCGCGCTCAGTCATGCAGCAGCCTTTCCATGACTTCCCGCGCGATCGGCGCGGCGAAAGCGGCGCCCTGCCCGGGCACGCCCTTCAGCGTCACCGCGATCGCCACCTTCGGCGAGGACGCCGGCGCGAACGCGATGAACCACACGTTGTTGATCGCCGCGCCGATCTGCGTCTCGGCCGTGCCCGTCTTGCCCGCCACGCGCACGCCCGCGATCTGCGCCGACGTCCCCGTGCCTTCGTTGACCACAGCTTCCATCATCGCCGTGACGGCGGCTGCCGTCGACGGCTTCATCACCACCGATTGCACGTGCGGCGAGATGCGTTCGACCGTGCGCCCGTCCGGGTCGACGATGCGATCGGTCATGTGCGGGACCATCAGCTTCCCGCGGTTGGCCACCGCCGCCGCGACCTCGGCCATCTGCAGCGGCGTCGCCTCCAGTTTGTCCTGCCCTATGCCCATGCGCCCGACGTCCACCTGCGAGCTCGTCGGCGCGATCAGCCGCGTGCCGCTGTACTCGCCGCTGGAAGACATCTCTTCGGCCGGGTAGTCCAGTTGCGGCTTTTTGTCGAAGCCGAAGCGGCGCATGTAGCGCGCCATCGTGCCCTTGCCCAGCCGCTCGGCCACCTGCGCCCATACCGTGTTGACCGATTTCGCAAGGCCCTGGGTCAGCGTGATCGCGCCGAAGGTCTCGTTGTAGTCGTTGCGCAGCGGCACGCCGGAGATGCGCACGTCGTTGCGCCCGTCGACCGTCGATTCCTGCGTGAAAGCTCCCGAGTCGATCGCCGCCGTCGCTGTCAGCACCTTGAATGTCGAGCCAGGGGCGTAGCCGAACTGCGTCGCCCGGTTGACGAGCGGCCTGCCGTGCGAGTCCTGGGCCAGGTGTTCGTAGGTCTTCGTCGAGCGCAGGTCGTTGGGGTTGTACGCCGGCGAGGAGGCCATCACGCGCACCGAGCCCGTGCGCGGTTCGAGCGCCACGACAGCGCCTTCGTGACCCGCCAGCGCCCTGTTGGCCACCTGCTGCGCGCGAGGGTCGAGCGTTGTGAAAATCTCGTTGCCCTGCCGTTTCTTGCCCTGCAGCTGGTCGAGGATCGTCTGCAGGTTCGTGCCCGACTGGCCGTTCAGCGGCGTGTTGCGAAAACGCTCCAACCCCGTGCGGCCGAGGTCGGTGAAGTAGTAGCCGATCGCATGCGCGAACTCGTTGCCCGTCGGGTAGCGGCGTTCGTACACGCTTTCCGAGCGGCCCGACCCCGGCGAGCGCACGCTGCGCGCGAGCACCGTCCCGTCGGCCGCGACGATCTTCCCGCGGAAGATGCGCTGCTGCTCGAGCAGCCCGCGCGCGTTCAGCGGGCTGTCGCGCAGCGACGACGCTTCGAAGATCGTCCAGCGCGACGTGAACGCGAGCAGCAGCGCGAACATCACGATCACGACGCCGAACAGGCGAACGATCGGCTGGTTCATTCGAGCTGGCCGAGTTCAAGGCTGTGGATCAGTGAGGCCGCGTTCGATTCCGAGCGCAGCGAGTGGTCGAGCAGCGTGCTTCGGCGTTTCGGCGCGAGCGTTGCGGCGCTCACGCCGGACACGTAGTCGCTGCTGTACAGCGCCACGTCGCCCGGCAGGCGATACGGCACGCCGCGGTAGAGCGTCACCAGCCCACGATCGTTCGTGCCGATGAAGTACACCGACTGAAGCGCCACGTACGCGCCGGCGCCGATCACCGCGAGGATCGACACGACGACCGCCAGCGCGCCGGCGCGGCGCAGGCGCGCGCGCCGGCGCGAAGAGCCGTCCGGCGCAGTCGACGGGCGGCGCGGGCGGCGCGCCACCACCCGGCGCTCGGCGCGCGGCGGCTCGTCGTGCGCTTGCGTCGCCGGCGCGGGCGCCAGTCCATCCCCCGTCGCCGCCCCGCCGATCGTCGCCCCGGCGACCACCGGCGCCTCCTCGGTGAGCGGCGCCGCGCCGGCGTCGAGGTCCTCCAAGCGCAGCAGCACGACCGTGATGTTGTCGCGCCCGCCGGCCTCGTTGGCCGCCGCGATCAGCGCCTCACCGCGCTCGCGCAGCGTGTCGTGCTCGCGCAGCAGCTCGCTCAGGCGGTCCTCGGCGACCATCGTCGTGAGCCCGTCGCTGCACAGCAGGTACACGTCGCCGTCGCGCGCCGAGTACGAGCGCGTGTCGACCTCCACCGCGCCCTCCGGCCCGAGCGCGCGTGTGATCACCGAGCGCTGTGGATGCTCGACCGCTTCCTCGGGCGTCAGCCGGCCCTGGCGCAGCAGCTCGTCGACCAGCGAGTGATCCTCGGTCAGGCGCAGCAGCTCGCCGTCGCGCATGCGGTACGCGCGGCTGTCGCCGACGTGCGCGATCGACACCTCTTGCTCGCCCACGTAGACCGCCGTGAGCGTCGTTCCCATGCCCGCCTGCTCGGCGTGGCTGTGCGACAGCTCGTGAATGCGCGCGTTGGCCTTGCGCGCCAGCTCCGCCAGCTCCGCCTCGGGCTCGGCGGCGTCGTGCAGCCCGCCTTGGAAGGACTCGACCGCCAAGCGCGACGCCACCTCGCCGGCCTGCGCGCCGCCCATGCCGTCGGCCACCACGAACAGCGGCGCGTGCGCCAGCAGAGAGTCCTCGTTGGCGCGTCGCTGGCGCCCGGTGTCCGTCCCTGCGTACTGCTCGGCGACGCGCAGCAAGTCAGTCGACCTCGAAGGTGAATTCGCTGTCGCCGATGCGCACGCGATCGCCCGGGTGCAGTGGGCGCGGCGACTGCAGCACCTCCTCGTTGAGGTACGTCCCGTTGGTCGAGCCCAGATCCTCGATCACGACGACGTTGCCCTGCTCGAAGACGCGCGCGTGGCGCGAGGACGCGAACGGGTCCTCCAGACGGATCTCCGCGCTCTCGCCACGCCCCAGCACCAGGTCGCCGTCGACGTCGTAGATCATCCCCGAGTCATGCCCCGGCGCGCGCTCGACCACCAGCTGCGGCGAGCGATCCGAGACGCTCGCTCTCGCCACGCCCGAGGCCGCGTGCAGCCCGGTCGCATCCGCCGGCGCAGCCACCGCGCCGCCCGCCGCGGCGCGCTCGGCCGCCAGCGCGTCCTCACCGCGCCGCAGGTCTCGCCGCGAGCTGCGCGCGACCCACAGCACGAACAGGTACAGCACGGCGAGAAAGCCGAACTTCAGCGCGACCGATACAGGAGCGAGCGTCGTCATCCAAGCTCGAAGACGATCTCCGTCGAGCCCAGCTCGACGTGGTCTCCAGGCTGCAGCGCGCGCGCGCTGCGCAGCGTGCGTCCGTTCACGCGCACGCCGTTGGTCGAGCCGAGGTCGGCCACCGTCCAGTCGCCCGCGCCCGGCCTGATCTCCGCGTGCCGGCGCGAGATGCCGACGTCGTCGAGCACGATGTCGCAATCGCGGCTGCGCCCGATCGTCGCGCCTTTCGGCGGGATCGGCAGGCGGCGGCCGTTAACCACCACGATCGCCCGCGTCGGGCGCGCCTGCGCCTCGGCGACCTGGCCGCGCACGCGCGCTGAGGTGCTGTAGATCATCGTTTCGCCATGCCCGTCCTGCGGCTGCGGCGCCTGCGCAGCGTCGCGAGGCTCCTCACTGTGACCGCCCGTGCGGACCAACTTCGCCTGTATGCCGAATTCGCCGAGCGCGAGGCGCTCGTCGGTATGGAACGTGATGATCGGGCTCGACGCCAGGATCAGCTCCTCGCGGCGCGCGTGCTCGAGCAGGTAGGCGGCCAGCTCGTCGATCACCTCGTGCTCGACGCCCTCATAGCGTTCGCGGTCCTGCGGCGACAGCCACACCGCGTACTCGTTCGGCGCGTACACGCGCGAGACCGACGTCGTGCGGTGCTCGTCCATCTCGCGCGCCAGCTTGCGCGCCAGTTCCATCGGGCGCACCTCCGAGCGAAACAGGCGCCCGAAGGTGCCCTCGACGAGGTTGGCGATCGTTGTCTCGACGCTCTTGAGGAGGTTCATTGGCTGACTTGTCGGGCTTGGCTGGCGGTTCGGCCCGCCGACCGCGATCGCGCGATCGGGCCAAGGCTGCGCCGGACCCTCGGGGCCTGGTCGAACCGTGAGGCCATGCTACGTCAGACGGGGCCGCGCAGAGCGCGGGCGGCTACCGCCACCGCTCCGCCCAGCACCGCGCCGACGATCGCGCCGCGCGGGTCAGACTGCACAGCGTGGCCATTCACGCTTGCGTCGAGCATCGGCGCCGCGGTCGCCAGCGCCGCCGACCAGACGGCCGCCGCGAGCACGTCCAGCGCCGCGCTGCGGCCGCGCACGAACAGCGGCAGCGCCAGCGCGCCGGCCGCCCACAGAGCGCCGCCGAGCAGCACGCCGAGGCTGAGCAGCGGGCCGATCACGTGCACCGCCGCTGAGCTGAACGAGCCCTCCCACACCGCGCGCGGCGGCGGCGCCTGCGATGGGCCGAGCCACAGCCGTCGCGCGAGCAGCGGCTCGGCGAGCACCAGCCACCAGTAACCGACGGCGCCGAACGCCGCGCGCATGCGCCAGCGCCGGGCCTGCCCGGCCAGCGCCGGGTAGGCGCCGGCGAGCGACACGAAGCCGAGCGCAGGCGCCAGCGCACACGTAAGCCACGCGCCCGAGCCACCCTGCGCGCGCCGGGCGACCGGCAGCAGCGCGATCGGCGCGAGCGCCGCCAGCGCCAGCAGACCGACGCCGGGGCGACCGACCGCCGTCTGCCACACGGCCAGCGCGAGCGCGAGCGCCAGCCAGAGCAGGCGCGGCAGCCCCCAACTCTCCGCCGGGGCGGCTGGCGCGATCGGCGACGGCCACGGCGATTGCGCCGGCGAGATCCCACCGGGCACGTGGGCGGCGTCCGCGGCGCGAGCAGTGTCGTGCGCCGGCGTGAGCGGCGCCGGGCGCGGCGAGCGCGTCCGCGGCGCCACGCGCGTCGCCGGCGATTGCCGGCGAGTCCGCTCGGCGAGCATGGCGTCGTGGCGTCGATCGCGCGAGACGATGCCCGCGCGAGCGCGCGGCGGGTCGGTGACTGTGACTTCGTCGAGCGCTTTGTCGAGCGCACCCGCGAGCTGCTCCAGCGTGCCGCGCGCCGCCGGCGCGCGGTGCAGGCAGCGGTCGATCGTCTGCGTGAGCGCGCGCGGCAGGTCGCGGCGGGCCCGCGCCAGCGGCCGCATCGGTCGGCCGATGCGCCTGGCCGTCTCCGCCGGCGAGGCGCCGCGCACGGGGTTGAAGCCGCACAGCGCCTCGTACAGCACGAGCGCGAGCGAGTATGCGTCCACGGCCTCTCCCGCCTCGCGACCTTCGCTCTGCTCCGGCGCCATGTACGCGAGCGTGCCGAGCACGTCGCCGGTGCGCGTGAGCGCTTCCTGCCCGCTCAGGTGCGCGCCGCCGAAGTCGGCCAGCTTGGCCACGCCGGCCAGCGCCTCGGCCGCCGTCGCGTGCACGTCCGTCGCGGTCGGCACGAGCACGTTCTGCGGCTTGACGTCGCGGTGCACCACGCCGCGCGCGTGGGCGTGCGCGAGCGCGTCGCACAGCGCCGCGCCGATCTGCAGCATCTGCGCGTCGCTCAGCGCGTCGGCGGCGATCAGCTCGGCGAGCGTGTCGCCGTCGACGAGCTCTGAGATCAGGTAGAAGGCGTCGCTGACCGGGCACGCCTCGTACAGCGCGACGATCGCCGGGTGCGACAGGCGGGCGCTGGCCAGCGCCTCACGCGTGACGCGCTCGGCGTCCTCGCCGGGCGCCAGCGCGACGCGCTTGACGGCCACGTCGCGGCCCAGGCGCTCGTCGTGCGCGCTCCACACGACGCCGAAGCCGCCCGCGCCGAGCCGTTCGCGCAGGCGATAGCGCCCGAGCACGAGCGCGCCCTGGCCAGGACCGTCGGTCCACCCGTCATCGCCTAGGGGGCGCCGGTTGTGCACGAGTGTCTGTGACTCCACCGGCTCCGGCGTTCGCCGCCTCGCGGTCCTGTCCCTCCCGCGCGCGGGAGGAGAAGGTCCGTTGAGCGAGAAGTTGCAGGATGGTCGGGGAGGCGGCCGGTAGTCATACTGGGGGCCCTCACAATCCCTGCAAGGAGCAGCTTTTGTCGTTCTTCGACGATGGCGAGGAGACAGAGCAGCGGCCGGCTTCGCGCGCGCCGCGCGCTCCCGCGCGCCCACAGCCGCGGCGCCCGCAGGCCTCCGGCGGCGCGCTGCCGCTGGACCAGCACACGCTGATGGTGCGTCGTCGCATCGCCGTGGTCGTAGGCGTGGTGCTGCTGATCTTGATCATCCTGGTCATCAACAGTTGCGTCAACGGCGCCAAATCCGACGAACTGAAGACTTACAACCGCGAAGTCTCGACGCTCGCTCAGGAATACGACGAACACGTGTCAAAGCCGCTGTTCGCCGCGCTCAGCGGCGCGGGCGGCAAGTCGGCGCTGAACGTCGAGGTGCAGGTCGACCAGCTGCGCGTGCAAGCCCAAGCGCTGGCCTCGCGCGCCAAGAAGCTCGGTGCGCCGGGTGGCATGTCCGGCGCCCAGCAGGCGCTGCTGCTGGCCTTCGACCTGCGCTCGGAAGGCGTTACGAAGGTCGCCGCGCTCGTGCCCACGGCGCTCGGCGGACAGGGCAAGCAGGCGATCGCGCAGATCGCCGGCGACATGGAGATCTTCCTCGCCTCCGACGTGCTCTACTCACAGCGCGTCGCGCCGCTGATCCAGCAGGTGCTCGGCGCCGACGGCGTGCACGGCCTGACGACGGCCCCCTCGCGATCGCTCCCCAACGTCGGCTGGCTCGAACCGACGACGGTCGAAGGGCGCATCACCGGCAAATCCGCCAACACGCCGAGCAGCGAAACGACTTCGGGCACGCACGGCAGCGCGCTGACCGGCGTGAGCGTCGGCGCCAACACGCTCGCGGGCGAACCGACGCTCAACCACGTCAGCGGCGGCAGCACCCCGACGTTCACCGTGAACGTCGAAAACGGCGGCGAAAGCGCCGAGACGAACGTCAAGGTCAACGTCGTCGTGACGGCCGGCGGAAAGCAGTTCAAGGCCTCGCACGCGATCGAAAAGGCCGAACCGGGCAAGACCGTGAGCGTCGACATACCCGTAAACGGCGTCCCGCTCGGCGAGGCGGCGAAGGTCGAAGTGAACGTCGAAAAGGTCGCCGGCGAGACGAACACCGAAAACAACAAGGGCACGTTCCTCGCCGTGTTCGCCAAATAGGCCGGTCGCGAGCAACGCGCGCCAAAGCCGGCCTGGATGGCCGGCCCGGTGACTGCCGTGGCGGCCGGAGCGGTCACAACTTGTATCCAGAAGCGCAGGCCGGCTCGGCCAAGAGGCCGGACGCCGGTTACAACCGCTGTGGGCCGAAGCGGGCGGTTCGCAAGCCGGCGGTTCGCCAAGCCGCCTCCCCCACCGGCTAACTTGTGCCGATGCTCCCGCTGGCAGCCAAGCTCACCGACACGCAGGGCATCGTCGCGCTCGCCGCAGGCGCGCTGGCGATCGTCGCGCTGATCGCCTGCGCCGCACTGGCCGTCAGCCTGCGCCGCCTGCGCCGCGCGCAGCAGCTGGTGCTCGGCGACACCGGCGAGCAGGACGTGGTCGCCCACGCGGCGCGCCTGCAGGACGCCTTCGAAGCGCTGCGCGCCTACGTCGACGACGTCGCGCTGCGCCTCGATGGACGCCTCGAGGGGGTCGAAGCGGCGATGCGCCGCACGATCGCCCATCGCGCGCTGGTTCGCTACGACGCCTACAACGAGCTCTCGGGCCATCAGTCGCTGTCGATCGCGCTGCTCGACGACGAGCAGTCGGGCGTCGTGCTCTCGTGCATCCACCACCGCGACCAGGCCCGCGTGTACGCCAAGCAGGTGATCGCCGGACGCGGCGAACTGGAGCTCTCCCCGGAGGAGGCCGAGGCGGTGCGCGTGGCGCTGGCCGGGCCGAGCGCCCCGGTGACCGCCGGTGGCGCCGGCGCAGAGCAATCCGGCTGAGATGCCGGAGCCCGCTCGCGCACGCGTCGGCTTCCTGGGGCCGGCGGGGACGTTCACCGAGGAGGCGCTGCTGGCGAGCGCCGTGCGCGAGCGCGTCGAGGCGGTGGAGCAGCCGAGCATCTACGAGTCCGTCGCCGCATTGCGGCGCGGCGACGTGCGCTGGTCGATCGCGCCGATCGAGAACTCGCTCGACGGGTCGGTCAGCGTGACGCTCGACCTGCTCGCCGAGCCGGACGGCGGCGTGCAGATCGTCGGCGAGGCGCAGCTGCGCGTGCGCCACTCGCTGATCGCCGCCGAGCCGCTTTCGCTGGAGCAGATCGACACGGTGCTGACGCATCCGCAGGTGCCCGGCCAGTGCTCGCGCTTCCTGCGCGGCGAGCTGTCGCACGCGCGAATCGTCGCCGCCAGCTCGACGGCCGATGCCGTGCGCACGGTGGCCGGCGAAGCCGCGAGCGCTCGCGCGGCGATCGGCACGGCGCTGGCCGCGCGCATCTACGGCGCGGCGATCGTGCGCGAGGGGGTGGAGGATCGCGACGACAACGAAACGCGCTTCGTCTGGCTGGCGCGCGACGACGAGACCGATGTGCCGCCGCTCGCGGCGCTCGACGCGAGCCCGGCGGGAGGGCTCGAGGAGTGGAAGACATCGCTCGTGTTCTGGGGCAGCGGGGCGCAGAGCCCGGGCTGGCTGGTGCGCTGCCTGGACGAGTTCGCCCAGCGCGAGATCAACTTGACGAAGATCGAGTCGCGTCCGCGCCGCGAGCGCCTGGGCCGCTACATGTTCTTTGCCGATCTGCAGGGACGCGTCGGCGACGCGCGTGTCGACGAGGCGATCGCCGGGCTGCGCGCACTGTGCGAGCACGTCGGCGTGCTCGGCTCCTACCGCGCGGCCGTCGCGCCCGTCTGCTGAGGACGAGCGCCCGGCGCCGCCCACCGCCACCGGGCCCAGGCGCTCGCTAGACTGCCGCGTTGACGATGGAGAGCACAGTCCCACCAGAGCCGGTGGGGTCCGTGTCGCCTTCCGAGCACCAGCGGCGCGGACCTGAGGCATCGCCGACGACGGCGATGGGCGGTCGGGTGCTCGTTCTGAACGCGACGTATGAGCCGATAAACGTCTGCACGGTGCGCCGCGCGGTCGTGCTGCTGCTCAAGGAGAAGGCCGAGCTGCTGGAGCGCGGTCGCTGGTCGCTGCACTCCGAGAGCGCCACGCTGGCTCGGCCGGTCGTGATCCGCCTGGTCAGCTACGTCAACGTGCCGCGCGACGCGCACCGGCGCAAGATCACCAGGCGCGCCGTGTTCGCGCGCGACAGCTGGACGTGCCAGTACTGCGGCTCGCGCTCCAACCTGACCGTCGACCACGTCATCCCGCGCTCCAAGGGCGGCACGTCGAGTTGGGACAACATCGTCGCCTCGTGCGCGCCGTGCAATCGCCGCAAGGGCGACCGCCTCCCGCGCCAGGCGGGCATGCACCCACGCCACGCGCCGCACACGCCACGCGCCGAGATCTTCATCCACGTCGCCAGCCCGACCATTCCGGCGGCTTGGCTGGCGTATTTGCCTCAAGCCGCCTAACCGGTCTTGCGGCTCGCTGCTTGAGCGGGTCAGTAGGCAAGCGAGCCAAGGACGCAGGAAGCGTGGCGTGCTATGCACGCGAGCGACCGAGGACGCCGGATCGCGCCGCCTAGTGGCCCGCTCAAGACTAGGGGCGCCTCGACGGGCGCCCCTAGTCTGCTGCTCTGACTGGAATACCGAGACGACGAGAAAAGGCATGCCGGAGGGACCAGTACCGGCGGTCGTCTCGGGGTGTCCCGGGTTGGATTCCGCTAAGCGGTCCAGCCTTTCCGACCTAGCGGCCGGTCACCTCCAGGGTCCCGTAAAAACTGTCTGACAACGTTTGGACCACCTCCTTTCTCTGGTCAGCTCAGGGTAGCGAACCGGCCTGACGAGCGATAGGGGGGCGAGTCGCTGGCGCGCTCAGGGCACGATGACGCCGAACTCCTGCGTGTACAGCGCGCCTGGAATGCCTTCCGCGAGCTCTGCCGGGACTTCCGGCTGCACGTCGATGCCGGTCTCGCGGTACTTGGCTTCGAGGATGTTCGCGAGGTGCTCGGGCGAGGCGATCCAAGCGTTGACGATCGCCTGCGGGGTCGACAGCGACAACGTCCCCCACGCAAGGTTCTCGCCGATCACGTAGCCGACTTCCGAGTTGGGGATGTAGCCGGTCTGCGAGATGCGCCGCACGGGCGTCAGGCCGGTGGGCGAGACGTGGTCGAAGTAGTCGAGCGAGAGCATTTCCCTGCCGTGTTCTTCGGCGGCGCGTTCCAAGCGTGTGTCGGGGCTGAGCGGACCGCGGCCATGCTGGGCGCGCTCGGTGTTGACGAGGCACAGCACAGCGGCGCGCGCGAGCGGGAGGTTGCCGGGTTCGGGCGTGAGCTGCGTGTTCTGACACGGCGTCGCGAGAACCTTGGCGAGCACCGCCGACTGGCTGGCGGCGACTTCGGTGGGGCTGGGCGCGACGGCGCGAACCGACAACGTGCGCTTGGCGTGCGCTTCGGCGCCGTGGGCTCCACGATGGGCCGGCGCTCGACGACCGGACGCGCGGCAGCCGGCGGCGTGCATGGCGTGCCGGTGCGAAGCCGTTCTGCAGGCGCCCGACTTGCGTGCACCGGAGCCCGTGCGATGCGCGTGCGCGGGCGACGCGGCGGCCTGCGGCGCGGGTGCGGCGACGGCCACGGGCGCGCCGGCAATGCCCGCGAGCGCGGTCACGGCGGCGAGCGAGAGGGCCTTTGCGATCAGGGTTCCCGGTCGGGTCACCCAGTGGCTGTCGGCGCTGTCGTGGCTTCGTCTGAGGCTTTAGCCGCGAATCTGGACGGGTTGAGGCAGGCGCCTCAGTCGGCCGCGGAGGCGGGCTCGGAGCCGTTCTCGGCAGCGGGCTCGACCGCCGGCGCCTGCACGGCGTCATCGCCGCCCTCGTCGCCGGCGTCGACCACGAGCGCCACCGCGCTGACGAGATCCTCGTCCTTGAGGTTCATCACGCGCACGCCCGTCGCCGAGCGCCCCTGCTGGGAGATGCCCCCGGCGGAGGTCCGCTGGACCATGCCGCCGACGCTGATGAACACCAGCTCCTGGTGCTCGCGCACGACCAGCGCGCCGGCCAGTCCGCCCTTGCGCTCGGTCAGCTCGATCGTCTTGACGCCTTTGGCGCCGCGGTTGGTCTTGCGGTACTGCGCGATCTGCGTGCGCTTGCCGTAGCCGTTTTCGGTCACGACGAGCAGGTCCATGTCGTCGCGCGCGACGTCCATCGCGATGACCTCGCCCTTCTTGCCCACGTCCATGCCGCGCACGCCGGTCGTGTCGCGGCCCATCGAGCGGGCGTCGGACTCGGCGAAGCGCACGGTCAGCCCGGCCTTGGAGACCATGATGATCTCGTCGTCGGGATCGACGGCGCGCACGGCGAGCAGCTCGTCGTCGTCGCGGATGTTGATCGCGATGATGCCGTCGGCTTTGATCGGCGTGTTGTAGGCGAGGAACTCGGTCTTCTTGACGGTTCCCGAGCGTGTGGCGAAGACGAGGTACTTGGTCTCTGAGAAGTCGCGCGTGGAGACGACCGCCTGGATGCGCTCGCCTTCGCGCAGCGGCAGGATGTTGACGAGCGCGCGCCCCTTGGCCGTGCGCGACGCCTCGGGCAGCTCGTAGACCTTCGAGCGGTAGACCTTGCCGCGGTTGGAGAAGAACAGCAGGTAGTCGTGCGACGAGCAGACGAACAGGTGCTCGATGAAGTCGCCGTCCTTCATGTCCATGCCCGTCACGCCGCGGCCGCCGCGCTGCTGCTGGCGGTAGGTGGCCAGCGGCAGCGACTTGATGTAGCCCGTCTGCGTGATCGTGATGACCATCTGCTGGTCGGCGATCAGGTCCTCGATGTCGATCTCGTCCTCGGAGTGGCTGATCTCCGTGCGGCGCTCGTCGCCGAAGCGCTCGGAGATCTCCGACAGCTCCTCCTTGATCACGGCCAGCACGCGCGTCTCGTCGCCGAGGATCGCGCGCAGCTCGGCGATCCGCTCGGTCACGTCGGCGTGCTCCTGTTTGATCGAGTCGGCCTCCAGCGCCGTCAGCTGGGAGAGGCGCAGGTCGAGGATCGCCGTCGCCTGGATGTGGCTCAGCTCGAAGCGCTCGACCAGCTGCTCGCGCGCGGCGTCGCGGTCGCGCGAGGCGCGGATCAGCTCGATGATCGCGTCGAGGTGCTCGAGCGCGATCAGCAGGCCCTGCGAGGATGTGCGCGCGCGCCTCCTTTTCGGAGAGCTCGTGCTTGGTGCGGCGGACGATCACCTCGCGCTGGTGCGCGACGTAGTTGTGGATCACCGCCTGCAGCGGGAGCGTCCGCGGGACGTTGTCGACGAGCGCGACCATGTTCACGCCGAACGTCGTCTGCATCGAGGTGTGCTTGTAGAGCTTGTTGAGCACGACCTTCGGGATCACGTCGCGCTTGAGCTCGATCACCAGGCGCATGCCGCGCTTGTCGGACTCGTCGCGCAGGTCGGAGATCTCGGAGATGCGTTTCTCGTGCACGAGGTCGGCGATCTTCGAGATCAGCCCGCCGTCGCCGCCCTTCTTGACCATGAACGGCAGCTCGGTGACGACGATCGCCTCCTTGCCCTGCTTGAGCGGCTCGATGTGCGCGCGCGCCTGCACGCGCACGCGGCCGCGGCCGGTCTCGTAGGCGTCTTTGATGCCGGCGTGGCCGAGGATGATCCCGCCGGTCGGGAAGTCCGGGCCTTTGATGTGGCGCATCAGCCCCGCCGTGTCGATGTCGGGGTCGTCGATGTAGGCGATCGTCGCGCCGATCACCTCGCGCAGGTTGTGCGGCGGGATGTTCGTCGCCATGCCGACGGCGATGCCCGACGAGCCGTTGACGAGCAGGTTGGGGAAGCGCGCCGGCAGCACCAGCGGTTCGCGCCGCGAGCCGTCGTAGTTGGGCGCGAAGTCGACCGTGTCCATGTCGAGATCGCGCAGCATCTCGGTGGCGATGCGCGCCAGGCGCGCCTCGGTGTAGCGCATGGCGGCGGCCGGGTCGTCGTCGACCGAGCCGAAGTTGCCCTGGCCGTCGACGAGCTCGTTGCGCATCGAGAAGTCCTGCGCCATGCGCACGAGCGCGTCGTAGATCGCCGAGTCGCCGTGCGGGTGATAGTTGCCCATCACCTCGCCGACGATCTTCGCGCACTTGGCGTAGGAGCGGGTCGGGCCGAGGCCGAGCTCGTTCATCGCGTACAGCACGCGGCGGTGCACCGGCTTCAGGCCGTCGCGCACGTCGGGCAGCGCGCGCCCGACGATCACCGACATCGCGTAGTCGAGGTACGCCGTGCGCATCTCCTCCTCGAGCGCGCGCGGTTCGACGTTGCCGCCGCCGATGACGTCAGTCGATGCCATGCCATCGCCTCACCTCCTCACACATCGAGGTTGGCGACGGCGCGTGCGTTGTCCTCGATGAACGCGCGCCGCGGCTCGACCTGGTCGCCCATCAGCATCGAGAAGATGCGGTCGGCGGCGAAGGCGTCCTCGAGCGTGACCTGCGCGAGCGTGCGCGTGGCGGGCGCCATCGTCGTTTCGCCGAGCTGTTCGGCGTTCATCTCGCCGAGCCCCTTGAAGCGCTGCAGTTTGATGCCCTTCTGCGCGACCGTCATGACGGCGGCGCGCAGCGCCTCGAACGACGGCGGCGCGTCTCGTGCGCGTCGCCGAGGCGCACGTCGAACGGCGGCGTGCCGGCGAGCTCGATCAGCTGCGCGTGGACGCGCGCGAGCTGGCGGTACTCCTGCGAGTCGAACAGCGCGCGCTTGATGCGGTGCGTGCGCGCGAAGCCGGTCTTCGCCTCGATCGCCTTGACGCGGATCTCGCTGCTCGTCCTCGCTCGACCAGCTCGGTGGCGTGCGTCTCGCCGTCGAGGCCGGCGCGGCCGAGCAGCTCGATCGCCGCCTCGGCGCGTCATCACCTGCTCGCCGAGCAGCGAGGACTCCTCGAGGAACTGCACCACGTCGTGGCCGTGCGCCGCGCGCAGCGAGGAGCGACCAGCCCTTCGTACTGCTTGAGCAGCCGCGAGAAGCGCTGCCAGCGCGCCTCGGTCAGCTTGAACTGCGTGCCGTGGCGGTCGAAGACGTCGATCTTCTCCCACTTGTCGGCGAGCAGGATCTCCTCGAGCTCGGAGTCCTTCTCGATGTAGCGCTCGCGCGAGCCCTGCTTGAGCTTGTACAGCGGCGGCTTGGCGATGTACACGTAGCCGGCCTCGATCAGCTCCTGCATCTCGCGGAACAGCAGCGTCAGCACGAGCGTGCGGATGTGCGCGCCGTCGACGTCGGCGTCGGTCATCAGGACGACCTTGTGGTAGCGCGCGTTCTCGATGTTGAACTCGTCGCGCACGCCGGTGCCGATCGCGGTGATCAGCGCCTGGATCTCGGTGTTCTGCAGCACCTTGTCGATGCGCGACTTCTCGACGTTGAGGATCTTGCCGCGCAGCGGCAGCACGGCCTGCGTGTTGCGGTCGCGCCCCTGCTTGGCCGAGCCGCCGGCGGAGTCGCCCTCGACGACGAACAGCTCGGCGAGCGACGGGTCCTTGACCGAGCAGTCGGCGAGCTTGCCGGGCAGCGTGGAGTTCTCCAGCGCCGACTTGCGGCGCGTCAGGTCGCGGGCCTTGCGCGCCGCCTCGCGCGCGCGCTGCGCCTGCACCGACTTCATGATCACCGCGCGCGCCTCGCTGGGGTTCTCCTCGAGGAACTCGCCGAGGCCGGTGTTGACGATCGACTCGACGAAGCCGGCCATGCCGGGGTTGCCGAGCTTGGTCTTGGTCTGGCCCTCGAACTGCGGGTCGCGCAGCTTGACCGAGATCACCGCGGTCAGCCCCTCGCGCACGTCCTCGCCGGAGAGGTTGTCCTCTTTCTCCTTGAGCAGGCCGTGGTCGCGCGCGTACTTGTTCAGCGTGCGCGTGAGCGCCGAGCGAAAGCCGCGACATGTGCGAGCCGCCCTCGCGCGTGTTGATGTTGTTGGCGAACGAGTGGATCGACTCCTGGTAGGAGGAGTTCCACTGCATCGCGATCTCCGCGGCGCCCTCGTCGGACTCGCCGGCGAAGAAGATCACCTTGCGGTGGACGGTCTCCTTGTTCTCGTTGAGGTAGGACGACGAAGTCCTCGATGCCGCCCTCGTACGGAAGGTCGCCGAGTGGCCCTCGCCGCGCTCGTCGACGATCGAGATCTTCAGGCCGCGCGTGAGGAAGGCCGTCTCGCGCAGGCGCTCCTCGAGCGTGAGGAAGTCGAAGTCGAGCGTCTCGAAGATGTCGGCGTCGGGCAGGAACGTGACCGTCGTGCCGGTCGGCGCGCCCGTCGGCAGCTTCTCGCCCTCGGCCAGCTCGGCCTGCGGCGCGCCGCGCGAGTACTCCTGCGAGCAGACGTGGCCGTCGCGGCGGATCTCGACGTGCAGCTGCTCGGACAGCGCGTTGACGACCGACACGCCGACGCCGTGCAGGCCGCCGGAGACCTTGTAGCCGCCGCCGTCGCCGAACTTGCCGCCGGAGTGCAGCACGGTGAGCACGACCTGCGACGGCCGGCAGGCCCTCTTTCTCCATGATCGCCACGGGGATGCCGCGGCCGTTGTCGACGACGGTCACCGAGTTGTCCGGGTGGATCGTGACCGAGACCTTCGTGCAGAAGCCCGGCGAGCGCCTCGTCGACGGAGTTGTCGACGACCTCGTAGACGAGGTGGTGCAGGCCCATCACGCCGGTCGATCCGATGTACATGCCGGGGCGCTTGCGCACCGCCTCGAGGCCTTCCAGGACGGTGATGTCCTGGGCGTCGTAGTGCGCCGAGCCGTCGGTCATCGACGGGTCGTTGACGCCGCCCTTCTTCGCTTTTGTGGAGCCCTCGTCAGAGCTGTCGCTGCCTGTAGCCAATCGGCCTCCGATTACGTGAGAACGCCCCGGAATCCGCGGCGCTCAGGATGCGGACCGGGGCGGGTGAACTGTGTACATAAGAATAGCACGCGGCGGGGTCGCGCGCGCTCGCCCGCGAGGTCGCAAAACCCTGCAAATTGCAGGCAAAACCTGCCGATCGACGGGCCGAGGCGACACGTCGCGGCGAAGCTGCGCGGAGATCGGCGTTCAGCCCGTGCGGCAGCGCAGCTCGCGGATCGCGCTCGGCGCCGAGCGCCGCGTTGAGCGCGGGCACCAGATCGCCGGCCATCAGGTGCAGCTCGTGCGCCCACACGGCGGCGTCGCAGGTGACCGTGAGGACGCCGTCGCGCTCGGCGGTCGGGCGCGCGGCGGCGGCGATCGCGGGGCCGGTCGGCCAGCTCCCACACCTCCTGCACGCGCGCCAGCGTGGTGGCCGGCGCGAGCGTCGCGGCGAGGCCGTCGAGCGCCACCGACAGCGGCCGCGGCGCAGCCTGTCTCATGCCGCTACGCGCCTCCTGCAGGATCGCCCCGGGCGACGACGCGCAGGCGCGTGACGCGGGCGTCGCCGGCGCCGGGCACATGGGCGAGGTCGGTCGTGGCGATCACGCTCTGCCCGTCGGCTGGACAGCTCGGCGGCGAGCAGCTCGCGGCGCTGGGCGTCGAGCTCGCTCATGACGTCGTCGAGCAGCATCAGCGGCGTGCGACCGCGCTCGCTCGGCGAGCACGGCGCGCTCGGCGAGCAGCAGCGCGAGCAGGGCCAGGCGCTGCTCGCCCTGGGAGCCGTACAAGCGCAGCTCGCGGCCGTCGCGCAGGAGCGCCAGCTCGTCGCGGTGCGGACCGTGGCCGGTGAAGCCGCGCTCGAGGTCCGACGCCAGGCGCGCCTGCAGCTCGGCGACGAACTCGTCGGCGTCGAGCGCGCGCGAGCGCGGGCGGTACTCGAGCGTGCGCCGCGCCGTTGAGCCCGAGCTGCGCGGCGCGCTGCGCGAACGGCTCGGCGAGCAGCTCGACGGCCGCGGCGCGGTGGTCGCGCACGGCGAGCGCGGCGAGCGCCAGCTCGCGATCCCACGTGGCGAGCGTCGGCGTCGGAGGCTCGCCCGGCGCGGATGCGCGCGAGCAGCGCGTTGCGCTGCGCGAGCACGCGCGAGTACTCGCGGCGGTCGTTCGCGCGCAGCGGCCAGATCGCGGCGACGACCTGGTCGAGATGCGCGCGGCGCACCGCCGGCGCACCCTTCAACAGCTCCAGCCGGTCGGGCTCGAACACGCTGAGCAGCGGGCGGAAGTCGACGTCGAGCAGGCGCTCGACGGGGGCGCCGTCGGCGGTCATGCGCTTGACGCCGCGCTCGCCGTCGGGGCCGGCGCCGTAGGCGACGCTCAGCTCGTGCTGCTGCCCGTCGTCGCTCGAGCGCACGACGACGCGCGCCGCCTGCGCTCCGAAGCGGATCAGCTCACGCTCGTTGCGCGTGCGCGGCGAGCGGCCGGTGCAGCCGAAGTAGAGCGCCTCGAGCAGGTTCGACTTGCCGGCGCCGTTGGGCCCGTGCACGACGGTCAGGCCGGGCCCGAGCGTCGCCTCGGCGCGCGCGTACGTGCGGAAGTCGCGCAGCTGCACGCCGAGCACGCGCACTTCATGCCTCTAGACGTTGAGTCGTGATCGGCATGATCAGGTACACGAAATCGCCGGAGTCGGGCGATTCGATCAGGCCGGGGCGCAGCGGGCTGATCAGCTTGAGCACGAGCTCGTCGGACTCGATGCTCTCGAGGCCGTCGCGCAGGAACTCGGGGTTGAAGCCGATCTCGAAGGGCTCGCCGTGGAAGGGCACGGGGACCGCCTCGCTGGCCTCGCCGACGTCGGGCGTCTGCGCGGAGACGGTCAGCGTGCCCTCGCTGAAGCTGAGACGCAGCGGCGCGTTCTTCTGCGCGAGCAGGCTGATGCGCCGCACGACGTCGGTCAGCTCGGCGCTGGCGAGGCGCAGCTCGTGCTCGACGGACTCGGGCAGCAGCTGGCGGTAGTTGGGGAACTGCCCGTCGATCAGGCGCGAGGAGAGCACGATGTCGCCGAGCTCGAACACGACCTGGTTCTGGCCGACGCTGACGGCGAGCGTCTCGGCGGCGCCGGCTTGGGCGATGCGCGCGAGCTCCTGCAGCGCGCGCGCCGGGACGTTCGCCTCGAGACTGCCCTGCAGCGGCTGCGTCGAGCGCAGTCTCCTTGACGCTGAGGCGGTAGGAGTCGGTGGCGACCATGCGCAGCTCCTGCGCCGGAGGCGGACATGAGGATGCCCGTGAGCACCGGGCGCGTCTCGTCGCGCGACGCCGAGCGGGCGACGCGCGAGATCGGTCGCGACGAATGCGTCGGCGGGCAGCTCCACGCGCGTCTCCGCGGACGGCTCGGGCAAGCGTCGGGAAAGTCCTCGGCGCGCAGCGTGCGCAGGTGGAACGTGGCTGGCCCGGAGATCAGCTCGACGTCCTGCTCGGCGCTGCGCAGCTCCAGCGACACGTCAGCGGCGGGCAGCGAGCGAGCCACGTCGAGCAGCAGGCGAGCGGGCAGCACGGCGTTGCCCGGACGCGAGGTCTCGCGCCTGCAGCGGGACGCGCAGGCCGATCTCCATGTCGGTTGCGCGCAGCTCGGGCGTCGAGTCCTCGGCGGCGGCGATCATCACGCCGGACAGAGCTTGCACGGCGCTGCGCGTCGAAGCAACGCGCGTGACGGTCTGCAGCTGGTTCAACAGCTCCGAAGTAGGATAGGGACAGCTTCATGCGATGTCTGTGGAGAGAGTTAGTAGTCAGTAGGGGCTGTGGATATGTGGATGAGACCGTCGCGCGCCGTTTGGCGGCGCGCGATATCGGTGGCACAGGCCTGTGGGCAATCGCTGGGCAGTCTCTCAGGCCGCGCGGTCGGCCGGCGGCTGGAGCGGGTCACTGACGCCCCTGGGACGAGGTCTGGCCAACAGCTTCTCCACAGCCTCACGCGCGGAGGCGTCGCCGGCGATGCGCGACGTGGTGCGCCGGCAGGCGTGCAGGACGGTCGTGTGGTCGCGTCCGCCGAAATGCCGTCCGATCGCGGGCAGCGACTCGCCGGTGAGCTCGCGTGCGAGATACATGGCGACCTGGCGCGGCCAGGAGATGCGCGCGGTGCGCGCCGGAGACAGCAGCTCGCCGGTGGTCAGGCCGAAGTGCTCGCCCACGGCGCTCTGGATCTCGGCGATCGTGCGAGCAGGGCCGCGGGCGGCCTGCGCTGCTCGCGGGTAGAGGGTCTTGAGCACCTCGTCGGCCAGCGTCGCCGGTCAGCGGCGCGTCCGGTCAGCGAGCTGAAGGCGACGACGCGGATCAGCGCGCCCTCGAGCGCGCGAACGTTGCTCTGGATGCGCTCGGCGATCAGCTCGAGCGCATCCTCGTCGGCGAGCGATGCCGTCGTGATGGGCGCGCTTGCGCAGGATCGCCATGCGCGTGGCGAGGTCCGGTGGCTGGACGTCGGCGACGAGCCCAGCCTCGAAGCGCTCGCGCAGGCGGTCCTCGAGCGCCTGCAGGTCGCGTGGCGGGCGGTCGGAGGTGACGACGATCTGGCGCCCGCCGTCGTGCAGCGCGTTGAACGTGTGGAAGAACTCCTCCTCGGTCTTGGTCTTGCGCTGCGAGGAACTGGACGTCGTCGAGCAGCAGCACGTCGACGTCGCGGAAGCGGGCCTTGAAGGCGTCGGTGCGCCCACCGCCGAGCGAGTCGAGGAAGTCGTTGGTGAAGGCCTCGCCGGTGGTGCAGCGGACGGTCAGGCCGGGGCCGTGCGCGAGCAGCAGGTTGGCGATCGCGCTGAGCAGGTGGGTCTTGCCGACGCCGGGCGGACCGCAGATGAACAGCGGGTTGTAGGCCTGCGCGGGCATCTCGGCGACGGTCAGCGCCGCGGCGTGCGCAAGCCGGTTGCAGTCGCCGATGACGAACTGCTCGAATGTCAGCTTGGGGTTGCCGAGAGGCCCGCCCCGCGAGTCGCCCGCCGGCGCCGGTTCCAGCCGCCCGCCCGGAGTCCACCGCCGGGCGTGCGCGAGCCTGCGCGCCGCTCGTCCGGCGCGCGCGACGCGGCGCGGTGGGCGTCGCGTCGAGCGCAGCCGCGTCGCTGTGTTCGACGATCTCCACGCGGCCCCCGTCGCCGAGCGCCTTGGCGGCGCAGGAGTCGAGCACGCGGCCGAAGCGATCGCGCATCCAGCCCACGGCGCGCGGCGGGGCTTGCAACGTCAACCGCGCACCGTCAAGCGTCAGCGGGCGCAACGGCTGCAGCCAGATGCGATACGTGGCGTCGTCCACCGACAGCGCCAGCTCCGCCTGTATCCGAGACCATATGTGCTCCAGCTCCGCGCTCACGGCAGCGTTGATCGGCATCGCTCCCGAGGAAGACGTTGAGGAAGGACGGCTATTCAGAGAGGAGCCGTGGGCTCCGGTCGGGCGACTATAACCAACGCCTCGCGAGCGATCGCGCGCCTCGCCGCAACTGCCGAGAAAATTACGGCGAGGGCGCTGCGCCCCTATACTGGACGGCCGAGCGACGACCCGCCCGCGTGCACATACAGGCGCGGTGAACGAGGAATCGAGCGTCGTCGCGTCGAACCTAGACGATGAAGCGCACCTACCAGCCGAAGAAGCGAAAGCGGGCCCGCGCGCACGGGTTTCGCTCGCGCATGAGACGCGCGCGGGTAGGCTGACGCTGAAGCGCCGCCGGGACAAGGGCCGCAAGCGACTCTCTACCTGAGCGTGAGGGTTGCGTGATGGACACGCGCTCGTCGGGCCGGGGTCGTCTGTCACGCAGCGCGGAGTTCGAGCGCGTCTACCGGCAGGGCCGCTCGACGGCCAACCGGCACCTCGTGCTGTACACGTTCCCCAACCCGTCGGCCGCCAGCCCGCGGCTGGGCCTGTCGGTCTCGCGCAAGGTCGGCGGCGCGGTCGAGCGCAACCGCGTCAAGCGCCTGCTGCGCGAGGCGTTTGCGCAGGTGCAGGATGAGCTGCGCGAGGATCAGGACGTGGTCGTCGTCGCCCGCCCGTCAGCCGCCGAGCTGGTCGAGCGCGAGGGTCTGGCAGGCGTGCGCCGCGGCGCTGGACGAGCTGATCGCCAAGGCCGGCGTGGGCGCCTCGCCCTCGCCCGCGGGCGAGGGACCAGCCGCAGCCGTGACGCACGCGCACGGACCTTCCGACGGGCCGCCTTCCGCCGTGCCGCGGGACCAGCCGCAGCCGTGACGCACGCGCACGGACCTTCCGACGGGCCGCCTTCCGCCGTGCGGCCTTGCGCGCCGGGCGACGTGGCCCGCGAACCGGCCGATGGATCGACGACGACGACACCGGCCGCCGGGCGCTTCGCGCGCCTGGCGCGCGCGCTGGCGACCGCGCCGATCACGGTGTACCAGCGCGTGATCTCACCGGCGATCCCGAGGCGCTGCAAGTACGAGCCGACGTGCTCGCGTTATGCGGTCGAAGCGATTCGCGAGTACGGCATACTTAAGGGAGCGGTGCTCGCGGGGTGGCGCTTGCTCAGGTGCAATCCGTGGAGCTATGGCGGGTACGATCCCGTAGAGGCACAGCGAGTGTTCCCGGTCGGCCACGGCACGGGCGCGTGAGCGGGCGGGCGGCCGTCGAGACACCGTCGAGTGGCCGTCGAGAGTCCCGTCGCACCCATGAGCAACCGGCTTAGAGAGACTGCGCAGAGCACCTAGAGCATGCCAATCATCGCCAACGTCATCGAGGACGCCTTCTCGCCGCTGATCAGCGCGTTCGAGTCGGTCATGGTGTTCATCCACGACAACGTCGTGGGCGGGAGCTGGGGGCTGGCGATCATCGGGCTGACGGTGTTGATCCGCGCGGTCCTCGTGCCGCTGACGTACAGGCAGCTGAAGTCGATGCAGGAGATGCAGCGGCTGTCTCCGCAGATCGCGGCACTGAAAGAGAAGTACAAGGACGACAAACAGCGCCAGCAGCAGGAGATCATGACGTTCTACCGGGAGAACAAAATCAACCCGCTGGCGTCGTGCCTGCCGCTGCTGCTGCAGCTGCCGGTGTTCATCTCGCTGTTCTACATGCTGCGCACGGACCTGAAGCTCGACATCTGCGGGCAGCAGATGCGCGAGCACTTCTCGCAAGCGCTCGGCAAGACGATCGCGCACAACGGCGAAATCCCGAACAACGCTGTGACGGTCGCTGGACACCACGTCAAGGGCCTGTCGGAAATCGGCTGCAACGTGGTGGCGCCACACTCGGCGAAGTTCCTGTTCCTGCCGGACATCACCGAAAAGGCGACCGGCGCGGCGCTGATCGTGCTGATCCTGCTGTACGTCGGCTCGCAGGTCGCCTCCACGCTCGTGGCGACGGCGACCGCCGATCCCAACCAGCGGCGCCTGATGCTGTTGCTGCCGCTCGTCTTCGTGGTGATCCTGTACCGCTACCCGGCCGGCCTGCTCGTCTACTGGATCACGACGAACCTGTGGACAATCGGCCAGCAGTACCTGATCAAACGACGCATCGGTCCGCCCGAGCTTCTCGAGACGAGCAAGAGCTCGGCCAACGGCAAGGCGACGCGATCGCTCAAACCCGCGCTGGCTGGCGCCGGCGCGGTGGTCAGCTCGGGCGGCCCGGCCGCCGCGCCGGCCAAGAGCGCGGGGCGCAGGGCGCCGAAGGAGAAGGCCGACGCCGACGGCGGGGGCAACGGCAAACCGGCGGCCGCGCCACCGCGACCACCGCGCAAGAAGAAGAAGCGCTCCGGCAGGCGCAGATGAGCGACGGGCTGGACGCGAGCTCGCCGGGGGACGAGGAGGAGTTGGAGCCGGCCGAGCTGCTCGAGGAGCTGCTCGAGGAAGTGGTCGCCGGCCTCCGCCTTGACGCTGAGGTTGAGGTCGAGGAAGGCGCCGGTCTGTTGCGGGGGCGCATCGTCGGCGACGACGTCGGCCTGTTCATCGGCCGGCGCGGGCAGACGATCGACGCCGTGCAGCACCTCGCGCAGCGCATCGTGTTCCCCGAAGGCCCTTCGGCGGTGCGCGTGGAGATCGACGCCGACGGCTATCGCGAGCGCCGCGCGGAGCTGCTGCGCGAGGACGCCGACGACGCGGCGGAGGAGGCGCTGCGCGACAGTCGGCCGGTCGAGCTCGAGCCGATGCCGCCGTCCGAGCGCCGCATCGTCCACGAGTACCTGCGCGAACGCGGTGGCGTGGAGACGCACAGCGAGGGCGACGAGCCGCAGCGCTACCTCGTCGTATCGCCCGCCGGCGACTGACCGGCGTTGGGTGTTTCACGGGAAACACTCTCGCGCGACGGGGCGCCACGAATGAGCGCGCTCGACGCAGCTGAGCGCTCGGCGCTCGATGGGTACGGGCTGGACGAGGGTCAGCTGGAGCAGCTCGCGCGCATCTTGGACGCACTGGAGAGCGACGAGCACGCGCCGACGACGGTGCGCGAGCGTCACGAGGCGGCCGATGCGCACCTCGCCGACTCGCTGGTGGCGCTGCAGGTGGACGAGCTGCGCGGCGCGACGAGCATCGCCGATCTAGGCGCGGGCGCGGGCTTTCCCGGCACGGCGCTTGCGGTTGCGCTGCCCGATGCGCAGGTGTATGTGGTCGAGAGCCAGCGGCGCAAGTGCGAGTTCCTGCGCGCGCTTTGCGAGCACGCGCGGATCGCCAACGCAGAAGTCGTGCACGAGCGCGCGGAGGAGTGGGCTGGGGGCATCGGGCGAAACGACGCGGTTGTCGCTCGCGCCTTGGCGCCCCAGCCGGTCGTGCTGGAGTACGCGGCGCCGTTGCTGCGCGTCGGCGGCACGCTCGTGGACTGGCGCGGACGCCGCGACGGGGCGGCGGAGACCACGGCTGATGCCGCGGCGAAGGCGTTGGGCCTGCATCGGCGGGAGATCCGTCGCGTGCAGCCGTTCGCCGGAGCGCGCGATCGCCACCTGCACGTGTTCGAGAAGGTCGCAGCGACGCCGCAGCGCTTCCCGCGCCGCGCCGGCATGGCGCGCAAGCGCCCGCTCGGCGGCTGATCGCCGGGATAGCCAGGCGCTCGGGCCTCGCTCGCCGAGCGCGCCAGCGCTCGCCGGTAGTCGTACGTCTCTCTGACCGCGCCCGGCGCTAGCTTGCAGCGATGGGCACCGTTTACGCGATCGCCAACCAGAAGGGCGGCGTGGGCAAGACGACGACCGCGTTGAACGTGAGCGCGTGCATCGCCGAGGCGGGCTATCGCACGCTGCTCGTGGACGTCGATCCGCAGGCAAACGCGACGGTCGGCTTGGGCATCTCGCGCACTCAGTCGCCCGGTCTCTACGAGGTGCTCAGCGGCGCGGCGACCGCCGAGCAGGCGCTGACCGACTCGAGCGTGCCGGGCCTGCAGGTGATCCCGGCGGGCGCCGGGCTGGCCGGGGCGAACGTCGAGCTTCCGCGCGAGGAGGGCTTCGAGCAGCGCGTGCGTGAGCGCCTGGGGCCGCTGCGCGAGCGCTTCCAGTACATCCTGCTGGACTGCCCGCCGTCGCTGGGGCCGCTGACGGTGGGCGCGCTCGTCGCGGCCGACCGCGTGATCGTGCCCGTGCAGACCGAGTACTTCGCGCTGGAGGGCCTGGCGGGGCTGCTCGACACGCTCGCGCTGATCCAGCGTGAGCTCAACCCGCGCCTGACGATCGCTGGCATGCTTCTGACGATGCACGACAACCGCACGCGCTTGGGCCGCGACGTGGAGCGCGAGGTTCGCGAGCACTTTCCCGAGTTGGTGTTCTCGACCGTCATTCCGCGCAATGTGCGCGTGGGCGAGGCGCCGAGCTACGGGCTGCCGGTGACCCATCACGATCCGCACAGCGCGGGCGCCGAGGCGTACTTCGAGCTGGCAAAGGAGGTGGCCGCGCGTGGCTAGGCCGAAACCGGGAATGGGCAGGGGCCTGCAGGCGATCCTGTCGGTGTCGACGGACGCCAGCGAGGCGAGCGACGAGCTGCGCGACCTGCCGCTGGAGCTGATCTCGCCGAGCCCCAAGCAGCCGCGCAGGCGCTTTGACGAGGACGCCCTGCAGGCGCTCGCGGGATCGCTGGGCGAGCGCGGGGTGCTCCAGCCGGTGCTCGTGCGCCCGCAGCCCGGCGGTACGTACGAGCTGGTGGCCGGCGAGCGACGCTGGCGCGCCGCGAAGATCGCCGGGCTGGCGAGCATCCCTGCGCTCGTGCGCCCGCGCGACGACGCCGAAGCGATCGAACTGGCGCTGATCGAGAACATGGCGCGCGAGGACCTCAACCCGGTGGAGGAGGCGCGCGCGTGCGCCGCGCTCGTCGAGGAGCTGGGCTTGACGCGCGAGGAGGTGGGCCGCCGCGTCGGGCGCAGTCGCGTCGCCGTGAGCAACCTCGTGCGCCTGCTCGACCTGCCCGACGACGTAATCGAGCTGCTGCAGGATGGCGCGTTGAGCGAGGGCCACGGGCGCGCGCTGCTGCTCGCCGAAGACCACGCCGTGCGTACCAGCCTCGCGCGCTCAGCCGTGCACGAGGGCTGGTCGGTGCGCATCGTCGAAGCACGCGCGCGCGCCGAGAACGACGCCGGTGGGTCGTCGAGCCCGCGCGTCGCGCGCCGCGGTCGTGGCAGCCCCGCGCTGCACCCCGACCAGGAGCACGCGCTGCGCGAGATCGCCGAGACGCTCGGCGCGGCGCTCGGCGCCCAGGTCAGCGTCAAGGCGACGGCCTCCGGCGGCTACCGCGCGGAGCTCGCGTTCGACACGGCGGACGAAGCCATCGAGCTGGCTCGCCGGCTGCGGCCGAGGGCCATCCCCGGTCTGTTGGAGCATTCCAGATAGCCGAATACCACCGCTGAGGCGAAGCGCGCGCAATCCGTCGGCACGGCGCACGAGGCGATGTCGTGGACTGCCCGCAGCCGCGGGCGTCGATAAGATGGGCGCGCGCCGCAGGCGATTTCACGCCTTGCGCGCCCGGGCGATTAGCTCAGATGGTTAGAGCGCTTCTCTGATAAGGAAGAGGTCCCAGGTTCGAGTCCTGGATCGCCCACTGCGTTGCCCGCGCGATGCCGCGCCCCGCCGCCGCTCGCGCTTCCCCGCAGTTCGCCGAGCCAGTCCAGCAGCGCTTCGTTGACCGCGGCGGGCTCCTGCTGCTGCACCCAATGGCCGGCGCCCGGAACCACGACCTCGGCGCGCAGGTCGGTCACCCACCCGCGCATCGCCTCAACGGGCATGAACTTGCTCACAGGATCGAGCTCACCGGTGAGGAACATCGCCGGCTGCTCGATGCGCCGGTCGGCGACGGGCGCCGTCAGCTCCCAGTTGCGGTCGATGTTGCGATACCAGTTCAAGCCGCCCGTGAAGCCCGTGCGCTGGAACGCCTGCACGTACACGTCGAGCTCGCGCTCTGACATCCATGCGGGAGGCTTGGGCTGGCGGCCATCCTCCTGCGCCCACTGCGCGGTCCACTGGCGGCTGGTCGTCAGCGTGCGTCGCACGTCGCGCGCCAGCGCCTCGTCGGCGATGCCCGGCTGCTGAAACCAGACGATGTAGAAGTCCTCGCCGAGATGGCGGCGCATGATCGGGATCGGCGCCGCCGGCGCGCGCGGGACGAACGGCACGCTCAGCCCGGCGACGGCGCGCACACGCTCCGGCTGCAGCACCGCCAGCTGCCACACGACGTTCGCGCCCCAGTCGTGCCCGACGAACACCGCCGAGCTCTCGCCCGCCTCGTCGAGCAGGCCGCACATGTCCTCGCACAGCGTCACGACGTCATACGCCTCGACCTCCGAAGGCGCAGAGCTTGCACCGAAGCCGCGCATGTCCGGCGCGAGCACGCGGTAGCCCGCGCGCACCAGCGCCGGCACCTGGTGACGCCAGGAGAACGCCAGCTCGGGGAAGCCGTGGCAGAGGACAACAGCCGGACCGTCGCCCTCGTCGATCACGTTCAGCTCGATGCCGTTCGTGGCGATCGTCCGCTCGGGCATCGCCCGCACCATACGCCAGCGCGCGCACGGCGCGCGCGGTGGGCGGCCGGTGCGCCGCGACCGCCAGCGACTACCGTCAGTCACGTACCCGCCACGAGACCCGATCGGAGAGGAACAGCGATGGCGCAATGCACCCACCTCGACCATGTCCAGATCACCGAGCTGCCCGAGTCGGTCGACGGGTGTGAGGACTGCCTGCTGACCGGCGACGCCTGGCTGCACCTGCGCATCTGCCTGCAATGCGGTCATGTCGGCTGCTGCGACGACTCGCCGAATCGTCATGCCACCGCGCACAGCCGGTCCAGCGGCCACCCGATCATCCGCTCGATCGAGCCGCACGAAGACTGGTCGTGGTGCTTCGTCGACGAGCTGATGATGCGCATACCCGAGGTGCGCGGCGAGCCTCGCATACCGCCGTCGCCGCTCGGCGGGTAGACGGCTGGGCCGCCGCCGTCTGCTCAACGTCCGTCCACGAAGGACGCATTCCGACAACATCGCACGGAGATCGTCGATTGATGTCGTGGTGCCCTCGCCGACCGCCACCGCCCATCGCGCCACGCCGACGTCCGTGGCGGACCTCGTCGACCGCCGACAGGTGCGCTCGGCGTATCAGCCGCTGGTCGACCTGGCCAGCGGCGAGATCGTCGGCTACGAGGCGCTGGCGCGAGGACCGCGTGGCTCGCGCCTGGCGCAACCGGGTGCGCTGTTCGACGCCGCGCGCGTGGCCGGCCTGGAGCGCGAGGTCGAGTGGGAGTGCCAGCGCGCCGCGCTGCAAGGCGCGCTCGACGCCCGTCTAACCCACGGTCATGCGCTGTTCGTGAACCTCGAGCCGCGATTGCTGCGCGCCGATTGCCCGGCTCACCTGACCGCCCTGCTCGACCAAGCGCTTGCGCGCGTCTCGGTGTTCGCCGAGTTCACCGAGCGCTCGCTCACCGACCGCCCCGCCGAGGTCCTGGCGGCGGTCAAGCGCCTGCGTGAGAAGGGCGTCGGCGTCGCGCTCGACGACGTGGGCGCCGACCCGCGCTCGCTCGCGCTGATGCCGTTCCTCGCGCCCGAGGTGATCAAGCTCGACCTGCGCCTCGTGCAGGAGAACCCTTCGCGCCAGGTCGCCGAGATCGTCCATGCCGTCAGCGCGGAGGCGGAGCGCACGGGCGCGTCGGTGCTCGCTGAGGGCATCGAGACCGAGCAGCATCGCCAGACCGCACTCGCGCTCGGCGCGCGCTACGGCCAGGGTTGGCTGTTCGGTCGCCCCGGCGAGCTGCGGCCTACGAGAAGCGCCATCGCCGGCGCCATCTCGCCGCCGCCGCGCACCGCGCACGTCGGACACGCCAGCCCGTTCGAGACGGTCGCCGCGCACCGACCGCTGCGTCGCGCCAACAAGCGCCTGCTGCTCGCGCTCAGCATGCAGATCGAGGCGCAGGCGTCGAACCTCGGGTCCTCGGCCGTCGTCCTCAGCGCGTTTCAGGAATCGCGCTTCTTCACGCGCCCGGCCGCCGCGCGCTACTCGCGCCTGTCAGACAGCGCCGCACTGGTCGGCGCGCTCGGCGTCGGCCTGTCCGAGCAGCCGGCGCCCGGCGTGCGCGGCGTGTCGATCGAGCACGTCGACCCGCTGCGCGGCGAGTGGGACGTGACGGTCGTCGCGCCGCACTTCGCCATGGCCTTCGTCGCACGCGAGCTCGGTGACGAAGGCGCCGACATGGAGCGTCGCTTCGACTTCGCCGCGACGTATGACCGCGAGCTCGCGGTCGCCGCGGCGCGCGCTCTGATGAGCCGCGTCGCCGCCGTTTGACCCCGCCGCTGTTGACCTCGCTGCGGCGAGCGCGAGCGAGCGCCCAGCCGAGCGCGTGGCGCGACCGTCGAGTGGTGGACGGCAATGAGGACGGTGACTCGGGGCGCCGAGCGCCGGGCCGACTGGCCGGCGCGGAAGCGGCAGGCGCTCAGGGTCGCAGCGAGGGCGCGACCGGCCCGAGCTGCCTGGCCCTGCGCGCGGGCGGCCCGGGCGTACGCGCCTTGGAGCTGTCCGACGACAGCACGCCGGGCGCCACCGTCGGCCAGGGCGCCGCAGGGCGCGCCAGGTGAAAGCCCTGACCGAGCGGCACGCCCAGCTCGATCAGCTGCTGCACCTCTGCCTCGCACTCCATGCCCTCGGCGACGAGCAGGATGCCAACGCGCTCGGCGAAGCCCGCGAGCGCGCCGACCAGCGCGGCGCGGCCGTCGTCACCGTCGATCCCGCGCACCAACGAGCGGTCGAGCTTGAGATAGCCAGGGCGCACGGCTGTGATCTGCCCGAGGCCCGAATAGCCGGCGCCGATGTCGTCGACGGCCATGCACGCCCCTCGCTCGCGCAGCGGCGCCATCGCTGCGCTCAGCTGCGCGTCGTTGTGCACCAGCGCCTCCTCGGTCACCTCGATGATCAGCCCCGTCAGGTCGGGCACCCGGTCGAGCATGCGCAGCGTGCGACGATCCAGCAGAGTCGGCGCGGCGAGGTTCACGGACAGCCCGGTGCGGGCCGGACGCCGGCAGAACAGGTCGAGCGCCTCGCGCAGGCATGCCCGTTCGAGCGCCTCGCGTTCGCCGAGCTCGTCGGCCAGCGAGAACCACTGCAGCGGGCTGCCCTTGCCGTCGGCGCCGAACCGCGCAAGGGCCTCGTAAGCGTGAATCGCGCCGCTGCGCAGGTCGACGATCGGCTGGACGACCATGCGCAGCTCGTCGCCGTCGATCGCACGCGCGAGCTCCGCGCGCGCGCTCGCGCTGCCGTGCCCGCTGAGCGAGCCGCCCGAGTAGACGGATACCTGGTTGCTGCCGATCGCCTGCTTGGCTACGCGCAGCGCGATATCGGCGGCGCGCAGCAGCGCTTCGGCGTCTGCGCCGTCGCGTGGCGTCTGCGCGACGCCTACCGACGCCGAAAGGCGCTTGACGTCGTCACCGCCCTGCGGCAGCGCCGCGATCATCCGCTCGCCCAGCTCTGTCGCGTTGGCGCTCGGCGTCAATATCGCGAACTCGTCGCCGCCCAGACGACCGACGAGGCCGTGCGAGCCCGCCTGCTCTCGCAGCCGCTCGCCGAACGAGGTGAGCAACGCGTCGCCCGTCGCGTGCCCGGAGGTCTTGTTGACCACGCCAAATCCGTCCAGGTCCAGCAGCAGCAGCGACAGCGGGGCGCGCGCGTGCGCCGCGGCGCTTGCGCGCTCAAGCTCCCGCCGAAAGGCAGAGCGCGACAGCACTCCCGTGAGGTCGTCGTGGTCGGCGTCCCAGCGCGCCTGCCACAGCAGGTGGTTGAGCTCCACGGTCAGGCGACCGATCGTCAGCAGCAGCCCGAGGGCGGCGATGCTCATGCCGGCGTATGCGGCGGTCACGCGGCCTTCGCGCAGCATCGGCAGAGCGAGTGCCACCAGGACCACCGTGCGCCCGATCCAGTGGACGCGCCCGCCGCGCGCCATGACGCCGCTGGCCACCGCGGCCAGCCACAGGATGCTCAACACGGTGACGCGCTGGTCGCCGACGCCGATGATCAGGATGGCCGCCGCCGCGGCCAGCGACTCCTCCGCCTTCAACCACGAGATGCGCCGGCCGTAGATGTGCACCGCGGCCGTCAGCACGATTGTCGCGAAGCCCACCAGGCCGAGCGCCGGATGCGCCAGCAGGCTCGGTTTGGCAACGATCAGGCAGATCCCCGCGACGCCGATCGCCACGCGCGTCCACGCGGCCGTTCTGCGCGCGCGCTGGACGTGCCCGTCGCTCTCGATCGGGACCATGCGTGGGAACTCGGCCCTCGCACCTGGAGCGTTGACCTTTCGCCGGTGACGCGGACCAGTGGCGCGCCCGTTCGGATATGCGGTCAGCCGCTCGCGCTGGTCTCAGCGCCGAGCGCGAGCGCCGCCCCCGCGTACAGCGCCGCCTGCGTGCGCGCCACCGCCCGCACGGCATCGTCCGGCGGCAGCAGCTCGGGGTGATGCAGCGGTCGCGCGGTGAAGCCGGGCGCGCCGTCGAGACCGACGAAGGCCATCGCGACAGGCGCGATCTCGCCGAAGAAGGAGAAGTCGTCAGAGCCGCACGAGCGCCATTCGGCCGCGAGCGTGAGCCCGGCTTGCGTGAGCAGCGCGCGTGTCTGCGCGACGATCCGCGGATCGTTGTCGAGCGCCGGCTCGCCCGGTATCAGCTCGGCGCCGGCGCGGCAGCCGTGTGCGGCGGCGGTCGCCGTGACCACCTCGCCGACCAGCTGGCGCAGCGCCTCGCGGTCCTGCGCGCGGTGCGCGCGAACTGTCGCGCGAGCACGTGCGTGCGCGGGAATCACGTTCTCGGCGCCGCCGCCTTCGAGCACTCCGACGTTGAGCGTCGCCGCGCCGAGCGGGTCGATTCGCCGAGCCGCCGCCGCGTGCAGCGAGACGACGATCTGCGCGACCGCCAGCACCGGGTCGCGCCCGAGGTGTGGATAGGCGGCGTGCGACGGCTGCCCGGTGACCGTGATCTCGAACGAGTCGCTGGAGGCGTTGACCACGCCCGGATTCAGCGCGACCGACCCCCACGGCACTTCGGGATGGACGTGCGCCGCGAGCACCGCCGCGGGCGGTCGTGTGCCGAGGCGGTCGCGCACCAGCCGCTCTGCGCCGGAGGGCAAGGCCTCCTCGCTGGGCTGGAAGATCGCCAGCAGCGGCGCAGGGAGCGCGTCGGCGAGTTTTTGCGCGGCGCGCACGAACGCGACGAGCGCCGCCATGTGCACGTCGTGACCACACGCGTGCATCGTCTCGCCGCTCGCGCTGAACGAAGCTCCAGTGCGCTCGCGCATCGGCAGGCCGTCGAGCTCCGCGCGGATCGCCAGCGCGGGTACGTCGCTCGCTCCGACGCGCGCAAGGCGGCCGGTGCCGGCGCTGGACGTGCAGGCCACCGGCAGGGCTTCCGCTACGAGCGCAGCGGTGAGATGCTCGCGGTTGGCGAGCTCGGGCGCCGCGTGCAGGCGGTGACGCAGCTCGATGGCCTGCGCGAGCTCGTCGTCGAGCGCCGCGAGCAGGCTCGCCAGCAGCGGGTCAGTAGATGGCGCCATAGCGCTCGCACGTCGCCGAAACGTCCTCGCCGTCCGCCGCCGCGACCTCCGCCTGCTTGACCGCGGTATAGGCGTCGTACATCAGCGGCGTCATCCACGCGCGCGCCACGGCGTCGTCCGCCAGCGCCGCAAGCGCGCCCGCGAGCGTCTGCGGCAGGCCGTCCACGCGATGCCTCGCGGCGGACTCGGCGTCGAGCTGTGCGGGATCGCGATCGAGGATCGGCGGCGCCGGCAGGCCGCGGCGCAGGCCGTCGAGACCCGCGCGCACGATCGCGCCGAGCGCCAGGTGCGGGTTGGCCGCGGCGTCGGCGCCGCGGTACTCCAGACGCAGTTGCGCGCCGGCCTCGCCGAGCGCCGGCACGAGCGGCGGGATGCGCAGGAGCGCTTCCCGGTTCTGCAGGCCCAGGCACGCCGCGCCGGCGCTCCAGTGGTGCGGCGACAGGCGCTCGGCCGAGACGGGGCTCGGCGCGCAGATCGCGCTGAGCGCGCTTGCGTGCTCCAGCACGCCGGCGGCGAAGCTCGCGCCGCGCTCGCTCAGGCACGCCGCACGCGAAGGGTCATACAGCGCAGGGCGATCGTCGGCGTCGAGCAGGCTGATGTGAACGTGTACGCCGTTGCCGGCTTCGTTGGGATCGAGCAGCGGCGTGAACGTCGCGCGTGTGTCGCAGCGTCGGGCGACCTCGCGCACCACCTCGCGCACCACCACCGCGCGGTCGGCCGCCGCAATTCCCTCGGCCGGCTCGACCGGGATCTCGTACTGGTGCGCGGCGTACTCGGCGAAGAACCGCTCGGGCCCCGCGCCGGCGTCGCCCAGCGCCGTCATGACGCGCGACGCGAACGGCTCGGCGCGGCGCTGCGCCTCCAGCGAGAAGGGCGCAGCGGCGGGGGCGTCGCCGAGCAGCTGGAACTCGTGCTCGAAGCTCGCTACGACACGCAGCCCGGTCTCGCTGCGCAGCTCCTCCAGAGCGGCGCGCAGGAAGTCGCGCGGACAGCACTCCCACGCCCGCCCGTCGATCTCGGCGATGTCGCACAGCACCAGCTCCAGCGCGCCCTCGTCGGCCTCCCCGTCGACGCGCACGTGCGTGTCCAGGTCGGGCAGCAGGCGCAGGTCGCCGGTCGAGCCGAACGGGTTGGGCTCGGCCAGCGTGCCGATCGGCGTGAGCGCGTGGTTGGCCGGCACCCAGCCCACGCCATTGCCCGCTTGCGCACTCAGCTCGCCGACGGGCAGCGCGCGCCCGCGCACGATCGCGCCGAGATCGCAGCACACGAGCGCGACGAGCTCGACCGGGCTCACGCGCCAACCCCGGCGGCAACCGAGCCGTTGTCCCAGACCTGCTCGACCAGCCCCAACTCTTGGGCATGCGAGCGCACCCCCGGCGCGTCCTCGGCGGCGACCACCACGATCAGCCCGCCCGGCGCCATTCCCGGACGCGCCAGCGCCCGCGCCAGCCGCTCGCTCGGCTGCAGGTGAACGCCGCCGCGTCCCAGCGACGGGTAGGTGTCGGCGATCGCGTACAGGCAGCCGCCCGGTCCGCGTGTGCGTCCGACGACGCACACGAAATGCCCGACGTCCCAGTCGGCCGGTGGGCCGTCGTCGATCCCGTCGAGCAGCAAGGCGAGCAGCTGGTCGATCCGCGGCGCGGCGCCCCACAGGTGGCGCGTGGCGACGTTGGCGATCATCGCCGCCGGGCGTTCCAGTGCGGCGACGCACTCGAACAGCTCGTCCAGCGCGCGCGCCGTCCACGGGCCTGGATAGGGGAGCGCCGCCAGCGATTCGTCCGACAGCTCGCCGATCGCCGCGACGAGGCCGGCGCAGTTAGTCCCGGATACGGACGCGTCGTCGATCAGCGGCGGCTCGATGCGATAGTCGCGCCGCCCGCTTTCGCCGTGCGGCAGCGCGCTCGTGTCGGGCACGCGCGAGACGACCGTTGCGGCGGCGCGCGCCACGGCGTCCTGGTCGAGCGGCCCACCGTCCCCCTGCTCGACGCCGCCGCATTTCAGCGCCAACGCCGCACAGAACGCGCCGCACAGGTCGTCGCGCTGGGGCAGCTCGCGCGCGTGGGCGCGCAGCAACTCCCGCCCACCGGGCAGCAGGCTCAGCTCGAGGGCGGCCGTGCGCTGCATGGATCGCAATCTACTGCGCCGATGGAGTCCCGCCGATCGCATCGCTGAGCCAGCGCCGGCGCTTTTGCACGCGCGCGAAGCGCTTGCGCGACTCGCGCATCCTGCGCCCGTCCGGCGAGTAGCGACGGCGCGCCCACGGCGACGTCGGCGAGGCCAGGCGCAGCGCGCCGATCAGCGAGACGGGCGGCACGAAGACGCCGACCAGCCCGAGCAGCGGCTTGCCCTTGACGATCGCCAGCGCCGACAGCGCGATGTCGATCAGGATCGCCACGACGAGCGAGCCGATCGAGCCCTGCTGGTTTGACAGGTCAAACGGCGCGAGGCCGAGCACGATCATTCCCCCGAGCAGCGTCGTGACGACGACGGCGTCGAGCGATATCCGGCCCTCCTGCGACCAGTAGACGTCTTCCAGGCGCACCCACAGCGCGAACTCGTCGAGCGTCAGCCCGGCGCCGATGCCGAACAGCGCGGCGAGCACCTCCGACCACGGGCTCGTCGGCTTGAGCACGAAGTTGAGAAAGCCGCTGCTCATGATCAGGCAGATCCCCCACACCAGGTGATGCAGGTGCAGGCCGCCCTTCGTTTCCACGCTGCCCGGCCACCAGGCGAACCTCGGGCTGCGGATCATCCTCGCGCTCGTGCGGATGAACAGGAACGCGCCGAGAAACGCCCCCAGCAGGACGAAGCCCGAGCGCTGCCCGCGGTCGTCGAGGAAGTGCTGGGAGATTTCGAAGTGCACGTCCAGCATCGCGCGGGACACTAGCTGCGAGCGAGCGCTACGCGCGAACCGAGCGGGCGCCCGCCGGGTCCTGAGTGGCGCTCGCGAGATGTGTGAGCAGGGCGTCGACGCAGGCCGGGTCGAACTGCGTGCCGGCGTAGCGGCGCAGCTCCTCGCAGGCTCGCTCGGCCGAAAGCGACCGGCGGTAGGGACGGCGGCTGGTGATCGCGTCGAACGCGTCGGCGACGAGCAGGATGCGGGACGCCTGCGGGATCGCCTCGCCGCTCAGCCCGTCCGGGTAGCCGGAGCCGTCGAAGCTCTCGTGCGAATGGCGGATCCACGGCACGATCGCCTCCAAGCCCTCGATCTGCGCGACCATCTCCGCGCCCCGGTCGGTGTGCTCGCGGATCGTCGCCAGCTCGTCGCCGGCGAGGGGGCCGGGCTTGCTGAGGATTTGCTCGGGCACGCCGATCATTCCCACGTCGTGAAGCATCGCGGCGATGCGCAGCATGCCCAGCTGCGCTTGCTGCCACCCGAGCGTCGCCGCGATCGCCACGGCCCAGTCGCCGACCGCGCGCGAGTGCTCGTGCTCGGCGTCCATGCGCAGGTCGATCGCATGCGCGAGCGTCGCGGCCCAGCTCAGTCGCTCGCCGGGCCGTATGCCCACGCGCTCGGAGCGACCCTCGCGCGAGGCGTACAGGCGCAGGTCGGCCTTGCGCGTCAGCTCGTCGAGCGTCGCTCCGTCGAGCGGGAACGTGGCGATGCCGATCGACGACGGCGCGCGCTCGCTCAGCGCGAGCTTGATTCGCTCGGCGGCCTCCAGCGCGTCGGCCGGCGCGATCTCCGCGAACAGCACCGCGAACTCGTCACCGCCGAGCCGGCCGATCGAGTCCGACGGGCGGATCGTCCTGCGCAGCGTCTGCACAACCCAGCACAGCAGTTCGTCGCCGACGGCGTGACCGAAGTTGTCGTTGACCGGCTTGAAGTGGTCGACGTCGAGCAGCAGCACGGCGCCCTCGCTGCAGCGTCGCGCCGCCGAGCTGATCTCCGCGGTTGCACGCTCCTCGAAGCCACGCCGGTTCAGGCAGCCGGTCAGCGGGTCCGCGCGCGAGATGCGCGAGAGCGCGATGCGTTGACGGTCGTGGTTGCGCGCCTGAAAGGCGCTCATCGCGCCGGTGCACAGCAGCACGACGGCGAACAGCGCCTGATAGCTCCAGCTCGCGCTCGAATCGGCGATCGCCAGCGCGAGGTAGCCGGCGACCGTCAGCGTGCCCACCGCCGCGACCGATCCCAGCGGGTATGACATCGCGGCGAACACCACCGGCACGAAGAAGATCAGCGCCAGCGGGCTGCCCGTGCCGCCGTCGGCGAGCGTGAGCAGGCCCACGAGCAGCAGGTCGAGCACGCTCCACGTGAAGAAGAAAGCCTCGCGCCAGCGGCTGCGCACGATCCGCTCGCGCGGCAGCAGCGAGATCGCGATCGCCGCCGCGACCCCAACGCCGCACAACCCCGCGATCGCGAGGCGGTGCGGGCGGTCCCATGTCAGCGCGACGTACAACGCGCCGGCGCCGCACAGCACGTACGTCAGCCACACGCCCGTCGCGACCGTCGCTTCGCGCATGCGCAGCGCCGAGAGGTCGGCGATCCCCCGATCTTCGTCGCTGCCCATGTGTCAAGTGTCGGGCGCGGGCACCGCCGACTTGAACGTCGCCCGCGGGTAGTCGAACATCGCCGGCGGGCCGATCGTCCACCTGGGCTAAGGCATCCTCGACCCCCTGCCGATGAAGGCTTCGTGACCACTCTCGCTCGAATGCCCGGCAAGCTGCTGACAAGCGCGGCCAAGCCCGCACCAATTCGCCAGACGATCCTCGCCCTCGGCCTCGCAGTGGCCCTCGCGGTGGCCGTTCTCTGCACGCTCGCCGTTCAAGCGAGCGCGACCGTGACGCAAGTCGGCGGGGCCAAGGTGGGCCTGCAGGACCGCGAAATCTCTGGCTACTGGGTGGGCGGGACCCAACTGAGCGGCCTCGGCAAAAACGAAGAAGGAGCGAAAGCGCCGGTCGCGAGCTTCGGCAACCCAGCCGGGCACGCCGTGCTGCACTCTGCCAACACCTACGCGATCTACTGGGACCCGCAGGACTTCTTCAACTCCGACTGGCAGAGCCAGATCGATGGCTTCTTCGCCAACCTCGGCGCCTCCGGGGGCCAGCTCGGGAGCGTGTTCGCCGTCGACTCGCAGTACACCGACGCGACCAACCAGCCGGCCACGAGCCGCTCGAGCTTCCACGGGGCCTTGCACGACACCAACGCCTACCCCGGCTCGGGCTGCAGCGACCCCCGGCCGTTTCAAATCTTCGCCCCGTTGACCGAAGTGTGCCTCACCGACGCCCAGTTGCGAGCCCAGCTGCAGACGGTCATCGCGCAGCACGGCCTGGCGAAGGGGATGGGCTCGGTCTTCTACATCATGACGCCGCCCGGCGTGGCCGTGTGCCTCGACGCGGGCGGGAGCGGCGGCCACTGCTCGGACTTCGCAGGGACGGTCAAAGAAGTCGAAGTCGCCGAACTGAAACACGAAGAACCAGCGGTCGTCAAAAGCTACAAGAGGAGCTTCTGCAGCTACCACGGCTTTATCGGCAGCGGGGACGCCAACACGATCCTCTACGGCGCGATCCCGTGGACCGCCGGCGGTGAGGGTAACTACCACCTCGCGCCGGCCGACCAGACTCCCGCCTACGCCTGCCAGGACGGAGGCTTCGAACCGTCAAAACAGGCGGGCGGTGAACTCCAGGAAAAGGAGCGCGAAAAGGAACCGACCCTCCTGGAACAGGAAGAATTCACCAACAAGAACGCCCGCGAAAAACGCGAACAGGAAGAAGCCGAAGCGCTCGGCCTGAAGGGTCCGCACCAGCAGGAGCCCAACCAGCTTGGTGGTCGCAGCGCCGACGGCGGCTTCGACGCCGGGCTGGCGGACCTCATTGCAAACCAGATCGCCGTCGAGCAGCAGAACATCGTCACCAACCCGCTGCTGAACGCATGGCAGGACTCAGCGGGCAGCGAGGCGACAGACGAGTGCCGCAACCTGTTTGTGCCGACGACGAACGGCAGCGCGGTCGCCAACCCGCAGAGCATGGCCGGCACGCTCGCAAACACATCGCTCAACGGGCACAACTACTACCTCAACGACGCCTTCAACGCGGCCTCGCTGCGACTGCCCTACCCAAGCATCCCCTGCCTCAGCGGAATCGCGCTGCAGCCCGCCTTCACGGCCACCAACCCGGTCAACGCGGGCGAACCGGTCGGCTTCGACGGGATGGAGTCGAACATCACGCTGAACTCGACGACCAGCTACCCATCCGGCGCGAACACGTACGCCGTGTTCACGTGGAACTTCGGCGACGGCAGCCCCACCGTGACCGGCTTCGCTCCCGGCTCGGCCGCGCTGAACTCCCCGAACGCGACTCCCTGCGAAGCGCCGTGGCTGAGCCCGTGCGCCGACAGCACCTTCCACTCGTACCAGTACGGCGGCGTCTACACGGTGACGCTGACCGCCAAGGACGTCGGCGGCAACGTCGCCAGCACGACGCGCGAAATCGCTGTCTCAGGCCCCGCCCCGCCGACGCCCGAACACAAAGAAAGCGGCGGCGGTTCCACGACGCAGACGACGACGAGCGGCGGCGGTACGAGCACGCCCGCGCCGACGCCGGCTGACAAAGGCGTCAAACCCGCCGCTGGCCCGGTCGTGGCCACCCAGGCGGTCGTGTCTCACAGCTTGACGTCCGTGCTCAAGAGCGGTCTCACGGTCCGCTACTCGGTCAACGAACAGGTCGCCGGACGCTTCGAGATCCTGCTGGCCAGCTCGATCGCGCGCAAGCTGGGTATCCACGGCGCGGCCGCTACCGGCCTTGCCAAGGGCACGCCCGCGCAGACGATCATCGGCAAAGCGGTGCTCGTGACGACCAAAGGCGGCCGCGGCACCTACCGGCTGAAGCTGTCGAGCGCCGTCTCCAAGCGCCTGCGCAAGCTGCGCAAGGTGACGCTGATGGTCCGTCTCGTCGTGCACAACGCCGCGAGCCCGGCGCCGACGACGGTGCTCAACACCGTCAACCTGTCGCGCTGATCAGCGTTCGGGCGGTTCGCCGCGCCTGGCTTTCGCCTTGGCGCTGAACACGTAGCGCCACAGCGCGAACAGCATCAGGTAGCCGGCGACCAGCGAGACGGCCGAGATCACCGCGATCGCCGTGCCGTTGCCGCCCGTTTCGGTGACCGCTTCGCCGTCCAGCGCGAGCGGCAGGAGCTTGGCCGTGAGCAGAACCAGCCCGGCGGTCACAGCCCCGGCCAGTGACGCACGACGTAGCCGCTGTTGTCCGTCGGGCTGACCTGCCAGCGCGATGCGTAGGGGCCGCTCCGCCCGCCGTGTCGTAGAGCACGCCGTCGACGTACATGTACGTGTGACCGGCGGCGGCGTACACGGTGATGTAGCGACCGGGGCCAGCGACGCCCCAGCTCTCCAGTTCGCCGGACGTCTCCGGCGCGCTCAGCAGGCCGCCCGCCGCGAGCGCATAGCTGACCGAGCCCGAGCAGTCGTAAGCGTTGTCGACGAACGAGCCGTGACCGCCGCCGAACACGTACGGGAAGTTGGTGATCGCGTTGGCGCCGGCGATCACCCGCTGGACCGTTTCGGGCACGCTCGCGGGGATCGGGATCGTGCCGTTGCCGCCGACCGAGTTGCCCCCCGCCACCGGCGTCAGCTGCTGCTTCTGCGCCCGCTTGGCGCTGCGTTCGACGGCCTGCATCTGCGCCAGCTCGTGCTTGACTTCGGCGTCCGACGGAGCTCCGGCCGCGACGACCTGTTCGCTGGCCTTCGACGGCGTGGCGGCCGCCTTGTGGCGCACCGACGCCGGCGACGGGAAGCTGCTCGCTTCCTCCGGGTCGGCGACCTCGGCGACGCTCACGCGCTTGCCGCTGCCGGCCGCGCTCGCGCCGGTCGACGCGCCCGAGCCGATCGTCTTGCCCGGCGCAGCGGGCGCCTGTGTCGAAGTGGCGCGGCTCGATCCCGCGCCGGTCAGCCCGGCCGCCTTGGCGCGTGCGGCGGACGCGCTGGTGTGGCCGTGCGAGCGGCCGCCGAGGACGAGCGCCAGCACGAGCGCCGCGACGGCGATCGCAAATGCGGCCGCGAGCAGCGAGTAACGCGGGAGCCGACTGCCGGGCAGGCGTGCGGCCTGGGCCTGGCTCGGGTCGTTCATGCCTGCAAGGCTAGCGAGCGTGTCCGCGCGACGCGCCCGCTACCCTTGCAACGTCGGCGGTCTGAGGACGATGCCCGCTGGACGCGCCAGCCGACTGAGCGCGCACGGCGCTCAGCTAACCTGCACCGATGCCCGACGAGGCCACAGCCGTAGACATTCACGCTCGCAACGTCCGCGGACCGATACAGCACCGTCCGCACATGCGCTTGGTGCACGGGCTGCGCAAGCCCGCCAACTGGCTGCAGCTGGTGCGCTTCGGCGTCGTCGGCGGCGTCGGCTTCGTCGTCAACCTGGCCGTGTACGCGCTGTTCGTGCACCCGCTGGGTGTCGACTACCACGTGGCGGCGGTCGTCGCGTGGCTGGTCGCCGTGCTCAACAACTTCGTGCTCAACCGCCACTGGACGTTCGACGCGCGCGGCGGACAGGCGCACGCCCAGGCGATCCGCTTCATCGTCGTCAGCGCTCGGAGCGTTCGTCGTCAGCCTGCTGCTGCTGACGGTGTTCGTCGAGGCGGCCGGCCTGGCCAAGGTGCTCGCGCAGGCGCTCGCGGTCGCCGCGTCGATGCCGTTCAACTTCATCGGCAACAAGCTCTGGAGCTTTCGCTCGGACGCCCCGGCGCTCGCCGAGTCGCCGCGCTGAGCGGGCCGTCGGGCCCGATTGGCGGCGCTGACGGGTACCTATACTCTGGCCTTTCCCCCTCTCGGAGGACTTTTCGTGCAGGAGATGGTCATCTACGGCGTCAGCTTCGACATGGTTGGCAAGCAGCCGATCGTGCTGTTGAAGACCGTCGAGGGCAACAAGTTCCTGCCGATCTGGATCGGCCATCCCGAGGCCGCTTCGATCCTGATGAAGCTGCAGGGCGCGGGCACGCCGCGGCCGATGACGCACGACCTGCTCTGCGACATCCTCGGCGAGCTGGACGTCAAATGCACGCAGGTGTCGGTCACCGAGCTGCGCGAGAACACGTTCTTCGCCTCGATCACGCTGACCGTCGCCGGTCGCGAGCTGGAGATCGACTCGCGCCCGAGCGACGCGATCGCGCTGGCCGTGCGCTGCGGCGCGCCGATCTACGCCGCCGAGGAGGTCATCGCCGAGTCGGCGATCGAGTTCGAGCACGACGTCGAGGAGTCCGAGGACGTCGTCGAGAAGTTCAAGGAGTTCCTCGACGAGGTCAGCCCCGAGGACTTCGCGGCCGGCGATTCCTAGCGACCGAGCGCGCTGGCGAGCAGCCGCGCGATCAGCTCGTCGAAGCTGATGCCGGCGGCGTCGGCGGCCTGCGGCAGCAGGCTCGTCTCGGTCATGCCGGGGATGACGTTGGTCTCCAGCACCCATAGCTCGTCGCTGGCGTCGTCGAGCATCAGGTCGACGCGCGCGACGCCGCGACAGCCGAGCAGCCGGTACACGTCCAGCGCCAGCTCCTGCGCTCGCGCGGTCGGCGTCGTCGGGCAGCTCGGCGGGGCAGACGAACGTCGTCATGCCGATCTCGTAGCGCGATTCGTAGTCGTAGAAGTCCTCCTCGCGCGGCACCGCCTCGACGACCGGCAGCGCCAGCGGCCCGTCGGGACCGTCGAGCACCGACACCGCCAGATCGCGGCCCTTGACGTAGCGCTCGATCAGCACCTTGCGGTCATAGGAGAACGCGCCGACGAGCGCGCTCGGAAGCTCCTCGCCGGTGCGCGCGAACTTGACGCCCAGCGCCGAGCCCTGGCTCGCCGGCTTGACGACCAGCGGAAAGCCGAGCGCGCTCTCGACGGCCGGCAGCGCGTCGGCCGCGCCGAGCTCCTTGATCGACGCCTCGCGTAGCGAGTGAAAGTCCGGCGTCGGGATGCCCGCCTCGCGCATCAGGTGCTTGGCGAGCACCTTGTCGGTGGCGCACATGCACGCGGCGGGCCCCGAGCCGGTGTAGGGGATGCCGATCGCCTCCAGCAGCGCCTGCACCGTGCCGTCCTCGCCGTCGGGGCCGTGCAGCGCGATCAGCGCCACGTCCGGTTCGCCGTCGCGCAGGCGCGACGACCAGATCGGCGTCCGACGTCGATCGCCGATCACCTCGTGGCCGAGGCGGGCAAGCGCCTCCTGCGCGTGCGCGCCCGAGCGCAGCGAGACGTTGCGCTCCAGCGAGCGGCCGCCCTTGAGCACGGCGACCTTGCGCGCGGCGCTCATCGATCCCTGCGTTGGCGCGCCGGTCCCTCGCGGTCGCGCCGCGGCAGCGCGACGACGTCGGCGAGCGGCGCGGCGCCGTCCTGCGAGTCGGCGGTCTGCGGCGCGGCCTCGGCGGGCGGTTGCTGCGCCGGCGCGGCGCCGGTCAGCGTTCCGTACAGGCCGACCTGCTCGCGCATCGACCTTGCCGATCCGGCGGATGCCCTCGCGGATGTCGTCGTCGGGCACGCCGGCGAAGTTCAGGCGCATCGAGGACGAGCCGCGGCGCCCGTCCATGTAGGCCGCGCGCCCGGGCACGAACGCGACGCCCTCGCTCTCGCGCGCCTGCGCGAGCAGGTCGGTCGTGTCGATGCGCTCGTCGAGCGTCGCCCAGACGAACAGGCCGCCCTGCGGCCTGCGTCCAGCTGCGCCCGCTCGCCGAAGTGCTCCTCCAGCGCCGCGAGCATCACGTCGCGGCGACGCCGGTAGAGGTCCTTCAGCTGCTCCAGGTAGGCCAGCCAGCGCGGCTCGCCGTGGCCGGTCTCGCTCCTTGAAGTACTCGGCGACGAACAGCTGCGTGACCGGCGAGGAGCACAGGTCGGCGCCCTGCTTGCCGAGGTTCAGCTTCTCCAGCACCGGCCGCGGCGCGACCGCCCAGCCGAGCCGCAGGCCCGGCGAGAGGATCTTCGAGAACGTGCCCAGGTAGATCACCAGATCCGCCGCTGCGCCGCGTGCCGCCGCCCTCCGCGTCGAGCGAGTACAGCGTCGGCAGCGCCTCGCCCTCGTAGCGCAGCAGCCCGTAGGGGTTGTCCTCGAGGATCAGCAGCTCGCGCTCGTGCGCGACCTCGACCAGGCGCCGGCGCCGCGCCAGCGACATCGTCACGCCGCCGGGGTTCTGGAAGTTGGGGATCGTGTAGATGAACTTCGGCCGGCGGCCCTGCGCCTGCAGGCGGTCGAGCGTGCTCTCCAGCTCGTCGATCGGCATCCCGTCGGCGTCGATCTCGATCTGCTCGACCTCCGCCTGGTAGGCGCTGAACGTCGGCACCGCGCCGGGGTACGTCGGCGCCTCGGCGACGATCACGTCGCCGGGGTCGATCAGCGTCTTGCACACCAGGTCGATCACCTGCTGGCCGCCGGTCGTGACGATCACCTCGCTCGGCATCGACGAGCGTGCCCTCGGCGGCCATCACCTCGACGATGCACGCCGCCGCTGCCGCCATGCCTTCGGTCGGGCCGTACTGCAGCGCGCGCGCCGTCTGCGACGCGGCGACCTGCGACATCAGCTTCGCGTACAGCTCCGGCGCGAAGGTGCTCGTGTCGGGCAGCCCGCCGGCGAGCGAGATCACGTCGGGGCGCTCGGTCAGCGCCATCATCTCGCGCATCGCCGAGCTTTTCATCCCGCGCGTGCGCGCGGCGAACAGCGCCTCGTAGCGCGCGAGCTCGTGCGCCGTCGGCCGGGCCCTGCGCCCGCCGCCAGCTCCGCTGATCGATCGGCTCATGTCCTGTCGTCTCTATTCGCCGCGGCCCGCGCCGGACCTCGCTGGCGCCGCGCGAATGCCAGCACGCTGTCGTCTATCGTCCGTGAGCGCTCGCTGCTGCAGGCACGGTAGCGCACACCCGCGCAGGCAACGCATGAACGGCATCTTCTTCTACATAGGGCTCGGCGCCGGCCTGGCGGCCGCCTGCGGGCTGCGCCCGTTCCTGCCGCTGCTGCTGGCCGGCGCGCTGGGCTCCGCCAGTGCGCTCGGCGTCAGCTTCGCGCACGATCCGTTTCGCTTCCTGCAGGCGGACTGGTGGCTGCTGGTGGTCGCGGTGGCGCTCGTGCGTCGCCTATGCGCTGCAGCTGCTCGCCGGCCTCTCCGCGCTTCCCGAGCCCGCCGGCGAGAACGCGCGCGCGCAGCCGCTGGCGGCGGCGCTCGCCGGCCTCGGCTACGGCGCCGGCGCAGTGCTGTTCGCCGGCACGCTCGCCGCGCACGGCGACGCCTGGTGGCCCGGGCTGATCGGCGGGCTGGCCGTCGTGCGCGCTGGCGCAGCGCGCGGCGCGTCCCGGTCTTCGCACGTGCGCGCGCGCGGCTCGCCGACGGCGCGGCCAAGCAGGCGCTGACCGTGTACCTCGACGCCGCGGCGCTGCTGCTGGCCGCGCTCGTCGCGCTGCTGCACCCGCTCGGCTACGTGGCGATCGCGCTGCTCGCGTGGTTCGCGCTGCGCGGGCGCGCGCGCGGCGAGGAAAAGTACGCCGGGCTGCGCATCCTGCGCCGCTGATGGCCGCCGGGGCCGGCTCGCGGCCGCCCAAGCTCGTGCTCTGCGTGATCGACGCGATGGCGCCGGCGATGCTCGAGCGCGCCGTCGCCTCGGGCGCCGCGCCGGTGCTGGAGACGCTGATGGAGCGCGGCACCTACGTGCCCGACTGCGTCGCCGCGTTTCCCTCGGTGACGCCCGTCTGCGCCGCCTCGATCGTGACGGGCGACAGCGCAGGACGAGCATCGCGATGCCGGCGATGAACTGGTTTCACCGCGAGGAGCAGCGCTACGTCGAATACGGCTCGAGCTTTCGCTCGGCGCAGCGCTTCGGCATCGCGCGCCAGCTGACCGACACGGTCTACAACATGAACCGCGCGCACCTGTCGGCCGACACGCCGACGGTGTTCGAGACGCTCGACGACGCCGACGTGCGCACGGCCGGCACGACGTATCTGATGTACCGCGGGCGCTATCGCCACGAGCCGCAGCGCGACACCGCGCTGACGCGCGTCGCCTCGACGCTGATGCGCCATTCGGTGATGGGGCCGCGCGAGCTGTTCTACGCCGACATCTTCGCCTCGCGGCGCACCGGCTGCCGCTCGGGCCTGGGCATGCCCGGCGTGCGCGACCGCCACTCCGGCTGCGTCTCCAGCTACATGGTCGAGCACGACCTGTTCGACTTCCTGCTGCTGTCGCTGCCCGACAACGACTGGTACTCGCACAAGCACGGTCCCGAGGCCCAGCTGCAGTCGATCGCGCAGGCCGACCTGCAGCTCGCGCGCGTGTGCGAGGCGGCCGGCGGCGTCGACGAGTTCCTCGCCGAGCACGCGGTGATCGCGATGGCCGACCACTCGCAGGCCGCCGTGACGGACACGATCGCCCTGCAGGACGAGCTCGCCGAGCTCGGCGTGCTCGGCCCGTCGCGCTCGTCGGTCGGACGACGAGGAACCGCGGATCGCCGTGTGTCCGTCGCAGCGCGCGGCGATGGTCTACGCGCTGCACGAGCCCGAGCGCGACGCGATGCGCGCCTCGGTCGTCACGCGCGCGCTGGCGATCGAGGGCGTCGATCACGTGATGTGGCTCGCGCGCGACGCCCACGACGTGCCGCGCGAGGGCATCATCGCCAGCGGCGCGCGCGGCGAGCTGCGCTTCAGGCCCGCGCCGCGCGGGGCGGCCGCGGACTCGCGACGACGGACGCCGTCGAGGATGCACGCGGCGTGCGCTGGACGCTCGAAGGCCCGCTGGCGGTGATCGACGGCACGCTCGACGGCACGCGCCTGCTCAGCGCCGACTACCCCGACGCGCTCGCGCGCGTGTGGGCGGCGCTGACCTGCCCGACCTCGGGCGAGGTCCTGCTGTCGGCGGCGCCGGGGTACGAGTTCGTCGACTGGGGCCGCCAGGCGCACGTCGGCGGCGGCAGCCACGGCTCGCTGCACGCCTCGGACTCGCTCGGCGCGCTCGTCGCCTACGGCGTGCGAGCTGCCGAGCCCGCCAGCCCGGCGCAGTGGGCGATCCGCGACGTCGCCGCAGCTCGTGCTCGCGCACTTCGGCCTGGCAGACGCCGGCGCGAGCGCGCCGCCCGCCACCGCCTGACGCGCCGCGAAGGCCGACTACGGCGGCTCAGACGTCAGGGCGCTGGCGTTACGCTCGCGTGATGCCACGCCCGCAGACCGCGCTCGCCTGCGCGCTCGCCTGCCTGCTCGCGTGCGTCGCGCCGGCATCGCATCGGCCGCGCCGGGCGCGCCGGGCAGCGCGCCGCAGCAGCCGGCTCCCCGGCCGTGGCAGCCGGCGCGCCGGCGTCGGCAGCCGGCTCACCGGCGTCGACCGCCACGTCCACGACAGCCTCCTCGACCCGCTCGACCCAGTCGACCAGCCGGACGCGCCGATCCCGGTCGCGCCCTCCGACACCCCGCCGGCCGGGCGGCGGCTGTCGCCCAACCAGGTGCTGGCGATCGCCGCGCGCGCTGCCGCAAGATGAAGGCGGTACGCGCCAAATATCCCGGCTCCTACGGCGGCGCATACCTGAAGCCGGCCGTTCCACTGGCAGGTCAGCTACTTCTCCAAGCACGGCAAGAAGGAGATCGGCCAGGTGATCATCGACGACCTGTCCGGGCGCGTGCTCGAACAGTGGACGGGCTTTCAGGTCGCCTGGACGATGGCGCGCGGCTATCCCGGCGCGTTCGGCCGGCACGTCAACGCGCTGTACATCTGGCTGCCGCTGTGCGTGCTGTTCCTGCTGCCGTTCTTGAACTTCCGCCGGCCGCTGAAGTGCTGCACCTCGACCTGCTCGTGCTGCTGTCCTTCTCGGTCTCGCTGGCGTTCTTCAACCACGGCCAGATCTACCCGTCGGTGCCGCTGGTCTACCCGCCGCTGCTGTACCTGCTCGCGCGCATGCTCGCGCTGGCACGATCGCGGCCGCGCGGCGCGATCCGGGGCCGCTGCGCCTGCTCGTGCCCGCGCCGTGGCTCGCGCTCGGCGTCGTCTTCCTGATCGGCTTTCGCGTCGCGCTGAACGTGACCGACTCGAACGTGATCGACGTCGGCTACGCCGGCGTGATCGGCGCGCAGCGGGTCGTCCACGGCAAGCCGCTCTACGGTCACTGGCCGAGCGACAACGAACACGGCGACACCTACGGCCCGGTCAACTACGAGGCGTACGTGCCGTTCGAGCAGGCGTTCGGCTGGAGCGGCACGCTGGGACGACCTGCCGGCGGCGCACGCCGCGGCGATCTTCTTCGACCTGCTGGCGATCGCGCTGCTGTTCCTGATCGGGCGTCGCGTACGCGGCCCGAGCCTCGGCGTCGCGCTGGCCTATGCGTGGGCGGCCTTCCCGTTCACGCTGTTCTCGCTGGAGAGCAACTCCAACGACACGCTCGTCGCGGTGCTCGTGCTCGCGGCGCTGCTCGCGGCGACGTACCGCTCCAAGCTCGCCCCGCCCGCGCGCGGCGCGTTCGCGGCGCTCGCCGGCCTGACGAAGTTCGCGCCGCTGGCGCTCGCGCCGCTGCTGGCGACGCACGGGCTGTGGGGCGGCGACTCGCAAGCCTCGCGCGCGCGGACCCGCGCGATGGCGCTGGCGAGCTTTCTCGCCGCCTTCGTGGCGGTCGGCGCGGTCGCGAGCATTCCCGCGCTCAGCCACGACTCGCTGCACACGATCTACGAGCGGACGTTCGCCTACCAGGCCAACCGCGACTCGCCGTTCTCGGTGTGGGGGCTGTACGGCGGCCTGGGCGGACTGCAGGAGGGCGGTGCAGGTCGGCGGCGGTCGCGCTGGCGATCGGGCTCGCGGTGGTCCGCCGCCGCACCGACGTGGTCGGGCTGGCGGCCGCGTGCGGCGCGGTGATCATGGCGACGCAGCTGGGCATCGACCACTGGTTCTACCTGTACATCCCGTGGTTCTTCGGGCTGGCGATGGTCGCGCTGCTGGCGCGCGCTATCGGCGCGCCGGCGTCACGCCGACACGGCGCCGGCGGAGCGCGGGCGCGGCATCAGAACCTGCTCGATCGCGTCGGCCCGCAAGCGTCGCGAGCAGCTGATCAGCACGCCCATCAGCCACGGGTCCTCCTCGGAGGTCTCGAAGCGCACTGGCATCTGCGTGAGCAGCGACTCGATCGCCTGCTCGCGCTTGACGCCGATCACGCCGCCGCGCGGCCCGGTCATGCCGACGTCGGTGATGTAGGCGGTCCCCTGCGGCAGCACGCGCGCGTCGGCCGTCGGCACGTGCGTGTGCGTGCCCACGACGGCCGTCACGCGGCCGTCGAGGTGCCAGCCCATCGCGACCTTCTCCGACGTCGCCTCGGCGTGCATGTCGACGAGCACGTGATCGACGTCGCCGAGCTCGCCCAGCGCGGCCTCGATCTCCGTGAACGCCGAGCGCCCGCGCGCAGGTACAGGTTGCCGCTGAGGTTGACCACGCCCAGGCGCACGCCGTCGTGCTCGACCACGCATGTGCCGTGGCCGGGCTGGCTGCGCAGGAAGTTCGCCGGGCGCAGGATGCGCGGCTGATCGTCCAGGTAGGGGTAGATCTCGCGGCGGTGGTAGGTGTGGTTGCCGAGCGTGATCGCGTCGACGCCGGCGGCCAGCAGCTCGTCGGCGGCCTTGGGCGTGATGCCGAGGCCGCCGGCGATGTTCTCTGCGTTGACGACGACGAACGTCGGCTGGAAGCGCTCGCGCAGCAGCGGCAGGCACTCCAGCAGCGTGCGCCGGCCGATGCCGCCGACGACGTCGCCCACGAACAGGATTCTCGCGCGGGCGTCTTGCCCGGCCTGCGACTGCGTCGGGGCTGCGTCGGCGTCAGGCGGCGTCTGCGCAGACGCCGCCTGACCCTCAGCCATACTCTGGCGATGGTGGGAGGCGAGTGACAGAAAGCTCCGGGAAAGCGCCCGAAGCGAACCCTCCGACGGCGCAGGAGAAAGAGCTCTCGGCGGAGGGCGAGGAGCGCCCCGCCGTCGCGCACGACGAGCCGCCGCGAGCGGTCGTACCGCGCTGGGTGCAGCTCGCGGTCCTGCCGGTCGCGCTGCTCGCGCTGTGGGCGCTCGCGAACGTGGCGAGCGCCGTGCTGTTGCTGTTCGTCGTGGCCGGGCTCATCGCGCTGATCCTCAACCCAGCCGTAGCGTTTCTCCAGCGTCGCCACCTCCCCCGCGGGCTGGCGGTGCTGGCCGTGTTCCTCGGTTTCTTCCTCACGCTCGCCGGGATCGGCTTCCTCGTCGCCAACCCTATCTCCAATCAGGTGAAGACGTTCTCGAACAACTTGCCGCACCTGGTCAACGAAGCGAACGAACAGATCGCCTCCTGGCAGAAGGAACTGAACAAGCAGGGGCTGCACGTGCACCTCGTCAAGCAGGGCAAAACGGCGCTGCAGACGGTGCAGGACAAAGTCGCCAAGAGCGCGAGCAAACTCGCCTCGTTCGGCGGCGGGCTGCTGACCGAAGCGGCGAGCGCCGTGTTCGACCTGGTGCTCGTGTTCGTGCTGTCCGTCTACATGCTGCTCTACGGCGAGCGCATCGGCAGGCTCGCGCGCAGGCTGCTGCCCGACGGCGACGGTACGCCCGCCGACGACTATCCCCACCTCGTCCAGCGGGCGGTCTCGCGCTACGTCGGCGGCCAGCTGCTGTTCAGCATCATCATGGGCGCCTCGGCGGGGGTCAGCCTGTACATCTTCGGGCTCGTCGGGCTGTTCCCCGACGGGGAGAAGTACGCGATCGCCTTCGCCGTGTTCTACGCGGTCATGGAGCTGGTCCCGTACATCGGCCCGATCCTCGGCGCGGCGCCGCCGGTCGTCGTCGCGCTGTTCACCAAACCGATCTCCGCGCTGTGGCTGGTGCTCCTGTTCATCGGCCTGCAGCAGCTCGAGGGCCACGTCGTCGCGCCGCAGGTGTTCGGCCACACGCTGCGCATCAACCCCATCCTCGTGATCTTCGCGCTGCTGCTCGGCCTGCACGTGGACGGGATCATCGGCGCGCTCGTGGCGCTGCCGATCCTCTCGGTGGTGCGCGAGACGGTGCTGTACCTGAGCAGGCACCTGTCGCTCGAATCGTGGGATCGCTCGCGCGAGAGCTTGCTGTAGCGGCGTGGAGGGCACGCGCGCAGACGCACTCGCCGGCCCCATCCTGACGGTGCGCGAGCTCGCCAAGCGCTACGGCGAGCGCGAGGCGCTGCGCGGCGTCAGCTTCGACATGCGCGCGGGCGAGCTGGTCGCCGTCGTCGGCCCCAACGGCGCGGGCAAGACTACGCTGCTGTCGATCATCGCCGGCGCGCAGCAGGCGAGCGGCGGAACCGTCGGCGGGACAGCGCTCGCCGCGGGCGCGCGGCGGATCGGCTGGGCGCCGCAGCAGACCGCGCTGTACTCGAAGCTGACCGTGCGCGAGAACCTCCGCCTGTTCGCGCGCCTGGAGCGCGTCGCCGACGCCGATGCGGCGGTCGCGCGCATGCTCGAGCAGACCGGCCTGGCCGCGCGCGCCGACGAGCGCGTCCAGCGCCTGTCCGGCGGCAACCGCCAGCGCGTCAACGTGGCGCTGGGGCTGCTCGCCGAGCCGCACGTACTCGCGCTCGACGAGCCTTCCTCGGCGCTCGACCCGGGACAGCGTGCGCGGCTGTGGCAGTTCGTCGGCGCACTCGCCGCCGGCGGCACGAGCGTGCTGTTCTCCACCCATCATCTCGGCGAGGTGCGCCGGTATGCGACCAGAGCGATCGTGCTGGCTGATGGGGAGCTGCTGTTCGACGGGGCGCCGGGGGAGTTGATGGGGGCGGGTGAGGACGATCTGGAGGCGGCTTTTCTCAGGTTGCTCCAGGAGCTGGGGCACTCGTGAGCGGCGCCTTGCCTGTTCGCCGAAGCGGCTTGCGCGGCGCTCACACGCTGCTCCTGATTTCGCCCGTAAACGGCGTCCGGCCTCCTGGCCGGTCCGGCCTCCACCGTGTCTCTCCGGCGCGCGAGGTGACACGTGTAACCGGCATCCGGCCTCTTAGCCGGGCCGGCCTCCGCTTCTGGTTTCAATTTGTGACCGCTCCGGCCGCCACGGCAGTTACATGGGCGGCCATCCTGGCCGCCTTGTTCTTGCGACCGGCCGTGTGGCAGCCACCGTGCGCCGGGGGGCTTGCGTGAAAGCGCTGCTCGCCAAGGACCTGCTGATCCTGCGCCGCTCGCGCCTGCTGGTGGGCCTGCTGGTCGTGTACCCGATCGCGATCGCGCTGCTGATCGGCCTGGCGATCTCGCGTGGGCCGGGCAAGCCGAAGGTGGCGATCGTCGACGAGACGCCGGCTGGCCAGACGGTGCAGGTGGGCAGCCAGCGCGTCGCCGTGAGCGAGTACGCGCAGAAGCTGTTCGATCAGGTGCAGGCGGTCAAGGCGCCCTCGCGCGCACAGGCGGCGCGCGACGTCAAGTCGGGCAAGGTGTTGGCGGCGGTGGTGATCCCGCCGAACATCGCCGCGCGCCTGGGCACGGGCCTGCGCCAGGCGCAGCTGGAAGTGCTGTACAACGGCAACGCGATCGAGCAGTCGCTCGTGCGCGCGCAGATCGAAGCGGCGATCGCGCAGGCGAACATCGCCTTCTCCGAACAGATCCAGCGCGCGGCGTCGCAGGCGATCGGCGCTTTGGTCAGCGGGCGCAACCTGGGCGTGCTCGGTGCGCCGGACCTGATCGGTCTCGGCCAGATCCCGGGTGTGCTGCAGGGCGTCGTCGCGCGGACGCCGCACGGCGCCGACCGCGATGCGCTGGCGCGAATCGAGTCGTTCGCGCGCTTTGCCACGCAGAACCTCAACCTGGCCAAGAACGTGCTGTCGACGATCGGCCAGCCGATCCAGGTCAAGTCCACGCTGATCAGCGGCCGGCGCACGCCGCTGAACACGTTTGCGGTGGTCGTCGCGGTGTCGGTGTCGCTGATGTTCGTGTGCGTGCTGCTGGCGTCCGGCGGCGTGGCGCTGGAGCGCGAGGAGCACACGCTGCAGCGGCTCGTGCGCGGGCTCGCCTCGCGCTCTGCGCTGCTGGCCGAGAAGGCGCTGCTGGCGGGCGCGTGCTCGTTCGCGCTGGCGCTGGCGATGCTCGCGGGGATCGGAGCGTTCGTGTCGCTCGACTGGAGCCGCTTCGCGCTGTGGCTGGCCGCGCTGGCGCTCGGCGCGGCTGGCTTTGCGGCGCTGGGCGTGGCGATCGGCGCGCTCGCGCGCGAGGTGCGCGCGGCGTCGCTGCTGGCGTTCGGGCTGTCGCTGCCGCTGGCGTTCCTCGCGCTCGTGCCAAGTGGCGCGGTCGGCGCGGGGCTGTACGACACGATCGGCGTGGTCTCGTTCGTGTTCCCGTTCAAGGCCGCGCTGCAGGCGCTCGACGCGGCGGTCAACGGCGCATCGCCGTCGATCGGGCTGCCGCTGGTCCATCTCGCCGTGCTGACGCTCGCCTTCGGCGCGCTCGCGCGCGTCGGGCTGTCGCGCGTCGAGTGAGCGCGAACTCTCTAACCTGAGCAGACGATGGGCTTTCCACAGACCCGCATGCGCCGGCTGCGCGCGACGGCCTCGCTGCGCGGGCTCGTGCGCGAGACGGAGCTGTCGGCTGGCCGCCTGGTGCTGCCGATGTTCGTCGCCGAGGCCGCGCGGCGCGAGCCGATCGCGACGATGCCCGGCGTCGAGCGCCTGCCGCTGGCGGCGGCCGTCGAGCGGGCCGCGGAGGCGGCCGCGCTGGGGATTGGCGCGGTGATGCTGTTCGGTGTACCCGCCGAGAAGGACGAGCAGGGCTCGGGCGCGTGGGACGACGAGGGTGTCGTGCAGGTGGCGACCGCTGCGATCAAGCGCGCGCAGCCGGACCTGCTGGTGATCACCGACGTGTGCCTGTGCGAGTACACCGACCACGGCCACTGCGGCGTGCTGCGCGACGACGGCGCTGTGGACAACGACGCGAGCGTCGAGCTGCTGGCGCGCACGGCCGTCAGCCAGGCGCGCGCCGGCGCCGACCTGGTGGCGCCGTCGGACATGATGGACGGCCGCGTGCGCGAGATCCGCTCAGAGCTCGACGGCGAGGGCTTCGCCGACACGCCGATCCTCGCCTACTCGGCGAAGTTCGCGTCGGCGTTCTACGGACCGTTTCGCGAGGCCGCCGGCTCGACGCCGGCGTTCGGCGACCGCCGCGGCTACCAGATGGACTTCGCCAACGGTGAGGAGGCGGTTCGCGAGGCGCTGCTGGACGTGCAGGAGGGGGCGGACATGGTGATGGTCAAGCCGGCGCTGGCGTACGGCGACGTGATCGCGTCGGTCAAGCGCGAGACGCGCCTGCCGGTGGCGGCGTACAACGTCAGCGGCGAGTACGCGATGGTCAAGGCCGCCGCCGCGGCAGGCTACGTGGACGAGCGCGCGACGGTGCTGGAGATCCTCACGTCGCTGCGCCGCGCCGGCGCGGACACGATCGTCACCTACCACGCCAAGGACGCGGCGCGCTGGCTGGCGGAGCAGGCATGAGCGAGCGCGAGCCGACGATCGCCGACGCGGCGACGGCGCAGGCGCCGCTCGCCGAGGTGGCCGACGACACGCGCGCGACGACGGCGATCCCGAAGCTGCGCAGCCGCAAGGACGGCGCGGCGATCGCGCTGGACGACCTGGACCGCAGGCTGCTCAACCTGATGCAGGGCAGCTTCCCGATCGCGCCGCGGCCATACGCGCACGTGGCGTCGCTCGCGGAGGTGCCGGAGAAGCAGGTGATGGCGCGCGTGCAGCGCCTGCTGGACAAGCGCATCATCCGCCAGGTCACGCCGATCTTCGACACGCGCGCGCTGGGCTACTCCTCGATGCTGGTCGCGGCGAAGGTCGACCCCGAGCACCCGCACCGCGCGGCGCAGGTGATCAACGAGCATCCGGGCGTGTCGCACAACTACCTGCGCAACCACGACTTCAACCTGTGGTTCACGATCGCCACCGAGCCCGACTCCGAGCTCGGCCTGCAGGGCACGCTTGAGGTGCTCGCGCGCGAGGCCGGCGCGGAGTCGGTGCGCCAGCTGCCGACGCTGAAGCTGTTCAAGATCCGCATGGACCTGGAAATGGAGGGCGACACGCAGGCGCTGTCGAGCGCGGTGGCGGCGACCGAGCCGATCGAGCTGGAGGCGCAGCCCTACGACGAGCGCGACATGGCGGTGATCCGCGCGCTGCAGGGTGACATGCCGGTCGTCTCAGAGCCGTACGCGCCGGCCGCCGCCGCGCTGGGTATGTCTGACAGACCGCTTTCCTCGACCACCTGACGGCGATGCAGGAGCGCGGCATCCTGCGCCGCGTGGCGGCGATCCTCTACCACCGTCGCGCGGGCTTCTCGGCGAACGGCATGGGCGTGTGGCAGGTGCCCGACGAGCAGATCGCCGACATCGGCCGGCGCATGGCTGCGGTGCGCGGCATCTCCCATTGCTACCAGCGCCCGACGTACGCCGACTGGCCGTACTCGGTGTTCACGATGGCGCACGGACGCTCCAAGGAGGAGTGCGACGCGGTGCTCGACGCGATCGCCGAGCAGACGGGCATCAGCCGAGCGCGCGACGCTGTACTCATCGACGGAGTTCAAGAAGATCCGACTGCTCTACTTCACCGAGGAGTTCAAGGACTGGGAGAGGAAATATGGATGAGGAGTGCCTTTGAGGCACTCCGTGCGGGCGTGCGCGGTTGATGGCATCGCTGCGTGACAATCGCTCGGCCGAGCTGTACCGGCGCGCGGTCGAGCTGCTCCCCGGCGGCGTGAACTCGCCCGTGCGCGCGATGCGCGCGATCGGCCGCGACCCGATCTTCATCGCGCGCGGCGAGGGCGCCGAGCTGATCGACGTCGACGGCAATCGCTTCATCGACTACGTGTGCTCGTGGGGCCCGCTGATCCACGGCCACGCGCACCCGGAGGTGCTCGCGGCGGTCGCCGATGCGGCCGGCAAGGGCACGAGCTTCGGCGCGCCGACGCCCGGCGAGGTGGAGCTGGCGGCGGCGGTGGTCGAGCGCATGGAGCGCGTGGAGATGCTGCGCATGACCTCGTCGGGAACGGAGGCGTCGATGACGGCCATCCGCCTCGCGCGCGCTGCCACGGGCCGCGAGCACGTGCTGAAGTTCGCGGGCGCCTACCACGGGCACGTCGACGGGCTGCTCGCGCAGGCCGGCTCGGGCCTGGCGACGCAGGCGCTGCCCGCCAGCCCCGGGGTGCCGCAGAGCGCGGCGGCGGGCACGGTCGTCGTGCCGTGGAACGACGCAGAGGCGCTGATCGACGCCAGCGAGCGCTACGAGCTGGCGGCGATCCTCGCCGAGCCGCTGCCGGCGAACATGGGTCTGGTGCCGCCGCGCGACGGCTTTTTGGAGCTGCTGCGCGAGCGCGCCGACGCGACCGGTGCGCTGCTGGTGCTCGACGAGGTGATCAGCGGCTTTCGCGTGGCGCGCGGCGGCGCGCAGGAGCTGCAGCGGCGTGGGCGCCGACCTGACGATCATGGGCAAGGTGATCGGCGGCGGGCTGCCGGCGGCGGCGCTCGGCGGCAGGGCGGAGCTGATGCGCATGCTGGCTCCTGCGGGCGACGTCTACCAGGCGGGAACGCTGTCGGGCAACCCGCTGGCGGTGGCGGCCGGGCTGGCGACGCTGCAGCTGCTCGACGAAGCGGCCTACGCGCGCCTGGCGGCGACGACGGAGCGGCTGGCCGAGCGGCCTGCGCGAGGCGGCCGGCGATTACCCGGTGCAGGTCGTGTCGGCGCCGGGCCTGCTGACGGTCTTCTTCAGCCGAGCTGGCGCCCAGCGACTTCGCCGGCGCGCAGGCGTGCGACCTGGACGCGTACGCGCGCTGGTGTCGCGAGCTGCTGTCGCGCGGCGTATATCCGCCGCCTTCGCAGTTCGAGGCTTGGTTTCCCTCGCTGGCGCACACGCACGAGCACGTCGACCGCACGGTGGCGGCGGCGAGCGCGGCGTTCGCGAGCCTGCGCGGGGTCGGTGCGCGGGCATGAGCGCGCGCGACGGCCGTCCAGCCGGCGACGGCTTGGCCGAGGGCGACGGTGTGGCGGACGGCCACCCCGCAGCCCGCGACGGTGTGGCGGACGGCGGCGGCCTGGCGGGTGACGACGCGAACCTGCCAGCGCCCGCGCTGGACCGCCTGCGCGCGCTGCTGCTGGACGAGGGCGGGTTGATCGCCTCGCTGGTGCGCGAGGGGAACGGCGGGAGCGAGCCGGCGTGCGAGGACGGCGAGAGCCCGGCGGGCGTCGCGGCGCGTGGGCCTCGCGCAGAGCGTCACCGCGAGGAGTACGAGCTGCTGGTCGAGGCGATCTACGAGGGCTACCTGCTGCACTACGGCGTCGCCGCGCGTGGTGCGCACGCCGGAGGCCGACCTGCGCGTGCTGGCCGGCGACCGGCTGTACGCGATCGGCCTGGCGCGGCTGGTCGACGCTGGGCGACACCCCGGCGGTGGCCGAGCTGGCCGACACGATCACGCTGAGCGCGCTGGCGCAGGGGGCTGGAGACGGCCCAGCTGGCGGACGCTGTGTGGGCGGCCGGCGCACGCGCGGTCGGCTGGGGAGCGCAGCGACGATCACGCGCGCGCAAAGGATCTCGTGGCGGCCGGCTCGCCCGAGGCGATCGAGGCGATGCGCACAAGCATCCTCGCGATCCCGAGCCCGCCCTGAATCGCGCCTCGATATTGTTCGAGGTCGGTGTCCGACAAGCACGCAAAGCACAAGTCCAAATACACCGCCGACCGCATGATCCCGGGCGCCTTCGAGGGCGAGACGGTCACGCGGCGGCGTTTCATGACGGGCACGGCGCACACAGCTGGAGGGATCGCCGCGGCGGCGTTCGCGCTGCCCGCGCTCGGCTTCGCGATCGGGCCGATCTTCAAAAACACGCCGCACACCTGGCAGACGGTCGGCTCAGTCGACCAGTTCAGCGAAGACAACTACGTGCCGGTGGTCGTCACGCTGACGCCGGGCATCGGCGAGGCCGGCAAGTCGACGGCGTACGTGCGCAAGTTCAACGCCGAAGATCGACACCGACCCGGCCGACCGCGACATCCAAGTACATCGCGATCTCCAGCCGCTGCGCGCACCTCGGCTGCCCGGTGCGCTGGGTGGACGCCGCAGAGCGCTTCATCTGCCCCTGCCACGGCGGCGTGTACGACCTGCTCGGCAAGCGCGTCGGCGGCCCGCCGGTGCGGCCGCTCGACCGCTTCTACACGCGCGTGGAGGGCGAAAGCGTGCAGATCGGGCCGCGCTTCAGCGTCAACTCAGAGCTGCATCGCTTCTCGCCGCGCGATCCCGGCGAGCCGCTGGACGGCATCGGCCAGTACCTCTACCCGTCGCGCCCGAGCGAGCGCAAACTGTAGGCGGGAGGACGAGCATGCCGAAGATGCCAAAGCTCCCCGCGCCGCCGCTGCCCGAGCCCCTGCAGGCGCCGCCGCCGCGCCCGGGCGAGAGCAACGGCAAGGTGCGGTCCGCTGGACCTGGGCAAGGAGGCGGGGATCACGGTCGTCGACTGGGTCGACGAGCGCACCTCGCTGAGCGGCGCCGGGCGCTGGCTGCTGTTCCGCAAGGTGCCCAAGGGCACCAACTGGTTCTACACGCTCGGCTCGGCGACGATGTTCGCGTTCCTCTCGCAGGCCGTCACGGGCGTGTTCCTGGCGATGTACTACCGCCCGGACCCCGCCGGCGGCGCGTACGAATCGATCCGCCACGTGACCAACGAAGTGTTCCTCGGCCAGTTCGTGCGCGGCATGCACAAGTGGGGATCGAGCGTGATGGTGATCCTGATCTTCCTGCACATGGGCCGCACGTTCTTCTTCGGCGCGTACAAGTACCCGCGCGAGCTCAACTGGGTGATCGGCGTGGTGCTGCTGATCCTGACGATGGTGATGTCGTTCACCGGCTACCTGCTGCCGTTCGACCAGCGCGCCTACTGGGCGACGATCGTCGGCGTGAACATCAACGGCACCGGCCCGCTGATCGGCCCCTACCTGAGCGACTTCCTGCGCGGCGGGGGTGAATTCGGCGCGACGACGCTGTCGCGCTTCTATGCGATCCACATGCTGCTGATTCCCGGGTTGCTCGCCGCGCTGATCGGCTTTCACCTGTACCTGGTGGCCAAGCTGGGGACGACGGCGCCGCCGTGGTCGAAAGCGAAAGAGCGCCCCGAGCTGCGCGAGGCCGAGGTCTAAGCGCGATGAACCAGCGCGAGAAGGAGGAGTACCTCCGCGACTACTCGATCCTGAAGGCGCAGGGCAAGCCGTTCTTCCCCTATGCCGTGGCCAAGGACGCGGCGATGGCGTGCGTCGTGATGGCGGTGATCATCACGATGTCGCTGGTGCTCGGCGCCGAGCTCGGCTCCAAGGCGAACCCGACGACGACGACCTACGTGCCGCGCCCGGAGTGGTACTTCTTCTTCCTGTTCGAGGTACTGCGCGTGGTCAAGCCGCCGAGCCTCGTGCCGCTGGCGACGATCGGCGTGCCGACGCTGGGCATGATCCTGCTGTTCCTGCTGCCGTTCTACGACCGCAGCCCCGAGCGCCGGCCCGAGCGCCGCCCGATCGCGACGATCACGGGGATTGCGGTGATCGGCGCGATGGCCTTCCTCACCTACTCGGGCGCCAACGCCGGATCGCCGACGGCGATCGAACTGAAGACGCCACAGTCGGTGCTCAACGCCGGCGGCGCGACAGCTGGCCGAATACGAAGCCGGCAAGAAGGTGGTCGCGCAGTCGGGCTGCCTCGCGTGCCACAAGATCGGCGAGAACGGCAACGACGGGCCGGGACCGCAGCTGACGAACATCGGCTCGCGCCTGCCGCGACAGGGGATCGCGCGCACGCTCGTCAACCCGACGGCGCCGATGCCGTCGTTCAAGAACCTGCCGGCGAAGAAGTTCAACGCGGTCGTCGGCTTCCTCGCGCAGCTCAAGCAGTAGCGTCTCGTCCATGCCTGCTCAGCAAGGCGCCGGCGCTGTCACCGGACCGAGCGGCGACAACGGCACGGCGGATGACGCCTCGCAGCCGCGCGCGACCGGGCCGTCGGGGTCGCAGGCAGGTCGCCTGGAGGCGGCGCAGGTGCGCGCGATGTTCGACCGCATCGCCGGCGTCTACGACCTGCTGAACACGGCGATGACGGCCGGGCTGCACCATCGCTGGCGCGCGCGCGCGGCCGACCTCGCGCGGGTCGGGCCGGGCTCGCGCGTGCTCGACGTGGCGACCGGCACGGGCGACCTGGCGATCGAGCTGGCCGCGCGCGTGGCGCCGGGGGGCGAGGTCGTGGCAGCGACTTCTCCGAGGGGATGCTCGCGCGCGCGCGCGAGAAGGCCGAGCGTCTGCCCGACGGCGGCGTGCGCCCGCGCTTCGAGTGGGGCGACGCGCTGGCGCTGCCCTACGCCGACGATTCGTTCGACGCCGCGACGGTCGGCTTCGGCGCGCGCAACTTCTCCGATCTCGGACGCGGGCTCGCCGAGATGGCGCGCGTGGTGCGCCCGGGCGGGCGCGTGGTCGTGCTGGAGATCACGACGCCGGTCAAGGCCGCCGCTGTCGGTCTTCTACGCCGTGTGGTTCGACCGCGTCGTGCCGGTGCTCGGCCGCGCGGCGCAGCTGCTGGCGCGTGCGCTGCGCCGCTGCGGCGCTCGCGGCGCGAGCGGACGCGGCGGGCGGCGCGCGACGATCGCCGACGCCTACACCTACCTGCCCAACTCGGTCAAGCGCTTTCCCGCGCCCGCGCAGCTCGCTGCCGAGCTTCGCCGCGTCGGGCTTGAGCAGATCGCATACGTGCTCACCGCGGGCGGCATCGTGGCGATCCACTCAGGCACGGTGGCCGGCGGGCCAGACGCCGGAGACGACGCATGAGCGCCGTCGGCAGCACGCCGGCGGACGGCGCGGCGGACGGGATCGAGGGCGTCGACACGATCATGCGCCGCGGCGGCGAGGCGCTGCGCGCGCGCATGGTGCGCGCGGAGGCGCACCTGGAGCGCGTCACCGCGCAGGCCGGCGCACCGCTGGCGGCGCATGCCAACGCGACGATTCGCGCGGGCGGCAAGCGACTGCGCCCGCTGCTGGTCGTGCTCGCGGCGGAGTCGGCGGGCGGCCCGCCGCCGACGAAGCCGACGGCGAGGAGCGCCTGGTGCGCGCGGCGGTGGCGGTCGAGCTGGTGCACTCGGCGACGCTCGTGCACGACGACCTGATCGACGGCGCGCAGCTGCGCCGCGGCCGCCCGACGGTGGCGGCTGTGTCGGGCGGGCGCGACGGCGATCGCGACCGGCGACCTGCTTGTTCTCGCTGGCCTTCGCCGAGCTGGCGCGCAACGACAGCGCGACGCAGCTGCGCGCGCTGTCGGACGCCAGCTCGGCGCTCGCCGCCGGCGAGCTGCTGCAGCGCGAGGACGCCTACGCGGCGCACGTGGCCGTCGAGCGCTACCTGCGCCGCTGCGAGCTGAAGACGGCGGCGCTGTTCGAGGCGGCCTGCCGCCTGGGCGCGCTGACGGCGGCGCGTGGCTCAGACGCGCTGGCCGACGCGCTGGGCGCGTTCGCGCGGCGCATCGGCCTGGCCTTTCAGATGCTCGACGACGTGCTCGACGTGTCCGGCCCGGTCGAGCGCACGGGCAAGGCGCGCGGCACGGACCTGCTCGACGGCACGGTCACGCTGCCGTTGATCCTCGCGCGCGAACGCGACGGTGAGCTGGCTCGGTTCGATCTCGCGTCGCTGTCGGGACCCGAGCAGGCCGAGCAGCTGTGCGAGCGCATCGCCGCGACCGGCGCGCTGGACGAGGCGCGCGAGCGCGCGCTGGCGTCGTCGCCGAGGCGAAGGCCGCGCTGCCGGCGATCCTGCCCGACGGTCGCGCCGCGCTGCTCGATCTCGTTGCCGACGCGGTCGTCGAGCGCTATCGGTAGCAATGGGTTGACACCCAGGCCGCCTGCCGGCGGCCCCTGTAACGGTCGCGGCGGCCGGAGCATTCACAAGTCGCAGCCGGAAGCGCAGGCCGGCTCGACTAGGAGGCCGGACGCCGTTCACCGGTCCGCCGGCGCGCGCGGTCGCTAAAAGTCAGACGGTGTGATCAGATCCGCGTCGAGCGCGCGCACGAAGAAGTCGACTTCCTCGGACATGTTCGCGTGCGTCATGCGTCGCAGATCGCCGAGCAGCGCGCCGGCGGCGCGGTCGAGCTCGTCGTCGAGCAGTTCCACGGCGGCCTGCTCGAAGACGCCCTCGCGCCGTGACTCGCAGTCGGGGCAGCGCAGCACGATGCGCCAGTGGCGCACGCCTTCCTCGCACCAGTCGAGCGGGTAGACGAGCTCGCCGGCGCAGTTGAAGCAGACGTGCAGGTGCTCGGGCGCGCACGTCTCACCGCCGCTCTTGCGCGCGGCGGAGCCGGCGGCGGCGTTCGCGCCGGTCGCCGGAGGCTTGGGTGCGCGGGGGTGGGTGTCGGGGCTTTCGTTGGGCTGCATATTGCTGCTCATGCGCTTCATCGACTGCTCGTGGCGCTGGCTTTAGCGCGAGGCTTGCGCCGCTCCTCAGCGGCCGTGTCGACCGCGGATGAGCGCGCGGCCGGGCGCTGGCGCGCCGATCGCGCGGTGGTAGGTTCAGGTGGCCCATGGCCACCGCCATCCGCCCGATCAGCCACGAGGACCGGCTCAGTCTCGTGGAGCATCTGGAAGAGCTGCGCACCCGCCTGATCGTCAGCGCGGTGGTGCTCGCCGTGGCGTTCGGCGTGTGCCTGTGGCAGAACCACGAACTGCTGCACATCCTCAACAAACCGCTGCAGACGCAAACCAAGAAGCAGGTCGCCAAGGGCGAGGGCACGGTGGGCCAGGCGGTGCTTGCGCAGCAGGCGCTGCTGAAGCTGTCGAAGGACACGCGCGCTGGGCTGGAAGCGCTTGCGCAGCCTGGCAGCGGCGTGTCGGCGCAGACGCGCGCGCAGCTCCCGGCGGTGATCGCGGCGATGAGGGCCGACGTGGCGAAGCTCCCGCGCAAGCCCACGGGCGACAACCCGGTGACCCTCGGCGTCGGCGAGCCGTTCACGACGACGATCACCGTCTCGCTGCTGTTCGCGCTGGTGATCTCGCTGCCGCTGATCCTGTACGAGGTCTACGGCTTCATCCTGCCGGCGCTCAGCCCGGATGAGAAACGCATCGCGCGGCCGCTGCTCGCGGCGGTGCCGCTGCTGTTCGCGATCGGGGTGCTGTTCGGCTACTTCGTCGTGCTGCCGGCCGCGGTGCGCTTCTTCGTCAACTTCAACGCCAGCGAGTTCAACGTGCTCGTGCAGGCCAGCCAGTTCTACAAATTCGCCGCCACGGTGCTGCTGGCGATGGGCCTGGTCTTCCAGGTGCCGGTCGTGATCCTGGCGACGACGCGCGTCGGCCTGGTCACGGTCGAGCAGCTGCGCAAGAGCCGGCGCTACGCGATCGTGGCGTGCGCCGCCGTCGCGGCGTTCCTCCCGGGCGACGCCATCACGCTGGTGCTCGAGACGGTGCCGCTGTACGTGCTGTATGAGGCGAGTATCCTGGTGGCTGCGTTCGTCGGGCGTAGGGCTGCGGCGAGAGCAGAGCGCGCCGGGGATGCCCAGGGGAGCCCGGCGACCCACCCGACAGACGACCCAGCGGAGCGGAGCGTGCAGCAGATAATCGACCACGTGGACCCGGACCACACAGACTGATGCTGTTCGACCTGAGAGGGCGCCATCGCCGCCGCGCGGTGAAGGTCATCTACGTCGGCCTCGCGTTGCTGATCGGCGGCGGGCTGGTTCTTTTCGGCGTGGGCACCGGCGGCGGTGGCGGCGGCCTGCTCAACGCGGCCAGCGAAAACGAAGGCTCCGGCGGGACGAGCTTCGCGAGCCAGATCAAGAAGTACGAAAAGGTCTTGCAGAAGCAGCCGAACAACGTCGCCGCGCGGGAAAAACTGACGCTCGCCGAGCTGCACGAAGCGGGTGGCGAAGCGTATGTCAACACCAACACCGGCCAGCCGACGGCCAAGGGCAAGGAACTGTTCGCCAAGGCGTCGCGCTCGTGGGAAGGCTATCTCGCGCTCAACCCGCCCAAGCCGAGCCCCGAACTGGCCAAGCTGATGGTGCGCGTGTACGGCGCCGAAGGCCTCAACCAGCCGGCCTCGGCGGTGCAGGTGCTGCAGCTCGTCGTCGCTGCCGAACCGACGAACGCGTCCTACTACGCCGCGCTGGCCGAGTACGCCTACAAAGCGAAGAACCCGCGCGTGGGCGATCTGGCGTCCGGCAAGGCCGTGGCGCTCGCGCCGGCCTCGTCGCGCGCTCGCGTCAAGAAAGAACTCGAAGCGGTCAAGAACAGCCCCGAAGGCGAAACGTTCACGACGACGACCAACGGCACGACGTACACGGGCAAAACCAACGGCAGCGGCGGGTTGGTCGGCACGGCCGTGAAAACGACGCCGCAGCCGGCGAAGACGTCGACGACCAAGACCAAATAGGCCAGCGCTGCGCGCCTCGGCTAGAATCGCTGGCCGAGCCGGCGCAGCAGCCGGCGCCCTCCCGGGCCGTTAGCTCAACCGGCAGAGCAGGGGCCTCTTAAGCCCAAGGTTCCGGGTTCGATTCCCGGACGGCCCATTCGCATCCAGCACGCGCACGCGCAGTCGTGCGTCGCCCGCTCAGCCGAGAGTGGCGCGCGAGCCGTCCTCGACCACCACTCGCACCGTGCGCAGCAGGCGGTCGCTGGCTCCGCGCACGCTGCCGCCGAGCTCGAGCGTGCGCTGCACGTATGCGAGCGTCTCAGCCGTCAGCCGCTCGCCAGGCAGCACGTTGGGGATGCCCGGCGGGTAAGTCGCGAGCGACTCGGCGGCGATCCGCCCGACGGCTCGTGCGGCGGGGACGGCCTCCTGCGCGCCGAGGAACGCCTCGCGTGGGGTCATCGCCAGTTCGCCCCACGGTGGCGGCGCCGCGAAGCTGGTGCTCGCGCCCGACGGGTCCAGGCCGCACGCGCGAAGCGGCCTCGCGCAGCGCGTCGACCAGTCGGGTCGCCTCCGGCAGCGCCGGCTCGCCCATGCCGAACACCGCGACGACGACGTTCTGCCCGTACAGCTCCAGGTTGATGTCGCCGATCTCGCGCAGCATCGGCGCCAGCTCGTAGCCGGTCGCGGCGATGCCGCGGACGTCGACGGCCAGGCGCAGCGGGTCGTAGGCGAACACGCCCGAGCGGCCGACCATGCGCTCGTCGAGCACGTCGAGGCCGTCGATCGCGCGAATCTGCGCGCGCGTGTCGACGAGCGTGCGCATCGTCTGCGTCGAGCAGCTCGTGCCCGTGCAGGAACGCCAATCGCCGCGCGGCGTCCAGCGAGGCCGTCAGCAGCGCGCTCGGGCTGGTCGATTCGGTCAGCGTAACCGCGCGGTCGACCGCGTCCTCGCCGATTCGCTCGACGCCGCCGTCGCCGAGATGCAGCATCGCCGACTGCGTGAGGCTGCCGACGATCTTGTGCGTGCTGGAGATGACCAGGTCGGCGCCCAGCGACAGCGCGTGCGCGGGCAGATCCTCATGGAAGGCCATGTGCGCGCCCCACGCCTCATCGACGATCAGCGCGACGTCGTGGGAATGCGCGACCGCCGCCAGCGCGCGCACGTCCGCGACGGCGCCGAAGTAGGTGGGCGAGACGACCCACGCGCCCACCGCCGCCGGCGTCCGCGCCAGCGCGGCGTCGAGCGTCTCGGGGAGCAGGCAGTGCGCGATGCCCAGCTCAGGATCGACCTCCGGCGCGACGAACGTCGGGCGCATGCCCGACAGGATCAGCGCGTCGACGGCGCTCGAGTGGGCGTTTCGCTGCACCACCACCTCGTCGCCGTGATGGGCGAGCGCGAGACCGGCCGAGAGGTTGCCCTGCGACGCGCCGTTGACCAGAAACCAGGCCCGCCTCGCCCCCCACGCCTGGGCGGCCAGCCGCTGGGCCTGCTCAAACGGCGTCGGCTCTGGCCCGATGTCGATGCCGTATGTCAGCGCGGGAATGTCCAGGCGCAGCGCACGCTCGCCGATCGCCTCGCGCAACTGCGCGTCCGCGCCGAGCCCGCCCTTGTGGCCCGGAACGTGCAGGCGCGCGGGGTCGCGGTCGGCGTATGCGCTCAACGCGTCGAGGTACGGCGTCCGCTCTTGCTCTGTGCTCACCCCAACAGGCTAGACGCCCCAGCCGTGCGCGCCGGTCCGGCCGTCGTGTCGGGGTCTACGCGCTGACCGGGTCGGCGCCGGGCACGCCATGGCCGAGCAGCGTGCGCATGCCGTCGTCGGTCCACAGCGTCTGCTCGCGACCGGCGCCCGACGCCGACCAGCGCGACCGGCGCGCCGACGTGCTCGGCGATGAACTGCAGGTACTCGCGCGCCGCGTCGGGGAGGTCGGAGAGCGTGCGGCACTCGCCGAGATCCTCGCTCCAACCCGCGCAGCTCGGTCAGCTCGGCCGTCGTGTGGTGCAGCACCGTCTGGTGGTAGGGGAAGTCGTCGAACTCGGCGTCTTCTGCGCCGCGGTAGCTCGTGCATACCTGGATGCGGTCGAGCCCCGAGAGCACGTCGAGCTTGGTCACGACGAGCGCGGTCAGGCTGTTCAGCCGCGCCGCGTAGCGCAGCGCGACCAGATCAAGCCAGCCGGTGCGCCGCGGGCGACCGGTCGTCGTGCCGAACTCGCCGCCGCTGCCGCGCGTATGCGCTCGCCCATCTCGTCGTGCAGCTCGCTCGGGAACGGCCCGGCGCCGACGCGCGTGGTGTACGCCTTGGCGATTCCCCACACCTCGTCGATGCTCTTCGGGCCGACGCCCGTGCCCACGCACGCGGCGCCGGCGAGCGGGTTGGAGGAGGTGACGAACGGATAGGTGCCGTGGTCGATGTCGAGCATCGCCCCCTGCGCGCCCTCGAAGATCACCTTCTTGCCGTCGTCGAGCAGGTCCCACATCAGCTTCGCCGTGTCGGCGATGTGCTGCTCCAGGCGATGGCCGAACGTGAGGTATTCCTCGGTCATCGTGTGCAGGTCCAGCGACGGGTCCTTCTCGAACGGCCGCAGCGACAGGCGCTTGGGCTCCATCGCCGCGACGATCTTCTTCTTGAGGATCTTCTCGTCGAGCAGGTCCTGCACGCGGATGCCCAGGCGCGCCGCCTTGTCGGCGTAGCACGGGCCGATGCCGCGGCGCGTGGTGCCGATCTGCAGGCTGCCGAGCTTGGCCTCGCCGGCCGAGTCCAGCAGCAGGTGGTAGGGCATGATCAGGTGGGCGTTGGCCGAGATGCGCAGGCCGCCGACGTCGACGCGCCGCGCGCGCAGCGCGTCGAGCTCCCCGATCAGCACCTTCGGGTCGATCACCACGCCGTTGCCGATCACGCAGCACTTGCCCGGATAGAGGATCCCCGACGGGATCAGGTGGAGCTTCCACTCCTCGCCGTCGCGCACGATCGTGTGGCCGGCGTTGTTGCCGCCCTGGAAGCGCACGACCGCGTCGACCTGCTCGGCGAGCAGGTCGGTGATCTTGCCCTTGCCCTCATCGCCCCACTGGGCGCCGACGATCACGATTCCCGGCATGTGCGCATCAGTCTAGGGGAGCGTGTCGGCTGGGGAGCGTGTCGGCTGGGCCGGGGCCTGCTCGGCCGGCGGCGGTTCGCTCAGGAGGAGCGCAGCGGCGAGGCCAGGTCCGCGAGCGCGCCGCCGACGTCCTCGCGCGCGTCCCTATGCACGCGGCGGTCGTCCTCGCCGAACAGCGGCAGCACGTTGCCGCAGATCGCCACCAGCCGCGAGACCGTTCGCTCGCCGAGCTGCTCGATCAGCTCCTCGAACTGCAGGTTGGTCGTGACGATCATCGCGCGCTCGTCCTCGTAGCGGGTGTTGATGATCGAGTACAGCTGCTCGAGCACCCAGTCGGTCGTGTTCTCCGCGCCGAGGTCGTCGATGTGCAGCAGGTCGACCGCGGCGAGGCGGTCGAGGAAGCCGACCATGCCGCCCTCCGCGTCGATCGAGTCGCGGATCAGGTTGAGCAGCCGCGGCAGCGAGTAGATCGCTACCGAGCGCCCGGCGTCGAGCGCCGCCTTGGAGACGATCATCGCCAGCGTCGTCTTGCCCGTGCCCACGTCGCCCATCAGCCACAGGCCGCGCCCGGCGTCGAGGTTCGCGTCGATCTCGCGCACGTAGCGCTTGACCTCCTGCACCTGGTCGGGCGCCGACGCGCGCGATTTCCGGCACCGGCGGACGGTCGAAGGAGACGCCGCGGTAGTGGCGCGGGACCCGCCCCTCCAGTCCGGCGGTGCGCAGCCGGGCGATGCGCCCCGCGCGGCAGCGGCAGTCGCGACGCCGTGTTGGTGTCCTCGTCGACGACGAAGCCGCTGCCGTCGCACACCCCGAGCGGGCACCGCGCGCCCGGCGCGCGTCAGCTCGCGCTCGCTCACGGCGTGTAGCGCTCGCCGGCGTAGTTCATGAACTTCGGGTACTCCTTCTGGAAGGTCAGCGTGACTTTGCCGACCGCGCCGTTGCGGTGCTTGGCGATGATCAGGTCGGCCTCGCCGGGGCGCTCGGAGTCCTCGTCGTAGTACTCGTCGCGGTAGATGAACATCACCAGGTCGGAGTCCTGCTCGAGGTTGCCCGCTCTCGCGCAGGTCCGACAGCTGCGGTTTCTTGTCCGGGCGCGTCTCCACCGCGCGGCTGAGCTGCGACAGCGCGATCACCGGCACGCCGAGCTCGCGCGCGAGGATCTTCAGCCCGCGGCTCAGCTCGCCGACGGCCGTCACGCGGCTGTCGTAGCGGCTGTCGGTGCGCATCAGCTGCAGGTAGTCGATGATGATCAGCCCGAGCCCGCCCTCGCACTGGCTGTGCAGGCGCCGCGCCTTCGCGCGGATCTCCAGCATGCCCACGTCGCTGGAGTCGTCGACCCACAGCGGCGCCGCCGCGAGCACGCTGCGACGGCCTTGAGGATCTTCGGCCAGCGCTGCTCGGCGACGCGGCCCTTGCGCAGCTCCTCGCCCTTGATTCGCGCCTGCGAGGCGACGAAGCGCTGGGCGAGCTCCGCCTCGGCCATCTCCAGCGAGAACAGCGCCACCGGCTTGTTGTGCTCGACGGCCGCGTTCTCGGCGATGTTGCACACCAGCGCGCTCTTGCCCATCGCCGGGCGCGCGGCGATGATGATCAGGTTGCCCGGCTGAAAGCCGCCGGTGATCTCGTCGAGGTCCTTGAAGCCCGACGGCGTGCCCGTCAGCGATGTGCCTTCGATCGACAGGCGGTGCAGCTTGTCGAGCTCCTCGTGCAGCACGTCCTCGATCGCGCGGAAGTCCTGCTGGCGGTCGTCGCGCGCGACCTCGAGCATCGCCTTCTCGGCCTGCTCGACCAGCTCGCGCGGCGCGGCCTCGTGGCCGAGCACGCTCTCCTGGATCTCATACGAGGCCTTCAGCAGGCGCCGCAGCAGCGCGTTCTCGCGCACGATCTGCGCGTAGCGGCGCGCGTGCCCGGCGGCCGGCACGACGCCCGTCAGCTCGTCGACCGCGGCGGCCCCGCCGATCTCCTCGAGCTTGCCCGTCTGGCGCAGGCGGTCGATCACCGTCAGCGTGTCGACCGGCTCGCTACTCGTTGTACAGCGCGAGCATCGCCTCGTAGATCGCGCCGTGGCGCTCGCGGTAGAAGTCGTCCGCGCGCAGCCCCTCCTCGATCACCAGCGCGTACAGCGAGCGGTCGGACAGCAGGATCGCGCCGAGCACCGACTGCTCGGCGTCGAGGTTGTGCGGCGGCGCGAGCGCGCGCGTCTGGGCGCTGGCCGTGCCGTTGGCTGTCGAGACGGCGCTCATCGGTGGGGCGATCTAGGGTCGGGGCAAGCGGCGCCCGGGAGGGCTCCCCGCTACGTCGGGCCTTTTGTTTGCTCACGAACGTATGTTCGCAGCACAGGCGGACCGCAGGCCAGCCCCGGCGCGTCTGGAGCGGCGCGCGACCAGACGCGCTGGCGTCGCCGAGGTCTATTTCTTGGCGACGACCATCGTCTTGATCGTCGCGGTCACGCCGTCGACGACGTCGACGACGACCATGTAGGTGCCGACGTTCTTGATCGGCTCGGGCAGGTGCACGTTGCGTTTGTCGAGCTTCAGGCCACGCGCTTCCTGATCGCCGAGGCGATGTCCTGGGCGGTCACCGAGCCGAACAGCCGACCGTCGGCGCCGGCCTGCTGGGGGATCGTCAGCACGGTGCGGTTGAGCAGGTTGACGTTCTCCTGCGGCCTTCTCGATCGCGTTGCGCTCGGCGCGCTCGGCGGCCTGCCTGGCGCTGGCGGATCGCCTCGACCGCGCCCTTCGTCGCCGGCTGCGCGAGCTTGCGCGGCATCAGGTAGTTGCGCAGGTAGCCCTTGGAGACGTCGACCACGTTGCCCTGCTCGCCGAGCGTGTCGACGTCCTTCAGGAGGATCGCCTCGGGCATCGCCTAGCGGTCCCGGTCGCGGTCGCCGCGGTCGCGCCGCGGGCTGTCCTCGCGGCCGCCCTCGTTGACGTACGGCAGCAGCGCCAGCTCACGCGCGCGCTTGACCGCGCGGGCGATCTGCACCTGGTGGCGGCGGCACGAGCCGGTGATCCGCCGTGAGCGGATCTTGCCCTTCTCGGAGATGAACTTGCGCAGCGAGGCGACGTCCTTGTAGTCGACCTGGTCGACCTTGTCGCGGCAGTGCTGGCAGGGCTTGCGCCGGCCGCTGCCGAGCCCGCCCTTCTTGTCGCGCCGGCGAACCGGCTTGCCGCGACCGCGTGCCTTGGCCATCAGCGGACTCCGCCGCGGTTGCGGCCCTGCGGCTCAGGCGTGAGAACGGGTGAATACACGAAGACCTCGCTGTGCTGTCGATCAGAACGGGATGTCGTCGTCGCCGGCGCCGCCGGCGACCGGTGCGGGCTGGAAGTCCCCTTCGTCGACCGGCACGTCGCCTCCTTTGGAGGCCCCGTTGCCCGCTGACGATCTCCGAACCGCCCACCGGAGGCTGTCGCTCGCGCGAGCCCAGGAACTGCACCGAGTCGGCAATGATATCGGTTGCCTGGCGCTTTGTGCCGTCCTGCGCTTCCCACTCGCGCCACTCCAGGCGCCCGTCGATCGCCACGGGGCGTCCCTTGGACAGGTAGCGCGCCGCGTTCTCGCCCTGCGCGCCCCACACGGTGACGTTGAAGTAGTTGGGCTTGTCCTCCCATTCGCCCGTGCTGCCGTTCTTGCGGCGCGTGTTGCAGGCGATGCGCAGGCTGCACACCGAGTTGCCGCTCGGCAGCGAGCGCAGCTCGGGGTCGGCGGTCAGGTTTCCGGTCATCACGACCCGGTTGATGTTGGTGGCGGCCACTGCTGCCTTCCTTTCGGCTCGCTTGTCGCGCGTTTGCGGCGCGTAGTCTCTCGGCTGTCCAGCGTCGAGCGTCGAGTCTAGACCGGCGTGCGGGCGCAGACCGCGCGGAAAGCCGCTAATTGCGAGCGCCGCGCGCCGCGCGCCGGGCCCGCGTGGAGGTGCCGAACACCTCGTCCCAGTACGGCGCGCTGATGCCGAACCCGCGCGTGTCGTCCTGGAAGTGGTGGCGCATGTGCCGCTCGCGCAGCATCCGCCCGAGCCATCCGCGCGGGCGGAAGTGGTGCAGGTAGTAGTGCATCATGTCGTAGACCAGGTAGCCGACGAAGAAGCCGGCGCCGAGCCCCGGCGCGTAGCGTTCGCCGAAGATCAGGTAGAGCAGCCCGAACACCGCTGCTGCCAGCGGCACGCTGACCGCCGGCGGCATCACCAGGCGCATCGGGTCGTTCGGGTGGTCGTGGTGCACGCCGTGGATGATCCAGTGCAGCCGCGCGCCGATTCCCGCCTCCGGCTCGAAGTGGAAGACCAGGCGGTGCAGCCAGTACTCGAACAGCGTCCACAGCGCGTACCCGCCGACGACCAGCGCGCCCACCAGCAGCACGCTCACTTTCGACAGGCTCCACGCCGCCAGGAACACGATCCCCGGCACGAAGATCAGCACCGGCACCGCCGGGTGCACACGCGACAGCGCGTCGAGCACGCGCGACTCGAACATCGGCGGCGAAGCGCGCAGCACGTCCGTGCGGTTTGACGCACCGTCGTTCATGTCTTCAGCCCAGCCCACGCAAGCGATCTTATTACGCCTGCTCACCCGACATGGCCGGCTGACGCCAGAGTTGCGCGAGTGCCGGGGCCGCAGCGCGGTGAAGCTAGGAAGGCTCGCCGACGGCCAGCTCGGCGTCCGGCTGGTCCGAAGCGGTGTCGGGCGCACTGGCGCCCTCGGCGGCGGTGGCCGGAGCGTCCTGGGCCGGCGCCGCGTCCTGTGCGGCGGCGTCTTGAGCTGGTTCGGTCTCCTGTGCAGACGCTGCGTCCTGCGCCGGCGCCGAGTCCTGCGCCGGCGCGGCGGCGGTCGCGGCGGGCTGCGCCTCGCCGGCGGCGTCGGCGGGCACGCGCGCGGCCGCGGCGCCGCTGCTCATGTCCGGCGCCGCCGGCACGCCCGGGGCCAGCTTGATGATGCGAAAGCGCAGCACGTCGTCGGCGAGGCGCAGCGTGCGGTCGAGCCCGTCGAGCAGCTCGGCGTCGGCCGACGTGGAACTGCAGCAGGTGGTATCGCGCGCTGGCCTTGCGGTCGATCGGGTAGGTCAGCGCGCGCTCGCCCCAGTCGTCGTGGCGCAGCAGCTCACCCTGCGCCTCGATCGACGCGCGCGTGTCGGCGACGAGCTTGTCGCGCGCGGCGTCGTCCGCCTGCGGGTCGAGCAGCAGGACGAGGTCGTATGTCGGTGCGGGCAGCGTCATAGAAAAGCGCCCGAAGGCGCTGCGCTGCAAGGTTAGCGCGTCCGGCCCTTCGCGCGGATGTCCGCGAGCTGCTCGTCGATCCAGTCGCCGGGATCGCGCGAGGTGACGATCTCGACGAGGCCCTCCGCGCGCCGGCGCTTCTCCGCAGGCGCCATCGTCAGCGCCGCGTGGATCGAGTCGGCCAGCTCCTGGATGTCGAACGGGTTGACCGACAGCGCGTACTCGCCGAGCTCCTCGTGCGCGCCGGTGTTCTCCGAGAGGATCGACACGCCCTCGCGCTCGTTGACGATCGGCCCCTCCTTGGCGACCAGGTTCATGCCGTCGAACATCGCGTTGACGAGCAGCACGTCGTAGTGCTTGTAGGCGGCCATCGCCTCCTCCAGGTCGTCGCGCAGCTTCAGCTGGATCGGCATCCAGTCGGGCGTGCCGTGGCGGTGGTTGACGACCGCCACCAGCGCCTCGATCGCCTCCAGGTACTCGGCGTACTGGGGCACGTCGGTCCGCGACGGCATCAGCTGCGCGACGAACGTCACGCGCTCGGAGAACTCGGGGTGCTGCTCGAGGAACAGGTCGAACGCGGAGAAGCCGCGCAGCACGTTCTTGCTCAGGTCGGCGCGGTCGACGCGCAGGATCAGGTAGTCGCGCCGGCGGCGCAGCAGCTCCTGCTCGAACTCGCTCGACGCGCCGGTCGCTGCGCGACGCGGCGCGTCGCCTCGTGGTCGATCGGCAGCGGGTACGCGCGCACCCACACCTCGCGCTCGCCGCCCGGCGCGACGACGACGCCGCGCTCGAAGTCGATCTCGAGGCCCATCAGGTCGCGGCAGCACTGCAGGAAGTTGCGCCGGTAGGAGCGCGTGTGAAAGCCGATGATGTCGTTCGCCAGCAGCCCCGTGAAGATCTCCTCGCGGATCCGCGTCGGCAGCACGCGCCAGGCGTCCGACTGCGTCCACGGGATGTGGACGAAGTGGTGCAGGAAGGCGTCCGGGCGCGCGCGGCGCACGAGGTCGGGCAGCGTGTACAGGTGGTAGTCGTGGACCATCACGACCGGTTCCTCGGCGCCCTCGAGCTCCTCCACGACGGCGTGCGCGAGGTCCTCGTTGACGGCGTTGTAGCCGAACTCGAACGCCTCGATCTCCTCGCGGCGGATGTCCGGGGCGTTGGACAGGTCCCACAGGTAGTGCTGGATGAACCACAGCATCGGGTTGGCGACGACGTTGTAGAAGCGGTCGTAGGCGTCCGGGTCGGATACGACCAGGCGCACGCGGAAGTCGCACGTCGCCTGAGGGCGAGCGCACCGGGAACGGACTTGCCGCCGTGCTCGCGCGACGCCCTGGCGTCGTACTCGCTCATCGCCGAGGCGATCCAGATCGCTTCGCGGTGCGAGGCGAGCCCGGTCAGCGCCGTCACCACGCCGCCGGACCCGCGCTGCGTCTCGCCCTGCGCGTCGAAGGTGACCGGGCCGCGGTTGCTGACGAGCACCAGCGGGACGTTCTGGTCACGCTCGCGCCTGCATCAGTCGGCTCCGTTGATGGGAACGCTCGACATCCGTGCTCGCGATTACGTCTTCAGCTCGTGTGAAGATCCGCAGGTAGTCGCGCAGGTAACGCGGCGTGAGGAAGTGCGTGCGCACATGCTCCTTGCCGCGCCTGCCCAAGAACTTGCCCAGCGCCGGGTCCTTCAGCACCTCCAGCGCGCGCTCGGCGCACTCCTCGGCGCTCGAGACGAGAAAGCCGGTCACGCCGTCCTCGATCTGCAGCGGGATGCCGCCGACGTTGCCGCCGATGAACGGCCGCGCCTTCCAGATCGCCTCCGACACTGTCAGCCCGAAGCCCTCGCGCGTGGACTTCTGCACAGCACGTCGGAGTGCGACTGGAAGGCGTTGACCTCGATCGCGCCGACGTTGTTGAAGTTGTTGAGGATGTGAATGTCCGGGTCGCCGTCGGCGTGCGCGATCGTCGCGTTGAAGAAGTCCCAGCCCTCCGGGTCGTCGCTGGCCATCGAGCCGACCAGCGCGAGCTGCAGCTCGGGCAGCGACTCGCTTGACGATGCGGTAGGCGTCGATCACGCCCAGCGGGTCCTTCCAAGGGTCAAAGCGCGAGACCTGGCACATCAGCGGCCGGTCGACGTCGATGCCGAACTGACCGCACACGAACGCGCCGTCCTCCGGCGACAGCGCCATGTTCTTCGGCGTCAGCGGGTCGATCGCCGGCGGCACGACGTTGACGTGGCCGCTCATCCCCGGCGGCACGTACTCGGCCATGTGAAACAGCGACTGCGGGTAGTCCTCGATGTACGGCAGCAGCTGCGCGATCGTCTGCGCGTTGGGCGTCGACAGGTCGATGTGGCAGCGCCACACCCAGCCCTTGGCCTTCTCGGGCACGAGGCCGAACAGCGCCGCCGGCTGCGGGTCGTGGACCAGGCACACGTCCCAGCCGCCGGACAGCTCGCGCGCGTTCATCTCGTTGTACTGGCGCCACGTCGCCCACTGCTCCTCGTCGAGATCCTGCGGCGCGCCCTGCAGCGCGTTGTGCATCAGCTTGGTCGCGTTGAAGAACTCCTCGCGGCCGTAGATCACCTGCCACTCGCAGTCCAGCCCCACGTCGCGCATCAGCGGCACGAGCGTGTAGAGGATCTCCGACACGCCGCCGCCGAACGCGGTCGCCGAGATGTGCACCACGCGATCGCCCTGCAGCGGCTCGGCCAGCTCGCGGATTTCCGCGATCAGCTCGCGCCCGCAGATGTGCGTGTAATCGGCGAGCGTCTTGTTGCCAACGGCGACGGGCTGGAGCACGCGGCCGCACGATACCTAACGGTGAGCGCGTCTTTGTGCGCAACGGGCGCCCGCCCGTCGAACTATCGTCTAGGCGATGCTCAACGGGCGCCTGTATCGAGCGGCATTCCTGCCGCTTCGTCCTCGCGCTGGCGGTCGCCGCCTTCTCGCTCGGCGGCCGTCCCGCCCCGCTGCGCTCGACGCTCGCGCCCGACGCCTTCGAAGGCCAGCGGGCGTTCTCGCGAACTGACGGCGCTCGCCGCCGCGCTATCCCGCATCGCCGGCCCGGCAGCGCCGGCGACGAGGCGCTCGCCCGCTACGTCGCGCGGCACGCTGCGCGGGCTCGGCGGCGACGGCCGGCGGCGGCTTCAGCGTGCACGTGCGCCGCTTCGCAGCGCAGACGATCGACGGCGAGCGCACGCTCACGGACGTGATCGCCCAGCGCCCCGGCGTCGACCGGCGAGACGCCGATCGTGATCCTCGCCCACCGCGACGCGGCCGGCGCGCGGCTCGCGCGCCGAGCTGTCGGGCACGGCCGCGCTGCTCGAGCTGGCGCGCGTGTTCGCCGCGCGCGAGACGCAGCGCACGATCGTGCTCGTCTCCACCAGCGGCGGCAGCGGCGGCGACGCGTGGCGCGGCCGACTTCGCCGCGAACGGCCCCGGACCGTTCGACGCCGCGATCGTGCTCGGCGACCTCGCCGGCACGCGTCAGCGACAAGCCGTTCGTCGTGCCCTTCTCCGACGCCACCGGCGCCGCGCCGCTGCAGCTGCAGCGCACGGTCGACGACGCGATCACGCAGGAGGCGGCGACCGATCCGGGCGCGCCGAGCGCGCTCGGTCAGCTGGCGCACCTGGCTTTCCCGCTGACCGTCGGCGAACAGGGCCCGCTCGGCGCCGCTGGCATCCCCGCCGTGCTCGTGCAGGCCAGCGGCGAACGCGGGCCCACGAGCGCCGAGCCGGTCAGCGGCGCACGCTTGGAAGCGCTCGGCCGCGCCGTACTGACCGCCGTCGACGCGCTCGACAGCGGGCCGGACGTGCCGACTGCGATGCAGGCCGGCCTGCTCGTGCAGCCCAAGACGATCCCCGCATGGGCGCTGCGCCTGCTCGCCGGCACGCTGCTGCTGCCCCCGCTGATCGTCGCCGCGGACGGCCTCGCGCGAGCGCGACGCCGCCGCCTGGCGGTCGCGCGCTGGTCGCTGTGGACGCTGCTGTGCGCGGCGCCGTTCATGGCCGCCGCGCTGTTCGCGTTCGTGCTCGGCGTGCTCGGCATCGTCGGCCGCGCCCGCCGAGCCGATCCCACCCGACGCGCTGACGTTCAGCGGATCGGCGGCCGCGACCGTCGCTTCGGTGCTGCTCGCGCTCGCGCTCGCCTGGCTGATCTGGCCGGCGTTCATGCGCCGGCTCGGCCTGGACGCTCGCCCGAGCAGCGACGCGGCGGGCGTGGGGATGCTGCTCGTGCTGGTCGCGCTGGCCGTCGTCGTTTGGATCGTCAACCCCGTCGCGGCGCTGCTGCTGCTGCCCGCCGTGCACCTGTGGCTGCTGATCGTCTCGCCCGAGCTGCGCCCGCGCCCGCTCGCGGGCGCTCGCGCTGGTGCTCGCCGGCCTGCTGCCGCTGGTGGCGCTGATCGCCTTCTACGCCGACCAGCTCGGCCTCGGTCCCGGCCGCGTCGCGTGGATGGCCGTGCTGCTCGTCGCCGGCGGCCACATCGGGCTCGCGGCGCGCGCTGCTGTGGAGCGTCGCGCTGGGCTGCGCCGCGGCGACAGTTCTGCTGGCGCTGACCGCCGCGTCGCCGGCGCTTGGGGGAGCCGACGAACCTGTCGATGAGATAACGATCCGCGGGCCGCTGTGCTACGCCGGGCCCGGTTCGCTCGGGGGGACGCGGTCGGCTCTGCGACGATAGAGCCCAGAGCAGCGCGCGCACGATGTCCGATATTCCCCTTTCACCGGTGTCTCGCAGGGGCCCGAGCTTCGCTCCGCGGCGCAGCTCGCCGTGGTCGCGGCGGGCCGTGCGCGCTTTCGCCATCGCGCTGATCGTCGTCGGCGCGGGCGCGCTGATCGACGCCGGCGTGACGCTCGTCTGGCAGGAGCCGTTCTCGGCGCTGTACGCGAAACTGCGCCAGGACCACCTCAGCGGCGCGCTGACGAAGGTCGAACGACGCCGCGCCGTCGACCAGTCGAAGAGCGCGCGCTGGTGAACCTCGCCGACGTGCGCCTGCGCATCGCCTACCTCGCCGGCGGCCTGGAGGGGCGCGCCAAGGACGGCAGCCCCGTCGGGCGCATCCGCATCCCGCGCATCGGCGCGAGCTTCGTCGTCGTCAAGGGCACCAGCACGTCTGACCTGGAGAGCGGACCCGGCATCTACTCCGAAACGGTCTTCCCCGGCATGGCCGGCACGACCGCCATCGCCGGACACCGCACCACGTACCTCGCGCCGTTTCGCCACATCGACCTGCTGCGCCGCGGCAACGCGATCCAGCTGAACATGCCCTACGCGCACTTCACCTACACGGTCGTCGGCCAAACGCGTCGTCGCGCCGACCGACGTCCACGCGGCCGTCGGCAACGTCGGCTACTCGCGGCTCGTGCTGTCGGCCTGCACGCCGCTGTTCAGCGCCGCAAAACGCCTGCTCGTGTACGCCCGCCTGACGCGCACCGTGCCCGTCGGCGCGGGGCGGCTGGCGGCGGGTCGGCGCCCGGCGCACGCGGCCGAAGCGCTCGTCGGCGATCAGCTCGAACAGCCCGCGTCGGCGAGGCACCCCGCCCACCCGTCATCGCCCAGGCTACCAGCGGTGCTCGAATCCGCTCAGCCGCACCTCGGCTCCCCGCCCGTCTAGCAGCGAGAGCCGGGCGCGCCGGCGCGCACCTCGCCGATCCACGTGATCACCCGACGTCGCCGCACGCGGCGACCGCATCCTCGATGCGTCGCGCGGCTGTCCGCTGCGACGGCAGAAGCACAGCTCGTAGTCTTCTCCGCCGCCCGCCGCCAAGCGCCACGGCTCCAGCGCCAGCTCCGCGCAGACCTCCGCGACCCCGGGCGCAAGCGGCAGGCGATCTAGCGCCACGCACACGCCCACTCCGCTCGCACGCGCGATGTGCGCCGCGTCGCTCGGCGAGGCCGTCGGACAGGTCGATCATCGCGTGCACGCCGGCGCCGGCCAGCGCGCGCCCCTCGCACAGGCGCGGCTCGGGCGACCGCATGCGCGCGAGCACGCGGTCTGCCGCCGCGGTGTCGCGCGCGGCGCGGCCCTCCAGCACGGCCAGCGCCGCGGCGGCGCGCGCCGAGCGCGCCGGTCACGCCGACCAGGTCGCCCGCGACGCGCGCCGTCGCGCCCGATCAGCTCCCGCTCGTCGTCGGCCCAGCCGACGACCGTCACAGAGACGGTCAGCGCCGGCGCGGCGACGACGTCGCCGCCGGCGATCGCCGTGCCGGTCATCGCGTGCGAGCGCGGCCGCGCCGCGCACCAGCGCGAGCGCCTCGTGCTCGCCGAAGCTCGCGCGGCAGGCCGAGCGCGACGTACGCCTCGCCCGGCCCGCGCGCCCATCGCGGCGAGATCCGACAGCGCCGCAGGCGAGCGCGCGGTGGCCGACCTCGGCCGGCGTCGCCCAGCCGTCGCGCAGGCGGAAGTGCGCGCCGTCGACGATCGTGTCGACCGACACCGCGCACACGGCGCTCCCGCGCACGACGGCGGCGTCGTCGCCCGGCCCGCGCACGACGCGAGACGCGCGCGCGTCGTGCTCAGCGCCGAGCCCGCCGGACAGCTCGGCTTCGATCGCTTCGATCAGCGAGCGCTCGGCGATGCGGCGCTCAGCGGTGGCGGTAGACGATCCGCGCGCGGTCGAGGTCGTAGGGGGAGAGCTCGCAGCGCACGCGGTCGCCGGGCAGGATGCGGATGCGGAAGCGACGCATCTTGCCCGCGACGTGCCCGAGCACGACGTGGTCGTTGTCGAGCTTCACGCGGAACATCGCGTTCGGCAGCGCCTCGATCACCTCGCCCTCGAATTCAACCTTGTCCTCCTTTGCCACGTGCGCGCATCCCCGATCTCGCGAGCGCGTCCGTCGCGCCCGTCGTGTGGAAGTTAACTCCGGTCAAACTACCAGCGTCCGCCGGCAGAGGCGATCGCCGAACCCCGCTCAGGGCACGCCTGCTCCGCCGGTGCCGCGCACGTTCGGGCCGTTGCGCGGCGCGGTCGGGCGACTGGGCGGCGGAGGCGGGCGCGCCTGCGCCTCCTCGTTTCGGTGCTTTCGTCCGCGTCGATTCGGTCGTGGAAGACGATTCTCCGCTTTCCGATTCGCGCGTTGCGCGCGACTGGCCGGTGGTCGCGAATTTGCCGTAGAACGGCTGGTATGAGATCGATTCCTTGGCGGGCTGGAACTGCTCGCAGGTCTTGCCTTCCACGACCGAGCTCATGTACGCGTGCCAGATTTCGGCGGGCAGGTAGCCACCCTGCTGGGGCTCGCCGTGGACGTCGGTCATCGAGACGCGTTTGGTCGGGATAGCCCATCCACACGGCGGTCGCGTAGTTGGGCGTGTAGCCGTCGAGCCACGCGTCGACGAGTTCGCTCGTCGTGCCGGTCTTGGCGGCGGTCGGGCAGCTGATCGCCGAGCGCGCGGCGGTGCCGCTTTCGACGTTCTCTTTGAGGATCTGCGTCTCCTCGGCGGTGACCGCTTCGCTGAGCACCTTCACGCGGTGCGGCTTGCCCCAGTTGTTGTCGACGTGGCCGTCGGGGAACACGACCTTGGTGATCGCGATCGGGCTGTTGCGCCAGCCGCCGTCGGCGAGCGTCGCGTAGACGTTGGCCATCTCCAGCGGAGTCACGCCGAGCGTGAGCCCGCCGAGCGCCTCCGCGGCATAGCTGTGGAGAGGGCTGGTGACGCCCATCTTGCGAGCCATTTCCGTCACCGTCGACTCGCCGAGGTCGGCGGCGAGCTGGGCGTAGACGGTGTTGTCGGATTTGAGCGTCGCCTGCACGAGGTTGATCGTGCCGTTCTGCTCGCCGCCGAACGTTTTGACTTCGTAGGTCGGATAGCCGGTGAGCCAGCCCGGCGCGAGCGTGTGCGAGATGTAGTACGGTGGTGTTCGGGTCGACGCCGCGCGAGAGCGCGTCGGCGAGCACGATCGCCTTGAACGTCGAGCCGGGCTGGCGGTGGCCCTGCGACGGCGAGGTTGTACTGCGACTCCTCGTAGCTCTGGGACTCGGCCATCGCCTCGATGTCGCCGTTGGCGGGGTTGATCGTGACGATCGCCGACGCCGGGTCTTCGGGCTCGTTGAGCACCTGCGCGATCGCTTTGCGCGCCTCGCTCTGCATGTGCAGGTCGATCGTCGTGTAGCACCTTCAGCCCGCCCTGCGCGACGGTCGCCGCGCCGTAGCGTTTGACCAGCTGCTCGCGCACGTATTCGAAGAAGAAGTCCTCCTTGCGCTGTGAGTAGAAGTAGCCGCGCTTGACTTCCAGCGGCGCCGCCTCGGCGCTCGCCGCCGCGCGACGCCGAGACGTAGTGCAGTTCGGCCATCTTGTGCGAGCACCTCGTTGCGTCGCGCGCGCGCGACGGATGCGTCGCGGAACGGGTTGTACTGCGAAGGCGCCTGCGGCAGCCCGGCGAGCAGCGCCGACTGCGCCAGGTTCAACTGCGAGGCCGGTTTGTCGAAGAAGATCCGCGACGCCGCCTGCACGCCGATCGCGGTCTGCCCACCGAGCGTGCCGTACGGGACGCTGTTCAGATAGCTGGTGAGGATCGAGTGCTTGTCGTGGCGCTTCTCGTACTCGATCGCCAGCTTCGCCTCGATGATCTTCTGGCGTGATCGTGTGCTGGTCGCCGCCGAGGTACAGGTTGCGCATCAGCTGCATCGTGATCGTCGAGCCGCCCTGCAGCGCCTTGCCGTGCGTCAGGTCCTTGACGGCCGCGCGGAAGATGCCCGTCAGGTCCACGCCGTTGTTTTTGTAGAAGCGCTGATCCTCGATCGCCACCGTCGCGTTTCGCAGGTCGGCCGGGATCTGGCTCCACGTGACCGGGGTGCGCAGCTCGTCGGACTGGATGAAGCCCAAGCGCGTGCCGTCGGCCGCGTACACCTGCGAGGAGCCGCCGCCGATGATCGGGTGCAGGCTCGTTATCGCCGGCGCCGACTGCGACACGTTGAGCACGTAGCCGACCGCCGCGATCGCGCCGACGATCAACGCCGTGACGAGAATGCCGCCGCCGATCAGCAGAAATCGTGTTGGCCCGGCGCGGTTGTGCCTGCGCCGGCGCTGTCGTGCCTGTCGAGACATCTCCGAACCACCGAGATTACCGTTCCGATTGTGATTTCCTGCCACTTGCGCTGCCATCGTCCGCCCGCCCGGCGCCACCGACCATGACCACCGACACAGCCGAGCTCGCCACCGCCGACGCCGGCGGGCGCGCGCAGCCGATCGCGCCCGTCGCGCCGAGCGTCGTGCCCGCCCGCCGCCGACTCGCGCCTGCGCGCCTGCGCGGCGCCATCGCAGAGCGCCGGCTGGACGCGCTGGGCCCCGCGCGCGCGGCCGCCGTGCGCGACAGCTGGCGCGCGCTGTGGAGCTCGCGCCTGCTCGTCTGGGCGGCCGGCGTCGCACGGTGCTCACGTTCGGCTTCGGGCCGGTGCGCCACGCCTTCAACCCGCCCGGGCTCACCAGCGGGCTTCGGCTGGCTGGGCGACCTGCTGGCGGCGCCCGCCGCGCGCTGGGACGCCTCCTGGTATCTCGTCATCGCCCACTACGGCTACCGGCCCGACCTCGGTTCGTTCACCGCCTCGCGCGACGCTTTCTTCCCGCTCTATCCGCTCGGTCTCCGAGCCTTCGGCGCGGCGGGCGTGCCGCTCGTGCTCGGCGGCGTGCTGGTCTCGCTGGCCGCTTTCGCGCTGCGCGCTGTACGGCATCCACCGCCTGACGACGCTGGAACTGGCGAGGGCGGCGCGCCTGGGCGGCCGGTCGCTGCTCGGCGCCGGCCTGCGGCACGACAGCGAGCATCACGGCGGCGAAGGTGGCGTCGCCAGCGCGGACGTGGCGCGTCTGGCGGTGATGGTCACGGCGTTCGCGCCGATGGCCTTCTACTTCTCGGCCGTGTACTCCGAGTCGCTGTACCTGGCGCTGTCGGTCGGCCTGTTCTACGCCGCGCGCCAGGGGCGCTTCGCCGCCGTCGGCGCGCTCGGCGCGCTCGCCGCCGCGACGCGCAGCGCCGGCGTCGTGCTGCTGCGCCAGCGCTCGTGCTGTACCTGTACGGGCCGCGCGAGGACCGCGCGCCGGACTTCGCGCTCGCGCGGCGGCTGCGGCCGCGCTATCGCCTGCGGCGCGACCTGCTGTGGCTCGCGCTCGTCCCCGCCGGCCTCGTGCTGTACCTCGCCTACCTCGGTCTCGCCGGCGGCGATCCGCTGTCGCCGTTTCACGCCCAGGACGTGTGGGGACGGCACTTCGCCGGGCCCTACGTCGGCGTCTGGGACGGCCTGCGCGCGGCCTTCGGCGGGGCGCGCCAGCTGCTGTCGCTGCAGCAGGCCCACCTCTACTACCCGATCGCCGGCAACAGCGCGTTCATCAACTCCGAGCACAACCTGCTGCTGCTGGTCTTCCTCGCCGGCGGCGCTCGTGGCGATCGTCGGCGTGCTGCGCCGCCTGCCGCTCGCCTACGGCGCCTACGTGCGTCGCCGCGCTCGCGCTGCCGCTGTCCTATCCCGTGAGCGCGCAGCCGCTGATGTCGCTGCCGCGCTTTCTCGTCGTGCTGTTCCCGCTGAGCATGTGGCTCGGCGCGTGGCTGGCAGAGCGCCCGCGCGTGCAGCGCCCGGCGCTGGCTGGCTCGGCGCTGCTGATGGCCTTCTTCGTCGCCCAGTTCGCCACCTGGCACTGGGTGGCTTAGCGTCGTGAACGGCCTCACCTCGGCGCCGCGGCCCGGCCAACCTGCGCTGGAGCCGCGCGCGGAGTACACGCCGGCGGCGTTTGATTCGCCGCGCACGGCGTGGCCGGCGTGGTCGGCGCCGCTGGCGCTCGTCAGCGCGCTCGTCGTGGCCGTCGTCGGCGCGCTGCTCGTGGATCTTCCGGCGCTCGCGCTCGGCGTCAACCTGTCGGCGCAGCACCTGCCCGACGGTCTGCAGATCGCCGACACGGCCGTGCAGGACCTCGGCTTCGTGCTCGTCGCGGTGTTCTTCGCGCAACTCGGCGGGCGCAAGGTCGCCGCGTGGCAGTTCGGCCTGCGTCCGACGCCGCTCGTGGCGGGCGGCGCTGTGGATCGTGTGGATCGGCGCCGGCTTCCTCGTGTTCTCGATCGCTCTGGAAAGCGATCGTCCACCCGCCCGAAGAGAAGGTGCTCGAACAGATCGGCACGGGCGTGCTCAGCGCCGCGCTGACATGCGTGGTCGCGCCGATCGGCGAGGAGTTCCTGTTTCGCGGCTACATCTTCACGGCGCTGCGCAACTGGCGCGGCCCGTGGACCGGCGCGGTCGTCACCGGGCTGCTGTTCGGCCTCGTGCACGCCGGCTCGGCGCCGCTGCTCGACCTCGTGCCGCTCGCCGCGCTCGGCTTCGGGCTGTGCCTGCTCTATCGCCGCACCGGCTCGCTGTACCCGTGCATAGTCGTGCACTCGCTCAACAACTCGGTCGCCTTCGGCGAGCCTCGCCAACTGGAACTGGGACTGGCAGATCCCGCTGCTGGTGGTGGCCTCGCTCGCCGTCGATCGCCCTGCTCGCCGCGCTGCTGACGCGCGTCGGCGTGATCGCGCCCGAGCGACCGCTCGCAAGCTGAGCTTCATGCGCCGTCGTTGCTGACAGATAGGATCATGCCGATGAGAAAGCCCCGCTCGCGACCCTGCTTCGCCGTGCTCCGCGCCCTGCTCGGCGCCCTGCTCGTCGTGACCGCCACCGCCTCGGCGGCCGCCCCCACGACCACGCCCGCTCCGCCGCCGCCGCCGCCGGCCGCCGCCCCGCCGCCGGCCGGCGCGGCGCCCGGCCAGATCAAGCTCGTCGTCCAGCGGGCCTTCGGCAAGCCGCCGTTCGTGATCGCCGGCAGCCGACTGGTCGTGCGCGGCATCGTCGTCCCATACGTCGGCGGCCAGAGCGTCAAGGTCAGCTTCTACCGCGAAGGCGCGCAAGGTCGAAGTGCAAGACGGTCAGCGTGCTGGCGATCGGCAACGGCGCCGGGCAGTTTCACATCGGCTATTCGAGCGCCGGCGCAGGGATCGTGCAGGCGCGCGCGGTTCACTACGCCACGCCGCAGCAGGCCGCGTTCGCGGGCGACTCAGAAAAGGTGCACGTGGCCTCGCCGAACCTCTCGTCCGGGCGCCCGCGGCCCATCGGTTCGCCTGCTGCAGTCAGAGCTCAACGCGCTGCACTTCGCCGTGCCGCTCGAACGGCGTGTTCGACGAAGCGACCGGACGTGCCGTGATCGCCTTTCGCAAGATGACCGGCCTGCCGCGCGTCTCCTACACCGACTCGCAGCGTCTTCAAGCGCATGCAGGAGGGCGGCGGCGCGTTCCACGTGCGCTACCCCGGCGACGGCAGGCACGTCGAGGGCGACCTGACCAAGCAGGTGCTCGCGGAGATCGAACCCGGCGGGCGCGTGCGCGCGCTCTACACGATGAGCTCGGGCAAGCCCTCGACGCCGACCGTGATCGGCCGCTTCAGCGTCTACTCCAAGACCTTCGGCACGAACTCCGAGGGCATGGTCGACTCCAACTACTTCATCCGCGGCTACGCGATCCACGGCTACGCGGAAGTGCCGACGTACGCGGCCAGCCACGGTTGCCTGCGCGTGCCGATCCCCGACGCGTCCGCGATCTACTGCTGGGTGCAGCAGGGGACGCCGGTCGACGTCTACAACGAGAGCGGCGGCGGCAGCCACACGGTCAAAGGCAACGCCGGGCCCTAGCGGAGCCAGCCGGTGCTGGGCGCCGGCTCAGAGCCTGACGCGGATCGTGCGCGCGACGAAGCCCAGCCCGAAGCCGTAGACGACCAGCGCGAGCGCGAGGTCGATGCCGCGGATCGCCCACTGGCTGCTCGATGCCGTTGGTCGCCGCATCGAACGGCGAGGTGACCGCTTCGGAGGCTTCGTCGATGCGCTTGCGCGCTGACCCCTTGCTGGCGAGCGCCTGTCGCTCGTCGAGGTGGTCGTCGTGTTCGTTGTTCAGCTTCGCGCTGCTGGTGGGTCGAAGCGTTGCTGGTCTGGTTGATCGCGAACAGCGCGAACGACGACGATCACGATCAGGCAGAGCACAAAGGACGCCAGGCGCAGCAGCTCCGGCGAGCGGGGAGAGCACATCGCTAGATTAGATCGCCAGATGGACGCTCCTGGCCGAATCTTCCAGCGATCGTGCCACGGCCCGCGAGCGGCTGGTCGGCGAGCTTCGCGAGCACGCGCTGGTGATCGGCGAGGTGACGCTGACCAGCGGCGCGACGCGCGCAGTACTACGTCGACGCCAAGCGCGCGATCCTGCGCCCGGCGGGCTTCGCCGCGCTGGGCGCGCTGCTCGCGGCGCAGGTCGACGACTGGCAGGCGACGGCGGTGGGCGGCATGACGATGGGCGCCGACCCGGTGGCCTGCGCGGCGCTCGCCGGCGGCGCCTCGCGTGAAGGCCTTCTTCGTGCGCAAGGAGGCCAAGCAGCACGGCCTGCAGCGGCGCATCGAGGGGCCGCCGCTGACCGCCGAGGACCGCTGCGTGGTCGTCGAGGACGTCGTCACCACCGGCGGCTCGACGCTGACGGCGATCGAGGCGCTGCACGACGCCGGCCAGCAGATCTGCGGCGTGATCAGCGTGCTCGACCGGCTCGCCGGCGGCGGCGCGGCGATCGAGCGGGCCGCCGGCGCGCCGTATGTGGCGCTGACGACGATCGACGACGTCTACCCCGATCGCCCCGACCGCACGGGCGGCTGAGTGGCCGCGACGGACCTCGCGCCGACGGTCCGCGCGGCGACGGCGGACGACGTTCCGCGACTGCTGGAGCTGTTCGGAGCGCTCGCGGACTACGAGCACCTGCGCGACCAACTGCACGCGACCGAGCAGCAGCTGCGCGAGCAGCTGTTCGGCGAGCGCCCCGCGGCTCAGGCGCTGCTTGCCGAGCGCGACCGACAGGCCGTCGGCTACGCGCTGTTCTTCCCGACGTTCTCCAGCTTTCTCGCCACGCGCGGGATCTGGTTGGAGGATCTGTTCGTGCTGCCCGAGCATCGTGGCGCAGGCGTCGGCCGCGCGCTGCTGTCGGCGGTCGCCGCCCACGTGCCCACCGCCGCCGGCCGCTTGGAGTGGTGCGCGCTCGACTGGAACGAGCTGGCGCTCGGCTTCTACCGCTCGATTGGCGCGCGCGAGATGGACCAGTGGACGACGCTGCGCCTCGACGGCGACGGCCTCGCGCGCCTTGCCGCCGAGTCCGCCGGGCACGGGCGCGACGCGCGCGCACGCGAGTAGCCTTCAGCCCGTCCGGTCGGCGCCCAGCCGGCGCCCGGCGGGCGCGCCCTCGTAGTCCAATGGATAAGACGACCGCCTCCTAAGCGGTAGATCCAGGTTCGACTCCTGGCGGGGGCATCTCTTGACTACTTCCTCTTGGCCGAAGCTGCGGATCAACGCAGCTAAGGCAGATTCGACGAATGCTTGTTGCCGTGTGGCTCAGGCGGTCATGCGGTAGTGGAGGTGGACGACGCCGTTTCCGAATCGGCCCTCGTCCAGGAGCTGAAGCCCAGCCTGCAGCTGATCCGGCAATGCGCCCTTGCCGCCGCCGACGAGGATCGGGTTCAGAAACAAGTGGCACTCGTCGACGAGGCCCGCCGCGAGTGCCTGGCCGGCGAGCTCCGGACCGCCGATACCGATATCAGCGTCCGACGTCTCCTTGAGGTCCTGAATCGCGACCGGGTCGAACTCGCGCTCGATCCGAGTCCTCGCGCTGGACACCTTCGCGAGGCTCCGGGAGTAGACGATCTTCTGGGCTGTTCGCCAGATCTCCGCATAGTCGCCGAACACCGGCGGCTCGTCGGCACCGGTGGCGGTCTCCCAGAAGACCATCGTCTCGTACATCTGGCGACCGTAGAGGTAGGTGCCGATCGGTCGCTCGAGCTCGTTGACAAAGGCATGGACCTCGTCATCCGGCGCCGCCCAGTCGAACTTGCCCTCGCCGTCCTCGGTGTATAGGTCGAGCGAGGCGATCGCCGAATAAATCAGCCTGGCCATATCGCGTACCTCCAATTCGTTGTCGGGCATGGGTCAGATGCTGAGACTGCGATCCTGTCCAAAACTCATCGATCTGATCTACTGCCTAAATCCCGCCGCATCCCGCCCAAACGCTTCATTCGGGCTAAGAAGCCTCATTTCTCGGGTCGTCTGGACAAGCCATCTGCCGACGTGCCCAGGGGATCACTCGTGGTTAGAAGTTGCTCGATCGAGTTGGTCGCGCACGTCACGAGCTAGCTGCTCGCTTGCGACATAGCGCGTGGCGGGTCCTCTTCCCTGCTGACTGATCAGCCTGGCGTCGTGGAGGCGTCGTAGGTCACTGCTCGCTGTGGGTGCCGATACGTCGGCCTCGGCGGCGTAGGCGGCTCGGTCGGTGCCCTGGAAGAGGCTCTGCTCCAAGGCGATGACGAGACGATCCGGCCACTCGCGCTGTTCCACCCGCTCCTCGAGATACGCCCATCGCGCGGCAGCCTCGGCGAGTTGCCTCAGGCGGCGGTGGGCTTGCGCTACGTGGGCTCGGGCGCAGAGCCTCACGAACGGCGTCGCATCGCGCTCGGGCTGGAATGACCCTCCCTGCACCGCCTGCAGCGCGGCGTAGTAGGCAGATGTGTTGCTGCCTAGATATTCCTCGATCGAAACGAACTCGGGAGCCAGCAGCCCGCCTCGTGCGAGGACGAGAGACTGGACGATTCGTGAGATTCGCCCGTTGCCGTCTCGGAATGGGTGGACGGAGACGACATGCAGGTGGGCCATCGCCGCACGCATGATCAGGTGGGCGTCGAGGTCACCATGGTCAAGCCAGTCCATGATCTCCCCCATGAGCGGCGGCACCTGCTCGGCCGGCGGACCGACGTACGCGGGCGGTCCGCCCTTCGGACTAGTGACCTCGATACCGCGCTGGCGGAACTGGCCGGGCTCCTTGTCCTTCTGGAAGTAGCAGGCGTCGAAGTGAAGATCGAGCACGACACGATCGACCCACCGGAACACCGGATCGTCGGACATAACGCCGACGTGGTCCATCGAGTGCGCGTAGCAGGAGAGCGCCATCCGGTCCTCGTCGGTTGGGTCGGGGGGCTCGTCGCCGCTCGCCACGGCCAGCGTCTCATCCTCGGGCACGTGGAACCCCTCGATCTCGATCGAGCTCTCGGCCGAGGCCGCCCGCCACTGACGGCGCAGAGCACCAAGCCATCGCCCGGCATCGCTGGCTTGGTCACCAAGATCTTCGCGCAGCGCATCGAACGCGGCGAGTTCCGCTTCCAGCGCGGCATCCGGTTGAGGAGTTTGGTAGATCATGAACAAAGTATAGCCGATTAGTCGTATTATCGTCTAGAGCTTTGATATACAGAGATCGTCGAGCCGTTCGGGCGGTCGGCTAGCGTTTCGATGCATGGGGAGACTTGGGTCGGCTTGGCTCGCCCTCACTCGACGGCTGCGCACCCCGATCCGTGACGGCAAGCAGACCGACGTTAAGCCGACCTCCGAGAGTCAGCCCGCCGAGACTGATGCAACCGCGGCAAGCCGGGCGGCGAGTAGCTCACCGCACTCCGCGCAGGGGATACCGCACGCGCCCGGTGCGACAGCCGAGCCGGCGGCCGAAACCCTGGCTTCATACGTCGCCCTCGGAGCGGTCGCTGGCGCCGCGCTCCTTGTCTCAGTCGCCGTCGGGCTCGCCGCGCCGAAAGCGTCGGTCACTGCGATCGTCGGTATCAGCGTGTCGGGACTCGGAGCTGCGCTAGCGGCAGCCTCGCTCGCCCGGGGATACGAGCGGCGCCGTCAACTGATCGCCGACACGCGGAGCGAGGCGATTGACCAAGCGGCGAAAGTGGCGGCCATGAGTCCCAACGATCCCGAGCGGCCACAAGGGAACCGCGCCATGGCGGACGCCGAGTTGACGTTGTGGCGTCTTGGGGCCTACGACGACGTTAACGTCGTCCACGATGCGCGGCTGTTCGCCGCAGAGCCCGCGTTCGGCCTCGGCGGAGCATCTGGACACACACCACCGTTCTCCCGAGCGACCAAACCCGCACTGTTGGACGAGCAGCTGGCGCGTTTCCAGGCCGAGCGACAGGAGCTCGAGTCCAAGGACGACCGGCCCAGGTGGAGGAGACGGCTCGCTTGGATCATCGCGGCCCCGACGATCGCCGTCATCGGCGCCTTCGCCGCATGCGTTGGCGCTGGCGCAGCCATCGTCTCGACCGTGCGCGAATCGTCGAGAAGCAAGATCGAAGTAAAGACCGTCGAAGCGAAGAGCGTCGAAGTGAAGAAGTTCTCGCCGGTCATCAACGAGCCACCCGAGCCCACGCCCATCGTCAAGTACAGGCCGGTCATCAACGTGTCACCTAGCATCGCCGGCGGTGGGTGCGTCGCGTACTTCGCAGCGCTCGACGAACTCGTCGACGACGAGGCGGCCATCGCGAGGCGCCTTCCCGGCGGGAAGCTTCCACTCGACGGGACCGCGAAGGCTTGCGGCCTCCGTAATCAGCGCGCGCTCAACGCGCTCGCGGCCGTGCTCGCGCGGAGATGAGACGAGGCCGAAACCCACCCGGCTCGTCAGCGCGCGTCGGCTGGTCGTGTTGACGGTCACCGGCTTGCGCAGCGACGCACAGGCCGGGGACCAGCGCAAGGGCGAGCACCCATGAAGCGCTCAGGACTAGAAGTACCATGCGTCTCCTTGTGTCAAGGTGCCGCGCCGCGCTACGCGCGGACTCCGCGTCGATGGCTGGAGGGTCCGTCGGCGCTCGGCTCTCGCTGTCGGCTGACTCGCGCACGACGACTGACGCGACCGTCGTCGGCCTCCTCCGCGTCGCTGATCGCCCAGGCGAGGCGCTGGACGAGCTGTGCCGCGGCGTGGTCGGTGCTCAGGTGCACGGAGCGGATGTCCTCGTTGAGCCAGACGGAAGCGTCGGTGAGGACCGGAGACGGGTCGGCTGTGACGATGACTCTCGGCATGTGGCTCCTTTCGAGCTTGACGTTGGTGGATGGCGCACGCGTTGTGTGGCGGAGGCGCGCTTGAGAGGGGCGTCCGGGGAGAAGGGGGCTCTCCCCGGACGCGAGAGGGAGGTCAGGGACGACAGCAACGTTCGAGCACGCCGCCCCGCGCCGGCGAGGCGCCAGGCACTGTCAACTTCTTGGCGTCTTGTTTCGGGGGACGGCCACAGAACATTGTGCACTAATCTTATCGACATTCACGAGTTTGTCAAGAGTGCGCTTCAGCTCGGCTTTTGGCGGGGCGCTCGCACAAGACGCCCGCCGGCCACGCGCCTGCGGCTGGCTTCGATCAAGCCGCCGCGTTCGCGGTGGCGAGCCTGGAGCGGACGAGCACGAGCGGCGCGGCGGGGTCGTGCGGTTGCGGGATGGCCTGGAGACTGAACTCGGCGACAGCGCCTGGACGAAACACGAGACAGTGCGTCGAGCCGCCGAATTGGAAGTAGCCGAGCTCCTCGCCCTTCTCGACGTGGTGGCCGGGCTCCGCTTGCGAGGCGACCTTGCAGGAGGACACCTCCACCATGCCCACAGCCACAAACGCCATCAGGCCGATGACCGGATCGTCGGCTTCGATGATGAAGATCGCGCGCGCGGAGACGTGGGCGAGGTAAGACTGCGAGTTCGTCGGCTCGACCGCATCCTTGCCCTCGGAGTCGGCCTCGGAATAGTAGGTGCCCTCCTGAACGAACGCCCGGACGATCTTGCCGGCGACGGGGCTGTGCCAGCGGTGATAGTTGGTGGCGCTCAAGAAAGCCTGGTAGACGGTGCCGCCGACGAACTCCTCGACCGAGTCGTCGCCCGCCAGCATGTCCGCGAGCGAATATGGCTGGCTCTTGATCCAGAAACGATCCTGGCGCTGGACGTCGGTGCTGATGCCGTATGGCGTTGACTCGCACGCGCTGACGATCACCTTGTCGTCATCCGGGGACGCCACCGGACGCTCGCCGTCCTTGAAGCGTCGCGTGAAGAAGTCGTTCCATGAGGAGAAGCCCCAGTGCTCGTCGTCCGGGTTGTGTTCGTACTGCTCCATGCCGACCGTCCGCTGGGCTTCTGCGCTCTTCCAGCCGGACGGCGACTCGTTGAGCACGTACAGCGAATCGCCGCTGCCGAGGAACTCGCACCATACGGTCAGGATCTTTTTCAGGATCGCGTTTATACGCGGGTCGCGGAACGCCGCGAACCCGGCCGGCGTTCCCATCGTCCAGTCGAGGATCGCCGCCAGAGGAGTGGAGACCATCGCGCCCTGCGGGCCGAACTCCGGCGCCATCGTCAGCACCTCGTTGATCAGGCGCAGCAACTGCTCGACGCTCTCCAGGTGACGCTTGGTGTAACGCTTGTTCCTCGGCACCTGAGCGACCATCTGATTCATGTACATGCGCACCACGGGGTCGCGGTCCATCAGCTCCTGGAACTCGATCAGTACGGGATGCAGCACGACCTGCTCGCCCCTCGCCTCCACCCGCTCGCGGTGCCCGGCGAGCCAGGACTCCAGGTCCTCCTGCTTGTGGGGCAGCCATCCGGCCTTGCGCGGTACGTCAACCTCATGCGGACCGGTCGTCACGCGAGGGACGATACCCCGCACCTCCGATCTCCGCGCCCCAGGCCGCCGAGCGGCTCTCAGACCGTCTCGTCTCTCTGGGTCGGGGGTCGTCACCGGGCTCGACGCCGAGCTTTAACCGCCTCCGCGAGCTGCCCCAACACCGCCGAGGTCTGCTCCCAGGACATGCACGCATCGGTGATCGACTGCCCGTGCGTCGCCGCCCTGCCGTCGATGAGATCCTGGCGTCCACCGACGAGAAACGACTCGAGCATCACGCCGACGATCGCCGCGCTGCCGCCTGCAAGCTGTCCCGCGATGTCCTCGATCACCAGCGGCTGGCGCGCCGGGTCCTTGGCGCTGTTGTCGTGCGAGGCGTCGACGATCACCCGTTCGGGGAGCCCCGCCGCGTCGAGCTGCGCCAGCGCTCCGGCGACCGAGCCGGCGTCGAAGTTCGGCGCGCCCCTGCCGCCGCGCAGGATGATGTGGCAGTCCTCGTTTCCGCGCGTGTACAGGACCGCCGGGTCGCCGTCCTCGTCGATCCCGGCGAAGGCGTGGTGGGCGGCGGCGGCGCGCACGGCGTCCACCGCTACCTGGGTGTTCCCGTCGGTGCGGTTCTTGAAGCCGACCGGCATCGACAACCCGGACGCGAGCTGACGGTGGATCTGGCTCTCGGTCGTGCGCGCGCCGATCGCGCCCCAGGCGACCGCGTCGGCGATGTACTGCGGGATGATCGGATCGAGGAACTCACAGCCGATCGGCAGGCCCAGGTCGAGCACCTCCAAGAGCAACTGACGCGCGACGCGCAGGCCGGCGTTGACGTCGCCCGAGCCGTCGAGGTGCGGGTCGTTGATCAGCCCCTTCCAGCCGGTGGTCGTGCGCGGCTTCTCGAAGTACACGCGCATCGCCACGCACAAGTCCCCCTCCACCTCGGCCGCTCGCGCGGCGAGCAGATGCGCGTACTCCAGCGCGGCCGCCGGGTCGTGGACGCTGCAAGGACCGACGATCGCCAGCAGGCGATCGTCTTCGCGGTCGAGGATGCCGGCGATCTCCGATCGTCCGCGCAGCACCACCTCCGCAGGAGCGCCCACCAGCGGCAGCTCCTCGAACAGCCGCGCCGGAGGCGCGAGTGGAATGACTCGCTCGATTCGCCGATCGCGCACATGATCGACGGCTTTGGCCGAGCCCTGAGCCATGACGCGGATACTACCTTCGGCGCGGAGCGCTCCTGGCTGCAAGCGCGAGTACCCCTGTTGAGCATCAACTTCGCGGCTGGTAGCTTGAAACGGCATGTTTCGCTCTAGTGGAGGACGGACGCCGCTGCGCCTCGCGGGATGCCGGTGAAGTGCGGTTGGGTTCTGCGAGCCGCCCTGCCATGCCTGCTCGCGGTCGGCGTCGTCGGCCCGCTGAGCGGCTGCGGCGAAGCGGCCGGCAAACATCCTCCGGCCGAAGCGAGCGGACAGCCGGAAGAAGGCAACGAAGAAGCAGCGGCTGAAAAACAGGAAGAAGCGGTCGAAGCGGCCAAAAACCGCGAACTGCTGTCTCTGCTGGAAGCCAAGAAGCGAGAAGAAACGGCCGAAGCTAAGGCGAAGAAGACCGAAAAGCTGGCCGCGACGAAGGCGAAGAAGCGCGAACAGACCGCGGCAAAGGAAGTCAAGAAGCGAGAAGAAGCAGCCGCGGCGAAGGCGAAGAAGCAGGAAGAAGAACTGAAAGCCGCGGCGAACAAGCAGCGGGAAGCTGCCAAGAAGAGGGAAGCGGAAGTGAAAAAGCAAGAAGCTGAACGCGCCGCCAAACAGCACACCACCACCACGACGACCACTACGACGACGGCCCCCCCGCCGGTGAGCGAAGTGGCCCAGTGATCGCCACGCATCGCCAGCCGACCGACCCCGCCGCGCCTCGCCTCTCGCGCCTGGTCCGTCTCCTGCTGCTCGCCGTCTCGATGCTCGCGTTGGCCGCGCCGATCGCCGGCTGCGGCGGCGGCTCGGGCGAAGGGTCGCAGTCCGCCGCGGGCGAAGCCCGCGAAGAAACCGGCGCGAACAGCGAAGAAGCCGCCGAACAGGCCGCCCAGGCGAAGCAGTCCGCCAAGGAAGCGAAGGCCGCCAAGCGCGAAGAAGCCCAGCTGACGGCGAAACGTAAGGCACAGGAAGCGGCGATCGCCAAGGCGCAGAGCGAAGCCGAAGCCGCGCCCAAGAAAAAGAAGGCTGCCTCCTCGCACAAAAAATCGACCGCCCATCACAAGGCGAAAAGCAAACAGCGCAAGACGTCGAGCAAGACCAAGAGCTCGGGCGAAAGCCCAGCCGAAAAAGCAGCCCGCGAAAAATTCGCCAAGGAAGAAGCCCAGGAAGTCGCCGCGTTCAAGCAGCGCGCCAAACAGCAGGCCGCGCCCTAACGGTCGGAAACCGCGTTTGCACGAGCCGCGTGCGCGCGAGTAGCGTCAACCGATCCGCGACCGCGGGTCGCCCCACAGCGCCCATCCACGACGCAGAGGAGCTACAGATGAACCGCAAGCCCGCAACAGTGCTGCTGCCGATGCTCGCCGGCCTCGCGCTGCTCGCCGGGTGCGGCAGTTCCAGCAGCTCGACCGGCAGCTCAAGCGCCGCGACCACCGCCACGAGCACGGCGCCCACGACCGGCGCCGCGCCGACCGGCGGCGCTAAGGCGGCCGCCGTGGCCAAGTGCCGAAACGAGGTTCACGTGCTGCCGACGCTGCCCGCGGCCACCAAGGTCCGGCTCGAAGCGATCTGCTTGACGGCCGCCAGCGGAGACGTCAAAGCCGCGCGAGCCGCGGCGCGCGAAGGCTGTGAAGCAATCGTTCGCGCTTCGCCCGTGCCCGAAGGACCGGCCAAGCAGCGCGCCCTGTCGGGCTGCAAAAAAGCGCAGTAGCCGAGGCGACCGCCGCCGTGCTCACGTCCTAGCCGTCACCCTCGGCGACGCTTGCGTCGCCGGCGAGCTCGTCTGCCGTCCCGTCCTTAACATCCTCGCCGTCGTCGTCTTCGCCCGCGTACAGCGACTCGCGCGCGAGCTCCTGGCCTTTGACGCCGAACAGCTTGATCTCCAGCAGGTCGTGGCGGTAGTCGTCGGGGGCGATCAGCGTGAAGCGCTCGCTGACCAGCTCGCACTGGTCGACGGCGAGGTTGGCCAGCTCGGCCGTCGCCAAGCGACCGCCCGACACGAGCGGGTGCCCCCACACGAGCGTCATCGCCGCCGCTTGGCCGAGCTGTCCGCGCCACGTGCCGATCACCTCGTCGCACAGGTCCAGCTGCCAGTCGGGGTTGCGCTCGGCGGTCTCCTCGGTGAAGTCCACGTACGCCGCGAAGTCGCTCGGCTGCCCGTCGGGCGGCGCAGGGACGAAGCGCACGTAGCCGAACAGCTCGTGGCCGTTGGCCGTGAGCGTCGTGCCCGGCACGTACGTGCGTCCGTGCCACGTGCGGTCGGGGTACCACAGGATCTCGCCGGGCTCGCCCAGCTCCTGCGCGTCGACCTCCAGCGTCGCGGCCTGCGCGAGGAACTCCTCGCTCAGCCGCTGCGCCCAGCGCCCGTACGGCAGCTCCTCCTGCGGCGGCTCGGCGGCGAAGCGCGGGACGAAGCGGTCCTCGGGTGGCATCGCCAGCCAGCCTAACCGGCCGCGCCGTCCGGCGAGACCGTCACGCCTCGCGCAGCAGCGCCGCCGCGTGCTCGGGCGCGACGATGTTCAGGTTCACGTCGGTCGACAGCTCCAGGCCGGCCAGGTGGGTCAGGCGCGGGACGACGTCGATGCGCCAGCAGAAGTGCTCGGCGCCGCGCGGCGCGGTGCGCACCCACATGTTCAGCGGCGGGCTCGCGCCGAGGTGGCGCGCGAGTCGGCGCAGGCCGTCGTGCAGCAGCGCCGCGCCCGAAGGCCCAGCCGTCCTCGAAGCGCGGCACCGGCCGGCGCGGCGCGAGCATCAGCTGGAACGGCAGGCGCGAGGCGTACGGCGCCATCAGCACCGCCTCCTCGTCGATCGCCACGATGCGCTCGCGCAGGCGGACCTCCTCGGCGACGAGGTCGCCCAGCAGGCTCTGGCCCATGGTGCGCGTCGCGTACTCGCCGGCGCGCTCGCGCTCGCGCGCGACCGCCGCGGGCACGAAGTCCAGCCCGTACAGCTGCGAGTGCGTGTGCGGCAGCGACGCTCCCGCCTGGCGGCGCTCGTTGACGATCAGCTGCACGTACGCACAGCGCTCGTGCACGCGCATGCGCTCGCGCCACACCTCCATCGCCGCCGCCACCTGCTCGAGCGGAAGCTCGGCGAGCGACAGCACCGGCTGCGGACCGTTGACGATCACCTCGTGCGCGCCCCTCGCCGGCAGCGACACGAACAGCTCGCCGTGGGCCGTCGCGACCGGCGTGGCGCCGTCGATTGCCCCGTCGGGGGCGAGCGCGGGATACAGGTTCGGCACCACGCGCACGCGCCAGCCCGGCGAGTCGGCCACGTCGCTGCCCGGCCGCAGCGCATACAGCTCCGGCGGGGTGCGGTCCTCGTTGCCCTCGGCGAACGGGTCGCGCTCGGGGTCGATCGGCTCAGGCGCACGCTCACTGTCGGACAGGCTCGGCGCGCCGCCCGGTCGCCGCGAGCGCTCGCCGGCGACGATCGTGCGGTGGCCGCTCAGCGGGTCGATGCGTACTTCAGGCATGCGCCGATCCGAGCGCGTAGCGCCGCACGTCCGCTTCCAGGCGGGCCTGCGCTGGGGTACGGCCCCTGGTGGATGTACTGGCTGCCGGCGCGGTCGTAGAAGACGGTGACCGGGGTGAACGTCGAATCGGTGATCGCGCTGCCGGCCGCGCCGCTGTGGTCGTAGTAGCTCGGGTAGCTCACCGGGAAGCTGCGCAGGAAAGACGCCGCCGATCCGCGGCTGGTGTCGCCCGAGTCGATGCCGATGAACGCGACCTGCCGTCCGAGCGCCAGCGAGGCGCCTTGGAAGGCGCCGAACTCCGAGCGGCAGGGCACGCACCACGACGCCCACTTGTTGATCACCACCGGCCGCCCGCGCAGCGAAGCCAAGCGCGATCTGCAGCGCCGCGAGGCCGCCCGGCAGCAGCTCGCCGGCCTGCGCGTGCAGACCTGCCAGCGCTGCCGGCGATCCGCTCAGCGCGGGCGCGCATCTGCGCGAGCGTCAGCTTCGACGGGCGTGTCGGAGACGGTGAGGAGCCGGCCAGTTCGATCAGCCCGACGACCAGCAGCACGAGAACCGCAGCCGAGGCCGCCGCAATCCACAAGCGTTTCGGCGTCATCTCGCGTAAGCGTCGCAGATCGCGGACGGCGCGAAGGCGGCGGATCGCAGGTTCGGCGGCGACGCGCGTCCAGGCCGTCGCGAGCGCGAGCTCGACGGCCACCCGACGTGCTATATCTTCAGGACACGTAAGGCCGGTTCGCCTTGAGCATCCGGCGAACGGCGTCACCAGGACGCCGGTCTTTTCGAGCCACGCCGAAGCCACTTCTGCGGCGGCTCCGTCTCGAAGTCCAGAGCCTCCATGGCCGAGCCCACCTCAGCGGCCCTCGCGGCCGCGCCCATTCCAAGTTCCGCGGATATTTCGCGTGCGGAGAAGCTCGTCCGCGAGCGCTTCCTGCACGACGGCGAGGACCCCGCCGTCGCGCTGGCCTCCGGCTCTCCGCGCAGGCGCGCGCTGGACGTCGCGCTCGCCGAGCTGCAGGCAGATCCGAAGGCCAAGCACCCCTCGACGGCATGGCGGCGCGAGTTCTCGCTGCTGCTCGGGCTGGAGCGGCTGCTGTCCGAGGACGAGCCCAAGCTGGCCGACGGCACGGTGCTGTCGGCCCACCAGGTCGACGCGCTGTCGGGCACGCTCGCCGCTCTGTTGGCGGCCGCGCAGCGCGACCAACGGCAACGGGCGCTCGGCCGCCTCGGCCTCTCCCGAGCTGCTGGCGTCGGCCGAGATCTTCGGCCCCGAGGACGCGCCGACGCCCGACGCCAGCGCTTCGCCGCAGGCTCGCGTGGATGCGCCCGATGACGACGAGCCCGACGACGACGAGCCCGACGAGGACGACCCGGAGGACGACGAGGCCGAGGACGACGACGATGACGACCTCGGTCCCGTGCAGCGCGCCGCGCCCGACGATGATGACGACGAGCTCGACGACGACGACGAGCTGGACGAGGACGACGACGCCGAGGAGGACGCGGACGACGACGACGGCGGCGACGCTGACGCCGAATCAGACGCCGAGGAGGAGCCGCGCGACTGGGTCGAGGACGGCGACGACGAGGAGTCGCTGGCCGACCAGCCCGAGGACCCCAACGCGGCCAAGCGCTTCTGGTTCGAGCACGCCACCGGCGCGGGCAAGACGGTCGCCGCGCTCGGCTTCGTCGAGGCGTCGCAGACCGGCGGCGTGCTGATCCTCACGCACCGGCGCAACCTCGTCGACCAGTTCAACGGCGAGCTGCGCGACCGCGGCTACGCCAAGCGCATCTGCAAACCGCTGCTCAAGGGCGAGGACTCGCCGCGGGGCCCCGTGACGGTCGAGACCTACCAGTGGTTCGTGCGCAACGCCGGCAAGATCTCGAGCGCCTACACGATCGTCATCTGCGACGAGGCGCACACCGCGCTGGGCGAGAAGACCAGCGCGCGCGATCCGCGAGTGGACCGGCCCGATCTTCATCGGCATGACCGCCACCGGCGCGCTGATCGCGCGCCACGTCACCGACCTGTTCCCCACTCAGACCTCGCGCTTCGACCTCGCGCAGGCGGCGCGTCGCGGCGTGATCGCGCCGCTGCGCTGCGTGCGCATCTCACCCGGCGTCGGCGTGCGCACGATCGCCAACGTGCCGCTGCGACGAGGCGAGATCGACACCGAGTTCGACCAGGACGAGCTCGCGAAACTGCTCGACCAGCAGCCGTTCAACATGGCCGTCGCGAACCTCTACAAGACGCGCTTCAACGGCGTGCCCGGCGTCGTCTATGCGGCCGGCGTCAGACACGCCTACAACCTCGCCGAAGCGTTCCGCGCCGAGGGGATCAAGGCGCAGGGCGTCTCCGGCGAGACACCCAAGCGCGAGCTCGCCGAGATCCTCGCGCGCTACGAGCGCGGCGACATCGACGTGCTGATCAACGCGCAGCTGCTCGCCGAGGGCTGGAACAGCCCGCGCGCGACCGTCTGCGTGCACCTCGCGCCAACCGCCTCCAAGCGCATCTACCAGCAGCGCGTCGGGCGCGTCACCCGACGCCATCCCGGCAAGGAGGCAGGCCTCGTCGTCGACTTCGTCCATCCCGCGACCAAGCACGACGACCCCGTCGTGACGCTGCACTCGCTGCTCGACCGCGACGTCTACCGCGGCGGCGCGATCGTCGTCGGGCCCGTGCGCCGCGGGCGCGGGCGGCGGATGCGCGTGGAGCGCCGCGTGCTGCCCGTCTGCGCCGAGGAGGAGCGGCGCTTCGCCGTCTTCGAGCGCGAGCTGTGGCGCATCGCCGTCGAGCACCTCGACTACGGCGAGCAGCACCTGTGGGCGGCCCTGGCGGGCGCGCGTGTGGCGCCGAACGGCTGGCGCCGCGCGCGCGCGATGCTGCACTTCGACCGCGGCGGCGAGCTGAAGAGCCGCTTCCTGATCAGGCCGTCAAGCGCAACAAGAACGCGCAGCTGCGCCTGCGCGCGCTCGCCGACATTCCGGCGCTGCGCGACCCCGACGCGTTCGACGAGGCGATCGACATCATCGGCGGCTGGCCGCGCGACGAGCGCCGCGAGGCGACCAAGATCATGCTGCGCGCGCTCGTCGAGCGGCGCATCGGCCGGCGCGACCAGGCCAACGCGTGGATCTGGCGCCTGGCGGAGTACACGCGCGACGTGCACGAGGAGTACGCGGTGCAGCGCTGGCCGGAGACCAAGCGGCTGCTCGGACTGCTCGTCAACTCCGCCGGCGGCGCGCACGCGCGCAACGCCCGCCGCCTGATCCACGCCGCGCGCAAGCAGGACCGCCGGCTCGCCGCCGCGCTGCTCGCCGCCGCGCTCGCGCACACGCCCGAGGCCGAGGAGGCGCTGCGTGGCGCGCGCACGCGCATGGCGCGCAAGCCGCCCGCGCTGGCGCGCGAGCTGCTGCGCAACTTCCCCAAACGCCGCGCGCGCAACTCGCGTCGCAGGCGCAAGGGCGGCTCCGGCGGGGCATCCGCCGGGCAGGCGCGTGCCGGTCAGGCCAACGGCGCGGTCGCCGCCAAGGCCAACGGGTCAGCCAACGGCACGGCTCACGCGGCGACCAGCACCGCCGCCAAGTCATCGACGCCCGGCGACGGATCGCCGGGCGAGAACGGGCACCGCGGAGAGAACGGCCGCGGCTCTGGGAACGGTCGCGGCACGTCGCGGCGCGGCCGCGGCCAACGGGCGCGCGCGAGCAGCGGCGACGCCGCTGGCGGCGCCGGCGAGCGCGCCGAGGACTAGCGGCCGCTGAGCAGGTGCACCTCGCCGGCGTCGAGCGTCGCGCGGGCGCCGTCGCCCAGCGCGACGACCAGCCGGCCGGCGCCGTCGACTCCCTCGGCGCGACCGCGTCCCGCGCTCCAGCTGACCTCGCGTCCGCGCAGCGCGTCGCGTTCGCGCCATGCGCGCAGGGTCTGCTCGGCCGGTTCGGCCAGGCGGCGCGCGAGCGCGTCGAGCAGGCGCTGCAGCAGCGGCTCGACGTCAGCCGGCGCGAGCCCGAGCGTCGCCGCCGTGTCGCGCAGCTCCTCGGGCAGCTGCTCGACGCGCACGGCGACGTTCACGCCGATGCCCAGCACCGCCCAGCCCTCCTGCGGGCGACCCTCGGCGAGGATGCCCGCGAGCTTGGCCAGGCCGTCGCCGCGCGCGACCACGATGTCGTTCGGCCACTTGATCTGCGTGTGCGCGCCGGTGACGTCGCACACTGCCAGCGCCGCCATCAGCGGCAGGAGCGGCGGCGCGGGTGCGTCGTCGCGAGCGCCCGAGCGCAGCACGAGCGACATCAGCAGCGCGTCGCCCGGCGGCGCCGACCAGCGGCGACCCTGGCGACCGCGTCCGGCCGTCTGCTCGGCGGCCGTCACGAGCGTTCCGTGCGGCGCGCCAGACAGCGCCAGCGCGCGCGCGCGGTCGCTCGTCGAGTCGGTGCGGCGCAGGTGCAGGCGCGGGCGCCCGAGTTGTGCGCGCGACGGCGCGGTCGGCGCGCCGACCGCTTCAGCGCGCGGTGGCATCGGCGAGCAGCGCCGCGAGCAGTCCGTCGATGTCGTGCTGTGACGCCTCCACGTCGACCGCCAGCCCGCGCTCGCGCAGCGCCTCGCTGGTGATCGGCCCGATCGACACGGTGCGCGTGTGCTGCGACAGCGTTGCGGGGTCTTCGGCGGCGTTCGTGTCGGCATCGGCCTCCGTGTCGGCATCGGCATCGGCCTCCGTGCCAGCCTCGGCGATCGCGTCGAGGAAGTTGCGCACGGTCGAGGCCGACGTGAACGTCACGTAGTCGGCCGCGCGCGCACGCGCGAGCACGTCGCCGGGCGGCGGCTCGGCGACCGTCTCGTAGAGGTCGAGCACGTCCACCTGCGCCCCGCGCGCGCGCAGCGCGTCGGGCAGCACGTCGCGCCCGCCGCGCGCACGCGCGACGAGCGCGTGCGAGACGGTCACGCTCTGCAGCGCCTCGGCCAGACCCTCGGCGACGAAGCGCTCGGGCACGACGTCGGCGGCGATGCCGTGCGCAGCGAGCGCGCGCGTGGTGCCCGGCCCGATCGACGCGACGCGCGCGCCCGCAAGCGAGCGCGCGTCGCGCCCGCCGGCGCGCAGGCGCGCGAACAGCTCGTCCGCCGCGTTGGCGCTGGTCACGCACACCAGGTCATACGGCGCCGGGTCAAGCGGCGGCCCGGGCAGCGCGCGCGGGCGCACGACGGGCGCCTGCACCACGTTTGCTCCAAGCTCGCGCAGGCTGCGCGCGAGGCCGCTGGCCTGTGCGCGCGCGCGAGTGACCGCGACGGTGCGCCCGGCGAGCGGCCCGCGCGAGAGCCAGCTCAGCTGCGGCGCCAGCGCGGCGACCGCGCCGACGACGGTGATCGACGGCGAGCCGACCTGCTCGCGCTTTGCCAGCTCGGCGATCGTCGCCAGCGTGCCGCTGACGGTCCGTTGCGTCGGCAAGCGTGCCCGCCTCGACCACCGCCGCGGGCTCGTCCGCGTCTCGCCCGGCCTCCGATCAGCGGACCGGGCGATGCGCTCCAGGCGCGCCACGCCCATGTAGAAGACGAGCGTGCCGGGGAAAGCGGCGAGCGCCGCCCAGTCGAGCTGCGAGTCGTCGCCCGTGCGCCCGGTGACGAACGCGACCGCCGTGGAGAGGCCGCGGTGCGTAACCGGGATGCCCGCGTAGGCGAGCGCGGCAACGCCGGCGGTGACGCCCGGAGACGACCTCGAAGGGGATGCCTGCGGCGCGCAGCGTCAGCGCCTCCTCGCCGCCGCGCCCGAACACGAACGGGTCGCCGCCCTTCAGGCGCACGACCGACCTGCCCGCGCGCGCGTGTTCGACGAGCCACGCTTCGGTCTGCTCCTGCGGCACCGACTCGCCGCCGCCCTGCTTGCCGGCGAACAGCAGCTCGGCGTCCGCGCGCGCGCCGTCGAGCGCCGTGTCGGGGATCAGGCGGTCGTACAGGATCACGTCCGCCGTCGCGATCAGCTTCAGCGCGCGCGCCGTCAGCAGGCCGGCGTCGCCGGGTCCAGCGCCGACAAGGTAGACGCGCCCGACACCCGGCGCAGACGGAGGGCCCGCGCCTTTCGCGGAAGGCTCGCCGGCGTCCCGGCCAGGCGGCTCGCCGTCCCCCGACGCGATTGGCTCGCCGGGGTCGGTCACGAGGACTCCCCGCCCGACGGCGTCGCCGCCGCGGCTCGCTCTGCGGCGCGCTCACCGGCGCTGCGCAGGATCTCCGTCGCGCCGGCGAGCGCCAGCCGCTCGGCGACATCCACGCCCAGCCGCTGCGGCTGCTCCACGTCGCTGGTCAGCTCGTCGTCGATCCACGCCGAGCCGTCGGGCAGGCCGACCCACGCGCGCAGGCGCAGCGCGCCGTCGCTCTCGCGCATCGCGTGCGCGCCGAGCGGCGTGTCGCAGCTGGCGTCCAGCGCGCGCGCGAGCGCGCGCTCGGCGGTCAGGCAGGCGAGCGTGTCGGCGCAGCCGATCGCCGCGAGCGCATCGCGCGTCGCTCGCGTCGTCGCTCGCGCGCCTGCAGCGCCAGCGTGCCCTGGCCGGGCGCGGGCACGAAGCGCGCGGGGTCGAGCACGGCGCCGGCGTCGCTCTCGCGCCGCAGTCGCTGCAGCCCGGCGCGCGCGAGCACGATCGCGTCGAAGCCGCCCTCGTGCAGCTTACGCAGGCGCGTGTCGACGTTGCCGCGCACGGCCACCGCAGTCGAGGTCCGCGCGCGCGGCGAGCAGCTGCGCGACACGGCGCACGCTGCTCGTGCCGACGCGCGCGCCGGACGCGAGCGCGTCGAGGCTCGGCGCGCCGCACAGCACGTCCTCGGCGCCCGCGCGCGGCGGCGCCGCGACCAGCGCGAGGCCGTCGGCGGGCTCGCCGGGAACGTCCTTGGCCGAGTGCACGGCCAGCGTCGATCTCGCCCGCCAGCAGCGCGCTCTCGAGCTCGGAGACCCAGCGCGACTTGTCCTCGCCCGGCGGCGCAGCGCCGCCGGGCGCGGCCGACTCGCGGTCGCCGCGCGTGACGATCGGGACGATCTCGGCGTCGTCGCCGAGCAGCTCGGCGACGAGCTTGGCCTGTGCCAGCGCGAGCGCGCTCGCGCGGGTGCCCAGGCGCATCAGCGCTCGCGGCGACGGCGAGCCGTCGAGGGCATGCCCTCGACGGCGCGGGCGGGCAGGTCGTGGACCTCCGCCATCTCCGTCTCGGGACGCTCCTGCGCAGGAGCGTCCTCGCGCAGGCCGAACAGCTCGCGCACCAGCTCCAGGCTGGCGTGCCCGCGCTCCTCGGAGAGGCTGCGCAGGCGGATCGTCGGCTCGTGCAGCAGGCGGCTCATGACCGCGCGCGCGATCGCCTCGATGCGGACCAGGTCGCGCGGCGAGGCCGACTCCCAGCGCCCGGAGTTCTCGGCGAGAACCTGCTCGACCAGCTCGTTGCCGTGCTCGCGCAGCGCGCTCACCGTCGGCAGCGTCTCCAGCTGGCCGAGCCAGCGCGCGAAGCGGTGGATCTCCTCCTCGACGATCTCCTGCGCGCGCGGCGCCTCGCTCTCGCGCGTGGAGAGGTTGCGCGCGACGACCGCCTGCAGGTCGTCGATGTCGTACAGGCTGACGCCCTGCAGCTCGCCGCACGTCGCCTCGACGTCGCGCGGCACGGCGATGTCGATCAGCAGCAGCGGCCGCTCGCTGCGCTCGCGCATCACCAGCTCGAGCTCGTCGCGGCCGACGATCGGGTGCGGCGAGGAGGTCGAGGACAGCACGATGTCCGCGCGCAGCAGCTGGTCGGGCAGGTCGTCGAGGCCGACGACGCTGCCGCCGAAGCGCTGCGCGAGGCTGAGCGCGCGGTCGGCGTGGCGGTTGGCGACGAAGATCGTGCCGGCGCCCTGCTCGGCCAGCGCGCGCGCGGTCAGCTCGCTCGTCTCGCCGGCGCCGAGCACGACGACGTGGCGATCGTCGAGGCCGCCGAGCACGCTCAGCGCAAGGTCGACGGCGACCGACGGGATGCTCACGCGGCTGGAGCCGATGCCGGTCTCGGTGCGCACGCGCTTGCCGGTCGTCAGCGCGGCGGCGAACAGGCGGTTGGACAGCGGCCCCGTGCAGCCCGCACGCATCGCCGCCTCGTGCGCGCGCCTGACCTGTCCCTGGATCTCGGCCTCGCCGACGATCATCGACTCCAGGCCGGCGGTCACGCGGTACAGCTGGCGCGCGGCGTCGCAGTTGCGCGGCGAGTAGATCGCCTCGGCCAGCTCCGTCGGGCGGATGTCGGCGCGGCGCGCGAGCAGCCCGAGCACGTCGGACTCGGCGCGCACCGGGTCGCCGACCACGAGGTACACCTCCGTGCGGTTGCACGTGGAGATCACGACCGCCTCGCGCACCTCCGGCGTGGCGGTCGCCTGCCGGGCGAACTCGGTGGCCTCGCCCTCGGTGAACGCCACGCGCTCGCGCAGCGCCACAGGCGCCGTCTTGTGCGAGATGCCGAGCGCGAGCAGCTCGCTCATACCAGCGTCGACTCCGGCGCTCGCGCCGGCGTCGCGCTGCGTCGGCTCCGTCTGCGCGCTCGCGCTCGAGCAGCTCGCCGAGGTCGCGCTCCAGATGGCTCAGGCGGATGGCCATGATCGCCACGTAGACGAGCACGAGTCGCGAACAGCACGATGTACGCGCCGGCGACGTACTTGCCGGCCTCGTGCAGCGGCAGCGCCGGCAGCTCGGCGAGCACGGCAGCGCCGATCACAGGCCCACCCTCCCGCCGTCGCGGTTAGCCGTCATCGCGGTCGCCTGGAGCTGCGGCGCGGCGCTGCGCCCGGGGCGGCGCGCCGGGGCGGCGCCGGACGGGCTCGACCGCCGCTCGGCGAGGCGGCGCAGCGCGCGCAGCTGCGCGCGCGTGTGCTTGGCGGTCAGCTCGTATTTGCACAGCGTCACGAACAGCAGCGCGATGCCGAGCAGCGAGACGAGGAACGTCAGCGACATCTGCCACGGCAGGTTCGACGTGGCGCCGAGCACGCGCGGGTGCAGGTAGGCGGTCGAAGCGCGCACGGCGATGAAGTTCAGCGGCACGAAGGCGCCGGCGGTGACGGCGAACACCGACGCGTAGCGCGACTGGCGCTCGGGGTCCTCGATCGCGAAGCGCAGCGGCTGGTAGGTGGCGTACAGCAGGAACACGATCAGGAACGAGACGAGCGTCGGCTCGTCCCACACCCACCAGTGACCCCACGAGCCCTTCGCCCAGATCGAGCCGGTGATCAGCGTCGCCACGCCGAAGATCAGGCTCATGTGGATGGCGACGTAGGAGCGCATGTCCCAGCGCGCATCGCGCGTGCGCAGGTGCTGGATCGCGAAGACGCCGCCGAGCGACGAACCCGCACAGCGCGACGATCGCCAGCGGCACGTGCACGTAGAAGATCTTCTGCAGGAAGCCCTGTTCGGCTTCCAGCGGCGCCCAGAAGAACACGAGCGCCAGCGCGACCGCCATCACGACGACGGTCGAGATGCTCAGCGCGCGCAGGCCGCTGCCGTACATGTGGCTTTTCAGTCCTCCAGGAGGAAATCGAACAGGGCGTAGGCGATCAGCCCGAACACCAGATCATAGAGGCCGAGCGTCAGCAGCCAGCGCGCCGCCGGCGCCTGTGCGTGGCCGAGCGCGAGCAGCGGCGAGCTGGCGCGCGCGCCGCCGATCACGACCGGCACGAGCAGCGGCAGCGCGAGCAGCGGCCCGAGCAGGTCGCGCGCGCGTGTGCGCACGGCCAGCGCGGCGACGAGCGTGCCGATCGCCGCCACGCCCAGGTCGCCCAGCGCGAGCACGCCGATCAGACCCGGCAGGGCGTGCCCGAGCGACGGGCCGAGCAGCAGCAGGCCGAACGCCGGCACGGCGACGATCTCGAGCACGAGCAGGTAGCAGAGCAGCGCGAGCGCCTTCGCAAACAGCATCGCGCTGCGCTCGACCGGCGCGAGCAGGAAGCCGTCGAAGCCGCCCTGGTCGGCGTCGGCGACGAACAGCCGGTTGACGCCGAGGATCGCGGCGAACAGCAGCGTCACCCAGAGGATGCCGGCGGCGAGGTCGCCGTCGACGGTGTTGCGGTTGAGCGCGAAGTGAAAGACGACGAAGGTGGTCACGGCGAACAGCGACATCGCCAGGCACCGACTCCAGCGTGCGCAGCTCCACCAGCAGCTCCTTGCGCAGCAGCGCGCGCACGACCGCGAGCGTGCGCGGCGGTGTGCGCGCGCCGGCGGCCGGCGTGCGCGTGTGCGCGGAGGCCTGCTCGGTGTCCGGGGCGGTCGCGCTCACCGGTACAGCTCGCCGATCTCGCCGGCGCCCACGTCGGCGGCCGCGCGCAGCAGCGCCGGGCGGCCGCCGCGCAGCCCGAGCACGACGTCGGCCTCGGCCAGCCCGCCGCCGGGGTCGTGGCTGCAGATCACGCGCGTGCGACCGGACGCCGCGCCGATCAGCGGCGTCGACCAGCTCGACGGCCGCCGGGTCGAGGTTCGAGCGCGGCTCGTCGAGCAGCAGCAGCTCGGGGTCGTGCAGCACCGCGCGCGCGACCGCCACGCGCTGCACCATGCCGCGCGAGAGCAGTGCGCAGCGGCTCGTCGGCGCGCGTCCTGCAGTCGCGACCGCGCTCGAGCAGCTGCTCGACGCGCTCGGCGCGACACGCCGTGCAGGCGCGCGTGAAAGCGCAGGTTCTCGCGCGCGGTCAGCTCGCGGTACAGCAGCGGCTCGTGGCCGAGCAGGCCGATGCGCCCGCGCACCGCCCACGACTCGTCGGGTAGGCTCGCGCCGAGCACGCGCACGTCGCCGGCGTGCGGGCGCAGCAGCGTGGCGAGCACGCGCAGCAGCGTCGTCTTGCCGGCGCCGTTGGGCCCGAACACGACGAGCGTCTGGCCCTCCTGCAGCGACAGCGACACGCCGCCCAGCGCCTCGCGCTCACCGTAGTGCCGAGAGAGCCCCTCGACCTGGACGGCAGCCACGCTCAGGCTCTCGACACCTGCGGCGTTCGCTGCGCCTGCGCCCGCGCGATCAGCTCGCGCACGGCGTCCTCGCCGTGGCCGGCAGCCGAGCCGTCGCCGCGCAGCAGCTCGATCGGGTCGGGCTCGCCGTTGACGATGCCCTCGAAGAACTCCTTGCGATCCTGGTAGGTCGGCAGCGTGCCCTTGGCCCAGCCGCGCACCTCGTTCGAGCAGCATCGCCAGGCGCGCGTAGGGCTCGCCGAACTGCGCTTCGATCTCGCGCTTCATGCGCTTGGCCAGCGCCGGCGAGGCGCCGGCCGTGGAGATCGCGATCGCCAGCGGGCCGCTGCGCACGATCGCCGGCAGGATGAAGTTGCACAGCGGCGGCACGTCGACGACGTTCGACGAGCATCGCGCGGCGCTCGGCGTCGTCGTACACGGCGATGTTCACGTCGGTGTCGTCGGTCGCCGCGATCACCATGAACGCGCCCTCCAGGTCTGCCGGCCCGGCGTACTCGCGCTGCCAGCCACTCGATCGAGCCCTCGTGCGCGTACTCGCGCAGCGCCGGCTCGGCGTCGGGCGCGATCAGCGTCACCGCGCCGTCGCAGGCGAGCAGGCCGTCGACCTTCTCCAGGCCGATCTCGCCGCCGCCGACGACCACGCAGCGCCGTCCCGTCAGCTTCAGGCAGGCGATGTAGAACGGCGTGTCGAGCATCCCCTGCACGCAGCTCTGGTCGCAGATGCCCTTGCGCAGCTGGCACACGCACTCCTTACCTGCATAAGCCTGGGCGGGCATGCCTTGAAGGGTAGTGGCGAATACGTCTTCGTAGGGCCGGGCCGCATGCGGCCCGGCCAGGCAGGGTCGCATGCGACCCTGCCCCGAGGCCGCACATGTGCGGCCTCGCCAGGCGGCACATGTGCCGCCTGGAACAGCGTCAACGCAAACTCAGCGAGGCAGGCCTCGCCCGAATGCGCGCGCGCCGATCCGCGTGAACGCGACGGCGCCGTTGCGCCAGGCGCGCTCGCGGTCGACCTCGCGGCCCGAGCGCATCTTCGCGACGGCGCGCGCGGCGCGCGTGCTCAGCTCGTCATACGGCCCCCACCACAGCCCGCGCGCGGCCGTCGGATCCCAGGTGATCAGCTTCTCCTGCGCGCACGCGCGCAGGCCGGCCTGCGCCGAGCGTGCGCCCGAGCCCGCCGCCGGCGGCCGCGCCCCACGGCCCGCGCGAGACGGTCGGGCGCGGGCAGGTGGTCGTTGCACCACACCATGCCCGCGTGCAGCTCGCGCGCGATGCGCAGCGCCTGGTAGCGGTCGGCCGTCCACACCGAAGCGCCCAGCGCGTAGTCGGAGTCGTTGGCCAGCGCGATCGCCTCGCCGACCGAGTCGACGGCCATCACCGCCAGCACCGGCCCCTCCAGCGGCTCGCGCATCAGGCGCATCTCGATGCGTCGACCCGGTGATCACCGCCGGCGCGTAGAACGATCCGGCGTCACAGCCGGCCGGGCTGACCGGGCCGCCGCAGTGCAGCGTGGCGCCCTGCGCGACGGCGTCGGCGACCAGCGCGCCGACGTGCTCCAGCCGGCGCGGCGAGGCCAGCGGGCCCGACGTCAGTGCGCGGGTCCGCCGGGTCGCCCACGCGCAGCGCGCGCGCCGCGGCCACGAGACCCGTCGACGAAGCGCTCGTGCAGCTCGCGCGCGACGTACACGCGCTCGACCGAGCCGCGCGCCTGCCCGGCGCCCGCGCAGCCGGCCCACAGCGCGCCGGCGATCGTGCGACGCAGGCGCGCGTCGGCGAGCACGAGCATGGCGTCCTTGCCGCCCAGCTCGACCGTCACCTCCTTCTCGCGCGACACGCCCTCGCCGGCGACCACGCGCCCGACCGCCGGCGAGCCGGTGAAGAGGATCTTGTCGACCGGCGATTTGGCCAGCGCGATGCCCACGTCGGCGCCGCCGTGCGCGATTCGCACGAGCCCCTCCGGCAGGCCCGCGCGGGCGAGCACGCGCGCGATCCGCTCGCCGGCCAGCGCCGCGCGCGCGGCCGGCTTGAAGGCGACGCCGTTGCCGGCCAGCAGCGCGCCGGCGATCTGCCCGAGCGGCTGCGCGAACGGCGCCGAGCCGGCGCCGATCACGCCGACCACGCCGAAGGGCTCGTAGGCGACGCGCGCGCGCTTGGCCAGCGACATCGCGCGGCTGATCGCCCACGCGGCGCCCGCCGAGCACGTCCGCGCCGTCGTCGGCGATCCAGATCAGCGCGTCGATCGCCGGCAGCAGCTCCAGCGCCGCGATCTCGGCCGCCGGGCGGCCCTGCTCGCGCGCAAGCGCCGTGCGCGAGCTCGTCGAAGTCGTCGATCACCGCCTGCGCCATGCGGCGCATGTAGCGCGCGCGGTCCTGCACGCGCAAGCAGCGCCCACAGCGGCTGCACCTTGGCGACGTCGGCGACGACCTGCGCGATGTCGACCGGCGCCGTCGCCTGCACGCTGCCCAGCGGCGCGCCCGTCGCCGGGTCGCGCGCCTGCAGCGTCGTCGCGCCGGCCTGCGCACCCGCCGCTTGGCCCGCCGTCGCGCTCACTCGGCCGGCTCGCTCGCCGTGGCGCTCACGCGGCCGGCTGGTTGGAGATCGTGCTCATGCCCCGCGATTATCGCTGCTCGACACCACGCGCCTTGCGAATCTCGCGCAGGCGCGCGGTCGAGCTCGCGCCTCGGCCTCGTCGGGCTCGTAGAAGCGCTCGCCGTCGACACCGCTCGGGCAGCAGCTGCTGCGGCGACAGGTGGCCGGCGTGGCCGTGCGGGTTGTCGTAGTCGCCACTGTCCTGGCCGGGCCGCGGCCCTGAGCGCAGCCAGGCCGGCGCGGCTTGCGCGCCGTGCTCGCGCACGTGGCGCTGCGCGGCCGCCCAGCGCGCGTCCGGCGGCGTCGGACTTGGGCGCCAGCGCCAGGTAGATCGCCGCCTGCGCGAGCGCGTAGCGCGCCTCCGGCAGGCCGACGTGCTCGACCGCCGCGGCCGCCGCGGTGGCGACGAGCAGCGCCTGCGGGTCGGCGTTGCCGATGTCCTCGGAGGCGAGGATCACCATGCGCCGCACGATGAAGCGCGGGTCCTCGCCGCCCTCGAGCATCACCGCCAGGTAGTACAGCGAGGCGTCCGGGTCAGAGCCGCGCGTGGCCTTGATCCACGCCGAGGCGTAGTCGTAGTGGCGGTCGCCCGCTTTGTCGTACAGCACCGCGCGCCGCTGCAGCGCGTCCTCGACGCGCGCGAGCGTCACGCGCTGCTCGCCGCGCTCCGGCGGCCGTCGCGGTGGCCAGCTCCAGCGCGTTGAGCGCCGTGCGCGCGTCGCCTTCGCTGCGCGCCGCGAGGAACTCGATCGCGTCGTCGTCGGCTGTCGCGCCTGCGCGGCGCGGCGCAGCAGCTCGGCGACGTCGCCTGCGCTGAGCGCCTGCAGCGCGTACACGCGCATGCGCGACAGCAGCGCGCCGTTGACCTCGAACGCCGGGTTCTCGGTCGTCGCGCCGATCAGCGTCAGCAGCCCCTCCTCGACGGCCGGCAGCAGCGCGTCCTGCTGGGCCTTGTTGAAGCGGTGGATCTCGTCGAGGAACAGCACCGTCGGCCGCCCTCGGCACCGTTCTCGGCCAGCGAGCGCCGGTGCGCGGCGCGCTCGATCACCGCGCGCACCTCCGCGCGCCCCGCCTGCCACGGCGCTCAGCTCCTCGAACGCCGCCTGTGAGCGCTCGGCGACCAGCCGCGCGAGCGTCGTCTTGCCCGATCCGGGCGGCCCGTACAGCACCATCGAGTGCGGGCGGCCGTGCTCGATCGCGCTGCGCAGCGCCGAACCCTCGCCCAGCAGATGCGCCTGCCCGACGAACTCGTCGAGGCTGCGCGGGCGCATGCGCGCCGCCAGCGGGCGACCGTCCGGCGCCGCGTCGGGACCGCTGCGGCCTGCGAGCCGCGGCCGGTTGCGCTGCTCGTCGTCCGGCTGCGGACCCTCTGGCGCCTGGTCGAACAGGCTGTCCATGCCCGTGAGTATCGCGCGCCGACCCTCGATTTCCGAATAACAACGAGGAAAACCGGGCAACACCGAACTGGCGTCGTCTGCCGGCCAGACCGGCCGGGAAGGGCGCACGGCGGCCGATTGGACATATGTGTATGACTTTGCAGCAGCAGGTTGGCCAACCGTTAGTGTCGAACCTGTACGTCTGATGTTTATGTGGAGAGGGAAGTGCTGAGCGCAAATGCGAGCGGGCGTTAGATGGGCGTAGGCGCCGCCGAGCTGTACACGGGGGCGGCCGGCCTGGAGTTGGCCGACGGCGGCGACGAGATCGCCGCGCGCTCGCCGCTGGCGCTGTTCTGGCGGCGCTTTCGCAAAGATCGCGTCGCGATGGCGTCGCTCGGCTTCGTCGTGTTCCTGGTGATCGTCGCGATCGCCGCGCCGCTCATCGTGAAAATCCTCGGGCTGTCCGGGCCGTACGTGCAGAACCTCAACCTCACCGACGAATTCGGCAGCCCGCTCGGGCCCAGCAGCGCGCACCCCTTCGGCGTCGACCAGCTCGGCCACGACGTCATGTCGCGCGTCATCTACGGCACGCGCGTGTCGCTGGAGGTGGGCATCCTCGGCACCGCCATCGCGACGCTCATCGGCGTCACGCTCGGCATCCTCGCCGGCTACTACCGTGGCTGGGTCGACACGTTGCTGTCGCGCACCGTCGACGTCGTGCTCTCGATCCCGATCCTGCTGCTCGGGCTGGGCATCGGCGCCGCGTGCGCCGTGCGCGGTTGCCTCGGCGGCGCCGTCTCGCCGGGCACCGGCGTGATCATCTTCTTGATCGTGCTCGTCAACTGGACGTACATCTTTCGCATCGTGCGCGGGCTCGTGCTGTCGCTGCGCGAGCGCGAGTTCGTCGACGCCACGCGCGCGCTCGGCGCCTCGGACGCGCGCATCATGTTCCGCGAGATCCTCCCCAACCTGATCGCGCCGATGATCGTCTACGCGACGCTGCTGATCCCGCTGAACATCCTGCTCGAGGCCTCGCTGTCGTTCCTCGGCGTGGGCGTGCGCCCGCCGACGGCCAGCTGGGGCCAGATGATCGCCGCCGCCACGCCGATATTCAACACGGCGTGGTGGTACATGATCTTTCCCGGCATCGCGCTGCTGTTGACCGTGCTGGCGTTCAACCTGCTCGGCGACGGCCTGCGCGACGCGCTCAACCCACGAACGGCCCGGTGATCCACCGGTGTCGCAAACGACAAACAAAGGAGGCGTCCGTATGCGGTCGCTGAAAACGATGGTGGCGGCTGGGGCAGCGGGCGTGCTGATGCTCGCGCTGGGCGCGTGCGGCTCGAGCAGCAGCTCCAGCTCCAAATCGAGCGCCAGCTCGAACGGCTCGGTGGCGGCGGGCGTGCAGACGCCGAGCGACGAGCCGCTGACGGGCGGCAAAAAGGGTGGGACGCTGAACGTCCAGCAATCCGAGGACTTCGAACACCTCGATCCCGGCCAGTCGTACTTCTCACTCGACTACGAGATCACCGACGCGACACAGCGATCGCTCTACAGCTACAAGCCGAACACGTTCTCGGCGGCCACGCCCGACATGGCCGAAGGGCCCGCCGCAGATCGGCGACGCCAACAAGCTGATCACGATCAAAATCCGCAAAGGCGTCCACTTCAGCCCGCCGGTCAACCGCGAAGTGACGGCCGCCGATGAGGTGTACGCGATCGAGCGCGTCGCCAACCCGAACGTCGCCAACCCGTACTACCCGGGCTACTTCAACGCCATCGAAGGCATGCCGACCTCCAAGGGCGGTCCGATCGCCGGCATCAAGGCGCTCGACAAGTACACCCTGCAGATCAAACTGACCGAACCGCAGGCCGCGATCGTGGTGGCCTCGATGGTGCTGCCCTACTCGGCGCCCGTGCCGGAAGAGTACGCCAAGAAGTTCGACGCGATGAAACCGAGCGAATACGGCAACTACCAGGTCGCGACCGGTCCGTACATGCTCAAGGCCGACAGCTCGGGCAAGGTGCTCGGCGTCGGCTACCAGCCGGGCAAATCGGCGACGCTCGTGCGCAACCCCAACTGGAGCGCCAGCACCGACTTCCGGCCCGCTTACCTGGACCAGATCGACATCTCGATCGGCGGCGACTCCAACGTGATCGGCCGCCAGGTGCTCGAAGGAAGCCACATGGTGCAGACCGACACGCCTGCCTCGCCGGTGCTCAAGCTCGCCTACCAGCAGCACAAGAGCCAGCTGCAGATCTCGCCGGGGTCGGGCTCGCACTACATCGCCATCAACAACACCGACGGACCGTTCAAAAACGTCAACCTGCGCAAGGCGTACTGGGCGGCGACCGACCGCGAAGCGATCGACAAGCTGCGTGGCGGCAAACTGGTCACCGACATCCAGACGCACTACCTGTGGACGGGCATCCCCGGCTTCGAAGAGGCCGGCGGCTACCCGGGTCCGAAGGTGGACTACAACGAACACCCGCAGGGCGACATGGCGGTCGCCGAAAAGTACATGAAGCTCGCCGGCTACCCGAGCGGCAAATACACCGGCAACGAAACGCTGCAGGTCGTCGGCGACTCGTCGGCGCCGGCCAACAACGTCGCCGAAGCGGCCAACCAGACGCTCAAAACGCTCGGCTTCAAAACGAAGCTGAACCTGGTCGAGCACACGGTCATGTACTCGAAGTACTGCGGCGTCGTCACCGAAAAGATCGACGTCTGCCCGAACGTCGGCTGGGTCGCCGACTTCGGTGACCCGCAGGCCGTGCTCGACGTGCCGTTCAACGGCAAGCTGATCGCCAAAAACGGGACGAACTCCAACTGGGGTCTCGTCAACCACCCGAAAATCAACAAGGCGATGGACGAAGCGGCGAAGATCGTCGGCGAAAAGGCCCGCGGCGAAGCCTGGGCGAAGATCGACAGGGAACTCGTCGAAGAAGCGGTCGCCGTGCCCTACGAATGGGGCAAGCAGCCGAACATCGAGTCCAAAGACGTCGCCGGTGTCGGGCAGCTCTGGAACACGGGCACCTGGGACTTCTCCTACACGTCGCTGAAGTAGACCCCGCAGCATGACCGAGGGGGCGGGTCGCCGAACCCGCCCCCTCGGTGCAGTTCCCTTCCATCGGCGACAGGCGGCCAGCCGACAGAGCCGCCACGAGATTGAGAGCCCAGCGATGTCCAGCCACACAATGAGCCGCTACATAATCCGCAGGCTCCTGTGGGGCGTCGTGCTGCTGGTCATCGTCCTCGCGGTGCTGTTCGTGATGTTCCGCGTCCTGCCCACCGCCGATCCGGCCAAGCTCAGGGCTGGGCGGCTGCAGAGCCCGAAGATCATCGCCGAGATACGCCACAACCTCGGCCTGGACAAATCGCTGCCCGACGCAGTTCTGGGTCTACCTGAAGGGCATCTTCCTGCACTTCGACCTCGGCTACAGCTACTACTCAACGCGCCCGTCAAGGAACTGATCTTCAACCGCCTGCCCGCGACGCTGTCGCTGGCCTTCGGCGGCGCGATCGTGTGGCTCGTGACCGGGCTCAGCGTGGGCATCATCTCCGCGCGGCGCGCGGGCTCGCGCGTGGACCGCGCGAGCATGGGCACCGCGCTCGTGCTCGTGTCCGCGCCCGAATACTGGCTCGGCCTGATCGTCCTGTACCTGTTCGCATCGGACATCGGCCAGTTGCGCGTGTTTCCCGGCGCCGGCAGCTACGTCGGCCTGACCGCCGAACCGATCAAATGGTTCGAGTCGCTGATCCTGCCTTGGCTGGTCGTCGCGGCGGGCACCGCCGCGATCTACGCGCGGCTGATCCGCGGCAGCCTGATCGAGACGATGGGCGAGGACTACATCCGCACGGCGCGCGCCAAGGGCCTGTCCGAGCGGCGCGTAGTGCTGCGCCACGGCATGCGCTCGGCGATCAACCCGGTCGTCACGATCCTCGGGCTCGACATCGGCGTGCTGCTCGGCAGCTCGGTGCTCGTCGAAACGGTCTTCAACATTCCCGGCATCGGTCGCCTCAACTACATCGCCATCACGCACGCCGACTTCCCGATCGTGCAGGGCACCGTGCTGCTGGCCGCGCTGTTCATCATCGTCATCAACATCCTCGTGGACATCGCCTACGCGTATCTCGACCCGCGGGTGCGCTACTCATGAGCCGGCGACGACTCGTCGGCCATGGCGGCGTCCTCGGTCGCTCGTGTGCGGAGCACACCACGCTCACTGCGTCCTTGCCAGGACCGACGATTCGTTCGCCGGGGGCGAGCCGATGAGCACGAACGAGCCGCTGCTGCGCGTGCGGGACCTGCACGTCGAGTTCGCCACCGAGGACGGCGTCGTGCATGCGGTCGACGGGATCGACTACGAGGTCGCGCGCGGACGCACGCTGGGCATCGTCGGCGAGTCGGGCTCGGGCAAGACGGTCACCTCGCTGACCACGCTCGGCCTGACACGCGCGCAGGGTGCGCGCGTGTCGGGGCAGATCATGTTCGAGGGCCGCGACCTCGTGACGCTCTCCGAAGACGAGCTGCGCACGATCAGGGGCAACGACATCGCGATGGTCTTCCAGGACCCGCTTGTCCTCGCTGCACCCGTTCTTCAAGGTCGGCACGCAGCTGGTCGAGGCGGTGCGCGCTCACCAGGACATCTCCAAGGCGGCGGCGCGCGAGCGTGCGATCGAGTTGCTCGGCCTCGTCGGCATCCCCGACCCGGGCAGGCGCGTGGACGAGTATCCGCACGAGTTCTCCGGGGGCATGCGCCAGCGCGCGATGATCGCCATGGCGCTGGTCAACGAACCGAAGCTGCTGATCGCCGACGAGCCGACGACGGCGCTCGACGTGACCGTGCAGGCGCAGATCCTCGCGCTGCTCGACCGCCTGCAGCGCGAGCTCGGCATGGCGATCGTGATCATCACACACGACCTCGGCGTGGTCGCCGAAGTGGCCGACGACATCGCCGTGATGTACGCGGGGCGGATCGTCGAGACGGCGTCCACCGAGGTCGTGTTCGGCGGCCCCCAGCACCCGTACACGTGGGGGTTGCTCAAGTCGATACCCACGCTCAGCGGCTCGCGCGAGCAGGATCTCGTGCCGATCTCCGGCACGCCGCCCAGCCTCATCCGGCGTCCGTCGGGCTGTCACTTCCACCCGCGCTGCCCTTACTCCCAGCCCTCGCACGAGCGCATCGACCCGCAGCTGAAGCCGGTGCCCGGCGCGGCCGAGCACCACGTGGCGTGCCTGCTGGAGGTCGACGTGCGCCGCCGCCTGTGGGCGGAGCTGCGCGCGGGCAGCCTGCCCGAGCAGGCGCTCGCGACGGTCGGCGTGCCGGAGGAGCAGCCGTGAGCGCCCCCGACGCGGACCAGGCGCCGAGCGCGGCCGCGGCGTTCGGCTCGCACGAGCCGCGCGCGTCGGGCGAGCCGCCCGGCGCGAGCATGGGCGACGGCGGCGATGCGCTCGTGCAGGTGCGCGACCTGGTCAAGCACTTCCCGCTGACGCGCGGCATCGTCATCCAGCGCAAAGTCGGCGCCGTGCAGGCGGTCGACGGCGTGAGCTTCGACGTCCACCGCGGCGAGACGCTCGGCATCGTCGGCGAGACCGGCTGTGGCAAGAGCACGACCGCGCGACTGATCATGCGCCTGCTCGAGCCGACCTCGGGCGAGATCCGCTTCGACGGGCAGGACATCACGCACCTGAAGGGGGCCAAGCTGAAGGCGATCAGGCGCGACATGCAGATGATCTTCCAGGATCCGTACTCGTCGCTGAACCCGCGCAAAACGATCGGCGCGACGATCGGCCAGCCGTTCGCCATCCACGGCCTGGAAAAGGGCAAGGGCGAGAGCAAGCGCGCGGTGCAGGAGCTGATGGAGATGGTCGGGCTCAACCCCGAGCACTACAACCGCTACCCGCACGAGTTCTCCGGCGGCCAGCGCCAGCGCATCGGCGTGGCGCGCGCGCTGGCGCTCAAGCCGAAGCTGCTGATCGCCGACGAGCCCGTCTCGGCGCTCGACGTGTCGATCCAGGCGCAGGTGCTCAACCTGCTGCGCGACATGCAGCGCGAGCTCGGGCTGACACTCGTGTTCATCGCGCACGACCTGTCGGTCGTCAGGCACATGTGCGACCGCGTCGCCGTGATGTACCTGGGGCGCGTCGTGGAGATCGGGCCGAGCGACGCGCTGTATAAGCATCCGCGCCATCCGTACACCGGCGCGCTGCTGTCGGCCGTGCCGGTGGCCGACCCGTCGCTGCGACGCGTCGATCGCCAGCTTCTCAGCGGCGACGTGCCCAGCCCGGCCAACCCGCCTTCGGCGTGCCGCTTTCACACGCGCTGCCCTAAGGCGCAGAAGCGCTGCTCGGTCGACGACCCGCCGCTGGAGTACAAGGGCACGCCTCCCGGCGCGCATCCTGAAGGGCACACGCACGAGGGCACGCGCGCGGCCTGCCACTTCCCGCTGAGCGACGAGGAGGTCGCCCGGATCGGCGTACGATCGGCGCGATGAACGCCAACGCAGCGTCGGCCGAGGCGCAGGAGCTGCTGACGCGGCTCGTGCGCTTCAACACCGTCAACCCACCGGGCAACGAGCGCGACGCCCAGGAGTACCTCGCCGACCACCTGCGCCAGGCCGGCTTCCATTGCGAGCTGCTCGGCGCCGAGCCCGGGCGCCCCAACCTGATCGCGCGGCTGCGCCCCGCCGGCGCGCCGCCGCCTGACGAGCCTGCGAGCGACGGGCCGACGCTGTGCTTTCTCGGGCACGTCGACACGGTGCTCGCGGATCCACGCGAGTGGACGCACGACCCGTGGTCGGGCGACATCGACGGCGGCTTTCTGTGGGGGCGCGGCGCGCTGGACATGAAGTCGCAGGTCGCGGCGGAGATCGCCGCGGCGTGCTCGCTGGCGCGCGACGGCTGGCGACCGCGCCGCGGCGAGCTGCTGATCGCGGCGGTCGTCGACGAGGAGACCGGCGGCTCGCTGGGCGCCGAATGGATCACCAAGAACCATCCCGAGAAGGTGCGCTGCGACCTGCTTGTCAACGAGGGCGGCGGCGAGGTGTTCGAGTACCGCGGCCGGCGCTACTACGGCGTGTGCTGCGCCGAGAAGGGCGTCTTTCGCTTCACCGTCACGACCGACGGCGTCGCCGGGCACGCCTCGATGCCCGGCATGGGCGAAAACGCGCTGCGTGAAGATGGCCCCGGTGCTCGCGCGCCTGGCCGAGCGCCAGCCGGCGTACGAGCTGACCGACGAGCCGCGCGCGATGCTCGACGGGATCGGCGAGGACCCCGACGATGTCGCCGCGTCGATCGCGCGGCTGCGCGAGGACGACGCGATGCTGGCGACGATGTTCGAGCCGATGTTCGGCGTCACGTTCACGCCGACGCGCATCACGGCGTCGGAGAAGATCAACGTGATCCCCAGCCGCGCCGAGCTGAAAGTCGACTGCCGCGTGCCGCCCGGGCTGGGCGAGAGCGAGGTGCGCCGGGGGATCGCCGAAGTGCTCGGCGAGGAGGGCTTTCGCGTGGACTTCTCAGAGCGCGTCGTCGGCAACCGATCGCCGATTGACACGCCGATGATGCAGACGATCACCGAGTGGATCGCCGAGCGCGATCCGGGGGCGGCGGTCGTGCCGGTGATCCTGCCGGGCTTCACCGACTCGCGCCACTTTCGCGAGGCGTTCGCGAAGTGCGTCGCGTACGGCTTCTTCCCCCAGCGCCATCAATCGATGCTGCAGGCGGCGCCGCTCGTGCACGCCGCCGACGAGCGCATCGACGTGCGCGACCTGGTGTTCGCGACTGACTTCTACCGCGATCTGGCAACGCGCACGCTCGGCTGATCGGCGCCCTGCACAGCCCGCGAGAGGGCCGATGTGAACGTTTGCGCAGCTTTGCGCAGAGCTGGCGCGCAGCAGGCGCAAATGGTCAATCAACCCTCGCAATCGCATATTTGGTCAGCCATACTTGACCGATGCCAGGGATGGTGGAACTGCTAGCAAAGGCGCACGCCGGGGTCGAATCGGCGGTTCGCGGCTTGATCGACGCGCCGCCGCGCCACCTTGCCGACGCGCTCGTCGCCTACGCGCACAGCTCGCACCCGCTGGTGGCGGTCGCCGGGTTCCACGCGACGCCCATCGAACCGCCCGCGCCGCACGTGTCGATCGTTCAGCAGATCCAGAACGCCGCGTACAGCTGGTCGCCGGTCGTGATGATCCTGTTCTTCGCGGCGCTGCTGTATCTGATGTGGCGCACGCTGAAGGTGATGCCGCGCGTCAAGCCGCAGCAGATCAAGCCGGCGTCCAACCAGTCTGTGTCGTTCGCCGACATCGCCGGCGTCGACGAGGCGAAGGCCGAGCTGGAGGAGATCGTCGAGTTCCTGCGCGACCCCAAGCCGTTTCAGAAGCTCGGCGCGAAGGTGCCCAAGGGCGTGCTGCTGCACGGCCCGCCGGGCACCGGCAAGACGCTGCTCGCAAAGGCCGTCGCGCACGAATCGGGCGCGCAGTTCTTCGCGCAGTCGGCGTCGTCGTTCGTGGAGATGTTCGCCGGGCTCGGCGCGGCGCGCATCCGGCGTCTGTTCGCGATCGCGCGCAAGCACGAACCGGCGATCATCTTCATCGACGAGCTCGACGCCGTCGGCGGTCGCCGCGGCTCGGACATCTCCGGCGAGAAGGATCAGACGCTCAACCAGCTGCTCGTCGAGATGGACGGCTTCGTCGGCAGCGGTCGCGTCGTCGTGATCGCCGCGTCGAACCTGCTGGAGAAGCTCGACCCGGCGCTGCTGCGTCCCGGCCGCTTCGATCGCCAGGTGTTCGTCGTGCCGCCCGACGTGCGCGGGCGCGAAGGCGTGCTGAAGGTGCACACCAAGGACAAGCCGCTGCAGGGCGTCGACCTCGTCGGTGGTCGCGCAGCAGACGAGCGGCCTGACGGGCGCCGACCTCGCGAACATCTGCAACGAGGCGGCGATCTTCGCCACGCGGCGCAAGAGCCCGACGATCTCGATCGTGGACTTCGACTCGGCGATCGAGCGCGTGATCGCCGGCGTGCAGTCGCGGCGCGTGCTCAACGCGCACGAGAAGCAGGTCGTGGCCTTCCACGAGGCCGGGCACGCGCTGTGCGGCGAGCTGCTGCCGTCGGTCGACCGCGTACACCGCATCTCGATCGTGCCGCGCGGGCAGGCGCTCGGCTACACGCTCAACCTGCCCGCCGAGGACCGCTACCTGAAGACGCGCGAGGAGCTGCTCGACTACATGACCGTGCTGCTCGGTGGGCGCGCGGCCGAGCAGATCGTGTTCGGCGCGATCACCACCGGCGCGTCGGACGACCTCAAGCGCGTCGCCTCGATCGCCCACCAGATGGTGCACGACTTCGCGATGGGCACCGCCGGCATGGGGCGCTCGCCCGACGGCGACGTGCAGCTGTCGGAGACGACGCTGCGCATTCGCGACGAGGAGCGCCAGGATCTCGTCGAGGAGGCGCGCCGCGCGGCGCAGCGGATGATCATCGCCCACCGCGCCGCAGCTCGACGCGCTGGCGCGCGAGCTGCTCGAGCACGAGGTGCTCGAACGCGACGCGATCGAGAAGGATCATGGCCGGCGTGCCGCGCCTGGAGCGCGCGCCCGGCGTCGGCCTGCGCGTGGTCGCGGCGGCGGCCAGCGCCGGCGAGGCGATAGCCGGCGAGTAGCGCTGCGAGCGCGCGCCCGCGCCAATAGACTGCGGGGCGTGTTCAAGCGCATCGACCACATCGGCGTGGCCGTCGAGCAGATCGAGCCGGCGCTCGCGCTGTACCGCGACAGCCTGCAGCTGGACCTGTCTCACCGCGAGGTCGTCGAGGAGCAGGGCGTCGAGGCCGTGCTGCTCGACGTCGGCGAGAACCACGTCGAGCTGCTGGCGCCGCTCGCCGCCGACACGCCCGTGGGCAGGTTCCTCGCCAAGAACGGCCCCGGGCTGCACCACGTCGCCTACCAGGTACAGGACATCGACGCGACGCTCGACGCGCTCAAGCAGGCCGGGCTGGCGCTGATCGACGAGCGCGCGCGCACGGGCATCCGCGGCTCGCGCGTCGCCTTCCTGCATCCGCGCTCGACAGGCGGCGTGCTGACCGAGATCGTGCAACCGGCGCAGGCGCACTGATGGCCGCCAAGCAGCACATCAGCATCGGCTTTCAGGGCGGGCAGGTGCTCGCGCTGCGCGTCGCCGACAAGCAGCTGGAGGCGCTTGCAAAGGCGCTCGGAAGCGTCGGCTGGCACGAGCTCGACAGCGAGGAGGGGCCGGTGCGCCTGGATCTCGCGCAGGTCGTTTACGTGCGCTCGGAGAGTTCCGATCTCCGCGTCGGCTTCGGCACCTAAGCGGCCGCTGGGCGGCGCGCTACGGCGTCCTCCCTCGCTCATGTGCGAAGCACATTTCGCTCGCTGCGTCCTTGTATCGCTTGCCCTTCGACCACTTAGGCAGGGTCACTTGTCTGCGCGCGTGGTCGTCGCGTGATTGGTTGGCTGCGTTGGGGATCGCCCGGCGCGCTCTCGCGGGCGCTCGCAGGCTTGGGCGTGGCCGACGTGCGCCTCCTGCGGCTTGCGCGCACGCGTGGGCACACGCCGGGGCTGGATCGGGTGGCTGCGCGGTTCACGCTGCTGGGTGAGCACGCGGGCGTGTGGCTGGCGATCGGCGTCGCCGGGGCGGCCGTCGATGCGCCGCGGCGCGGGCGCTGGGCGCGGGCGACGGGGACGGTTGCCGGGACTTACGCGTTGAACACGGCGATCAAGCTGCTCGTGCGGCGCAGGCGGCCGCGGCTGCGCGGGTTGGCGGCGCTGATCGACACGCCGACGACGCTCAGCTTTCCCAGCGCACACGCTTCGACCGCGTTTGCCGGGGCGCTCGCCTACTCGCGGCTTGGCCTTCCGGCGTCGGCGCTGTACGCGCTCGCGGCGAAGCTGTCCTACTCGCGGCTGTATCTCGGCGTGCACTATCCGTCGGACGTGCTCGCCGGCGCGGCGCTGGGCACGGTGGTGGCCACGCTGCGCTCGCGCCCACCGGCGGCGGACCCCGGCTTCGCGGCGCCCCACACGAGCGCAGTCGCGCAGAGCAACGGGCGCGCGCCGAGCGCAATCGCCGCGCCTTCCGCCGGGGGGGCGGCGTGAGCACGCGCATCGGCATCGTCGGCATGCCCAACGCCGGCAAGTCCTCGCTGTTCAACGCGCTGACCAACGCCGGCGCCGAGGCGGCCAACTACCCGTTCACGACGATCGAGCCGAACGTCGCCGTCGTGCCCGTGCGCGACGAGCGCCTGCAGGCTGTCGCCGACACGGTCGGCGCGTCGGAGATCGTGTGGGACACGATCGACTTCCACGACATCGCCGGGCTGGTGGCCGGCGCGCACGAGGGGGAGGGGCTGGGCAACCGCTTCCTGGCGAACATCCGCGAGACCGACGCGATCGTGCACGTCGTGCGCGCGCACGGCGACGAGAACGTGATCCATCCCGAGGGCCGCGTCGATCCGCTGAAGGACATCGAGACGATCGAGACCGAGCTGGTGCTGGCCGACCTCGAGCAGGCCGAGCGACGGCTGGAGCGCTTGACGCGCCAGGCGCGCAGCGGCGAGCGCACGCTGGTCGCCGAGGAGGCGTGGCTGAAGGCGGTCGTCGCCGAGCTTCAGGCCGGCCGGCCGGCGCGCGGCGTGCCTGTGCCGGCCGACGCGCCCAACGCCGCGCGCGACCTCGGCTCGCTGACGGCCAAGCCGGTGCTGTTCGTCGCCAACGTCGACGAGGGCGCCGACGAGGTCCCCGCGGAGATAGCCGCTCATGCCGAGTCCCACGGCGCGCGCGCCGTGGCGGTGTCCTCGCGCATCGAGGCCGAGCTGGCCGAGCTGGAGGACGAGGACGCGGCGGCCATGCGCGAGGAGCTGGGCGTCAGCGAGTCGGGCCTTCAGCGGGTCGTGCGCGAGGCCTTCGCGCTGCTGCGCCTGATCGCCTTCTTCACCGCCGGCGAGGCCAAGCCGGCGCAGTCGTGGCACCTGCGCGACGGCCTCACCGCGTGGCACGCCGCCGGCGAGATCCACTCGGACATCCAGAAGGGCTTCGTGCGGGCCGAAGTGATCGGCTGGCGCGAGCTGGTCGACGCCGGCGGCTACGCAAGCGCGCGCGATCGCGGCACGCTGCGCCTGGAGGGGCGCGACTATGCGATGGCTGATGGGGACGTAATCACCGTCAAGTTCACGCCCTAGCGGCCCGACGGCCGGCGCCATCCGGCGTCCTCGCTCGCTCATGTACCGAAGCAGGGAGACACTCGCTGCGCTCGAATCCCCGTTTCGGCCAGCACATTCGCTCGCTGCGTTCCTTGGCTGGCTTGGCCGTCGAGCCGCTAAGTGAAGCCGTCTAGGCGCTCGGCGAGGCGGCGCATGCCCAGCTTGCGGGCTTGGCGAGCTCCGGCGGCGAAGTCGGTGGGGGCGTCGGGCGGGGCGTGCACGTCGATCTGCTGCAACGTGGCGATGTGCTTGAACGCGCGCAGCAGCTCGTCGTTGTCGCGCAGCGCGGCCGCCGCGCGCGGTCGCATCTCGTCCTGGTCGCGGCGGACCTTGCCGTCGAGCGCGTGCGCGGCGGCGAGCACGTCCTCGAGCGGGCCGTAGCGGCGCAGCAGCTCGGCGGCGGTCTTCGCGCCGATGCCGGGAGCGCCCGGCAGGCCGTCGGAGGGATCGCCGCGCAGCGCGATCAAGTCGGGCACGAGCGCCGGCTCGACGCCGTAGCGCTCGCGCACCTGCGCCGGCCCGAGCTCGGCCGTCTCGCCGCCCTTGCGCAGCTCCAGCACGGCGACGTGCTCGCTGACCGCGCCGTACAGGTCGCGGTCGCCGGTCATCAGCAGCGCCCGCCCGCCGCGCTGCTGCTCGACGCGGGCGTAGGAGAACATCACGTCGTCGGCCTCCAGGCTGTCGCTGCCGTCGACCACCCAGCCGAGGCTCGCGAGCAGCTCCGGCGCACGCTCCCACTGCCAGGCGAGCTCTGGCGGCATCGGATCGCGATGCGCGTGGTACGGGGCATACAGCTCCACGCGGTAGTCGGCCTGCTCGGCGCCGGTGCACGCGACGACCGCTCGCGGCGTCACCGCGGGCGAGTCGATGTAGCCGAGCAGCGCGTTGACAGTGCCGAGCAGCGCGTTGACCGGCTCGCCGTCGGCGCCGACGATCGATTTGGGCAGCGCGAAGAACGAGCGGTACAGCAGCCACGGAACGTCGGCGGCGAGCAGCGGCGCGGTGACGGGAGCCATGCCGCGCAGGTTATGGCGCGCGCGGACGGCGTGACCGGCGCCCGCGCGGCCGTGCCAGGCTCGGCGCGGCACACGGCTCAGCGCCCGCCGCGCCTGCGCTGCACACGCCTCGCCGGCATGCGTATCGCCAGCAGGCTGTCGACCGTCGCGGGGCGCGGACGGTGCGCCGTCGGGCCGGCGGCCGTCACGGCGTGTTGACGGTGCACCGCAGGCACGCTTCGCCGCTGCGGGGAGTCGCCGTGCGCATGCGCGATCGCCGCTCCAACGGGCAGCGGGGTCGCCGGCTCGTTTGCAGGCGAGCTCCCGGCCGGCAGCTCGGGCACGCGCGCGACGAACGGCAGGCGAGCGAGCTCGCCGGCCTGCTCGAAGACGCTCTGAATGGTCGGCGAGCCACGCACGATCGCAAAGCCGCGGCCGTTTCGGCGGCACCACCCGCAGCGAAACGCGATCACCGCGACGCCCGTCGTGTCGATCGATGCCAGCTCTCGCAGATCGAGCGTGATGGCGGCGACCTCCAGCTCGCATAGGCGCTCGATGGCCGCCTCGAGCCTGACCGCGCTCGTGCGGTCCAGCTCGCCGAGCAGTTTCAGCGTGTGCATGCGCACAGCTCCTTTCGCATGAAGTTCGTGGACTGATCTGAGAGCGCCGCGGGTCGAATGACCGGCGAGCGCCCGAAACGACTCGCTGCGGGCGAGCTAGCCCGGGCGGTCTGCGATCAGCACGAACGGCACGAGGCGCCACGCCTCACCGTCGAGCGTCAGTCTGCGAACGACCGGCGCCGCCGCGAGTATCAGCAACGCGGCCAGCGCGAGCCCGAGCGAAAGCCCGGAGCTCGACCCAGAGGCCGCCGCCGGAGAGACACCACCCGGCGACGGCATGGGCGTGGGAGGTGCGGACAGCGGTGCGTTGGGACTACCGTGCGCTGGAGATGAGAGAGCGCTCTGCCCGCCATTGAGAAGCAGTTGCAGTGGGGTCGCCTGCCGGGCGGCGCCGTGCCACGCGATCGCCTGCGCCGCAGCGGTTGTTGCGCGCGCGCCTCGCGCCGCCGCCGGGCTCGGCGCCTGCGCCGCAGCGCGGCTCGCCATCGGCGATGTGAGCGCCGCCGCGGCGGGCGCGCCCGACTGCGCGGCGGGGGATGCGCCGAGCGGGTCGGGCGCGTCGGCTGCAGACTGTGAGGCGGCTTGCGAACGGGGCTTGCTCGTCGCGCGGGCGCCCGTCGCACCGCCAGCCGCCGCTTCGCCGACTGTCACTTCGTTGCCGGTCCTCCCGCCACCGCCAGCAGCGCTCGGCTCGCCGGCGTCACCGACGAGCGTGCGCACGGGTTGTGAGCCGGTGACGGCATGGACGGTTTCGCCGACGACGACGACGGCCGGAGCTTGCTCGGTGCGCTGCACGACATGGGTGACCGTCGTGGTCAGGACGCGGGCGACCGAGGCGCCGGCGCCGTTGTCGGCGGCCGAGCGAATGAGCGCGCCGACGGCGGCGCTCGGCGCTTGCACGGCCGCGACGGCTGGCGCGCCTGCGGCGGTGGCCGCACGCACGATCTGCGCCCCAGCGGTGCTCGTCGGGCGCGCAGGGATCGTCGGGCGCGCGGGGAGCGCAGCTTCGGGGGGCCGCTGCGGTGCAGCGACGGGTGGGGCAGGCACGGCCGGCGCCTGGCCGGCGATCGCGGTGGCCGCCGAACCGACCGCACCGGCGGCTTGGTGCGTGCTCTGGAGCACCGAGGTGAGCGCTTGGTCGGCGCTGGCTGCAGCGGAGAGGGCCGCTGCGACGCACAGCGAGCACGCGAACGCCGCGGCCAGACGGGAAACCCGCCCTGCGCGCGGGCTGGTGCGCCATTGCTGAGTTTTGCCGAGCATCAACGACTCTTGGAGAGGTTTGCCCGTTAACGCGTGCGCGAAACACGCTCATGGCGATGTGGGCGGCGCCCACGAGCCCGATCGAGGCGAAAATCCGCGGAGATGTCGGTTGGTGGCGGTGGACGGTGTGCTTCGTCGAGCGACGGCTCAGACGGGCGCCGCGGTGCCGCCGTCGGCGCCCGTGGTGGTGCTCGAAGCGGCCGACGACGACGCCGCCGACGCTTCCGGCGAGCCGGTCGGCGAGACGCCGCCGCCGAGGCTCGGGGTCGGCGCCACGGGCGCCGCCGCGGGCGCCGGGGTGGTGAGCGACGACCACCCGCTGCGATCGGGCTCGGCCTTCACGCTTGCGCCTTCGCGCGTGCTGAAGTAAGCCCACGAGCTGTACAGGCCCAGGCGCGAAGCCAGCGCGGGACCGCTGACGAGCGTGCGCCCGGCCGAGCCGAGCACGTAGGCCGAGACGATGCGCGGGGAGAAGCCCCGCTTGACGACTTCGATGCCCTGGAAGCTGCCGCGCACGAGGCCGCGCAGCTTGGCCGCGGCTGCGGAGAAGCTGAGCGCGAGCTTCCACGTGTGCAGGTCGCCGCGCTCGTACTGGTCGACGACGCCGCGCAGCCACGGGGCCGGCGCGGAGCCGATGAACGAGTCTTCGATGTTCTCGGTGCGCCCGCCCGAGCTGGCGAAGAAGTATGTGGTGGCGGGCTGGCCCTGATAGGTGACGATCTGCCCGCTCGTCGCGGCCACGGCGGCGTCGGTCTGCGGCGTCTGCGCGGCGACGCCGCGATAGACCTGCGAGCGCGTGTCGGCGTAGACATCGAAGCGCGAGCCGCCGGCGTGCGCGGTGAGCGCATAGGTGCGGCTGGCGACCGCCTGCGCCTCCAGCGCCGCGAGCGGCCAGCTGGGGGAGACCTCGGCGGAGACGACGCCGCGCACGTACGTCTCCAGCGCGACCTTCTGCACGCGCCCGCCCATCATCACGCGGACGGTCGCGCCGGGAGCGGCCGTACCGAGCGCCGTGCCGGTGTAGTAGTGGGCGAGGATCGCCTGGTAGCCGAAGCCGTGTTCGGCGTAGCCGAGCGCTCCCTCCTGGCTCATGCCGACGCCGTGTCCGTAGCCGCCGCCGGCGATCAGCAGGTCAGAGGCGCGCGCCGCGCCGGCGCACAGCAGCGCCGTCGCGAGCGTCGCGACGAAGGCCGCCAGAGAGCGAGTTGCGCGGTGGTAGGTTGGTCCGATGGTGAGCATCCGTGCTCTGCGTGGATCAGTGGTCGCTTACGAGGTCTGCCGGCACCTATCCCCGATCGGAGGCGCGCAGGCGTCGCCTGAGCCGCGCCGGCGCAGGACGGCCATTCGTTGGGCCCGTGCAACGTTTGCTGCGCCTTGTGCCGCGCCCCGCACCTGCCCAGGCGGCGGGCGCCGATGAGCGCCCAGGCCGCATCGACCAGCGAGCAGACGGCGGTCCTGGAGGGGGTGCCCAAGCAGCTGTTCGTCGGCGGGCGCTGGCGCGACGCGACCGGTCGGCGGCACGCTGGCGGTGGAGGACCCGTCGACGGGCGAGGCGTTGGTGGACGTCGCAGACGCGCAGGCCGACGACGCGCTGGCTGCTCTGACCGCGGCGGCCGACGCGCAGGCCGAGTGGGCGGCGCATCCGCCGCGCGAGCGCGGCGAGATCCTGCGGCGCGCGTTCGAGGCGATCACGCAGCGCAGCGACGAGCTGGCGCTGCTGATGACGCTGGAGATGGGCAAGTCGCTGGAGGAGTCGCGCGCGGAGATCTCCTACGCGGCGGAGTTCTTTCGCTGGTTCTCGGAGGAGGCCGTACGCATCCACGGCCGCTACATGGTCAACACGACGGGCAAGGGACGCATCCTCACGATGCGCCAGCCGGTCGGCCCGTGCGTGTTCGTGACGCCGTGGAACTTCCCACGGCGATGGGCACGCGCAAGATCGCGCCGGCGATCGCCGCGGGCTGCACGATGGTCGTCAAGCCGGCCCAGCAGACGCCGCTGTCGATGCTCGCGCTGGCGCAGATCCTCGAGCAGGCCGGCCTGCCGGGCGGCGTGCTCAACGTGATCACGGCCAAGCGCTCGGGCGAGGTGATCGAGCCGCTGCTGAAGGACTCGCGCACGCGCAAGCTGTCGTTCACCGGCTCGACGGAGGTCGGGCGCAAGCTGATCGAACAGTCGGCCGAGCAGATCCTGCGCGTGTCGATGGAGCTCGGCGGCAACGCGCCGTTTCTCGTGTTCGAGGACGCCGACCTCGACGCCGCGGTCGACGGCGCGATGCTGGCGAAGATGCGCAACGTCGGCGAGGCGTGCACGGCGGCCAACCGCTTCCACGTGCACGAGTCGCTCGCCGACGAGTTCGCACGGCGGATGGCCGAGCGCATGGGCGCGCTGAAGGTGGGGCGCGGCACCGACCCCGACACCGACGTGGGACCGCTGATCGACGCCGACCAGCGCGACAAGGTGGCCGAGCTGGTCGCCGACGCGACCGAGCGCGGCGCGCGCCTGCTGCTCGGCGGCGAGCGCGTGGGCGAGCGCGGCTACTTCTACGCGCCGACCGTGCTCGGCGACGTGCCGCGCGACGCGCGACTGCTCGACGAGGAGATCTTCGGGCCGGTCGCGCCCGTGGCGACGTTCGCTTCAGACGAGCGAGGCGATCGCCGCGGCCAACCGCACCGAGTACGGGCTCGTCGCCTACGTCTACACGCGCGACCTCGACCGCGCGTTTCGCGTCAGCGAGGCGATCGAGACGGGGATGGTCGGGCTCAACCAGGGCGTCGTGTCCAACCCGGCCGCGCCGTTCGGCGGCGTCAAGCAGTCGGGCTTCGGCCGCGAGGGGGGATTCGAGGGGATCGGCGAGTACCTGGAGACGAAGTACGTGGCGCTGGCTGTGTAGGCGGGATAGGAAGGGGGGCTCCGAAATGTCCCACTTTGGCCTCCGCCACCGGTCAAAAAACGCTCGGATTCCCCGGATTCATTGGGCTTTTCGCGTTCCGGGAAACAGGCCGAACCCGTCCCCGTCGAGCATCGATCCAAACGGAGCCGGAAGCCGTCGATCAGGCGCCGCCCCGCCAGTGCCAAGAGGCAAAACAACGGCGGGCTCTAGGCAATAGAGCCACGCTCGGTCGTGCCCGCGGAGCGTCAGACCTGATCGGAGCCTGATTCGCCGATCTGACGTCGAGTCGAATCCGATCGGAGCCGGAGCCGGAGCCGGAGCCGTCGAGCCCGTCAGTCGCCGATCGGGGTAGAGCCGAGCCCGTTGAGCCCGTTGAGCGCCGAGCCCGATTCGCTGATCCCGTCGAGCCGACCCGTCCGAGAGCCGGTAGCCGGAGCCGTCGATCGGAGGCGGGGCCGGAGCCGTCGAGTAGGTCCGGCAGTCGCCGATCGCAGCCGGAGCCGGGGAACCGTCGAGTAGAGCCGAGCCCGTCGAGCCCGTCCGAGCCCGCCGGGCGTCAGCCGCAGCGCCACGGAACCGCGCGGCCAGCGGCTAGCGGGGCGGATTGAGCTTCCGCCAAGCAGCGGCCAGGCTGGATGTGTCGCCGGCGACAGCCCATCGGTGGTGGCGTCGATATGCAGTCGCTTCGCCAGCAGAGCGACACTCATTGACGTGGGCAGCCGATCGCTCCAGCCGCCCTAATCGCAGTCCCCGTCTGCTCGAGCTCGGCGAGCAGCAGCGCATCTGCGAGGTGCGTCGTCACCCCGGCTGGGGACCGCGCCTGGTGGCGGGTGTGACCGGGCATCCGCATTCGACGGTCTGGAAGGTGCTGTGCCGTCACGAGCTCTCTCGCAGACCGCGCGCTCCCCGAGAAGCCGCTAACCGCTACGAGTGGCCATGCCCCGGAGACCTGCTGCACATCGACGTCAAGACCTATGCGCGCTTTGCCTCGCCTGGGCACGCCCTGACTGGCGATCGCTCACGCCCGGGGGCTTCCAAGCGCAAGCACCTCGGACAGGACTACGCCCACGCAGCGGTCGATGACCACTCCCGCCTGGCCTTCTCAGAGCTCTATGGCGATGAGCGCTCGCCTTCGGTGCTGCAGTTCGTCAAGCACGCCCTGGCTTTCTACGCCCGCCACGGGATCAGAGTCAAGGCGATCCTCACCGATAACGCATGGAGCTACACCCACAACCGCGCTTTGCGCGAGCTGCTCAGCCGCGAAGGCATCGAGCACCGCACGATTCGCCCCTACAGAGCACGCACCAACGGCAAGGTGGAGCGCTTCCACCAGACGATGGCGCGGGAGTGGGGCTATGGCCTCAGCTACGCCAACTCAGGCCATCGCGCTCGCGCGCTGCCACACTGGCTGGAGCACTACAACCAGCGCAGGCCACACTCGGGGATCGGCAACCGGCCACCCATCAGCCGCGTTCACAACGTATGTGGGCAGGACAGCTAGCCGGCACAGAGCCGCCCCCAATGCCACGGCGCTACGGAGTAGGGCCGGACGGTGAGCCGGGCCGGTAGGGGGTCGCTGCGGCTGGCTCGGCGCCCTCGACTGGGGCTTGGCGCGTCGTCTCGGGCTTCGGGCGCCTGGCGGCTCCGGGAGACGGTGGGGGGTAAGGGAAGGGTGGTGATAGCGTTGAGCAGGTCGATCGAAAGGAGGTTCTGAGGTCTTGGACCTGCATATTTCGACCGCCCGGAAAAATCCCCGTCAACATGCTTGGGGACCACGCCCGACCGGGACCGCCCCGCAGGCTGAGCAGAGCAGGGGAATCGGGAGCAGACGTGGTTTCGCGTCTACGCGAGCCGAACTGCACGGGCCTGTCGGGGTCTGCTCGCCCGGACTGCCCGTTATCGGTAATCCTCCAGCGTGCTAATCAATCAGTCCTTCCGGAATTCAGTTGCGTTCGTGATGATGGACATGCCGCAGAAGGACGGCAGTGCCCAGCGTAAGCCCGCTGGCACCGCGTTCTTCCTTTCGTGGGAAGCATCGGGGCTACTTCTTTTCTACGCAGTGACGGCGCGCCACGTGCTCGATGAAGGGCTACGCGTTGGCGCGTCCGGGCTATTTCTCCGTGTGCGTCGATTCGATCCCGAGACACGACAACCGAAGGGCTACAAAGACGTGCCCATCACAGTCGACCAGTGGGTCCGTCATCCCGACACTGACGTTGCCGTTGCGAGGGTCGCGCTACCTGATGAAACGATGATTGGGCTCGTCGGACCGCATTCGGTGGGACTGCTCATGGGTCCGCCCGAGCAAGGGCCGAACCCCTACGCGACCGAGCCAGTCGTAGGGGAGGGCGACGATGTGTTCTTCGTGGGCATGTTCAACCGCTTCTATGGCAAGGAGAGCGTGCTGCCCATCGTCCGGTTTGGCAACATCGCGCTGATGCCGTACGAGCCGATCAGCGTGAAGTTGAGCAAAGCCGAGGACGCTCCAACGGTTCCGATTGACGCCTATCTAGTTGAGGCGAGATCATGGGGCGGTCACAGTGGCTCGCCAGCGTGGGTCTATTTTCCGTTGACGCGCGATCCCACTAAAGGGCTGACGTGGGACGACACAGGTGGAAAGACACCGAAACTCCTCGGCCTAGTTCATGGGCATTACTCGCTGACCGACGAGACTGATTTCCTGGGTGACTCGCCGGACACCCGCCGACTTGCGGCCAACGCTGGCATCGCCATTGTCATTCCGGCGCATAAGATCACGGAGGTGTTGGAGGGCGACGCCCTCAAGAGTGAACGTGAAGCGCTCGTCGCGCGCAAGATCAGGGTGCCCGAGGGTTAGTGGTGACACCAGCAAAGGTTATTCGCCACGGTGCGGGGCGGGCCGCCCTACGCACTCTGCTTGAAATCGTTTAGCCATCAAAACTTCTTCAACGGTTTTCCAACGGAAACGTTTGCTGATTCGTACGGGACGACTCCGCCCGGCGGTTCGAGAACGGCGACCAACGCCGCGAATGCCATTTTGAATTACCTCTACTGCCTACTGGAAATCGAGACGACGATCGCCTGTCATCGTGTCGGTTTGGACCCCGGCCTAGGCATCTTCCATACCGATCAGCGCGACCGCGCATCGCTCGCGACGGATGCGATGGAGGCGGTGCGCCCCGCCGTCGATGCCTACGTCTTGGCGCTGCTGAGCAGGAGGACTCTCACGATCAAGCACTTCGGCGAAACCCCTAGTGGTGCCTGCCGCCTCACGTCTGCAATGACCGCTCGACTTGCCGAGACGGTGCCGACGTGGGCTGCGCACGTAGCCCCACACGTCGAGCGGATCGCACATCGGCTACAGCCTTCTGACACAACCGCCCCGCTCACTCACGCCCACCATCTAGCGAGCTGGCAGGAGCGACGACCCAACCGCAAGCGCCGGGGCTCTACTCGCGCGCTTGTGTTGCCCACGACGTGCCGGGAGTGTGGAGACGACCTGCCGAATCGCCGTAACCGATTCTGCGAACGCTGTCGCCAGAACAAATGGCGCGAGCAGGCGGTGCAAGGTCGAGCGAATGCAGCTCGGGTTTTCGAGACGCTGAGGTCCGAACAACGAGACCCTAGGCATGGCGGGCAGGCCGCGAAGCTGCGCGGCGAGAAGAACCGCGCTCATCAATACGCCGTGAAAGCTTGGACGGGTGAGACGCCGGACCCTGGCGTGTTTGTGGCGGAGATTTTGCCGGGGCTGCGGGATGCGTCGATCGGGGAGCTTGTCGCGGCTACGGGGCTTTCTGAGCATTACGTTTCTTTGATCCGGCTTGGGAAGCGGGTTCCGCATGCGCGGCATTGGGAGGCGCTGCGAGCTGTCGGCAAGCCGTTGCAGACTCACTGGTAGGTTCTGGGCATGCCGCGAAAGAAGCAACCGCCACGAATGATCGGGCTGCAAGACCCATCGTCGATCTTGAACGTCAGCAAGTCTCCTTTGTTCGACTTCAAAAGCTCGCCGATCTTCAACCTGGACACCTCACCCTTACTCAATCTCGATACCTCATCGCTGCTGAAGGTCGGCACATCTCCGCTTCTGGACTTCAACAGGACACCGCTGCTGGACATCACAAAGGCGACGACGATCACGAATGACGCCTTCCCTCTACAGCAATTTCAAGAGCTTCTAAAGCTCCCCAACATCGCCACTCTCGATCAGATTCAAGCGTCCCTCGCCTTCCCAACCAGTCAGATATTCGGCCTCGCATCTGCCGCACTTGACGAGTTCCCCAATGCAGATGTCGATGGTCTTTCATCTTTTGAGGACGAGCTAAGCAGCTCAGATTCCGCGGACGCCCCGGAACTTCTGTCCGATCGTCTGCTTTGGCTGCCCGAGATTCGGCAGAGGCGCATTTTCCTCGCCGCCATTTTGGCGTTGAAGGAGTGCGTTAGCTTTATCGATCTAGAAACGGGCGTGCCGGCGCCGGGGCACGTACTACAGCTGGTCTCATTACTTTGGGCTGTAGCCGCCGCGCTCAGCGAGTGGATCGAGTGGGAGAATGGGGACGCGAACTAGGCGGCAGGCGTTGGACACGGCGTATCGCGGCGCATAGTTCGCGTGCGCCCGTAGTCATCACCTACGGCAGAGCAACCCGCGACAGGAAGCTATAGAACCGGTGTATCAAGTCATGAACGTAGTAGGCCGGAAGAAGCGCAATACGTTCAATATCGCCGCAAAGGACTCCGTCGAAAAGGTCGCCCGCCGTGAGGGAGACCGTTTTCTTGAAGTCCAGATACAGGTCGTGAAGGTATTTTGTGGGATCAGAGTCCGCGACTCGCGCACCCGAAAAGTGGTGATACCTCTGGTCAAGATTTCCCGCTACCTGCTTCCACAAATCCTGCTTACCAAGAAACCGAGGGCGAATTTCCGAATATGTCTGCAAATTACTCAGGAGAACGGGACTTAGATCGTTTAGGTGCTCTCCCGGATCGGCAATAGCACCATCAGCTTTATTCCAAAACGATAGAAACCGCGCCTCATAGTCCTGCTCCAGATCGCAATCTGGAGATAGAATCACGACAAGTCCATGAAGCACCGAGCTTACGGGAACGGGAACGGCCACTCGCAAGTCTCTTGGAGGAAATAGAGCGTGATGCTCCCAAATTGGCCCTAGAACCTCACCCTGACGAAGTGGACCAGAGACGGGCGCAGCGTCGTATGTCAGTCCCATCCGAGACGACCCGCCAGCCCCAGTCGAGGGCGCCGAGCCAGCCGCAGCGACCCCCTACCGGCCCGGCTCACCGTCCGGTCCTACTCCGTAGCGCCGTGGCATTGGGGGCGGCTCTGTGCCGGCTAGGAGCAGGGCGCTAGCCGCGCCCCGCTAGCCGCTGGCCGCGCGGTTCCGTGGCGCTGCGGCTGACGCCCGGCGGGCTCGGACGGGCTCAACGGGCTCGGCTCTACCCCGATCGGCGACTGACGGGCTCGACGGCTCCGGCTCCGGCTCCGGCTCCGATCGGATTCGACTCGACGTCAGATCGGCGAATCAGGCTCCGATCAGGTCTGACGCTCCGCGGGCACGACCGAGCGTGGCTCTATTGCCTAGAGCCCGCCGTTGTTTTGCCTCTTGGCACTGGCGGGGCGGCGCCTGATCGACGGCTTCCGGCTCCGTTTGGATCGATGCTCGACGGGGACGGGTTCGGCCTGTTTCCCGGAACGCGAAAAGCCCAATGAATCCGGGGAATCCGAGCGTTTTTTGACCGGTGGCGGAGGCCAAAGTGGGACATTTCGGAGCCCCCCTTCCTATCCCCTGGCGGTGTAGGGGGAGAGGCGTAGGGCCTCGAAGCCGACCGCCCTTCCTCGCTCGCTCGTCTGGGTTCGGGAATTTGGAATGCGCTAGTCTGCCCCGGTCACGAGGCTGGGGAGGGGCGATGAGGAAGTTACGCGGCCGCGCCGTACCGCTCGGTGCGGCGATGCTGACGATGGTGACGCTCGCAGGCTGCGGCAGCAGCGGCACGAGCACGACCGGGGCGACCTCAGCAGCCGCCACGAGCCGAGCCGCGTCCGAAGCAAAGGCGCTTCCGGTCGCTTTGCATGTCCGTCGAGGGAGTCGCTCGGTATCGGTCGCGGCAACGACGATCTCGGGCACCGCATCCCAGGGCGCGTCGATATCGGTCAACGGCAGCAAAGCGTCGGTCCATTCCGGGCACTGGCACGACCGGCTGCATCTTCACATCGGGTCCAACCTGGTCGAAGTCGAAGCGGCGATGAGCGGCCGCGCCACGGCGACCCGCGTCGTTCACCTCGTCCGCCACCACAGCGCCGCCGAACTCGAAACTCTCGCTCACGCCCGTGCGCTGCGTGCCGAAGCCAGACGCCAGCGCCAAGCCGAAGCTCGCGAACGCAGCGAACGCAAGACCGCCGCTAAACGGGCACACGAAGAAGCCCAGCAGCAGGCCGAATGCCCGAGCGGGACCTACGAAAACTCGGCCGGCAACGTCGTCTGTAAACCGTATGCAACACCGACACAGCCCGCGGGAGCCACCGCAAAGTGCGAAGACGGCACGTACAGCTTCAGCGAATCACGAAGCGGGACCTGCTCCCATCACGGGGGCGTGGCGGTCTGGCTCAATGAATAGCGCACTGACTGGCGACCGGACGCCGACAAGCGCGTCACGAGGATGGCCGATGGGCAGCCGCGCACGGCCAACGTGGGTGGCGGGTGCTCCTCCTGACGCCGACCTCTACCGTGCGGTTCAGGCGGTTGCCGTGCACCGCGAGCATCCCGCATTCGACCTGCCGAGCGATCTCACGACGGCGCAGCAATCAATTGTCGCCGCCCTGTGCTTCTATCAACGACACCTTTCGAGCCGCGTCAGTAGGCGTTGCATTTTCGAGCCAAGCTGCTCCGCTTACGCAGTTATTGCTACTACGAGCAACGGCGTGTCAACAGGTGCGCGCGAAGCGTTTGGCCGGTGGAGAAGGTGTCGTCCTACCTCTGCCGGAGGACTCGACTATCCGAAAGGCTGCGATGTACCGCGTTGAGAGTATCGGGCGAGTCTTCAGCAACAAGACGCGAGAGCAGCTCGAGCAGCGGCTCACGGCTGAGGCGGGTGAGGGCTGGTACTTCCACTCCGTTTTCTCCGTGACCGAGACGAGTTGCGCCGGATTCCAGAAATACAACACTTACTACATGGTGCTGGCTCAGGAGCAGCCGCCACACGCTCCGACGAGCCAGCGGATTTCACCCAGCTCCCAGGTATAGCCGGCGGGAGTTGACAGCACTCCGATCCCTCTGCTGCGCGCCATCCTCTAGTGATCACCACAGGCCGTAAAGCACCGACCTCTCCAGATGAGTCCCGGTTTGCAGAGCTCCGCGAGCTGGGAGACCTCGTCACAGACGTGCCGAGACCTTGGCTCCTTCTTGTACTTGCGGGTGCCGTAATCAGCGCGGTGCGGCTGGAATTTCGTGGTGGTCACGCACTATCCGAGTCTGTTGGAGTTACCGCGCTAACCGCCGTGTTCGTCGCGCTGATCTGGCTACCAGGATTGCTTCGCGTCCTCGGGCTTGCGGGTGGCGCTGTCAAGACGCCCGCCGGAGAGGCGATGACTCCAGGGCTCGGCAAGCTGTCCAATCTGGTGACCCACAGACCAAGCGCGAGACTTTCCCATCCCTGCTGACGGCCCTCACCTCGCCCGGTGTTCTGACCGACCCCACCGAGTATGAAGCGAGCCGAGCACTTCGGCGGGAAATAAGCACCCAGCTAGCGGCAGTTAGTCCGGCAACCACCGATCCGCGACGTGCTCTATGGCTCGAGCCGTAACGCGGTCATCGGTTTGGAGGGCACTTACCGCCCTGTCCGTGGCGATTGAGACCGACTTTGCGCCCTCGCCCCAGCCCGCGGGGTTGACAGCAAGCACACCTTTCGGATAGGGATAGGGAGGACGAGGGGCACGGCGTGGCCGGTCACGCACGCCGATGCGACAACTGAGGGACGAGGGGGACAGAGGATGTCAAAGCTGCGTGCGCTGCTTGCGCTGTCGATGGTCGTGGTTGGTGTGCTGGTCGTGCCGTCGGTGGCAAGCGCGGCGATCACGCAGGTGTTCGGCTCGGTGACGTGCACCGAACAGACCGCCGGCGCGACCGCCGGGCAGCGCTGGTGCGGCAACTCGGGCGGGACCACGGTCACCAGCTTCGACGGCACGCCGATCGACGTCGGCGTGGGCTTTCCGGTCACCTCTGGCGCAGACAAAAGCTATCCCATCGTCGGCATCTACCACGGCTGGGGCGGCACGAAGATCACGCCTTCGAGCGCGGCGGCCCAGCGCTGGCTGACCAAAGGATATGCCGTCTTCAGCATCTCCGACCGCGGCTGGGGCTCCTCGTGCGGCGGCCCGTCGAAACCGGCCAACTCGGTCAAGGCGGCGCCGTGCGAACACGGCGCCATCCACCTGATGTCGAGGGCCTACGAGGTGCGCGACGTGCAGACGCTGCTCGGCAAACTCGCCGACGAAGGCGTGATCAGCCCGCAGGCGATCGGCGCGACGGGCGGCAGCTACGGCGGCGGCATGTCGCTGCAGCTCGGCTCGCTGAAGGACCGAGTGGAACTGCCCAACCACGAACTCGTCGCGTGGGAAAGCCCGGGCGGCAAAGCGATGAAGATCGCCGCGACCGCGCCGGAATACCCCTGGTCCGACCTCTCGCAGGCGCTGGAGCCGAACGGCAGCAGCCTGGACTTCGTCGCCAACTCGCCCTACAAGGGCATTCTCGGCGACCACCGCTTCGGGATCGAAAAGAACAACTGGAACGCCTCGCTGTACAACGCCGGCCTGCTGCTCGGCTACTACGGCCCCAACGGCGACCCCGAAGCCAACCTCACCGAATGGCACAACTTCGACATCACCGGCGGCCCGTACGACGGCAAACCGCTGGCGATCCAGCAGGAAGAACAGCTCGTCTATCACAGCCCCTACTACACGCCGCTGAACGAGCCGCCGGCTCCGGCGCTGATGGAGAACGGCTGGAACGACGACCTGTTCCCGGTCGACGAAACGGTGCGCTACTACAACAAGGTCCGCGCGACGTACCCCAACCAGCCGATGAAGCTGTTCTACCTGGACCTCGGGCACAACCCGCGCTCGGCCAGCACGCTCTCGACTGGCGACGTGGGCAAGCTGCAGGCGGCGCAGAACGGCTGGTTCGCTTACTACCTCAAAGGCGAAGGCGGCGAACCGAGCCAGCTGCACGGCGGCGTGACGGCGATCACGAGCTTCTGCCCGCAGTCCGCGAGCGGCTCGGGCACCGAATACAAAGCGGCCAACTGGGCGAGCCTCGCCCCGGGCGAGATCCGGCTCAACGGCGCCGCCGAACAGACGATCCAGGCGCCGGGCACGGCGCCCGCGAACGCGTTCACGTCGGGCACCATCTGCACGACCCAGGCCGACGCCGCAAACGCCTCGGCGGCTACTTACAAAGCGCCGGCCTCGCCGGCCGGCGGATACACGATCGCCGGCTCCCCAACGGTGGTCGCCGAACTGTCGACGCCCGCCGCCAACGACCAGGTGATCGCGCGGCTGTACGACGACAACACGTCGGCCGGCACCGAGCAGCTGATCGGCCGTCAGACCTATCGCCCGCTGAACCCGGGCGAAGGGTTCAGCAAGCAGACGTTCCAGCTGCACCCGCAGGCTTGGAACGTGGCCGCCGGCCACGTCGTCAAGCTGGAGCTGCTGGTCCAGGACTCGGCGTACGCGCGGACGTCGTCGTCGCCCCACTCTGTGCAGGTGCGCAACCTCGAACTGCGCCTGCCGACGACCGACGCCCCGGGCAGCGCCGAAGGGCTGGTGCAGACGCCGCTGGCGAAGTACATGCCCGCCGGCTACACGCTGGCGCGCAACGTCGCGCCCGCCGCGCCGAGCGCGCCGACGCGCAGCAGCGGAACCAACCCGAATGCCAACGGCGTCTTCACGCTGAAATGGAGCGCCACGCAGGCGGCCACCGAACCGACGTACACGCTGGAACACAAGAACGCCGGCGGCTCGTGGAGCGTCGTCGCGAGCGGTCTGACCAGCGGCGAATACGCCTTCACGGCCGGCAGCCCGGAGGGCGAAGGCACGTGGACATACCGTGTCAGCGAGAGCAACGAAGGCGCGGCCGGCGAAGCCTCGCCCGCCTCCGAAGCGATCAAGGTCGACAAGTCCGCGCCGAACACGCCCAGCGCGGCCGCCGACCGCGCCCCCGACTACGCGGGAGGCGGCGGTTGGTACAAGGACAGCGTGACGGTGTCGTTCACCAGCAACGGCGACCCGCTGCTGTCTGACGGCAGCGCCGGCTCGGGCGTCGATCCCTCGACGCTCGCCTCGCCGCAGACGTTCACCACCGACGGCTCGCACACGGCGAGCGGCACGGTGGCCGACAACGTCGGCAACGTCTCCTCGCCCGCCAGCCTGAGCGTGCAGGTCGACGCGACGCCTCCGAGCGTCGAGGTCAAATGCCCGGCCACGGCAGCGGTCGGCTCAGAAGCAAACGCCACCGTGACGGCCTCAGACGGGCAGTCCGGCCTGGCCAGCGACCCGAGCGCAACGGTGCCGATAGACACCAGCAAAGCGGGGCCGCAGACGACGACGCGCACGGCGATCGACAACGTGGGCCATGAAACGACGGCCTCGTGCACGACGCAGGTGGGCTACCCCAACCCGGGCGCGCCGACCCTCACGTCTGGAACCAACCCCAACGCCAGCGGTCTGTTCACGCTCAGCTGGACGGGCGCCGACCCGATGCAGTACTTCGGCCTCAGCTACACGCTGCAGCACCACGACGCGGCCGGCGAAGAATGGTCGACCGTGGCCAGCGGCATCGAAGCGCTGAGCTACGAATTCACGGGCGCCGGTGAGGACGAAGGTACGTGGGTCTACCGAGTGCAGGGCACCGACCCCTCGCAGGAACTGACGACCGAATGGTCGCCCGCCTCCGAAGCGATCAAGGTCGACAAGTCCGCGCCGAACACGCCCAGCGCGGCCGCCGACCGCGCCCCCGACTACGCGGGAGGCGGCGGTTGGTACAAGGACAGCGTGACGGTGTCGTTCACCAGCAACGGCGACCCGCTGCTGTCTGACGGCAGCGCCGGCTCGGGCGTCGATCCCTCGACGCTCGCCTCGCCGCAGACGTTCACCACCGACGGCTCGCACACGGCGAGCGGCACGGTGGCCGACAACGTCGGCAACGTCTCCTCGCCCGCCAGCCTGAGCGTGCAGGTCGACGCGACGCCTCCGAGCGTCGAGGTCAAATGCCCGGCCACGGCAGCGGTCGGCTCAGAAGCAAACGCCACCGTGACGGCCTCAGACGGGCAGTCCGGCCTGGCCAGCGACCCGAGCGCAACGGTGCCGATAGACACCAGCAAAGCGGGGCCGCAGACGACCGAAAGGTCGGCCACCGACAACGTCGGGCACAGCTCCAGCTCATCGTGCACGACGCAGGTGGGCTTCACGAGGGTGATCAGCGGCCGCGTCAGCACCAAGCTGATCGTCAAATCGGGCGAAGCCGTGCAGCTGACCTCGACCGCGCGCACCAACGCGATCGAAGTCCAGTCCGGCGGATCGCTCGACGTCGAGGGGGCGACGACGACGGGCATCAAAGCCAGCAAACCGGGCGTGATGCGCATCTGCGGCGCGAAAGTCGGCGCGCTCTCGGTCATCGCCAGCACCGGCGCGGTCATGCTGGGCGACGGCGAAGGCTGCGCGGGCTCCAGCTACTCCGCGGGCGCAGCGCTGCAGAACAACACCGGCGGGGTGAAGGTGATCGCCAACACGTTCAAAGGCACCGTCAAGGTCACCGGCAACTCCGGCGGCACGACAGTGACGGGCAACACGATCGGGCAGAGCCTCACGGTGCTGCGCAACAGCGCGCCGGTCGTCGACAAACCGAACACAGTCGCCGGCAAATCGACTCTGCAGTAAATGCACGGCTGGCGAGAGCGGGCGCTCGGTGCTCGCTCTCGCATGCGCCTGGCTGTGCGCTCGGCGGGGGCCTGGCGATGTGCCCGGCGCCCGCTCTCGCTTGCGCCCGGCGCCCGCCGGCGACCGATCGCGACCGCGCGCTGTAGCCTCTGCGTCGATGAGGGGCGGGGTGTGACATGACGAGCGTTCGCGACGCCGCGTTCGAGCTGTTTCGCAGGCACGGGATGACGACGATCTTCGGCAATCCCGGCTCGACGGAGCTGCCGATGCTCGGCCCGCTGCCCGACGACTTCCGCTACGTGCTCGGCCTGCAGGAGGCGGTCGCCGTGGGCATGGCCGACGGGTTCGCGCAGGCCAGCGGCAAGGTGACGCACGTCAACCTGCACACCGCGCCGGGCCTCGGCAACGGCGTCGGGGCGATCTTCAACGCGCGCGCCAACCACGCGCCGCTGCTCGTGACCGCCGGCCAGCAGGCGCGCTCGCTGATCACGATGCAGGCCAACCTGACCAACCGCGACGCCGTCGAGGTGGCAAAGCCGTACGTGAAGTTCAGCCACGAGCCGCCACGCGCCGCCGACGTGCCGTTCGCGCTCGCGCAGGCGATTCACAACGCGGCGCTGGCGCCGGCCGGCCCGGCTTTCGTGTCGATCCCGATGGACGACTGGCTGAAGGAGATCGAGCCGGTCGACTACGTCGCGCAGATCGCGCGCACGGTGGCCGGCCGCGCACAGCCGGCGCCCGAGCAGGTCGCGGCCCTGGCCGAGCGGCTGCGCACGGCCGCGCGGCCGGTGTTCGTCGCCGGCCCGGACATCGACGCGTCCGGCGGCTGGGACGCGGCGGTCGCGCTCGTCGAGTCCCAGCGGCTGCCCGTGTGGGCCTCGCCGCCGACCGGCGGAGGACGCATCGGCTTCCCGGAGTCCCACCCGGCTTTTCAGGGCATGCTCCCGCCGGCCGTGGCGCCGCTGGCGCAGACGCTGGCCGGCCACGACCTGGTGATCGTCGCCGGCTCCTCCGTGTTTCCGTACTACCCGAACATCCCCGGAGACTTCCTCGCCGAGGGCACGAGCCTCGTGGCGATCACGAGCGACCCCGACGAGGCGGCGCGCGCGCCGATGGGCGACGCGATCGTCGCCGACGTCGGCCTGACGCTGCGCGCGCTCGCCGACGAGCTTTCCGAGCCGGCCGACCGCGACGATCCGCCGCCGCGCGTCGAACTCGAGCCGTTTGCGCCAGGCGAGCAGCTGTCGGGCGGCGAAGTGCACGCCACGCTGGCCGAGCTTTTCCCGGCCGACGGGATCGTCGTGCTGGAGTCGCCGTCGAGCACCGCGGCGCTGCGCAACCAGCTGCGCCTGTCGCGCCCGGGCTCCTATTACTTCAGCGCCGGCGGCGGCCTCGGCTTCGGCCTCTCTGCGGCGCTGGGCGTGCAGCTCGCGCAGCCCGAGCGCCAGGTCGTGTGCGTGCTCGGCGAGGGATCGGCGCAGTACGCGATCACGGCCTTCTGGACGGCTGCTGCGTACGGCGTGCCGGTGAAGTTCCTCGTGCTGCGCAACAACGAGTACTCGATCCTCAAGTGGTTCGCGTCGCTGGAGAACGTCACGGGTGCGCCGGCGCTCGACCTGCCGGCCCTCGACGTGGCGGCGACCGCGCAGAGCTACGGCGTGCCGTCGCGCAGCGTGTCCGCTGGCGATGAGCTGAGTGACGCGCTCGCCGAGGCGTTTGCGCAGGACGGCCCGGCGCTCGTGCAGGTCGACGTGGCGCCGGGAATGGCGCTGGCTTGAGGACGCGCGTGCGGCCGCTGCTGGCGCCGGACACGCGGCGCATCGGCCGCCCGCCGGGCCCAGTCGCCGCCGACCGCGCGCCCGACTCGCTCGCGCAGGGCACGCCGCAGCCGCTGCGCGACGAGCTGATCGCGCTGCTCGGCTCAGAGCGCGTGCTGTCTCGAGCGATCGACCTGATCCGCTACGCCTCCGACGCGAGTCCGTACCGCCGCTTTCCGGCGGCGGTGGTGATGGCGCACGACGCGGACGACGTGGGCAAGGTGCTCGGCTACGCGCGCCGCAGCGGCACGCCGGTCAACTTCCGTGGTGGCGGCACGAGCCTCAACGGGCAGGCGCAGACGGACGGGATCATGATCGACGTGCGCCGCTGGTTCTCGGGCGTGACGGCGCTCGACGACGGCGCGCGCGCTCGCGTTCGCGGGGGCACGCTGCTGGGCGCGGCCAACCGCGTGCTGGCGCGCCACGGTTGCAAGCTCGGCCCGGACCCGGCGAGCAAAGACATCGCGACGATCGGCGGCGTGATCGCCAACAACTCGGGCGGCATGCGCTGCGGGGTGACGTGGGACTCCTACTCGACGGTCGAGTCGATGACGCTCGTGCTCGCCTCGGGCACGGTGATCGACACGGGCGAAGCGGACGCCGAGCGACGCTTCGCCGAGGCCGAGCCGCAGCTCGCGCAGGGATTGCTGGAGCTGCGCGCCGAGCTGCTGGCCGACGACGAGCTGGCGCAGCGGGTGAGGCGCAAGTACGAGATCAAGAACGTCACCGGCTACAGGCTGTGCGCGCTGCTGGACGCGGACACGCCGCTGGAGATCTTTCGCCGCCTGGTCGTCGGCTCGGAGGGAACGCTGGCGTTCATCGCCGAGGCGGTCATGGGCACGCGGCCCGAGCCGCCGCACACGACGCTCGCGTGGGCGCACTTTCAGAGCATCGACGCGGCCGCGGCCGCCGTGCCGGCGCTCGTCGCCGCCGGCGCGCGCGCGACCGAGCTGATGGTTGCGCCGGCGTTGATCGCCGCCGCCTGGAACATGGACGGGTGCCCCGAGTATTGGCGCGAGCTGCCGTTCGACTCGGCGGCGCTGATCGTCGAGCTGGGCGGCGACGACGCGGCGCAGCTCGACGCCGGCGAGGCGGACGTCGCCCAGGTGCTCGCCGAGCACGAGCTGATCCGCCCGCACCAGTTCACGCGCGCGCACGAGGAGATCGAACTGACGTGGACGGTGCGCGAGGGGCTGTTCGGGCTGGTCGGGCGCCTGCGCCCGCTCGGCTCGGCGCTGATCATCGAGGACGTGTGCGTGCGTCCCGAGCGCATCGCCGAGTGCGCGCGCGACCTTCAGGAGCTGCTCGGCAAGCACGAGTTCCTCGTAGGCGTCGCCGGCCACGCCTCGGCGGGCAACCTGCATTTCCAGCTGACGCCCGACTTCGCAAAGCCCGAGGACGTGCAGCGCTACGAGCGGTTCATGGAGGAGCTGGTCGAGCTGATCGTCGGCAAGTACGACGGCTCGCTGAAGGCGGAGCACGGCACGGGCGTGAACATGGCGCCGTACGTCGAGCGCGAGTGGGGCGCGAAGGCGACCGAGATGATGTGGCAGATCAAGCGGCTGGCCGATCCGTTGAACGTGCTCAACCCGGGCGTCGTGCTCAACCGCGACGCCGACGTGCACCTCAAGCACCTCAAGACGCAGCCGCCGATCGAGGAGGCCGCCGCGCACTGCGTCGAGTGCGGCTTCTGCGAGCCGGTGTGCCCGAGCCGCAACGTGACGACGACGCCGCGCCAGCGCATCGTGATCCGCCGTGAGATGGCGCGTCAGGCGGAGGGCTCGCCGGTCTACGAGTCGCTGCTGGCCGACTACGAGTACGACGCGCTGCAGACGTGCGCGGCCGACGGCAGCCTGCCGCGACGTGTGCCCGGTGGCGATCGACACCGGCGCGCTGGTCAAGGAGTTTCGCCGGCGCGAGCGCACCGAGCGCGAGGAAAAGGTGGCGCTGGCGCTCGCCGAGCGATACGCCTCAGTCGAGCGCGCGGCGCGCGCGGGGCTGGGCGCGGCCGCGGCGGCCTCTGCGCTCGCCGGCGAGCGCGCCGTCGCCAAGCTGCCCGAGCTTCTGCGCGCGCGGGTCAGCAGCGAGCTGATCCCGGCGATGCCCGCAAGGCCGCCGCGCGCGGCATCCGCGCGGCTGCCGGCGACGCCGCGCGACGGCGCGGCGGCGGTGTACCTGCCGGCGTGCATCAACCGCATCTTCGGTGCGCCGGCGGGCGCCGAACAGGAGCTGTCGTTGCCGGATGCGCTCGTCGCGGTGTCGGCGCGCGCCGGGCTGCCGGTGTGGATTCCGCCTGACGCCGCCGGTCACTGCTGCGGCACGCCGTGGAGCTCCAAGGGCTATGCGCGCGGGCACGAGCGCATGGCCGCCAAGACGGCCGCCGCGCTGTGGCGCTGGAGCCAGCAGGGCTCGCTGCCCGTGGTGATCGACGCCAGCTCGTGTGCGCTTGGCCTGCTGGCGGACGTGGCGCCCTGCCTGCCCGAGGACGAGCGCGAGCGCTTCGAGCAGATCGAGGTGCTCGACTCGATCGCGTGGGCGCACGACCACCTGCTGGAGCGACTGAGCGTGACGCGCAAGGTCGCCAGCGCGGCCGTGCACCCGACATGCTCGGCGGCCCAGCTCGGGCTGGCGGGCAAGCTCGAGGCGATCGTGCGCGACCTCGCTGACGAGGTCGTCGTGCCCGCCGCCAGCACGTGCTGTGGGATGGCCGGCGACCGCGGGCTCCTGCACCCCGAGCTGCCGGCGTCGGCGATGCGCGACGCCGCCGCCGAGCTGGCGACCACGCCGGTGCAGGAGCACGTGTGCAGCAACCGCACGTGCGAGATCGGCCTGCAGCAGACGACCGGCGCGCCGTATGCGTCGTTCGTGCTGCTGCTCGAGCGCCTGACGCGCGCCGCCGGTCCATAGACGTCACGCCGGCACATAGACGTCACGCCGGCGCACAGGCTTCACGCCGGGCGCATAGGCGCCCGCCGGCGCCACGGCGTGCCGCGCATAGACGGCCGCCGCGCGTGAGCCGTCGACTGGCCGTGCGCGGCGGCCTGCGCAGCGCCTCTGCCCGACCGTGCTCCTCTATAGAGTGCCGCGGCAATGAGACCGAGATGGCTACGTTCCGGCGCGTCCCTGGCGCTCGCGCTCCTCATCGTCGCGGCGATCGCCGGCTGTGGCGGCTCGTCCTCGTCGTCGGGCAACGGCGTGGCCGAAAAGAGTCCCGCGGAGATCCTGGCGGCGACTAAAGCGGCCACCGACTCGGCGACGACGGTGCACGTGGCGGGCTCGATCGTCAGCAACAAATCGCCGATCACGCTGGACATGAACCTGCTGGCGAACAAGGGCGGGCGCGGCCAGCTCTCCGAGAACGGGCTGGCGTTCGAACTGATCCAGGTGGGCGGCACCGTTTACATCAAAGGCAGCGCGGCGTTCTACAAGCACATCGGCGGCACGGCGGCTGCGCAGCTGCTGCAGGGCAAGTGGCTGAAGGCGCCGTCGAGCGACAGCAGCTTCGCATCGCTGAGCCAGCTGACGGACCTGCGCCAGCTGGTCGACCAGACGCTCGCCAGCCATGGGACGTTGAAGAAGACGGGCACGACGACGGTCGACGGTCAGAAGGTGGTGGGCATCACCGACACGACCAAAGGCGGCACGCTGTACATCGCGACGACCGGCAAGCCGTATCCGATCGAGATCTCCAAGGGCGGCTCGGGCGGCGGCAAGATCACGTTCGACCGATGGAATCGCTCGGTCACGCTGTCGGCGCCGGCGAACTCGATCGACGTCGCTCAGCTGCAGTCCGCAGGCCACTAGCGCTCGATCATCCGTCCAGGGGCATATCGCCCGCTACAGAGCGCCACACGCTGGGTCGAACGCCTGATTGACAGATGATGTGACTGTCGCGACCCCCGTCTTAGCCCGTGAGCGGAGTAACCCAAGCCAGCTTCCGACGACCCGCTCAGCGCCGGGGGTCTCAAACTCGTCTCGACGGGTCGTCCGCTCCGTCGCCCAACGGCAAATGGCAGCCTTCGCCCGGCCCTTCGGCGTCCGGGGAGCGGGTGGGTAAGCTCGACGGTGTGGGGAGTTCTCCAAAGTCGCCGCGCAGGCGCAAGGAGTCTGAGCCCGACGGCGGGCATTTGACGGGTCGGGCGCTGCTGTGGGCGCCGTGGGCCGCGCTTGCGCTGGCCGCTCTGGTGGGCGCCTTCGTGACGGCCGGCTCGGCGATCGAGGTCGTGTGCATAGCCGTGCTGGCGACGACGACGATCGTGCTCGGTTGGCGCTTCGGCGAGAGCCGTCGCACGGCCCTGGAGGAGGAGATCGACGGACGTTCGCACGAGCTGCGTCGCGCGCTGTCAGAGCTCGAGATCGCGCAGACCGAGACCGTGCGACGACTGTCGATGGCGGTCGAGTTTCGCGACGAGGACACCGGCGCGCACATCGAGCGGATCGGCCGCCTCTCGACGCTGCTGGCCGAGCAGATCGGCATGGACCCGGAGTTCTGCGAGCAGCTGAGCCACGCCGCACCGCTGCACGACGTCGGCAAGGTCGCCATCCCCGACGCGATCCTGCTCAAGCCGGGACCGCTGACGGCGGAGGAGCGCGCGATCGTCGAGACGCACGCCGAGGAGGGTCACCGGCTGTTGCGCGGGTCGTCCTCTTCGATCCTCGAGCTGGCGACGACGATCGCGCTGAGCCACCAGGAGAAGTGGGACGGAACCGGCTACCCGCGCGGGCTGGCGGGCGAGACGATCCCGATCGAGGGTCGTATCGTGGCGATCGCCGACGTGTTCGACGCGCTGACCAGCGACCGCGTGTACCGCAAGGCGTTCCCGGTCGAGGAGGCCGTGCAGATGATGCGCGAGCAGCGCGGCCGGCACTTCGACCCCGTGCTGCTCGACGCGTTCATGGAAGTGCTCGACGACTCGGGCCCGGACGCGCGCGAGAAGGAGCGCGCCGACCCGAGCGAGCTGGTGGAGAGCACGCTCGAGACCTACGGCACCGCGCTGGAACGAGGCGACGCGGAGACCGCCGAGGGCGCGATCGCCCAGGCGATCGAGGACGGCATCCCGGCGACGACGTTGCACGGCGAGGTTCTCGCGCCGGCGCTGCTGCGGATTCGCGAGCTGCGCGCGGCGGGCGAGATCGACAGCGATCGCGAGCGGCTGGCCAAGGGCATCACACGACGCGTGCTGGCGACGCTGTACCGCTACATGATCGGCAACACCGAGGCCACGCGCGAGCGCGTGCTGCTCGCCGGCATGGAGCACGACGAGCACGCGCTGGAGCTGCAGATGATGCACGACCAGATCGCCGCGGCGGGATTCGAGACGATCTTCGAGGCCGACCTCACGAGCGAGGGGCTGAGCGCGACCGTGTCCAGCCGCGCCCCCGACGTGATCGTGCTCGGCGCGACCGACGGCGAGGACGCCGAAGCGATCGGGCGCGTCGTCGAGGATCTGCACACGGCCCACCCGGAGGTCCCGATCGTGCTCGGTGGAGCGGCGGTCGGCGGCGCCGTGCCGCCATCGCATGACGGCATGCGCGTGCTCGAGCGCATCGACGAGGCGGTCGAAGCGGTCGAGGAGCAGCTCGCCACGCGCCCGCAAGCCGCCTCGCTGTAGATTGCCCGCTGTGAGTTCGCGCGCGATCGTGACCGGCGGAGCCGGGTTCATCGGCTCCCACGTCGTCGACGCGCTGCTGCGCGACGGCTACGAGGTGACGGTCGTCGACGACCTGTCCTCAGGCGACGCCCGCCGCGTGGCGGCCGAGGCGGAGCTGCGCGAGCTGGACATCGTCGGACTTGGACCGCCTGATGGCGCTGGTCGAGGAGGTCAAGCCGGAGAGCGATCTTCCACCTCGCGGCGCAGGCGAGCGTCGTCGTGTCGGTCGAGAACCCCGGGCGCGACTGCGAAGTCAACGTGCAGGGCACGCTGAACGTCGTCGAGTCGGCCGGGCGCGTCGGAGCACCGGTCGTGTTCACGTCGACCGGCGGCGCGCTTTACGGCGACGACGCGCCACGCCCGACGAGCGAGGAGCGCATCCCGGCTCCGCTGTCGCCGTACGGCGCGTCGAAGTGGGCTGCCGAGGCGTACGTGAACACCTGGTCGCTTTCCTCGGGCATCCCGCACGCGGTGTGCCGTCTGGGCAACGTCTACGGCCCGCGCCAGAGCCCGCACGGCGAGGCGGGCGTGGTGGCGATCTTCTCTCACCACCTCTACACGGGCAAGGCGCCCAAGCTGTACGGCCACGGCAAGCCGACGCGCGACTACGTGTACGTCGGCGACGTCGTCAAAGCGCTGCTGGCGGCGTCGGGCAAGACGGGCACGTACAACATCGCCACGAGCGTGGAAACCGACGTGGCGACGGTCTGGCGCGAGCTGCAGAGAGCGGCCGAGCGCTCCGACGCCCCAGGCGCGACGGGCGATCCGGCGGCGCTCGACCCGCAGCTGGCGGACCTGCGCCCGGGCGAGCTTCAGCACAGCCGTCTCGACATAGCGCGCGCCGAGCAAGGCCTCGGCTGGCGCCCGGAGGTTGCGATCGCAGACGGCCTGGCGCTCACGTACGAGGCGCTCGTGGAGGGCTTCGAGCAGCAGTAGCCGGATGTGCGATTCGCGGCGCGCACGGTGGTGTCAGCCGCCAGCTTGCCGAGATTAAGCGCATGAGCATTGCCCGCAGGCCGCTGCAGTTGGCGGCGACGACGAGCATCCTCGCCCTCTCGATCGCCTCCGTGGCCAGCGCGGCCTCGGGCGGCGGCGCGCAGGCGCCGTCGGCGCCGCTGTCGGGCGGCAGCGAGTACGGCTTGAGCACGGCGACGCGCGTAATGCACCCTGTCGTCACGAGCATGGGCGTGCCCGCGACGGCCGTCCCGGGTCGCCCGCCGCGCGTGACGCTGCGGATCGACGAGGCGCACGTCGCCACCGTCAACGCGACGGTGGCGGTCAACGACCTGTCCACGCGCAAGCCGGCGCTCGTAGTGCGCATGGGCTGGGTCCACACGGGGCGCACGCTGTCCGTCGTGTGGCCGCGAGGCGCGTCGCTGCAGGCCGGCAGCTACCACGTGAGCGTGAGCGCGCACGACCACCACGCCAACAGTCTGGCGCGCAGCGCGCACAGCTCGGGCGTGAGCACGTTGACGGTCGTCGCACCGCCGCCCCCGCCAGCGCCGCCCGCCCCGGCGCCACCCACGCCGACGATCGAACCCGGGGTGCCGAGCCCGGCGCAGACGGTCGCCGACGGGGCGGTCTTCCCGGTGGCCGGCGCGCACAGCTTCGGCGACGCCGAAAATCGTTACGGCGCCCCGCGCAGCGGACACGTGCACGAAGGCCAGGATGTGATGGCCGCCGAAGGCACCCCCGACGTCGCGCCGCTGGCGGGCACGATCTCGAGCACCAGCTACCAGGCCGGCGGCGCCGGCTACTACGCGGTCGAGCACACGCTCGTGGGCTTCGACCTGGTGTTCGCGCACTGCAAGGCCGGCTCGCTCGTCGTCAGCGCCGGTCAGGCGGTGACCGCGGGACAGCAGCTCTGCCTCGCCGGCCAGACGGGCGACGCGACCGCGCCGCATCTGCACTTCGAGATGTGGGTGGGTGGATGGTACGCGCCCGGCGGCCACACGATTGATCCGCTGCCCTACCTGCAGGCCTGGGAACAGTCCGGCAAATGAGCCGCCGGCCCGGTCGCCGGGCGGCGCGGACGCAGCTGGGGTGGGCTGGACGGGCGGTCTTCATCGCCCGCGCAGCCCGCTCGCGCCGCGGGCGAGCCGATAGCATCGTGCGCGCCGAAGTCGGCCAGCGGCGAGATAGCTCAGTTGGTAGAGCACACGACTGAAAATCGTGGTGTCCCCGGTTCGAGTCCGGGTCTCGCCATAGGTAGAAGTACCTGGTAATGAGCATCTTTCTGCGACAGGTGCAAAAGCGAAGCTAGCGACGCTCAGTGACAATCTCTCCCTCCACGTCGGGTCACCGCACCAGGGGCTCGCACGCACGTCGGGTTGCGGGGCTGTCGTAGCGAACCCTGATCTGCTCGCCAGCGAGGTTCGTGCCGACTGAGGTCTTGCGAGAGAGCGTACTTTCCAGGTCCTCGATTCCCCGCCCGCCGTGAGGCGCTTCAAGATTGCGTGAGCGGGGACGCGCGTGGGCCGGCGAAAGCAGTGGATGCACGACTAGGCTCTCCTGTGGCACCCGGCCGAGTCGGAGGCCTCATGCCCTGTCCGGTATGGCCTCATCCCTGCGTTCGCGCGGTCGAACTCGACCGGGTGCTTCTCTCGCGTACCCGATCCAGTCAGTCGGTATGCGCCAAGTAAGACGATTTTGCGCGACCCGGTTTGTACGTTTGTCGACGTTCCGTTAATTGGGTCTTGACAGAACAGCAAAAGTCGGTTAGACCTGGCATCGCTCGGACAGGGCAGCCTCAGAGCAGCGTCTCGGGGGCAAACATCGGGGGCTTCGGCCGCAACATGTGGGGAGGGCAGTCATGGGTACGTGGCGCAAGCTCGTGCGCGGAATCTTTCGCGATTCGTTGGGCGTCGTTGGCAGGGGCACTCCTAGACTTGCCCGCAAATCGCGTGGTGTGAGCAATCGCCTGCTCATGCTCGCCGTGGGCATGCTGATAGCCGGCCTGGCCTTCGGCATCACGGTCGCGGCGGCGGCGGGTCTTGCGACTGGCTCCTCGCCGGGTAACGCCTGGACCTCGTCGCCCGCCGCAGGTTCGGGTGGCGCGAAGGGCGGGAGCGGCTTCGTCCCCAAGCCCCGGTCGCTCAGCGTCGGCGGCGGCAGCGGCCTTGGCAGTACCGGTCCTGCGCCGAGCGTGCCGTCGGGCACGGTCGCCATGCCTTCGATGTTCACCGCGACCTCGCGCACCTACAAGTCCGAACGGGGCATCTACACGACGACGCTCTACGGCCAGACGGTCAACACGCAGGAAGCAAACGGTACTTGGAAGCCGATCGAAGGCGCTCAGTCCGCCAGCACCACGTCGGCCGCCAAGCCAGCAGGTGGCGTGACCCCGAACGCGAGCCTCTCCTCGACCGCCTCCCACGACTGCGCCCTGGCCTCCAACTCGGCGACGACGAGCATCTGCAACGCGACCACCGACACGGTCGGCTACGACGGCACCAACACGGACAACAGCCTGGTCGAGTTCGAACTCAAAGAAGCGCTGCCGAGCGCCGCCAACGTGCTCAATGCGCAGTTGGGGATGTATCTCGGCTCGGCGAGCACCACCAACGCCGTCTCGATCTCGGCTTACGCCGCCACCAAGCCGTGGACGCTCTCGGCCACCTGGAACACCTATGACGGCACCAACGCTTGGACCACGACCGGTGGCGACTTCTCCACCACCAACGCGGTAGTCAACCCCTCGGTGACCACGCCCGCCGGCTGGAAGTACTGGTACCCGACGCAGATCGTCCAGGAATGGGTCAACGGCACGCTGACGAACGATGGCCTTCTGCTCGCCGACACCACCCAGAAAACGACCAACGACATGCTCAGCTTCAACTCGCTGGACGCCAGCTCCAACAAGCCCGTCCTGACGGTCAGCTGGGAGCCGCGCGGTCAGGAGGACCCAAGCCACTACTCGATGCAGAGCTTCCCCCTCGACGACCGCTCGACGATGAAGGTCAACCTGGCAAGCGGCGACCTGTTCGTCAACGCAAGCGACCTGGCAGTCAAGGGCACGGGCATCCCGTTCTTGGCCGAACACAACTACGACAGCCTGGACAACGAAGGCGGCTCGGTCAACCCGTGGTACAGCCTCCCCGGCGCGGCGGTCTATGAAGACGGCTCGGTCGCCCTGGGTATCAACCGCTATGACTTCGTGACCTTCATACGCAAGTCCGACGGCTCCTTTTTGACCCCGGCGGGCATCAACGCGACGCTGTGTGCGGTCAACGGCAGCACCTGCACCGCCAACTCCGTCGACGGCTCGGGCGCCGCCTACGCGCTGACCTTCAACGAGGCGGGCAACGGTCCCCTCTACGCCCAGGGCAACAAGATCGACTTCGCCTCAAACGGCGGCATCCTCTCAGACGCCGACCGCTATGGACACGCGATCGCCTACCACTACGGCACCAACCTGACCGTCACCGACACTCAGGGGCACACGTTCACGCGCAACACGACCGAAATCCCCGGCGGCTTCCACGTGACCTCCTCTTGGGTTGAATCGGGAACCGGTGGGCGCGAAGTCAAATATGCATACAACGCCTCGGGCAAGCTTGAATCCTTCACAGACGCGCTGGCGCACAAAACCAAATACGCCTACGACGAAGAGGGTGAGCTCTCAGAAATCACAGACCCCAAGGGCAACGTCACCAAACTCAGCTACGACACCAGCCATCGCATCACCAAGGTCCTCCTTGCCGAAGCCGGCGGCACGCACCCAGACTGGGACTACGCCTACTACGAAGGCACAGACACCACCCACGGGCACACCTGCTCAGCCACCGGAGTGAGCAAGAAGACGGTGGTCAAAGACCCCAACGGCCACGAAAGTACGTTCTGCGCAAACGTCGAAGACGAGGTGCTGCAGAGCTTCGACGCCGCCGGGAACGAAACGGCCGCGACCTACAACTCCCTCGGTGAGCCCACCTCGGGCACGGCGGCGGCGCCCGGCAGCGGGGAAAGCGGCAATGTTGCGAGCACGATCTACCAGGAAACCGGCGAAGGCGCGGGGCGTCCGATGTGCTCGATCACCGCAGCGAGCAGCCGGCAGACCAGCTGTCCCTCCGGCTCGGGTGGCTCGATGCTCGTGACGGCCTTCAACTACAAGGACGAAAAGAACCCCTATTTGGCCACGCAGGTCAAGAACCCCCAAGGCAACAGCACCTTTGCCTGCTTCAACGACGGGGCGCTCGAAAAAGGCCACGAAGGCCCCGAATGCAGCGGAACGACCGGACCCCCGGGGAGCGTGCAGAACATCAACGATCAGCTGTCAAGCGAACACGAACTGAGCTTTGAATACAACACGACGCCAGCGGCACTCAACGGCACGATCAAGGCCTCGAAGGATGCCCGCGGCAACTCGACGACCTACGAATACGACGAACATGGCAACCTTAAGGCGATCAAGCCTCCCACGGGCGCAGGGCTCAAAGAAACCAAAATCACCGTGGACTCAGACAGCCGCCCGCACGTGATCACCGATGGCGCGGGCCACATCGAGACGATCACTTACGACAAGCTCGACCGCATCACCGAAATCGTCTACTCCGGCACCGGCACGGCGAGAACCGTAAAATACGAATACGACGCCGACGGAAACGTCGCCAAACGCGTCGATCCGACCGGCACGACCAAATACACCGTCGACGCGATCAATCGTGTGACCAAGGAAGAACTGCCTGGGTCGCTGAAAAACGAATACGGCTACGACGCCGCCTCGAACATGACCTCCTTCATCGACGGCGGTGGCACGACCAAATACAAATACAACAACCTGAACGAGCTCGAAGGCATGACCGAGCCAGGTGAAGCCAAAGAAACGACGTTCACCTACGACAACGACCATCGCTTGACCAAGATCGCCTACCCGTCTGGCGCAAAAGAGATCTACAAACTCGAAGCGATGACAGGGCGCCCGGAAACGATCACCTTCGAAGGTCTCACCGGGACGACGGTGCCCAACTTGACCTACAGCTACGTCGAAGGAACAAATAACACGCAGCTAATCCACAAACTGACTGAATCGACCAACAACTCAACCGAATATGGCTACGACGTCCTGAATCGACTGACGAAAGCGGTGAGCATCGGAACCGGCTCGGCCAATTACCTCTACGAATTCAAACTCGATGGCGACGGAAACCGCACCCAGCAGAAAGTCAACCCGACCGAATCCTCGGGTGGGACGATCAACTACTTCCCGACCAACGCCAACAACCTGCTCGAATGCCGCCAGACCGTAAGCGGGATCTGCAGCGAAAGCTCAGAGCTCTCCGCCTACAGCTTCGATGAAGCAGGCGAGGAGACTGCGATCACGCCCAAGGGCGGCGACTCCAGCGGCTCGACCTTCGCCTACAACGCCGCCCGTGAGCTGTCGAGCATCACGCCGTCGGGTGGTTCTGCCCAGGCGCTCGCCTATGGTGGCACCGGCCAGGACGATCTGGTCAGTGTCGGCAGCTCAACGACGCTGCAGAACAGCCTGCTCGGGCTCACGAGGGAAGTCAGCTCCGCGGGGACGAGTTACTACGCGCGCACTTCGAACGGCTTGCTCATCGATCAGCGCACGCCGTCGGGCAAGTTCAACCCTCTGTATGACGCGCAGGGAGATATCATCGCGCTGGTGAGCAGCACTGGGAAAGTCGAACGGACCTTCCACTACGGACCGTACGGCGAGAACGTCAAAAGCGAAGGCACCCAGACAATCCCCTACCCGTTCGGCTTCAAGAGCGGCTATCGGATGCCAGGGGGCAACAAAGGGCTTGGTAACGTGACGAACGGGTTGCTTCACTTTGGGCAGCGGTACTACGACCCGACCACGGGGCGGTGGACGCAGCCCGATCCGCTGAGTCAGGCATTCAGCCCCGTGCAAGCCGATCGGTTCGTGTTCGCCGGGAGCGACCCGGTAAACCAAAGCGACCCGGCCGGAATGGAAGTCGAAGCCGAACTATTCGAAGGCGGTCTCATCGCTGGCACCTGCGGTACCGCGGAGTCGGGATTTACGCTCTTTCTTTGCGGCGGGTCCGTCTACTATAAAGAGTCTGAAGGCCACCCTTTGCGACCCGTCGAAGAATTTTATGAAGGCATCGACTCAGGGTTGAAAGAACTGGGCGGCATCTAGGGATGCAGGAGAAGCGTGCGCAGTTTGTCGAGGTCATCGCTACCGTAGCATTCATAGCGACGGTAGTCGCTGCCGCGATACTTGGTGAATCTGGTCTCGTCATACCTGCACTAGCAATTGCTGCGACCGGTAGTGGGGCTGCTTACTGGTTGCGCCATCGGCGAAGTTGAGGTGACTAGCACCGGTTTGGGAATTAGCACGACCTCGGTTACCGATTGCGGGAGCCACACCGATCTACCCTCGTCGAGGGGAGCCTGTGTCGCGACCGGCACCCTGCGTCGCGTGGCTGCGGCATGAGTTGGCGGCCTCGGCCAGGGAATAGGACGTAGGCCTCAGCCGCGTCCCAAACCCGGTCAAACTAAGGCCTATCCGCCGACTGGCTGGGAGAAGGCGCTGGTCAAGCGGCGATCACGGTGGCGGACGCAGGATTCAAAGCGTTCGGGGCGTTCGACGCCGCCGCCGTCTGTACGGAGACTGCGGGGGCTGGGTGTGTTGCGGCAGGTGAGGCCTACCTACTTGCAGATAAACTCGCTGGCGAATCGGTGTTCGAGGAATCGTACCTTGAGGAATAAGGATCACAGTCACCGACGAGCGGAACGCTCTGTATTGTTCTTCGCCGCAGTGATTATCATCGGCGGCGGGACAAGTCTAGCTCGCGGTGATGTTAACAAGGGAATTCTCTTCTGTGCCGTCGGTGCGAGCATGATCGCTATTACTGAGTGGGTCATTTGGAGGCGATAAACGTCACGACCCAGGTGCGACTGACGCCTGCTGCGGTTCGGTAGCGTGGAATGTCCATCAGCCACGGTCTTCTCGTAGGTACGGAGTTGTTCCTTCAGGCGGTGCCCTCGCCATAGGCGGCTCTTTCGAGACCGCGTCGTCGGCGGCGCGGCCGTGACCGCCCTTTGCGGTCGGACGAAGGCGCAGGAGGAGAATTTGTGCTCAGAGGCCGTTCGTCCGCGCTCGTTGATCGTGGCGCCGCCGTCAACGCCGCGATCCTTGCCTCCCAGGCGGGCGTGACCGTCTTTCACGTTGCCTTCGCCCGCTGGTTGGAGCAGGACGATCCGGGCGCCCTAAGCGCCTGATAGACGAGGCACTGGACGAACTGCGGTCGTTGACCGCCGTCTAGCCACGGCCTGGGTTGGTCCACGTCCACTCGACCGAGCGGTTTCGGCCCGGCCCCGGCAGGTCGGTGCTGCCCCCCCGCTCCGAACCCCTTGACGCAACCGGCCTCTTGTGAAACGGTGCTCCGCGGAGGAGGTGGGGATGTAGGTGAGCTGGTCTGCTGGGCGAGGTTTGAGGTGGACGTTGTCCGCGCTGAGCGCGCTGCTCGTGCTCGCCTTCGCGTCGCCGGCCGGCGCTTTCAAGGCGGGCGCGACGAGCGTCGACGTCACGCCGCCGCCGTACACCAGCGAATCCGACAGCGCCTTCGTGCCGGCGTGCGGCACGAGCGCCGCGCAGGTCGCACAGCTTTGGCCAGGGCCGCGCGACTTCGCGTTCGAGAAGCCCTATGTGGACGCGCAGGGCGTGGGTCACTACGAGCCCGGCGACCCCTACTGCGAATCCGACGGCACGGGCCGCTACGAGGCCCCGTACATCGCCGGCGGCAGTGGCGCCAACCGCCTGCCGACGTCTGTCGATCCCGGCAACGGCCCGCAGGCGCGCGCGATCGTGCTTTCGACAGGCACGAGCAAGGTCGCGATCGTGTCCGTCGACTCGATCGGGCTGTTCGACGTGACCATGCAGCGCATCCGCAGCGAGGTGGCCACGCTCGACCCGAGCATCGGGCAGGTGTTCGTGTCGAGCACGCACGACGAGTCCGCGCCGGACCCGATCGGCCTTTGGGGGCCCAGCCCGGAATCACTCCCCGGGGAAGTGCAAGCGCCGACGGGCACCAGCAGCGGCGTCGACGAGTACTACATGAGCTTTCTGGAGGAACGCGTCGCGCACGCGATCGTCGCCGCCGACCAGGCGCAGCGCGCCGCCAAGCTCGACGTCGCGATCGGCTCGATGCCCTCGAACACGCAGAGCTGCTGGTCCTCCTATCCGTACATCGACGACCAGTCGATGCCGGTGATGCAGGCGCGTGACAGAAGCGGCCAGGTCATCTTCACGCTCGCCGACGTGAGCACGCACGCCGAGACGCTCGCGTTCTCCGGCAACCCGGCCTACCGGGCGATGCTGTCGGCCGACTGGCCCGGCATGATGCGCGCGTCGCTCGAAGCTCGCTGGCCGGGCAGCGTCGGCGTGGAGGTCGCCGGCATGGTCGGAAGCGTCGAGACGCCGACCGTGTACGAGCCCGAGTCCACGCAGGTGCTGCGCGTGCCCGGCGCCAAGCACGACGTGCCCGGCAACCCCGACGGCTGTTCGAGCGTGTACCCGAACCCGACCTCCGGCACGCCGGTCTCAGACGCGCACCAGTTCCTCTCGGCCTACGGCACGAGCGTCGCCGACGCCGCCGCCGCGGCGCTCGAACACGGGCGCACGGTCGCTCCGTCGTCGCTCACCGGGCAGCAGCAGCCGGTGTGCGTGGAACTCGAAAACAACCTGTTCAAGGCCGCCTTCGCGGCGCACCTGTTCCCCGACCGCCCGCTGTACGCGGACTCGGGATGCACAGTCCCCGCGGGCGCGAGCGTGGGCGCCGCGAGCGTGCGCCGAAACGCAGGAGCGGCCGCCGCGGCTGCGGCCGAAGAACCCGCCTACCTCAAGAGCGGCGTGGGCGTGCTGACGCTCGGCCCCGTGCAGCTCGCCTACTCGCCCGGCGAGGTGTTCCCCGTCACCGAGACGCGCGGGCCGATCGACGAAGCGCAGATGCCCTTCCCGACCGACTGCTATGAACCGGCCAGCGAAAACTTCTTCTGCGGCAGCCCGCTGTCGATGACCCCGTGGACCTCCGCCGAGATGACGCGCCCGTATCGCTTCCTCGTGGGCCTCGGCGAAGACATGGCCGGCTACATGTTCCCGCCGGGCAACTTCGTGGGCAGCGAAGGCGAGTCCAACAAGCAGCCGTGGATGAGCTACGAGGACACGACCAAGAACCCCGGGCACGACCGCTTCGGCTACGGGCACGCCGACGACGCCGAGAGCGCCGGGCCCTACCTCGGGCTGGCGGTGACCGACGCCCTGCAGCAACTGCTGGCCGCCGACGGGCACGCCTCCAAGGTCGTGCCCGGCCTCTACGTGGACGCCAGCGGCCACCTCTCCGACAGCCCGTTCGCCGAAGGGGCGTTCACCGGCGCCGTCGGCGTCGAGGTGAAGCCGCCCGGCGCCAGGAAGCCGCGCACGCTGCTCGTCGGCAGCCAAGCGATCGGCTGGGCGACGTTCGACGCGCAGCCCGATCCGGGCACCGCCGGGACCGGCCTGCCCTACTCCGTGCGCACCGCCGGCGTGATCACCAGCAGCGGGCGGCCATTGCTCGTCGAGGTCTACGCCGGCGCTCGCACGCTCGGGCTCTGAGCAGCACTCGTGTCTAAACGACCAAGCTGTAGTTGACCCAACCCGCGCGGACCGCGCCGGAGCGGTCATACACGGCCTGCGCTCGCGTGTTGTCCTGCGCCGTCACCCAGTCCAGACGCGCAGCGCCGCGCCTCTTGCACTGATGCGCGCACGCCCGAATCAGCTCGTCGGCCAGGCCCGAGCCGCGCGCCGGCGGCGCGACGTAGAGGTCGTTCATCACGCCGATGCGAACCGCCTCGGTCGTGTCCCAGCTCCAGAACACCGTCGCAAATCCCACCGCGTCGCCTTCGCCTTCGCCGTCGCGCGCGAGCAGTTGCACGCCCTCGAACTGCGGCGACGCGATCAAGGCGCGCGAGAGCGCCAGCAGTCGATCGTCCGGCGGCGCCGTCTCGTAGAAGTCACAGTAGGCGCGCACCAGCGGCAGAAGGTCGCCCAGGTCCGCCTCGCCGACCGTCGTGATCGTGTGGACGTTTTGCGTGTCGTCGTTCATCGCTCGCGCTGGCGCTCGGCGCTGATTTCAGACTGAGCGCGCGGCAAAGCCGCGAAGCTCGCATCGTGCCTGCAGCCGGCGGAGCGCTCGCACCGATGATATTCGCCGCGTCCCAAGGTCTTCATATCGATCCCAACCAACTCCACGTCGCCATCCCGACCCGCGCGGTGTGCGAGCGGTGAATCTGACTGGCAGCCTCCAATGCCCGACCTATCGACATGGCGACGTTCGTACTGATCCCCGGAGCGGGCACCGATCCGCGCGTCTACGAGGCGACGATCGAGGCGCTCGGCGATCTCGGCCACGACGGTGTCGCGCCCGCGCTGCCGTTGCACGACGAGCACGCGACGCCCAGCGACCACGCCGACGCCGTCGCAAGCGCGGTGCCGCGCGTCGGCCAGCTGATCGTCGTCGCCCAGTCGCTCGGCGCTTTCGCCGGCCCGTTGGTCACCACACGCGTTCCCGTGCGCCAGCTCGTGCTGCTCGGGCCGATGATCCCCCAGCCAGGCGAGACCGCCGGCGCGTGGTGGACGAACACGCGGCACGACGAGGCCATCGCCGACCTGCTCGCGCGCCACGGCCCGATGGGCGCGTGGGGAGCCGACGCGCTGGCCGAGGTGTTCCTGCACGACGTCGACCGGGCCACCGCAAAGGACTCCCAGCGCTTCGTCGGCGCGCCCGGCGGCGGCATGTTCACCGAGCCGTGGCCGCTCGATCGGTGGCCGGACGTGCCCACGCGCGTGCTCGCGCCGAGCGACGACCGGCTGTTCCCGCGCGACTTTCAGCGTCGCGTCGCACGCGAACGGCTCGGCTTGGAGATCGACGAGATGCCCGGCGGCCACGTGCCGATGCTCGCCCGCCCGCGCGAGCTCGCCCGGCGGCTCGTTGAGCTTTCAGTCGACGAGCGCGCGCGCTGAGCGCAGCGCCTCGCCGGCCTGCTCGGCGAAGTCGGCCACGAGCTGTCCGGCCGGCTCCGGTCTCGCCAGCGTGTGAGCCTCGCCCGCCCACAGGTTGATCGCCTCGCCGTCGCCCGCCGCGCGTGCGGCGGCGCGCAGCGTCGTCGTCAGATGGTTGACCTCGGGGTAGGCGCGCGGCGCGTCGGCCTCGTGCTCGACCATGAAGCGGTTGACGATCCCGCGCGCGAGTCGCCCGGTGAACGCGCGCGTCAGCGCGGTCGGCGCGGCGCTCGCCAGCGCGCTGCGATGCGCCGCCGACGTGCCGGCCTCGGGCGCCAGCATGAACGCGCTGCCCAACTGCGCGGCGCTCGCGCCCGCGCACAGCGCCGCTGCTACTCCCGCGCCGTCCATGATGCCGCCGGTGGCGATCAACGGCAGCGCGCTCTCGCGCGCGAGAATGCGCAGCAGCGCCAGCAGCGTGAGGTCATGCGCGTCGGTGCGATCGTCGAAGTAGGCGCGGTGGCCGCCCGCCTCGACGCCCTGCGCGATCAACCCGTCCGGCCTCGCCCGCTCGGCGAGCTTGGCCTCGGCTGCGCTCGTCACCGTCACCCACACGACCACGCCGGCCTCGTGCAGGGCCGCCACCTCGGCCGCCGACGGTACGCCGAACGTCAACGAGACCACCGCGATCCTCTCCCGTCGCAAAAGCGCCAGCTTGGCGTCGTAGTGGTCGTCGTCGAAACGCGGCTCGCCCAGCTCCACGCCGTGTCTCGCAGCCTCCGAAGCCAGCGTCTGCGCGTATCGCTCGACCTGCGCGGCGTCGCCGCGCTGCTGCGGACGGGCGAACAGGTTGACGCCGAACGGCGCCTGCGTCCGCTCGCGAACCGCCGCGATGTCCGCTGAGACATCCTCCGGCGTCTTGTAGCCGGCCGCCAGAAAGCCCAAGCCGCCGGCGTCGCTCACGGCCGCCGCAAGCTCTGGCGTGGTCGGGCCGCCGGCCATCGGCGCGAGCACGATCGGCGTATGCAGGTCGGCGAGCGAGAAGCTCATGCGCCCGGCGCGATCACGTTCAGCAGCTGCCCGACGACCAGCTGCGTGTGACGACGAACCGACTCATCATCGTTGAGCGCGCGGCCAAGCGCGCTCATCAAGGTCGCCTGATGGGAGACCAGCGAGAACGTCAGCGCCACCGTGACGAGCACCGCGTCATCGACCGCGAAACGTGTCAGGCCTTTGGCCTTCGCCACGCCGCGCACGGCGCCGAACGCCTCCGCCATCGCCTGCCCGCGGGCACCGCCGCCCGCACCGTCGGCACGGCCACGATGGATGCGCGCGCCTCCGCTGATCGCTTCCCAGTCGAGCAGACGCACGAACGACGGTCGCGCGATGAGGAACCGCAGATAGCCGGCAACCGCTTTTTCGAGCGCGCGCTTGAGCGCGCCGCGCCCGCCCGCGCCCGCCGTCCACGCGACGACCGGCGCGAACGCGCGTCGCGTCGCGTCGTCGCGCTCCTCGAACACGCGCTCGAGCACGCGCTCGTACAGGCTGTCCTTGGAGCCGAAGAAGTAGCTCGGCGCGCCGCGTGACAGCCCGGCTTCGCTCGCTATCTCCTGCAGGCTCGCGCCGTCGAAGCCGTGCTCGGCGAACTGCCGTTCGGCGGCGGCGAGAATCGCCTCGCGGCTGCGCTGCGCATCGCGCGTGCGCGGCGCGCCCGCGGCATCGCGCGTGACCTGCGCGCGCTTGGGCTTCACGAGCTCGCGCTTGCGAGCGTCTGCACCGGCGGTCGTTGTCATGGATCTGTATATTAGCTGAACGATCAGCTAGTTATGCGCCCAGTCCTCTACTACGACCTCGGCTCGCCCTATGCCCACCTCGCGGTGGCGCGCAGCGAGCGCGTGCTCGGGCCGCGCGTGACGCTGCAGCCGGTGCTGGTCGGCGCGATCTTCATCCACCGAGGCTGGGGCTCGTGGGGGCAGACGGCCGAGCGCGAGCGCAACGTGGCCGAGATCGAACGCCGGGCACACGCCTATGGGTTGCCCCGGCTGCGCTGGCCCGCCGGGTGGCCCAACAACACGCTCAGCGCGATGCGCGCTGCGCTCTCGGCCTTCGAGCAGGGCGCCGGCGACGAGTTCGCGCGGGCCGGTTTCGCCGCCGCCTTCGTCGACGGGCGCGACCTGTCAGACGTGGACGTCCTGCGCGATGTGTGGGCGCGCAGCGGCCTCGCCCCCGACGAGCTGGCGCCGGCGATCGCAGACCCGCAGGTCAAGGCGAGCCTGCGCCGCGTGACCGACCAGGCGATCGCCGACGGCGTCGCCGGCGTGCCCTGCACGCGCGTCGGCGAGAGCGTCTTCTACGGCGACGACCGCATGGAGCAGGCGGCCGAGCTGCTGCGCGATCGACGGCTGCGTCTCCAGCGGAACGCCGATTGACGGCGGCGTCCCAGCGGGACGCCGAACGATCGCCCCAGCTCAGGCAAGTCACGGGCGCTGCGCGTCAGCCCGTGGGCGGAACGGCCGGCGGGATCGACGCGGGCAGCGCCTGGCACATTGCAATCGCCACTTCCAGGCGCTCGCTGAGCGAGGGCGCGTGCACGAACTCGTGCGGCGAGTGCGCATGACCGCCGCGCGGTCCGAGCCCGTCGACCGTCAGCGGGATCGCCGCTGCGAAGTGGCTGGCGTCACTGGCCCCTCCGCGCGCCCCGGCGGCGATCGCCCGCCCCAGCCGCTCACCCGCTCGACGCAGCAGTTCGGCTGTCGCGTCGCGGCTGTCCATCCCCGGCCAGCTGCGGATCAGTTGCACGTCCAGCTCTGCGCCGTGCGACGAGCCGGGGATCGCGTCGATCACGCGCGCGAACGACGCGCTGTCGTCGGCTCGCACGTCGATCATCAACGAGCCGTCAGCCGGCACGACGTTGATCGCCTCGCCGCAGCGAATCCTGCTCGGCACGACGCTCAGCGCGTGCGCGCCGTGGGGGTCGTGCAGCGACGACGCGGCGAGCGCAGCGTCGGCCAGCGCCAGCAGGGCGTTCGCGCCGGCGTCGGGGTTTGAGCCGGCGTGCGCGGCGCGACCTCGCGCGAGCACCTGCAGCGTGCCGGCGGCCTTTCGCCGCACGATCACCGCCTCGTCACCCGCTGCCGTGCGCTCTCCGGCCTCGAAGCACAGACAGGCGTCGAAACCGGCGAAGCGCTGCAGGTGCGCGAACGGCCGCAGCCGCCACTCCTCGTCGACCACCAGCAGGACGGCGAGCTCGGCGAACAGCTCGCGACGATCGCTCAGCCAGCGCGCGAGCGCGAGCGCCACGGCGACGCCGCCCTTCATGTCGACCGAGCCCGAGCCGCGCCACCGCTCGCCGTCGCGTTGCAGCGACACGTGGTCGGCGTGCGCCACGACAGTGTCCAGGTGCCCGACCAGCAGCACCGTCGCGCGCCCGCTCCCGGGCATGCGCGCGACCAGGTCCGCGGCGTGCTCGGGCGACGAGCAGGGCACCCGCTCGATCGCCGCCCGCTCCGGCAGGCCGTCCACGCATAGGCGCATCGCGCGCTCCGCGCCCTCCACGTCCCCCGACGGGCTGGAGATCGCCACCAGCGCCTCCAAGTCGACCGCCACCGCTGCGACGAGCGCCTCGGTCGCTTCGCGCGGCGTTTCGCTCGGTGACGGGGCTGGGACTGTGTCGTCGAGCAGAGCGCTGAGATTATCGCCGATCGGTTGACTCGCACCTGAGCGGGTAAGCACGACAGACGGAGGTCTGCCGCTTGACACTAGGATGGCCCTCCGCACGACCTGCAAGCGCCGTTCGCGTCGCACGCGAGACAAGGAGGCACATGGCGTACCCCAAGCTCATTCCGACGAGCGCTTCGCTCTGTCTGATCGTTCTGCTCGCCCTCGCGCCCACGAGCGCAGGCGCCGCCTCCGAAACGGTCGCGTCCACGCCGCCCCCCACTCCGGCCGCGGCCGTCATCCAGGACGCCTCTCCGGCCGCGACGCCGGCCAGCCGCGTCGAAGCGACGCCCGCCGCCGCGCCGGTCGAGTTCGACGTCAACCTCCAGCTCGGCGAAGCGGCCGGCGCGCAGGCCCTCGCACAGGCCGTCTCAGATCCTTCGAGCGCCAGCTACCGCCAGTACCTCTCGCCGGCGCAGTGGGAGCGCAGGTTCTCGCCGAGCCAGGCGTCCGTCAAGACCGTCACCGAATGGCTATCCGGGCAGGGCATCACCGTCGCCGGCGTCAGCCCCGATCGCCTCACCGTGCAGGCCAGCGCCCCCGCGGCGACCGTTGAAAAGGCCTTCGGCACGAGCCTCGGGCAGTATCGCCGCCTCGGCCGCACGCTGCGCCTGAGCGCCGCGCCGCTGAAGGTGCCCGCGAGCGTCGCGCCGTTGATCGCCGGCGTGTCCGGCATCGACCAGAACCCCGCCGCGCCCGCCCGCCTGACCGGCGCCGAAAGCAAGCGCACGGCCGTCGCGCCGGCCGCCAAAGCGCCCGGCAAAGAAATCCCCCAGCCGCCCGGTTTCCGCAACGCGCCCCCGTGCTCGAGCTACTACGCCAGGAAGCTCGACACGACCGATCCGGCCTATGGCGGCGGCTATCCCAACCCGCTGCCCTATGCCGTGTGCGGCTACACGCCGCCGCAGCTTCAGGGCGCCTACGGGCTCACGTCGCAGATCGCCGGCGGGATCGACGGCAAGGGCGTGACGGTCGCGGTCGTCGACGCCTTCGTCTCACCCACGCTGTTCGCCGACGCGCAGCAATATTCGACCAAAAACCAGCCGGCGCAGGTGCTGCAGAGCGGGCAGTTCAGCGAGTCGCTGAGCAAGTCGTTCAACAGCCTCGAACGCTGCGAAGCGCCCGAATGGTCGGGCGAGCAGACGCTCGACGTGGAGGCCGTGCACGCGACCGCTCCCGGCGCGAACATCCTGTACGTCGGCGCCAAGAACTGCGAAGCCGGCCTGTATGACTCGGTGCAGGAAGTAGTCGACGGCCATCTCGCCGACATCATCACCAACTCATGGGGCGACAACGGCGGCGACGTGCTCGACTCGGCCGGCTCGCGCCGCGGCTTTGACAACATCCTGCTGATGGCCGTCGGCACGGGCATCGGCGTGCAGTTCTCCTCCGGCGACGAAGGCGACGAGTTCGCCAACCTAGGCATCACCGCCGCCGACTATCCGTCGTCGAGCCCGTACGTGACATCGGTCGGCGGCACCAGCCTGCAGGTCGCCAAAGACAACTCGCGCCTCGGCGAGCTGGGCTGGTCGACGTCCAAGAGCGTCCTCTGCAGCTCGCTGCTGCAGGTCGAACGCTACCCCGGCTGCCGAGCTGCCACGAGGCTCAACACCTGGCGGCCCGTCGCGCCCGGCGAATACCTCTACGGCGGCGGTGGTGGCACCAGCTACCAGTACGCCGAGCCCTACTACCAGCAGGGCGTCGTCCCAGCGGCGCTGGCCGAACGTAACAGCTCGGCCACCGGCATCGCCAATCGCGTCGAGCCGGACATCTCGATGGATGCCGACCCCACGACCGGCATGCTCGTCGGAGAGACCCAGGAATTCCCCGACGGCACCTACTACGACCAGTCCCGCATCGGCGGGACCAGCCTGTCCTCGCCGCTGTTCGCCGGCGTGATGGCCGACGCCGACCAAGCGGCCGGAGCGAAGCTCGGCTTCGTCAACCCGCTGCTGTACCGCGTCGGCGCGTCGCCTTCGTCGGCCCTCTACGACGTGGTCCCCGGCGGCAACCAAGCGCTGGTGCGCAACGACTACCTCGACGGCGTCGACGCCAAGGAAGGCGTCATCACGTCGGTGCGAACGCTCGACTTCCAGGGGCGCGAGGCGAATTGCGCCGGCGCCGGCAACTGCACACATCAGAAGGTCGCGCTGGAAACCACGCCGGGCTTCGACTCGATGACCGGGCTCGGCTCGCCGGGCAACAGGCTCGTGCCGGCCTTGGCAAAGCCGTAGCCGACAGCCGCGGCTTCAGGTCTTCGCGCGCACCGTGCGAACGCGACGGGCCAGGCGAACGATCGCATCGCGCGGGTGCGTCTTGCTCCGCGGCGCCGTACGAGCCGGGCGCACGAGCTGGATCGACATCGCGCCGGAGGTGCGCGCGAGACAGCGCGGGCAGTGCTCGACCTGCCCGTCGGCGCTTGCGCGGACCTTCAGCCCGCAGCGAGGGCACATCAACGCGCCGGCCGGTGAGCCCACGGAGCTCATCCGCGCGCCTGCTCACCGGCGGATGCGCGCACATCGTGCGCCGCCGTGGCGCCCGACGAGTCCGCGGCGCCACGCGGGTCCTGCGACGGCGTTCGATGAGTCGGCAAAGTGGCTCCTTGGTTGATGCAAGCGGCGAAAAAGTCGCTACCCTTACAATCGTTCGGGTAAACCTGCACGGAGTGTACAGGAGAGAAGTGAGCGACTTCAGCATCGGTGACGTGGTCGACCGCACCGGCGTGGCCGAGGGCACGCTGCGAATGTGGGAGCGCCGTCACGGGTTTCCCAGGCCCGCGCGGCTGGCCAGCGGCCACCGCCGCTACAGCGAGCAGGATCTCGAGGCCGTGAGGAAGATCGTCCGCGAGCGCGCCGCCGGCGTCACGCTGCCGTCGGCGATCGAACGCGCCAAGCGGCCCGTCGCCGCGGCGCCTTCGCTGTTCGCCTGGATGCGCGACGCCCACCCCGATCTTGCCCCGCAGCTGCTCTCGCGGCCGACCATGCTCGCGCTCAGCCGCGCGATCGAGGACGAGTGCCTGGCGCGCGCCGAGCGCCCTCTGCTGTTCGCCTCCTTCCAGCGCGAGCGCTACTACCGCGATCAGGAAGCGCGCTGGCTGGAGCTCGCCCGCGCGGCCGATCTCGCGTGCGTGTTCGCCGACTTCGCCGAGCCGTGCAGCCCGCTCGTCGGGCCGGTCGAGATTCGACTCGCCCCGGAGAGCCCGATGGTGCGCGAGTGGGCGATCGTCTGCGACGCGCCCGGTCACGGCGTCTGCCTGACCGGCTGGGAGTTGCCCGTAGCCACACGCGCGCGCGGCGCGGCGCGGCGCTTCGAGACGTTGTGGAGCGTCGAGCCGGAGGTCGTGCGCGGGGCAGCGCGCGCGTGCGCCGCGATGGCCCAGTTTCAGCTGCGCAGGCTGCCCGCATCCGCGCGCGAGCGCCTCGACGGCGCGCCCGACCAGGCCACGACGCGCCAGCTTCGCCTCGCCACCGCGATCACCGGCCGCGCGCTCGCGCATCTTCCCGACCAGGGCGTGCGATGAGAGCCGACCGAACGCGTGCCCGCGGCCGCTCCCGTGCCGCCGGCGGCGACGATGACCTTGGCGCGGAGAGTGTGCGTGGCGACGGTTACCTTGGCGCGGAGCGTGTGCGCGGCGACGGCTACTTCGACGACCGCTCGATGCTGCGGCGTGTACACCGCGAGCGCGCCGTCGCGCTGTCCGGTCCGCGGGCGCTGCTCATGCAGGCTGCCCATCCACTGGCCGTGTTCGGCCTGCTCGCGCACTCCAGCGCGCTCGACGAGCCCTATGAGCGCCTGGCGCGAACGGCGCAGACGATGGACACGATCGCCTTCGGCTCACGCGCCGAGGCCGACCGCTTGACGCGCCGCGTGCGCGCCATGCACCGGCGGGTGAGCGGCACGCTGCCCGAGCCGATCGGCGCCTATGACGCCGGGACGACGTACCGCGCGGACGACCCCGAGCTGCTGCTGTGGGTGCTGTTCACGCTCGTCGACTCGGCTCTCGTCGTGTATCGCAAGTACGTCCGCTCGCTCACGCGCGCCGAGCAGGCGGCGCTGTGGGAGGACTACAAGGTGATCGGCCGCCTGTTCGGCTTGCGACGGCGCGAGCTGCCCGACACACTCGACGACCTCGATGCTTACCGCGCACGAATGCTCGGCGGCGACGAGCTGCACGTAACCGACTGGGCTCGCCGGCGCGCGCGCCAGATCGTGCTCGCGCCGCCCGTGCCGCTGATGGCGCGGCCGATCCTCGAGACGGTCAACTTCGCGACCGTCGCGCTGCTGCCCGACTCGATCCGCGAGCAGTACGGGTTCTCGCCGCTGCCGCCAGTAGTTCTGCGCAAGCTGCTCGTCGGCGCGGGCGCCGACTACCTCAAGCGGGCCGTCATCCCGCTGCTGCCCGGCCGCCTGCGTCTGGTGCCCAGCGCACGCGCGGCATAGCGGCGTGCGAGCGAGATGAGCGACACGCCGGCGGCGGATGCGATCGACGTGCGCGAGGCGCCGATCGCCGAGACGCGCGCGCTGCGCCGGGCGGTGCTGCGCCCGCACCAGACCGTCGAGCAGCTGGCCGCCGAGGAGGCCGCCGACATGTTCGCCGCCGGCGCCTGGCGCGGAGCGACGCTGATCGCCATAGGGCTGATCGCGCCGAGCGAGCCGCGTGGCTCATGGCGTGTGCGCGGTATGGCGACGGCGCCCGACGCGCGCGGTCACGGCGCAGGCACGCGCGTGCTCGACGCGCTGCTGCGCCACGCACGCGAGCAGGGCGCGTCGTGCGTCTGGTGCAACGCTCGCACGCCGGCGCGCGCCTTCTACGAGCGCGCCGGCTTTCGTGTCGCGTCGGAGGTGTTCGACGTTCCGCCCATCGGTCCCCATGTGGTCATGAGCAGGCCGATCTGACCGGCCGCCTCGGCGCGCACGCCGGCTTGCCCGAGCGCCGCGCGGCCGGCTGCGCTGCGCCGCCGCGCCGTGTTGCTTGGCCTTCGCAGTCGGCGGCGCGGATGCCCGCGCGCGGTGGCCAGCCCCCCGGCGCTCGGGCTCAGCCAATGCGGCGAAAACGCCGATGAACACCGAGGATGTCGCCCGCCCCAAAGCCAGCCGCCGAGCCCGACCGGCCGGGACGAGCGCATCCTGCGCCGACGGCCGCCACGCCCAGCGATCCGTCCGTGCGCACGCTGCTCGACCGCCTGCCTGCGATCGTCTATATCGCCGACGTCGGCGTCGACGGACGCTGGCACTACGTCAGCTCCGGGGCGTTGGACATCCTCGGCTTCACGCCCGAGGAATGGATGGCGGACCCCGAGCTGTGGTCTCGCCAGATGCACCCGGCCGATCGCGAGCGCGTTTTCGGGCGCGAGGACGACCGGTCCGAGCCGTCCACTCCCGACGAATACCGCATGCGCCACCGCGACGGCAGCATCGTGTGGGTGCGCGACGAAGCAGCGCTCGTCGCCGACGAGCGCGGCGAGGAGCAGTGGCACGGCGTGATCTCTGACATCACCGATCGCAAGCTCGCCGAGGCCGAGCTGGAGCGCCGCGCCGAACAGCAGGCGGCCGTCGCCTGCCTGGGCAGGTGCGCGCTGGAAGGCGCCGAGGTCGGCGCGCTGATGCACGAAGCGCTCGAAGCGGCCGCGCGCATCCTCGGCGTCGACAGCGGCGGCGTGCTCGAAAGCTCCGCCGATGGCGCCGCGCCGGTGCTGCGCGCCGGACTCGGTGGGCAGTCGCACGACCTCGACGCGATGATCAGCGGCGAGATCGAGGGCCGCGACGGCAGCTGGGGGGTGCTCGCGCTGGCGGCCCCCGCGCAAGCTCGCTTCGCCGATGCCGACGCCGACTTCGTGCAGGCGCTCGCCAATACGCTCGCCGACGCGCTGCAGCAGCGTGCGACCGAAGACGACATCCGCTACCAGGCCCTGCACGACCCGCTCACCGGCCTGCCCAACCGCGTCCTGTTCATGGACCGGCTCGGCCACGCGCTGTCGCGCCCCAGCGCCGAAGTTGCGGTCGTGCTTCTGGACATCGACAACTTCAAGCTCGTCAACGACAGCCTCGGCCACGGCGCCGGCGACGAGCTGCTGATGAAGATCGCCCCTCGCCTGAAGGACGCGCTGCGTCCCGGCGACACGATCGCGCGGCTTGGCGGCGACGAGTTCGTCGTGCTGCTCGAGCAGATTCCCGACGAGCGTGCGGCCGCGCGCATCGCCGAGCGCATGGTCGAGACCTTCGACGTGCCCTTTCAGCTGAGCGCCGGAGAGCACTTCGCCAAGGCCAGCCTGGGGATCGCGCTCGCCGGCGACGCCGACCGCCTGCCGGCCAACCTCGTGCGCGACGCCGACGCGGCGATGTACCAGGCCAAGAGCCGCGGCCGCGCGCGCTTTGAGGTGTTCGACGGCGCGATGCGCATCCGCACCGTCGCGCGCCTGTCGCTGGAGAACGACCTTCGCCGAGCGCTCGAGCGCGGCGAGCTGCGCATCGCCTACCAGCCGATCGTCTCGCTGCACGACCGCTCGATCGTCGCCGTCGAGGCGCTGCTGCGCTGGCAGCATCCCGAGCGCGGGCTCGTGCGCCCCGACGAGTTCATACCCGTGGCCGAGGAGAGCGGCTTGATCGACTCGATCGGACGCTGGGTGTTGGAGGCGGCGTGCATGCAGGCCGCCGAATGGCACGCCGCCTACCCCGACGCGCGTCCCGTCGGCATCTCCGTCAATTTGTCCATGCGCCAGCTCACCCACCGTGACCTCGAGGCGACCGTCGCGGGGGCGCTGTCGCTCACCGGCGTCGAGCCGTCGAGCGTGTGCCTGGAGATCACCGAGTCGGTGCTGCTGGAGGAGCCCGACAACGTCAGCGAGACGCTCAGGCGGGTCGCGCAGCTCGGCGTTCGTTTCGTGCTCGACGACTTCGGCACGGGCTACTCGTCGCTGGCCTACCTCACGCAGCTTCCCATCGACGGATTGAAGGTCGACCGCTCGTTCGTGCAGGCGCTGGGCAGCGATCGGCGCAGCACCGCGATCACCACCGCGATCGTGCGCATGGCCCAAGCGCTGTCCATCGACGTGATCGCCGAGGGCGTCGAGACCGAGGATCAGCTGACGGCCTTGCGGGAACTGCAATGCCAGTTCGCCCAGGGCTATCTGCTCGGCTACCCCGTGCCGGCGCACGAGATCTCCGAGCTGCTGCTTGCCCCCGCGGCGATCCCCGACCGCGCCGTCGCGCTCCCCGCCGCGCCGCGCTCGGCAGCGGGCGTCGGCGCCAGACCTCGGCGCTAGACTCGCTGTCGATGGCCACTCCAGACGACGATCTGTTCGGCGCCGAGCACGTTCGTGTCTACCGCGAGACTGGCGGTGAGCGCGGCTATCGCTGGCGCGGCACGACGATCCTGCTGCTGACCACCGAAGGACGCAGCTCGCACGAGTCGCGCACCACGCCGCTGATCCATCGCACCGACGGCGATCGTTGGGTCGTCGTCGCCTCCAAGGGCGGCGCCCCGGAGAACCCGGCTTGGTATGAGAACCTGCTCGCCAACCCCGACGCGACGATCCAGGTGCAAGCCGAGCAGATCGACGTGCACGCCTCAGACGCCGACGGGTCCGAGCGCGCGAGGTTGTGGGCGGCGATGGCCGAGGTCTGGCCCGCCTACGACGAATACCAGCAGAAGACCGAGCGCCAGATCCCCGTCGTCGTGCTCGCGCGCCGCTAAGGCGCCAGCCAGCCAGCCGTCGCCCCGTCGGTCTCGCCCCGCCAGCCGTAGCTCACAAGCCGTAGCCCGCCAGCCGGCGCTCGCCAGCCGTAGCCCGCGAGCCCGCGCCCGCCAGCCGTAGCTCGACGCGACGCCCGGCGCTGCTCCCGAGCCGCCGCGTCCTTGCCGGGGAGCGCCGTCAGTCGACCCAGCTGGCCAGCAGCGGATCGGCCTGCGCCCCCGCGCGCATCCGCGCCAATGCCGGCTCGCGCAGGTCGCGCTTGGTGCGCGCGTACACCTCCGGCGCCAACGCCGCCAGGCGCGCCGCCACGTGCAGCGCGCGGTCGAGCACGTCCTCCGGCGCCAGCACCTCGTCGAACACCCCCAGGCGCTCGCATTCCGCGGCGTCCGTCAGCTCGCCGCCCAGCGCGAGCACGCGCGCCGATTGCGGCGACAGCTCGGCGCCGACGACGCCCAGCGCAGCCTGTGGATACGGCACGCCGACCTTCACCTCGGTGAGCCCGTAGCGTCCGGCGCTCGACGCCACGCGAATGTCGGTGCACAGCGCCAGCACCAGCCCGCCGGCGATCGCGTGCCCGGTGATCGCGCCGACGACCGGAAACTCCAACTCGTAGACGCCCAACGCCATCGCGTTGATGCCCGCCACCATCTCGCGCTGCTGCGCCGGCCCGTAGCTCGGCACCGCCTTGAGGTCAGCGCCCGCCGAGAAGCATCCCGGCCGCCCGGACAGCACGAGCGCGCGCGGGGCGTCGGCGGCGACCCGTGCGACCGCCGCCACCACCTCGCGCAGCAGCGCCACGTCCATCGCATTCGCCGGAGGCCGGTCGACCGTCAGCACGACAACGCCGTCCTCGCCGTGCTCCTCGACGCTCACGTGCTCCATCGCGCCAGCCTACCCACGCGCGAGCGGCGACGCGTGGCAACGGCAGCCCGCGCGAGCGCGGCACGGCGATCGTGATCGGGGCCGGCTTCATCTCATCTCGTTACTACGATCGAGCGATGACGACCGTTCGCGTGCTGCGTGTGTTCACCGACGAGCATGGGGCGTCGGGCAACCTGCTCGGCGTCGTGCGCGACGCGCAGGACATCCCGCACGCGCGCCGCCAGGCGATTGCGACGGAGCTCGGCTACTCGGAGACCGTGTTCGTGCAGCGCGCCACACAGGTGCAGATCTTCACGCCGGCGACCGAGCTGCCGTTCGCCGGGCACCCGATGGTCGGCAGCGCGTGGCTGCTGCGCCAGCCCGTCCTGCAAACCGCGGCCGGCGACGTGCGCACGCGCGTTCAGGGCGACCGCGCATGGGTGCTTGCGCGAGCGCAATGGTGCCCGGACTTCGAGCGTCGCCAGCTCGCCTCGCCCGCCGACGTCGACGCGTTCGTCCCGCCGGCCAGCGGCAGCCTGCACGTGTGGTCGTGGAGCGACCAGGCGCGCGGGCACTTGCGCGCGCGTGTGTTCGCCCCCGACTTCGGCGTGCCCGAGGACCCCGCCACCGGCTCGGCGACCGTCGCGCTGTGCGCCCAGCTCGACCGCGACATCGTCGTCGACCAGGGACCGCACTGTGAGATCCACGCCCGCCTGATCGGCGACGGCGTGATCGAGCTGGGCGGCCGCGTCGCCGACGACGGCGAGCGCCGGGTCTAGACGCGCTGGCGGAGCACAGCCAGCGCCCGCGGCCGGCGCGTCATGCCCCGGGAAAGCGCGCCGCCCACGGCTCGCGCTGCACTCGCGCACCGTTGATCACGTACGCGATCAGGCGATACCAGCCGGCGGTCACCAGCAGCTCGATCAGCTGGTCGTCGGCGTAACGAGTCGCCAGCGCCTGCCACAGCGCATCTGACACGGTCGCCGTGTCGTAGAGCTCGTCGGCCAGCGCGATCAGCTGCCCGTCGTGCTCGCTCCACGCCCGATCGTCCGCGCCTCCGGTCACCGTCGCCGCCAGCTGCTCGTCGGTGAGCCCCAGCGGCTTGCCGAACGCGAGCGCGTGCACGCCCCACTCGTACTCGGCGCCCGCGCGCGCACACGTGCGGTGGATGACGATCTCGCGCTCGCGCGGCGCCACGCGGCCGTGCGCCAGAATCCCCGCGCCGAGCGGGCGCATGAGCGCGGCCAGCTCGCCGTGCACGTTCAGCGTGCGAAACAGCTTCAGCGGCTCGGCGTCGCTGCCCGGCGGCATCCACCGCCGCAGCGCCACCTCGACATCGGCCTCGTATGGGGGCGCCAGCGGCGCGATGCGTGGGCTCTGCGTCGACTCTGTCATGCCAGCTCCTTGCTTCGGAAATAGAGGCAACAGTCTAGCTTTTATTTCCGAAGCACACGGCCTGCGCGGCACGCTCGACCCGGCCACCGTGCACGGGCCATCTTGCGGAGTATCCAAATCGGTCACCGCCCAAGCGCTGGGCGAACGTCTCAGCTCGTTCGCGAGCGCGCCCGCGCGAATGTGAGCGCGTCGCGAGCGCGCCGCGCATGGCTGCAGCGGGCGCGGCGGCCGGCGATGAGTTCTCGGCGCGCGGGCGGTCGTTATGAGCATCGCTACGCTAATCCACCGATGAACAGCGCTTCGCCGGCAATCGAGGTCGAGCAGCTCGTGCGGGAGTTCCGCAAGGGGCCGCGCGCCGTCGACGGCATCGACCTGGCCGTCTCGCCCGGCGAGATCTACGGCTTCCTCGGCCCCAACGGCGCAGGCAAGTCGACCACCGTGCTGATGCTCACCACGCTTCTGCCGCCAACGAGTGGGCGCGCGAGCGTCGGCGGCTACGACATCGTGCGCGACGGCTCGCACGTGCGAGCCTCGATCGGCGCCGCGCTGCAGGAGGCGGCGCTCGACGCGATCCTCACCGCGCGCGAGCACCTGATGCTCCAGGCCACGCTTCAGGGCATGCCCAAGGCGCAGCGTGCGAGCCGATCGGAGGAGCTACTGGAGCGCGTCGGCCTGACCGAAGCGGCCGATCGCCGCGTCGGCGGCTACTCCGGCGGCATGAAGCGGCGACTGGATCTCGCGCTCGCGCTCGTGCACAGCCCGCGCATCCTCTTCCTCGACGAGCCCACCACCGGCCTGGACCTGCAGAGCCGCAGCGCCCTGTGGGAGGAGGTGGCCCGCCTCGCGCGCGACGAGGGCATGACCGTCTTTCTCACCACCCAGTATCTCGAGGAGGCCGACGCGCTGGCCGACCGCGTCGGCATCATCGACCACGGCAAGATCGTCGCCGAGGGCACGCCCGACCAGCTCAAGGGCGAGATCGGCAGTCCGAGCGTCGAGGTCGTGCCCGCCGACCCGGGCGCCGGCGACGCGCTGGCCGAGCAGCTGCAGCGCTTCGGCGCAGTCGCGCGAAACGGCGACGGAGGCGCGACCGTGCAACTGCCCGACGGCGCGCTCGCGCTCGCCGAGATCGTGCGCGTCCTCGACCAGGCCCAGCTCGGCGTCGCCTCGCTGCAGCTGCACCAGCCCACGCTCGACGACGTGTTCCTCGCCAAGACCGGGCGCAAGCTGGAGGGCGCCGGCGAGGACGAGGATGAGCAGTAGCGGGCTCACCTCGGCTACCGCCGCCGGCGCGCCCAGCGGTTCGCCCAGTGGCCTCGCGCTCGCCGCCCCGAGCCTCGTCGAGCAGATCGGCGCGATCGCAAGACGCTCGGTCGTGCGCACGTTTCGCCAGCGCGCGCTGCTCGCGTTCCCGCTCATCTTCCCGCTGATCCTCTTCGCCATCAACGGCAGCTCGCTCAGCGCCGCGCGCAAGATCCCCGGCTTCCCCGACGTCAGCTACCGCGACTTCGCGCTCGCCGTGCCGTTCATCCAGGGCGCGCTGTTCGTCGCCGTCAGCGCCGGCACCGACCTCGCGCGCGACATCCAGTCGGGCTTCTTCGACCGGCTCGCGCTCACGCCGCTACGCGGCTCGGCGCTGCTCGCCGGACAGCTCGGCGGCGCGGTCGTCGTCGCCTGCGTGCAGTCGCTCGTCTACCTCGGCGTCGGCATCGCCAGCGGCGTCGGCATCGCCAGCGGCTTCGGCGGGGCGCTCGTGCTGCTCGCGCTGTCGATCCTCATCTCCTTCGGCTTCGCCGGCCTCGGCGCGCTGATCGCGCTGCGGCTCGGCTCCGGCGAAGCCGTGCAGGGCTTCTTCCCACTGCTGTTCGTGACCGTCTTCCTCAGCTCGTCGAGCCTGCCGCGCAACCTCATCAAGGCCGACTGGTTCCGCGAGGTCGCCACGTATAACCCTGTCTCCTACCTCATCGAGGGCATCCGCAGCCTGATCATCACCGGATGGGACGGCGAGGCGCTGGCGCTCGGCTTCGGCTTCGCCCTGGCGCTCAGCGTGCTCACGCTCGGCTTCGCCGGCGCCGCCATGAAGAACCGGCTGGTGCGCACGTGAGGCGCTTCTACTTCGTCGCGCGCGGCGTCGCCTGGCGCTCGGTGCACAACACGCTCGCCAACCCAGCCATCCTGCTGCCGTCGCTGATCTTCCCGCTGTTCTTCCTCGCCGCCTTCGCTGGCGGCCTGTCGCGGATCGCCGACGTGCCCAACTTCGACTACAAGCCCGGCTACACCGCCTTCCAATACGCCTTCGTGTTCCTTCAGTCGGCCGCCTTCGGCGGCGTCTTCACCGGCTTTGCCATAGCGCGTGACTTCGACTCGGGCTTCGCGCGGCGGCTGCTGCTGTGCGCGCCGCAGCGCAGCGGCATCATCGCCGGCTATGCGCTCGGCGCGCTCGGACGCTGGGTGATCACCGCCGTCGTCATCACCGTCGCCGCGCTGATCGCCGGCATGACCGTCAGCGGCGGCGGCATCGAACTGGTCGGCCTGGTCGGGCTGGGCGTGATGATGAACCTCGCCGCCGCCCTGTGGGCCTGCGGCGTGGCGATGTTCCTGCGCACCGAGCAGGCCGGCGCGCTGATCCAGATGCCCGTGTTCGTGACGCTGTTCCTCGCGCCCGTGTACGTGCCGCTCAGCCTGCTCACCGGCTGGGTCCACGCCGTCGCGCGCTTCAACCCGGCCACCGTCGCGCTCGAGGCCGCGCGTGGCCTGCTCGCCGGCTCGCCCGTCAAGGTCGCGCTGGCCTTCGCCGTGCTAGCCGCCGGCGCCGCCGTGATGTCGCTGTGGGCGCGCCGCGGGCTCGCCTCCGCCGAGCGCGCCGGTTAGCGCCGGGCCCTGCGTCACATCGCCGAGCCGGCCAGCTTGCGCAGCAGCGCGTGCAGGTCGCGACGCTCGCGCGCCGTCAGCGCCGCGAAGAACTCGCGTTGCAGCTCCGCCGCCAGCCCGCGGATGCGCTGCAGCGTCCGCTCGCCCTGCTCGGTCAGGTAGATCGTCCGCGCGCGCCGGTCGTCCGGGTCCTGGCGCCGTTCGGCGAGGCCGCGCGCCTGGAGCTCGTCGATCACCGTCACCATCGAGCTCGGGTCGATCGCCGTCTTCTCGTGCAGCTGCTGCTGGCTCATGCCCGGCTGCGCCGCGACCATCGTCATCACGCCGAAGTGGCGCGGGTGCAGCCCCTCCGGCTCCAGCGCCTTATGAAAGCGCTTGCGCGAAGCATCGCCCAGGCGCGCCATCAGGTAGCCGGGAAACTCGCCCAGCTCGTCGGGAATCGGCCCTTCATCCCACATGCGCTCATTCTACGTGCCGCGCATCATTTGTGCTACAAATAATTTTTGTCCCAATCAGTTCGTCGAACCGCCGCGATTAGTTTCGGTCCGGCGCCTCGTCCTAACGGCTAGACGCAAACGATCGAAGGAAGGCGCGCATGGCATCTCTCACACGCTGGGTCCTCGCTCACAAACGCATCGTCGTGATCTTTTGGCTCGTGCTCACGCTCGTAGGCATGGCCTCGGCGGGACCTGCGAGCAAAGCGCTCAAACAGAAATTCTCCGTGCCCGGCAAGGAAGGCTGGACCACCAACCAGCAGATCGCGCACGACTTCCACGGCACCGGCGGCAACAACTCGCCGCTGCTGCCCGTCGTCACCCTCCCCGCGGGACAGTCCGTCGACTCGCCGCGCGTGCTCGGCGAACTGCGCACCGTCGAAGCCCGCCTGCAGCAAGCGCTGCCGGGCAGCCGCGTCGCCAGCTACGCGACGACCAAGAACCGCACCTTCCTCTCCAAGGACGGCCGCACGACGTTCATCCTCGCCTACCCGCGTCCCGACCCCAAAGAATCCTTCAACAACAACCCCGAAGCGGCGAAAGCCGCCACGCGCGCGCTGAAAGGCATGACGGTCGCCGGCGCGCCCGTGCACGTCACCGGATTCGACGCGCTGTCGGTGCAGAGCGGCGGCGGCGAAGGCCCCGGCGTGCTCGTGGAGGCGCTGCTCGGCGGCTTCGGCGCGCTGCTCGTGCTCGCGTTCGTGTTCGCGTCGTTCCTGGCGATCGTCCCCATCATGATGGCGATCGTCTCGATCCTCACCACCTTCCTCGTCGTGTGGGGCCTGACGACGATCACCGAAGTCTCGCCGATCGTGCAGTTCCTGATCGCGCTGATCGGCCTCGGCGTATCGATCGACTACGCGCTGATCGTCGTCGTGCGCTGGCGCGAGGAGCGCAGCCACGGGCTTCAAGGCGACGAGGCGATCGTGCGCGCGATGGCGACCGCCGGGCGCGCCGTCGTGTTCAGCGGAACGACCGTCGCGATCGGCCTGCTCGCGCTCGTCGCGCTGCCGCTGCCGTTCCTGCGCTCGGTCGGCTACGGCGGCCTGTTGATCCCCTTGGTCAGCGTGTTCGTCGCCGTCACGTTGCTGCCCGTCGTGCTGAGCAAGCTCGGCCCGCGCCTGGACTGGCCGCACGTGCGCGACGACGACAAGGCCAGCCGCGCCTGGACGGGATGGGCCAACCTCATCGTGCGCCGCCGCTGGGTCGCCGCGATCGGCGCCGGGCTCGTGCTCGCCGCGCTGGTCGTTGCCGCGACCAACCTGCAGCTCGGGCTCGCCAACCTGAACACGATCGCCAAGCAGGGCGACGCAAAGCAGGGCCTCATCGCACTGGAGAACTCGGGAATCGGCTCGGGCGCGCTGCTGCCCAACGAGGCGCTCGTCGAAGGCGCGACCTCGCCGGACAAGGTCGCCGCGGCGCTCGGCGCAGTTCCCGGAGTGCACGGCGCCGTGGCGCCCGCCTCGTCGCAATGGCGTCGAGGCGGCGCGGCCGTCGTCGATGCGCTGCAGACCCCAGACGGCTCCTCGTCGGCCGGTCGCGACGTGCTCGCCCGAGTGCGCACCGCCGCGCACGAAGCCGGTGACGGTGTGCGCCTCGGCGGCCTCGGCGCGCAGAACCACGACTTCATCGAAGCCGTGTACGGCAACTTCCCGCTGATGATCGCGCTGATCGCCATCGTCACCTTCATCCTGCTCGCGCGCGCGTTCCGCTCGCTGCTGCTGCCGTTGAAGGCCGTCATCCTCAACGTGATCTGCAGTCGGCGCGGCGTGGGGCGTGCTCGACCTGATCTGGCAGCGCGGCCACGGCTCGGACCTCATCTGGGGCATCTCGGCGACAGGCTCGGTCACCGCCTGGATACCGCTGATGGTGTTCGCGTTCCTGTTCGGGCTGTCGATGGACTACGAGGTGTTCATCCTCGCCCGCATGCGCGAAGAATACGACGCCACCGGTGCGACCGACACGGCCGTCGTGCGCGGTATCGGGCGCACCGGGCGTCTCGTCACGAGCGCCGCGCTGATCCTGTTCTTGGCGTTCCTGTCGCTCGCCTCCGGCCCGGAGACCGAAGTCAAAGTGCTCGCGACAGGCCTGGCCGCCGGCATCCTGCTCGACGCGACCGTCATCCGCGCCCTGCTCGTCCCGGCCGTCGTCTCGCTGTTCGGTCGCTGGAACTGGTGGCTGCCGCGGCTGCCCGCGCGTCTGCTGCGCGTCGAGCCCTCGCTGCCGCCGCGCCCACAACCGGGCGAGTCCTAGCAGCGGGTCGCTTCAGCGCCCGCCACTCCGGCCAGGGCCGCCAGCTCGCGGGCCTGGCGCCGCGGCGCTGGCGGAGCGTTCACGCTCCGGCGGGAACCTCGTGCAGCAGCAGGCGCAGCGCCTCGTCGCGGATCTGCTCACGGCTCAGCGACATCTCAGAGGTCAGCGAGCGGATCGTCAGCCCGTTCAGCAGCGCGTCCACGCGCCAGCTCCAGGGGACCGAGCCGGGCTCCTGCGGCGGCGCCAGCCCCTCCATTGCTTCGTCGATCAGCGAGTACCAGTTGTGCAGGCGCGAGCCGATCGCGTGGCGCAGCTCCGGCAGGCGCACCGCCTCGCCGTAGGCGTTGATCCACACGCGCCACGTCTCTCCGGCGTCCTGGTCGTCGCCGTCGGCGAGCATGCTGTCGAGCAGCGCCACGATCCGCTCGCGACCCGGCGGTATGCCCTCGATCGCCGCGACCATGCGCCCGTGCGCGCGCTCGGACACGTACGTCAGCGCGTGCACCAGAAGATCCTGCCGGTTGGCGAAGTAGTGGTTGAGCATGCCCGTGCTCACACCCGCCTCTTCCGCCACCAGCCTCATCGTCGTGCCCGCGAAGCCTTCCCGCGCGATGACCGTCGAAGCGGCTCGGCAGATCTGCTCACGACGTATCGGCCCCATCCCAAGCTTTGGCACAGCGCCCGCATGGTCGCACATCGACAGCTCCCGCCGCAAGGCCGGCCGCCGCCTCGACGGAGGATTGACACTAGGAGATAGCATCCCATCTAATCGGCCAATTTGACTATGAACCAGCACCGGACAACCGCATATCCTGCCAGCGTGTCCGAGCAGGCGCCGCAGCTTCTCTACTACTCGCATCCCAGCTCGCAGTCGCACGACCCGCGCGCGCTCATGCCCGGGCACCCCGACACGCCCGAGCGCCTGCGCGCCGTCGAGTCGCTGCTCGCGCGCGAGGACTGGCTCGGCTGGCAGCGCCGCGAGGCGCCGGCGGCGCCCGAGCGCTGGATCGAGCTCGTGCACGAGCGACAGCAGATCGCCGGCATCCAAGCGCTCGCGCGGGCCGGCGGTGGCTCGGTCGACGTCGACACGGTCGTCGGTGCGGCGTCCTACCGAGCCGCGCTGCATGCCGCCGGCGGCGCCTGCGAGCTGACGCGCGCGCTGCTCGCCGGCGACGCGTCCATCGGCTTCTCCGCGTGCCGCCCGCCCGGCCATCACGCAGAAGCCGACCGCGCGATGGGCTTCTGCCTGTTCAACAGCGTCGCCATCGCCGCCGAGCTGGCGATTCGCGAGCTGGGCGCGCGGCGCGTGCTGATCCTCGACTGGGACGTGCACCACGGAAACGGCACCGCAGAGACGTTCCGCGCTCGCTCAGACGTGCTCTACGCGAGCATCCACCAGGGCGGCATCTACCCCGGCACCGGGGCCCTGCAGGACACCGGCAGCGGCGCCGGCGAGGGCTTCACGCTCAACCTGCCCGTGCCCGGCGGCTCGCGCGAGGAGCAATGGCTGTCGCTCGTCGAGCACGTCGTGCTGCCCGCCGCGCGCGCGTTCGACCCCGACCTCGTGCTCGTGTCCGCTGGGTTCGACGCGCACCGCGCCGACCCGCTCGCCGGCTGCATGCTCGAGGACGACTCCTTCGGCGAGCTCGCGCGTCACGTCCGCTCCTTCGCCCAGCAGCGCGACATCCCGCTCGGCCTCGTGCTCGAGGGCGGCTACGAATCGGCTGCGCTGGCGCGCTCGCTGCGCCAGACGCTGCTCGCGCTCGCCGACGCCCTGCCGCCGCGCTCGGTCTCCGCGCAGCAGGCGCCAACGGTGCGCGCGGTCGAGCGGCTGCGCCGCCACTGGCCGCTTTGACGGCCTAGGATGGGCGCAGTGGCCGACCAGCAGCCAGCCGAGTCGATGCCGCCCGGCTCGAGCCGCACCGACGCACACCCGCCGATGCCGCGCGACAAGCGCGGCTGGCACGTCGCGCCGGCGCCCGACGGTCGCGGGATGCCCGAGCCGCCCACGAGCGGCCCGCCGGCGCACCGCCGTCCGGGCTTTCTGTGGTTCGTGCTGATCCTGCTGGCGATCAACTGGCTTTCGCTGTTCCTGATCCACCCCAGCTCCGGGCAGCCGCGCGTTTCGGTGCAGTTCAAACCGTTCTTTTTGCAGCAGGTGCAGGAAGGAAAGGTCAAGTCGATCGCCAGCAAAGGCGACACGATCCAAGGAACGCTCAAGGCCAAGGTTCGCTACCCCGCCCGCGACAAGCACGCCACACCGACGACGCTGTTCGCCACGGAGGTGCCGACGTACTGGAACGACGCGCAGCTGACCGCGCTGCTGAAAGAAAAGAACGTCAACATCACCGCCAAACCGACCAGCGAAAGCAAATCGCTGATCGCCGAGCTGCTGCTCGGCTTCGGTCCCACGCTGCTGATCGTTGGCCTGTTCGTGCTGCTCGCGCGGCGCGCCGCCAAAGCCGGTGGCGCGATGGGCGCGCTCGGCAACTTCGGGCGCTCGCAGGCGCGGCGCGTGGACCCGGAGACGATCCGCGTGACGTTCGCCGACGTCGCCGGCATCGACGAGGCCAAGGCCGAGCTGTCGGAGATCGTCGACTTCCTGCGCAGCCCCGACAAGTACGGGCGCCTGGGCGGGCGCATGCCGCACGGCGTGCTTCTCTCGGGCGCGCCGGGAACCGGCAAGACGCTGCTCGCGCGCGCGGTCGCCGGCGAGGCGCACGCCGCGTTCTTCTCGATCTCCGCCTCGGAGTTCATCGAGGCGATCGTCGGCGTCGGCGCGTCGCGCGTGCGCGACCTGTTCGCCAAGGCCAGAGAGGCCGAGCCGGCGATCATCTTCATCGACGAGCTCGACGCGATCGGGCGCTCACGCCAGGGGTCGGTCGCCGTCAGCGGCGCCAACGACGAGCGCGAGCAGACGCTCGACCAGATCCTCACCGAAATGGACGGCTTCGAGAGCTCCGAGGCGGTCGTCGTGCTCGCCGCGACCAACCGTCCCGACGTGCTCGACTCGGCGCTCTTGCGACCGGGGCGTTTCGATCGCCGCGTCGCCGTGCAGGCGCCCGACCGCAAAGGGCGCAAGGAAATCCTCGAGGTGCACACGCGCTCGATCCCGCTCGACGACGGCGTCGATCTGAACGCCATCGCCGCGAGCACGCCGGGCATGGTCGGCGCCGACCTGGCCAACCTTGCCAACGAGGCAGCGCTGCTGGCCGCCCGCCGCGGTCACGAGAAGGTCGAGATGGCCGACATCACCGCCTCGCTGGAGAAGATCATGCTCGGCTCGCCGCGTGGCATCCTGCTGTCGCCCGCCGACCGCGAGCGCACCGCGTACCACGAGTCCGGGCACGCGCTCGTCGGCATGCTCACACCCGGCGCTGATCCTGTGCGCAAGGTCTCGATCATCCCGCGCGGCATGGCGCTGGGCGTGACGTTGTCGACGCCCGACTCAGACCGCGTGTCCTATTCGCGCGAGGATCTCGAAGCGAAGATCGCCGTGGCGCTCGGCGGGCGCGTCGCCGAGGAGGTCGTGTTCGGCTCGATCACCTCGGGCGCCGAGTCCGACATCCAGCAGCTCACGCAGATCGCCCGGCAGATGGTCGGGCGCTGGGGTATGAGCGACGCGATCGGGCCGATCGCCGTGCTCCCGGCCGACGGACAGGGGCCGTTGCTGCCGGGGGTCAGCGAGACCTCCGAGGCGACGCAGCGCCAGATCGACGAGCAGGTCCGCCTGCTCGTCGACGGCTCCCATCAACAGGTCACGCGCCTTTTGACCGAGCACCGCGACCAGCTGGAGAGCCTTGCGCAGGCGCTGCTCAAGGCCGAGACGCTCGACGCGCTCGACGCCTACACGGCGGCCGGCGTGCCCGCGCACGTCGAGCAGTCCAGCTCGCCGGACGCCGAGCCGCTGCTCACGCCGCGCACGAGCGTGTAGCTAAGCGGGGGGCGACTCGCTGCTCACCGCGCGAGCGTCGGCGCCGCGACGGGCGCCCGCGCTAGCAGTCGCTGCACGCCGGCCGTGCACACGCCGAGGCTGACGATCGAGGCGGCGACGATGGCCGTGGCGACTTGACTTGAGAGCACGCCCTCGGCGAGCCCCAGCGAGGCGACCGCCGCCGGCACGCCGAGCTGCGCGCTGGCCGCCAGCGCCGCACCGCCCGACAGTCGCCCGGCGCGCGCCGCCGCGAGGTGGATCAGCACGTTCAGGATCGCCAGCGCGCCGGCCAGCGCGATCATCTGCGGGTGTTCGAAGAGGCCGCCGAGATCCAGCTGCGCGCCGAGCACGACGAAGTACAGCGGCACGAAGAAGCCGTCGGCGACACCGCGGATCTGCGTCGACAGGCGTTTTGGACCGCCCACGAGCGCGACCGTGACGCCCGCGCCGAAGCCGGCGATTAGCACGCTCGTGCCGCTGCGCTGCGCGAGCCACGCGAGAAGGAACAGCACCAGCAGCGCGATGCGCAGGTCGAGCGCCCAGTGGCGCTGCTTGGAGAGGCCACGCACGCGCTCGACCCACTCGTGGCCGGCGAGCACCCGCGCGACGACGAGCAGCAGCGCGGCCGCCGCGGCGACGAGCACGCCCCCGAGCAGCGCGTGCGCCGTGCGCGACGGCTGCAGCACGATCGGCACCGAGACGATCGTCACGACGTCGGCGATCGTCACCTGCGCGACCACCGAAAGAACCTCCGGGCCGCCCGTGCCGGTCTCCTGCAGCGCCGGCAGCAGCACCGCCGCCGAACCCGACGCGAGCACGACCGCGTAGACCGCCGCGTGAGACGTGCCCGCGAGCGCCGCGGCGGCGAGCCCGGCCGGCACGGCGAGCAGGCCGACGACGCCCGCGAGCAGCGCTCCCCGGCGCAGCGACGCGAACAGGCGCGCCTCGCGCAGCGGCAGGTGCATGCCCGCCGTCAGCATCAGCATCGCAAAGCCGACCTGACCGAGAAACGCCGTCGTGGGGTTCGTCGGATGCACCGCGCCGAGGCCCGTGTCGCCGACGAGGGCGCCGGCGGCGATCTCGCCGATCACCAAGGGCACGAACAGCCGCGGTGTGAGCGCGAGCAGCGGGCCCCCCAGGCCGGCGAGCACGATCAGCAGGAGGTCTCCGAAGGTCACGCTGTCGCGCAGCCTACGGTGCGCGACAGCGCGCGCGGCGCGCCTGCTGGGATCATCTGCCGATGAGCTCGCCGCGCCGCCTCAGCGCCAAGCAGTACGACAAGGAGCTGCTGCGCCTGCAGACCGAGCTGGTGTACATGCAGGAGTGGGTCGTCGCCAACGGCCGGCGGCTGGTCGTGCTGTTCGAGGGCCGCGACACCGCCGGCAAGGGCGGCGTGATCAAGCGCATCACCTCGTATCTGAACCCGCGCACGTGTCGCATCGTCGCCGTGCCCACACCGGGCGAGCGCGAGCGCTCGCAGTGGTACTTCCAGCGCTACGTCGCGCACCTGCCCGCCGCCGGCGAGATCGTCCTGTTCGATCGCAGCTGGTACAACCGCGCCGGCGTCGAGCACGTGATGGGCTACTGCACGCAGGCCGAGTACGAGGAGTTCCTGCGCTTCTGCCCGCAGTTCGAGCAGACGCTGCAGAACGACGGCGTGATGCTCGTCAAGTACTGGCTGTCGGTGTCCGACGAGGAGCAGGAGCGGCGCTTTGAGAAGCGGCTGTCGGACCCGCGCAAGCGCTGGAAGTTCAGCCCCACCGACGTCCAGGCGCGAGCGCGCTGGGTCGACTACGCCGAGGCCAAGGACCGCATGTTCGCGCGCACCGACACCGAGCAGAGCCCGTGGTGGGTGGTCGAGGCCGACGACAAGCGCACGGCGCGCCTGAACCTGATCGGCCATCTGCTCTCGCTCGTCCCCTACGAGCGACCGGACGAGCCCAAGCGCGTCAAGCTGCCGGCGCGCCAGCGGCGCAAGTACCGCCGCCCGCCGCGACAGACCGAACGCCTGGTGCCCGAGCGCTACGTCGTCGAGTGAGCGCTGAGTCGAGATCGGCGGCCGGCGCGAGGCGTCGCTGAGCCGGCGCCGACCGCGACGGCTACAGGTGGACGACGACGCCCTCGGCGGCGAGGCTGACGGCCGGCACGTCGCGCACGAGTCGCGCCGCCAGCTCGTCGAGCGCGTCGTCGGTGCGGTCCAGGCGATGGTGAAACAACGACACCGCGCGAGCGCCCGCGCGTTCTGCGAGCGCCACCGGGTAGTCGGCGACGGCGTGCCCGAAGTCGCCCTCGGCGTCCAGCTCGCGCGGCAGCAGCTGCGCGTCGTGCACGAGCAGGTCCACGTCGCTCGCCAGCTCCAGCGCGGTCGCGTGGTACTCGCCGAAGCCGTCCTCGCCGGGGCCGAGCGCCGTGGGGTTGTGGTCTGGCATGTACGCGAGCGTGGCGTGGCCGTCGCTGACGCGGTAGCCGAACGTGCGCCCGCCCTTGTGCGGGATCTCGCGCGCGAGCACCGAGAAGCCCTCGACCGTCTGCTCGCCGGGCGCAATCGTCTGACACGACCAGTCGCCGCGCAGATCGGTCGGACCGATCGGGAAGTACGGCGGCTGCATCAGCCCGCCGAGCACAACGGCCGCGTCGGCGCCGCTCTCCTGCTCGGGCAGCACGACCGTCACGCGCGCGTCGACGCGATCGCCGGCGGCGAAGAACGGCAGGCCCATCGTGTGGTCCCAGTGCAGGTGGCTGAGCAGCACCGTGCCGTCGAACGGCGCGGCGCCGAGCAGCCCGCTGGCACGTCGCACGCCGGTGCCGGCGTCGAGGATCAGCGTCGGCGCGTCGGCGCCGTCGTGCGTCAGCGCCAGGCAGGACGTGTGGCCGCCGTAGCGCACGTACTCGCGGCCGGCGGCAGGGAGCGACCCGCGCACGCCGCAGAAGTCGACGCGCAAGCGGCTCAGCCCCGGACCGGGCGCCGTGCGCGGTGCTCGTCGTGCGAGCTCGGCCTGGTCGTGCTGCGACGGCGCATCGCGTTCATTATCTGTCAAGTGCCGTCGGAGTCAAGCGACCCGCGCGCGGCTCGCTTGCGGCGCGCGCTCGGGCCGTGCGCGCCTCACGCGGCGGCGAGCTTGTTCAGGTCGTAGTCAAAGCCCGCCTTGCGCAGCGCCAGCAGCAGCTTCGGCTGCCATGTGCCGGCGAGATCCAGGCGCACGTACACGATGCCCTCGATGTCGCACGGGAGCTGCACGCCTTCCTCATAGAGCACGCACACGCTGCCCGGCGCGAGCGCCGCGACGAGGAAGCCCATCTCGAACACGACCGTCTGATGCGCGCGCGGGGAAAAGTACGGCTCGTCCTCGGATTCGACGCGCGGGGCGCCGATGTCGTCGGCCGTCAGCAGGACGATCGCGTAGCGCGCCCCCGGCGCGTGGTCGCCGAACTGCTCCGCTAGCGAGCTGCGCTCGCTGGCGCGCTCGTTGAGGATCGTAACCTCGTGGCTGCCGGCCTGTGCGAGCAGCTGCGTGACCGCCTGCATCCAGCGGTCGTTGCGCCCGTGCGCCAGCAGGATCTGCTTCGTGCCCGCCGGCGCCGCGCCCGCCGCGCCGCCGCGCCGCGCCGCGGCCGAGCCGTTGGCGTGCTGCGCCAGCCCCGAGCCGACGAACGGAGCCGGCGCGAGCACCGCAGCCGACGCCTGGCGCTCGCCCGAGCGCTCGTCGCGCGCCACAAGCTCGGGCTCGCGCAACGTCTGGTGAGGCTGAGACGCGCTTGCAGAGTCGTCCTCGCGTTCGCGCGACGGCTCGCGCTCGACCGACGGCTCGCGCACGACCGACGGCGCGAGCTCGTCGTCGTCCGCGGGCGCAGGGGGCTCGACGTCTGCGATCGGCTCGTGCTCCGCCGCCGAAGCCTCCCGCGCATCGACGGGCTCTCGGTGTCCGGCGGCGTGTGACGGTGCGTGGCGATCCTGCGCGGCCGGCGTCGCGGCGGCGTCGCCGGAGGGCGAGCGGGGCTCGTTCAGCTCGATCGGCGAGGCGTCGCCGGCGCTCGCGCCGACTCCGGCGCCTGTGAGCGCCATCTCGGGCGCGATCGGCTCGTCGACCTCCGCCTCTGGCACGAACGCGAGCTCGCCCTGCAGCACGCTCAGCAGCTCGATCGCCGACTTGACCTTGTCGAGGTCCACCGCATACTGCTGCTGCCAGCGCTGGCCGACTCGCGGCGAGCTGACCTCCTGCGTGAACTCGCGCGCGTGCGAGGGCTCGCCGTACATATGCTCGAGCGCCTGCACGGTCGGCTCGATCCACTGGCTGCGCGCGGCCTTCCAGCTCTCGTAGTCGCTGGAGTCGCCGACGAGGCTTGCGCGCTGCACGAGCGCCTGGCCCTGCCTGACGCACTGGGCCAGCAGCTCGTGGGCGATTGGCACGGAGACCTCGAGCATCGCGACCTACGCGGGCTCCGCGAGGCCGTGCGAGCGCCGGCGCTCGCCCGCGCTACGCAGGACGTAGGGTCTGAACGAGCGAACCTGGCTCGTCGGCCTGAACGAGCGCACCACGCGCGGCGCGCGCAGGTCGTTGCGAAACGTCACGTCGGCGAGCACGCGCCGCGTGGCGGCGCGCGCGAGGATCGCGGCTGCCACCAAGTGCTCGTCGATCACGTACTGCGAGTCGAGCACGAGCTGTCTGAGTAGTTGTGCTCGGCGCATTGCAGGTCTGCGACGCCTATCGGCAGCGGCCGGCTCGGCCATTGATCGGCGGCTGCGACTTAGACGAGCGTACGAAACGGGTGTACGTTGGCATTTCACGACCGGGAGGGAGCGATGAGCGGACGACTGCTGCTGCGCGGCGGCTACGTGCTGTCGATGGACGACCAGCTCGGCGAGCTGCCCAGCGGCGACGTGCTGATCGAGGACGGGGCGATCGCGGCGGTCGGCCGAGCGCCTGGCGGTCGAGGACGCCGAGCTGCTCGACGTGACCGGGCACGTGGTCATGCCCGGCTTCGTCGACACCCACCGCCACACCTGGCAGGCGCCGTTTCGCGGCGTCTGCGCGGACTGGACGCTGGAGGACTACTTCCGCGGCATCCGCATGTCGATCTCGCCCAACTGCTCGGCCGAGGACGTGTACGCGGGCAACCTGCTCGGCGCGCTGGAGGCGCTGGAAGCGGGCGTCACGACGATCCTCGACTTCTCGCACTGCAACAACACCCCCGAGCACGCCGACGCGGCGCTGGCGGGCCTGCGCGACGCGGGCATCCGCGCGATGTTCGCCTACGGCTACTACCCGGCGCCGAGCGATCCGCCGTCGTTCGCCGAGCACTCCGACCGGCTGGCCGACGCGCGCCGGCTGCGCGAAGGAGAGCTGTCGGCCGACGACGCGCTGGTGACGATGGGCGTGGCGCTGACGGAGGTCGGGCTGCTGCCGTTCGAGCAGACGATCGCCGAGGCGCGCTCGGCGCGCGAGCTCGCGATCCCCAGCGTGCTGCACACAGGCTGCTCGTGGGGCTCGCCGCTGACCGGTGGCATAGCCGAGCTCGCGCATCACGGGCTGCTGGCGGCCGACCAGGTTCACGTGCACTGCAACACGCTCGACGAGCGCAACCTCCGTCGCCTGGCCGAGCACGACTGCAAGGTGTCGGCGAGCCCGGAGACGGAGCTGCAGATGGGCATGGGCCGCCCGGTTATCCGTCGTGCGCTGGAGCTGGGCATGCGGCCGAGCCTGTCGTGCGACGTCGCCTCGTCGAACTCCGGCGACATGTTCAGCCAGATGCGCATCGGCCTGCAGTTCGAGCGCAGCGTGCGCAACGACACATTTCACGCGCGCAACCTGATGCCCGACTCGCTCGACCTCGGCGTGCGCGACGCGCTGCGCTGGGGCACGGCCAACGGCGCGCACGCGATGGGCCTGGAGGATCGCATCGGCTCGTTGACGCCGGGCAAGCAGGCCGACGTGATCGTGATCGGCGGCCGGCGCCTGAACGTCGTGCCGATGGCCGACCCGGTCGGCTGCCTGGTCGCGCAGGCCAACCCGTCGAACGTCGAGCACGTGCTCGTCGCGGGGCGTTTCGTCGAAGCGCGACGGCGAGCTGGTCGGACGCGACGTGGCGCGGGCGATCGAGCTGGCGCGCGGGGCGTCCGAGCGGGTGCTCGGCGCGGTCACCGCCGGCGGGGCGCCGCTGCTGCCGCCGGCGCCGGCGGGGTTCGCCGACGTGCTCGCGGCGATGGCCGCGCAGAACATCGCGCGGGCGTGGGCGATCGACGCCGGCGCCTGACGTCGGCGTGCTCCTGACGAGCTCTCCGCAGGTGTTCGGCTCACGCGGCCTACGCGCGCAAATACTGACTGAGGTGCACGAACACGTAGACACCGAGTCCCACGCCGAGCAAGCGGCGAAACCAGTTGTCTCCCCGGACTGCCTCCCCGCAGGCCCAGACGCCGAGAGCCAAGTAGAAGGCAGACAGCGCCAAGCGGTGCGCGCCGGCGTGTGTCGCCTTTCCCGCCACGCCCGCGACGATCGCCACCATCAGCGGCGGGTTGGGGAACTGAACGACAGCGAAGTCTCGGGGCCAGCTCCATCCCAGCAGCCGTTGGATCGGTGCGCGCACCCGTGTACCGATAGCAAGCTCCTGCGCCGTGTCTGGTATGGCTCGCCAATGTGTGAAGCGGCTGCGTGACCGATCGCCCTGGCGGACCGAGTGCCCAGCGCCCAAGCGATGCGTGATGATGTGGCGATGAGAGCGGCGGTCCTGCACGGCTACGGCGTCCCGCGCGCGGACGACTTCCCCGAGCCGCAGGCCGGCGACGGGCAGGTGGTCGTGGACGTGCTGGCAGCGGGTCTGAACCCGGTGGACGTAGCGATCAGCGCGGGGCGCTTCTACGCGGGCAAGCCGCCGCTGCCGTCGGTGGCCGGGCGCGAGGGCATCGGCGTGGTGGACGGCAGGCGCGTGTACTTCGACGCCCCAATCCTGCCCTACGGCTCGATGGCCGAGCGCTCAGTGATCGAGCCGCATGCGGCGTACGACGTGCCCGACGGCGTGCCCGACGGGACGGCGGTGGCGCTGGGCATCTCCGGCCTGGCCGCGTGGCTGGCGCTGAGCTGGCGTGCGGAGCTCGCGCCCGGCGAGCACGTGCTCGTGCTCGCGGCGAGCGGCGTGCTCGGGCAGATCGCGGTGCAGGTCGCGAGGTCGATGGGCGCGGCGCGCGTGGTCGCCGCGGCGCGCTCACGGGACGGGCTGGAGCGCTGCCTGGCGCTCGGCGCCGACGCGGCCGTCGAGCTGGACGGCTCGGACGACCTGCCAGAGCGGCTCGCGCAAGCGGCCGACGGGCGCATCGATGTGGTCGTCGACCCGCTGTTCGGCGAGCCGTTCGCGGCCGCGCTGAAGGCGGCGAGCTTTGGCGCGCGCATCGTCCAGCTCGGCTCCGGCGCGGGGGACGAGAGCACCATCTCCTCGGCTTCGATCCGCGGCAAGATGCTCGTGGTGCTGGGTCACACGAACTTCGCTGCTCCGCCCGAGGTCAAGCGCGAGTCCTACGCGCGCCTGTCGGCGCTGGCGGCGAGCGGCGAGCTGAGCGTCGAGAGCGAGCCGATCGAGCTGGAGCGTGTCGAGGAGGCATGGCAGCGTCTGGCAGGGGGCTCGCACCGCAAGATCGTGCTCGTGCCGCGCGGCCGGTAGGAGTGCGGCGGCGCATCGCCGCACGGTTCGCGCCTCCGGCACATCGCGGGCGCGGCGCGGCTACTTGCGCTTGGCCTGGTGCTCGATGACCTTGCCGAAAGCCTGCTCGAGCTGTGCGGTCATGCGCAGCTTGAACAGCGCCAGCAGCGCCTCGGAGGCGAGCGGGCGCAGCGAGTCGACGCCTTCGATCAGCTCGTCCCAGCCCTCGTCGGGCTGGCCGGCCTCGTCGAACGGCTGCCACAGCTCGCGCAGGAACAGCTTGGTGAAGTCGCGCGAGATCGAGTCGCAGTCGCGGCTCATGCGCTCGACGAGCACGAGCGCGGAGTGCATCGGGATGCCCAGCTCGACGACCTGCTCGGCGGCGCGCAGCAGCGCGGGGCTCGGCGCTTCGAAGCGGTCGTCGCCGAGCGGCACGAGCAGCTTGAGCTTGCGCACGCGCTCGGCGTCCTTGGCGCTGAGCTCGCCGAAGCGCTCCTCCAGTTCGTCGGCCGTGATCAGTTCGGGGCTCTCGGGCTCGAAAGGGCGTGGTGACGGCCCTGCGCAGGCCGAGCAGCCGCTCGGCCAGACCGTCGGAGCCGCTGAGCAGGCGCTCGATGGCTGCGAGGTTGAAGCCGTCGGCCTGCAGGTCGAGGATCAGGCGCAGCCGAGCGACGTGCTCGGCGTTGTAGTAGCCGACTCGCGCGCGCACCTCTGGCGGCGGGAGCAGTCCGCGCGTATGGTGGTTGCGGATGTTGCGCACCGACATGCCCACCTCGGCGGCCAGCTGCTCGACCGTCAGGTCATATGCGCCGGAAGGGTCGGCCGAGCCGTCGCGCTCTGCGCGGGGACGAGGCGTTGCTCGCCGTGGCGCTTCGGCTTGTCGACGGTCCTCTGTGCCATCCCTCACGCAAGGATACCATGTTTGATGTAACCTCGTTTGAGGTAATGGTTATTCGAGGCCACATGGTACGCGTCAGCTTCACCGTTCAGCAGCTCGCGTCGTCACGCGATATCGCGTGGGAGGGCGGTCGTCGTGGCTGAACGAGGAGCCGTCCCGCAGGTCTCCGCCGGCGCGCCGCCGCGTGCTCGGGCTGATCCGCTCGTTCACCTCGCCGCTGCTGCCGGACGACTACCTCGAGCTGGTCAACCCGCTGTGGTCGACGCGCGAGCTGCGCGGGCGCATCGAACGCATCGAGCGCGAGACCCCCGACGCGGTGACCGTGACGATCAAGCCGGGCTGGGAGTGGCCGGGCCACCGCCCCGGGCAGTACCTGCGCCTGGGCATCGAGGTCGACGGCATCCACCACTGGCGCGCCTACTCGCTGACCTCGGATCCGCGCCGCACGCGACGGCTGCATCTCGATCACGCCGAAGCTCGTCGAGAACGGCAAGGTCTCGCCGTTCCTGTTCTCCGGCGTGCGCCCCGGGGCGATCGTGCGCCTGGGCGGCGTGGAAGGAACGTTCGTGCTGCCCGAGCCGCTGCCGCGGCGACTGCTGTTCATCAGCGCCGGCAGCGGCATCACGCCGATCATGAGCATGCTGCGCTGGCTGGCCGGCGAGGACGCGCTGGGCGACGTCGTGCACGTGCACAGCGCGCGCACCGCGGACGGCGTGATCTTCGGCGACGAGCTGCGCGCGCTGGACGCGCGCCACACCGGCTACCGCCTGCACGAGCGGCGCACGCGGCGAGCAGGGGCGCGTGACGGCCGAGCAGCTCGACGAGCTGTGCGCCGACTGGCGCGAGCGCGAGACGTTCCTGTGCGGTCCGGCCGGGCTGCTGGAGGCGATCGGCGAGCGCTTCCAGCGCGACGGCGATCCGGCGCGCCTGCACGTCGAGCATTTCCAGCCCGACGCGCGCGTCGGCGACGGCGAGCGCGGCGCCGGCGGCACGATCCGCTTCACCAAGAGCGGCATCGAGACCGTCAGCGACGGCGAGCAGCCGATCCTCGCGGCCGGCGAGGAGCGCCGGCGCGCAGCTGACGTTCGGCTGTCGCATGGGCATCTGCCACACCTGCGTCGGGCAGCTGTGCTCCGGGCAGGTGCGCGACCTGCGCACCGGCCGTGTGCACGGCCAGCCCGGCGAAATGGTTCAGACCTGCATCAACGCGCCCGAGGGCGCCGTCGAGATCGCCCTCTGAGATTCGTCAACGCCTGCGACCCAAGGAGCCAAGCAAAGTGTCAACAGTCCAGACCGACCCGCCGCCCGCCGCGCCCGACGCAGCTCGCAGACGAGCCGGCGAGCCCGCTCGCGCTGCTGAGCGCCGAGCAGATCGAGCAGCTCGGTCGCGAGTTCGATGCGATCCACGACGAGGTGTACGCCGACCTCGGCGACCGCGACTCGCGCTACATCCGCAGCACGATCAAGCTGCACCGCCACCTCGTGCTGGCCGCGCGCGCGCTGCTGCTGGGCTCGCAGCGCAAGCCGCTGTGGCTGGCCGGGACGGCGGCGCTGTCGCTGGCGAAGATCCTCGAGAACATGGAGATCGGCCACAACGTGATGCACGGGCAGTGGGACTGGATGAACGACCCGGACATCAACTCCCAGAACTGGGACTGGGACACCGCCTCGCCGGCCGATGCGTGGCGCCACTCGCACAACTACGAGCACCACACGTTCACGAACATCCGCGGCAAGGACCGCGATCTGGGCTACGAGATCATGCGCATCGACCCGCACCAGAAGTGGCACCCGGTGTATCTGCTTCAGCCGCTTCTACAACCTGATGCTGATGGGCTTCTTCGAGTGGGGCGTGGCGCGTGCACGACCTCAACGGCGAGGCGATCCGCACGGGCGAGAAGTCAAAGGCCAGGCGCTCGCCGAGCTGAAGGCGATCGGCGCCAAGGCGCGCGATCAGATCGTCAAGGACTACGTCGCCTTTCCGGCGCTCGCCGCACTCGCGGCGTTCGTCTCCGGGCGCGGCTCGCTGGACTCGGGCAAGCGCTCGTTCAAGTCGACGCTCACGGCGAACTTCACGGCGAACATCGTGCGCAACGTGTGGTCCTACTCGATCATCTTCTGCGGGCACTTCCCCGACCAGACGTACACGTTCAGCGAGGAGGAGGTCGCCGAGGAGACGCGCGGCGGCTTCTACGTGCGCCAGCTGCTCGGCGCGGCGAACATCGACGGCGGCCCGCTGTTTCACCTGCTCGCCGGCAACCTGAGCTTCCAGGTCGAGCACCACCTGTACCCGGACATGCCGTCCTCGCGCTACGCCGAGATCGCGCCGCGCGTGCGCGACATCTGCCGCCGCTACGGGCTGCCGTACAACACCGGCCCGCTGCACAAGCAGCTCGGCACGCGTGCACCGCACGATCCTGCGCCTGGCCTTCCCCGGCGGGCACGTGCGCCCCAAGCCCGGGCCCTACAAGCCCGCCTGACCCAGCCGGCCGAGCGCGCCGCCCGTCAGCCCTCCCCGTCGCCCCACAGCGTCGCCAGCAGCGAGCGCGGGCCGCCGCGGTCGCGGTGCTCGCACAGGTAGACGCCCTGCCACGTGCCCAGCGCCAGGTGGCCGCCGGCGACGGGCAGCGTCAGCGACGGGCCGAGCAGCGAAGCCCTGATGTGCGCGGGCATGTCGTCGGCGCCCTCCAGCGTGTGCGTCCAATACGGAGCGTCCTGCGGCACGGCGCGGTCGAAGTACGCGGCGAAGTCGCGGCGCACGTCGGGGCTGGCGTTCTCGTTGAGCGTGAGCGACGCGGAGGTGTGTCGAATGAACAGGTGCAGCAGGCCGACGCGCACGCGCGCCAGCTCGGGGATCGCCGCGAGAACTTCGGCCGTGATCAGGTGAAAGCCGCGCGGTCGCGCATCGACGGCGATCTCGCGTTGAGCCCACACGCGCGACACCGTAGCGGTGGCGAGCGCGCGACACGGCCGGCCGCGATGCATCAGACTTGAGCGAGCGATCTATCTAGAGGAGGACCGATGCAACAGCTCACGTACACGGCGCCGCACGAGCTGCAGTGGCGCGAGGCGCCGGAGCCCCGCCTGAGCGGCGACGGCGCGGCGCTCGTGCGCCCGCTGGCTGTCGCCACGTGCGATCTGGATGCGCTGATCATCGGCGGCGAATCGCCCTTCGCGCCGCCGTTTGCGCTCGGACACGAGTGCGTCGCCGAGGTGATCGACGCCGGCGACGCGGTGAGCTCGTTCGCGGCCGGCCAGCTCGTCAGCGTGCCTTTTCAGATCTCCTGCGGGACCTGCGCGGCGTGCCGGCGCGGGCGCAGCTCCAACTGCACGAGCGTCGACTTCATGTCGACGTACGGCTTCGGACCGGCGGTTGATCGCTGGGGCGGCTTCCTCTCCGACGTGGTGTGCGTGCCATACGCCGAGCACATGCTCGTCGCGCTGCCGCCCGGCGTGCAGCCGGCGGCGGTGGCGAGCGCGTCGGACAACATCGCAGACGCCTGGCGCGCGGTCGCGCCCGCGCTGGAGCAGGAGCCGGGCGCGGCGGTGCTGATCGTCGGGGGCGCCAGCTCAGGCTCGATCGGCCTGTACGCAGCGTCGCTGGCGCTCGCGCTGGGCGCGCAGTCGGTGCTGTACGTCGACGACGGTGAGGCGAGGCGAGCGGTGGCCGAGGAGATCGGCGCGCAGACGCTCGCGCTCACCGGCGCGCCGCAGCGCCTGGGCCCGTTCGCGGTGACGGTCGATTCCGGCGCAGACCCGGACGGGCTCGCCCTGGCGTTGCGCTCGACGGCGCCCGACGGCACGTGCACGAGCACGGCGATCTACTTCGCCGAGCAGCCGTCGCTGCCGCTGCTGGAGATGTATACGAAGGGCATCACGTTCAAGACCGGGCGCGCCAACGCCCGCGAGGCGATGCCGCACGTGCTCGAGCTCGCGGCCCAAGGCGCGTTTCACCCCGAGCGGGTGACCACGCGCACGGTCGCCTGGCAGGACGCCGCCGACGCGCTGCGCGAGGGCGACTGGTGCAAGCTCGTGATCGAACGCTAGCTGCGAAGCTGCAGGCCATGTCCAGCGCTCAGGCCGTGACGCTCGACGAGCTGGTGCTGGCCGACGAGGCCGCCAGCTGGGCCGCGCTCGGCTTCAGCGTGAGCGACGACGTTGTGCAGCTCGGTGCGGTGCGCCTGCGCATGGCCGGGCGCGATGCCGGGCGAGGAATCGTCGGGTGGTCGTTGGGCGGCGTGGCCTCGGACGAGCTGGACGGGCTGCCGTGGCCGAGTGCGCAGCAGGCGCCGGCCGACGCGGCGCCGCAGCACCGCAACGGCGTCGTGGCAATCGACCACGTGGTTGCGATGACCCCCGATCTCGACCGCAGCGTGCGCGCGTTGCAGGCCGCAGGGCTGGACCTACGCCGCGTTCGCGAGCAGCCGACACCGGCCGGCGCGCCGCGCCAGGCGTTCTTCCGCCTCGGCGAGGCGATGCTCGAGGTCGTGCAGGAACCCGAGCAGATCGTCGCCGAGCGCGGCGCCGACGGCCCGGCCAGGTTGTGGGGTCTGGCGCTGGTCGCGCCTGAGCTCGACCGTACGGTCACAGAGCTCGCGCCGCACGCCGGCGCGGTGCGCGACGCCGTGCAGCCGGGGCGGCGCATCGTCACGCTCAAACGTTCCGCCGAGCTCGCCCTGCCGGTTGCGCTGATGACCCCGCGCCAGGCCGCGCCGGCGTAGGCGAGCGGGCGCCTCGCGGGCGGTCAGGCGCCGGCGGCGGCGCGCTTGGCGCGGGAGCGCTCTGTCGCGATGCGCGCCGCCTCCTCGCCGCCGAGAAACGGCGCGAGCGCGATGTAGGTGGCCGCCGGGATCGCCTCGGGCAGCTTGCCGATCCTGCCGGCGAGCGCGTAGTGCAGACAGACTTCAAACAGCCCGCCGGCGATCGCCTCGAGCGTCACCGGCGGGGGTGCGACGCCGCCCGTCTGCTCCATACCGGGCGCGAGCATCTGCGCAAATGCGTCGACGCCGGCGCGCGAGCGCTGTGCGGTGTGCTCGGTGGCGATCAGCGCGTCCAGCAGCGCGATGTGCGCAAACGACGGCTCGCTGGCGAGGAAGTCGAACAGTGCGGCGATGCCGGCGCGCACGGCAAGCCGCCAATCGCTCTGCGCCACGAACGCGCTTTCGACGATCGCCAGCGCCTTGCCCTGGCCAACCTCGAAGGCGACAAGGAAAGCGTCTTCCTTGTCGGCGAAGTGTTCGTAGAAGGCGACCAGCGATACGGCCGCCTCCTCGGCTATGCCTTCCACGCGCAGAGCCGCGTAGCCCTCACCGGCGGTCAGGTTCGTCACCGCGTCAAGGATGCGTTCACGCTGGCTTTGCACGACGAAGCTGCGCGAGACGTTCTGGTCGCCGCGCGCCAGCCCTCGCCGCCCGCCGAGTGGGGGATGCGGCGCCAGTGTGCCCGGCGCGCGGCCGCCGTTGAGCGAGCTCGTCGCACGACGAGCACGAGATCGCGCAGACGGCTCGGCGAGTATCGCCGCGGGCGCCGGATAGTAGGAAGCGGCCCAGCCGGCCAGATCGGGCACGAGCGCGTCCAGCTCAGACGCCTCGCCGTGCAGCACTCGCCGGTAGAGCACGCGGTTGAAGCCGCCGACGATCGCCTTCAGCGCGAGGTTCGACACCGAGCCCTCGCCGGGCGCGAGTTCTAGCGCGTCGCGGATGAAAGGCTCGAAGGCGGCGACCGAGCGCTCGCGGCGTTGAACGGCCGCAGGGCCGGCGGCGGGAATCTCCAGCAAGCTCAGCCGCAGCGCGCCCGGGTTCTCGCGTGCTGACGTGAACAGCGTGCGGATCGCCGCTTCCACGCAGCCTGGCCAACCATCGGAGTCGCGCAGAGCGAGCTTCAGACGCCGTACCGCCTCTCCGACGATCAGGTCGTATGTCGCCACGAGGCAGTCCTGCTTGTTGTCAAACAGCTCGTAGAACGTCTTGCGCGAGACGCCCGCTCGCGCGATCACGTCGGCCACGCGCGTGGCGCGGTAGCCGTCGGCGTCCACCGCCTGGATCATCGCCAGCGCCAGGCGCAGGCGTTGGCCCTCGCGCACCTGCTCGCGCGCCACCGGCCCGGATGGCTTGCGCGGCCGCTCGGCGCGCGCGGGCGCGGGGGACGGCTGCGCCGCGGCCGGCGGCGAAGGCTGCTCGTGCGAGTTTGCGTTCGTCGGCATCAGCCCGTCAGCGCGCGGTCGAGCGCGGCTGCTCCCACAAGCAGCGTCGGTCGCCGTCCCATGAACCCGTCAGAACGACGCAAATCGATCAAGTGATCTGTAAACAACGACCTACTTTACCCTTGACAGCTGAGTTTGGCTATGCGATGTTGAACATTCAGGAGTGACCTCCCTCGTCCGGTCACCTTGAGAGACGCTCGGCGCCGCTCCCTCCCTGGCGTGAGCGTTACCGCCGGAGGGCGCCGTGACCTGGCTCGGTCACGGCGCCCAAAGGTGTTGCGCCCTTCGGCGCGCCCTGGTGTTTCGCCACGCCGGGGCTCGGTCAGGGCTCGCCGGCGCTGCTCTGCCGCGGCCGATCCAAGCGCGAACGCGCGGATGCGCCCGGCGCGCCCCAGCGCGTAGGCTTAGCTCTGCGCTGCCCCGCGCCCGACCGAAAGGAAGCAGCATGAGCTGGGACTTCTCCACCGACCCCGATTTTCAAGCGCAGCTCGACTGGATGGCCGAGTTCGTGCGCCGCGAGATCTGGCCGCTGGAGTCGATCTGGCACGACCTCGGCCTGGACGGCCTGAGCGACGCGATCGCGCCGCTGCAGCAGGAGGTCAAGGAGCGCGGGCTGTGGGCCACGCACCTGCCGCCCGAGCTGGGCGGCCAGGGCATGGGCCAGGTGCGCCTCGGGCTGATGCACGAGATCCTCGGCAGCTCGCCGATCGCGCCGCTGGCGTTCGGCAACGCCGCGCCGGACTCGGGCAACTCGGAGATCCTGGCGATGGCCGGCACGCCCGAGCAGAAGGAGCGCTGGCTGCACCCGCTGCTCGCAGGCGACCTGCGCAGCGCGTTCAGCATGACCGAGCCCGACACGCCCGGCTCTGATCCCACGCAGCTGCGCACACGCGCCGTGCGCGACGGCGACGACTGGGTGATCGACGGGCACAAGTGGTTCTCCTCCAACGGCTCGATCGCCGACTTTTTGATCGTCATGGCCGTCACCGACGCTGAGGCGCGCGGGCGCCAGCGCGCCTCGATGTTCATCGTCCCGCGCGACACGCCCGGAGTGGAGGTCGTGCGCGATGTGCCGACGATGGAGCATCCGTGGGAGCAGTTCGGCGCCTACGGCGGCCACTCGGAGGTCCTCTACGAGAATGTGCGCCTGCCCGCCGATGCGCTGCTCGGCGGCGTCGGCGACGGCTTCATGCTCGCCCAGCAGCGGCTTGGGCCCGGGCGCATCCACCACTGCATGCGCTGGCTCGGCGTTGCGCGGCGCGCCTTCGACATGATGTGCGAGCGCGCCACCTACCGTCAGGCGCACGGTTCGCTGCTGTCGGAGAAGCAGACCGTGCAGAACTGGGTCGCCGACAGCGCCGCCGAGATGCAGGCGGCGCGGCTGATGACGCTGCACGCCGCATGGGTGATGGACACGCAGGGCGCGCGCGCGGCGATGGTCGACATCGCGCTGATCAAGTTCTACGGCGCCAAGGTGCTGCACGACGTCGTCGACCGCGCGCTGCAGACTCACGGCTCGCTCGGCTACTCGACCGACCTGCCGCTCGAGCAGATGTATCGCTTTGCGCGGGCCGCGCGGATCTACGACGGGCCCGACGAGGTGCACCGCCAGACCGTCGCGCGGCGCATCCTGAACGGCTACTCGCCGCCGCCCGGCGAAGTGCCGTCGGAGCACCTCCCCACGCGCCGTGAGCAGGCGCGCGAGCGCTTCGCCGAGCTGCTCGGCGCGCTGACCGCTAACGACTAGAGCGGCCGGGGGCACATTGCACGGCGCGCCCGCGGCGAGGCGCGCTCAACGCGGCTGGTTGAGATTCCACTCGACCCACGCCAAGCCGCCGCGCCCGTCGCCGGCGCGCACCGCGCACATCGCGCGCGGGAAATGGGACATGCGGCCGTCCGGCGCGAGCAGGCGCAGCGGCGCGTGCGCCAGCGGTCGCACGTCGAGCTCCAGGCTGAGCGGGTCCAGCGACAGGCGCGCGTCTGAGATCAGCCCGTCCTCGCCGACGCTCTCGCTCGCGCCGACGCCCGTCAGCTCACACAGCGGCTCACCGGGCGACCGTGCGTAGCCGACCGCGATCGCCGGAGCGCCCGGCAGGCGCAGCTGCACCGCGTGCAGGCGCGTGCCGTCGTCGAGGCGCCCGGCGCTCCACATCCAGTCCATCGCCCACCAGTCGCGCGTGCCCCAGGAATGGTCGCGCTGTCCGGGCGCTTCGTCGAGCGAGATCAGTTCGTCGCCAATGCGGATCGTGCCCGACACGACGCACGGGATCTCATAGCGCGTCGCAAGGCGGTAGGCATACGGCTCGCCGGCCGTTCGCCACTGCAGATCGAGGGCCAACGGCTGAGCGCGACCAGGCTGCGCGCGCAGCAGCGCCGCGGCCTCGTCGTGCGCCTCGCCGAGCGCCCGAAGCGTCACGTCGAAGCGCTCCAACGGCTCGGCGCAGCGCTGGCTCGCGTCGAGCACGGCCGTCTTCACGTCCACAGCGCTGCCCTCGGGCAGCGGCGCGGCGAAGTCGATCACGGCCACCGTCGGGCGATCGGGCCCGCAGACCAGCGCCGTGTACCAGCAGACGCCGAGGTTCGGGTACAGGCCCACGCGCACGTACGCGCCGACGCTCGCGTCGGGCGCGATCACGTCGAAGTACCAGCTCTCGCTCCACAGCTGCTCGCCCCCTGCGGTGTGGCGCTGCTCGTCCTCGGCCGCCGGACGCAGAGGCGCCGCTGCGCCAGGCGACGAACTGCTCGCGAGCAGTTCCGCCGCGTCGAGGTCGAGCGCGTGCTGGGCGTGGCGCGCGAGCATCGTCATGAACATCTCGTCGCCGCGCTCAGTCCGCTGCACGAGCATCGACGCGACGATCGTCATCAGCACCCCGGCGAACGCCAGGCGGCGGTACTCGCGCCAGCAGTCCTCCCAGGACAGCGACCGCACCCCGTGCGCCAGCAGCGCCTGGTGGTACTCGCCGAGCAGCGTTCGCTCGCTCGCCCGACGGTCCTCCACGCTCAGCCCGCCGCCGAGGAAGTAGGAGGCGTCTGTGACGGCGTTGCCCCACGCGACCGTCTGCCAGTCGAGCGCCGTCACCGCCCGCGGCACGCCCGCACGCCCGAACAGCAGGTTGTCGAGACGAAAGTCGCCGTGCACGAGCCCCTGCGGTCCGTCGCGTTGGGCCAGCCAGCTGTCGAGGCTCGCGACCAGGCGCTCGCAGAGCGCTTGGTGCTCGGGCGCCACGCGCCCGTCGTAGCGCTCTACAAAGCCCGGCAGCAGTTGCGCGACGAGCGCTTGGCCGATCGGGCTGGGCCGGTTCAGCCACGTGCTCGCGCCGAGCGACTCGTCGCCCAGCAGCGGCGCGTGCAGGTCGGCCAGCGCCGCCATCGCAAGGCTCGCCCGCTCGACGCTGCAACCGGCGATCTGGTCGCCGACGTCGGCCTGCTCGACGTCTTCGAGCAGCAGCGTGAACCAGCCGTCGCGCTCGTCGTAGCGCGCGAACGCGCAGGCCGCCAGGGGGCCGCCGATGCGCTCGGCCAACTCGTCGTAGAAGCGGACCTCGCGCTCGTAGATGCCCAGGCCGACGCCCGTCGCGCGACTGCCTGCGTCGGCGGCCGCGATCTTCAGCACGACCGACGCCGGGCCCGACCGGCCGTCCTCGTAGGCGAGCCGCACGCGATGACTCTCGCTCATCTGCCCGGTGCCGATCGGGCTGGTGTCGAACGACTCGATCGCGCCGCAGCCGAGCGCGCTGGACAGCCACTCGCGGTCGAGGTCGTCGAGCGTGCGCACGAGGCGCGACGGGCGCTCGACGATGCCGCTGTCGTGCATGCGCTCAGCCTATTGTCGCCGGCCCTCCGCGCGGGCGTCCGTCATCGCGGCGAGCGTGCGCCACCACCCGCACGTCGCGGGCGGTGGCGCCTGACTCTCGATCGCGCTGCGCTCGGATCCGCGCGGTCTTTCGCTCACTGGCACAGCGGGTTGTACGGCACGCCGCTGCACGGGTTGGGCATCGTCGTCTGCGCGGGCGGCGCCGGCTGCGGCGTCGACGTGCGCGCTTCGGATTCGGCTGCCAGTTCGAGGATGTACTGGACCCCCGGTTCGCCGTTGTTGGGGCTCGGCGTCGTGCTGTGCTGGCATCCCCATTCTCCTTCGATGCTCGCCGGCCAGGTGGCTGACGTGAACGAGTTGCCCGACACACAGTTGTTGACCGATTCGGTGAACAGACCGCCCTGCAATGCCAGATCGCCCGAGAGACCGCGTTCGTTGGAGCCGTTGCCGGAGAACGTGTTGCTGCTGATGCGGTTGCCCGACAGCGCGAAGAAGATCGTTTCCGCCGTCGGCGGGAACGGGTTGGGGTACTCGAAGCCGAACAACCCCACGTTGACGTTGTTCTTGATCGTGTTGTTTTCCACCAGATCGGCGTACGTGCCCGGAAGCTCCACGCCGATGCCCCAGCCGCCGGCCTCGGTGGCCGAGTTGCCGGGAGCGTTGATGTTGTTGTTTTCTTCGAACGCGTTGTTGCGGAAGATCGTGCAGCGTTCGATTTCCGTCGTCGTGAATTTCGGCGTGGCCTTGTGGTTTTGGCCCGAGTTGCAAGCGCCGTCCTGCGGCGGCGGCGGATCGCTCGGGTTTTCGGAGTTCGGCACGAAGCCGATCGAGTTGTTCTTGAAGACCGAGTTTTCGAACACCAGACGGCCGCCCGAGTTGGACCCGGAGTAGCCGAGCGCATTGTTTTCCATCACCACGTTGAACACGCGCGTCTGGCAGTCGCGACACGCGCCGATGTACAGGCCGGAGTCGTTGAAGCCCGATGCGTAGGAGTTTTCCAGCGCGCCTTTGACCGAGTTGGAGGCGAACAGCCCGTACCCGCCCAGCAGGCCGTCGTCGTACGTGGTCAGGTAGTTGCCGAACCACCTGTGCGCGCCGATTTTGCCGGTCTCGTCGCCGCCGTTCCACCAGACCTCATTGCCGTTCTCGCCGTTGGTCGTGGCGCGGTCGAAGTTGCGCACGGTGAGGTTTTCGATCGACACGTTGTTCGTTTTGAACACCTCGATGCCGTTGGCGCCTTCGGGTCCGGTTTTGTGCTGGCCGTCGACGATCACCGTGTTGCGGTTCATGCCGCGGATGTGGATGCCCGAGTGTTCGGAGCCGACGAGCACTTCTTCGTCGTACACGCCCGGTTCGATCAGCACCCAGGAGCTCTTCGGCGCGGCGTTGACAGCCGCCTGGATCGTTTCGTAGTAGTGCGTGTTGGCCGGGATTTTCCCGCTCGGCGGTCCGCCCTGACGGACGATGCCGACCGTCTTTTCCGCGCTCGCCGCGCTCGCCGTCGCGCCGAAGGCGACGACCACGAGCAGCGCAGCGAGCAGCCCCCATTTGACTTTGCCCCGCCCGCGAGGCCGAGATTTACGGATCGATGACACCATGCCCCCTCCTAGATTGGCTGGCGCTGATCCCCGGTGAACGTCGGCCGCGGCACACGTCCTCGCTTCGAGATGACGCTGCTGCGTCGGCCCTCAAACGACACACAGCCTCGCGACCGTGGGTCAACCCCTGTAGCGACGATCCTATACGCGGTGCGAGGCGAAGATCAACCCACCCGAGCCGCTCGTCGGGGGCGCCTTCGACGCCCGTGCGGACGCCCGTGGCCGAGCGGCCGGGCATCGGTGGCCGCGCCGCTTGGCGGCGCTAGGCGAACCTTCGGCGCGCGATAGCGTGACGCGCTCGCCAACGCCGTCAGAGGAGGCCACGATGCAGGGTCTGACCCCGATGCAAGAGCAGCTTTGCGAGCAATCGCGCTGGGACTTCTCAGACCTGCGCGCGCTGTACGTCAACTGCACGCTCAAGCGCTCGCCCGAGGTCTCGCACACGCAGGCGCTGGCCGAGCGCTCGATGGAGATCATGCGGGCAAACGGCGTCGCGGTGGAGTCGATCCGCGCGGTCGACTGCGACATCGCCACGGGCGTGCAGCCGGACATGACCGAGCACGGCTGGGAGCGCGACGGCTGGCCGGCGGTCTTCGAGCAGGTGATGGCGGCCGACATCCTCGTGCTGTTCTGCCCGATCTGGCTGGGCGAGAAATCGTCGGTGTGCACGCAGGTGATCGAGCGGTTGTACGGCAACAGCCACCTGCTCAACGAGGATGGCCAGTACGCCTACTACGGGCGCACCGGCGGCTGTTTGATCACCGGCAACGAGGACGGCGCCAAGCACTGCGCGATGAACATCCTCTATTCGCTGCAGCACCTCGGCTACACGATCCCACCGCAGGCCGACGCGGCTTGGATGGGGGAGGTGGGCCCCGGGCCGAGCTACCTGGACGACGGCTCGGGCGGGCCCGAAAACGAGTTCACCAACCGCAACACCACGTTCATGACGTGGAACCTGCTGCACGTCGCGCGCATGCTCAAGGACGCCGGCGGCATTCCCGCTCACGGCAACCAGCCAAGCGCGTGGGACGCCGGCTGTCGCTCTGACTATCCCAACCCCGACTATCGCTGAGGGTCCGCGCCGCGCGGCCGCCGCAAACCGCGCCCACGCGGCGCCGTTGCAACAGCCGGCACAAAGGCGTTAGAGGGTTCTCACGCGATTCTCGGTTTGCGACGGGCGCGTCCGGGAAGACCTCTGGCATGACCCTGACAACGATCATCATCCTCAACTTGGCGCTCGACGTCGCGCTGCTCGCCACGGTGGCGTTCGCGATGACGCGCGCCCTCAAACTGACCCCACATCGTCCCGGCGTCACGGGCAACTTCTGGCGCCTGCACCGCCCGCATCGACGCGCCGTCGCGCACAGCTCGCGCGAGGAGCGCCTGTCCGGGCAGCTGTCGCACGTCTTCGACTGAGCGCGTCCGGGCCGCCGCGCGACGACGCGGCGGCCCGACCGGTCAGCGTTCGCCGGCGCCGCCGCGCAGCAGGAGCACGTACCACAGGGCGACGACGATCAGCACGCCCAGCGGCAGCGCGAGCGTGAGGATCGAGCCCGTGAGGAAGTGCGCGGCAAGCGGCGTTGCGAGAAGTGGCATGGGTCCTCCTAGTGGTCGCTTGCGAGCCGTGCGCGCGCGCCGGAGGTGACCGGCGGGGCGGGCGCGAGCCAGCGGTGGATGTAGACGAAGATGACGATGACGAAAGTGATCGACCCGGGCACCCACATGATGCCGGCGGCGATCTGCTGATCGGTCAGCGCCGAGATCCCGCCGGGCCGGCCGGCCTCGTGCGCGTAGACGGAATAAAGCGGGTGCGGCGCGAGCGCGAGCACGATCGCGAGCACCCAGGAGGCGACCATCGCGCCGACGAGGTACGCGACGCGCTGCACCGACGCCAGGCGCGCGTGCAGCGGCGGCGAGTCGATCACCTGCTTCCAGAACATCACGGCGGTGGCGAAGAACAGCGTGTGCTCGAGCGCGTGCAGCGGCGAGGAGCGCAGCGTCGCGTCGAACAGCGCGGGCACGTGCCACGCCAGCAGCACACCGGTGAACGCCACGAAGGCGACCTGCGGGCTGCCGAGCGCCCGGCTGGCGGCGCGCAGCCAGCGAGTGCGCCGGCCCTGGCCGATGCCGCGCGCCAGCCAGCGGCGCAGATCCAGCGGCAGCGAGCGCCACAGGCGAATCCACGGGCGGCCCAGCACGACCAGCGGCGGCGCGACGACCAGCAGCAGCACGTGCTGAACCATGTGCGCCCAGAACAGCTGCTCGGAGAGGATCTCCAGCGGCGAGCTCAGCGCGATCGCCAGCACGGCCAGCGCAGCGTAGAAGCACGCGCGCTGCCAGCGGCGCTCGCGCCTGGCGCGTGCGGGCACGACAGTGCGCCTGTCGCCCAGCCAGTAGAGGATCGCCAGGTCGATCACCAGCACGAGCGGAGGATCGAACGACCAATCCCAGAAGCCGGGCGCGACCGTCGCCGCGGCGAGCATCAGAGCAGGTACAGCACGACGTAGGCGATCGCGCCGATCGCGGCCAGGTAGGACCAGAAGAAGACGCACGCGTCCAGGCCGGGAGCGATCAGCCGGTCGGGGTCGGCGATGTCGGCGCCAGTCTCCTCGTCGAGCAGGTGCCCGGGCACGCGTCGCGCGCGCAGCTCGGTGGCGATCTGCGTCTCCAGCCAGTACATCGTCGCCAGCACGGCGATCGCGAAGAACGCCGACCACGCGCAGAAGACGCTCGCGTAGCCGCCGTCGGTCGGGCCGAAGCGCTGCACCGTGTACTCGACGCACTGCAGCGCGACCGCCACCAGGCCGAGCAAGAGCGCGCCGGTCGCGGGCCCTAGCCAGCTGCGCGACTCGGCCTTCATCTGGCGCCCGGCGACGATCGCCAGCAGCGCGCTGAGCAGCACGCACGCGACGATCGCCGCGCCGAGTCCCTGGTCGGCTTTGACGTGCCCGGGGTGCCACATGTGGTTCTGGTTGAGCGAGCGCAGGTAGAAGTAGGCGAAAACGAAGGCGAGGAAGAAGAACGTCGTCGCCCCCGCGAGCAGGCGCCCGGCGATGAACAGAGCGCGCGCGCCGACGTCCGGCGGCTCGGGTGGGATCTCCACGCCCGGGCTCCACCGGCGGGACCATCAGGCCGAGCGGGCGCTGTTCGCGCGACGCCTCCATGCTCAGGTCCCCGCCGGCGCGGCCGCGGCGCCCACGCCGCCGACGTTCAGCGGCGTGCCGTAGTCGTAGGGATCGGAGTCGATCACCGGTATCTGCTCGAAGTTGTTGACGGGCACCGGCGTCGGCACCTGCCACTCCAGCGACTTCGAGCGCCACGGGTTGTCCTGCGCGCGCAGGCGCACGACGATCAGCGAGTAGACGACGTTGAACAGGAAGATCAGCATCGAGAAGCCGAGCACGAAGGCGGAGATCGACACCCACACGTTGAGCCCTTGCAGGTTGGGCGCGTAGCTGGACACGCGCCGAGGCATGCCTTTCATGCCGAGCACGAACAGCGGCATGAACGTCGAGTTGAAGGCGACGAACATCAGCCAGAAGTGAGCTTTTGCCAGGCGCTCGTTGAAGCGCAGGCCGGTCATCTTCGGCACCCAGTAGTAGATCGCCGCGAAGAACGTGAAGATCAGCCCGCCCATGATCGTGTAGTGGAAGTGCGCCATCACGAAGAAGCTGCCGTGCGTATCGGTGTCGCTGGGCGTGTCAGACAGGAACACGCCGGAGAGGCCGCCGATGAGGAAGTTGAACGTCCAGCCCAGGCAGAACAGCATCGGCACGCTGAAGGAGCTGCGCGCCTTCCACAGCGTGCCCATCACGCACAGGAAGATGAAGCCGGTGGGGATCGAGATGATCTCGGTGGAGAGCATGTAGAAGGGCCGCAAGTCGGCGTTGATGCCGCTGACGAACAGGTGGTGCTGCCACACGAAGAAGCTCAGCAGCGCCACGCCGAGCATGCCCGAGACCGCCAGGCGATAGCCCCACAGCGGCTTGCGCGTGAACACGGGCAGCAGCTCGAGCACGATGCCGAAGCCGGGCAGCGCGAGGATGTACACCTCGGGGTGTCCGAAGAACCAGAACAGGTTCTCGAACAGGTACGGGCTGCCGCCGCCGCCGGGCACGAAGAACGACGTGTTGATCGTGCGGTCGAGCGCCGCCATCGCCAGCGTGGCGATCAGCATCGGCGCCGAGAGCACCATCAGCACCGACGTCGCGAGCACCGACCAGACGAAGATCGGCAGGCGCGACCAGGTCAGGCCGGGCGCGCGCATGGTGATGATCGTGGCGATCATGTTCAGCCCCAGCAGCGTCATCGACAGGCCGACGAGCGCGAAGAAGATGATGTAGGAGTCCATCCCCATCACGGCCTGGTCGTTGAGCGGCTCGTAGCCCGTCCAGCCGGTCGGGAAGCCGCCGAAGAAGATCGACGAGGTCAGGATGAAGCCGGCGGCCATGAGCAGCCAGAACGTCAGCGCCTCGATGCGCGGGAAGGCCATCCGCGGGCGCCGATCATGATCGGCACGAAGTAGTTGGCGAACGGGCCGAGCACGCCCGAGGTCATCACGCCCATCATCATCGCGCCGTGCATGCCGACCAGCGAGAGGTACTGGTTGGGTGCGATCGTCGTCGGCGTGTCGTGCAGCAGCTCGGTGCGGATCAGCATCGCGTTCAGCCCGGCGATGAAGAAGAACAGGCCGATGCCGACCAGGTACTGGATGCCGACGACCTTGTGGTCGGTGCACAGCCCGAAGTAGCGTCCGACCCCCTCGTGCTCCTTCTCGCGCAGCGAGGCCGGCCGGCCGAGCAGGCGGCTGACGGGGTAGTTGGCGAAGCCCAGCCCGATCAGGAACCCGGCCACGCCGAACAGGTAAGCCAGCAGCAGCGCGACGTCGTTCTCGTCGGTCGCCGTGATGAATTCGAAACTTTTGCTCGTCGACACCTGATGGCCGATGAACCAGCCGAGGTAGTAGCCGGCGACGCCGAGGACGACGGCGCTCAGCAGGTTGAAGCCGACCAGCCGCCGCAGCAGCGGACGCCGGACGGGTGCGGGCTGGGAGTGGGACTCGACCGTCGTGCTCATTCGGCGCGCCTCGTTGGTTCGGGTAGGTAGGTCCTGCTGTACGGCGGCAGCAGCTTCGTCGCCGCTGCGTACCTGCTCTGCTGTTCGGCGATCCACGTGTCGAAGGCCGCCCGGCTGACGACGTGGCCGTGGTCGAACATCGCGCCGTGCCAGATGCCGCAAAGCTCCGAGCAGCGCACTTCGAAGGTCTCTTCATGCGTCGGCTTGACGTACACGACGTTGTCCACGTTCGGGTTGGCGTCGGCCTTGACGCCGAGCTGGTAGGCCCAGAACGAGTGGATCACGTCCAGCGACGTGACGTGCAGTTCGACCATCTGGTCGACCGGCAGCTCCAGGTGCGGCACCTCGACGCCGCCGTATTCAGGGAAGCGGTAGGTGAACTCCCACTGCTGGGCGATCACCTGCACCTTCAGCTTCTTGCCGTGCGGAACGACGACCGGCGAAGGCCCGCCGCCCGATCCGGCGCCGTCTTCCTCCAGGCGCACGGTCCCGTAGGCCGCCAGCGACAGCACGAGGACCGACGTGACGACGATCCAAACCGTCTGCAGCCGTTGGTTGCCGCGCACGGCCGGCCCTTCCAGCACGCCGCCCTTGGGCTGGCGAAAGACGATCACCGAGTAGATCAGGTACAGCACGACGAGCAGCAGCACCGGCGTCGCCATGCCGAGCAGCACCGTGTTGTCGGTCACGTGCCCGGAGGCCTGTTCGGACCCGTTGCCCGGCGGCAGGATCGGGCCGAGCAGCAGGATCACCAGGGGCGTGGCGATCAGCGACGCAACGATCCACAGGACGGCGAAGCGACGTGCGTGGTTGGGCTCGGCCATCGCTAGGAGACGTCCAGGAAGCCGTCCATGTAGCCGAGCGTCTGCATCGGCCCACCTCCTCCGGTGAGGAACCCGGCGGCACAGGGCACGAAGCACTGCCAGTGGTAGCGCCCCTTCTTGCCCGTGTGGATCGTAAAGGTGATCGTGCGGTGCGCCTCGGCCATCGTGCACGGGGCGAATTCGCACTGGTTCTTTGCTTCTTCGGCGACGCCGGGGAGGGCCACGAGGATGCCCATTTCCGGCACGGCGAACGTGTGCGACGCTTCTTCGGGGTTGATTCCGGTCACGGCCTTGCCGTCGACCGTCTCGGTGCCGCCGACCGTGCCCTGGACCTGGGAGAGGAACGGGTTTCGCAGGCCGCTGTCGCCGTCGTACTGCAGCACGGTGATCTGCACGTCGGAGTTGGCCGGCACCTTGTAGTCGGTGCTGTGAATCCACTTGCCGTTGCTCTGCACCAGGTAGGAAACCCAGTCGGGGTGCCCGGGGCTGTATTTCGCGCCCACTGCGGCGACCGTCTGCAACGTCAGGTGGCTGCTCACGCCCGTCGTCGTCGCGCTGCCCGCCGCCGCGATCGTGCGCGGAAAGCTCGTCGCCCAGCTCGCCACGTACAGGCCGATGAGGGTCCCCACCACGATCACCGCGGCGCCGATCCCCACGAGCTTCTTAGCCATCAGGTTCACGTCGATCCTCCGCTCACCCGTGTGTCTCCCCTTCCACCGCCGACTCTATACGCGAGCGCAGACCGCGTGGGGGATTTCGATCCGTCGGTTTATGAGAATCCTCTTAGAATTGGCTGAGAGCATACCGTCCTTGCCCGCGCGGCCAGCGCACGGCTCCTGGCCGTCGTCTGCCGGGCGGTGCCTGGCCGCCTGTGGCACACGTGTCTGCCGGCGGGTAGGACACGTGTCCAAAGATCGCCGCGAGGCGCATGCGATCGAGGCTGTCGCCCGAAAAGGACGACATGAGTTGCCCGATCAGGACGCAAACGACCACAGGATGTCGCCCGGTAGGGGCAGAACGCCAAGCGGAGGCCGTTGCCATGAATGCACTTCAGTCGTACGTGCCGGACGTCGAGGTCGCGACGGCGAAGATCGCGCAGGAGCTCGGCCAGCTGGCCGAGCTGCCGATGCGCTGTGTGTGGAGCGATTCGCGCGACGGCTGCTCGTGCAGCTCGCGCATACCCGCCGCGGTCGTCAAGGCAGCGTGGCGGCGTGAGCAGGAGGCGAGCGGCGATCACGAAGGCCGCTTCTTCCATCTGATCCACGACGCCGGCGTGTGGCTGGCCTACGGGCTGGAGAACGGCCACGTGCGCGGCGTCTACTGCCCGGCCCACAATCGCCAGCGTGCGGCGCGCTCGCGCGTCGCCACCTGCGGCGCCGGCGAGGTCGTGTTCGAGCTGGCGCTCGCGGCCTGAGCGCACGCACACGCCGTGACGGTCGGTGGATACGATCAAACGCTTGCCGCGCGACCGAGCAACGACCTCACCGACAGCATCTGACGAGCGCCCCGAACGGGGCGCCGAGGTTCCCGAGCGCCCGACGCTCGATGCCTTGGAGAGCAAGTGGGGCGAGATTTGGGAGCGCGACGGGTGCTACGCGTTCGACCGCTCGGCGCCGCGCGAGCGCGTGTTCTCGATCGACACGCCGCCGCCGACGGTCAGCGGCTCGCTGCACGTCGGGCACGTGTTCTCCTACACGCACACCGACACGATCGCGCGCTTTCAGCGGATGCGCGGCAGCGCGGTCTTCTACCCGATGGGCTGGGACGACAACGGCCTGCCGACCGAGCGCCGCGTGCAGAACCACTTCGGCGTGCGCTGCGACCCGTCGGTCGCCTACGACGCCGACTTCAGCCCGCCGGCCGAGCCTTCGGAGAAGGAGCCCGTGTCGATCTCTCGGCCGAACTTCGTCGAGCTGTGCCTGCGCCTGACCGAGACCGACGAGCGCGCGTTCGAGGAGCTGTGGCGCACGCTCGGCCTGTCGGTCGACTGGTCCATGAACTACACGACGATCGGCGCGCGCGCGCAGCGCATCTCCCAGCGCTCGTTCCTCGTCGCTGCGCGCGCGTGGCGAGGCGTATCAGCTGGAGGCGCCGACGCTGTGGGACGTAGACTTCCAGACCGCGGTCGCGCAGGCCGAGCTCGAGGATCGCGAGCGGCCGGGTGCGATGAACCGCGTGCGCTTTCGCCTGGCCGACGGCGACGGCGACGACGCCGCGGGTGACGCCGGCGCGCAGGCGCTGATCGAGACGACGCGCCCGGAGCTGATCCCAGCGTGCGTGGCCCTGCTCGCTCACCCCGACGACGAGCGCCAGCGCGCGCTGGTCGGCAGGGAGGCGCTGACGCCGCTGTTCGGCACGCGCGTGCCCGTGCTCACGCATCCGCTCGTCGACCCGGAGAAGGGCACGGGGCTGGTGATGGTGTGCACGTTCGGCGACCTCACCGACGTGGTCTGGTGGCGTGAGCTCAAGCTGCCGGTGCGCTCGGTGCTCGGCCCCGACGGACGCCTGGCGGACGTGCCGTGGGGGGCGGCCGGCTGGGAGTCGCAGGACGTGCAGCGCGCCCGTGAGCAGTACGGCGAGCTGCGCGGCAAGTCGGTCAACCAGGCGCGCAGGCGCGTCCTCGAGCTGCTGCAGGCGGCCGGCGACGTCGTCGGCGAGCCGACGCAGATCACGCGCGCGGTGAAGTTCTTCGAGAAGGGCGAGCGGCCGGTGGAGATCGTGACGAGCCGCCAGTGGTTCATCCGCACGATGCCCCACCGCGACGAGCTGATCGAGCGTGGCGGAGAGCTGCGCTGGCACCCGCCGTACATGCGCGCGCGCTACGAGGACTGGGTCGGCGGGCTGACCGGCGACTGGTGCGTCAGCCGCCAGCGCTTCTTCGGCGTGCCGTTTCCGCTGTGGTACGCGCTCGACGCCACCGGCTCGGTGCTCTATGAGAGTCCGATCCCCGCGCGCGAGGAGCAGCTTCCGGTCGACCCGTCGACTGACGTGCCCGACGGCTACAGCGAGGACCAGCGCGGCCAGCCCGACGGCTTCGTCGGCGACCCCGACGTGATGGACACGTGGGCGACGTCCTCGCTGACGCCGCAGATCGCGGCACGCGCCGGCGAGGACGCAGAGCTGTTCGCGAAGGTCTTTCCGATGGACGTGCGCCCGCAGGCGCACGACATCATCAGGACGTGGCTGTTCTCGACGGTGCTGCGCTCGCAGCTCGACCACGACGAGTTGCCGTGGAGCGACGCGGCGATCTCGGGCTGGGTGCTCGACCCGGACCGCAAGAAGATGTCCAAGTCCAAGGGCAACGTGGTCACGCCGATGCACCTGCTGGAGGAGTACGGCGCGGACGCGGTGCGCTACTGGGCCGCGAGCGGCCGGCCGGGCACCGACACGGCGTTCGACGCGCAGCAGATGAAGGTCGGTCGCCGCCTCGCCGTGAAGCTGCTCAACGCGTCGAAGTTCGCGCTCGCGGACCTGCCGCCGGAGGGCGAGTCGCTGAGCGAGGCGCTCGATCGCGCGATGATCGCCCGCCTGAGCGTCGTCGTCGCGGAGACGACGAGCAGCTTCGAGCAGTACGACTACGCGCGCGCGCTGGAGCGCGTGGAGAGCTTCTTCTGGTGGTACTGCGACTACTACCTGGAGCTGGTCAAGGGCCGGCGCTACGACACCGGCGCCGACGAGACGGCCGACGGTGACCGAACCGGCTCGGTCAGCCGCGCGCTGCGGCGCTCGCTGTCGGTCTTTCAGCGCCTGCTCGCGCCGTTTTTGCCGTTCGTCTCAGAGGAGGTCTGGTCGTGGTGGCAGGACGGCTCGGTGCACCGAGCCACGTGGCCGAGCGCCGACGAGCTGGCCGACGCGCTCGGCGATGCGCGAGTGGGCGACGGCGACGTCGAGGACACCGCCCTGGCGGTCGCCGCGGACGTGCTCAAGGAAGTGCGCAAGGCCAAGTCGCAAGCGCGCGCGCCGATGCGCGCGCCGGTGCAGCGCGTGGTCGTGCGCGACGGGGCCGAGCGGTTGGCCGCGCTGGAGCTGGCCAGCGACGACCTGCGTCAGGCGGGCTCGATTGCGACGATCGAGACGATCGTCGGCGATGAGTTCTCCGTGCAGGTGACGCTCGCGCCGGAGGCCGTGGGATGATCGAGGCATGAGAACGCGCAAGCGCCACCGGCTGGTGAGCTGTCTGCTCGCGGTGGCGATCGCCGCGACGACGTTCGCCGTCGCGGCGTCGGCGTTTGCGCCGTTGCGCATCACCAACTGCAACTCGACCGCCAGCCGACCGAAACTGCTGACGCTCACGTGCGGCGACGGCAACACGGTGCTCAAAGGCATGACGTGGTCGAGCTTCGGAGGGTCCACGGCGCGCGGCGCGGGCACGTTCGTGACGAACACATGCAAACCCAACTGCGCGCAAGGCAGGGACGTGAGCTACGCGGTGAGCGCCGAGGCGACGAACGCGCGCAGGTGCAGGAGCGGCGTGAAGGTCTACGAAAAGCTGACGTTGACGTTCCCGGGGCGCAAGCCGAGCGCGAGCATCCCGCGCATGTGGAAGCTCGGCTGTCCGACCTGAGCACGCCGGTCGCTCGGTCCCCGACGACGCGGCGTTGAGCGTCGCCGCCAGCGCCGTGCGCCGGCGAGCGCTTGGATAGGGTGGCGCTCGTGAAACGCACGCTGATAGCCGAGCTGCCACAGCGCATCGGAGAGCGCGTGCGCCTGCGCGGATGGGTGCAGGCGCTGCGCGATCAGAAGCGCGTGCAGTTCGTCGTGCTGCGCGACGAAAGCGGGCTCGCCCAGGTCGTGCGGCCGAAGGGCGAGCAGCCGGACGAGCTCAACGAGCGGGTGTCGGCGCTGACGGTCGAGTCGGCCGTATCGCTCGTCGGCACGATCGCCGCAGACGAGCGCGTCAACCTCGGTGGCCTGGAGCTTAAGCTCGAGGAGCTCCAGGTCGACTCGCTGGCCGGGCCGGAGGTGCCGATCGCCGCCGACTCAGCGCTGGACAAGCGAATGGACTGGCGCTATCTCGACCTGCGCCGCCCCGACCGCAAGCTGATCTTCGAGGTGCAGACGACGACCGAGCGCGCGATGCGCGACTTCTGGGCCAAAGAGCACTTCATCGAGCTGCACTCGCCGAAGCTGACCGGCGCGGCGACCGAGTCCGGCGCCGAGCTGTTCAAGCTCGAGTACTTCGACCGCATGGCGACGCTCGCGCAGTCGCCGCAGTTCTACAAGCAGATGGCGATGGCCGCGGGCTTCGGCAAGGTGTTCGAGGTCGGCCCGGTGTTCCGCGCCAACCCGTCGTTCACGTCGCGCCACGACACCGAGTTCACGAGCGTCGACACGGAGATCTCGTGGATCGACTCGCACGAGGACGTCATGTCCTTCGAGGAGCGCTGGCTCGCGCACACGCTGGCGGTCGTCAAGGACGCGCACGGCGAGCAGATCGCGCAGACCTTCGACACGGCGCTCGTCGTGCCCGAGCTTCCCTTCCCGCGCATCACGCTCGAGGACGCCAAGCAGCAGCTGCGCGATGCCGGCCACGAGCCGCCGCCGGCCGGCCACGACCTCGACCCGCCGAGCGAGCGAGCGCTGTCGGCGCTCGTCTCCGAGCGCGACGGGCACGAGTTCACGTTCGTGACCGACTACCCGACGTCCGTGCGGCCCTTCTACCACATGCGCTACGACGACCGGCCGACTGTCACCAAGAGCTTCGACCTGCTGTGGCGAGGCATCGAGCTGACGACAGGCGCCCAGCGCGAGCACCGCTACGACAAGCTGCTCGAACAGGCCGACGAGAAGAAAGTCGACGTGGAGGCGATCGGCTACTACCTCGACTTCTTCCGCTTCGGCGCGCCGCCGCACGGAGGCTTCGGCTTCGGCCTCACGCGCCTGCTCATGCAGATGCTCGGCCAGGAGAACGTCCGCGAGGTGACGTTCCTGTACCGCGGGCCGCACCGGCTCGAGCCCTAGCGAGCGGCCTGGGATCTTCCGGCCAGGTCCCACCAAGCTAGCGGCCAGAATCTTCCAGCAACGTCCACCAGTAGACGCTGGGCTCCAACTGCGACACGCGTGACGCCTGGCGAAGACCGCTGGGACAGGTGGCAAAGATTCTGCATCGGCGAATAGGTCGCCCGGTCTGCGGGTAAAGGCTTGCTAAATCCCCTGGACGAACGTACTATCCCGGTCGTCGGACGGTAAGGACACCCCCGCTATGCCCCGCCCACGCAGAATAGGAGTCAACGTATGCGCGCTGCTGGTGGGTGCGTGCGCCGCGGGCGCGGCCGGGGTGTCGCCCGCCGCTTCGCTGGGCCTGCCGAGTGTGCCGGTGGTTCAGACGCCGACGGTGTCGACTCCCACCGTGCCCGTGAAAACGCCACCGGTGCCCGTCAAAGTCCCGACGGTCCCGGTCAAAACGCCGACGGTCGGCGTCAAAACGCCACCGGTGCCGGTGAAAGTCCCGACCGTCCCGGTCAAGACGCCGACGGTCGGTGTGAAAACGCCACCGGTCACCGTGAAAACGCCGGCGCCCCCGGTGAAAACCCCGACCGTGCCGGTCAAAGCTCCGACGAAACCGCCGTCTCCTCCGGTGATCGGTAAAGCTCCGACGGTGTCGGTCAAGGCGCCGTCTGTAGCCGCGAAGGCGCCGAGCGTGTCGGTGAAGGCCCCGGGCAGCTCGGGGGGCGGTCCGACGGTGTCGCTGAAAGGCCCGGCCGGCTCGGGAACGGTGCCGTCGCACGGCGCGGGCGCGGCCACGAGCGGTGGCGCCGGAGTCGTCACGCGGGCAACCGCCGGCGCCGGCGGGGGCTCGGCGCCTGGCGGTAGTGGCAAGAGCGCCCCTTCGGGCAGCCTCGGAGCGGCCTACGGCTTCGGGCCGGGCTACGGAGAACTTCCGCCGATCGAAGGAGCGCACGGCCGGCATGCACGGGCACGCATCGCAGCCCGCGAACGGGCTCTCAAAGCCACGGTGGCGCAGCTCCGCGGGTGTCTCAGCGGGCTGCCCGAACGCCAGCGACAGCTGCTTGAACTGCGGACAGGGCTCGTCTCCAAGCCGCTCGGGCCGAAGGTTGTGGCCGCACGCCTGCACGTCGCCCGCGAGCGCTTCGCGGCTCTCGAACGACAAGCCGTGGCGGAACTGCGCGCGACCGCCAGCGCGCAGGGTTGCGGCGAGCCCGCCGAAGTCGCCGCGCGCGTGCTGTCGTTCGTCGCCGCACCCTTCCGAGGCTCGGGCGGGGCGCAGGCAGGGACAGAGGCCATCAGCTTCACTTTCGCTTCACCGGGCCCGGTGAAGCTGCACCCGTCGCCCGGCGCGCATGGCGGCCTGTTGGGAGACTCGGTCGCGCCGGTTGCGGCCGACGCGATCCTCGCGCTCGCGCTGCTGCTCGCCGGCGCCTTCGTCGTGACCGTCGTGGCGGCGGACGCCGCCGGACAGGGGCCGCGCCACCGCCGATGGCGCCGACGCATGGCCGTGCGCTTTCCCTGGCTGCGCTGAGCGCTCGGCGCTAGGCTGCGCCGGTGGCGCCTAGGCAGGCGGGAACGCAGACGCGAGCTTTCGCGCGAGCGTGCGGATCGCCTGCGGCGTGAGTGGGCCGGAGCCGTTCAGCTTTCTGGCGAGCGCACGCCTGTGGTGCAGGTTGTGTCCGCCGATCTGCGTGCTGCCGAAGAACGGCAGGTCGGCTTTGGTGAAGCAGAACGCGCTGTGAACCATCACGTCGTCGTGGCCCAGGTCGAGCAGCGCCTGGCGCACGGCCTCGACCTGGCGATCGAGGCCGTGGACGAGCTTGCTGCGGTTGCGCCCGTTGACGAGCAGCTTGGCGCGATCGGAGCGAGGCCGCGCCACGCGCACCTTGCCGTTGATGTCCTTGGTGTCGATGACGAACACGCCGGCGGGGGCGACGGCGAGATGGTCGATGTTGCCCCGCCCGAGCGGCATTCTTCGGTCGTGCAGGATGATCGCCTGGCCATTGGCCGTTTTTCGCTGCAGCGAGCGCGCGACGGACTCCTCGCCGAGGCCGCCGCGAAGGAACGCGGTCTCGTGCTGCGGCGGCGGCTTCACGGCGAGCAGCAGTCGACCGGCATGCGGGTGCAGCCGGCGCGTGTGCGCTTCGCGATTGCGCTTGCGGCGCTGGTGCTCGCGCTCCGCGCTCGCGCCGGCCCTGCCACGTTCGGGCGCGCTCAGAGGCGCAGAGGCGATTCCCTCTGGCACGGTCGCCTCCAGGCACGGCGTGCAGGTGACGGTTCGTTCATCGGCGTCCCACCACGCGCGCGCGCCCGCGAGAAGCGAGCAGCCGCACAGGCGACACACGTCGGCTCGACGCAGGCTGAGGATGCGTGAAGGCATACGCCTAGTTCGTCATCGGCCGCGCGATTCTTGAGAGACGACGATTCGGCGCACATGCACTGTTCCGACAAGCGGGATGTTCTGTGACGTCGAGAGCGCGAACCGAACGGGCGATGGGAGCTGACGACGAGTCGACCGCCTGCGCGGCCGGCCTACTCGCCGACGGCGCCAACCCCCACCGGCGCCATCGCGAACGCCTCGGCGAGCAGCTGATAGGACCGCCGCCGCGCCTGGTGGTCGTAGATGATGTTGACGGCGATGACCTCGTCGGCGCCGTATTTGGCGGCGACGTCCTCGAGCTCGGCGCGAACGGCGTGGGGCGTGCCGACGACCGCTCGCCGCTGGCCGCGTGATTGGCCCGGCACGGGTGAGGGCGTGTCGTTGGCGAGGAACTCGATGGCCTCGTCGGGCGGCGGGACGGCGATCAGCTCGCCGCGTCGCAGGAGGGTGAAGGTCATGCGCCCGCTGGCGGCGAGCCGCTGCGCTTCGTCGTCGCTGTCGGCGCAGATCACCCACACGGCCACGGCGGTGCGTGGTTTGATGCCGTCGGCATGTTCGTGCTCGGCAAAGCGTTCACGGTAGAGCGAGGCGATCTCGGCGCCGCCGGCGTTGATGAAGTCGGCGAAGGCGTAGGGCAGCGCCAGCTCGGCGGCCCAGATGGCGCTCTGCTGGGAGGAGCCGAGCAGCCAGCGCTCGGGTGTCTCGGGGCGTCCGGGCAGCGTCCTTGCCAGGCGCGCGAATGGATGGTCGTCGGGCATGCGGTCGTCGAGGTAGGCGGACAGCTCGGCGAGCTGCTGGGGGAAGTCGTCGGCGGCGGCCTGGCGACGGTCGCGCTGCAGCGCGAAGGTGGTCAGCGGATCGGTGCCGGCGGCGCGTCCGATGCCGAGGTCGATGCGGCCGGGGAACAGGCCGGCGAGCAGGCTGAACGTCTCGGCGACCTTGAAGGGGCTGTAGTGGGGGAGCATGACGCCGCCGCTGCCGACGCGGATGCGCGAGGTGGCGCTGGCGATCGGGCCGATCAGCGCCTCCGGGCTGGGCCCGGCGAGCATCGGCCCGCCGTGGTGCTCGGCGACCCAGTAGCGGTGATACCCCAGCTCGTCGCACAGGCGCGCGAGGTCGATCGTGTTGCGCAGCGCCTGCGCGCCTGTCGAGCCGGCTGAGACGGGCGACTGGTCGAGCACCGAGAGCTTGAGCGCGGACGACATGGGTCGAGTTGCTTCTAGCAGACGGCGCGCCGCCAACGGCGTAAATGCGGCCGACCGAACAGGTGGGACGAGCCGCGAGCGCTGACGGCGAGTCCTGTCCGCACTCCCATCTACCTTCAAGAACATGCTCGTCAACGAGCTCACAGATGGCATGGAGATCGACCAGGTGCTGCTCGTTCGCGTGGCTGAGCGGCGACAGCGCCGCGACGGCGGCGACTATATGCGCCTGCAGCTGGGCGACCGCACCGGAGCGCTTGCATGCATGGTCTGGGAGGAGCTGTCGGAGGTCGAGGAGCTGGCGTGCGCGGGGTCGCCCGTGCGTGTGCGGGGCCGCTACACGGTCCATCCGCGCTTTGGCCCGCAGATCAACCTGCGTGGCCTGCAGGTGGCCGAGCCGGGAAGTTTCTGCATCGACGACTTGATCGACGGCCCGGCGCGCGCGGTCGAGCAGATGGAGCGGGAGGTGCGCGAGCTGATCGCGACGATCCAGGAGTCGCACCTGGCGACGCTGCTGGAGCGTGTCTTCGGCGAGAACTCGGAGCTGTGGCGCGGCTATCGCGAGGCGCCGGCGGCGAAGTTCTACCACCAGGCATATCGTCATGGCCTGCTCGAGCACTGCCTCGGCGTGGCGCAGGCGGTGAGCGCGATCAGTGCGACGTTCGGAGGGATCGACCGCGACGTGGCGGTGACGGGGGCGCTGCTGCACGACATCGGCAAGCTCGAGGCGTACACCGACGATCCGCAGAACATCGACCTGACCGACGCCGGTCGCCTGCAGGGTGAGATCCCGCTGGGCTACTACCGCATCCGCCGCGAGATCGAGGACATCGAAGGATTTCCACCGGAGCTCGCCCAGGCGGTCGTGCACATCATCCTCTCGCATCACGGGACGCTGGAGCACGGCAGCCCGGTGGTGCCGTGCACGCGCGAGGCGACGCTGGTGCACATGATCGACAACCTCGGCGGCCGCCTTGGCAGCTTCGATCGGTTGGAGAAGGAACTCGCGCCGGGCAGGAGCTGGTCGAGCTTCGATCGCGCGATCGACGGCTCGGCGTTCTTCGCCGAGCGACTGGCGAGCGACCGCGAACCCGCCGACGTTCCCGCGCCGGCGCCGGCGAGCGATCTCGGCGGCGCACGGCCCGCGCCGCGCGAGCTGCAGGAGATCGAGCGCGCGGTGGGCGTCGAGGAGATCGCCGAGGCCGGCGGTCAGATAGCGCTGCCGACGTCGCCCGCGCGCGAAGCGGCCTGAAACTCCGCAAATAGCGGCCCGGTCGGCCCGTGGCCCGGTATCCGTCTCGCCGTCGAGTTCTAAGGTGTCTCGTTCATGGCCAAGGACACCGAGAAGCTGATCCGCCAGCTGTCGCTGATCTCGTACCTGATGGCCGAGCGCCGGCCGGTGACGGCGCTTGAGATCAGGCGCGACGTGGAGGGCTACAGCGGCATGAACGAAGACGCCTTTGCGCGGCGCTTCTACGCGGATCGCTCGGAGCTTGAATCGCTGCGCATTCAGCTGACGGTCGATCGCCCGGCCGACGGAGCGGCCGAGCAGGAGAACTATTCGCTGCGCCCGGAGAACTTCCACCTGCCGGCGATCGCCTTCACGGACAAGGAGCTGGCGGCGCTGCAGACGGCGCTGAGCCTGCTCGACGGCGAATTCGCCTACGCCGAGCCGCTGCGCCTGGCGCTGCAGCAGATCACGTGGGGACGGCCGAGCCCGCTGCGCGCGCCCGAGCAGCAGTCGGTGGCGCTGGGGATCACCGCGTCGGCGGGCGGCCACGAGCTGTCGGCGCGCCTGGCGAAGGTCGAGACGGCGATCTTTCGCAACAAGACGATCCTGTTCGAGTACTACACGATGGAGCGCGACGAGGTCGGTCCGCGCCGCGTGGACCCCTATCACCTGCTGTTCCAGGGCGGCCAGTTCTACCTGCTGGGCTACTCGCACGAGCGCAAAGCTATTCGCGTGTTCCGCCTGTCGCGCATCCGCGGCAAGGTCTCCTATGCGACGAAGGCCGAGCACGACTTCCGCCGCCCGGCGGACTTCGATCCGCGTGCATACGCCAACCGCGCCGACTGGCAGTTGGGCGAGGAGCAGGGCGTTGCCGAGGTGCTGGTCTCCGAGCGCATCGCGTGGCAGGTCGAGCGCCACTTCGGCCGCTACGGCGAGATCGGTGAGTCCGATGCTGGCGACATGCTCTTCTCGACGGGTTACTCCAACGCGCGCGGCGTGATCTCGTGGGTGCTCGGTCTCGGCGTGAACGCCAGCCTGCAGGGAGCGCCGGAGCTGAGCAAGGAGATGGCGCGGCGGCTGAAGCTGCTCAAGGACCGTCACGGGCGCACGCTGCCGGGCGCCGATGCGACCGCCTCGCCGGCAAGCGCCCCAACCGCCGCAGTGGCCCCGCGCGGTCGCGCCGGCTCGCGCCGGGCGGGAGCCGACGGCGAGACCGACGACGCGCAGTCCGGGCGCCCGGACACGGCGATCAGGCCGGAGCGCTTCGCGCGCCTGGTGACGCTGGCGAGCATCCTGATCAGGGCGGGGCGCGCGGGCGAGCGCGTGAAGATGCGCCGAGGTGTGCGAGCGCCTGCAGTTGAGCGAAGACGAGCTGATCGAGGACGTGAACGTGCTCAACGTCGTGAACTTCGGCGGCGGCTCGTATGTGCTCTACGCGGAGATAGACGAACAGCGCGGGAGAGATCGAGGTCGACCCGGAGCCCTACAGCGACAACTTCGACCGCCCGGCGCGACTGCTGCCGGTGGAGGCGAAGGCGCTGGTGGCGGCGATCGACCTGATCGGCGAGCACATCCCCGAGGGCTCGCTGACGTCGGCCCGCGAGAAGATCGTCGCGGCGCTCGGCGAGGACCCGATGGAGCAGGGGTTGCAGGTGGCCAGCGCCGGCGGCGACGACTCGGGCGTGGCGCGCGAGATATCCAACGCGATCCTCGTGAACAAGCTGGTCGAGCTTGACTACTACAAGGAGAACGAGGACGACCTGGTCAAGCGCACGGTCGAGCCGTACGCGCTGACGAACGGTCGCGAGGGCTGGTACGTGGCGTCGTTCGATCCTGCGCGCGACGACATGCGCCACTTCCGCCTGGACCGCATCAAGAGCGTGCGCGTCACCGACGAGACCTTCACGCCGCGGCCGGAGGTAGATCCGGCGGCGGAAGTCGATGGCTGGCTGCGCACGGGCGAGGTGCAGGCGTCGCGAAGCGCGCGCGTGTGGGTGTCGCCTGAGCGGGCACGCTGGGCGCGCGAGGCGCGGCGGGTGGTCGAGGAGCGCAGCGACGGCGCGGTCGTCGTCGAGCTGAGCTTCGCCGGGGTGGACTGGCTGGTGCGCGAGGTTCTCAGGGAAGCGGGCGACGCGGCGGTGCTCGAGCCGAAGGACGCGCGCGAAGCGGTGCGCGAGGCGGTCAGGCGTCTGAGCGAGGCGCAGGCCAAGCCGCCGCGCCGACGCGCGCAGGGCCGCCGCGCCAAGCTGCAACCGGCTTGACGATAGGCTCCAGCGCGTGAGCCGCCGCGAGCAGATCAAGATGTCGGCGGCGGAGGTCGCGAACTTCCTGGCGGAAGAGCGCACCGTGACGTGCGCGACGGTCGGCCGGGAAGGGTGGCCGCACCTGATGCCGCTGTGGTACGTGCTGCGCGGGCACTCGGCCGGCGAACCGGGTCCGCGCATCTGGTCGTGGACGTACGGCAAGTCGCAGAAGGTGCGCAACCTCGAACGCGACGCGCGCGCGACGTTGCAGGTCGAGACGGGGGAGGACTACGCGCGAGCTGCGCGGCGTGATGCTGGAATGCGACGTGGTGATCCACCGCGAGATCGCCGAGGTGGTGCGCCTGGGCGCGGAGATCATGACGCGAAACGCGGTGCCGCGCGACGCGCCGGCGCCGACGGAGCTGCCGCCGCAGGCGCGCGACGCGGTGGCGGCGCAGGCGGGCAAACGGGTGGGCCTGGAGTTCGTGGAGCGCCGCCGCGTCAGCTGGGATCACCGCAAGCTCGGCGGCGTCTACTGAGCGCGCACCGCTAGGCTCCCGCCGATGGAGCCGCTGAAGGGGCTGATCCTCTCGGGGGGCAAGGGCACGCGCCTGCGCCCGATCACGCACACGAGCGCAAAGCAGCTCGTTCCGGTCGCCAACAAGCCGGTGCTGTTCTACGGCATCGAGGCGATGGCCGCCGCTGGAATCGAGGAGGTCGGCATCATCATCGCGCCCGAGACGGGCGCGGAGATCGAACAGGTCGCCGGCGACGGCTCGCGCTTCGGCGTGCGCATCTCCTACATCTCACAGGCCGAGCCGCTGGGTCTGGCGCACGCGGTGTTGACGGCCGAGCCGTTTCTCGGCGACAGCCCGTTCGTGATGTATCTCGGCGACAACCTGCTGCAGGGCGGCATCGCCGATCTGGTGGAGGCGTTTCGCAAGAACGAGCCCGACGCGCTGATCCTGCTGACGCCGGTTCCCGATCCGCAGAACTACGGTGTCGCCGAGCTCGCCGCCGCGCCGGCGGGCGAGACGGGTCGCGTGGTGCGCCTGGTCGAGAAGCCGGCGCAACCGGCGACGGACCTCGCGCTGGTCGGCGTTTACATGTTCACCGGGCAGATCCACGACGCGGCGCGCGCGATCGAGCCGTCACCGCGCGGCGAGCTGGAGATCACCGACGCGATCCAGCACCTGGTCGACGGCGGCATGCGCGTGGAGCCGCACGTCGTGCGCGGCTGGTGGAAGGACACGGGGCGCTTGGAGGACATGCTGGAGGCCAACCGCTTGATCCTCGACAACCTCAGCGAGCGTATCGACGGCGAGCTGATCGACTCGCGAGTCGATGGCCGCGTGGTGATCGAGGCGGGCGCGCGGCTGGAGCGCACGACGGTGCGCGGGCCGGCGATCATCGGCGCAGACGTGCGCCTGACCGACTGCTACGTCGGCCCGTACACGGCGATCGGCGAGCGCTGCGAGATCACGGCCTCGGAGGTCGAGCACTCGATTCTGCTCGCCGGCTGCAAGGTCTCAGACCTCGACGGGCGCATGGAGTCCTCGCTGCTCGGGCGCAACGTGAGCGTGCGCCGCGGCGACGGCCAGCCGCGTGCATACCGCTTCATGGTCGGGGACAACTCCGACATCTCCATCCTGTGAGGCTGCTCGTCGCGGGCGCCGGCGGCATGCTCGCGCACGATGTGCTGCGCGCCGCGAGGCGTTGCAGCCACGAGGCGGTGGCGCTGGCGCGCACGCAGCTGGACGTGACCGACGAGGCGGCCGTGAACGAGGCCGTCGAGCGCGCGGCGCCCGATGTGGTGATCAACTGCTCGGCGTGGACCGACGTCGACGGGGCGGAGTCAGACCGCGACGGGGCGCGCGCGGTGAACGTCGACGGCGCGCGCAACCTCGCGCTGGCGGCCGCCGCGGCGAAAGCGGCGCTGGTTCACGTCTCCACCGACTACGTGTTCTCCGGCGAGGCGCCGCTGGACGCGGTCGGCGTGCGCCGACCGTACGTCGAGTCCGATGTGACCGGGCCACGCTCGGTGTACGGCGAGACCAAGCTGGCGGGCGAGCGCGAGGTGCTGGCGGCCTCGCCGCGCCATGTGGTCGCGCGCAGCTCGTGGCTGTTCGGCATCGACGGCGCGTGCTTCCCGGCGACGATGCTGCGCTTGGCCGGCGAGCGAGACGTCGTGCAGGTCGTCACCGACCAGGTCGGCTGCCCTACCTGGACGGGCCACCTCGCGCCCGCGCTGATCGGGCTGGCCGAGCGCGAAGTCGCCGGCCTGGTGCATCTCGCCGGCGCCGGCGAGACGTCGTGGAACGCCTTCGCGCAGGAGATCTTCCGCCAAGCAGACGCAGCCTGCCGAGTCGAGCCGGCGACAGCCGAGCAGATGGCGCGGCCGGCCGCCCGCCCGGAGTGGTCGGCGCTGGCGTCCGAGCGCGACGACGTGCTGCCGATGCCCGACTGGCGAGACGGCCTGGCGGGGTATCTGGCGGCGCGTGCTGGGATGATCAGGCCATGAGCGCGCATGCCGGCGCTGGACGGCGTCCTCGGTCGCTCGCGCGCGCAGCACGCCACGCTCCCTGCGTCCTGGTCCAGCTTGCCCTGCGCGCTCATGGCAGGCGACTGGGATGATCCGGTCATGAAACTTCTCGTGTGTGGGGGCGCCGGCTTCATCGGCTCGACGTTCGTGCGCCAGCGCCTGCTGGAGCACGGCGACGAGGTGACGGTGCTGGACAAGCTGACGTACGCCGGGCGCGAGGAGAACTTCCGCGACTTCGCCGACCATGCGGCGTTTCGCTTTTTGCGCGGCGCGATCGAGGACCGCGCGGCGGTTTCGGGCGCGATCGAGGCGGCCGCGCCAGAGGCGATCGTCAACTTCGCCGCGGAGACGCACGTGGACCGCTCCATCGCCGAGCCGGACGCGTTCGTGTCGACGCACGCGCTGGGCACGTACGTCCTGCTGGAGGCTGCGCGGGCGGCCGGGCTTCGCTACGTGCAGGTGTCGACCGACGAGGTGTACGGCTCGATCGAGTCGGGCTCGTTCACCGAGGAGTCGCCGCTGCGTCCCTCTTCGCCCTACTCGGCGACGAAGACCGGCGCGGACCTGCTCGTGCTGAGCTACTTCCACACATATGAGCTGCCCGCGCTGATCGCGCGTGGATCGAACAACTACGGCCCCAACCAGTACCCCGAGAAGCTGATCCCGCTGATGATCCTCAATGCGCTGCACGGCGATCGACTGCCGGTGTATGGCGACGGTATGCAGGTGCGCAATTGGATCCACTCGACTGACTTCTCGCGCGCGATCGGGCACGTGCTCGAACACGGCGTCGCGGGCGAGGTCTACAACGCCGGCGGCCCTGACGAGGAGGCCAACATCGACGTGGTCAAGCGGATCATCGCGGCGACCAGGGCGCAGGAGTCGCAGATCGAGTACGTCGCCGACAGGCCCGGCCACGATCGCCGCTACTCGCTGTCCTCGGACAAGGTCCGCGCGCTCGGCTGGAGCGCGCAGGTGCGCTTCGGCGAGGGCCTCGAGCAGACGGTGCGGTGGTATCGCGAGAACTCGTGGTGGTGGGAGCCGATCCGCTCGGGCGACTACCGCGCTTACTACGAGCGCCAGTACGGACGCACGCTCGCCTAGAGACGCACGTTCAGACGCCAGCGACTACCGCGATCCACAACGACGACAATCGTCTGTGGAACTTGTTGTCCGTCATACACGAGACTGCGGACATGACCTCACGTGAGCAGTTCGCAGAGAACCTGCGCCAGCAGCGCGACCGCGCCGGCCTCTCCCAGGAGGCGCTGGCGGACGTGTGCGACCTGCACCGCACGGAGATCAGCCTGCTCGAGCGCAGCAAGCGCTCGCCGCGGCTGGAGACGATCGTGATCCTCGCGCGCGGCCTCGGGCTGAAGTCCTCGGGCGAGCTGCTCGAGGGGATCGACTAGCCCGTCAGCCGACCTTTTCGATCTTCCACTTGCCCGACTCCTTGACGAGCGAGATCGTCGTGTTGCGGTTCTTGCCGGAGTACTTGCTCCTGACGTGAGCGACGGCCGTGTGGCCGGGGCTGGTGATCTGGATCGAGTTGACGGTGACTTCGAAGGAGGCGACCTCGGCCAGCTGGTCTTTGATGACCTGCTGACAGCCGCCGCTGGCCGAGCTGAGGCTCTTGACGACCGTGCTCGCCAGGTCGTTCTGGCAGACCTTCTTGTTTTCGGCCGCCGTCACGTCGCTCTGCAGGTTCTTGACCGTCTGCGCGACGTCTTTGGCTTCGCCCTTGTACCCGGACGTCGAGACGGTCGTCGCACAGGCCGACAGGCCGACGACGAGCAGCACGGCGCAGGACTGCAGGGAGGCGCGCTTGAAGGGGGCGGGCATACCGGCCGCAGAGAGTACGCGACTGCGCGGCCCGGCGATGCGCGCGGCTCGCTCAGCCCTGCTCGTCGTCGCGGCGATACCCCAGCCGCGCGGAGATGCGATCGGCCGTCGAGACGAGGTGCGGGCCGAGCGCGTCGACCAGTTCACCGATCGAGATCGCCGAGCTGGGCACGGAGATGTCGACGGCGGCGACGACCTCACGCGCCTCGTTGCGCACGGGCGCCGCGATCGCGTAGAGATCCTTGGCGAGCTCTTCGTCGTCGACAGCGAAGTTGGCGTCGAGCACGTCCTCCAGCTCGTCTTTGAGCGCTTTCTTGGAGGTGAGCGTGTTCGGCCCTGATTTGGCGAGCTTTATCTGCGCGATCAGCTCGCGCTGGTCGGCGTCGGGGAGGTTGGCCAGCAGCAGCTTGCCCATCGCCGTGCAGTAGGCGGGCAGTCGCGAGCCGATGCGCACATCGAGGCCCGCCTGTTCCACGCCGCGGCGCAAGCTGCGCGCGCGATCGACGTAGAGGATCTCCGGGCCGTCCAGGACGGCCAGGCTGACGCTGTAGGAGGTGCGCTGGCGCAGCTCCTCCAGATAGGGCTGTGCATGCTCGCGCAGGCCGGTGGAGTTCAGCGCGGACATGCCCAGGTCGGTGACGCGCAGGCCCAGGCGATACTTGCGCGAGGCCCCCTGCTCCAGGTAGCCGAGCGCCAGCAGCGTGATCACGTAGCGGTGCGTCGTCGAGCGGCTCATGCCGAGCTCGTCGGCGATGTCGGCGATGCCGAGCACGGGCCGCTTGGGCGTGAAGCAGCTGAGGATCGCCAGGCCGCGCTCCAGCGATTGGGAGTAGCGCGGTTCGCGCAGGCTCGGGATCGACCACGCCGGCTCGAGCGTGGACGCAGAGGCTTTCGGAGCTTTTGAGCTTGTTCTGGGCATGTGGGCTTGTTCCCTGTCCTTTGCTGGGGCTGGGGCCTGTTCCTCGTCCTGGAAAGTCCCTCGCGTATGTGGCGCGGCAAGGTCCGCGACGCCGGACGATCGGTCGCCCGGCCGGAGGCATGATAGAGCGACCGTTGGTCGTTTTTATTGGTCCGGCGATCGGACGCCGCTGCGGCTTATCGTCTGAGCGGATTCGTTCGAGTTGGCGACGCGCCGGCGAGGGCGCGGGGTCAGTCGACGGCGGGCGCGCGCTCGAGGAAATGCTTGCTGAGCATCGTCTGCTGCCCCTGGTAGTTGGAGCCGACATCGCTGCCGTAGAGCACGTCGGGCTCCTCGGCCATACGCTCGAACGCCAGCTTGCAGACCGGTTGCCCGTGCTCGACCATGAACGACACGTCGCGCGCGCGGACCTCGAGCGCGGCGCGGCTGCCGCCAGGCGTGCCGTCGCGGTGAAAGCCGAAGCCGGGGTCGAAGAAGCCGGCGTAGTGAGTGCGCAGCTCCCCCGCCGTCGGGTCATACGCCAGCATCTCGGCCGCGTAGCGAGGCGGAATGCTCACGCCCTCGGCCGACAGCAGCAGGTAGAAGACCTCCGGCTCGAGCACTATGCGCTGCTTTGCCTCCGGGTGCACCGGCTCCCAGTAGTCCTGCCAGCGCAGCGTCCCCACGCGCGTCAGATCGATCGGCAGGCTGTTCTTCTTGGCGCGGTAGCCGACCGTGCTCTGCGGGCCGCCCGAGGCGTCGAGGCTGAGGAACAGCCCGTCGCCGAGCGACAGCGCCTCGCCGCCGAGCGGCTGCCCGTCGCGAAACAGCAATGGTGTCTGACGGTGCAGGTCGAGCAGCTGGCGGTCGCCGAGACGGCCGTCGCCGTCGATCAGGCGCACCTGGTTCAGCGCGAGGCCGGTCTTGACGCGGATCGCGAACGTCCGTGGCACGACCTCCAGGTAGAGCTTTCCGCGATAGCCGGCGGCGATCTCGTCGAAGCGATGGCTGCGGTCGGTGAGCACGCGCGTGAACACGTCCAGGCGTCCGGTCGAGCTCTTCGGGTTGGTCTTTGCGCGGATTCCGTCGGGCAGCCGCAGCTGCTCGATCAGCGGCACGAGGTACGGGCGGTCGCGCTCCAGCGTCGCCCCGTCGCGCAGGTCGATCTCTTCGAAGGCCAGATCCTCGGTCTTCTGCTCGACCGTCGAGTCGCTGTCCGGCAGGAAGCTGCAGCGCAGCGCCCAGGCGCGCTCGCCGAGGCGCAGATCTACGCTCGCCGGCTGCACCGACTCCGCCGGTATGCGCCACTCGCCCGCGACCATCCAATCGCGCGCGATCGCTTCGCGCAGGCGCTGCGCCGGCAGCACGCCCGTCGCCTCGCCAGGCGCCTGCGCCTGCGCCGGCGATCCGGCCCCGGTTGCGGAAGCGCTCGTCAACGCGATGCTCGATCGTCCATCGGCGTGCAGTCTAAGGCGGTGCGCGGAGCGCCCGGCGAGCGCCACGGAGGGGCCGGCCCGTCGCACAGAGGCCACGAGCGCCTCCCGTCGGCGTAGCGCGGTCCGCGAGCGCCGGTCGGCTCAGCCGCGCGGCAGCGAGTCGAACAGCCGCCTGGCGACGGCAATCTCGCCGGCGAGCCTCAGCCCGGAGTAGTCACACGCCGGACCGAGCGCGGCGATCCATGCTCGCTCGTCGCCCTCGACCCGGGCGGTTGCCGCGTCTGACTCGGTTGCTGCGCGAAGCTGCCCGCCGACGATCTCAAACCACTGATGCGCGTCGTCGCCGGCATCGCCGTTGCCGGTCCCGACGACGGCCTCGACCGTGCCGTCCGGCAGATCGCTCGCGTCTTCGAGCAGCGCGGGCAGCTGGCGCAGCACGGCGTCGGCGCGGACGTGCTCTCGGCCCTGCGGCTCGGGCCACTCGTTGCGCATCCCCCAGCGGGCGAGCGACGCGGCGATCGGCAGCAGCCCCCTACCGCGCTCGGTCAGGTCGAGCTCGACGCGCGGCGGCATTTCACGAAAGCGCTGGCGCGAGAGCAGGCCCATGGCGACCATCTCGTTGAGGTGATGATCGAGCACGCCTGAGCTGACGCCGGGCAAGCGTTCGCGCAGGGCGCTCAGGCGCAGCGCGCCGTCCTTCAGCGCCAGCACGATCAGCAGGGTCCAGCGGTCGCCCACCGCCGCAAGCGCGCGCGCGAGTGGCGTCCACTGGCGGTGAGCGCGCGTGGGAACCCGACGTCCCGATTCGTGCCTCATGACTGGGAGCGTAGTCCTAGTTTTGCAGCAGCTCCAATTGTCCCCTTTATCCGATCACCTGTCTTAAGTAATCGTAAAGAGGACGTGCTTGTCGGCTTTCAGAGCCTCGATTCCATTGGTTGGGACTTCCTGACTACTGTCTCCCACGAACGGAGGGCCACGCAGTCGTGCGCGTTTCGGGCAGGGTCCGTCAAGCGCCCGCGCGCCGGCGCTCAGCGCGCGGCCGGACCTTCAGCGAAGCTCGCGCAGCGTGGGGAAGGGCACGACGTCGCGAATCGACTCGACTCCCGCGAGAACCATCAGCAGGCGATCGACGCCGATGCCGCCGCCGGACGTCGGCGCCATCCCGTATTCGAGCGCACGAACGTAGCTCTCGTCGTGCGGGTGCGGCTGGTCGCCGTCGTCGCTCGGGCGCTGCTGGCGCTGTTTGACGAAGCGGTCGTGCTGGTCGAGCGGGTCGTTGAGCTCGGTGTCGCCGGACAGCACCTCCATGCCACGGATCACCGTGTCGAAGTGCTCGCCCAGGCGCGCGTCCTGTGAGTGGCGCTTGCAGATCGGGAAGAGGTCCAGAGGGAAGTCGAACACGTGCGTCGGCTGCACCAGATAAGGCTCGACGTGCTTGCTGTAGACGGCTTCTACCAGCTTCGCCCAGCCCTTGTCCTGCTCGGCGTCGGCGTCGACGTGTTCGAGCAGCTGCTCGACGGTCGCCTGCAGGTAGTCGATGCCGACGGCCTGCTCGATGGCGTCGCGCAGCGAGATGCGCCGCCACGGTTTCGCCAGGTCGATGATCGTGCCGTCGTGCTGCTCGATCTTCGTCGTGCCGAGCGTGCGCAGCGCGACCTGCTCGGCGACCTCTTCGCACCACACGGCGATGTCCATGTAGTCGGCGTAAGTCTGCATGCACTCGAGCACCGTGAATTCGGGGTTGTGCTTGTGCGAGATGCCCTCGTTGCGAAACGCCCGCCCGAGGTCGTACACGTTCTCCAGGCCGCCGACGACGCAGCGGTTCATGTACAGCTCCACCGAGATGCGCAGGTGTACGTCGATGTCCAGCGCGTTGTGGTGCGTGGAGAACGGGCGCGAGGAGGCGCCGCCGGCGAGCGTCTGCAGCATCGGCGACTCGACTTGCGTAAAGCCTTTCTCGCGCAGCACCTGGTGGATCGCCTCGATCACCTTCGTGCGTTTGAAGAACATCTCGCGCGTGTGCGCGTTGGCCAGCAGGTCGAGCTCGCGGTAGCGGTAGCGCGAGCCCACGTCCTCCATGCCGTGGTGGCGATCGGGCGGCGGGCGCAGCGCCTTGGCGAGCAGAGTGCACTCGCTCGCGCCGAGCGCCAGACCGCCTCGCTGCGTGATGTAGACGTCGCCGCGAATGTCGACGATGTCGCCGATGTCCAACCCCGCGAGCCGGGCAAACGCCGTATCGCCGCCCGCGTCGGCAGCCGCGTCGCCGGCCGCGTCGGCAGTCGGCTCCTCGTGCGCGACGATCTGCATCACGCCCGACTGGTCGCGCAGGTCGAAGAACATCGTCTTGGCGTGTCCGCGCCGGGCGATCAGCCGCCCGCACACCCGATAACGCAGCCCCGGCTGGGAGCCCGGCGCCATCTCCGACGGGTCGTGCGCGGCGAGCACGTCGGCGATCCAGCTGCGCGGCACGTCGCCGTTGAGGTGCGGGTATGGCTCGACGCCGGCGTCGCGCAGCCTGCGCAGCTTGGCCAGCCGCTCGTCGGCGTCGTCCGGCGAGCCGTTGAGCTTCGCCGAGGCCGAGGCCGAGGTCGGGTCCGAGGCCGAGGTCGGGTCCGGGGCCGAGACCGGCGACGACGACGTGCCCTGCGGCGGCGTGGCTTCACTCATCGCGCTGTCCGTTGGCGTGCAGGCGCGTCGCCACCTCGCGGACGAGGAAGCTCGCCAAGTGGACCGGGTAGGTGCCGCGCGAGAAGCCCGCGTCGAAGCCGAGCTCCTTGGCCAGCTCGTTGGTCACGCGCGAGCCGCCGCACGCGAGGATCGTGTGCTCGCGCCGCCCCTCCGCCTCGACGATCTCGACCAGCTCGGTCAGGTTGTGGATGTGCAGGTCCTGCTGTGTGACCGTCTGCGAGACGAGGATCGCGTCGGCGTCGAGCTCGATCGCCTTGGCCACGAGCACGCTGTTGGGCACCTGGCTGCCGAGGTTGTATGCGGCGAACGCGCCGTAGCCTTCAAGGCCGCGGTTGCCCTGAAAGCCCTTCAGGTCGAGCATCGCGTCGATGCCGACGCTGTGGTTGTCCGATCCCGTGCACGCGCCCACGACGACGATCGGCCGTCCGACGTGCTCGGCGGCGAAAGCGTCGATCTCGTCTTCGCTGAAGTACTCCAGGTCGTACTCGCCGGCCTGCTGGGCGGTGTAGTCGAGCGTGCCGGCGTAGCGCGCGTACACGAGGAAGTGCGTGTAGCCGTCGAGCAGGCGCTGATGGTGGGCGATCTCCGGGCGCTCCAGGCCCAGGCGCGCGGCCAGCTCGATCGCCGTCTTGCGCGCCGCCGGGCCATGCGGGACGGGCAGCGTGAAGCTCAGCTGCACGACACCGTCGCCGAGATGGTCGCCGTACGGCGTCACGCGCGTCAGGTCCACCTCGTGCAGGTGGCTAGTCAACGAGCGCCCCCTGCATCAGCGCCACCATCGGGTTGAGGTAGCCCTCGTCGATCGTCACGATCCCGTCGATCCCGCGACCCCTGTCGACGGGCCGTCGCACGTCGCCGAACGTGCCGTCTTCGATCGCCGCGAACATGCCGTGGTCGGCGATCCGTTCGAGCAGGTCGTGCGCCTGGGCGAGCACTTCGCGCGCGCGCGCGATGATTTGGCCGTCGGGACGGAACTGGATCTCGGCGCCGAGGTCGCGCGCGTAGTTGAACACGTAGTCCACGCACTCCAGGCCGACCACGCGGTCGTGCAGATGCGGCGTGAACACGCCCTCGGTGGGCACGCCCGCCGTCTGGATGCCCTGGCCGGTGGCGATCGTGATCAGGTTGAACAGCGTGTCGCAGGCGTGCGTACGGAACAGGTTGCCGTCCATGTGGCGCGTCGGCGGCATGTACTTGATCGGGCAGTCGGGAAACAGCTCGCGCGTGAGCTGCGCCTGCGCCCACTCGTAGAGGAAGCCGTTGGTCGTCGGCGGGTCGATCTCGAAGGCGTCGCCCAGCGCGATCAGCTCGTCGGACACGCCCGAAGCGCGCGCCAGCTGGTGGTTGATGAACTGCGACGCAGTCACCGAGGGGGCGGCTTCGATCGCATCGGCCGTGCGCAGGTAGTTGTCCTCGCCGGTGTTGATGACGATGCCGAAGTAGCCGGTGATCATGCGCGAGATGCGCTGGTCGATCATCGTCCGCGCCGGGTTGATGTCGCGGTAGAGGATCCCGTAGAGGGCGTCGTTGACCATGTTGTCCAAGCCCTCCATCGCGCCGAGCGTCGCGAACTCGGTCATGCACAGCCCCGAGCAGAAGCTCGACAGGCGGATGTAGCGCCCGTTGCGCTCGCACCAGTCGTCCAGCGCCTCGCGCAGGATGCGGAAGTTCTCCTGCGTGGCGAACGTGCCGCCGAAGCCCTCGGTGGTCGGCCCGAACGGCACGTGTTCGAGCAGGCTCTGGGCGGTCGAGCGCGTCATCGAGACGACGTCGCCGCCGGTCTCGGCGACGGCGATCGCGTGCACGACATCGTCGTACACGTTGCCGGTGGCGCTCAGCACATAGCGCAGCGGCGGCGGCCCGCCGAGCCGCTCGCGCCGCTCGCGCCGCTCGTCCATGCGACTGCGCGCGGCCTGCATCCGCTCGGAACACTCGTCGGTGACCAGCCGCTCGATCGCCGCGTCGTCGGCGAGCGGCAGCGCGCAGATGTCCAGCTCACCCGCGCCAACCGCCTCGGCGACCTGCTGCGCGCCGCGCCCGGTCTGCAGCATCGCGTTACCGAGCCAGTGGGCGACGCCGCGCCCGAGCAGGCCGGCGTCGTGCACGTGCTCGACCAGCGCGTTGGGCAGCGGGATGTCCAGCGAGTTGATTCCGTCGACGCCGAGGAACCGCGTCACCGAGCGCTCGACCGACAGGGTCGTCCGGCCGGCGGTTTCGCTCGCCATCCGCGCGGCGATCCGCGCCGCCGCATCGCGGCATGCCTCGACCGTCGTCTGATCCAGATCGAGCTTCGCCTCCATTGGCGAGCGAGCCTAACCGCTCTGTTGCACCGCCCAGGCATGCCTCTCGCGGGCGCGACAAACCCCGGCCGGCGCACGCGCCGCGAGGGCGCAAATGTCTCTGATTCACCTTTGGAAACGATCGACGCGATCTGGTGAAAAGCTGACGCTCACGCGGCGCGCCCAACGTTTGCGGCGCTCTGAGTGAATCCGCTCGCGTCACCGTGCGGCCGATTCGCTTCACCTGTGCCGCGAGCGTTTGACTTCCACCCGGCCGTGGCTAGCCTCGCCTCACCGTCATGGCTATCGACATCTCACAGATCGACGTCCCGCCCGACGTGCTCTTCGAGACGCCCGAGATGCAGCTGCGCGACGCGCGCCCTGCCGAGCTCGGCGCTCGAAGGGCCGGGCGGTGGCTGGCACCGGCGACGCGCGACCTGCTCAAGGACGCCCCGTACGTGGTCGACTTCTGCGACCCGAGCACGACAACGGCGCTGCACGCGGGCTACCTGCGCAACATCGCGCTCGGCCACGCGCTCGCGGGTGCGCTGGAGGCCGCCGGAGCGCACGTCGCGCGCCAGACGCAGATCGCCGACGCCGGGCGCGAGATGGCCGACGCGATGGCCGGCTACCTGCGCTTCGCCGCCGACAGCGACCCGGCGAGCGCGGGCGAGAAGTCCGACCGCTTCGTCGAAGGGGTGTACGCACGCCACGTACGCGAGCCCGATGGGGAAGGCGAGCTGGCCGACTCCCTGCTGGCGAAGCTGGCCGGCGGCGATGCGCCGACGGTGCAGCTGTGGCACACAATCCGCGACTGGGCGGTGAGCGGGCAGAACCAGACGCTCGCGCGTCTGGGCGTGCGCTTCGAGCGCACGATTTTCGACTCGCAGTACGCGCCGCGGATCGAGCCGATGGTGCGCCTCGCGCTGGCGCAGGGCGTGATCAGCGGCTTAGCGAGCGGGCCGCTGGTGTTCGAGACCGACGGGCGCACGCCCGTGCACCTGCCGCTGATCGGCTCAGAAGGACTGCCGACGAAGGACCTGCGCGCGCTGACCATCTGGCGCTCGTTGATGACCGAGATGACCGACGTCACGCTCGTTCGCCTGACCAGCGAGGAACGGCGCGACAACCTCGACGAGATCCTGCGCGGGCTGGCGCCAGGATCGACCGTCTACCCGACCGCCGTGCTGCACGCCGAGGTCGTCACCGATCGCGACGACGGCCCGGACGGCGAGAGCACGCTGCTGATCGACGACCTGCTCGACATGCTCGTTACGCACGAGGAGATCAACGCGCTGGCGATCGAGGAGCGCGCCGCGTGCGCCGCGCCCGACCTCGCGGTGATGGTGCTGATGGGGATGTGCCTGGATCACCCGCTGCACGAGTCGCTGACGATCACTCCCGAGCGCGTGCTCGACGCCGACGCGAACACCGGCTGGACGTTCGCGCGCGCCTGGATGAAGGCGTGGGACCCGGGCAATGACGGCGGCCCGCTGCCGCTGGCCGACGACGAGCATTACCGCTCGGTCGTCGCGCAGTCGCAGCTTCTGCCGCTGCTCGACCGCGCCGTCAAGGGCCTGGACGTGCTGCGCCTCGTGCGCTTTCTCGCGCGCATCGGCAAGTGGTATCTCGACACCGACACCGACCCGGCCGTCGGGCGGATCATGCGCTCGCTGCTGTCCAGCGGCCTCGGCGGCATCGGCCTGGTGCGAACTCAGGAGGTGAACGGCTGATGGCCGCGATCGACCACAACGTGGGTTATGAGACCTCGATGGCCGACCCCAACGCGCTGGAGAACGACCTGCGCTCGTTCTACCTGACCGGCAGCGAGGAGATGAGCATCTTCGAGGAATGGGAGCACGGGATCGCGCGCGGCGACTCGACCACCCCGTCGACCTGCTCGCCGACGTACCGCTGGTGGATCCTCGAGCACCTGCGAAACGCGCTCGACCGCGATCGCAAGAACCTGCTGCTGAGCCTCGGCGCCGGCAACGCGTTCGTCGAGCGCGTGCTCGGCCGCGAAGGCTATCCGGTGCTCGCAGTCGACGCGCTCGAGGAGGCCGTCGAGCTGGCGCGCCGCGCGGGCGTGCCGGCGATCTGCCAGAACCTGTACGAGTGGGACGCCCAACCGGAGTACTGGGACGTCGTCTACGCCGACGGCCTGCTCGGCCACCTGCACGACGACCACGACGGCGCGCACCGGGCACTCAGCCTGTTCCACAGCTGGCTGAAGCCGGGCAGCGGCACGGTCGTGATCTCCAACGACGCCCCAAAAACCGACGAGGCGGTGCAGCAGTCGGCCAACGTCCCGGGCTTCTACTGGCTGTCGGACCGCTGGATCGCCGGTGAGCTCAAGCGCGCGGGGTTCACGCATGTGTCGACCGCCTCGATCAGCTACCGCCGCCCGCTCTCGGGGCTGCGCGAAAGAGCGATCATCACCGCGCACCGAAGCGCATAGGCGGCGACGCCGGCGATGCCGCTCAGCCAGCACTTCGAGCAGCGGTTGGAGCGGGTCCTGCCGGAGGTCGCCGAGCACTTCGGCACGCCCTTTCACATCTATGACGAACACGGCATGCTCGCCAGCGCCGAGCGCCTGACTGCGGCGTTCGCCGGGCTGCCCTTTCACGAGTTCTTCGCTGTCAAGGCGCTGCCCAACCCGGCCGTGCTGCGCGTGCTCGCCGAGCACGGCCTGGGGATGGAGTGCAGCTCGATCGCCGAGCTGGAGCTGGCCGCCGACAGCGACACGACGGGCGAGGAGATCTTCTTCACCTCCAACAACACCACGCGCGAGGAGTTCGCCGCGGCGCTGGCGCTCGGCGCGATCGTCAACGTCGACGACGTCACGCTGATCGACAAGCTTCCGAGCGCGCCGGCGCTGTGCTCGTTTCGCTTCAACCCCGGTCCCGAGCGCGTCGGCGACAAGCTGATCGGCACGCCTACGGAGGCCAAGTTCGGGCTGCGTCGCGACCAGCTGGCACCGGCCTTCGCCGCGGCGCGCGAGCTCGGCGTCGAGCGCTTCGGGCTGCACGCGATGATCGCCTCCAACGTGCTCGCCGTGCAGCCGCTGCTGACTACCGTCGCGATGCTGCTCGCGCTGGAGGAGGAGCTGGCGCGGACGCTCGGCATCGAGCTCGAGTTCGTCAACGCGGGCGGCGGCCTGGGCATCCCCTATCGACCCAACGACCCGACGCTCGACGTGCACGCGCTCGGTCTTGGCGCCGGACAGCTGCTGCGTGAGCACGAGCGCCGCAGCGGACGGAGCCCGAAGCTGTTCCTGGAGGCCGGGCGCTACGTCACCGGCCCCCACGGCGCGCTCGTCACGCGCGTGATCAACCGCATGAGCAAGTGGCGCGAGTACGCGGGCATCGACGCCGGCATCGCCGCGCTGATGCGCCCCGCCTTCTACGCCGACGCCTACCACCACGTGACGCTGTGCGGCGACCGCGGCGAGCGGCCGCTGCAGCGCGTCGACGTCGTCGGCTCGCTGTGTGAGAACAACGACAAGCTGGCGATCCAGCGCGAGCTGCCGCAACTGCGCGAGGGCGACCTGCTGCTGATCCACGACACTGGCGCGCACAGCCTCGCGATGGGCTTCAACTACAACGGCCGCCTGCGCCCGCAGGAGCTGTTGCTGCGCAGCGACGGCAGCGTCGAGCTGATCCGCCGCGCCGAGGAGGTCAGGCGCGACTACTTCGCCACGCTGCAGTTCGAGCCCGACCTGCTCCGCCCGGGCGCGCGCGTCGAGCGCGAGGCGGCGACGGTCGCGGCGAGGGGCGCGTGACGATGGCCAGCGTCGCCTCGATCGCGGACTTCGGCGGGCTGGACTCGCTGCGCGAGCGCGTCGAGGAGCTGTGGGAGCGCCGCGACCAGCTCGACGACCGCGACGCGGGCGTGCAAGCGACCGTGCTCAGCGTGATCGAGCTGCTCGACAGTGGGCGCGTGCGCGTGGCCGAGCTCGACGACGCGGGCGAGGTGATCGTGCACGAGTGGCTCAAGCGCGCGATCGTGCTGCTGTTTCGCGTGTGCCCGCTGGAGCGCACTGAGGCCGGGCCGATGCTGTTCGCCGACCGCCTGCCGCCCAAGCGCGGCTGCGCGGAAGTGCGCGTGGTGCCCGGCGCGTACGCGCGTTTCGGCTCCTACCTCGCGCCCGGCTCGATCCTCATGCCGAGCTTCGTCAACGTCGGCGCTTACGTCGGGCGGGGGACGCTCGTCGACACGTGGGCGACGGTCGGCTCGTGCGCGCAGATCGGCGACGGCGTGCACCTGTCCGGCGGCGTGGGCATCGGCGGCGTGCTCGAGCCGCTGCAGGCCGCGCCGGTGATCGTCGAGTCAGAAGCCTTCATCGGCAGTCGCTGCATGCTCATCGAAGGCGCGCGCGTGGGCCGCGGCGCGGTCGTCGGCGCCGGCGTCATCCTCTCGCCGACGATCCCCGTGATCGACGCCGACACGGGTGAGGAGCTGGGGCGCGGGCACGTGCCCGCGTGGAGCGTCGCGATCGGCGCGACGCGCACGCGCAGCTTTCCCGGCGGCGAGTTCGGGCTGCCGTGCGTGCTCGTCGTCAAGCGCCTCGCCGAGGGCGAGCGCCACGAGAAGGCGGTGCTCAACGACCTCGTGCGCGACCACGGCGTGGCGCTGTAGCGCCGCCCGCGAGGTCGATCGCCGCGAGCGTCTTCGCCGCCTCGGCGATTTGCTCGCCCGGCGGCGTGAGCGCCACGCGCAGGTATCCCTCGCCGCCGGTCCCGAGATAGGACCCCGGCACAACGAGCAGCGAGCGATCGAGCAGCAGCTCGTGCGCGCGCACGTCGTCGCCGCCGGGCACGGCCAGCCACAGGAAGATCCCGCCGGGCCCACCGGCGTCGGCGAGCCCCGCGCGCAGCGCCGCCGCGCGCAGCGTGTCGCGCTTGCGCGCATAGCGCTCGCGCGCGCGGATCACGTGGGCCTCGTCGCCCCACGCGGTGGTCGCGGCGAGCTGCACGAGCGCCGGCGGCGTCGTGCCGATGTCGCTGCGGTGGCGGCGGATGCGCTGCACGATGTCGGCGTCGCCGGCGATGAAGCCGCAGCGCAGTCCGGCCAGCGACGAGCGCTTGGACAGCGAGTTGAACACGACGACGCCGCTGCGCTGCGCCAGCGCCAAAGCCGACGCCGGCGGCTGACCCTCGTACCAGAACTCGGAGTATGTCTCGTCCACCGCGAGGATCGCGCCGTGGCGCCGGCAACGCTCGGCGAGCTCCGCCAGCAGCGCCAGCGGAGCGACCGCGCCGGTGGGGTTGTGCGGGTTGACGACCCATACGATCGCCGCGCGCCGCCATGGGATCGCGTCGGGATCGGCCAGCCACGAGCCGCCGGCGTGGAGCGCGTGCGCGATCACGTCCACGCCGGCCGCGTGCGCGCTGCGCTGGGGCACGGGGTAGGAGGGCGTGCCGACGGCGACGACGTCGCCGCGGCGCGCGAACAGGCGCGCGAGCAGCGCGATCGGCTCCTTCGCGCCGAGCGTCGGCAGCAGCTCGCTGTGCGGGTCGACGGTCGCGCCGAAGCGGCGTGCGACCCACGCGGCGATCGCCTCGCGCAGCGCCGGCAGGCCGGCGGTGGATGGGTACGCGCACAGCTCGAGCTCGCGCGCCGCGCCGGCGAGCGCGTCGCGCACGGCCTGCGGCGCCGGCTCGGTCGGCTCGCCGAGGCTCAGGTCCACGATGTCCAGCCCGCGCTCGCGCGCCGCGCGACGCGCCTCACCGACCCGCAGGAACGGGTAGGCGGGCGCATGCTCGACGTTGTCGTTCAGGCGCACAGAAACGAGTCCAGGATGCGATAGGTGTCGACGAGCGCGTCCAACGACACGCGCTCGTCCGCGCGGTGCGCAAACGCGGGGTCGCCGGGGCCGAGGTTCACCGCGTCGATCCCCGCTGCGGCGAATTCGGCGACGGGCGTCCACGCCTGCTTTGGTTGCGCCGGCGCGCCGGTGGCGGCGGTCAGCCGCTCCATCAGCGGGTTGTCGCGCGGCGGCGAGGCGCCGTGCGAGTTGCCAAGCACCTGCACCTCGCCGTGTCGCTCGCAGCGCTCGCGCACGAACACCTCGGCGTCCGCGGCGCTCATGCCGGGCGCGTAGCGGAAGTTGACGTTGGCGGTGCATACGCCCGGGATGACGTTGCGCGCGACGCCCGCGTGCAGCGTCGTCACAGACAGCGCCTGCGTGTAGGCGAGGCCGTCGATCGTGCTCTGCGACGGCGCCACCTCGTGCAGCTCTGCGATGCCCGCGACGGCGCGGTCGATCGCGTTGTCGGCCAGCCACGGGCGCGCCGAATGCCCGGCGCGCCCGTGAAACGTCCACGTCGCGTCGAGGTTGCCCAGGCAGCCGGCCTGCACGACGTTGGCGGTCGGCTCGAGCATGATCGCCAGGTCGGCCTCGCGCAGGCTGCGCTCGCGCGCGAGCAGCGGCGCGAGGCTGCTGCGATCGGCCGCCAGCTCCTCGCGGCCGAACAGCAGCAGGCCGACGTCGGTCACGCAACGCTCGCGCTCACGCGAGGCGCCGGCCAGCGCGAGCGCCAGCTCCAGCATCACCGCGACGCCGCCCTTCATGTCGCTGGCGCCCAGTCCGGCCACGTGCTCGCCCAGCAGCCGCCCGGGCCAGTTCTGCTGCGCGGGAACCGTGTCGAGATGGCCGGCGAGCAGCACCAACGGACGCTCGCCGCGCGTGCTTGCGCCGGCGATCACGCACGTGTCGCCGGCGTCGAGCGTCGTCACGCCGCCGTCGCGCAGCACACCGGCGACATGCTCTGAGATGTCTCCCTCTTGCCCCGATTCGGAGCGCATGTCGATCAGCTGCAGCGTCCGCGCGGTCAGGCGCGCCCGGAGGTCTGTTGAGGTCGGTGCAGTAGGCGTCATGGTTTGCGGGGCCGGCGCGGTCGCGTGACACCTTGCCGTGATGATCCACCGCCAATTTTCCCAGCGCGCAGCCGGGCGCGCGAGCGGCGCTCAGCCGATCCCGTGCAGCAGCTCGCACACCGACGAGAGCCCCAGCGCGCGCGACAGCGCGACGACGGTGTCCAGGCGCGGCGTGCGCTTGCAACGCTCGAGCTTGCTCACGGCGGTGAGGTGCAGGTCGCACGCGTCGGCGAGCTGTTCCTGGGTCAGGCCGGCGCGCATGCGATGCTCGCGCAGGTTCTCGGCGAACTGCCGGCGGGTCGCGTCCATGCAGACGACTGTCACGTATTGCAGACCGAACGTCTACAGACAGTTGTCATGGTTGGCGGGCAGGTGCGCGCGCTAGCCTCATCGGGTGCCTCTGTCCAGCTTCACGCCACGCGTGCGCGAGTGGTTCGAGCAGGCGTTCGACGCGCCGACGCCCGCGCAGACGAAGGCCTGGCCGGCGATCGCCGCCGGCGAGAACGTGCTGCTGTCGGCGCCGACCGGCTCGGGCAAGACGCTCGCGGCGTTCCTGTGGGCGCTTGACCGCCTGAGCGCCGAACGATCGGAGCACGTCGAGCCTGCAGGCCGGCCGCAGGCTGAAGCGCGCGGCGCCGGCGCGGGCGACCCGGCGAGCGGCGTGCGCGTGGTGTACGTGAGCCCGCTGAAGGCGCTGGCGTATGACATCGAGCGCAACCTGCGCACGCCGCTGCGTGGCATCGGCGCGGACGACGTGCGCGTGGCGATTCGCACCGGCGACACGCCGCAGCGCGAGCGCGCGGCGATGGCGCGCAACCCGCCGGACATCCTGATCACGACGCCCGAGTCGCTGTACCTGATGCTCACGTCGCAGGCGCGCGCGATGTTCGGTGGCGTCGAGGCGGTGATCGTCGACGAGATCCACGCCGTCGCGGCGACCAAGCGCGGCTCGCATCTCGCGCTGACGCTCGAGCGCCTGGAGGCGCAGGCCGGCCGCCCGGTGCAGCGAATCGGCCTGAGCGCCACGCAGAACCCGCTGGAGGAGATCGGCCGCTTCCTCGTCGGCCCGCGACGCGAGGTGACGATCGTGGACGTCCGGCCAGCGCAAGCAGCTCGACCTGCGCATCGAGGTGCCCGTCGAGTCGATGACCGAGCCGAACGGCCCGAGCGACCCCACCCGCGACCCGCTCGAGCCGGTGGCAGGGGGCGAGTCCACCAGCAGCTCGATCTGGCCGGCGATCTACCCCGAGCTGCTGAAGCTCGTAAAAGCGCACAACTCGACGATCGTGTTCGTCAACAACCGCCGCTCGGCCGAGCGCGTGGCGCTGCGCTTGAACGAGCTGGCCGGCAAGGAGCAGGCCGAGAAGGATGAGCAGGCCGCCGATGGCGGCGATGGATCGCGTGGCGCTGCAAACGGCGCGAGCGCCGGGCAGGCTGGCGCGGCGGGTGGACGGCGCGAGTTGCCCGAGGGCGCGAGCGCCGGGCAGGCTGACGCGGCTGATGGGCCGCCCGCCGACGGCCCGCCGACGCCGATCGAGATCGCGCGCGCGCACCACGGCTCGCTGGCGCGCGAGGAGCGCACGAAGGTCGAGGAGCTGCTGAAGGCCGGCCAGCTGCCGTGCCTGGTGGCGACGAGCTCGCTGGAGCTGGGCATCGACATGGGCGCCGTGGATCTGGTGCTGCAGATCGAGTCGCCCAAGTCGGTCGCGCGCGGGCTGCAGCGCATCGGCCGCGCCGGTCACGGCGTCGACGAGGTCAGCCGCGGGCGCATCTTCCCGAAGTTCCGCGGCGACCTGCTCGAGTGCGCGGTCGTCGCGCGGCGCATGCACGAAGGACAGATCGAGCCGACCGTCGTGCCGCGCAACGCGCTGGACGTGCTCGCCCAGCAGATCGTGGCGATCGCCGTGGCATCCGAGCCGGCGAAAGCCGGCCAATCGAAAAATGCAAAGGCGACGGACGAGCGCGCCGACGAGTCGCCGGCGGGCGGCATCCGTGTCGCCGAGCTTTACGCGCTGGTCACGCGCAGCCATTCCTACTCGGAGCTGTCGCTGGAGCTGCTGGAGAACGTGCTCGACATGCTCGACGGGCGCTACCCGTCCAAAGACTTCGGCGAGCTGCGCGCGCGCATCGTATGGGATCGCGTCGCCGGCACGATCCGCGCGCGCAAGGGCTCGCGCCAGCTGGCCGTCGCCAACGCCGGCACGATCCCCGACCGCGGGCTGTACGCGGTTACGCTGCCGGACGGGCGGCGCGTGGGCGAGCTGGACGAGGAGATGGTCTACGAGGCGCGTCCTGGCCAGACGTTCCTGCTCGGCGCGTCGAGCTGGCGCATCGAGGAGATCGGGCGCGACCGCGTGATCGTCACGCCCGCGCCCGGCGCGCCCGGCGCGGTGCCGTTCTGGAAGGGCGACTCGGTCGGTCGCCCGAAGGAGCTCGGCGAGGCGATCGGCGAGTTCTCGCGCTGGGCCGTCGAGCAGGAGCCCGAGACGCTGCAGCGCGACTACGACCTCGACGAGCGCGCCGCGCGCAACCTGCTGGCGTACCTGCGCGAGCAGCAAGAGGCGACGCGCGTGCTGCCGAGCGAGCGCACGATCGTGCTCGAGCGCTTCCGCGACGAGATCGGCGACTGGCGCCTGTGCGTGCTGTCGCCGTTCGGCGGGCGCGTGCACTCGGCGTGGGGCCTGGCGATCTCCGCGCGCATACGCGAGCGCATGGGCCTGGAGGCCGACGCGATCACGTCCGACGACGGCATCGTGCTGCACCTGCCCGACCTCGACGCCGACGAAGCCGAGGCGCTGCCGTCGGCGGCCGAGCTGATCATGCTCGAGCCCGACGAGGTCGAGGCGCAGATCACCGCCGAGCTGGGCGGCTCGGCGCTGTTCGGCGCGCGCTTTCGCGAGAACGCCTCGCGCGCGCTGCTGATCCCGCGCGCGTACCCCGGCAGGCGCACGCCGCTGTGGCAGCAGCGCCTGAAGGCGCAGAACCTGCTCGAGGTCGCGCGCCGCTACGCCGACTTCCCGATCGTGCTGGAGACCTACCGCGAGTGCCTGCGCGACGTGCTCGACGTGCCCGGCCTGCAGGCGCTGCTGCGCTCGCTGCACGCGCGCGAGATGTCGCTCGTGGAGGTCGAGACGCCGACTGCGTCGCCGTTCGCCTCGTCGCTGCTGTTCGACTACGTCGCCACGTACATGTACGAGGGCGACACGCCTAGCGCCGAGCGCCGCGCCGCCGCGCTGTCGCTCGACCGCGACCTGCTGCGCGAGCTGCTCGGCCAGGAGGAGCTGCGCGAGCTGCTCGACGCGGACGCGCTCGCGCGCGTCGAGGACGACCTGCAGCACCGCTCGGAGATCACGCAGGCGACCGGCCGCGACGGGCTGCACGACGTGCTGCGCCACGTCGGCGACCTCGACGACGTGGAGGTCGCCGCGCGCGTGTTCGAGGGCGTCGACCCGGCGCCGCTGCTGGCCGAGCTGCAGCGCGAACGCCGCGCGATCCGCCTGCGCGTCGGCGGCGAGCAGCGCTACGTGGCCGCCGACGAGGCCGGGCTGTACCGCGACGCGCTGTCGGCCGCGCCGCCCGGTGGCCTGCCCGAGGCGTTCCTCGCCGACGTGCCCGACGCGCTGCGCGTGCTCGTCGCGCGCTACGCACGCACGCACGGGCCGTTCACGACCGATGAGCTGCGCGAGCGCTACGGCGTCGACGCGAGCGCCGTGCTGCGCGAGCTCGAGCGCGACGGGGCGATCGTCCAGGGCGAGCTGCGGCCGGGCGGCAGTGGGCGCGAGTGGTGCGACGTGGAGGTGCTGCGCCGCCTGCGCCGCGCGTCGCTCGCCGCGCTGCGCAAGGAGATCGAGCCGGCCGACCAGCGCAGCCTCGCCGCGTTCCTGCCGTCGTGGCAGGGCGTCGACCGCCACCCGTCCGCCGGCGCCGGCGTCGACCGCCTGCGCGAAGTGCTCGTGCCGCTGCAGGGGCTCGCGCTGCCGGCGGAGATCTGGGAGCGCGACGTGCTGCCGAGGCGCACGGGCGCCTACTCGCCGTCGTGGCTGGACATGCTGTGCGCCAGCGGCGAGCTCGTGTGGGTCGGCGCCGGGCCGCTTGGGCGCTCGGGGCGCGTGGCGCTGTACTTCCGCGAGGACGCGCCGCTGATCGGGCCGCCGCCGAGCAACGAGCGCCGCGTCGCCGGCGCGCCGGCGAAGGCCACCGACACGCCCGACCACGACCTGCTGCGCGCACGCCTGGCGCACAGCCCGTGCTTCTTCAGCGACTTGATCGCAGAGCTCGACCTGCCCGCCGAGGCGCTGCGCGAGGCGCTGTGGGATCTCGTGTGGGCGGGCGAGGCGACCAACGACGCATGGGCGCCGCTGCGCGCGCCTCGCTTGGCGCTCGCGCGCTCGCGTCCCGAGCGTCGAACATCCGTCCGGCGCTTCGGCTCACGACGCACCGGCGCGCAGTCGCAGGTGCAGGGGCGCTGGTCGCTCACCGAGTCGATCTTCGCCGGCGCCCCCGTGCGCGCCGTCGACGAGGGCTCGCCGCCGCCCGGCGCGGGCGGCCCCGAGCGTCGTCGCGCGCTCGCCGAGCTGCTGCTCGAGCGATATGGCATCGTCACGCGCGAGCAGGTGCTCGCGGAGGGCGTCAAGGGTGGCTTTGCGATGCTCTACGACACGTTCGCCAACCTCGAGACGCTCGGCGTGTGTCGCCGCGGCTACTTCGTCGAGGGCATGGGCGGAGCGCAGTTCGCACTGCCGGGCGCCGTGGAGCGGCTGCGCTCGGTGCGCGGCGGTGGCGACGCCGTCGCCCACGTCGCCGCGGCGCCGCGCACCGGCGCGCCCCCGGGCCGCGGCTCCGCGCGGGGCGACGACGGCGCGCGTGCGCTCGTGCTCGCCGCCGCCGATCCCGCGCAGCCTTACGGCGCGGCGCTTTCGTGGCCCAAGCGCGAGCGCCAGGAGCGCCGTCCGGCGCGCGTCGCCGGCGCGTACGTCGTGTCGATCGCCGACCAGCCGGTGTTGTACGTCGAGCGCGGCGGGCGTGGGCTTCTGACGCTCGCCGAGGCGCACGACGAGCGCGACGAGGTCGTCGCCGAGGCGCTGCGCGCGCTCGCCGACGCGGTGCGCGCGGGGCGCGTGCCCAAGCTCGCGCTCGAGCGCATCGACGGTGAGCCGGCGATCGCGTCGAGCCTCGCCGAGAGGCTGCTCGCGCTCGGCTTCAGCTCGGGACCGCGCAAGCTCACGCTGAGCGCCTGAGGGCCTTCTCTGCGAGCGAGCGCCGGACGCCCCCCGCGCCCGTCCCGCGAGGCGTCTGAGCACGGGCGCTGGAGGCCCCGAGCGGGTTCGCGCGGACCGGCCAATCGCACTCTGTTCGACGCATCGCACGGGCTTGCGAAGGGGTCCGAGCCGCGAGAGACAATCCTGGAACGACCGGATGTATTCCGGTATAAAGAATCACAGGGTGAGACAAAGTAGACTTGCGTTTCCTTGGCGGATGATTTAGTCTCTCGAATCGTGGGGATGAGTGGAACGCACCGGGGTCCGTCACCGTTGTATCGCAGGCTCCCGCATGGTCCGAACGGGATGTCGCGCGAAGACGTAGCCCGCAACCAGCGGGCGCGCATGTACGGGGGAATGATCGAGGCGGTCGCCGAGCGCGGCTACGCGCGCACGACCGTCGCGCACGTGATCGCCCTCGCCGGCGTCTCGCGCCGCGCCTTCTACGAGCAGTTCGACAACAAGGAAGCGTGTTTCCTGGCGACCTACGACATCGTCGTCGCGCGGGCGCGCAAGGTGGTGCTCGACGCCTGGACGCAGGAGCGTGGCTGGGCCAACCGTCTGCACGGCGCCTGCCGCGCGCTGCTCGACGACGTCGCCGGGCAGCCCAACGGCCCACGGCTGGTGCTCGTCGACTCGCTCGGCGTGGGTCCGAAGGCGCGTGAGCGGATGACGCTGGCGGCGACGACGTTCGAGCGCATCGTCACGATGGCCTTCCAGGCCGACCCCAACGGCGAAGAGCTGTCGCCGCTGACCGTCAAGGCGCTCGTCGCGGGCATCCGCCACGTTGCGTTCACGCGCATGTACGAACAGCGCGAGCGCGAGCTGTACACGCTGACCGACGAACTGCTCGACTGGATCGAGTCCTACCGCTCGCCGCTGGCGCGCCGGCTGAACGTCTCGGGGCTCGTCGCGCCGCCGCCCGTCGAGCCGCAGGCGGCGAACTTCCTGGCCGACGAAGACAGGCGGACGCGCGCGCTGAGCGCGCTGGTGCACCTCACGCTCGACGAGCGCTACGCCGAGCTGAGCGACCCGCAGATCGCGCAGTTCGCGGGCATCTCCACGGAGGCCTTCCACAAGCAGTTCGCCAACAAGGAGGCGTGCTTCCTCGCCGTGCTCGACGAATTCGTCGCCGAAGCCATGCAGGCTGTGAAGACGTCGATCGACGGCGCCACGTCGTGGCCGCAGGCGGTGCACATCGCCGTGCGCACGCTCGTCGAGTACTTCGCCGCGCACGAGGCGCTGAGCCGCCTGGCGTTCATCGACATCTTCGACGTCGGGCCCGGCATGATCGGGCGCATGACGCGCTCGATCGAAGACTTCACCAAGCTGCTCGACGACCTCGGCCCGGAGGCGCGGCGCGGCCCGATGGTCGCGCGCGAAGCCGTCACCGGCGCGATCTGGGGGATCGTGTCCAGCTACACCGCGCACGACCGCGTGCGCCAGCTGCCGCGGCTGGTCGACCAGCTGACGTTCATCGTGCTCGCTCCATACATCGGCGCCAAGCCGGCGATGGAGACGATCGAGGCGGCGCGCAAGCCGCTGCCGAGCGACTACTGACGGCGGCGTCCCGACAGCGCTGTCCGCGCGCAGCGCGTCGACTCGCTCATTGGCGGCCTTTCGCGCGCGCCATGTGCGATCGTGCGGCGCGATGAGCGAGCCGCCGATCAAGCCCGCGCGCCGCGGCGGCCCGCGCCGCGTCGGCCACAAGGGCGCGGCGCACATCGAGCCCGGCAACACGCTCGCGAGCTTCGACGCGGCGCTACGTCACGGCGTCGACATGATCGAGCTGGACGTGCTGTCAGAGCGCGCCGACGGCAGCGGCGAGCTGCTCGTCGCGCACGACTTCGACGACGCGCGCGAGCGCACTCCGTTGCGCTTCGAGCAGGCGCTCGCGCACCTCGCCGGCGACGCCTTCGCGGGCGTCGAGCTGGACGTCGACGTGAAGATTCCCGGCTACGAGCTGCGCGTCGTGCAGGCGCTGCGCGAGCACGGCCTCGTGCAGCGAACGCTCGTCAGCGGCATGTTCACCGACTCGCTCGCGCGCATCCGCGCGGCCGAGCCGACGCTGCGCCTCGGCTGGTCTGTGCCGCGCGTGCGTCGCGACTACACGACCGACATGCTCACCGCGATCCCTGCTCTGGCGATTCTCACGGGCTACCGCGCGATGCTGCCGCGCCGCGCGCGCGACGCGCTGCGCGACGGACGCTTCGACGCCATCATGGCCCACTGGCGCGTCGTCACCGGCGCGCTCGTGCGCGCCGTGCGCGAAGGCGGCGGCGAGCTGTACGTGTGGACGGTCGACGATGCCGCGCGCATCGTCAAGCTGACCGCGTTGGGCGTCGACGGCATCATCACCAACGATCCCCGGCTGTTCGGCTGACGCTCGGTCCCGGCGCGCCCGCGCGCGGGCGCAGCGCTGGCCGGCCTGCCGCCGGCCGCTCGCCGCGGCTCAGCCGATCAGGCAGGTCGCCGCGGAGAAGCCGGCAGGGTCCGAGCCCGCGAGGCTGTCGCGTCCGGGGCTGGTCGGACGGGAAACCTGTGCGAGCACCGCCTTGCCGTGACGCCACTGGAAGCTGACGACGCCGCGCAGTGAGAAAGCAGGCTGGCCGGGCACGGGGCTCAGCTGGAAGCTGCGCCCGGCCTGGCGCGGGGCGGCGCCGGTGCCGACGCCGACGTATGCGGCCGGCGAGCCGTCGGCGAGGTCAGTCCAGGCTTGCGTCTTTGGGTTCATGTACTGCAGGCGAAACAGCATGTACATGGCGTCGTGGGCTTGGTGGTCGCCGGGCATCGACCCGCGGATGCCGATCGTGTCGGGCTGGTCGGCCGGATTGCACACGTCGATCGTCGACCACAGCAGGCGCGAGCGAAGCAGCGATTGCGTCTCGGCGGCGCGCTTGGCGCGCTGGGCGGGCGACGAGGCGCCGCGCGCGCTGGTGGGCGCGAGCGTGGCCAGCACGACCGCCAGGCAGAGCAGCGCGAGGGTCACCGCGCGGGCATGTGCCGCGCCGGGCGCGTGCGTGTGTCGGGCGCGCGAGTCCATATGCCTGAAGATACCGCTGCGGGGCTCGCAGTTGCGGCCTTTGCACGAGTGGTCGAGGCTCGCGCGCGCCACGCCGGCGGGAGCGCTGTTCGACGAGCGGATGTGTGTGATATGTCTGCCTGATGGCGGGGATGAGCACAGAGGAGGTCGTCGAGCTGCTCGGCGGCGTCCCGGTGTTCTCGACGCTCGTGCGCGACGACCTGCAGCGCATCGCGCAGTTCGCCGTGCCGCGCGAGTTCGAGCCGGGTGAGGTCGTGTTCCGTGAGGGCGACGCCAGCGACACGTGTTACGTCGTGCGCGACGGTCGCGCGCGAGCGGTGCGCGCGCACACCGACGGGCGCACGCTGACGCTGGCCACGTTCGGGCCGGGCGACATCTTCGGCGAGCTGGCGCTGTTCGAGGACGAGCGGCGCTCTGCGACCGTCGAAGCGATCGAGCGCACGGGCGCCGTCGCAGTGCTCGGACCGGACATGCGCCGGCTGATGTCCGAACACGCCGAGATCTCCTCGCGCCTGGTCATCGCCCTCGGCAGGCGCCTGCGCGAGACCAACGAACGGCTCTCGCGCCAGTCCTTTCAGACGGTGCAGAGCCGCGTCGCGGTTGTGCTCAGCCAGCTGGTCGAGCAGCAGGCGGCGGATCAGAAGGTGTCGCGGCAACGCAAGGCGGGCGGGGGCGTGAAGGCTCTCGGGGGCGAGAAGGCTGGTGAGGGCGAGAAGGCCGGGGAGGAGAAGGCCGTCGGGGGCGGGAAGGCCGGCGGGGGCGTGAAGGCCGGCGAGGCTGCGCCCGGTGACGTGCTGGTGACGGCCACGCAGGCCGACCTCGCGCAGCTGGCGGGCTCCTCGCGCGAGTCGGCCAGCCGCTTCTTGGCGGTGCTCGAGCGCGCGGGCGTCATCTCGCAGGGCCGCGGACGGCTGATCGTGCACGACGCGGAGGCGCTGAAGCAGTATGTCTTCTAGGCGGCCGCGCGGGCGCCGGCGCGGCGGCGGCAAACGCCAGGCGCGCGAGCTGTCGGCCGGCGGAGTGGTCGTGCGCGGCGAGCAGATCGTGGTGATCGTGCCCACGCGCCGCGCGTCTGACGGCTCGCGCGTGCTGGCGCTGCCCAAGGGCCACATCGACCCAGGCGAGAACACGCTGCAGGCGGCCACGCGCGAGGTCCGCGAGGAGACGGGCGTGGTGGGCGAGCCGGTGGCGGAGCTGGGCGAGGCGCGCTACTGGTATCGCCGCGAAGGCCAAACGATCCCCAAGTCGGTCACGTTCTTTTTGTTTCGCTACGTCGAGGGCGACATCGCCGACCACGACGACGAGGTCGAGGAAGCGCGCTGGATCGCGCTGGAGGACGCGCAGGCCGAGCTCAGCCACACGGCTGAGCGCGAGATGGTGGCGCGCGCGGTGGCCCATCTGGAGCAGGAGCGCAAAGACCGATAGCCTGCCGTGCGTGCAGGTGCTCAACTTCTACTCGACGATCTTCGCCGACGAGCTCAAGCGGGGCCGCAAGACGGCGACGATCCGCCTCGGCGACAAGTCGGGCAAGTACCGCAAGAACCAGCTCGTGCTGGTGACGATCGGCTACCAGCACTCGCCGCGCGAGCGGATCTTCGAGGCGGTCATCGACACGGTCGAGGTGATGAAGCTCGCCGACCTCTCTCCGCGCGACATCAAGCACGACAACCCGGAGTTCCGCCGCCACGAGGAGCTGATCAGCTTCCTCGAACAGATCTACGGCCGCAGCGTCTCGCCGGAGGACGTCGTGACGGTCGTGCGCTTCTCGCAGATCCGCGACAACCCGACCGGCATGACCGAGGCGATGAAGGGGTTCGGCGGAGCGCAGAATTAGGTTGTCGGGCAGCCCGGGTCCGTGACGCCCGCCTGGCGAGGCCCGTCCGCAGCGCGGGCTCCTGCGGAGAGGACGGATCGGTGGGTGGGGCCGTCCTTGACTTGGCACTTTCTGTTTCAAGTGCCAATTTCCCTTGATGAGGCCCCGTCTGCTCTATATATTGAGAGGACAGTTGGCACTCTCCGCTGAGAGTGCCAGAGGCGTTTCGCCCGCGGCAGAGGGCCTAGGACTCGCGAGGCGCCCGAAGCACTCTCTAGATGGAGGTACTACCAATGAAGCTGAAGCCCCTGGGCGATCGTCTGATCGTGCGGGCAATCGAGGAGGAGCTGACCACGGCTAGCGGCCTCGTGCTCCCCGACACTGCCAAGGAGAAGCCGCAGAAGGGCGAGGTCATCGCCGCCGGCGACGGCGTCTGGACGATGACGGCAAGCGCATCCCGCTGGACGTGAAGAAGGGCGACGAGGTCCTCTACAGCAAGTACGGCGGGACCGAGATCAAGATCGACGGGGAGGACCTGCTCGTGTTGCGCGAGTCAGACGTCCTGGCCCTGGTCGAGGCATAAGGAGACTGAGGACACATGGCTCACAAGGAGATCAAGTACAACGCCGAGGCGCGTACGGCGCTCGAGGCGGGCGTCGACGCGGTCGCTAACGCGGTCAAGGTCACGCTCGGCCCGAAGGGCCGCTACGTCGTGCTCGACAAGAAGTTCGGCGCGCCGACGATCACCAACGACGGCGTCACGATCGCGCGTGAGATCGAGGTCGAGGACGTCTTCGAGAACCAGGGCGCGCAGCTCGTGCGCGAGGTCGCCACGGCGACCAACGACGTGGCCGGCGACGGCACGACGACCGCCACGGTGCTCGCCCAGGCGATCGTTCGCCAGGGCCTGAAGAACGTCGCTGCAGGCGCGAACCCGCTTGCGCTCAAGCGCGGCATCGAGAAGGCGGTCGACGAGGTCGTCAAGAACATCGCCTCGCAGTCCAAGGAGGTCTCCGGCAAGGACCAGATCGCGCGCGTGGCGACGATCTCGGCCGGCGACGAGGAGATCGGCGACGTGATCGCCGACGCGATCGAGAAGGTCGGCAAGGACGGCGTCGTCAACGTCGAGGAGGGCCAGACGTTCGGCATGGACCTCGAGTTCACCGAGGGCATGCAGTTCGACAAGGGCTACATCTCGCCCTACATGGTCACCGACCAGGACCGCATGGAGGCGACGCTGGAGGACCCGTACATCCTGATCGCCAACTCGAAGATCGGCTCGGTGCGCGACGTGCTGCCGGTGCTCGAGCAGGTCATTCAGTCGGGCAAGCCGATCCTGATCATCGCCGAGGACGTCGAGGGCGAGTCGCTCGCGACGCTGGTCGTCAACAAGCTCCGTGGCACGTTCACCGGCGTGGCCGTCAAGGCGCCTGGCTTCGGCGACCGCCGCAAGCGGATGCTCGAGGACATCGCGATCCTGACGAACGCCGAGGTGATCACCGAGGAGATGGGCCTGAAGCTGGAGAACACCCAGCTCAGCCAGCTCGGTCGCGCTCGCCGCGTCGTCGTCGGCAAGGACGAGACGACGATCGTCGACGGCGCCGGTGACGCCGAGGCGATCAAAGGCCGCATCAACCAGATCAAAGCCGAAATCGAGAACACCGACTCGGACTTCGACCGCGAGAAGCTGCAGGAGCGCCTGGCAAAGCTCTCCGGCGGCGTCGCCGTGGTCAAGGTCGGAGCGGCGACCGAGACGGAGATGAAGGAGAAGAAGCACCGCGTCGAGGACGCGCTGCAGGCCACTCGCGCGGCGCTCGAGGAGGGCATCGTTCCGGGTGGCGGCGTGGCGCTGCTGGAGGCCACCTCAGCGGTCACGATCGGTGAGAACGGCGCGTCGGTCGACGGGTCCGACGACGAGCGCACGGGAGCACGCATCGTGCTGCGCGCGCTGGAGGAGCCGCTTCGCCAGCTGGCCGAGAACGCCGGCCTGGAGGGCTCGGTCGTGGTCAACGACGTGCGCAAGGCCAAGAAAGGCCAGGGCCTGAACGCCTCGACCAACGAGATCGTCGATCTCGTGGCCGCCGGCGTGATCGACCCGGCGATGGTCACGCGCTCTGCCCTGCAGAACGCCGCGTCGATCGCCAAGAACATCCTCACCACCGAGGCGATCGTCGCCGAGCTTCCCGAAAAGGAAGGCGCCGGCGGCGGTGGCGGCGGGATGCCGGACATGTCGGGGATGATGTAGTCACCGATTCACAGGCAGGGCGCTCGTCTTGGACGGGCGATTGGAGGGCCCGGCGAAAGCCGGGCCCTCTCTATTTGCACGTGGCCGCGGCGACGTGCGCCGACCGTCAGTTGCATGCGGTCCGTTTCCGTCTCCGGTCGCCCTCGAATACTCCGTTTTGCAGGGAGATTGCGAGTGGTCGAGGTCGTGTGGGACGCCGTCGGGCAGCGAATTTTGGCTGCGCCGACGCGCCGGTGATAGACACCACCGCAGTTGATTGAAGCGATTTACATCCTCGGTTGTCCCAGAATTGGCACCAGTGCCTTAATCGGTTAAAGGACCGGCCTTAAACGCCGGTGATCCGGGTTCGAGCCCCGGCTGGTGCATCGCAGCGCAGCTTGCAACGGCCGGTCCTATGACGACGAACCTCTTTGACTACTTCGAGCAAACCGATACGCACGGCCAAGAGGCTGCGCCTTGGGCCGCTCGCGCGCCGCGACGGCCGCAGGCGGCCTTCGACCTGAAGCTCATACCGCGATCGCCCGGGTGGCAGCGCGACGAGCGGTCGCTCGACGCGCTGGATCGCATCGCGTCGCAGCCGTGGGTCGAGGAAGTCGTCCACGAGGAGCACGCGGTGCGCTTGCGAATCACCAACGCGTGGATCGAAAGCACCGGGGCGATGCTGGAGACCGCCGGCGGCTCCTACCAATCGCTCGCCGATCTGGCGGACGGCGTGCGCATCTCCGTCCAGTTCTGGGACGCCAACGCAACCAAGGCGCTGCACGTCGGTCACCTGCGCAACCTGGCGATCGGCAACGCGCTCTCGGCGGCGCTCAGACAGGCGGGCGCGCGGGTCGAGCGCCGCAGCCGCATCTCCGACATGGGGCGGGCGATGGGCGAGGCGATGGCAGGAGTCGTGCACAGCGGCTGGGGCGCCGACGGGCTGTCCGACGGCGACGTCAAGAGCGACCACTTCGTCGGCGAGTGCTACGCCGACTATGTCGCTGCGTCGGGAGTTTCACCAGACACGACAGAGCAGGCCGAGGACTCGCTCTCGCGCGAGGTGACTGTCAAGGACGACGCCGCCGACGGACTGATCAAGCGCGTGCTCGCGGGTGACCAGGAGGCGCTCGAACTCTGGTACAGGACGCGCACGTGGGTGATCGCCGGGCAGCGCAAGACGCTTGCGCGACTGGGCATCGCCTTCGATCGCGTGCTGTTTGAGTCGGACTTCCTGCGCGAGACCGTGGAGCTGATCGAGACGGGACTGCGCGACGGCGCGCTGCGACGGCGCGGCGATGGCGTGGTCGTCTATGCAACCGGGTTGAGCGAGCTGGAGGAGATGCCGCTGATGCGCGCCGACGGCGTCTCCACGCAGCACATGCGGTCGCTGACTTACGCGCTCACAGCGCCGGAACTGGAGGGCATCACCTCGCTGCAGGTCACGGGAACTGAGTGGGTGTCCCATCTGACCGGCATACGGAAACTGGCCGAGCAGCTGCGGCCGGGCCTCAACGGAGGCTTCCATCCCAGCCGCAGCATCTTCCACGGCATGGTCTCCAGCCAGAAGCGCGCCGTGACATCGAGCGCGGGGGCGCAGCTGATCGACGAGCTGATCGATTGGCTGGACGCGCAGATCGACGCCGACCCCGAGCGGCGTGAGATCCGCCGCTCGCTGCCCTTCCCCGAACGCCTATCCGCACAGGTCGCGCTCGGGTACTTCCTGCCGCACGCCACCACGCCGGACATCGACTTCCAGCCTGAGCTGCTGCTCAGCGAACAGAGCCTCGGCTGGGAGCTCGCGCGTGCGCAGGCGCGTCGTGCGGCGCACACGCGAGGAGACGTCGGTCGTCCGGCGGAGGACCCCGCGTACCGGTTCGCGGTCGTGCAGTCGGAGGTGTACCGCCGCTACCTGCGCCTCGCCGTCGAGCGCTTTGACCTGCGCCCGCTCGCGCTCTACCTGCGCCATCTCACGCGCTGGCATCTCGAACACCGGCGCGGCGAACACGTCGAGCGAGTCGTGCAGACGCTGCTCGACCGCAGCGCGCGCGGTCTCGGCCTGGAGGTCGTCGGATGAGCACGCTGCTGGTCGACAACTACGACTCCTACACCTACAACGTGTTCCACCTCCTCGCCGCCGTCTCCGGCGAGGAGCCGGTCGTGGTGCGCAACGACATGATCACCTGGACGGCGTTGTCGCGCTGGGACTTCGACGCGATCGTGTTGTCGCCCGGCCCCGGCCGACCGCAGCGCTGGCACGACTTCGGCATCTGCGCCGACATCCTGCGCCATGCGGAGATACCGGTGCTGGGCATCTGCCTCGGCCACCAGGGCATCGGCAACCTGCTGGACGGCATGGTCGACGCGGCGCCGACCGCCATGCACGGACGTCTGAGCCGCGTCGCCCACGAGGCGACCGGGCTGTTCGCCGGCATTCCGCAGGGCTTCTCGGTCGTGCGCTACCACTCGCTGGCCGTCACCGGTCCGCTCGGGCCCGACGGGCGGGTGACCGCGTGGACCGACGACGGCGTCGTCATGGGCATCGAACACCTGCGCCGGCCGTTGTGGGGCATCCAGTTCCATCCCGAGTCGGTCGCGACCGAGTACGGGCGGCGCATAGTGGAGAACTTCTACGACCGCGTCGTCCGCCGCCGACGCCGCCCGCGTTCGACGCCCGTACGCTCGGACACGGCGCGACCGAGCGAGCCGGCGAGCCTCGACGGCGCTGAGCATCGGCGCATGGAGCGCAGCGTCCGTTCGGTCGCCGGCGAACCGTCGACCGAGCTGTTGTTCGAGCGGTTGTTCGGCGGGCTGACGCATGCCTTCTGGCTCGATAGCGCCGATGCGCCGACGCGGTTGGCGCAGCGCTCATACCTCGGCACGAGCGCCGGCGCCGATCGCTGCGTGCTGGAGTACGACGTGACGGACAAACTCGTGCAGACACACGGCGCCGGGCCGTCGAGGACCGAGCGGGGCTCCGTGTTCGACGTGCTCCAGCGCGAGCTCGATGCCCGCGCGATCGAGCCGCCCGAGCGGGCCGACGGCTTCGTCGGAGGGTTCGTCGGCTATCTCGGCTACGAGTGCAAGGCCGACTGCGGATCGCCGAACACACATCGGTCAGACGTGCCCGACGCGCTGTTGATGCTCGCCAACCGCGTAGTCGTGGTCGACCACGTCGCACACTGCACCGAGCTGATCGCGCTCCACCGCGGGGAGGACCGCGAGGCGGAGCTGTGGCTCGATCGCGCCGAGGGCGCGGTGCGCGAGCTGCTCTACCCGCCGACCCCGGCCAAAGCGCGGCCGCCCAGCGCCGTCTCGCATCGTCAAGGCGCGGCCACGCAGGTGAGCTTCACGTGCGGCCGCGGCCGCGAGCAGTACCTCGCCGACATCGCGCGCTGCCAGGCCGCGCTCGCCGCCGGCGAGTCCTACGAGGTCTGCCTGACCGATCAGATCTCGACGTCGGCCAGCCCCGAGCCGTTCGAGCTCTACCGCGTCCTGCGGCGCACCAACCCCGCTCCGTTCGCCGCTTACCTGAAGCTCGGCGAGCTGGCCGTGCTCAGCTCGTCTCCCGAGCGCTTCCTTTCGGTCGATCGCGACCGCAACGTGCAGGCGCGCCCGATCAAGGGGACCACGCCACGGTCGCGCGATGCGCGCGAGGACGACGCCCTGCGCGCGGAGCTGACGCACGACGAGAAGACCTATGCCGAGCACCTGATGATCGTCGACCTCCTGCGCAACGACCTGGGGCGCGTCTGCGAGGTCGACAGCGTGCGCGTGCCCGAGCTGATGGTCGTCGAGGACTACGCCACCGTGCACCAGCTCATCTCGACCGTCACGGGCGTGCTCGACGGCGCACGCACGCCGGTGCAATGCGTGCGCGCGTGCTTCCCCGGCGGCTCGATGACCGGCGCACCGAAGCTGCGCACGATGAGCATCATCGACGAGACCGAGCGCGTCGCACGCGGCGTCTACTCGGGCGCGATCGGATACTTCGGGCTCGACGGCGACGTCGATCTGAGCATCGTCATTCGCACGATCGTGCTCAGACCCGGCGCGACGACGATCGGCGCGGGTGGCGCGATCGTCATGCAGTCCGACGCGGAGGAGGAGTTCGACGAGATCCTGCTCAAGGCGCGCGCACCGATGGCCGCCATCGCCCAGACGGTCACCGGCAGCGACTCGCCCAGCGCCTGGACCGTCGAGCTCGAGCCCCGTGTCGAGCACGCGGAGGCCGCGTGAGCCGCGCGACCCCGCCCGGTCTCGAGGCGCCCGCACGGAGCTGGGTCGTCCGTCGCGCGCGGCCCGAAGACCTGTCGGGCGTCGTCGTCGCCGCGCAGGAGCTGCTGCTGGAGCTCGGCGCCACCCCGCCGCCCGCGCGGGCCCTGCAGGACGCGGCGCGCGAGCTGATCGAGGACCGCGACGCCGGAGCCGTGCTCGTGGCGCGCGTGCGCGGCGACGTCGTGGGGATGCTGGCCGCCAGCTGGCAGCTTGCGCTGCACGTCCCCGGCCGCTACGCCACGATTCAGGATCTGTGGGTGCACCGTGCTTGGCGCAGCCGCTCGATCGGCGCCGACCTGATGACCGCGTTCGTCGATCTCGTGCGCGAGCGGGGCTTGACGCGGATCGAGGTCGGGCTTCCGCGCGACAGCTTCCGGGCGATCCAGAGCACCGAAGGCTTCTATCTGGAAAACGACTTCGTCCCGCTTGGATCGCGTATGCGCAGGGTGCTCACATGAGCGGCCTGGAGCCCTTCCGCCGGCGACTCGACCAGATCGACGAGCAGATCGCCGGGCTGCTCGGCGAGCGCTTTGCCGTGTGCCGCGAAGTCGCCCACTACAAGAGCGAGCACGAGATCCCGATGATGCAGCCCGACCGCGTGGTCGAGGTCCGCGCGCGCTACCTGGCGCGCGGCGCGGAGGCCCATCTGCCGGCGGACTTCACGGCCGAGCTGTTCGAGCTTTTGATCGGCGCCACGTGTCGCATGGAGGATGAGCTGATGGGCACGCCCGAGGAGCAGCGCCTGCCGGTGCCCGTCGCCGGGCCTGTGCCGCAGCCGCCGTCTGAGCGCCAGCGCCTCGCCGGCGCGCGCCTGAGCGGCTCGAGGCTCGCCGGAGCAAGGCCCGGCGGCTCGCGCGTGGGCGGCTCGCACGTGGGATGAGCGTGACTCGTCCGACGTTCATCACGCTTGGGCCGAGCGGCACCTGCCACGAGAACGCGTTGCTGCACTACCTGGAGTTCCAGGGCATCCACGACTTCGAGCTCGTGCTCGTCGAGGACCTGCTCGCGGCCGTCGCCCGCGTGCGACGCGCGCGCGACACGTTTCTCGTGCAGTGCAGCGCTCACGTGCAGGTCCACCTCGTGACCGAGCGCTTCCACGAGGAGGTGTTCGTGATCGACACGTTTCTGTACCCGACCAAGGAGCTGTCGCTGCTCGTGCGCAGGGACGTCGACAGGCCGAGCAGCCTTGGCATCGTCTCGGCCACGCGCGGCTATCTCGACCTGGCTCGCTTCCAGACGATCTTCGACGAGCCGTCGAAGCCGGTCGTCGCCAAGCACCTGCTGGCCGGCGCCTACGACGCCGGGCTGACGCACCTGCACTACGCCCGCGAACACGCCGACGTGCTGCGGATCGAGGAGGTGTACGGCGCCGTCGACACGACGTGGGTCGTGTACGGGCCGCGAAAGCGCTTTCGCGGAGCGGTGATCGGGCAGCGCAACCCGTGGCTGTTCACCGCCGGCGAGGCGCCGCCAGCGCGGCGCGCTACTGCACCGCGTCGACCGACCGCGGCCCCTCGCCCACGTACTTCGCAGTCGGCCTGATCAGCTTGCCCTCGCGCTTCTGCTCGAGGATGTGCGCCGACCAGCCGGCCACGCGCGCGCACGTGAACAACGGCGTGAACAGGTCCGGCGGGACTTCCGCCAGATCGAGCACCACGGCCGACCAGAACTCGACGTTCGTCGCCAGCACGCGGTCGGGCCTGCGCGCGTGAAGCTCGGCCAGCGCCGCCTTCTCCAGCGCCTCAGCGGCCTCGAAGCGCGGCGAGCGCAGTTCGCTGGCCGTGCGGCGCAGCACGCGCGCGCGCGGGTCTTCGGCGCGGTAGACGCGGTGGCCGAAGCCCATCAGCCGCTCGCCGCGGTCCAGCGCGTCTGACACCCAGCGCTCGGCGTCGCCAGACGCTTCGACTTCTTCGAGCATCTTCAGCACGCGCGACGGCGCGCCGCCGTGCAGCGGTCCCGACAGCGCGCCGACCGCGGCCGACAGCGCCGCGGCGACGTCGGCGCCGGTGGATGCGACGACGCGCGCGGTGAACGTCGAGGCGTTCATGCCGTGCTCGGCCGCCGACACCCAGTAGGCGTCGATCGCCTTCACGTGATCGGGGTTGGCCTCGCCGCGCCAACGGATCAGAAAGCGCTCGGGGATCGTCTCACCCTCGTCTATCTCCGACTGTGGCACCGGCGGCTGGCCGGCTTCGCGCGCCGACTGCGCGACGAACGACAGCGCCATAACCGACGCGCGGGCCAGGTTGTCGCGCGCCTCCTCGTCGGTCACGTCGATCAGCTGCCCGAAGCCCCACTCCGGCGCGAGCATCGCCAGCGCCGACTGCACGTCGACGCGGTGGTCGCCCGAGCGGACCGTCAGCGCGTGCGGTTCGGCCGGCGGCAGGCCCGGTTTGAAGTGGCCGTCCACCAGCAGGCCCCAGACCTGCTCGTAGGGGACGGCGCCGACGAGGTCTTCGATGTCCACGCCTCGGTAGCGCAGCGCGCCACCCTCTTTGTCGGGCTCGGCAATCTCGGTGGCGAAGGCGACGACTCCTTCGAGGCCCGATTGGACCTCTGGTGCTGTGACCGCGCTCATGGCACTCGCTTTCTGAGCTTGATGCTTGACGGGGATGCTGCCTTGTGGGCAGGCCCACATCGTCGCAGGATTGCTCGCGTCAGTAGGCTGCCACGCCAACGTGCGCCGCGCTCGCGGCGCGTCGATCCGCGATCGAGGAGGGGCCGTGAGCGACAGCGACCTGATGTTCAGAGGTGCCGGCGAGCTCGCCGAGATGGTGCGCTCCGGCGAGATCTCCTCGCGCGAGCTCGTGCAGACCTCGCTGCAGCGCATCGAGGAGCTCAACCCGATGCTCAACGCGTTCGTGCAGGTCGACGCCGACGGCGCGCTCGCGGCGGCCGAGCGGGTCGGCGCCGGCGACGAGCGGCCGTTCGCCGGCGTGCCCATAGCGATCAAGAACAACCGGCCGGTCAAGGGCCTGCGCCTGACCTATGGCTGCGAGCTGATGGCCGATCACATCGCGCCCTACGATCACAACATCACGCGGCGGCTGCGCGACGCGGGGTTCGTGATCGTCGGCACGACGACGCTGCCCGAGTACGGAATCCTGCCGGTCAGCGAGGCTCGCATGTTCGGGCCGACGCGCAACCCGTGGGATCTGCAGCGCACCCCCGGCGGCTCCTCCGGGGGGGCCGCGGCCGCGGTGGCGGCGGGCCTCGTGCCCGTCGCGCACGGCAACGACGGCGGAGGGTCGATCCGCATCCCCGCCGCCTGCTGCGGGCTTGTCGGGCTCAAGCCGGCGCGCGGGCGCATCTCGGCGGCGCCTGAGCTGGGCGATTCCTCGCTGGGCATCGACGGCGTGCTCACGCGCACCGTCTCTGACACCGCCGCCATCCTCGACGTGCTCGCCGGCTACGAGCCGGGCGATGCGACCTGGGCGCCGCCGCCGGCCGAGCCGTTCGCGAGCGCCGCCGCCGTCGCGCCGGGCAGGCTGCGCATCGCCGCCACGACGCTCGCGCCCGTGCCCGACGCGGCAGTCGACCCTCTGGCCGCGCGCGCCGTGACCGATGCCGCCGAGCTGCTGCGCTCGCTCGGCCACGAGGTCGAGCAGGTCGATCCGCCGTGGCAGGACGCACCGCTGCGCGAGCTGTTCGGCGTGGTCTTCTCCAGCCACATCGCGCTGTCGATCGCCTATTCGGGGCGCGTCGCCGGGCGCGAGCCGACCGCCGAGGACATGGAGGCGATGAGCTGGGCGATCTTCTCGATGATCGGAAAACTCGGAGCGATCGAGTCGATGGGCGCAAACGTCGCGCTGCAATCGTTTGCCCGCCGCCTCGTCGCCTTCCTGGACCCCTATGACGCCCTGTTGACGCCCGCGCTCGCCGAACGTCCGCTGCCGCTCGGCACGCTCGACACCGACGCGCCCGATCCGATGGCGACGTTCACGCGCTCGGGGCTGTTCACGCCCTTCACGCCCGTGTTCAACGCGAGCGGCCAGCCGGGCATCTCGCTGCCGCTGTACGAGGGCGAGGACGGGCTGCCGCTCGCCGTGCAGCTCGTCGGGCGCCCGGCGGGCGAGGCGCAGCTGCTCGCGCTGTCCGCGCAGCTCGAAGCCGCGCGCCCGTGGGCGCAGCGCCGGCCCTCGCTGGAGCAGGCGTAGAGAAACGTTGCTTGCCGAGTCCGCCGCGCGCATCTAGCATCGCCACCTGGCTCACCTGGGCAATCGGCCATTTGTGGGGGCGATTGAGACGCACGGCGATCGCAGCGGTTCCCAGGCGGGTCTTCGGCGGACCAGCCGCTTGCGAACCACAGCCGGCTGCCCGCGCGGCGACGTCGGCCGGGGCTCTGCCGCGCCTCGTTACCCTTGCCGCGTGCTGCTCTACGACTCGGCGGTCTCGGGGAACTGTTACAAGGTGCGCCTGCTGCTGGCGCAGCTCGGCTACGACTACGAGCGGCGCGAGGTCGACGTGGTCGATCGCTCGGGCCGGCTCGCACTGCTCGGCTCGCTGAATCCGGCGCTGCGCGTGCCGACGCTTGTCTTGGACGACGGGCGAGCCCTCGGCGAGTCAAACGCGATCCTCTGGTACTTCGCCGACGGCACCGCGCTGCTGCCCGACGACCCATTCGCGCGCGCGAAGGCGCTGCAGTGGATGTTCTTCGAGCAGTACAGCCACGAGCCCAACATCGCGGTGCTGCGCTTTTGGATGCACTTTGCCGCCGACGAGCCGTCGCCCGAGCTAGTGACGGGCAAGCGCCAGGGCGGCCAAGCCGCGTTGGAAGCGATGGAGCGCCAGCTCGCCGGCTCGCCGTTTCTCGTGGCCGATCGCTACACGATCGCCGACATCGCGCTGTATGCCTACACGCACGTCGCCGGCGAGGCCGGCTTCGACCTCGCCGAGCATCCCCACATCGGCGACTGGCTCGCACGTGTCGCGGCGCAACCCGGGCATGTCGCGATCGACGCCTGAGCGGCGCGATCGTCAGCCGACCCCCAGCACCGCCGCCATGCGGGCCGGCGACACGCCCAGGCCCTCCACGTCGGCGGTGCCGCGCGCTGACACCATCGGCACCTCCATCAGCTCGGCCTCGTCCCATGTGGCGAGCGCGCCTGCGCCGGCCACGCGCTCGAGCGCGCGCAGCGCGCGCGAGACGAGCGGCGTGGGCACGTGCATCAGCGCACGACGGCGGTGCAGCGAGCTGAGCACCACGCGCACGAGGTCGTTGTGGCTCAGCGTCTCGGGGCCGGCCAACTCGTAGCGACCGCGGCGGTCGGGCTCGCCGCGGTCGACTTGGCGTCTGTCTGACTCGTGGCGAGGGTGCGCGTCGCGCTGCTCGCCGCGCTCGCGCAACGCCGCGATCACGCAGTCGGCGACGTCCTCCGCCCAGATCGGCTGGTAGAGCGCTCGCCCGCGCCCGGAAACGGGCATCACCGGCAGCAGCGCCAGGCGTTCGAGCAGCGTCAGCCAGCGGTCGCCGGGCGCGTAGACGATCGACGGCGCGAACACGACCGAGTCCAGGCCGGCCTCCTCGACGGCCTGCTCGGCCAGCGCCTTTGCCCTGAAGAAGCGCGCGCGGTGGTGCGTGGAGGCGCCGAGCGCCGAGAAGAACACGAAACGCTGCACGCCCGCGCGCTCGGCCGCCTGCACCATCCGCCAGGTTGCGATGCCGTTCAGCTCCTCGATCGAGCCGCGCGGCTGGTCGCGGATCGAAGCGGCCAGGTGCACGACCGTGCGCACGCCGCGCAGGGCGTTGCGAAACGATGGCGGGTCGGTCAGGTCTCCGAGCGCGATCTGCACGCGCACACGCTGTGCGCCGAGCCTGCGCGGGTCGCGCACGAGGCAGCGCACCTGCGCGCCTTCGGCGACCAGACGGCGCAGCAGCGCCGAGCCCACCAGCCCCGTTGCGCCCGTGAGCAGAAGCATCGGGCAAACCTAGCGCAGCCCACTACGATGGGGCTCGTCCGGGTCGGCGCGGACCTCTAAAATACGCCGCCCAGCCCGAGCGCCGCTCGGAAGTCTCTGAAAACGCGACAGGAAAGAGCGAATGGCCTACGTGATCGCCGAGCCATGCATTGGCACCAAGGACAACTCCTGTGTCGAGGTATGTCCCGTTGACTGCATCCACCCGACTCCCGACGAGCCCGGGTACGACGCGGCCGAGATGCTCTACATCGACCCCGAGGAGTGCATCGACTGCGACGCGTGCGTCGAGGCCTGCCCGGTGGACGCCTGCTTCGCCGAGGATCAGCTGCCCGACGAGTGGCAGAAGTTCACGCAGCTCAACGCCGATTACTTCGCCAACGCCAAGTAGGAGGCGTCGAGCACGTCGACGACCGCGACGTCGTCCCCGACGGCTTGCGCCACCAGCTCGCGCAGCATGCGCGAGTCGAAGCGATGTGATTGCGGCGCCAGCGGGTTGACCGTGATCGCCTTCAGCGCGATCGTCCGCTGCACCGCGATCGACACCCCTTGGCGCTGATACCAGCGCGGCCCGCGGCGCGACAGGAAGACCTTGGTCGGATCGCCGGCGACGATCTGCAGCTCGCGCCCCGCCCGCTCGCTGCGCGCGGCCAGCAGGCCCTCCAGGAAGCGCTCGCCGACAGCGCCCTGCACGACGAACGTGCGCGCCCGCGCGTGCTCGCGCAGCAGCGCCGCGATCTCGCTCGGCTCGGCGTTCAGCACCACGTGACGGTCCAGCGCGACCGGCTCGTCGCCCGCGTCCCCATTCCCGTCGTCGCGCTGGCCTTCGCTCGCAGCGCCGTCCCAAACGGGTAGCCGCACCAGGTCGACGGCGTCGCGCGTGGCCGTCACCACGTCTTCGATGTCGGCGCCGAGGATCGCGCCGGTGGCCATCACGAGCCCGTCGGCGACCGCCGGCGAGGATGCGGCGCGGCGGTCGATCGCGCCGTCGATCAGCACCTGCTCGGCGCCCAGCGCGAGCATCTCGTCGCTCACGGCGCGCAGGTCCGCGGCGGCGCTCGGGCCGGCGATTTCGATCGCGCCCGGCTGCGACAGCCGTGCGAGCACGACCTCGCCGAGCGGCGTGCGCACGCCGGTCTTCGCCAGGCGCTCGTGCGCCAGCCCGCTGGAGCGCAGCAGCGCGCCGGTCGTCGCCACGAGGCTGCCGTCCTGCAGCTGCACGCGCGGCTTGTCGATGCGCGCGTCGATCACGTCGTGCTCCTCGCCGTCGCGCCCGATCGACGTCACGCCGACACACCGTCCGGCGGTTGCGTGCTCGCGCAGGATCGCCGCCAGCGTCTCGGTCTTGCCGGTGTTCTTCGCCAGCCCGACGAGCGCCAGCGCACGCGTGTCCGCGACGAGCTGGGCGAGAGGCGCCGCTGGGGCGCTAGCCATCCGTGCGAGCTGCGCCCGCGCCGTTGGCGGCGTCGTCGTGGGTGCCGACGGCAGGGTGCGCGGGGCCGCTCTCGTGCGAGCGCGCCGCCAGCTCGCGCACGATGAAGCTCGCGACGTGGTGCGGGTAGGTGCCCTTGGAGAAGCCCGCGTCGAAGCCGAGCTCCTTGGCCAGCTCGTTCGACACCCGCGGCCCGCCGCAGGTGAGGATCATCTGCTTGCGCCGCCCCTCGGCTTCGACTATCTCCACCAGCTCGGTCAGGTTGGCGATGTGCAGGTTCTGCTGCGTGACCGTCTGCGACACGAGGATCGCGTCGGCGTGCAGGTCGATCGCGCGCGAGACAAGCACGCTGTTGGGCACCTGGCTGCCGAGGTTGTGCGTCTCGAACGCCTTGTAGCCCTCGAGGCCGTGGTGGCCGTGAAAGCCCTTCAGGTTGAGCATCGCGTCGATGCCCACGCTGTGCGTGTCCGTGCCCGTCGCCGCGCCGACGACGACGATCGGGCGGCCGATCTGGCGGCTGGCGAAGTCCTCGATCTCGTCCTCTGACATGTACTCGACGTCAAAGCCCTCGTCGCTCAGCGATGCGTAGTCGACCGTCTGCGTGGCCTCGCCGAACATCACGAAGTACGTGTAGCCGTCGGTCAGCTCCTGGTAGTGCACGACCTCCGGGTGCTCGAAGCCCATCTTCGCCGCCAGCTCCTGCGCCGCCTTGCGCGCGGCCAGGCCGTAGGGCACGGGCAGCGTGAAGCTCAGCTGCACGATCCCGTCGCCGAGGTGGTCGGCGTAGGGCTTCACGCGAGCGAGGTCCACCGGCGTGCGCGTGGTCAGCTCAGGCATGGCTGTGGTCGGGTCAGGCATTTGCTGTGGTCGGGTCAAGCATGGCTGGCGGCCGGCGCGCGCATCAGCTCGGTGGCCGGGTTGAAGTAGCCGTCGGCTACCGCGACGATCCCCTCGGTGCCGCGACCCTCGTCGATCTGGCGCGGCACGTCGCCGAACACGCCGTCGCCGAGCGCCGCGAACAGGCCGTTCTCGGCGATGCGCTCGAGCAGCGTCGTGCGCACCCGCGAGCACCTCCTGCGCGCGCGTCTGGATGATGCCGCCGCGCTTGAACTCGATCTCCTCGCCGAGGTCGCGCGCGGCGTTGAACACGTAGTTGACGTTTTCCAGGCCGATCACGCGATCGTGCACGTGTGGCGTGAAGATCCCCTCGGTGGGCACGCCGATCGTCTGGATGCCCTGGCCGGTGGCGATCGTCACGAGGTTGAACAGCGAGTCGGTCGCGTGCGTGCGGAACAGGTTGCCGTCCATGTGGCGCGTCGGCGGCATGTACTTGACGGGGCAGTCCGGGAACAGCTCGCGCGTGAGCTGCGCCTGAGCCCACTCCAGCAGCAGGCTGTTGGGCACCGGCGTGTCGATCTCGTACGCGTCGCCAAGCGCGATCTGCGCGTCGGGAACGCCAGAGTCGAGCGCCAGCTGGCGGTTGATGAACTGCGAAGCCGTAACCGACGGCGCCGCCTCGATCGCGTCGGCGGTGCGCAGGTAGTTGTCCTCGCCCGTGTTGATGACCACGCCGAAGTAGCCGTTGATCATGCGCGAGATGCGCTGGTCGATCAGCCCGCGCACGGGATTGATGTCGCGGTACAGGATGCCGTACAGCGCGTCGTTGACCATGTTGTCGAAGCCCTCGATCGCGCCCATCGCGGCGATCTCCGGCATGCACAGCCCCGAGCAGAAGCTCGACAGGCGCACGTAGCGGCCGTGTTCGCTCAGACCACTCGTCCAGCGCCTCGCGCATGATGCGGAAGTTGGCCTGCGTGGCGAACGTGCCGCCGTAGCCCTCGGTCGTCGGCCCGAACGGCACGTAGTCGAGCAGGCTCTGCGCCGTCGAGCGGATCACCGCGACGATGTCGCCGCCGGCCTGCGCAACGGCGAGGCCGTGCACGACGTCCTCGTACACGTTGCCCGTCGCCGTCAGCACGTAGCGCAGCGGCGGCGGGTGCTCGCCCAGGCGCTCGCGCCGCTCGCGCCGCTCGGCCATGTCCGCGCTCATGCGCGCTATGCGCTGCTCGCACTCATGCATCACACGCGCGCCGACGGCATCATCGCCCGCGCGCGCAAGCGCGCACAGGTCAAGCTCTCCACGATCGACCGCTTCGGCGATCGTCTGTGGGGTGGAATCGGGATCGGCCAGCAGCGCGTTGCCGACCCAGTAGGCGATCCCGCGGCTCAGCTCGCCGCGGTCGCGCACGTGGTCGACGAGCACGTTCGGCAGCGGCGCGTCGACTTCGTTGGCGCCGTCGACGCCGAGCAGGCGAGCGATCGTGCGCTCGACCGACACGGTCGTCTTGCCCGCGATCTCGTCGGAGACCTGACCTGCTATCTGCGCAGCCGCCGACCTGCACGACGCGACCAGTCCGGGATCCAGGTCGAGCTTGCCGCCGTTTGTCTCGTGCGCGCTCACGTGATGTCTCGCACGATCGGGAACGGGATGACCTCGCGCAGCGTGTCGCGTTCGGTGAGGATCATGATCAGGCGGTCGACGCCCATGCCGCCGCCGGCCGTCGGCGAGTAGCCGTACTCGATCGCGCGCGCGTACTCCTCGTCGTTGGGGTGCGGCACGTCGTCGTCGTCGGCCATCCGCCGCTTGCGCTGGTCGACGAAGCGCTGCCACTGGTCGACCGGATCGTTCAACTCGGTGTCGCCTGAGACCATCTCGATGCCGCCGATGACCGCGTCGAAGTGCTCGGCAAGCTCGGCGTGCTCGGCGTGTGGCTTGGTGATCGGGAACGGCTCCAGGGGGAAGTCGAACACGTGCGTCGGCTGGACGATCGTCGGCTCGATCAGCTTGCTGTAGACCGCCAGCACCAGCTCCGCCCAAGTCGTCGCTGGGTGCACCCGTTCCGCCAGAGCCTCTTGCATCTTCTGCGTGGCAGCCCCGCGGTCCTCGTCCATGAAGTCGATGCCCACCTTGGCCAGCATCTCCTCGCGCATCGTCGTGCGCCGCCACGGCTTGGCGAGGTCGATCGTCTCGCCGTTTCGCTGCACGGTCGTGCGCCCGAGCACGCTTCTGCGCGACGTCGCGGAACATTTCTTCGGTCGCCGTCGCCACGTCGTAGTAGTCGGCGTACGCGAACATGAACTCGATGATCGTGAACTCCGGGCTGTGCTTCGGCGAGATGCCCTCGTTGCGGAAGACCTTGCCCATGTCGTACACGTTCTCCAGTCCGCCGACGATGCAGCGGTTGAGGAAGAGCTCGACGGAGATGCGCAGATACAGGTCGCGGTCAAGCGCGTTGTGGTGCGTGGTGAACGGGCGCGAGCCGGCGCCGCCGGCCAGCGACTGCAGCGCCGGCGTTTCGACCTCGACGAAGTTGCGTTCGTCCAGCCAGCTGCGTATCGCCGCGACGATCCGCGCGCGCTTGACGAACAGCTCGCGCGTGTCCTCGTTGGCGATCAGGTCCAGCTCGCGGTAGCGGAAGCGCGTGCCGGTGTCGCCGAGGCCGTGGTGCTTGTCCGGCGGCGGGCGCAGCGTCTTGGTCAGCAGCGTGCACTCCGCCACCGCCAGCACCAGTTCGCCTCGCTTGGTCTTGTACACGTGGCCCTGCACGCCGACGATGTCGCCGATGTCCAAGCTCATCACGCGGTCGTAGGCCTCCTGGCCGAGATCCGCCAGGCGCACGACGAGCTGCAGCGATCCCGACAGGTCGCGCAGGTCGATGAACGACGTCTTCGGGTGCTCGCGGCGTGAGATCACCCGACCGGCCACGTGGTAGCGCAGCTCGGGATGGCCGCCCTCGCGCAGCTCGCCGGCGTCGTGCGTGCCGAGCACGTCCTTGATCAGCGTGCGCTCGTCGAGCAGGCTCACGTGCGGATAGGGGTCGATCCCTTCCGCGCGCAGGCGCTCCATCTTCAGCCGTCGCTCGTCGATTTCGACGACGCCGTTGCTCGGCGCGTCGACCTCCTCAAGCACTATCTCACCCTCCCCCTCCTGACGTCCCGACTCGGACATGTACAGACGATCCTCTCAGAGTGGTTTCGCTTGTCAAGCGGTGAAGCAGGATGTCTATAGGAGTCCTGCGACCGCTGACTAAGCCATCGGCAGCGACATGCCCGCCGGTTTTCGCTCGTCCGCGGAGGCGGGGACGGCGACCGGGGGAGGCGCTTCGGGCGTGCCGACCTGCACGAGCGGCAGCACTGGAAGATCCATCGGCGCCATCGCGATCAGGCCGCGTGCGACCTGGCGGATCGCCTGCGAGGCGGGGTCCTCGGGGTCCTCGACGACCAGCGGAACGCCGCTGTCGGCGTGCTCGCGCAGCGGCATCGTCAGCGGCACCTTGCCCAGCAGCGGCACGTCGAGCTCGTCGGCCAGCTCCTGGCCGCCGCCCTCGCCGAAGATCGTGAAGCGCTCGCCCGAGGGCGTCGTGAAGGAGGACATGTTCTCGACCACGCCGCCGATCTCAAGGGAGACCTTGTCGGCCATCTGCGCGGCGCGGCGCGCGACCTTCTGCGCGGTCGCCTGCGGCGTCGTGACGATCAAAAACTGCGCCTGCGGCAGCAGCTGCGCGAGCGTCATCGAGACGTCGCCCGTGCCCGGCGGCAGGTCGATCAGCAGGTAGTCGAGCGCGTTCCATTCGACGTCCTGCAGGAACTGCGTCAGCGCCTTGTGCAGCATCGGCCCGCGCCACACCACCGCTGCGTCCTCCTCGACGAAGAAGCCGATCGACATCACCTTCACGCCGTGCGCCTCTAGCGGCACGATCTTTTTCTGCGCCGACACCGGCGGGCGCGTCGAGCCGAGGCCGTACATGCGCGGGATCGAGTAGCCCCACACGTCCGCGTCGAGCACACCCACGCGCTTGCCTTCGGCCGCCAGCGCCGCCGCCAGGTTCGCCGTCAGCGTCGACTTGCCCACGCCGCCCTTGCCCGAGCCGATGCAGATCACGTTCGATACCTGCGCCAGCGCGCCCTGCGGCAGCGAGCCGCGGCCGAGCTTCTGCTGCAGCGCCTGCTTCTGCGCGTCGCTGAGCACGTCGAAGTACACGTTGCAGTGCTCGACGCCCTGCACGCCCACCGCCGCCTCGGCGACCGCGGTCTGGAAGTGACCCTTGATCGGGCAGCCCGGCGTCGTCAGCGAGACCGTGATGTCCGCCACGCCGTTGGCGCTCACGTCGATCGAGCGCACCATGTCCAGCTCGACGATCGAGCGGTGCAGCTCCGGGTCGATCACGACCTCCAGGGCCTTGAGGATTTCGTCCTTGGTTGCCACGCCGCGTCATTGTGACAAACCGCGCGCGAATGACCGGAGGGTCTAGTCAGGCTGATCCGCTTGCCGCTTCTTGCTGAACCCCGCCGGGTGGGCGCCATTCACGAGCACAATCGCAACTCTTGAATCCAGACGCCGAAGGCTGGCGCGAGCCGCTGTCTGGTCGCCAACGGCAAAGCGTCGAGGCCCGCCGAGCGTCGGAACGCATCGACCGCCGCACCGAGTGGCTCATCGACTACACATCGTCCAGCCGCGCCGATGGACTCCAGCAGCTTGCGGTGTTCGACGGGCAGGCTGGCCCAGGCCGAGTCGATGATTTGTTCGACATTGCGGAGTGTCCCGTGCGTTTTACCCTGCGACACCGGCCGAGATTATCTGTGCTCGCAACCCGTTTAAAAGACTCGCGGGGCGATGGGGACCGCCCCGCGAGTCGAGGGAGGAGAGGGTGCTACTACTGCCGGCGGGATATGAGGCCGACAGACTCACCCGACCACCGTCTCAGTCGACGGTGTCCCGGCCTCTCCGAGCCGGGCGGGGGAAGTTGGTTGTCCTAGACGAGGCTGAGGACGCGCTCCTGCACGCGGTTGGCCAGCTCCGGGACTTTGTTAGCGAGCTCGGTGCCGTTGTCTTCGAGCTCTGAGACCGTTTTCTCGATCTCACGACGACGCTGGCGCAGTTCACGCTCGACGCGCACGCGCGCTTTGCGCACCTCGCGCTCGAGGCGGTTGCGGGCCGTCGCGCCGCGACGCTCGAAGCGACGCAGCTGGGCCTGAGCCTTCGTGCTGGTCGAGTACGTGGAGATCGTGTCGCTCACCCCGGAGACGACTTTGTCGCGTGCCGTGAGGGCGACGCCGACAGGGATCAGCACCGCACGCTCGGCGTAGTTGCCGAACACGCCGACCGTCTCGCGCGTGGCCGTTTCGGCCTGGCCGAGCGCCGATTCGGTCTGGTGCAGAGCGCGCGTACGCGCGGCCTTCGCCTGCGTCGCTTTGGCCTGCGCCGCGCTGCGTTTGGCGGGGGCTTTGCGAGCCGGTTTTTTGGCTTTCGTCGTTTTGGCGCTCGCTTTGGTGGTGCGAGCTGAAGTGGTGTTAGCAGTTGCCATCTGGAGGTGGTCTCCTCTTCTTCCTCGTCTCTGCGAGGAGGTGCGGGGTTTGCTCTCTAGGTTCTCGATACCCGTTTTTCGGGATCGAACACCTGTTTGTAACCCGCTCCTGAAGGTTTGTTACAACGCGATGCTATCACGCCGCATAGACGCCGTGTCCGCTGGTGGTTAGCGGCGCTAGCTTGTAACAGGAGGAACGTGCGTTCGTGTGTGCGAATCGCCACGTACGCCCGTTCTGGCCAGCCACAGCGCGGGTTCGCGCAGCTCTTGCGTGCTTGGGAGCTGCTCGGGACCGCTCCAAACACGCGCCAGCGCCGACGGGCCGCCCTGCTCCACCACGGCGTCGCAGAAGCGCCGGCCCACCTCGTACTGGCGCAGCTTCATCTCCAGCCCGAGCAGCTTCTCCAGCACGCGCCACGGCAGCCCGCGCGACTCGCGCCGGCGGTTCATCGCGCGGCGCAGCGCCGGCAGCGTCGGCAGCACCTCGGCGCCGACCGCGTCCATCGTGTGCTCGGCGTGCCCCTCGATCAGCGACATCACCGCCTGCATCCGTTCGACCAGCTGCCAGCGGTCCTCGCCGAGCGTCAGGCGCAGCAGCTCGCCGCGGCGAGCGCGCTCGGCCATCTCGCGCAGCTCGCTCGCGTCGGGCAGCTTGGGCATGCGCCGCCACGGCGGCGTCGCGTCGCCGGTCTCCCCGGCGCGGCCGTTGTCGCCGGCACCGGACTCCCCGCCGGAGATCGTCACCTGCAGGCCGTCGATCAGCTCTTTGAGCATCCCGCCAAGGTGCTCGCGAAGCCACGGCGCGCCGGTGAACTGCACGGCGTGCGTGATCTCGTGGATGGTCACCCACAGCACCAACTCGTCGCGGTCGACCGACAGGTTGCGCGCGGCGATCGCGAGGTTGGGCGCGAGCAGCAGCAGGCGCGGCGCGACCGTGTCGTCGAGCAGCGCGAGGTCGTACTGGCCGAGCACGCGCTGGGAGAGCACGCCCGTCAGCCCGCCGAGCTGCGCGCCGAGCAGGAAGCCCGAGGCCGCGCGCAGCGGCACCGCCAGCGGACCGGTCCCCTCGCCCAGTCGCTCGCTCAGGTCGCCGAGCAGCGGGCGCATCGTGCGCAGGTTCGCGGCGATCCACGCCGAGCGATCGACGGCCTCCAGCGGCGGCAGCTCGCTGGGCACGCCCAGCCCGCTGTACTCACTCACGCGCCGCGCGAACTCGTAGGCGCGGGGCTCGATCGACGCCGTGCTGATGCCGCCGGCTCCGGGCGATCCGGCCACCCGCTCGCCGATCCGCTGCGCCATGCGCCAATCGATCGTGTCCACACACAGAGCGTAGCCCCGACCGGTCAGCTCTCCATAAGTATCGAGTCTCCCCGCGCACTCGTATCCTTGGACGGTGCCCGCTGTTTCTCGGACCGCGCTTCAGCCTGACGCCGATCGCGAGGGCGCGGCGTCGCCGCAGCGCGACGTGACGTTCCTGCGTCGCGCCGAGGTGCGCGACGTGCTCGCGTGGGTGCGCCTGCTCGTCGACCCGCAGGACGCGGCGGCGGTTGTGCGCGCGCTCGCGCGCCCGCCGATCGAGCTGCGACAGGCGCATCTGGCGCGCGTGATCCAGGTCGCGCGCCGGCGCAAGCTCGATCTCGTCGCCGGGCTGAAGGCGGCGACGGAGTCGCCGCAGGTCCCGCCCGAGGCGCGCGAACGGATCGAGCGCTTCGTCGCGCTACATCGCAGCGCCGCCGCCGGGCTGGACGCGCAGGCGCCTGACCTGTTCATCGCGGAGCTGATCGAGCTGCTGGGCACGCCCGGGCGCGCGCTGCTCGCGCCGCAGGACGCCGCCGAGCAGCGCGCGAGCCTGCAGGGGCTGCGCGACCTCGCCGCGCGCTTCGCGCACGAGCAGCCGAGTGCGACGCCACGCGAGCTCGCGCGCCATTTGGCGACGGTCGCGCCGGTCGCACGCGCGACCGGCAGCGCGGCGTCGGGCGCGGGCGCTGAGCCGCCGCTGGAGGGCGACGGCGCGCGCGAGCGTCCCTCGGCCGACGATCGGCTGGAGGCGAGCTTTCAGCTGCTGCGCGACGAGGTGCTGGAGAGCGTTGCGCGCATCGGCGGGCACTTGTCAGAGCTGCGCCTGGACACCGAACTGGACATCTCGCACGGCGTCGCGCGCTACCTGGAGCTGCTCAAGCTGGCGGCGCTGCTGCAGCGGCCCGCGGGGCAGGACATCTCCGAGGCGCTGGCGGACATCAACGCGCGGCTGCTGTCGGCGACGACGCCGACGCAGCGCGAGATCCTGCAGACGTCGACGCTCGACGCGACGATCGCCGGCGACGGCGAGCAGGCGCCGATCGGGCGCACCGACGAGCATTCGCTTGGGCCGTTCCTGCCGCGCAAGGGCATCGGCCTGGCGCTGTCGGCTTCGGACATCGAGACCTATCGCAGCTGTCCGCTTCGCTACAAGTTCGCGCGCGTGCTGCGCATCCCCACCGAGCAGACGCTGCATCAGCGCTTCGGCATCGCCGTGCACTCGGTGCTCGAGCGCTTCCACTCGGCCGACTCGCAGACGCTCGCCGCGCTGCTCGACCTGCTCGACGCGGCGTGGCGCCGCGCCGGGTTCGGCGACTCGCGGCGCGAGAACGAGCTGCGCGGGCTGGCGAGCGACGCGCTCACCCGCTACCACGCGCGGCTGCACAGCCAGGACTCAGAGCCGGTGTGGTTCGAGCGCTCGTTCTCGTTCCGCCTGGGTCCACATCATCTGCGCGGGCGCGTCGACCGCGTCGATCGCGTCACCGGTGCGGCCGGGGAGGAGTACGAGCTGATCGACTACAAGACCTCGCGCCCGAAGACCGCCGAGCAGCTGAAGGACGACGTGCAGCTCTCGCTGTACGCGCTGGCCGCGCGCGAGGAGTGGGGCCTGGACTCCTCGCGCCAGGCGTACTACTACGTGCTCGACGACCTCAAGGTGCCGGTGCCGCGCGGGGGACAGCGACGCGGCGTCGGTGAGCGACATGGTGATGGAGGTCGGCGAGGGCATACTCGCCCAGCACTTCGAGCCGACGCCGTCGCACGCGGCTTGCTCGATCTGCGACTACCGCATCGTCTGCCCGGCCGCCGAGAAGTGACCGGCCGCGGCCGTGGCCGCGATCGCGCGCCGAGAGTCGCCGCGGGCGTTTTGAGCTACGTGCTCTCGCGTCCGCGCTGGCGCAGGAAGCGCTGGAATTCGCGTGCGATGACGTCGCCGGAGGGAACGTCCTCGGTGGAGACCTCCTCGTCGTTTTCGGCGGCCTGCTCGAGGCGTTCGACGAACGCCTGGATGTCGGGGTCGCTCTGCACGGCGAGACCGACCTGGCGCTCGTAGTCGGCGGCGGCTGACTCCAGCTCGGACACATCGACGGACACGCCGATCAGACCTTCGACGCGGCGCACGAGCGCGAGCGCGGCCTTCGGGTTGGCGGCGGCGGCGACGTAGTGGGGGACGCCGGCCCACAGGCTCGCCGAGGGCAGGCCGGCCTGCGCGCATGCGTGGTGCAGGACGCCGACGATGCCGGTGGGGCCCTCGTAGGTCGACGTCGACCCCTGCATGCCCAGGCGCTCGATCAGCGAAGGGTCGGAGGCGTGCCCGGAGATGGCGACGGGCCGTGTGTGCGGCACGTCGCCGAGCAGCGCGCCGAGCGAGACGACCACCTGCACGCCGAGCGCTTCGGCGAGGTCGACGATGTGCGCGCTGAACGCGCGCCAGCGCAGCGACGGCTCGACGCCCTGGACGAGCACCAGGTCGCGCGGCGCGCGCGGCGCGGGCGCTTCGAATACCTCGACGGTCGGCCACACGATCTCGCGCTCGTTGTCGTCGTTGAACTGCACGCTCGGCCGGTTGGCCTGGAAGTCGTAGAACTCCTCGGAGTCGATGCGCGCGAAGCGGCGCGCGTCGAGCGACGAGGCGAGGAACGAGACGGCGCTCGACGCGGCGTCTCCGGCGTCGTTCCAGCCTTGGAAAGCGCAGATCATCGCCGGTGCCCTCAGGCCGTCTGGACGGCGGTCCCAGATGAGCGGCTGCATCCGAACCACCGTACATCATGGACCGATGCCCTCCGCCGCGCCCACCGCGCCAGACAGCGCCCAGACGATCGCCACGCTGCGCGACCAGCAGGAGGTGGACGGGGTGTTCGCGTGCACGCGCAAGGAGCGTCAGATCTCGCGCGCGGGCACGCCGTATCTGACGCTCGAGCTGTCCGACAGCACGGGCTCGATCCGCGGCATGGCGTTCCGTGACGCGGACGTGCTCGCGGGCCGCTTCGAGCGCGGCGAGCTCGTTCGCGTGCGCGGGCGCGCCGAGCGCTTTCGCGACGCGCTGCAGATCTCCGTCGCGACGGTCGCGCGAGCGAACGGCGAGCAGGCCGACCCGGCGAGCTTCCTGCCCACGGCCTACCGCGACGTGGACGAGCTGGAGGGCTTTCTCGAACACCTTGCGCGCGAGGTGTACGACGCTCCGCTGAAGGCGCTGCTGGCAAGCTTGCTGGGCGACGGCGAGCTGCGCGCGCAGCTGCGCCGCGCGCCGTGCTCGATCCCATCGACGCGCCCGGGCCCGCGACCGGGCGTGCACCACGCGTATCTCGGCGGCCTGCTCGAGCACACGGTGGCCGTGGCGACGCTGGCGCTGGAGCTGTGCACGCTGCACCAGCGCCTGGACCGCGACCTGCTGCTGAGCGCGGCGATCGTGCACGACATCGGCAAGACGCGCGAGTTCAGCTACGGAGCGGAGATCACGCGCAGCCCAGAAGGACGCATGCTGGGGCACGTCGAGCTGGGACTGCGCGTGCTGGCGAGACACGCGCCGGCGTCTTTGCAGGGCGAGCGTCGCTTGGCGCTGGAGCACTGCGTGCTGCTGCACCACGGGTCGCCTGCCGCTGGCGGCGCGCGCTTCGCTTCGGCCGAGGCGCTTGCGCTGTATCGCGTAAACGCGCTCGACGCGCAGGTCAAGGGCGCGTTCGAGGGCGGGTTGTAGGGCCTACCATGAGGAGAGTGATGTCCTCTGATCTCGCCATCTGGACGGTCGGTCATTCCAATCACGATCTCGATGGCTTCGCACGACTTGTCGACGGCGAGCAGATCGAGTTCCTCGTCGACGTACGATCCTTCCCGTTCTCGCGGTTCGCGCCGCACTTCAACCGTGACGAGCTCCAGGCGGCGATGGCTCAGCGAGGTGTGGGCTATCTGTTTCTCGGGGCCGAGCTGGGAGGTCGCCCCACGCGCGACGAGCACTACGACGCCGAAGGACACGCGCTTTATGGCCTGATGGCCGAGGATGAAACGTTCACGGCTGCGGTCGATCGCCTGATCTCGGGCGCGGCTCGCCATCGGATCGCTCTGCTGTGCAGCGAGGGCGATCCGCAGAGCTGCCATCGGCGGCTGCTTGTCGGCAAGGTGCTGACAGAGCGAGGAATCGAGCTTCGCCATATTCTTCCAGATGGGACTGTTCGGACTGAGCGCGCTGTGCCCTTGGCCGATGACCCGCAACGCAGCCTGCTGGAAGACGAGCAGACACCGTGGAGATCTACACAATCGGTTTCACACAGACGACGGCTGAGCACTTCTTCGAGCGTCTAGCCGACGCCGGCGTCGCTCGGTTGCTCGATGTCCGTCTGAACAACACGTCGCAGCTCGCCGGCTTCGCCAAGGCGAAGGATCTGCCGTACTTCTTGAATCGGCTGATCGGCGCCTCCTACGAGCACGTGCCGATGCTCGCCCCGACGCAGGAGCTGCTCGACGACTACAAGAAGCGCAAAGGCGACTGGTCGGTCTACGAGACGCGTTTCCTCGCGTTGCTGGAAAGCCGCGAAGTCGAGAACGCGCTTGAGATCTCCGCCTTCGAGCAAGCACCTACGGCGCTCCTGTGCAGCGAGGCGACAGCCGAGAGCTGTCATCGGCGACTGGTGAGCGAGTACCTGGCCGAGCGGTGGCCCGACGTTCGACCGGTGCACCTGTGACCGATGAGAATCGTCCTCAACCACGTCACGAGGATGTCCGCGCCGCGCATCTGCGTGGCGGGTGTTGATCGCAAGAGCTTGAAGCACATTCGGCCGACGACCTACCGCGGCGATCAGATCACGCGAGAGCTGCTTCGCGAGGCGGGCGGCCCGTTCGGCATGGGTGCAGTCATCGACGTGGGAGACGTCTCGCCTGCTCCATCACCACCGGAGACCGAGGACCATCGGTTCAGGACGATCGACGCACGCCACATCGCAGACATGGAGGGCGACGAGTTCCTTGAGCTTCTGGCCCGCGTGAGCGCGCCAGATCTCGCGACGGCGTTTGGCCCAGCCCTCGAGCATGTCCGCTGGAAGTACGCGGTCGAACCCGGACAGGGCGACCGGTCGTTGGCGGTGGTCCGCGCTCGTCGTCGGCCGCGACTGGCAGTCGATCGCTACGGCAAGCTGCAGGTTCGCTTCAACGACGTCTCGCCGCCCACATATCTGTCGGTCACCGACGTTCGCTTTTACGAGGCGGATCACGCGACGATCAAGACGGGCGTCGTCGAGGACGTCGACCGGCGGCTTGCGCGGGGTGTGGATGCATTCCTGATGTTCGGGCTCGCACGCGCCTACAAAGCTCCAACCGACGACCGTGAGCGCCACTGGCTGCAGCTGAATGGGCTCTGCTTGGCCGATCGACCGGCCAAGGATGTGCCCTAGCGACGGACTCAGCCCGTGCGGTCAAGCAGCGCAGCCTTGCTGCCGATGTAGGAGGTATGAGCGATATCGGCGCGCCGACGGCCGAGTCGGCACAGGCCGACCCGATTGAGGAGAGCAGCAGCGAGCAGACGGGCGCGATCACGGGCCTGTACCCGCCGCGGCGCACGGGCCGCTCGACGCGGATGATCGGGGAAGTGGTCGTGGACCTCGGCTTCGCCGATCGCGAGACGGTCGACGACGCGGTGGAGCAGGCGCGCGCGGCGGGACGCCCGACGGGCCTGGTGCTGGTCGAGCAGGGCGTGCTGCGCCACGATCAGCTGGCGCGGGTGGTGGCCGAGCGCTTTGGCCTGGACTACGTCGACCTGGCGGTGTACGACCTGGACATGGGCGCGGCGAGCCTGCTGAAACCGGACGCGGCCAAGCGCTATCAGGCGATGCCGATCGGCTTCACCGACGACGGCACGGTGCTGCTGGCGATGGCCGACCCGACGAACGTGCTGACGATCGACGACGTGGCGATGATGACCGGACGCCGCGTGCGCCCGGTGGCTGCGTCGGTGGAGGATCTCAACCTGCTGCTGGCGCGCCTGGCGCGGATGGACGAGTCGATCGAGGACATCGTCGATGCGGACGCGGAAGCGGAGGACGAGGCGGACGTGCTGGTCGACGAGGCCGACAACGACGCGCCGATCATCAAGCTCGTGCACTCGATCGTCGCGCAGGCCGCACAGCAGGGCGCGTCGGACATCCACGTCAACCCGGAAGAGGGCGACACGCGGGTGCTGTTCCGCGTCGACGGCGTGCTGGCGCCGGCGGCGACGGTCAAGCGCAAGATGGCGATGGGGGTCGTCTCGCGCATCAAGATCATGGCCGACCTGGACATCTCGGAGAAGCGCGTGCCGCAGGACGGTCGCTTCGCGCTGACGGTCGACGGGCGTCGGGTGGACATTCGCGTGGTTACGCTGCCGCTGGTTTACGGCGAGGGCGTGGTGCTGCGCATCCTCGACAAGGGCACGGTGGTCTCGGGGCTGGAGTCGCTGGGCATGCCCGAGCACGCGCTCAAGCAGTTCGGCTCGGCGATCAAAAAGCCCAACGGCGCGGTGCTGGTCACGGGCCCGACCGGCTCTGGAAAGTCGACGACGCTGTACGCGGCGCTGAACGACCTCAACGACGGCGAACGCAGCATCCTGACGATCGAGGACCCGGTCGAGCAGCGGATCGCGGGCATCAAGCAGATGCAGATCGCGCCGAAGGCCGGCGTGACGTTCGACGTGGGCCTGCGCTCGATGCTGCGCGCGGACCCCGACGTGATCATGGTCGGCGAGATCCGCGACGCGCGAGACCGCGCACATCGCGATCGAGGCGGCGCTGACGGGCCACCTCGTGCTGACGACGCTGCACACGCGCGACGCGCCGAGCGGCCTGGGCCGGCTGATCGACATGGGCATCGAGCCGTTCCTGGTCTCCTCGGCGGTCGACTGCATCGTCGCGCAGCGCCTCGTGCGCGTTCTGTGCAAGCACTGCAAGAAGCCCCTGCAGGTGTCCGAGTCGGTGCTCGCCGAGCACGGGCTGTCGCCGGACGACGAACCGTTCGACGCGGTCGGCTGCTCGCGCTGCGCGGGCACGGGCTACCGCGGGCGCGTAGGTGTGTACGAGGTGATGACGGTGTCCGAGCAGATCCGCGCGCTGATCCTCGAGCGCGCGTCGGTCGACGCGATGGTCGCGGTCGCCACGCGCGAAGGCATGCGCCGGCTGCGCGACGACGGGCTGGACAAGGTGCGCGAGGGGCTGACCTCGATCGCCGAGGTCGAACGCATGACGAGCAGCCTGCTTTAGCTAGCCGTTCGTCGCGACGAGCAGCGAGATGCGAAGCGGCCCGAAGGGGAACGCCTCGCCGAGAAACGAATACGCGCCGTAGGATTGACCGCGATAGGCGACGGCGCCGCGATCGGGGATGTGCGCAGGGCCGGGATCGAGCGTGCCCATGACCTGCTCCGAGCCGGTGCGCATGACCACGTCGGCGCCGGTGAAGCGGTGGGCGAGCTTGATGTAGCCGGCGTCGTCCTGGATGGCGAAGGAGAAGCGGCCGACGAGCTTGCCGGCGCTGCGCAGCGTGCCGTGCACGGGCGCGAGCACGTAGGGACCGCCGAGGTCGTACAGCAGGCGCTGTGCTCCGCCGGCGCCGGGCACGGTCACGCGCACGCGCACGACGTGGATGTGCGCGGCGAAGAAGCCGACTATCGACGCGCGCGTGGCGGTGACGTCGCGCGCGGCGACGGCCAGTTGAAAGGCGCGGTCGGCTTCGATGTGGCGCAGCGTCGCGAGCACGTACGGGCTGTGCGCCTCCTCGGCGTAGATGCGTTCGCCGACGTGGCCGACCGTCGCCAGGTGCGTCGCTCGCGCCGGTCCGGCGCAGCGGATCGCGGCCGTGGGGATCAACAGCACGATGCGCAGAGCCCCGGATGGATAGACCGAGCCGGAGAGCGAGTAGACGGCGTAACTACGTTTTTCAACTTCGAGTGTTCCGCGCGTGGGTATTCGCGCGGGCTGGGGCACGGTCAGCGTGCTTGCCAGGCGGCGCGCGCCGGCGGACGGTGAGCCGGCGCCGGAGAGCAGCAGAACCTCCGCGCCTGTGACCTGCTTGGCGACGTTGAGGTAGCTGTCGTCGGCCTGCGCCGAGAGCACGTAGCTGGCGTCGCCGTGCGCCAGCGTGCCGCGCACGGGCGCGATCGCCGGGCCGCTGCCGGCGCTCGCGAGCACGTGGCCCGCTTTGACGATCTCGATGCGCGCTATCTGGTTGGCGAGCAGCGCCTGCAGGGCCGCGCGCGCGGCGCCGGCGTCGCCTGCCGAGACGGCCGCGGCCAACGCCGGCGAGCGCTCGACGCGCGCGACGGCCTCGCCGACGCCGTGGCCCGACGCGGCCTCGCGATAGATGCGCTGAGCGACTTCGCCGAGCGTCGCGGCGGCGGCGCTTGCGCAGCTGCCGCTCGTCGCGGCGCGCGTCGCCGTGGAGCCCACCGCGCTTGGCGCCCTGCTCGAATCGCCGCCAGGGGACCCACCGCCGGAGGGGCGAGCAGACGAGCCGGCGCCGGAGGAGCCGCAGGCGGCGAGTGCCAGCGCGGCGAAGATCGTCAGGACGCTGGCGGAACGTCGCACGCCCGAAAGCGTAGAGGCGGCGCCGCGCGTCGTCGCGGCGCCGCCTCAATCGCCCACCGGTCGCCCTCGGCGCTACTTCCTGTTCGTGCTCGCCTTCTTCTTGGCGGCGGCCCGCTTCTTTGACTTCTTGGCCGGCTTCTTGGTGAGCAGCGGCTTGGGGTTGAAGCGGCTGAAGCCCGAGTAGCCGTCGGTCTTGCAGCCTTTCGGGCGACCGAGGTCATACGGCCCGGAGATCGCCTGCGTGATCACGCCTTTTTCCAGATAGGCGTAGGTGACGCTCAGCAGCGGGTCGACGCGCGGCTCGGCGCACAGCTTCATGCCGATCGCGAACTGCCCGGTGATGTTCTCGTAGGGCTGCTTGGCGGCGCCGACGCAGTTGGCGGCCCAGCCGGGCACTTCGCCCGAGCAGGAGAACGTGTCCGGCACGATCTTTTTGGCCAGGTCGGTGACTTCCGGCGGGCTTGACACACCGGTGACTGGGATCTGCGATTGCACCTGGTAACCGGTGATCGGGCCGTTGCAGTAGAACGTGTACTGCACCTGCTGTTCTTCGCTCCCCGCTTCCGGCTGTCCGGCGGCGACGCTGCCGAGGCAGTTGAGGTTGTTCGGGTTGGATTCTTCGGCCTGGCTCAGAGCCGGACTCGCGAGCGACAGGGCAACCACGCCCACGATCGCGGCCAGCAGGAGCGTGGCCTTTCGGTGGGCGAGATGTGATGCTTGCAACGGTGTCTCCGTTCGTGTTGGGGGATCGATCGGTGTGTCAGCGCAGGAGCTTTTCGAGGCTCTGCTTTGGTGAAGTCGGGTCGAAGGCCACGCTCGAGCGCGCGCCGGCCTTGGCGAAGCTGGACAGCAGCACGGCGCCGGCGGGCGGTTGGGAGGCGAGCGTCGCCGGTGAAGCGCCCGGCGGCAGTTCGGCGCCGGCCGGATCGCTGACGGTGGCGAAGGTGACGACGACGAGGCCGTGTTCTGAGTAAGTGGTCGTCGCGGTGATCGTCTGCAGCGTCGCCTTGACGAACGCGTCGGCGGCGGCCAGCTGGCCGGGCGTTCCGGCGCCACATGTCGCCGCGGAGGCTTCCGGGCAGGGCGGCTGGACGATCGAGTGGAGCAGCGGCGGCGTGCCGCCGAGCGACGCGCGATGTTCGACGAGCGCGGCGTCGTTGGCGAAGCCGCTCGCGCTGAGCGCCGACCAGGCCGGCAGGTAGGTGCCCTTGGGCAGCAGTTCGCCGGCGATGTAGGGGGCGCCGGCGCCGTTGGAGAGAGCTTCGGCGAACGACACGCCCGACAGCTCGATCAGCCACACGCTGGTGATCGGCGGCACGTTTGAGACGCCTGTCGGCTTGGTCGTCTTGCCGGCCGGCGCGGGCGTTTCGGCGGCTGGGGTGGTGGGCGGCGTCGTCGCGTGCGCGGGAGCGGCGCTCGTCGCTGCGGCGGTCGTGGTGGGCACTGCCTGCGGCGCGATCGCCGGCGGCGCGGTCGTCGTCGTGGGCGCCGGCGTGGGTGATTGGGAGATGCCGCGCGCGGCGCTGGCCGCGATCAGCGCCGGCAGCTCCCGGACCATATTGCCGCTTCCCGCCAGCGAGGCTTCGGGCGCCGGACCGATCGCCGCGCCGAGCGCGATTCCAGCGCCGAGCATGACGGTGGCCAGCACCGCGCCGGCGCGTGCGGAGGGCAGGCGCGTGCGCCGCGACGACCCGTCGGCGAGGGGCGGGCGGGACGCGGGCACGGATGCGGTGGGTTTCGGTGAGCTGTCCATTTCGATGTTTGAGGAAGACCCGCTCGGGTATCGCTGCAGGACTTCCACATAAAGCAGGTTATCTGGATCGAATCTATCGGGATTATGGTATGTTCGCCGCTGCGCGCTGTCAAGTTGCGGCGCCGCGATGTGTCAACCAGACCCTTCAGACCAGAAACGGAGTCCCTGCTAAATGAATCGAATCCGCCGTCTCTCGCTCGCCTTCGCGGTGGCTGGCGTACTCGGAGTCGCGGTGCCAGCGGCCGCCTCCGCCGTCACGACGATCACGATCAGCGGCGCCACCGCGTCCTATCCGCTCGTTTCGCTGCTCGCGCAGAAGTACGTCAAGACGTTTCCCAAAAAAGTGAAGTTCAAAATCACGCAGGGCGGCGCGCAGATCGGCGTCAACGACGTCGCTGCCGGGCGGGTGTCGATCGGCGACGTTTCGCGCGACCCGCTCGCCGCGGACCCGGCCGGGCTGGTCTTCTACCCGATCGCCAAGTACGGCATCTGCGTGATCACGAACAAGTCCAACCCCGTGCCCAACCTCACGCAGTCGCAGGTGATCTCGATCTTCACCGGCAAGACGCGCGCGTGGACCGGCCTGCCGGGCGCGACCGCCAGCGGCACGATCGACCTGATCAGCCGCACGTCGGTCGCGGGCGTGCTGACGAACTTCCAGACGCTGCTGCTGGAAGGTAAAAAGGTCTCGACGATCGCCGCCGAAGAACCTTCTGAGGGTCTGATGCGCCAGAAGGTCGAAAGCGACCCGAACGCGATCGGCTTCGTGTCCAACTACCAGTCCGACAAAGGCACCGTCAACGCCGTCGGGCTGAACGGCATCGCCTGCAGCAAGTCGACCGTGCAGGGCGGCTCGTACCCGGGTACGGCGCGCTTCTACGAGGTCACCAAAGGCAAGGCGACGGGCGCCTCCTCGGCGTTCATCGGCTGGATCGAGAAATCGGCAGCCGCAAAGAAGATCATCGCCACGCAGTGGCTGCCGATCTGACGAGCGGCTAGTTGCTGGAACGTCTCAGGCACCCGTGGCCCGATCACCGCGCCGAGCGCATGCTCGGCGCGGTGTCGTTGCTGGTGTGCGCCGTCGTCGTTGCGATGGTCGTGTTCGTCGGCATCCACGCCTGGCCGATCTTCGAGCACAACGGCCTGAGCTGGCTGGGGTCCGGGGGCGACGTCGGCCGCCAGCTGGCGGACATGCAGAACACCACGCAGCACCCGCCGCCGTCGGCCTACCACCTGCGCGCGTGGCCGCTCGTCTACGGCACGCTGCTGACGACGGCCGTCGCGGTCGTGCTTGCGCTGGCGATCGCAGTCTTCTCGTCGATCTTCATCGTCGAGCTGGCGCCGGCAAGGCTGCGGCGCGTGGTGATCCCGGTGATCCGCCTGCTCGCTTCGGTGCCGTCGGTCATCTACGGGCTGATCGGCATCCTCGTGCTCGTGCCGTTCGTCGGCAACCACGTGATCTCCGGCGCCGAGAAGCAGTCCGTGCAGAACGTGATCCTGCTGACCGGCGCAGGCCTGGGGGTGACGGTCGTGATCCTCACGGTGATGATCACACCGATCATGGTCGCGCTGATCTGCGAGGCGCTCGTCTCGGTCCCCAACTCTTGGCGCGAGGGCGCGATCGCGCTCGGCGTGAATCCGCTGCGCGCGATGCTCGCGGTGACGCTGCGCGCGGCGCGCCCGGCGATCGTGGCGGCGGTCGTGCTGGCGACGGCGCGCGCGCTCGGCGAGGCGATCATGATCTCGATGGTCTCGGGCGGGCATTCGTTCGCGCCCAAGCCGGTCGACGGCCTGGTGTTCTTCTTCGAGCCGCTGCGCACGCTCGCCTCGGGCATCGTCGACTACCACGAAGGAATCGGCGCGCCGGCGCTCGGCTCGGCCCTTTATGCGTGGGCGCTGCTGCTGCTGTTCAGCGCGTTCCTGCTGTCGATCGCCGGCTATCTGATCAAGCTGCCGCTGCGCAAGTTCCAGGTGCGCGGATGAGCGCCACGATGTCGCAGTTCGCGCCGCCGGAGATCCCACCGCTTCCGCCGCGCCGCAGCGGACGCGGCAAGCGTTCCTCGCCGCTGACGTGGCGTTGGGGCGATCGCCTGGCGCTCGCGTTCGCCTGGGCGGCGGGCATCGGCCTGTGTCTGATCGCCGGCGCGATCGTGATCTACATGGGCTATCGCGGCATTCAGTATTTGCGGCCGAGCCTGCTCGTGCAGCGCCCGGCGTTGGGGACGTCTCAGGGCTCGACGGGCGGCTTTCTCGACCCGCTGATCGGCACGGCGATGCTGACGGTCATCGGCATCCTGCTGGCCGTTCCGCTGGCGGTAGGCGGTGCGATTTGGATCGCCGAGTACGGGCGCCCGACGTGGCTGGCGCGGATGGTCGAGTCGAGCATCGAGATGGTCGCCGGCACGCCCGACATCGTGATCGCGCTGTTCGGCCTGTCGATCTTCCAGCTGGGCATCTTCGCGCCGTTCTCCTTCAAGGCGTCCGGCGGCGGCGTGTTCGGCAAATCGTTCATCGCCGCGGGCGCGATGATGTCGCTGATCGCGCTGCCGCCGATGTTCACGGCGACGCGCGACGGCCTGCAGGCGGTGCCTGCGCACATGCGCGAGGCGGCGTTCGCGCTGGGCAAGACGCGCATCGCGACGATCCGCCGCGTGCTGCTGCCGAGCGTGCGCTCGAACATCGCCACGGGCGTGACGCTCGGCGTCAGCCGGATCATCGGCGACACGGCGATCATCGTGCTGCTGCTCGGCGAAACGCTGCGACTGGACCCGCAGGGCTCGGCGCCCGGCATCGGCCTGCTGCGCGGCACCGGCTCGACGCTGACCAGCTACGTGTACGGCAACTCGCCGGCGGGCGAAGGCGCGGCGCCGCAGAAGGCGTATGCGGCGGCGTTCGTGCTGCTGCTGTTCGTGCTCGCGCTGAACCTGATCGTCGATCGCATCGGACGCTCGAGCGCCGACGCGACGGGCATGACGGTCGCCGGGGCGGTCGTCTGATGACGCCGACGAGCACGCCCCGTCGTCGCAGCTCGCGATCGCATGCGCTCGCTCACGACGCCTTTACAAGAGCACGCCGCGACGCTAATCTCAGTGCTTCGATGCAGAAGGTGTTTGACAACTCTGGTGGAGAAAGTGACCGATGAGCCCGGACGAGATGCTGCTTGATCGCCTGCACAGCCGGATGACCGACAGCGACGACCCACGAGCCGACCAGCCGCGCATCGCCAAGGCCCCGGCGCGCTCGACGGCGGGTGGCGACAGCGCACCGGCGCAGGCGTTCGGCGCCAACGCGCCCGCTCCGGTCGCGCCGGCTCCCGAGCCGGTCGCGCCTGCTCCCGAGCGGGTCGAGCCCGCTCCCGAGCGGGTCGAGCCGGCCGTGCCGCCGGTGCGCACGATCGTCGTCGACCGCGCGCCCGAGCCGGTCGTGCCGCCACAGCAGCGCGAGGCGCTGCGCGCGGCCTCGTCGACCGGCCCCGAGCGTCTGCGCCTGGAGGACGTGAGCATCGACTACGGCCCCAAAAGGGCCGTCAAGTCGGTCTCGCTGTCGATTCACCAGGGGGAGGTGCTGGCGCTGATCGGGCCCTCTGGCTGCGGCAAGACGACGCTGCTGCGCACGCTCAACCGGCTGACCGAGCTGACGCCTAGCGCGTCGCGCGCGGGCAACGTGCTGCTCGACGGCCAGGACATTCACGAGATGGCCGACACGACGCTGCGCGCGCGTGTGGCGATGGTCTTTCAGCAGCCCAACCCGTTTCCCATGTCGATCTTCGACAACGTCGCGTTCGCGCTGCGCGAACAGTCGCGCAAGCGCCCGCGCAGGCGCGAGCTGGAACCGCAGGTGATCGGCGCGCTCGAGCGCGCTGGCCTCTACGAGGAGGTCGCAGACGACCTCGACCGGCCGGCGCTGCGCCTGTCCGGCGGCCAGCAGCAGCGGCTGTGCATCGCGCGCGCAATCGCGCCGCGCCCGGAGGTGCTGTTGATGGACGAGCCGTGCAGCGCGCTCGACCCGATCTCCACGGCGACGATCGAGAAGCTGATCGGCGAGCTGCGCCGCGAGTTGGCGGTGGTCGTCGTCACGCACAACCTCGCACAGGCCCATCGCGTGGCCGACAAGGTCGCGTTCATGTACCTCGGCGACCTGGTCGAGTACGGAAGCACGTCCGACGTGTTCGACCAGCCGCGCGCGACGCGCACGCGCGACTACGTGCGCGGAGCCTTCGGATGATCGCCCGCGAGCTCACGGCGCCGTCATGCGGCCCGGCCCGCTGAGGCGGGCGCTCGTCGTGGTCGGCTGCGGAGCCCTGGCTGTGACGCTGTCCGCGTGCGAGAGCACCGAGTCCGAAAGCGCGAGGATCGGACGCGAAGGCGGCGCCGCCGAAGTCGCGAGCTCGCTGAAGATCGGCGCGGTCTCGCGCGACGTTCGCGTGTCAGACGTCACGCCGGTGAGCGGCGGTGGGCGCACCGCGATCGCGGTCAAGCTCACGTCGACGTCCTCGCGCACGCAGCGCGAAGTGCCGCTGCTCGTCAAGGCGACCGGCGCCGGCGGCAAGGCTCTGTACTCCAACGCGACCGGAGCCGAACCGCTGCTGCAGCGCGTCACGCTGCTGCGCGCGCACGCGAGCACGTGGTGGGTCGACGACGAGGTGCTTACGAGCGGCAAGGCGACGGGGGCCACCGTGACCGTGGGCACCGGCGAGCGCTCGCGCGCCGACGCGCGCTCGACGGCGCTGTCGGCGACCGTGTCCCACGTGGCCGGGCAGTCGTCTGGCTCTGGCGCGGTCAGCGCGCTGCTGAGCAATCGCACGGGCAGGGCGCAGAGCGGCGTGCCGGTGTTCGCCGCGGCGTTGCGTGGTGGCAAGGTCGTGGCGGCGGGTCGCGCCGTGGTGGCATCCGCGCCCGCGCATGGCGAAGCGACATCCTTCGACATTCCGCTCGTCGGCGACGCGACGGGCGCGAAGATCGTGCTCACGGCGCTGCCACCGAGCGCCGCCGCTTCCGGCGGAGGACTGAAATGAGCCTTGTGCCCGTTCCAGCTGAGCAGGGCGGCGCGACATGCGCGAACTGCGGCGCCGCGCTTGTCGCCGACCAGCGCTACTGCCTTTCCTGCGGGCAGCCGGCCTCGCCGGTGCGCCTGGCGTTCCTGGACGCGCTGCAGGGTGACCGCGCGGCCGGTGCGGGTGCGCCGACGATCCAGGTCGGCCCCGCCGGGTATGCGCCGTTGAGCGAGGGTCGCGGCGCCAACGGCTGGCTGCGGCGCAACTCCGGGCTGCTCGCGCTGCTGGCGGTGCTCGTGCTGTGCCTGATCGCCGGCCTGCTCATCGGTCACTGGGCCGGTCAGGGCGGCACGAAGGTGCCTGCCAAGCAGGTCGTCGAAGTCAAGGGCCTGTCGGGCCTTTCTGCCGCGCCCGCTGCGCCCGCGGCAACGACGACCCCGTCGAGCACCAAAGCGCCGGCCGAACAGAAAGAAAGCGCGGCCGCGAAGGCGGCGGCCGCGAAGGCCGAAGCGAAACTCACGAAGGCCGAAAAGGCGCCGCCGCCAAAACCCGTCAAAGTCGCGCCGGCGAAGATCAAAAAACTGACCAACTCGAGCGGCAAACAGCACCAGGAAGAAATCGACGCGCTCGGCGCTCAGCCGATCGAAACCGGCTGACGCGCATGGCCCGCGACGACACCATCCCCTCGGCGGTCCAGCCGCACGCCGACGATGAGCGGCCCACGGCTGTCGTCGTCCCCGTCGGCGGGCTGGCGCCGCCTGCGGCGCTCAGCGGCTCGATGGCCGAGCTGCGACGCCGCCGCTACGAGCTCGCCGAGCGAGTCGCCGAGCTGACGTGGGACCTCGGCGGGCTGACGTATGAGATGGCCGTGCGCGACCACTACCGCCTCGACGTGCTCGCGCGCCGCGCCGCCGAGCTGCAGAAAGCCGACGCGCAGTTGGCGGAGGTGCAGCGTCTGCTCGCGTCCGCCGAGGCCGGCGTGCACGGACAGTGCCGCTCGTGCGGCGCCGTGCACAGTCGCGGCGCGTCCTTCTGCTGGCATTGCGGCGCCGGCCTGCTCGAAGAGGCGCGCCCGACGGTGCTCGAACATCGCCACGCGCCGTAACGCGCCGATCACCAAGCCTCGTCCGCTCGTCCAGGCCGCCGCCGATCGCCCAGGCGAGCGCTTAATGTGACGACGATGAGCAGCCGCCCGGCAAGCCGGCGACGCCCGTGCGCGATGCTCGCGAGCGCCGCGGCGGTTGCGCTTGCGATCGCCCTGGCGGTCGCCGCTTGGCCGCTGCCCGTCGCCGGCGCGTCGCGCACGCACGGCGCGGCGCACGGGCCGCACGAGTACGGCTGCCCGATGCTGCCGGCGGGCAACGCGCTGAACCAGGACATCTCCAAGGCGCCGCTCAACCCGCTGTCCAACGCGTACATCGCGTCGATCGGCGCGAGCCTGCACCTGCACGCCGACTTCGGCGCCAATCCCAGCTACGGCATCCCGTACGTCGTCGTCGGCCCCCATCAGCCGCGCGTGCCGATCCACTTCAGCGAATACGGTGCCGAATCCGAGCCCGGCCCCTACCCGGTGCCGCTGAACGCGCCCGTCGAGGGGGCGGGCGAAGAAGGCGATCGCCACGTGCTCGTCCTGCAGACGCACGCGTGCAGGCTGTACGAGCTGTACTCGGCGCGCCGATCGGGCGCCGGCTGGGAAGCCGGCTCGGGTGCCGTCTTCGACCTGCGCAGCAACGCCCTTCGCCCGGAAGGGTGGACCTCGGCCGACGCCGCAGGCCTGCCGATCCTGCCGCTGCTCGCCCGCTACCCGGAGGTGCGCGCGGGGGCGATCGAACACGCGCTGCGCGTGACCGTCGCGCGCACGCAGCGTGGGTACATCCACCCGGCGACGCACCTCGCGTCCAGCAGCACCGACACGAGCTTGCCGCCGATGGGCCTGCGCCTGCGCCTGAAGGCGAGCTTCGACCTCGCCGGCTACCACGGTCAGGCGCTCGTGATCCTGCACGCGCTCAAGCGCTACGGCCTGATCGTCGCCGACAACGGCTCGTCGTGGTACATCAGCGGCGCCTCGGACGGGCGCTGGTCAGACGTCGATCTCGATCAGCTCAAGCGGGTGCCCGGCTCGGCCTTCGAGGCGATCAGCTCAGGGCCGATCCTGCACAAGGGCTGAAGTCAGGACGGCTGCTGCTGGTGCTCGACCGGCTGCGCGGGCGCCGGCGGCGGTGGCGCGACGGCCGGCGGGGCGGCGGGCTCGGCGAGGGGCGCGGGGGCCTGCTGGGCAGGGGCGGCCTGCTGAGTCGGCGGCTGCTGAGCGGCCGGCAGCGCCGTGTGCTGAGAGTGCGACTCGCCGGTGACCGACTGCTTGAACTCGCGCATCCCGCTGCCCAGCGACCGGCCGATCTCGGGCAGGCGCTTCGCGCCGAAGATCAACAGCAGGATCACTACGAGAAACGCGATGTGCAGGGGATTGTCGAGTCCCATGTGCTGGCCTGAGTCTAGACGATCCGCTACGCGGCGCCATTCAGCGCCCGGCGCACGAACTGTCCCGCGACCATCACCATCAGCGCCGCGAAGGCGTCGCGCAGCAGCGTGCCGGACAGCGCGTTGGCCAGCGCCACGCCGCCCGCCGCGCCGGCGAGCGACAGCAGCCCGAGCAGCAGCGCGTCGTCGCGGCGCACGTTGCCGTAGCGGTCCTGCCTGAACGTGCCGACGATCGCCACCGGGATGATCGCCAGCAGCGACGTCGCCTCGGCCTGGTGCTGGCCGAGGTTGAGGAAGATCACCAGGCCGGGTACGAACAGCACGCCGCCGCCGACGCCGAGCAGCCCGGCGACGATCCCGCCGGCCACGCCGATGGCGATCGCGCCGATCACCGCAGCACCAGCTCGACGGCGCTGGCGACGAGCACCGCGGCGAACAGCAGCGAGATCGAGCGGTCATCCACGCGCTGGGCAAGCGACGTGCCCAGCAGCACGCCGCCGACCGCCGGCAGGCCGACGAGCAGGGCGTCGCGCACGTGCACGTTGCCGTACAGGCCCTGCGTGGCCGCTGCGAAGGCGGCGATGAAGACGATCGCCGCGAGCGATGTGGCGGTCGCCGAGCGCTCGTTGTAGCCGAGGCGCAGCACGAGCAGCGGCACGATCACGCTGCCGCCGCCGACCCCGAACAACCCGCTGAACAGACCGGCCGCGGTGCCGATCGCCATCAGCCCCAGCACCCGTCTGGGAGGCCTGTGCAGGTGGCCGTCAGCAAGCACGCTTGCGAGCGAACTGGTCGGCCATCATGCGCGCCATACTAGACGGCGTGTCGCCCGCCGCAACGCTTGTCGAGGCGCTCGAGCCGATCCGCTCCGACCCCGATCGCGGCGCGGTTCTACTCGACATCGACGGCACGCTCGCGCCGATCGTTCGCCACGCCACCGACGCCCACGTGCCCGAGGCCACGCGCGCGCTGCTGATCGAGATCGCCAAGCGCTACGGCGTCGTCGGCTGCGTCAGCGGACGGCGCGCGAGCACCGCGCGCCAGATCGTCGCGATCGGCACGCTCGCGTACGTCGGCAACCACGGCGGCGAGCTGCTGCTGCCCGGCCAGACGCGCCCGCAGGTCGATCCCGAGCTGGCGACGTGGGCCGAGCGCGTGCGCGCGTTCTCCGCGAGCGCGCTGACGCCCGAGTACCAGCGCCTGCGCGTGCGCGGCGAGGACAAGGACACGATCGCCGCCTTTCATTGGCGCGGCGCGCCCGACGAGCACGCCGCCGCGGCGGCCGTCGAGCAGATCGCGACGCTGGCGCAGGAGCAGGGGCTGGTCGTGCACTGGGGGCGCAAGGTGCTCGAGGTGCGCCCGCCGATCACGCTCGACAAGGGCATCGGCATCGGCCTGCTGCTGCGTGGCTCGTCGGCAACTGCGGCGCTGTACGTCGGCGACGACTCGACCGACCTCGATGGCTTTCGTGGCCTGCGCGAGCTCGTCGACTCCGGTCAGCTGCAGTCGGCGCTGTGCGTGGCCGTCGACTCCGACGAAGCGCCGCCGGAGCTGGCTCGCCAGGCCGACTTCACGCTCGCCGGCACCGAGGGCGTGCGCGAACTGCTCGAGGCGCTGCTGTAGTAGGCGTGTGCGGTTCGTCGACTTCCTCAGAACGACCGTCATGCTCAGCGCCGGGGCGGCCACGGCGCTGGCGCTCGTCACCGTGCTGGCGGCGAGCGCGGGCTCTGAAGAAAAGCTCCTGCCGATCGCCGTCGGCTGGTGGGTGCTCGCGGCGCTGATCGGCCTGCGACTCGGCCGGCGCGCCGAGACCAACCCGCCGATCGCCCGCCTGCTCGCCGACGCCAAATCGAGCACCGCGCTGCCCGAGAACCACCCCAACGCGATCCTCGTCAACCGCCTATGGCCGCTGCTGCTGTTCACGCTCGTGGCCGGCGGGTTGGCGTTTCTCGCGCCGCAGGTGCCCGGTATCGCCGCCGGCTTCGCGATCATCTGGGCGCTCGCCTGGCGCCGCCAGGACGCGGCCGTCGCGGCGATCGAGGAGCGTGACGGCGCGTTCTTCTACGTGCGGCGCACGTCGCCTGTGCGGCCGATGGCGCTCGAGCGCACGCCCGGTTTCAAGGCGTTGCGCCCGGAACGCGCCAACGGCGCGCTCACCTGATGAAGAGCGCGCACGCGGCCGACGTGCTGCTCGTCTCGCTCGGCTCGACCGAGGGCCTGCGCCGCGCCGACGACGAGCTGCAGGACTCGCTGCGCCGCGCCGGCGCGCGCGTGGCGATCGCCCGACCCTACCCGCCCGAGCCGCTGCCCACGCTGATGCTCACCGACCTGGTGTGGGCGCGCGCCGCGCGCGAGGCGGCCAGGCAGATCCTCGCGCAGCAGCGCGGCGCGACCGCGCGCGCGGTCATCTATTCGAGCACCACCGCCGCGCTGCTGTGGCCGCGCTCGGGCGCGATCCGCTTCGACGCGACCGGCGCCGGCAACCGGCGTGGGCGACACGGGCTGTGGCAGCGCCCACTCGAACGCCGACGCCTGCGCCAGGCGCCGCTGCTGCTGCCGTGGAGCGACGGCGCCCTGCGTGAGGCGCCCGACGTCGCCGCGCACGGCGATCGCGCGCTCGTGCTGCACGTGCCCGTCGAGCCGTCTGGGCCGCCGGCGCGGGAGCGCGACGTCGCCGTCGTGACGTACGCCGCCAACCCCGCCAAGAAGGGCCTCGACCGCGTGCTCGACGCCTGGCGGGCGCTGATCGGCGAGCTCGCCGCCGCCGACTCGCGCGCGCCCGTGCCCGAGCTCGTCATCGCCGGCGTGTCCGCCGGCGAGCTGCAGCGGGCCGGCCTCGTGCGCTCGCGCGAGCCCGGCGTGCGCGTCGCCGGCTCGCTCGCCGCGGCGGACTTCCGCGCGCTGCTGCGCCGCGCGCGCGTGTTCGCATGCGCGCCGCGGCGCGAGGACTACGGCATCGCCCAGCTGGAGGCGCTCGCCGACGGCTGCCAGCTCGTCACCACCGCGGCGCCCGGCCCCTACGCTGCGCTGGACATTGCCCGCCAGCTCGATGCGCGCCTGGTCGGCGACGACCTGCTCGGCGCCTTGCGCACGGCGCTGGCGCAGCCGCTCCCCGACTACGCCGAGCGAGCGCGCGCAGCGCTCGCCCCATTCAGCCGTGAGGCCGCCGATCGGATGGTCGCCGAGCGGCTACTGCCGCGCCTGCTTGCGTAGCCGCTGGAGCTCCGGCCAGCTGCGCGTGTTGGCGACGTGCTCGCGCGTCAGCCATGCCCGGCGCGCCGTCGCCACGCCCCAGCGCATGTTGGTAAGCGTGCGCGTGCGGTGCGCGTCGGAGTCGATCAACAGCATCACACCCGCGCGCGCTGCCGCGCGCGCGTTGACGTCTGACAGGTCGCGGCGGTCGGGATTTGCGTTGATCTCCAGCATCGTGCCCGTGCGCGCCGCCGCCGCGAACACCGCTTCGAGGTCGATCGCGTAAGGCGCGCGGCGCTCGATCAGCCGCCCCGTCGGGTGTCCGATCGCGTCGACCAGCGGATGCTCGATCGCCGCGATCACGCGCTCGGTCATCGCCTGCTCGGGCATGCCAAACGACGTGTGCGCGCTGGCGATCAGCCAGTCCAGTCGTCCCAGCAGCTCGTCGTCGTAGTCGAGCGAGCCGTCGGGCAGGATGTTCACCTCGCTGCCAGCGAGCAGCTCGATGCCCTCGACGCGCTCGTTCGCCTCCGCCACCAACTCGATCTGCCTGCGCAGCTGTTCCGGCGAGACGTCGTTGCCGAAGCCGTGCGTCGCCGAGTGGTCGGTGATCGCCAGGTACTCATAACCGCGCTCGCGCGCGGCCACGCCCATCTCCTCGATCGTGTTGTGCCCGTCCGAGGCGACCGTGTGGCTGTGCAGGTCGCCGCGCATGTCCGCCAGCTCGATCAGCGTCGGCAGCCCCGCGCCGCGCTGGAGGCGGGCGGCGTCGAGCTCGCCGCGGTCCTCGCGCAACTCTGGCTCGATGAAGCTCAGCCCGAGCAGCTCATACAGCTCGGCCTCGCTCGTGCACGTGCGCGTGCGCCCGATCGCGTCGTCGAGCACGCCGTACTCCGACACGTGCAGCCCGCGCCTCACCGCCGCTTCGCGCATCGCCGCGTTGTGGCGGCCCGAGCCCGTGAAGTGCTGCAGCAGGTTGCCCAGCTGCGAGGGCTTGGCGATGCGCAGGTCGACGTTCACGCCCGCGTGCGTGCGCGCCCTCGCGCCCGCCTTGCCGGCCGAGCCGACGCTCTCGATCTGCTCCAGCTTGACCAGCGACTTGGCCAGCGTCGCCGGGCGCGTCGTCACGGCGATCAGGTCGATGTCCTTGACGCTGTCCGCCCACCGGCGCGCCGAGCCGGCCACCTGCACGTGCGTGTGCGCGTCGCCCAGCTCGGCCAGGCAGGTCGCGAGGTCTTGGCCGATCTCCAGCGCGCGCGGCAGCAGCAGGCGTGGCTGCGTGCGCTCGCCCGCGCCTTCGGCCAGCGCCGTCAGCACGCGTTCCTCGAGTTTCGCGCCGAGCCCGCGCACCGTGCGGATGCGCTGCTGCATGGCCGCCTCGCGCAGCTTCTCCAGCGAGTCCACGCCAAGCTCTGAGTGCAGCAGCCGCGCGCGCTTGGCGCCCAGGCCCGGCAGGCGTGTGACCGCCACCAGCCCCGCCGGGAACTGCGCGCGCAGGCGCTCCGCCGCCGGGATCGTGCCGGTCTCGATCAGCGCGACGATCTTCTCCTGCAGCGTCGCGCCGATGCCCGGCAGCTCCGTCGCGCGTCCGGCACGCGCCAGCGCGGCGACCGACATCGAGGCGTCGCGAATGCTCCGCGCCGCCGTGCGATAGGCGAGCACGCGGTGGACGATCGCGCCGTCCAGCTCGTACAGGTCGCCGAGCTCCTCAAGCGCGTCAGCGATCGCGGCGTTTGACAGCTCGGGCGCGGGCACGTCCGTCAGGGTAGGCGCAGCGCCGCCAGCACGCCGCGCGCCGCCCCCCCGCCCATGCCACGCGCCTGCCGCCCGCCTCTCGCCCGCACACGCTCCGCGCCGGCCGCCCGCCCATGCAGCGCGCCGGCTCGGCGCGAGGTGCCGGTCACGCTCTAGGGTACGCCGACTCATGTCCGGCGAGCCGTGGCTGATATTGCCGACGTACAACGAGGCGGAGAACGTCGAGGCGATCGTCGCCGCGGCCGGCGACGTGCTCGCGAGCGCCACCGCGCCCGGCGACGACGGCCCCGGCTTCAACGTGCTCGTCGTCGACGACGGCTCGCCCGACGGCACCGGTCAGATCGCCGACCGCCTGGCCGCCGAGCACGCCTGGATGCACGTGCTGCACCGCTCGCAGAAGAACGGCATCGGCCCGGCCTACCTCGCCGGCTTTCGCCACGCGCTCGATCGCGGCGCCGGCTATGTGATGGAGATGGACTCCGACTTTTCGCACGATCCCGCCGACCTCGCGCGCCTGCTCGCCGCCGTCGACCGCGGCGTTCCCGGCTCGGCCGACCTGGCGCTCGGCTCGCGCTACGTGGCGGGCGGCGGCGTCAGCGACTGGGGCTGGCTGCGGCGCTTCATCAGCGAGGGCGGCTCGACCTACTCGCGCTGGGTGCTCGGGCTGAAGGTGCGCGACCTGACCGGCGGCTTCAAGTGCTTTCGCCGCGAGGTGCTCGAAGCGATCCACTTCGACGGCGTGCGCTCGCAGGGCTACGCCTTTCAGGTCGAGCTCACCTACCGCGCCGTGCGCGCCGACTTTCGCGTAGTCGAGGTGCCGATCGTCTTTCGCGACCGTCAGCGGGGGACGAGCAAGATGTCCTGGCGCATCGCCGCCGAGGCCATGTGGCTCGTCCCGCGCCTGCGCTTTCGCTAGTCGCCCCCGACCCCGCTAGCCCCACTGACGACGCTTCGCGCGCTCGCCCTCGGGCGTGCCGGCGCCGTTCACGCCGCCGCGGGCTTCAGCCCAGGCGCGCGCGGGTCGATGCAGAGTGGATGGACGCCTCCGCATACGCCTTCACGCACGGCGTCCGCCACACGCGCGAGACGTTGCGCGCGTGGCAGACGACGCCGTTGACCGTGCTCGGCCGCTGGGTCGGGGGCTCGGCGCTCGCAGCCGGCGGCCTGCTCGCTGCGGTGTGGCTGATCGCCTCCTTCGACAACGGCGCGCAGCAGATCATCAGGCTGCAACCGCCGTTCGCCGTCGGCGGCCTCGGCGACGTCGCGCAGGTGCTTGCGCGCAACATGCTCGTGCTCGCGCTGCACGCGATGGCCTGCGTCGCCGGCTTCATCGCCGGCAGCTCGCTGCCGTTGCAGGTCGAGGGCCGCACGGGCGTCTCGCGCTGGGTGCACGAACACGGCGGCCGTATCGCCATCGCCTTCGTCGCCGCGGCCACCGCGTTCTCGCTGAGCGCGCAGGCGTACCTGCTCGGTCACACGCTCGGAGGCGTCGCCGCGTTCCTGCGCGTCTCGCCCGGCACGCTGCTGCTCGGCCTTCTGCCGCACGCCGTGCCCGAGCTGATCGCGCTGTTCCTGCCGCTCGCCGCCTGGATCATCGCCAGCCGCCGCGGCCAGTGGGAGCAGCTGCTCGCCGCGACCGTCGTCACGGTCGCCGTCGCCGTGCCCGTGCTCGTCGTGGCCGCCTTCATCGAGGTCTACGTCTCGCCGCACCTGTTCACCACGCTCACGCACATCCACCCGCCGATCGTGCGCTACTCCGAAGGCTGGACCGTCACGGTGCACTAGCGCCCGCCGACCCCCTTCCTTCACTTTGTATAGTGCTAGGAAAGCGATCCAAAGGGAGACCCCATGGCAGGCACTTTGAGCGAAGTCACCGACAGCAACTTCCAGGCTGAGGTAATCGAGTCCGACAAGCCCGTGCTCGTCGACTTCTGGGCGCCGTGGTGCGGTCCCTGCCGCGTGGTCGCGCCCGTGCTCGAGGAGATCGCCGCCGAGCGCCCCGACCTGCGCATCGTCAAGCTCAACACCGACGAGAACCAGCAGACGGCCGCCGCCTTCCAGGTGCTTTCGATCCCCACGATGATCCTCTTCAAAGGCGGTCAGCCCGTCAAGACCGTCATCGGCGCTTACCCCAAGCAGAAGCTCGAGAAGGAGCTGGAGCCGGCCCTTTCCGCCGCCTGAGGCCCGAGGGCCGGCGCGGAGCTGTGTCCTCGGTCGCTCGCGTGCTATTCGCACGCCACGCTCCCTGCGTCCGTGCTCCACTTGGCCCTCGAACCTCAGGAGGGGTCGTGGGCAGCGCCGGCGCGGAGCTGCGTCAGGAGGGGTTGTGGTCCGCTCGGCGCAGGCTGATCGTCAGTGGCATGCCGTCGATCGCCACCTGCTCTGAGTAGTCGCGCTCGGAGGCGGCGATGCTCGCGCCGTCTCCGACTTTCAGGGTGAGCGCAAGCGTCTCGCCGACGAGGTAGTCGCGCCGCGCCGCCGCCGCCTCCAGCAGCGTCGCGTCGCCGTCGAGCGCCAGCTCGATGCGGTCCTCGACCTCCAGGCCGGCGGCCTTGCGCGCGCTCTGCACGGCGTGCACGATCTCGCGCCCGTGCCCCTCCGCGCGCAGCTCGTCGTCGATCGTCAGGTCGAGCGCCACCGCGTGCGCGCCCTCGCGCTCGACGCTGTAGCCCTCCGGCGCGCGCATCGTCAGGATCACGTCGTCGGCCGTCAGCATGTGCTCGCGCCCGTCCACCGCGATCGCGATGCCCGGCGCGCCGTCGCCACCATCGCCGTCGCGCACGGCAGCCGCCACGCGCGCAGGGTCCAGCGCCGCGATCGCGTCCGCCGCCAGCGGCATCGCCTTGCCGAACACCGGGCCCAGCTTGCGGTAGTTGGCCTTCACCTCGTAGCTGCCCAGGTCCTCCGCCGCCGCCACGAAGCGCACGCGCTTGACGTTCAGCTCGTCGCGCACGACGTCCGCAAGCGCTTCGATCGCCTCGCGCTCGCGCCCCGCCGCCACGATCACCGCCTCACCCAGCGGCTGGCGCACCTTGATCTTCGACTTGCCGCGCGCGCCCAGGCCCAGGCGCACCGTCTCGCGCGCCAGCGCCATCGCGCGCTCCAGCTGCTCGTCGCGAGGCGACGCGTCGTGCCCGCCGGCCAGCGACCTCGCCGTCGGGAAGTCGCACAGGTGCACGCTCTGCAGCGTCCCGTCGAGGTTGTCGTAGATCTCGTCGGCAATGAACGGGCAGAACGGCGCGAGCATCTGCGACACCGCCACAAGGCACGTGCGCAGCGTCGCAAACGCCGTCGCGTCGCCGTCCCAGAAGCGCCGGCGCGAGCGGCGCACATACCAGTTTGAAATGTCCTCCACGAGCTCGGAGATCGCGCGGCCCGCCGTCGTGGCGTCGTAGGCCTCCAGACGCTCGGCCACCAGCTCGGCGGTGCCCGCCGTGCGCGACAGCGCCCAGCGGTCCAGCTGATCGCTCGGCGCCGCGTCAGCGTCCGCGCCCGTCAGCTCGTCGGCGCTCACGCGCGCGTACAGCGCGTAGAAGAAGTACGTGCTCCACAGCTGCTTGAGAAACAGCCGCACGCCATCGCCGATCGTCTGCGCCGAGAAGCGATAGCCGTCCCACGGCTGCTTGGACGTGAAGAAGTACCAGCGAAACGCGTCCGCGCCGTACGTGTCGAGCACGTGCCACGGCTCCACTGTGTTGCCCTTGGACTTGGACATCTTCTGCCCGTCCTCGTCGAGGATCAGACCGAGGCACACCACGTTGCGATACGGCGGCGGCTCGCGCCCGGCGTCCGCGTCGGCCGTCAGCGTCGCCACAGCGAGCAGCGAGTAGAACCACCCGCGCGTCTGATCCTGCGCCTCGCAGATGAAGTCCGCCGGGTACTCGCGCGCGAAGTCGTCGGCGTGCTCGAACGGGAAGTGGTGCTGCGCGAACGGCATCGCGCCGGAGTCGAACCACACGTCGATCACCTCCGGCACACGCCGCATCGCCAGGCCGCACGCGCCGTCGTCGTCGTCGGCCTCGTGCGGGCACGCGAACGTCACGTCGTCGACAAATGGGCGATGGTGGTCTGACAGCTGCGCGCCCGAGCGCTCGCTCAGCTCCTCGAAGGAGCCGACCACGTGCACGTGCCCGCGCTCGCAGCGCCACACCGGCAGCGGCGTGCCCCAGTAGCGCTCGCGCGACAGCGCCCAGTCGACGTTGTTGCCCAGCCAGTCGCCGAAGCGCCCGTGCTTGACGTGCGGCGGGTGCCACGCGACCTGCTCGTTGGCGTCCAGCAGCTCCTGGCGCAGCTTTGTCGTGGCGATGTACCACGACGGTTTAGCGTAGTAGAGCAGCGGCGTGCCGCAGCGCCAGCAGTGCGGATAGGAGTGCTCGTAGTCCTGCACGCGCAGCAGCAGGCCGCGTGCGTCGAGGTCGGCGATCAGCTCCCGCGTCAGCTCGGCGTCCTTGACGAAGCGCCCCGCGTAGGACTCGCCGTCGCCGCTGCGCGGGCGCTCGTCGTAGGTGCCGTCCGGCCTGACCGGGTTGTACAGCGTGCGCGGTTCGTCGCCGCGGAAGATGCCAGCGGCGGCGGCCACGCGGTAGTCGTCTTCGCCGAACGCCGGCGCCAGGTGCACGATTCCCGTGCCTTCAGCAGTCGTCACGAAGTCGTCCGCCAGGATCGCCAGCGCGCCCGGCTCGCGGTCCGAAGCCGCGAAGATCGGCCCGCGATAGCTGCCGTAGCGCTCCACCAGCTGAGCGCCCGAGAACTGCTCGACGATCTCGGCCTGCTCGCCCAGCACCGCCTCGACACGAGCCGACACCAGCACGAAGTGCTCATCTGAAAATCGGACCCGCGCATAGCTCGCGTCCGGCGACACCGCCACGGCGACGTTGCCCGGCAGCGTCCACGGCGTCGTCGTCCACACCAGCAGCTTGTCCTCGCCGTCCGTCACAGCCAGCTTCAGGTAGAGGCTCGGATCGACCACGTCGCGGTAGCCCAGCGCGACCTCGTGTGAGGACAGCGTCGTCTCACAGCGCGGGCAGTACGGGCTTACCTTGTGTCCCTCGTACAGCAGCTCGCGCGCGTGGATCTGCGACAACGCCCACCACACCGACTCGATGTACGACTCGTCCAGCGTTCGATAGGCGCCCTCCAGATCCAGCCAGAAGCCGATGCGCTCGGTCAGCCGGTCCCACTCCTGCAGGTAGGAGAACACCGACGCGCGGCAGCGCTCGTTGAACGCGCCGATCCCGTACTGCTCGACCTCCGCCTTTGACTTGATCCCCAGCTCCTGTTCGACCGCGATCTCCACCGGCAGGCCGTGGCAGTCCCATCCGCCCTTGCGCTGCACCAGGCGGCCGCGCATCGTCTGAAAGCGCGGGTAGATGTCCTTGAACACGCGCGACAGCACGTGGTGTGAGCCCGGCGGGCCGTTCGCCGTCGGCGGCCCCTCGTAGAAGTTCCAGCGCGGCGCGCCTTCGCGGTTGCGCAGCGATTGCGCGAACACGTCGCGCTCGCGCCAGCGCTCCAGCACCTCCAGCTCCAGCGCCGGCAGCTCCTGGCGCGCGTCCACCTCACGATCTGGGATCAGCGGGCTATGCGGCTGTTCGGTCGGCGGCGTCACGAGGCGGCCCATTCTAGGTGCGCGCACGCGCCCGCCGACCGCGTCTCGCTCGGCGCGGGCGCCCGCTCCTTCGACACCGGCGCCCTCTCGCCGGCGCGACCCGTCGGCGCGCGGCAACTCGGCGAGACGCAAGTCAGACGTGCCGAAGCGTCAGCGCACGTGCGGCAGGGTGGCGAACAGCGGCGCCAGCCGGCCGCTGCGTGGGTCGGCCGCGCCGCCCAGCATCCCCAGCCCGAACGTCTGCTCGATGCTGCCCAGCACGCCGTACTGGTCGATCGGCTCGGCCATGCGCGCGCCACGTCGCACCTGCGGGCCGGCGACGATCGTCGCGATGTGTCCGCCCGCCGCGCTGCCGCAGCAGCCGCGATCGCTCGTGCCCTCGTCCCACTGCACGAGCAGAAAGCCGTGTGCTCCGAGCGCGCTCAACAGCGTGGGCGCCGTGCGCGCGAGGAAGCCATCGACCGCGCGCACGCCACAGTCGTGGCCGTCGTCGCACAGGTTCGGCGAGATCCACGCGAACGCCGGCAGCCGGCCGTCGCGCAGATCGCTCGCCAACTGCGCAAAGCCGGTCAGCCGCCGGCAGCGAGCCGGCGAGCGCACGATGTCGGTGTAGTAGGCGAACGGGTTGTGCTTCTTGGCGTAGCCGCTGGCCTGCGCGCCCGTGAAGCACGGCGACGGCACGTCCTCCAGATACGCCCCCCAGCCGATGCCCGCGCGTTCCAGCTGGTCGACGATGTTCTGCCCCGCCACCGTGCACTCCGTGCAATCGGAGTCGATGCCGTGCGTCGAGCCGCTCGTCAGCGCCAGGTAGTTCGGCAGCGACGGATGCCCGATCGCGTAGCTGTGCGTCGCAAGCCCGTAGCGCCGCGCCAGCGCGTTGGTGTACGGCGCCTGCGAGCTGCCGATCACTTCGCCGTACTCGGCGTTCTCCAGCATCACCACGATCACGTGCGAGCCGTGCCCGCGCGCGACCGCCGACGGCGCCCCCAGCGAGACCTTGCCCGGGCTGGCCCGCCCGCACCCGGCCGCGCACGCCAGCGCCACGAGCGCCAGCGCGCACAGACACGCGCGCCACGTCAGGTGCGACGCCGCGAGCCCACGCGGGCGGGCCGGCGGACGGCGTGGATGAGCGGTCATCGCGGAGATCGCTTCGATCCTACGATGGGGGCGATGCGCCTGCGCCTCTACCACCACCCCGACGGCACGCGCATCGCCTACCGCGAGACCGGCGCCGGGCCCGCGCTCGCGCTGCTGCACTCGGGGCTGCTCTCGCACAAGGAGTGGGAGCCGGCCGTCGACTCGCTCGCCGACCGCTTTCGCGTGGTGCTGCCCGACCTGCCGTTGCACGGCGACTCCGAGGACCATCCGCGCCACCCGTACACGCTCGACTGGTTCGCCGAGGTGCTCGGCGGCTTCACGCACGAGGTGCTCGGTCCGCGCCCGCTCATCGCCGGCCACGACGCCGGCGCGGAGATCCTGCTGCACGCCGTGCGCACCGGCAGCGTGCGCCCCGCGCGTCTCGTGCTGATGAGCAACCGCATGCACGCGCGCCCCGCGCGCCCCGGCATGCTCGCCGCCTGGCGCGCGACCACGCGCGCGGCCGCCGTGCCGGGGCTCGATCGGCTGCTCTCGCACGGCGCGCGCGCCGTCTTCACGCCCGCGCGCGGCATGCGCATGTCCGCGCGCGCCAACCCAGCCGCCGCCGACCTGCTTCGCCACGCTTTCGCCGACGTGCCTGGCAACTCCAACCTCGCGCGCTCGTGGGCGCGCGCCGCCGGCGCGTGGCCGCGCGGCGCGCAGACGCACCTGCTCGACCTTTACCCGCGCCTGGACATGCCCGTGCTGCTGCTGTGGGCCGACCGCGACCCGATGTACCCGCTGGCGATCGCCGAAGAAGCGCTCGCCCTGCTGCCCAACGGCCAGCTGCGCGTGCTCGAGAGCGCGGGCTTCCTGCTCGCCTACGACGACCCCGTCGGCCTCGCGCGCGAGCTCTCGGCCTTCTGTGGGTAGGGTCTAAGGCAGTCGCAGCGCGAACAAGGAGAAGCGATGCCGGAGAAGCAGTTGTGGGGCTCAGAGACCGCAAAGGCAGTCGAGAACTTCCCGATCTCGGGCGAGACCGTGCCGCTGCCCGTCGTGCACTGGCTGGCGCGGTTGAAGGGTGCCGCCGCCGCCGTCAACGGCGAGCTGGGTCTGCTTTCCAAGCGCAGCGCCTCGCGCATCGAGAAAGCCGCGCGCGAGATCGCCGAGGGCAAGCACGACGCGCAGTTCCCCATCGACGTCTTTCAGACCGGCTCGGGCACGTCGACCAACACCAACGCCAACGAGGTCATCGCCAGCCTCGCCGGCGAGGGCACGCACGCCAACGACCACGTCAACATGGGCCAGTCCTCCAACGACGTGTTCCCCTCGGCCGTGCACCTGGCCGCGCTCGACGTCGCACAGAATGAGCTGCTGCCCGCGCTCAAGCAGCTCGAGCGCTCGCTCGCGCGCAAGGCAAAAAGCTTCCAGAACGTCGTCAAGTCCGGGCGCACGCACCTGATGGACGCCGTGCCGGTCACGCTCGGGCAGGAGTTCGGCGGCTACGCCGCGCAGATCGCGCTCGGCTCAGAGCGCGTGCAGTCGGCGCTCGTGCACGTCGGTCAGATACCGCTCGGCGGCACCGCCACGGGCACGGGGCTCAACACGCACCCGCGCTTTGCCGAGAAGGTACGCGCGCGGCTGAAGAAGGATTCCGGCCTGAAGCAGATCGCGCCGCCGCTCGATCCATTCGAGGCGCAGGCCAGCCGCGACGCGCTCGTCGAGCTGTCCGGTGCGCTCAAGGTCGTCGCCGTCTCGCTGACCAAGATCGCCGGCGATCTCGCGCTGATGGGCTCCGGCCCGCGCGCCGGCATCGGCGAGCTGCTGCTGCCCGAGCTGCAGAAGGGCTCCTCGATCATGCCCGGCAAGGTCAACCCCGTCGTCCCCGAGGTCGTGCTGCAGGTCAGCGCGCAGGTCATCGGCAACGACACCGCCATCACCATCGGCGGCCTGCAGGGCCAGTTCGAGCTCAACGTGCGCATCCCGCTGATCGCGCGCAACCTGCTCGAATCGCTGACGCTGCTGAGCTCCACCTCGCGCGTGTTCGCCGAGAAGTGCATCGACGGCATCCAGGCCAACAAGGCCGGCGCCGCCGCGTCTGCCGGAGCCACGCTCGCCGTCGCCACCGCGCTAAACGGCGCCATCGGCTACGACAAGGGCACCGAGATCGTCAAACAGGCCACCGCCTCCGGGCGCCCGCTGCGCGAGGTCGCCCTCGAACTCGGCGTCGACGCCAAGCTGTACGACAAGACGATCGACCTGCGCAAGATCGCGCGAGGGAATCGAGCGTAGGTCCGCCGCCGTGAGATCGCTCGCGCACGCACGGCTGCGCGGCAGGCGCATCGCCCCCGCCCTCGCAATGCTCGCCGCCCTCGCAGCGTTGATCCTCCTGGCCGGCCCCGCCGACCGCTCGGCGCAGGCCGCCGCTACGACCACGCCCGCTGCGACGACCGCGCCCGCCCCGACGACCGCGCCCGGTACGACCACCGCGCCGGCGACGACGCCCGCGCCAGGCGCCTGTGGCCCGGCCGGCGTGGCCGTGCTGGCGAACACCGCCGGCTTGGTCGCCGAGCGGATCTACGCGGCCGAGGTGAGCAGCTCGGAGACGGCCGGCGACAAACGCCAGATCGAAAGCAACGGCCCGCTGCTCAGCGCGCTGGAAAGCGGCGACAGCGCGGCGCTGCATACGGCGGTGCACAGCCTCGTGTACTCGCACACGCACATCGTGCGCCTGCGCGTCAGCAGCGGCTCGCAACTGCTCGACGACGAAGGCGGCCCTTACATCCTCGCGCCGATCAGCGGCAGGCTGCGCTCACACGGAAAGGAGGTCGCCCACTTCGTCTTCTCCGTGCAGGACGACCTCGGCTACGTCAAGCTCGTCGCGCGCTTCATCGGCGTGCCGCTGCTGATGCGTACGGACGCCGGCAACGTGCCGGTGCCCGGCCTGCTCAGCCCAGGTCCGGCGAGCATCCCCGATCACGGCCGCGTGATCTACCGTGGAACGAAATATGCGGCGTACTCGTTCAAGGCGCAGGCGTACCCGAGCGGGCGCCTGCGCATCTCGCTGCTGTTGCCCGACGCCGGCTCGCTCGCGGCGAGGAGCTGCATCGAGATCAAGGCGGCCGAGCTGGGCGACGTCGCGCGACACATATCGCAGCGCTTCGCCCTGTCGCCGACGACGTTCGCGTCTTACATCAAACTCGTGCACACGATGACGCACGCGCTCGTCTACGTGCGCAGCGGCACGCACGACCTCGCCGGCAGCACGAACGCGCCGCCGGCGAAGCTGCGCAGCTCGGGCGCGTTGAGCTTTCACGGCGCCGACTATGAGGTCTCGTCGTTCTCTGTGCCGACGTCCACGGGCGTCGCCCGCGTGTACGTACTCGTCGCACGCTGAGCCTCGGCGGGTCGCTCACTCGTGGCTGCGATGCTTGCAGGCCCGTCGTTAGGGCAGCGCTCGGACCGGGTAACTCGTTTGTGGAGAGGAGGTGGTGCAGATGCGCCAGGTGGGATCAATCGCGATGCAGCGGTCCGTCGGTGAGCACCCGATGCGAGAGCTGTCGATAGCGCAGTCGGTCGTCGACATGGCGGCCCAACACGCCGCGGGCCGGCGTGTGACCAGGGTCGAGGTGAGCGTCGGCAGCATGCGCCAGGTCGACGCGGAGTCGCTGCACATGGCCTTCGACCTCGTGACGTTCGGGACGGCGCTCGACGGCGCCCAGCTGAGGATCGCGCGTGTGGCCGGCGCGGACCTGCAGCTCGACGCGCTGGAGCTGGACGGCAGCGCCGGAGCGGGCGGCCCTCGCCGCGGCGGCAGGTGGTGGGCGGGCGCGCCGGAGCGCCCGGCGCTCGGCTAGTCCTTGGGCATCGGCTTGAACAACCGTGCGACCGCCGCGGCGGCGGGCTTGGGGGCGCCGTCGTACGTGAACAGCCCCTTCTGGTTGATGCCTTCGATGAGCTTCAGCGAGGGGAGCTTGAAGTGGATCGAGCCGCCCTCGAAGGAGGGTACGAGCGGATAGTCGCGCAGGTCCCACACGAGCATGCCGCTGAGCTTGGGGTCGGCGGCGTAGACGTCGATGTGGCGGGCGAGCAGGCTGGACTGGAAGGAGTAGCTGCCGGGCGCGCCGGACGGGTTGAGCGTGTTGGATTCGGCGCCGAACTCGCTGACGATGAGCACGCGGCCGGCGAACGTCTGCTCCTGCGCGCGCAGGCGCGCGCGCATGGCGGCGCGCTGCTGGGCGTCGGAGAACTGCGGCGAGTCATACCAGCCGGTGTAGTCCGTCTCGGCGATCGCGTCGACGTTGCGATACAGCGCGCCCGCATGCGCCGGCGGGTGATCGCCCCATACGTCGACGGCGACCATGCGCGTGGGGTCGTGCGCGTGCAGCCACCCGGTGAGGTTCTGCACGTAGCCGACCTCGGCCGCGTCGCGGCCGTTGTCGGCGACCTCGTCGACGAGATTCCAGGCGATGATCGACGGGTGCAGCTGAGCCGCGAGCACGGCGCTGCGCGCCTGCTGCTCGGCTTCGCGCTGCAGCGTGGGCGTGGTCGAGTACCACTGGCTGGCGCCTTCGACGGGGCCGACGCCCTGCCACACGACGATGCCGGCGGCGTCGAGGCGTTCGAGCATCCCCGGATCGAGCGGGTGCTGCGAGCGCACCGCGTTCGCGCCGATCGCCCTGAGCTCTGCGACGAGCGCGTTCTCGTCGGCGGGAGTGAGCGCGTCGCCGTGACCCTTGGCGTCCTCCTGGATGGATGCACCGTGCAGTTGCAGGCGCCGGCCGTTGAGCAGCATGCGTCCTTCGCGCCACACCAGCTGTCGCAGCCCGACGCGCGAGGAGTACCCGCTCTCCTGGCCGACGGACAGCGACAGCGTGTACAGGCTGGGATGGCTGGGCGACCACAGCGCGGGTTCGGCGACGACGACGCTCGTGGCGAAGTCGGCGGTCTGCCCCTGCGCGACCGTCTGACCGGCGAACTGGATCGGCACGCTGGCGTTCGCGTTCGACAGCGTGCCCTGTGGCGCGATCAGGCGTTCGGGCCCGTTGTTGCGCACGCGCACGCCGACGCGCACGGTCGCCTGCTTCGCTTCGCCCGCGGGCGGCTGCAGGGTTGTCTGGATGCTCGGCGACAGCAGCTCCGACTGGCCGGCCGCGCGCACGCTGACGGCGCCGTCCAGGCCGCCCCAGTTGAACCACGTGCGGTGAAAGCCCTGCTTGCTCTGCGCGCCGGGATTGCGCCAGTCGACGCGCACCACCAGCGCGTGCGGGCCGGGCGCGAGCGTGGCGCGGCCTTCGAACGGCAGGTAGGAGCCGCGGTGCACGACCATCGCGCGGCCGTCGAGGTAGACGGTGGCCTTGAAGTTGGCCGAGCTGAAGGCGAACACATAGCTCCCGGCGATCGGGGCGTCATAGCTCGTGCGATACCACGCGACCGAGCCTTCGTAGTTGCGCTGGCCGGCGTGGCCTTTGATGTGCGTCGCGTCGACCACGTTGGGCACGCTCACACCGCGCCCGGCAAAGCCGCCGCGCTGCCAGCCGCGCGCGAGGCCGCGGTCGGCCGGGTCGAGCGCGAGCGTCCAACGGCTCAGCGCGACGCGCCCGGAGGGGCCTTCGCCGGCGGGCGCCGCGCCGGGTGGGGCCTGCGCCGACGCGGCGCGAGCGGCGAGCGCGACGCAGACGACCAGGGCGGCGAATGCCGCCTGGGAGACAGGGCGGGGCATGGCTATGCCTTCAACAACGAGGCGTCGCGTTCGGAGCGGCGCTCGTCGTCGGGACCGCCGGTGCGCCCCGCGTCGGCGTCGTCGTCGGCGGCGAGCATGCGCGCGAGCAGCGCGCGCGCGCCGGCCTTGTGCAGAGGCTCGTTGAGGTTGCCGCACTTGGGCGACTGCACGCACGACGGGCAGCCGCTCGCGCACGGGCACTCCGAGATGAGCGCGTGCGCGTCGCGACACAGCTCGTCGAAGCGCGCAAAGGCGGTTCGTGTGATGCCGACGCCGCCGGGGTGGCCGTCGTAGACGAAGATCGTCGGCTTGCCGGTCTGCGGGTGGTAGTTGGTGGACAGGCCGCCGATGTCCCAGCGGTCGCACATGGCGATCAGCGGCAGCACGGCGATCTGGCAGTGCTCGGTCGCGTGCAGCGCGCCGAGCAGCACCTCGAGCGGTATCTCGTCCTCGATCTGGCGTGCGTCCAGCTCGAACCACAGCGCCTGTGTGGGGAAGCTGACGGGCGGCAGGTCGAGCGCGACGAGCTCGCGGAAGCTGTGATCGGAGACGCCCTTGCGCTGGTAGGCGAGCACGGTGTCGGTGACGCTGACCTCGCCGAAGGACAGCGTCACGCCGAGCGTCTCGCGGCGGTCGAGCAGGCGCACGATGTCGGTGTCGGTGGCGCGCTTGGGCTGCGTGTACCAGTCGCCGGAGAACGGCGAGACGAGCGCGCGGCGGCGCTCGAGGTCGAGCTCGGCCACCTCGTAGCTCCTGCCTTGGTGCAGATATACGGCGCCCTCGTGCACCGTCGAATGCGCGCGCGCGGCCTCGGTCGAGCCGAGCAGCTCGCCGGACGTGACGTCGACGATGTCGTAGCGGTCGGGCGAGGCCGAGCGCAGCGAGACGTCGCCGGCGGGATAGGAGCCGTGCCTGCGCGGAACGTAAGTGCTCGCTTGCTGGCCCGACTCGGCGTTGGCTCGCGGCGGGCGGCGTCGCAGCTCGCCGGCGCTCAGGAGGATCTCGGCGTGCGCCTCCCAGCGCGGCCCGAGGAACTCGGCGTCGTCATGGGCGAGCGGGCCCTCGTGCGCCGAGCAGAGCAGATGCTGGCGGTAGATCAAAGGGCTCTCGTGGTCGAGGATGGCCGCCTCGACGGGGCGGTCGAGGAACTCGTCGGGGTGACGGCAGAAGAACTGGTCGAGCGCGTCCTCGCCGGCCACGTAGACCGCCAGGCCGCGCCCGCGGCGCGCTACGGTCGAGCGTCCGGCGCGACCCCACATCTGCCGCAGCGAGGCGACGGTGCCGGGAAACGTGACGACGACGGCGGCGTCCAGCGTGCCGATGTCGATGCCCAGCTCGAGCGCGTCGGTCGTGATGACTGCGCGCAGCTCGCCGCGCATCAGCCGGCCCTCCAGCTCGCGTCGCTGCTGGGAGGTGTAGCCGGCGCGGTAGGGGACGACGAGCTCGGCGAGCGCTCGGTCGGTCTGCGCGAGGTCGTCTTTGACGAGCCGGCTGAGCAGCTCGACGGCCTTGCGCGACTTGATGAAGCAGATCGTGCGCGCGCCGTCGCGCGTGAGGCGCGCCAGCAGCTCGGCGGCCTCGCCGAGCGCCGAGCGCCGCGCGCCGCTCTGCTCGTCGGTGAGCGGTGGGTTCCACACGGCGATGCGCCGCGACGGCGCGGGCGAGCCGTCGTCGTCGATCAGCGCGAAGTCGTCCAGTCCGGTCAGCCGCTGCGCCAGCTCGACGGGGTTGGCGATCGTGGCGGACGTGAGCAGGAAGCGCGGCTCGGTGCCATAGGCGGCTGCGATGCGCCGCAGGCGGCGCAGCACGTTGGCGACGTGCGAGCCGAACACGCCGCGGTAGACGTGCGCCTCGTCGATCACGACGACGGCGAGGTTGGCGAACAGGTCGTGCCAGGCGCCGTGGTTGGGCAGGATGCCGACGTGCAGCATGTCGGGGTTGGTGAGCACGACGTTGGCGTTGCGGCGGATGTCCGCGCGAGCCTCGCGCGGGGTGTCGCCGTCGTAGATCGCCGGGCGCACGCGCTTTGCCAGGCCGAAGCTGGCCAGCGCGCGCGCCTGGTCCTGCGCGAGCGCCTTGGTCGGGTACAGGTACAGCGCTCGCGCGCGCGCCTGCTGGCAGAGGATGTGCAGCGTGGGCAGGTTGAAGCACATGGACTTGCCCGAGGCGGTGCCCGTCGTCACGATCGTCGGGCCGTCGGTGGCCGCGTACACGGCGTCGGCCTGGTGCGAGTAAAGCCTCTCGATGCCGAGGCTGTCGAGCGCGGCGAGCACGTCGGGGTGAAGCTCAGGCGGCGGATCGACGAGCTTTGCGCGGCCGGGTCCTTCTCGCGCCTCGCGCACGAGTCGCCCGTCGGCGAGCCCTGCGTCGAGCAGCGCGCTCCACGGCTCGCTCTGGCGGTCCTTGGCCATGGGTTGCGATAGTAGAGGCGATGGCCTTCGCCGCCGCGGGCACGCGAGACGATCACAGCAACGACCGCGCGAAAGCGCGGGCGCTGCACCACGCGACGTTCACGGCCGAGCGTGTCGCCGCGGCGCGAGCGCGGCGCGTGGCGCGCGTGGAGGTGTGCGTGGTCGCGCAACACGACGACACGGCGACCGACGACGCCGTGCGCGCCCTCGACGCGCTGCGCGAGGTCGCCGTGGTCGATCGCGTCGTCGTCATCGAGGCGTGCGGCGGGCCGGCCGGGCGCGCAGAGCGAGCCGGCGATGCGGTCCGGCGCGCGCTGTCGGCGCTCGACGGCGACGTGGCGTGCGTGGTCGACGCGCGCGAGCCCGCCGTGGCGCAGGCGGCGCTCGGCCTGCTCGGCGGGCTGATATGCGAGCCGGGCGTGAGCTTCGCCAAGCCGTTTCACTCGCGCGCGCCGGGCGTGAGCGCCGCGGCCACGGGCGAGGGCGACCGTCTCGATCATCTGCTTGCGCGTCCGGCGCTCGCGCTGCTCTACCCGCAGCTGGCGCACGTGCGCGAGCCGCTGTCGGTCGGCTTCGCGGCGAGCCGAGAGCTTTTCGAGCGCGTGTCTCGCGCGACGGGGCCCGGGGCGGAGGTGGCGATGCTGATCGACGTGTGGCGCGAGGTCGGCGCGGCGGGCGTCGTGGAGGTCGACGTCGGCGAGCCGTATGCACGCGAGGACGGCGACTGGCCCGCGCTCGCGCCCGCGGCGCGTGCGATCCTCGCGCTGATCGCGCAGCGCGTGCGGCGCGAAGGACGGCTCACGGACGCCGGCGCCGAGTCGCCGATCGGGCCGGACGGCGCGGCCAGGGCACGCGCATGAGCGCCGCCGCGCGCTGCATGTACGTGGATCTCGACGGCACGCTGCTCGGTCGCGGCGCGTCGCTGTTGCACGACGGCGACGGGGCGGTCTCGCTGGACGGCGTGCGCGCGGTACAGGCGTGCCTGCGCGCGGACGTGGAGGTCGTGCTGATGTCCGGGCGCCGGCGCGCGCAGGTGTACGAGGATGCGCGCCTGCTCGGACAGGCGTCGTTCATCTACGAGGCGGGCGCGTGTGCTGTGATGGACGGCGAGGAGCACTGGCTGACGGGCGACCTGATGCCTGGGGAGCTGTCGATCGCCGAGCAGATCGAGCGCTCGGGCGCGCCGGCGCTGCTGCTGGAGCACTACGCCGGGCGCCTGGAGTACCACGAGCCATGGCACGTGCAGCGCGAGGTCTCGCACCTGTTTCGCGGGCTGGTCGACGCGCCGGAGGCCGACGGGCTGCTGGCGGCGCGCGGGCACGGCGACCTGCGGCTGGTCGACAACGGCGTCGTCAACCGCCGCTCGCCGGCGCTGGCGGATCTGCCGCACGTGCGCGGCTACCACCTGCTTCCGGCGAGCGCGTCGAAGGCGGCGGCCGTGGCCTTCCACAGCCGCGCGCGCGGCTACACGCGCGAGCAGACGTTTGCCGTGGGCGACTCGCGCGAGGACCTCGCGTGCGCCGAGCACGTGCACACGTTCTGGCTGGTCGCCAACGCCGTCGAGCGCGACCCGTCGATGGCGCAGGCGGCGGCCGCCCACGACAATGTGCGGGTCGCCGAAGCGGGGCACGGCGCCGGCGTGTACGAGGCGGTCGTGAGCACGCTCGTCAATCGATGATGCCCGCCCGCTTCTCCTCCTCATAGAGGCGCTCGACGACGAACTCCTTGAGCAGCGTCTGATAGCCGGTGTTGTGCAGCGCGGCGAGCGCCTTCAGGCGGTAGAGCGTGAAGCGGTCGAAGCGGATGGCGATCGGCGAGGTGCGTCCAGGGCGAACGAGATCCTGCATGGCGAGAATCTTCTCGCGCCGTTTCTGCTGCTCGAAGAACTCGTCGGGGTCGAGCGACAGTCCTTTCGTCGGGTCTACTTCCTTGTTGGCGGGAGCCATGTTGCGTGTGCTCTCCTATTTTGATGAGGGCGGCGTGTCGGGGACGACACGCCGCGAGGAAGGTGGCCGGAGCGAAGTGTCAACAGCGACTCGCGTCGCGCGCAGCCGGGGGTAGGACTCGGTTTCAACGCATCGAGCGCCATGGTATTCACTTCGCGGGCGAGTTTGTGCGGGCGACGTGTCGACCAACCAGGCCGAGAACTACTTCGGCCAGCTAAAGCGCAGCATCGACGGCACGCACCACCACGTTAGTCGCGCTCACCTTGACCGCTACCTTGCCGAGTTCGATTTCCGATTCTCGACTTGCCACCAGACCGACACCGAGCGCGTCGGAAAGCTCTCATGGTTCGCCCTCACCCGGCCCTAGCTGGCGCTCGCCGCCGCGCCTCGGCCGCTTAGCTGGTTTCGTTCCGAACCGCGCGTAGTTCTCGCCTTGCACTGTCGGGGCCCAAGTTCCGTGCTTGACGCTCTTGACGAGTCCTCGCCCCTTCGCGTTGGAGAAAGCCTTAGCGAAGCGCGCGGGCTTTTCGATGCCCATGTCGCCGTACAGTTTGTCGATCGCGTCATATTCGATGCCCGGAAGGCCAGCGTCAACTGCGGCCTGGGCAATTACGGTCACGCGCTCGATGTCCGTTTTGGCGCCTATCCGCTCAATCGTCTTGGCAACGGCGCGAGGGTCCAACGAGTCGGGCTCTGAACCGCCGGCCTCTTGCCCGTTCGTATCCTGCCCTGATTGTCCGATCGCGGGCACGTCTGATTCGCCCGTATTTGCTGGCGTTAGACCCCGAACGAACGTGCCGACCTCGGCTGAAAGGAACTGCACAAGACCGCCGATGAGATCCTCGACGGCCTCGCCAGCCACTGCCAACGATCAACGACTCAGGTCACTAGACCTTCGCAATCTCATCCGAGATCACCCTGACCAGGTTGCGCCAGACCACGACTCGCGTGCTGTAAATACGATGGCTACCGATGCGCGAAATCGGCGCATCACACCACCGCGCGCCCAAGCCTCTTCGACGTCAGCTGGTGAGCCTTCGCCAGACGCGCCGCCAGAAGCCCGGCGGCGGCCGCCGGCGCCAGCGCGCCGGCGGCGGCACGGTGGCGCGCACGAGCGCGACCCAGTCATTGAGCGGCAGCTCGCCGGCGATCAGGCGCGCGAGCGCGCCGGTGACGGGCGCGCCGATGCCGGCGCGCTCCAGCGCGCGGGCGAGCAGCGGCACGGACTCCAGAGCCTCGACGGCCTGGCCGACGCGCGCGGCGATCTCGGTGGCGGGCACGCCGGCCGCCAGCAGCTCGCCGGCGCGGCGGTTGCGGCTCTCCTTGGCGAGCGCCGTGGCGACGAGGTCGCCGGCGCCGGCCAGGCCGATCATCGACTCGGGCCGTGCGCCGAGGCCCTCCGCATAGCGCCAGACCTCGGCGAAGATGTGCCCGGCGGCGGCGCCGGCGGCATTCAGCCCCTGCGCCTCGGTGGCGCCGGCGGCGAGCGCGGCGGCGTTCTTGGCGGCGCCGGCGAGCTCGACGCCGATTGGGTCGTTGGACTGCTCGCAGACGACGCCGGCGCGCGTGAACACCTGAGCGAGCGCGCGCGCAAGCTGCTCGTCGCTGGACGCCGCGACGAGGCCGGCGCCGTGGTGGACCATCTCCTGCGCGTGCGCCGGGCCGCCGACGCAGGCGACGCGGCCAGCGCCGAAGCTGGCGCTGAGCACGGCGGTGGGCGGCACGCCATCGGGCGGCACGAGCCCCTTGGCGACCGACACGACGGCCGCGCGCTCGCCGAGACCGGCCGAGGCGAGCGTGCCGATCACCTCGCCGAGCCCGTGCGAAGGCACCGCGAGAAACACGAAGTCGGCGCGCTCGACGCCGGCGGCGGCCGCTTCGATGCGCAGTTGCGCCGGCAGCTCCACGCCGGGCAGGTAGGCGCTGTTCTGGCGCTCCTGCTCGAGCGTCGTCGCCTGCTCTGCGGTGCGCGTCTGCAGCGTCGTGCGCAGGCCGCCGCGCGCGAGCAGAACGGCGAGCGCCGTACCGAACGAGCCGGCGCCGATGACGGTCGCGCGCCGCGCGCCGGGCGTCGGCAGCGAGCGCGCACGAGGGGCGCGAGCGGCCGGGCTCCCGGTAGGCTCGGGCTCGGTCATCTGATGAGCGAGCCTAGCGATCGATACGAGCACGCCGCGCGATGGCGCAACTGGGCCGGAGACCAGTCGTGCACGCCCGCGTCGATCGAGCGGCCGCGGTCGATCGAGGAGCTGTCGGCGGCGATTGTGCGCGCGGGCGGCGCAGGCAGGCGCGTGCGCGCGATCGGCGCGGGGCACTCGTTCAGCGACATCGCGTGCGGCGACGGCTCGATGGTCAGCCTCGATTGCATGACGGACGTGCTCGATATGGACGCCTCCAGCGGGCTCGTGCGCGTGCAGGCGGGCATCACGATCCGCGAGCTGAGCCGCCGCCTGCACGCGCACGGCCTGGCGATGGAGAACCTGGGGGACATCGACGTGCAGAGCATCGCCGGCGCGATCTCCACGGCCACGCACGGCACGGGTGCGCGGCTGCGCAACATCTCCGCGCAGGTGGCGGCGCTGACGCTGGTGCTGGCGGACGGCTCGACGCTCGACTGCTCGCCCGAGCGCGACGCGGGCGTGTTCCGCGCCGCGCGCGTGGGGCTCGGCGCGCTGGGCGTGGTCGCGGAGGTGACGCTGCGCTGCGTGCCCGCGTTCACGCTGCACGGCGTCGACGCGCCGGCGCCGCTGGCGCAGACGCTCGCGCGCTTCGAGGAGCTGGCGCTCGGCAACGACCACTTCGAGTTCTTCGTCTTCCCGCACGCCGACATGGCGCTGACGCGCACGAACAACCGCACCGACGAGCCGCCGCGCCCGCGCGGGCGGGCCGGCGCGTACGTCAACGACGTGTTGCTGACCAACCACGCCTTCGGCCTGATCTGTCGCGCCGGGCGGCGCCTGCCGGCGCGCATCCCGCAGCTCAACCGGCTGGTCACGCGCCTGGCCGGGCGCAGCGAGCGTGTCGATCGCTCGGCGGCGATCTTCGCCAGCCCGCGCCTGGTGCGCTTCACCGAGATGGAGTACGCGCTGCCGCGCGAGCACACCGCGCAGGCTGTGCGGCGCGTGCTCGACATGATCGACGAGCGCGGCCTTGCCGTGCCATTCCCGATCGAGGTGCGCACGGTCGCGCCCGACGATGCCTTTCTCAGCACGGCCGGCGAACGCGACAGCGGCTTTGTCGCGGTGCACATGTTCGAGGGGATGCAGTGGCAGCCATACTTTCGCGCGGTCGAGTCGATCATGGACGAGCTGGGCGGTCGCCCACACTGGGGTAAGCGCCACTTCCAGACCGCCGCCACGCTGCGCCCGCGCTATCCCCGCTGGGACGACTTTCAGGCCGTGCGCGCGCGCCTGGACCCGGCGGGGCTGTTCGGCAACCAGTGGACCGACCGCGTGCTCGGGCCGGTCGCAGCGGGCGGCGCCGGTGGCTGAGCGAGCGTACGAGCGGCTGGAGCGCGCCAGCGCGGGACTGCGCGCGCCGTTCGCGCTGGTCGACCTCGACGCCTTCGACGCCAACGCCGCCGATCTCGAACGACGCGCCGCGGGCAAGCCGATCAGGCTGGCGAGCAAGTCGCTGCGCTGCCGTGCGCTGCAGCAGCGCGCGCTCGCGCGGCCGGGCTTCGCCGGCACGCTGGCGTTCACGCTCGCCGAGGCGCTGTGGCTTGCGGCACGCGGTGTGGACGACCTGGTGTTGGCCTACCCGACCGCCGACGTAGCGTCGCTGCGAGAGTTGGCCGAGGGGTCGCAGGCGGCGGGCGCGCGCGTCACGGTGATGGTCGACAGCGTCGAGCAGCTGGCGCTGCTCGATCGAGCGAGCGATCGGGCGGGCGAGCATGCGTTGCGCGTGTGCATCGACGTGGACGCCGGCTGGTGGGTGCTCGGCGGGCGCGCGCGCGTCGGCGTCAAGCGCTCGCCTGTGCACACGCCTGAGCAGGCCGCCGAGTTGGCGCGGGCGATCGTCGCGCGCGAGCGTCTGGCGCTCGTCGGCGTGATGATGTACGAGGCGCAGATCGCGGGGCTGGGCGACCGCCCGCCGGGCCGGCCGCTGCGCGCCCGCGCGGTCGGGCTCGTGCAGGCGCTGTCCGCGCGCGAGCTCGCGCCGCGCCGCGCCGCGGTCGTTCGCGCCGTGGCGCGCGTGCTCGGCGACGCCGGCAGGCCGCCGCTGGAGCTGGTCAACGGCGGCGGCACGGGCAGCCTGGAGCGCACCTCGGCCGAGGCGGCGGTGACGGAGGCTACGGCCGGCTCGGGGCTGTACGGGCCGACGCTATTCGACGCCTACAGCGCATTCAGCCCGCGACCGGCGGCGCTGTTCGCGCTCCCCGTCGTCAGGCGCCCGGGGCGTGGCGTGGTGACGGCGCTCGGCGGCGGCTACCCGGCGTCGGGCCCGGCCGACAGCGCCCGCCCGCCGCAGCCGCACCTGCCGTCGGGCCTGCGCCTGGATCGTCAGGAGGGCGCCGGCGAGGTGCAGACGCCGCTGATCGGCGCGGCGGCGGACGGCCTGGCGATCGGCGATCGCGTGTACATGCGCCACGCCAAGGCCGGCGAGCTGTGCGAGCGCTTCGCCAGCCTGCACCTGCTGCAGGGAGACTCGATCGTCCACGAGGCGCCGACCTATCGCGGCGAGGGAGCATGCTTTCTATGAGTGAACGCGAGTCCCCGAGCGGCGGCGGGGCGCTCGACGCGACCCTGCGCGAGGTCGTGCACAAGCTCGCGCCGATCGACCGTACGCCGTGCTCGGTCGGCGAGCGTGAGGCCGCGCAGTGGCTGGCCGCACGCCTGCGCGCCGTGGCGGGCGTCGAGGTGGCGCTGGAGGACGAGCACTCGTGGGGCACGTTCCCGCCGAACGCGACGGCCCTAGGCGTGCTGGGGCTCGCTGGGGCGGCGCTCGTGCTGCGCGAGCGGCGCGTGGCCGGCGGTCTGCTCGCGCTGGCGGTCGCCGCGGGCATCGTCGACGAGGCGCAGAACGGGCCGCGCGTGTTCAGGCGCGTGCTGCGACAACGACGCGACACGGTCAACGTGGTCGCTCGCGCGGGCGAGCGCGACGCGGCGCACACGCTGGTCGTGCTCGCCCACCACGACGCGCCGCAGTCGGGCATGCTGTTCGACCAGACGCTGCAGCGCCGGCTCTACGAGAGCGCGCCGCAGGTGCTCGAACGCTTCAAGACGCCGCTGCCGCAGTGGTGGGCCGGTCTTGCAGGACCGCTCGCCACGGGGACTGCGGCGCTGACCGCCCGGCGAGGCTTCGCCCGGGCCGGGCTCGCCGTGGGCCTGCTGGGAACGATGGCCGTGGCGGACATCTGGCGCAACGACACCGTGCAGGGCGCCAACGACAACCTGTCGGGCGTCGCCGCCCTGGTCGCGCTCGCCGAGCTGTTCGCGCGAGAGCCGGTCGGCGGCCTGCGCGTGCTGCTCGTCTCGTGCGGCGCCGAGGAGACGCTGCAGGACGGCATCCGCGCGTTCGTCGCGCGCCATCGCGACGAGCTGCCGCCGGGGCGTACGGCGTTCGTGAACCTCGACACGGTCGGCTCGCCGCACCTGGTCTTGCTGGAGGCCGAGGGGCCGGTGTGGATGGAGCAGTACGCGGGCGCGTGGATGCGCGACCTGCTCGCGGCGCGTGCCGAGCGGCTGGGCATAGGGCTGCTTCGCGGCTATCGCGCGCGAGCTTCGACCGACAGTGTGATCCCCAGCCGCGCCGGCTACCCGATCGCGACGGTCGTCTCGATGACCGACTGGCGCAGCCCGGCCAACTACCACCTGCCCAGCGACGTGCCGGCGAACCTCGACTTCGCGACGGTCGCCGACGCGACGCGCCTTGTGTTCGACGTGGCGCGCGAGCTGCCCGGTGCGCTCAGCCGATCGCAGCGGCCGTGAACCTAGCGAGGCTCTGCGGCCTTGAACCAAACGAGGCTCTGCGATCGTGAGCGTCGATGCCCGAGGGCGACACGATCCACCACGCGGCGCGTCGCGTGCGCGCGGTGCTGCTGGACCGCACGCCCGAGCGCATCCTCACGCCGCACCCGCGCTTCGCCGCCGATCGCTGGCCTGAGCGGCTGGCCGGGCGCGCGGTGCGCTCGGTTGACGCGCACGGCAAGCACCTGTTCGTGCGCTTCGACGGCGACCTGACGCTGCACTCGCATTTGCGCATGACGGGGTCGTGGGGCGTGCATCGCGACGGCGCGCGCTGGAAGCGCGCGCGCCGTCGCGCGTGGCTGGTGATGCGCGCCGGCGAATGGGACGTGGTGCAGTTCGACGGGCCGGTGCTCGAGCTGATGCGCGAGTCGCGCACGCGCTTTGATCGCCGTCTGGCGGCGCTCGCCCAGGACGTGATCGGCGCGAGCTTCGACTACGACGAGCTGCTGCGGCGCCTGCGTGCCGAGGACCCGGCCCGCGCGATCGGCGACGCGCTGCTGGACCAGCGACTGGTCGCGGGCATCGGCAACGTGTGGAAGTCCGAGTCGTGCTTCGCCGCCGCCGTCAATCCGTGGCGGGCGCTGGGGCGCTTGAGCGACGACGAGGCCGCAGCGATCGTGCGCTTCGCACGGGAGCGTATGCGCGTGTCGGCCGACGGAGACGGCTTCAGCGCGCGCCCGCGCGGTGTGTACAAGCGCGCCGGGCTGCCGTGCGAGCGCTGCGGCGCGACGATTCGCCAGCACGGGCAGGGCGACGACAACCGCATGACGTTCTGGTGTCCCGGCTGCCAGCTGTGAGGCGGCGAGCGCTACACGAGGTTCGCGAGCTTGCGTCCGGCGGCGCGCAGCGAGCGCTCCGCAGCGGCCCGCGACCGCTCGCCGCCTGCCAGCGAGTGCGCGCCGCCCGCCTCGACGATCGCCTGCAGGTCGAGCACGCGCGCGTCGAAGGAGTCGAGCCGGTTCGACGCGGTGATCGCGTACGCGGGAACGCCGCCCTGGCGCGCGCGGGTGGCGACCTCGAAGGCGAGGCTGCCCGCCAGTGCATCCTCGCGCAGCGTGCGCTCGCAGACGATCAACGCCCGTGCGCGATGCAGGCGCGCGTCGAAGTCCAGCGAGTCGAGCAGGGCGCGCACCGTCTGAGCGGATGGCGCGCGCCCGTCGCAGGTCGATGGGCCGCCGTGCGACGCACGATCGTCCAGCGGGCACTCGTCGGTCTGCCATCCGCCGTCGTTAAAGCCGCGCGCGACGGCCGCGGCTACGCGCCGGGCGCTCAGGCCCTCGTCGAAGGCACGCCCGGCGACGAGCAGCGTTCGCGGGAGCATGATCGGGCATCCTTCCAGCAATGGCAGCGAAGAAGACAGAGCCCACGACCGTGTCGGTCTGTGGCCAGGAGCTGCGCGTGAGCAATCCGGGCAAGCTGTTCTTCCCTGAGCGCAAGCTGACGAAGCTCGACCTGGTCGAGTACTACGTCGAGTGCGCCGAGGCGGTCGTGCGCGGGCTGCGTGATCGCCCGACGGTGATGAAGCGCTGGGTCGATGGGGTGGAGGGCAAGCCCTTCTTTCAGAAGCGCGTGCCCGACAGCGCGCCGGAGTGGCTGCAGACGGCGACCGTCACGTTCCCCAGCGGCCGCCACGCGCGCGAGCTGGTGCCCAACGACGCGGCGCATCTCGTGTGGGGCGTCAACCTCGGCGTGATCGACTGGAACCCGTGGGCGGTGCGCCGCAGCGACCTCGACCACCCCGACGAGCTGCGCGTCGATCTCGATCCGCAACCGGACGTGCCGTTCTCGCAGGTGCGCGAGGTGGCGCTGATCGTGCGCGAAGTGCTCGCCGCGCACGGCCTGCTGGGCTTTCCCAAGACGTCGGGGTCGCGCGGCATCCATATCTACGTGCGTGTCGCGCCCGAGCACGACTTCCTGCAGGTGCGCACGGCGGCGCTGGCGCTCGCGCGCGAGGTCGAGCGGCGCATGCCCGGGCGAGCGACCACCCGCTGGTGGAAGGAGGAACGCGAGGGTGTGTTCATCGACTACAACCAGAACGCGCGCGACCGCACGATCGCCTCGGCGTACTCGGTGCGCGCGGTGCCCGACGCGCGCGTTTCGTGCCCGCTGGAGTGGGATGAGGTCGCCGACGTCGAGCCGGGGGAGCTGACGCTGCAGACCGTCCCTGCACGCCTGCGCGAGCGAGGCGATCCGTCGGCGTCGATCGACGAGCGCCCCGGGCGCCTGGACTCGCTGCTCGAGCTGGCCGCGCGCGACGAGCGCGAGGGCCTGGGCGACGCACCCTGGCCGCCGCACTTCGCCAAGCAGAAGGGCGAGCCGCCGCGCGTGCAGCCCAGCCGAGCGCGCAAGGCCAAGGAAGGCGAGTCGTGACGCTGGCCCTGCAGCCGCCGCTGAAGCCGCAGCTGGCGCTGTCGCGCAAGGAGCTGCCGACGGGCGACGATTACGTCTACGAGGTCAAGCTCGACGGCTTTCGCTGCCTGGCGTTCGTCGACGGCGAGGAGATCTACCTGCAGTCGCGCAACGGCAAGGAACTGGGGCGCTACTTCCCCGAGCTTGCGCTGCCGAACACGCTGCCGCCTGGCCGCTACGTGCTCGACGGCGAGATCGTCGTGCGCGACGCGAAGGGCCGCGAGGACTTCGACGCGCTCGGCCAGCGCATCCACCCGGCGGCTTCGCGGATCGAGCGCCTGGCGGGCGAGACGCCGGCGGTTTACGTCGCCTTCGACCTGCTCGCGCACGACGACCGCTCGCTGCTCGACCTGCCGTTCGACCAGCGCCGCGCCGAGCTGGAGAAGCTGCTGGCCGCCAAGCCGTTCGCCAAAGCCCCGGTCGAGCTGATGCAGATGGCGGCGACGCCCGACGGTGCGCGCGAGTGGCTGCAGAGCGCCGAGGGGGCGATCGCCAAGGAGCGCTCGGCGAGCTACCGGCCGGGAGAGCGCAAGGGCATGGTCAAGGTCAAGCGCGTGCGCACGATCGATGCGGTCGTCGTCGGCTGGCGCCCGGGCAAGGAGGCCGGCACGGTCGGCGCGCTGATCCTCGGCCTGTACGACGGCGATGAGCTGCGCGTCGTCGGACACTGCTCCGGCCTGTCGCTCGCGGAGAAGCGTCGCCTGCCCGGCTACCTCGCCGACTTCGAGTCGGGCGAGCGCGGCTCGGCGGACCCGAGCCGCTGGAGCGCCGGCAAGGATTTGGAGTGGGTCGGCCTGCGCCCCGAGCTGGTCGTGGAGATCGACTTCGACCACGTCTCGGCGGGACGCATCCGCCACGGCGCGAAGCTGCGGCGCTGGCGCGAGGACAAGGACGCCGACGCCTGCACCTACGACCAGCTCGACACCTGAAGCCCCCCGCAGGCGGGGCGGTTCGCCCGGCGCAAGCGGGCGCCTGACGTGGTCTAGGATCAGGGCATGAGCAGCGACACAGCCACGGTCGCCGAGGAGGAGTACCTACAGAGCCTCTTCTGGCTGCGCGAGGCGGGGCTGCCGATGACCGGCGCCAACGTCGCGCGCGCGATGCAGCTGTCGCCGCCGACGGTGCACGAGATGGTCGGGCGCCTGGAGCGCGACGGCTACATCACTCGCGCCAAGGACCGCACGATCGCCTTCACCGACTCGGGCGTCGAGCACGCCGAGCAGATCGTGCGACGCCACCGCCTGATCGAGCGCTTCCTCACCGACGTGCTCGGCGTGCCGTGGGACGAGGTGCACGAGGAGGCCGAGCGCCTGGAGCACGCGATGTCGCCGGTGCTCGAGGAGCGCATGCTCGCGGCGATCGGCGACGCGAAAACCTGTCCGCATGGTCACCCGATCGTCGCCGGCGCGCGGCTCTCCGGCGTGCCTCTCGGCGACGTCGAGGTCGGCGCCGAGGTGCGCATCCTGCGCTTCGAGAACGAGGCCGAGGACCTGCTGCACTACCTCAAGGCGTCGGGCCTGGAGCCCGGGCTGAAGGGCGAGCTCGTTCAGCGCGACGACGAGCAGGTCGTCGTGCGCGCCGCCGATGGCGCCACGTGCTCGGTCACGCCGAGCGTCGCCGAGACCGTCTCGGTGATCGCCAACCCGTCGCCACCCGAGCGCACGGCTTTGCCAGAGCAGTTGGTCCTGGGCCAGCGCTACGGCCGCTGACTGGCGCGACAGCCGGCGCGATACTGCGTTCCTCGGTCGCTCGCGTGCGCAGCACGCCACGCTCCCTGCGTCCTCGTCTCGCTTGGCTCTCGCGCCGGTCGGGCGCGGGGGCGCGAGGCCGCGCGAATGTCTACAAAGACCTGTACGCGGCGGCCAGGCGGGTCACGCCGTCGTCGATCTGCTGCTCGGTGACGCCTGAGAAGGCCAGGCGCAGCGTGTTCTCGCCGCCCTCGAGCATGAAGTCGGTGCCCTTGACGAAGGCCACGCCGAGCTCGGCCGCCGCGTCGAACAGCGCCGCGACGTCGGTGCCCTGGGGCAGCGTCACCCACATGAAGTAGCCGCCATCGGGCGCGACGAACTCGGCCTCGGGCAGCTCGCGGCGCAGCGCCTGTGAGAGCGTCAGCGCGCGCTTGGCGAGCGCCGTGCGAACGGTCTCGATCGAGCGCTCGATCGCGCCGGACGCACAGAACTCGTAGACGATCGACTGCGCGACCATGTTCGGCGAGATGTACGTGCTCGTCGCCAGGCGCGCGATCGCGGCGATCAGGTCGGGCGGGCCGACGAGGTAACCGACGCGAATGCCCGGGCAGACGGTCTTGGAAAACGACGACGCGTAGACGACGCGCTCGGGATCCATCGAGAGCATCGTCGGCATCGACTCGCCGCTGAAGCGCAGCGCCACGTAGGGGTCGTCCTCGAACACCACGAAGTCGTGCTCGGCCGCCAGCTCCAGCAGCGCCTCGCGCTTGTGGAGCGACAGCGTGTAGCCGGCCGGGTTCTGGAAGTTGGGGATGATATGCGCGAGCTTCGGTCGCGCGACGCCCGAGCTCAGCAGACGCTGCAGCGCGTGCGTGTCGATGCCGTCGTGCTGCAGCTCGACGGCGTGCAGGTTCGCGCCGCGCTCGCGCAGCGACAGCAGCGTGCGGTCGTATGACGGGCGCTCGACGACCACGTCGTCGCCGGGACGCACGAGGTGCTCGAACAGGAACGCGTCGGCCTGCATCGATCCGTTGGTCACGAGCACGCGCTCGGGCTCCACGCCGTGGCGGTCGGCGATCCACGCGCGCAGGCGCGGGTAGCCGATCGACGTCCCGTACGCGGTCGTCCCGGCGGGGTCGCTCTCGAAGGCCCGCGCCGCGGCGTCACGCAGGCCTGACACGTCGACGATGTCCAGCGACGGCGCGCCGCGCGCGAAGGAGATCGTGGGTCCGGCGGGAGTCGGCACGGTCGCGTAGGTTATGCGCCCGAGCAGCTCGTCGTAGTCGTGGGTCAGCTCGCGCGCGGTCCGCTCGAGCCTGTCGCGGAAGCGCAGCAGCTCGGCGGCGCTCGGCGAGCGGTCGGCCTCGCGCGGCGGACGGCGCGTGGGTCGCAGCGCCGGCGCGAAGCCCTGCGTCTCGCCCTTTGCAGCGGGGCTCGGCGCGATCGCAGCGGTTCCCGGCTGGCTCGTCGCGCCCGCGCGCTCGGCCGCCTCGTCCACCAGGCGGCCCGAGCCGAGCGGCTGTGCGAACGCGCCACGGCTCGGCTCGCCTGTGCCCCGTGGCTCGCCGCCGGTGTGTCCGTCACCGGCGCGCGCGGCGGCTCCCGCGTCGACCAGGCGAGCATCGCCCGCGTCTGCCCCGGGCGCTCCCGCACCGGGCGTGCCTGTGTCGCCCGCAGAAGCGTCGCCGTCGTCCACCGCGCGAAGGACACGTTCGAGCTCGCGCAGCTTGCGCTCCAGCTCGCCCAGCGTGTTCGCGATCTCCTTATCCACGGGCGCCAAGCCTAGCGGGCGGCGAACGTTGCGAGAAGCCGTGCGGACGGACGTGCGCCTGTGGACGCTTGTCTCAGGATGCGCCGACGGATGCCCCGCCGAGCACCTCGACGGCGATCGCCGCGGCCTCGGTCGGCGTGCGCCCAACGCGCACGCCCTTTGCTTCCAACGCCTGAGCCTTTGCGGCTGCGGTGCCCGACGATCCCGAGACGATCGCTCCGGCGTGACCCATCTGCTTGCCCGCCGGCGCGGTGAAGCCGGCGATGTAGGCGACGACGGGCTTTGACATGTTCTCGGCGATGTACTCGGCCGCCTCTTCCTCGGCCGAGCCGCCGATCTCGCCCGACAGCACGACGAGCTCGGTCTCGTCGTCGGCCTCGAACAGCTCCAGCACGTCCACGAACGACGAGCCGGGGACCGGGTCGCCGCCGATGCCTACGATCGAGCTGCAGCCGAAGCCTGCCCGCGCGATCTCGTTGCCGATCTGGTAGGTCAGCGTGCCCGAGCGCGAAACCACGCCGACGTTGCCCTGCTCGAAGAACGACGCCGGGATGATGCCCACGTTGGCCTTGCCAGGCGAGAGGATGCCGGGGCAGTTGGGGCCGATCAGCCGCGTGTGCGGGTGATCGCGCTTGAGCGTGTTGTAGACGCGCAGCTCGTCGTGCGCGGGTATGCCCTCGGTGATCGCGATCACCAGCTCGACGCCCGCGCTCGCCGCTTCGAGGATCGCGTCGGCGGCGAAGCGAGGCGGCACGAAGATCATCGCCGTGTTCGGCTGCGCTTGGGACATCGCGTCGGCCCAGCTGTCGAACACGGGGATGCCCTCGACGTCCTGGCCGCCCTTGCCGGGCGTCACGCCGCCGACGACGTTCGTGCCGTATCTGCGGTTGTTGAGCGTGTGAAACGTGCCCTCGCGCCCGGTGATGCCGGCGACGCACAGGCGCGTCTGCTCGTCGATCAGGACCGACATCAGGCAGCTGTTCCCACCGGCTGGCCGGCTGCCAGCGCCACGACCATCTCGGCGGCCTCGTTCATCGTCTGCGCCGAGTGCACGTTCGGCAGCGCCGCCTCGCCCAGCAGCCGGCGGCCCTCGACGTCGTTGGTGCCGTCGAGGCGCACGACGAACGGCACCGACGGTTTGATGTCGCCGAACGCGGCGATCAGCCCGTTGGCCACCTCGTCGCAGCGCGTGATGCCGGCGAAGATGTTCACGAGCACCGCCTTGACGGCCTCGTTGGCGAGGATCAGGTCGACGGCCTGCTTGATCGTGTCGGCGTTGGATCCGCCGCCCGCGTCGAGGAAGTTCGCCGGCGAGCCGCCGGCGCCGGCGACGACGTCGAGCGTCGACATCACCAGGCCGGCCCCGTTGCCGAGGATGCCGATATCGCCGTCGAGCTTGACGAACTGCAGTCCCTCCTCCTTGGCGCGCCGTTCCAGCGGGTCTTCGTTCTCCTTGTCCGACAGCCCCTGGTTCTCGGGATGGCGGTACAGCGCGTTGCCGTCCAGCGACACCTTCGAGTCCAGCGCCTTGACTTCGCGCTCCGGCGTGACGATCAGCGGGTTGATCTCCGCGAGCGTCGCGTCCTCCTGAAGCCACACCTCGTACAGCGCCACGAGCGCGTCGGCCACGCCGTCGAGCACGTCGTCGTCGGCGCCGCCGTCACGCGCGATCTGCACGCCCTCCTCATGCGCCAGGCCGGCGAGCGGGTCGACGTGGTGGCGGATCAGCTTCTCGGGCGCGTTCTCGGCGACCTCTTCGATGTCCACGCCGCCCTCCACGCTGAACATCACCAGCGGTTGCTTGGCCGAGCGGTCGAGCAGAACCGACGCGTAGTACTCCGACGCGATGTCCGAGGCGTGCTCGATCCACAGCGTGCGGACGATGTGTCCCTTGATGTCCATGCCGAGGATGGCGCTGGCGTGCTCGCGCGCCTCGCTCTCGTTGGCCGCCAGCTTCACGCCGCCGGCCTTTCCGCGGCCGCCGATCAGCACCTGCGCCTTGACGACGACCGGGTAGCCGACCTCGTCGGCTGCAACCAGCGCGTCCTCGACTGTGGTCACCGCCTTACCCGAAGAAACTTTCAATCCGTGCCGGGCGAACAGCTGCTTGCCTTGGTACTCCAACAGATCCATTGCGGCGCGGGACTCTAACGCAAAGCCACGTAACCGCGCTCGGCTGTCCAAGCGCGGCATAATGCCCGCCCGATGCCAATACCTAAAAACGTCACGTTCGTCACATTCGATGTCTACGGCACCCTGATCGACTGGGAGACCGGCATCTACGAGGCGTTCGCCAAAGAGGCCAAGCGCGACGACTTCGAGATCGACCGCTCGCAGCTGATCCCGCTGTTCCACGAGATCTCACGCGAAATCGAGGGCGGCTCCTACGAGCTGTACGCGGAGGTGCTCAGGCGCACGGCCATCGAGATCGCCAAACGCCTGGAGTGGCCGCTGGAGCCCTCGCGCTCGGGCTTTCTGCCCGACTCGGTGCAGGGCTGGAAGCCGTTCAAGGAGACCAACACGCAGCTGGCCAAGCTCGCCAAGAAATACAAGCTGGGGCTGCTGTCGAACATCGACGACAAGCTGCTCGGGCAGACCCGCAGGCACATTCCGACCGACTTCGACCTCGTCGTCACCGCTCAGCAGGTCCGCTCCTACAAGCCCGAACCGGCCCACTTCACCGAGTGCGCGCGGCGCGTCGGCGGAAAGCGCGGGTGGGTCCACGTGGCCGCCAGCCACTACCACGACGTCGCCCCGTGCGTCAAAGCGCGCGTGCCCGTCATCTGGGTCAACCGCAGCAAGGAGACGCTGGAGTCCTCGCAGAAGAAGCCGACGGCCGAGGTCGCCAACCTCAAAGAGGCCGCCAAGCTGCTCGGCGTCACCTAGGGCGCTCGCCCGTGCGAGCCGTCTCGCTGCACCGCGACGTCATCGTCGTCACCAGCCAGCTGTTCCAGGCGCACTGCACGATCGTGCGCGCGCCCGATGCGGCGGCGAGCGGCGACGTAGGCGGCTCGCAGGCCACGACTGGCGGCGTGCAGGCCGGCCCCGGCGGCGGGGAGGCGGCCGCTGGAGGTGGGGGTGCCGGCGCTGTTGGCGGGGAGGCCGGCGACGCTGGGGTGGGGGCGGGGGAGGCGTTCGCGATCGACTCGCCGGTGCTGCCCGAGGAGCTCGAACTGCTCCCGTCGCTGGTCGCGCAGGCGGGTTTTCCCACACCGCGCGGGCTGCTGGTGACGCACGCCGACTTCGATCACGTGCTCGCCCCGCTGGCGTTCGCCGATGCGACGATCGGCTGCGCCGAGAGCAGCGCGGCGCGCCTGAGCGCCGAGCCCGGCGCGCAGCAGCGCATGCTGCGCCGCTTCGACGAAGAGCTGCACATCGAGCGTCCCCGGCCGCTGTCGCTCGGCGCGATCCAGGCGCTCGCCGTGCCCGGGCGCTGTGGCATCGGCGAAGCCGAGCTGGAGCTGCATCCGGCCACCGGCCACACCGCCGACGGCATGGCCGTGTGGATTCCGTGGGCGGCGGTGCTCGTCGCCGGCGACTACCTGTCGCCGATCGAGCCGCCGGTGCTCGGCGAGGGCGACGGCATGCTCGCGGCGTATCTGGCGACGCTCGACCGCCTGCGGCCGTTGGTCGCACTCGCCGATCACGTCGTGCCCGGACACGGGCCTGTGAGCGACCGCGCGAACGCGCTGCGCGTGCTCGACGAGGACGTCGCCTACCTCAACGCGCTGCGTGAGCACGGCGCCGAGGCCGAGCTGCCGCCACGGCGGCGTGCGCGGGCGCAGCGCGAGCTGCACGCGCAGAACGCCGCGCGCGTCTAGGCCGCGTCGTTGCGGGTCAGCCCTCGCGCTCGGCAGCGCTCGTGATCGTCGCGATCGGCGCGCCCGCCTGAATGGGCTCGCCCTCGACGATCGGCAGCTCGGCGATCGTGCCCGCCTTGTGCGCGGTGATCTCGTTCTCCATCTTCATCGCCTCGATGATGCACAATAGCTGGCCCTCCTGCACCTCGTCGCCCTGCTTGACGAGCACCTTCCACATGTTGCCCTGAAGCGGCGACGGCAGCACGTCGGCGCCGCCTCCGCCGCCCGAGGACTTGCGCTGCGTGCGCTTGGGCGCCTTCGCGCCGGCCGGCGCAGCGCCGTTGCCCGCCGCGCCGGCGCCACCGGCGAAAGGCGGCCCGACGACGCGCACATCGAAGCGCTTGCCCGACACCTCCACGGCGTAGGTCTGCTCGACCTTCTCGGGCTCGCCGTCGCCCTCGTCCGGCGGCGGCGCGGGCGCGTCGAAGGCGAGCGTCTTCAGCCACTTCTTGTCCTCCAGCAGGTCGCGGCACGTCTCGCCCTTGGCCCACTGCTCGGTCGCCAGCAGCGCCTGGTGGAAGGGGATCAGCGTCTTCAGGCCCTCGATCTCGTATTCGCCGAGCGCGCGCAGCATCCGCTCGGTCGCCTGCTCGCGGTCGGCGTCCCAGACGATCAGCTTGGCGACCATCGGGTCATACATCGGTGAGACTTCGCCGTAGGCCTGCACGCCGGAGTCCACGCGAACGCCCGGCCCGGTCGGCTCGCGATAGGCGCCGATCTTGCCGGGCGCCGGGGCGAAGTTCTTGGAGGCGTCCTCGGCGTTGATGCGGCACTCGATCGCGTGGCCGCGCAGCTGGATGTCCTCCTGTGCGTAGGACAGCGGCTCGCCGGCGGCCGCGCGAATGCCCTCCTTGACGATGTCCACGCCGGTGGTCATCTCCGTCACGCAGTGCTCGACCTGCACGCGCGTGTTCATCTCCAGGAAGAAGTACTCGGGCTCGGCGCCCTCGCGCGCCGAGAACAGGCCCTCGATGGTGCCCGCGCCGACGTAGTCGACGGCCCTCGCCGCGTCCACGCCGATCTTGCCGATGCGCTCGCGCATCTGCGCGTCGACGACCCACTCGGGCGCCGGCGACTCCTCGATGACCTTCTGGTGGCGGCGCTGGATCGAGCAGTCGCGCTCGCCCAGGTGGATCACGTCGCCGTGACGGTCGGCCAGCACCTGCACCTCGACGTGGCGTGGGTCGTGCAGGTAGCGCTCCAGGTACACGGTGGCGTCGGAGAAGAACTTCTCGCCTTCGCGGCTCGATCCCTCGAAGGCCCCCTGCAGCTCGTCCTCGGACAGCGCTACGCGAAAGCCCTTGCCGCCTCCGCCGCCGGCCGCCTTGACGGCGACCGGGAAGCCGATGTCCTGCTTGGCGATGCGCAGCGCGTCGGCGACCGTCGCCACCGGCTCGGTCGTGCCGGGCACGATGGGTACGCCCGCCTTCTGCATCAGCTCGCGTGCGCGCGTCTTGGAGCCCATCGCCTCGATCGCGCTCGCCGGCGGCCCGATGAAGACGATGCCGGCGTCCTCGCAGGCCTGCGCGAACGGTGCGTTCTCGGCCAGGAAGCCATAGCCGGGATGCACCGCCTCGGCACCCGCGCGTGCGGCCACGTCGAGGATCTTCTCGACGTTGAGGTAGTTGTCCGCCGCCGGGCCGTCGCCGAGGTTGTACGCCTCGTCGGCGCGCTTGACGTGCGGCGCGTCGCGGTCGAGCTCCGAGTACACGGCGACGCTCGCGATCGACAGCTCCTCCAGCGCCCGCACGATGCGGACGGCGATCTCGCCGCGGTTGGCTACGAGTACCTTGCTGAACATCGGTCGCGGAGCTTAGCGATACGCCGCCGCGCGCCCCGTGCGATCAGGCCGACGCCGACGCGATCAGCCCGGCGCCGACCGTCTCGTTGCTCGCCTCGTCGATCAGGATGAAGCTGCCGGTGCGGCGATTGCTCGTGTACGCGTCGAACGCCAGCGGCACGTTCGTGCGCAGGTGCACACGCCCGATGTCGTTCAGCCCCAGCTCGTGCGCCGGCTGCGTGCGCTGCAGCGTGTCCACGTCGACAACGTCCTCGATGCGGTCGACGATCGCCGTCGCGCTGCGCGAAGTGTGCTTGAGCAGGTAGCGCCCGCCGGCGCGCAGCGGGCCGTCGGTCATCCAGCAGATGTCCGCCGCCAGCTCGCGCGCGACCGTCGCCGCCTCGTGTGGGCGGCAGATCAGCTCTCCGCGCGAGATGTCCAGCTCGTCCTCCAGGCGCAGCGTGAGCGACATCGGCGCCATCGCCTCCTCCAGCTCGCCGTCGTAGGTGTCGATCGCCGCGATGCGCGTGCGCCCGCCGCCCGGCAGCACCGCGACCTCGTCGCCGCGCCGCAGCGCACCGCTGGCCAGCTGGCCGGCGTAGCCGCGGTAGTCGGGGTCGCCCGCGCCGACAGCAGCCGTGGCGCTGTTCAGCTGCGAGCCGTCCGCGCGAGCGCCAGCGGCGATGCCGGCGCCGGGGCGGATCACCCACTGCACGGGGAAGCGCGCCGGGCGATCGAAGGGATGGTCGTAGGCGACCTCCACCTGCTCCAGCAGCTCCAGCAGCGCCGGGCCGTCGTACCACTCCATCGCGCTCGAACGCTCGACCACGTTGTCGCCGTTGAGCGCCGAGATGGGGATGTAGGAGACCTCCGCCGCGCGCGCCGTCGCGCCGGGCTGGCGGCCGCCCGTCGCTTCCCGACCGGTGATCGCGCCGAGGCCGGCGGCGAAATCGGCGAACTCGGCGACAAGCTCGTCAAAGCGTGCCTGGGAGTGCTCGACGAGATCCATCTTGTTGATCGCCACGACCATCCGAGGGATACCCAGCAGCGCGCTGATGTAGGCGTGGCGGCGCGACTGCTCGGTCACGCCGCGGCGCGCGTCCACGAGCACCACCGCCAGGTCGGCGGTCGACGCGCCGGTGACCATGTTGCGCGTGTACTGGCGATGGCCGGGGCAGTCGGCGATGATGAAGCGACGCGCCGGCGTGGCGAAATAGCGATAGGCGACGTCGATCGTGATGCCCTGCTCGCGCTCGGCCTTCAGGCCGTCGGTCAGCAGCGCCAGATCCAGCGCGCCCGCGCCGCCGCGCCGCTCGCTTGCCTCGGCGACGTGTTCGAGCTGGTCCTCGAACACCTGCTTTGAGTCGAACAGCAGCCGCCCGATGAGCGTGCTCTTGCCGTCGTCGACCGCACCCGCCGTCGTGAAGCGCAGCAGGTCGAGCGTCACTAGAAGTATCCGGCCTTCTTGCGGTCCTCCATAGCCGCCTCCGAGACCCGATCGTCCGCGCGCGTCTCACCGCGCTCGGTGATGCGCGTCGCGGCGATCTCCACGACGACCTCCTCCAGCGTGCTCGCTTGTGACAGCACGCCGCCCGTGCAGCTCATGTCGCCGACCGTGCGGTAGCGCACCGTCTCGGAGAAGACCTCCTCGCCGTCGATCAGCTCGGTGCCCTCCCGCCAGGCGTACAGCATGCCGTCGCGGCGGAACACCTCGCGCTCGTGGGAGAAATAGATCGACGGGACCTCCAGATCCTCGGAGTCGATGTACTCCCACACGTCCAGCTCCGTCCAGTTGGAGATCGGGAACACGCGCACGTTCTCGCCCTTGCGGATGCGCCCGTTGTACAGGTTCCACAGCTCCGGGCGCTGGTTCTTCGGGTCCCACTGGCCGAAGTCGTCGCGGAAGGAGAACACGCGCTCCTTCGCACGCGCGCGCTCCTCGTCGCGCCGCGCGCCGCCGAACGCCGCGTCGAAGCCGTGCTCGGCGATCGCGTCCAGCAGCGTCACAGTCTGCAGCTGGTTGCGCGACGCGCGCGGGCCGGTCTGCTCGACAACGCGGCCCTTGTCGATCGACTCCTGCACGCTGGCCACGATCAGCCGCTCGCCCAGCTCGGCCGCGCGACGATCGCGAAACTCGATCACCTCGTCGAAGTTGTGCCCCGTGTCGACGTGCATCAGCGGGAACGGAAACGGCGCCGGGCGAAACGCCTTCTCGGCCAAGCGCAGCAGCACGATCGAGTCCTTGCCGCCGCTGAACAGCAGAACCGGCTTCTCCAGTTCCGCCGCGACCTCACGCATCACGTGAATCGCCTCGGACTCCAGCGCCCGCAGGTGGCTTAGCTGGGGGCGCGTCGCGACGGCCATCTCAAATCAGGCCCTGGCAGAGGTCATGGCGACGGAGGGCAAGTCCTACAAGGACGCAGGGAGCGAAGTGTGCTCCGCACACGAGCGACCGAGGACGCCGTACAGCGCAGCTATCCATCGACGTGGAGGCCGCACTCGGTCTTGTCGGTGCCTGCCCAGCGCCCCTCGCGGCCGCTGCCCGGCTGCGTGCACGGCGCGCAGCCGATCGACTCGTAGCCCTGGTCGTGCAGCGGGTTGTACGGCAGGTCGCGCTCGTTGATGCGCCGCCACAGGTCCTTGTCGGTCCAGTGGGCCAGTGGGTTGTACTTCCACAGCCCGCGCACCTGGTCGCGCTCGATCAGCTCGGTGTCAGCGCGCGTCGGACCCTGCTCGCGCCGGATGCCCGTGATCCAGCCCTCGGCGCCCGACAGCGATCGTTCGAGCGCCGCCACCTTGGCGACCGAGCAGCAGTGCTCGGGACCGCTCCACGGCTTGTCGGGGCTGCTCGCGTCGACCACCTCGATGTTCACGCCGAAACGCTCCTCGAACGCTCGCCACGTCTTCAGCGTCTCCTCGAACAGCACGCCCGTGTCGATCGTCAGGATGCGCACCGCGCGCCCGGTGCCCTGGTCGAGGCGCAGCAGCTCGTCGAGCAGCACCGACTCCTCCTTCTGGAAGGAGCACAGCAGCACGGCCTTCTCGCCGTGGCGTGCCGCCTCGCGCAGCGTGTGCGTCAGGCCGGGCGCGGGGTCGAAGTTGGAAGTCGTCTGTGCCATCGGGCTATGTGTCGGGGTCATCTGATCGGTCCTGTCCTCGTTGTCGCGACACCTCTATACCGCGCACTCGCCCTCGCCGCGAATGACTTCGAAGGGAACATCACGATTCCAGTCAATGAAGGTGTTCATCGTCTCCAACCCGAAGTCGACCGGCATCGATAGATCCTTGACCTCCGCCTCGAGCGCCGCAGCGCCCACGCGCTCCAGGTAGGCGTTCCACTCCTCGCCGTCGTTGCGATTGGCCTCGTACTGCTCGATCCAGCGCTGGATCGCGTCTGGGACCCGCTTGGAGGGCAGGCGCAGCTTCAGGCGCGTGCCGAACTCGACGTCTCCGCCTTCGAACACGCCGCCGACGTGCGGGATGTACGCGGGGATCGTGTGCTCGCCGACTTTGATCGACGCTCCCGTGAAGCCGATGCTCGCGACGTGGTGCTGGCCGCAGCCGTTCGGACAGCCGCTGATCTTGATGTTCAGCTTGCGCGTCAGATCGTCTGTGATCTGTAGCGACTCGATGCGCTCCTGCACGGCCTGGTTGAGCCCCATCGAGCTGGTGATGCCGAGCTTGCACGAGTCGGTGCCCGGGCAGGAGACCACATCGTTGATCTCGCGCGATCCCGCATCGCCGAGGTCCAGCTCGCACAGCGCCTTCCACAGGTCGTACACGCACTCCTCGCGCACCCAGCGCAGCACGAAGTTCTGCTGCACCGTCGTGCGCGCGTAGCCGCCCGCGTAATCGCGCTGGATCTGAGCGAGGCCGCGGAACTGCTCGGGGCTGAGGTCGCCGCGCGTGATCTTCACCTCGACCGTCACGAACCCTTCCTGCTTCTGCTCCGCCACGTTCGCGGCGCGGAAGCGCTCGAACTCGGACAGATCGCCGTTGGGCGAGCCGTAAGTCTGCGGCGGCGACGGCGCCGACTCGCGCTCGTCGTCCACGAACAGGCGCTGCTCGATCGAGAAGTCGCGCTCGGCTACCCAGTCGCCCCTCAGCTCCTCCTCGACCTGGTTGCGAAGCTCGTCGATGCCGTACTTGTCGACGAACACCTTGATGCGCGCACGCGCGCGGTTGACGCGCAGCCACTCCTGACGATCGAAGATGCGAAAGACCGCCTCTGCGATCTTCAGGTAGTCGCCGTTGTCGAGCTCTACGAAGTCGTACAGCGCTGGCGCCACGCGCGGCATGATCGATGTGCCGCCACCGACCAGCATCTCCGCGCCGCGCACCTCACCGCGGCCGTCGATCCGCTTGACGCGAGCGCGGAATGCGATGTCGTGGATGCCACTGATCGCGCGATCGCTCGGACCGCCGTCGAAGGCGGTCTTGATCTTGCGCGGCATCGCCTGCGTCGTGGGGTGGCGAACGAAGTAGCGCACGTACGCGCCGGCGTACGGCGTCATGTCGAACAGCTCGTCCTTGGCCACGCCCGCCCACGGATCGCCGGTCACGTTGCGCACCGTGTTGCCGCAGCCCTCGCGGCTGGACAGGCCCGCCTCGCCAAGCTCGCGAATCGCCTTCTCGGCTTCCATCAGCGGTATGTGGTGCATCTGAATGTTCTGGCGCGTCGTCACATGACCCTTGTTCAGCGGCACGTACTTCTCGACGACGTCCGCGAACGCCTCCATCTGCTCCGGCGTGATCCCGCCGAACGGCAGCTTCACGCGGATCATCTGCACATCGGCCTGGCGCTGGCCGTACACGCCCTGCTTGAGGCGGAACTTGATGAAGTCGTCTTCCGGCGTCTCGCCGGCGAGGAACTTGGTCGACTCCGTCTTGAAGTCGTCGTACTCCCGCCGCAGGATCGGGATCACGTGCCCGGGGACGTTCTGCAGGACCTCCGGGTCCTCGAGCGTGCCGCGCTGGGCGGGAACGGAAACTGGCTCCATTTACGAATCCTCCTGGCCTGGGCGCGCCACCCGGGCTGCGTTCGACGTTGGACTGACGGCGAGAACGATATTGAGGCTAAAGCCTAGCGGCTTTTAGGTATTTATCCAGGGGTCCGGTGCATCGCCCTGGGTTCCCCCCCGCTCCACGCCTTCGAGGATAGCCGCGCGCCGCCAGCGGTCCGCCGGCTCGGCGACCGGCGCCGGCGCCGGCGCGGTGGCGCGCATGAAGCGCTCCAGCGCGGCCACCACGGCCGCAGCCTCCTGCGGGGAAGGGGCTCCGTTCGGCTGCAGGCTGATGCGCGACGAGCTCACCCGCACAGTGTGACGGAGCGCGCCCAGCAATGATGAGCCTAGTTGAGGATTGTTCGGAACACCGGTACACTGCTCGCCGATGCCCACGCCGATTTCACGCGTCTCTGTTCCTGACCGCGTTTTCGACCGCTTGCGCGAGGCGATCCTGTCGGGCGAATATCGGGCGGGCGATCGGTTGCCCACCCAGCGAGCGCTCGCGGCAGATCTGCAGGTCAACATGGCGACCGTCCGAGAGGCGCTCAAGCGCCTGGAGCAGCTGCGCCTCGTCGAGGTCCGCCATGGCGACTCCACGCGCGTGCTCGACTGGCGGCGATCGGGTGGGCTGGAGGCCTTGGTGCTCGCGGGGAGCGGGCAGGCGGCGATCATCGGCGATCTGTTCGAGGCGCGGCGCCTGCTGCTTGTCGAGTCTGCTCGCCTCGCGGCGCAGCGGCGCTCAGAGGAGCAGGCGGAGGCGCTGCTCGAGCTGGCCGATGCCGTCGCGCGGGCCGACGACGAGCAATCGGCGCTGCTCGCCGATTGGCAGTTCATGGCCGCGCTCGTGGAGGCTGCCGCGAATCTGGTGTTCCAGCTGACAATGAACTCGGTGCGTGAGCTTTACCTGCCACGCGCCGAAGCGTTCGTCGCGCTGGTCGCCGATCGGGGTGAGCTTGTAAGGCTCTATGCACGCGCTGCCGCGTGCGTGAGCGACGCCGACAGCGATGGCGCGGCGGATGCGATCGAGCAGCTCGCCCGAGCGCAGGAGGCGATGTTCCAGTGAGCTCGGGAGTCGACAGCTTCATCGCCGCCGCTCCCTGGCCGCAACGCGCCACGCTGCGCGTGTTGCTGGCGCTCGCGCGTCGCCCACGCGGATTGCGGTTGCTGGCGCGCGTGCCGCTGGCCCAGCAGGCGGCGAGCGCGACGCTTGCGCTCGAGCGTTACGACGACCCGGCGGTCGCCGCCGCGCTCGGCTGGGACGCCGACGCCGTGGTCGCGCGTGGGCGGGCGCTTCGTTGCGCCGAGCAGCGACCATGAGCGAGCGTCTGCAAGCCGACGTCTGCGTGATCGGCGCCGGCGCCGGCGGGGCCGTGGTCGCCGCCGAGCTGGCCGAGGGGGGCGCCCGAGTGGTCGTGCTCGACCAAGGTCCCCGCCATCACCCCGACGATTTCAGCGCGCGGCCCCCGGAGATGCTCGCGCGGCTGTACCGCGATGGCGGCCAGACCGCGACGCTCGGGTCGCCGCCGATCCTGCTGCCGCTCGGAAGCGGGCTCGGCGGGACCACGCTGGTCAACTCGGGTACCTGCTTTCGCACGCCGCCGCACGTGCTCGATCGGTGGCGTGTCGAGTTCGGGCTGGACCTCGACGAGCCCACGCTGCGCCCGTATTTCGAGCGCGTCGAGCGGGCGCTGTCGGTCGCCGAGGTGTCGCCCGAGCTTGCCGGCGCAAACGCGGCGATCGCGCGGCGTGGCGCCGAGCGGCTCGGCTGGTCGCACGGATACCTGCGCCGCAACGCCCGAGGCTGCGTGGGCTCGGGCGTTTGCGTGTTCGGCTGTCCCACATCTGCCAAGCAGCACGTCGGCATCACCTACATCCCGCGCGCCGAAGCCGCCGGGGCGCAGATCGTCACCGGCGCCGAGGTGCGCGAGGTGCGCGTCGAGGGACGCCGTGCGCGCGGCGTCCGCGCGCGGCTTGCCGATGGCCGCCAGCTCGAGGTGACCGCCCCGACGGTCGTCGTCGCCTGCGGCACGATCCACACGCCGATGCTGCTGCAGCGAAGCGGGCTTGACGACTCCTCCGGGCAGCGAGGACGCAACCTTGCGCTGCACCCAGCCACGGCCGCGTTCGCCCGCATGGACGACGTCGTCGACATGGCGCGCGGCGTGCCCCAGAGCTTCTATGTCGACGAGTTCGCCGCCGACGGCATCATGTTCGAGGGCGTCGCTGGGCCGCCGTCATACGCGGCGATGTCGTTGCCGCTGACCGGCGCCGCGCATCGCGATGCGATGGCCGACTACCGCCGACTGGCTCAGTTCGGCCTGATGGTCAGCGACTCGTCACGCGGTCACGTGCGCACGCTGGCTGGGCGCCCGGTGATCCGCTACGACCTGTGCGCCGCGGATCTGGCCAAGTTCCGCACAGGCCTCGCGCGCATGCGCGAGTTGTTCCTCGCCGCCGGCGCACGCGACGTGTACCTGCCGCTGCCGGCGGGCGTGGAGCCCCACCGCGCTCGCGCGCGCGACCTGAAGCTGATGGCATTTCATCCGCTCGGAACGGCGCGCGCCGATGCGCGCGCGACACACGGCGTCACCGACGGCGAGCTCGCCGTGCACGGCGTGACCGGCATGCACGTCGCCGACGGCTCGGTTGTGCCGAGCGCGCTCGGCGTCAACCCGCAGCTGACGATCATGGCGCTCGCCACGCGGATGGCCTTCCGACTGCTCGACCGGCCGGCCCCGGGCGACGCCCCGGCGTCTCACAGCGAACCTCAGCCCGCGACCCTGTAAGGAGGCTCATGTCATTCCTGATCGATCCACCGTGGCTGTATGCCACCGGCCGCGCCTACGGCCGGCTGATGCCCGAGCGCACCCCCGCCGCGAGCGCCGTCAGCGGCGCGACCGCGACCGTGTTCCTGGCCACGAGCATCTCGCTCTATCTTGACCGCCGCTGGACGCGGCGAATCTGGGAGGCCTGCCATGCCAAGAGCGGACGCGACTGGATGCTCAACTCGGGCCTCTTTCATCTCGACCACGAGCGTGCCGGACCTCGCGTTCATGCGGTCTCAGCGCTGATCTTTGCGACCTATCCTGCGTGGTTGCTGCTCGGCGAAAGCGTCGAGCGCGGCAAACGCAAGTAGGGGAATCGCCCGGGCCTACCGGCTACAGCGGAATATTCCCGTGCTTGCGCTTGGGCCCCGGTTCGCGCTTGCTCTGCAGCGTGTGCAGCGCTGTGACGAGCTTCGGGCGCGTCTCGTGCGGCACGATCACGTCGTCGATGTAGCCGCGCTCGGCAGCCGTGTACGGGTTGGCGAAGCGCGCCTTGTAGTCCTGCATCAGCTTCTCGCGCCGCTCCTGCGGCGTCGGGCTGCCGGCGATGTCGCGCCGGTAGATGATGTTCACGGCGCCCTCCGGGCCCATCACGGCGACCTCCGAAGTGGGCCACGCGAAGTTGAAGTCGGCGAGCATGTGCTTGGAGGCCATCACGTCGTAGGCGCCGCCGTAGGCCTTGCGCGTGATCACCGTGATCTTCGGCACGGTCGCCTCGGTGAACGCGTACAGCAGCTTCGCGCCGTGGCGGATGATGCCGCCCCACTCCTGACTGGTTCCCGGCAGGAAGCCCGGCACGTCGACGAACGTGAGGATCGGGATGTTGAACGCGTCGCACGTGCGCACGAAGCGCGCCGCCTTGGCCGAGGCGTCGATGTCGAGCACGCCGGCCAGCTGCGCCGGCTGGTTGCCGACGACGCCGATCGCGAAGCCATCGAGGCGCGAGAAGCCGCAGATGATGTTCTTGGCGTGGTGTTCGTGCACCTCGAAGAACTCTTCGTCGTCGACGATCAGCCTGACGACGTCGCGCATGTCATACGGCTTGTTCGGGTTGTCCGGCACGACGTCGTCCAGCTCCGGGCTCATTCGCTGCGGATCGTCGGTCGGCGCCACGCGCGGGGCGGTCTGCAGGTTGTTCTGCGGCAGGAAGCTGATCAGGTAGCGGCAGTCCTCCAGGCACGCGTCCTCATCCTCGGAGGCGAAGTGCGCGACGCCCGACTTGGTGTTGTGCGACATCGCGCCGCCCAGCTCCTCGAAGCCGACCTCCTCGCCGGTGACCGTCTTGATCACGTCGGGCCCGGTGATGAACATGTGCGAGGTCTCCTTGACCATGAAGATGAAGTCGGTGATCGCCGGCGAGTACACCGCGCCGCCCGCGCACGGACCCATGATCAGGCTGATCTGCGGGATCACGCCCGAGCACTTGACGTTGCGCACGAACACGTCGCCGTAGGCGCCCAGCGAGACGACGCCCTCCTGGATGCGCGCGCCGCCCGAGTCGTTGATGCCGATCACCGGGCAGCCGATCTTCGCCGCGAGGTCCATCAGCTTGACCATCTTCTCGCCCATCACCTCGCCGAGCGATCCGCCGAACACCGTGAAGTCCTGGCTGAAAACGCACACCGTGCGCCCGTCGATCGTGCCGTGCCCGGTCACCACCGCGTCGCCCCACGGCCGGTTCTTCTGCATGTCGAAGTCGTATGTGCGGTGGCGCACGAACGTATCGAGCTCCTGGAAGGAGCCGGGGTCGAGGAGCTTCTCGACGCGCTCACGCGCGGTGTACTTGCCGCGCGCGTGCTGCTTCTCCTCGGCCTCTGGCGCGGAGTGCAGCGCAGCCTCGCGCAGCTCGTACAGCTGCGCCAGCTTCTCCTCGTAGGTCTCCGGCGCCTTCTGGCGCGGCTCCTTGCGGTGGCCGCTTCGCGACGCCGCCAGCAGCGCGGCGTCGGCCTGTCGATCGTGTGAGCTGCTTGCCATCGGGCGCCGGATGTTAGCCGCGCGCCCTCGCGGCGGGTGCGCGCGCGCCGCTCAGGCGCGCGAGAAAGGCCGGTGGTGAGCCGCGCCGAGACGATCGAGCACGCCCGTGAGCACCGCCGTGACCTCCTCGGCGCCGGCCTCCTCGGCCGCCTTCAAGCGTGCCTGCGCGAGCGTCTGCTCGTCGTCCACCGGCTCGCCCGCCGACGCGTCGCCGGGCGCGCTCGCATGCTCCACGTCCGCTGCCGCGCCACCGAGCCCATCCACGTCCACCGCAGCGTGAGCGAGCCCGGCGTCGCCGTCGATCAGGTCGTCGAGCGTGAGCGCTCGCCGCCCGTGCTCGGGTGGTGCTTCGAGGTCGGAGGAGTGCTCGTGCTCGTCGGAAGTCGTCCAAACGGCCAATGCGTTGTAAGGCTCGTGCGCCGGCATGTCGAGCTCGTCGGACGGCACGTCGGCCGCTGGATCATCAGGACGCTCGTCGTGGGGCGCGCGTGTGGCAGCGCGCGAGGCGCGACGCCGGCTGAACAGACGGGCGAAGAATCCGCGACGCGCCGCCTTCGAGCGATCGGGCTCGTCTTCGTTCTCGTGCTCGTCGATCGCCGGGGCGGTTGCCTGGGTGGGCTCGTCCAGGCCGCCGCTCTCGGCTGGTAGCGGCGCGTCCTGCCCATCGTCGGTCCCCGCCGGCATTGCCTCGCCGCCGCGGCCGGCGGTGTCGTCGCCGGCGTGCGCGCCCGCGGGGTCCGCCGGGTCCGTCTCGCCCGCGGGGCGTCCGGCCTCGCCCGCGTCGTAGTCGGCCTCGCTGGCGTAGTGCTCGGTCTCCTCGGCAGAGTCGTCGCTCCCGCTGGCGGAGTGCTCGGTCTCCTCGGCAGAGTCGTCGCTCCCGCCGGCGGGGTGCCCGGACTCTTCGGCGGAGTCGTCTGTCTCCCCGGCAGAGCCGTCGGTCCCGCTGGCGTCGTGATCGGACGGATTGAGCTCGCGCGTGACCGTCAGCTTGACCTTGGTGCCCCAGCCGGAGGGCTTGATGACGACGCTGCCAGCGGTATCGCCGGCCTGCCACTCGACCCGTTGCTCGGGTTCGACGCGCGTGATGCGGATCTCGCCGAACTCGCCGAGATGGCGTGCGAGGGCGTCTGGGTCGCTGATCTCGGCCCACAGCTCCGGGGGCGACTTGACGAGCGTGCGCTGCACCTCCGAGGAGATCATCGCCACTCACTTCGCGCGATCGGACGCTACTCCTTCCCGCAATATGCGCTGCCGGCGAGGCTGCAAGTCGAACAGCCGTCCAGGCGCCGCGCGCTCGGCGCGGCGGCGTTTAATCGAATCGCTTCAGTTCTTCGCCAGCGCACGTGCGGGGTTCGCCGCCACGCGCTTGCCCACATGGCCGTCGCGCGGGAGGGCGCCGGCGCGAAAGGTTGTGTCGCGGGACGCTTGCGACGATAGGTAGGCATGAATGCTGGGCCGCACCTGCCGCAACTGCGCCACGCAGGCGCTCGTTCGCGCGGCTCTTCGTGGATGCCGGTCGCGACCGCGCTGGCGATGTTCGGGGCGGCATTCGCGATGCGCGCGAGCGATCCCAACGTGGCCAACGGCGAGGGGCTGCTGTTCGTGCTGCCGGTGGGCGTGCTCGCGCTCAGCTTCGGTCTGCGTGGCGGCCTCGCCGGCGCGCTCGGCGCCTTGGCGTTCGTGATCGGCTGGGACGTGATCGGTCATTCGGTGAAGCTGTCGGTGACCGGCTATGCGATTCGCACTATCGGCTTCGTGGCGCTGGGCGCGCTGCTGGGCACGTTCGTCGATCGCCGCCGCTCGCTGGAAGCACAGATCGTGCGCTACTACGACGCCACGCTCGATCTGCTGGCGACGGCGGACATGAACGGCTACTTCACGCGCGTGAACCCGGCGTGGGAGCGCGCGCTCGGCTACAGCGCCGAGACGCTGTGCTCGCGCCCGTTTCTGGAGTTCGTGCACCCCGACGATCGCGAGGCGACGATCGCCGAGACGCAGGCGCTGACCGAGGCGCACGACACCGTGCACTTTCGCAATCGCTACGTTACCGCCGACGGCGGCTTCAGGTGGCTGGAATGGAGCGCGTCGGCCTCGCTCTCCGAAGGCGTGATCCACGCTGTCGCGCGCGACATCACCGTGCAGCACGAGGCCGAGGATCAGTTGGCGAACAACGCCAAGTGCCTGGAAAGGCTGGTCGCCGAGCGCACGCACGAGCTCGACGAGGCTCGCGCCGACACGCTGCGCCAGCTGGCGATCGCGGCCGAGTACCGCGACGACGAGACCTACCAGCACACCGAGCGCGTCGGCCACGTCGCCTCGCGCCTGGCGCTCGAGCTCGGGCTGCCGGCCGGGCAGGTGACGCTGCTGCGCCATGCGGCGCCGCTGCACGACGTGGGCAAGCTGGCGATCCCCGATTGCATCCTGCTCAAGCCCGGCAGGCTGACGCGCGAGGAGTTCGAGGTGATGAAGACGCACGCCGAGCTCGGCGCGCGTCTACTGTCGAGCGGCGGCTCACGCGTGCTGCAGACGGCGGCCGTGATCGCCGCCACCCACCACGAGCGCTGGGACGGCGCGGGCTACCCGAAGGGCCTGTCCGCGGAGGCGATCCCGCTGGTCGGGCGGATCGTCGCGGTGGCCGACGTGTTCGACGCGCTGACGCACGATCGCCCCTACAAGTCGGCTTGGTCGTTCGAGCAGGCGCTCGCGGAGATCGAGCGCTCCTCGGGCTCGCAGTTCGACCCGCGCGTGGTCGCCGCGTTCCTGGCGCTGCGCGCCGATCTGCAGACGCTCAACGAGGACTTCGAGGACGCTGAGACCTTCGGCGGAGAGCTGGCGATCCTCGCCGGCCGCCCCGCGGCACGTCGGCGCGGGGATGCGCTGGAGCACATCGACCTGCACGCACCGCGCGCCGGTTCGAGCGCTCGCAGGCGCGTGCAACGCGCCGTGTAAGGCGGCGCTCAGGCCGCGGGCGCGCTCGCGGCGACGGCGGACGAGCGCCGGCCGAGCAGGCCGCGTGCGTCGAGCAGCTCGGCCAGCTGCACGGCGTTGGTGGCGGCGCCCTTGCGCAGGTTGTCGGCGACGATCCACAGATCGAGCGCGCGCTCGTGACCGGCGTCGCGGCGGATGCGCCCGACGAACACGTCGTCGTGACCGCTCGCGTCGACGGCGAGCGGATACAGCGCCGCGTCGGGGTCGTCCAGCACCGTCACGCCGGGCGCCGCTTCGAGCAGCTCGCGCGCGCGCTGCGGCGAAAGCTGGTCGCGCGTCTGAACGTTGACCGCCTCGGAGTGCCCGTTCACCACCGGCACGCGCACGCACGTCGCCGAGATGGCGATATCCGGGTCGGCGAGGATCTTGTGCGTCTCGTTGATCAGCTTGCGCTCCTCGTCGGTGTGGTCGTCGCCCTCGGCGAACGAGCCGGCGTGCGGCAGCGCGTTGAACGCGATCTGATGGGCGTACGCGGCGGGGGCGGGGATCGTGCGGTCGTGCAGCAGCGCGTGTGACTGGTCGAGCAGCTCGTCCACGGCTCGCCTGCCGGTGCCCGACACGGCCTGGTAGGTGCTGATCACCAGCCGCTCGATGCCGGCCGCGTCGTACAGCGGCTTGAGCGCGACGACCATCTGCATGGTCGAGCAGTTGGGGTTGGCGACGATGCCGCGATGGCCGTCGAGTGCCGCCGGGTTGACCTCCGCGACCACGAGCGGCACGTCGTCGCTCATGCGCCAGCGCGACGAGTTGTCGACGACCACGGCGCCGGCTTTGGCGAAGCGCGGGGCCCACTCGCCCGACGTCGAGCCGCCGGCCGAGAAGATCGCCAGGTCGAACCCCTGCACCGACTGCTCGCTGAGCGCCTGCACGATCAGCCCGCCGTCGAGCTCGCGTCCGACCGAGCGCTCCGATGCGAACGGCACGATCTCGGCGGCCGGGAAGCCGCGCTCGCGCAGCAGCGCCAGCAGCAGCGTGCCGACCTGTCCGGTGGCGCCGACGACGGCGACCCTGTAGCGCTCGCTCATGGTCGTGTCAGCGTATCGAGCGCTCCTCGTTTCGCAACCGAGCTGCTGGGCGGAGGACGGGCGAGCGGAGCAAGGACGCAGGGAGCGTTGCGTGCTGGGCGCGCGAGCGACCGAGGACGCAGCTCCGCGCTGCCCCAGCGTGCGCCTAAGCGCCTGTCTGCGCCGTCATGAAGTAGATCGTCAGCAGCACGAGCACGTTGGCGGCGGCGTTGACCAGGAACACCTGCCGCCTGAGCGCCAGGTACTCGGCGCCGAAGCTAAAGCCGGCGGCTGCGGCGCCGTCGCCCGCGGCGGTGATGTCGCGCTCGGCCAGCTCGGCCAGGCGACGCTCCCGGGGGGCGAAGAAGGCGCCGCCGAGCGCTCCGAGGACGATGATCACGCCGAGCCCCCACTGCACGTAGAAGTCGCCCCAGGTGTGCAGCTTGCTGGCGAGGTAGATGCCCGCCAGCAGCGCCAGGGCGAGGAACGGCGAGATCACGAACTTGCCGACGCTGTCCTGGATGCGGTGCACGCCGGGCATCGAGCGCGGCTCGGCGCGGATGCCGACGGCGTACATCACCGGGTAGGCGAACGTGACGCCGAAGGCGATCACGATCGCGGCGATGTGAACCGCCAGCGCGAACGTGTAGAACGTGACCGCGGGAATCAGCACGAGCGAACCCTAACCGCAGCCGCGGGCGTCACGCTCAGAACGTGGGGGCGTACTTGCCGAACACGTCCTGCATCGCGCCGCATACCTCGCCGATCGAGCAGTGGTCCTTGAGCGCTTGGCGGATCGTCGGCAGGAGGTTGTCGCTGCCGGCTGCGGCATCGCGCAGCTCCTGCAGGCGCTGCGCGACGAGCTGCTGGTCGCGCTCGGCCTTGAACTTCGCCAGGCGGTCGAGCTGTTCGCGCTCGGACTGCGGATCGACGCGCAGCAGGTCGGGCACCTCGATGCCCTCTTCCTCGTAGGAGTTGACGCCCACGACGATGTCCTGACCGATGCGGTAGCGCTCCTGATAGCCCCACGCGGACTCGTCGATCTCGCCGGTGATGAACTGGATCGCGTTGACCGAGCCGCCGAGCGCGTCGACCTTCCCGATCAGCTCGTTCGCGCGCGCTTCGATCTCGTCTGTCAGCGACTCGACGAAGTAGGAGCCGGCGAACGGGTCCACGGTGTCGGCGGCGCCGGACTCGTGCGCGAGCACCTGCTGCGTGCGCAACGCGATTTTCGCCGCGCGCTCGGTCGGCAGCGCAAGCGCCTCGTCGAACCCGTTGGTGTGCAGCGACTGGGTGCCGCCGCACACCGCCGCGAAGCCCTGCAATGCGACGCGCACGATGTTGTTCTCCGGCTGCTGCGCCGTCAGCGTGACGCCGCCGGTCTGCGTGTGAAAGCGCAGCATCGTCGCCTTCGGGTTGGTCGCGCCGAAGCGGTCTTTCATGATGTGCGCCCACATGCGCCGCGCGGCGCGGAACTTGGCGACCTCCTGAAAGACGTTGTTGTGGCCGTTGAAGAAGAACGCCAGGCGCGGCCCGAACTCGTCGACCGTCAGCCCCGCGTCGATCGCCGCCTGCACGTAGGCGATGCCCGAGGACAGCGTGAAGGCGACCTCCTGAACGGCCGAGCAGCCCTTCTCGCGGAAGTGGTAGCCGGAGATCGAGATCGTGTTCCAGCGGGGCACGTGCTCGTGGCAGTAGGAGAACAGATCGGTCGTCAGGCGCATCGTCGGCTGCGGCGGGTAGATGTAATTGCCGCGCGCGATGTACTCCTTGAGCACGTCGTTCTGCGTGGTGCCGCGCAGCTGCTCCGACGGCACGCCCTGCTCCTCGCCGACCAGCTCGTAGAGCAGCAGCAGGCACGCGGCCGGCGCGTTGATCGTCATCGACGTGGAGACCTGGTCGAGCGGGATGCCGTCGAACGCCGTGCGCATGTCGTCGAGCGTGTCGATCGCCACCCCCGTGCGCCCTACCTCGCCGAGGCAGCGAGGGTTGTCCGAGTCGAGGCCGAGCTGCGTCGGCAGGTCGAACGCCATCGACAGGCCCGTCGAGCCCTTGGACAGCAGGTAGCGATAGCGCTCGTTGGACTCCTTCGCCGAGGCGTAGCCGGCGTACTGGCGCATCGTCCATGTCTGCTTGCGGTACATCTCGCGGTGCACGCCGCGCGCGTATGGGAACTCGCCCGGCTCGCCGAGGTCGAGCGCCGGCGGCAGGTCGGCCTCGGTGTACAGCTCTGATACCTCGATGCCCGAGTCGGTGAACCGCCGCGGGTCGTCCGGGCCGACGATCGGCGCGACGGTCAGGTGCTCCTCGGTCGAGTCGGTGCTGGCCATGCGCCAGATGATAAGTCCCCACAGCGGGGGCGGCGGCCAGCGACGCGAGTATCCTCCCGCCGGATGACCACCTGCCTTGTCACCGGCGGCGCCGGCTTTCTCGGGTCACACCTTTGCGACGAGCTGCTCGCGCGCGGGCACCGCGTGATCTGCGTGGACAACTTCGAGACCGGCTCGCTGGCGAACATCGAGCACATCCGCGACCCCGAGCGCTTCAAGCACGTGGGCGTGGACATCATCGAGCCGTACTTCATCGACGAGCCGATCGACTTCGTCTACCACCTCGCCTCGCCGGCCTCGCCGATCGACTACCTGCGCCTGCCGCTGCACACGCTGAAGGTCGGCTCCTATGGCACGCACCACACGCTCGGCCTGGCCAAGGCCCAACGCGCGCGCTTTCTCATCGCGTCGACCAGCGAGGTGTACGGCGACCCCAAGGAGCACCCGCAGCGCGAGACCTACTGGGGCCACGTCAACCCGATTGGCCCGCGTGGGGTTTACGACGAGGCCAAGCGCTACGCCGAGGCGCTGACGATGGCCTACCACCGCCAGCAGGGCGTCGACACGGCGATCGTGCGCATCTTCAACACCTACGGCGCGCGCATGCGCCCGCACGACGGCCGCGCGATCCCGACGTTCTTTCGCCAGGCGCTCGCCAACCGGCCGATGACGGTGTTCGGCGACGGCAGCCAGACGCGCTCGTTCTGTTACGTCAGCGACCTGATCCGCGGGATCATCGCGCTCGCGGAGTCCGGCTACCACGACCCGGTCAACATAGGCAACCCCGACGAGTTCACGCTGCTCGAACTGGCCGAGACGGTCAAGGAGCTGACCGGGTCGAGCTCGGAGATCGTCTACGAGGCGCTGCCGACGGACGATCCCAAGCAACGCAAGCCCGACATCACGCTCGCTCGCGACCTGCTCGGATGGGCCCCCGAGGTTTCGCTGCGCGACGGCCTCGCGCGCACGATCGAGCAGTCCGGCGCCGAGCTGCTGATCGGCGACGGCCCGAGCTGACACGCCTCCCGCCGACGGCGACCGAGTGGTCACGCGACCGCTACATCTGCCAGTCTGAGGCGTTGTGAGCAGTGAGATGGGACCTCGTTCCACCCGCACGCCCGCTCCGCCAGTCGCGCGCAAGGCGCCTGCGCCGGTCACAGGCAAGCCCGTCGGCAGCCCCATCAGGCTTGGCCGCCAGGCATCTGCCTCCGCCCTCGGCGCCGCGCCCGGCTCGGTGCTGTCGGAGGTGACGGCGCGCAAGCAGACCACCGACCGCGACATGCGCCGCAAGCGCCCGCCGGCGTTGTCGTTTCTGCTGCGCATGTCCACCGCGCGGCGACTCGCGCGCGTGCTGTCGCTGCTGGGGCTCGACTTCGTGGGGGTCGCGCTGGCGATCTTCAGCGCGCTGATCCTCAAGGCGCTGATCTTCGATCGCGTGCAGTTCCACGCGGCGCTGAACGAAACCGAACGCATCCTGCCGTTCGCGTACCTGCTGACGGCGCTGCTGTTCGCGCGCTCGGGCCTGTACGCCGCGCGCTCGCTGCGACCGGGGCTCTCGCGCATCGTCGGCTCGCTGTTCCAGGTGGCGTTCGTGGCGCTGCTGTTCGCGGTGGTCAGCGGCGAACACTTCACCAGCTACTACCTGTTCTACGGCTCGCTGGCGTTCGCGCTGCTGTACGTCTCGTCGTTTCGCGCCGGCTATGAGTGGCTGACCGGCGCGATGCTGCGCGCCGCCGGCTACCGCCGCCGCGCTGTGCTCGTGGGCACGGGCAAGCACATCGCAGACGTCGCCCACGCGCTCTCAGACGCGCCGCACTCGCCGATCGAGGTCGTCGGCTTCCTCTCGCCCAACGCACTGCCCGGCAACGGGCTGCGCGCGCTGGGCCCGCTGGACGAGCTCGACGCCGTGCTCGGCTCGGAGCGCATCGACGAGGTGATCATCGCCGACCCCGACTTCCCGCAGGTCGATGCCGTCGAGCTGGTCGACCAGTGCCACCAGCGCGGCGTGCGCGTGCGCCTGGCGCCGTCGACGATGGAGATCCTGATCCACCGCGCGGAGTTCGTGCCGGGCCAGTCGGTGCCGCTGTTCGAGCTCGGCTCGCCGGTGTTCGAGGGTGTCGACTTCGCGCTCAAGCGCGTGTTCGACCTGATCGGCGCGACGATCCTGCTCGTGCTGCTCAGCCCGCTGCTGGCGGCCCTCGCGCTCGCCGTGCGCGTCTCCTCGCGCGGACCCGTGCTGTTTCGCTCGACGCGCCGCGGCATCGGCCAGCGTCCCTTCCCGTGCCTGAAGTTCCGCACGATGCACTCCGACGCCGAGGAGCGCCAGGCCGACCTGGAAGAGCTCAACGAGGCCACCGGCGCGCTGTTCAAGATCCGCGAGGACCCGCGGCTGACGCGCGTCGGCAGCTTCCTGCGGCGCTTCTCGCTGGACGAGCTGCCGCAGCTGATCAACGTGCTGCGCGGCGAGATGTCGCTGGTCGGTCCGCGCCCGCTGCCCCAGCGCGACTACGACATGCTCGAGGACTGGCACCGCAAGCGCTACCTGGTGCTGCCCGGCATCACCGGGCTGTGGCAGGTCTCCGGGCGCTCGGAGCTCGACTTCGACGACCTCGTGCACCTCGACTTCATCTATCTGGAGCACTGGTCGCTTGCGCTCGACCTGACGATCATGCTCAAGACCATCCCCGCGGTGTTCTCGCGCCGCGGCGCCTACTGAAGCGGAGGGTCGCTACGGGCCGCTGAGCGCCTGTTCGGGCCCGCCCGACGCGCGCCGGCGCAGGCGCCGCGGAGCGCTGCGGCGGTCGGCCTGCGCGAGCGCTCGCTCGTACACGCTCCACGTCACGCGCGCCGCGTCGTGCCACGACCACGCGGGGGGCTGGGGGGCGGGCCGTCGTGCGGCTTGCGCCGCGTCGATCAGACCGCGCAGGTCACCCGCCGCGACGAACGTGGCACAGCCGGCGAGCACCTCGCGCAGCGCCGGCGTCTCGCATGCGACCACCGGGGCGCCGCACGCGAGCGCCTCGACCCCCGGCAGGCCGAAGCGGCCGTCCTGCGAGGACAGCACGAGCGCGTGCGCGCCCGTGTACAACGCCGCCAGGTGGTCGTCTGAGACGTGGCCCGTGAGCGTCACGTCGGGCAGCGCGCGTGCCCACGGGCTGGTCTGGCCGACGAGCACCAGCGGCAGCTTTCGCGGCGTCGCGGCCAGCTTGGTCACGTGCTTGGCCGGGTCGGGGTGACGCAGCTCGCCCACCCACAGCAGGTAACGCTCGGGCAGCCCGAACAGCGCGCGCGCCGCGGCGACCTCGCGCTCGGAGCGCGCGTACATCGACGGCGCCGGCGCCTGGTGGATCACGTCGATCTGCTCGCCTTCGAGATCAAGCCGCGCCAACGCGTCCTCGGCCAGCGAGCGCGTCGGCACGATCACGCGCACGGCCCGCTGCACCGCCAGCTGGCGCAGGCGCATGCGCGCACCCGTGCGCAACAGCTCGCTGCGGCGCTTGAGCGCGGTGAGGTCGTGCAACGTGACGACCATCGGGCATGGGCTGTGCAGCAGCGCGCCCGTCATCCACGGCGCGTGAAACACGTCCGCGCGCCGCGGCCGCGGCCGCGGCGTCTCGAAGATCTGCGCGCTGTCCTGTGCGGTCTCGCGCAGCGCCGCCAGCAGGCAGCGCGAGTAGCGCCCCACGCCCTGCGGATCGGAGACCGGGCGGCTGTCGAACGCTACGTTCACGCCTCACCGATCTCCCACTCCCCAAGCACGCCGCCAAGATATTCCCTGGGCGTAGGTTTGTGCAGCTATGACGGCTAACTTGCGCGCCGGCCTGCGGCCGGCGCAGACCGTCCGGCGCGCGCCGATCGCTGGCGGGCGGGCGCGTTTGCCGGGTGCCGATCGCCGGCTGGGCGCGCCCTCTAGATTTGCTGAGCAGATGGCCTCGCGCAGCTACTTCGAAAGCGTCTGGCAGGCCGTGCCGGAGGGTGGGCGACCCCCCGACCTCGAACTGCGTCGCCGGTTCCTGCTCGACGGCCTCCGAGCGGCGGCCGAGCGCAGCGGCGCACATGCGCCGCTGCGCGTGCTCGACGTCGGCTGCGGCGAAGGTCAGCTGACCGCCGACGTCGCCGGCGCGGGTCATGCGGTCGTCGGCGTGGACGTCGCCGAGGAGCCGTTGCGCCGCGCGCGCCGGCGCCACGCCGGCCTCGACGTGCGCCTCGTCGACGCCGACGGCGAGTGGCCGTTCGCCGACGCGAGCTTCGACGCCGTGTGGGCCGGCGAGACGCTCGAGCACGTCGCCGACACGGCCGGCCTGCTGTCGCAGGTGCGCCGCGTGCTGCGCTCCGGCGGCGCGCTGCTGCTGAGCACGCCGGCGCACGGGCGCCTGGCGCTGCTCGCGCTCGCGCTGTCGGCGCGCCGCGCCGACGCGCACTTCGACCCGCGCGCTGACCACCTGCGCTTCTACACGCAGCGCACGCTCGCGCGCCTGCTCGCCGACTTCGGCTTCGAGCGCGTCGAGGTGCGCGGCGCCGGCGGGCTTCCAGGCGCTCGCCGGGAGCTGTTCGCGTCGGCGCTGCGCTCGCGCTTCTAGGGTTTTCCCACGCCCGCCGCGCGCCGCTTGGCCGCGCGCGTGCGCCGCGTCGCGCCATGCGCGTGGCTGCGGTGCGCTCTGGCCGCAGTTCGGCGCGCCGCGGCGGCGCTTTCGAGCGCGCTCACCGCGCGCAGCGCCTGCACGTAGTCGTTCTGCGTATTGATCGCTTCGGGGTTGCCTGAGGTGATCGCTTCCGGCGAGACGGACTCGGGGTTCAGGTAGATCGCCGCTTCCAGCTCGCGCACGGCCGCGCGCGGGTTGCGCGTGAGGTCGTACTCGCCGAGCGTCAGCCAAGTCTGCGGGTTGGACGGCTGCAGGCGCACGGCGCGCTGCAGCGTCGCGCGGGCCAGCGCCGGGTTGCCCGTCGACTGCTGCACGGCCGACAGGGTGAACAGCGCCTGCGCGGAAAGCGGGTCGCGCGAGACGGCCGTCTGCGCCGAGGCGATCGCGCCGCGCGGGCTGCGCGCAAGCTCGCCGAGCGCCCGCTGGGAGGCGTCGGAGGAGCGCTGTGGCTGCCACTGAGCCCACGCGGCGATCAGCGCGCCGATGACGATCGCGCCGGCGACCGCCATGCGCGTGACGCCAAGCGCGCCCGGCGCCAGCCGCTCGCGCAGGTCGCGCCGGGCGGGGGAGACCGCCGGCGGCGTGACGGCCGGTGCGGGTGCGATTCCGCCTGCGATGCCCGCGCCGAGCGGCCCGCGGCCGGCCAGCCAGCCGGCGCACAGCAGCGCGACGCACGCATTGCCCGGCACGTACCACGTCCAGTCGGCGAGCGAGTGGATGCCGAACACGACGACCAGGCAGAGCATGCTCAGCAGCGCCACGCGCTCTGCCGAGTAGCTGGCCGGCCGCCCTTCGACGGTCAGGCGCCGCCACGCCGGGTAGCCGCCGCTGTCGGCGCGGTCGAGCCAAGCGCGCAGCGTCGTCCAGCTCGTCCAGCGCCGGTTGAACGGGTGCGTGCTGCGCCCCGCGGCGGTCATCCACGCGATCAGCAGCGCGAGCGTCAGCACGAGCCCGACGATGCCCAGGTCGGCGAGCGTCTGCACGACGTAGCCGTGCGCGTGGCGCACGTCGAGCGTCTCGGTGCGGTAGCGCAGGCGCGCGGTCGCGTAGCCTTCCGCACCCGCCCCGAGCGCCGGGTGCGCCTGAAACACCTTCAGCGCCTCGTTCCAGTAGCGCGCGCGTACGCTGCCCACCGCCGTCAGGCGCCCTGGCGTGTTCGGCGGGACAGGCGCGTGCGGGTCGGTGAGCGAGTGGACGGCGTGCGAGATCGTGCCGGTGAAGCCGCGGTGGCTCGCCGCCAGCGCGCCCGCGCCGGCGAGGATCACGGCGGCCAGCAGGGCGAGCAGCAACCCACCGGCACGGCGGCGGCCGATGATCGACGGGGCGTTGCGCCCCGTCCAGAATCCGAACGCCAGGCCGGCGAGCGTGAGCAGCACGAGCATGACGACGATCAGCGCTCCGAGCTGGTGCCCGGCGCTCGTGCGTTCGGCGAGGGCGACGCTGTCGGTGTTCAGCGCGTGGCGGGAGAAGTCCCACGCGACGACCGCGCCCGCGACCGCCGCGCTGCTGATCAACAGGGCGGCGCCGCGCAGGCGCAGCGGCACGACGCAGAACCACATCACCAGGCCCAGCACGAGCGCGACGAGCGCGCCGCGCGAGTACGCGAGCATGAGCGTGAGCAGCATCACGCCCATCGCCGGATAGGCAAGCGCGCTCAGCAGCGCGTGGCCCGCCCGGCGCGCGCCCAGCCACATGCAGGCGATCGCGCCCATCGCCGCGGTCAGCCCGATCGCGTTCCAGTAGCTGTACGGCGCGCGCAGGCGCGCGTAGATGTCCGTGGCGTCCAGCTGAGCTGGAAAGACCTTCGTCGCCAGCGCGTAGCCGCATACGACGACCGCCGCGAGCAGCACGCCGCCGAGGATCGCCGGCCAGCGCGCGGGAACGGTGCGCGCGAGCACGATCGCCGTGCCGAACACGCCGCAGTAGGCGAACATCCGCCCGGCGTCCTTGAAGCTGTCGTCGGGCTGCACCGACCAGACGACCGACAACGCCGTCAGCGCGGCGAACGCCAGCAGCAGCGCGAGCGGCCACACGCCATAGGCGCGTGTGCGAACCGGCCCGAGCAGAACCGCGACCGCGGCGACCAGCCCCGAGCCGAGCGTCAGCGCGATCTCCGCCATCGTCATGTCGGCGAGGTTCAGCCCACCGCCGGCGACGAACGCGACGAAACAGAGGACACCGGCGATCAGCAGCGTCGGCCACCACATTTCGGCGTGCGCCAGCAGGCGCGCCCTGCGCGCGTTCACCGGTCGCCCCGTCGCGTGCCCGTTGAAGGCCGCCAGCCAGCGGCGGGCTCCCGTTTCGGCGCCATAGGACTCCCCTGCGCCCGCCGGGGCGGGCGGGCGCTCAGCCGGCGCGGTGGGCACGCACGCGCCTCTCGATCGCGCGACCGCCGAGCGCCAGCGCGCACGCCAGCAGGAACGCGAGCACCGCCAGCAGCGGGCCTGGCAGCGAGCTGAACGCCGACGCGATGTCCGCGTGCACCACGCCTGGGTGGATCACGTGGCCGCCGACGTGCAGCGGCGCCGCGCCCGTCTTTCCGACCTTGTTCAGCGCGCTGCGCTCCGACGCCGACAGCGGCGTGGCCGTCGGCGCCGCGCCGCCGCCGCCGGACCCGCTCGACCCGCCACCCGCGGCCGCGAGCTGCGCGCGGCGAATCAGGTTGGCGCAATCGGAATACTCTTCGACTTCGGTCGGCAGCTCGGCCAGCGCGCGCCGGTAGGCCGCCTGGGAGTAGCCGCTGATGCTCTGGCCGTGCGTGCAGCGTTCGATGATCTTGGTGCCGGTGTCGGCGCTCGCCGATGCGGCGAGGTTGACGAGCAGGACCAGCGCACCGACGAGCGCCAGGCCGGTGGCGCGGCTCTGAGAGAGAGCGGTTCTCATAGGCGAGCGACGCAACGCTACCAACGCCCGCGGGCGAGGCCGACGCTTGCAAGGGCCCGGCAGAAGCCACGCGCCCACGCCTCGTAGTCGTAGGCACGCACGTCGCGCGCCGCCTGCGCGCCCATCCGCGCGCGCAGCTCGCCGTCGCCGGCCAGGCGACTGATGGCCGCCGCCAGCGCCCCGCTGTCGCCAGCCGGCACGACCAATCCGTTGGCGCCGTCGCGCACCAGACCGCCCGCGGCGGCGCCGACGGCGTCCGAGGCGATCACCGGCAGGCCGCGGTTCATCGCCTCGTTGACCACCAGCCCCCAGGGCTCGCGAAACGTGCGCGTGCGGATCGACGGGACCACGAGCGCGTCGCACCCCGCGTAGACCTCGCGCAGGCGCTGCGGCGCTGCAGCGCCCAGCGAGACGATCGCCTCGTCGCCCTCGCGGCGCAGGCCGTCGCGCGCGAACGACGCCGTCGCGTCGCCCGGCCCGACGAGCACCAGCGCGTTCGCCGGCGCCGGCAGCTCGGCCAGGCGCCACGCCTCGATCAGCACCGCCAGGCCCTTCTCGCGTGCGTCGCGGCCGACGAACAGAAAACGTGTGTCGGCGCCGGCTGGCAACGGCGGCTGCTCGGAGGCGGGGAGCGGAGCGCTCCAGAAGTCGTTGTCGACCGACTGCGCCGCCGCGAACACGTTTCGCGCGCCGCGCGCGCTGACGTAGTCGCTGACATGCGGGCCGTATGTCACCACGGCATCGGCCGTGCGATACAGGCGGCGCAGCGGCAGGTAGCTGAGCGCGTGCGCCGAGCTGCGCGGGTGCGCCCACAGCGACGCCCACAGGATCAACGGCACGCGCGCGCGGCGCGCGCCGGCCCACGAGGCCAGGGGCGCCAATCGCCCTCCGGTCGAGCACACGACCGCGCGGTAGTCGCCGCTGCCCGCCAGCGCGAACAGCTCGCGCGGGTGCACGTGTCGGTGGGGGAAGGGCATCTCCTGCTCAAACCCCGCGCCGCCGTGCTTGTAGCGGCCGCCGAACAGCGCCAGCTCGATCCCCTGCAGCTCGTGCAGGCGGGCGAGCGCTCCGACGCGGTAGGCCGGCGCGTGGCCGGTGACGAACAGCAGTGGCTTCACGCCAGCGCGCGCTCGTATGCGCCCAGCGTCTGCTCGCCGCAGCGCTCCCACGTGAAGTTCGCCAGCACCGTCGCGCGGGCGCGCTGGCGCGCCTCGCGCAGGCGCTGCGGGTCGGACAGCAGCTCGTCGATGCGTTGGCTGAGGCGCTCGATGTCGCCCGGCGGCACCAGCACCATGCCGCCGCCCGCCGCCGCGATCTCCTCCGGGCCGGGCTCGCCGCGACAGCCGATCGCCGGCACGCCGCCGGCCATCGCCTCCACGTATGCCACGCCGAACGCCTCCTCGGTCGAAGGCATCGTGAAAAGCGTGCACTCGCGCGCGCGCTCGACCGCCTCGGCCGGCGACAGCTGGCCGTGGAAGTCGACGCGATCGCGCACGTCCAGGCGCGTCGCCAGGTCTTCCAGCGCCGCGCGCTCCGGGCCGTCGCCGACGATCGAGTAGCGCAGCGCCGGGTGGCGGGGCGTGAGCACCGCCAGCGCGCGCAGCACGTCGCCGTGGCGCTTGCGCGCCACCAGGTGCGCCACCGTGACCAATGCCGGCGCAACGTCGCGCCGCGGCTGGCGCGCGGCGCTCGGCACGTCGGCGCCGAGGTGCACCACCTGCGTCTCGCGCGCGCCGTGCGCGCGAGCAAGCTCTGCGATCCCCGCGCTGTTGGCGAGCACCAGGCGCGCACCGGCGAGCGTCCGGCGCACCGTCTCGCCCCCCGCCCGCACGCGACCGGTCGCCGTGTAGAGCACGTCGCCGCCGTGCACCGACACGACCAGCGAAGCCCGCGAGCCGCGAAGCGCGCTCGCGCGCAGCACCGCGTCGCCGGCCGGCACGGCGTTGTGAGCGTGCACCAGGTCGAACGCGAACGAGCGCCGCAGCCGCGCGATCGCGACGGTCAGCGGCGGCGCGGCCCAGGTCCCCCACGACGCGTATGTGCGCGCCCGATCGGGCGAGACGTAGGGCACGTAGCCGATCGACAGGCCGTCGCGCGTCTGCGCACGCGGCTCGCGCGCAAGCCCGACCAGCGCGCCGGCCGCGGCCGCCGGGCCGCGCGCCAGCGCCGAGCGCGGCGGCACGACGCGGTGCAGCACGAGCACGCGCACCTGCGCTCCCGCATCGCGCGCGGCCAGCGCCTGGCGGTGCGCCCAGATGCCCATCACCGGATCGCGCCGGCTCGGGTAGAACTCGGCGACGACGAGCACCTTCACCAGCGTCGGTGCGTCGTCACGGTGCGTCGCGCCTCGTGCGCGCTGACGTACGGGCGATCGGCGAGAAACGCGCGCGCCTCGGCGATCGCCGCCTCGCGTGAGTACGCATCGGCCGCCGGCGCCGCGCGGTGGGCGATCGCAACCGCGTCAGTCACGCCGCAGCGCCAGCCGTGCTCCTGCGCGACCGCCGCCCAGTGCGCGTCAAGGCCCCAGCCCATGCGCAGCTGCGGGAACGGCAGCAGCGTCGCGAACGTCTGTCGCGCAAACGCCGTCACCGGACCGATCTCCACGAAGCGCGTCTCGCGCACGACGCTGCCCGCCCGGCGGCGCGTCTGAGGCCACGCGGCGTGCGAGTTCAGCCGGTGCGCCGGCTGCGCCAGCGCCAGCGAGAAGCGCTCGCAGAGGAACACGAAGCGGTCGAGGAAGCCGCGTGGAAGCGCCACGTCGTCGTCGAGCACGAGCAGCCAATCGTGTCCCGCGGCCGGGTGCGCCGCGAGCAGGCGGTTGAGGTTCTCGAACTTGCCCGCCGCGCCCACCGGCGCGAAGTGAAGCTCGACATCGTGGCGCGAGCGCAGAAGCTCGGCGTGTGCGCGGGCGGCTAGCGCGCTGTGCTTGGGACGCTCCACACCGAGCACAAGCACACGCCTGCGCGGCGGCTGGCGCCGCGCCGCCAGCGCCAGGCGCAGCCGACGGCCGCCGGCCAGCTCGCGAGCGTCCACCGCCTCGTCGCGCACCGCGCGCAGCATTGCGCCCAAGCCGCCGACCGTGCCGCTGGCGCCCGACAGGAAGTCGTCCACCGCGCGCGCGCCGTTGACGCTCGCCGGCGGCGACGCCGCGCCCGTCGCGCGGGGCGACGCCCGCCCGTGCGCGCGCCGTTCGCGCAGGCCTTCGCGCAGGCGCCCGGCGCTGTGGGCGACCATCGTCACGCCCGCCGGGCAGCGGCGGCGCACCACGTGCCCGACGCACGCCGCCAGCGTCAGCGACTCGCGCGCGAGCGTCGGAGCGCTGCCGCGGCGCGCGTCGAAGCGGCGCGCCGCGCGGCCGCGCGCGTACGCGGTGCGCGAGAGCGCGCTCAGGCGCGCATCGTCGCCCACACGGCGGTGCTCGACCGACGCCGCGGCGACATACAGGACGCGACCATACCCGCCGCAGGCGGCCCTAAAACGATCCTGCCACTCCTGCTCGTCGCCCCCGTCGGCGAGCGACTCGTCGAATGCTCCCACGCGCTCCAGCGCCGTTCGCCGGATGGCCATGTTCGCGCCCCACGCATAGCGCGCGTCGACGTCGTGCGCACCGAGATCCAGCGACGTGATCGGCGGTCCCTCGCGCCCGCACGAGCGCCAGCGGCGACCCTCCAGGCGCGGCCTGATCGGGCCCGCGAACACGTCGACGTCGGCGTGCGCGTGCGCCGCCTCGATTAGCGCCGCCAGCCAGCCGGGGCTCGCGCGCACGTCGTCGTCCACGAACGCCACGAGCTCGCCGGCCGAGCGCCGCACGCCAGTGTTGCGCGCCACGTTCAGGCCGCGTGGCCCGTCGTGGGGCTCGTATCGCGCGCCGAAGCGCTTGGCCAGCTCCCGCGCTTGCGGCGAGGGGGCCGCGTCGTCGACGACCAGCACCTCCGCGCCCGCCGCCGCGGCCTGCTCGGCCAGCGAGCGCAGCGCCACCTCCAGGTAATCCAGGCGCGCGCGTGTGGGGATCACGATCGAAGCGGGCAGCATCGTCGGGACAGTCTAGGTTTGCAGCCGGTTTGCGCCGTTCGGCAGGCGCGCCGGGCAATACGCTCTGGCGCGCATGATCCTGTTCCTGCACAACCGCTATCGCACGACCGGCGGCGAGGAGCGCGTCGTCGACGACCTCGTGTGGCTCGTGCGCGAGCATCTGCACGAGCGCGCCGAGCTGCTCACCCGCTCCTCCGCGGAGCTGGGCCGCGGCGGGGCTGCGCTCGCGCTGCTGCGCGGCGGGATCGCTCCCGAGGAGGTCTCGCGCGCGGTTGCGACGAGCGGTGCGCGCGTCGTTCATGCGCACAACCTCAACCCCGCGCTCGGCTGGCGCTCGCTCGCGGCGGCGCGCGCCGCCGGCGCGCGCGTCGTGCTGCACCTGCACCAGTACCGGCTCGTGTGCGCGATCGGCGTGTGCTTCACGCGTGGCGCCGAGTGCACGCGCTGTCACGGGCGCAACACGCTGCCGGGCGTTCGCCTGAACTGCCGCGGCAGCATGCCCGAGGCCGCCGCCTACGCCGCCTCGCTGGCGCTCTGGCAGGACCGGCTGGTCGAGCAGGCCGACGCGATCGTCGTCCCCAGCGCGTTCGCGCGCGAACGCTTGCGCGAGCTGGGCGCGCCGCTGCCGTTCGAGCGGGTGCACGTGATCGCGCCGCCGATCCGCGCGCTCGACGACTCTGCTGCGTCACATGACGCCGCGCCCCCGGTCGCGGCCGGCGACGCCAGCGGCTATGCGCTCGTCGTCTCGCGCCTTGCCGTCGAGAAGGGCGTCGACGTGGCGATCGACGCTTGCCGGCTGGCCGGCGTGCCGCTGATCATCGCCGGCGACGGACCCGAGCGCCCAGCGCTTCAGGAGCGCGCCGGCGACGGCGACGTGACCTTCGTCGGACGCGTCGGCGACGGCCAGCTCGCGAGGCTGCGCGCCGCCGCGTCGGTCGCGCTCGTGCCGTCGCGCTCGGCCGAGACGTTCGCCCTGGCCGCCGCCGAGGCGATGGCCGCCGGCCTTCCCGTCGTCGCCAGCCGCGTCGGCGCGCTCGGCGAGCTCGTCGAGCAGCGCGCGCTCGTGCCGGCCGGCGACGCAGGCGCGCTGGCGCAGGCGATCGGACGCTTCGCCGGTGACCGCGACGCCGCGCGCGTGGGGCTCGAACGCGTGCGCGAGCTGTGCTCGCCCGCCGCCGCCGGCGCTTCGCTTGCGCGCGTGTACGACGCAAACGGCTGATACGCAAACGGCTGATCCGACAGCGCGCGCTCAGCGCATAAGCTGCGCTCGTGCCCAGCGAGCCCAGCGCGCTCATCACCGGCCTGACCGGGCAGGACGGCTCGTTCCTCGCCGAGCTGCTGGTTGAGAAGGGCTATCGCGTGACCGGTGTCGTCAGGGACGTCTCAGCGCCCTCGCTTGGCTGCTCTGAGCACCTGCGCACGGACGTCCAGCTGATCGCCGGCGACCTGCTCGACCCGGCATCGCTGCGCGCGGCGGTCGAGCGCACGGCCGCGCAGGAGGTCTACCACCTCGCGGCGCCGTCGTTCGTGCCCAGTTCGTGGGAACGGCCGGGGGAGACGCTGCTCGCGATCGTCGGCTCCACCGCCGCGATCCTCGAAGCCGTGCGCGATCTCGACAGCGGCGCACACGTGTTCGTCGCCGCCTCCGGCGCGATCTTCGGCGACGCGCGCGAGAGCCCGCAGAACGAGCAGACGCCGTGTCGCCCAGCCAACCCGTACGCCATCGCCAAGCTCGCCGCGCACCAGCTCGTCGGCGCGCTGCGCGGCAACTACGCCTTGCACGCCAGCTCGGGCATCGCCTTCAACCACGAGTCCGAGCGCCGGCCCGAGCAGTTCGTCACGCGCCGCGTCACCCGCGCCGTCGCCGAGATCGCGCTCGGGCGCCGCGACGAGCTGACGCTCGGCGACCTCACCGCCGTGCGCGACTGGTCCTTCGCCGGCGACGTCGTGCACGCCGCCTGGCTGATGCTCCAGCAGCAGACCCCCGACGACTACGTGCTCGCCAGCGGCGTCGCGCACACCGTCGCCGACCTCGTGCGCACGGCGTTCGCCTGCGTCGATCTCGACCCAGATCGCTACCTGCGCGTGGACACCTCGCTCGTACGCGCGCCGGAGCCCACCGCGAGCGTCGGCGATCCCAGGCGCGCGCGCGAGCGCCTCGGCTGGCATCCGCAGCTGTCCTTCGCCGAACTCGTGCAGCGCATGGTGAGCGCCGATCTGCGCGCGCTCGAGGCGGTGGCCTGAGCCGATCTCGCCGCCGAGCGGTTTCGGACGGGCGCACGCCCTAGACTGCCCGCGGAGTGACCAAGCTCGGGATCATCGGACTGGGCTACGTCGGGCTGCCGCTCGCCGTGGCCTTCGCGAGCGAGGGCTGCGAGGTCATCGCCGTCGACGTCGACGCGCGCAAGGTCGATGCGATCGCCGCGGGCGACTCCTACATCGAGGACGTGCCTTCGGACGTTCTCGCGCGGCTCGCCGATCGCATCCATCCGAGCACCCGCTACGCCGGCCTCGCGGAGGCCGACGCGGTGATCATCTGCGTTCCCACGCCGCTGACCCGCAGCCGAGAGCCCGACCTCGGCCCGCTGGTCGAATCGGCGCGCGCGCTCGCCGAGGTGCTGCAGGCCGGCCAGCTGGTCGTGCTCGAGTCGACCACCTATCCCGGCACGACGCGCGAGCGCCTGGCGCCGTTGCTGGAGGAGTCGGGGCTGGCGGCTGGCCGCGGGTTTCACCTGGCCTTCTCGCCTGAGCGCGTTGACCCCGGTCGCACCGACTACACGCTGCGCAACACGCCCAAGGTGCTCGGCGGGCTGACCGACGCCTGCGTGCAGCGCGCCGAAGCGCTGTACAGCATCGTCTGCGACGAGCTCGTGCGCGTCTCCACGCCGGAGGCGGCCGAGCTGACGAAGCTGCTGGAGAACATATTCCGCTCGGTCAACATCGCGCTCGTCAACGAGCTGGCGATGCTCACCGATCGCATGGGCATCGACATCTGGGAGGTCGTCGACGCGGCCGCGACCAAGCCGTACGGGTTCATGCGCTTCGAGCCCGGTCCCGGCATGGGCGGCCACTGCCTGCCGGTGGACCCCTTCTACCTGAGCTGGCGCGCGCGCGAGTTCGACATGGCGACGGAGTTCATCGAGCTGGCCGGCAAGGTCAACCACCGCATGCCCTACCACTGCGTCGAGAAGGCCCAGCGCGCGCTCAACGACGCCGGCCTGTCGGTGAAAGGCGCCCGCGTGGCGGTGCTCGGCGTCAGCTACAAGCCGGGCGTCGGCGACATCCGCGAAGCACCGGCGCTGAAGGTCATCGCGCTGCTGCGCGAGATGGGCGCGGACGTGCGCTACCACGACCCGCACGTGCCCAGCCTCGCCGAGTTCGCGCTGTCCAGCGTCGGCCTCGACGAGGCCATCGACGACGCCGACCTGACGCTCATCGTGACCGCGCATCCGAGCGTCGACCACGCCCACGTCGCCCGGACGGCGCGCTTGGTCGTCGACCTGCGCGGCGTGACGCGCGCGTCACCCGCCGCCAACGTCGTGCGCCTGTGAGCTTCGTCGCGCGCCCGCCCCGCGGCCGGGACGCGACGTGCTGAGCCGCGACGAGCGCGCGCCCGGGCTGCTCGTCGGCGAGCGCGTGCAGCTCGGCGAGCGCGTGACGCTGGGCGCCAACGTCGTCATCCACGACGGCACCGTCGTCGGCGCCGACTGCGTGATCGAGGACAACGTCGTGCTCGGCAAGCCCCCGCGCCTGGGCAAGCAGTCGGCCGCACGCGGCGAGTTCGGCCGGCTGACGCTCGGCGAGCGTGTCGTCGTGTGCTCCGGCGCGATCGTCTTCGCCGGCGCGTCGCTCGGTGACGGCGCGATCGTCGGCGACCAGTCCTACGTGCGCGAGCGCGCGGCGCTCGGCGCCGACACGATCATCGGGCGCGGCAGCGTCGTCGACAACGACGTCACCGTGGGCGCGCGCGTGCGCGTGCAGACGAACGTCTACCTGACCGCCTTCTCGACCGTCGAGGACGACGTGTTCGTCGGCCCCGGAGTCGTCACCACCAACGACGACACCATGTCGCGCCATCCCCCCGGCGCGCCGCTTCGCGGCGCGACGCTGCGGCGGGCCTGTCGCGTGGGCGGCGCCGCCGTGCTCACGCCTGGGGTGGAGGTCGGCGAGGAGGCGTTCGTAGCCGCCGGCGCGCTCGTCACCCACGACGTCGCGCCGCGCGTCGTCGTCATGGGCTCGCCCGCGCGCGTCGTGCGCGACGTGCCCGACGGCGACCTGCTCGAACACTGGCGCTAGGGCAGCTCCGCGCCACGCACGGCGGTGACGACCTCGCCGACCTGCTCGCTCGTCAGCACCGGGCTGATCGGGATCGCCAGGTGCGTGCTCGCGGCCTGCTCGGTGCCCGGCAGGTCCAGGCCGTCGCCCCACGGGCGCATCGGTGGCTGGCGGTGCACCGGCGTGCGGTAGTAGGCCTTGCAGCCGATGCCCGCGGCCGAGAGCGCGTCGTTCAGGCCCTGGACGTTCGCGTCGGCCACCACGTAGAGGTGCCAGGCCGGCGACGATCCGACGACTGGCTGCGGCAGCCCCACCAGCTCGCCGAGCCCCGCCTGCTCGTAGCGGCGCCCCGCCTCGCGGCGGCCGTTCGCCCAAGTGTCCAGGTGCGGCAGCTGCACGCGCATGATCGCCGCCTGCAGCTCGTCCAGGCGCGAGTTGTAGCCGAGCTGCTCGTAGTCGACCTTGTCGCGCGAGCCGTGAAAGCGCAGGATGCGCGCCTGTTCGGCGACGCGGTCGTCGGACGTGAGGATCATCCCGCCGTCGCCAAAGCAGCCGAGGTTCTTGGAGGGGTAGAACGAAAGCGTCGCTGCCGTGCCGAGCCCGCCCGCGAGCCCGCCCGCCGAGCGCGAGCCGGCGGCCTGCGCGGCGTCCTCCAGCACCGGTACGCCGAGCGCCTCGATCTCCGCGACCGGCGCCACATTGCCGAACAGGTCCACCGCGATCACCGCCTTGGTGCGCGGCGTCAGCGCCGCGCGCACGGTGTCCGCGGTGACGCAGTACGTCGCCGGGTCGATGTCGCAGAAGACCGGCGTGGCGCCCGTCGGCACGATCGCCTCGGCCGAGGCGTAGAACGTGAACGACGGCACGACCACCTCGTCGCCCGGGCCGACGCCCATCGCTCGCAGGGCGATCGTGATCGCGTCCGTGCCGTTTGCCACGCCGACGCCGTGCGCGACCCCCGCGTACGCGGCGAGCTCGCGCTCGAACGCCGCCACCTCGGGACCGAGGATGAAGTGTTCGGAGTCCAGCACGCGATCGACGGCCGCGCGCAGCTGCACGCGCAAAGGCGCCAGCGACGACGCGGTGTCGAACAGCGGGACCGCCATCGCGCTCAGCGCGGCTTCAGCTGCTCGAGGTCCGCTTGCGTCATCAGGCGAATCAGCTCCTCAAACGACGTTCTCGGCTTCCAGCCGAGGTCGCGCTCGGCCTTGCCCGGATCGCCGATCAGGTGGTCGACCTCCGCCGGGCGCACGAACGCCGGGTCGATCGTCACGTACTGTTCGAAGTCGCCCAGACCGGCCTCGTCGAAGGCAACCTGACAGCATTCGCGCACCGAGTGAGCCTCGCCCGTCGCGATCACGTAGTCCTCCGGTTTGTCCTGCTGCAGCATCAGCCACATCGCCTCGACGTAGTCCTTGGCATAGCCCCAGTCGCGTTCGGCGTCGAGGTTGCCCAGGCGCAGCTCCTTGGTCAGGCCGTGCTTGATCGCGGCCGCGTGCCACGTGATCTTGCGCGTGACGAACTCCAGGCCGCGGCGCTCAGACTCGTGGTTGAAAAGTACCCCCGACGTCGCGTGCAGGTCATAGGACTCGCGGTAGTTGACCGTGATGAAGTGGCCGTACACCTTCGCCACGCCATACGGCGAGCGCGGGTAGAAGGGCGTCGTCTCGGTCTGCGGCACCTCCAGCACCTTGCCGAACATCTCGCTCGACGACGCCTGGTAGAAGCGCGCCTGCGGGCACACTTCGCGCATCGCCTCGAGCATGCGCGTGACGCCCACGCCCGTGAACTCCGCCGTCAGCGTCGGCTGAATCCACGACACGGCGACGAACGACATCGCCGCGAGGTTGTAGATCTCGCTCGGGTTCGACGCGCGCAGCGCATCAACGAGCGAGCGCTGGTCGAGCAGGTCGCCCTGGTGCAGCGTGATGCGGTCGCGGATCTGCTCGATGCGCTCGAACTTCTCCGTCGACGCGCGGCGGACCATGCCGTGGACGTCGTAGCCCTTCTCCAACAGCAGCTCGGCCAGGTAGGAGCCGTCCTGGCCGGTGATGCCCGTGATCAGCGCTGAGCGGCGTGCCGACATGCGCCCAGCCTATAGAGCGCTGCCGATACGCCCCTGCAGCGGCGCACGCTCGCGCAGCGCCCGCACGCTTGCCGCGATCCCCTGCTCGAGCTCGACCTGCGCCTGCCAGCCCAGCAACTCGCTCGCCTTCTGCGCCGAAGGCCAGCTGCGCGCCGGTTCCTGCTCGCCGTCGCCCCTCAACGACAGCGACAGCTGCTCGTCGGGCTCGCCGGCCGCCCGCCAGGCGATCCGAGCCAGCTCCGCGACGCTCGCCTCGCGCGGGCCCGCGATGTTCAGATCCTCGTTCAGCGCCGCCGTCGAGCCGAGCGTCGCGGCGATCGCCTCGGCGACGTCGTCGACGTGCGTCGGCGCGATCGTCTGCTCGCTAGGCGCTGCCACCTCCACCGGCTCGTCGCACGCGATCGCGCCGTCGATCAGCTCGGCCAACGGGCGGCTCACGCCGCGCTCGCCGACAGCCGACGAGGCGAGATCGCCGATCGCCGGCGCGCCGTAAGCGGCCGACGCGCGCACGATCGTGAACGTAAGACCGTGCTCGGCCTGCGCGGCACGGCACAGGCGCTCGGCGCTCAGCTGCGCGTAGCCGCTGGCCGAGCGAGGCGGTGCGCACAGCTCCAGGTGATCCTCGGGTGTCGGGAACAGCTCGGCGCGCTCGAAGACGAGCGGCGAGGAGACGTACACCAGGTGCTCCACGTCGCCGTCGATCGCCGCGCGCACCACCGCGCCGTGCAACGTCGCTTCGTGCTCCAGCCGCGCGTGGGCGAGCTTGCCCTCGCCGGCGTGAAAGCCGGCGAGGTGGATCACCCGCGCGCACCCCTTCACCGCCGCGTCGGCCCGCGCCGCGATGCGCAGGTCGCCGGTGCGGATCTCACAGCCTTCGCGCATCCACTGCGGGGCTGCGCGCTCGTCGGCGATGCGCACGTCGTACGCCGGGTCCGCCAGCAGGCGGCGCGCCAGCGCCGAGCCGATCATCCCGGCGCCGCCAGTGATCAGCACGCGGCTCATCTGTCAGGTGCACGGCCCTCGTGCGCGGTCGGCTCGTCGCGCGCGCTTTCCGAGCGGCGCCCACGGCGGTGGCCCGCGTACTGGCGCGCGAATCCGAGCACGAAAAGCGGGTTGTAGCGCGCGTAGCGTCGCCACAGCCGCCGTGGCTCGCGCGACAGCCGGTACACCCACTCCAATCCGTTGCGCTGCATCCATCGCGGCGCCTGCGATACGAGGCCCGCGTGGAAGTCGAACGCCGCGCCCACCCCCACCAGCAGCGGTGGCGCAAGGCGCGCGCGCATGTCGTGCATCCATTGCTCCTGCTTGGGCTGTCCTGTGCCCACCCACACCACCGCCGCCCCCGACGAGTTGATCAGCTCGATCTCGCGCTCGTTCTCGGCGTCGGTCAGCTCGCGAAACGGCGGCGAGGAGGCGCCGACGATGCGCACGCCCGGAAAACGCTCGCGCAGGCGCTGCGCCAACAGCTCGCGCGCCGCGTCGTCGTTGCGCCCGCCGTACAGGTACATCGGCGTTCCGTTGTGCGCCGCGCGTGCGCAGAAGTTAGCCATCAGGTCAGGGCCGTACACGCGCGTCGCGCGCCGGTGGCCCAGCGCGTGAAGCGCCCACACCAGCGGCTGTCCGTCCGGCACGGCCAGCGTCGCCGCGAGCGTCGCCGCCATCGTCCGCGGCTGCTCCTGCGCCGACATCACCAGGTTGACCGCCGCGGCCGTCACGTAGCCGCGCGTTCCGCTCGCGATCATCGCGTCCATCCAGTCGAGCACCTGCTCGTAGTCGGAGATCGCCAACGGGATGCCCAGGATCTCCGCCGTCGGCGGCGGCTCGGGAGGCGGCGCTGCTGTTGCTGGCGTGGCGATCGCGTGAAGATACCCGCCGCTCGCCCACGTGACACCGGTCGCGACGCACTGGCGCGACCGGTGTCCCCCCGTCACGCAGCTTGCGCCACGCGACCGCTCTGCTCCTGCCCTGCGCTACACGACCGAGTTGATCTCGATCCTTTCTTCGTTCGTCTGGATCGTGATCAGCGTCTCGCCCGCCTGTTCCGGCGCGGCTTCGCCCATCGTGCTCATCAGCACTTCAGGCGATTCGCCAACGAAGCCTTCCGGTTTCTGTTTGCCTTCGGTCGCTTTGCTCTTGATCTGCGTCGTCAGTTTCATCGAGTTCGACGCCACTTTCGAGATCAGCGAGCCGGCGATGGATACGTTCATGCTGGCGCACGTGAAGCTGGCGATCTGGCCCGTGTGACCGATCGGAAAGAGGGCCAGGCCGATTTTGTAGTTGACCGCTTCGGCCGCCAGTTCTTCGACGCCCAGCACGCCTTCCAGCGTTTTCGTGACGATCGTCCCGGCGGCCGAGCCCGACGTCTGGCATTTGCCGCCGAACGCACTGCAGCCGGTGAACGTGACCACCACGCCGCCGATCGTTTTGTTGCCCGTGTATTTGCCGGCGCTGCTCTGGCCTTCGCAGGTGACCGACGCGCCGCTCACCGTTTCCAGGTTGGCGACCGTCGCTTCTTTGAGCACGTTCGAGAAGTTGGCTTTTTCGAGCGGATGGGCGCTGCCGAACGCCGCGTACCATTCGAAGTTTTTTTCGCTGCTGCTGCCCGTTTCCGTGCAGCCGCCGTCTCTGTACAGGCCGCCCGTAGTTTTGATGCACCTCCCATATTCCGGCGGGGAGCTGGCTTCCGGGGTGAGCGAGAACGCAGCTGCGTTCCACTGCTGTGCGCCGGACGAAATCACGTCGCGGCCGAGCGATGTCGCGGCCTGCGCCGGCGCCCAGCCGGCGGTGGCTCCCAGCAAGACGAGCGTGAGCAGAAGCCAGCGGTGCAGCTTATGCATTGCGTCTCCTCCAGTCGGTCGTGTCAGTGGCGGGAGTGATAATAAAGAATCGACCAGATAGAATTCGTCTGGCTCGTAAGATTCCCTTACTCTGCAGGTGTGAGCCCCCTCCTCGTTCGCCGCTACCGTGCCGAACGCCTGCTGCGCGAGGATTTCGAGGGGCTGCGCGAGAAGGTGCTCGCCGGCGTTCGCGCGCGCCTGCGAGCGGCCGGCGTTGCGCTCGACGTCGACGATCTCGAAGCCTGCTACGCCCAGGCCTGGCAGGGCCTGTACGCCGCCGTGCTCGACGGCGCGCAGATCGACAGCCCGCCCGCGTGGCTGACGCTCGTCACCTACCGCCGCGCGCTCGACGAGCACCGATCGCGCCATGCCGTCGAGCTGTATCTGCTCGCCGCTCCGTCGGCCGCGACAGACCTGCCGCGGCGTGTGTCTGACTCGGTCGACGATCGTGACGTCGCCGACCAGCTTCACGACCGAGCGCGACTGCGCCAGCTTTTCGAGGCGCTGCGCATGCGGCTGAGCGCGCGCGAGCAGCAGGCCGCCACGCTCTGCTACCTGCACGGCCTCTCGCGCGCCGACGCCGCCCGGCGCATGGGCGTCAGCGAGGCGCGCATGCGCAAGCTCATGGAGGGGCGCGGCGCCGGCTCACCCGGCGTCGCCGCCAAGATGGGCGCGCTCGTCCAGACGATCCGCGCCGGCGACTGGTGCGAGCAGCAGGGGTCGCTCATGCGCGGCCTCGCCTACGGCATCCTCGACCCCGGCGGCGAGCGCTACCGCCTGGCGGTGAGCCACCGCGACGCTTGCCCCGCGTGCCGCGCCTACGTGATCTCGCTGCGCGGCCTCGCCGCCGTGCTGCCGCCCATCCCCGCGCTGCTGCACTGTGCGCTCGGGGCGGCGGCCGGCGCCAGCGCATCCGGCGCGGCCGGCATCGGCGCGGCGAGCGGGCCGTCCGGCGTGACCACCGGCGTCGGAGCCGCAACCGCCGCCGGCGGCGGAAGCGGCTCCACAGGCGCATGCCTCGGCGGCGGCGGCGCGCTCTCCGCGTCCGGCGCAGCCGGCGTCGGCGCGGCCGGCGGTGGCTGGTGGATCGCCGGCCCGCTCGGCGCAAAGCTCGCCGTCGGCTGTCTGCTCGCCGTCAGCGTCGGCGCCGGCTGCATCGCGCTCGACGGGCATGCGCCCCGCGCGACGGCGCCCGCGCATCGCCGTCATGCTCGTCCCGGCGCCGTCGCTCGCGTCGCTCGCCGCGGCGACACCCTCACCGGCGCTGTCAGCTCCTCCGGCGCCGTGCAGTCCGGCCGTGTGCAAGCCGACGCGCCCGCACGCGCGCAGCCCGTGCGCCCGGTCGCCGCCGCCGCGCGGGTGAGCCGCGAGTTCGGGCCTGAGCAGCCGGCCGGCGCGAGCGCTCCGGCGGCATCCGGTGGCGCTCGCGCTGTCAGCGCCTCCTCGACATCGTCGAGCCGCGGCTCGCAATCCGGTCCGCGCGAGCCCGCAGTCGAACCGGTGGTCCAATCCGCGAGCGCTCCCGCCCCGGGGAGGTCGTCCGCGCCCGCCGTCTCGGCGGCGCAGCGCGAGTTCTCACCGGGGTAGCGCGCGCCGTCAGCCGCGCGGGAAGACCTGCATTAGCCGTTTGAGCGCCAGCGGGTTGCCGCGCGGGCGCAGCCTGCCCGTGGCGATCAGGCGCAGCGGGTCCAAGCGCTCGCCGACGACGTCCACCCAGTCCTGGTAGGACATCTGCAGGCGCAGGTCGGTCTGCGGCGCGGCGCCCTCGGCAACCGTGCTCGACCCGTTGTTCACGGTGAGGTGCCACGTCGGCACGTCCGGGTCCGTGAACTCCCACTGAAACGTCGTCGGCCGCGACAGACCGTGCTGCGGGTTGACCTGGCGGCGAATGGTGTCGAACAGCAGCGCCAGCGTCCGCTCGTCGCGCGGCGACGGCCCTTCGCGCACGCCGATCACACCGGCCTGCGCCAGAGCGCGGCCGCGTTCTGAGATCTCCAGTGGCGTCAGGCCCACCGGCAGCAGCGGCGGTCCCGGCAGGCTCTCCAGCGGCATGCCAGCCGAGCGCAGCTTCGTCGTCATCGACACCAGCCCCTCGACGCCCACGCTGTCGAACGTCGAGTTGAACACCGTCACATAGCGCTCGTCCCAGCCCGGCGGCATCAGCACCTGCTGGGTGTAGCGGGTGACCTCGCGCAGGATCTTCGCGACGGCCTTCGGCACGCGCACTGGGTCTTCGCGGTTGAGGTCCGACAGCAGCTTCACGCCGAAACCGATGTGGCGCTGCTCGTCCGCTGCGATGTTCTCCATTCCCTCGCGAAACGCCGGCAGCTGGTCGCGTTCCTCCAGGTAGCTGCAGATGAAGTGCTGCCCGGGTTGCGCCAGCGACGCCTCGATCACCACGTGATAGAGCGTCACCGCCGCCGCCAGCTTCGCCGGCGAGCGATCGGCGCGAAGCTCGTCGGCCATGCGGTCCAGGCGATCGAAGATCTTGCGAAAGCCGACCGTCAGCTGCGGCTTGATCGCCGCCAGCCCGCTTGCCATCGAGCCGTCGCCGATGCCGCACACCTCCTGCATGAAGCGCTTGAAGAACACCGCGTGGCGCGCCTCGTCGACCTGCTGAGTCGCCAGGAAGTACTTCTGCTCCTCGTGCGGCGCCGCGTCGATGTACGGCGACAGGTTGTCCGCCACCGCGTCCTCGCCCCAGAAGAACAGGCAGTAGTTCCACAGCGCCGCCTGGCGCTCGAAGTCCGTGAAGTCCTCGCGCCACTGGCGCGCGTCCTCGGTGAAGTCCAGCTCCGTCGCCTTCCAGTTGCCGCGCTCCCAGCGCGCGTACAGATCCTCGTAGGAGATCGCGTCCGTCGGCAGGCTCGCCAGGCCGCTTTCGGTCGCGCTCGGCGTCGTCGTGGTGCTCGCCATCAGTTGCTCCTATCTGGATCGTGCACAGAACATCGAATAACGAACGCTATCGCAATAGCGATCACTCCGTCAAGTAGCATGTCGGCATGAGAACAGCGGCGAGCGCGGGTGCCGAGCAGGCAAGCCCCGCGCGCATGACGCGCGAGCAGAGCAAGGCGGCCACGCGCGAGCGGCTGCTCGCCGCCGCTCGCAGCGCGTTCGCCTCCAGCGGCTTTCACGGCGCATCCGTCGACGACATCGCTTCGCGCGCCGGCTTCTCGACCGGAGCGCTGTACTCCAACTTCGACGGCAAGGAGGATCTGTTCCTCGTGCTCATGGAGCGCGAGATCGAGGAGCACGCGCGGGAGATAGCCGAGGCCGTCGGAGAGCGGGCGTCCGTCTCCGAGCGCGCCACCGGCGGCGCGCAGCGCTGGATGAGCATGATCGAGCGCGAGCCCGAGCTGCTGCTGCTGTTCATGGAGTTCTGGGCTTACGGCGTGCGCGACGCCGGCGTGCGGCCAAAGGTCGCCGCGCGCTTCGCCCAGGTGCGACGACTGCTCACCAAGCTCATCGAAGACGGCGTGCGCGAGTTCGACCTGCAGCTCGCGCTGCCCGCCGAGCAGCTGGCCGTCGCCATCGACGCGCTCGCCGACGGCATCGCGCGCCAGAAGCTCGCCGACCCCTCCGCCGTGCCCGACGACCTCATGGGGCGCGTGCTCGCGCTGCTGTTCGCAGCCGCCACGCAGCCCGCGAACGCCTGAGCTTCAGCCGCCGTCCGCGGCCACGCACACGCACGCATAGTGCACCGTGAACAGGCGCCGCGCGAGCGCCGGCGCGAGCGTGTGCAGCGAGCCGCGCACGGCCCACTTCGCGGCGCCGCGAGCGCGCCCTCGCGCGCCTTCGGCGAAGAAGCGGTGCACGGCAAGCGGCAGCGCGTCCTCCAGCTCGCCCGCGATGCGCAGGCCGGCGCGCGCGACGATCTCGCGCGCCGCGTCGCGATCCAGGCGCTGCAGGTGGCCCACTTCGGCCGCGTGCTCGCGCTTACCCGCGCGCCGCGCCGACACGTTGGCCTCCAGCGGCACCTCCATGACGACCGCGCGGCAGACGCGCGCGACCTCCGCCAGCAGCGCTGGCGGGTCGGGCACGTGCTCGAGCACGTGCGAGACCACGCCCAGGTCATAAGCGCCGTCGCGCTGCGCCAGATGCGCTCCGTCGTAGCGCGCGACCGAGTCGATCTCCGTGCGCTCGCGCGCGATCGCCACCGCAGCATCGGTTATCTCCACGCCCGCCAAGCGACCGCCGAAGGCGCGCGAGTGAAGCTCTGAGAGCAGCGCTCCGTCGCCGCAGCCCACCTCCAGCGTGCTCCGCGGCGACACGCCCGCGAGCTTGCATAGCGCGATCACGTGATCGGCCTTGCCGCGCGCGCCCAGGGCGCGCCAGCGCCCGAACAGCTCGGCCTGCTCACCCGCCGGCGCGTACGCCGCGTCATAGAAACGAACCAGGCTCGCCGTGTCCTCCATGCCGACGATTATTGTGCCTGCGGTGACGAACAGGTTCATCGCGTCGCTGCGCGACGCGCCGGTCACCGTGCCCGCGCTCGGCGCGGTGGCCCTGCTCGTGGCGTGGGCCACCAGCCAGGCCGGCTATCCGATGACCAGCTGGGGCCCGGGAGGCCTGATCGTCCTCGCCCTCCTCGCCGTGGCCGTCGTCTGCGTCGGCATCGATCGGGCGGCCATGCCGCTCGCGCTGAAGATCGCGCTGGGCTGCTTCGCCGCCTACACCGCGCTGAGCTTCCTGTCGATCCTCTGGGCAGGCGTGCCCGGCGATGCGTGGGAAGGCGCCGACCGGACGCTGCTCTACCTGGTCGTCTTCGCGCTGTTCGCGTGCTGGCCTCAACGGGGAGGCAGCGCAGCGTTCCTGCTCAGCGTATGGGTGCTTGCGATGACCGGCCTGGCGGCGTATGTGGCGTTGCACGTCGACGCCGCCTCCGCCACGAGCCTGCAGGCGTTGCTCCCCTTCGGCAGGCTCATCTACCCCAGCGGATACGCCAACGCCAACGCCGCGCAATGGCTGATGGCCTTCTGGCCGGCGCTGCTGCTCGCGCGCAGCACGAGCCTGCCGTGGGCGTTGCGCGGGGTTCTCGCCGGCGCCGCCGTGCTGCTGGCGGAGGTGGCGTTGCTCAGCCAGAGTCGCGGCTCGCTGTACGCCACCCCCGTGATGATCGTGCTCGTGTTCGCCCTGCTCCCCGGCCGGGCGCGCACGTTTGCCGTCCTCGTGCCTGTCGCGGCCGGCATAGCGGCCGCCGCTCCCGCCGTGCTGCACGTCGGCAGCAGGCTCGACGGCAGCAACGCTTCGCCGGCTCTCGTGCACAGCGCTGTCACGGCGATGCTCGTCGCATCGGTGGTGGTGGCGCTCGTAGTCGCGGTGGCGGCGGCGGTCGAGAGCCGCGCCTCCATCGGCGAGCGCGCGCAGACGCGAATCCGTACCACGGTCGGCGCGATCGCGATCGCCAGCCTGCTCGCCGCGCTCGGCGTCGGCCTGGCGGCCGTCCACCATCCGGTCGGCACCGTCGAACACGGCTGGGACACGTTCACCCAGGGATACTCAGCCAACAGCCCTGGCGACCGGCTGACCAGCGGCCTGGGCAGCAATCGCTACGACTTCTACAGGGTCGCGCTCGACGAGTTCACCGCGCATCCCGTGCTTGGAATCGGCATCGACAACTTCCAGGAGCAGTACCTGGCGCACGGCCGCAGCGAGGAGACCCCGCGATACCCGCACAGCTTCGAGCTGCGCACGCTGTCCCAGCTCGGTTTGGTCGGGGCGCTGCTGGCGATCGTCGGTCTCGTCGCGGCGCTGCTCGCGGCTCTGCGCGGAGTCTGGGGTAGGAGGGGACGGCGCTCGGCCGATCCGCTCGCCCGCGCGGTCGCCGCCGCGGCCCTGTCGGGCTTTGCCTACTGGACGGTGCACGGCTCGGTCGACTGGTTCTGGGAGTTCGCCGGCTTGGGCGCTTCGGCCTTTGCGCTGCTCGGGCTGGCCTGCGCCGCCGTCGGCGCCCCCCACCCGCCGGCCGGTGATCTCGTGCGTCCCGCCCGCTCCACCGCTGGCGAGGCGACGCCGTCAACGCGCCGGCGCACGGTCCCGCGGCGCCTGCGCATGGCCGCGCTGGCCGTCGTCGCCCTGGCGATCGCCGCGTCGTTTGCGCTGCCGTGGCTGAGCCGGCTTCACGTGCAGAGCGCCGCGCGAGTGTGGACGAGCGACCCGCAGGCCGCGTATGCGCGACTCGACGACGCGGCGAGCCTTAACCCGCTCAGCGACGAACCGGCGTTGGTCGCCGGGAACATCGCGCTGCGCCTCGGTGATGTCACGCGCGCCAAGCGTGAGTTCACCCAGGCGCTCCAGCGCAGCAGCCGCGACGCCTACGCGACCCTGATACTCGGCGCGATCGCCTCCGCCGACGGCGAGCGCCGCGCGGCGCTCGGATTGCTGACTCGCGCGGCGCGGCTGAATCCCCGAGATCCGGTGACCGCAGAGGCGCTGCGTGTAGTGCATAGCGGCCAGCGTGTGAGCGTCAGCCGGCTGAGCCAGGCGATCCTCGGACAGGCCCGCGAATTTCGCTGAGCGCGGCGTTTGACCGTGCCCGACGGACACGGCAAAAGCTCGACACAGCCGAGATCGTCCGCTACATTTGGGCTTGCTCAATCTAGTGTGCGGAAGTTCTCGACTCGCTGCTTCTGGGGGCGGAGATCCGTGAAACGCGTGCGCGAGGTGGCTCAGACGCCGGGAGCAGGGGGCTCGCAGCCAGGCAAAGGGATCCAAGGCAAGGAAGCATGAGGAACAGACGTTTCACTTCGGTAGTTGGTTTGGCTGCTCTGATCGCGGCCACGGTCGTCTCAGGCGCGGCCGCGAACCCGTTGCTCAGCGGCTACAGCGGCCCCGGGCAGGGCAGCCAGGCGATCCTCGGCTCGGCCCTGTTGAACACGCCCAGCAGCGGTGGCGGACAGGGGGGCGCAGCGACGCCCACGCTCGCCGCACCCACTCCAAGCGCCCCCGCGACGCCAAGCGCAAGAGGTAAATCCAGGCGCGGCCGGGCGGCCGCGCCTGCGAAGACGACCCGTTCGACGTCCACCGCCTCGCGCCGTGCGAGCACGCCCACCGGCCCTGTCGCCCGCAAGGCTGCCGACTCGGGCTCGGGCGCGCTTGGGCTGTCCGCGTCCGAACTGCTGGCGGCGCTCGCGGCCCTCGCGATGATCGCGTTGCTGGCCGTGTGCACGCGCAAGCTCGCCGCCGGCGGGCGCTCGGGGGCGGACGGGGCTAAAGGGATCTCCCCAATAGTCCGAGTAGACGAGTAAAGAGCTCGCTACCACCGTGTCCCAGGCCCCAATCACTCAACAAACCTCGACAACCCTGCCGCTGCACGGCGAGCTGGGGCGCTCCGCGCCGCAGCCGAACGCCGTCGGCAGGGGAGTTTTCGGCGGGCGCCTGCAATGGGCGCTCGAGGGCTCGGGCTGGCGAGCGCTGCGGCCGACCGTCGATTTCGTCCTGCTCTGCGTCGCGCTCGTGATCGCACAGCATGGCGTGCAGCGGACGCTCAACCCGTCGCCGGCCCAAGCGCCGCTGCTCGCTTTCCCGTTGATCGTCGTGCTGCTGTTCTACCTGCGCGGCCTGTACCGAACGCGCCTGCGCGCGCTCGTGCTCGACGGGGTCGTGCCGGTCATGAGCGCCGTCTCGATCGGCGCGATGAGCGTCGCGGTGCTGGCGCTGTTCGTCAACGGGCAAGCGCCGCATGGCTCGGTGCTGATCCGTGCATGGCTGCTCGCGCTGGTCGGCGTGGGCATCGGACGGATCGCGCTTTCGGTCGCCCAACGCTGGGCGCGCTCACGCAGGCTGGTCGGCAAGCCGGTGCTCATCATGGGCGCCGGGCTCGTCGGGACGCAGGTGGCGCGCAGGCTCGAGAATCACCCCGAGTACGGGCTCTTTCCGGTGGGGTTCCTCGACGAGGACCCGCGCTCGATCGCCGAGGTGGGCGGTCGCGACCTGCCCGTGCTGGGCACCGTCGACGATCTCGACGCGACCGTCGAGCGGACCGGCGTCAGCAATTTGATCGTCGCTTTCTCGTCGGTCGCCGACGAGCGCATCAGCCGGCTCGTGCAACGCTGTCAGGAGCTCGGCGTGGAGGTGTCGGTCGTGCCGCGCATGTTCGACACGATCAACAACCGAGTCGGCTATGACACGGTCGGCGGGCTGCCGCTGATGTCCTTCACGACCGTCAATCCCCGGGGCCTTCAGTTCGCCGTCAAGCACACGCTCGACCGTGTGCTGGCGCTCGGGCTCCTGCTCGTGCTGGCGCCCATCCTGCTGGTCGCGGCGCTCGCCGTGCGGTTCAGCTCGAAAGGGCCGATCCTGTTCCGTCAGCGCCGCATCGGCCGCGACGGCCGCGCATTCGACCTGCTCAAGTTCCGCTCGATGCGCATGGAGGCGCACGGAGACTCCGAAACCGAGGGCGAGCAGTCCGCCAGCGGCGGGTCGTTGCAGTTCCTGCTCGGCGGCGACACCGCGCCCGGTGGCGTCGAGGGCGACGATCGCCGTACCCTCGTCGGACGATTCCTGCGTCGCACGTCCATCGACGAGCTGCCTCAGCTCGTCAACGTGTTGCGCGGCGAGATGAGCCTCGTTGGGCCGCGACCCGAGCGCCCGGAGTTCGTCGAGCTGTTCAACCAGGACATCGTTCGCTACGGCGACCGTCATCGCGTCCGCTCCGGCATCACAGGATGGGCACAGGTGCACGGGCTGCGCGGCCAGACCTCGTTGGCCGAGCGTGTCGAGTGGGACAACTATTACATCGCCCACTGGTCGATCGGGCTCGACTTGAAGATCCTTGCCCTGACGTTCGCCGCACTGTTTCGCGACGCCGAATAATCGTCCCCGCGACCGCTTGCCGGTCGCGCCTATTAACCATTACTCTCGCGTACGGCCGGACGGCGCCCAGTCCTCAGACCGCGGCCTGCGCCGCCGCCTGAACTCCCTGCCAGACTTGATAGACGCGAACGCGCAGACCCTGTGTGCCCAGCACGGCGGGCAGCGCGATCTTGTAACGGTCAAAGCGGTCGAGTATGAACGTCGCGCGATACCGCAACACCGCGCCGGCGAAGACTTCCATCTGCATGAAGTCTCCAACCGGGCCCGACCCGCTGGCGACCACCTGGTTGGCGCGCCTGCTCAGCGTCACCGTCGCTCGGTGGGGGGCGCGAGAGGGGTCGACCAGCGCCTGCACCAGAGCGGTGAATGCGGGCTTGCGCCTCCCGGAAGCGCCGAGCACCCCGAAATCCTCGCTGCCGGAGTCCTGCAGGTTGTACATCACCTGCGCCGCGACGTATGCAGTGTGTGACAGCGAGAGGATCAGATCCTTGAGGTTGCGCGCTTGGAGGGCAGGTGTGACACAGGTCTGTTCCTCCTGCACCTTGCGCCGCGGGTAGCAGCTGCTCCACCCGAACTCGTCCAGCCACAGCGGCTTGGAGTCGCCGTTGGCCGTCTGCACTTCGTGGAAAATGCGCAGGGCGCCGAGCGTGAGCGTGTAGAAGTGAACCGCCAGACCGTCGTAATAGCCCATGATGCCCGCTCGATAGAGTTCGCGCAGGAACACCCCGTTGGAGCCGACGAGCGACCCCCCGATGACCGGCACCGCCGGGTTGGCCTGCTTGATCGCCGTGTAGGCCGCGCGCAGGATCGCCGCGTAGCGCTGAATCTTGTGCGGACCCGCGAAGTAGAGCTGGTTGGCCTGGTCGGGCTCGTTCCAGATCTCTATCGCCGCGAGACCGGTGCCGTAGCGCTGAGCGAGGTAGGCGACGAAAGCGGCGTAGTCCGACGGCCTGCGCGGGGGCCACGCGTTCGCGCCGCTCGGCCGCGAGCCCGCGCAGGCGCGCTGCAGCGACGCCGGCGCCGACGACGCCCAGCACGGCGTGCTGTCGACCATGAAGATCACCTTGATGCCGGCCGCCGTCGCCGCGCTGACGAGCTGATCGGTGAAGTCCTGCGCGGATTTTGAGATCTGCCCCGGCCCTCGCGGCTCCAGAACCGACCAGCTGATGCCGGCGCGCACGACCGTCGCGTGCAGCGCCTTCGCCGCTTTGATCTCCCGCGTCGCCGTAGCCGCCGTCGCTCCGTCGTAAAGGCCGCCGATGTTCACGCCGCCGAGCGGAGCGGCCGTCGATGGGTGTGCGGTCGCGCCAACGGCGAGCGACGGGAAGCAGGCAAGCCCAGCGGTCGCGCTGAGCGCCAACACGAGCCGGCTCGCCTGTCGAGCACGGCCGCGCATCAGCGCGCGCAGGCGGTCAGGCATCGACCAAGCATAGTCCAGCCTGGGCGCGCCGGCGCCGACTCCTGGCCGAATTGCAACGTCGATTTCACCGTGCGATCGCCGTGCGCGCACAACCGTCGCTACGCTGTTGTGAATGTCGCCGACTTGGCTGTGGATGCAGGCAGCAATCGTCGTCTTCGTCGTCGCTGGCATGATCATCGCGATCATCCGCCTCGCCTGAGCCGCTCCCTGGCCAGGAAGCGCGAGAACCGCGCGGACGGCGCCGGCGCTGTGTGGATATGATCGGCGCGTGTTCAAGGTGATCGTCGTAGGCACCGATGGGTCGGACACCGCCGGCCAAGCGGTGCGCCAAGCGATCGAGCTGGCCAGCACCGTCGGCGCGAGCGTCGGCTTGGTGAGCGCCTATGCGCCCGTGCCCGAGCAGCGCCTGCGCGAGGAACGCCGCGAGGCGCCCGAGGACCTGCAGTGGGCGATCACCCCGCGCGAGGACGTCGACGCGATGCTCGAGGCGGCCGCCGAGGTCGCCCGCGAGGCGGGCGTCGAGGTGAACGTCTACCCGCGCCAAGGCGATCCCGCCGACGCGATTCTCGACGTCGCCGAAGAGATGGGCGCCGACCTGATCGTCGTTGGCAACAAGGGCATGGCGGGCGCCAAGCGCTTCCTGCTCGGCTCGGTGCCCAACAGGGTGTCTCACCACGCGCCGTGCTCCGTGCTGATCATTCGCACTACCTGACCGGCGGGGCGGGGTTGACACCCGGCTGGCGTCGTCGCGGGGCGACCCACGGCAGCCGCCTGAGCGCGTGGCGTGAGCGCAAGCCCGGCCGCCGAGGCCGACGAGCGTCTCTAAGCCGGGCTGGCAGCGGGCGGACCCACCGCGTAGTACGGCGAGTCCGACAGGCGCGTGCCGATCACGACGAGCCCCACCGGGTGGGAGTTCAGCCGATCGAGCATGTCGCGCAGGTCGACCACGTCGGCGATCTTCAGGTAGTCCAGGCGAGCGACCAGCAGGGCCTCGTCGCAGAATTGCGCATACATCTGCGCATCCGCGATCCCCAGCACGGGCGGGGAGTCGATCAGGATGTACGCATAGTCGCTGAGACGAAGTGACGAGATCAGCGATTGCAGAGCGGGAGTGTGCAGGAGCTCCGATGCGTCGCCGTCGCTGCGACCCGACGGCAGGATGTCGAGCGCGCCGCGCGAGGACGAACCGTCACCGCTGCGCGTCGGCTGGATCAGCCGTTCGATCTTGTCGAGCGTCAACGGTTCGGCGTCGGGCGCGTGGGCCAACAGTTCCCGCAGTCCCGAGCGACCGCCGACGTCGAAGGCGTCGTCGAGCTTCGGCCAGCGCAGGTCGCCTGACACGATCAGCGTGCGGTGGCCCGCCCGGGCGAGCATCCGCCCGAGCCGTGTCGTCACGGTCGTCTTGCCTTCTCCGTGCGTGGCGCTCGTGACGAGCATGATCTGCGGCTCTGAGCGCGGGGGCAGCGAAAGGCGTATCGCGGCCGACAGGGTCTGGTAAGCCTCGTATTCCACGCGCGCGAAGCGCGCGTTGATGCGATTGCCGATCAGCGGCACGCCGCTGAGAACGGGCAGGCCGAGCAGATGGCCGAGCTCACGTTGACTGGTCACGCGCGGCGTGAACTGCTCGCGTCCGAGTGCCAGCAGCACCGCCAGGAAGGTCGCCGCGAACAGCGCGATGACGGCGTTGCGCAGGGGCTTTGGCGAGCTCGCCGCGCCCGGGACCTGCGGGCTCTGCGCGAGCTGCAGCTGCGAGCTGGCGCTGGCGTTGGCGGCTTCGAGTTCGGCGGCGCGCGCCTGCAGGGCGCTGAGCTGCGACGCGAGCCCCGGGTCGGTTGCGACGCGGCCGCGAAGCGCTGCGATCTGACTGTTCAGCGCGGACAGCACGCTCGCGTTCTGTGAGCGCTGGATCGCCGCGTGGCGATCGAGGAACGCCTGCACGACGGCGCTTGCCAGCCTCGCCGCGCCCTGAGCCGTTCCATACGTGGTTTTGACGGTGATGATGTTCGCGTTTTCCTGTACCGACGCCGACACGCGCGAGGCCAGCGACGCCTCCGTTTCGCCCGGGAACGACCTGGCGGCCTCCGCCAGGACCGGTGCGGTCGTCACCAGCGTCGCGGTCGTCGCGAGGCTGCGCTGGACGCCTTCCGATTCCGAGCCCGCGGTGCCCGACGCGTTGCTCACGACGATGCTCGCCGTAGTCTGGTAGCTCTTGGGGAGGGTCAGCGAGACGACGAAGACCGTGATCGTGACGATTGCAACCAGCGAGACGATGTGCCAGCGGTTGCGGCGAATCGCCTCCAGGTAGCGGCCGACCTCGACCGGTTCCTCGCCTTGGGGGGGCCTGGCGCTCTGCCACTGGCCGTTGTCGATGTTCATGTGGTCACGGGGGAGGTACGCCGACTCGTCACGCGGCCGGTAAGCCGATGGGATACGCGGCATAGACTACCTGTCGGCATTTCCGCTCCGATCCATTACCCCGCGGCCAGGTTTTAGGCTCGCCGGCGGCGAGACGGGCCTGCCACGGCGCGCGAGCGTGCGTGCCCTGCGATGGCCGGGCGCGCGACGCGCGGTCACGGACTGCGGCTGAGCGCCGGGCGCGCGGACGCCAGGCGGGACCTCTGCGCGACGTCCTGCGAAGCCGCCGGGCGGGTCGTGCTCGCCCAGATGAGCGCCGCGACCAGCCACAGGTGTCGCCAGTGCAGGGTGTCGACGACCACGCTGTTGAAGATCAGCCCGCACCACGAGCCGAGCAGCGCAGCCGAGCCGATTCCATAGGTATCGCGGCCGACGACGACGTTGCGCACCGCCATGATCAACGTGGTCAGCAGCAGGGCGGCCCACATCACCTCGCCGAGCAGGCCCTGCTCGGCGAACACCCGCACGAACGTGGAGTGGCTGGCGACCGCCGAATAGAATTCGAACTGTCCTGGGCCGATGCCGAGCGGGTGTTCCCAGCCGAGATGCCAGCCGAGGGCCTGAGCCGCGAAGCGTTGGGAGTCATAATTCTGCAGCTGGGCTCGTTGTTCGAGGAAGCCGATCGAGCCGGAGGCGCTGAGGATCAGCAGCACAAGGGCGCCGATCACCAGCAGCGCGATCAGCGCTCGCGCCGCGCGCTTCGCGCCGCGCTTGCGCATGCCCGACGCGACCAGCATCACCACCAGCGCGATCACGAAGTTGGCCCATGCGGCGCGCGAGTAGGAGAAGAGCACGCCGAGCGTGAGCGCGAGCAGCATCAGCCAACTGCTCCACGCACGCAGCCGCAGCGTCGGTGGAAATCGCGGTGCGATGCGCTGCTCGAGCATGATCAGCGCGATCGGTATGAGGAACGGGCCGTAGACGTTCGGGTCCTTGAAGAACCCGCTCGCGCGTTCGGCGCCGTCGACCGTGCCGAGGATGAAGGTGCGCCCGGGGACCGGCAGGTTGAGCGCCAGCGTGGAGACTACCGCCGAGATGACGGCGATCGCGAGATACGTGACGACCACCAGGCGCGCTCGCCCGGGCGAGTTCAGGTAGCTCGTCAGCCACAGCGAGAAGATCGCCAGATAGACGGTGATGAAGAGGAAGCGCAGCGCTGTGGACGACGAGACGACGTCCATCATCGACATCAGGTTGACGACCAGCGTCAGGCCGACGATCCAGCGAACGACCGCCGGCACGCGCCCCAGGCGAAAGCGCCCGGTCATCGCCGCGACGGCCATCACCACGGCGAACGCGAGGTCCGGCGGCGCGGGCTCGAAGCGCACGACCCCCATCAGCAGCAGGCCGATGGCGATCGCCGTCTCGTAGTGGTTGATCGTCAGCGCGAGGAAGCCGACCAGCGCCAATCCGCCGACGAGCGCCAGCGGCAGCGACACCGAGATGCCGTTGAACAGATCGGCGAAGCCGACGCCGAGCAGCGCGAGCGCCAGCACGGAGGCGCCGATACGCCCAGTGCCGGTGAGGCGCGACAGTCGCCCGGGGGCGAACACCGATGCGGCCAGCTCAGACATCCGCGGGTATCATCGACTCTCCCAGCGCCTAAGTAAAGCTCCAAGCGTTCTGCGTGCGCGCGGCGCAAAGGGCGAACGCGCCCGTCATCCTCGCCTGAGAAGCCTCCTGCGCCGCCGCCGCGCCCCGCCGCCGAGCGCGCCCCCGGCGTCGCACGCTTCCCCGTACACGGCGATCGTGCGATCGACCATCGCCGTCCTCGTGAACTCGCTGCCAGCCCGGCTGAGGGCGGACTCGCCCAGCTGCCTGGCGCGGGCCGGGGCCGCCAGCAGATCGGCCAGCGCCTCGCCCAGGCGTCGCGCGTCGCGGGCGGGGACCAGCAGGCCGCTCTCGCCATCGACGATCGCCTCGCCGACTCCCCCCACGTCGGTGGCGACGATCGGTCGCGCCAGCGACATCGCCTCGAGGATCACGTACGGGAACGACTCGGCCCAGGAGGGATGCACGAACACGTCCATCCCGCGCAGCGCGCCGATCGGGTCCTCGCTCGCGCCGAGGAAGTGCACCGAGCCCGCGATGCCGAGCGCTGTGGTCATGGCGCGCAGCTGCTCGGCGTCGGGGCCGCCGCCGACGAGGGCTAGCTGGACCGTCGGATGGCTCGCCAGGACCGCCGGGAGCGCGGCGATGAGCGTCTCCAGTCCCTTTCCCGGTCGCAGCAGCGTGAGCGCGCCGAGCACCGTGCCGCGTCGCGACAGCTCTGCGATGCGCGGATCGGCCTGCCCCTCGCCGGCCGGCGCGATGCCGTTGTGGACGACCCGTATGCGGCTCGCCCGGCCGACTGAGCGAGCGAGTCGCGCCTCGGCCTCGCACACGCACACCACGCCGTCGGCCAAAGGGGCCAGCAGGCGCTCTACGCCGCGATAGACCGACCGCTCCGCCGGGCGCGAGAAGTATCCGGCGAAGGCGTAGCCGTGGGGCGTGTACAGGACCGGCGGCTGTGTCGAGAAGACCTTCGCCGCGCGCGCAATCGCGCCGGCCTTTGAGCTGTGCGCGTGGATGATGTCGGGACGAACTCTGCGCACGAGCGTCAGGAACTCCGCGAGCGCCCGGCGGTCCGCGCGCGGGGAGATCGAACGATCCAGGTCCAGGCGGACGTGCTCGACGGCCTGCTCCAGCTGACGCGGCACCGCGGGGGAGCACAGGACGACCTCGTGGCCGCGCGCGCTGAGACCTTCCGTCAGGTCGCAGATGTGCCGCCCCACGCCTCCGTCGACGGGCTGATGGCAGAGCAGGACGCGCATCGCGCGGCTGACCCTAGCGGTCGCGCCGCTCAGCGCGCGCGTACGACAGGCCGGTAGCCCGACAGCGACGGCCGGTAGCCGGACCCGCCCAGATAAGCCGCTCGGACGCGGTACTTGACCGACGAGTGAAGCGCGAGCAGCCGACCGAACCTGCCGCTCTGGTTGACGCTCGCCGTCAGCCGCGCCACGGTGATCCAGCGGGCGCCGCGGCGTCGCTCGATCTGGATCGTGACCGTTCCCTTGGTGGCCCGGCGCACCGTGCCGTCGATCCTGAGCACGGCGCCCGGTCGCCCGTTCGCCCGGTGGGCGCTGGCGGCGCGCGCGCGCTGGGCGCTGCGCGCGTGACGCGCACGATCGTGGTGGCGGTGGTGGCGGTGGGCACGCGAGTGCACGGTCGAACGCGCGCCCTGCTTGGCCGGGCGTACGGCGTTCGGCGAAGTGGGGCGGGCGGGGTGCGAAGGAGCCGCGACGCTCGTTTCCACGACCGTCTGCGTGGGAACTTCCGAAGGCGCGGATACGGCCGCGGGCGGGTTGGCGCCGCGCAGCACCACACCAGAGGCCGCCGCGAGCGTCACCGAGGTCACGCTGTCGCCGTTGGCGTCCTGCATCGCCGTCGGCAGGGCGATCGTCTGTGACGCCGCGCCCGGTGGATTGACGAGCACGATTCCTCCGGCGAAGTCTCGTCGCAGCACGTTCTTCCAGCCGTAGCGCGCGCCCTTGGCTTCGCCGAGGTTGACTTCCCAACCCTGCCACCAACTGCTAGGTGTCTGTCCGGCGCCGCTGACGGCGTCGTTGCCCGACGACGTCAGGAAGTAGCTGGCGAGGTTGTATTCCATGCCGTGGGGGTCGCCGGCCGCGCCGTCCATCACGATCCCTCGGCCGAGCGCGTGAACCTGGTCGACGTAAGAGAACAGTGCGTTCACCGACCACGGCCCGCTGCCGCCCGTGAGGCCCGAGTCGTTGACGCCGCGCTCGAGCAGGATGTAGTTCGCCGATTCGATCTCGCGGCGGATGCTCGGGTCGTTCGTCCCCGCGTCGCCGTCGGCGAACCACAGCGCGTTGTGGACTATCTCGGCGTTCGGCAGCGCGCCCCGGATTTCGGCCATGAATTCAGCCATGTAGGCGCGCCAGGCCGATGCCGACATCGGCTGGCCGGTGGCGCGGTCGATCGGCGCGACCTGCTGGCCGGCGCCGTTGCCCGTCCGCTGTTCGAGGTTCACGTCGTCGACGAACAGGCCGCGGTAGCCGTGCGCCATGTGCGCGCTGGCTTCGGTGATCCAGTTGTGACGAAACGCGGGGTTGGATATGTCGCCGGCGTACTGCGGACAGCTGCCCCCCGAGCAGCCATACGGGATGTAGAGGTTGTTGCCGTTCGCGTCTTTGAGAATCCAGTCCGGGTGCTGGCTGGCCAGCGAGCTGCCCTGGTAGATCGCGTAAGCGTCGTCGTACATCCAACCCTGCCCGTACCAGCTCGTCTTCTGGTCGAAGTACGGCGACCAGACCATCATCCGCCACATGTGCGCCCGCAGCCATGCCTGCGCTTCGCCCGAGACGTTGCCGGTGAACTGGTCGAACCCCGAGTCGGCCGAACGCACGAAGTGCACCGTGCCCGCCGTGTCCGCGGCGGCGTCGCCGGCCTGCACCCCGGCCAGCGCGCATGCCAGCGCACAGATCACGACCGCTCGACGCCTTAGACGCATCTCGTCCCTTCGGTAGCCAGGCCGTCTCAGAGAGATCCCGGGCTTTGCGTCCCCGGCTCGCGCCGGGTTTGCCTTTATCGCGGGTGGACACTACTTCCACGCCTGTTAGCACTGTCCTCGGCAGCCACGCATCCGAACTTGAGCGTCTCGCCGACGGCGTCTGGACGGATTTCCGAGCGCCGGGCCGGCGCGCACCGCCTGCAACCGATGCGGACCACCCGCGGCCTGCGACGCGCCCGCGCGAGGCGCCCCGTCCGCCGCGGGAGCGATCCGAACTCCGCGTGGCCGTCGCCTATGCTTGGCGCCCTTGCGCTGCTCGCTCGTAATCGCAACCAAGAGCCGTCCCGAGCCGTTGTCCGCCGTTCTCGAGAGCGCCGGGCGCGGCCTGCCCGCCGACGGTGAGGTGATCGTCGTCGACGGCGACCCCGACCGCTCGGGCGAAAGCGTAGTGCGCGACATCCTGAGCCGGTTCGGTGACCTAACGGTGCACTACGTCGCCAGCGCCCCCGGGGCCGCGCTGCAGCGCAACGTCGGCATCGACACGGCCAGCGGCGACGTCGTGGTGTTCATGGACGACGACTGCACCTTCGAGCCGGGCATGGTCGAGGCCCTGCTGACCGCGTACGAGGACCGGGAGGTCGTCGGCGCGACCGGCCGGATCGACCAGCCGCCGCGCGAGCGCGTCGCCGAAAACCCGCACTCGCGCCTGCGCTGGCTGCTGCTCGGCGGCGGGCGCCAGGGGACCGTCACGGGCTTTGGCTTTCGTCGCCCGATAATCGACATGGAGCAGGCGCGCGACGTCGAGTTCATGCCCGGCCCGTTGATGTCGGCTCGACGCGAGGTGGCGAGCGCGGTGCGCTTCGACGAGCGACTGACCGCCTACAGCCTCGGCGAGGACGACGACTTCTCCTATCGCGTGTCGCGTCGCGGTCGCGTGCGCTACGAGCCGTCCGCGCTCGTCTACCACCACGAGCTGGGGTGGCGCAGCATCGATCGGCGCAAGATGGACCGCCTGCAGGTCGTCAACCGCTCGTATCTCTTTCGCAAGAACTTCTCGCCGACGCTCCGCAAGACGGCTGGGCTCTGGGGGTTGATCGTGCTGCTGTGCGGCCACCGCGTGCTCAACCGCGAGTGGTCCGGGCTGCGCGGCCTGCTCGACGGGATAAGGCTGGTCCTGCGCTACCGCCGCCTGGAGCCGGCGGCCGCGCTGGCGCAGGCCCAGCGCGAGATGGCGTTGGCCGACGGACGCTAGGCCGCCGGCGCAGGCCGGGCTGCCCGCGCGTTAGCTCTGCTGGCGTTGCTGTACCCGTCCACGCAGCCGTTTGCTCGCGCTGCGCGCGACGCGCAGCGGAGGACTTCGCAGCAGGGGCTCGTAGCGGTCGGTGAGCTTCAGCAGCGTCACCGGCAGGGGATCGGCCGCCCCCATCATCGCGCGCGTCAGCTCGAACGGCGCCCAGCTTCCCGACCCGGTGGTGACGGCCGCGACGAAGCCGCTGTCGCGCGCCGCCGCGATCGCCTCCGGTCCGTAGTGCCCGAACGGGTAGGCGAACGTCTCGACCGGGCCGCCGCTGATCGCTTCCAGCTCGATGCGGCTCTGTTCGATCTCCTGGCGGCACGCCTGGTAGTCCATCGTCGAAAGGTCTGGATGGGTCATCGTGTGCGCGCCCAGCTCCCACCCTGCGGCGGCCAGGTCGCGCAGCTGCGCCTCGTTCATCATCGCCCCGTCGCCGTCTGGGCCGATCCATGGGCTGTGCGATTCGATGAAGCCGATCGTCACGTAGACGGTCGCGCGAATGTCGAACTCGCGCAGGATCGGCAGGGCGATTTCGTGGTTGTTGCGCATGCCGTCGTCGAACGTGACCGCCGCGAGGCCGGGAGGAGGGGGCCCGCCGTCGGCGAGCCGCGCCAGCTCGACGAGCGTCACGAAGCGAAAGCCCGCCGCGCTCAGCATCTCCAGCTGGGAGGAGAAGCGCTGCGGCGAAAGCAGCAGCAGGCTGAGATCGTCGCGGCGGCGCGACTCGGCGACGCCGTGGTAGCCGAGGACGACCGATCGTCGCCGGCAGACCTCCCTGAGCACGCGCACGGCGGGGGTCATCGGCGGCTCACGTCGCCGTTCCCGACGCCGCCGGGCTCACGGTCCGTGAGCGAACCTGCGTGAGCAGGGCGTGAATCACCGAGAAGTCTTCCGGGAACGCCAGCCGCTCGTACCCGAGCAGCACCGCGAAGTAGCTGATCACCGCCAGGGGGATGGCGAGCAGCGGCGAGCCGTGCAGCAGCAGCAGCAGGCCGCCCGCAACCGCCGTGCCGATCACCGCGCCCGCCAGCATGCGGCGCAGCTGCAGGCGTCCGTGCAGGTCGCCAGCGAGCGTGATCAGCAGCCCGGCGACCAGCAGCTCGGAGATCGACGTGCCCGCGGCCGCGCCCTGCAGCGAGAAGCGCGGGATCAGAAAGAGGTTGAGCACGACGTTCTCGACGGCGACGACGGCGTACACGATCGCCACCGTCGGGCGGCGCCCCTGCGCGAAGAACAGCTGGCTCGACAGCGCGCTGATGGGAAAGAGCGCGATCGTCGGCGCAAGCAGCGCCAGGGCTTTGGCGGCGGCGGCGTACTGGTCGCCGTAGACGAGCGAGATCACCGGGCCGGCCATCACGATCGCGCCGACGGAGACCGGAAGCGTGATCGCGATCACGAGCTTCAGCCCGCGCTGGTAGACCTCGCCGACCGGCGGGGTCGAAGTCGGTGAAAGACGCGCCAGCGACGGCAGGACCGCCACGTTCACCGCCCATGAGAAGAAAGCCGTCGTTTCGAGCAGCTTGTAGGCGGCTCCGTACTCTCCGACCTGCTTGGCGGGCTTGAAGATCGCGAGCATCGCCATGTCGATCCGAAACAGCACCGTCAGGGCGACGAGCGCGATCCCGATCGGCAACGCCTCCCGCGTGACCCGCAGGGCGCCCCGGAAGTCCACGCGCAGGCGCGGGCGGCCGATGTTGCGGTACATCATCCACGTGCCCAAGGCCGTCGCCGCCAGCGATCCGACCGCGTAGATCGCGACGACTTCCACGAGGCCGGCGCCAAGGTACAGCGCCGCGACCGCCGCGCCCGTCGTGACCCATCGCTGCGCGATCAGCACGACGGCCACCAGGCCCAAGCGCTCGAATGCCTGGAAGACCGCGAACGGGACCTGCACGGTGTAGTCCCCGACGAAGCCCAGGCCGAGCAGCAGGCTGACCAGCAGCGTGTGCTGGCTCATGCCGCACAGCCACGCGATCAGCAGCGCCACGAGCAGGGGCGGGACGCTGAACATCGCGCGCGAGAGCATGGCGTTTGAGAAGTACTCGTCCAGGCGGGAGTGATCGCGAGCGACCTCGCGGACCAGCACGATGTCCTGCCCGAACGTGCCGATCGCGGTCACGACTCCCACGAACGCCAGCGCGAACACGAAGATGCCGAACTCGGACGCGCCGAGCTTTCGCGCCACGACGATGTAGAGGGCAGCCGTCGCGACCTTCGAGCCGATGTCGGCAAGCGCGCGGAAGCCAGCGTTCAGCAGGATGCGCGACGAGCGTCTGCCGGCATGCGCAGCGCCGTCGTCGGCGCCTGCGCCCCGCTCGTGGGGGCGTTCGGTCGCAAGGCTCACGCCTTGACCCGATCCAGCTGATGCTCCAGCGCCTGGTCGAGCACGTCGTGGGCGCGCCGCTGGGAGTACGCGGGGCGCAGCGTGTGATCGCGCCCCGGCAGCAGCTCGAGTTCGAGGTTGGGCCAGCGGTCGTCGAGGCGGCCCTCGCGCTGGAACTCTTCGTACAGGGGCTCGTTCTCGGAGAACACGAACACGAGCTGCTTGCCCATGCTGCTCAGGCGCTCCAGCGCCAGGTCGAGCTCGTCGTGCTCGCCATGCGCCCGCCAGCGTGCGATCGCATGGCGCAGCAGCGACCGCGGCGCGTGTCGGATGACTTGGCCGATACGCGAGAAGCGCACGTCGCCGCGCAGCACCATTCGCCAGGAGGAGGGCCTGAGCAGTCCCCGGCGCACATAACGAACGTTTTCCAGCGCCGCGTCCCAGAACAGAGTGCGCGGGTTGAGCATGAAAGCGGCCACCACGCGTTCGTCCTCCAGCGCGCCGTGAAACGACCAGTACGCGCCCGAGCACAGGCCCGCGAGCGCGAACTCGCGCGCCGCGCCGCGACCCTCCAGCGCGTCGATCGCGCTTCGCACCTGAGCGACCAGCTCCGGCACGTAGAGCTCGGCGACGTCGGCGAAACGCGATGCGTCGCCGTCGGCGTCGCCGAGGCCCTCCAGATCGAGGCGCAGCGAGGGCACTCCGCGAGCCGCCCAGCGTCGCGCCATCTCGACCCACATCCGGTTCGGCCCTATGCGGCGAATCGCGCCTGCGTTGAGCAGGATCGCGCCGAGCTGTCGGCCGCTTCCCTGCACCGGCTCGGTCAGAACGCCGAACAGGCGTCCGAACGGCTGCTCGATGACCAGCGGCGTCTCGCGCACGGCGACGCCCTCGATCGTCAGCTCGGCGGTCGCCGTCGCGTCCGCCACCACCACCGATCGTGACCCGTTGCCCAACGGAGCCGACAAACGGCGATCCTCCACCCTGATCGGCAAGCTCGGCTCGTGCGGCCGGTGGGACTCGGGCGACTGGCGCGGCTGATCGGACTCATGCGGCTCGTCGGCGGATGAACGGCCGGTGGGATCGTCGGCGAGCCACGCCTCCACCGCCGCGAACACCTCGTGCGGAGGTTGCGCTTCCTGAGGCTCGGCGATCATCTTGCCGAAACCCGGGCCGGGTGCGACCTGGACGTCCACGCCGCCGAGCTGCAGGTGCTCGCGCAGGCGCTCGTCTACGCCGATGCCGTCTCGCTCCAGCAGCATTGCCCGGCCGAGACCGCCGGCGGCGACGTCCAGCGCTGTCAGATCCAGCAACTCCAGCGCGTGGCTCGTCTCGGCGCTGAGCACGAACCCACCGGCGCCGACGCTCCCCTCGGGGACCGCCGGAGGCTCGGGCTGACCGCGCTTGGCGAACTTGGAGGTCTCCATGCGCCCGAACGCGCGCAGCTCGCGCACGAAGCTCCGCCCGCGCGAGGGCGTCGCCCACAGGACGGCCTCGTCGATCCGAGCGCCGTCCGCCGCCGCTGCACCGACCAACAGGCCACCCAGGCCGATGCCGATCGCGGCCACGCGGTCGCCGCCGTGCGCGCTCAACCACTCGCTCGCGACGATCACCGACGCGATCCAGGCGGCCAGCCGCTCGGGGTCCTCGGGCGATCCCCCGCTGTCGCCCGTGCTCGGCAGGTCGATGCGCAGCGTCGAGTGGCCTGCCGCGGCAAGCTGTTCGGCCCACTCGCGGCGGCTGCGATACGAGCACACCTCCTCCCAGCCGAACGGCGGGCAGATCAGGACGGCGGTATCGCGCCGTGGCGAGCTGGGCTCGTGCAGCAAGCCGAACACGGGCTCGTGAAGGCCTTGCAAGTAGAGCGGTCGGGCTGGCGATGGAGGGCTCAAGTGGACCGATCCTCAAGAGATGCGTCGAGCGGCGGAGAAAGGGCTGTATCGGCGCCGGGCCGATCCGGTTGCTGCGTCGCGGAGACCTTCAGCCGTCCAGCGAGGTTGATTGCGGTCAGCCAGCCACCATCGTAGACGGCGTCGTCGTCGCTCTGAAGCAGGATCGTGCGGCGTTCGCCGCCGGGCTCGATCGAAAAAGCGTCCTCGGTGGGACGAAAGCCCGGGCAGTGCACGCGCACCCCGTAGGCGAATCGCCGCGAGCGCACCGACAGGGCGACGGCGTTGCCGTCCAGCTCGTGCACGCCGACGGTCAGCCCCAGGCTGGCCGCGGACTCCCTCGCCTGGGGACGCCCAGCGGGAAAGCGCGTGGCTTGCGACAGCAGCCCGTCCGCACGATGCTCGCCGGACTCCGGCGCGCCTTGATCGTGGCTCTCCAGGCTCACCACGATCAGGTCGTGCGCCGGCGGCCCGAACCGATAGGCCCAAGCCGCGTCGACGAACCGGCCGAGCAGCGACTCGACGTTCCACTGGCGCACGCTGTGCGCCGGCAGCTCGACCAGCTCGCGCGCATCGTCCACCGGCTGCTCGAAATCGCGGTAAAGCCCCACGCGAAGCCACGCCGTGAGCGCCACCGGCAGATCGTTTGCGACGTGCGCGACGACCCCGCCGAGGCCCTCGTCGCTCGTCCAGACCGCGACCGGCGCGAGCGCGCGGCGCAGGTGATGGTAGGCGACCTTCGGCTCACCGCGGTCGTCCACGACGCCCCAACCGGCGCCCGGCGCGAGGTCGCGCAGCCAGAGCACGAGCGCGCCGGTGCACGGGGAGGCGTCACGGCGCCACTCGCCAAAGGTCTCCGCCATGACCTCCCCTGTCAGCGCGCGCGAGAGCTCCAGGTAACGCTCGTGGTCGACGCGACGAAGCTCCGCCGGATCGACCGCGAACAGCCGCTGCAGGTAGTAGTCGCGGACGTCTTCGAAATCCCAGCCGCTCCCGGCGTCGCGCGGCACGCCGGCCTTCCAGCGAGGGTGGTGCACGACCAGCTCGCCGGCCGCATCGGGCAGCATCTGCTCGATCGCCGTCTCGTCGGGAACGTTGGAGAAGGCCAGGCACTCGGCCGCGAAGCGGATCTCCGCCCTGCGCGCGTCCTCGAGCGGGCGCCGGTATCCGCCCACGCCGTAGTAGTTACAAACGCCTTCGTCGGTTCGGAACGGCAGATCGCCGCCGCACGGGGCCGAGGGCACGTAGAGGGCGTCGCTGGCGCTCTCGCGCACCAGCGACGGCAGCAGCTCGCCAAACAACTCGCCGCGTCCGAGCGACGAATCGAGGCCGAGCATCGCGACCTGCTGCTCGACCTCGCTGTTGCCGCACAGGATGGCCACGCTCGGTCGCCCGGCCAGCCGCGACAGGACGGCCCGGGCCTCGCCGGTCACGCTCGCGCGAAACGCCGGGTCGGAGATCGGATAGTCGAGGTTGGCGAACATGAAGTCCTGCCAGACCAAGATGCCGAGCTCGTCGCACAGGTCATGGAATGCGTCGTCCTCGTAAACGCTCGTCCCGGCGACCCGCAGGAGGTTCATCCCGGCGTCGCGGGCCTGTTCCAGCGCCGCTCGCTGCGCGCTCGCTGTGGGAGCGAGACCGACGGCGTCGATCGGGGTCCACACGCACCCGCGTGCGAACACCGGCACTCCGTTGACGCGCAGGTCGACGCCGTCCACCTCCACATCGTGCTCTGCCCCGGCTCCGAACTGGAGCGCGCGAAAGCCAACTCGCCCGGCCTCGACGGCGACGGTGCTCGTGGCGAGCGAGACGATCAGCCTGGCGGCGTAGAGCGCGGGCTCGCCGTGCGTGTGCGGCCACCACAGCGCGACATCGGGCACGCTCACAGCGCCGCTGGCCTCGACGCCGCCGTCGGTGGGCGCGAGCGCGAGCGCGGCGCGCAGGCTCTCGTCCCCTCTGCACAGCTCGACGTCGACCGAGACCACGTCTGCGTCGCCGAGCGTGAGCAGCGACGCGCGCACGGCGAGCCGACCCTCGCCGTCCACGACGCTCGCGCGCAGTCTCAGCTGCTCGACGGCCAGGCGTCGCCGGCGCTCCAGGCGCACGCCTCGCCATGGGCCGACGGCGGCTGGGCCGGGCGCGAAGCCGGGCGCCCTTCCCAGCAGCATCGTGCGAAAGAAGCGAAGGCCGTTGGCGACCAGGCGCGTGCGCCAGCGCGCGCGAGGACGTCGCCGCGCCCCCAGCATCGGCGCCAGCGCTCGGCAGTGGATCGCAAGCTCGTTGGAGCCTCTCAGCAGGTCGCCGACGTCGAGCGTGTGCGCGGCGAACATCGATTCGCTGTCGAGCACCCGCTCGCCGTTGAGATAGACGTGAGCCACCGTCGCGATGCCCTCGAGGCACAGCACGACCTGCTCGTCGACGCCCGCCGCGGTCGCGTCGAAGCTCGTGCGAAACCACCAGTCCTCGACGTCGAAGTCATAGCTGTCGCCCGGCTGCCACGCTCCCGCGTCGCGCAGCGCCGCGGCCGCCGTCCCCGGCACGCGCGCCGGCCACCAGCTCGCGGAGGTCAGCTCGTCCGGGTGCGAGAACTGGTCGGGCTGGGTGGATGCGGCCTCCCACCCGTCGCGGAGGGGATGAACGTCGTGATCGTCGACGCGGCCGCGCGTCGTCGTCACGGACACGCCGGCCGGCTCAGTCGAGAGCGTCATCGAGCCGACCTTGTGCCTCGCCCCACGTCGCCGCGAGCGTCTCGATGGCGGGCTGAGGATCGAAGTCTCGCCTGCGCGCCAGGCGGAACGACAGCGCCTTGCAGCCCTCCGCCAGCCCGACGAAGGCGTCGCGCGCCGCCGCGCCGGCGCTCGCCAGCAGCCAGTCCATGTGTGCCGCGGCGGCCTCGAAGGCCGCGCCGGACATGCGCACGGTTGCGAACGCATAGGCGTGGTAGTCGGCCGCGTCACCGTCGAGCAGCCGTGGCAGGTCGAGCTGCAGCTGCTCGCCGAAGCGCACGAACGGATTCGTCGTCGGCCTGCGCTTGAGATGCCCGCGCAGCAGTTGCGCCGCGGCCTCGCGCAGCTCACCCGCATCGACGGCTGCCGCCTCGTCGAAGCGCACCAGCTCTGTGTACGGCGGGAGCACGTCGTCGGAGAACGGACGGCCGATGCGAAAGACGCCGCGGTAGTCCTCGTCGCGCAGCTCGTAGAGCCCGGTTGCATGGAAGTACTGCAGGCGCTCGCCGGCCGGGTCTATGGCCTGTGCCACGATCGAGCTCTTGACGTGCTCGGAGCGGTAGCTGGTGGCGACGGTGTCAGGGAGATACCACGAGTCGACCTCGACGGCGATCGTGCGCCCGTGCGCGATCTGCACGGCGATCTGCTCGGGCAGCGCGCGGTAGGGCTGCATCTCGTGGATGTCCAGCCCGTGCAGCAGCAGCAGATCCTCGGGCGCCGGCTTGAAGAACGTCCACTGGTCGCCCTCGAAGTCCATCGCCACGGTGCCGCCCATCGCAGCCAAGGGCTCCTCGCCGCGCGCGTGCAGAAGCTCGATGAGAATGTCGGTGTAGCAGTTGATCTCCCGATAGATCCGCTGTGGCCCGTGCAGCATGTGCGATTGGTAGGTGTGCGGGTCCAGCTCGGACAGGCTCACCAGCTCTGTCGCCGTCGCCTTCATGGCGTCCCCAGGGTCGCTCGCACGTGCGCCGGCCACGCGCCGAGCTCGAGCCCGTGCACGCGAAACAGGGCCAGCGAGATCCGCTCGAGGCCGAACCCGAGGCAGGCGGTGTGGGCGCCCCCGTCGCCGGCCTGGATTCCGTAGGCGCCGGAAAAATGGTCCTGGTGGTAGTTGAACGAGGCCACCGCTGTCGGCTCGGGGCCGGCGATCTGCACGGTGACCTCGAACTTGAGCTCCTGCTCGCGCTGGCTCGCCGCGAGCATCCTCCCGCTGCGTCCGAAGAACGGATCGGTGGCAACCTCCAGCCGGGCGTCCAGCCCCAGCTCGCCAAGCAGTCCGACCGCGCGGTCGCGCCACTGTTCGCGCCACGCGGCGACCGCGTCCGGCTCGCCGATGCGGACGATCTCGCGCTGGTGGAAGATCTGCATCCGCGCGGGGTCGCCGGACGGCTCGTGACGAAAGACGTAGGCGCCGCCCGCGTCGATGGTGACGCCGTCACCGGTCAGCGGACCGCGCGCGGCGACCGCCGGATAGACGGGGTAGCAGGCCGCCGGGGTGAGGACGAGGTCGGTCATCTCCTGATGCTCACTCCAGTCCTCGTGGCGGCTCGCGCGCTCGTACTGCTCGGCTGCCTGAGCCTCGTTCCCGGCGAAGGCGAAGATGCTGCCGGCGAGGTGGGGGAAGGACTTCAGGTAGCCGACCGTCTCGAGATCGCGGCGAGGCAGGATCGGCGGGAAGCGCATGCGCTCGGGATGCTCGGGCGCGACCGCGCGGGTGACGAGCTGCGCGACCCCTTCGCGCACGTCCTCGAAGTCGCCGTTGCGGCCGTAGAGGCCGGGCACGCCGGTGTCCAGAAGCAGGCCGCGGTCCAGCAGCTCAGCGAGAAATGCCGCCTGGTCGGCGCTGCCGGGGCGAAGCTCTGCCATCAGACGTCCTTTGCGATCAGCAGCAGGCTCGCGTTCGTCTGGTGGATGCGCTCGTTCGCGACCATCAAGCTCGCGGACATAGTGTCGCGAAGGTGGCGACCGACGCTGAACGGCGTGTCGTTCTTGAAGCCCATGATCCCGCATACGCCCATCGCGCCCTGGCAGACGCGCGGCGCCTGTTCGGAGGCCGCGATCTTCAGGTTGTTGAAGCGCAGCGCGGCCGCCATCGTCGACAGGTGCTCGCGGTCCTGCTCGTCTGAGCCGTCGACGAACGCGACCAGGGCCGAGTCCACCTCGGCGCGCAGCAGCGACAGCTCGCTCATCAGGTGCGAGAGGCGCAAGGCGGTCGGCGGCGGCTGTCCCGGCTTCTGCTTGGCGGCGGCGCGCACGAACGCTCGTGCCCGCTCGAAGGCGTCGCTGGCGATCCCCAGCCACAGGTGCGACCAGAAGATGTGCGAGACCGGGACCATCGACTCGACCGAGACACGCGAGAACGGCGCGGGCAGCACCTGCTCAGGCATGAACTCGGCGCGCACGACGTAACCCGGCGAGCACGTGCCGCGCATTCCCAGCGGGTCCCACGTGCCCTTCTGCTCCAGCTCGATCTGGTTCTTGCGGCAGAGCGCGACCACCTGGTCGCCGGGCTCAGAGTCGGGCGCACGACGCAGGGTCGTCAGCAGGTCGTCGGCGTAGGCGCCGTAGCTGACGGTGGGCGCCTGCTTCTCGAACGTGCAGCCGCCGTCGGGCGCGGGCGTGACGGCGGCGATCGATCGCCCCATGTCGCCGCCGGTGCCGACCTCGGAGGTGACCGATGCGATCAGTCGCTGTTCCTCGACGAGGTCTCGCAGATAGGCCGTGAACCAGTCGGCGCCGTCCAGATGACGCACGATCGTGACGACCTGGATCTGGTGCATCGCGAAGACCATCGCGCTCGCGCCACACCGGCGCCCCAGCTCCAGGCACGCGCGGGCGATCGTTGCGAACGAGACGCCGCCACCGCCGAGCTCGACGGGAACGTAGGCCGATAGTGCGCGCTCCTCGCGCAGCGCCTGCAGAGTCTCGGCGGGGAAGCGCGCCGCCCGGTCGACGTCGTCGGCGTTCGCCGCGGCGACCTCGTCCGCGATGCGGCGCACGGCCGACAGAAAGGCTTGATCGCGATCGACGGCGACGCTCATGCGGCGGCGCTCATGCGCAGCTCGCCGACGGCGGCGGCGATCGACTTGATGCTCTCGAACACGCTGCGCTTCAACATCCGGTCGGGAAACTCGACGTCGAAGCGGTCCTCGAGCGCCAGCATCACGTTCACGCTGGCGTGTGAGGTCATGCCGGCCTGGTACAGGTCTGCCTCGTCGGAAAGCTCGTCGACATCCACCGGAAGGCGGGCGTGGTCTCTGATGACACGGCGGATCTCATCGCTCATAACGCTCTCATCGGATCATTAGCCAGATTTCTCAAGCGCAAACTGCGATCACCACGGCAGATGCAAAACCCTGCTCGTGTGTGATGCTCAGCGCCAGCTGGTCGATGCCGATCTCCGCGGCGAGCCTGGCCGCGTCGCCGCTCAGCCCGAGCTCCACCCATCCGCCCGGCTGGCGCTGCACCTCGATCGCGGACAGCGCCACTCCCACCTCACCGGGCCTGAGCACCTTCAGCGTGGCCTCCTTGGCGGCGAAACGAGCCGCAAGGCGCTCGGGATCGATCCCGTCTGCGCCGCTGCACTCCCGACGCTCGCGCTCGCTGTAGACCCGTCGCAGGTAATGCTCGCCGTGCTCGTCGACCGATTCGCGCACCGACGCGACCGACACCAGATCGACTCCTACGCGCATGGGCACCGTGTGAATCCTCCCATAAGCGCAGGCGCGTGGTGCCCCGCGAGTTAGCATTTTGGGCGTGGCGCGTGGAAATGATGCGGGCACCCGCGGTGGCCGTCGCGAGGACGAACGCCGGATCGGCAGGGCGCTGCTGCGGCACGGTCGGCTCGCGCTGGTTCCGGCGCTGGTCGCCTCGCTCGCGCTGAGCTGCTCCTCGGCTGCCAAGACCGGCGGCCCCGCCGTAGCCGGCACGGGGGCCGCCCATCCGCCGGCGGTCCTCAGCAGCGCGGCCGGCGTTCACCACTACGAGTACGTCTTCCCCGATGGGTCGATGTACGTCTACGACATGGATGCTCACCAACGATTGGTGGCGCATGTCGCGCTGCCGATGGCGCAGGGCATCCGCGGCGTCGTGGCCAGCCCCGCCACGCACACGCTGTACATCAGCTACGGGGGCGATGGAGGGGGCAACGGGAGCGGGTCGCTGCTGGCCTACGACCTCGTGGCCGGACGGGTGCTGTGGACCCGCGCCCTGAGCTCTGGCATCGACAGCATGGCGATCAGCCCCGATGGCAGCCGCATCTACATGCCCAGCGGCGAGTTGGACGCGAGCGGCGTGTGGAGCGTGCTCGACGCGCGCGACGGCAGCGTGATCTCGACGATCCACGCCGGAGCCGGCGCGCATAACACGGTCATGAGCCTCGACGGACGCGACGTCTACCTGGGCGGCCGCGAACACAACTACCTGGAGGTGGCCGATACGGCGAGCGGTCGTGTGATCAAGAACATCGGCCCGCTGCGCAGCGGCGTCAGGCCGTTCACGATCAACGGCCGCCAGACGCTCGCGTACACGACGGCGACGGGCTTCCTCGGCTTTCAGGTGAGCAGCATCACGTCCGGCAAGGTCCTCTACACCCAGGCTTTCCCGGGCTTTGGCTGGAACCCTTCGAGCTTCGCTCCGAGCGCGCCGAGCCACGGGATCTCGCTCTCGCCGGACGAGCGCAGCGTGTGGGTGATCGACGCGCCGAACAGCTACGTGCACGTCTTCGGTGTCGCCCAGGTGCCGCGGCGCGCCCCGCGCCTGCTGGCGAACATTCGCCTCTCGCAGCCGATGAGCGGCGACGAGGCGCCGTGCGCCTATGACTGCACGCGCGACGGGTGGATACAGCACAGTCGCGACGGGCGTTTCGTCTACGTCGGGGACTCCGGCGACGTGTTCGACGCCCATACGTTTCGTCGCGTTGCGTACCTCCCGACGCTGCGCAACACGCGCAAGATGCTGGAGATCGACTGGCGCGGCGGCGTGCCGGTGGCCACCACCTCACGCCAGGGCGTCGGCTACGTCCACTAGCGCGAGCGTAGGCTCGCGCGGCGACTGCGAGGCTCGACGGCCGGCACCGGCGTTACTCGGTTGCCCCCGCCGGCCGCCCGATCGGCGCTAGCCGAGCGTGTACGTCGCGTACAGCGAGGTCTGCTCGGCGTCGGTGGTGAAGGAGCCGAACGGGTTGGTCGGCCCTGAGCTGAACGTGTTGGTGTTGTAGTCGCGAGAGCCGGCGACGCTGTCGTAGCGGAAGCCCGCAACGCTGTTGGTCACCCCGGAGATCACGCCGATCCAGTAGTTGCCCGCGGCGAGTTTCACCGGCGCCGAGAACACGAGGTCAAACCACCCGGGCGAGCTCGTGCTCACGAACGTCAGCTGCTGGGTCACGCCGAGCAGCGCGGCGGGCGACCCGGCGTTGTCCGCGTAGACGAGACCCTCGAGAACCTGCTGGCCGGTCGCGTGCGCTTCGAGGTAGACGCTCAGCTTGCTGACCGTCGCGGCGCTGGGCAGCGCATAGCGGTTGACGCGCTTGCGTTCGAACCCGAAGTAGTCCTTCAGAGCGCCGACCGACGTCTTGCCGAATGTCTGCGACGACGGCGCGGTCACCGCGGTGGTCGCGCTCGACGTGGCCGGCGCGCCGGACCCGCCGGCGTTGCTGGCCGTCTCCTGAACTCTGATCGTATGACCGACATCGCCGGCGACCGGGACGTAGGTCTGAGCCGTCGCGCCGGAGATCGGCAGGCAGCCGTTACCCGAGCCGTCGCACTGTTGCCACTGGTAGGCGAAGCCGGTCGGGCCGTTCGTCCACGAGCCGTGGCTCTCGGTGAGCGTCTGACCTTGCACCGGGGCGGTCGGGCTGATCGTCGGCGGGGAGGTGTTGCCCGGAGCTTCCGCGGCGACCACGCCCGTCGCGCTCGACGCAGCCGCGCTGCCAGCCCCGCCTTCGTTGCTCGCCGTCTCCTGCACGCGGATCGTGTGCCCGACGTCTGCTGCGACGAGCGCATAGGTCTGCGCGGTCGCCCCGGAGATCGCCACGCAGTTGGCTCCGGTCGCGTCACAGCGCTGCCATTGGTAGGCATAGCTCGTCGGATTGCCGGTCCAGGCGCCGTGGGACTCGGTCAGCGTTTTGCCCTGTTGGGCGGTGCCGGCGATCGTCGGCGGGGTGGTGTTCGTGGGGGCGAGCGGGAGGACCGCCGCCGTGGCGCTGGAGCTGGCAGGGGAGCTGGCGCCGCCGGCGTTGCTGGCCGTCTCCTGCACCCTGATCGTGTGCCCGACGTCTGCTGCCACGAGCACGTAGGTCTGTACGGTGGCTCCCGCGATCGCCACGCAGTTGGCTCCGGTCGCGTCACAGCGTTGCCACTGGTAGGCGTAGCTCGTCGGGCTGCCAGTCCAGGCGCCGTGGGCCTCGGTCAGCGTTTTGCCCTGTTGGGCGGTGCCGGCGATCGTCGGCGGGGTGGTGTTCGTGGGGGAAGGCCCTGCGATTTCGCTCGTCGCAGCCGACCGCGCCGCCGTCCCTGAACCACCGCCGTTGCTGGCCGTCTCCTGGACTCTGATCGTGTGCCCGACGTCCGCTTCGACGAGCACGTAGGACTGCGTCACCGCGCCCGAGATCGGCGAGCAGTTGGCGCCGGTGGAGTCGCAGCGCAGCCAGAGGTAGGTGTAGCCCGTCGGGCTGTTCGTCCAGGCGCCGTGCGCCTCGGTCAGCGTTTTGCCCTGCTGGGCGGTGCCGGAGATCGTCGGCGGGGTGGTGTTCACCGGGGCTTCGGGCCGAACTTCTCCTGTCGCGGCCGAGCTGGACGGCGAGCCGGCGCCGCCGGCGTTGCTGGCGGTCTCCTGCACGCGGATCGTGTGCCCGACATCGGCCGCGACGGGCACGTAGGTCTGAGACGTCGCGCCGGATACAGCGATGCAGTTGGCGCCTTTGGAGTCGCATTGCTGCCACTGGTAGCTGTAGCTCGTCGGTTCGTTTTCCCACGATCCGTGGGCCTCGGTCAGCGTCTTGCCCTGCTGGGCGGTGCCGCCGATCGTCGGCGGGGCGGTGTTCACGGGCGCGGGCGGAAGCGACACCGCCGCCGTGGGGACAGAGCTCGCCGCAGAGCCGGCGCCGCCGGCGTTGCTGGCCGTCTCCTGGACCCTGATCGCGTGTCCGACGTCGGCCGCGACAGGCGCGTAGGTCTGAGACGTCGCGCCGGGGATTGGAGCACAGTTTGCGCCGGTCGAGTCACAGCGCAGCCACTGGTAGGAATAGCTCGTCGGGCTGTTCGTCCACGATCCGTGGGCCTCCGTCAGCGTCTTGCCCTGCTGCGCGGTGCCGCCGATGGTCGGCGGCGAAGTGTTCGACGGCGCTTCCACGAGGACTTCGGCTGTCGGCGTCGAGCTGGACGGGGCGCTTTCGCCGCCGGCGTTGCTTGCCGTCTCCTGGACTCTGATCGTGTGGCCCACGTCGGCCGCGACGAGTACGTACGTCTGCGCGGTCGCCCCGGAGATCGCCGAGCAGTTGGCGCCGGCTGAGTCGCAGCGCAGCCAGAGATAGGTGTAGCCCGTTGGGTTGTTCGTCCAGGTGGCGTGGGCCTCGGTCAACGTCTTGCCCTGCTGGGCGACGCCGCTGATTGTCGGTGACGCGGTGTTCGACGGCGCTTCTACGAGCACTTCCGCCGTGGGCGTGGAGCTTGCCGGAGCGCTCGTCCCGCCGGCGTTGCTGGCCGTCTCCTGCACCTCGATCGTGTGCCCAACGTCACCCGCGACCAGCGCGTACGTCTGCGCAGTTGCGCCGGAGATGGCCGAGCAGTTTGCGCCGGCCGAGTCACAGCGCAGCCACTGGTAGGCGAAGCTCGTCGGTTCGTTTTCCCACGATCCGTGCGCCTCGGTCAGCGTCCTGCCCTGCTGGGCCGTGCCGCCGATCGTCGGCGGTGCGGTGTTCACCGGCGCGAGCGGGAGCACGACGGCCGTGGGCCCAGAGCTGGACGGCGCGCTTTCGCCGCCGAGGTTGCTGGCCGTCTCCTGCACCGTGATCGTGTGCCCGACGTCGGCAGCGACGGGCACGTAGGTCTGCGAGGTCGCGCCGGAGATCGCCGAGCAGTTGGCGCCTTTGGAGTCGCATTGCTGCCACTGGTAGCCGTAGCTGGTCGGTTCGTTTTCCCACGATCCGTGGCCCTCGGTCAGCGTGCTCCCCTGCTGGGCCGTGCCGCCGATCGTCGGCGGGGAGGTGTTCACGGGCGCTTCCTGCACGAGCGCGATCAGCACCAGGCCCGTGGGGCTCGAGGTGGCCGGGGCGCTTGCCCCGCCGGAGTTGCTGGCGATCTCCTGCACCTCGATCGTGTGGCCCACGTCGGAGGCGGTCAGTTTGTAGGTCTGGCTCGTGGCCCCGGAGATCGGCAGGCAGGTGGTGGCGATCGCGTCGCATTGCAGCCACTGGTAGCTGTAGCTCGTCGGTTCGTTTTCCCACGATCCGTGCGCCTCGGTCAGCGTTTTGCCCTGCTGCGCCGTGCCGCCGATCGTCGGTGGGGCTGTGTTCGTCGGCGGCGGTGGCGGGGTGACGACGCCGGTTGGCGCCGAGCTGGCAGGAGCGCTCGTCCCGCCGGCGTTGCTGGCCGTCTCCTGCACCGTGATCGTGTGCCCGACGTCGGCCGCGACCAGCACGTATGTCTGTGAGGTCGCGCCGGAGATCGCCGAGCAGTTGGCGCCGTTGGTGTCGCAGCGCTGCCACTGATAGGCGTAGCTCGTCGGGCTGTTCGACCACGAGCCGTGCGCCTCGGTCAGCGTCTTGCCTTCCTGGGCAGTGCCGCTGATCGTCGGCGGTTCGGCGACGGTCGGCGGTTCGGGCAGGACTTCGCCCGTCGGGGATGAGTTGGCCGCGGCGCTTTCGCCGCCGGCGTTGCTCGCCTTCTCCTGGACCCTGATCGTGTGCCCGACGTCGGCTGCGACGAGCACGTACGTCTGCGAGGCGGCGCCGGCGATCGCCGCGCAGTTGGCGCCGGTCGAGTCACAGCGCAGCCACTGATAGGCATAGCTCGTCGGATTGCCGGTCCACGCACCGTGCGCCTCGGTCAGCGTTTTGCCCTGTTGTGCGGTGCCGGCGATTGTCGGCGGGGTGGTGTTCGTGGGCGCTGGGGGCGGGGCCACGATGGTCGTCGGCGCTGAGCTTGCCGGCGCGCTTGCTCCGCCTGAGTTGGTGGCCGTCTCCTGGACCCTGATGGTGCGCCCGACGTCTGCTTCGACGAGCACGTAGGTCTGCGCGGTGGCTCCTGAGATCGCCACGCAGTTGGCGCCTGTGGAGTCACAGCGCAGCCACTGATAGGCGTAGCTCGTCGGGCTGTTCGACCACGAGCCGTGCGCCTCGGTCAGCGTTTTGCCTTGCTTGGCGGTGCCGCTGATGGTTGGCAGGGCCGTGTTGGACGGGGCTTCGGGCAGGACTTCGGCGGTCTGCGAGGAGTTGGCCGCAGCGCTTTCGCCGCCGGCGTTCGCCGCCTTCTCCTGAACTCTGATCGTGCGTCCCACGTCGGCCGCGACGAGCGCATAGGTCTGCGCGGTGGCTCCCGCGATCGCCACGCAGTTGGCGCCGGTCGAGTCACAGCGCTGCCACTGATGGGCGTAGCTGGTCGGGCTGTTCGTCCAGATGCCGTGGGCCTCGGTGAGCGTCTTGCCCTGCTGCGCCGTGCCGGCGATCGTCGGCGGCGAGGTGTTCGACGGCGCTTCGGGGAGCACTTCGGCGGTCGGCGCGGAGCTCGCGGGTGCGCTCGCCCCGCCTTCGTTGCTGGCCGTCTCCTGCACCCTGATCGTGTGCCCGACGTCTGCTGCCACGAGCACGTAGGTCTGTGCGGTCGCCCCGGAGATCGCCACGCAGTTGGCTCCGGTCGCGTCACAGCGCTGCCATTGATAGGCGTAGCTCGTTGGGCCGCCAGTCCAGGCGCCGTGGGACTCGGTCAAAGTCTTGCCCTGTTGGGCGGTGCCGGCGATCGTCGGGGGCGCGGTGTTCGTGGGCGCTGGGGGCGGGGCGACCACGCCCGTCGCGCTCGACGCAGCCGCGCTGCCAGCCCCGCCTTCGTTGCTCGCCGTCTCCTGCACGCGGATCGTGTGCCCGACGTCTGCTGCGACGAGCGCATAGGTCTGCGCGGTCGCCCCGGAGATCGCCACGCAGTTGGCGCCGGTCGCGTCACAGCGCTGCCATTGGTAGGCATAGCTCGTCGGATTGCCGGTCCACGCGCCGTGGGACTCGGTCAGCGTTTTGCCCTGTTGGGCGGTGCCGGCGATCGTCGGCGGGGTGGTGTTCGTGGGGGCGAGCGGGAGGACCGCCGCCGTGGCGCTGGAGCTGGCAGGGGAGCTGGCGCCGCCGGCGTTGCTGGCCGTCTCCTGCACCCTGATCGTGTGCCCGACGTCTGCTGCCACGAGCACGTAGGTCTGTACGGTGGCTCCCGCGATCGCCACGCAGTTGGCTCCGGTCGCGTCACAGCGTTGCCACTGGTAGGCATAGCTCGTCGGTTCGTGTTCCCAGGTGCCGTGCGTCTCGGTCAGCGTCTGGCCTTCCCGCGCCGTGCCGGCGATCGTCGGAGCAGTCTTGTTGACGGGGGCGAGCGGAAGCACGGTGGCCGTTGCGCTCGAGCTCGCGGCGGGTCCGGGGCCGCCCGAGTTGCTGGCCGTCTCCTGCACGCGGATCGTGTGCCCGACATCTGCTGTGACCAGCGTGTAGGTCTGTGCGGTCGCCCCGGAGATCGCCACGCAGTTGGCGCCTGTGGAGTCACAGCGTTGCCACTGATAGGCGTAGCTCGTGGGGCTGTTCGTCCACGTTCCGTGAGCCTCGGTCAGCGTCTGGCCTTCCTTGGCGGCGCCGCTGATCGTCGGCGGCGCGGTGTTGGTGGGCGTCGTCGTGTACGTCGCGTACAGCGAGGTCTGCTCGCCGTCGGTCGTGACCGCGCCGAATGGGTCGCTGGGGCCGGAGGCGTAGCTGTTGGCGTTGTAGTCGCGCGAGCTTGCGACGGTGTCGTACCGGAAGCCCGCCACGCCGGCGGTTGCGCCGGAGATCACGCCGATCCAGTAGTTGCCCGCGGCGAGTTTCACCGGCGAGGCGAAGGTCAGGTCGTACCAGCCGGCGGAGCTCGTGCTCGTGAACGTCAGCTGCTGGGACGCGCCGAGCAGGGCGGAGGGCGCCCCGCCATTGTCTGAGTAGACCACGCCCTTGAGGACCTGCTGTCCCGAGGTGCCGTGCGGTTCCAAGTAGACGCTGAGCTTCGTGACGGCGCCGGCGCCGGCCAGCGCGTAGCGGTTGACCCGCTTGCGTTCCGTGCCGAAGTAATCGCTGGAGGCGCCGACGCTGGTCTTGCCGAACGTCGGGGCTTCGCAGCCCGGCAGCGCCTTGCAGACGTTCAGGCGCCCGCCGGTGATCACCTTGCCGGCGAGCGAGGGAAGTTTGTCGACGTTTTCGAGGATGTCGGCCTTGAGCGCGGTGGCCGACAGCGACGGCGCGGCCGAGAGGATCAGCGCCGCGGCGCCGGCGACCTGCGGCGAGGCCATCGAGCCGCCGCTCAGGTAGCCGTATTTGCCTTCGCGAAAGGTCGAGTAGATGCTGACGCCGGGGGCTGCGAGATCGACGGTGTGCGGTCCGGTGTTCGCCCAGCTCGGCAGCGCGTCCTTGTTGTTGCTCGCCGTTACGCAGATCTCGTTAGGTCGGTCATAGCTGCACGGATAGCGCTGGACCGCGACTTCGTCGTTGTTGTTGCCGGTGTTGCCGGCGGCGGTGACGAACAGGATGTTGTTCGCCCCGAGCGTGTCGATCTCGTTGGACAGCGCCTGCGATTTGGCGGTCCCGAAGAAAGTGTCCGAATCGTTGACCACGCGCACGTTCACGCCCGCCTGATTGGCGGCGACGAGCCACTGAAGCGCTTCGATCAGTTCGGCGGTCCCACCGCTGCTGGCGTTGTTCATCCACTTGACCGGCAGAATCGACGTCTGCCAGTTCATGCCGACGACGCCTGTCCCGTTGTTGCCGACGGCGCCCATGATTCCCGCGACGTGGGTTCCGTGCCCCCCGTACGTGGTGTCCTGGTCGAGCGGGTTGCAGCTTTTCGCCAAGACGTTGTAGCCATGCGTGCCCGCGGCGCAACCGCCGACGCCTCCGGGGTTGGACCAGACGTTCGCCGCGAGGTCCGGGTGGGTGTAGTCGACTCCGGTATCCGCCTCGCCGATCACGATCGAGCGGCTGCCCGTCGTCTGCTGCCAGGCTCGGGCGGCTCGATCGTCGGCACCCGCGGTGCCTTTTTCGGGCGAGCCGAGCACCTCTTCGGAGTTCTGGGTCGGTATCGCCTGTCCGCTGTTTTCATCGCCCCACTGAAGCGAGAAGGAGGGGTCGTTCGGCGTGGCGCTCCCGCGCTGGACGTAGTCCGGCTCGGCGTACGCGACGACCGGATAGCGCCTCAAGCGAGCGACCGCGGCAAGCTCCCGGGCTTCGGGCACGCGCAGCTCGAGCGGTTCGAGATACGCCGAGCCGGTCGCGCTGCCGTGGCCGACCGGCTTGATCGCAGGCCCCAGCCGCCGCGCGCTCAAGCCGCCGGCCGCATGCTCGATCGCCCGGCGCGTGCGCTCGGGGACGCCTGACTGGAAAGCCAGCAGCACGGACCCGGTCAGGTAGGGACCTTCGGGCGATTCGCGGCTCTTACGCCCGGCGACCTCGATCGACCGACCGGGCGCGTGGCTGGCCGGCGGCGCGCCGAGCGGTGTCTGCAAGCTCGCGAGGACGTCGCTGTCCACCGACGCGTTCAATCGCCCGACCGGGTGGCGGGGGCTTGACGACAAGCCCAAGACGACTGCGACGAGCGTGGCGCACGAGACGGCGAGGGCGAGGGCGAGAACGATCACGCCCGCGCGACGCGGGCGTAGCGGGCCTCTTGGTCCTGATCTGCTTCCGTGCGCGGACATGCTTCTCGTCTCCTGCTCCTGCTGGTTCATCCCCCGCTTCAATCGCGCGACAGCAGATCCTCGCGGCCTCGAAAGTCTAGTGAAAAACAGCTCAAATCTCCACTACCAAGCCACATCTGCGGAACGCTGCGCAACCCCGGTCGACGCGCGCACGTGATCGCTCCGCTCGCGCCGAGCGCCTGAAGGCGCTCGGCGGCCGCCGAGCGCGGACGCTCAAGCACTCGCCGTTCCCCTCCGATAAGAGCTTCTGCGAGGCCGATCGTCGTCGATCGAACGAGCTGATCGCTCCTAGAATGTCCGACCTGGGATGTCGCCAGCCGACCTCAGCGCAGACGATTCGATCGGGCCCCCTCGCACACCGACAGCCGATGAGCCAGCGACACGACATCCAACCACCCTCCGCCGTCGCCGTGACGGGGATGTGCTCGTGGCTGTGGCGCGGTCGCCCGTCGAGCAAGGTCAGACGGGCATGGTAGGGGGGGACGAGGGCTCGACGACCGCGCAGTACCTCAGTCAGATCGGGGTGCGCCCGACGCCGAGGGCGACCTGCCCGTTCGACCCCGGGTATGACCCCGCGACGCTCGAAGGTCACATCCAGCAGAGCGGGCACCTGATGGCGACGCTGAAGATCTCGATGGCCTGCTGGATGGTGGCCGACGAAGGCGCGACACGACGAAAGATCCGCTCGGCCACGCAGGTCGGCATACCCGCCGTCGCCGGGGGAGGCCCGTTCGAGACGGCGGTGGCCCAGCGCGCGCTTCCCTCCTACCTCGACCTGTGCGCCGACGTCGGTCTGACGAGGATCGAGTGCGGCGAAGGCTTCACCGAACTGGATCTGAGCCCCGAGGACATCGTGCGCCAAGCGAGCGCTCGTGGGCTCGAGGTCGAGTTCGAGCTCGGCGAGAAGCACTCCGGGCGCTTCACCGACAAGGAGACCGACGAGCTGATCGCGAGGGGAAAGCATTGGCTGCAGGCCGGCGCCGTGCGACTCGTGGTCGAGGCGCGCGAGAGCGCCGAAGACGTCGGCCTGTTCTCCGCTCCCGGCGAGTTCGACACGCGGCAGGCCGACCGGCTCGCCGAGGCCTTCGGGCTGGATCTGCTGCTGTTCGAGGCGCCGAACAAGATCAGCCAGTTCGCGTTGATCGATCACTTCGGCCCGGAGGTGCAGCTGGGCAACGTACGGCTGGAGGAGGTGCTGCGAGTCGAGATCTACCGGCGCGGGCTCCACTCAGACGCCTTCGGCAATGCAAAGCTACGACCGCGGCCTCCGGCTGACGCCTGACGCGGAGACTGGAGGACCCCGATGCCGACCGTATCGATCGATTGCTTTCACGAGCATCTGGAGCCGATCGCGCCGACCACGTCGATCGTCGCCGTGGATGTGATTCGCGCGACGACGACCGCCGTGACGGGCGCCGCGCTCGGCATGCGCATCTTCCCCGCCGGCTCGATCGAGGCTTCGGTCAGGCTCGCGGCAGACCTCGACCGGCCGATCCTCGCCGGCGAGCTCGGGGGCGTCCAGCCTTATGGCTTCGATATGCAGAACAGCCCGACGCAGATGATCGAGCTCGGTCAAACCGCGCGTCCGATCATCCTCCTGTCCACGTCGGGCACCCGCCTGATCGCCGAGGCCGTGCGCCACGGGCGGACGTACGCATGCTGCCTGCGCAATGCGCGAGCGCAGGCTGAGCACCTCGCCGGGGACGGTCGCGACGTGGTCGTGTTGGGTGCCGACAGCCGTGGCGAGTTCCGCGAGGAGGATCAGCTGTGCGCCGCGCGCGTGGCGACGGCGCTGGTGCGGGCCGGGTATGAGGCGGTCGGCTCATCGACCGAACGGGTGATAGAGCGTTTCGGCGACGCCCCCGACGACGCGTTCGTCGGTGGCCGCAGCGCCGCCTATCTCCGCGACACCGGGCAGGTCGAGGATCTTGACTTCGTGCTCGACCACGTGGACGACCTCGATGCCGTCTTCGCCGTCGAGCAGGGCGAGGTTCGCCCGCTCAACTCGATGAGGTCGCGCGACCCTCGGGAGAGCGTGGACCTCCAAGCGCCCGGCGGGCGTGCGTCACTTCTTGCGCCGTCTTCCGCGGACCCGCTCCCTTAGCAGCCGGGCCCACAGCACGACGAACGGCCGCGGGTCGTCGCGTGCGAACCACGCGGCCTCGCTGACGCCGCGCAGCGAGCGCAGCCACGCACGCAGCGTGAGATCGCCCCGCCGCCGGTAGACGATCGACGACGTCACGTCGAGCGGCTCGACGATCCAGCGCCGACCGTCGGGCGCGACGGCGCTCGGCACGTCGTGACCGACCAGATCGAGATACAGCGCGCGCAGGACGTCGAGTCCGTTGTCCGCCACGAACAGCCGGAAGGTTCCGCCGATGCGTGGATTGACGTCGAGCAGCTTGTACTGCCCGTCGCGCTCGTCGAAGCGATAGCCGATGTCCAGGATGCCCCGATAGCCGAGCTGCCGCATGAAGCGCACGGTCGTGTCGTGCACCGCTGGGTTCGCGCGACACTCACCCAGCGTCGTCGCGCCGGTGTAAGGGGGGGACTGCCGAACCTTCTTGCCGGTGAATCCGATCCGGCAGTTCGAGTCGGCGTCGAAATAGCCGTTGAACATCCACACCGTTTCGGGCGTCCCCGGGATGTATTCCTGGAGCATCACGTTGTTTGCCCCCGGCGCCTCCATCTCGTGGTATGCCTCCACCAGCTCACCGCGGTTCTCGGCGATCATCACCCTCGGTGCCGAGGCCGGCGCGTCTCCCGCATTGATGCACTTGAGCACGATCGGGAACTCGGCGCTGTCGGCGTGTCGCAGCACGTCCGTTTCACTCTCGGGAAAGGCGGACACCGGCGTGGGCACTCCGTGGCGTTGACACAGTTCATACATGCCCCGCTTACTCGAAAGCGCGCGCGCGAGCCCGACGGGCTGGCGGGGCAGCAGGAAATGCGTTTCCAAAGCGTCCATATGGTCGTCGACGAAGACGCTCGCCGCATCGTCGGCGGGGATGAGAATGCTCCGTCCGATGACGCCGGTCAGCTCTCGCAGCGCTTGGAAGACGTCGTCGGACGTCGCCTCGTCGGGGAGCACGTCCCACCCGCTGATGTAACGCGACAGGGCGGCCGGCGCTCGCAGCTCGAGCCCGAGCCGATGGACGGGAACCCCGAGTCGACCTGCGCTGCGGGCCATTCCCAGGACGCCGTGATGAAACACCCCGCGGCTCAATCCCAGGATGACGATCGGCGTTTTCGCGTCCAGTGGACGCGACCACTCCTCGACGCTGCGTTTCATCGCGGGCGATAAGCGTCGAGAGGGGCTTCAGGCTGCCGAGGGCTCAAGTACACTCGGCTGGCATCGCCTGCGTAGCGCTTCATCGAGCCCGACTCCAAGGTCGTTCGGGGCAATAGAAGCGATTGCATCCGCCCCGCCCGGAAGTCAGCCATGATGAGTCATCAGAATCGAGAGTTTGAGAAGGATGATCCGCTGGGAGGCGTTGAGCAGGGCGGCGTCCAGCAGCATGTGAATGCGCACTTCGACTCCACCGCGTCCTACTGGGACGGAGTCTACCGTGGCGACAGCCTCCAAGGGGTCATCTATCAGGACCGCCAGGCCGCCGTCCTGGAGTACGTGGACGCCGCCGACCTGAAGGCCCAGAGTCGCGTTCTCGAGATCGGTTGCGGAGCGGGGCATCTGACGATGCAGCTGGCCGAGCGCGGCTTTCGAGTCGACGCCGTCGACGCCAGTCCGGCGATGGTGCAGGCCACGTCGGAGAGGGCCGCGGAGCGAGGGGTGTCAGAGCGCGTGACGGTGGGCGTGGCCGACGTGCACGCCCTGCCGTTCGGATCGAGCGACTTCGACCTGGTCGTTGCCGTGGGCGTGATCCCCTGGCTGCATTCTCCGGGCGAGGCGGTCAATGAGATGGCGCGCGTGCTGCGCTCGGACGGGCAGCTCGTGCTGACCGCCGACAACCGTGCGCGCCTGGTGTCGTTCGTCGATCCACGCGCGATGCTCGCGCTCTCGCCGCTCAAGCGCCTGCTCGTCGCCGTCCGCAGACGGCGCGGGGTGGCAACCTCACGGCTGGATTTTCCACGCGCGACCGACCGGCTGCTCACGCGCGGCGGGCTGCGACTGCTGGGCCGCCGGACGGTCGGCTTCGGACCGCTGTCGTTCCTGGGGTGGATGTTCCTCGACGAGAATCGCAGCATCCGCGTCAACGCACGGCTGCAACGGCTCGCGGACCGTGGGGCGCCGGGCCTGAGGTGGACCGGCTGGCACTACCTCGTACGTGCCGTGAAGGACTGACTCGGCCGCCTGGCGCCGAGCGACGGCGTCAGACCACGCCTGGCGCGCCGAGCGACGGTCTGGCGGGCAAGGGCTCCCCGGCGAGGATCGCAGCGGGGGCGAGGCGCGTGAGCCAATCCCATTGACCGGCGATGCCGGGGAGCTCCCGCTCGACCTCGGCCGCAACCTCGGCCAGTTGAGGGGGGCGATGCAGATGGTCGTGGGCGTCTGACGCCAGGTCGTGGGCGACGCCCGCGCGGAGGATGTCGAGGGTGAAACGGCGCACGTGCTCGCCGAACTGCCCGCGCAGCGAGCCCGTACTGATCGAGCACAGCAAGCCGGCGTCGACGAGGCGCAGCAGGCGCTCGGGCTCGCGCTGAAAGAGCGGACAGCGCTCGGGATGCGCCAGCAGGATCTGCTCGCCGCGGCGCCGGATGGCCAACAGGAGGACGTCGAAGTCGCCGGCGGTCGGGCTCAGCGGGCTCTCCAGCAACAGATACGGACCGTCGCCGAGGCGCACGTGATCGAGTTCCTCGCCGCTCAGATCGGCAAAGCGCGAGATGTCGATCTCGCCGCCCGTGTGCACGTCGACGGCCACCTGCTCCTCGGTAAGCGCATCGCGCAGCGCTGACAGACGCCTGGGCAGCTCACCCGGACGGACGCCCCAGCGTCCGTCTATGTGAGGAGTGGCGACGATCGTCGTCGTCCCCGCGGCGGCCGCCACTCTCGCCAGGGCAATCGAGTCGGCGATCGTCGTGGGCCCGTCGTCGAGACCCGGCAGCAGATGACAGTGCAGGTCGATCATCGGCCCGACCAGGCGCGGTCTTCGCAGGGGCCTGACAAGCGGCTCTGTGAACGGGCATCCATCGAAGCGGACGATATCTGTGCGCCGATCGAGCTGGAGCAGGGACGATACGCTCAGCGGCGGATGCGGTTCATCGTCACCGGCGCCAGCGGTTTCGTCGGGCGGGCGCTCTGCGAGCGCCTGTTACAGCGCGGTCACGAGGTGGGCGCGATGGTGCGCCGGCCGGGCTCGCAGCCACCGGGCACGCGGGCGCTGCCGGCCGACCTCACCGACGGCGCGCGACTCGAGGAAACAGTGCAGACCGAGCGCCCCGATTGTGTGATTCACCTTGCGGCAGAGATCGCCTCGCAACGCAGCGACCGCAAGGTCGAGGAGGTCAACGTGACCGGCACCGCCGTCTTGCTCGAGGCGTGTCTGGCCGCGGCCGGTCACGACTCGTCTCGCGGCCCGCGCTTCGTCTTCGCCTCGACCGTCGTGACCGGCGACGCGCGCGGGGCGGTGCTCACCGAGGAGACGGCGCTGCCCGTGCAGACGGCCTACGGACGGTCCAAGCAGAGGGGCGAGCAGCTGGTGCTCGCGTCCGGCCTGCCGGCGGTCGTGCTTCGGCCTTCGCACGTCTACGGGCCGGGAGGCTGGTATGCGCAGGAGCTGCTGCCACGGCTGCGCGCGCCCGGGCGCTTCGCCGTGATCGGGCGCGGCGACAACCTGTGGGACGTGGTGCACGTCGACGACGTCGTCAGCGCGTTCGTGCTCGCCGCCGAGCAACCGACGCCCAACGCCATCTATCACGTGGTCGACGACGAGCCGATCAGCTTCTACGACTTCATGGCCCTGAGCGCCGAGGCGCTCGGCGTGGGTGCGCCCCGCCGTATCCCGCAGGCGCTCGCGCGCGTGGCGGCCGGAAGCAATGCCGTTGCTGCGGTCGTGCGCTCCGCCCGTTCATCCAACGCGAGGATCAAGCGCGAGCTGGGATGGCGGCCGCGGTTCGCCACCGCCCGCGCGGGAGTCGCCGACGCGATCGCGCGCCTGGGTGACGATCACGCATAGGGAGGGCGGCCCGCGGACCGCTGCGCGCGTCAGCGTTCGAGGCTGAACGTTCGACAGGCCAGGTCGCCGACGTGTCGCGCGATCGCAAGCGACGCCGTCGCGGCCGGCGACGGCGCGTTGCGAACGTGCAGCGCGCGCTCGGTCGCCGAGAAAGCGAAGTCGTCGAGCAGGCGTCCGTCGCGGCCGACCGCCTGGGCGCGCACGCCTGCAAAGGCAGTCTCGACGTCGCGCGCGCGCAGCTCGGGCACGTAGCGCGCGGCGGCCGCAACCAGGGCGGAGCGCAGCGCGGCGCGGCGCAGTTCGGCGAGACCCACCGGCCAGAGGCGCCTCAGCATCCTCCAAGTGCCAGGCCACGTGAGCGTGTCGACGGCGTCGGCGCGGCGGATGCGGGAGAGGCGGTAGGCATCGCGGGCGCCCACCATCAGCGCGGAAGGGCCGATCAGCACGTCCCCGTCGATGTGCCGCGTCAGGTGCACTCCGAGAAACGGCAGCTTGGGATCGGGAACCGGGTAGATCAGCGATTGGACCAGGTGCCTGCGCGCCGGCGTGAGACGCAGGTAGGCGCCGCGAAACGGAACGATCCGCGGATCGGGGTCGGCGCCCGCGAAGACCGCCAGCCGGTCGGCCCACGCGCCGGCGCAGAAAACCGCGTGGCGCGCCTCGATCGCGCCGCCGGAATGCCGCAGGCGCAGCGCTCGCGCGCGGGCCTCGACACCCCGCACCTCGCAGCTCGTCGCGATCGTGCCACCGGCGTCGAGCACGTCAGCGGCGAGCGCGCGGGCCACAGCCGGGAAGTCACAGACGCCCGTGGCGGGCGAGTGCAGCCCCGCGATCGCCCGCGCGTGCGGCTCGATCTCTGCGACTTCCGCCGCCTCGATTCGGCGCAGCCCGGTCACGCCGTTTGCGTGGCCGCGACGTTCGAGCTCTGCGAGCCGGTGCAGCTCGGACGGGTCGGTCGCAAGGATCAGCTTACCGCAGCGCTCGACGGCGATGCCGCGCCGTTCGCAGTAGTCGTACAGCTCGCGCGCGCCCTGTACGCAGAGTCGCGCCTTCAACGAACCCGGCGGATAGTAGATCCCCGCGTGGACCACGCCTGAGCTGTGACCGGTCTGATGCCGCGCGAGCTCGCTCTCGCGCTCGATCACGCACACCGAGGCGCGAGGATTTCGCAGTGCCAGGTCGCGCGCGACCGCGAGCCCGACGATGCCCCCGCCGACGATCGCCAGGTCGCACTTCTGGGGCGGCCCACCGCTGCGGGCGGCTGAAGCCGGCACGGCTGGGCGTCCTTTCTGACTAGCGGGCGACCGCTCCGGGGCCGCCGGGAGCGGTCGCGGCGGCCGCGTCGACCAGCCCGGCGCCGTACAGACGTTCATCGCCGCCGCCGCCCAGTTTGCGTGCGGTCGAGCGCAATCGCGCAGTGATCTGGGCCGGCGACGGATGACGGCCGAGGACCCCGCTGGCGATGATCAGCGCGGCCGTCGCGGCGACGTGCGGCGCCGCCATCGACGTCCCTTCGTAGCCCGAGGGCATGCCGAAGCGTCGAACGGACGCTCCCGCGAAGGTCACCTGGTAGACGTCTCGCCCGGCCGGCTGTTCGGGGTGGCAGTTGGGGTCGCCGGGCAGGTTCGCGTCCGCGCCGCCGCCCGGCGCGACGAGCGTGAGACCGCTTCCGTCGTTCGAGTAGTCGGCCAGACAGCCGTGTTCTGTGGTGGCGCCGACGGCGATCACGTTGGGCGCGCGGGCGGGATAGGCGATCGAGCTGTGGGCCTCGTTGCCGGCGGCCGCGACCACGAGCACGCCACGGCGGCGCGCGTACTGAAGCGCTTCGATCAGCTCGGGGATGTCCGAAGCCGTGACGTTGCTGGAGAACTCGAGGCTGAGATTGATCACTCGCGCGCCGTGCTTGACCGCGAAGCGCACGCCTTCGGCGATCGTCGACGCTTCGCCTTCGCCCTGGCCGTTGAGGACGCGCACGGGCATGATGCGCGCGGCGAAAGCGAGTCCGGTCAACCCGTACTGGTTGTTGGTCGCCTCGGCGATCGTTCCGGCGACGAACGTCCCGTGACCGTTGCGATCGACGGGGAAGCGGTTGTGCGCGATGAAGTCGTACCCGCCTACGAACCCGAATCGCGAGACGTCGGGCGAGCGCAGGAAGCGGCCGTGATCGGCATACGCGACCCCGGTGTCGAGCACCGCGATCACCACGCCTTTGCCGCCGGGAGCGCCGTCGGAGGCGACGTTTCCCCACGCGGCGGGAGCGTTCACGCCGAACGGGCCCGCGAAGTTCCATTGCAACTGCGTCCACGCGCCCGGCGCGCCGCCCTCACCTGGGTCGTCGGGAATCAGATCGCTCGAAGCGTGGGCGACGTAGTCAGGGACCGCCCAAACGACGTCGCGTCGGGCGCGCAGGCGGCGCAGCGCCGAAGCGACGTCGGCGCCGCGGCGCAGTCGCAGCACGCGCGTGTGCGCGGCCACGACCGCCGGACCGCCGACCGCGGCGGCCCGAGCCGCAGCCGCACGCGCTCGCGCGGGCGCCCGGTCTGCGAACCTGACCACGATCTGGCCGACGTCGCTGCTGGAGGTTCGCGCGGCGTGTGCGTCCGCAGCCGGCGCCGAGGAGAGCGCCGCGCAGCAGGCGGCGAGCAGGAGCAGCGGGCGTACGCGGCGAAGCGCGGTCGGAGAGCCGGGGGCGGGGGGCATGATCGGTTGCTTAATAATGACCTTCCCAGGCAGAGCAGGCGGCAGGCGGTCGCCGCGACGGACGGGTAGACGATGAACGGGCGCTTCTTTGCACGCGACGAGCACTTCATGCGCCTGGCGCTCCGCGAGGCCGAGCTGGCGTCGGCTCATGATGATGTACCGATCGGCGCGGTCGTGGCTCAGGGCGGCGAGGCGATCGCCGTCGCCCACAACGAGCGCGAGCTGCGCCACGACCCCACCGCCCACGCCGAGATCCTCGCCCTGCGCGAGGCCGGGCGGCTCGCCCGCAGCTGGCGTCTGCTGGACGCGACGCTGTACGTCACGCTGGAGCCCTGCGCGATGTGCGCCGGCGCGCTCGTCCTCGCGCGTGTGGCGCGTGTCGTCTTCGGCGCCGGCGATCCCAAGGCGGGAGCGTGCGGGAGCGTCCTCGACATCCTCGCCGAGCCTCGTCTCAACCACCGCCCGGCCGTGGCCGGCGGCCTGCTCGCGGACGACTGCGGAGGGCTGCTCAGCCGATTCTTCGCCTCCCGCAGATAGTCGTCTGCCGGCTCGCCCCTGGTCCGACCGCTCTGCCGGCTCGAACGCGGTCCGATTACGCGGTCGCGGTTCGACCAGTCGCCCGGCGATCGCCTGGGCGTTGGAGCGAGTTGACTAAGATCACCGCTCGCCTCCGATCGGGGCCAGTGGAGGGGTGGCAGAGCGGTTGAATGCGGCGGTCTCGAAAACCGTTTCGGGGGAGATTCCTCCGACGAGGGTTCGAATCCCTCCCCCTCCGTCGTCGCTGGGCGCGCAAGCGTTGTTCGAAACGAGCATCGTCGGGACGTCCCAAGTGCCGCTCATGCTTGGAGCGTGACCGATCTCATCAGCGAGATGCTTGCGACAGAAGCGGCCATCGACAAGCTCGGAGCTCGCGGGATCTCGGTCAGCGAAGCCGAGCAGATGCTCTGGAATCGCTACGTCGTGGTCAGGAACCGGCGTGGCGGCGTTGTGCGGCCGCAGCGAAGCATCCGCCGGCTCCTGATCGGACGCAGCGACAGTGGTCGGTTACTCACCCTGGTCATCGAGGAGACAGTCGAGCCGACGACATGGCTGCTCATCACAGGCTGGGAGTCAACGCCGGCCGAGCGTATGATCTTGACGAAGGCATGACCCGTCCAGACACTGATCCGCTGCCCGGAGACTTCGACGAGGAGCTCGCGAAGCTAGATCCGACGGACGTGCAAGTGGTTGAGGCTTCGCACGATCCCCATCTGGTTGTGCAGTTCACGTTGGACGGCGATGACGCTGCCGCGCTCCAGAAGATCGCACGTAGCCAGGGGGAGAGGCCGGGCGAGGTCGTGAGGTCTCTGATCCGCGCCGCGTCAGATCGGGCTGCGTAGCTCGCCCTACGTTTCACTGGGGACTAAGTCGCTCCTCACATGGCCCCGGCGTGTTTATCACTCCGCATGTCGGAGCTATTTCGCCAGCAAGAAAGCACGCCGGCCCGGCGGTTATGATCGAGATCCGATGGCAAGCGGCCCGGTCATGGGTGGAGTGATCCATTCCTCCGTCCTCCTCGTTGTGCTGGCGCTGTACTTTCTGCCGAGCATCGTTGCCGTAGCGCGCAAAATCACGCATCAGGGCAGCGTGGTTGTGATCAATGTCTTCCTCGGCTGGACCTTCGTCGGATGGGTCGTCGCATTGGCGATGGCCTGTCGGACGAACCGGGTTGTGCGTGACTGAAGGTCCTACGCCCGCTTGCCAAGCGCTCGGTGTGCAGCTCTCTGATCCGCTCCCGAGCCGGGCTACTTCGAGGGTCGCCCTGTCAAGCGTTGTCGAGCCAAATGCAGCTTGTCAGGGCACTTCGCCGACGCCGCTGCGCCCGCTAGTCGCAACGGGAACCCCGTTGGCCCAGTCGATCTCGATGGAGATCTTCGTGTTGAGCAGCGTTGGCAGATTGGCCACGACTTTCCTGGTCGCGGTTTCGATCACGTCGCCCGAGTCGCCGACGAGGACGTAATGCCCGTCGGTTGAGCGCTGCAACCAGCCGCCGCGGCCGCAGTCGTAGCCACAGGGACTCTCGATTCCTTCCAGGCCCGCGACCGCGACGACGCCGATCTGAGCGGGCGCGACGCCTTCGGCGACTTTGGACACGTCGTACACCTGGATCTCTTTGTTCACGTCGTCGACGACGTACAGCTGTTTCTCGTTGGGAGACAGCGAGATGCCGTGGCTCGGCGCCGAGTCGGGCAGGTTCGGCGGCACGGGCCCGAACGATGTCGTGAACAGCACTTTTCCTGTCGCGATGCTCGACACCTGGAAGCCGTCGTATTCGGTCGCGGTCGTGAACGCGAGGGTGTTGGAGCCGTTCACGGTGAATGGCCTCACGCCGGGCGTCAGCGGCCCGATTTGGCGAACCTGACCCGTTTTCGTGTTGTAGACGGAGAGATATTCGGAGTAGCGGCCGGCCAGGTACACGAATTCACCGTCGTGCGACGCGATCGTGTTGTGCGGCGCCATGCCCCCGGAGATCGTTTTCACGAGTTCGCCGTCTGCGGCGCTCAGCACGTTCCAAACTGTGCCCGAGCTCTGCTCGCCGGTGGGCATGTACAGCAATTGGCCGTCGGGGCTCACCTGACCCGAGTCGATTCCGGTGCTCAGGTCCGTGGTCCACAGGACTTCGTCGCTGACCAGATCGTAGGCGAGCACCGATCCCGGTCCATAGCCGGCGCCGTCTCCGCCGTAGGACACGAACATCACGTGCGTGCTCGGCGAGACGGTCACGCCCCTGATCCCGGACACGGCTTGAGGGAGGCTGATCGTTCCCACGGATTTCCATTCGTGATCCATGTCGTACACCGACACGACTCCGACGTTGAGCACGTACTCCAGATGGTGGCTGCCCGCCGACGAGCTCACCGCAGGGGAGGCCGCGGAGAGGACCGGTGTGGACGCTCCGGCGGCGTTCGACGCGATCGTCGAAACGCGCAGCCGATGGTTCAGGTCGGCCGTTTCGAGCTTGTACGTGGGCGCCGTGGCCGCCGCGATCGCAGAGCAGTTCGCGCCGGCGGAGTCGCAACGCTGCCACTGATACGCGAAGCCGGTGGGGCTGTCCGACCACGACCCTGGCGCCGTCGTCAGCTCCTGTTCGGTCTGCGTCACGCCGGAGACCGTCGGCGCGGCTGCGCTGACCGGCGCTGCGAGCGGCGCCCGGCTGGCGTATGTCGCGTAGATCGACATCTGCTCGCTGTCGGTTTCAGGCGTGCCGAATGGGTCGCTCGGGCCAGCGCTGTAGGCGTTGGCGTTGAAGTCGCGGCTGTTGGCGACGCTGTCGAAGCGGAAGCTCGTGACGTTCGCCGTCGCGCCGGTGATCAGCCCGATCCAGTAGGCGCCTGCCGGCAGGCCGATCGGCGCGGGGAATGCAAGCGTGCGCCAGCCAGCGCGTTCGTTGGAGTGGAAGGCCAGCTCGTTGGTCGTCCCGAGCAGCGCGGCCGGTTTGCCCGACGAGTCGCTGTAGAGCACGCCCTTGAGCAGTTGCTGGCCTTCGGCGCCGGACGGCTGGAGATAGGCGTTGAGCTGGCTGATCGATCCCGCCGCGGGGAGGGAATACCTGATCACCCGCTTGCGGTCGGCCCCGAGCTTGTCAGAGGACACGCCTACGCTCGTCTTGCCGAACGTCGACGAGTACGCGCGCAGGACGACCGCCGACTGCGCGGAGCTGGCCGGCGCAGAGGCGCCGCTCGCATTGGATGCCGTGACCGACACTCGCACGGTCTTGGCGCCGTCGAGTTCGCTGAGCGTGTACGTCGAGGAGTTTGCGGCCGCGATGGCGGTGCAGGCGTTACCTTCGGCGTCACAGCGCTGCCACTGGTAGGCGTAGGCGCTCGGAGACTCAGACCAGGCTCCGCTGCTCGCGCTCAGCGTTTCGCCGGATTTGGCGACCCCGCTCAGCGTCGGAGCGCCGGCGCTGACAGGCGCCGACGCGGGCGCAGGCGGTGGCGCCGGCGCAGGCGCCGGTGGGCTGGGCACGATTTCGCTGACGAGCGACGCGCCCGTCGAGGTGGCCGTCGAAGGCGCCGGCACAGTCGCGGGCAGCGGCAGCGACGTGCAGCTCTGCCGGGACTCGGTCCTCAGGTATCGCACGTAGACCCGGTGGTAGACGATCTTTCCGTGACGGCGGACGACCACTCGGCGGCCGTGGATCTTGCGCGTCAGCTTTTTCTTGACCCAATGCCTGGACGGGACCTTCACGAGCAGGGTCGTGCAGTTCGTCACGTAGCCCGGCTGGCCAGCGGTGTCTGCGTACGCGACCGCGCCCGAGGCCGCCAGCAGAGCCGCCGCGAGGGTGACCGCGGTGATCGGTGACACGATGGATTTGACCTTCAGCCGTCTGCTCATCCGACCCTCCCTGGCCACTGTTCGCGCGCCTCGGGTTCCGCTCGACGGCTTGAGCGGATCAGCCATCCGATGGTCACCAGCCGCGCGTGCGAGGCTTCCATGCCTCTGGACGAATGTACCAGCCGGGTCAAGCAACGGTGGACCGGCGCAGACGGGCCGATCGGGCCGAGTACACACGCCCGCAACACGCGTTGAGGAGCTTTTGATAGGTTCGCGTGAGCGCCTGTCGGGACGTCGCACGAGTCTCGACCGCAGGCACCCAAGGAAAGGGAGAAGGAATGTTCGGACGTCTCGTCCGCGCCGCGACTCGTCGGCATGCAAACGGTCGACGCCAGCAGGCAAAGATCGTCAGACACGCGCTGTTGGCCCTGTGCGCCGCGCTGCTGGTGCTCGCCATCGCCTCCACCGCCGCGGGGCTCACCGGTCGTGCTCCGACGCTGCGAGTGCACGGCCAGACGCTGAAATGGACGGCGATCGAACGCCACGGCGTCTACGTGCTGCAGACCAATGTCGCCGGGAGGCAGACGACCTCGAGGGTCTCCGGCCTGAGCATCAAGCCGCCCGCCGTTCCCGGGAAGCGGGCGACCTACCGGGTGAGGGCCGCCGGCCAGCCGAACTCGTGGTCCAATCGAGCGTCGATCCGCTATCGCCGCTCGCGAACGGACAAACCGCCGCCGAAAGAAAAACCGCCGCCGAAAGAAAAACCGCCGCCGAAAGAAGAACCGCCGCCGAAAGAAGAACCGCCGAAGGAAGAACCGCGGCCCGAAGAATCTGTGGGACGGCCGAAATTCCGCCTCGACGCGGCGAGCTACTTCGACCCGTTCGCCACCGCTCAGTACGCGCCGTGGGTAAAGGCGCGGATCTCGCTGGTCAAGGGCTACCCGCCGTTCAGCGACAGCTTCGTCTCGCTTTTCGGTCTGCCGGTCATCGGATACCACGACCCCGCGACCGAAGGTCAAGCGCCGCTGAACGCGTCGAACATCGAAACGGTCGTCGCAGAGGTTCGTCGTGACATGAACGCGGGCTACGCCGGCGTGTTCCTCGACGACGCCAACTGGTCCGCCGGGTTCTCGCCGTCGCCGGGCTCGGCCGCCGCCTTGGCGAAGCTGTTGCTGGCGATCCGCGCCGCGGCGCCGAAGGCGCTGATCGAGATGAACAGCCAGTTCCACGACATCTGGCCGTTGATCAAGGCCAACGACCCCAACGTCGACCGGGCGCTGGAAACGGTCAACCTGATCACCAAGGAGTTCGGCGTCGGCCCGTCGGCCGGCATCAGCTCTCCCGCGGATTACGCGGAATTCTTCGAATACATCGACCGGTTGCACGCCAAGGGGATCCACATCGTGATGACCGGCGACCGCAACAGCACCGGCGTGTCGACGCTGGAATACAACCTCGCCACCTACCTGCTCGGCAACGACGGCGGCGACTACATCAACGGCACCGAACAGACGCCCCGCAACTGGTGGACTGGCTTCGACGTGCATCTAGGCGAAGCTCGCACAGGGCGGGAACGCTCATCGAGCGGGCTGTGGACGCGGGCGTTCGCCGGTGGGGTCGTCTATACGGTCGAGCCGGGAGCTTCGACGCAGACGATCAAGCTCGCAAAGCCGATGCACAGCGCGCAGTGGGGGACGGTCGAATCGGTGACGCTCTCGGCCGGACAGGGCGCGGTGCTGGTCGGTTGACTTGACCTCTGGGCCGAGGCCCGCTGGGCCGCTCGCAAGCGTCGATCCGTCGGCGTCTCGGCCTCGGTCGGCCGGTCGCGAGCCCAGGTTCGAGGTCCGCGCATATGCGCCGGCGGATGAGGCTGCGACGCTGGGTGTGCTGAACGCTGCGTTCGGTCGGTGGCCGCTCGGTATCGACGGCGTCACGCCGCAGGAGTTCTTTCGCTGGAAGCACCTGGACGGGCCGATCGGAGGCTCGCAGATGTTGGTGGTCGAGTGCGCTGGTGAGGTGACTGGCTTCGCCGCTTACATGCCCTGGCGGTTTCGCGCCGGCGGGCGAGAGCTCCAAGCGGCCCGCGCGGTCGACTACGCGGTGCACCCCGACCATCAGCGATCTGGGGTGTCGATGGCGATTCGCGCCGCCGTCAGCCTCGCGCCGCAGACCGCGTTCATCTGGTCCAATCCGAACGCGCAGAGCCGCGTGGGTGGGTTGCGGTCTGGGCGTCGGCAGGTGACGACGCTCGTACGTTATCTGCGGCTGAATCCCCATCCGACGGTCGCGGCGCTCGCGCGCGGTCGCCGTGGGCGTGCGCGGCGCTCGCGTGAGCTCGACATCCAGGCGGAGACCGCCGGGGACTTTCTCCGCGACGATGCGCGTGCATCGGCGCTGGCTGTCGCGGGCGAGTCCGACGCGCTCTCGACGGTCCACGACCCGCGCTACCTGGGCTGGCGCTACGGCAGATTCGCCGACTATCGCGTCGTCGAGCGCACAGGCATGGGCCGTGACGCGGCCATCTTTCGCGTGCGCCGCCACGGCCGGCTGCTGATCTCACACGTCTGTGAGCTGTTCGTCGAGCGCGGCGACTCCGGGGCGACGCGCAAGCTGCTCGCGCAAGTCGCCCAAGCGGCCCCGGCGGACTTGATCAGCTGCCGCTTCGCCTCGCGCCGTCATGCCGCCGTGCACGGCTTTCTGCCGTATCGTGGGCACACGGCGCTGATGGCCTATCGATTGCGCGAGCGCGTCGCTCCAGATCCGACGCGGCGCAGCTCGTGGAGACTGTCGCTCGGCGATCTCGAGCTGCTGTAGAGCAAGGCGCAGCGCCGTCGCGCCGCGGGTAGCTGCGGCTACCCGACGCCGCCGACTCCCGTTCGCCCGCTCGTAGAGATCGGCACGCCACCCTGCCAGTCGACCTCGATCGACTTCTTGGTCTGAGCGAGCGTCGACAGCGTCGTGATGACCTTGCGCGTCGCCGTGTCGATCACCTCGCCGGAGTCGCCGACAAACAGATCGCGCCCGTCGCCGGACAGCTGCAGCCAGCCTCCGCGCCCGCAGTCATACGTGCAGGGGCTCTCGCTGCCGCTCAGGCCCGCGACGGGGACGACGCCGATCTGGGTGGGGGCGACGCCTTCTTTGACTTTCGAGACATCCCAGAACTGCACCTCTTTGTGGACCGCGTCGATCACGTACAGCTGCTTCTCGTCGGGCGACAGTGAGGCTCCGTGGCTGGGCGCCGTGAACGCGAACCCATTGGGCACTTCGCCGAAGGACACGGTGAACAGCACTTTGCCGGTGGTGATCGACGAAACCTGAAAACCGTCGAAGTTGGTGGCCGTCGTAAACGCCAGCGTGTTCGAGCCGTTGACAGTGAACGGTCGCGCCGTGTTGACCAGCGGGCCGATTTCGCGGACTTTCCCACTCGCCGTTTCGTACACGTCCAGGTAGTTGTAAGTGCGCCCGGCGAGGTAGACGTAGTTGCCGTCGGCCGACACCACGGTGTTGTGCGGTCCCGATCCACCCAGGATCGTCCCCGTCACTTCGCCGTTGGCGGCGTTGAGCACGTTCCACACTTTGCCCGACGAGAGCTCGCCGGTCGGTATGTACAGCTTCGTGCCATCCGGGCTGACCTGCCCCGAGTCGATGCCCGTGTTGAGTTTCACGTCCCACACGACTTTTTCCGTCACCAGGTTGTAGGCGAGCACCGAGCCGTTGCCGTTGCCCCCGCCGTCGCCGCCGTAGGCGATGAACATCATGTGGGTGGAAGGCGCGACGGTCACACCCCTGACCTCCGCTTTGGTCTGGGGGAGGCTGATCGTCTTGACCAGCGAAAAGCCGTTGTCCATGTCATACACCGACGTGACGCCATCCTGCACCACGTACTCGAGGTGCGACACGCCGGTCGCCGGTGTGACGACGGCGGTCGGCGCCGAGCGCGACGCGGCCGAGGGCCCGGCTTCGTTGGAAGCGATCACCGACACGCGCAGCGTCTTTGACACATCCGCTTCTGTGAGCGTGTACGCGATCGACGCGGCCCCGGAGATCGGGTTGCAGCCGGCGCCGCCGGAGCCGCAGCGTTCCCATTCGTAGGCGTAGCTCGTCGGAAAGTTGCTCCAGCTTCCCGCGTTGGCGCTCAGCGTCTGCCCCTGCTGCGCGGTCCCCGAGATGGTCGGCGGGCTGGTGTTCACCGGGGCGGCCGTGGGCGCCGTGACTACGGCGGTCGGCGTCGAGCGCGCCGGGGCCGAAGGTCCGGCGTTGTTGTAAGCCGTCATCGACACGCGCAGCGTCTTTGACACGTCCGCTTCTGTAAGCGTGTACGTGGTCGACGTCGCGCCGGAGATCGGGCTGCAGCTGCCCCCGCCGGACCCGCATCGCAGCCATTCGTAGCTGTAGCTCGTCGGCGAGTTGCTCCAGCCGCCGGCGCTTGAGCTCAGCGTCTGCCCCTGCTGAGCCGTCCCCGAGATCGTCGGTGGGCTGGTGTTGGCCGGCACACCGCCGCCTTCTGTGGATTCCGGCGCATACGTCGCATACAACGAGGTCTGCTCAGCGTCTGTGCTGACCGCGCCGAACGGGTTGGTCGGTCCTGAGGCATAGGCGTTTGCGTTGTAGTCGCGCGATCCGCTGACGCTGGTCCAGCGAAAGCTCGCCACACCTGCGCTGGCGCCGGTCATCACGCCGATCCAGTAGTTGCCGGCCGTGAGTTTCACCGGCGAGGAGAAGGTCATGTCATACCAGCCGGCGACGTTGGTGCTTTTGAAGGTCAGCTGTTCAGAGACGCCCAACAGTCCTGCCGGCGTGCCTGCGTTGTCGGCGTAGATCAGGCCCTTTATGACCTCCTGGCCGCTGGTGCCAGACGGCGCCAGATACATGCTCAGCTTGCTCACCGATCCGGGCGTGCCCAGGGCATAGCGGTTGACGCGCTTGCGTTCTGAGATCAACGTGTCGGTGGACGCGCCGACGGTGGTCTTGCCGAAGGTGGCGGCGGAGGAGGATTGCTGTGCGACGACGGCCGTCGCACTCGACGTCGCTGCCGGTCCCGGACCCGTCGAATTGCTGGCCGTCTCTTCGACGGCGAGCGTGTGGCCGACGTCGCCGGCGACCGGTGTGTAAGTCTGTTCACCGGCGCCGCTGATCGGCAGGCAACTGGAGCCGAGCGAATCGCATTGCAGCCACTGGTATGTGTAACCGGTGGGAGCATTGGTCCACACTCCGTGCTGCTCGCTCAGCGTCTGCCCCTGCTGAGCCGTCCCCGAGATCGTCGGTGGGCTGGTGTTGGCCGGCACACCGCCGCCTTCTGTGGATTCCGGCGCATACGTCGCATACAACGAGGTCTGCTCAGCGTCTGTGCTGACCGCGCCGAACGGGTTGGTCGGTCCTGAGGCATAGGCGTTTGCGTTGTAGTCGCGCGATCCGCTGACGCTGGTCCAGCGAAAGCTCGCCACACCTGCGCTGGCGCCGGTCATCACGCCGATCCAGTAGTTGCCGGCCGTGAGTTTCACCGGCGAGGAGAAGGTCATGTCATACCAGCCGGCGACGTTGGTGCTTTTGAAGGTCAGCTGTTCAGAGACGCCCAACAGCCCTGCCGGCGTGCCTGCGTTGTCGGCGTAGATCAGGCCCTTTATGACCTCCTGGCCGCTGGTGCCAGACGGCGCCAGATACATGCTCAGCTTGCTCACCGATCCGGGCGTGCCCAGGGCATAGCGGTTGACGCGCTTGCGTTCTGAGATCAACGTGTCGGTGGACGCGCCGACGGTGGTCTTGCCGAAGGTGGCGGCGGAGGCTGCGCTTGCCAGTGACGCTGCCATCACTTGACATATGCTCAAACAGACAGCCGCGAGTGCGGTCACTTGTAGGAGACGGTAAACGCCTGTTGCCGCGCGCAGGCTCACGCGGATCGATTTGGGAACATCCGTATTCCTCATTAATCGGGCCGGGACCTTCGCAGAAGGAAATACCGACGTCAAATGAGAGTCTGCTTATTTTTGTGGCCGCGGCTGGGGGTCGTGTCGATCCTGGTGGCGTTCTGCGCGGCGCTGTCGGCCTGCGGGGCGACGACGAGCACGGGCCCGTCGGCGACGACCGGACGGGGACACGACACACAGCCCGCGAAGCGCCCGGCGCCGCCGAGCACGGGCGCGGCCGCACCGTCGGCGATTGGACAGCAGGGTCCGACCGTGCCGAACCTGATCGGCGTGAGGCTCGCGATCGCCGAGCGCGACCTCCGCGCGGGCGAGGTCAACTACACGGTGCTCGGTCGTCCCGGCGCCGGCGCTGCGGCGACGCTGATCGTGTGCGCGACCAACCCCTTGCCGAACACCCACCTCGAGCCCGGAACGAAGGTGCGGCTGATCGTGAGACGTACGTGCGGATGACGTCCCGGCGGCGACCGCCCAGCTGATCCGCCGACGGTCTCGTCGCGTCTCGACCGATCGCCGGAGTCGGCTGCGACGCCTGGTATCGCTCGCGGCGATGGCATATCATCCGCTCGACTCAGACGGAGAAAGCTCGAACGAGGGGGACGGCAAGGATGCGCGCGTTTGCTTCCAGGCGTGCCGGGCGCACGCGCTTTTGGTTGACCGGCGGCGGCGCTCGCCTGCTTGGGCTGTCGCTCGCGGCGCTGTTGTTGATCGCGCTCTCCACAACAGCGGCGCCGGCAGGCGCCGAAGGTGTAACGAACGCCGGCGACGATCTTCGCGATGGCTGGTATCCCGACGAGCCGTCGCTGACGCCTCAGCTCGTTGGCGGCGGCAGCTTCGGACAGCTTTGGTCCAAAGCGGTCGACGGCCAGGTGTACGCGCAGCCGCTGCTGTCCAACGGTCGGCTGCTGGTGGCCACCGAGAACAACAAAGTCTATTCGCTGGATCCGAGCACGGGCGCGGCTCAGTGGCCCGCCCCGCTTGACCTGGGCACGCCTTGGAAGGCCGCGGACATCGGCTGCGCTGACCTGACGCCGAACTTCGGCGTCACCTCGACGCCGGTCATCGACCCGACGACGAACACGGCTTACCTCACGCACGTGACGTACGCATCGGGCAGCTCGGGTCCGGCACGGTGGTACATGGACGCCGTCGACATGACCAAAGGAACCGAGAAGGCCGGGTTCCCGATCGAACTCGCCGGCACGGCTCAGAACCATTCCAACATGACCTTCCAGCCGACCACCGAGCTGCAGCGGCCGGGTCTGCTGCTGATGAACGGCGTGGTGTACGCGGCCTTCGGCTCGCATTGCGACATCGGGCCGTGGCAGGGTTGGGTGTTCGGCGTCTCGACGAAAGGCGAAGTCAAGACGCGATGGGTGGGCGTCCCGAGCGGGTGGGGCGCGGGGATCTGGCAATCGGGAGCCGGGCTGACGTCCGATGGACCCGGGTCGATCCTGCTGACGACGGGCAACCCAGGCGCGCCGACGACCCCGACCCCCGGCAACGCGCCGCCGGCGAGCCTCGGCGAGTCGGCCGTTCGCTTGAACGTACAACCCGACGGCACGCTCAAGCCGGTCGACTTCTTCTCGCCCTACAACGCCCACGAACTCGACCAGAAAGACCTCGACTTCGCATCCGGCGGGCTGACCGGCCTCAACGACCAGTTCTTCGGCACGGCGACGCTGCCGCACCTGGCCGTCGCCGTGGGCAAGGAGGGCTACGTCTATCTGCTCAACCGAGACAGCCTCGGCGGCTTCCAGCAGGGCCTCGGCGGCGCGGACAACGTCGTGCAGCGGCTCGGTCCCTACGGCGGGGTCTGGTCGCGCCCGGGCGTCTGGCCCGGAGAAGGCGGTTGGATCTACATCCCGTCCTCGTACAACGGCGGAGCGCTGCGCGTGTACAAGTACGGCGTATCGGGCACCGGGCAGCCGTCGCTGTCGCTGCAGGCCACCTCTTCCGACGCCTTCGGCTTCGGTTCCAGCGCAGCCGTGATCACATCCGACGAAACGAAGGCCGGCTCGGCTCTCGTGTGGATCGTGTGGGCGCCCAACGGGACCGGCGCCGGCGCCCAGCTGCGCGCCTACGACCCCGTTCCGGTGGGTGGCAAGCCGGTGCTGCGCTGGAGCGCGGCGATCGGCACGTCGTCGAAGTTCGCCACGCCGGGCGTCGGCGCGGGCCGGCTCTACGTCGGCACGCGCGACAGCAAGGTGCTCGCCTTCGGCGCGCCCGTGAACGCGCCGCTGACGGGCTCGACGACCGACTTCCCGACGACGACGATCGGCAGCAGCAGCGAAAAGACGCTCACGCTGACCGCGACGGGCACGGCCACGGTGACGAAGCTGACGACCGACTCGTCGCAGTTCACGGTCGGCAGCCCAACGCCTGCGCTCCCGGCGCAGCTCACAGCCGGGCAGACGATCCAGGTCCCGCTCAAGTTCACGCCCACGCAGACGGGGCCGGTCGGCGGCACGCTGACGGCGGAAACCAGTCAGGGGCCGGCTTCGTTCGCGTTGTCGGGCACCGGCCAGGCCGCCACTCCACAGCTCGCCGTCAGCCCCGGCGTGCTGGCGTTCGGCGGCGTCACCGTCGGCTCCCATTCGTCCGGGAGCGCGACGTTCAGCAACGTCGGCAACGCGCCGTTGACGATCAACGCGGAGCAGCTGCCGGCCGCTCCGTTCAGCGCGAGCGGCGTGCCGGCGGTCGGCAGCACGATTGCGCCGGGTGCGTCGGTGACGGTTGAAATCGCCTTCGACCCCGGCAAAGAAGGCGCCTACAGCGATGAAATCGGCATGGAAACGACCGGCGGCAACGGATCGGTCGGGCTGTCCGGCAGCGCCGGCGCGCCGGGCGTGTTGAAGATCACGGCCGAAAAAAACGAATACGGCGAAGTTGAAGTAGGCAAGACGGTCACCAAGTCGTTCACCGTCAGCAACACCGGCGGCACGAGCGTCAGCATCACCAAGTCAAAGCCGCCGAGCGGCGGCGCCTTTGCGGCGACCACCACGCTGCCGGAGGGAACGACGATCGCGCCCGGAGCCTCCCTCACCGAGAAAGTGGCGTTCACGCCCACCGCGGTCGGACCCGCGACAGGCGTGTGGGTGATCAACGGCGACGACAACAGCGGACTGCACGAAGTCGCGTTCAGCGGCGCCGGGATTGCGCCGCCGCCAACGGCCACCTTCGGCAAGACCACCGTCGGCGCGTCCACCGACACGTTGATCTCAGAACGCAAGCGCGTCAACCGCTATGCCCTGGGCACGCCTGGATCGGTGAGCAAGCTGAGCATGTATCTGGCGCCGTCTGGCACCAGCGGCCAGGAGGTCATAAAGGGCCTGATCTACGCCGACAACGCAGGCACGCCGGCAGGACTGTTGGGCGTCTCTGAACAGCTGACCTTCAAAAGCACCAACGTCGCCGGCTGGTATGACATGACCTTCTCCTCGCCGGTGAAACTCACGGCCGGCAACTACTGGATCGGCGTGATGACCGGCGCCAGCGCAGGTGTGGCGAGCTTTCGCTGGACCAGCGTCAGCGGATCGCGCGACTACAACGCAAACGCCTATGCCTCAGGACCGACCAACCCGTTCGGCGCGGTCAGCACAGACGCTGAGCAGACCTCGTTGTATGCGACGTATGCGCCGGCCAGCGCACCACCGGCGCCGGTGAACACGGGCGTCCCGACGATCACCGGGACGCCGCAGTCGGGTCAGATCCTCACCGAGCACAGCGGCACGTGGAGCAACGAACCGACGAGCTTCGCCTACCAGTGGCTGCAGTGCGATTCGCTGGGCGCGAGCTGCCTGCCGATCGGCGGCGCTTCCAGCCAGACCTACACGGTCACCGCCGGCGACGTCGGGCACACGATCGAGGTTCAGGAGACGGCCGCCAACGCCGGCGGCAGCTCGACCCCGGCGACCTCCGTGCAGACGGCCGTCGTGCAGCAGGGCAGCGCCACCTTCGGCAAGACCACCGTCGGCGCGTCCACCGACACGTTGATCTCAGAACGCAAGCGCGTCAACCGCTATGCCCTGGGCACGCCCGGATCGGTGAGCAAGCTGAGCATGTATCTGGCGCCGTCTGGCACCAGCGGCCAGGAGGTCATAAAGGGCCTGATCTACGCCGACAACGCAGGCACGCCGGCAGGGCTGTTGGGCGTCTCTGAACAGCTGACCTTCAAAAGCACCAACGTCGCCGGCTGGTATGACATGACCTTCTCCTCGCCGGTGAAACTCACGGCCGGCAACTACTGGATCGGCGTGATGACCGGCGCCAGCGCAGGTGTGGCGAGCTTTCGCTGGACGAGCGTCAGCGGATCGCGCGACTACAACGCAAACGCCTATGCCTCAGGACCGACCAACCCGTTCGGCGCGGTCAGCACAGACGCTGAGCAGACCTCGTTGTATGCGACGTATGCGCCGGAATAGGGCGCTCTGAGCCCGCCGCGCTCCCATACGCGCTCCCACACGCGCTTGCCGAGAGTCCCCGGAGCGAGCTCCGGGGACTCTTTGGCGGGACCGGCCCCACGCTCGACTTGCGTCGGGCGCTCGGCCGGTCGGTGCACTCGACCATCTGTGGGGATGATTTGTGCAGTCGAGGAGAATACAGCGCTTTAAGTCCTAGGACTTTGATCCCTGGACTTTGACCCTAGGACTCCGGCATGTTTCTTAGGTGCACGAGCCACCGGACATGGTGTTGGCAACGCTCCTCAAACGCCTGCGCGAGGAGCGCAACATCACGCAAGAGCAGCTGGCGTTCGACGCGGGCATCACGGCGTCGGCGCTGTCGCGCATCGAGCGCGGCCTCAACAGCCCGGGCTGGACGACCGTGAGACGCCTCGCCGAAGCGCTCGACATATCGCTGCTGGAGCTGGTCGGCGAGCTCGACGACGCCGCGTCCTGAAAAGGGCCCAGGCGAGTGCTCGCTAGGGCAACGCGAGCGTCGCCGGAGCGTCGATCCGCCAGCGTCCGCCGCGCAGTCGCAGCCGCCAGCGCAACTCGCTGCCGGCCTTGCGCGGTTCGCTCGACACGGCGCTCGCGCGGTCGCCGCTGAAGGAGATGTCGGTGACCCTCAGCCGCCCAAGCGTCGGCAGATGGGGCGCGCCGGCGCGACGCCCGGCGCCGCTGGGCGCTCCGAGGACTTCGCCGACTCGCCGGGCGCAGTCTCCGACTCCGCGCGCCAGCCGCGCATCGGCGGCGGCGGTGAAGTCCTCACATAGCCTGTCCGCCCGGCGTTCTTGCAGGTCTGCGAACGTCGCGCGGACCGCGCGCCTGATCGCCGCGCGGTCGTCCTTAGAGCCGTGGACGCTCATCGCGCCAAAGCTCAATGCTGCTCCAGATAGCCCAACGATTCCCCATATCAGTATGCGCATGGGGCGAAATAGTTGCAGAACTAATCAGATCAAACGATCTGATTACTCGAATCAGAAGACACTCTTGACTGCTTTGACGGCGATGCTGCCGAGGAACACGACCGACAGCACGCCGAGCGCGCAGATCGCCAGACCGGCGCCGGCGAGCGCGATGTCGGCGAGCAGGTAGCCGAGCGCGAGCACGACGACGCCGAGCGACGGCAGGGTGTCGAGCCCGGAGAACGGCGGGGCGAGGAAGGCGGTGAGCGCGAGCGCCAGCACGATCAGGCCGAACACGCTGCCGCTCAGGCGATGACCGAACAGCCAACGCCCGCGCGGTCGTGAGAAGCGCTCGAGCGCGCGGATGCGCCGCAGCAGCGTGTCGATGAACTTCTGCTGTTTGGCGCCGGCCAGCTCCAGGCGCCGCCAGCGCTCCGGCAGCCACACCTTGCGCCGGCCGACGATCAGCTCCAGCGCGAGCAGCATGACGATCACCTCGAGCACGTGCGTGACGCCGCCGGTGGGCAGCGGCAGCGCGGGCACGGCCATCAGCACGAGGAAGATGATCGCAAAGCTGCCCTCGCCGAAGGCGTCGATCAGGCCACCGAGCGTCTTCGTCGTATCCGCGTCGAGCCACCGTTGCAGCTGGTCGGAGACTTTCTCCGGCGCCGGCTTGCGCTGGGTCGCCATCGTGGCATTGTCCGTCACCGCGCGCGCCGGCGCTATGCGGCGACGGGCACGGCGACTTCGGCGAGCAGCTCGGCGAGGATCTCGCCGAGCGCGAGCTGCTGATCGTGCTCGGCGAGCGAGCCATCCGCCTTGAACGCCTCGTCGGCTCCGCCGACCGGCAGTTCACGGTCGATCACGCGCGCGCCGGCGGCGGCGAGCGACTTGCGCAGCTCGGCTTGTGCCCACACGGCGCCGAACATGCCCGTGCTCGCCCCGACGACCGCGGCGGGCTTGTTGCGCAGCGCGGCCGAGGCGACCGGGCGCGAGGCCCAGTCGACGGCGTTCTTGAGCGCGCCGGGGATGGAGTGGTTGTACTCGGGCGTCGCAAACAGCAGCGCGTCGGCGGCGACGATCTGCGCGCGCCAACGCTCGACCGCCTCACCGGGCGCCTGCTCGTCGTCCTCGTCGAACGGCGGGATCGACTTGAGCGCGTCGAACGCGACGAGCTCGACCTCGGGCGGCAGCAGCTTCGCCGCCGCCCGAAGCAGGCGTCCGTTGTGCGAGTCGCGGCGCAGCGAGCCGGCGATGGCTAGGACGCGCACGGGCTGCTACTCCCCGTCGCGCGCAAGCTCGAGCTCGACGGTCAGCTTGACGTCGTTGGCGAGCGCGAAGCCGCCCTTGGGCAGCGGCGCGTTCCACTCCAAGCCGAACTGCGTGCGGTCGATGACCGTCTCGAGCGTCACGCCGATCTTGATTGCGCCGCCGAGCGTCTCGTGCGGGTCGGTGATCGTGCCGCGCGCCTGCACGGCGTGCGTGTGATCCTTGATCGTCAGCTGGCCGTCGATCGCCAGCTCGTCGCCGTCGCGGCGGATGGCCGTGGAGGCGAAGCGAAGCTGCGGGTGGCGCTCGGTGTCGAAGAAGTCGGGCGAGCCGAGGTGCGCCTGCAGGTTCTCGTCCTTGACGACGATCGAGCCGGCGTCGACCGTGCCGAGCAGCTCGCCGGTGCCGTCGTCGTCGACGGTGAGCGTCGCGTCGAGGTCCTCGAAGCGGCCGCGGAACGTGGCGACAACCATGTGCTTCACGGCGAAGCTGGCCGAGGAGTGGGTCGGGTCGAGCTTCCACGTGCCGGTGGGAAGCGACGTCTGCTGGGTGGCGGTGGCGGTGGCGGACATGCGGTCTCCTGTCGTGTCGATAGTGATCGGACTATGGTCCGTATCCGTTAGAATAACAGAAATGGACCGTAGTCCGATAATTGGAGCGGATAGAGTTGCGGGCGTGGGGGGGCAACTGGCGCCGACGGCTTTGCCGATGCTCGAACCGAGCCGGCACGAACGGGCGGACGCGGCGCGCAACCGCGCGACGATCCTGCTGTCGGCCGAAGGACTGGTCGCCGAGCGCGGCGCGGGCGCGGTGACGATGGATCAGGTCGCGTGCGCCGCGCGCGTGGGCAAGGGCACGCTGTTTCGGCACTTCGGCGACCGCTGCGGCTTGATGCGCGCGCTGCTGGACGAGCGCGAGCGCGCCTTCCAGGAGGACTTCATACGCGGCCCGGCGCCGCTCGGGCCGGGCGCGCCGCCGCGCGAGCGGCTGGTGGCCTTCGGCGAGCGCATGCTCGAACACATCGAGATCCAAGGCGACCTGCTGGTGGCGGCGGAGAACGGGGCGCCTGGCGAGCGCCTGCGCCACAGCGTCTATGCGGCCTACCGCGCGCACGTCATGGCGCTGCTGCGCGAGAGCGACTACGCGGGCGACGTCGGCTATCTCGCCGACGTGCTGCTCGGCGCGCTGGTCAGCGAACTGGTGCTGTTCCAGCGCCGCGAGCTGGCGATGTCGCCGCAGTACCTGAAGGCGTGCTGGCGCGAGCTGGTCGACCGCCTGCTGGGCGCCTGATCAGCTCGCGCCTACGCGCAGCACGAGCTTGCCGGTGTTCTCGCCGGCGAACAGCTTGAGCAGCGCGGCGGGAAAGGCCTCGACGCCGCCGTCGACGATGTGCTCGCGCGAGACGATCCTGCCTTCGCGCATCCAGCCGGCGATCGCCGTCATCGCCTCGCCGAAGCGCGCGGCGTAGTCGAACACGACCATGCCGGTCATGGAGGCGCGGAAAACGAGCAGCGACAGGTAGTTGGACGGGCCGCGCACGGACTCGGTCGCGTTGTACTGCGAGACGGCGCCGCAGATGACGATGCGCGCGCCGCGCGCCAGGCGGGTCAACGCGACGTCGAGGATCTCGCCGCCGACGTTGTCGAAGTAGACATCGATGCCCTTGGGCGCGTGCTCGCGCAGCGCGCGGCGCACGTCCTCGCTCTTGTAGTCGATTGCGGCGTCGAAGCCGAGCTCGTCGACGAGCCACGCGCACTTGTCGGGACCGCCGGCGATGCCGACGGCGCGCGCGCCTTGGATCTTGGCGATCTGCCCGACGACGCTGCCGACGGCGCCGGCGGCGCCGGACACGACGACGGTGTCGCCGGCCTTGACCTTGGCCACGTCGAGCAGGCCGAAGTAGGCGGTCAAGCCGGTCATGCCGAGCGTGCCGAGATACGTCGGCGCGGGCGCGAGCTGTGGATCGATCTTGATCACGCCCTTGCCGTCTGACAGCGCGTGCTCCTGCACGCCGAACACGCCGTAGACGTGCTCGCCGACGGCGAAGCCGGGGTGCTCGGACGCGCTTACGACGCCGACGGCGCCGGCGCGCATCACGTCGCCGATTTCCACCGGGTCGATATAGGAGGCGCCGGCGTTCATCCAGCCGCGCATGGCGGGGTCGAGCGACAGGTGCGACACGGCGACGACGAGCTCGCCGGGGCCGGGCTGGGAGGTCTGCTCCTCGCGCAGCTCCCAGTCTGAGTCGCGGGGCATGCCGTTGGGGCGCGCGGCGAGGCGGACCTGGCGGTTGATCGGGCTCACTGGCTCATCTCCAGACGTTGGGGGGCGAAAGGGCGGATGGGGCGGTCATGCGCTCGTGCCGCCGTCGATGACCAGCTCAGAGCCGGTCACGTAGAGGCTCTCGTCGCCCGCCAGGTAGACGGCCGCGGCGGCGACCTCGTCGGGCGCGCCGATGCGTCGCAGCGGGATCGCCTTGATCAGCTTGTCGACGAGCTCGGGCGTGCGTTCGCGCTGGCGCGCGTTCATGTCGGTGTCGATCTGTCCGGGATGCAGCGAGTTGACGCGCACGTCGAAGCGCGCAAGCTCCTTTGCGAGGACCTTGGTCATGCCGCGTACGGCCCACTTTGATGCGGAGTACGCCGTCAGGTAGGGGCTGCCGGTGAGCCCGGCGACGGAGGAGACGTTGACGATCGAGCCCGACCGGCGCTCGCACATCGACGGCGCAACGGCGCGCATGCCGAGAAACGCACCCACGACGTTGACGTCGATCACATGACGGAACGCGTCGAGCGACGTGTCGGCGAGTGGCGCTGCGAGGAACACGCCGGCGTTGTTGAGCAGCACGTCGATGCGCTCGTGGCGCTGCAGCGCCCAGGCGACGACGGCCTGCCAGTCCTGCTCGCTGGTCACGTCGTGGCGGTGCGCGGCGGCGCCCTCGCCGAGCGTGGCGGCGAGCGCCCTCGCGCCGTCGGCGTCGCTGTCGGTGAGCAGCACTCGCGCGCCCTCTTCGACGAAGCTGCGCGCGGTCGCGGCGCCGATGCCGGCGGCGGCGCCGGTGATCAGCGCGACCTTACCGTGCAGCCGTGGCGCCCCCATTGCGGCGACTATACGACCCGCTCGGCGGCCGGGACGCTCGCCGTGGCCGCGCCGGGGGTTTGTGTTGCGCGATTGTTGGGCAAGACCACAGGATGACCAGCCCAACAGATCAGGTGCCGCGCTTGGCGCTCGGCGCCAACGAGCAGATCCCGCAGCTCGGCTTCGGCGTCTTTCAGGTGCCGCCGAAGGAGACCGAGCAGGCCGTCGCGCAGGCGCTGCAGGCCGGCTATCGCCACTTGGATACGGCGGCGGCGTATCGCAACGAGGGCCCTGTCGGGGAAGCGATACACACCTCTGGCCTGGATCGCGACGAGCTGTTCGTGACGACCAAGTGCTGGAACGACGACCAGGGCTATGACGCGGCCAAGCGCGCGTGCAAGGCGAGCCTCGAGCGCCTGGAGCTGAGCCACCTGGACCTGTATCTGATCCACTGGCCGGTGCCCGCGCACGACCTGTACGTGGAGACGTGGAAGGCGTTCGTCGAGCTGCAGTCGGAGGGACTGGTGCGCTCGATCGGCGTGTCGAACTTCCAGCCGCAGCACCTCGAGCGCGTGATCGCCGAGACGGGCGTGACGCCGGCGATCAACCAGGTCGAGCTGCACCCGCATTTCCAGCAGGCCGGCCTGCGCCGCGAGCACGAGCGGCTGGGCATCCTCACCGAGGCGTGGAGCCCGCTCGGTCAGGGTCTGGAGCTGGAGGACCCGACGATCGTGCAGATCGCCTCCGAGCACGCCAGGACGCCGGCGCAGACGATCATTCGCTGGCACCTGCAGCTGGGCAACGTGGTGATCCCCAAGTCGGCCACGCCGGCGCGCATCCGCGAGAACTTCGAGGTGTTCGACTTCGTGCTGAGCGACGAGCAGATGCACGCGATCGAGGCGCGCGACGCCGGCACGCGCATCGGCCCCGACCCGGACACGTTCGTCCGGCCCTGAGCGCGATGAGTGCGCACGAGCCTGTCGCGGTGCTGGGGGCGGGCGGCACGATGGGCATGGGCATGGCGACGAACATCGCCGCCGCGGGCCTGACGCTGATGGCGTGGAATCGCACGCGCGAGAAGGCCGAGCCGCTGGCGCAGCACGGCGCACGCATCTTCGACACGCCGGCGCAGGCAGCCGAGCAGGCGCGGGTGATCGTGACGATGCTCGCCGACGGCGACGCGGTGATCGACGCGATGACCGGCGACGACGGCGCGCTCGTTAGCGCGGACGAGGACTGCGTGTGGGCACAGATGAGCACGATCGGCGAGCAGGCCACGCAGCGCTGCATCGAGCTCGCGCGCGAGCACCGCGTCGGCTTCGTCGACGCGCCGGTGCTCGGCACCAAGCAGCCGGCGGCCGAAGGCAAGCTGGTCGTGATGGCGTCGGGCCCGGACGAGCGGCGAGAGCTCGTGCAGCCGGTGTTCGACGCGGTCGCGCAACGCACGATGTGGGTAGGCGAGGCGGGCGCCGCGAGCCGCCTGAAGCTGGTCACGAACGCTTGGATCGTCGCGGTCGTCCAGGGCGCGGCGGAGACAATCGCGCTGGCTCAAGGCCTCGACCTCGACCCGCGCCTGTTCCTGGACGCGATCGAGGGCGGCCCGCTGGACTCGCCGTACGTGCGCATGAAGTGTCGGGCGATGATCGAGCGCGACTTCACGCCCACGTTCGCGCTCAAGCATGCGACGAAGGACGCCAAGCTCGTGTCGAAGTCGGCGCACGAGCGCGAGTTGGATCTGCCGGTGCTCGACGCGATCGCGCAGCGGATGGCCCAAGCGGTCCCCGAGCACGGCGACGAGGATCTCAGCGCGACTTACCTGAGCAGCGCACCGCGTCGAGGCTAGTCGCGCTCGCCGAAGCCGCGCCGCATGCGATACACGCGGCGCATCTCCTGGACGGCCTCGTCGATGCCGCCGAGCGCAAGCGACTCGCCGTCGCCGAGCAGCTCCGGGCTGAGGCGGTGTCGCACGAGCTCACCGGCGACCTGATCGACGCGCTGCGCGCCGGCGCCAGGGCGCGAGCTGACGACGCGATCCATGCGCAGGCCCCTGAACAGCAGCCCGACGCCGTCGTCCAGCGCCCAGCCGCCCGGCAGCGATCCGTCGCGCACGCTGCCCAGCCACACGGGTAGGCGCTCGGGCTCGCCGTCGGCGTGCACGGTCAGCGAACCGTCGAGCAGGCCGAGCCCGGCGAGCGGTTCAGGCGGACCGCTGGAGCGCGTGACGCCGCCTCCAAACCAGCACATCGCGCCGGCGCTGAGGCCGGCGAGGACGGTGCCGGCGCGCCACGCCTGCACGAGCAGCTCGTCGAGGCCGTGTGCGTGCCAGATCGCCAGCAGGTTGCGCATGGAGCCGCCGCCGACGTAGATGATGTCCTGCTCGGACACGACCTCGGCGAGCGTGCGCTTGGCGTTGTGCAGGCGAAACAGCGACAGGTGCTCGTGCACGCACCAGCGGTCGGCGAAGCGCGCTTGAAAAGCGTTGATCTGGGCGGTCGTGTCGCCGGAGGCGGTCGGAAGGAACAGCACGCGCGGCTGCTTGGCCGGCGCCAGCGACAGCACGAAGTCGTCAAGCAGCGGGTTGGTCGGCTCCATCGTGAAGCCGCCGCCGCCCATCGCGAAGATCATCCGCTCGGCGACCGCGACGTCGGCGCGCGCGCTCACGCCGGGACCGGCTCCACGGAGGCCGCCAGGCGGTCGCCGGCGACCGCCGCCGCCGCCGCTGCCGCCGACCTTCGCGCCGAGCGCCGGCGCGTGCGCCGCTGCGCGCTCACCGGCTCGGCGGCGCCCACGACAGCGCTCTTGCGTTCCGGCTGCGCGCGCTGCGCCGTCGGCGCCTCGCCGAGATAGGTGACGTCGAGCGGCGTCTCCACGACCACGTCGCCGGAGTGCTCGACGCGGTAGGCGCAGCCGTCGGGGCGCGAGCTGACGGCGCGCTTCAGGCGCGTGCGTCGGAAGTGCAGCGCGACGCCGTCCTCGGCGGCGAAGCCGGGACGCATGCCGTCGCCGACGAAGCGGTGGTACTCGGCGCGTCGCGCCGGCTCGGCGTCGTAGTGCACACAGTTGGAATACGGCAGCATGCCCAGCCCGCGCACGCTGCGCGGCGCGCCGTGGAAGGCGCTGAGCGCCTCGTCGAACCAGCACAGCGAGCCGGCCGACGGGCCGCACAGCACGATGCCCTTGCGCCACGCCTTGTGCAGCACGTCGTCGAGGCCGTGCGCGCGCCACGCGCCGAGCATGCTGACGACGTTGCCGCCGCCGACGTAGATCAGGTCCTGCGCCAGCAGGTGGCTGGCGAGGTCGTCCTCGACCCCGCCGGTTCCCTGGTCGCGGCGAAACAGCGATACGTGGCTGGCGTCGCACGACGCGGCGAAGCGCCGGTAGAAGCGCACAACGTAGTGGTCGGCGTCGCCGGACGCCGTCGGCAGGAAGCAGACGCGCGGCCGTTCGGCGTCGGTGAGCGACAGCACGTAGTCGTCGAGCAGCGAGCTGTCGCGCTCCATCGAGAATCCGCCGCCTCCGAGGGCGACGATCTGTGGCGTCTTTGGTCGCATGGTTTCGCCTCCCGCTCGCTTGGTTTGGCTGGGCGTGAATCGAACAGCTTGCCCGTCAGCTTGCCCGCGTGCGCACGCAGCGAATATGGACCGTCGTCGGAGATTCGCACACGCGCTACTGGACATCCGGCGCAGGCGCGCCCCGCAGCCCTGCGTCGGCTGCGTTGGCTGCGTTGGCTGCGCCTAGAGTGTCAGAGGATGGCCGGGCCAATCGACGCAGACACTGCCGCGCCCGGGCTGGCGCCTGCGATCTCGCTGCGCGGCGTCGTCAAGCGCTTCGGTGAGATCGTCGCCGTGGACGGCCTCGATCTGACGGTGCCCAGCGGGGTGTGCTTCGGCCTGCTCGGGCCCAACGGAGCCGGCAAGTCGACGACCATGCGCCTGCTCACCGCGCAGGCGCTCGCCGACGCGGGCGAGTTGCGTGTGCTCGGTTATGAGCTGCCTCGCGAATCCAAGCAGGCACGCATGGAGATGGGCGTGGTGCCCCAGCTGGACAACCTCGACGTCGAGCTGACCTGCCGGCAGATCCTGACGGTGTTCGCGCGCCTTTATCGCGTTCCGGGAGGCGAGCGCGCGGCGGCCGTGCAGCGCGCGCTGGAGCTGGCGAACCTCGTGCCGCGCGCGGACACGATCGTCAGGGAGCTGTCGGGCGGCATGCGCCGCAGGCTGCTGGTCGGTCGCGGCCTGATCCACCAGCCGCGTCTGGTGCTGCTCGACGAGCCGACGGTCGGCCTCGATCCGCAGGTCCGCCAGGAGCTGTGGTCGCTGATCGACGGTCTGCGCGCGAGCGGCGTGACGGTGCTGATGTCGACGCACTACATCGAGGAGGCCGAGCGGCTCGCCGACGTCGTCGCGGTGATGTCGCAGGGCCGGATCGTGGCGCAGGGTACGCCGGCGGAGCTCGTGCGCGCGCACGCCGGAGAGCAGGTGCTCGAGGTCTACGGGCCGCCGGCGCAGCTCGCCGAGGCGAGCGAGATGGTCGCGCGCAACGGCTGGAAGAGTCGGCGCAGCGGCCCGGCGCTGGCGATCATGCGAGCGGAGACGCTGAACGGCGGGGCGCCGCAGGGCGTGCGGCGCCCGGCGAACCTGGAGGACGCGTTCGTAGCGCTGACGGGAGAGGAGATCGAATGAGCGCCCGTGCGCAGGCGACGGGCGCGGGTGCGCCGATGCGCCGCATACGACGACTGGAACCAGCGGCGATGGCGGGCGTGATGAGCCGCGACGTGGTGATCTTCAAGCGCTACTGGAAGGCCACGACTTTCTCCTCGATCGTGCAGCCGACGATCTACCTGCTGGCGTTCGGGCTGGGGTTCGGGACGCTGGTCAAAGTCATCGGTCACGTCAAGACGATCGAGTACATCGCGACCGGGACGGTGGCGACCGCCGTGCTGTTCTCTTCGGCCTTCCCCGGCATGTTCAACACGTTCGTGCGCTGGCAGTTCCAGCGCACGTACGACGCGATGCTCGCGGCGCCGGTCGACGTCGAGGAGCTGATCACCGCGGAGATCCTGTGGATCTCGCTTCGCGCGGGCGTGTATGGGATGGCGCCGCTGCTCGTGGGCATCCTGTTCGGCCTGCAACCCGAACCGGGCATGCTGCTGGTGCCGTTCATCGGCTTCCTCACCGGCTTCGGCTTCGCGGCGTTCGGCGTGCTGATCGCGGCGGTGGCGAAAACGATCGACAACTTCAACTACGTCACGAGCGCGGTGCTGACGCCGATGTTCCTCGTGGCCGGCACATTCTTCCCGATCTCGACGCTGCCGGATGGCGTGCGCCAGATCGCGCAGGTCAACCCGCTGTATCACTGCGTGCAGCTCGTGCGCGACGCGTCGCTGGGCGAACTGCAGCTGGCCGACCTCGGCCACGCCGCGGTGCTGCTGGCGTTCGCGCTGCTGGTCTGGCGCCTGGCGATCTGGCAGCTGAGCAAGCGCCTGATCGACTGAGCGCGGGCGCTTAGCCAACTTTCAGCTGGCTCACACGTTGCTCCTACACAGCGCCGCCAAGCTGGCGCGATGAGCTTTCCGCCGCAGTCCAGCCCGGCCGTCCAACACGCGGCCTCGGCGGCGCCCGTCGCCGCACGCTTCGACGGCGCCGGGCGCTCGCGCCTGCGCCTGACGACGCTGGCGCGGCGCCTTCCGCGCCCCGAGCTCGGTGCGCTGGGCGTGCTGGCGGCGCTGCTCAACCTGTGGGCGCTGAGCCGCAACAGCTGGGCCAACGACTACTACAGCGCGGCCGTGCGCTCGATGAGCTCCAGCTGGCACAACTTCCTCTACGCCGCTGCCGACCCAAGCGGCGTGATGACCGTCGACAAGCCGCCGCTGGCGCTGTGGGTGCAGTCGCTGTCGGTGCGCGTGTTCGGCTTTCACCCGTTGAGCATGCTCGTTCCGCAGGCGCTGATGGGCGTGTCGAGCGTGGCGCTGGTGTACGACGTGGTGCGCCGTCGCTTCGGCCGCGTCGGCGGCTTCGCCGCCGGCCTGGCGCTCGCGCTGACGCCGATCACGGTCGCTGTCTCGCGCCACAACAACCCCGACGCGCTGCTTGTGCTGTGCTGCGTCGCCGCGCTGTGGTGCGCGGTGCGCGCGCTGGAAGACGGGCGCACGCGCTGGCTGGTGCTCGCCGGGCTGTTCGTCGGGCTGGGCTTCGAGACGAAGATGCTCGTCGCGCTGACGGTTGTGCCGGGCATCGCGCTCGGCTACCTGCTGATGGCGCCGCGCGGGCGCATGCACGCGGCGCGTCAGTTGATGGCGGGCGGCGCGACGATGCTCGTCGTTGGGGGCGCGTGGCCGGCGCTCGTCGCGCTCACGCCGGCGGCCGACAGGCCGTGGGTGTCGGGCACGAGCGACAACAGCATCCTCTCGCTGATCTTCGGCTACAACGGCCTCGGCCGCGTCGACGGGCAGGCCGGCGGTCCCGGCGGAATCGGCGGCGGCGGCGTGTTCGGCGGCTCGACCGGCCCGCTGCGCCTGCTCAACTCGTCGCTCGGCGGCCAGGCCGGATGGCTGCTCGGCTTCGCGCTCGTCAGTGGTCTGGCGCTCCTGCTGGCGACGCGCCTGCGCCGCGCCGACGCGCGCAGCGGCTGGCTGCTGGCGATCGGCGGCGCGTTCCTCACGACCGCCGTGCTGTTCAGCGCGGCGAGCGGCATCTTCCACCCCTACTACGTGTCGCTGCTCGCGCCGTTCAGCGCGGCGCTGTTCGGCGCCGGCGTGGCGCAGATGCTGGACGGTCGCACGAGCGCTCGCGTGTTCGCGCCGATCGCGCTCGCGGCCGGCGTGGCGACCGAGCTGGCGGTGCTGCACGACTACGTCGGTCAGCTGAGCTGGCTGGCGCCCGTGCTGATCGCCGTGTGCGCGCTCGCCGCGCTCGCGCTCGCCTGCTTCGCGGCGGCGCGCACGCGCCTGATCGCGGCGGGCATCGCGAGCGCTGCCCTGCTGCTCGCCCCGTCGGTGTGGGCCGTCGACACGCTCGGGCACCCGACCAACGGGACATTCCCCGAAGGCGGCCCGGCGAACGTGCAGACGTCCAGCGGCGGCGGCACGTTCGGCCGCTTCGGCGGGGGACCCGGCGCTCGCGGCTTCGGTGGGCCGCCTCCGGGCGCCGCCGGAATCGGCGGCGCTGGCTCGGCTGCCGGCTTGGGCGGGCCGGGCGGCGCGGGCGCGAGCGTCGGCGGCAGCGCGGCGGGCGTGCCGCAGCTCGGCGCAAGCGCACCGGCCCAGGGCGGCCCGGCCGGCGCCGGTGTCGTCGGGTTGCCCCCGGGCGTCGCCGGCGCGTTCGCGCGCGGCGGCTTTGCTCGCGCGGGGTTGGGCGGCGCCGCGGGCTCGCCGTTCGGCGCCGACGGCGCGACGGCGCAGGTGCTGGCGTACGTCAAACGGCACGGCGGCGGCACGATCGCCGTGTCCAGCCAGACGAGCGCCGCGTCGTCGATCATCGCAAGCGGGGCGAAGGTCGCGGGCATCGGCGGCTTCTCCGGGCGCGAGAGCGACGTGAGCGTGACGTGGCTGGCGCAGCGCGTGAGCTCGGGCGCGATCCGCTGGGTGCTCGCCGACCAGACCGGCCTGCGCACCGGTGGGCCGGGGCTGCCGGGCGATACGCGCGCCGGCTCCAAAGCGGCGATGACGGCGGTGGCGAAGGCCTGCCGCAAAGTGACGCTGGCAGCGGCCACGACCACCACTCCCGCGGCAGGCGCAGCGCAGACGGCGGCGGGCGCGGCCGGATTCGGCAGCGCGACGAGCGGCGCGGCGACGCTGTACGACTGCCAGGGCCGCGCCGGCGCGATCGCGCGCGCCGGCGGCTGAGCGTCGCGGAGCCCGAAGCGCCCCGAGCCGTCACGGCGCAGCCGGAGCCCCTCACGGCGCAACCTGAGCCCTCACGGCGCTCCAAGCAGCCGAATCGTGGCGCCAAAGCGGCCACCGAGGGGCGCGACGCTTGAGTCCGGGAGGACTCCTAGCCGAAACGTCCAATATCAGCCATTGGATCGAAACTTTCGGGGAACTGAGGAGTCATTGAAGGCATGGTGCCTTGACTCAAATAGGGAGGTCGGTATGAGGTCTTGCGTCCGCTTTTCGCTTCTCGCGCTGCTCGTCGGCGTGCTCGTTGCCATCGCTGCGCCGGCGGTCGCAGAGGCGGCCGAAGCCCCCTCGATCGAAAAGTTCGTCGCCACGAACTGCGAAGTGGGGACGTGCGGCCAGGAAAACGTGCTTGGGCCTTTCAACGAGCCGAAGGCGGCGATCACGCCCGCTGAAGCCAAAGCAGAAGGCTTCACGCAGGCCGGCGGTCGCGTGCCGTTCGGCATCACCGACTTCAAGATCGGGACGACCGGCAGCTACCCGGACAAGGTGCCCACGTCGATCGTCACGCACCTGCGGACCGACGTGGCCCCCGGCCTCGCGACGAACCCGTTCGCGGTCCCGCAGTGCTCGCTTGCGAACTTCGGCACGACCGAAACCAGCCCCGGATCGGGCGCCTTCCTGCCGCCGAACTGCGTGGGAAGCGAACTGGGCAAAAACGAAGTGACCGTCTGGCTCGGTCCCGAAGTCAACCAGGACGCGCCGTTGTCGGGAACGGTCTACAACCTCGAACCGGAAAACGGCCTCGCGTCGGAGTTCGGCGTGGCGGTCAACCTCAAACCGCTGGTCGGCGCCGAAGTCTTCGCGCACACGCTGATCAAGGGCAACGTCGAATGGGGTCGGCAGGCAAACGGGACCAACCAAGGCGACTACCACGACTACTTCGAGATCGACGTCTCGCCCAAACTCCCGCTGATCCGCTCCCGACTCGTCTTCGAAGGGACGCGCGGCGGCGACTTCATCACGAACGCGACGGCCTGCCCCGGCCACAACACGACCACGCTGAAAATGACCGACGTCGAAAAAACGGTCGTCAAAAACGAATTCACCACCCCGATTGGGCTCAGCGGCTGCGACAAAGTGCCGTTCGACCCGAACATCGCCCTGACCGCCGGGAACGCCGGGCATGACGAACCGGACGAGATCACGACAGAAGTCGGCATTCCGAGGAACGCTGCGGCCCCGATCGACAACGCGCAGCTGAAAAGCGCGTCGGTGACGCTGCCGGAAGGCATGACGCTGAACCCGTCGGCCGCCGCCGGCCTCGCCGCGTGCAAACCGTCTCAGGCGCGTATTCACAGTGCGGAAAAAGGCGTCAGCTGTCCGGCCGGCTCTGAAATCGGCACGGTCGACCTCAATGTGCCGACGCTGCCCGACGGGTCGCTGAAAGGCAAGATCTACCTCGGCGGTCCCGAGTCGGGCCCGATCACCGGGCCCCCGTACATCACCTATCTCGACGCCGAGTCAGAACGCTTTGGCGTCTCCGTGCGCATCAAAGGCGAAACAACTCCCAACGAAGCGACCGGGCGCGTGACGACGGTCTTCAACGAAAACCCCGAACAGCCGTTCACGAACGCCGCACTGCATTTCAACCGCGGCGCGCTGACGGCGATCGCCAACCCGCTGAGCTGCTCCGCAGCGGCCACGACCGGGATCTTCGTGCCGTACACGACGCCCGAAGGCGCGACGAAGGCCGCGGTGAGCGTGTTCACGCCGACCGGCTGCCCGAGCACGCTGCCGTTCTCGCTGGCCCAGGGCACCGTCAACCAGTCGCCGAACGCGGGCGGCCACACCAACTACACGTTCAACCTCAGCCGCGCCGACGGCCAGCAGTACCTGTCGCGCGTCAAGACGACGCTGCCGCAGGGCCTCGTCGGCGCGATCCCGACGGTGACGCAATGCACCGAAGCGCAGGCCACGTCGAACACGTGCCCGGCGACGAGCCAGATCGGGACGGCCGCCGCGGTCTCCGGGTCCGGCCCCACGCCGTTCACATTCGGAAACGGCGTGGTGTATCTGACCGGGCCCTACCACGGCGCTCCGTTCGGGCTGTCGATCGTCGTGCCGACGGTTGCCGGACCGTTCGACCTCGGGCCGGTGACGACACGCGCGACGATCAACGTCGACCCGACGACCACGCGCGTGACGACGACGGCCGATGTGCCGACGATCGTCAAGGGCATTCCCACGCGGTTGCGCGGGTTGAGCGTGTCGATCAACAAGCAGGGATTCCTGTTCAACCCGACCAGCTGCTCACCGCAGTCGACCGACTCGACGCTCACCGGCTTCACGCCTGGGGTATCGGGCACGGTCACGCAGAACATCTCCTCGCCGTTCCAGGTGGGCAACTGCAGCGCGCTGAAATTCAAGCCGACGTTCAAGGCGAAAACGAGCGCGCTGACGTCGAAAGCCAACGGCGCGAGCCTGGAAACGACGATCAACGAGGTGCCGGGGCAAGCGAACATCAAGTCGGTGAAGGTGCAGTTGCCACTGCAACTGCCGTCGCGTCTGACGACGCTGCAGAAAGCCTGCAGCGAAGCTCAGTTCGCCGCCGACCCGTTCCACTGTCCGGGCGGCTCGTTCGTTGGCGGCGCCAGGGCGAACACGCCGACGCTGCCCGGCAAACTGATGGGTCCGGCGATCCTCGTCTCGCACGGCGGCGCCGCGTTCCCCGACCTCGACCTCGTGCTCGACGCCAACGGCGTGCGCACGATCCTGGTCGGCAACACGGACATCAAAAAAGGCGTCACGACGACGACGTTCGCGTCGACGCCCGACGTGCCCGTGTCGAGCATCACGGTGAACCTGCCGCTCGGCTCGCACAGCGCGCTGGCGGCCAACGGCAACCTGTGCGCGAGCAAGCTGGTGATGCCCACGACGATCACCGGTCAGAACGGGACGGTCGTCACACAGAACACGCAGATCGGCGTGGCCGGCTGCGGCGTGCGCATCGTCGGGCACAAGGTGGTCGGCCGCACCGCGTTCCTGACCGTGCAGACGTTCGGCGCGGGACGCATCAGCGGCAAAGGCGCCGGCCTGGCGACGTCCTTCCGTAGGTTCTCCAAAGCGCAGAGGCGGACGACGCTGAAGGTGCCGCTGTCGCGTCGCGGAAGCGGCAGGCGCCGCCCGTTCAAGGTGCGCGTGCGCGTCGGCTTCCTGCCCAAGTCCAGGAGCATCAGGAGCTCGGCGGCGTTCGTCACGCTGTTCTTCCGCTGACGCTCGTCTGCCATCAGTCCTCATCCAGAGGGGCGGCTACGGCCGCCCCTCTGGCGTTAATCGGTCCGCCGAGCCTGCGCCCGAGCGCTTGCCCGAGCGACGTGCATGCCCTAGATTCCATGAGGTGGACGTTGTGACAGGTACGGATACCTCCTCAGCGCCGGTGGGGGGCGTCGAATCGGTGCTGGCGGGCGTGCGCCGGCTGACCTTGATGGCCGACGGCGCACGCGACGCCGACCAGGTGCTGCGCGCGCTCGCCGGCGAGCTGCTGCGCACGCCGGGCGCCGAGGAGGTGCACGTGCACCATCTCGCCGAGGGCGACGGCGACGAGCTGGTCGCCGTGTACATGTTCGGCGGCGATGGGCGCGTCAGCTATCTGCTGCCGCGAGCCGAGCGCCCGCCGGGCGTCAGCTGGGTCGCGAGCACCGGACGCAGCGTCCTGATCGGCGACGCGCGCGAGCTCGCCGAGAGCGTGCCGCGCCTGGCGGCCACCGGCGCGACGAGCTCGGCGATGCTGCTGGCGCTGGCCGAGCGAGGCGCCGTGGAGGCGGTCGTCATGCTCGTGCGCCGCCTGTCGAGCGCGGCCTTCGACGAGCGCTCGCTCGATCTCGCGACGACGCTCGTCGATCAGGCCGCGACGGCGCTTGCGCTCGTGCGCGCGCGCGCCGAGGCGGGAACCGACGCGGTGGCCGGCTGCATGAACCACCGCGCGATGCGCCGGCGTCTGGACGAGGAGATCGGCCGCGCGACGCGTGCGGGCAGCCTGCTGTCGTGCATCCTCATCGACCTCGACGACTTCAAGCTCGTCAACGACCGTCACGGCCACCAGGCCGGCGACGCGGTTCTGCGCGAGGTCGTGCAGGCGCTCGTCGGCGAGTTTCGCGCGTTCGACCGCGTGGCGCGCTATGGCGGCGACGAGTTCGTGGTGATCCTGCCGAACGCCGACCTGCGCGACGCCGCCGCGGCCGCGACGCGCGCGCTGGAGAGCATGCGCGCCGTCTCGGTGCTCGGCAGCGAGGCGGGCGTCTCGGCGTCGATCGGCGTCGCGCAATGGCACGCGGCGATGAGCACCGACGAGCTGCTCGAGGCGTGTGACGTGGCGTTGCTGCGCTCCAAGCGCGAAGGCAAGGGGCGCGTCACGCGCGCCGCCGAGCCGGTCGCCTAGTCTCGTCGTCGGCGCGCCTGCGCGAGCGCCCGAGCGGGCCGTCGAGCCTATGAGCGCCCCGGAGCGTGGGCGGCGACTCTGCGAGACTGCGCACGTGCCAGCAATCGCCAGCCAGACAGCCCGGGTGCTGCGATGACGCAGGACAGCTTCGGCGCCAAGAGCACGCTGGAGGTGGGCGACAGCAGCTATGAGATCTTCCGCCTCGACGCGTTGCAGCAGCGCTTCGACGTCGCGCGGCTGCCGTTCTCGCTGAAGGTGCTCCTGGAGAACCTGCTGCGCACCGAGGGCAACGGCTCGGTCGACGCCGCGGACATCGAGGCGCTCGCCGGCTGGGACGCCAAGGCGCAGCCGAGCAAGGAGATCGCGTTCACGCCGGCGCGCGTGCTGATGCAGGACTTCACCGGCGTGCCGGCCGTCGTCGACCTCGCGGCGATGCGCGACGCGATCGCGCAGATGGGCGGAAACGCGGCGCAGATCAACCCGCTGGTCCCGGCTGAGCTGGTGATCGACCACTCCGTGCAGGTCGACGCCTTCGGCACGCGCGACGCCTTCCGCGTGAACGCCGAGCGCGAGTTCGAGCGAAACGAGGAGCGCTACTCGTTCCTGCGCTGGGGCCAGGGCGCCTTCGCCGACTTCTCCGTCGTGCCGCCGGACACAGGCATCGTCCACCAGGTCAACCTGGAGTACCTGGCGCGCGTGGTATTCCCCAACGAGAAGACGGGGCAGGCCTATCCCGACACGCTCGTCGGCACCGACTCGCACACGACGATGGTCAACGGGCTGGGCGTGCTCGGCTGGGGGGTCGGCGGAATCGAGGCCGAGGCGGCGATGCTCGGGCAGCCGATGTCGATGCTGATCCCGCAGGTGCTCGGCTTCCGCGTGCACGGCGAGCTGCCCGAGGGCGCGACGGCGACCGACCTCGTGCTGACGGTCACCGAGATGCTGCGCGAGCGCGGCGTGGTGGGCAAGTTCGTCGAGTTCTACGGCGACGGCCTGGCCGGCCTGCCGCTGGCCGACCGCGCGACGATCGGCAACATGTCCCCGGAGTTCGGCTCGACCTGCGCGATCTTTCCGGTCGACGCCGAGACGCTGGCCTATCTGGAGTTGTCCGGGCGCCCCGCCGAGCAGATCGCGCTGGTCGAGGCCTACGCCAAGGAGCAGGGGTTGTGGCACGACGAGCACTCCGACAAGCCGACCTTCTCTGATGAGATCGAGCTCGATCTCGCCCAGGTCGTGCCGAGCCTCGCCGGGCCCAAGCGCCCGCAGGATCGCGTCGCGCTCAGCGAGGCCCAGCAGATCTTCCAGCTTGCGCTGTCGGACTACGTGGCGAGCGACGGTGACCAGGCTGACGCTCAGGACGAGGCGATCGCCGAGTCCTACCCGGCGTCGGACCCGCCGGCTAACGGCGCGCCGGGGCATGCCGCGCCGGCGATCGTGCAGCCGCAGGCGCCGGCGGCCGGCGCGACGAGCGCGCTGGCGCACAACGGAACGGCCACCAGCGTGACGGTCGAGGGCGAGACGTTCGAGCTCGACCACGGCCACGTGGTGATCGCGGCGATCACCAGCTGCACGAACACGTCGAACCCGTCGGTGATGATCGGCGCGGGCATCCTCGCGCGCAACGCGCTCGCGCGCGGCCTGACGCGCAAGCCGTGGGTCAAGACGTCGCTCGCGCCCGGCTCGAAGGTCGTCACCGAATACCTCGACCGCGCCGGGCTGACCGAGCCGCTGGAGCAGCTCGGCTTCAACCTCGTGGGCTACGGCTGCACGACGTGCATCGGCAACTCCGGTCCGCTCGCCCAGGAGATCTCAGACGCCGTCAACGAGGCCGACCTTGCGGTCGTGTCGGTGCTGTCGGGCAATCGCAACTTCGAGGGGCGGATCAACCCGGACGTGAAGATGAACTACCTCGCCTCGCCGCCGCTGTGCGTCGCGTACGCGCTCGTCGGCACGATGGACGCCGACATCGTCGGCGAGCCGCTCGGCCGCGACGAGCACGGCGAGGCCGTCTACCTGCGCGACATCTGGCCCTCCGAGCGGGAGATCGCCGAGACGATCGGCGAGGCCGTTCGCGCGGACATGTTCCGCAAGAGCTACGCCGAGGTGTTCGCCGGCGACGATCGCTGGAACGGCCTGGACGTGCCCGGGGGCGAGCGCTTCGCGTGGGACGAGCGCTCGACGTATGTGCGCCTGCCGCCTTACTTCCAGGACATGCCGCCCGAGCCGCCGCCGGTGCAGGAGCTGGGCGGCGCGCGCGTGCTCGCGCTGCTCGGCGACAGCGTCACCACCGATCACATCTCACCGGCCGGCGCGATCAAGCGCGACGGTCCTGCCGGCGCCTACCTGCAGGAGCAGGGGGTCAGCCCGCGCGACTTCAACTCCTACGGCTCGCGTCGCGGCAACCACGAGGTGATGATGCGCGGCACATTCGCCAACATTCGCCTACGCAACCTGCTGGCGCCGGGCACCGAGGGCGGGGTCACGCGCCACCTGGGCGCCGCGTCTGGCGCAGGCGAGCCGGCGGACGCGCAGATGTCGATCTACGACGCCGCGATGCGCTACGCCGAGGAAGGCGTGCCGCTGGTCGTGCTCGCGGGCAGGGAGTACGGCTCGGGCTCCTCGCGCGACTGGGCGGCCAAGGGCACCAAGCTGCTCGGCGTGCGCGCGGTGATCGCGCAGAGCTTCGAGCGCATCCACCGCTCCAACCTCGTCGGCATGGGCGTTCTGCCGCTGCAGTTCCCCGACGGGGAGACGGCGCAGTCGCTGGGGCTGAGCGGCGAGGAGACGTTCTCGATCGACGGCATCGCCGAGGCCGTGGCCGCCGTCGAGGCCGGCCAGGGGGGCGAGCGCACGGTCCGCGTACGCGCCGAGCGCGACGGCGCCGAGGCGGTCCGGTTCGACGCGCGCGTGCGCATCGACACGCCGCGCGAGGCCGAGTACTTCCGCCACGGCGGCATCCTGCAGTTCGTCCTGCGCGCGCTGCTCGCCGCATGAGCGAGCCCGAGCAGGCGCCCCAGCTGCTGCTCGACCTGCTCGCCGCGCGTGGGCCGTCGGGCTATGAGAAGGCCGCCACCGACGTGTGGCTCGCGGCCGCCGGCGAGTTCGCCGAGGTCAGCAGCGACGTCGTCGGCTCGCCGCTGGCGCTCGTCGCGCCCAAGCACGGCTTCGATTCCTCCGCGCGGCGCCTGCTCGTGATGGGTCACATCGACGAGATCGGGCTGATCGTCACGCACATCGATGACTCGGGTTATCTGTGGTTTCGCGCGGTAGGCGGCTGGGACGCGCAGATCCTCGTAGGCCAGCGCCTGACGATCGACACGCGCGAGGGTCCGGTGATGGGCGTCGTGGGCAAGAAGCCGATCCACCTGCTGCGCGACGAGGAGGCCAAGAAGGTCGCCGACATACGCGACATGCACATCGACATCGGCGCACGCGACGGAGATGACGCGCGCAAGCGCGTGCGCATCGGCGACGTGGCCGTGATCGACGCGCAGCCCGCGCAGCTGCCCAACGGCCGTCTGGTGTCGCGCGCGCTGGACAACCGCCTCGGCTCGTTCGCTGCGCTCGAGGCGGCGCGCATCGTCGCGCAGGCCGGCGGCGGCGAGTGGGAGATCGCGTCGGTCGCCGCTGCGCAGGAGGAGATCACGTTCGGCGGCTCACGCACCAGCGCGTTCGCGCTGCAGCCCGACGCGGCGATCGTGGTCGACGTGACGCACGCCACCGACGCACCGGGGATCGAGGTGAAGGAGAGCGGCAAGCACGAGCTCGGCTCGGGCCCCGTGCTGAGCCGCGGCTCGACGCTCAACCAGGCGCTGTTCGAGCTGCTGTCGCAGACGGCCGAGGCCGAGTCGATCCCGGTCACGCTGGAGGCGACGGCGCGCGCCACCGGCACGGACGCCGACGCCGTGCACCTCAGCCGAGGCGGCATACCCACGGCGCTCGTTTCGATCCCCATCCGCTACATGCACTCGCCCGTTGAGCTCGTGCAGCTCGACGACGTGCAGGCGTGCGCGCGGCTGATCGCCGCCGCCGCGCTACGCCTGCGACGCGAGACCGCCCTCGGCGGCTAGGCCCGAGGCGGCCGCAAGGGCGGTGCGCGGTGCGGAGAGAAATGCGTCAGGCGCCGCCCGGTGCGAGCTCGGCCGGCGGCCAGGGCGCGCTGGCTCAGGCGGCGCCGAGCTCGGTGGCGGGGACGATCTCGTAGGCCTTGCCCGGCGATCCGCCGACCGCGAGCATGCGCAGGCCCTGCGGCCCGGCGTAGACCTTGCGCTTGGTCTTGGCGCCGACACGCACGAGGGTGTCGGCGTCGAGCTCGACACGCTCGCCTTCGATGTCGATCCATCCCGATCCCGACAGCGCGACGAAGACCTCCTCCTGCTCGGTCTCTGCGTGGTCGTGTTCGGGGTAGTCGGCGAAGTCCGGCGGCAGCTGGATCACCTGCATGCCGAACGCCGTCACTCCCAGCTCCGCGCGGGCCTTCACGAACCCGCCGCCGAAGCCGGCCTCCATGTCCTTGATTTGCTTCGCTGTGTAGTCGCTCATTAGTCGACACTAACCGATCGGCAGAGGCAGCACGATCCCGAGTTGGCGCGACTGGGCGAGCACCGTTCCGTCGCTCGCCCAGATCACGCCGTCCTCCTCGAAGAACCCGTCCTTGATCAGGCCCGAGCGAAAGCGCGCGAAGCACAACTCGTCGGGATCGGGCTCGGCGTTGCGGGGCAGCGGCGTGCGGAAGTGCACCGTCAGGTCGATCGTCGGCGTCGTCGACGGCTCGCGCAGGCGGATGAACGGCGGCGAGAACAGCGCGTCGCTGAAGAACGCCAGCGACAGAGCGTCGATCGGCCGTGGCTCTGCCAGCCCGAGCCACGAGCCGATCTCCATCGGCGCGTCTGAGCCCTGAAAGGGAACCGCGCCGATGCGCGGCTGGATGATCAGGTGGCCGGTGAACGCCGGCGCGTTTGCGAACAGCGGCACGGCCGACTTGCGCTCGGGATCCGGCGGCGCGACCTCGGGCAACGGCAGCTCGGCGATGTGCGGCGCGTCCCACGCGACCGAGAACGCTGCCAACGCGAGCGCCACGAGCGTCCCGTCCTGCTCCATGCGCGCTGACAGGGTGCTCAGCGAGCGGCCCCTTCGCTCGATCTGCACGTCGATGCTCACCGGACCGGGTTGCGGCGCGCGGGCGTAGTGGATCGTCAGCGAGCGAGGCGCGCGCCTCGGATCGTCCACGGCCTCGGTGAGCGCGCGCAGCAGCATCGCGGCGAGGTAGCCGCCATGCGGGCCGCGCCCGGCGCGCCAGTCGGGCGAGACGTGGGCGGTGAACGCTACGCGCTGGCCCTCGGCGTCGGCGTCGGCGTCGGCGTCGGCGTCACGCGAGCGCAGCGCCACGGCCGTATCGCGGTCGAACGCGGTCGGCCTCGCGGTCGCGCTCGGCGCGCGAGCCTCGGCTTCAGCCACGGACCAGGCGCTTGTAGGTGATGCGATGAGGACGGTCGGCCGCCGCGCCGAGCTCGGCGCGGCGATGCTCCTCGTAAGCCTCGAAGTTGCCCTCGAACCACGTGACCTGCGAGTTGCCCTCGAAGGCGAGCACGTGCGTGGCGATACGGTCGAGGAACCAGCGATCGTGGGAGATCACCATCGCGCAGCCGGGGAACGCCAGCAGCGCGTTCTCCAGCGCGCGCAGCGTGTCCACGTCGAGATCGTTGGTGGGCTCGTCGAGCAGCAGCAGGTTGCCGTTTGAGCGCAGCAGCTTGGCCAGGTGCACGCGGTTTCGCTCGCCCCCCGAGAGCTTGCCGATGCGCGCCTGCTGGTCTGAGCCCTTGAAGTTGAAGCCGGCCGTGTACTGGCGCGAGTTGACCTCGCGGTCGCCGACCTTGATGTGGTCATAGCCTTCGGAGATCTCCTCCCACACGGTCTTGGCGGGGTCCAGCGCGTCGCGCGACTGGTCGACGTAGGCGAGCTGCACGGTGTCGCCGAGCGTGACCTCGCCGCTGTCGGGCGTGTCGTCGCCGGTGACCATCTTGAACAGCGTCGTCTTGCCGGCGCCGTTGGCGCCGATCACGCCGACGATGCCCGCGCGCGGCAGGTCGAACGACAGCGACTCGATCAGCAGGCGGTCGCCGAACCCCTTGGACACGTTGCTCGCCGTCAGCACCTTGTCGCCCAGGCGCGGTCCCGGCGGGATGTGGATCTGCACGTCCTCGAGCTTGACGCTGCGCTCCTCGGAGACCAGCTCCTCATAGCGCGCCAGGCGCGCCTTGGACTTCGTGCGTTTGCCCTTCGGGTTGGTCCGCACCCATTCCAGCTCCGCGGCGATCGTCCGCTGTCGGCCCTTCTCGGCGCGCGCCTCCTGCGCCATGCGCGCCTGCTTCTGCTCCAGCCAGCTGGAGTAGTTGCCTTCGTAGGGGATGCCCTTGCCGCGGTCGAGCTCGAGGATCCAGCCGGCGACGTTGTCGAGGAAGTAGCGGTCGTGCGTGACGGCGACGATCGCGCCCTTGTACTCCGAAAGGTGCTGCTCCAGCCAGGCGACAGACTCGGCGTCGAGGTGGTTGGTGGGCTCGTCCAGCAGCAGGAGATCGGGTGCGCGCAGCAGCAGCCGGCACAGCGCCACGCGGCGGCGCTCGCCGCCGGACAGCGTGCTCACGTCGGCGTCGGGCGGCGGCAGGCGCAGCGCGTCCATCGCGTATTCCAGCTGCGTGTCGAGGTTCCACGCGTCGGCCGCTTCGATCTTCGCCTGGATCGCGCCGAACTCCTCGGCGGTGTCGTCGGAGTAGTTGGCCGCCAACTCGTTGAAGCGGTCGAGCAGCGCCTTGGTCTCGGCGACGCCGTCCTCCACGTTGCCCCTGACGTCCTTGGACTCGTCCAGATGCGGCTCCTGCTCGAGCATGCCGACGCTCGCGCCGGGGGCCAGCGCGGCCTCGCCGCGGTACTCCTGATCGACCCCCGCCATGATCCGCAGCAGCGTCGACTTGCCCGCGCCGTTGTAGCCGAGCACGCCGATCTTCGCGCCGGGATAGAAGGCCAGCGTGACGTTGTCGAGCACCGTCTTGTCCGGCGGATGCAGCTTGGACAGGCGGTGCATCGTGAAGATGTACTGGGAGGACATTGGCAGGCAGGATAGGAGGTCGGCGGGCTCGCTAACGTTGTCGGGTCATGCCCACAACGGTCCTGGACGTCGAGCAGCACATGCTCCTGCTGGAGCTGGAGGCGCCGTTCGACAAGCGCGACGTGCAGCTCGCTCGCCGGCGCATGGCCAAGCGCTGGCATCCCGACATCGCGCCGTCGGGGCGGCAGTTCGAGCACGAGCGCCACCTGAAGGCGATCAACGAGGCGGCCGACCAGCTGGAGCGCCTGGCGGAGGGCTCGCGTGGCGGCCAGGTCTCGCGAAACGCTGTGCGCGCGAGCGCCTCAGCCGCGCGTCGCGAGCGCGAGGAGGCGGGCCGGCGCGCCTATGAGGCGGAGCAGCGCGCCCGCGCGCACGCCGAGGACCGCGCGAAAAACGACCCGTTCGCCAGCCGCGTGCCCGATCACTCGGTCGTGCACCGCTACGCGCGCTGCCTGTCCTACCCAGAGTGGGGCGTCGGCACGGTCGCCGGCATCTACTTCAGCGGCGATCCCGACGGCGAGGAGGATGTGCAGCAGTGGGCGCGCGTGCGCTTCAGCCACGGCGTGCGCACGGTGCCCGCCAGCAGCATGCGCTTCGTCGACTTCTCAAAGCCCGACCCGGGCGAGGAGCGCGTCGAACGCTTCATGCTCGCCGCGCAGCGCGCGATGGCCGAAGGCGAGTACGAGCTGGCGGCACAGCGGCTGATCTACGCGCGCGACGCCGAGCCGGAGAACGTCGCCGTGCTGCGGCTGATGACGCTCGCGTTCTGGCAGGCGGGCAAGCTCGAGGAGGCGGCGCGCGCGGTACGCGATTGGGCGCGCGTGGACGGCGCACGCCCGGCGGCGCATCGCTTCGCATCGCGCATTTATGAGGACATCGGCGCAGTCGACCTCGCCGAGGAGGCCGCCGAGCGGGCCGCCGAGCGCGGCCCGTCAGACGCCGGTGCGTGGGAGCGCCTGGGAAGGTTGCGGCTGTCGCTGGCAGACCGTGAGGGAACGCTCGACGCGCTGCGGCGGGCGATCGCGCTCGGAGCCGGCGATGACGTGCGTGAGCTGATAGCGCTCGCGCTCGCGCTCGAGCCACGGCTCGCGTCTCCCGCGTAGCCGGATTGTCGGAGGTGCCCAAAAACGGGCGCAAAAGTTCGTTTGAGATGCACAAAAGCGGGTATCACCGAGTCGGGTTCGTCGGGAGTAGGGAGTACCTCGACGAACGGTCTGGGCGAACATAGGGCGACCCCGGCAGCCGGGGCGCGGGACCATAGGGAGAGGACGAAGATGTTGAGGACTCGTTGGACGCGCGGCCGAGCCGCGCACGACAGGCATCGGCTCGCGAGCGACGCGGCTTTCAGAACCGTCCGCACAGGGGTTGCGTCCACGCTTCTGGTCAGCCTTGCGATGGCGATTGCAGGTGCGAGCACCGCGTCGGCTGGCGTGCAGCATGAATTCGCGATGTTCAAGAACTGTCCGGTCAACACACCCGGCGTGGTTCAGTGCCTGGTCTCGGACACGAACTCCGGCGAATTCAAGCTCGGCAGCAAGGCAGTGGCGGTCAACAAGACGATCACGCTCGAAGGTGCGATCAGCGAAACGACCTCGGAACTGGTCGGAGCGACGCTGTCGAAAACGCCGCTGACGATTCCCGGCGGTCTGGTCGGCATCGAACTCGGCGGGGTGACCGAAGTGACGGCGACGGCCGAACTCGCCGATCCGGTCAACCTGACGCTCAACAACCTCGGAACCAACCAGCCGGCGTTGACCATGCCCTTGAAGGTCAAACTGAGCAATCCGGCGCTCGGCGAAGCGTGCTACATCGGTTCGAGCAGCGAACCGGTGACGCTGAACCTGACGAGCGGGACCACCAGTCCCCCTGCGCCCAACAAACCGATCACCGGCACGCCGGGTACGTTCACGCTCAAGGATCACTCTCGACTGATCGTCGACTCCGGCAGCAGGCTCGTGGACAACTCGTTCGCGGCGCCGGGCGTCAACGGCTGTGGCCCGGTGCCTCTGGTGGTCGACCCGGTCGTCAATCTCGACGCGGGCCTGCCGGCTGCCGCGGGCAACAACACGGCGATTCTCGAAGGCACGCTGTACTCGGCTTCGGCTCGCGTGGTCAAGGCCGAGGCCCTGCTGCCCGAAATCGGCCGCTGCACGAAAGTGGAACCAGAAAAAGTGGGCAAAGAAAAGTTCTTCCACGGCCACTATGAATCCCGAGACTGCGTCGAAGAAAACCCCCAGCCGACGGGGCACCAGAACGGCGAATACGAATGGACGCCAGGCCCTGGGCCGAGCAGCTCGTTCAACGTGTCGCTCGGCAAGACCACGCTTGAAAGCGTGGGCAAAACCGTCATCAAATGCGTCGGCGCGAGCGGCCCGGGCCAGTACACGGGCACCAAAACGGCGAGCGCGACGCTGACGTTCACCGGGTGCCAGCGGGCTGACTCGAAAGCCTCGTGTCAGAGCGCCGGAGCTGGCGCGGGCGAAATCGTCACGAGCCCGCTCGAAGGCGGACTGGGCTTCATCGAAAACGTCTTTGAAGGCGAAACGCTGAACGTGTCCGTTGGGCTCGATCTGAAACACACGCCGACCCTGTTCACGGCGGAATGCGGTGGATCGCAGCTGTCGGTCTCCGGGTCGGTGATCGCGCCGGTCGGAGCTGTCGACAAAATGGCGGCCTCGTTCACGCTCAAATACAAGGCCAACGGCGGCAAACAGGTCCCTGAAGCGTTCGAAGAAACGCCCAAAGACACGCTTGTGAGCACCCTCGGCGGCGGCTCGCCCGAACAGACCGGCCTAACGGCGACCGGCAAAATAGCCAACGGCGAAAAACTCGAGATCAGGGGAGCAACCGAATAACCGGAAGCTGACCCGTGGCGGCGATCGACGAGGGACCAATGCGGTTCCTCGTCGATCGCGTCGTTCCGGCGCCGGTTTCGTCGGCGGGCCAGCCGTGCGCGCCAGCTCAGAGCGAGCAGCTCAGAGGATGTTGACGGCGCGCGAGACGATCAGGCCGATGGTCAGCAGCGAGACGACCGACTGCACGCCCATGACGAGCTTTGTCATCGGCGTCAGCGGCATCGTGTCGGTCGGCGAGAAGGCCGTGTTGTTGGTCAGCGACACGTACAGGTAGTCGACGTACTTCGGTCGCCAGTCGCGTGGCTCGATGCGGTCGTCTGACATCTGCGGGAAGAGGAAGTCCGGCGGCCCGTCGCGCCCAGCCGCGCGCCGTCCCGGTCCGCCGCGGTCGATCTCCCAGTACCACAGCGCGAAGATCAGCAGGTTGGTCAGCCAGATCAGCACGCCGGCGACGATCAGCTCGCGGCCGTTGGACACGTGGTGGTGCAGCAGATAGTGCGTCAGGGCGGCCAGCGAGAACACGTTGGCGGCGCTCACCAGCGCGGTCAGCGACAGCGCCACGCGCCGGCGGCGCGGATGGTCGTCCTCGACGACGTTCGGCGTGACGACGACCAGGCCGATCAGCAGCGCGCCCTCCAGCGACGGAACCAGCCACGCCGGTCCCGCCGTCAGGCTCTCGGGCAGCAGCAGCTGTACGCCGATCGCCGCCAGCACCGTCAGCTGCGCCGGCCAGAACGGCTCGGGCTCCGGCGGCGGCGGGTAAGGGCGTCCGGGCGATCCTTGGGCGACCGGCGCACGATCGCGCGGCGGGGGCGGTTGCTGGGCCACGACGCCAGAGCCTACGGCCACGCGCGGCATGTGGCGCTAGCCTTGGCGTTGCGTCGGCGCCACATCTTTTCGCAGCGGCGCACCTATGGGCATCGAGAGTCCCACACACCTGATCTTCATCGCGGTCGTCGCGCTGATCGTGCTCGGTCCCAAACGCCTGCCCGAGCTGGCGCGCTCGCTGGGTCACGGCATCCGCGAGTTCCGCCAGTCGCTCGAGGACGGCGCCAGCTCGCATGACGCGAACGCCGCGCCGCAGCAGACCGTCACGCCCGCGCCGGGCGTGTCTTCGCCGACGCCGGTTCCCGCGCCGCCGCCCTCGGCGGTCGACGCGACCGCGTCGCCCGCCCGCCCGCCCGCTGAGGCGCCTGCGGCCCCCCGCACTGGCGAGCAGCCGTCTCAAGACTGAAGTTGCACTTGCGGCGGCTGCGCGCGAGCTGAAGGGCGCGAACCACGCCGGCGCGCGAGCTGAAGGCGCGAACCTGTCGCGCCGGCGCTCGGCGTCAGGTGCACGCGGGTAGGCTCAAGGCCCAACGACCAAGGAGCAACTGCCGATGAGCGCCGAGCAAGCCGCAGTCACCGCTGATGCCGTCGAGACAGAGCGTCGCGGCAACGTCCTGCTGATCACGATCAACCGCCCGGAGGTCCGCAACGCGGTCAACGGCGCCGTCGCCGAGGGCATCGCCGGCGCGCTGGACGAGCTCGACGCCGACGACGGCCTGTCGGTGGGCGTGCTCACGGGCTCCGGGGGCTTCTTCTGCGCCGGCATGGACCTCGGCGCGTTCGTCAAGGGCGAATCGCCGTGGTTCGGCGACCGCGGCTTCGCCGGCATCGCCCAGCGCGCCTCGCGCAAGCCGCTGATCGCCGCGATCGAGGGCTTCGCGGTCGCCGGAGGAATGGAGATCGCGCTCGCGTGCGACCTAATCGTCGCCGCCAAGGGCGCGAAGATGGGCATCCCGGAGGCCAAACGCTCGCTCGTCGCCGCCGGCGGCGCACTGCTGCGCCTGCCGCGGCGCATGCCCTACCACGTGGTCATGGAGCTGGCGCTCACCGGCGACGTGCTGCCCGCCGACCGCTTCCATGAGCTCGGCGTCGTCAACCGCCTCGCCGAGCCGGGGTCGGCCGTCGACGTCGCGCTGGAGCTCGCCGAGCGCGTCGTCAAGAGCGGCCCACTGGCCGTGATCGCCTCCAAGCAGATCCTCCAGGAGCAATACGACTGGAACAGCGACGAGATGTGGGAGAAGCAGGGCGCGATCTCCGGCCCCGTCTTCGCCTCCGAGGACGCCAAGGAGGGGGCCAACGCGTTCAAGGAGAAGCGCGAGCCGCGGTGGAAGGGTCATTGACCCAGAGAGCTGCTGGGCAAGCCAGACAAGGACGCAGCGAGCGCCGCCTGCTTTGCAGGCAAGCGAACGAGGACGCCGTATGGCGCCGCCCAGCGGCTCTCTAGCGCCCGAGCTTCTTGCGCTTGCGCTGACGGCGGATCGCCAGGAAGCGCCTCCACAGAGCCCACATCAGCGCTGCCCGGGGGTCTTTCGCGGGTACTGGGAGATCGCCTGGTCGAGGTCGATGGCGGTGGTGACGATGCGGTTCTGTTCGGCCAGGTGCGCGGCCGGGTAGCCCTCGCCCGGGCTGGCGCGCTCGGGGCGGCCGATGAAGCCGAAGTGGATGTCGTGGGGCATGATCTGCATCAGCCGCGGGAACATGTGCGCGCGGGCGCCGACGTTGCGCGGCTCCTCCTGCACCCACACGACCTCGTGCAGGTTGGGGTAGCGGCGCATCAGCTCGAGGATCTGGCCTTCGGGGAAGGGGTAGAGCAGCTCGACGCGCGCGACGGCCAGGCCGGGGTGCGAGGCGCGGTCGGGGTGGCCGACGAGGTCGTAGTAGATCTTGCCGGTGCACAGGAGCAGGCGCGTGACCTGCGCGTCGTCGACGCCCGGCTCGGCGAGCACGGGGTGAAAGCGGGTGTCCTCGGCGAGGTCGGCGACCGCGTTGGTCGCCTGCGGCAGGCGCAGCAGCGACTTCGGCGTCATGACGACAGCGGGCGCTGCTTGGCGATGCGCGCCTGGCGGCGCAGCAGGTGGAAGTACTGGGCCGGCGTCGTCGGGCTGGCGACGCGGATGTTGCCCTCGGCGGCGAGCGCGAGGAAGCGCTCCAGGCGCGCGGAGGAGTGCTCGGGACCGGAGCCCTCGTAGCCGTGCGGCAGCAGCAGCGTCAGGCGCGAGGTCTGCCCCCACTTGGCCAGGCCGGAGGCGATGAACTGGTCGACGATCACCTGCGCCGAGTTGACGAAGTCGCCGAACTGCGCCTCCCACAGCACGAACGTCTCGGGCGCCTCCTGGCTGTAGCCGTACTCGAAGCCCATGCAGGCGAGCTCCGACAGCGGGCTGTTGTGCAGCTCGAGCGGCGCCAGCGCGTCGGGCAGGCTCTGGATCGGGCAGACGGTCTGGCCGGTCTTGGCGTCGTGCAGCACCATGTGGCGCTGGCTGAACGTGCCGCGCTCGGTGTCCTGGCCGGTGAGGCGGATCGGCGTGCCCTCGGTCAGCAGCGAGGCGAACGCCAGCGCCTCGGCGTGCGCCCAGTCGATGCCGCCGGCGTCGCCGAGCGCCTCGCGGCGGCGCGTCGAGCTGTTTGACGAGCTTGGGGTGGACGGTGAAGCCGTCGGGCACGCGCAGCAGCTCCTCGCCGAGCTCGCGCAGGCGCGCGGCCGGCACGGCGGTCTCGACTTCGGGGCTGGGCGAGCGGTCGAGCTCGTACTCGCCGGTCGCGTGCTCGCCGTGCTCGGTCGCCGCGGCGATCTTCGCCTTCAGGCGCTGGTGCAGCAGCGTGAGTTTGTCCCACACCTCCTGCGCCTGGCTCGTCGACCTCGCTCGCGCGAGACGACGCCTTCGGCTACGAGGCGGTCGGCCCACAGCTCGACGACGCGCTTCTTGCCCTTGATCTTCGCGTACATCTCGGGCTGCGTGTAGGCGGGCTCGTCGGACTCGTTGTGGCCGAAGCGGCGGTAGCCGATCAGGTCGATCAGCACGTCGTGGCCGAACTCCTGGCGGAAGGCGAAGGCGAGGCGCACGGCGCTCATGCACGCCTGCACGTCGTCGGCGTTGACGTGGACGATCGGCACGTCGAAGCCCTTGGCCAGGTCCGACGCCCAGCGCGTCGAGCGCGCGTCGTCGGGGTCGGTCGTGAAGCCCACCTGGTTGTTGGTGATGAGGTGCACCGTGCCGCCGACCTTGTAGCCGTCGAGCGCCTGCAGGTTGAGCGTCTCGGAGACGACGCCCTGCGCCGGGGAAGGAGGCGTCGCCGTGGATCACGATCGGCACCGCCGCGTCGGTGTCCTGGTGGGCGTGCGGCCCCTGGCGCGTGGTCTGCGCGGCGCGCGTGGCGCCCTCGACGACCGGGGAGACGTACTCCAGGTGGCTGGGGTTGGACTCGAGGTTGACGCGGATCGTCTCGCCGTCGTCGAGGTCGTAGGAGCCCTGCGTGCCGTGGTGGTACTTGACGTCGCCGGTGCCGCCCTGCGGGATCGTCGTGACCGCCTCGAGCGTCGAGGCGCCCTCGAACTCGGCGAAGATCGTGTCGTAGGCGCGGCCGAGGTTGTGCGCGAGCACGTTCAGGCGCCCGCGGTGGGCCATGCCGATGACGACCTCCTTGCCGCCGTGCGCGGCCGACAGCTGGATCAGCTCGTCGAGCATCGGCACGGTCATGTCGAGGCCCTCGATCGAGAACTGGTGCTGGCCGAGGTAGGCCTTGTGCATGAAGCGCTCCAGCGCGTCGACCTCGACCAGGCGCCGCAGCAGCCAGCGGCTCTCGTCGTTGGTCAGCGGGTCGCGGAAGGCGCCCGACTCGATGTGCTCGCGCAGCCACACGCGCTGGCGGTGCGAGGCGATGTGCTCGATCTCGTAGGCGATCGTGCCGCAGTAGGTCTCGCGCAGGTGCGGCAGCGCGTCGGCGAGCGTCGCGCCGGGCACGTACATGTGCAGCACCTTCGCCGGGATCCGCGCCTGCATCTCCGGCGTCAGCCCGAGCGGCTCGGGGTCCAGCCCGGGGTCGCCCTCGGGCTCTGAGTCCGAGCGGGTCCAGGCGCGCGGCGAGGTGGCCGTGGCTGCGGAAGCGGCTGACGAGCGTGCTCGCGGCCTGCACCGCCTGCAGCAGTTCCTCGCTGACGGCGGGCGGCGCTCGTGGTCGTGCCCGAAGACGCGGCCTGCGGCGGCGGCGGAAGCGGCGGCCGCCGGCGCGGGCGGCGGCGGCGGCGGGCCGAGCTCGACGCCGAGCGAGGCGAACACGCCCTCGTAGAAGCCGCGCTCGCCGCTGCAGGTATTCCTCGATGCGCGCGAGGAAGCGGCCCGACTCGGCGCCCTGGATGATGCGGTGGTCGTAGGTCGAGGTCATCGTCATGACCTTCTCCGCGCCGATCATCGCGCCGATGTTCGCGAGGCCCGGCGGGTAGGCGATCGAGCCGGTCGCGACGATCGTGCCCTGGCCGGTCATCAGCCGCGGCACCGAGGCGATCGTGCCGATGCCGCCGGGGTTGGTCAGCGTGACGTTGGCGCCCTGCAGGTCGTCGGCGGTGAGCGTGTTCGTGCGCGCCTTCTCGACGAGCGCGTCGTAGGCGGCGACGAAGCGCTCGAACGGCATGCGCCCGGCGTCGCGGATCACGGGCACCATCAGCGTGCGCGTGCCGTCCTTCTTCTCGACGTCGACCGCCAGGCCGAGGTTGACCTCGCCGTCGTGCACGCGGTTGGGCTTGCCGTCGATCTCGGCGAAGTGGTCGGCCATCACCGGCATGTCGTCGGCCGCGCGCGCGATCGCGTAGGCGATCAGGTGGGTGAAGGAGACCTTGCGCTCGGCGGCCTTGAGCTCCTTGCGGCGCGCGTCGAGCATGGTGACGGTCAGCGTGCGGAAGCTCGTCGCCGTGGGGATCGAGCGCGACTGGTCCATGTAGCGAGCGAGCACCGCCGCGCTGCCGCGCATCGGCTTGGTCTCGGCGACGTCATCGGCGGTCGCCGTCGCGCCGTTGCCCTCGCCGCTCGCGCCCTTCGCGGCGCCGTTGCCGGACGCCGCCGCGAGCACGTCGGACTTGGTGATGCGACCCGCCGGACCGCTGCCCGAGACACCGGCCAGGTCGACGCCCTCGGCGGCCGCGGCGCGCGAGGCGACCGGTGAGACCTTCGTGCCGTCGGGTACAGCGCCGGGAGTCGCGGACGGGGCGCCGTCGCTCGCGGAGCCACCGTCGCTGGCCGAGCCACCGTCGCCGGCGGGCGCCGAGCCTTGCGCGTCGCCGGCGGCGATTCGCGCGATGACCTGGCCGACTGTCACGGTGTCGCCCTCCTGCACGAGCAGCTCGGCGACCGTGCCGCCGACGGGCGCGGGCAGCTCGACGTCGACCTTGTCGGTGGAGATCTCCACGATCGTCGCGTCGGCCTTGACGAAGTCGCCGACCTTGACGTGCCATTCGAGGATCGTTCCCTCGGTGACCGACTCGCCGGCGGCCGGCGTGACGACGTCGACGAGCTGCGCCTGCCGGCGAGTCGCCCGCGGGCTCAGTGCCGTCGGGCGTGGTGGCGGTGGAGGCGGCAGGTGCGGCGGCGGTGGCGGCAGCGGCTGACGCGGCGGCGGTCGAGCCGTTGCCCGACCGGCCGTCCTCGCTCGCGTGCGAGCCGGCGCCATTGCCGGCGCCGTCCGTGCCGGCAGCCGGCGCGCTCGCGCCGCCGTTGGCGTCAGCGGCGGGTGCGGCGGCATCGCCGGCGGTCGCGCCGACGGCGATGCGCGCGATGACCTGGCCGACGGTCACGGTGTCGCCCTCCTGCACGAGCAGCTCGGTGACGATGCCGCTGGCGGGGGAGGGCAGCTCGACGTCGACCTTGTCGGTGGAGATCTCCACGATCGTCGCGTCGGCGTTGATCGCGTCGCCGACCTTGACATGCCATTCGAGGATCGTTCCCTCGGTGACCGACTCGCCGGCGGCAGGGGTCACGACGTCGATTATCTGCTCAGCCGTGGTGCCTGTGGCCATTGATTGTCTACTCTAGCGCGGCGCGCTGGCGTTGTTCACGGATGAACTCGTAGCTGCCGAAGAACGGCCCGATGCCGCCGAGCACGGCGACGGCGACGGCCAGCCGCAGCGAGACGACGCGCAGTCGCGCGGCGGCGAGGCAGGCGAGCGACATGAAGATCCACAGCAGCCCGTGCGCGAGCCCGAGCACGAACGTGAGCGGCTGCGGGCTGCCGGCGGCGAACGCGCAGACGAGCAGCGCGAGGTACACGCACGAGTGCGCGAACGACGTCCACTTCAGGCGCGTCGAAGGTCAGCGTCCGCGCGGGGCGCCGGCCGGCGGTGGAAGGCGGCGCCGCGCTCACTGCGACAGCCAGCGCGCCATGCGCGGCAGGGCGTCTCCGGCCTCGGGCGGCCAGTCGTCGATGTCGCGCGGCCACCATGCGTACTCGTCGTGCTCGTGGTCGGGCGTCACCGCCTGCTCCTCGCCGGCGGCGATCCACGCCTGGCCGACGAACATGACCATCTTCTGCGGCAGCGCTATGAGCGCCTCGCCGCGCACGCGCTCGGGCGACACCGACCACTCCTCGCCGAGCTCGCGCACGAGCGTGTCGGCGGGGCTCTCGCCGAGGTCCACGGCGCCGCCGGCGCCGAGCGCCCAGCGCCCGGCCCACGAGGCGACCCACGGCGCGCGCCGGCCGGCCAGCCAGCGGCCGTCGGCCGAGCGCGTGACGCACAGCGCGGCGACGCTGTGCGAGGCGTCGCCGGCGACCAGCCGCAGCGCCCAGCGCAGCGGCTGCAGCTCGATCGCGATGCCGTCGGCGTCGGCGCGGAAGTCGACGAGCCGCGCGGCGACGCCGTCGTGGCTGGGCGAGCCGCGGTCGCGCAGACCCCTGATCGCCTCGTCGGCGGCCTCGGTGTGCGCGGGCGAGGGCTCGAACTGCTCCTCGCGCCAGTGCGCCTTGACCTGTTCCAGCTCCCACGGGCCGCGCGCGAGTATCTGCGGCAGTTCGGTGGGTGTCGGCTCGCTTGCGCTCATTCGCGGGGTGCTGCGTTGATGCCGGCGCGCGATACGGCGGCGCGCACGAGCTCAACGCTAGTGAGCATAGACTCGCGCGCGTGAACATTCGTCGCTACAAGCACTGGGGCTGGGGCTATGAGGACCAGCAGCCGACGCGCGAGGCGCTGCGCGCAGACGGCTGCCGCGGCGGCCGAGCACCTCGGCCTGGCGCTCGGCGAGATCGAGTCGCCGGTCGCGCTGACCGAGGTGCGACTGGCCACGCCGCGGGTGCGCGCGCCGCAGGAGCTGGCGGAGATCTGCGCGAGCGACGACCACACACGCGCGTCGCACGCGATGGGCAAGTCCTACACGGACGTCGTCAACGGCTTTCGCGGTCGCTTTGAGCATCCGCCGGACTTCGTCGCGAGCCCGCGCGACGAGCGCGACGTCGAGCGGCTGCTGGAGTGGTGTGAGTCCGAACGCGTCGCAGCGATCCCGTTCGGCGGCGGCACGTCGGTCGTCGGCGGCGTGACGCGCGGACGTCCCCGGCTCCTACAACGGCGCGATCGCGACTCGACCTGCGCGCGCTGGATCGCGTGCTGGAGGTCGACGCGGTGTCGCGCTCGGCGTGCATCCAGGCGGGCGCGACCGGTCCCGGCCTGGAGGCCCAGCTGGGCGAGCACGGCCTCACGCTGCGCCACTTCCCGCAGTCGTTTGAGTACTCGACGCTCGGCGGCTGGATCGCCACGCGCGCGGCCGGCCACTTCGCGACGGTGACGACGCACATCGAGGACTTCGTCGAGTCGGTGCGCGCGATCACGCCGGTCGGCTTGTGGCAGTCGCGGCGGCTGCCCGGCTCGGGCGCGGGCGTCAGCCCCGATCGCATGCTGGCCGGATCGGAGGGCGTGCTCGGCGTCATCACGCGAGGCGTGGGTGCGCGTGCAGCCGCGTCCCGAGCACCGTCGCTCGGCGGGCGTTCTCTTTTCAGGATTCTCCGCTGGCGCGGAGTGCGTTCGCGCGCTGTCGCAGTCGGGCCTGCAGCCCGCGAACTGCCGCCTGATCGACGCGCGCGAGGCGGCGATGACGATGGCCGGCGACGGGACGCGCGCGCTGCTCGTGCTCGGCTTCGAGTCGACCGACCACTCGGTCGACGCGGCGCTCGATGCGTGCGCTTGAGATCTGCGCCGAGCACGGCGGCGAGCTTGGAGATCGGGCGGGCGCCGGGGGCGGGGCGCAGGGCGGCGACGCCGTCGGCTCGTGGCGCGAGGCGTTTCTCGGCGCGCCGTACGTGCGCGACGCGCTCGTGGCGATGGGCGTGCTCGCGGAGACGTTCGAGACGGCGATCACGTGGGAGCGCTTCGAGCAGTTCCACGCGCGCGTGAAAGAGAGTGGCGAGCAGGCGCTGCGCGAGGTGTGCGGCGACGGCGGTCGCGTGACGGCGCGCTTCACGCACGTCTACGCCGACGGGCCGGCCGTGTACTTCACGGCGATCGCGCCGGCGCGGCGCGGCGAGGAGGTCGCGCAGTGGGCGGCGGTCAAGGCGGCGGTGTCCGAGGCGATCCTCGCGGAGGGCGGCACGATCACCCACCACCACGCCGTCGGGCGCGATCACCGTCCGTGGTATGACCGCCAGCGCCCCGACCCGTTCGCCGCGGCGCTCGCCGGCGCCAAGGCGGCCGTCGATCCGGGCGGCGTGATGAACCCGGGCGTGCTGATCGACGCGCCGCCGCCGGCGGCGGCACGATGAACATCGCGGTGCTCGGGCCGGGCGGCGTCGGCGGGCTGCTCGCGGCGGCGCTTCACCGCGCCGGCGAGGACGTGACGGCGATCGCGCGCGAGCTCGACCGCCGAGGCGATCGCGGCGGACGGGGTGCGCGTGAGCAGCGTGACGCTCGGCGAGTTCACCGCGCGCCCGCCGGTCGTGACGCAGCTGAGCGAGCCGGTGGACGCGCTGCTCGTCGCGACGAAGGCCGCCGGGCTGTCCGACGCGCTGGAGCGCGTCGCGTGCGCGCCGCCGCTGGTGCTGCCGCTGCTCAACGGCCTCGACCACCTGTCGCTGCTGCGCGAGCGCTTCGACGCGCAGACGGTCGTCGCGGCGACCGATTCGCGTCGAGGCCGACAACCCGCAGCCGGGCGTCGTGGTGCACGCAAGCCGCTTTCTGCTCGTGGAAATGGCCAGCCGCCACGAGCACGCGCGCGAGGGCATGGCGCTGCTGGCGCGCGTGCTCACCGACGCGGGCGTGCCGGCGCGCGGCGACTGGCCGATCTCGGCGACGTCCGAAGCGACGGTCATGTGGTCGAAGCTCGTGCGCCTCAACGCGCTGGCGTGCACGACGAGCGCCTACGACAAGCTGCTCGGTGAGATTCGCGGCACGCCCGCGCTGCGCGCGCAGCTGGAGGGCGCGATCGCCGAGGCGAGCGCCGTGGCCCAGGCCGAGGGCGCCGAGGACGTCGACGCGCGCAAGGCGATCGACGAGCTCGAGCGCGCGCACAACGCGCTCGGCAGCTCGATGCAACGCGACATCGCCGCCGGGCGCCCGCCGGAGATCGACGCGATCCCCGGCGCGGTGCTGCGCGCGGCCGCGCGCCACAGCCTCGACTGCCCGACGATCGAACGGCTGGTGGCGATGATCAACGCGCGCATCGAGGAGTCCGCCCGCTGACTTCGGTCGATCGCGGCCGGCCGGCGATGATGCTCACACGAAGAGGGTTCCTGCTCGTCGCCACCGTCGTCGGCTTTGCCGTGCCGAACGCGATGGTCGTCGTGTTCTTCGCCGAGCACGGCGTCGATCTGGGGCGTTACCTCGACAACTGGTTCGCAACTCTGCCGTCGGCCCAGCTCGTCGCCGATCTCGTGATCTGCTGCGTGGCGTTCATCGGCTGGTCGGCGTGGGACGGCCCTCGCAGCGGCGTGCGCCGGTGGTGGGTGACGATCCCGGCCACGGCGCTCGTCGGCGTCTGCTTCGCGGTGCCGCTCTACCTGCTGCTGCGCGAGCGCGCGCTGGACGCGGCGACCGGCTAGCGCGTCTCAGCTGGGATCGGCCGTCGGCGCTTGCCCGCTCTGGCGGTCGTGGCGCAGGATCTCCAGCAGCTCGGCATACGGGCCGACGAGGTAGGCGTCGTCGTCGGGCGCCAGGCGCGTGTCGCGGCGCGGCGGGTGCTCCAGCGCGCTTGCGCCAGGGGCATCGGTGGGCACGGCGCCGGCGGCCGCGCGGCGGATGGCGACGACGCGCACGGTGCCCGGCAGCTCGCGCATCGCCAGACCGTCCAGGCCGCCGCCGGCGCTCACGCGCAGGCGCGCCAGCAGGAACGGGTGGTTGCCGACGTAGAACGTGAACAGCACGTCCAGGCCGAGCGCGCCGCCGACGAACCATGGCGCGGCGATCGCCGACGTCGACCATACGTGGCGAAAGCCGAAGCTCTGCTCCAGGCGGTGGCCGAGCTGGCGGTCGAACACGCGCAGCACGACCGGCACGTCCGCCCAACGCTCGCCCAGCTGGTCGCGGATCGCCAGGCCGGTCTCGATGTTCGTCAGGTCGTCCGATGTGAGGATCGCCACCGCCGCCGCCTCCGCGAGGTTGACCGCGTGCAGCGTGCGCGCGAGCGTCGCGTCGCCGAGCACCAGCGGCGCGTGCAGTGCACGCGCCTCGGTCAGGTAAGGGTTGCTCTCCATGCGCTCGATCACCACGACCTCCGCGCCGGCGTCGAGCAGCCCTTCGAGCACCTTCATGCCGACGCTGCCCAGGCCGACGAGCACGACGTGGCCGCGCATGCCCGGGATGCGCCCGTGGCCGAGCGACTGCGCCAGACGGCGGCTGACCAGTGCGTTGGTGAGCAGCGCGAACATCGTCGTCGTGAGCGTCACGCCGGCGACGATCAGCAGGATGCCGAACACGACCATGCCGGTCGGCTGCGCGGCGAAGGAGAAATCGCCGAAGCCGACCGTCGCGACGGTCTCCACGGTGAAGTACACGGCGTCGAGCAGACTGAGACGAGAGCGCCCGAGCGGCTCGTGATAGCTGAGATGCAGGATCACCGACGAGACGACCAGCAGGACCAGCCCGAGCAGCAACGCGATGCGCAGTGGACGGTCGACGATGCCGCTCAGCGCGCCCCACGAGCGCTTGAAGAAGCTGCGCGCGCGTGCGCGCAGCGCCGCCGTCGCGCCGGCGCGCGTCTCGCGCAGGCCGAGGCCGGCCGCGTCCAGCTCGTCGCGCGTGCCCAGCAGCGTCACGCGGTCGCGCGCCGACACGAGCTGGTCGCGCCCGGGGCACGCGATCAGCTCGTCGCTGGCCTCCGTCACAACGCCGATCGGCGCGAGGCTGCCATAAAGCTCGCGCAGCGTGCCGTCGCGCGGCGCGAGCACCTCGGCGGCGACGAACGACGTGTCGCCCAGCTGAATCTCTCGCGCCCGACGCCCGACGCACGTTTCGACCACCGCCGGCGCGAACAGCGCGGCCACGTCGAGCACGCCGACCGAACGCAGCACCTGCTCGACCGCGTGCGCCACCGACGGGTTGTCCAGATCGGCGACCACGCGCACGTCCGGGCGCAGGTCGCGGATCTGCAGCACCGTCTCCAGCGTGCGCAGGTCGGTCCTCTCCGCGCACACGACCGCCGAAGCGCCCGCGATGCCGGCGTCGAACAGCGGCTCCGAAAGGTGTCCGCCGCGCGGCAGGTGCGGGATTCCCCAGCCGGTCACGATGCGAATCAGCCGCTCGTCGGGCTCGTCGCTGAGCACCACCACCCGCGCGCCCGCCAGGTGCAGCTGCTCGACCGTGCGCAGCGCAACGTCGTTGAGCCCGCACACGATCACGTGCCCGTCCCACTCGCGGCAGGCAGGCGGATCCGCGGACGAAACGCTCACTGCCACGACGCGGCAGTCTCGCTTGCCAGGCATAGGCTTGCCGTTGGCCGCGCGTCCAAAATCCCCGCCGCGAAATTGCTACGCGCGACACATCAGCCGCGGAACGCGGCCATCATCGAAAAAACGGGTCCGACTAGCGCTCGAAGGGAAACGGCGCAGCTGCCGGCGCGACCGCCGGAACCGACTCGCTGGAGACCGCCTCGACAACCTCGCGCTCGGCCTCCTCGACCTCCTCGTCGTGCTCGCCGTCGCACAGCACGCGGAAGTTGCCCGTCACGCCGCTGTCGGCGTGGATCGTGATGCCCGCGAGGATCTCCTCGCCCTCGTCAAAGCCCAGGCGCTCCATGTCGAAGTGCGCCAGGCCGATGCCGTGCGCCGTGTGCGTGGGGTTCTCGCGGTCGTGCGCCGCCACCGCCTGCGCGAAGCGCTCGAGGTTCTTGGCGATCTTGCCCGTGCTCGACATCGCATGACGAGATTAGCGTGGCTCGGCGCGCGCGGACGCTATAGATAGGCGTCTGTTGAGGCCGACGATCGTCATCGCACGCACCCGCCCCGGACGCGTCGGACTGTCCGTCGGGCGATGGTTCGACGGTCGCGCGCGCGTCGCCGAAGCGCTCGCGCCGCTGCGCGGCTGAAGGCCCCGCGTGCGCGCGAGACTCCTGCTCCTGCTCTCGCTGCGCTCGCTGCCGTGGCGCGTCGTGCTGTTCTACCTGCGCGCGCGCCGGCATGCGCGCCGCAGCGGTGACCGCTTCAGCCTCGCCTCGGCCGCGCGGCCGGACGAGCTCGCCGAGCTGTTGTCGCTGGCGCGCGGGCGCGACACGGTGGTCGAGCTCGGCACCGGCACCGGGTGGAGCGCCATCGCGCTCGCGCTCGACGACCGCGCGCGGCGCATCGTCAGCTATGACCCAAGCGTGCGCACCGAGCGAATCGCCTACCTGCGGCTCGCCGGAGCCGACGCGCGCGAGCGCATCGAGCTGCGCGCCGAGCCCGACACGCGCGGCGCGCACCTTGGCGACGCGCCGCCACAGCTGTTGTTCATCGACTCAGAGCACGCGCGCGAGCCCGTGCTGCGCGCGTTCGCCGCTTGGCGCGACACGCTCGCCCCGGGAGCCGTCGTCGTGTTCCACGACTACCGGCATCCGAAGTATCCGGGCGTGCGCGAGGCCGTCATCGAGCTCGGGCTCGACGGCAGCGAGCGCGGCGGGCTGTTCGTGTGGCGGGCGCCGTAGGCGTCGCCGCTGCTCGCGCGATGCTCAGATTCGACTACCGAGTGTGTCCCTGAGACGGGACTTCGCGTACGCCGGTGCCGAAGTATTCCCGGTTTCCATTGCTCTTTTCTTGATACTTCAGGAGCGTGTTCTGAACGTGGTGAGGCAACAGCGCCTCGCCGATCTCGAAGCCGACCAGCGCGAGAAAGATGACTCCGACTAGGACCGCCACCCGAACGCGCCTGCCGTAGATCGCCCACTCCAAGCGCAGCAGGTAGCGCAGATGCCTCATCGAGGCCAGGGTAGGTGAGGCCGACCAGGCCGACGACCCACCCTGCGGTCGCACTCCCTATCGCAATCAAGCCGAAACGTCAGCTGCGAAGCCGACGTCCGTTGATCACCAGCCCGGCAACTCCCCCAACGACCAAGATGAGACCCGCCTGACCGCCCGTCGCCGCCACGAGCACGACTCCGACGATCACCACCGCGGCGCTGTAAGCAATCCACCAACGAGGACGCACGTCTCCACGCCGCCTCGGCCGCTTTGCGCTCGTCCCGCCCGCTAAGCGGCTACCGAGACATCCGCCGGCACGACCTCGGCGAACTTCACCGTGTCGATGAATTGGCGGAATCGTGTGATCCTGCCGTCGCGCACATCCCATACGTGGACGACCGGCACGTCCAGCGCCTTGCCGGTCGTCTTGCCCGTACCCGTGTAGCGGACGACCGCCGCGACGGTTCCGTCAGATCCGATGAGCTCCTCGGGTGTGACCGCGAAGCCGTCGACGTCTTCGGCGATCGGGCCAAAGACGTTCTGCGCGACGGCGTCGGGGCCGCGATGCAGGCCGCCATAGGGCATGCCCTCGGCCTCGTACCACTCGATGTCGGGTGCGAATGCGCCGAGCACCGCCGGTACGTCGCCCTGAGTGAACGCGTCGTAGATGCCCTTGACCACTTCAACGCTCTGCTCGCTCATGCGGCCTCCTCGTTCGGGATCGATGAGGCCGACCTTACTCCTGTTCGCGCGGTGCCCTCCTGCCGCAACGGAAGCCTGCAGCAGACCCCAGCTAATCGCTCGCTCGCGCCCAGTGAGCCCTGAGCGCGAGCGCCAGCCGCGCAGGCTGCGCCTGGTGCGGCGGATCGACATGGGAACGCTCCTCGAAGACGTCGACAGTGAAGTCGGGAAAGATGCTCGACGCTCGCTCTGCCATAGGTTTGTAGTTGTTCGGGTTGCTTCGGCCGCCGAGCGCAAAATAGACGGGGCGCGAGAAGCTCCGCAGGCTGTCGACGCGCAGCCTCGATGCGCCGAACGTCCTAGTCAAAGCCGCAAGCCCGGCGGCCCGAGTAGCCAGCCAGGGCGGCGGCGGGTCGACTCGTGAAGGTGGCTTCACTCCTGGAGCGAGCTGGTTGGCTACGAATGCAGGCATGCGCAGTCGCGGAGGCAGCTCGGCGATCCGCTCGAACTCCCGCCTAACCGAGCGCTCTTGTGGGCTCAGATCATCGTTCCCCATCCACGCAGGCTCGATCAGGGCGAGACTCAACAGGCGCTTCGGACACGCCTCCGCGAAGGCCAAGCTTGCTGCGCCGCCGGCCGAGAAACCAACGAGGTGGAATCGGTCCCAACCCACATCCTGCGCTGCCTTCAGGATGCCATCGACCTCATGTTCGAGCGTGTAGTCCGCTGGTGGCTGAGGGCCCGCGTACAGCTCGAGCTCCTTCGTCAGCGTCGCAACGTCATCATCGAGCGCCTCGAGAAGCGCACCGTAAGCGATGCTGGCCGGAATGACTCCACCGGTCAGGAGGATCACGCGTGAGCCCACTTCGCCGAGCGTATAGGTCCTCCGGCTACACGGCCGGTGCGTCGGGCAATTCAGCCGCTGCCGTCACGCTGTGAAGGCATGGTGCAACTGCTCAAGCTTGACCGACGGCATCGGGGCGTCCTTGGGGAGTATCGGCTTGACATTCGCCTCGAACCACGCGTTGAAGTCGTCCTCTGAGTCCCACACCTCGATGACGCGCCAGCCGCCGGGCACCGGGCCGTTCGCGTGCGAAACGAACCCTTTAGCGCTCTTCATCGGGCCGTCGAGCGCCGCGTTCATGCCTTCGAGCATCTCCTGCGTTGCGCCGTCCATGTCAGCGGTCATCAGTACTGGCATCACTGCCTCCTAGCGTCGAAAGAAGCTTCAGGACGGGAAATCTGCACCTGCGTTGGCCGGCCAGACACTAAGCCATTTCCCGCCGGCGCAGCATGGCCGGCGGCCCAGCACGCGCCGGCCGAGATCCACGGCGGTCTAGCCCTGAGTCGCGTCGGCGCGGGGCTGCTCGATGATCTCGATGCGATAGCCGTCCGGGTCGCGCACGAAGCACAGCCGCGAGCCGCCCTCGCGCACGGAGTACGGCGGCTTCTCCGGCTCGATGCCCTGCTCGGCCAGCCGCGCGAGCGTGCCGTCGAGGTCGTCGGAGGTGATCGCGATGTGGCCGTAGCCGCTGCCGATCTCGTACTGCTCGACGCCGAAGTTGTGCGTCAGCTCCAGGCGCGGCATGTCGCCGTCGCCGGGCTGGTTCATGAAGACGTTGACCGCCTCGTCTTTGATCGGCAGCCGACCGACCTCCTGGAAGCCGAGCGCCTCGTAGAAGGCGACCGAGCGGTCGATGTCGGTGATGCGGTAGCACGTGTGGATGAGCGCCATCTCCGGCAGTCTACGGGCGACCTGCAGGCGACGCCTTGCGAACCTCTCGACGGCATGACCGCGCGGGCCGGGCGACCCTATACTCGGCGCGCGTGCGAACCCTGATCGTCGGTCACGGCGGGCGAGAGAGCGCCCTCGCCTCCCGCATGGCGGAGCACAGCGAGCTGTACGCCTTCGCCGGTCACCGCAACCCGACGCTCGTGCGCTGCGCGCGCTCGTCCGGCGGCGGGGTCGAAGTCGGCGACGTGTGCGACGCGCAGGCCGTCGCGCAGTTCGCGCGCGCCAACGACATCGACGTGGCGATGGTCAGCGCCGACGAACCGCTGCAAGCCGGCGTCGTCGATGCGCTGCTCGCTCAGGGCACGCGCGCCGTCGGTCCGACGCGCGCCGGCGCGGAGATCGAGTGGAACAAGGCGTTCGCCCGCTCGCTGCTGGCGGAGGTCGCGCCCGAGGCCACGCCGCGCTTGCGCGTCGTTCACGACGACGCAGAACTCGATGAGGCGATCGACTCGTTCGGCGCGACGCCCGTGGTCGTCAAGCCGTCGGGCCTGACCGGCGGCAAGGGCGTCAAGGTGATGGGTCCGCACCTGGCAAGCCACGACGACGCCCGCGACTATGCGCGCGACCTGCTCGCCGTCGACCGGGCCGGCGACTCCGTGCTGATCGAGGAGAAGATCGTCGGTGCCGAGTTCACCATCCAGGCGATCAGCGACGGGCGCACGGTCGTGTTCCCCAACTCGACCTACGACTACCCCTACCGCTTCGACGGCGACGAGGGCCCCGGCACGGGCGGCATGGGCTCGCTGTCGATCGCCCAACCGACGCTGCCGTTCATGACCGACGAGCACTACGCGCAGGCGTGCGCGATCGTCGAGCGCGTCATCGCGCGGCTCGCCGACGAAGGGCGGCGCTTCACCGGCGTGATGAACAGCGGCTTCTTCGCGACCGCACACGGCGTGCAGGTGATCGAGTTCAACGCGCGCTTCGGCGACCCCGAGTGCATGAACATCATGGCGCTGTTCGACGGCGACTGGACGCGACGTGATGGAGCGCATCTGCGCCGGCGAGCTGACGCGCGAGGACGTGAGCCTGCGCGACGAGGCGTCGCTCGTGCTGTATCTCGTGTCGCCCGACTACGCGCTGCCCGCCGGCGGCGCCGCGCCGACGCCATACGAGTTCGAGCTCGACGTCGCCGCGCTGCGCGACGCCGGTTGCGACGTCTTGTTCTCCTCCGCAGTGCACGTCGCCGAGGACATCTACCGCACCGTCGGCACGTCGCGCGCGGTCGCGCTCGTCACCACTGCGCCCGAGCTGCGCGAAGCGCATGAGCGCATCGTGCGCTGCGCCGGCTCGGTCGGTGTGCTGCAGTGGCGGCGCGACGTCGGCGACGAACGCTACCTGCAGGGTCTGGCGCGTCTCGTTCGCTCGGCGTGAGCGCCATCGTGCAAGGATTGGCGCCGTGATCGTCGAGACGCTCGATGCACCCGCAGTTCCTCTCCAACACCTACCTCGTCGCCGACGGCGATGGCGGTCCGGCGTTCTTCGTCGACGCCGGCGGTCCGGTCGAGCCGCTGATCGCCGCGGCCGAGCGTCTGGGAGTCGAGCCGACGCACGTGCTGCTCACCCATCACCACTACGACCACGTTTGCGACGTCGACCGCCTGCGCGCGCGCTGGCCGGCGCTGAAGGTCGTCATCAGCCCCATCGAGAGCGAGCTGATGCGCGCCGCAGAGTCCGGCGACGACGCCGGCGCCCGCATGGACCCCGTGCAGGCCGGAGAAACGCTGCGCTTCGGCACGCTGGAGGTGTGCCCGTTGCACACGCCCGGGCACACCGCCGGGATGCTCTCGTTCCTCGTCGGCGACCGCGCCGCCGGCGCGGACGCGGGCCGCCCGTCTCCCAAGCGCCCCTCCACGAGCTCGACCCCCGGCGGCTTCAGTGGCGGCGAGGCCGTCGTGTTCACCGGCGACACGCTGTTCAAGAACTCTGTCGGCGGCGTCAAAGCGCCCGGTCACACCACCTACACCGACCTGCGCGACTCGATCATGGGCACGCTGATGGAGCTGCCGCCCGAGACCGTCATCTACCCCGGCCACTCGGCGCCCACGTCGGTCGAGCAGGAGTGGGACTCCAACAACTTCATCCGCGTGTGGCGCGGGCTTGACCCGGAGGGCGCCGAGCCGTGCGTCGCGCTCGGCGAGCCCGCCACGCTCGTGCTGCTCGGCGAGGACTACGACGGCGGCACCAAGGCGTGGGTGCGCTGGGCAGGCGGCGCCGACGACATCGTGCCCGGCTCGCGCGTCGAGCGAAACGTCTGAGGGGGCGCCTCAGGCGCCGCGCGCGGCGCCTAGGATGGGGTAATGGCGCGCGAGAGCGAAAAGATCCCCACCTCGCGCGTCCGGCGCACGGCGACCGTCGCCTCGCTCGCCGCCGGCGAGGCGGTCAAGCAGTTCGGCACGCGCGCGGCCAACGTGGCGCGCGGCGACGAGGCGTCCGAGGAAGCGATGGCTCGGCGCCAGCTCGACACCGCCAAGCAGATCGTCGCAGCGCTCGGCACGATGAAGGGCGCGGCGATGAAGCTCGGACAGGTGATGTCGTTCCTGGACATGGGCCTCGTGCCCGAGCAGCACCGCGAGGAGTTCCAGCGCGAGCTGGCGAAGCTGCGCGACGCCGCGCCGACGGTCTCGTTCAAGCAGATGCGCAAGGTCATCGAGGACGACCTCGAAGAACCGATCGACGAGGTCTTCGCCTCGTTCGAGCAGGAGCCGATCGCCGCCGCTTCGATCGGCCAGGTCTACCGCGCCAGGCTGCACGACGGACGCGAGGTCGCCGTCAAGGTGCAGTACCCCGGCGTCGCCGGGGCGGTGCGCGCGGACATGCAGAACCTGGACATGATCATGCGCCTGCTCAAGCGCATGACGCCCGGACTCGACGTCAAGGCGATCGCCGAGGAGATCAGGGAGCGGATCGTCGAGGAGCTCGACTACGAGCTGGAGGCGCAGAACCAGCGCTCGCTCGCGCGCATCTTCGCCGGCCATCCGTTCATCGTCGTGCCCGGCGTCGTCAGCTCGCTGTCGCGCGAGCGCGTGCTCGTCAGCGAGTTCGTCTACGGCGTCGGCTTCGAGGAGCTCAAGGAGCGCTCGCAGGACGAGCGCGACCGCCTCGGCGAGATCGTCTTTCGCTTCTTCCTCGGCTGCCTGTACCGCCACCGCCAGTTCTCCGGCGATCCGCATCCGGGCAACTTCCTGCTGCTCGACGACGGCCGCGTGGCGTTCCTGGACTTCGGGCTGTTCAAGCGCACTGGACGCAGGGCCGGTCGAGCTCGAGCTCGCCGCCCAGCGCGCGGTCGTCGAGCGAAACCCCCGAGCGCTTCACAGCCTGCTCGCCGAGTCCGGCTTCCTGCCCGACCCCGAGCGCGTCGACCCGGAGCGCCTGCTCGACTTCATCGACGTCTGCGATCTGGTGGTACACGACCGACGAGACCGTGCAGCTGACGCCGGAGATCGCCACGCAGGTGATGATCGAGAGCTCCGACCCGCGCTCGCAGCCACTTCCGCGAGATGCGCCACCAGGACATGCGACCCGAGCATCTGTTCGGCCGGCGCATGGAGATGCTGACGCTCGCCGTGCTCTCGCAGCTGCGCGCCAACGCCAACTGGCACCGCATCGCGCGCGAGTGGATGTACGGCGATGCGCCGGTCACCGAGCTGGGTCGCCAGGAGGCCGACTTCTACGGTCGCAGCGGCGTCGCCGCGGCGCCCTGAGCGCTTAGACGCGCGTCTGACCCGCCGGGTCTGAATGCAGGGATAATCACGGCATGCGCGGCGAGACCGAGCGGGCGATGCGCGACCAGCGGCTGACCGTGATCCTCGACGCGCTGGCCGAGGCGGTGACGATCCGCGCGCCGAACAACCATCTCGTGTACGCCAACAACGCGGCGCTGGACCGCCTCGGCTTCGACTCCATCGCGCAACTGCGCCAAGCCGATCCGCAGGCGCTCATGGGCCCGTACGAAACCACCGACGAGCACGGCCACGAGATTCGCATGGACGATCTGCCGTCGGTCAAGCTGCTGCGCGGCGAACAGCCCGAGCCGCTGCTGCTGCGCGCCGTGCACCGTGACACCGGCGAGGAGCAGTGGTCGCTGCTGAAGGCGACGGCCGTGCGCGACGACGAGGGCGCGATCGAAGCCGCCGTGACGATCATCGAGGATGCAACGCAGAGCAAGCGCTCGACGCTGCGCATGCAGTTCCTCGCGCGCGCCGGCGAGGTGCTGGCCTCCTCGCTGGACTACCAGCAGACGCTGCGCAACGTCGCCGGGCTGGCCGTGCCGCAGATGGCCGACTGGTGCGCCGTCGATCTGTTCACCGACGACGGCGGGCGCGAACCGGTGGCCATCGCGCACGTCGATCCGGCGAAGCTGCGTACGGCTGAGCTGCTGCGCGGCTACGAACCGGACCAGCTCGATCCCGACCAGGGCGTCGGCCTGGTGCTGCGCACCGGCGAATCGCTGCTCTACACGCACATCCCCGACGAGCTGCTCATCGACGCCGCCGTCGACGACGAGCACCTGCGCCTGCTGCACGAGGTGGGTATGCGCGCGGTGCTGATCGTGCCGCTGATCAGCCGAGAGCGCACGATCGGCGCGCTGACGATGGTCAACTCCGAATCGGGTCGCAGCTTCGGCGCCGAGGACGTCGAGTTCGCCGAGCAGATCGCCGCGCGCGCCGCCGTCGCCGTCGAGAGCGCGCGCCTGTACAGCGAGCGCTCGGCCGTCGCGCGCACGCTGCAGAACAGCCTGCTGCCCGAGGCGATCCCCGAGATCCCCGGCTGGGAGGTCTCGGCGCTGTATCGCCCCGCCGGCCACGAGAGCGAGGTCGGAGGCGACTTCTACGACTTCTGGGACGTGGGTGAGGACTGGCTGATGATGATCGGCGACGTCACCGGCAAGGGCGTTGGCGCGGCGGCGCTCACGTCGCTCGTCCGCCACACCGCGCGCGCGGCCTCCGAATACGACTCGCGGCCGAGCCAGATCCTCGCGCGCATCGACGCCGCGCTGCGCCGTCGCCCGGCGCTGTCGCTGTGCACCGCACTGTGCCTGCGCGTGTCGCGCGAGCGCGCCACGCTCGCCGTCGGCGGCCACCCGTTGCCGCTGCGCGTCGGCGCGCGCGGCGTCGCCGAGGTCGGCGAGCACGGCACGCTCCTGGGCGCTCTCGCGGAGACCAGCTGGCCGGAAACGCAGATCGCGCTCGCGCGCGGCGAGACGCTCGTCGCGTTCACCGACGGCGTCACCGACGCGATCGGCGAGCACGGCGAGCGCTGGGGCACAGAGCGCCTGGCTCGGACGCTCGCGGACTCGCCCGACTCGGCGCCCGTCGTGCTGCGCACGCAGCTCGTGCAGGCGCTCGACGAGTTTCAGGTGGGCGCGCAGGCTGACGATACTGCCGTGGTGATCATGCGCCTCGCCGAAGGGCCGACGGACAGCGCGAGCGTTCGAGGGTTTTCGAGCGTGGGCACACCGCGAAACGGGTAAGGAGAGTCCTGTGGCCAAGACGACCTTTCAGATCGACTCCAGCAGCGACGCTGCCAGCGCCCGCCTGTCGCTGTCGGGCGAGCTCGACCTGGCGACCGTCGCGCGCGTCGAGCGCGCGGTCGATGCGGCGCTCGCCGACGGCGCGCGCACGCTCGTGCTCGACCTCGGCGGGCTCAGCTTCGTCGACTCCTCCGGCCTGCGCCTGTTCATCGTGCTCAACCAGCGCGCCGGCGCCGAGGGCTGGAAGCTCAGCCTCACGCGCCCACAGGAGCAGGCGATGACCGTCTTTCAGGTCAGCGGCGTAGAACAGAACCTCCCGTTCGCCGAGAACGCGAGCCGCACGTGATGCCGCGCTCAGCCGACGACGCCTGCACGACTCCGAGCGCCAAGCCGAGCGCGGGCACTGCGCGCATGCAGCTGACGCTCGCGCGCAGCGTGCAGGCGCCCGCGCTCGCGCGCGCCGCCGTGATGCGTCACTGTGACGAGCTGGAGCTCGACGCCTCGCTCGCGCAGTCGCTGATCCTGCTCGTCTCGGAGGTCGTCAGCAACGCCGTGCGCCACTCCGCCGCCGACGCCTCCGAGCCGATCGAGTTCGTCGCGAGCTTCGGTGAGCGCACCATCCGCATCGCCGTCACCGACGCCGGTGAGGGCTTCACCCCACGCCCGCGCGAGCCCGGCAGCACGCGCGACGGCTACGGGCTGTACCTGCTGGAGAAAGTCGCCGACCGCTGGGGCGCCGAGTTCGCCGCCGGCACGAAGGTGTGGTTCGAGTTGCCGCGCGCGGCAACCAGCTAGAGCACCTGGATCTGCACGAGGCTCGTCGTGCCCGGGCGGCCCGACGGCAGGCCGGCGGTGATGCCGACGCGCGCGCCTGGCTTGCACCATCCCAGCTCGACCACGCGCCGCGCCGCGTCGGCGATCAGCGCCTCGGTCGTCTCGTGGCGGCGCATCGATGCCGCCTGCACGCCCCACATGAGCGCGCAACGGCGGACCGTCTCTTTGCCCGGCGACAGCGCGTAGATCGGCACCGTCGGGCGGTGCGCCGAGACCAGCCGCGCCGAGCGGCCCGACAGCGTCGGCACGATCAGCGCGTCCAGACGCAGCTCGCGTGCGGCGAGGCTCAGGTTGTGGGCGATCGTGTAGGCGGGGTCGGACTCCGTGCGGCGCACGCGCGAGTCGTTCCAGCGCTCGTACGGCGCGATCGCCTCCGCCTGCACGGCGACGGCGGCCATCATCTCGATCGCCTCGACCGGGTAGGCGCCGACCGCCGTCTCCTGCGAGAGCATCACCGCGTCGGTGCCGTCGAGGATCGCGTTGGCGACGTCGGCGACCTCCGCGCGCGTCGGGCGCGATGAGGAGACCATCGAGTCGAGCATCTGCGTCGCGGTGATCGACGGCCGCGCCATCCAGCCGGCCAGCTCGAGCAGCTGCTTCTGCACGATCGGCACGCGCTCGATCGGCAGCTCGATGCCGAGGTCGCCGCGCGCGACCATCACGCAGTCGGCAGCTTTGAGGATCTCCGCCGCGCGCTCCACCGCCTGCGGCTTCTCCATCTTGGCGATCAGCGGCAGGCGCGTGTGCTCGCGCACCGCTTCGACGTCCTGCGGGTCGCTGCACGAACGACAGCGCCACCATGTCCACGCCGATCGACTCGCCGTGGCGCAGCAGCTCGAAGTCCTCCTCGGGCACCGACGGCAGCGACTCGACCGGCCCGGGGATGTTGAGGCCCTGGCGCGACGCCACCGCGCCGCCGATCTCGATCTCGACTTCGACCTCGTGGCTCGGCCGCGCGCACGGCGAGCGCGCGCAGGCGCACCGAGCCGTCGGCCAGATACAGCACCGAGCCCTCCTCGAGCGCGTCGGCCAGGCCGGCCCAGGACACGCTCATGTGGCTGGCGTCGCCCGCGAACTCCTCGCCACCGGCCGTGAACGTCAGGCGCTCGCCCGGCTTGAGCTCGACGATGTCCTCGCGCAGCGGCCCGATGCGCAGCTTCGGTCCGGGCAGGTCCTGCAGGATCGCCACCGGCCGCCCGGCGCGCCCCGCGGCGTCGCGCACGCGGCGCACCGTCTCGGCGTGCTCGTCGAGCGTGCCGTGCGAGTAGTTCAGCCGCGCCACGTCCATGCCCGCCTGCGACCATGCGCAGCAGCGTCTCCGGGTCGCGCGAGGCCGGTCCGATGGTGGCGACGATCTTCGTGCGGCGCATCGCAGGCACGGTAGCGGTCGCAGGGACGCTGCGCGCGTAGCATCGGTGCATGCTCGGCCCCAGCCGTCCACTGCCGCGCGTCGGCGCCAAGGCCCGCATCGCGCACTTCGGCGGCGGCTACGAGAGCGCTGTCGTGACCTCCGTGCGCGACGAGGGGCGGTCCGTCGAGGTGCTCGCCGAGAGCGGCGAGACGCTGCGCTTCATGCTCAACCCCGCGACCGCGCGCTTCGTCGCCGGAAGCGCGCACGGGCCGCGGCTGGAGCTGCTCGCCGCTAAGGCGCCTTGACGTCGGGGAAGTGCTCGGCGCAGTGCGCGCGCAGCGTCGCGCGCACCCACGCGCGCTCGGCCGGCGAGGCGACGCGAAAGCGCGCCAGCAGCTCGCGCTGGCGCTCGATCGGCGCGCCGGCGATCGTCCAGCGCACGGCCAGGCGCTCGAACAGCAGCTCGGCGGCGCGCTGCCACGCGTCCTCCTGCGTGGCTGCGGCGCTGCTCGCGAGCCCGGCCAGCGTGGTCGCGTACTCGCTGCGCGCGCCCGGCGTGAGCGAGCCGCGCAGCGTCAGCACGTTTCCGTCGTCGTCTGAGTAGTCGCTGCTCGGCGCGCGCAGCGCGCTCGGAGCGACGTCCGCGCTTAGCCACCTCGCCGCCCGTGCGCTCCCGGCTCGCTCAGAGCTCGGCGGCGCGCTCCAGCTGCGAGCGCACGTCGCCGGTGAGCGGCTTGGCGTGTCCCGCCCACGCCGCCGCCGGCTCCAGCGCGGCGAGCTTGCGCATGCTCGCGCGCGCCTGCTCGGTGTCGTAGTTGTAGCTTGTCCTCGGGCACGTGCGGCGCGCAGTCGCGGCCCCACATGTCGAGCGTGTAGAAGCAGTCGCTGACCAGCGCCAGGCGGTCGGACTCACGCCACAGGGCGATCTGGCCGGGTGCGTGCCCGGGGATCTCGACGACGCGAAAGCCGGCGACCTCATCGCCCTCGCTGAGCGTGCCCGCGATCTCGACCGGGCCGCCGTCCCATGCGTAGCGGTGCATCAGTCTGTGCATCTGGCGCTGCGGGAACGGCAGGTCGGCGCAGCCCGTCGGGCCAGTAGCGAAAGCCGCCGCTGCCTTCGGCGTCCTGCACCTCAGCCGGATGGCAGTAGACCGGCGCGCCGATGCCCGGCGCGGCGCCGCGGTGGTCGGTGTGGCCGTGGCCGAGCACGATGCGCCGGATGCCGCCGAGCTTGGCGCCGGCGCGCGCAAGCCGCGCGCGTCATCGTGCGTCGCGCCCGCGTCGAACATCGTCACGCCGCCGTCGTCCTCGATCAGGTACACGTTGCAGCGGCCCGGCTGGCCCTGCACGACCCACACGCCCGTCGGCGACCAGCTGCGCCTCGCCGGCCGACAGTCGCGCGCTCAGGCGCGTCTTGGCGTTGAACGCGCCGGTCAGGCGCTGCTCGGCAAGCGAGCCCTGCGGCGGGATCATGCCCAGCTGGCGCGGCAGCGAGATCGAGTCGGGGAACGCGTCGTTGGACTGGATCAGGCCGTCTGGACGGTCAGCAGGTCGATGCCCTCGATCGCGAAGCGATCGCCGGTGGGCTGTATGCCGTTGAGCGTTCCAGGCCCGGCGAACGTGCCGCTGATGCGGTACTGCACGGCGCAGCGCTCGTCCTGCGTGGTCGTCGAGACGATCTCGAAGCTGCAGGTCGGGGATCGCGTCGAGCAGCTCGCCGAGGAACGCACGCACACCCTCCGGGGCGAGCACGTCGATCTGACCGCGGACGTTGTCGCGCCCGCCCTCGGCCCACAGCGCCGACTGCCGCGTCGAGGTCGCGCGCGTCGATCGCCTCGAAGTAGCGCCGCGCGACCGACTCGGCGGCTGCTCTTGGTGATGCGCTTGCGCCCGCGACCTCGCCTGACGCACGTTGGCGGCGGCCTCCTGAACCTTCGTGGCGGCCTTGCTCGCGCTGTCGCTGTCCTGCTCAGCCATGCCGTTCTCCTCCCTGTGCCCTGCTTGAACGCGCGTAGTCTAGTCTCCGGCGCGTGGCCGAGGCGAGAAATCGCACCGGCGCGCGTGGGGCGTCGCGGTCGGCAGCCAAACGCGAGCTGGGCAGGGGCGAACGGATTCAGCGGGGCGTCTATCGCCTGCGCCTGCCGCTGCCGTGGCCGGGCGTTCCCCACTGCAACGCCTGGGCGGTCGCCGCGGGCGACGGTTTCGTGCTGTTCGACACGGGAATGCACGCAGCCGGGCTCGATGGCCGACCTCGAACGGGCGCTGGAGATGTGCGGCCTGCGCTTGGCGGACACGCAAGCTGGTCGTCTGCACGCACGCGCACTCCGATCACTGCGGCCAGGCGGCGACGATCGTGCGAGCGGGTCGGCTGCGAGCTGTGGATGCACCCCAGCCACGAGCTGATGACGCGCATGGTCGCAGGACCCGCAGGCCGTGCTCGCGCGGCGCCTGGAGGTGGCGCGCCAGAGCGGCGTGCCCGAGGAGGCGCTGCGCCGCTACGAGGCCCAGCGCGGCAAACCGGAGCCGGGCATCGCCGGGCCGATCGCGCCCGACCGCGACCTCGTGTCGGGCGTCGCCGTCGGCACCGACCTCGGCGAGTGGGTCGTCTATGAGACGCCCGGCCACTCGCCGTCGCACGTCTGCCTGTTTCAGCCCGAGCGGCGCCTGCTGATCTCCGGCGATCACCTGCTCGGGCGCATCTCGCTGTACTTCGAGTTCGGCTACTCGCCCAACCCGGTCGGCGAGTTCCTCTCCTCGCTGGATGTCGTCGAGCGTCTCGGCGCGCGCCTGTGCCTGGCCGGCCACGGCCGCACGTTCACCGACGTTCACGCGCACATCGCAGGCAACCGCAGCCTCGTGGAGGAACACCTGCGCAACGTGCTCGACGCCGTGCAAGACGGGGAGCCGACGGCGTTCGAGATCGTCACGCGCGTGCACGGCGAGAGCCTGTCCCAGCAGAACGCCCACTGGCTGCTGTCGCAGGTGCTCGGCTATCTCACGCACCTGGACAGCATCGGCAGCGTGCGGCGCATCGATGGAGATCCCGAGCGCTGGACTGCATAATCAGCAGATGCGCATCAACGAGATCCTCGCCGCCGAGACGCCCGTCTTCTCCTTCGAGTTCTTCCCGCCGAAAACCGAGGCGGGCGAGCAGAACCTGTATCGCGCGCTGAGCGAGCTCAAGCCGCTGGACCCGTCGTTCGTCTCGGTCACCTACGGCGCCGGCGGCTCGAGCCGCTCGAAGACGATCGAGATCGTCAAGCGCATCAAGGACGACTTCGGCCTGGAGGCGATGGCGCACTTCACGTGCGTCGGCGCGACCGTCGAGGAGCTGCGCGCGACGCTCGACGAGATGCGCGAGGCGGGCATCGAAAACGTGCTCGCGCTGCGCGGCGATCCGCCGGAGGGCCAGGAGGACTGGACGAAGACCGACGGCGGCCTCGAGTACTCGCGCGAGCTGGTCGCGCTGATCGGCGAGGACTATCCGTTCGCGATCGGCGCGGCGTGCTTCCCGGAGACGCACATCCACGCCGAGAGCGCCGAGGCAGACCTGCGCTACCTCGCCGAGAAGGTCGACGCGGGCGTCGACTTCCTGATCACGCAGATGTTCTTCGACAACGACTTCTACTTCGACTTCGTCGCGCGCGCGCGCGCGTGCGGGCGTCGAGGTGCCGATCATCCCGGGCATCATGCCGATCACGCGCGTCGGGCAGGTCGAGCGGATGGCCAGCATGTGCGGCTCGGCGATCCCCGACGGGCTGCGCGCCGAGCTGCGCGCGCGCGAGCGAGGACGCCGAGGCGGTGCTCGACTTCGGCGTCGCCTACGCGACGCTGCAGTGCGCCGAGCTGCTCGCCGCCGGCGCGCCGGGCATCCACTTCTACACGCTCAACCGCTCGCCGGCGACGCGCGCGATCCTCAGCGCGCTGAAGCTGGCGCGGCCGTGGGAGCGGGCGATCTACCCCGCCTCGATCTCCAGCCCCTCGGCGACGCGCGGCGAGCCGTCGGGGGCCTCGTAGCGCACGTCGACGGAGTCGTTCTGGCGGTACGTGCCGACGCCCCACGCGCCGAGCAGCCAGCGCCAGCCGCTGATCTTGTCCTTGCGCAGCTCCTGCTCGAACACCAGCGCGCCGGCGCGCACGGAGTAGTCCGAGCCGAGCTGCTGAGGCACGCCGTTGAGGTACACCTGGTAGGGCGCGCGCACGTCGCGCGGCAGCCGGACGGTCGATTTGCCCATCGCGAGCTGATTATGCACCCGGCGCGGCGCGTACTCTGCTCGGAGTGAGCGAACTGCGCAGCGTGAGCGAGATCCCGTACACCGTGCGCCGCTCCTCGCGCGCGCGGCGCGTGCGCGTGAACGTCCACGCGCACGCCGGCGTCGAGGTCGTGCTGCCGGCGCGCGCGCCCGAGCGCGCGGCGGCGGCGGCCGTGCGCGAGCTGCGCCCGTGGATCGAGCGGCGCCTCGGCGAGGCCCACGAAGCGCTCGCGCGCGTGGCCGCGCGCGCGGGAACGCTGCCATATCTCGACGACTCGCTCGCGCTCGTCGCGCAATCGGGACGCACGCGCGCGCACCGCGACGGCGAGCGCCTGCTCGTGCCCGAGCACGACGCGCAGCCGGCGATCGAGCGCTTCTACCGCCGCGCCGCGCGCGCGGAGATCGCCCCGCGCCTGGACCGCGCCACGGCGCTCACCGGCACGCCCTACAGCGACCTGTCGATTCGCGCCCAACGCACGCGCTGGGCGTCGTGCTCGGCCAACGGCAGCATGAGCTTCAACTGGCGCCTGCTGCTCGCGCCGTCGCGCGTGCTCGACTACGTCGTCTGGCACGAGGTCTGCCACCTGCAGGTGCTCGACCACTCGCCGCGCTACTGGGCGCTGTTGGAGCGATGGTGGCCCGATTACCGCGAGGACCGCGAGTGGCTGCGCGTCAACGGGGCGACGCTGGTTCTGTGAGCGAGACGCGATAGACGTGCGCAGGCATCCCAAGGCATCGGCAGAATGTACGTGCGATGAGTTTGTTGGCGCCCCCATCTGAGACGACCCCATCCACAGGCGTCTTCTCGCCCTTTCGTGCGGGCGCTCTCGCGGGCGTCAGCGGAAATCGGATTGGGCAGTGGGCTCGATACGGGCTCATCAAGCCCACGCTGTTTCGCGGTCGCCCGTCCAACCTCTACGAGTTTCGCGACGTCGCCGAGGCGATCGTGGTGCATTGGTTGCTCGACAAGGGATTCAGCTACTCCGATATTCACCAGGCGATCGAGCGGGCGCGCGTGGATCACTCTGACTGGCCTTTGCTGGCGGCGCCTTTGGGTATCGCGCAGCACGCCGTGGAAGGAGATCCAAGGGGCGCAATCGTGCTTGAGGTTGCACAGGGAACTTACGTCGACACTGGCCGTGGCGGCGATCAGATCACTTTGAAACCGGAGCTGTTGGAAGCGGCGCGAGACATGCTCCGTCGCGGTGGATGGCTGGCCGCGCAGTTGAAGCTCCGAAGAATCGAGGTCGACCCGGCAAAGTTGGCGGGGACACCAGTCGTGCGTGGTCGCCGATGGCCGATCGAGCGAGTTGCCCAGCTCGCGGAGGACGACGCTGGTCGAGCGGTGTTGATGAACGACTATGGCTTGCACCGCAAGGACATAGAGGAGTCCGTGCGATGGGTTCGCGCGGCGGCAAAGCTGTGAGGCACGGTTGGCACTCCTCGTCCTCGACGAGCAGTTCGCCAGTCCGCGCCTAGTTCTCGCCCTGCGCGACCGCGGCATAGATGCTGCGACGGTCGAGGACTTCGGAGTCAAGGGACGATCGGACCCCGACGTCGTTCGCGAAATCCATCAGGCACGCGGGGGCGGAGCGTGGGTGCTGGTCACTATGGATCTGACGATCGTGGAGGAGCATCAAGGCTTTAGCTGGGAACGCTATGCGATCGCCTGGGTAGTCCTGCCAGAGGGTCTACGCGGACTGCAGGTCGAGCAAGCCAAGTCCGAGATCGTTCACCGATACGCGCATCTCATCCGCCGGCAGAAGCCTGGAGAGCACAACACATACACGCCGACCCAGCACTTTCGTCAGCGACCGAGCCTGACGTCGATGCTTCGCAGACCCCGTTGATCGGACCCGCTACCCGCGCCGCTCCATCGGCACGTAGTCCAGATCGCGCTCTCCCGTGTAGATCTGGCGCGGGCGGGCGATCTTCTGCTCGGGGTCCTCGACGAGCTCCTTCCACTGCGCGATCCAGCCGCTGGTGCGCCCGATGGCGAACATCACGGGGAACATCGCCACGGGCAGGCCGAGCGCCTCGTAGATCAGGCCGGAGTAGAAGTCGACATTGGGGTAGAGCTTGCGCGCGGTGAAGTAGTCGTCGTCCAGCGCGCGCTTCTCCAGCTCGGTCGCCACGTCGAGCAGCGGGCTCTTGCCGCGCACCTCGAACACGTCGTCGAGGTATTTGCGGATGATGCGAGCGCGCGGGTCGTAGTTCTTGTACACGCGGTGGCCGAAGCCCATCAGGCGCTCGTCGCCCTGCTTGACGCCCTCCAGGAAGTCGGGGATGTTCTCGACCGTCTCGATCCGTTTGAGCATGCGCAGCGCGGCCTCGTTGGCGCCGCCGTGCAGCGGCCCGTACAGCGCGGCGACGCCGGCGGCGACGGCCGTATAGGGGTCCACCTGCGTCGAGCCGACCGAGCGCACGGCGCTGGTCGACGCGTTCTGTTCGTGGTCGGCGTGCAGGATGAACAGCACGTCCAGCGCGCGCGCAAGCCGTGGATCGGGCTCGTATTTGAGCTCGGTCATTTTGTACATCATCCCGAGGAAGTTGCCCGCGTAATCGAGCTCGTTGTCGGGATATACGTACGGCTGGCCCATGTTGTGGCGGAACGCGAACGCGGCCAGCGTGGGCATCTTGGCGAGCAGGCGGATGATCTGGATCGCGCGCACGCGCTCGTCGTGGATCTTGTTGGCGTCGGGGTAGAACGTCGACAGGGCGCCGACCGACGCGACGAGCATGCCCATCGGGTTGGCGTCGTAGCGAAAGCCCTGCATGAAGTCCTTGACGTTCTCGTGCACGAACGTGTGGATGGTGATCTCGTCGATCCAGCCCTCCAGCTCGACCTTGTTGGGCAGGCGGCCGTTGATCAGCAGGTAGGCGACCTCCAGGTAGGTCGAGTGCTCGCACAGCTGCTCGATCGGGTAGCCGCGGTGCTGCAGGATGCCCGCCTCGCCGTCGATGTACGTGATCGAGCTGCGGCACGACGCCGTGTTCATGAACGCCGGGTCGTAGGACAGCATGCCGAATTCGTCGGGGTCGACCTTGATCTGGCGCAGTTCGGTCGCGCGCACGGTGCTGTCGGTGATCGGCAGCTCGTAGGACTCGCCCGTGCGGTTGTCGGTGACCGTCAGCGTGTCCGCCGGCGCCGCGCCGTTGCCCGACCGCCCAGCCGTGCCCGTCGTCGCGCCGCCGGCGACCTCGCCCTTCGCGTCCGCACCGGTGTCGCTGCTCATCTGCCTCTCCTATCGACGGGTTCCGTAAGCGCTGCGCCCCCGATTATGCGCCAACTCGCGCCGCGAGCCGCCGCCGAGCGCAGGCTGGCGCGACGGCGGGCTACATCGCTGGGCTTACGGGGTGCGCTTCGCGCCCTCTCAGGCGCCCGAGTCAGCGCTGCGGCAGGCGCTTGCGCGAGACGAGCGTGCGCACGCGCTGGGGAGACGGCGCGGGCGGCTCGCCGTGCGGGCCGCGGCGGGGCGGGCGCGGACGCCGCGTGCGCGGGTGATGCGGGTGCAGCGGACGGGCGCGCGGGCCGATGCCGCCGTCCTCGCCGGTCGCCGGCTCAGGCACTTGACGGACGGCCCAGCGAACCAGCAGAAAGAGCGCGACGATCGGGATCTTCAGCAGGAACATCAGCCAGATGAACGTCCACGTGGTCACCGCACCGATCGTATACCCGGTGGGGGACCGGCACAACCCGCACATGCCGACCGGCGCGAGCGCTCATCGGGACGCCTGCGCGCCGCGGCGGACTGGCGCGAGCGGGCTTCGGCCGCCGGTCAGCCGCCGGCGCTGAACTGCGTGATCGCGTGCAGCTCGTCCATGCGCGCGACGATCTCCGGCCGCGTCAGGCGGCGCACGCGCTCGGTGCCGAACTCCTCGACGTTGAACGATGCGAGCACGCTCGCGTGCGCCATCGCACGGCGCAGCAGCTGGTCGGACAGCGGCTGGTCGATGTTCGCTGCGATGAAGCCGACGAAGCCGCCGGCGAACGTGTCGCCGGCGCCGGTCGGGTCGACGACGCTCTCCAGCGGATACGCCGGCAACGAGAAGAAGCCCTCGCGCGTTATCAGCGCGGCGCCGTACTCGCCCTGCTTGGCGACGATCACGCTCGGACCGCGCGTGGCGCCGGCGCCCGCGCTGTGGTCGGACGGCTCCCAGGCCAGGATCTCGCGCGCCGCCGAGACGAGGTTCGGCTTGCCGGTCAGCTGGCGCAGCTCGGCGTCGTTGAGGATCAGGCAGTCGACGCCCTCGATCGCCGACACGAGCGAGTCGCGCGCGATTTCTATCCACAGGTTCATCGAGTCGAGCGCGACGAACTTCGCGTCGGGCAGCTGCGCGCGCACCTCGCGCTGCAGGTCGGGCTGGATGTTCGCGAGGAACAGCACGTCTGAGGAGCGCGAGCCGCCGGACAGCTTCGGCGCAAAGCCCTCGAATACGCCGAGCTGCGTATCGAGCGTCTCGCGCGAGTTGAGATCCCAGCCGTACTCGCCGTGCCAGAAAAACGTCTTGCCGCCGGGCACGCGCTCGACGTCTGAGATGTCCACGCCGCGCTCGCGCATCACGTCGAGCTCGGCCTCGCCGAAGTCGTCGCCGACCGGGCCCACGACGCGAACCTCGTCGAAGAACGCCGCCGCCAGCGCGAAATGCACGGCCGCGCCGCCGAGCATGCGCTCGCGCTCGCCGAACGGCGTCTTGACGGTGTCATAGGCAATCGATCCAACGACGGTGATCGGCATGGGCGCGCACCTTAGAGCACGCGCTCACGGCGGGCGGCGACGATCCAGCTCCGCCGCGCACCGCCCGTGCGCCCGACGCACGCGCCCGCCGGGCGTTCGCGGCCCGTGAGCTAGCCTCAGCGCCGATGCGCGCGATCCAGATGACCGAGTTCGGCGGACCCGAGGTTCTGCGCCTGGCCGAGCTGCCGAAGCCCGAGCCGGCCGACGGCGAGGTGCTGATCAAGGTCTCGCGCGCGGGGCTGAACTTCGCCGACACGCACACGCGCACTAACTCGTACGTGCGCAAGGCGACGCTGCCGCTGGTTCCCGGCGGCGAGGTCGCGGGCGTGCGCGAGGACACAGGCGAGCGCGTCGTCGCGCTGACCGGCGACGGCGGCTACGCCGAGTACGCGATCGCGCCCGAGCGACTCGTCTTCCCGATCCCCGACGGGCTCGATGACGCGACGGCGCTGGCGATCGTCATCCAGGGGCTGACCGCGTGGCACCTCTATCGCACGGCCGGGCGCGTTGCGCCGGGCGAGAGCGTCGTCGTGCATTCGGCCGCCGGCGGAGTCGGCTCGCTGGCCGTGCAGCTCGCGCGCCCGCTCGGCGCCGGGCGGGTGATCGCGACGGCCTCCGGCGCCGACAAGCGCGATCTGGCGCTGGCGCTGGGCGCGGACGCGGCGATCGACGCGAGCGCCGGGAATCTCACGGAGCGGCTGATCGAGGCCAACGAGGGACGTCCGGTGGACGTCGTCTTCGATATGGCCGGCGGCGACGTGTTCGACGCCTCCTACGCGGCGCTCGCGCACTTCGGGCGCATCGTCGTGTGCGGCATCGCCTCGCAGGAGCCCAACGAGGTGCGCACGGGCTCGCTGCTGCGCCACTCGCGCAGCGTCGTCGGCTTCTACCTGTTCCACTGCCTGGAGCGCCCACAGATGGTCGCCGACGCGCTCGCCGACCTGTTCGCACGCGCGCAGCGCGGCGAGCTGCGGACGGTCATCGGCGGCACGTATCCGCTCGGCGAGGCGGCCCAGGCCCACATCGACATGCGCGAGCGGCGTACGACCGGCAAGCTGCTGCTCGACCCTGCGGCATGATCGCCGTCGCCCGGCCGCCCATCGTCGCCCGGCCGCCCACCGCCGCTCGGCTGCTCACCGCCGCCGCAGCGCCGCCAATGGCCGTCGCCGGGCCAAGACGGACGACCACGTAAGCTGCACAGCGTCCAGCAATGCCCAAGACCTTCGCCGATCTCGGACTGTCCGAGTCCACACTGAAAGCGCTCGCCGACGTCGGCTACGAGTCGCCGAGCCCGATTCAGGAGCAGGCGATCCCGCCGATGCTGGCGGGCAGCGACCTGATCGGCCAGGCGCAGACGGGCACCGGCAAGACGGCCGCGTTCGGGCTGCCGATCATGGAGTACATCGATCCGTCCACGCCGGAGGTGCAGGCGCTGGTGCTGACGCCGACGCGCGAGCTGTGCATCCAGGTGACGCAGGCGCTGCGCACGTACGGTGCGCACACGGGCATCGACGTCGTGGCGGTGTTCGGCGGCGCGCCCATCCGCACCCAGCAGGCGCAGCTGCGCGCCGGCGGCCACGTCGTCGTGGGCACCGTCGGGCGCGTGCTCGACCTGATCTCGCGTCATTCGCTGGTGCTGCACTCGTGTCGTTTCCTGGTGCTCGACGAGGCCGACGAGATGCTCGACCTGGGCTTTCTGGAGGACGTCGAGAAGATCCTCTCGCTGACGCCGTCCAGCCGGCAAACTGCGCTGTTCAGCGCGACCATGCCGCCGCCGATCCGCAAACTTGCCGACCGCTACATGTACGACCCGGTGATCATCCAGGTGGAGGCCGAGACGCTGACGATCGACACGGTCGCGCAGTTTCAGCTGCCCGTGGAGACGCGCGCCAAGCCGGACAAGCTCGTCGAGGTGCTGCAGGCCGAGAAACCGGAGCAGGCGATCGTGTTCGTGCGCACGAAGATCCGCGCCGACCAGCTGTTTCGCACGCTCAAGGACCGCGGCATGAACGTGCGCGCGCTGCACGGCGACATGTCGCAAGGCTCGCGCGACGGCGTCATGCTGGCGTTCAAGGGCGGTCGCGTGCCGATCCTCGTGGCGACCGACGTGGCTGCGCGCGGCCTCGACATCTCGACGGTCACGCACGTGATCAACTACGACGTGCCCACTTCGCCGGACACGTACGTGCACCGCATCGGGCGCACCGGCCGCGTCGGGCGCTCCGGGCGCGCGATCACGTTCGTGGAGGATCGCCAGAAGCGCGAGCTCGAGGCGATCGAAAAGCACATCGGCACGAGCGTCGCCAAATGGGAGCGCGGCGCCGAGGCCGCGCCGACGCCGCTCAAAGAGCGCCCACGCCGTCACTCCAAGCCGCGCATCTCGCGGCGCGACGAGCAGGAGACGTACGTCAAGCTCGTGCTCGGCGGCGGCAAGGCTTCGGGCCTGCGCGTGTCGGACATCGTCTCCGCCGTCACCTCGTCGACCGGCCTGGACGGCGAGGCGGTGCGCGACGTGCTCGTGCTCGACCGCTTCTCCTTTTTGTCCGTGCCCGCCGGCGAGGCCGACCGCGTGGTCGACTCGCTCGACGGCAAAGCGGTGCGCGGGCGCACGCTCAGCCTGCAGCGCGTCGAGGCGTCTTAGCGCCACAGCTTCGGGGCGCCCGGCGCCCGCCGACAACACACGACCGCGAGGCGCCGACGTCTCGCCGAGGAGCAGAAATGTCAACCGCCACGATGCAGACCACCGAAGGGCCGATCGTCTTCGAGCTGTTCGACGCAGACGCGCCGAAGACCGTCGCGAACTTCCGCAAGCTCACCGCCGACGGCTTCTACGACGGGCTCACCTTCCACCGCGTGATCAAAGACTTCATGATCCAGGGCGGCTGCCCGCAGGGCACTGGCACGGGCGGCCCCGGCTACACGTTCGAGGACGAGTTCAACTCGCACAAGATCGTGCGCGGCGCGCTGGCGATGGCCAACGCCGGCCCCAACACCAACGGCTCGCAGTTCTTCATCGTCACAACCGACGCCGCGCCGTGGCTCGACGGCAAGCACACCGTGTTCGGCCAGGTCACCGAGGGCATGGACGTCGTCGACAAGCTCGAGGGCGTGCACACCGGCGGCGGCGACCGCCCCGTCGAGCCGATCGGCATCGCCTCGATCGAGCTTTCGGACTAGCGATCGAGAGAGCCCAGGACCGCATGCGGTCCTGGCCGGGAGCGTGCATGCACGCTCCCGCCGGCGGCGCATGCGCCGCCGGAACGACACGCCGCATGCGGCGTGTCGCGAGGTCGCACATGTGCGACCTCGAACCCCAACAACTCGGAGTAGTGTTGTCGGTAAGAAGCGAGCACTAAGAGCGAGCGAACAGGGAGAGACCGATGGCCACCGTCGAGCACGCGAACGTCGCCGAGCAAGCACCGTCGAGCGAGAACGGATCAGACCCCGCCGACGCCGGCATCCAGGTCGAGAACCCGGCGACCGGCCAGGTCGTGGCCACGGTGCCAGACCTCGACGCCGACGTCGTCGCGTCGATGGCCCAGCGCGCCCGCGCCGCGCAGCCGGCCTGGGAGGCGTACGGCTTCGACGGCCGCGCGCGCATCATGCTGCGCGCGCAGAAGTGGCTGATGGACAACGCCGACCAGGTGATCGCGACGATCATCTCGGAGACCGGCAAGACGTTCGAGGACGCGTCGCTCGCCGAGATCTCCTACGCCGGCAACGCGTTCGGCTTCTGGGCCAAGAACGCCGTCGAGCTACCTCGGCGACGAGCGCGTCAAGTCCGGGCAGCTGCTCGTCAAGGGCAAGAAGCTCATCCTGCGCTACCGCCCGCTCGGGCTGATCGGCGTGATCGGCCCGTGGAACTACCCGCTGACCAACTCGTTCGGCGACTGCATCCCCGCGCTGATGGCCGGCAACAGCGTGATCCTCAAGCCGTCGGAGGTCACGCCGCTGACGTCCATGCTGATGGCCGAAGGACTGCGCGAGTGCGGCCTGCCCGACGACGTATTCCAGGTCGCCACCGGCCGCGGCGCCACCGGCGCGGCGCTGATCGAGGAGGTGGACATGATCATGTTCACCGGCTCCACGCGCACCGGGCGCAAGGTCGCCGAAGCGGCCGGGCGGCGTTTGATCCCCGCTTCGCTGGAGCTCGGCGGCAAGGACCCGATGATCGTGCTGTCCGACGCCGACCTGGAGCGCGCGGCCAACTTCGCCACGTACTACTCCATGCAGAACGCCGGCCAGACGTGCATCTCGATCGAGCGCGCGTACGTCGAGGAGCCCGTCTACGACGAGTTCGTCGCCAAAGTCTCTGAGAAAGTGCGCGCGCTGCGCGTCGGCCAGCCAAATGGGCCGGGCTCGGTGGAGGTGGGGGCGATCACCTTCCCGCCGCAGCTGCAGACGATCGAAGACCACGTATCGGACGCCATCGACAAGGGCGCGCGCGTGCTCGCCGGCGGCCAGGCCTCCTCGCAGGGCGGCGGGCGCTTCTACGAGCCGACCGTGCTCGTGGACGTCGACCACACGATGAAGTGCATGACCGAGGAGACGTTCGGGCCGACGCTGCCGATCATGAAGGTGGCCGACGCCGACGAGGCCGTGCGCCTGGCCAACGACTCGCCCTACGGGCTCGGCTCGTCGGTGTTCACGCGCGACACCGAGCGCGGCGAGCAGATCGCCCGGCGCCTGGAGGTCGGCGCCGCGAACGTCAACGACGCGATGATCAACTACACCGCGCTGGAGCTGCCGATGGGCGGCGCCAAGGCGTCCGGCCTGGGCTCGCGCCACGGCGCCGGCGGCATCCGCAAGTACGCCTCCCAGCAGGCCATCGTCGTCACGCCGAAGCTCGCGCTCAAGCGCGAACCGCACATGTACCCCTACAAGGCGCGCAACTCAAAGATGCTCGCCGGGCATGTTCAAGCTGCTGTACGGCCGCGGCAAGAGGGATTAGCGCAGCGACAGCCCGAGCAGGCGTTCCATCTCAGGAATGCTCTGCTCGGCGCTCGGTGTGGTGGATCGTCGCCATTCCCAGCTCGTCGGCCGGCTTGAGGTTGAACGGCAGGTCGTCCACGTACACGGCCTGCTCGGGCGCGACGCCGGCGCGCTGCGCGCCCAGCTCGTACATCCGCCGCGACGGCTTGCGCATGCCCTCTTCGGCTGAGATCACGACGCCGTCGAACAGCTCGTCGAACATGTCGTGCGGGTAGCGGTGCACGCCCCACGAGTTGGACACCAGCGCCGTGCGAATGCCGCCCGCGCGCGCCATGCGCACCGCCTGCACCATCGCCACGTCGGGCTGCACGCCGGCGAACAGGCCGTCGATCAGGCCGTCCGAGCCAAGTCCGAGCAGCGACGCGAGCTGGCGCTCGAAGTCCTCCTCGGCCAGCTCGCCCTTCTCCAGCGCGATCAGCAGCTCGCGAAAAGCCGGATCGGAGCCGAAGCGCCCGCGCAGCGTCTGCGGGTCGATGTCCATGCGCACGCAGTAGTCGCGAAAGCTGTCGAACAGGTTGCTCGTCAGCACGCCGCCCCAGTCGATCAGCAGGCCGCTGCGCGTCGCCGCGCCCTGCTCGCCCTCAGCCTGCTGCATCTCAGCGTCGTCGGCGTTGGTGCTGCCACCGTCGCCCGCGCCGCCCCGGTCAGCCGTCATACGCCACGCTCTCGGCCTGGCGGGCCAGCTCCAGCACGCCGTCGCCGAACGTCTTCAAGTAGGGGTCGTCGGTGGTGCCGGCGACCGCGCGCTTGTAGTTGCCCTCCATGAACACCACTGACTTCCACAACGCCAGCGACGTGTACCAGCGCAGGTCGCGCATCGAGCGCCCCGTACGCTGCTCGTAGCCGGCGATCAGCTGCTCGCGCGTGGGAAAGCCCTCGCGCCGCGTCACGCCGCCGAGCGCCTCGCGCATGCCGCCTTTCGGGTCGTCGGCCTCGGTCCACATCATGCACAGGTAGCCGATGTCGGCCAGCGGGTCGCCGATCGTCGCCATCTCCCAGTCGAGCACCGCCCGCAGGCGCGCCGGCGCGTCGGCGGCGTAGATCGTGTTGCCCAGGCGAAAGTCGCCGTGCACGATCGTCGCCGCACCGGACTGCGGCATGTTCTGCGCCAGCCACCGGCCGACGCGCTCCACGGCGGGGATCTCACGCGTCTTGTTCAGCTCCCACAGGCCGGTGAAGCGCCGCAGCTGGCGCTCCAGATAGCCGGTCGGCTTGCCGAAGCCCTCCAGCCCGGCCGCCTGCCAGTCCACCGCGTGGATCTCCGCGAGCGCGTCGATCAACTCCTCGGCGATGCGCCGGCGCTCGGCCGGCGTGTCGAGCGCGTCGGGGACGCTCGTGACGATCACCTCGCCGTCGATTCGCTCCATCACGTAGAACGGGCAGCCGATCGTCTGCTCGTCGTCGCACACCGCCAGAACCGGCGGCACGCGCGCGGGCGTGTCCGCCAGCGCGCGCAGCAGCCGCGCCTCGCGCAGCACGTCGTGGGCGCTCGGCGGCAACGGCGGGCGCGGCGGGCGGCGCAGCACCATCTCCGTGTCGCCGCGGCGGATCAGGTAGGTGACGTTGGAGTGGCCCTCGCCGATCGGGCTGGCCTCGATCTCGCCCTCGCCAAGCCCGTGCTCGTCGAGAAACGCGCGCAGCGGCTCCAGCACGAGCAGCGGCGGGCGGCTGTTGGCCTGCGCCTGCTCGCGCGTCTGCACGATGTCGTCCGGTGCGATGGCTGTACTCACACGCTCAACGCTACACGGCAACCCGTCTGCAGGACCGCAACCTTCCGCGCCCTGGAGTGTCTCAAGCGACCATGTCCCAATTTCGCAAGCACCTCCTTCCCCTGCTCGCCTGCGCCCTGGCCGTCTGTGCGGTCGCGGCGCCCACGGCGCTCGCCTCCCACGCCCAGGCCACGTACTTCGAGGGCTCACAAGACCTTCTCAGCGCCAAGACACGCCCGCGCGCGCTCGCGCAGATGCAGACGCTCGGCGTCAAAGCCCTGCGCGTGGAGCTCAACTGGTACAACGTCGCGCCCAGCCCCAGCAGCGCCACCAAGCCGGTCTTCGCAGAGACCAACCCCGGGCTGTACGCGTGGGGCGAATACGACAAGCTGATCGCCGAAGCCACGCGGCTGAAATGGAAAGTGCTGCTGACCGTGACCTCGCCCGTCCCGCGCTGGGCGACGTCCAACAAGAAAGCGCCCTACGTCACCAAACCTGACCCGGAAGACTTCAAGAACTTCATGACGGCGGTCGCCCTGCACTTCGGCTCGCAGGTGACTCTGTACTCGATCTGGAACGAGCCCAACCACCCGGCTTTCCTGCTGCCGCAGTGGAACACCAACGGCACGCCGGCCTCACCGCGCATCTACCGCGCGCTCTACCAGGCCGGCTACGCCGGCCTCCAGGCCGCCGGCCTGGCCAAGCCGAAGATCCTGTTCGGCGAGACCGCGCCGACGGGCTACACGAAGGTCAACTACAAGCGCGAAAAATCCCGTGCGCTGCTGCACGACGTCGCGCCGCTGGTGTTCCTGCGCGAAGCGCTGTGCCTGAACGCCCACTACCGCAAATCGGGCTCGTGCACGCCGTTGACGGCGACCGGCTACGCCCATCACGCCTACACGACGGCCGCCGGGCCGCTGTACAAACCGCGTGAAATGGACGACGTGACGATCGGCGTGCTGTCGCGCCTGAGCCGCGCGCTCGACCTCGCCGCCGGCGCGCACGCCGTGACCTCGCGACTACCGATCTACCTCACCGAGTTCGGCGTTCAGAGCAAGCCCAACCGCTTCCTCGGCGTGCCCGCCTCCCAGCAGGCCGAATACGACGCGATAGCCGAGAAGATCGCTTGGGCCAACGCCCGCGTGGCGGCCTTCTCGCAGTACCTGCTGGTCGACGACCCGCTCGGCGGCAAGCCCGGCTCCAGCGTCAACGGCGGCACGATCGGCTTCCAGACCGGCCTCGAGTACCTGGGCGGCCGGCCCAAGCCGCTGTACTTCGGCTGGCCCGTGCCGCTGACGGTGTCCAAGAGCGGCCACGGCTACTCGCTGTGGGGCCTCGTGCGCCCGACGCTCGGCGCGACCAAGGTCAGCGTGCTCGTGCAGCGCAAGGGCTCGCACAAGTACACCAAGCTGACGACCGTCACGACAAACAGCCTCGGCTACTGGACGCTGCACTCCTCGACGCAGGGCGTCCGCTGGCGCGTGCGCTGGGTGAGCCCGACGAAGGTCAAATACGAAGGCCCGCCGATCGCCGCGCACTGAGGACGCCGCTGGCCGGCGCGGGCCTGTGTCCTCGGTCGCTCGCGTGCTGTCCGCACGCCACGCTCCCTGCGTCCTTGGCCCACTTGGCCAGCGACGCCCTTGGGGGCGGGTCGACGCGAGTACCGGTGGTGCGCGCCTGGCCCGCCTGGCCGGCGCGGGCCTCCGCGTAGAGTTAGGACGATGCCCGAGCTGCCGGAGGTCGAGATCACCGCGCGTCTGCTCGACAAGGCGCTGCGCGGTGCAGAGATCGAGTCGGCGCTCGCGCCGGGCATCAATGCGCTGAAGACATACGACCCGCCGTTGTCGGCGCTCGCTGGGCAGCGCATGAGCGCGGTGCGCCGGCGCGGCAAGCAGCTGATCGTGCAGACGACGGGCGAGCTGGCGCTGTTGATCCATCTGATGTCCGCCGGACGCCTGCAGCTCTACGACAAGCGCGCCGGGCCGCGCGACCGCACGTCGCGTCTGCTCGTGCGCCTCGCCGACGGGCGCGAGCTGCGCCTGCGCGAGTTCGGATCCAAGCAGGCCGCGTGGGTCAAGCTGCTGCGCGCGGGCGAGCTGGAGGGCGACGACGCGCTCGCCACGCTCGCCCCCGAAGCGTGGCCGGACCCGCCGCCGCTGGTCGAGCTGCTCGACGCTCCGCGCCCGCTGCACACGCTGCTACGCGACCAGCACACGATCGCCGGCATCGGGCGCTCGTGGGTCGACGAGATCCTGTGGAGCGCGCGGCTGTCGCCGTACAAGCGCGGCAACGACCTCGACGACGACGAGCGATCGCGCCTGCGGGAGGCGATCGTGCAGACGCTCGGCGACGCGATCGCGCACTACGAGCAGGTTGTCGCGCTGCCGATCCCCGACAAGCTGCCGATGCCGCTGCGCGTGCACCGCCACGAGGGCGAGCCGTGCCCGCGCTGCGCCAGGACGCTGAAGGCGGTGCACTTCGAGGACTACGTGATCGCCTACTGCCCAGCCTGTCAGACCGACGGGCGCGTGCTCAAGGATCGCCGCCTATCGCGCCTGCTGCGCTGAGCGCTCGCCGAAAGGCGATGCCGCCGCGCCGCCCGTCGCCACTCCGCGACGCTGCCGGGCTCCGTGCCTGCGATACGCTTGCACGAAGCGCGCACACGGCCCGATCGTGGACGCGCCGGCAACGGGGACTCGCGGCATCGGCGCGGTGCTGGGCAGGACCTACGCACGCAATCGTAGATGCGAGGCTCCGATGCCCCTGAACGGCCGCACCCACTCCAGGCTCAACCTCAACGAGGCCGCTGAGCGCTCGCCCCGCCTGTCGGTGCGCTGCCTGGAAACCGACGACCGACACACGCTGCTGATCGACGGTGAGCTGGATCTCTCGACGCGGCCGCGGCTCGACGAGGCGCTGAAGGCGGTTGGCGAGGAGGCCACTTCGCTCGTGCTCGACCTGCGTGGGGTCACGTTCATGGACTCCACCGGCCTGCACGCCGTCCTGCTCGCGCGCGACGAATGCGCCAAGCGCGGGTGCCGTTTCGCGCTGGTGCGCGGCTCAGCACAGGTGCAGCGGCTGTTCGAGCTGAGCGGCCTGACAGATCAGCTGCCCTACGCCGAGCCGACCGATGCGCCTGGGCGGGTCTGACCGGCGCGCGCGAGACGCCAGGCCGGCGGTGCGGTGCATCCGCCGGCATTCGCGGGCGCCTTCAGGTGATCGCTGGGGCGGCGCCGTTTGACAGGCCCTCGGTCGCCGAGCCCGTGTCGGGAGGGCTGCCGATCCTCTCGTCGCCGGCCGGCTCGAGCACGAAGCTCTCGATCGCGATGTCCGGGTCGATGTGGTTCTCGCTGAGAAATGCCGTCACCTTGCGGCCAGAGCAACGCTCGATCGCAGCGATCAGGTCGGTCTTCATCGTGCGTTGATAGGCCTTGCGCATGAGCAGCACGATCTCCGTGCGCCCGTCGGCGACGAGGCTGCGTTCGCCCTGCGTGAGTGTGTCGCGCAGCACGACCGTGATCAGGTCGTCCTGGATGTACGTGCGCGCTCGCGTCGGTCCTCGTCCGGTGTAGTCGCTGAGCAGGTGGACGACGGCGTTTGAGATGTCTGCGGCGGCGCTGCCGGTGGTCGCCGGATCGCGCGAGGTGCTCGACAAGAGGAAGGCCTTCTCGCCTCCCTCCTCATCAAGGACCGCGCGAAGGGTAGGAAGGAGACGGATGAGATCCGTCCGCGAGGTCCGCGTGTCGCGCTGTCCTTGCCCTGAGCGGCCGTCCAGCGCAAACTCACGTGTTCTACGAGCATACAGCGCCGCGATCGCCGCGCAGGGGGCTACAGCGCGACCGTTGGCTAGGATCACGCCGATGATCCAACCCGGCGACCGCGCCCCCGACTTCGAGCTGTCCGACCAGGACGGGCGCCCGGTGAAGCTGGCCGACTTCCGCGGCAGTCCTGTGGTCGTGTACTTCTATCCGAAGGCCGACACGCCGGGCTGCACCACGCAGGCGTGCGGCGTGCGCGATCGTCAGGCCGACTACGCCGACGTCGACGCGGTCGTGCTGGGCATCTCACCGGACCCGGTGGCCGCGGTGAAGAAGTTCCACGACAAGCAGTCGCTGAACTTCGCGCTGCTCGCCGACGAGGGCCATCGCGTCGCCGACGCCTACGGCGTGTGGGTGGAGAAGTCGATGTACGGGCGCAAGTACTTCGGCAACGAGCGCACGACGTTCGTGATCGACTCCGAGGGCGTCGTCGCAGAGGTGCTGCGCAAGGTCAAGCCGGCCGAGCACGACGACCGCGTGCTGGCGACGCTGGCGGCGACCGCCTGAGCTCGATCGCGCCGGCTCGCCGCGATCGCGCACGCGGTCCGTTTGCGCCGATGGATGCGGCTTGTCAATACGCCCTTTGGCCTCTTATACTGCGCGGCGCGCAGAGGTTGTCACCTCTCGCTGGGACAGAGACCGGACAACTTCAACACGGCAGCGTCCTTCATCGGTCGGACCTCGGCCGGTCACAGTCATTTCCTGGGGGGAATCGTGCTTCGGCCGTTCCGCCGAACAATCGAAAGGATCAGTAGGGATGTCATATCGCTGTAGTTCCCTCATGTCGTCGAGGCGCAGGATCGCCGCGACGGCCGCCGCGAGCGCCGCGGTCTTCGCAGGTGCCATGCTCAGCTCGACCGCTGCGCAGGCTGCAACGTTGCCGACCGTCACGGCGACCGTCAGCTCGACCGCCATCACCGTCTCCGGCGCTTTGCAGTCCGGCGCGGTGAACATCGCCAGCACGGCGACGGGCGGTAAGGAACCGGCTGTCGTGCTGGTCAAGCTCAACGCCGGCGTGGACGTCAACGAAGTGTTCGCCTTCCTCAACGCGAACAAGGCGTCGCAGGACCCGAACACGGTGAGCAAGTACGGCTCGATCGTGTTCGACGCGGAAGCCGGCAAAGGCAAGCCGAGCGAAGCGCAGACGATCCTTGCGCCCGGTCAGTACGTCGCGCTGAACGCCGAAGGCGAAAAGTCCTCGAAGTGGGCGCGCAGCAGCTTCGCCGTCGCTGCTTCACCGACGCCGGCGGCGTTGCCGGCCGCCGCTGCAACCGAGAAGACGATCGAGTACGGATTCAAAGGCCCGGCCGTGCTGCACGTGGGCGAGGTCGTTCGCTTCGAAAACGAAGGCTATCTCGTGCACATGGACCTCGGCTTCGCTGTCAAGAGCAAGAAGGCGGCGCTGCAGGTCGTCAAGGGGCTGCTCACCGGTCACGAAAAGGGCCTGGAAAAGCTCGTCGCGGGACCGCCGGCCAGCTTCGCCGGCCCAATCTCCTCGGGCGCCTTCCAGCAGGAGACCATCACGGCCAAGCCCGGCTTCTACGTGCAGGTCTGCTTCATGCCCACGCAGGACGGCCGACCGCACACGCGGCTCGGCATGGAGCGCATCATCAGGATCCTCAAGTAGGTATTTGACGAACGCTGCGTAGCCCGCCCCGCCTTTGCGCGTGGGGCGGGCAGCGCGGATTCTTGTGGAGCGGACCACACGGTGCTCGCGGCCCTCGGGTTGTGGCCCCGACCGGCGCGGCGGCGGCTTGACCCGCCCCATCGCGGCTCCTGACCTTGAGGCACCAGACCGCCGGACTCCCGGCCCTCGCGCGGCGGCTCCCGACCCGCCTCGGCCCTCACCGACCTGCCATCGGGTCGAGGTCAGTCGGTCGGACGACGCTCAGGCTCCGCTCTTAGCCTGGGCGCGTCATCCCGCCCACGAGCATTCCCGCACCGAGGTGCGCGCCGAGGACCGGCCCGACCTGCGTGCAGAACAGCGGCTCTGAGCCGAAGATCGCGCGCCCCTGCTCGACCAGCCGCTCGGCGTCGCGCGGGGCCTGTGCGTGCTGGACGATCCAGTCGGTCGCGCCGCGGGCGTGCAGCTCGTCGAGGTAAGCGACCATCCGTTCGAACGCCCGCTGGCGCGTGCGCACACGCCCGACGGGGGCGATCTCGGTGCCGAACGTGAGAATCGGCTTGAGCTTCAGCGCCGTGCCGACCATCGCCTGCGCGGCGCCGATGCGCCCGCCGCGGCGCAGGTACTCCAGCGTGTCCAGGCAGAACCAGATGTCCAGGCTCGCGCGCGCGTCGTGCACCGCGGCGACGATCTCCTCGACGGCCAGGCCGCGCTGGGCGAGCTGCGCGGCGACCAGCACGAGGCAGCCCAGCCCACCGGCGCCGGTCTGCGCGTCCAGCACCTCCACGCGCCCGGGGTGGCCGGCCTCGGCGACCAGCCGCGCGGCTTCGCGTGCGCTCTCACAAGTGCCCGACAGGCCGCTTGCGATGTGGATCGAGAGCACGTCGCGCCCGGCGCTCGCCAGCGGCTCGTAGCACGCCAGGAAGTCGCCGGCCGACGGCTGCGAGGTCGTCGGCAGAGTCTCGGAGGCGTGCAGTTGCGCGTAGAAGGCGTCGAGGTCTGAGTAGTCGCGCTCGCGGCGAAGCTCGCCTCCCCAGCCGACGTACAGGCTCACTTGCTCGATCTGCCAGCGCTCGATCAGCGGCGCCGGCAGGTAGGTGGTGCTGTCGGTGACGATCGCCACCTCGCGCGGAGGCCCCTGACCCACGGTTTGTGACGGTGAATCCATGACGCAGATCCTAGGTCGCCAGCGTGTCGTCGCGGCGGTCGGGGAAAAGCCGACGCGACCGTCGCGTGCTAGCGGATCAGGCGCTCCAGGCGCGACGCGGCGATCGTCTCGCGCAGCGTCGCCAGCGCGTCGTGTTGGGGACGCCAGCGCAGCTCGCGGCGTGCCTTTGCGGTGTCCATGATGACCGGCTCGCGAAAAGCGCTGATCCATTGGGCCTGAGCGGGCAGGAAGCCGAGCCGCCCGATCATCTCGGCGACCGCGTCGACGGCCAGCTCGGGCACGGGTATGGAGTACCAGCCGAGCTCCTGCGCGAGCTGCTTGACGCTCAGCTGACCGGCGCCGGCGAGGTTGTATACGCCCGGCTTGCCGCGCCCGAGCACCGCCGCGCGCATCGCCGACGCGACGTCGTCGCGGTGCACCAGCTGGAAGGGCACGCCGGGATCGGGCAGCACCGGGCGCAGGATCGGCACGCCCTCCAGCAGCCGCGCGACGGGGCCGGGCAGGCGCCCGGAGATCTGCGTGTAGGGCAGGTTGTCGATCAGCATCGGCGCGCCGGCGCCGGCGACGATGCACGGCCGAAACACGTACGCGTCGGTCGAGCCGTCGCCGAGCACCTCGGCGAGCAGCGCCTCCACCTCGGCCTTCTGCGCCGAGTAGTAATGGCTGTCGGTGCCGCGCGCGGGAACGTCCTCGGTGAGCGGCTGGGGATTGTCGGAGTGGTAGCCGTAGGCGGCGACTGAGGAGGCGTACACGAGTCGCTTGGCGCCAGCCGCGACGGCCGCCTCGAAGACGTTGCGCGAGCCCTGCAGGTTGACGGCGCGGCTTTCCTGCGGGCCGCCCATGATGATGAACGCGAGGTGCACGACCACGTCGGCGCCGCTCACGAGCGCGTCGACGGCCTCGCGGTCGAGCACGTCGCCGCGGCGGTAGAACACCTTCTTCCAGCCGTGCTCGGAAGGGTCGAACGGCTTGCGCGCCATGCCGAGCACGCGCTGAACCTCGCGCGAGCCCTGCAGCGCCGCGACGACGGCCTGGCCGATCTCGCCGGTCGGCCCGGTGACCGCGACGGTGAGCCCTTTTGCGGCTGGCTTGCGTGCGGCCATGCGTTGTTTGTATCGCACGCGCGCGCCACGCGCGCGCGTGAACGCGACCGGCCGTCGCGCGGCCAGCCGAGCGCGTTCGCCGGCGCGCACACGCCGCGGCCCAGAGCAGCGTTGCCGCCACGTACGCTTGAGTCGTGGCCGCCCCGCTCGCGTCAACCTCGATCGGCGACAGCATCTCGTCGTTCTTCGACGCGGTCGGGCAGTTCTTCTCGGACCTCGCCGCCGTGCACTGGGGCACGCTGCTGCTCGGCCTGGTCTTCTTCGGGCTGAACCTCACGCTGCGCTCGCGCGGCTTCTTCCACAGCCTGCGCGCGGCCTATCCCGCCGCGAGCTTTCAGTGGCGTCGCATCTGGGGGGCGTACTTCGCGGCGGTCGGCTTCAACAACGTGGTTCCTGCGCGCGGCGGCGACGTGATCAAGCTGTTCCTCACGCGCTCGTCGATTCCCGACTCCAGCTACCCGACGGTCGCCGCCGCGTTCTTCGTCGAGTCGATCTTCGATGCGAGCGTCGGCGTCTTCGTGCTGATCTACGCGTTCAGCCAGGGCGTCTTTCCCAAGCCGCCCGACTTCAGCAAACTCAGCTCGTTCGAAATCGCATACCTCGCCGAACACTTCCGGCTGACGCTGTTCTTGATCACGGCGCTGGCGGTCATCGGCCTGGTCGTGTTCGCCGTCCTTTCGGCCCGCGTCAAGGCGTTCTGGGCGCGGGTGCGTCAGGGGGTGACGATCCTCAGCGATCGTCCGCGCTACCTGCGCGAGGTCGCGTCGCTTCAGGTGCTCGCGTGGCTGTGTCGCTTCGCGGCCTTCTGGTTTCTGCTCGACGCGTTCGGCGTCGGCGGCTCGGTGCAGAACGTGCTGCTCGTGTTCGGCGTCAACCAGGTCGCCGGGGCCGTGCCGTTCACGCCGGGCGGCGCCGGTGTGCAGCAGGCGCTGCTCGTCAAGGTGTTCGCCGGCAGCGCGCCCACGGCGGTCGTCGCCGCCTATTCCGTCGGCCAGCAGATCGCGATCGCCGCGTTCACGGCGACGGTCGGCCTCGGCGCGGTCGTGTTCATCTTCCGCTTCCGCTCGTTCAAGGAAGTGATCTCCGCCGGGCGCGCCTCGCGCGAGGCCGAGCGCGAAGGGCGCGACGAGGAGGAGCCGTGGTCGGGCGACGACCGCGCTACTGAAGCCCGGCGCGGGCCTCGCGCACGAGCGTGACGGCCTCGGGGAAGACGAGCGCCATGACCGTGCGGATCTGTTCGGCTTGCGCCTCGGCGTTGCCCTGCAGGTTGACGCGTTCGACGGCCGCGACGGTCATGTCGACCGCGAGCTTGATCGCGTTGTCGGCCCACGCCAGTTTCTGCTGTCCCTGCATCTGATCGGCGAACTCCGCCAGGCGCCGCTGCAGCTCCTCGGGGTCTCCGAACAGGTCTCCGAGACCGCCGCTCTCCATGCGCTCATCATAGACTGACCTGCGCGATGCCCAGCAACAGCGACATCAAGCAGCAGGTCGCCGCCGAGACGGCTCGGAGAAGCAGGCTCGCCGTGCCCGCTTTCGGCGCCGGCTTTCTGTATCTGCTCAGCGGGATCATCACTGCCTCGACACTCAACGGCGCGCCGTCGGTCGGCCTGCTGCAGGGCCTTGCGCCGGCGCTCTCGGGCCAGCCGAACCCGGCCGTCAGCCCGCGCGCGCCGGAAGTCAAATTCTTCAGCCACCACGCCACGACGCTGATCGCCGCGAGCGTGATCGCGGCGGCGGCGATCCTCGGGTTGACGCTCGCCCTGCTGCTGCTGGTCGACGCGACGCGCTTTCGCCGGCCGCAGACGTGGTCGCTGGCCCGCCCGCTGATCCTCGGCGGGGGAATCGCGCTGGCCGTCATCAGCGTCGGCCATCAGGCGGTGCTGGCGATCGAAACGCACAAGTTCGCCGTCGGCCACGACTTCACCAACCACGCGGTCGACACGGCGCTGACCAAGGGCACCGCCAACGTGGTCACGCAGTACTTCGACCTGCTCGCCGGACTGGCCGTGGCCGTGGCGATGATCGTGATCATGATCAACGCCATGCGCGTCGGGCTCGTCACCCGGTGGATGGGCGTGCTGGGCATGCTGGCTGGGATCCTGATCTTTCTGCCGATCGGCGGCGCGACGCTGGAGGTCGTGCCGGCGTTTTGGCTCGTGGCGATGGGCATCCTGTACGCCGGCAAATGGCCCAACGGTCAGCCGCCGGCATGGGAGTCCGGCGAGGCGCGCCCGTGGCCGACGCGCGCGCAGCTGCGCGAAGAGGCGACCGGTCCGGCCCAGCCGGCGCTCGCCACGGGCGGCGCGGACGTGACCCCCGCGCCGGCCAAGCCCAGCACGGGCGGCTCCTCACGCAAGCGCCGCAAGCGCGGCACGCGCGGCTGACTCGGGGCGGCGCGCCGACGGTGGGCCCGCCGGTGGGAGAATGAGCGCCGGAAGTCCGTGACTTCGAGCGAGGGGAGCAACAGCGATGTCGACCCAACCCGATCCTGCCGGCGGCGAGACGCTTGACGGCGACCTTGCAGCGCTGCTCGACGTCGAGAAGTTCGACCCGCCGGCGGACTTTCGCGAGCACGCGCTGCTGAACGACGCGGCCGTGTACGAGCAGGCGGCGGCTGACCCACAGGCGTGGTGGGCGAAGCAGGCCGAGCAGCTGGACTGGTTTCAGAAGTGGGAGCGCGTGCTCGACGACGACGACCCCCCGTTCTACAAGTGGTTCACGGGCGGGACCTTGAACGCCTCCTACAACTGCCTCGATCGCCATGTGATCGCCGGACGCGGCGGGCGCGTGGCCTTTCACTGGCGCGGCGAGGAGGGTCAGGAGCGCGACATCACCTACGCGCAGCTGCTGGCCGACGTCGAACGCTTCGCCAGCGCGCTGAAGGATCAGGGCGTGCAGCCGGGCGACGTGGTGGGCATCTACCTGCCGATGATCCCCGAGGTGGTCGTGGCGATGCTGGCGTGCGCGCGCATCGGCGCGCCGCACAACGTGGTCTTCGGCGGCTTCTCCGCCGAGGCCGTGCGCGAGCGCATGGAGTTCTCCGAGGCCAAGCTGCTGATCACCGTCGACGGGGCTGCGCGCAAGGGCAAGACCGCGCCGGTCAAGGATCGCGTGGACGAGGTGATGGAGAACCTGTCGACGCTGCAGACGATCGTCGTCGTGCGCAGCTCTGGCACGGAATGCCAGATGAAGCAGGGACGCGACGTGTACTACGACGAGATCGTCGCCGCGGCCGACCCGGCATGCCCGCCCGAGCCGCTGGACGCCGAGCACCCGCTGTACATCCTGTACACGTCAGGCTCGACGGCCAAGCCGAAGGGCATTCAGCATACGACGGGCGGCTATCTGACCGGCGTCGCGGCGACGCATCGCTACGTGTTCGACCTCAAGCCCGAGTCCGACGTGTACTGGTGCGCGGCCGACGTCGGCTGGGTCACCGGGCACTCCTACATCGTCTACGGGCCATTGCTCAACTGCGCCACGTCGGTCATGTGGGAGGGCGCGCCCGACTACCCGGACAAGGGCATCTGGTGGGAGATCGTGGAGCGCTACGGCGTGACGATCCTGTACTGCGCGCCGACGGCGATTCGCGCGTGCATCAAGTGGGGCGCGGACTGGCCGGGAAAGCATGATTTGAGCAGCCTTCGGCTGCTTGGATCGGTTGGCGAGCCGATCAACCCGAAGGCGTGGCTGTGGTACTACAAGGTGATCGGTGCAGAACGCTGCCCGATCGTCGACACGTGGTGGCAGACGGAGACCGGCGCGATGATGATCACGCCGCTGCCTGGGATCACGCAGACGAAGCCGGGCTCGGCGACGCATCCCTTCCCTGGCGTGTTCGCGGAGGTGCGCGACGAGTCGACCGGCGAGCCGATCGAGGAGGGTCAGGGGCTGCTCGTGCTGACGCAGCCGTGGCCGTCGATGCTGCGCACGCTGTACAAGGAGCCCGAGCGCTTCGTGGAGACGTACTTCAAGCGCTTCGGCAAGGAGACGTACCTGGTCGGCGACGCGGCGCGTCGCGACGCCGACGGCTACCTGTGGGTGATCGGGCGCATCGACGACGTCGTCAACGTGTCCGGGCACCGGCTGTCCACGGCCGAGGTCGAGTCGGCGATCGTCGCGCACCCGGACGTGGCCGAGGCGGCGGTGATCGGCCAGCACGACGAGGACAGCGGCCAGGCGATCGTCGCGTTCGTCACCCTGCAGGGCGACCTCGCCGGCGACGAGCAGACGGTCGAAGGCATTCGCGCGACGGTCGCCGAGCGCATCGGCAAGTTCGCGCGACCCAAGCGAATCATCTGGGCCGACGACCTGCCAAAGACGCGCTCGGGAAAGATCATGCGCAGGCTGCTGCGCGACATCGCGGAGGGCCGCGCGATGGGTGATGTGACGACGCTGCGCGACCCCGCCGTGACCGAGCAGCTGGAGCAGCGCGTCAAGGAGATGCAGGCGCAGGAGGATTGAGCGATCCTCGCCAATCGTCGCGGCGCGGGATGCTGATCGCGATCCTCGCCGATACGCACCTGCCGCGCGGCCGGCGGCGGCTCGGCGACGAGTGCATGGCGCACCTGCGCGAAGCAGAGCTGATCCTGCACGCCGGCGACCTGTCGACGGCGGCCGTGCTCGATCAGCTTGCGGCGCTCGGACCACCGGTGGTCGCCGTGCACGGCAACGTCGACGAGCGTGCTCTCACCGAGCGCCTGCCGGCTGAGCTGGAAATCGAGGTGGACCGCGTCAGGCTGGCGTTGGTCCACGACGCCGGCGCGGCGCGCGGACGGCTCGCGCGGCTGCGCAAGCGCTTCCCTGCCGCCGACGCGGTCGTGTTCGGGCATTCGCACATACCGCTGCACGAGGCCGCCGACGGCTTTCAGATCTTCAACCCCGGCAGCCCGACCGACCGCCGGCGCCAGCCGCGGCACACGATGGGCCTCGCTCGCGTGAAGGGGCGCGAGGTGTCCTTCGAGCTGGTCGCACTCAAATCCTGAGCGGCGCGCCGCCCCGCTCGGCCTCGGGGTGCGTTCAGACCTTGCGGTGCTCGGGAACCCAGGAGCCGTCGTCCTGGCAGACGAAGTCTTGGAACAGCCCCGGCGCCTCTGTCTGCATGAGCCGCGCGATGCGATCGAACACCATGCGCAGCTCCTCCTCGGCTCCCGGCGCCGTGCGCATCTCGATCACGTGGCGCAGCGTGCGCGCGTTGGCCGTCCAGATGATGTCGGTGCTGAGGCCGATCGGCGCCAGGCGGCGCAGCGCCGAGGTGACCTCCTTCTTGACGTGGAAGGGGACGCCCTCCTCGTCGATGCCCAGCTCGGCGGCGGCGCTGACCTGGAACTCCTCCAGCTGCTCGACGAGCGCGAGCACCTGATCGCGCACCGGCTCGAGCGCAGGCGGCACGCGAAAGCCGATGTCGGTCAGGCGCACGTAGCGCAGGCTCTCCTGGCTGAAGGCCGAGCCGGCGCGATGGCGGACGAGCTCATGGGTAAAAACTCTGCTCACGCTGCGCAGCGCGAACGAGTAGTTGGCGTGCTCCAGCACGCTGCCGTGCGCCGAGCGCAGGATGTTGGCGAAGTACTCACGCTGGTCGCTGCGCACCTTCGTCACGTTCGGGTTCAGGCCCGGCTCCCAGCTGCGGTAGCACGCGCGCCCGCCGAACTCCACGAGCAGCTCGCCGCCGTTGGCGGCGTCCTCGGCTCCGTCCAGCCGGCGCTCCAGCCACGACTCGCCGCCGACGTCCTGCAGGTAGCCGCGCATGCCCTCGACGTCGATCGACGGGCGGGCGATCAGGAAGACGGAGGGGGTGGTCTCACGCATGTGTGGCGCGGCTGGCTCGCGGTCGAGCAGCGTGTCGGTGTCGCTCATGGATAGCGCATCCTGCACGAGCGGCCGGACGCCGTGCGCGCGGCCCGGGAGCGCATGTCGCAAAGTGCGCGCGATCGCCTGCGACCGATCGCGCCGCTCGCCGCGCAGCCGCTCGCGGCTGCTGTTGCGGTCGGCTATGTGGACTCTCCGAGACGCCTGCCGTCGCTGTCGCGCTATAGGCTGAATCGAGATGAGCACCGCCGGCCCCGAAATCGGTTCGACCTCGATCATCCAGGCGCGCGAGCTCGGCCGCCGCTATGGCGAGGGCGAGGCCGCCGTCGACGCGCTCGCCGACGTCACGGTGGCGTTCCCGTCGTCGCGCTTCGCCGCGATCATGGGTCCTTCCGGGTCGGGCAAGTCGACGCTGATGCACCTCCTCGCCGGCCTGGACCGCCCGACAGCGGGAACCGTCACGGTCGGCGAAGTCGAGCTCGGCGGACTCGACGACAAGAAGCTCACCGAGCTGCGGCGCGATCGCATCGGCTTCATCTTCCAGACGTTCAACCTGCTGCCGGTGCTCAGCGCCGAGGAGAACATTCTGCTTCCGCTGTCGATCGCCGGGCGCGAGCCCGACCGTGAGTGGCTGAAGCGGCTGGTGGACACGGTCGGCATCGCCGATCGCCTGAGCCACCGCCCGGCCGAGCTTTCGGGGGGCCAGCAGCAGCGCGTGGCGGTCGCCCGCGCGCTCGTCTCGCGTCCCGACGTGGTGTTCGCGGACGAGCCGACGGGAAACCTCGACTCCAAGGCCAGCGACGACGTGCTCGCGCTGCTCAGGCACGCGGTCGACGACTTCGGCCAGACCGTCGTGATGGTCACGCACGACGCGCACGCGGCCTCGTTTGCAGATCGGCTGCTCGTGCTCGCCGACGGGCGCATCGTGCACGACGGACCGTCGCTGACGACCGACCAGGCGCTCGACCTGATGAAGGGCATCGGCGGCTGATGGACGCGAGCGTGAGCTGATGGTCCAGCTCGTGCTCCGCGGCTTCGCCCAGCGAAAGCTGCGCGTCGTGCTCACCGCCGTGGCGATCGCGCTCGGCGTCGCGTTGATGGCCGGCACGTACATCCTCACCGACACGATCAACCACTCCTTCGCCGGCATCTTCAAGACGGCGGCGAAGGGCGACTCGGTCGTCGTCTCGCCAACCGAGACCCTGGGCCGTGAAAAGAGCGCCGAAGAAACGCCGATCACCGATGCGATGCTCGCGCGCGTGCGCGCGGTTCCGGGCGTCGCCGAAGCGGCCGGCGGCATCTTCACGCCAGGCACTTTCCTCGACCTCCGGCGCAAGCGTCTGACGACCGGCGGCGCCCCCGCGTTCATCGCCAGCGAGCTGCCCAAGCGGTTCGAGTCGTTCTCGCCGATCCAAGGCCGGTTTCCGTCGAACGCCGGCGAGGTGGCCATCGACGAAGCGACCGCGGCCCGGCACGGCCTGAAGCTCGGCCAGCAGATGATCGTCGCCGGCGCGGCGCCCGCCAAGCGCTACTCGATAGTCGGCGTCGTCAAGTTCGGCGGCGGCCAGTCCTTCGGCGGCGCCGGCACGGCGATCCTCACGCCGAGCGAGGCGCAGTACGCCGCCGGCGAGCGGGGCCGCTACGACCAGATCGACGTCGCCGCGCAGCCGGGCGTGACCCCGGCGCAGCTGCGCGCGCGCATCCGCGCCGCGCTCCCACGCAGCGTCGACGTTCGCACCGGCGAACAGCAGGCCGCCAAGAACACCTCCGACCTCGAAAGCAACCTCAGCTTCCTGCGCACGTTCCTGCTCGTGTTCGCCTACGTGGCGCTGGTCGTCGGCGCGTTCATCATCTTCAACACCTTCTCGATCACCGTCGCGCAGCGCACCAGGGAATTCGGGCTGCTGCGGACGCTCGGCGCCTCGCGCCGGCAGATCATGCAGGCGGTCGTCGGCGAAGGGTTGCTGCTGGGCGTCGTCGGCGCCGTGCTCGGCCTGTTCGCGGGGATCGGGCTCGCGCCGGCGCTGGATGGTCTGTTCAAGCTGTTCGGCGCGGACCTGCCCGACAGCGGCACGGTGCTCGAGACCCGCACGATCGTCGTCTCGCTGCTCGTCGGCATCGTAGTCACGGTGCTCGCGGGGCTGCCGCCGGCGCTGCGGGCGACGCGCGTGCCGCCGCTGGCGGCGATGCGCGAGGGCGTCGAGATCCCGCACTCCTCTTCCGACGCGGCGCGCCCTGGTCGTGCGCTTCGCGCTCGGCCTCGTCGTGGTCGTCGTTCTGGGCCTGGTGATCGGCGGCGCATCGCTGCCGGTGCTGGTGATCGTGTGGGGGCTGCGCAGCGCGCGGCTGTGGGCGCGCCTGCGCCGCGGCGAAGCGCGTCCCAAACGCAACTATCGCGTCGTGCCGGCGCTCGCGCGCGCGCTCGGGCTGCTCGTCACATGGCGCGGCGTCACCGGGCGCCTGGCGCGCGAGAACTCGATGCGCCAGCCCGGCCGGACGATGGTCACGGCGGCGGCGCTGACCGTCGGGCTCGCCCTGGTCGCGTTCGTCGCGGTGCTGGCCGACGGCTTCAAGGCGACGATCGATCAGTCGGTCAGCCGATCGTTCGCCGGCAACCTGATCGTCGAGAACTCGCAGTCGGGCAACGAACAGCCGATACCCGCCGGCGTGGCGACCGCCGTGGCGAAGGTGCCCGGCGTGGCGACCGTCACGCCGATCGCGTTCACGCTCGGGCGCGTGCACGGCATCAGTGCCAACGCCAAGATAACCGCGATAGAACCGGCGACGTTCGAGCGGGTCTACCGCGTCAAGTGGGACAAGGGCTCACCGAGCACGTTGCTGGGCCTGGGCGCCACGGGGACGGTGGTCACCAAGGAATACGCAAAAGCCCATCACCTGAAAGTCGGCCGGACGATCTCCGTGCTGACCCCGTCGAACAAGCGCGTCAGCCTCAAGGTCCTCGGCACGGTCGATGAAAAATCGGGGGTGCTGCAGGATCTGACGATCAGCCTGCCGCTCGCCGGCGCGGCGTTCGGTCAGCGCGAAGACGCACTCGACTTCGTCGCCTACGCCCCCGGTGCGACCGACGCGCAGGTGCAGCCGGCGGTCGACAGGCTGCTCGCCAGCCAGTTCCCGCAAGCCCGCTCGCGCACGGCCGAACAGTTCAAGGAAGACCTGAGCAAGCAGATCAACACGCTGCTCGCGCTGATCTACGTGCTGCTCGCGCTGTCTGTGATCGTCTCGCTGTTCGGCATCGTCAACACGTTGATCCTCTCGATCTACGAGCGCACGCGCGAGCTGGGCATGATGCGCGCGATCGGCACGTCTCGACGTCAGGTGCGCCAGATGATCCGCTACGAGTCGATCATCACCGCGCTGATCGGCGGCGTGTTCGGGCTGATCGTCGGCATCGTCGGCGCGCTGCTCGTGGTGGCGCTCACGCTGTCGGGCGCGGGCTACGTCATCTCGATCCCCGTGGGAACGCTCGTCGTGCTGCTGGTCGTGGCTGGGCTGTGCGGCCTGCTCGCCGCTCAGCTGCCCGCCAGGCGAGCCGCCCGGCTGAACGTGCTGCAGGCGCTCAGCGGCGAGTAGCCAGCCCAGCCCAGCCCGGCCCACCCGGCCCGGCTCGGCTCGGCTCGGCTCGGCTCGGCTCGCGCCAGGGCTGGGCGCGGCCACGCACGGTCCGCGGCGGCGCGCGCGGATAAGCTGGCAGCCGATGGCCGCGAGCGACCCTGAGTCGACCGATCCCGAGCTGCAGGCGACCGCCTGGGACCTCGAGCCGCTGGTTGGCGGCGACGGCCCCGAGGGTGTCGAGAGCCGCCTGGCCGAGGCTCTGGCGCGCGCGCAGGAGCTGGCGGCGCGCTGCGCCGGCAAGCTCGGCGAGCTCGACGGCGACGGCCTGCGTGAGGCGATGCAGGAGCTCGCCGAGATCTACGAGCTGGTCGGTCTGGCCGGAACGTATGCGGCCCTTCGCTTCTCCACCGACACCGCCGATCCGGCCAACGGCGCGCTGCTTCAGGTGTCCCAGGAACGCGCCACGGAGATCGAGACGACGCTGCTGTTCTTCGACCTCGAGTGGGCAGCCCTCGACGATGCGCGCGCCGAGGAGCTGCTGGACGGCGAGGGCCTGGACTTCTGCCGGCACCACCTGCGCAACGTTCGCCGCTATCGCGACCACCTGCTGTCAGAGCCCGAGGAGAGGATCCTCGCGGAGAAGTCGCTCACGGGCGCCGGCGCGTGGACGCGGCTGTTCGAGGAGCTGACGTCGGCGATCGAGGTGCAGTTGCCCGGCGAGGAGGGACCGGTCGCCCTGGACGTCGCGCTCAGCCGCCTATCGCTGTCAGACCGCGAGGCGCGGCGCACGACGGCGGAGGCGGTGACGCAGGCGCTCGCGCCGGGGTTGCGCACACGCGCGTTCCTGTTCAACACGCTGCTCGCCGACAAGCGCATCGACGACCGGCTGCGCAGCTACCCGCACTGGCTGGCTGCGCGAAACCTCGCCAACGAGGCCAGCGACGAGTCCGTGCAGGCGCTGATCGACGCCGTGCGCGCGCGTAACGAGATACCGCGCCGCTGGTATCGCCTGAAGGCCAGGCTGCTCGGCGTGGAGCGCCTGGCCGACTACGACCGCATGGCCTCGGTCGGCGAGGACGAGGTCGAGTTCCCGTTCGCGAACGCCCGCGAGATCGTGCTCGACTGCTACTCCTCGTTCTCGCCGGAGCTCGGCGGCGTAGCGCGGCGCTTCTTCGACGAGCGGCGCATCGACGCGCCGGTGCGCCCGGCAAAGCGCGGTGGCGCCTTCTGCGCGTCCGCCGTGCCCTCGGCCCAGCCATACGTGCTGCTCAACTACACCTCACGCCGGCGCGACGTGCTGACGCTCGCGCACGAGCTCGGCCACGGCGTGCACTTCTCGCTGGCCGCGCGCCAGGGAATCTTCCATCAGAGCACGCCGCTGACGCTCGCCGAGACGGCGTCGGTGTTCGGCGAGACGATCGTCTTCTCGCGGCTCCTCGGCGAGGACTCCTCGCCGGCCTCGCGCCTGGCGCTCTTGGCGGAGAACCTCGAGGACACGATCGCAACGGTCTTCCGCCAGGTCGCCATGAACCGCTTCGAGGATCTCGTGCACACGGCGCGGCGCGAGGAGGGCGAGCTGTCGGTCGCGCGCTTGGGCGAGCTGTGGGCCGAGAGCCAGAGCGAGCTGCTGGGCGATTCGGTGGAGATCACCGACGGCTATCGCTCGTGGTGGTCTTACATCCCGCACTTCGTCGGCAGCCCCGGCTACGTCTACGCCTACGCCTACGGCCAACTGCTCGCGCTGTCCGTCTACGAGCGCTACGAGCAGACCGGCGCCGAGCTCGTGCCGCGCTACCTGGAGCTGCTCGGCGCGGGCGGCTCGCGCAGCCCACACGAGCTCGGTCAGATCGTCGGGGTCGACCTCGCCGACCCGGGCTTCTGGGACGCGGGCCTGGATCTCGTCGAGCGCCAGCTGCGCGAAGCCGAAGACGCCGCCGAGGCTTCGGGGCGCTTGTAAGGCGCCGCGCGGGCGCTGTAGGGTGCTCGCTCGATGCGCATGAAGCCCGCAGCCGACGACCTGCTGGAGCGGCTCGCCATCTCGCTGAACCTCGCGCCGTTGTCGGGCGCGTATGCGATGTACGGGATGGTCGCCGGGCGCGTGGTCGGCGTCGCGCAGCGGCTCGGCGTGTTCGCCCACCTGCTCAAAGGGCCCGCGACCGCGGGACGGGTGGCCGAGGAGCTGGAGCTGCAGGTGCCGGGCACGCGGCTGCTGTGTGAGAACCTCGCCGGCCTCGGCGTGCTCGACCAGGATGGCCACACCTTCTCGCTGCCCAAGCGTTCGCGCAAGTGGCTGGACCGCGACTCCGACAGCTACATCGGCACGTGGCTGGAGCACACGACCACCTACTGGGAGTGGTACGGCGACCTCGAGCGGATCGTGCGCGACGGCGGCAGCTTCGAGATCCACCGCGAGCCCGCCGAGCAGGAGGACTACTGGCGCCTGTACATCACCGGCCAGTACGAGCTCGCGCGGCTGTCCGCGTCAGAAGTCGCCAAGGCGATACGCCTGCGCGAGCGGCCGACCGCGCTGCTCGACGTGGCCGGTGCCCACGGCTGGTTCTCGGCCGAGCTGTGCAGGCGCCACGAGTCGCTGCACGCAACGGTGCTCGACCTGCCGGGCAGCGCGCGCGTCGGGCGCGAGATCATCGCCAACGCCGGCATGAGCGATCGCGTCGAGCACCGCGACGGCGACATGTTCGAGTCCGAGCTCGGCGGCCCTTACGACGGCGTGCTGCTGTTCGACATCGTCCATCACCTCAGCGGCGAGCAGATCGTCACGCTGCTGCGCCGCCTGCGCGCGGCGATGAAGCCCGGCGCGACGGTCGCCGTGCTCGACATGTTCCGTTCTGACGCCAAGCACCAGCGCGCCTCGGCGGCGGCGCTGGGGCTGTTCTTCCACCTCACATCCGGCGCCGATCTGCCCAGTCCCGGCGAGCTGGCCGACTACTTGTCCCAAGCCGGCTTCAGCGCCCCCAAGCGAACGAAGGTGCGTCGCATCCCCGACCAGGACCTGTTCCAGGCGCAGGCCGTCTGAGCGGCGCGGCCCACGTTGGCGAGCTCGGCTGGCGGGCGCGCCCCAGTCACGGCGCGCTCAGCCGGGCAGGATGCGATGCAGCAGCGCGGGCACGTCGGCGATCGAGTCGGCGATCGCCGTCGGCGTGACTTCCGGCGGCAGCGCGTCCTGGCGGTACTTGCCTGTGCGCACGAGGATGCCCGCCAGCCCGGCGGCCATCGCGCCGCCCACGTCCGCCTCGACGTCGTCGCCGACCATCACCGCAGTCTCCAGGCCCATGTCGAGGATCGCCGACTGAAAGAAGGCCTCGGCGGGCTTGCCCACGACGACGGCCTCGCGGCGGGTCGCGTACTCCAGCGCCGCCGCGTAGGCGCCGACATCGAGCGCCAGGCCGTCGGAGCGACGCCAGTAGCGGTTGTGCTGCAGCGTGACCAGCTCGGCGCCATCCATGATCAGGCGAAAGGCGTGGTTGAGCAGCTCGGAATCGAAGCGCTTGCCGACATCGCCGAGGATCACCGCCTGCACCCGATCGCCGCCGCCGCGCCCGTCGAAGCGCGCGAGGTCCTCGCGCAGCCCGTCGCTGACGATCAGCTCGACCGACTCATAGCCTCGCTCGTCGCAGTGGCTGAGCGCCATCGCGGCGGGCGTCAAAACCTCCTCGACGGAGATCTCGAAGCCCAGCTGGGAGAGGTGATCGTAGACTTCGCGCCGCGAGCGCGAGGTCGTGTTCGTCACCAGGCGCACGCCCGCGCCCATCTCGCGCAGCTCGCGCAGCGCGTCGTGCGCGCCCTCGATCGGCTCATCGCCGACGTACAGCACGCCGTCGATGTCCAGCAGGATGCCGAACGCTCCGTCTTGCGTGGCGTTCATGTCCGCACTGTAGATCAGAAGAACAATCCGCTCAGCGCGCTGCCGGCGTGGTGCACCAGGTCGAACAGCGGCTGCGGCACGATCCCGAAGAACAGCGTCGCCGCCCCCGCGATCGCGGCGACGAGCACGACCTCCCACTGCAGGCCCGTCGGGTGTTCGTCCAGCTCGGGCGAGCCGCCGGCGAGCGCCGGCAGGCCCTCGCCGCTTGGCGCCATCGACGGCTGCGCGAGCGGATCGCCCTGCTCGCTCGGCGCCGGGCGCATCCACATCGCGGCGATCACCGGCAGGTAGTAGCCGAGCGAGATCATCGAGCCGACGACGATCGCCACGCCGAGCCACGTGTAGCCGCCCGAGACGGCCGCGTCGATCAGGTAGAACTTGCCCGTGAAGCCCGCCGTGGCCGGAATGCCGGCGAGCGCGAGCATCGAGATCGTCATCGGCCACGCCAGCAGTGGGCGCTCGCGCCCGAGGCCGGCGACCGACTGGACCGAGTCGCCAAGTCCCGTTTCGCGCTCGCGCGCGACGATCACGGCAAACGACGCCATGTTCATGAATACGTACACGGCGAGATAGAAGACCGTCGCGCGCACGCCCAGCTGAGAGGCGACGACGACTCCCGCGAGCATGTAGCCGGCCTGCGCCACCGACGAGTAGGCGAGCATGCGCTTCAGCGACGACTGCCCCAGCGCGCCGACGTTGCCGACGAGGATCGTGATCGTCGCCAGCACCGCGATGGCCGGCCCCCACGTGCTCTGTGCGCCGATCAGCGCGACGTCGAAGAAGCGCAGGAACACGCCCAGCGCGGCGGCCTTGGTCGCCACTGCCATGAAAGCCGTGATCGGCGTCGGTGCCCCCTCGTACACGTCGGGCGTCCACTGGTGAAACGGCGCCACCGACGCCTTGAAGCAGAGGCCGACGACGCACAGCGCGATGCCCGTCAGCGTCAGCGGGTCGCTGGCCAGGCCGCCGTTCGACAGCGCGCTGGCGATCGCGCTGAAGTCGGTCGCGCCGGTCGCGCCGTAGATCATCGCCAGGCCGTACAGCAGCGTCGCCGAGCCCACCGCGCCGACGATCAGGTACTTCAACCCCGACTCCAGCGACTGCTCGCGGCGCAGCTCGCTCGCGCACAGCACGTACAGCGGGATCGACAGCAGCTCGAGGCCGACGAACAGCGCCACGGTGTTCTGCGCCGCCGCCAGCAGCGACATGCCGGCGACGGAGGCCAGCAGCAGCGCGTGGAACTCCCCATGCGCGGCTTCGCGCGCGGCCAGCGAGCGCCATGCCAGCAGTACGCTGAGCGCTGCGCCGGTCACGAGCACGAGGTTGAGCATCAGCGACAGGTCATCGATCGCCAGCGCGCCCGAGACGATCGACTTGTGCGAGTTCCACTGCCAGATCGTCAGGCCCGCGGCCGCGCCAAGGGCGATGAGACTGAGCGCGGGCACCGCGTGCGCGCGCACCCAGCGTGCGCGGACGAGCCCGACGAGCAGCACGATCGTCGCGCCGCCGAGCAGCGCCATCAGCGGCGACAGCCCCGCGAAGTCGACGTGCGGGCCTTTCAGGTGGACCGTGGCGATCATGGCGGCGCCCGTCATTTGCTCCTCCCCAACGTGCCCGACGCCGAAGCGACGGGGGTGCCCGGCGGCGGTTCGGCGCTCGCCACTTCTGCGGCGTGCGAGCCCGCGTCGACGTGCGCCGGCGCCACGGCCGTCTTCACGGATGCTTCGCTGCGCTTTAGTGCGAGCTGTGGGTACAGCGCCATGAACACGATCACCGCGAGCAGCGGCGCGAGCACGAGGCCGTCGCGTAGGCTCAGCTCGCGCGAGTCGACCTTCGGCCCGACGCGATTGTGCATCGCACGGATGAACAGGCGCAGCGCGTACACGCTCGCCAGCACCACGCCGGTGAACGCGACGATCGCGATCGCCAGCTTCGCTTTGAACACGCCGAGCAGGATCAGGAACTCGCCGACGAAGTTCGACGAGCCGGGGATCGCCAGCGTCGCCAGCGCGACGATCAGAAAGACCGTCGCGAGCACCGGCGCGCGAAATGCGATGCCGCCCATCTCGCGCACATCCTCCGAGCCGCCGGCACGGTGGGCGAGCAGCCCGACGATGAACAGCAGCGCCGCGACGACGAGGCCGTGGTTGACCATCTGCAGCAGCGCCCCTTGGGCGCCCTGCGGGTTCAGCGAGAAGATGCCCAGCGTGATGAAGCCGAGCTGCGCGATCGAGGAGTACCCGGCGATCATGCGCGCGTCGGTCTGCGTGAACGCGACGACCGATCCGTAGAGGATCGAGGCCAGCGCGATCAGCAGCATCAGCGTTTGAAAGTGCGCCGCCGCCTGCGGATACAGCGGCAGCACGATGCGCAAGAAGCCGTACGCGCCGATCTTCGACAGCACGCCGGAGAAGACCATCAGCACCTCGATCGGCATCGCCTTGTAGCCGTCGGGCATCCAGCCGTGCAGCGGGAACGCCGGCATCTTCACGAGGAAGGCTGCGGCGAAGAACAGGAAGATCCAATCCTGCGAGCCGCGCGGCAGCGGCAGCTGCTGCAGCGACGAGAGCACGAACGTGATGTGCCCGCCGCCCTGCTGGGCCGCCAGCACGCCTGTCGCGACCGCCGCGGCGAGCATCAGCAGCGAGCCGACGAGCGTATAGATGACCAGCTTGATCGTCGCGCGCACGCGCCCCGGCTCGGCGCCCCACACGCCGGCGAGGAAGTAGAACGGGATCAGCATCAGGTCGAAGAAGGCGACGAACAGCGCCAGATCCTGTGCCAGCAGCGCGCCGAGCACGGCCGACTCGGCGAGCATGAAGTTGAAATAGAACAGCCGCGGGCGCTCCCACCGGCGCAGGTTCGCCGCGATCACCGCCGCGGCGAACAGCAGCGTGGTCAGCCCGATCATGAACACGTTCAGCCCGTCCACGCCGAGCTTGTAGTGAATGCCCAGCTCGGCGATCCACACCAGGTCGGTCACGCGGGCCAAGCCGTGATGGCCGGGCGAGTAGTCGGCGATGTAGCCGATCGCCAGGCCCAGCGCGCCGAGCGAGCCGAGCAGCGCGAACAGGCCGGACGGGCTCGAACGTGTGGCCGCGGCGCGCTCGCCGCCTGGCGCGACGCTCGGCGGTAGGACCGCGTCGCCGCCGCGCGCGTCGCCAGCCGGCTCGGCCGTGTCGCCGCGGCTTTTCAGCAGCGAGACCGATGCGCCGACCAGCGCGCTCGCCAGCGGCAGCCAGAGGATGATCGAAAGCGGCGGCATTCAGCTGATCTCCGCGCTCATGTCTGCAGCAGGAAGTAGAAGCCGACGCCGGCCAGCCCGAGCACGAGCATCGCGGCGTAGTAGCGCACGAAGCCGCTCTGCACGGCACGCACGGCCGCCGAGCCGGCGCGCACCAGCCCGGTCGTCCCGCCGACGATCGTCTCGTCGACGAACACGCGCTCGAACGTGCCCTTGGCGAACGTCCCGACGACGGCCGCCGGGCGCACGACGAGCGCGTCGATCAGCTCGTCGAAGTACCACTTGTTGACCGACAGCTCGTACAGCGGGCGCAGGCGCTCGCGCATGCGCGCCGCCGTTCCCGGGCGCGCCACCCACACGCGGTAGGCGATCGCGATCCCCGCCAGGCCGAGCAGCGTGCCGAGCACGATGCCGAACACCAGCAGGCTGCTGCGGGTGTGCGATTCCGACGCGTACAACGGCGAGCTGCCGAAGCTCGGCCGCAGAAAGTCATCGATCACGAAGTCGACTTTCGGGATCTGCACGAGGCCCGAGCCGAACGCGCCGAGCGCGAGGATGCCCATCGCAACGCGCATCGGCAGCGCGCGCTCGGCGATCGTGTGCGCCGGACCGGGGAAGCCCACGTCGGTGTCCTCGACCTCGCCGTTGGCCGGGTTGGTCGGCTGCGCCGCGTGGTGCAGATGGCCGCCTTCCAGCTCGACCGCCTCGGGCACGGGCTCGCCGTGGAAGGCGCGGAAGATCATGCGAAATGTGTAGATCGCCGTCAGGAAGGCGCCGATGTAGCCGACCACGTACAGCGCCCAGTGCCAGCCGCCGCGTTCGGCAGTCACGAGCAGGATGTCGTCCTTGGAGAAGAAGCCCGAAAAGGGGGGGATGCCCGAGAGCGCCAGCCCGCCGACGATGAACGCGCCGTACGTGAACGGCATCGCCTTGCGAAAGCCGCCCATCCGATCGAGCGACTGCTCGCCGGCCATCGCGCCGATGATCGAGCCGGCGCCCATGAACAGCAGCGCCTTGAAGAAGGCGTGCGTCATCAGGTGAAACAGACCCGCGGCATACGCGCCGACGGACACGCCCATGATCATGTAGCCGATCTGCGACATCGTCGAGTAGGCGATCACCCGCTTGATGTCCGTCTGCGTGAGCGCGATCGTGCCGGCCACGAGCAGCGTCGTCGCGCCGACGATCGCGCCGACGTCCTGCGCCGCGGGCGCCAGTTCGAACAGCGGGTGCATGCGCGCGATCAGGTACACCCCCGCCGTGACCATCGTCGCCGCGTGGATCAGCGCGCTCACCGGCGTCGGTCCCTCCATCGCGTCGGGCAGCCACGTATGCAGCGGTATCTGCGCGGACTTGGCGAACGCTCCGACGAGCAGCAGCACGCAGCCCGCCACCAGGTCGCCGTTGTTGGCGGCGTGGCCGAACGCCCCGGCGCTCGTCGCGTGGAAGGCGCGCAGGAAGTCCAGCGTCCCCGTGTGCTTGAAGATGAAGTACGTGCCGAGCACCAGGCCGACGTCGCCGATCACGTTGATCACGAACGCCTTGATGCCCGCGCGCGTGGCCGTCGAGCGGCGATACCAGAACGAGATCAGCAGGTAGGAGGCGGCGCCGACGAACGCCCAGCCGGCGATCAGCATCACGAAGTTGCCCGCGAGCACGAGCAGCAGCATCGAGAAGACGAAGAAGTTCAGGTAGGCGAAGAAGCGCCGCAGCCCGGCGTCTTCGCTCATGTAGGAGATCGAGTACAGGTGGATCAGCGTCGACACGCCGCTGACGATCAGGATCATGAACACCGACAGCGGGTCGACGAGGATCGACATCTGCGCGTCGATGCCGACCGTCGACGCGTAGCTCCACAGCGACGAGACGGCCTGGCGGTGCTCCGGCGCGTGACCCTCCATTGCGATCAGCGCGCCGAGCGACGCGAGGAACGCCAGGAAGATCGCGCCCGTGGCGATCCACCCGGCCGAGTTGCCGGGCAGTCGCCGGTAGCCGAAGGCGATCGTCAGCATGCCTGCCAGCGGGAACGCGAGCACCAGCCAGCCGTAGGTCGTCTGCATCAGCCCTGCAGCTCCCGCAGCTCGTCCACGTCGATCGGCAGATGCCGGCGATACAGCGCCACGATCATGCCGAGGCCGATGCACACCTCGCAGGCGGCGACGGTCATCACGACGATCGCCAGGATCTGGCCATCGCCGTTGCCCCACATGCGCGAGAAGGCGATCAGCGCGAGGTTGCCGCCGTTGAGCATCAGCTCCAGGCACAGCAGCACGACGAGCGGGTTGCGCCGTGTGATCACGCCGATCGCGCCGAGCGAGAAGACGATCGCCGACACGGCCAGATACCACGCGATGCTCACGAGATGAACCTCGATCCGGCGTCCGGCTCGCCGGACTGCGATCGCGTGACGCCCTCAAGCGGCCTGCCCACGCCCTCGGCCATCGTGCCGGTCTCGCGCGGGCGCAGCAGGTTCAACGGCGTCAGCGCGTCCTCGTCGGCCTCGTCCAGGCCGCCGCGCCGGCGGGCGAGCACGACGCCGCCCACGGCGGCGACGAGCAGGAGGAAGGAGGCGACCTCGAACGCGAGCAGGAAGCGCGTCAACAGGAGCTTGCCGATGTACGCCGGCGTGCCGAACGCTTCGGGTCCGGGCGCGTAGCCGGCGCCCTTGCCGTCGATCGCCCGCAGGCCCGTGCCGAGCAGCGCGATCAGCAGCTCGACGAGCAGCGCGCCCGCGAGCACCGCGCCGCCGAGGCGCAGCTTGGAGCCGATCGCGCCCGGCGCGCCGATGCGCTCGCGCAGCGGCTCGGTCTGGTCGCCGACGTACGCGACGACGAACACGTACAGCACCATCACCGCGCCGGCGTAGATCACGACCTGGATGGCCGCGACGAACTCGGCTCGCAGCAGCAGGAACAGCACGGCCAGCGACAGCAGGTGGGCGACGAGCGCGAGCACCGCGTAGAACGGGTTGCGCAGCATCACGACGCCGACGGCGCCGGCGATCACGCCGGTCGCGGCGATGAAGAACAGGACCGAGCTCATGCGTGCGGGAGGCTCCTCACTCGCCCTCGTTCCGCAGCGGCGTGCGCTCGAGCGGCTCGGCGAGCAGCATCTCCTTGGTGAAGATGAGGTCCGTGCGGTCGTAGTCCGACAGCTCGTAGTCGTGGCCCATCGTGATCGCGTCGAACGGGCACGCGATCTCGCAGTAGCCGCAGAAGATGCAGCGCGAGAGGTTGATCTCGTACACCTCCGCATAGCGCTCCCCGGCCGACACGCGATGCTCGGGCGTGTTCTCGGCGGCCACCACGCGAATGCAGTCGGCCGGGCAGGCGGCGGCGCACAGCGAGCAGCCGACGCACTTCTCCAGGCCGCTGTCCTCGAAGCGGTGCAGCTTGTGCCTGCCGCGAAAGCGCGGGTAGACGGGCGTCTTCTCCTCCGGGTACTGCACCGTGACGGGCGTTTCGCGAAAGCGGCCGAACGTCGTGATCAGCCCGCGCGCCGTCTCGGCGAACGTGCGCCACACCCCTCGCGCGGCGCCGGGAGGCGGCGTGCGCTTAACCTCGATGACGTCGTCGCCGGGGCTCCACGCGGTCAGGTTGAGACTGGCCGTGTGCACGGCGGGCGCCTCGGAGGAGTCCGCCGCGGCGCCCGGCGCCGGCTGGTTGGTCGCTTCTGACATCAGTGCGTGGCCACCACGAGAACAGCCGTCACCAGCGCGTTGAGCGTCGCCAGCGGCAGCAGGATCTTCCAGCCGAAGCTCATCAGCTGGTCGTAGCGCAGCCGCGGAAGCGTCGCGCGCACCCAGATGAACAGGAAGGTGAACAAAGACATCTTGGCGAGCACGATGAACGGGTCGAGAAAGCCCGGCGGGTGGATGCCGAACGGGAGCAGCCAGCCGCCGAGGAAGACGGTCGTGACGATCCCCGAGACGACGAGCACGTTCAGGTACTCGGCGAAGTAGTAGGAGGCGAAGCGCCCGCCGCCGTACTCGGTGTTGTAGCCGCCGACCAGCTCCGCGTCGGCCTCGGTCAGGTCGAACGGGGCGCGGTTCGTCTCGGCGAAGCTCGCCGTGAGGAAGATGAGAAAGCCGAAGAACTGGGGCACGACGTACCACATGCCTTTTTGCGCCGTGACGATGCCGGTGAGCGAGAGCGTCTGAGCGGTGAAGATCACCCCGAGCAGCGCGAGGCCCTGGGAGACCTCGTAGGAGATCAGCTGCGCCGCGCCGCGCATCGCGCCGAGGAACGAGTACTTCGAGCCCGACGACCAGCCGCCGAGCATGATGCCGTAGAAGGCGACGGCGCCGAACGCGAACAGGTACAACGGCCCGATCGAGACGTCGAGGCCGTACAGGCCGACTTTCGTGCCGAAGATGTCCTGCGTGTTGCCGAACGGGATCAGCGCGAACGCCGCGACCGCCGTGAGGATCGAGATCGTCGGCGCGAGCGCGAACAAAAAGCCGATCGACGTGGTCGGGCGAAACTGCTCCTTGGTCAGCAGCTTGAGGATGTCGGCGAGCGGCTGCAGCGCGCCGTACGGGCCGACGCGGTTGGGTCCGTAACGGCTCTGAAAGCGGCCCAGCAGCTTGCGCTCGGCGAGCAGCACGATCGGCACGAGCTGTAGGCCGACGGCGAAGATCACGATCGCCTTGATGATCTGGATCCACCAAGGCTCGTAGTAGCCGACGAGCGCCAGCGGTCCCGCGCTCATGTGCGCTCACCGCCCGTCGGCGGCGGCTCGCCGGTCTGCGAGTCCTCCGGTTCGGTGCTCGTGTCGGCCGCGTGCGTGTCGCGATCGGGTCCGCTGTGCGCCGTCGCGCTTGGAGCAGCGCCCTGCGCCGACGGCGACTGCGCGTGGGCGTCGCCGGACGCCGCCGTCTCGCGCTCCGACGGGGAGCCGCCGGCGTGTGCGCCGGCGCCGACCGCGACGGCCTCGCGCTCCTGCCAGCGCACGCCCCGCCCGCCGATCTCCTCGGCGCTGAGGCCGGCGTAGAAGGGCACCGCGTCGAACACCAGCTGCGAGGCCTCGCGATCGGTGTAGACGTCGAGGTCGGTCCCCAGCGCCAGCGAGAGTTCGGCGATCACGCGCCAGCCCGCACGCGTCTGGCTGGCCGGCGCGACGGCGCGGCGAACCCGTTGCACGCGCCCGTCGGGGTGCGTGACCGTGCCCTCCTTCTCCGCGTATGGCCCGGCGGGGAAGATCACGTTTGCATGCTCGGCCAGGCCGGAGGACAGGAGCGTCGCGTGCGCGATCACGCTGCTGGCGCGCTCCATCGCGCCGGCCCACAGGTCCGAGCCGGCGCCGGCCGCGGCGGCGAACGGGTCGGTCGGGCTCAGCGGATCGACCTCCAGCAGGTACAGCGCGCTCAGCTCGCCGCGGCTCAGCGCATCGACGATCGCGTGCGCGTCGAAGCCGTCCTCGTCGCCGTCGCTAAGCCCGGCGGGGCCGTTGGGCAGCACGCCGACCTCGCGCAAGCCGCGCCCGTTGCTCGTCGCCGGCACTTCCAGCAGCCCCGCTCCCGCGATCTCGCCGAGCGACAGCTCGGCCGCGAGGTCGAGCAGCGCGCGCGCGCGCTCGTCACCGCCCTGGCCGGCCGCGAAGCGCTCGCCCCACACGATCACCAGCTCCTCGCCGGCGTCTGACAGTCGCTTCGCGGTCTCGCGTACGGCGTCCATGTCCTCGCCCGACGCGCGCTCCAGCTTCATGCCGTGGCGGCGCACGCCCTTGCGCAGGCGCAGGTCGAGGATTGGCGCGTCGAGCAGCGGGTCGCAGTCGAGCAACATGACGCCGTGGGCGAACTCGAGGTCGGACACGCGCGCCTGCAGGCGCGGGTCGGCCAGCTCGCGTTGCGACTCAAGCGCGAGGGCGCCGTTGGGGCGGCAGTCCATGTGCGGCGAGCCGAGCGTCTCGCGCAGCAGGCGCGACAGCATCAGGCCCTCCTCGTTCGTCGCGCCTGCCCCCGCCAGCGCGGCCGTCTTGACGCCCGCGCGCTTGAGCGCGGCGGCGGCCTCGTCCAAGGCGCGCTCCCAGGAGACCGGGCGCAGCTCCCCGCCGTCGCGCAGCAGCGGCTGGTCGACGCGCATGCCCATGTGCACGCCGTGCGCCTCGTCGGCGGCGAGGGCGCGCTCCCCGGCGGCGAGCGCGGGATAGGCGAAGCGGCCGCGGTCGCACAGCCAGCCGTCGTCCACCTCGTCGTTCTCGCGCGAGAGCACGCGCAGCACACGCTCGTCGCGCACGGTCAGGCTGACGTTGCATTGGGCGGGGCACAGCGTGCACACGGTGCCGGCGTCCTCGATGTCCCACGGGCGCGCGCGAAAGCGATACGAGCGCGAGGTCAGCGCGCCGACCGGGCACAGCTCGACGATGTTGCCGCTGAACGGGGCGACGTAGGGGTGACCGTCGAACGTCGACACGAACGAGTGCGCGCCGCGCTCGAGCAGCACCAGCTGGTAGTCCTCTGAGATCTCCTGCGAGAAGCGCACGCAGCGGTAGCAGAGGATGCAGCGCTCGCGGTCGATGGCGATCGTCGGCGACAGCTCAAGCGGCTTGACGAAGTGGCGCTTGGGCTCGACGAAGCGCGAGATGCCGCCGCCCCAGCCGAAGCTGATGTCCTGCAGCGGGCACTCGCCGCCCTTGTCGCACACGGGGCAGTCCAGCGGATGGTTGATCAGCAGGAACTCGACGACCGACCGCTGCGCCTCCTTGACGCGCTCGGTCTGCGTGTGCACGACCATGCCGTCCTTGACCGGCGTCGAGCACCCCGTCTGGAGCTTGCCGATGCCCTCGATCTCGACCAGGCACATGCGGCACGCGCCGACCGGGTTGCCGAGCTTGGGCTCGTAGCAGAACACCGGGATCTCAACGTCGCCCTGCTTGGCGGCATCGACGAGCATCGTGTTCTCCTGTGCGTCGACCTCGCGGCCGTCGATCGTCAGCGTGATCGTGCGCGTCTGCGGGCGCGGCATCAGCTCGCCTCGTGCGCGATCAGCGCCTTTTCGTCGGACGGCACGGACCCCACGCTCAGCTCGGCACGCGCTCGCGCGGCCTCGATGTGCGCCTCGAACTCGTCGCGGAACTTGGCGATCATCGAGCCGATCGGCATCGCCATCGCGTCGCCGAGCACGCACAGGCAGTTGCCGATGATGTGATCCTGGACCGACGCCATGATGTCGAGATCCATCGGCGTGGCCTCGCCGGAGTCGATCCGCTGGAGCATCTTGACGGTCCAGTTGGTGCCCTCGCGACACGGCGTGCACTTGCCGCAGGACTCGTGGCGATAGAACATCGCCACCTTCAGCGCGAGATCGACGATCGGCGTGGAGTCGTCGACGACGATGATCGCGCCCGAGCCGAGCATCGAGCCCGCTTTGGCCAGCGAGTCGAAGTCGTAGGGCACGTCGAGGTCGTCGGGCGTCAGCACCGGCGAGGACGAGCCGCCGGGGAACCAGCACTTGATCCGATCGCCCTCCGGCGGGCCGCCCGCGAGGCCGTAGATGATCTCGCGCGAGGGGATGCCCAGTTCGATCTCGTAGTTGCCCGGCCGCTGCACGTGCCCGGAGATGCTCACGAGCTTGGTGCCCGTCGACGTCTGCACGCCGAGCTTGGCGTACTGCTCGCCGCCCATCTGCATGATCGCCGGGACCGTCGAAAGCGTCTCCACGTTGTTGATCAGCGTCGGGCCCTGATAGAGGCCCTGGTTGGCGGGGAACGGCGGCTTCAGGCGCGGGTTGCCCCGCTTGCCCTCCAACGAGTCCAGCAGCCCCGTCTCCTCGCCGCAGATGTACGCGCCGGCGCCGCGGTGCAGCACCAGCGAGCAGCTGTGCTCGGAGCCGAGGATTCGCTCGCCGATGTAGCCCGCCTCGCGCGCTTCGACGAGCGCCGCGTCGAGGATGTCGGCCTGCAGCACGTACTCGCCGCGGATGTAGATGAACGTGCGCACCGCGCCGGCGGCGTGCGCGGCGATCACGATCCCCTCGATCAGCAGATGCGGGTTCTTCTGCATCAGTTCGCGGTCCTTGAACGTGCCCGGCTCGGACTCGTCGGCGTTGCACACGAGGTACTTCTCCATCGAGCCCTGCGGCAGGAAAGAGACCTTCTTGCCCATCTGAAAGCCGGCCCCCCCGCGCCCGCGCAGGCCGGAGGCTTCCAGCTGGGCGAGCACGTCCCCCGGCGCCATCTCCAGCGCTTTGCGCAAGGACCCGTACCCACCGCGCGCTTCGTAAACCGCCAGCGTGTTCAGGGCGGGCTCGTCGATGTCCTTGAACAGCAGCGTCTCGCTCATCGCGTGCCCTTCTCGACGGCGTGCGCCGGGAACTGCTGTGAGTTGGCGTGCGGGTCGGCGACCAGGCGCGTGGCGAGCTGCTTGTCCGCCAGCACCGGCCGCCCCGCGCGCGCGTCGTCGAGCAGCTGCGGCACGTCGTCGATGCTGAGCGGTCCTACGTACACCCCGTCGACCGACGCCATCGGCGCGATGTCGCACGCGCCCAGGCACTCGAACGAGCGCACGTTGAAGTCGGCGTCCTCGGCGGCCGCCTCGCCGATCGCCGCCAGCAGCGCGTCAGCGCCGCGCAGCGAGCAGGAGATGTTCGTGCACACGTACACGCTGTGGCGGCCCACCGGCTGCTGCTCGAGCATGTCGTAGAAGCTCGCCACCGAGTCCAGGTAGGCGGGCGTGACTCCCATCACGCACGCGACCTGCTCGATCGCCTGCGGCGAGCACCACCCATGCAGCTCCTGCGCGGCATGCAGCGCCGGGATCGTCGCGGAGTGGCGGTCGGGATAGCGCGCCATCGCCTGCTCGATCTGCTCACGCAGCTGCGCCGGAACCTCCGTCGTCGCCGGGTCCGGGATCAGCGCCGGGTCCTTCTGCGGGTCGGTCGGCCGGTCCCAGCCCCTGGCGCGCTCACGGTCAGGCACGGGCATTAGCGGTCGATGCCGCCGAGGATCGGATCGAGCATTGCGACGGTGGCGATCATGTCGGCGATGTAGGCGCCCTCGGCCATGTGCGAGAGGGCCTGCAGGTTGACGAAGCTCGGGTCGCGCATGTGCACTCGCGCGGGCTTTGAGCTGCCGTCCGAGCGCACGAAGCAGGCGAGCTCGCCGCGGGGGGACTCGATCGGGTTGTAGATCTCGCCGGGCGGCACGCGAAAGCCCTCGGTGACGAGCTTGAAGTGGTGGATCAGCGCCTCCATTGAGGTGGCGAGCTCGTGGCGGGGGGGCAGCGCGACCTTGCGGTCCTCGGTGATGTGCGGTCCCTCGGGCAGGCCGTCGATCGCCTGCTCGATGATGTGCACCGACTCGTAGATCTCGGCGAGGCGCACGGCGAAGCGGTCGTAGTTGTCGCCGACCGTGCCGACCGGGATCTTGAAGTCGAAGTCGCCGTAGGAGCTGTACGGCGCCGCCTTGCGCAGGTCCCACGGGTTGCCGGCCGCGCGCAGCAGCGGGCCGGTCACGCCGAGCGACAGCAGCGTGTCGGCGTCAAGCGGGCACGTGCCCCGCAGGCGTTCGAGCACGATCTGGTTGGAGTTGAGGATCGCGCCGTACTCGTCGGCTCGCTCGGGCATGACCTTCAGGAACTCGCGCAGCCGGCGCTCAAAGCCCGACGGGATGTCCTCGATCACGCCGCCGACCTGGAAGTAGCGCGTGTGCATACGCGCGCCGGAGGACATCTCGAACAGATCGAGGATCTGTTCGCGCTCACGCAGGCAGTACAGGAAGATCGACACGGCGCCGAGATCCAGCGCGCTGGTGCCCAGCCAGATCAGATGCGACGCGATGCGGTTCAGCTCCAGGTGGATCACGCGCAGGTACTGCCCGCGGGTCGGCACCTCGACCTCGAGCAGCGTCTCGACGGCGCCGCAGTAGGCCATCGCGTTGAAGTAGTAGGACAGGTAGTCCATCCGCTCGACGATCGGGATGACCTTCCAGTAGGCCTTGTCCTCGGCGGTCTTCTCGATGCCCGTGTGCACGTAGCCGATGATCGGTTTGATGTCGCGCACGACCTCGCCCTGCAGCGTCACGAGCAGACGCAGCACGCCGTGCGTCGCCGGGTGGTGCGGGCCGAAGTTGAGCGTGAGCAGCTCCTGCGTTCGCTCCGGGCCGCCCTCCTCGGGCTCGATCGGCCCCTCCAACGGGGAGAGCGTCACGCTCTGCTCGCGCCGGCGGTACTCCGACAGCGTCGGCGGCTCGCTCGGGCTCACTCGCGCGCCTCCAGCCATTTGGACTCGTCGCGCGTGAAGATCACCGGTTCGCCGCCGACGGGGAAGTCGCGCCGCTGGGGGTGCCCCTCGTAGTCCTCGGGCATGAGGATGCGGCGCAGGTCGCGGTGCCCGTCGAAGATGACGCCGAACATGTCGTAGACCTCGCGCTCCTGATGGTCGGCGGTCGGCCATTCGGCGCTCACCGAGTCGACGTGCGGCGCGTCGGTGGGCACGCGCAGCTTGACCGTCAAGCGGTCGACGCGGCTCATGTCCAGCAGCTCGTACACGACGCCCAGCCGCGGCTCGTCGGGATAGTGGTCGACACCGTGCACGCTCGCAAGGAACGCATAGCCCTTGGCGCGCAGTTGCGAAAGGACGCTGCGGATCTGCGCCGGGTCGACCAGCAGCGTCGCCCGATCGCGGAAGTACACGGTCTGCAGCGTCGCGTCGCCGAGCTCTTGGGCGAGCAGCTCCAGCCCGGTCGCGTCAGGCATCGATGTGCTTCCGCGCCGCCGATACGCGACGACTACGCATCCGCGGGGGACTCCTCGGTGCCGACCGCGTCATAGCGCTCGCGCCAGCCCATGTCGGGATCGTCCTGCACGAGCTTGCGCAGCTTGAGGATGCCGTGCATCAGCGCCTCTGGGCGCGGCGGGCATCCGGGCACGTGCAGGTCGACCGGCATGAACTTGTCGGCGGGGACGAGCGCGTAGTTGTTGAACACGCCCATCGAGCTGCAGCATGCTCCCATCGAGATCGCCCACTTGGGCTCGAGCATCTGGTCATACAGCTTGCGGATGATCGGCGCCATCTTGATCGACACGCGGCCGGCGAGGATGATCAGGTCGGCCTGCCGCGGCGAGGCGCGAAACGCCTCGAAACCGAAGCGCGCGATGTCCATGCGCGGGCCGGCGGCGTGGAACTGCTCCATCGCGCAGCACGCCAGCCCGAAGCCCAGCGGGAAGAACGAGTTCGACCGCGCCCACGCGACCGTTTTGTCGAGCGTCGTCAGCAGTACGCGCTCCTGCACGTACTGTTCGAGCTCCTCGCCCTCCAGGCGCGCCGGGCGGTTGGCGCCCTCCAGCTCCCCGCCGCGCAGCAGCTGGTGCGCGTTCAGCTCGCGTACGCGCAGGACCGGCTCTCTTTTCACTTCCACTCGAGTGCCCCTCGCCGCCACACGTAAAGGAAGGCCACGAACAGCAACACGATGAACACGACCGTCTCGGCGAGAGCGAAGCCGCCGAAGGCGCGCAGCTCGACGGCGATCGGATAGAGGAACGCGACCTCGATGTCGAACAGGATGAACAGCATCGCGATCAGGTAGAAGCTGATGCCGAAGCGCATCCCGCGCTGGACCTCCGACGGCAGACCGCACTCGTAGGGATCCTGCTTGTGAGGCGTGGCACGTCGCGGGCCGATGTAAGAATTGAGCGCCGCGAAGGCCGCGCCCACGGCGCCGCCGAGTACCAGAAAGACGATCGCCGGAAGATAGCTGCGAAGCACCGGACGCTGTTATATCACCGCTTGTGGCAAGTTGTTACATAGTGGCAATCGGCTCGAAATCCTTGCTGGAAACACCCCTCCGGGGGCGCCGTCGCCGACCGCGGCGCGGCCGATGACGCAGGCCGTCGTCGCCGGCGCGATCGCGGTGGGGGCGCTCAACGCGCTGGCCGGCCTGCTTGGCGCGTGGCTGTGGTACGACGGCGAGGCGAGCGAGCGCGCGGCGGGCGCCTTCTGGCTGGCGCTGCGCGCGGGGCAGGGCTCGGTGCTCGTGCTCGCGCTCGCCGTCGGCTCGCTGGCCGCGGCCGGCAACTACTCCAACGACCAGCTGTTCTACCTGTACGCGCTGCTGCCGATCGCCGTCGCGCTGATCGCGGAGCAGCTGCGCGTGGCCTCCGCGCAGACGGTCCTCGACCAGCGCGGGCTGGAGAACGCGCAGGCCGTCGGCGCGCTGGCGGAGACCGAGCAGCGCCGCGTAGTCGTGGAGATCGTCCGCCGCGAGATCGGCGTGATGGCGCTGTCGGCGCTCGTCGTCGTGTTCCTGGCGCTGCGCGCGGCAGGCACGGCGCACGGCTTCTGAGCCGTGCAGGCTGGAGCGCCGAAGGCCCGGCCGACGGCACTGGAATGGGGTCGCCGTCGATCCGCACGGCGGGGCCCGGATGCCCCGCCGGGCTATATATTGCCCCGCGCATGAGCCTTCGCGCGAAGATCGCCGCCACGGTCACGATTCTGTGCGCCGGTGCGCTGGCGCTGAGCGCCTGCGGGTCGCAGGGCGTCAGCGTGGCCAAGTCGAGCGCCTACCACCGCGGTGCGGTGCTGTTCCGCGACCACTGCTCGGGTTGTCACACGCTGTCGGTCGTCGGCGCGCAGGGCTCGGCGTCGAGCATCAAGAACCGCGTGCGCACGAGCGGACCGAACTTCAACATCCGCAAGGAGAACGCCGAACAGGTTCTCTACGCGATCCGCAACGGTGGCTTCTCCGGGGCGATCATGCCCGAGAACATCGTGCTCGGTGACGACGCCAAGAACGTCGCGCAGTTCCTCGCCAAGTACTCCGGCAGCCAGGCGCAGCAGGCGCCGCAAACGCCGATCACGCTCTCCACGAAATAGGACGCCCGCGGGGCTGCGAGGCGTGCTCGACCTCAGACGCATCCGGGAGGATCCCGACGCCGTGAGCGCCGCGCTCGCGCGGCGCGACGAGTCGCTGGGCGCAGCCGTCGGCGAGGTCGTGCGGGCCGACGGCGAGTGGCGCGCCGCGACCACCTCGGCCGAGCGGTCGCGCGCCGAGCAGAAGGCGCGCTCGGAGGAGTTCGGCGCGGCCAAGGCGCGCGGCGAGGACGCGCCGCAGTTGCGCGAGGCGATGCAGCAGATGAGCGCGCAGGTCAAGCAGTTCAACGAGCAGGCCAGCGCCGCCAAGCAGCGCCTGGACGAGCTGGTCGCCCGCCTGCCCAACCTGCCGGACCCGAGCGCCGCGAGCGGACCGCAGGACGAGGAGCTGCGCCGGGTGGGCGAGCCGCGCGAGCTGTCGTTCGAGCCGAAGGATCATCTCGAGCTGGCCGGCACGATGATCGACATGGACCGCGCGGCCAACCTCTCCGGTTCGCGCTTCGCCTATCTGAAAGGCGACCTGGTGATGCTCGAGCTGGCGCTCGTCGGCTGGGTGCTCACGAAGCTGCGCGGCAAGGGATTCGAGCCGGTCATCCCGCCGGTGCTCGTGCGCGAGCGCGCGCTGTACGGCACCGGCTTCCTACCCGACACCGAGCAGCAGATCTACGCGCTGCCGGCCGACGAGCTGTACCTCGTGGGCACCTCGGAGGTCGCGCTGGCGTCGCTGCACGACGGCGAGATGCTCGACGGCGAGCGCCTGCCGCTGCGCTACGCCGGCTTCTCTCCGTGCTTTCGCCGCGAGGCGGGCGCCGCCGGCAAAGACACGCGCGGCATCTTTCGCGTGCACCAGTTCGAGAAGGTCGAGATGTTCAGCTTCGTCGCGCCCGAGCAGTCGGTCGACGAGCACGAGCGCATCCTCGCGATCGAGGAGGAGATCCTCAGCGAGCTGCAACTGCCCTACCGCGTCGTCAACATCGCCGTCGGCGACCTCGGCAGCTCGGCGGCCAAGAAGTACGACTGCGAGGCGTGGCTGCCCAGCCAACGGCGCTACCGCGAGCTGACGTCGTGCTCGAACACGACCGACTACCAGGCGCGCCGCCTGGACATCCGCATGCGCGCCGCCGGCGCGCAGGGCGGCTCGCGCACGCAGACGCCGCACACGCTCAACGGCACCGCCGTCGCCGTCGGGCGCACGCTCGTCGCCCTGCTGGAGAACGGCCAGCAGGCCGACGGCGCCGTGGAGCTGCCACAGGCGCTCGTCGCGTTCGGCGCCCCCGCGCGCCTGGCGCCGGCGTAGCGCCCGCGATGGCGCGGCTCAGCCCAGCTGGATGTGATCGGCCTCGGCGGCGCCGGGGAACGGCCGCGTCAGCCCGAACTGGTTGAGCGTCGCCTCGGGCACGCCCTCGACGCCGGGCGTGTCGGATGCTTCGCCGCGTGTGTGTGGGTCGTTGGCAAAGCCGCCGACCTCGACCGAGTGCTGCGGCGAGCGATACCCGGAGATGCCGATCAGGTGCAGGTGCAACGCCTTGCCCATCGTGTTCAGGCGTTCTGCGATGGCCGGCTCCTGGCCCACCGAGTAGTTCGTGCCGGCGGCCGGGAAGAAGCCGTAGGCGCCTTCGGGCGTGGCGTTGAATTCGCCGACGGGACCGGAGAAGGTGACGCCGGAGGCGGCCAGTTCGCGCGCCTGCACGTGCGACAGCTCGTGTTCGAGCGAATGCTTGTGCGACTGCAGTTCTTCGAGCTCTGAGCTCTTGCGGCTGCGCGCGCTGACGAACGCGAGCTGGCGCTTGACGAGCGCCAGGCGCAGTTGGGCGACCTCGTCGCGCTGCACGAGCACGGCGTGCGTCTCAGAAGAGTGCGTCACCTCCAGCGCGGCCAGGTGCTTGGCCTGCTCGCTGACGGCTTGCTGCGCCTGCGCGACGTGCGTCGTCGCCGAAGCGTTCTCGCGCGAGATCGCGCGCAGGTCGTCGACGCGCTCGATCAGGTCCGCGAAGCCGTGCGCCTCGAGGATCACCGTGGCGATGTCCGGCGGCGGCGCCTCGTAGGAGGCGACGACCTGGGCGACGAGCACCTTGCGGTCGTGCGCCAACTGCACCTGCAGCGCAGCCAGGCGCGTGCGTGCGACGCTCAGCTGCGAGCGGATGCTCGCGAGCAGGTTGCGCTCGATCGTGAGGCTCGATTCGAGCGCCGACAGACGCGCCTGCAGGTCTTCGATGCTGCCTTCGAAGCCGTCGATCTGGCGCGTGTCGGCATGGATGCCCGAGCGCACCTCGCCTTCGCGCGCGCCCGTCGCAGAGATCTTGCCTTCCAGCGCGCCGGGGGTCGAGCCGGAGGAGGCGGCGGTGCCGATGACGACGCTCCCGCAGGCGGCGACGGCGAACGTGAAGGCGAGCGTGCGACGCGCCCGGCGGCGACGCAGCGCTCGGCGCGCCTGCCTCCTTGCCACGCGCCTACCCGATTGCATGGGGCTGGACATGAACAGGTGAAGCTAGACAGGGCAACGCGCGAGCACAAGCGTTTCGCCATTTGTGCAGGCCACCTTGCAAGCCCGCAGGCGCGCATGCGGCGCCGCAGGCGCGCGTGCGGCGCTCAGCCGACGCGAAAGGAGATCGAGCGAGCCGCGCCGTGTTCGGGGACGAGCGTCAGGCGATACACGCCCGGCGGCAGCGTGGCGGCGGCGGCGATGCGTCGGCTCTGCGCGCCGCGCGCGCCGAAGATGGTCGTCGGCGCGGACACGAGCTTCCACCGCGCATGACGATGGACGAGCGTGCGCCTGGAGATCGTCACACGCACGCGCGCCGGCGCGCTGAGCGCAAAGGCGAAGCCGAGCTTCGACAGCCTTGGGCGCCTGCGCGCGAGCGCGGCGATCGCGCCGCGCGTGAGGCTCAACGCGGAGAGGACTGGCTTGGTCGGCGCGCTCGGCGCGGGCGGGCTCGCGACGGTCTGCTGCGCGGCGCCCGGTGAGCTCGTGCCCGTCGGCGGCCGTGTTTCGCCGGCCGCCGCGCCGCCGCCCGCTGCGCCGCTGCCCGTCGGTTCGACCCCTTCGCTCGCGCCTTCGACGAAGCCGGGCGGCTGGAAGGCGGCGAGGCCGTCCGGCGTGCCGACGCCGCTGGGGCCGTCATAGCCGGGGCCGGCGAGGCAGATCGCCGCTGCCGAGCAGTTGCGCGCCTGTTCGGCGACGGTGCAGCCCGACGTGCCGGTGCTTTTTTCAAACGGCTTGCGGCATTCGCCGTTGGAGCCGAGCGTCACGTCGTGCAGCGCGCCCGGCGTCTGCAGCTCGTTTTCGTACAGCGTGCGCGCGGGGTAGGCGACTTCGTGCGCGCCGCCGGCGAGCGCGAACACCGACGCGATGATCGGCGCGGCGACGCTCGTGCCGCCGATCGTCGCCCAGCCCTTGTTGCCTTCGGTTTCGGTCGAGTCGTACACCGCGACGCCGGTGTACGGGTCGGCGTCGGCGGACACGTCGGCGACCGCGCGCCTGCCGGCACAGCCGACCGAGGACCAGTCGGGCAGGCTCTGCTGCCAGGCTGGCGGCCGCGAACGGCACGCTGCAGCCGCCGCCGCCCGCGCCGGCGCCCTTGAATGCGCCGCCGCTGACGCCGCCGTCGTTCCACACCGTCTCGCCTTCCCACGCCTTGGTCGTCGCGTTGAGGCTCAGCCGCGTGCCGCCGACCGCGACCACGTGCGGCGAGCTGGCGGGATAGTCGGCTGATTCGGGCGCGGTTTCGGAGAACCAGTTGAGGTAGCCGTAGTCGCCGGAGGATGCGGTGATGACGACGCCCGGGTGGTTGAACGCGGGGCTGTCGGTGGGCGGCTCGCCGCCGCCCCACGAGTTGGAGATCTCCGTCGCGCCAAGCACGGCGGCCGTCTGCTCGGCCGCGTACAGGTTGGCGTTGGCGTTGCTTTCGGCCTCGACGAGCAGGATGCGACAGCTCGGGCAGATTCCGTGCGCGACCTCCACGTCGGTCGCGATCTCCTGCGCCCAGCCGCGTTCCGGTTCGCCGCTGGAGGCGGGCAGCGGCGAGGCTCTGCCGCTCTGGTTGACCTTGCGAAAGCAGCCGTTGGCTTCCGTGCACGCGGGCAGGCCGAACTGGCTGTCGAAGACCTGCAGGTCTTCGGCGACTTTCGTGTCGTCGAAGGCGTCGACGAGCGCGATCGTCTGGCCGCTCGGCGGCGTCGCTTCGGCGAGCCCGTAGGCGCCGAGCACGTTCGCCGGCGTGAGCGCCTTTTTGTTCGGTTTGTTGTATTCGGTCGCCGGCGCCGCGGACGCCGTTTCGGTGAGCGTTTCGCCGCCCGGCGCGGCTGACGCGCCGCCTTCGCCGTCTTCGCCGGACGACCCGCCAGGAGATGCCGAGGCGCCGGGCGTTTGGTCCAGCGCGCGCGCGCCGGGCTGGGCGAGCGGCTGGCGCGCCACGAGGCGCAGCCCGAGGCAACTGGCATACCCCGGCGCCGGCGCTGAGCAGAGCGAGCTGACGGAGTACTGGGACGGGCTCAGCGCGTTCGTCGCGGCGCTCGCCGAGCCCGTGAAGGCGGGCGCGAGCAAGGTCGCCAGGAACGCCAGCGAGACGTATGGCAGTGAGGTGGGCGGCAGCGAAGCGCACAGTGGCGAGGCTCGCGGGCGCACACGCGCGCGAGCGGTCCGGCGGCGACGGGCGGGCAGCCCGACTCGCCGCACGCCAGGCAGCGGGTGCGCGTTGAATGGATTTACGGCTATGCGCTTGGGCTCGGACTCGCGCGGCGTGCGCTTGAGCGCCACGCGGCGGCACGGACGGATGACACCACGTCCCACCGCGTCTGCCGCGGCCGCCCGCGGCGGCATTACGCTGACGTGTGAATGGCCTCGCCGATGAGCTTCCTGCTCGACTCCGATCCGCCGCCGCGCCGCGCGGGCGTCGTCGCGGCGGTGCTGTCGGTCGCGGTGTGCACGCTGATCGTGTACCCGCTCAAGCACGTCGCGCCGGTCGTCTCGCTGTCGGTCGTGTACCTGCCGGCCGTGCTCATCGTCTCGCTGACATGGGGCGGCATGCTGGGCGTGGTCACGGCCGTGCTCAGCGCGGCGGCGCTCAACTTCTTTCACATCGACCCCGTCGGTCACTTCGCGATCCGCCAGTCGAGCAACTGGGTCGCGCTGGTCGCCTTCCTGGTCGTCGCGGGCATCGCCAGCTCGGTTGCGGAGGTCACGCGAGCGCGCACCCGCGAGGCCGACGCACGCCGCCGCGAGGCCGACCTGGCGGCCGAGATGGCGCGCCTTCTGCTGCGCGGCGAGAGCCTTGGCGAGGCGCTGCCGACGGCGGCTGCGCGACTGGCCCAGGCGCTTGAGCTGACCTCGGCGGCGATCGAGATGGAGGCGGTGGAGGGCGACGAGCGCAGCGTCGTGTTCCCGCTGCGCGACGGCACCAGCCGGCTGGGCACGCTGCTTGTCGGCGCGGACACCTCCGAGGCCAGCCTGCGCCGGCTGCAGGAGCGCGTGGTGCCGGCGCTTGAGGCGCTGCTGAGCGCCGCGCTGGAGCGCGAGCGGCTGCTCGGCGACGTGGTCGAGACGGCGGCGCTGCGCCGCGCGGACACCGTCAAGACGGCGCTGCTGCGCGCCGTGTCGCACGACCTGCGCTCGCCGCTGACGGCGATCTCGGCGGCCGGCGAGGCGGTCGGCTCGCCGTCGCTGACGCAGCGGCGAGCGCGCGGAGATGGCGGCGGTGATCGGCGAGGAGGCGAGCCGGCTGTCGCGGCTGGTCGACAACCTGCTCGACCTCTCGCGCCTGGAAGCGGGCGCCGCCGAGCCGCGCCGCGACTGGACGTCGGTCGAGGAGCTGATCCGCGCCGCGCTGTCGGAGCTGGCCGCGACGCCGCAGGAGTTCAGCCTGTCGATCGACCGCGAGCTGCCGCTGGTGAGCGTCGACCCGGTGCAGATGGAGCGCGCGTTCGTCAACGTGCTGGAGAACGCGCGGCGTCACTCGGGCGGGCACCCGGTGTCGGTTCGCGCGCGCGCCGTGCGTGGGCTGGCGCGCATGCCGGGGCGTGCTTCGCAGGACGACGACGACGGCATCGGCGACGCCGCGCCGGGAGGCGAGCGGCCGAGCGGCCCGCGGGTGATCGTGCGCATCGTCGATCGCGGCCCCGGGATTCCGCCGGCGCAGCTGGAGCGCGTGTTCGAGCCGTTCTACCGCGCCGGAACGGCGAGCGGCGGGCCACCGCGGCTCGGGCCTCGGCCTGGCGATCGCGCGCGGCTTCACGCAGGCGAGCGCCGGCTCGCTGCACGTCGAGTCGCTGCCCGGCCAGGGGGCGTCGTTCGTGTTCGAGCTGCCGTTGCGCGAGAGCGGCGCCGTGCGCCGCGCGAGCGAAGCCGGCCGACGGGGATCGCGCGGCGCAGCCGCTCGCGCCGCGGCACGTGAGCGCGCAGGAACAACCCGCCGCGCAACCGCCCGCCGCGCGTGCTCGTGGTGGACGACGAGCCGCAGATCGTGCGTGCGCTGAAGGTCGTCCTGCGCGAGGCGGGCTTCGAGGCGGTGCCGGCGGAAACGGCCGCACAGGCGCTGGACGCGGCCGCGGTTCGCCCGCCGGACGCGGCGATCGTCGACCTCGTGCTGCCCGACGGCGACGGCGTCGAGGTCACGCGGCGGCTGCGCGAATGGAGCGAGATGCCGATCCTCGTGCTGTCGGCGGTCGGCGAGGAGGAGCAGAAGGTGCGCGCGCTGGAGGCGGGCGCCGACGACTACATCACCAAGCCGTTCGGCGCGCGCGAGCTGGTCGCGCGGCTGCAGGCGGCGCTGCGCAGGGCGGCGCCGGCCGAGCAGGAGCCGCGCGTGAGCGTGGAGGGGCTGGAGATCGACCTCGCCGGGCGTATCGTGCTGCGCGACGGGCAGCCGGTTCACCTGACGCCGATCGAGTTCGAGCTGCTGCGCGTGCTCGTGCGCAACCGCGGCCGCCTGATGACACACCGCAAGCTGATCGCGGAGGTGTGGGGCGCGGAGTACGTGGACGACATCCAGCCGCTGCGCACGCACATCGCGCGGCTGCGCGCGAAGATCGAGCCCGAAGGGTCGACCGGTCCACGCTACATCGTCACCGACCCGGGCGTCGGCTACCGCTTCTCGCTGTGAGTTCCTAGATATTGAAGTCAACTGTTGCTCGCATGTGCGCGAGCGCATGGGCGTGCGCAGCTCGTCGTAGAGGTGGCGGTCGAGCCGCCGGCCGTCACGAAATCGTTATGTGCGGCGCGACGATCGTCATGCGGGCGTGATGCGAGCGGGTCCATATTGACCACATGGACATCGTTGCAATCGCCATCGGGGTAATCGCGTTCGCGCTCCTGCTGGCGCTGGTCGAGGGAATCGACCGCATATGAGCGGCGCCGACCTGTTCGGGCTGGTCGTGTCGCTGCTGGTGATCGCCTACCTGTTCTACGCGCTGATCCGCGGGCGATCGGCTGATGACGTTCGCCGGCTGGCTGACGATCGTGCTGTTTGCGGTGATCCTCACCGCCCTGGCGCTGGCGCTGGGCAGCTACATGGCGAAGGTGTACAGCGGCGAGCGCGTGTTCCTCACGCCGCTGCTTCAGCGGCCCGAGCGCCTGCTCTACAAGTTGCTGCGCGTCGACGCCCAGCGCGGGCAGGACTGGAAGTCATACGCCAAGAGCCTGCTGGTCTTCTCGCTCGTCGGCTGGCTCGTCCTGTACTTGATCCTGCGCACCCAGGACGCCATCTTCGTGCCGCATTCGCTGAACCCGCTCGGTTACCACTCGGCGCCGTGGAACGTCACCTTCAACACGGTCTCGTCGTTCGTGACGAACACCAACTGGCAGTACTACAGCGGCGAGACGACGCTGAGCTACCTCAGCCAGATGATCGGGCTGACGGTGCAGAACTGGCTGTCGGCGGGCGTCGGCATCGTCGTCGCCGTCGCGCTCATACGCGGGATCGTCGGTCGCAGCGGTGAAAGCCTCGGCAACTTCTGGCAGGACCTCGTGCGCACGATCCTCTACGTGCTCGCGCCGTTGTCGGCGATCGCCGCGCTCGTCCTCGTCTCCCAAGGTGTGATCCAGAACTTCACCACGTACCTGACCGCGCACACGATCACCGGCCTGACGCAGTCGATCGCGATGGGACCGGTCGCCTCGCAGGAGGCGATCAAGCTGCTCGGCACGAACGGCGGCGGCTTCTTCAACGTCAACTCGGCGCACCCGTTCGAGAACCCGACGGCGTTCACCAACTTCTTCGAGATGCTGCTCGTGCTGGTCATCCCGGCGGCGCTCGTGTTCACCTACGGGCGCATGACCGGCAACCGCCGCCAGGGGTACGCGATCTACGGCGCGATGATGCTGATGTTCCTCGGCGCGGTCGTCGTCGCCTACGCCGCCGAGGCGCACGGCTCGCCGGCGCAGCACGCGGCGGGGCTGCACACGCAAGCGATCGCGGGCTCGCCCGGCGGCAACATGGAAGGCAAGGAGCAGCGTTTCGGCATCGCCGGCTCGGCGCTGTTCGACGTCGTCACGACGGTCACCTCGTGCGGCGCGGTCAACAGCGCGCTGGAGTCCTTCACGGGCATCGGCGGCGCCGTTCCGTTCGCCAACCTGTCGGCCTCGGAGACGATCTTCGGCGGCGTCGGCACGGGCCTGTACTCGATCCTCCTGTACGTGCTGCTGGCCGTGTTCATCGGCGGCCTGATGGTCGGGCGCACGCCCGAGTGGCTGGGCAAGAAGCTCGAGGCGCGCGAGATCAAGCTCGCCGGCCTGGGCATCCTGATCACGCCGTTGGCGGCGCTGTTCTGCACGGCGATGGCCACCGCCTCGCACGCCGGGCGCGCGTCGATCTCGGCGCTGGGCAAGGGGCCGCAGGGCTTCTCCGAGACGTTCTACGCCTACCTCTCGCAGGCCAACAACAACGGCTCGGCGTTCGCCGGCTACACCGGCTTCGTCCAGCCGAACGCCGGCAACGTCGGCGCGCACGGCGTCACCTTCGCCGACCTGCTCGGCGGCCTGGACATGCTGTTCGCGCGCTTCGCGCCGATCCTCTTCGCGTTGGCCGTCGCCGGCGCGCTCGCCGGCAAGCGCGTCACGCCGGCCGGGCTCGGCACGATGCGCACCGACAACCCGACGTTCGTCGTGCTGCTGATCGGCGTGATCGTGCTCGTCGGCGCGTTGACGTTCTTCCCCGCGCTGCTGCTCGGGCCGGTCGTGCAGGGACTGACCGGACACCTCTACTGAGATGCGCCGCGACATCCTCACCTCGATCATCGGCGTGATCGTCCTGACTGTCCTGCTCGGGCTCGTCTACCCGCTGCTCGATCACCGGCGTCAGCCAGGTCGCCTTCCCGGGCAACGCCAACGGCCAGAAGGTCTACGTCGGCGGCAGGCTGGTCGGCTCGAAGATCATCGGCCAGGCGTTCGTGCGCCCGGTGGTCGGGGCGAACGGCAAGCCCGAGGAATCCGAAGGGGAAGCCCTCACGGAACCGGATCCGCGCTACTTCCAGTCGCGTCCGTCGGCGACCGAAGGCGGCGAATACGACGCCGCCGCGAGCACGTTCTCCAACCGCGGCCCCAACGACAAGGCGACCGAGCAAGCGGACGCCGAAAACATCAAGGCCTATCTCGAGCTGGAGAAGCCCTATGACCCGGGCCTGACGGCCGGCGATATCCCGGTCGACGCCGTCAACACCTCGGCGTCGAACCTCGACCCGGAAATCTCGCAGGCCAACGCATGGATCCAGGCGCACCGCATCGCCGCCGAGCGCCGGCTGTCGCTGAGCGCGGTGGATGCGCTGATCGCCCGCTACACCGACTCGCGCGGGCTCGGCTTCTCCGGCGAGCGCGGGCGTGAACGTGCTCGAGCTGAACCTCGCGCTCGACCGCCTCACGGGGGCGGCGCGCTGATGTCGGCGCAGATACCCGCCGCGCACGAGCGCCAGGCGATCTCGCTGTTCCACCGGACATCGTCGCGCGCGCGCTGCTCGACAGCCTCAAGAAGCTCGACCCGCGCGTGCAGATCCGCAACCCGGTGATGTTCGTCGTGGAGATCGGCTCGGTGATCACGACCGTCACGTGGCTGATCCAGGCGTTCGGCGGCAAGCCGCTCGGCGGCGGCGACGAGCCCGCCTGGTACACGTTCACGATCGCCGTCGTGGCTGTGGCTGACGGTCATCTTCGCGAACATGGCCGAGGCGTTCGCCGAGGGCCGCGGGCGCGCGCAGGCCGACACGCTGCGCTCGATGCGCAAGGAGACCGTCGCGACGCTGCGCGACGGCACGACCAAGGCCGCCGCCGAGCTGGCGCGCGGCGACGTCGTGGTCGTGGCCGCGGGCGAGCTGATCCCCGGCGACGGCACCGTCATCGAGGGCATCGCGACGGTCGACGAGTCGGCGATCACCGGCGAGTCCGCGCCGGTGATCCGCGAGTCCGGCGGCGATCGCAGCGCCGTCACCGGCGGCACGCGCGTGACCTCCGACGAGATCGTCGTGGAGATCACCCAGGAGCCGGGGCAGCTCGTTCCTCGACCGCATGATCGCGCTCGTCGAGGGCGCCGTCGCGGCGCAAGACGCCCAACGAGATCGCGCTGAACATCCTGCTCGCGGCGCTCACGCTGATCTTCATGATCGTCGTCGCCACGCTGCGCCCGTTCGGGCTGTTCGCCGGCACGTCGATCTCCGAGACGACGCTGATCGCGCTGCTCGTCGCGCTGATCCCGACGACGATCGGCGCGCTGCTGTCGGCGATCGGCATCGCCGGCATGGACCGCCTCGTGCGGCGCAACGTGCTGGCGCTGTCGGGGCGCGCCGTCGAGGCGTCGGGCGACGTCGACGTGCTGCTGCTCGACAAGACCGGCACGATCACGATCGGCAACCGGCTGGCCTCGGAATTCGTGCCGATGCCGGGCGTCGCAGAGGCCGAGCTGGCCGAGGCCGCGCAGCTGTCCTCGCTCGCCGACGAGACGCCGGAGGGCCGCTCGATCGTCGTGCTGGCCAAGCAGTACGGCATCCGCGAGCACGACATGACGACGATGCACGCCGAGTTCGTGCCGTTCACCGCGCAGACGCGCATGAGCGGCATCGACTACGACGGTCAGCAGCTGCGCAAGGGCGCCGGCGACGCGATCATCGAGCTCGTCAGGCGCGAAGGCGGCACGCCGCCGCCGGAGCTGCAGGTCGAGCTCGACCGCATCGGCAACGAGGGCGGCACGCCGCTGGCGGTCTCGCGCGACAGCCAGGTGCTCGGCGTCGTGTACCTGAAGGACACGGTCAAGGAGGGCATGAAGGTGCGCTTCGACCAGCTGCGCGCGATGGGCATCCGCACCGTGATGGTGACCGGCGACAACCGCCTGACCGCCGGCAAGATCGCCGAGGAGTCGGGCGTCGACGACTTCCTCGCAGAAGCGACGCCCGAGCGAAAGCTCGCGCTGATCCGCGAGCAGCAGGCCGAGGGGCGGCTCGTGGCGATGACCGGCGACGGCACCAACGACGCGCCGGCGCTCGCCCAGGCGGACGTCGGTGTGGCGATGAACACCGGCACGCAGGCCGCGCGCGAGGCCGGCAACATGGTCGACCTCGACTCCAACCCGACGAAGCTGATCGAGATCGTCGAGGTCGGCAAGCAGCTGCTGATCACGCGCGGCGCGCTGACGACCTTCTCGATCGCCAACGACGTCGCCAAGTACTTCGCGATCCTGCCGGCGGTGTTCGTCTCGACGTACGCCGTCGGCGGCGGAGCCGGCGCCAAGGGGCCGCTGCACGTGCTCAACATCATGGGCCTCGGCACGCCGCGCAGCGGCGATCGTCTCGGCGATCATCTTCAACGCGATCGTGATCCCGCTGCTGATCCCGCTGTCGCTGCGCGGCGTGCGCTACCGCCCGATCGGCGCCAGCGCGCTGCTGCGGCGCAACCTGCTGATCTACGGCCTCGGCGGGCTCGTCGCGCCGTTCATCGGCATCAAGCTGATCGACCTGATCGTGCACAACCTGCTCGGAGCCTGAGCTGGGCTGAGTCGAGCCACCCTGTGTCAGGCCGCCTGAAGGTCTTCATCGGGATGGCGCCGGGCGTCGGCAAGACGTATCGGATGCTGCAGGAGGGCGCGGCCGAAGCAGACAGCGGGCGCGACGTGGCGATCGGCTATCTGGAGCCGCACGGGCGCGCGGAGACGCTCGCGCAGGCCGAGGGCCTGGAGCTCGATCGCCGCGCCGCACGGTCGCCTATCGCGGCAAACCGCTGCAGGAGATGGACCTGCCGGGCGTGCTCGCGCGCGCGCCCGAGCTGTGCCTGATCGACGAGCTGGCGCACTCCAACGCGCCGGGCGTCGAGCACGAGAAGCGCTACGAGGACGTGCGCGACGTGCTGGCGGCGGGCATCGACGTGTTCTCGACGGTCAACGTGCAGCACCTGGAGAGCCTCAACGACCAGGTCGCCCAGCTGACCGGCACGCAGGTGCGCGAGACGATCCCCGACGAGGTGCTCTCGGCGGCCGACGAGGTCGTGCTGATCGACCTCACGCCGGAGGCGCTGATCGGCAGGCTGCGCGCGGGCAAGGTCTACCGGCCCGAGCGCGTGCAGGCGGCGCTGAGCAACTTCTTCAAGATCGAGAACCTGGCGGCGCTGCGCGAGACGGCGCTGCGCCAGGTCGCCGAGGACGTCGAGGTCAAGCGGCTGGTGCGCCGGGCGCCCAGCGAGCAGTCGCCGCCGGCGACGCGGCGCGACGACGACGAGCGCCCGGCGGCGGCCGAGGCGCCACCGCAGGCGATCGCCGAGCGGCTGCTGGCGCTGGCGACGCTCGACGCGGCGTCCGAGCGCGTGGTGCGTCGCGCGTGGCGCTCGGCGCAGCGCCTGGACGCCGAGCTGGACGTGCTCGTCGTGCGCCTGCCCGGGCGTCCGCCGAGCCGCCGCCGACCGCGAGCGGCTGGAGGCGCTGCGGCGCCTGGTGGCGATGCTCGGCGCGCGCCTGCGCGTCGAGGAGGGCGACGACGTGGCCGCGGTAGCCGTCGCGGTGGCGCGCGAGCTCGGCTCGACGTACGTGTTGATGGGCACGCCGGGCGCTCGCCGCGGCATCGGGCGCCTGGGGCGGCGCGGCGCGTCGCCGGGCGACGGCGCTGCTCGGTCGCCTGCTGCGCGAGCTGCCGGGCGTGGACGTGCGCGTCGTCGCGGACCCCAAGCTGCGCGGCGCCGGGGAGCCCGCCGAAGCGCCGCCGGCGCGGTCCGACGAGGACTAAACGGCCGGTAAAAACCTCGCGGCGTGAAGCAGGTCGCGGACTAAAGGCCGCGTAAGACTGTCCTGGCCCGCGAAACCTTGCGACCGCGGGCCTGTTCGAGAATGCGTATGCGAAACCTCACCTACCAGCCACCCCTGTATGCGCGCCGCGCGCTGTCGTGTGCGGCGCTGGCCCTGCTGTGCGCCGCGGTCGCGCTGCTCGCCGGCGCGCGAAGCGGCGCCGCCGCGGCCAAGCCCGCCCATGTGCGCAGCTCGCCCAGCGCGCACGCCGCCGCCAGCTTTCTGACGGGGCTCGGCGACGAGACGACGGAGATGTTCGGCGACCCCAACTGGAAGCAGCTGCACACGAAAATCGCCCGCTACATCGTGCCCTACGACGCCGCGGTGCATTCCTTCTCGCTCGACAAGGCGAAGCTGTGGATGAAGGCGGCCGAATCGCAGCACATGCAGATCCTGGTCGCCTTCTACCACTCCGAGTACTCGCCGACGCGCATGCCGAGCGTGGCGCAATACAAACACGACGTGCAGAAATTCGTGAAGCTGTTCCCGCACGTCAAGCAGTACCAGTCGTGGGACGAGGCCAACCGCGGCAACATCCGCGGCGTGCTCGCCAGCCCGTCGGCGTCGGCGGCGGCGCAGTACTACCAGGCGCTGCTGCGCGTGTGCAAGGGCTGCACGGTGCTCGGCCTGGACGTGCTCGACGCCAACGACATCTCGCCGACGCTGAGCTACATCTCGGAATTCAAGAGCGAGATCGGCAAACTGCGCACGGTCATGCCGAAGATCTGGGGCCTGCACAACTACTCCGACATCAACCGCCTGCAGAGCTTTCGCACGCGCGAACTGAGCCGCGCGCTGGGCGGTCAGGTGTGGCTGACCGAGACCGGCGGCATCGTCAAATTCGGCGGCGCCTTTCCCAACCGCAACGGCTCGGGCCTTCGCCGCGCGGCGAAGGTGCTCGCCTACATGTTCAACGTCGCGGCCTCACAGTCGCGCATCAAGCGCCTGTACATCTACGACTGGACGGGCGGCAACGCGAGCACGCGCTTCGACGCCGGCCTGACCGACAACCACCACCGCCCGCGCCCCGGCTACGTCGTCGTGTGCAGGAAGCTGCACGGCGCCAAGTGCAACGTCAAGACCAGCTAACCACTGAGCGCCGGGCCGCCGACGGCGCGCTCGCGCGCCTCGGGCCCGCGCAGCCGGTCGTCGTCTGAGACGTCGTCGTCGCGGCTTGGGCGAGCGTTGCGCACAGCGGCGCCGGCGAGCGCCAGCAGGCCGGCGACGCCGGCGATCAGCACGAGCGTTGGTCAGCGGATAGGTGCTGCCGTCGTGCAGCTTGAGGTTGAGCGCCGTGTGGTCGCCGGCGCCGACGATGCTCAGCAGGCCCCTGGTGGTCGATGCCGAGCGCCGTCGGCGCGATCGCCGCGAACAGCGCCCAGCGCGAGCAGCGCGAGCGCGCCGGCGCCGAGCGAGGCGCAGCGTCAGCCGCATGCGCGCGCTGGCCAGCGCCGCGAGCAGCACGCCCGCGCCGGCGGCGAGCAGGAACGGCCAGATCCCGCCCCAGCCGCGCCCCAGGCCGTACGCGGTGGCGATCGTCGGCTGGAAGAAGCCCTTGCTGAGATAGCGCGTCCACACGACCGTCTCGTTCTCATAGCCGACCAGCGGGTGGGTGATCGTGGCGATCACCGTCGTGGCGATCGACACCGCCGCCAGCGCGATCGTCGGGCCGGGGCAGCGCTTGAAGGCGATCGCCAGCGGCACGGCCAGGAACGGCAGCATCGTGGTGAGGAAGCGCGGACCCATGAAGCCGCCGCCGAAGGGCAGGTAGTAGCCGGAGTTGTAGCCGACGTAGCAGAGGCAGATGCCGCCGATCGTCAGCGCCTCGGCGCGCCGGCCGCGGCGGTAGAGCAGGACCGTGCCGATCGCGCCCATGATCAGCACCGGCGAGATCGTCAGCAGCCCGCGCGAGTCGAGCAGCAGCGTGGCGAGCACCTTCAGGCTGGGCGCGCCGATGCCGAAGAAGCCGTGCTGCTGGCGCGGCACGTCGGAGTAGGCGAGGTGCGTCCAGGAGTGAAAGGCGTAGTGGTTGTAGAGCAGCAGCGGCACGATGCCGACGACGCCGCCGGCGATGTAGGCGCCGGCGCGCGTGAGCACGCCGCGCAAGCTCAGCGCGTCGCGGCGCGACAGCAGGAACAGCCCGAGCACCAGCGCGACGAAGAACAGCGGGTACTCCGAGGCGACCGCGTAGCCCATCGCCAGGCCCGCGACAGCCGAGCAGCGCCGGGCTCGGCGGCCCGTCGCGCTCGCGCAGCATCAGCGCGAACGCGCCGAAGCCGAGGAACGCGGTGAAGACGTGCGAGAACAGCAGCGTCGACAGCGGCAGCACCATCGTGCCGAGGCCCAGCGTGACCGCGGCCAGCGCGCCGTAGCCGGGCTCGAAAGCGCTCGGCGACGCGCCACACGAGCAGCAGCAGCAGCAGGCCCGGCAGCACGTTGCCCCACAGCCCGATCAGGTAGATCATCTCGTCTTCGCCGCGCAGCGCTTCGTGCGAGCGCGCCCACTTTTCGGCGTCGAGCGCTTTCAGCGTGTCGTAGAACGGCAGCGCGAACAGCGCCAGCCCGGGCGCGCGCGCCGAGTACCAGTGGCCCTTGTAGAAGACCTTGTCGCCGGTGTTTTCGCTGGAACGCGTCGATCGTTCGTGCGTTCGACGTTCAGCGAGCGGATCAGGTCGTAGTGCGAGGTCTGATTCCAGGAGAAGCTCTGGATCATCGTCGCGTAGGCGAGGCCGACGAGCAGGATCGCGGCGAGCGCTACGCGCTTGCGGGCCAGCGGCGTGCGCATCAGTCGCTACCGTGCAGCGCCTTGGGGCCGGGGCCGATCTCGTAGATCACCAGCGAGCCGACGCGCCGGCGCGTCATGCCCAGCCCGGCGATCGGCTTGGCCGCGGCTGCGGCGGCGTTCGGGCGGCTCGGCCTTGGCGTAGCCGACGATGCCCGGCAGCTTGGGCATGGTCAGGTGCAGCACGACGGTCGGATGCCGTAGTAGCGCAGCTTCTCGACGCTCGCCTTGTCGGGGAAGCGGTGGATGCCGCCGCGCAGGTCGTCGATGGCGGGGATGTCGAAGGTGCTGTTGCCGATCGGGATCTTGTAGAAGCCGTTGGTCGAGAAGTACTGCCACACGCGATCGGCCGGCGCCGTCGGTCGGCAGGTCCAGCAGCGGACCCGCGCAGGCCGATCTCCGCCGGCTTCGGCTGCGGCACGACCGGGATGGCCGATGTGCCCGGCGCCTTCGCCGACGATGCCGATGACGATGCACCACGCCGACCACGGCCGACAGCGTCGCCAGCGAGCGGCGCCGGCCCCACGCGCCGCCGTGGCGCGTGGCGAACGCGCCGAGCCGGCCCGCGAGCAGCTGCGCGCCGGCGCCCGCCAGCAGCGCGAGGAACAGCGTCGCCAGCGTGAACACGCGCCCGGGCACGCGCACGCCGTCCCAGCCGGGCGCGTAGTTGAACAGCAGCCGGTAGGGATAGCCGTAGCCGGTCAGCCCGAGGCCGAGCGCGAGCACCGCGCAGACGACCGACCCCGACGGCCAGGCCGATGCGCAATCGGCGCGTGTAGAGCGGCGCGGCCAGGCCGATCAGCGCGAGCAGCAGCGATGAAGCCGCCCGGGAACAGCACCTGCTCGTTCTTGGAGTGCACGTGCGCGCGCGCGCCCGCGGTGAGGTCGCCCCACACGCGGTTCTCCGAGGAGGCCGACAGCCAGGCGGCGGGACCGGCGGAGTAGATCTTGACTTCCCTGATCGTGCGCTTGGCGGTGGGGTAGTCGTGGGCGATCTTCAGATATGGGCGCGCCTCGTAGATCGCGACGGCGCCGACGACGAGGATGCCCAGGCAGGTGATCAGGACGAGCTCCGCGCGGCAGCGCGGGGCGGCCGGCGCGCAGCCAGTGCAGCGCGGCGAGCAGCGGCGAGCACGGCGAGCAGGTAGCTGAACTGCAGGCCGAGCGTGAAGCCGAGGCTGATCTGCCAGGCCGACACCAGCCAGCCGGCGACGACCAGGCCGTCGAGCCGCGCCGGTAGCCGCGCAGCAGCAGGAACAGCGCGAGCGCGATGCCGCCGGAGGAGATCACGTGCAGGTGGCCCGGCCTCGGTCACGCGATAGGGGGCGTAGGCGAAAGCCGCGGCGGCGGCCGCGGCGCCGAGCTTGCGCAGACCGAGCTCGCGTGCGAGCAGGTAGGCGCCGACGAAGCACAGCGACCAGGCGAACAGGAACAGCAGGTTGTAACGGACGAGCGCCGCCACGGTGCCCGAGCCGAAGAAGCCGGCCGGGCCGTAGCCGAGCAGCGAGTCGGAGAAGGCGAGGCTCAGCGGGTGCGGGTAGAAGGCGTTGGCGTTGAACAGGTGCAGCGGGTCGTGCAGCATCGCGTGACCGACGTAGGCGACCTGCCAGGCCGTGCGCACGGGATCGCCGAGGTCGGGCGCGATGCGGCTGGGCATGTGCAGCACGAGCGGCCAGCTCGTCAGCACCGCCAGCGCGACGCCGGCGAGGATCGCCCACGCGATCTCGCGTGCGGCCGAACTGCGGCGAGGGCGCCCAGCGCGCCCGGCGTGCGTCCGCGCCCGCGCCGGTGGTGGCGTCAGCCGAGGCGCCGCCCGACGGCGAGCCCGCCGCGAGCGCAGGCTCGCGCCCGTCCGCCGGCGTTGCGGCGTCCGTTGCTGGGGAGGATGCGGCCGGCGTACGCGAGGGGCTGGGAACCCCTGTGCTCATCGCCTGGCCGTGTTCGCGACAGCGGGGATCGGCGCAGCATACGGGAGCGCGCCCTGCGCGGACAGCGACGCCTGCGCGCGGCCCGACGGCGCCCTGTGCGACGTTCCGGCGCACGTCGACGCTCGCGGCGATGTGCCGGTCGGCGAGCCGCGATTTGCGTAACACTGGCGCGCGATGAAGATTCTCGTGGTCGGGGCCGGGGGCGTCGGCGCCGCGTTCGCGGCGATCGCGCAGCGCAGGCCGGCGTTCGAGCAGGTGGTGCTCGCCGACGTCTCGCCGGAGCGCGTCAAGGCGGTCGTCGCCGGGCTCGGCGAGCCCGGCCGCTTCTCGGCCGAGCGCGTCGACGCTTCGAGCCAAGCAGGACCTCGTCGCGCTGATCGAGCGCGTGCAGCCCGACGCGGTGCTCAACGCCTGCGACCCGCGCTTCAACGAGCCGATCTTCGCCGCGGCGTTCGAGGCGAAGGTCACCTACCTGGACATGGCGATGACGCTCTCGCAGCCCGCACCCGCAGCGCCCGTACGAGCTGCCCGGCAAGATGCTCGGCGAGCACCAGCTCGCAACGCCACGAGGCGTGGGAGCAGGCGGGCCTGCTGGCGCTCGTCGGCATCGGCGTCGAGCCGGGCCTGTCGGACGTGTTCGCGCGCTACGCCGCCGACGAGCTGTTCTCGAGCATCGACGAAGTCGGCGTGCGCGACGGCGCCGACCTGGTCGTCGAGGGCTATGACTTCGCGCCGACGTTCTCGATCTGGACGACGATCGAGGAGTGCCTGAACCCGCCGCTGATCTGGGAGCGCGAGCGCGGCTTCTACACGACCGCGCCGTTCTCCGAGCCCGAGATGTTCGAGTTCCCGGAGGGCATCGGCAAGGTCGAGTGCGTGAACGTCGAGCACGAGGAGGTCGTGCTGATCCCGCGCTGGGTGGACTGCGAGCGCGTCACGTTCAAGTACGGGCTGGGCGCGGAGTTCATCGACGTGCTGCGCACGCTGCACAAGCTCGGCCTGGACTCGACCGAGCCGGTCTCGGTGCGCGACGTCGAAGGTCGCTCCGCGCGACGTCGTCGCGGCCGCGCTGCCGGACCCGGCGACGCTCGGCGAGCGGATGACCGGGCGCACCTGCGCCGGGCACGTGGGTCACGGGCACCGGCAAGGACGGCCAGCCGCGCTCGACCTACCTCTACCACGTGGTCGACAACGAGCACACGATGCGCGAGTACGGCAGCCAGGCGGTCGTCTGGCAGACCGCCGTCAACCCGGTCGTCGCGCTGGAGCTGCTCGACGAGGGCGTGTGGAAGGGCGCGGGCGTGCTCGGCCCGGAGGCGTTCCCGCCGAAGCCGTTCCTCGAGCGGCTCGCCGAGCTCGGCGCGCCGCACGGCCAGCAGGAGCTGGCCGTGGACGCGCCGGCCGCCTGAGCGCCGGGCTCGGCGGGTGGCCGGGCTCGGGTGTCCGTTCCGGGAAGCCGGCCGCCCTCTGGCCTAGAAGTCGACCGGCGCCGGCAGCGTCGCCGAGCGGCGCGGTCGAGGATGCCCGGCGGCGCGGTTTCGGTCTTGCGTGAGAAGAACTCGCGGAAGTAGGGCCGCGAGATGAGCATCAGGATGATCCCGAGGATCATCCCGCCGATGCCGAACCAGAGCGGCAGCGTGATGCCGGCGATCGGCGCGGATTCGACGTTCGCCGCGTGCCCGTAGAAGATGACGGCCTTGACGAACACGCCGAACAGCATCAGCCCGCCGAGCAGCGGGACCAGCCCGAGCAGCAGGAAGTTGCGCACGCTCTTGAACAGCTCGTGGCGGTAGTAGACGACGCAGGCGAGGCCGGTGAAGCCGTAGTAGAAGCAGACCGGGAAGCCGAGCGCGGTGATCGAGTCGGCGAGCACGCTTTCGGAGAGCAGCAGCAGCGGCGACCGTGACGGCGATCGAGAGCAGCGCCGAAGCCGAGCGTCGAGACGTCGGCGTCAGATAGCGTTTGTGCACTCGTGCCGAGCAGCCTGGTGACGGCTTTCCAGTGGGCCATCGAGAGCGTCGTGCGCGCGGTCGGCAGGATCGTCGTCTGCGTCGAGGCCGACGCCGAGGTGAGCACGGCGATGATCAGCAGCTTGTTCGAGCGTGCCGCCGAGCACGCCCGTGCCGAGCGCGTTGAGCACGTCTTCCTGGTTGGCTTCGTTGGTCAGGAAGCCGACGCCGTGGAAGGCCTGGGCGCCGGCTGGAGACGAGCAGGTAGATCAGCACGAGCAGCACCGTCGAGACGACCGCCGCCTTGCCCGGCCCCTCGGCCGGGTCCTCGGACTCCTCGTTGACGGCGACGCCCGAATCCCAGCCCCAGTAGATGAAGACGCCGAGCAGGACGCCGACGAGGAGATCGCCGAAGTTCATCGCGAACGGGTTGAACCACGACAGCGTACGGCTTCGATCGAGCCGCTCGGCGGGTGGCTGCCGTAGACCTTGACCAGCGCGACGACCGCGAACAGCGCCGAGGATGAAGACCTCGGCGCTGAGCAGCACCTGCTGGATGCGCGCCGAGAGCTCGATGCCGCGGTAGCAGATCCACGTCATGATCGCGATCCACAGGACGGCGGCGATGATGATCGCGGCTTTGGATTCGCCGAGTTCGGTGAAGCCGAAGAGCTTGAACGTGTAGATCGCGGCGATGTCCGACAGCGAGGCCATCACGATCACGTCGGCGAGGAAGATCGCCCAGCCGTTCAGCCAGCCGACGCCTGGACCGAACGCGCGCGTCGTCCAGGCGAACGTCGTGCCGGCGTCGGGGTCGGCGCGGTTGAGGTATTTGTAGGCGACGGCGACGAGCAGCATCGGGACGAACGACGACGAGCATCACGGCCGGGGCGTGCACGCCGACGCCCTTGATCGGCGACGATGAAGCCGAGCGTCGCGGCGAGCGAGTACGCCGGCGCCGTCGAGGCGACGCCGATGACGATGTTCGAGACGTAGCCGATCGCGCCCTTTTTCAGCCCCTTGTCCATGACGCCCGATTGCTGGGGGCTCCCGTGCACGACAGCCGCTCTCGCTGGCCATCGGCGTGATCCTCTCTGTGGTCGTCGCGCAGGCAACGGCCTGACTCGCGACAGAACTTACGCCTGTCCGGCGGACCGCATGCAAGGGGCGCAATTCCCAAAAGCGCGCAGCGTCCGTTTGTACATCTGGTACAAGGGTCGTCGACCTTCTTGACCCGTGTGGCCACTTGTGAGCGGCGCGATCGGCGCAGTACGGTTGTCCTGAGTGTCTATGTGACACGCCAGCCGAGCAATCTTCCAGGGAGAGGATTTCATGTCCACGCGCACGAACGTGAACGACACGCGATCAACCGGCGCGGTCGCGTCGGGGTCCACCTCCTCACCGGCGGCGCCCGGGCCGGACGGGCCGGCGCTGAGCCAATCGGGCGAGGGCGACCTGCAGCGCGACGCCAAGCGCCACCTGTGGATGCACTTCACGCGCATGGGCTCCTACGCCGACGCGGACGTGCCGGTGATCGTGCGCGGCGACGGCTGCTACGTCTACGACGAGCACGGCAAGCGCTACCTCGACGGGCTGTCGGCGCTGTACTGCGTGAACGTCGGCCACGGCCGCGCCGAGCTCGGGCGAGGCCGCGGCGACGCAGGCCGAAGGAGCTCGGCTTCTACACCAACTGGAGCTACGCGCACCCGCGCTCGATCGAGCTGGCGACGCGCATCGCCGGCCTGGCGCCGGGCAACCTCAACCGCGTGTTCTTCACCTCGGGCGGCTCGGAGGCGGTGGAGTCGGCGTGGAAGCTCGCGAAGGCCTACCACCACGGCGCGCGGCGAACCACCGCGGCACAAGCTGATCTCGCGCAAGCTCGCCTACCACGGCACCTCGATGGGCGCGCTGACGGCGACCGGCCTGACGCCGCTGCGCACGCCGTTCGAGCCGCTGACGCCCGGCGGCATCCACGTGGCGAACACCAACTCCTACCGCTGGCAGGAGGACCGCGACCCGCTGTGGGCGGCCGACGCGATCGAGGAGGCGATCGAGTTCGCAGGGCCCGAGACGGTCGCCGCGGTGATCCTCGAGCCGGTGCAGAACGGCGGCGGCTGCTTCGTGCCGCAGGACGGCTACTTCCAGCGCGTGCGCGAGATCTGCGACCGCCACGGCGTGCTGCTGATCTCCGACGAGGTGATCTGCTCGTGGGGGCGCATCGGGCACATGGTTCGGCTGCGAGCGCTTCGGCTATCAGCCGGACATGATCACGACGGCGAAGGGGATCACCTCGGCCTACGCTGCCGCTGGGCGCGGTGATCGCCGGCGACCACATCGCCGAGCCGTTCCTGCACGGCAAGGAGATCTTCAACCACGGCTTCACCTTCGGCGGGCACCCGATGGCGCTGCGCGGTCGCGCTGGCGAACATCGACATGATCGAGCGCGAGGACCTGTGCGGGCACGTGCTGCGAGCACGAAGGCGAGCTGCGCGCGATGCTCGAGAGCCTGCGCGACCTGCCGATCGTCGGCGACGTTCGCGGCGCCGGCTACTTCCAGGCGATCGAGCTGGTCAAGGACCAGGAGACCAAGGAGACGTTCGACGCGCAGGAGTCCGAGGAGCTGCTGCGCGGATTCCTCTCGGGCGAGCTGTACAAGCGCGGCCTGATCTGCCGCACCGACGACCGCGGCGACCCGATCGTGCAGCTCTCGCCGCCGCTGATCGCGGGCCCCGAGCAGTTCGAGGAGATCGAGTCGATCCTGCGCGCCGTGCTGGGCGAGGCGTCGCGGAGGATGGCGGGCCGGGGCGCGAGCGCTCGCGGAGCCGTGCCGCTGCGGATCCCGGCTAGGACACGATGGAGCTCACAGTCGAGAGCCTGATCGACGAGCTCGGGCTGGAGCTGGTCAGCGGCCACGAGTCGGCGCAGGCGCACGTCCGCTGGGTGCACAGCACCGAGCTGTCGGACCCGACGCCGTGGCTGCGCGGCGGCGAGCTGCTGCTGACGACGGGCATCCAGCTCGACGGCGCCGAAGAGCCAGCGCGAGCTGATCGAGCGGCTGGCCGACCACCGCATCGCGGGGCTCGGCTTCGGCACCGGCTTCAGCGCACAAGCGCCTGCCGGCGGCGCTGGTGACGGCGGCGCGCAAGCGCTCGTTCCCGCTGTTCGAGGTGCCCTACGAGCTGCCGTTCATCGCGATCACCGAGCGTGCGTTCGCGCAGCTGGTCAACGAGCGCTACGAAATGCTGCAGCGCAACATGGCCGGCGACGTGCTGGCGGAGGCGCTGACGGGCCACCTGTACCCGGAGGAGCTGCAGGCGCGCCTGCGCCCGTTCGGGATCGGCGAGCAGGCGGCCGTGCTGGCGTTCGCGCTGGACGACCCGAGCGCGGCGGCGGCGCCGCTGGAACGGCGCGTTGGAGGCCGAGCGCGTGCGCAGCCTGGTGGCGATCCGCGCGGGGCTGCTGTGCGCGGTGATCGACGCGGCGGGCCAGGACCCGGTCGCGCTGGCGGGCAAGCTGCGCGGCGAGCTGGGCGCGCGCTTCGGCGAGGTGCGCGCGTCGGCCAGCCGCGCCGGCCCGGCGCACTCGCTGCGGCTGAGCTTCCACGAGGCGCGCTGCGCGCTGGAGGCCGTGCGCCTGCAGAACGGCAGCGCGCCCGAGGTCGCCTCCTATCGCGATCTCGGCGCCTTTCAGCTGCTGCTGTCGCTGCAGGACGACGACGCGCTGCTGCTCCTACTGCCGCGGCGTGCTCGGCCCGGTCGAGCAGGGCGAGGGCGACTACGGCGAGGAGCTGTTGCGCTCGCTGGACGTGTTCATCGAGCACAACGGCCACTGGGAGAAGGCGGCGAGCAGCGCTGTTCTGCCACCGCCACACGCTGCGCTATCGCGTCCGTCGCGTCGAGCAGCTGACCGGCCGCGACTTCTCCAACGCGCGCGACCGCATCGAGTTCTGGCTGGCGCTGCGTGGCCGGGAGCTCGCGCGGTGAGGACTGCTTTTTATGAGGACTCCCTGCGGGAGTCGGGATCGGGCCGAGCGCCGGTGAGCAGCCGCGCGGCGGCGACGAGGAACGGAGCGAGCAGGCGATGAAGATCGGCGTCCCGAGCGAGATCAAGTCAGACGAGTACCGCGTGGCGATCACGCCGGCGGGCGTGCGCGAGCTGACCGCGCGCGGGCACGAGGTGCTCGTGCAGACCGGCGCGGGCGATGGCAGCGCGATGGGCGACGACGCAGTTCCAGGCGCAGGGCGCGCGGATCGTGCCCGACGCCGAGGCGGTGTTCGCCGCAGGCGGAGCTGGTGCTGAAGGTCAAGGAGCCGCAGGCCGGCGAGGTCGCGCATGCTGCGCGCCGAGCAGACGCTGTTCACCTACCTGCACCTGGCCGCCGAGCCGGAGCTCGCGCGCGGCCTGCAGGAGTCGGGCGCGACGTGCATCGCGTATGAGACCGTCGAGGACGCGGCCGGTCGCCTGCCGCTGCTCGCGCCGATGAGCGAGGTCGCGGGCAAGATCGCCACGCAGGCGGGGGCGTTCATGCTCGAGAAGCCGCTCGGCGGCCGCGGCATCCTGCTCGGCGGCGTGCCGGGCGTGGCCGCGGCGACCGTGCTGGTGATCGGCGGCGGCGTGGTCGGCATGAACGCGGCGTTCATCGCGATCGGCATGGAGGCCGACGTGTTCGTGTTCGACCGCTCGATCGACCGCCTGCGCGAGCTGGAAGTGGCGTTCGGCGGACGCGCCTCGACGGTCTACTCCTCGACGCTGGCGATCGAGCAGATGCTGCCGCTGGCCGACCTGGTGATCGGCGCGGTGCTCGTGCACGGCGGCCGCGCGCCGCACGTGATCACGCGCGAGCAGCTGAAGCTGATGAAGCGACACGCGGTGCTCGTGGACGTGTCGATCGACCAGGGCGGCTGCTTTGAGACCTCGCGCCCGACGACGCACTCCGAGCCGACGTACGAGGTCGACGGGATCACGCACTACTGCGTGACGAACATGCCGGGCGCGGTGCCGATCACCTCGACCTACGCGCTGACGAACGCGACGCTGCCGTACGTGATCGAGCTGGCCGAGCGCGGCGTGGAGGGGGCGCTGGAGCGCAGCGAGGAGCTGCGCCACGGCTTGAACGTGAAGGCCGGCGAGATCACCCACCCGGCGGTGGCGCAGGCGCTGCTCGAACTGGACGCCGGCGAGTAGCGGGCCCGGCGCCCGCGAGGCCAGGCATGCAAGGCACAACATGAACCCCCGAGGAGGGCACATCGAGATGGCAACGACGACAGAGACCCTCAAGAACTTCATCGACGGCGAGTCGGTCGCCTCCGACGGCTGACACCGAACCGGTGCTCAACCCGGCCACGGGCGAGGAGCTGGCGCGGGCGGCGCGCTCGACGCCGCAGGACGTCGATCGCGCTGTGCGCGGCCGCGCGCGCGGCCTTTGCGACGTGGTCGCAGACGACGCCCGCCCAACGCGCGCGAGGCGCTGCTGGGCTGGCCGACGTGCTGGAGGAACACGGCGAGGAGATCGCGCGGCTGGAGGCGCTGAACGCGGGCAAGCCGATCGAAGCGGTCAAAGACGACGAGATTCCGGTGATGGTCGACAACCTGCGCTTCTTCGCCGGCGCGGCGCGCGTGCTGGAGGGACGCGCGGCGGGCGAGTACATGGAGGGCTACACGTCGTTCACGCGCCGCGAGGCGGTCGGCGTGATCGGCCAGGTGACGCCTTGGAACTACCCGCTGATGATGGCGATCTGGAAATTCGCGCCGGCGATCGCGGCGGGCAACACGGTCGTGCTGAAGCCCGCCGAGACGACGCCGATCACGACGCTGCGCCTGGCCGAGCTGACGGCGGACATCCTGCCGCGCGGCGTGCTCAACGTGGTCACCGGACCGGGCGACCCGACGGGCGAGGCGCTGATCGGCCACCCCGACGTGGACATGCTCGCGCTGACGGGCTCGGTGGACACGGGCAAGCACTTCGCGCGCACCGCGGCGGACACGCTCAAGCGCGTGCACCTGGAGCTCGGCGGCAAGGCGCCGGTGGTCGTGTTCGACGACGTGAGCCTGGAGGGCGCGCTGGAGACGATCGCCGGCACGGGCTACTACAACGCCGGCCAGGACTGCACGGCGGCGACGCGCGTGCTGGCCGGCGCGAGGGTCTACGACGACGTCGTCGGCGGGCCTGGCCGAGCAGGCGCAAGGGCCTGGTGATCGGCGACACGCTGTCGCGCGGATACGACGCTCGGCCCGATCAACTCGGCGCGCCAGCGCGAGCGCGTGGAGGGCTTTCTGCAGCGCCGGCCCGACCGCGCGGAGATCGTCACGGGCGGCAAGCAGCCCGAGCGCCCGGGCTTCTTCCTCGAGCCGACGGTCGTCGCGGGCCTGCGAGCAGGACGACGAGATGATCCAGCGCGAGATCTTCGGCCCGGTGATCACCGTGCAGCGCTTCTCCGACGAGCAGCAGGCGATCGAGTGGGCCAACAGCACCCGCTACGGCCTGGCGTCGTCGGTGTGGACGCGCGACGTCGGTCGCGCGCTGCGCGTGTCGCGCGCGCTGCGCTTCGGCTGCGTGTGGATCAACGACCACATCCCGCTCGTCTCCGAGATGCCGCACGGCGGCTTCAAGGAGTCCGGCTACGGCAAGGACCTCAGCGTGTACTCGCTGGAGGACTACACCGTGGTCAAGCACGTCATGGCCAATTTGGAGTAGCGCTTGCAGGCGGCGCCTGCGCCTGCTGCTACGGTCACGCTACGAGCGGCGAAGTCGTTCGCGAGGTTCTTTGTCTTTGTTGGCGCTTCAGATGCGCGGATGGGGTCAGTCGAATCTCCATCTGCAGCGGCGGCCAGAGGGTCGCCAGAAGGAGCACCAACACATGAAGGATGCAACGTTCGCCGCCCTCGGCGTGTCCGAGGTCGTCGTAAACGAGCTCGCCGAGCGCGGGATCGATAAGCCTTTCGCAGTTCAGAGCATGGTCATTCCCGACGTGCTCGCCGGCCACGACGTGCTGGCGCAGTCGCCAACCGGATCGGGCAAGACGCTGGCGTTCGGCGTGCCGATGGTCGAGCGGATCAAAGACTCAGACGCGCGCCCGTCGGCGCTCGTGCTGGCGCCGACGCGCGAGCTCGCCAGCCAGATCGTCGACGACCTGCGCCCGATCGCCCATGCGCGCGCGCTGTCGATCGCCGCGGTGTACGGAGGCGCGGGGATCGTCAAGCAGGCCCGCCTGGCCGGGCGCGCGCACATCCTCGTGGCGACGCCCGGGCGCCTGATGGACCTGATCGAGCGCCGCGACGTTTCGCTGAAGCAGATCAGGCTGCTCGTGCTCGACGAGGCAGACCGGATGCTCGACATGGGCTTTCGCCCGGTAGTCGACAAGATCGTGAAGATGTGCGCGCGCGAGCGCCAGACGCTGCTGTTCTCGGCGACGCTCCAGGGTGAGGTCGGCAAGATCGCCAAGGTCTACACGTCCGATGCGCGGCGTCACGAGCACGCGCACTCCGAGGAGCGCAAGGGCGACGTCGAGCACCGTTTCGTGACGGTCTCCCACGACGCCAAGGTCTCGCGGCTGGTCGCCGAGCTCAGCGAGGCCGAGCGCGGCCTGACGCTCGTGTTCGTGCGCACCAAGCGCGGCGCCGACCGGCTGGTCAAACGGCTGGGCAGCAACAACGTGAAGGCGGTCGCGATGCACGGCGACAAGTCCCAGGGTCAGCGCGAGCGGGCGCTCGCGAACTTCGAGGGCGGCGTCGTCGACACGCTCGTCGCGACCGACGTCGCGGCCCGAGGCATCGACGTGGCGGGCATCACGCACGTGATCAACTACGACATCCCGGCCACGCGCGAGGATTACGTGCACCGCATCGGACGCACGGCGCGCGCGGGCGCGAGCGGCGTGGGCGTGACGCTGGTGACGCACGATCAGAAGCGCGAGCTGGCGGGCATGGTCGGCGGCCTGGGGCTTCACCGCGAGCTGGAGGTCGGCGGGCTGATCGCCAACACGGCCGGCGTCGGCAACTCGGCCGGCGAGCGCAAGCGCTCTGTGCACCGCAAGGGCCAGGCTCAGCGCGGCGGTCAAGGACCGCGCAACGGCAACGCCAAGCGCAACGGCCAAGCGTCGCGCAACGGCCAGCCGCAGCGCACTGGGCAGCGATCCGACGAGCCGCGGCGCAACGGCCGCCGCCGCGCACCCGCGGGCGCTTAGCGCCCCCGCTCAGAGCCGCCGCGGTGCGCGTTCAAAGGCGCGTGCGGCGGCGTCTGTGAGCCTCGTGAGCGTCGGTCGGGGCGCACGCGCGCCGCACGGCTCGGTGTTGTACATCTTTGATAAGAGTTGATCATTAGGATTTAGACCCGGTGGTACGAGCTGTCGGCAGTTCAAGCGCCCGCCGTCTCAGCTAACGTCGCGCCTGTGAACGGTTCGATTCCGCCGGATTCCGAGCCGGGCGAGCCGCATGAGCAGGACGACGCCCGCTCGGACGCAGGGTTGCTTGGCGACTACGACATATTGCGCCTGCGGGCGCCGAATCCCGGCCCGCTGACGCTAACGGGCACGAACACGTGGGTCGTCGGGCGGCGCCCCGCCTACATCGTCGACCCGGGGCCGCTGCTCGACGCGCACCTGCGTCGTCTGATGTCGGCGATCGAGGCGCGCGGAGGCTTGGGCGGAGTCGTGCTGACGCACGATCACCACGACCACTGCGAAGCCGTGGAGACGCTGCTGGAAGTCCACCCGGCGCCGCTGGCGGCGGCGCGCGGCGACGTGGACGTGCGGCTCGTGGAGGACATGCGCTTCGGGCCCTTCCAGGCCGTGTACACGCCGGGCCACGCCGAAGACCACTACGCGCTGGTGGCCGACGGCGCATGCTTCACCGGCGACGCGGTGCTCGGCGACGGCAGCGTGCTGATCACGCCGCACACGGGGGCGATGTCGGGCTACCTGCTGGCGCTGACGCGCCTGCGCCTGCGTGAAGACTTCAACGTGCTGTGCCCGGGGCACGGCGAGGTCGTGTGGGACGCGCGCGAGAAGCTGGACGAGTACCTGGCGCACCGCATCGACCGCGAAAACCGTCTGATCCTGGCGCTCAACGAAGGGCTGCGCACGGTCCCCGACCTGCTCAAAGCGGTGTGGCCGGAGGTGCCGGACGAGCTGCGCGCGGCGGCGACGGCGACGCTGGCGGCGCACCTGGACAAGCTGGAGGACGACCAGGTGCTGCCGCGCGGCGTGCAGCGCCCGGCGTTCGACTACGAGCGCTGGTAGGCCACGCGCGCGCTTACACGAAGCGCGGATACAAGGTCATGCCGCCGTCGACGAACAGCGTCGCGCCGGTCACGTAGCTGGCCTGCTCGGAGGCCAGCCAGGCGACTGCGCGCGCGATGTCGCCGACATGCCCCCAGCGCCCGAGCGGCACCTCGGCGAGCACCGTCGCGCTTTCCTTGGGGTCTTCAAGCACTGACTTGTTGATCGGCGTGTCGATCGCGCCGGGTGCGACGTTGACCACGCGGATGCCCAGCGGAGCGAGCTCCTTGGCGATCGACTGCGCGAACAGCTTCATGCCGCCCTTCGACGCGCAGTAGTGGGAGAAGCGCTCCCAGGCGATCTGCTCGTGGACGCTTGAGATGTTGACGATCGTGCCCGGCGATTTGCTGTCGCGCATCGCGCGCGCCGCCTCGCGCGCGCACAGAAAGGCGCCGGTGAGGTTGACGTCGATCACTTTCTGCCACGCCGCCAGGGGCATGTCGAGCAGCTCGTAGGGATGCTCGACGCCGGCGTTGTTGACGAGCAGGTCAACGCCGTCGAACGCCTCGGCGGTGGCGGCGAACGCATGTTGCACGTCGCTCTCGCTGGACACGTCCATCGCCACAGCGAGCGCCTTGCCGCCGGCGTCTTGGATCTCGTCGACCATCTGCTGTGCGGCGTCGGGCTTGCCGACGTAGTTGACGGCGACCGCGGCGCCGTGAGCGGCGAGCTCGAAGCAGACCCCCTGGCCGATGCCCGAGTCGCCGCCGGTGACCAGCGCGCGGCGCCCGTCGAGCAGGCGCGCGCCGGGCGGGTGCAAGGAGAAAGCGGGTTCGGTCACGATCGACTCGCCGTGAAGCCTACCCCGCTACGGTTCTCGCACGATGGCCCCGCGCGTCCCCCCCTCCACCCGGCGCAAGCGAAGCTCGGGCGACGACGGCGCCGAGGGCGGCCCGGCGCCGGCGGGCGTCTCGGAGGCCAGCACGCCGGCGTCGAGGGGCTTGGGCAAAAGCTCGCCGTTTCCGCCGATCGCCGACTACGGGTTTCTGTCGGACTGCCACACCGGCGCGCTGGTCGCCTCCGACGGCTCGATCGAGTGGATGTGCGTGCCGTACTTCGACTCGCCGTCGGTGTTCGGCGCGCTGCTCGACCGCGGCGCGGGCAGCTGGCGTGTCGGCCCGTATGGCCTGTACGTTCCAGCCGGCCGGCGCTACATACCGGGCACGAACATGATCGAGACGACGTGGATGACCCCGCAGGGCTGGATTCGCGTGGTCGACGCGCTGGCGATGGGCGAATGGCACGACAACGAGCACGGCTCCAGCCACACGCGCCCGCCGACTGACTTCGACGCCGACCACCTGCTCGTGCGCATGATCGAATGCGTCCAGGGCCAGGTGCAGGTGGAGATCGTCTGCGAGCCGATGCTCGACTACGGCGCCACGCCCGCGCAGTGGATCAAGGTCGAGCTCGACACCGACGCCGAGCACGCGCCCGACGCGCACGACGCGATGGCGATGGACGCCTCCGACGGACAGACGGCGTTCAGGCTGTTCAGCGACATCCGCATGGGCATCGAGGGCAACCGCACGCACGGGCGCCACACGATGGTCGAGGGCGAGAAACGCTTCTGCGCGATCTCCTGGACCGAGGCGCGGGGCGGCCCGCACACGGCCGAGGAAGCCGAGCAGATCATCGAGCGCACGGGTCACTTCTGGCGCGGCTGGCTGGCCGAAGGCCGCTATCCCGACCATCCGTGGCGCGCCCACCTGCAGCGCTCGGCGCTCGTGCTCAAGGGGCTGACGTTCATGCCGACGGGCGCGCTGGTCGCCGCGCCGACGACCTCGCTGCCGGAGACGCCCGGCGGGGAACGCAACTGGGACTACCGCTTCTGCTGGATGCGCGACGCCTCGTTCACGCTGTGGGCGCTGCACGCGCTGGGCCTGGACTGGGAGGCCGATGACTTCATCGAGTACGTCGCCGAAGTCCCGCGCAACGAGGACGGCTCGCTGCAGATCATGTACGGGGTGAGGGGCGAGAAAGACCTCGCGGAGTCCACGCTGGATCATCTCAACGGCTATGAGGGATCGGCGCCGGTGCGCGTCGGCAACGGCGCCTACGACCAGCGCCAGAACGACGTGTTCGGCGCCGTGCTCGACTCGGTGTACCTGCACTCCAAGCAGCGCGATCACATCCCCGAGCGGCTGTGGCCCGTGCTGATCGACCAGGTCAAATGCGCGGCGGCGGTTTGGAGGGACCCGGACCAGGGGATCTGGGAGGCGCGCGGCAAGCCGCAGCACTACGTCTCCTCCAAGCTGATGTGCTGGGTGGCGCTGGACCGTGGTGCACGGCTGGCCGAACGCCGCGGTCACGAGGAGAACGCCAAGGAGTTCCAAGGGCTCGCCGAGGAGATACGCGAGGACATCCTCACCCACGGCGTCGACTCGCGCGGCGTGTTCCGCCAGCACTACGACACCGACGCGCTCGACGCGTCGACGCTGCTCGTGCCGCTGCTGCGCTTTTTGCCGCCCGACGACGAACGGGTGCGCGCGACGGTCATGGCGATCCGCGACGAGCTGACCGAGAACGGCCTGGTGATGCGCTACCGCACCGAAGAGACCGACGACGGGCTGCACGGCAAGGAGGGCACGTTCCTGATCTGCTCGTTCTGGCTGGTCTCGGCGCTGTCGGAGATCGGCGAGGATCGCGAGGCCGAACACCTGTGTGAGCGCCTGCTGTCGTATTCCTCTCCACTGGAGCTGTACGGCGAGGAGCTGGAGGCGTCCAGCGGCCGCCACCTGGGCAACTACCCGCAGGCGTTCACGCATCTTGCGCTGATCAACGCGGTCACGCACGTGATCGCCGCGCAGCAGGAATCCTGACGCCGGCGCCAGCCGGCGTGACTCAATAGCCGGGCTCGCCCGGGAGCAGCACGCGCGCGACCTCGCCTTCGAGCAGCACCTTGGGCTCGACCGGCTGCACGTCGCGCTCGCGCGCGGAGGCGAGCAGCGCGTCGACGGATGCGAAGCCGTTGAGCTGTTCGAGGTGCTTGATCGTGGGGAAGACGAGCACGATGCGCTGCGCGGCGTGCGCGTCCAGCGCCGCCTGCGGCGTGAACCAGCCGAGCTCGACGACCTCCTCGCCGTCGACCTTGGGCACCTGGCCGTCGGGCAGCGGCGCGAGGAAGAAGTGCGTGTCGAAGCGGATCTGCACCTGCGCGGGCGTGATCCAGCGTGAGAACTTGACCAGCGCCGCGGGATCGTCCAGCTCGATCGCGGCCTCCTCGTGCAGCTCGCGGATCGCCGCCGCGCGGTGCGCGCGATCGCCGTCGCCCTCGTGCGTGTCGACGGCGCCCCCCGGGAACACCCACACGCCGCCCATGAAGCGCGCCTTGGGCGTGCGGCGCACGAGCAGCACTTCGAGCGCCTGCGCGCCGCCGCGTAGCAGGATCACGGTCGCGGCGTGGCGCGGCTCGGTCACCGGGCCGGGGTTGTACTGCTCGCCGGAGACCGCCGGCTCGCTCTCCCCGCGCGTGCTCATCCGCTGACCCTACCGGCCGCTAGTCTTCAGCGCATGAGCACCGCCGCCAAGACGCTTCAGCGCTGGATCTGCGAGTCGTGCGGGTTCATCTACGAACCCGACGAGGGCGACCCCGACGGCGGCATCCCGCCGGGAACGGCCTTCGAGGACATTCCCGACACCTGGTTCTGTCCGGTGTGCGGCGCGCGTAAGCGCGACTTCGTCCCCTACGAGGACTAAGGCGTCCGCTGGCGCTTCGCGAGGCGGCGTCCTCGGTCGCTCGCCTGCGTAGCAGGCCACGCTCCCTGCGTCCTTGCCTCGCTCGACCAGCGAACGCCTTAGAGCGATCGATGACGGACGACTGGGAGGCGCTGCTCGCGTTCGATCGCGAGCACGTTTGGCATCCGTACGGCGCGCTGCCGGGGGCGACTGCACCGCTGCCGGTCGTGTCGGCGCGCGGCGTGCGGCTGACGCTGGCCGATGGGCGCGAGCTGATCGACGGCATGTCGTCGTGGTGGTGTGCGATCCACGGCTATGGCCACCCGCGGCTGGACGGGGCGGTCGCCGAGCAGCTTGCGCGAATGGCGCACGTGATGTTCGGCGGGCTCACGCACGAGCCGGGCGTGCGCCTGGCCGAGCGGCTGATCGCGCTGACGCCGGAGGGGCTGGACGCGGTGTTCTTCGCCGACTCGGGGTCCGTGTCGGTGGAGGTGGCGATCAAGATGTGCCTGCAGTTCCAGCGCGCGCGCGGGCAGGCAGGCAGGACGCGGCTGCTGACGGTGAGGGGCGGCTATCACGGCGACACGTTCGGCGCGATGTCCGTGTGCGATCCGCTCGGCGGAATGCACAGCATGTTCACGGGGGTGCTCGCCGAGCAGGTGTTCGCCGAGCGCCCACCGGACGGGTTCGACGCGGGGCTCGACGAGCGCTGGGCTGCAAAGGTGCGCAAGCTGGTCGCCGGCCACGCCGGCGAGCTGGCGGCGATCGTCGTCGAGCCGGTCGTGCAGGGGGCCGGCGGGATGCGCTTTCACTCGCCGGCGTGCGTGGCGCTGCTGCGCGAGCTGTGCGACGAGCACGGCCTGCTGCTGGTGCTCGACGAGATCGCCACCGGCTTCGGACGCACGGGCGCGCTGTTCGCTTGCGAGCACGCAGCGGTGGCGCCCGACGTGATGTGCCTCGGCAAGGCGCTGACCGGCGGCTACATGACGCTGGCGGCGACGCTTTGCACGCGCGCGGTGGCCGAAGCGGTCTCCAACGGCGAGGGCGGCGGCCTGATGCACGGCCCCACGTTCATGGCCAACCCGCTCGCCTGTTCGGTCGCGCTGGCGTCGCTGGAGCTGCTGCTCGACGGCGCCGGATGGCGCCCGCGCGTGCAGGCGATCGAACGCGGGCTGCGCGAGGGCTTGGCTCCGGCGCGCGAGCTGCCGGGCGTGCTCGACGTGCGCGTGCTCGGCGCGATCGGCGTCGTGCAGCTGGCGCATGCGGTGGACATCACAGCGGCGACGCGCGCGGCGGTGAGCCACGGCGTGTGGCTGCGGCCTTTTCGCGACCTGATCTATGCGATGCCGCCGTATGTCATCGGCGAGAGCGAGCTGGCGCAGGTGACCGGCGCGATGGTCGCCGCTGCCGGCGAGGGCTGAGCGCCGCGCTGGGCTCAGACCGGCTGCGGCGCCTGCGCGCGCACGATGCGCGCGAGCAGGTCGGCGCGCAGCATGCTCGAAGGCGCCATGCGGCGGCTGCCGACGCGCTCGAACGCTTCGCGCACGGTCGCATCGCGAGCCGCAGCGCGGTACAGCCGGCGCTCGATCGGGTTGATCGGCCGGCCGCTGGCGAGGTCGGCGATCATCAGGTAGTGCGCCAGCAGGCGGCGACGATGCACCCGGCGATAGCGATCGAGCGCCGCGTCCAGCTCGGCGTCGGAGCCGCCGAGCGCGTCGGCGGTCTCCTGCACGAGCCAGTCGGCGCTCTGAAACGCCCAGCCGCAGCCGACGCCCCACAGCGGGTCGGCGGCGAGCGCGGCGTCGCCGACGAATGCGACGCCGGGGCGCGCCGCCCGACGCAGCACGTTGGGCAGCTCGAGCTTGCCGAGCAGTTTGGATTCGAGCGTCGCCTCGCTCAGATCAGGGCCGTCGGGCAGCGCGTTGACGCTGCGCCGATAGGCGCCGTGCAGGTCGGCCTGGAACTCGGGCAGGCGGTCGCGGTGCGGCGCCAGCAGCACGACGGTCAGGTCGTCCTCGTTGGGGAACGTGTAGGCGGCGTCGGGGTCGAGCAGCCACATCCGCGCGCGCGTCGTCTGCGGTCGCACGCCGCGCCAGTAGCCCCAGTAGAAGAAGCGGTTGTGCGGCTTGACGCGGCCGGGCACGCGCGCCCAGCGGGCGACCTTGGAGTCGCGGCCGTCGGCGGCCACGACCAGCTTGGCGACGACGTCGCGACGCTCGTGCGAGCGGCTCTCGATGCGCACGCCGGTCGGTCGCTCGCCGCCGAGCAGGCCCGACGCGCTCCAGCCGCACAGCAGCTTCACGCCGGGCGTGTCCGCGGCGAGCTTGCGCAGCATCGGGTCGAGCGTGCGTCGCGTGACGCTGTAGCCGTGCGGCGTGTCGTCGCCGGCCCCGATCCAGCCGCTGTCGCGCGTCCACAGCTCGATGCTGTTGTGAATCGCCTGGCGACGATCGAGCAGCGGCGCGAGGCCGAGCTTCTCGATCGTCGGCGTGGCGCTTGACTGGATGTAGTGCGTGCACACCGTCTTGTAGGCGTCCAGCGCAGGTCGACGCTCGATCAACGCGACGCGTGCGCCGCGCTGTGCGAACAGCCGCGCGGCGGTGCAGCCCGCGGTGCTCGCGCCGACGATCGCCACGTCGCAGCGCTCGACGTCCGGGCCCGCGCCTGCAGGCTCGGCGTCAGGCGCCGCGCTCATCGCCGCGCGAAGCGCGCCTGCAGGCGCTGCAGCGCGACCATGCCGCGCTCGGCGCCGCTGCCCGGCGCGGGCACGATGCCGAGCTGGCGGGCCAGGTCGTTCATGTCGTAGAACGCGCGGTATCGCGCGATGCGCCCGTCGCGCATGATCCACTGGTCGACGCCGTCGACGTGCATGCGGCGCCCAGTAGCGGCGAAGCCCGGCGGGTCGATCGGGCCGCGGTGCGTGCCCTCCATGTACCAAGCCCAGAAGATCGTGTCGCCGGACACCGCGACGCGCGGCGGGTCGGGCTCGCCGAAGTGCAGGTCGGGAAACCCGAGGAAGCTCGCGCGCATGAACTCCTGCACCTCGGCCACGCCGCGCGCAGGCTGCGCGAGCGCCGGGTCCGCCCACACGATGTCGTCGGTCACCAGCTCGGACATCGCCGCCGTGTCACAGGCGTTCCACGCGGCGCTGTAACGCGCGGTGAAGTCGTGCACGTCTGAGGGAACGTCGGCCGTCGGGGCGCTGGCCGCCATGCCGCCAACCATAGTCGCGCCCGGGCGCACGCGCAAGCGTGCGCCAGACGTGCTCAGTGGGCGACCGTCACACCGGGACGCTCGCCGAGCCAGCGACGCCAGGGCAGCTCGCCGCCGACGCGCGCGAGCTCGTCGATCTGCGGTCCGCCGGCGCGCGCCAGCGTGTCGACCTCGACGAAGCCAAAGCGCGTGATCGCTTCGAGGTTCGACAGCTCCAGGCGCGAGGGCCGCTCCGGCCAGGGCGTCAGTACGACCGCCCGCACGCTCAGCCCGGCCGCGCGAGCCGCCTGCAGCGTGAGCAGCGTGTGGTTGATCGTGCCCAGCCCGGGGCGCGCGGCGATCAGCAGCGGTAGGCGCAGCTCGACCGCGAGATCGCACACCGTGAGGTTTTCGGCCAGCGGCGACAGCAGGCCGCCGACGCCCTCGACGATCAGCGTCCGCGGCGATCCGTCGCGCGCGGCGGCGTCCCGGCGCGCGACGGCCGCTGCGCCGGCGGCGAGCACGCGACGGGCGTCCAGCGTCTCGCCGGCCAGCTCGGCTGCCAGCAGAGGGGAGACGGCCGGCCCGTAGCGCAGCGGCGCGACCTCCTCGGGCGCCATGCCCGCGGCTGCGCCCAGCAGCTCGTGATCGGGCGGCCACGCGGCCTGGCCGTCTTCGTCGTCCTGCTCGTCCAGACCGGTGACCGCGGGCTTGAACGCCGTAACGCGCTCACCCGACGCGACCATCGCCGCGAGCAGCGCCGCGCTGAGCACCGTCTTGCCGACGCCCGTGTCGGTGGCGGTGACGAACAGCCCGCGCATGCCGGCGAGCGCGCCGCGCTAAGCGGCGTTCGCGATCGAGCTGTCGCGCTGGCCGTCGAAGGGCGCCGCCGCCTCGTCGCCGGATGCCGCGAGCGTTGGGGCGGGGGGACGCCGTGGGCGTGGCTGCTCGATGTCGAACGGCGCCGTCGGCGGGGCGGCGAGCGAGTGGGCCGGCTCGTGCCAGCGAGGCTCCTCGACCTCCGCCGGGCGCTCGGGCGCGGTCGCCGGCGTGCCCAGCTGCGACGGATCCAGGCCGAGCTTGCGAGCGGCCGCCGCCAGCACCTCGGCCGCGAGGCGCATGTCGGTCGCGGTGTGCGAGGCCATCGCCGTCAGGCGCAGGCGCGAGGTTCCCGGCGCAACCGTCGGCGGCCTGATCGCCTGGGCGAACACGCCGCGCTCGATCGCCTCCTGACACAGGCGCACGGTGTCGCGCTCGTCGCCCACGACCAGCGGCACGATGTGCATGTCCCCTTCGGCGACGCCGAAGCCCTCGTGCGCCAGCGCGCGACGCAACGCACGAGCGTTCGCGGCCAGCCGTTCGACACGGTGCGGGCGCTCCTGCAGCAGCTCCAGCGCCGCCAGCGCGCCGGCCACCGCCGGCGGCGGTGGCGCGGTCGAGAAGATGAACGAGCGCGACGTGTTCAACAGGTAGCGGACCGTCTCCTCGTCGGCGCACACGTACGCGCCGTATGAGCCGAGCGACTTGCCGAGCGTGCCGACGATCGCGTCGACCTCGCCGTCCAGCCCCTCCTGGGCGAGCACGCCGCGCCCGCCCGGTCCGTAAGTGCCGATCGCATGCGCCTCGTCCACCGCCACACGCGCGCCGGCGGCCCGCGCCAGCTCGACGATCTGCGCCAGCGGCGCGATGTCGCCGTCCATCGAGAACACCGAGTCGGTGACGATCAGCCGCTCGCCGGCGCCGCGGCCGGCGTGGCGGCGCATGCTCCACAGCAGGTGTTCGACGTCGGCGTGGCGATAGACGACCACCTCCGCGCGCGACAGCCTGCACCCGTCGACGATCGAAGCGTGGTTGAGCTCGTCGGAGAAGACCGTGTCGCCGGGGCCGGCGAGCGCGCCGATGACGCCGAGGTTCGCCAGGTAGCCCGAGCCGAACAGCAGGCACGACTGCCTGCCGGCGAACGCGGCCAGGCGCTCCTCCAGCCGGCGGTGCACGGTCATCGTGCCGGAGATCAGGCGCGACGCGCCGGCGCCGACGCCCCAGCGCATCGCCGCGTCGGCCGCCGCCTCGCGCACGCGCGGGTGGTCGGTCAGGCCGAGGTAGTTGTTCGAGCACAGCAGCAGCACCGGCTGGCCGTCGAGCAGCACCGTCGGTCCCTGCGGCCCGGACACGAGCCTCAGCCGGCGCGTCAGCCCGGCGCGCTCCAGCTCCGCCAGGCGCTCCTCGATCTCCACCGTTCCCGCGTGCGCCGCCATCCCGTCCCCCGTTTCCGCTCAGCCCGCCCGGACCGTCGCGCGGTCGCTTTCGGGCACGTCCGCGTCGTCGGGTGCGCTTTGGGGCGCGCCACGGCTTGCGCGCACCCTGTTGGGCGCGCCGTCCGGGCGCGCCGGGACGACGCGCTTGGCGCTGTAGCGAAGCTGCGTCGACGGGTCCCACAGCCTGATCTTCAAGCCGCCGCCGTCGGGCTCGTTTGCGGGCGCGTCCGGGCGCTCGCCACCGGCCGCCGCCGCGATCAGCTCGTCGACCACGTCGGGCGTCTCGCCCGACAGCCAGCCCGAGCGGTTGTCCGGGCGCGGGTTGGCCGCGTTGTCGGCCTGGCGCGCCACGTTCAGGCCCAGCTGCTCGAACATCGCGCGATCGGCCTCCGGCTCGTTGCCGAGCGTCGTCAGGAAGTTGCCCATCATCACGCCGTTGATCCCCGCCTGGACGGCCAGCTGCTGCAGCTCGCCGAGGTTCTCCACGCGACCGCCGCACAGGCGGAACAGTGCCTCGGGCAGGATCAGGCGGAAGATCGCGATCCACTTGACGGCCTCCCACGGGTCCATGTAGTCGCGGTCGCCGAACTTCGTCCCGGGGCGCGGGTTGAGCATGTTGATCGGCACGCTCGTGGGGTCGATCTCGGCCAGCTCGAAGGCCATCTCGACCCGCTGCTCGCGCGTCTCGCCGAGGTTGAGGATGCCCCCGACGCATGTCTCCAGACCGGCCTCGCGGACGGCCGAGATCGTGCGCAGGCGACCCTCGTAGCGAACCGTGCTGGTCACCTCGTCGTAGTAGCTCTGCGCCGTCTCCACATTGTGGTGGACGCGCTGGATGCCGGCGTCGCGCAGCGCCTGGGCGCGCGCCGCGGAGATGTGCCCGACCGACGCGCAGCGCTTGAGGTTGGTGCGCTCGGAGACCAGCCGCACGCCTTCGAGGTACTTGGCGAAGTCTCGCTTGGACAGGCCCTGACCCTGCGTGACCATGCAGAAGCGGTGCGCGCCTGCGGCCTCTGCGGCGCGCGCGTGTTCGAGCACCTGCTCGGGCTCCATCATCGCGTGCATCGGCGTCTCTGCGTCGGCGAAACGCGACTGCGCGCAGAAGCCGCAGTCCTCGGCGCAGCCGCCGGACTTGGCGTTGACCAGCGAGCACATGTCGGTCGAGTCCGAGAAGCGCTCGACGCGAGCTTCCCAAGCTCGCTGTACGAGCGCCTCGATCTGCGCATGATCCTCGACCTCGCCGAGGCGCCGAGCCTCCTCGCGGGTGATCAACGACGGCATGCGGCGGAGGTTATGGAGCGTCGCGGACGGCTCGGCGCCCGAGGCGCCGCGATCAGGCGCCGGTCCAGCGGGGGGCGCGACGCTCGGCGAACGCGCGCATCCCCTCCTGCATGTCCTGCGAGGCGAACGAGGCGCGGCGCAGCTCGATGAGCTCCTGTTCGACGTCCTGCGCGAGCGTCCCCACGGCGGCCAGCAGCGCCTCGATCACACGCTTGTTGCCGCTCTGCGACAGCGGCGCGTTGCCCGCCAGCTCGACCGCCAGCTCAAGCGCCAGCGGCTCCAGCTCGGCCTCCTCGGCGACGCGCGTGACCAGCCCCCATGCAAGCGCCGTGTCGGCGTCGATGTGGCGACCGAGCAGGAACAGCTCGCGCGTGCGCGGCGCGCCGATCGCGTCGATGAAGCGGCGCAGGCCCGTGTGCGAGTAGACGAGGCCGAGCTTGGCCGGCGGCATGCCGAGTTTGACCTGCGCCTTGGCCACGCGCAGGTCGCACGACAGCGCCAGCTCCAGGCCGCCGCCGATCGTGTGCCCCGGCAGCATCGCGAGCGTCGGGTACGGGAACGCTTCGAGCGCGTCGATCGCTTCGGTGAACGGATGGGCCACCAGCCGCTCCGCGCGCTCCACGAACTCGTCGGAGGGGATCTCGCCGATGTCGTAGCCCGCCGAGAACATGCCGTGGGCGCCGGTGATGATCAGGCAGCGAGCGTCAGATGGCTGCGCGAGCGTCGACGTGATCGCGTCGAGGATCGGATGATCGAGCGCGTTGCGCTTGGCCGGGTTGGAGATCGTCAAGCGCAGCACGCCGGGCGCCGGCTCGTCGACCAGCAGCTTGCCGCCGGCGAGCTCGCTCGGTGTGGCGGTGTCGGACATCGCGCGGAAGGCTAGTGAAGCGCCTGCACGCGTGTGGGGGCGGGCGCTATTCGAGCTCGACGAGCGGGTCGCCCTCGTTGACCGACTGGCCCTCCTCGCAGAGGATCTTCGCGACCTTCCCCGAGTCCTCGGCCTCGACGGGCATCTCCATCTTCATCGACTCGAGGATCGCCACCGTGTCGCCCTCCTCGATCTGATCGCCCACGGCGCACTCGATTTTCCATACGGTGCCGGTGATGTGGGCCTCTACCGCGGACATATGACCTCCAGGACGTCGAGGACGCCGATAGTCGCTGACGGCCGGGACAATAGCCCGCGAGCCCGACAGCGCTGCGGCGCGGGTGGGAGCGTGGACGCGGCGGCGGGCGGCGATCGGCCGGCTCGCGCCGTGGGCGACGATCGGCCCGCTCGCGCCGCGGGCGACGCGCGATGAGCGCGCGCGTCTACGCGATCGTCACGGCCTACGACGAGGCCGAGCGCATCGGCGCGACGCTGGCGGCGCTCGCCGCGGCGTTTCCCGGCGCGCGGCTGCTCGTCGGCGACGACGGCTCGCGCGACGCGACCGCGCAGATCGCCGCGGCGGCCGGCGCGCGCGTGGTGCGCAGCGAGCGCATGATCGGCAAGGGCGGCGCGGCGACGCTCGCCGCCGAGGCGGCGCTGCGCGAGCTCGACGCGAACGCGGACGGACGCGGCGAGCGGGCGACCTTCCTGCTGTGCGACGCCGACCTCGGCGAGTCCGCGTGCGCGCTGCAGGCGCTCGTGGACACGGTCACACGCGGCGACGCCGAGCTCGCTGTGGCGGCTTTCAGCAGGCGCGTCGGCGGTGGCTTCGGGCTGGCGGTGGGCTTCGCGCGCTGGGCGATCAAGCGGCGCTGCGGGCTGGCGACGGGCGCGCCGATCTCCGGGCAGCGCGCGCTCAGCAAGCGTGCGCTGGAAGACGTGCTGCCATTCGCGCGCGGCTTCGGCATGGAGGTGGGCATGACGATCGACGCGGTGCGCGCCGGGCATCGCGTCACCGAGGTCGAGCTCGACCTGTCGCATCGCACGAGCGGGCGCACGCTCGCCGGCTTTGCCCATCGCGCGCGACAGCTCGCCGACTTCGCGCGCGTGTACGGCGCGCGGGGCAGGCGGCCGGGCGGGTAGGCTCGCGCGCAGATGATCCTGGCGATCGATCAGGGCACGACGGGCACCACGTGCTTGGTCTTCGACGAGCAGGCAGAGCCGATCGGCCGCGCCTACCGCGAGTTCACGCAGCACTTCCCGCGGCCGGGCTGGGTCGAGCACGACGCGCGCGAGATCTGGGAGACGACCTGGGCGGTGGCCGGCGAGGCGCTGCGCGACGCGGGCGCGCGCCCGGGCGACGTGACGGCGCTCGGCATCGCCAACCAGCGCGAGACGGTGTGCGTGTGGGACGCCGACAGCGGCGAGCCGCTGCACAACGCGATCGTCTGGCAGGACCGGCGCACGGCGGCGCGCTGTGAGCAGTTGCGCGAGCAGGGGCACGAGCAGCTCGTGCGCTCGCGCACGGGGCTGGTGCTCGACGCGTACTTCTCGGCGACGAAGATGCAGTGGCTGCTGGAGAACGTCGACGGTCTGCGCGAGCGTGCACGCGACGGGCGCGCGATGTTCGGCACGGTCGACTCGTGGCTGATCTTCAAGTTGACCGGCGAGCACGTGACCGACGCGACGAACGCCTCGCGCACGCTGCTCTACGACATCGCCGAGGGTCGCTGGGACGCGGACCTGCTGGAGCTGTTTGGCGTGCCCGAGCGCGCGCTGCCGCGCGTGCTGCCCTCGGCGGGCGTGTTCGCGCGCACGCGCGCCGATGCGCTGCACGGGCACACAATCGACGTCGCGGGCGTCGCCGGCGACCAGCAGGCGTCGCTGTTCGGCCACGCGTGCGTCGATCCGGGGATGGGCAAGAACACGTACGGAACCGGCTCATTCGTGCTGGTCAACGCCGGCCGTTGCATGCCGCGCCCGCCCGCCGGCCTGCTGGCGACGGCCGCGTGCTCGGTAGGAAGCTCGCGCGCGTACGCGCTGGAGGCGTCGATCTTCGTCACGGGCGCGGCCGTGCAGTGGCTGCGCGACGGCCTGCGCATCATCGAGCGCGCGCAGGACACCGAGGCGCTGGCGCGCGAGCTGAGCGGCAACGACGGCGTGTACTTCGTGCCGGCGCTCACCGGGCTGGGCTCGCCGCACTGGGACCCGCACGCGCGCGGCACGATCGTCGGCCTGACGCGCGGCAGCACGCGCGCGCACCTGGCGCGCGCGGCGCTGGAGGCGATCGCCTACCAGACGGTCGACGCGGTGCGGGCGATGGAGGCCGCGTCGGGCGAGCCCCTGCGCGAGCTGCGCGCGGATGGCGGCGCGAGCACGAACGGCTGGCTGATGCAGTTCCAGGCAGACGTGCTCGGCTTGCCGGTGACGCTCGGCGCGCTCGCCGAGATGACGGCGCTCGGAGCCGCCTACCTGGCGGGGGTGGGAACGGATGCGTGGACGGTGCAGGACCTGCGCGGCGCGAGGTTGGCGGGCGCGAGCGGCGCGGGCGGCGAGCGAACGTACGAGCCGCGCATGGGCGAGGACGAGCGCGTCGCGCTGCTCGCCGGTTGGGCCGACGCGCTGTCGCGCGCGAGCGGCGGCCGCGCGTGAGCGCGCGCGTAACCTTGCGAGCGCGCGGGCGTAGTGCGGAGTGATGAGCGATCTCGCCCCGATGCGCGAGCAGGTCTACACCGACCCGCGGCCGAAGGAGCACTTCGATCGCTTCCACGAGCGCGCGCGCACGCGCGAACCGGACTGGGTGTACGACCTCGTGCGCATTATCACCTCGCTGTACGCATACACGTTTCTGCGCGCCCGCGTCGATCTCCAGCGAGAACGCGCCGGGCAGCGGCGCGGTGATCCTCGCGCCGAACCACTTCTCGTTCATGGATCACTTCCTGATGGGCTGCTTTACGCGGCGCAAGGTGCGCTTCATGGCCAAGTCGCAGCTGTTCAAAAAACCGATGCAGTTCGTGTACACGCACGGCGGCGTTTTCCCGGTCCGCCGTGGCGCGCGCGACGAAGAGGTGTTCACGACCGCCGAGACGATCCTCGCTCGCGGCGGCGCGGTGACGATGTACTGCGAGGGCGGGCGCTCGCGCACGGGCAAAGTCTCCGAGCAGGCCAAGCGCGGCATCGGCCGGCTGGCGCTGGAGACCGGTGTGCCGGTCGTGCCGATCGCGATCTTCGGCTCCTCGCGCGTGCGCAACTGGAAGCGCCTGCAGTTCCCGCGCGTGACCGTTCAGTACGGCGAGCCGTTGCGCTGGGAGCGCGTGGAGAACGCGACGCGCGAGCAGCAGCAGGCGGTCGCCGACGAGATCCTCAAGGAGATCCGCCGCCTATACGACGGGCTGCAGGAGCACGGGCGCAAGGGCATCCTCGCGCGCCTGCGCGCCGAGCGGCGCTCGGCCAAGAACGCCGTGGCCGCCTGAGCGGCGGCTAGGCTGCGCCGCAGATGAGCGACCGACTCGATGTCGGCGGTGTGATCCGTCGAGTGTTCGACACGTATGTCGAGCAGGCCCCCGTGCTGCTTCCGGCGTCGGCGGTCGTGTTCGTGATCACGGGCATCGTGTCGGCGCTGTTGATCGCCGCGGCGCCAGGGCTGGCGCTGCTCGCGCTGCTGCTCAGCCTGGTCGCCACGACGCTGTTCACCGGCATGGTCGTCGAGCTCGTCGCCGACATCGAGGACGGTCGGCGCGACCACACTCCCGGCCAGCTTCTGCGCACGGCCGCGCCGGTGCTCGTGCCGCTGATCCTCGTCGGCATCGTCGCCGGCATCGGCATCGTGATCGGCTTTGTCCTGATCATCGTGCCGGGCCTGATCTTGATCACGATCTGGTCGGTCGCCGCGCCGGTCGTGGTGCTCGAGCAGCCCGGCGTGTTCGCGGCGCTGGGGCGCAGCCGCGAGCTGGTGCGCGGCAACGGCTGGCAGGTCTTCGGCGTGATCTTCGTGCTGTTCTTCCTCGTGCTGTTCGTCAGCTCGGGAATCGAGATCGCCGCCGACGCGGCCGGCACCGCGGCGGGGTTGATCGCGCGCGTCGTCGTCGGCGTGCTCAGTGCTCCCCTCTCGGCGCTCGCGGCCGCGGTCCTGTACTTCGAACTGCGCCGCTTCGACGCGGCCGTGCCAGCGGGGGGCGCCGCGCCCGTCGCCGAGCATCCGCCAGCCACCTCGCCAGCCACCCCGCCGGATCCCTCCTCGGGCGCCGACGCTTTCGGCGATCCGCCGCCGAGCGCCGGCTGACCGACGCCGCGGCTCTCAGCTGGCGCCCGGCGGCGTTAGGGTGCTGCGGGTGTCCGCGACGAGCGACGTGACCAAGCTGCTGCGGGCGGGCCTGCTCGACGGTGTGCGCGTGCTCGTCGCCTCGCCGGCCGCCGCCGCGGGCACGACACACGACCGCGAAGAGTTCGCAGATGCGGTGACCACGACGTGCGCGGCGCTCGGCGCGCGCGTCTCGACCTGGCGGCCCGGCGACGATGTTCCGGTGGACGTCGACCAGCTGGTCGTCGACGCCGCGAGCATGTTCGCGGAGGGGCGCGCGCGCGTGGGCGCGGGCGATGACGCCCCCGCCCGCGTCCTCGCCGGCGCGACCGCGGACACGGGCGGCGGCGATGATGGTGCGGATGCGCGGGCGGCGCTGAGCGCGTGTCTCGACGGCGCGTGGGAGGCGACGCGCGCGGTGGCCAACGCGGCGTTCATCGAGCCCGGCCGCGCGGGCCGCGTGGTCTACCTGGCGCCGGCGTCGGCGGTGGACCTGACGGTCGGCCGGCGGCACGCCGACGCGGCGCGCGCGGGGCTCGAGAACCTCGCGCGAACGCTGTCGATCGAGTGGGCGAGATACGGCGTGACGCCGGTGACGATCGCGCCCGGGACCGGCACGTCCGCCGAGGAGGTCGCGACGGCGACGGCGTTTCTGGCCTCGCCGGCGGGCGCCTACTACTCGGGCTGCGTGCTCGACATGCGGGGCCTCGCCGGCGTCCCGGCCGGCCGGCCGGGCTGAGAGGCGGCGCTGCGATGGATTCGCTGACGCGCACCCGGCAGATCGCGCTGTGGGTCACGGCGGCGGTCGTCGGGCTGGCGCTGGCGGCGATCCTGCACGCCGGCTGGCTGGCGAGCGTGGGGCTGGTCGCCGCCGTGGGCATCGCGCTCGGCTTCGGCTTCGCCGCGAGCCAGAGAGCCGCGCAGCGCTCGCGTCGCGACGGGGATTGACGAAGCGACGACGTGCCGCCCCAGCGCCGCTAAGGCGGCACCGGGACGGGGAGCGGCGTGCTGTCAGCCGCTCATGCCGCCGAACAGCCCGCCGGTGACGTGCAGCGTCTGGCCGTGCACGTAGTTGGACCACGGCGAGCAGAGGAAGAACACGCCGCCGGCGGCCTCCTCGGGCGAGGCGGGACGGCCGAGCGGGATGAGCATGGAGGCCATCTGGCGCATCTGCTCGGGGATGCCGAGCTGGATCTTCTCGCCGTCCTTCTCCATCGTGTTGTCGTCGACCTTGGCCTGCGTGAGGCGCGTGTCGATGAAGCCGAAGGCGACGGCGTTGACGTTGACTTTGAACTGACCCCACTCCTTGGCGACGGTTTTGGTGAGGCCGACGACGCCGGCCTTGCCAGCCGAGTAGTTGGCCTGACCGGCGTTGCCGAACGTGCCGGAGGTCGAGGAGATGTTGACGATCTTGCGGAACACCTCCTTGCCTTCCTCGCGCTCTTTCTTGGCCGGCTCGCGCAGGTGCGGCGCGGCGGCGCGGATCACGCGGAAGGGCACGACGGTGTGGATGTCGATCATCGCCTGGAAGTGCTCGTCGGACATCTTGTGGATGGGCGCGTCGAGCGTGTAGCCGGCGTTGTTGACGACGATGTCGATCTTGCCGAACGAGTCGATGGCCTTCTGCACCAGCTCGTCGGCCGCGCCGGGCTTGGTCAGGTCGCCTGCGTACACGGCGGTCTCGCCGGAGATCTCCGACGACGCCTGCTCGGCGACGTCTCCGTCGAGGTCGTTGATGAGGCATTGCGCGCCCTGCGAGACGAGCAGCTCCGCCGTCGCGCGTCCGATGCCGCGCGCCGAGCCCGTGACGATGGCCGACTTGCCGTCGAGTACTCCCATAGCTGTCCTGTCTCCTTGTCGTTTGCGGTGCGCCGCAGGTTATCCGAGCGCCTGCGAACGGCCGGTCGTCGCCGGCGCCCGTCGTCGGGCTCGCAGCGGTGTGCCGCGCGGGCAGGCGTGTGCAGCGGCGGGCGCGGCGTCCTCGCGCAGCGGGAGCAAAACGGCCGCTCAGGGCCTGATGATGCGCCCGAAGTCCTGCGTGTAGATGGCGCCGGCCTGGCCGTGCGCGAGCGAGGCGAGCGGATGCGGCGAGACGCCGATGCCGGTGTCGATGAAGGTGGCGTCGAGGATGTTGGCGCGGTGGCCGGGCGAGGCCATCCAGCTGGCGACGATGGCCTTGGGAGACGCCAGCCAGAGCGTTGCCCAGGCGATGTTCTCGCCGAGGGCGTAGCCGATGTGCGAGCTGAAGATGTAGCCGACGGCGCGCATGCGCGACAGCGGCGTGTCGCCGTGGCGGCCGTCGTGCTGGAAGTAGTCGCCGGCGGCCATGTCGGTGGAGTGGCCCTGCGCGGCCACTTGCAGTTGCACGTCGGGCCTCAGTGCGCGCTCGCCGCGGCTGGTGCGTTCGCGGTTGACCAGGCACAGCGTGGCCGCGCGCACCTGCGCGAGGTTGGCGGCGTCGGGGCGCAACTGCGTTTCGCTGCATGCGCCGGTGGGAGCGGGGGCGTGCCGGTGGTGGGTGTGATGGCGGGCGTGTCCGTGGCGGCGACGGCAGAAGGGGCCGTGGTGGCGCGAGCGGCCGGACGGCTGCGTGCTGGAGTGGAAGTTGGCCGGCCTGGCGCAGCGGCGGCGATGCGGCGGGGGGGCGCTGGTGTGGGTGGAGGCGCGGCGCGCGCGCGTGGCGGCGGGCGCAGTGGAGGCGATCACGCAGCAGCCCACGCACAGCGCGAGGAGCGTCGCGCAGACGGCGGCGCCGAGCAGGTTGCCGCGGATGGCTGTAGACGTGCGACGTGCAAAAGCCACGTCGGCCGTATCGGAAGGACGCGCCGCTCGCATGAGCGCGCGCGTTGCGCCTGGACGACTTCATGGGGGCCTGAAAGCGAGCGTGCGCCGGATCGGTCGCGCGGTCCGCCCGCCGGCCTGCGCGCTGGGCTGCGCCTGCTCAGAGAGCGAGCACGCGACCGAGGATCTCGCGCATGATCTCGTCTGAGCCGCCGCCGATCGGGCCCAGGCGGGCGTCGCGCGCGGCGCGCTCGACCCAGGCGGACGGGCTACCGTCCCCACGCATGTAGCCGGCGCCGCCGTGGATCTGCAGGCACTCGTCCATCAGCTCGAACGACGCGCGCTGGGTGAGCAGCTTGACCATCGAGACCTCCTTCAGCGGCTCCTCGCCCGCGACGAAGCGGCGCAGCGCGTCGTAGGTGACGCAGCGGCACGTGTACACCGACGTGGCCATGTCGGTGAGCTTGTGGCGGATCGCCTGGTGGCCCGACAGCGGCCGTCCGAAGGCGTTGCGCTCGCGCGCGAACTCGGCGGTGCGATCCCACGCGATCTGCATGGCGCCGACGGCGCCGAGCGCCATCGCCAGGCGCTCCCACTGGAAGTTGGCCATGATCAGCTTGAAGCCCTCGTTGAGCTCGCCGAGCAGGTTCTCGTCGGGCACGAACACGTCCTGCAAGGCGATCGTGGCCGTGTCGGAGGCGTGCCAGCCGAGCTTGTGCAGCGCGGAGGACTCGACGCCTTCGCCGCGATCGACGATCAAGAAGGAGATGCCGTGGTGGCCGCCCTCGGCGGTCGTCTTGACGGCCGTCACGATGAAGTGCGCGCGCACGCCGTTGGTGATGTACGTCTTCTCGCCGTTGACCACCCAGCCGCCGTCGACGCGCTCGGCTTTGGTGCTCAGCGCGGCGACATCCGAGCCGGCGCCAGGCTCTGTGATGCCGAGCGCGCCGATCAGCTCGCCGGCGATGGAAGGCACGAGGTAGCGCTGCTTCTGCTCGTCGGTGCCGAACTTCCAGATCGGCGGCGTGGCGATGTTGGTGTGCGCGCCGATGCCCGCGGCCGTGCCGCCGGAGCCGACGCGCGCGAGCTCCTCGCAGAGCACCGACTCGTGCAGGTAGTCGCCGCCCTGACCGCCGTACTCGGCCGGGTACTTCAGCCCGAGCAGGCCCTGCGCGGCCATCTTTGCGAACACGTCGTCGGGGAACCAGCGGTCGTCCTCCCATTGCGCCGCGTGCGGCGCCAGCTCGCGCTCGATGAAGCCGCGGATCGACTGTCTCAACTGCTCGTGCTCGTCGGAGAACGGGGGTGTGGAAATGCTCATGCGCGCAATTGGTAATCTGATGGTATGCGAGTTGCCATCGACAGGGTTGGACGCATCGTGATCCCGAAGCCGATGCGCGAGGAACTCGGCATCGACGGGCCGAGCGAGCTGGAGCTGACCGCCGTGGACGGCAAGCTCGAGCTGACCGTGCCGTACATCAAGACGCACCTGGAGGATCGCGACGGCTTCACGGTGATCGTTCCCGATGAGCCCGTGCCGACGATGACGACCGAGATGGTCAACGAGGCGATCGAACGCTCGCGCCGTTGATCGCGCCCGACTCCAGCGTGCTGATCCCGGCGCTTGCGAGCACTTATGCGGGGCACGAGCGCTGCTTCGCCGCACTCGCGGGCCGCTCGCCTCGGCTGATCTCTCACGTCGCATTCGAGACGACGTCCGTGCTCAGCCGGACGCCCGACGGGCTTCGCATGACCCCGACGTCCGTGCATGATGCGCTCGACCTGAACTTCCCGGATCCGTGGCTCGCGCTCGACGCTGGAGGTCAACGCGACTGCCTGCGCCGCGCGGTCGATGCGGGCCTGCGCGGTGGCGCGCTGTACGACGCGCTGATCGCCGCGACCGCGCGCGAGCACGGCGCGACGCTGCTCAGCACCGACCGCCGCGCGCGTGAGGCATACGAGGCGATCGGCGTGGACGTCTCCTATCTGGAGTAGTTCCACCCGGCGCATGCGCCGGGTGGCGCAGCCGTACATGTACGGCTCCGAGGGGCCGCGCATGCGCGGCCCCCGGGCCGGGCCGCATGCGGCCCGGCCGACCACGCCGCATGCGGCGTGGTCCTGCTCAAGATCGAGCATGCGGTCCTCCGCCCGAGGCGAGCGGATCGGACTACAGCCCGTAGGAGCGGCCGATCACGTCGAGCATGATCTCGTCGGTGCCCGCGCCGATGCGGTTCAGGCGCATGTCGCGCCACACGCGCTCGACGCCGTACTCGCGCATGTAGCCGGCGCCGCCGTGGATCTGGATGCACTCGTCGGCCACTTCGCAGGCGATGCGCGCGGCGTGCAGCTTGGCCATCGAGATCTCGCGCACGGGGTACTCGCCGTTGTTGAAGCGCCACGCGGTCACGTAGACCATCTGGCGCGCCGACTCGATCTTCGTGGCCATCTCGGCGAACTTGTGGCGGATCACCTGGAACTTGCCGATTTCGCGGCCGAACGCCTTGCGCTCGTGCGCGTACTGCAGCGTTTTCTCGAAGCATTTCTGCGCGCCGGCCACGCAGCCGGCGGCGCCGATCAGGCGCTCGCCCTGAAGCTCCCACATGATGTGGTAGAAGCCCTTGCCGACCTGCCCGAGCACCGCCGAGGCGGGCACGCGCACGTCCTGGAAGGCCAGCAGCGCCGTGTCGGAGGCGTGCATGCCGAGCTTCTGCAGCTTCTTCTCGCGGATCACGCCCGGCGAGTCCATCGGCACGAGAAACAGCGTGAAGCCGTCGTAGCCCGCGTCGACGTCGGTCTTCGTCACGAGCACGATCACGTTCGAGCGGTGGCCGTTGGTGATGTACGTCTTTGAGCCGTTGATCACGTAGTCCTCGCCGTCCTTGACAGCGCGCGTCTTGATGCCCGAGACGTCCGAGCCGGCGTCCGGCTCGGTGATGCCGAGCGAGAGGATCGCCTCGCCCTTGATCGCCGGTTCGGCCCACTGGCGCTTCTGCTCCTCGGTGCCGAACGCGAGGATCGGCGGCATCGCCATGTCGGTCTGCACCGCCACGCCCATCGCCAGGCCGCCCGAGTTGGCGTTGCCGATCTCCTCGGCGAGCACCAGCGCCGAGTAGTAGTCGCCGCCCTGGCCGCCGTACTCGACAGGCTTGTCCAGGCCGAGGAAACCCAGCTCGCCCATGCGCCTGAACACCGAGTCCGGGAACGTCGTCTCCTCCCATTCCTCGGCGTGCGGCGCCAGCTCTTTGACCGCGAAGTTGTGAATCGACTCGCGCAGCTGTTCGTGCTCGTCGGTGAAGATGAAGTGCTTGCGTGCGGCAGCGAAGTCGGGCTTCAGCACGCTCTCGGCGGTCGCGGCCATGTCTTGCGGTCTCCTTGTGTCGGTGCCTTGGATGCGGTGCGCGGACGCGGGCAGCGCTCGTGGCGGTCCGGCGCCTTGCGCGCAGACGCTAACGCAGCCACGCGCAAAAGTAAACAGTAGAGCTTGCTACTTTTCGCTGACCCCGGCGGTGGGCGCCGGTCGCCGAGCGATCGGCGTGTTTCCGCCAATCGGAAGACGGGCAGTGCCCGAGGCATGACAAACACTCTCGTCGGCAAATCAAGGATGACCTCGCTGCTCTGCGCCGCGCTGCTCACGGGCGCCGCGCTCGGCGCGTCCGGCGCCCCCGTGGCGGCCGCAGCGCCAACGACCCCGCCGCCGCCGGAACTGGCGCCGCTGCTGCAGAAGACCAGCGAACTGCAGATCTCCAGCGAGCGCTTCTCCGGCGAAGTGGCGCTCACCGGGCGCAAGCTGCCGCGCAGGCTCAAAGCACTCGGCGGATTGAAGACGAAGATCGCCGGCGAACTGGACACGTCGCCGCAAGCCGCCGCGATCACCGAGACGGTGCTCGGCAGGACGTTGCAGCTGCGCCTCGTCGGCGGCGCGCTGTACATCCGCGACGCCTCCATCGCCAAGCGCGACGGCGGGCGGCCGTGGATCAAGGAAAGCGTCGGGCCGACCGGCGGCCCGTTCGGCGCCGATCCGAGCATCGGCGGCGGCGCGAGCGGCGGCGGCGCGTCGAGCACGCACTTCAAATCCGAGATCGAGCTCGTGAAAGCCTCGACCGACGTGCGCTCGCTCGGCGCGAGCACGATCGACGCGCAGCCCGTGACCGGCTTCGCGGGCACGCTCGATCCGCGGCAGATTGAGCAGAGCGTGCTGTCGGCCAAGCTGCGCAAGGCCGTGAGCAGGGCGCACGTCAAGCCGTCGGCCGGCTTCGAAGTGTTCCTCGCGGCCAACGGGCTTCCCGTGCGCTCGCACATCGTGCTGTCGCTCGGCGGCGTCAAGCTCAACGTCACGCAGGACGTGCTCGCGATCGACTTCCCGATCGTCGCCATCGCGCCGCCGCCGGCCGCCGAAACGATCAGCGGGGCGGAACTGAAGAAGATCCTCGCCAAGCAGCTGAAGAAGAAGACGAAGTAGCCTGCGCGTCATGCACAGCCTTGGCCGGGCGTCGTGAGGGTACGCAGCGCGAGCCTCGTCTTGCTCGCGCTCGCGTCGCTTGCGACGACGTCCGGCGCGGCAGGCTCGGCGACGCCGACCGCCGTCGCGCCCACGTCGGCTGGACCGGCGCCGCTCCCGCCGGAACTGCAAACGCTCGAGGGCCGGATGGCGCAGCTGCAGATCACCAGCGAGCGCTATCTGCGCGTGAGCAGCGCTTCGGTCACCGTCACCGAGGAAAGCTCCTCCTCGCACTGCAGCTCGCCGGGCCCGTGTCACGCGAGGGGGCCGAGGAGACAGGTCACCCATCGCAAAGCCTCTTTCGTGACCGCGCAGACGGGTGAACTCGATGTCGCGGCGCAGGCGGGCGAGCTTTCGCTGCGCGCGAGAACCGGCCTTCGTGTGCTCGTGGCCGGATCGGCGTTCTACCTGTACCTGCCGGGCACCGCCACGCCGGCCGGCCGTCCCTGGGTGCGTACCCACTTGAGCGCCGCGCGAGCCAAGGCGGCGTTCACTGCGCTGTTCCCGTTTCACGGCGACGAGCGCGCGGGGGCGAGCCTTGGCGGGGGCGGACCCTACGCGGGCCTGATCGACCTGCTCGCCAGCGCATCCGGCGGCGTCCGGGCTGCCGGCTCGACGGTCGTCCAAGGACAGGCCACGCGCGAGTTCGACGCGAGCGTCGCACCCAGCCGCACCTCCGAGCCGGGGTCTCCGTACGCGTCGCAGATCGTCCAACGGCCGGGCGCGACCGAGGCGGTCCAGGCATTCATCGCCGAATCCGGGCTGCCACTGCGCGTGATCGTCACGGTCGCCGCAGCAACCGACCGTGTGTCACAGACGACCGAAATCGTCGCCGTCAACACGCAGGTGCATGTCACGGCGCCGCCGGCGCGGCGCACGATCAGCGCGCGCGACTTCGTCAAGCTCTCGAACAAGGGCGGCGACAGCTCGTCCTCGTCGAGCGGCACGCAGGTCTCACCGAGAAGTAAACAGTAGAGCTACCTACTTCCTGCCGCGCCCGCGATCCGGTTAGGATGCGCGAGTGGCCGCCGATGTAGTCCTCTACGAGCTCGCGCAGTCGGGCGTGGCGACGATCACGCTGAACGACCCGGACACGCGCAACGCGCTTTCGCCGGACATGCTCGCCGGCCTGATCGCCGCATTCGAACGCGCGCGTGACGAAGACGCAGCACGCTGTGTTGTGCTCGCGTCCTCGCACGACAAGACGTTCTCCTCCGGCGCCAACCTCGGCGGCTTCGCCGCCGATGCGCCGCTCGTGCAGCGCCACTTCGGCTCTGAGCGCTTCGTCGGCCTGTTCAAGCTGATCGGCCAGCTCGGCAAGCCGACCGTGTGCGCGGCCGACGGTCATGTGCTCGCGGGCGCGCTCGGCATCGCGCTGGCGTGCGATTTGATCGTCGCCTCCGAGCGCGCCAGCTTCGGCACGCCGGAGATCAACGTCGGCACGTTCCCGTTCATGATCATGGCGCTGATCTACCGCAACGTCGGACGCAAGAAGGCCACCGAGCTGCTGCTGCTCGGCGAGCGCTGGGACGCGCAGCAGGCGCTCGACGCGGGCATCGTCAACAGGGTCGTGCCGACCGGCGAGCTCGACGCGGCGGTTGGCGAGTGGGCAGGCAAGCTGGCCGGCAAGTCGCCGGTGATCATGCGCCTGGGCAAGGAAGCGATGCGCCGCCAGATGGATCAACCGCTGGACGACGCGCTGGACTACCTGCGCGCGCAGCTGACCTTGGCGATGTCCACCGAGGACATCGTCGAGGGCGTCAGCGCGTTCTTCGAGAAGCGCGAGCCGCAATGGAAAGGACGTTGATGAGCACGACCGAGAAGCCGCCCGCCGGCGACAGCGCCAGCTCTGGCGACACCGCCGGCTCTGGCGACAGCGCCGGCTCTGGCGACAGCGCCCGCGGCGGCGCCGAGCCGGCCGCCGCGATCTCGCTGCTGCGACCGCTGGTAGAGGACCTGCACGCGCGCCGCGCGCAGATCGAACTGGGCGGCGGCGAGGAGAAGATCGCCAAGCAGCACGCGGCGGACAAGCTGACAGCGCGCGAGCGGCTGGCGCTGCTGATCGATACCGACGAGGGCACGGGCGAGAGCACGTTCACCGAGCTGGGCATACACGGCCGCCCGCACTTTGCACAGCGCGCGATGGACGGGAAGGTCGCGCCGGCCGACGGCGTGATCACCGGCTACGGCAAGGTCGACGGGCGGCTGGTGGCCGTGTGCGCGTATGACTTCACGGTGATGGCCGGCTCGATGGGCATGACCGGCGAGCTGAAGGTCACACGCCTGCGCGAGCTGGCGCTGACCAAGCGCATCCCGTTCGTGTGGTTGCTCGACTCCGCAGGCGCGCGCATCCAGGAGGCCGTCGGCTCGCTGTTCGCCGGCTCCGGGCACCTGTTCCGCGAGGAGGTCGTGATGAGCGGCGTGATCCCGCAGGTCGCCGCGCTGATGGGGCCGTGCGCCGCAGGCACCGCGTACATCCCCGGCCTGGCCGACTTCGTGCCGATGGTCAAGGGGCGCGGCTCGATGGCGCTCGCCGGTCCGCACCTCGTGCGCGCGGCCGTCGGCGAGGACGTCACGCAGGAGGAACTGGGCGGCTCGCGCGTGCACTGCCGCAAGTCCGGCGTGGGCGACCTGGAGGTGGCCGACGACGAGGAGTGCATCGAGCGCATCAAGCAGTACCTGTCGTTCATGCCGCAGAACTGCGAATCGCCGCCGCCGCAGCGCGCCAGCGCCGACCCGATCGAGCGCGGCGACGAGGAGCTGCTGGACGTGCTGCCCGAGTCCAACCGCAAGCCGTATGACATGTACGAGGTGATTCGCCGCATCGCCGACGACGGCTTTCACTTCGACATGAAGCCGCAGTGGGCGAAGACGATCATCACCTGCTTCGCGCGCTTCGGCGGGCGCCCGGCGGGCATCGTCGCCAACCAGCCCAAGCAGCTCGGCGGAATCCTCGACAACGACTCCGCCGACAAGGCCGCGCGCTTCGTCAACCTGTGCAACGCGTTCGGCATCCCGCTCGTCTTTTTGATGGACGTGCCCGGCTTCATGGTCGGCTCGAAGGTCGAGGCCGACGGCATCATCCGCCACGGCGCCAAGATGCTCTACGCGGTCGCCAACGCGACCGTGCCGAAGATCACCGTGATCACGCGAAAGGCGTACGGCGCGGGCTACTACGTGATGAACGGCCGCGCGTACGAGCCCGATCTGATCGTCGCCTGGCCGAGCGCCGAGATCAGCGTGATGGGCGCCGAGGGCGCGGTCGAGATCGTGATGCGCAAACAGGTCGAGGAAGCCGACGACCCGGCGGCCAAGAAGGCCGAGCTGGTCGCCGCCTATCGCAAGATCATCGACGTGTACATCGCCGCCGGCAACGACATGATCGACGACGTGATCGACCCGCGCGAGACGCGCGCCACGATCTGCCGCGGGTTGGAGATGGCCGCCGGCAAGAAGATCGAGCGTCCCTACAAGCGGTCAGGAGTTGTCCCCGTATGAGTCGCCTGGGCCCGTATGGCGGCGCGCTACGGCGTCCTCAGTCGCTCGTGTGCTGGCGCACACCACGCTCCCTGCGTCCTTGTATCGCTTGCCCTACGAACCCAGTCGAGGAGGTAGCTCGTGTCTTTGGATGAGCCCGTAGTCATCACCTGCTCGATCTCCGGCGCGATCGCCAACCGCGAGCAGTGCCCGGCGATTCCGTACACGCCGGCCGAGTACGCCGCCGAGGCGCGGCGAATCGTCGACGAGGGCGGCGTGATGATCCACATCCACGCGCGCAAACCGGACGGCACGCCGAGCTACGAGGTTGAGGACTTCCAGGCGATATCAGAGGCGATCCGCGCCGAGGTGGGCGACGAGGTGATCGTCAACTTCTCCACCGGCACGATCGGCGTGCCCGTGGAGAAGCGCATCGAGTACCTGCGTGCGTGCCGCCCGGAGGTGGCCGCGCTGAACATGGGCTCGATGAACTACGCCAAGTACTCGCGCTCGCGCAAGGACTTCGTGTTCAAGATGGTCTTTCTCAACCCGTTCGAGGAGATCGTCGAGCTGCTCGAGGCGATGAACGACTTGAACATCAAACCGGAGCACGAGTGCTTCGACATCGGCCACGTGGGCAGCCTCGCGCCGCTGATCGACATGGGCGTGCTGAAGACGCCGCTGCACGTCGACTGTGTGATGGGCGTGACCGGCGGCATCCCGCCGACGGCGCGCAACCTCGCGGCGATGGTCGACAACATCCCGCCTGCCGCCCCCGGCGAGCCGGCGTCGCACTGGGGCGTCATCGGCATCTCGCGCGACCAGTGGATGCTCGTGACGGCGGCGCTCACGCTCGGCGGCTCGATTCGCGTGGGCCTGGAGGACAACCTGTACCTGCCCGACGGCGCGATGGCCAAGTCAAACGGCGAGCTGATCGCCAAGGCGCGCCAGCTCGCCGAAGACGTCGGGCGGCGCGCGGCGACGGTGCGCGAGGCGCGCACGATGCTCGACATACCGCAGCGGGGTGGGGACGGCGCGGGCGCGCCTGCCGGCGGCCCAGCGGCGCGGGGCGAGGCCGCCGCCGCATGAGCCTGCCGCTGGAGGGCATTCGCGTGCTCGACCTATCGCGCCTGCTGCCCGGCGGCTTCTGCTCGCTGCTGCTCGCCGACTTCGGCGCTGACGTGCTGAAGGTCGAGGACACGGGCATGGGCGACTACATCCGCCACTCGCCGCCCTACTACGAGGGCGCGCACGAGAGCGCGCGCTCGGCGCTGTTCCTGTCGCTCAACCGCAACAAGCGCTCCATTCGCCTGAACCTCAAGCACGAGCGTGGGCGCGAGGCGCTGCTGCGACTCGTGCGCGAATACGACGTGGTGCTCGAGTCGTTTCGCCCGGGCGTGCTCGATCGCCTGGGCGTGGGCTACGAGCGCATGCGCGAAGAGAACCCGGGCATCGTCTACTGCGCTATCTCCGGGTACGGGCAGGACGGTCCCAAACGCGACGCCTCCGGGCACGACATGAACTACCTCGGCCTGATCGGCCTGCTCGGGCTGACCGGCGAGCGCGGCGGCGAGCCCGTGCAGGCGGCCGGCCAGATCGCCGACCTGGGCGGCGGCGCGCTGATGGCCGCGTTCGGCATCCTCGCCGCGCTGCGCGAGCGCGACGGCGCGGCGCCGAAGCCCGCGGCGTCCGGCCGTCCGGCCTGCGCGGGCCAGGTCGGCTCGGGCGAAGGCCAGATTGTCGACGTGTCGATGGCCGACGGCGCGCTGTCGTGGCTGGCGATGGTCGCCGCGAGCTATTTCGCCGACGGCGCCGTGCCGCGCCGCGGCGATCTGCCGCTGGCCGGCTCGCTGGTCTGCTACCGCCCGTACGAGTGCGCCGACGGCTGGGTCACGCTGGGTGCGCTCGAGCCGAAGTTCTGGCAGGCGTTCTGTCGTGGCGTCGAGCGCGAGGATCTGGTCGCCGCGCAGTTCGAGCGCCCCGGCTCGGCGGCGCACGCGCAGGTGCAGGAGATCTTCAAGGCGCGCACGCGCGAGCAGTGGGAGGCGTTCGCGCGCAAGCATGACTGCTGCCTGGAGCCCGTGCTCGAGCTCGACGAGGCGCTGTCGTCCGAGCTGGTCGCCGCACGCGAGATGGTCGTCGAGATCGAGCAGCCGGGCGCGCAGCGGCCGGTGCGCCTGCTCGGGCCGCCGGTCAAGCTGGCGCGCACGCCCGGCGACCACGCGCGGCTGCCCGGCCCGGCGCTCGGCGAGCACACCGAGCAGGTGCTGCTGGCGGCCGGATACTCCGACGCCGAGGTCGCCGAGCTGGTGGCCGACGGTGCGGCGGCTGGCACGGCCGGCGATCAGCAGGATCTGTCCTTCCGGGTGTGAATTGGCGGCCGACGGCGCGAGCACGAAGGTGGGCGCCGATGAACAGGCGGCCGAGCGCCCGCTGCTGAAGATGAGCGAGCTGGCCGAGCGCTCGGGCGTGAGCGCCGGCACGATCCGCTACTACCTGCGCGAGGGGCTGCTCGGCGAGGGCGCGGACATCGTGCGCACGAGCCGCAACATGGCCTACTACCCGCCGGCGTACGTGCAGCGCATCGAGCTGATCAAGCGCCTGCAGGAGAAGCGCTTCATGCCGCTGCGCCTGATCAAGGGCGCGCTGGAGGAGGACCCGGGGCGCGTGCACGCGCTGATCGAGCTGGAGGACCGCATCCTCGAGCGTGCGCTCGCCGGCGCCGAGGACTCAAAGCGCGTGCCCGCGAAGGTCGTGCGCGAGCGCTATGACATCCCGCGCAACGTGCTCGACCGGCTCGCCGAGATCGGCGTGCTGACGCCCAACCGCAACGGCTACGAGCAGGACGACGTGAAGATCATCGAGGCGATCGCCAACTTCCGCGCCGGCGGCTACGAGGAGGCGCTCGGGTTCACCGTGTACGACACGCTGCGCTACCGCGAGGCGTTGGAACCGCTGGTCGGCGAGGAGGTTCGCGCGCTGCTCGACCGCCTCGCCGGCGAGGTCGACGTGGAGCGTGCGATGGAGATCGTCGCCGCGGGCGTCGAGCCGCTGCGCGAGCTGCTCGGGGCGATGCACTCCAAGCTCCTGCTCGCCGAGCTGCGCAGGCAGCGCGCGAGCGGATCGTCCTAACCGCGCGCTGACCCGCTACCAGAGCGCGCGGTGATGCTCGACCACACCGAGTCCGCGAGCGAGCGCGACTCCACCCGGGAGCACTCCCGAGAAAGCCCCGAAAGGGGCTCGGTAGTCGCTGCGCATGAGGAGCATGTTCATGTGGTGGCTGCGCTGCGCCTCGGCGTGGAAGTCGAGCGTCGATCCGTCCACGCACGTGATGCTCGCGAGGTCAGCCGCGAAGCTCACCTCAGCGGCCTCGCGCGGCTCGCCGTCGATCCACACGGCGCGCTCGGAGCCGTGCGGCGGGTCGTTGACGCCGCTGACGAGGTTCCACGCCAGCGCGCGCCCGTCGGCGCTCTCACCGACGCCGGCCGTCCACCACCACTCGGTGCGGCGCGCGTGATAGCCGGCCGTGTCGTCGATCACCGCACGCGCGCGCACCTCGCGCGCGGCGCCGCCGTCGAGCGCGAGCGTGCCGCGCGCGGCGATGCCCGCCTGCTTGCGCGTCCACACCTCGCTGCGCCCGTGCGAGCACAGCGCGCTGAAGCCAGCCGCTTCGTCCAGCTCCAGGTCAAGCCGCACGCCGCCGTCGTCGATGCGCAGTCGCCCCGGCTCGCCGCGGCGGTGATCGTCGGCCCTCGCGCGCGCGCCCTCGCTGAGCGCCAGCCAAGCCGACCGGGGCAGCACGCGGGTGCGCTCGCGCAGCTCGCTCTGCTCGCGGCGGTACAACGCCCAGAAGGACTGACGCGCCGGCCCGACCTGCACGAGCGCTGCGCACGCCAGCAGCTCCTCGCCGAACACGCCCACGTAGCGCCAACGCTTGAGCGGCCGGCCGGCGCGCATGAGCGCCATGCGCGACGGTCGCGCGACGGCGCCGTGCGCCTCATGGGCCGCTGCGGACGTTATGATTTGCGGTGTTGACTGACCAGTCAATCTATTCGTGGCGGACGCTTGCCGGTTTGCTGGCGCTCGCTCGCGGGAGGGGATGCGCTCTTGAGGGTCGCCGCAGTTCAGCTCAACGCGACCGCCGATCCGGCGGCGAACCTGGCCGTCGCCGATCGCCTCACGCGCGCAGCCGCCGCTGACGGCGCAAGCGTCATCGTACTCCCCGAGAAGTGGACCGCGATGGGCTCTGACGATCAGCTGCGCGCCGCCGCGCAGACGCTCGACGGCCCAGCGATCGGCTGGGCACGCGACTGTGCGCGCGAGCTGGGCGTCGAGCTCATCGCCGGCTCGATCGTCGAGCGCGTGCACGGACGCGACAAGCTGGCCAACACGAGCGTGCACGTCGACGCGCACGGCGAGCTGCGCGGCGTGTATCGCAAGCTGCACATGTTCGACGTGCACGTCGCCGGGCGTTCCTACCGCGAGTCCGACCTGGAGGACGCGGGCGATGAGATCGTGCTGTCGCAGACCGCCGGCGGCGTCGAGCTGGGCCTGTCGATCTGTTACGACGTGCGCTTTCCCGAGCTGTATCGCATCCTCGCCGTGCGCGGAGCGCTGGTCTTCCCGCTGCCCGCCGCGTTCACGCTGGCGACGACGCGCGACCACTGGACGACGCTGCTGCGGGCGCGTGCGATCGAGAACCAGGCGTTCGTGATCGCCGCCAACCAGATCGGCGAGCACCCCGGCGGCAGCCGCTCGGGCGGGCGCTCGATGATCGTCGACCCGTGGGGCATCGTGCTGGCCCAGGCGCCCGACGGCGAGGGTCACATCGTCGCCGACCTCGACTTCGCGCGCCAGCAGGAGATCCGCGAGCAGCTGCCGGCGCTGGCCAACCGCCGCGCCGACGCCTACCGCTGGCCCGAGGCGGTGAGCGCATGAGCGCGAGCGGCGCACCAGCTCGCGGCGCGCGCGCGGCGAGCGCTTCCGGCGCGGCGACAGGCGGCAAGGCTGCCCCGGACAAGCGCCGGCTGATCCTCGACGCCGCCGTGCGTGTTTTCGCGCGTCAGGGATTTCACGCCTGCCGCGTATCGGACATCGCAGACGAGGCCGGCGTCGCCTACGGGCTCGTCTACCACTACTTCGCGTCCAAGGACGAGGTGCTCGACACGCTGTTCCTCGAGCGCTGGCAGGTGATGCTCGAGCTGATCCGCGAGGTCGACGCCGAGCCGATGCCCGTGCGCGAGAAGCTCGGCGCGATCGCCTCGTTCATCATCGACAGCTACAGCCACGACCCCGATCTGATGAAGGTGATCATCGTCGAGGTCACGCGCGCGGCCAACTCGTTCGGCGACACGCACATCGGCACGATCCGCGAGGCCTACGAGCTGATCGGCGCGATCGTCGAAAAGGCACAGGCCGAGGGCGTGTTCAAGGCCGACATCGAAGCGCGCTTCGCGGCGATGGCCTTCTACGGCGTGATCGAGCAGCTGCTCACCGGTTGGATCTTCGACCTGCGCCCGCAGGGCCCCGAGGAGTTCGAGCGCGCCAAGTGGATCGTCATCGAGACGGTCTGCGGCGGCCTCGAGGTGAGCGCCGTTTCCGGCGGCGCTGGCGTGGGCAATAGACTCTCCAGCTGATGGAGAACGAGATGGTCAAGCGCCTGGTCTGGTCGGGCCTGCTAGCCGGTGTCGGCGCGCTCTCGACGATCGTCGCGCAGCGCGCCGCCGCGATGATCTGGCGGCGTCTGTTCGACGAGGAGCCACCCGAGTGAGCGTCCCTCCGCCGCCTTCCTCGACCGAGCCCGGCAAAGAGCCGCCGCACAACATCGCCGCCGCGATCACCGAAGTCTCCGAGCGCGCGACCGTGCTCGTGCGCGAGGAGATCGAGCTCGCCAAGGCCGAGGTGACCGAAAAGGCGACCAAGCTGATCAAGGGCGCCATCGTCGGCGTCGCCGCCGGCGTGTTCGTCGTGATGGCGCTCGTGTTCGCGCTCGTCGGCTGCGCGTGGCTTCTCTACTACTACCTGCCGGGCAACAACTTCACGTACTTCTGGGGCTTCTTCGCGATGGCTGTCATCCTGCTGCTGCTCGGCGCCGTCGCTGGTCTGCTCGCCGCCAAAGCCGTCAAAAAAGGCTCGCCGCCGGTGCCGAACATGGCGATCGAGGAAGCCAAGAAGATCCGCGAGACGGTCAGTTCCGGCTCCGCCGCGCCCGGCCCGGCGAAAGCGACGGACGCGTGATGGCCGAGCGCACGCCCGCCGAGATCCGCTCGTCGATCGAGAGCAATCGCATGGAGCTCGCCGTGTCGCTCGACCGCCTGCGCGGCGAGGTCGCGCACGTCACCGACTGGCGCGGGCACATCGAGCGCCACCGCAGCGAATTGACCGCCGGCGCCGCGCTCGTCGGGCTCGCGCTCGGCGTGAAACTGCTGCGCCGCCGCCGACGCGCTCGCTGAGCGGCGCGAGCCTTTGTCCTCGGGCGCTCGTGTGCCGAGCACACTTCCCTTCCTGCGCCCGCGCCTCGCTTGCTCAGCGAGCGCGTCGGCTCGCGGGCGTTTGTGCGCGCAGCGCTTCTACTAGTTCAGCAGCGCGCGCGGGATGGCGCCGACGCCGATCAGGCCGGGGCCCGTGTAGGTGCCGATCACGGGGCCGACCTCAGATGTGAAGACCGGCTCTGAGTCGAAGATCTCGCGGCCGCGCTCGATCAGCCGCTCGGCCTGCTCGGGCGCCTGGATGTGCTGCACGACCCAGCCGTCGGCGCCGGCGTCGCGCAGCTCCTTGGCGTAGTCGACCATGCGCTCGAACGCTCGGCCGGCGGTGCGCACGCGCTCAACGGGCATGATCTCGTACTCCAGCGAGAGGATCGGCTTGATCTTCAGCGTGCCGCCGAGCCACGCCTGAGCCATGCCGATGCGCCCGCCGCGGCGCAGGTACTCCAGCGTGTCCAGGCAGAACCAGATCTTCAGAGACTTGCGCGCCTCGCGCACGTGAGCGACCACGGCATCCTTGTCCGCTCCGGCCCCCGCCGCGGCGACCGCCGCGAGCACCAGCAGGCCGGTGCCGCCGCAGCCGCTTTCGGAGTCGAGCACCTCCACGCGCTCGCCGAGGCCACGCTCGCCGAGCAGCTCGTGCGCTTGGCGGGCGGCCTCGCAAGTGCCCGAGATGCCGCCCGCGAGGTGGATCGAGACGACGTCCTGCCCGTCCTGCAACAACGGCTCCCACACTGCGAGGAAGTCGCCGATGGACGGCTGTGAGGTGGTCGGCAGCTCGGAGTCGGTGCGCAGGCGCTCGTAGAAGGCGTCGAAGCCGTTCATCTCGAGCTCGCGCTCGGATTCGCCGCTCCAGCCGACGTACAGGCTGACTTGATGGACGCCTTCGTGGTCGGCCAGCGATCGCGGCAGGTAGTGCGTGCTGTCGGTGGCGACCGCGACGGGCATCGCGGCGGGACGCTACACCAACGCCTGCGCGAGCTCTCCCGACTCGTACATCTCGGTCACGATGTCACAGCCGCCGAGCAGCTCGCCGTTGACGAACAGCTGCGGGATCGTCGGCCAGTCGGAGATCGCCGACAGCTCCTGGCGGATGCGTGGGTCGGGCAGGATGTCGACAGCCGCAAACGGCGTGTCGAGCGACTGCAGCGCGGCGACCGTGCGCGCGGAGAAGCCGCACGCGGGGGCCTCGGGCGTTCCCTTCATGAACAGGATCACCTTGTGCTCGGAGATCGCTTCGGAAATCGCCTCGCGGATCGGGTTGGACTGGCCGTCGGCCTGCGCCGGCTGTGCAGGCGCGGACTGTTGGCCTGGTGACATCGGAAGGTCTCTGACGGGATTGCTGGACATGGAGGTCTCCTGGCTCAATGGGGTGGGCTGGCTCAATCGGTGCGCTGGCTCAATCGGGTGGGCTGGCTCAGCGGGCTGGCGTGGGTTGTGCGGTGGCCGGCTGCTGCGCGGCGTCGTCGACCGAAGCCGCGAGCGTCTTCAGCGACAGGGCGTGGATCGCGCCGCCGATCTCCGCGCCGAACACGTCGTAGACGAGACGGTGCTGCTCGATGCGACTGCGCCCGGCGAACGCCGCCGCGGTGACCGTCGCGCGGAAGTGATCGCCGCCGCCGGTGTAGTCGTCCACCTCGGCGCGCGAGCCGGGGATCGCCGCCTCGATGCGCTGCTTGATGTCCTCAGCGGAGGGCACGATCCCTAGCGTAGAGGATCGAGCGAGCGCTTCCGCAGGCCCGCCGGCGAGCCTTCGCCGAGCGCGACGCACGGCGCTATACTTTGGAAAGTCTTGCCGTCTTCACAGGAGTGAAACGATGATCACGCTCAGCGACAAGGGTGCCGAGAAGGTGCATGAGTTCCTCGCCACGCAGGAGGCCGACGTGAGCCTCGCTGGCCTGCGCGTCGGCGTTCGCGGCGGCGGCTGCTCCGGGTTTCAGTACCAGCTGGCCTTCGACGAGCAGCGCGACGACGACATCGTCTTCGAGAGCCACGGCCTGAAGCTGCTCGTCGACAACGAGAGCCTGCCGTTCGTGCGCGGCTCGATCATCGACTACGAGGAAGGCCTGCAGGGCGCCGGCTTCAAGGTGTCAAACCCCAACGTCGTCGCAGCGTGCGGCTGCGGGTCGTCCTTCCGCGTCGCCGAGGAAGAGCAGGTCTCGGCAGTCTGACGCGCCTGCTGGCGCCGGCGGCGATTGTGCCGCTGGCGATCCTCGTGCTGGCCGGCTGCGGCGGCGGCGCCGAGGCGCCGCGCGGTCACGAAAAGACGGCTGCTGTGCCCGCACGCGCCACGCCGCGTGGCCCTGCCTTCGGGCTGACCGAGAACAACGCGGACCTGCTGTGGCCGCCTGGCGCGCGAGCGCCGTCTGGCGGTGCGGCTTTCGAGCCCGCGCGCGAGCGGCTGACCGCGCTGCGTCCGCGTTACGTGCGGCTGCTGGTCGACTGGGCGGCGCTGCAACCCGACGCGCGTCGGGCACCCACGCTCGGCGGTACGGCGGACGGATGTGCGCGCTCGATCGAACCTTGCGGCGCGTACGGCGGCTTGCGCGAAGACCTGGCGGCGATCGCCTCCCAGCAGCGCGCCGCGCGCGCCGCCGGGCGGCCGGCGCCGGAAGTCGTGCTCGACGTGTTCGGCACACCGGCTTGGGCGGCTGAGCCGGCCTCGGGCTGTGAGCTCGGCGACGCGCGTGCCTTCTCGCGGCCGATCAGCGCCGCAGGGCTCGCGGGATACCGCGCGCTGGTCGGATCGCTGCTCGCGCTGGGCGAGCGTGAGGGCGTCGCGCTGACGTGGTGGGCGCCGTGGAACGAGCCGAACGACGCGGTGTTCGTCAGCCCGCAGCGCGCGTCCTGCGCGGCAAGCTCGCCCACGCTCGCAGCGGCCGTGTACGCGCAGCTCGCGCAGGCGATGTCACAACAGTTGAACGCCGCCGGGGGCGTGCACCACCTGCTGCTGGGCGAGCTGAACGCATTCCCCACCGACTCTCCGCATCGCACGAGCATTGCGTCGTTCGTCGCCGCGCTGCCGATCAGCGTGATCTGCCTCAGCGAGGAGTGGTCGATCCACGTGTACGCCTCATACGATGAGGCTAAGCCTGAGCTCGACCCTGTCGCCGAGCTGGAGGCGGCGCTCGACGCGCGCGCGGCCTGCGGTCGCGCCGCGCGGGTCTGGATTACCGAGGCGGGCGCCGGAGCGCCGTATCCGGGCCGCGTGCGCTCGCCTGACCGGCAAGATGAACACGAAGGCTGCATCGTGCTGGCCGGGCAGCTCGCGCGCTGGGTCGCCGACGCGCGCGTGGCGGCGATCTTCCAGTACAGCTTCCGTGAGGATCCGGCCTTTCCGGTCGGCCTGCTCAGCGCCGATCTGTCGCATGTGTATCCAGCCTACGGCGTTTGGCTCGCCTACACACGCGCGAGCGCGCAGGGAACGCCGATACCGCCACCGCCGGCGCTCTGCGCGTAGGCTGGCCCGGTGGCCATCCTCCCCCAGCAAATGCGCTCGCTGACGCCCGCGCGGCTGCGCGACGACGTGCGCGTGCGCGCCGTCGGCCTCGGGCTCGGGCTGATCCCGCCGCGCACGATGCACTCCGCCGAGGACGCGCGCATACTGCTGGATGCGGCCGAGGGCGCACGCCGCGTCGTCGAGATCGGGGTCTACGAGGGAGCGTCCGCACAGGCGCTCGCACGCATACTCGGGCCGCGCGCCGAGCTCCACCTGATCGACCCCTTCGGCCGTCATCCCGGTGCGCTGCCGCAGGGGTGGGGCGCGAGCGAGCGAGCGACGCGATGGATGCTCGCGCGCACCGCTCGCAGCCTCGGCGACCGCGCTCCGCAGATCGTCTGGCACATCGCCCGCTCGCACGACGTCGCCGCGACCTGGTCGCGCGAGATCGACCTGCTGTTCATCGACGGCGACCACTCCGAGGCCGGCTGCGAACGCGACTGGATCGACTGGAGCCCATTCGTGGCGTGCGGCGGCCACGTGGTGTTCCACGACGCACGTGCCGACCGCCCCGCAGGGCGCGGGCTGCCCGGACCGACCGCCGTGGTAGCCCGTCTACGTGACACCGGCGCCCCCCAGTGGCGGGTCGCAGCGGAGGCCGATCGGACGATCGACATCTCCCGCAGCGCGTGAGCCGCGCTCGCGCGAAATCCGCATTTGACCCTAAGAAACACGGGCCAACGCTCTAGATACTTGACTTTACGTCAAGCCCTGTGGTACTTTCGCCCGGACATGATGTCAAGCAACGCATGGGGCCCAGTAGCCCATGTCGCAAAGGACTGGGTGTCTAGGGAGAGGGGTATCTTGGTGACTGGATCGGCGAACGACGTCGGATCCGCGCGCCTGGGCATGCCCTCCGCTCAGTGGGCAACAGCGCTTGCGTGGCTGGCAGGGAGGCCGAACGCGCAGTGGCAGGGATGCGCATGATCTGACCATGCTGGACCCGGCCATGGCAAGGACGAGGTTCCCTGCCAGATCGGGATTGGAGGGCCGCTGGCTGGGGTAAAGCACAGGGGCAGACTGGCGCCACAGGACGAAACCGTCCTGAGGGCGGGGAACTGGGCGCCGGCGAACTGTTCAAGAGGGAAGAAAAAGGAGCATCTAGATGCGACGTATCAGGATTGTGGGGCTGTGTCTCGTGGCCATTTTCGCCATGAGCGCCATTGCCTCCGCGACCGCCTCTGCGGCGGCGCCCGAATTCGGGCAGTGCTTGAAAAAAAAAGTGAAATCGCTTCCGGGCTACACTAGCTCGAAATGCACAGTGGAAGCCACGGAAGTCTCGAAAGGAACCTACGAATGGGTTCCCGGCGCCAAAGCGGGTGAAAACACTTTCACCACCAAAGGTGGGCTCGCCACACTGCTGACCGTGAAAGGCGAATCGGTCACCTGCGAATCTGAGGAAAGCTCGGGCGAATACACCGTCGGAGGCAACAACAAAGAAGAGACGACGACGGTCAAGTTCAAAGGCTGCAAATCAAGCGGTCTGAGCTGCACGACGGTTGGTGCCGCCGCGGGTGAACTCATCACCAAGCCTCTGGTCGGCATCGTCGGGTTCGAAAAAGAACCGAAAGTCGCCGACAAAACCCGCAAGACGGTGCTCCAACTGCACCCTGAAACGACCGGCGGTCACTTCATCGACTTCAAATGCACGGCGGCGTTGACGATCGAAGTGCGTGGCGACACCAGTGCCCCGAGCGGGAAAAATGGCATTCTCGCGCCGATCAAAAACGACGCGATGAAATCCACGGAAGCGCTGAAATACGCGCAGACCAAAGGGATCCAGAAACCGGTCAAATGGTTCCCGCCTGAAGCCGGCTACAGCGAAAGCCAGTTCCTGGAAAGCAACTTCCAGGAAACCGGGTTCGCCCAGTCCGGCCAGACGGTCACATCGACGGTCACGAACACCGGTGGAGTGAAATACGAGCTCAACGCGTTCGTCTAGGCATCAAGTGAGCTCTCCACGTTCACGCGAGTGAGCGCGGGGGGGTCGGATGTACCAGGAAGCAAGCGCCCCGGCCGATCGGCCGGGGCGCTTGTTGTCTCTGGGGGGGCGTTGCAAGTCAGGCTGAGGATTGACTGCATGAGACGGTTCTCGCTTGACGGTCTATAGGCGAGTCCCTAGACTGCGGTCGAGGGTACGGAGATGAGGGTCAGGAGAGGGTTGACAGTGCTGGATGACAGAGCATCTATCGACGGGGTTTCGGCGACCCGTGCGGCGCGTACGTCGCGCCGGCATCGCACCGCAGCCCGATTCGCCGCCGCGCTGTCGCTCGCGCTGCTGTGCGCCGCGCTGCTGTCGACCGCGTCGGCATCGGCACTCGTCCACCGCGGGCACGTCTTCGCCACGACCTTCGAAGGCTCCGGGGAAAACGCATTCGGCACGGTCGGCGGCCTCGCCGTCAACGAATCGACCAATGAAGTCTATGTGACCGACCCCGCCCACGAACGCGTCGAGCGCTTCAAGCCCAGTGGCTCCGGCGGCTACGAATTCGCCGGCGAACTCAAAAAAGTTCCCGGGGCGCTGGGGATCGCCGTAGACAACGACCCGAGCTCACCCTCCCACGGCGACGTGTACGTGGCCGGGTTCAAAAGCAAAATCGAAGAAGAACGGAACTACCTGTACAAGTTCAACTCCGGCGGGGAACTGCTCTATAAAAAGCACCTCTTCAAGAGCAAGGAAAAAGTCGAAGGCGAACTGGAAGAACCCGAAACGCTCGAAGAAGAAGTCGAATTCGAAGAAATCAACGGCATCAGCGTCGACGCGACGGGGAAAGTGTGGGTCGACTGGAGCGAAGTTGGGAAGGTCGCCGCTCTCAGCAACGGGGTCAAAACCAAAACCGGCCCTTCTGACAAGAACAACAAACTGATCGTGTCCTCGATCAAGGAAGAACTCGCAAAAGAAGCCGGCGAATGCCGTGCGCTCCCCGGCTTCGCCGTGGCGCCCAACGACGAAGCGTTCTATCTTCGCCACGAACGGGGCACTGGATTCGAAGTGTGCCCCGAAGAAGAAAAGGCCTCAGGAGAAGTCGCCAACGCGCTGATCGCCAAGACGAAAGGCTCAGAAGGAGTCATGACCGCCGGCGTTGACAGCGAAAACAGCAGCGGCGTCGCCGTAGACGTCACGAACGGCGACGTCTACGTCGACAACATCACGACGATCGCCGCCTTCACCTCGGACGGGACCGCGATCCAGCGGTTCGGCTCGGGCAACCTCGCGGGTGCCGGGCCACTCGCCGTCGATGCAGCCAACGGTCAGGTCTTCGCGGCCGAGGCCGGCAAGGTGGCGGTCTTCAAGCCCGAAGAAGCCGGCGAACCGCCGAGTATCGATGGCCTGTTCGCGCAGGACCTGACGCCGACCTCGACGCGCCTCAGCGCGTTGATCGATCCGCGCGGCGCAGACACGCACTACTACTTCCAGTACGGCACGGCCGACTGCAAGACTACGCCCGAAGCGTGCACGAGCGTTCCCGTGTCGCCGCCCGGCGCCGATCTCGGCTCGGGCTTCGGCGACCAACTCGTCTCGGTGACGGTCGAAGTGCAGCCCGCCACCACCTACCACGTCCGCGTGATCGCCGAAAACGCGCATGGCAAAGTCGAAAGCACGCAGCTCGAGCTCGACCAACGAAACCTTTGTGACACTGCCCAGCACCGAAGGCCTGCTCGACCACCGCCAATGGGAGATGGTCTCGCCGTCCAAGAAGGGCGGGACGCTCGCGTCGCAGAGCACCGAAGGCGCGGCGATCCAGGCCTCCGACGACGGCAGCGCCTTCACCTACGGAGCCGAAACGTCCGGTCCGGTCGGCGAACCGCAGGGCAACCGCAGCATCGCCGTCACGCAGTTCTTCTCGACTCGCGGCTCCAACGAATGGTCGACGCAGGACATCATCACGCCGCACAACAAAGGCGAGGGCTTCGTGCCGAACGCCGGCGAACAGGAGTACAGGCTGTTCTCTTCCGACCTATCGCTGGCGGTCGTAGAGCCCGAAGTCCGCCAGGCGCAGCCGATCGAAGACCCCGCGCTCGCGCCGCCCTCCCAAACCGGCGAACCCGCCGAAAAGACGATCTACCTGCGTGCGGACCAGCCGATCACGCCTGGGAGCGCCGAGCAGGCGATCTACGAGGAAGCGGCGGCAAACGCCGGATACCTCGCGCCGGGCTACATACCGCTGGTGACCCAGCTCAACAGCGCAACCCACGAACCGTTCGGCAAAAGCCTCAACTTCGTCGACGCGACGCCCGATCTCAACCACATCCTGTTCGAATCGGAAGTCCCCCTCACCGCGGGGGCGACGGGAGCGGGATTGTACGAATGGAGCTCGGGTAGCCCCGGCCACGCGCTCAAGCTGGTGAGCGTCGCAAACATCGGTGGAACCGAAGCGCCCGCCAGCGAACCAAGCGTCGGCGCGTATCCCAACACCTCGACCCCAGGGAACTCGAGGAACGCGATCTCGCGCGATGGGTCGCGGATCATCTTCACCAGCGCGTTCGCACGCGGCGAAGGCGAAGTCAACGGCGCCGCCTACCTGTTCATGCGCGAACCCGGGGCGGCGAAGACGATCCAGATCAACGCGGCACAGGGCGAACACGTGCGCGAACCAACCGAAGAAGAGCGGGCGCACGAAGAAATCGACCGGACGCGCTTTCAGACGGCGAGCACGGATGGCTCGAAGGTGTTCTTCACCGACCCCTGGCCACTGACCGACAACTCGTCGCTTCACCCGACCGAAACAAAGCAGCCGGCCGATCTCTACGAATTCGACGCCGTGACGCACAAACTGGCCGATCTGACCCCGGATCAGGACGTCGGTGGAGCCGACGTCCTCGGCACGATCCCGGGCGCGAGCGAAGACGGCTCCTACGTCTACTTCGTCGCCAACGGCGTGCTCGCGGCGGGGGCGACCCCAGGCAACTGTCCCGAGACCAGCGAAAGCCAGGCCCCCGCGAACGCCGCCTGCAACCTGTACGTGTCCGAACGAGACGCAACCCAGCCGGCCGGGCGCAAAACGCGCCTGATAGCGAGGCTGTCGGCGCTCGACGGAGGCGACTGGGGCGTACCGCTCACTGGGAAAGTGAAACCGTATGACAACGTGCTCACGTACGTCACCTCGCGCGTCTCGCCGCAGAGCGGTGAATACCTGGCGTTCATGTCCCAGGAAAGCCTGACCGGCTACAACAACAAGGACGCCACCGCCCCTGGCAGCCCGGCCGACGAGGAGGTGTTCCTCTACAAGGCGACGACGGGAAGCCTCGTGTGCGCCTCCTGCAACCGCAGCGGGCAGCAGCCGAAGGGTGTCCTCGACAGCCCGATCCTCGGCGAAGGCGTGCAGGAAGGCCTGCTGGTCGACCAGCCGCAGGTCTGGAGGAACCGCTGGCTCGCCGCGTCGATACCCGGTTGGACCGCGCTCACGAACCTTCGCTCGATCTACCAGTCGCGCTATCTCGATGCCAACGGACGGCTGTTCTTCAACAGCGCAGATCCGCTGGTGGGGCAGGACAAGAACCAGAAGATGGACGTGTACGAGTACGAGCCGAACGGCGCCGGGAGTTGCACGGAAGCCAAAGGTTGCGTGGCGCTGGTCTCCTCGGGCGCAGAAGGCGCCCAGCACGAATCCGCGTTCCTGGATGCCAACGCCGACGGCTCGGACGTCTTCTTCCTGACCTCACAGCAGCTTCTCGCGCAGGACACCGATGGTGCCTACGACGTCTACGACGCTCGCATCTGCGGGACGAGCGAAAGCAGTCCGTGCCTGCCACTCGTGACGCCCGCGCCGCCTGAATGCGAAGGAGAAGGCTGCCGGCCGCCGGCCTCGCCGCAGTCTGCCTCCCAGGCGGGCGGGACCTCGACGGCCTCCGGGTCGGGCAACAAACCGACGAGCGCGGTTCTCCCCACTCACACGACCGTCGCCCCGAAGCCACCGACCCGCGCGCAGAAGCTCGCCAAAGCGTTGAAGTCCTGCCGGAGCAAGTACAAGGCGAAGAGCAAGAAGAAGAAGCGAGTCGCATGCGAAAAGCGGGCGCGTAAGAGCTTCGGAGCCAAGAAGACCGCAAAGGGCAAGAAGGCCAAGCGCTCGCGACACGGGAGCGGGAGGTAGCATGCGCACGCGATCCACCAGGTGCGTATTCGTGCTGGCGACCGCTCTGCTCGCGTTGCTCGTCGGCGCAAGCGTCGCGTCGGCCAAGGCACACTGGCATCTGTCTGCGCGCCCCGCGCCGACGAACCTGCCCCCCACTGGCGAAAGCTACATCGCCGTCAGCGCGATCGAGAGCGGAAACGCCGAAGTGAGTGCCAACAGCACGCACCTGACGATCACCGACACTCTGCCGGTCGGTATGACGATCAAGTCGATATCCCACCACGTGTCCGCCCAGACCGGGGAACAGCCGGCAGCCTGGAAATGCACCGGTGAAGGGGCGAACGTCGCCAAATGCGAATACAACTCGCTCGAAGTCCCCATCGCGGAACGCTACACGGTCCCCCCATATGGTTTTCTGGAACTCGGGCTGAGAACTGAAGACTCGATCGCGCCGGGCACATATGAAAACAGACTGAGCATCGAAGGCGGCAAGGAAGCCGTCGAACCCGAACACCAGAAAGTCATCGAAGGGGCGCCGATCCCCGAAACCGCACCAGTGCCGAAGCAGGAAGAATCAAAGACGTTCACCGTGAGCTCCGCGCCCACGCCCTTCGGCGTCGAAGAAGACGGCTACAAAATCGCGCTCGAAGATGAAAACGGCCAACCCGAGCGGAGGGCCGGCGTTCATCCGTTCCAGCTCACCACTACGTTCAACCTGAACGAGGGCTTCGAACAGGTCGGTGAAGCGTTGCAGCCCGTCCCGAGCGCACCCGGGCTGCCGAAGAACCTGCACTTCAACCTGCCGCCGGGCCTGCTGGGCAACGTGACGAACGTCCCAACGTGCTCGAGCGTCCAGTTCGGCTCGACCAGCAGCAGCCACAACGCCTGCCCGGAAAACACGGCGATCGGGCTTGCGGAGGTTCAGGTCGACGAACCGCGCCGGGGCGCGCTGATCAGCGTCGCCGTTCCCGTGTTCAACCTCGAACCGCAGGAAGGCGAGCCGGCCCGTTTCGGCTTCATCGCGGTCCGCGCTCCGGTGTACCTGGACACCCACGTCCGCAGCGGCGACGCCTCCGGCGCGCCGGGCGGCGGCGACTACGGCGTCGAAGTGAGCGTCCACGAAGCGACGCAGCTGGTGGACGTGCTCGCGACGGAAGTCACGCTGTGGGGCGCCCCCGGGGACGCGCGCCACGATACCTCGCGAGGGTGGGCCTGTCTCGATCACGGCGGAGAAGTGGAACACACGATCCCCTGCGGACCGACCGAAGCGCGCTCGGGTACCTTCCTGATCTCGCCGACCGCATGTCCGACTGAAGCTCCGCTTTCAACGTCGGTCGACGGCGAATCGTGGCCGGTCAAGAAATTGGGCGAACCAGGGCTCGGTGCTTCCTCGCCGCTGGCGGCGTCGTTCCAGTTCCCGAGCGGCTTCGAAGACTGTGGTGCGCTGCCGTTCGAACCGTCGATCAAGCTGACAGCGAACCAGAGCAGCTCGAGCACGCCGACCGGTCTCGAAGTGGATGTCCACGTGCCCCAGCAGAACCCGCTGGACGCCGAAAGCCGGGCTGAGTCGGCGGTCAAGGCGACGACCGTGACGCTGCCGGAGGGAGTTCAGCTGAGTCCCTCGGCGGCCGACGGGCTGCAGTCGTGCAGCGAAGGTGAGATCGGATACCAGGGTAAAGGCAGCACCGATCCCTACTCCCCGTCGCCGAAACAGACGCCTGAACCGCTGCGCTTCAACCCGGACCCCGTCAAATGTCCCGATGCCTCGAAGGTCGGAACCGTCACCGTCAAGACGCCGCTGCTCAAGAACGAACTCCACGGCTCGATCTACCTGGCAGACCAGAACGCGAATCCGTTCGGCTCGCTTGTGGCCCTCTACATCGCCGCCGAAGACCCAGCGAGCGGCGTGCGCGTGAAGCTCGCCGGCGAAGTGAAACTCAACAGCGCCACCGGCCAGATCACCTCCACCTTCCTAAACACGCCGCAGGTGCCCTTCGAAGACTTCATCGTCAAGTTCAACGACGGGCCGCGAGCATCGGTCTCGACACCGCCGACGTGTGGCAGCTACACGACCAGCGCTGGGTTCGTTCCCTGGTCCACCGGCGTGGAACAGACGACGTCCTCGGCGCCCTTCAACGTGACCTCCGGCCCGGGGGGTGGCGCCTGCCCCAACCCGCAGCCGTTCGGCCCAGGGTTCGCGGCTTGGGCGAGCAACACGCAGGCCGGCGCGTACACGCCGTTCAGCGTGACGATCGAACGGCCCGACTCAAACCAGGCCCTGAAGACGGTCTCGGTGACGCTCCCGCCGGGGGCGGCGGCAATGCTGTCCTCGACGACGCCATGTCCTGAGCCGCAGGCGTCGAACGGAACATGTGGGCCGGAAAGCCTGATCGGGCATGCGACGGCGAGCTCGGGCTACGGACCCGACCCGTTCACCGTCACCGGTGGTCTCGTCTACATCACCGGCCCCTATCACGGCGCCCCGTTCGGCCTGACGATCGTCACGCCCGCCAACGCTGGCCCGTTCCATCTCGGCAACGTGATCGTGCGCTCGACGATCAACGTCGACAAGTCGACGGCAGCGGTCACGATCGGGAGCACGCTGCCGACGTTCGTCAGCACGGCCGAGCACGCCGACACCGGCATCCCGCTGCAGCTGAAGCGGATCAACGTCGTCGTCGACCGCCCAAACTTCCAGTTCAACCCGACCAACTGCACGCAGATGTCGGTTACGGGGACGCTCGGCGGCGCCGGCGGGGCCAGCACACCTGTGTCCTCGCCGTTCAAAGCCGAAAACTGCTCGGCGCTTCCGTTTCACCCGACGCTGACCGCTTCGACGCAGGGCAACGCCAGCAAAGCCAACGGCGCGAGTCTGACGATCAAGGTCTCCTCGACTCCGGGTCAGGCGAACATCGCAAAAACCAGGCTCGTGCTGCCGATAACGCTGCCGTCGAGGCTCACCACGATCCAGAAAGCGTGTCTCGCGGCGGTGTTCGAAGCCAACCCGGCCGCCTGCGCAGAAGGATCGAACATCGGTATGGCGACCGTGCACACGCCCGTGCTGAAAAGCCCACTGATGGGGCCCGCCTACCTCGTCTCGCACGGGAACGCTGCCTTTCCCGACGTCGAGTTCGTGCTGCAGGGCGAAGGGATCACGCTGATCCTCGACGGCCAGACGGACATCAAAAAAGGCATCACCACTTCGACCTTCAACGCCGTGCCCGACGCCCCGGTGACCACGTTCGAAACGACGCTGCCCGAGGGACCGCACTCGGCCCTGACCTCGAACGTGGCCGAAAGCAAGCACTTCAGCCTGTGCGGAGCCAAACTCGTGATCCCGACGACGATCACGGGCCAGAACGGCGTGGTCATCCAGCAGGAAACGAAGGTCCCGGTCAGCGGCTGCAAAGGCGTGAAGGGGAGTGTCACACGCGTCGAAAAGCTCAAGAAAGCGCTGCGGGCCTGTCGCAAGCACTTCAAGCACAGCCGCAAGAAGCGTGCCGCGTGCGAAAAGCAGGCGCACAAGAAGTACGGGGTGAAGAAGAAGACGCAGTCGAAGAAGAAGAAGAGCTGATCATCGGCAGCGTTTAGGCGCCGCGGAACCGGGTATCACCTAAGCTCAGACGTCAGTCGGCGGAGCACTGGGGACGTGGGACGGCTCGACGGCGGGTGTTATTTCTCGGAGAAGGGATGAAGATGAAACGGATCGTCATGGTGGCCGGATGCCTGGTTGCCTGCTGTGCAACGTCGGCGTTGGCTGTGGGCACTGCCGCGGCCGCGCCGCCGGAATTCGGCAGGTGCTTGCCCGCTCCCGGCAAAACCGGCAAATATGCAGGGGTGCATTGTCTCGGGATGTCGGCGACCAGCAAAGGGAGTTACGAATGGTCGCCCGGACCCGGCGAAAAAAAGAAATTCAGCTTCATTTCCGGGCAGGTCATCCTTCAGGGGACGGGCGCTCCGAAACTGAACATCAGCTGCGAATTCTCCGAAGGGCAGGGCGAATACAGCAGCGCAAAGGCCGTCGCGGTCACCAAACTCGTCCTCAGCGACTGCAGAACGCCCAAAAAATCAGAATCGGAACCGGGAATCAAAACGTGGTGCCAGACCCCAGGCAGCTTCCGCGGCGAAGTGACCGGCCAGGAACTCACGGGTGAACTCGGCTACATAGTCGCGCCCAGGCAGGTTGGCCTCGAACTGAAGGCGAAAACCGGCAAAACGATTGCTCTGTTCGAATGTGGCGGAGCGAGCGAAGTCGGCGAACGCGGGACCGGCACCGGGACCCTGATGGAAATCGAAGGCGCGGTGATCGGACGCATCACGCCAATCAACTCGATGGTCGGGGAAAGTATCCTGAACTTCAAGGTCAAAGGCGGCGCGCAGGTGCCGGAAATGTTCGAAGGCGGAGCCAAAGACGCGCTGATCACGAACGTCGGTGTGGCCAAAACTCCCGAACCCACGACGCTGAGCACGCGCGTCGAAGTAACCAACGAAGAACCGATGGAGGTCAAAGCGAAATAGGGCTCGCTTTCATCGAGGCTCAGACGGAGGGCGGCCGAATGGCCGCCCTCCGTCGTTGTCGTTCGGCGTCCCAGTGCACGTTCAGCCGGGCTCGTTGTCCAACGAGCGCCACAGGTAGCGGCAGGCGAGCGTCCGGTGCGGACGCCAAGGCTCGGCGATGCGACGTCCATCTCCGCCGGGCCGGGAAGCGCGGCGAAGGCCATATGCGCGTTCGATCGCCCGGCGGATGCCGAGGTCGCCGGTCGGCGAGCACGTCGGGCCGGTCGAGGTGGAACATCAGGAACATGTGCGCGGTCCACACGCCGAGCCCCTTGACGGCGACGAGCTCGGCGATCACCTCGCTCGTCGGACAGCGCGTCCAGGCGCTGCGAGCTCGAGCTCGCCCGAGAGCACGTGCTCGGCGAGCGAGCGCAGGAAGCCGACCTTCGCGCGCGACAGCCCGGCCGCGGCGCGCAGCTCTTCGGGCTCGTCGGCGAGGATCTCCTGCGGCGTCGGCGGGCGTCCGCCGAAGCGCTCGATCAGACGTCCGTAGATCGCGCGCGCCGCGAGCACCGACAGCTGCTGGCCGACGATCGAGCGCACGAGCGCGCCGTAGTGGTCGTCGCGCTCGGGGCGCCCGGCACGCGACGCTCGGGAGCTTGCCGACCTCGTCGATGATCCGCGCGAGCGCCGGATCGCTCGCGCGAAGGTGCTCGGTCGCCTTGCGGACCGAGACGCCGGCGCGCGGCCACGCGCTTAGACGCCGCGCTCGCAGCGCGTCGGCGAGCGCCACCGGCTCGCCGTCGAGCGCGTTCAGCGCGCGCTCCAGCGACATCGCGATGCACGTGAAGCTGGGCGTGTCGCGCACGGTGTAGCGCGAGGCCTCGGTCGTGCGCAGGCGCTGCACGAGGTCGAGGAACGTGCCGACGTCGTCGGTGTCGAAGGCCACGACGAACTCCTGGTCGTCGAGTCCGAAGGAGTAGGTCGTGTGGTTGTCCACGCTCGGGTATTCGCGCCCGACCTCGATGTGGCCCTGCATGATCCGCCAGCGCTCGTCGGCCGGCAGCGCGTACCACTCGCGCGACTTCACGAACGGGTACACGAACACGTACTTGCCGCGAAAGCCGCGCGGCACCGTGCGCTCGTCTTCGGAGTACTCCGAGCTCTTGCGCATGCCCAGGAACGAGTGCGCGATCTGCCGACCACTTCATCAGCCCGCTCTGCGCCAGCACGACGTGGAACTCGTGGATGCGGTCGAGGTTCTCGGCCTCGGCGAGCAGCATCAGCTCGGCGTCGCCGCGCGTGCCGACGAGCGAGAACGTCTGCAGCAGGTGCCCGTCGGCGAAGTCCTCGCAGGCGGCCATCAGCTCGCGCTTGTCCTGCGCGCGACGCTCGGCGTCCAGCCGCCGCCACGCCGGGTCGACCTTGAGGAACGTGTACTTGACGAAGTGACGAGCGCTCACGTCGCCCGATTATCGCAGCCCGCGTCACGCGGGCTGGCGCGCGGCGCTGGCCGTCGGCTGCTTCGGTGGATAGAGTTGGCGCGTGCGCATCGCGCTCCTCTCGCCGTACTCGTGGACGTACCCGGGTGGTGTGACTCGTCACATCGAGGCGCTCGCGCGAGAGCTCGTCGCAGGCGGCCACGAGGCTCGCGTGCTGGCGCCGTTCGATCCCGACGACGAGCTGTCGCGCCGGCTGCACCGCGGCGCGCGCCCGCAGCGCCATCCACGCCCGCCGGGGCTTCGTCTCGCTTGGGCGCACAGTCGGCATCCCCGCCAACGGCGCCGTCTCCAACATGGCGCTCACGCCGCACGCCGTCTTCGCGCTGCGCGAGGAGCTGCGCGACGGGCGGCTACGACGTCGTGCACATCCACGAGCCGGTCGTGCCGATCCTCAGCTGGGACGCGCTGTGCTCGGCAGGCGAGCTGCCGCTCGTCGGCACCTTCCACACCTACTCGGAGAACGCACTCACCAACGGCGTCGATCGCCGTTGGGCTCGGCGGGCGGCGGCGGATGAACCGGCTGCACGCCCGCATCGCCGTGTCCGAGGCCGCCGCGTGGACGGCCCGACGCTTCTACGGCGGGCGCTATCGCATCGTGCCCAACGGCGTGTGCATCCCGACGGAGCGCGAGCTCGCGCTCGCCACCCGAGACGAGCCCACCGCGGGGCGCGTCGATGGCGATCGGCCAGAGCTGCGCATCCTGTTCATCGGGCAGGCGGTCGAGCGCAAGGGCCTGCCCGTGCTGCTGCGCGCCTTCGAGGCGCTGCGCGAGCACGTGCCCGCGACGCTCACGCTCGTCGGCGCGTCGGCGCGAGGAGGTCGCGCACCTGATGCTCGACGACCGCGGGGTGCACGCGCTCGGCAAGGTCTCCGAGGAGCGCAAGCTCGCCGAGCTGGCGCGCGCCGACGTGCTGTGCGCGCCCTCGCTGCGACGGCGAGAGCTTCGGCATGATCCTCACCGAGGCGTTCGCGACGGCCACGCCCGTGGTCGCCTCGGACATCCCCGGCTATCGCGACGTCGTGCGCGACGGCATCGACGGCAAGCTGGTGCCGCGCGGCGACCCGCTCGCGCTGGCGCGACGCGCTGCGACGCGCTGGCGCTCGATCGCCCGCGCCGCGAGCGCATGGCGCTGGCCGCGCGCGAGCGCGCCGAGCGCTTCGCCTGGCCGCACGTGGCCGCCGAAGTGCTCGACACCTACGAGCAGGCGGTCTCGCTGGCTGCACCGGCCCGTCGCCAGGCTCGCAGCAGGCTGACACGAGCCGCGCTGCGCTCACGGCTTCGCGCCGGCGGACCTGCAGCCGCGCGTGCCCGCGCAGCGCTTGGCGTCATTGGCGCCTGCGCCCGCCCCGCTGATAGGACGCGAGCGGCGCATCCGCGCGCTGCGACGCGCCGGCCTCGCCGCGACGTCTCTGGCCGGCGCCGGCCTCGCAGCGCTGGCGCTGGAGCGCGTCGGCGTGACACGCGTGGCAGCGTCGCTGCTCGCGTCCAAGCCGGGGCTGCTCGTCGCGGGCCTTGCGCTGATGTGCGCGGCGATGTTCACCCGCGCGATCGCCTGGCACGCGATCCTCGTCGGCGGCGCCCACCTGGCGCCGCGCCAAACGCCGCGACGCGATGCAGGGAACGTTCATCGGCGTGCTGATGTCCTCGACGCTGCCGGCTCGCCTTGGCGAGCCCTCGCGCGCGCTGATCGTCGCGCGTCGGCTGGGCCGCGCGCGCGAGACGCTGCCGGTCGTGCTCGGCACGATGGTCTCGCAGACGCTGCTGAACCTGCTCGCGCTGGCGGTCCTCGGCGGCGTCACGCTGTCGAGCGTCAGCGCGCTCGACAGCCACTATCGAGCGCTGCTGCTCGTGGCGCTCGCGCCGCTCGTCGCGCTGCTGGCCGGCGTGCTGGGGCCGATCCTGCTCGCCTCGGCGCCGGCGACGCGCTCAGACCGGCTGCAAGCGCTGCTCGCGAGCGCGCGTCGCGGGATGCTTCGCCTGCGCGACGGCCTGCGCGTGTTCGGCCAACCGCGCCAGGCCGCGCGCGCGACGGTCATCCAGCTCGCCGCATGGACGTTTCAATGGCTGTCCTGCTGGCTGTTGCTGATGGCGCTCGGGCTGAACGTCCGCTCGGGCGGCGCCGCCGCCGCGGGGGTCCTGTTCGCCGTCAACGTGACCGCCGTGATGCCCGCCACCCCGGCCAACGTCGGCGTGTTCCAGGCAGCCTGCGTGGCCGTGCTCGCCGGCGCCTACCACGTCTCCACCCCCGACGCGATCGCCTACGGCATCGTGCTGCAGGCCGTCGAGGTCGCCACCGCGCTGATCATGGGCCTGCCTGCGCTGGTCAACGAGGGACTGTCCTGGCGCGACGTGCGCCTGCGCACGATGCACGCCACGCCTGTCAGGCTCGGCCCGCTGCCGCAAGGCTCGGCCGTCGAGCTCACGCGCGCCGAGCGCTGACGCTTCTCGGCAGGCATCGGCGCGCGCACGGCGTATCGAGCTGACGTGCCCGACGCCTGGGTCTACATGCTGCGCTGTCGCGACGGCTCGCTGTACACCGGCTGGAGCACCGACGTGACCAGGCGGCTCGCGCGCCACCGCGCCGGCACGGCCAGCCGCTACACGGCCAGCCGCCTGCCCGTCGAGCTCGTGTACGAGGCGGCGATGGCCGATCGCTCGGCGGCGCTGCGCGAGGAGGCGCGCATCAAGGCGCTGAAGCGGCGCGACAAGCTCGCGCTGATCGCCGACGTTCGAGCCTGATCGCCGCCTCGCCGGGTGCCGATTGCAGGCCGGAGCCGGGTGCGCCGCGTGGTTGAGGCATGATGGGGGTATGGCTGACGGAAGCTCAGCGAGCCGCCCCGGTTCGCGCAGCGTGAAAATCGGCGCCGACGAGCGCACGGGATGGTCCTCTGATCGCCCGCGTCGCGACGGCGCACCCGAGCGCCCACCGAACCTCTCGGTGCACTGCCGCGTGCTCAAGCCGGTCGACCGGCTGCGCTACTCGCCGGGCAGCCTCGTGATCGTCACCTCGGCGTCGGCGGCCGAGCGCGACGGCGTTCGTGCAGCGCCTGATCGAGGATCGCGCGAGCGTGCTGTCCCTGGCCAAGGTGCGCACGCTGCTCGACGGCAAGGTCGCCAGCGAGGAGCTCGAGCAGCGCGCCGAGGAGCTGCTCGGCGCTGCCGTCGCCAAGCGCCTGCAGAACCGCGACACCGTCGTGCTCGTCGCCGATGGCCTTCAGCCCGAGGAGCGCGAGCGCTTCGTGCGCGTCGCCGCCGCGCTGAAACGCCCGCGTCACTTGATCCTGCTGGAGACCGCGCGCGACCACGTCTCAGAGGACGACCTGCCGACGCTCAACGCGCTGCGCCGCGCACTCGACGCCGGCGAGCTGGGAGCCGAGGGCTTTCAGACGGCGCTTCGCCTCGGTGGCGGCAGCGCCTCGGAGGTCAAGCGGATCTTGTTTCGCCCGCCGCCGCGCGACGACGACTAGGGGACTTCGCCCGCCATCGCGGGCTCGTCCTCGGCTTCGACGGCGCCGTCGGGGGGGTCGTCGTCCTCGAGCTCGCCGAACAGCGACGGGTCGCGGTTGGAGCCGCGGATCACGTCGTCGGGCGAGCCGTCGGGCAGCAGGCGACCCTGGCGCGTGCCGAAGTAGATCGCCTGCGGGTGGTGGACGATCATCGCCAGCGTCGACTGCTCGGGCTCGGGCGCGTAGCCGTCGGTGATCGTCATGCCGATCTGATCGAGGTCGAGCAGCTTCTGCACCTTCAGGTGCTCTGACTGCTCGGGCACGGCCGGGTAACCCCAGGAGTAGCGCCGGCCCTGCGTCTCGTCGATGCCGAGCATCTGGCGCGCGCGCCAGTGCAGCCACTCCGCCAAGCCCTCGGCCGTCTGCACGCCCAGGCCGTGGACGAACAACTGTTCGGCGAACTCGCCTTCGGCCTCCAGCTTGGCCATCAGCTCGGTGACCTCCGAGCCGACCGTGACCGCCTGCACGGCGATCACGTCGAGCTCCTGCGGCGGCTTGCCGTCGACGGCCGGGCGGAAGAAGTCGGCCAGGCAGATGCGGTCGCCCTTGGGCTGGCGCGGGCAGACGAAGCGCGTCAGCTCGGTCTCGCGATCGGAGGGGTCGAGCACGATGATGTCGTTGCCCAGCGCGTAGCAGGGAAAGAAGCCCAGCAGCGCGCGCGGGTGCAGGTAGGTCTGCTCGCGCCACATGCGCTCCAGGCGCGGGCGGAAGTCGTCGCGCAGCAGCGTCTGCCACGCCTCGCCTTTGACGCCGCGACCGCCCCAGTGCAGCTTGAACAGCACGTGCGTGTCGAGGTGGCGGTAGACCTCGTCCAGGTCGACGTCGATCTCCTGCACGCCCCAGAACGGCGGCGTGGGGATCGGCACGTCGGTGCGCGCCGACGAGCGCACGGAGTCGTCGGCGAAGTTCAGCTCCTCCTGCGGGCGCGTCGCCCTTGGCGCGGAACTCGGTGGCGCCGGCGAGCAGCTTCTCCACGAGCGCCCCGCGAGCCTCGGCGTCGACCAGCTGGTCCATCACCGACAGGCCCTCGAAGGCGTCCTTGCAGTAGAACACGCCCGGCTCGTAGACCTCCTCGGAGTCTTTGCCGCCGGGGTACAGCGTGCGGTAGCTGAACGCGCGGTTGATCGCCGCGCCGCCGATCAGCACCGGGTAGGACAGGCCCTTGGCGTGCAGCTCCTGGATGCACGCGGGCATCTGCTTGGAGGTCGACACGAGCAGCGCCGACAGGCCGATCGCCGTCGCGTCGTGCTCTTGGGCGGCGTCGACGATCGTCTGGATCGGCACCTGCTTGCCGAGGTCGACGACCGTGTAGCCGTTGTTCGTGAGGATCGTGTTGACCAGCGACTTGCCGATGTCGTGCACGTCGCCGAACACCGTCGCAAGCACCACCGTGCCCTTCGTGTAGCCCTCGATCTTGTCGAGGTATTTCTCCAGCTGCGCGACCGCGCGCTTCATCACCTCGGCCGACTGCAGCACGAACGGCAGGATCAGTTCGCCGGCGCCGAACTTGTCGCCGACCTCCTTCATCGCCGGCAGCAGCACCTCGTTGAGCGTCGGCACCGCGCCGATCTTCTCCACGCTCGCGTCGATCTGCGCCTCGACGCCGTCGCGGCGGCGGCGCAGGATGTGGAAGTGCAGCGCCTCCTCGGGCTCCATGCCCTCGGTCGGGTCGGCCGCCCCCTGCACGGCCTCCTCCTCGCCCTTTGACTCGAAGTGCTCGATGAACTTCTCCAGCGCGTCCTCGCGGCGGTTGAACACCAGGTCGTCGGCGAGCTCGCGCTCGTTGTCGGGGATCTCCGAGTACGGCGTGATGTGGTTGGGGTTGACCATCGCCAGGTCCAGCCCCGCGTCCACGCAGTGGTGCAGGAAGACCGAGTTGAGCACCGCGCGCGCGCCCGGGGAGACGCCGAAGGAGACGTTGGACACGCCGAGCGAGGTCTTGACGTCGGGGATCTGCTGCTTGATCGCTTTGATCCCGGCGATCGTCTCCACGGCCGACGGGCGCCACTCCTCGTCGCCGGTCGTCAGCGTGAACGTCAGGCAGTCGAAGATCAACAGCTGCGGGTCCAGGCCGTGCTCCTCGCAGCACAGGTCGCGGATGCGCTTGGCGATCTCGACCTTGCGCTCGGCCGTCTTGGCCATGCCGACCTCGTCGATCGTCAGCGCGATCAGCGCCGCGCCGTGCGCGAGCGCCACCGGCACGACGCGGTCGAGCTTGTCGCGCCCGGCCTCGAGGTTGACCGAGTTGACGATCGCGCGGCCGGGGATCTGCTCCAGCGCGCGTTCGATCACCTCCGGCTCGGTCGAGTCGATCTGGATCGGCGCTGGCTGCGTCAGCGAGACCTTCTTGGCGACCAGGCGCATCTGTTCGTCCTCGTCGGTGCGCTCGGTCAGCGCCACGCACAGGTCGAGCACGTGCGCGCCGCCGGTGACCTGGTCCTCGGCGATCTGCACGAGCCCGTCGTAGTCGTCTGCCAGCAGCAGCTCCTTGGCCTTGCGCGAGCCCTGCGAGTTGACGCGCTCGCCGACCATCGTCGGCGCCGGCTCCTGCTGCAGCGGCGTGGAGGCGATCATCGAGGACAGCTGCGGCGGTCGCGGAGCGGGGCGCTCGCCAACGGGCCGTCCGCCGACGCGCTCGGCGATCGCCGCGATGTGCTCGGGCGTCGTTCCGCAGCAGCCACCGACGATGCCCACGCCGTAGCGCTCGACGAACTCCTTCAGCGCCTCGGCCAGCGGTTCGGGCTGCTCGGGGAAGATCGTCTCGCCGTCGGGCCCCTGCAGCGGCAGCCCGGCGTTGGGGATGCAGGCGACCGGCACTGGGCAGAACTCGCCGAGGAAACGGATCGCGTCGCGCATGTCCTCCGGCCCGGTCGAGCAGTTCAGGCCGATCACGTCGACCTTCAGCGCCTCCAGCGTCGTCAGCACCGACGAGATGTCCGTGCCCAGGAGCATCTTGCCGCCGTTGGGCAGCAGCGACACCGATGCGTGGATCGGCAGCGTGCGCCCGGTGCTCTTGAAGGCCTCGCGCGCGCCGAACACCGCCGCCTTGACCTCGAGGATGTCCTGCGCGGTCTCGACGATCAGCAGGTCGACGCCGCCGTCGATCAGCCCGGCGGCCTGCTCGGAGAAGACCTCGACGAGCTCTGAGAAGCGGATCTGCCCCAGCGACGGGTCCTCTGAGGCCGGCAGGTAGCCCGTCGGTCCGATCGAGCCGGCGACGAAGCGCTCCTGACCGGCGGCCTTGCGGGCGATTTCAGCGGCCTTCGTGTTGATCTCGACCGTGTGCTCTGCAAGACCCCACTCGCCGAGCTTGATACGCGAGGCCTGGAAGGTGTCGGTCTCCAGCACGTCCGCGCCCGCGTCGAGCATCGAACTGTGCACGCCCTCGATCACGTCGGGACGGTTGAGCACGAGCGCCTCGTGGCACTTGCCCGCCAGGCCACCGTAGTCCTCGGTCGTCAGCTCGAACTGCTCGAGCGTCGCGCCCATGCCGCCGTCGTAGACGAGCACACGGTCGTTGATCGCGCTGGCGAAATCACGCTGCATGGGGCTATGCTAGCCGCCGCGCGTTGATAGTCTGCGCCCCCTCTGCGAGGCCAGTCCGGTTTGGTCGCGCACACGAATGACGAGGGAGATTTGATGAACAAGGCATTGCTCGCATTGGCATGCGGCTTGCTCTTGGTTCTGGCCGGGTGCGGCGGAAGTGACAAGTCAGCCGCCGAACGCAAGACCGCCGAGCGCAAGGCCGCCTGCACGACGGCGGTCGCTGCGCTGACCGACCTTCAGCGCGTTGGAAGAGAGGTCGGCCTGAATGTCCGCAAGCCCGCCAACGACAGGAAGGTTGGCGCGGCCGTGGCTGCGGTTCGCACGCCGGTCGAGGAACTGCAGAAGGTGACGACCGACCAGCAGCGACAGCAGCTGGAAGGGCTGACGCACAAGCTCGTGCTCACCGAAAAGCTGTTCGGCGCGCTGGCGGTTCACGACACCGCGGCGGTCGAAAAATACGACCGAGAAGCCGGCACGTCGCTGGACACCAGCAAGCTGACGGCCATCTGCCAGAAGTCCGCCTAGACGCGCGACCGAGGGCGCCGCATGGCGCCGCGCCCTCGGTTCACTGCTACTTGATGAAAAGCATCTCCTGATACTTCGGCAGCGGCCACAGGTCGTCGGCCACCAGCTTCTCCAGCCGATCGGCCACGTCGCGCACGTCTTCCATCGCCGGTATCACCGTGTCGCGCATGTAGACGGCCCATTTCTGCGGTGAGCTGTCGGGCTGGTTGTCCGGGAGGTTGGCGTCCTCGAGCTTCCTCAGCGCGAAGTGCAGCTCCTTGACCAGCGGCTCGACCTCGCCCACCAGGTCCTCCAGACCGCTGGCGCGAAGCTCGGTCAGGTAGCGCACGGTCGCGGGCAGCACCATCGTGCGCGCGATCATCGCCTCGGTCTCGGCCTCGATGTTGAGGTTGACCGCGTACTGCTCGGTGAACACCTCATAGCGCGACTCCAGCTCGCGCTTGGACAGCACCTTGTACTTCTTGAACGCCGCGACGCTCGATTTCTCGACCAGCCACGGCAGCGCGTCGGGCGTCGTGCGCAGGTTGGCAAGGCCGCGCCGCTCGGCCTCCTCGTGCCACTCCTCGGAGTAGCCGTCGCCGTCGAAGATGACCTGCTTGTTCGCCGCCCACGCGTCCTTGACGACGCTCGTGACCGCCTTCTCGAGCGTGGCGCCGGAGCGTTTGAGCGCCGTCTGGAGCTTGTCGGTCAGGTCGTCGACGGCCTCGGCGACGATCGTGTTGAGCACCGTGTTGGGGAACGCAGGCGACTGGTTGGAGCCGAGCGCGCGGAACTCGAACTTGTTGCCGGTGAAGGCGAACGGGCTGGTGCGGTTGCGGTCGCCGCCGTGCAGCGGCAGCGCAGGCAGCACCGGCGTGCCCAGGCCAAGGAACGAGCCCGGCTTGGAGGCCTGCACTTTGCCCTTCTCGATCGCCGTGAAGACCTTCTCCAGCTCGGCGCCGAGGAAGATCGAGATGATCGCCGGCGGCGCCTCGTTGGCGCCGAGTCGGTGATCCTGCCCGGCGCTGGCGATCGACGCGCGCAGCAGCTGCTGATGCTCGTTGACCGCCTTGATCACCGCCGCGCAGAAGAACAGGAACTGCAGGTTCTCCGCCGGCGTGTCTCCCGGGTCGAGCAGGTTCATGCCGGTGTCGGTGCCCATCGACCAGTTGTTGTGCTTGCCCGAGCCGTTGACGCCGGCGAACGGCTTCTCGTGCAGCAGGCACACCAGGCCATAGCGGCGGGCGGTGTTCTGCATGATCTGCATCGTCAGCATCTGGTGGTCTGAGCCGACGTTCGAGTTCTCGAAGATCGGCGCGACCTCGAACTGGTTGGGCGCGACCTCGTTGTGGCGGGTCTTGATCGGCACGCCCAGCTTGGCCAGCTCGAGCTCGACCTCGAGCATGTACGCGAGCACGCGCTCGGGGATCGAGCCGAAGTAGTGGTCGTCGAGCTCGTGTCCCTTCGGCGGTTTGGCGCCGAACAGCGTGCGCCCCGTCGTGACCAGGTCGGGTCGTTCGAAGAAGTACTGCTCGTCGATCAGGAAGTACTCCTGCTCGCAGCCCGTCGTCGTGAACACGCGCGAGGCGTCGTCGACTCCGAGCAGCTCGAGCGCGCGCATCGCGGCGCCTGACAGCGCGTCCATCGAGCGCAGCAGCGGGATCTTGTGGTCGAGCGCCTCGCCGGTCCACGAGGTGAACGCCGTGGGAATGCACAGCAGCGCGCCGTTGGGGTTCTCCAGGATGAACGCCGGCGACGTGGGGTCCCACGCCGTGTAGCCGCGCGCCTCGAACGTCGCGCGGATGCCGCCCGTCGGAAACGACGAGGCGTCGGGCTCGCCCTGGATCAGCTCCTTGCCGGAGAACTCCGCCAGCGCCGTCCCGTCGCCCGACGGTCCGTAGAAGGAGTCGTGCTTCTCGGCCGTCGACCCGGTGAGCGGCTGAAACCAGTGCGTGTAGTGCGTCGCGCCTTTCTCCATCGCCCACTCGCGCATCGCCTGCGCGACCTGGTCGGCCAGCGAGGTGTCCAGCGCCTCGCCGCGCGCGAGCGTTCGCGCGAGCGCCTTGTAGACGTGCTTGGGCAGCCGGTGGCGCTGCACCGCCGGAGAGAAGACGTTTTCGCCGAACACCTGGTTGCCGGCGACGGTCAGGTCCGGGGAGCCGAGCGCGCCCCCGTTGGGGCTCCACTGTGCGGCGGTGACGTTTTGCTGGCGTGTCCTGGGCATGAGCGGAATCGATTCCTCCTGAAAGGGGTCGGGCGAGGGGGCGCAGAGCCGAACGCAATCGTAATGCCAAGCACGCGCGAGGACATCACCGCCTGGCGAAAGCGGACGACCGCAGATTCGACAACGGGCCAAACCCGGCCGCGCCCGCCGCGCGACGCGCGCGTGCTCGTCGGCTGCCCGCCTCGCTTGCGACCCGCTCGCCCGCGGGCGTGTCGCTGCGGACAGCCCTACGGTGCAGCCGAGAACGCGCCGGGCGCGACCTGGCCGGTGGCCGGGTCGACGTGCCGCGAGGGCGGCGCCGGCGCGATCTGCGCGGTGAACGAGCGCGTCACCGCGCCGCCGCCTTGCAGCGCGGCCTTTGCGTTTCCAGCGAGCCCCGCGTTGACCGTCAGGTGGACGCTGTGCGAGCCGGCCTTGACGGGCACGACCTTCCACGTGAACGTGCGCGAAGCGCCGGCCTTCAACGGCCCGAGCGCCCACGTGTTGACGTACGCCGTCTGTCCGCCGCCGGGAGGGCTCACGGCCTGGCTCTGCACCGGCAGCTTGGCGATCGTTCCAGGCCCCTGTTCCACGACCCACACCGGGCGCTTGTTGGCCGCCAGTTCGGGATATTTTTCGACGTAGGAGAAGGAGTCGACGGTCACCGCCACGTTGGGCACGGTGCGGCTGGCTTCGTTGAGCACGCGCACGCTCAGCTCGGCCGGACGCGCCATCGACTGCTTGGCCGGAAACGACGCCGCGGTGATGTGCATCTTGTACGTGCGCTTGGCTTCGCCGGACGTCTGTTCGGAGCCTCCGCCGCAGCCGCTCACGAGCAGCGCGGAGCAGCCGCCTGCGAGCAAGAGTCCCAAGGCTCTCCGTCCCCTCACGATGGCGGCACGATATCAGTGGCTGTTGCGCATCGTCACGGCCCTACGCGCCCGCGAACAATGCTGTCGCGGGCGAATGCGGCGCGGCGTCGGCGCCCGCCAGCCGCGTCGGCGCGACGACGGTCGCAGGTGGCGCACGGGGGTCGCATCGCGTACAGTGCTAAAGCACACGCAGGCAAGGGGAGAGGAGGGGCAGGCACAGATGGTTCGCAGCGTCGCCGAGCGGGCGTTCGTCCCGGCCAGGGGCTTGCTCGAGGAACTCGGGGACATGATGATCCTCACGGCCAGGACGATCTGGTCGGCTCTGCGACCGCCGTATCCCTACGGCGGAGAGCTCGTCTCGCAGTTCCTGTTCGCGCTGCGACTGTGCTGGTTTCCGCTGCTCGTCTCGACCGTCTGCATCTGCTACGCCGCTCCCGGCCTGCAGGCGGCCAACTTCCTGACGATCTTCGGCGCGCTGGATCGTCTGGGCGGCTTCTTCGTGCTCGGCGCCGTGCGCGAGATCGGCCCGAGCGTGACCGCGATCGTCGTCGCCGGCGTGGCCGGCACGGCGATCACCGCCGACCTCGGCGCGCGCAAGGTGCGCGAGGAGCTGGACGCCCTGCAGGTGCTCGGCGTCGACCCGGTCAAGAACCTCGTCGTGCCGCGCTTCCTGGCGCTGATGGTCGTGACCGGCCTGTTCGACATCTACGCGCTGCTGTTCGGCATCTTCGGCGGCATCATCGCCGAGCTCGTCAACGGCCAGCCGCTCGGACCGTTCTGGGGCACGCTGTTCGCCAACGCCTCGACGACCGACCTGTGGGGCTCGGTGCTCAAGACGACCATCTACGGCGCGATCATCGCGATCGTCTGCTGTTACAAGGGCATGACCGCCTCCGGCGGCGCCGAGGGCGTCGGGCGCGCCGTCAACGAGGCCGTCGTGCTGGCCTTCACGGCGATCTTCTCCTTCGACTACGTGTTCACGCAGACGCTGCTGGCCACGCATCCGCAGATCCTGGTGATCAAGTAGATGGGCGAGCTTCTGGCGATGCCGCGCGAATGGCTCGCGGCGACCGGCGAAATCGGCAAGTTCACGGGCAGCATCGTCCGCGACGTGTGGGGACTGCGCGTGTTTCGCTTCTTCGGCGAGGCGCTGCGCCAGTCGGGCATCCTGATCGTCGGCTCGACCACGATCATCTGGACGCTGATGTTCATCCTCGGCCTGCAGTGCGGGATCGAGGGCGCTTACTTCACCGCCGCGCAGGGCGCGCCCGCCTACTCGGGCGTGTTCACGGCGTGGTGCGACCTGCGCGAGATCACGCCGTACGCCTTCGGCTACATGATGGCCGCGAAGGTCGGCACGGGCATCGTCGCCGAGCTGGGCGCGATGCGCATCTCCGAGGAGATCGACGCGCTGGAGGTGATGGGCATCAACTCGATGACCTTCCTCTGCGCCACGCGCCTGCTCGCCGCCTGGCTGGTGCTGCCGTTCATGTACCTGGCCGGCATCGGCGCGGCGTTCCTGGCCTCCTACATCGCCGTCGTGCAGCAGATCGGCTACGTGTCTTCCGGGGGCTACTTCCTGATCTTCTGGCAATTCCAGAATCCACCGGACTTCCTCTACAGCCTGATCAAGGCCATGTTCATGGCCACCGCGATCGTGCTCGTGGCCTGTTACTACGGCTACAACGCCAGTGGTGGGCCTGTCGGCGTGGGTAGGGCGACCGCCAAGTCGATGGTGCTCAACCTGGTGCTCGTGCACGTCATCGGCATGCTCGGCACGCAGATCTTCTGGGGCGCCAATCCGCGCGCGCCGATAGGCGGCTGACGTGGCGCGCGAGGACGTACCGGGACCGCACGGCGACGCCGCTGGCGCCGACGAGTCCTACGAGCAGATCGAGCACCACCCGGCGCCCGCTCAACCGGGCGGCGAGGCCGATTTCGCGGCCACCCAGCCTGACGACCGCGCCGCCGACGGCGACGCTCCGGCCAGCGGAACGGCTTTCGCGGCGCGCGAACGCCAGCGCCAGCGCGAACGCGCCGGCGAGGCGGAGTTCGAGTACCACACCGGCACGGTGCGCCCGTCGGAGACCCCCGACGCGATCGAGTTCATCGACGTGCACAAGTCCTTCGGGCGCAACCACGTGCTGCGCGGCCTGAACATGGGCCTGCCGGAGGACAAGATCTCGATGATCCTCGGGCCGTCCGGCACGGGCAAGTCGGTCTGCATCAAGCACATCGTCGGGCTGCTCTACCCCGACGAGGGCGACGTGCTCGTGCACGGCGTGTCGATCCCGAGCCTAGCCGACGCCGACCTGTTCGAGACGCGCAAGAAATTCGGCGTGCTGTTTCAGGACGGCGCGCTGTTCGGCTCGCTCAAGCTCTACGACAACGTCGCCTTCCCGCTGCGCCAGCACACCGAGAAGGGCGAGGAGGAGATCGCCGAGATCGTCAACCGCCGCATGCGCGAGGTCGGCCTCGGCGGCGAGGGCGAGAAGATGCCCAACCAGCTCTCCGGCGGCATGCGCAAGCGCGCCGGGTTCGCGCGCGCGCTCGTGCTCGACCCCGAGATCGTGCTGTTCGACGAGCCCGACTCCGGCCTGGACCCGGTGCGCACCGCGCTGCTGTGCGAGCTGATCAAGGAAATCCACGCCGAGAACGGCGGCTGCTACGTCGTCATCACGCACGACATCATGAGCGCGCGCCGCGTCGCCGAGCACATCTCCGTGCTGTGGAAGGGTCGCATCGTCGAATCCGGGCCCGCCGAGGAGCTGTTCGCTTCGGAAAACCCCTTCGTGCGGCAGTTCCTGTCGGGCGAGTCGGCCGGCCCGCTGGGCATGGAGTAAGCCTCAGCTCGCCCGGTGAATCTCCTGCGCCTCCGTCGCACGCGCGCGTCTAGCCTTCAGCTGTGAACACGTCTCGAGTCCTCTCCGCGCTGGCCGGTGGCTCGGCGCGCCGCGCGCGGCTGGTGATCGGGATCGCGATCGTGCTCGCGCTGGTCGGAGGGGCGCTCGCGCTGCGCCTGCGACCGACGGCGGCGACGAGCACGTTCGTGTCGAGCTCCAGCTCGCAGTACCGCACGACCCAGAGCTTCTACGAGCGCTTCGGCGAAGAGCCGATCGAGGTGCTCGTCAAAGGCGACCTGCAGCAGCTCGTGCTCAGCGCGGACATCGAGCGCCTGGTCGGGCTCGAGGGTTGCCTGTCGGGCAACGTGCCCGTCAGCGCGCTCGGCGGCGAGGGCGGCGCCGACGGGCCGTGCGGAGCGCTCGCGCGCGCACACACCGTGAAGGTCGTGTTCGGGCCGGGCACGTTCATCAACGAGGCGGCCAACCAGATCGACGAACAGCTCGCCAGCCAGACCAAGCAGGCGCAGACGCAGGCCAAGCAGGCCGAACGCGTCGTCACGCGGGCGGCGCTGCGTCGCGGGCTGAGCGCCGGCGAAGCGCAGGCGCTGGGCGCTCAGGCGAGCAAGATCACGACGGCGCGCTTCCAGGAGGGCCTGGTGACGCTCGCGCTGCAATACGGGCTCACCTCGCGCCCGAGCCTGGAAAACCACGATTTCGTCACGTCGCTCGTGTTCGACTCGACCAAGCGCGCGGGCACGCCCAAGCAGCGCTTCGCCTACCTGTTCCCCAGCCGCGAAGCGGCGCTCGTGTCGGTGCGCCTGCGCGCCGGGCTCAGCGAGTCGCAGCGCACGCGCACGATCGGCTTGATCCGCAGTGCCGTCGCGATGCCGCAATGGCGCCTGCAGCACGGCGAGTCCTACCTCGTCACCGGCGAGCCGGTGATCGTCGCCGATCTGACGCACGCGATCACCGACGCGATCGAGCTGCTGCTGATCGCCGTGCTGCTCGTGATGGCGGCGACGCTCGGCCTGGTCTTCACCGGCCGCCCGCGACTGCTGCCGCTGGCCGTCGCGCTGCTCGCGGCGGCGCTCACCTTCGGCGCGCTCTCGCTCGCCGGCGCGTCGCTGACGATGGCGACGATCGCCGTGCTGCCGGTCCTCGTCGGGCTGGCCGTCGACTACGCGATCCAGTTCCAGTCGCGCGTGGGCGAGCAGACCGACGATGGCGGCGGCCCGGAGGCGCTCGTGCGGCGCGGCCGCGGCGCTGGGCGCGCCGACGATCGCCACGGCCGGCGCGGCGAGCGCCGGGGCGATGCTCGTGCTGGCCCTCTCGCCGGTGCCGATGGTGCGCGGCTTCGGGTTGCTGCTCGTGGTCGGCGTGGTCATCGCGTTCCTCTGCGCGCTCACGGCCGGCGCAGCCGTGCTTTCGCTGACCGTGCCGACCGACCGGGCGCGCCGCGCCACGCCACGCGGGCTCACGCTCGGCGGCTCGCGGGCGGCCACGCTCGCACGCGATCTCGCTGCGGCGTGGCGGGGGGCGGGCGAGCTGCTGCGCGACAACGCGCTCACACGTGCGATCTCAGGGGCGGCGCTCGTCGGCGCCGTGCGCCACCCGGCGCGGGTGCTCGCAGCCGGGCTGGCGCTCGCGGCGATCGGCTGGGGGCTGGACACGCAGACGAGCGTGCAGACGGACATCACCAAGCTCGTGCCGCAGAACCTCAGCTCGCTGGAAGGGCTCAACGCGGTCGAGCGCACGACCGGCGTCGGTGGCGAGATCGACCTGATGGTCAGCTCCAGCGCATTGACCAAGCCCGCGACGATCGAATGGATGAGCTCCTATGAGAGCGCGGTGCTCAAGCGCTTCGGCTACAGCGAGGCGAGGGGCTGCGGGCGCGCGCGGCTGTGCCCGGCCTTCTCGCTGCCCGACCTGTTCGCGGCGCAGACTGCCACCGCCGCGGCCGGCGGCGGCAAAGCGGCGGCGAAGGCGAAAAAGCTCACGCAGGCCCAGGTCAGCGGGCTGCTCGGCGCGATCCCGCCGTACTTCTCCCAGGACGTGATCACCCCCGACCGGCGCGTCGCCACGCTCGCCTTCGGGATTCGCCTGATGAGCCTGCAGCGCCAGCAGCAGCTGATCGACCAGATGCGCCAGAGCCTGCACCCCCCGCCCGGCGTCAGCGCACAGCTCGTCGGGCTGCCCGTGCTCGCCGCGAAGTCGGCCGCCGAGGTCGCTTCGCCGCTGCGCCGGGCCGAGACGCTGCTGGCGAGCCTCGCCGTCGTCGCGCTTGTGCTGCTGCTCGCCTTCAGAGGCGACCTGCGCCGCGCGCTCGTGCCGCTCGCGCCGATTGCGCTCGCCAGCGGCTGGTCGGCGCTCGTGCTGTTCGCCGTTCGCGTGCCGCTGAACCCCATGTCGGTCACGCTCGGGGCGCTCGTGATCGCGATCTCCACCGAGTTCAGCGTGCTGCTGTCCGAGCGCCACCGCCAGGAGCGCCTTGCCGGCTACGACACCCTCGAGGCGCTGCGACGCAGCTACCGGCGCACGGGCGCCGCGGTCGCGGCCTCCGGCGTCACCGCGATCGCCGGCTTTGGCGTGCTCGCGCTGTCGGACATCAACATGCTGCGCGACTTCGGCTTCGTCACGCTGATCGACCTGAGCGTGTCGCTGCTCGGCGTGCTCGTCGCGCTGCCGGCCGCGCTGGCGCTGTTCGCGGCGCCGGCGCCGACCGGCGCGCGCGGCGCGCCGGTCGGTCTGCGCGAGCCCGCGCGCGAGCCGGTGCATGAGCCCGCCTGAGCGAGACGTCGAGCCGCGGAGAAGGCCGCGCTACGGCGGCTACGTGGGGCTGCTGGCGCTGCTGATCCTGCTGCTGATCACGGTCAACACGATCGTCACCAAACCCAACGGCGTACGCGGCCTGGCGCCGGGCGAAACGCTGCCGCCGTTCGCCGTGCCGCTCGCGCTCGGCGACCTCAACGGCGACGCCGACACGGCGACGCACGCCAACGAGGGCGCGGCCGGGCGCGTCCCCGCCTGCCGGGAGCGCGGCGCGCAGATCCTCAACGTGTGCCAGCTGTATGAAGGCGCGCCGGTGGTGCTCGCGCTGTTCGTCGACGGGGGCTCGTGCCCGGCGGTACTCGGCGACATGCAGGCGCTGTCGGGCTTGTTTCCCGGCGTGCGCTTCGCCGCCGTCGCGCTGAAGAACGGCCGCGCGCAGGTGCGCCGGCTGATTCGCTCGCGCGGGCTGACGATGCCCGTGGGGCTCGACAGCGATGGCGCGCTGGCCGCGCTGTACAAGGTCGCCACCTGCCCGCAGGTCACTTTCGCCTACCCCGGCGGCGAAGTGCAGAGCCATGCCCTGCTGACGCGCCCGCCGCGCGAGACACTGCGCAAACGTGTCGCCGCGCTCGTCGCCGCCTCCCGCGCGCGGGGCTGGAGACAGCCGACCGCGAAGCCGGGGAGCGTGCGATGAGCGCACCGACGCCGTCGAGCAGGGGCGAGGGCACTATGCCGGGCGACCGTGCGGTCGCGCCGCCGCAGCCCGGCTGGTGCGCGCGCGAGGTCGAGCAGGAGCTGCCCGGGCTGCGGCTGCTGACGAGCGAGGTCGAGGTGGCGCGGGCGGGATCGCTGACGGGCGACTCGCCTCGCGACGTGACCGCGCGCCTGCGCGAACTGTCCAATCGCTTTCGCGGCGCCGCGGCCGTGGCGGTGCGCCGCGAACCGGTCGCGTCCGCCTATCGCGTGTTCTTTCGCCAGATCGGCCTCGATCCCGAGGTCGTGCGCACGCCGATCGAGGCGGCGGTTCTGGAGCGCATGATGAAGGGCGGCTTCCTCACGGGCGGCCTGCTCGAGGACGTGCTGCTGATCTCGCTGATCGACACCGGCGTGCCGGTTTGGGCGCTCGACGCCGAGCACGTCGACGGTCCGCTCGGCGTCCGCACGAGCGCCGACGGTGAGCGCCTGGGCGCGGCGAGCGAGGGCGCCGCCCTGCAGCCGGGGCGCCTCGTCGTCGCCGATGCCTCGACTCCGCTGGCGATCCTGTTCGGCGAGCTCGCGCCCACCGCCGCGCCGCAGTCGCGCACGCGGCGAATGACGCTGTTCGCGGTGCAGGTGGCCGGCGTGCCCGAGCTGTACGCCGAGGAGGCGTTGTGGATCTGCGCATCTTCGCTTGGAGCGGCGTGAGCCGGGGCTCGATCTCTGGGCGTTCGTGCGTGCGCGAAGGGTCACACCACCCGTGGCGGCGCTGGTAGAATCGGCCCGTCTGACGTTACGAGGAGGAGTCGGCGTGTGAGCCAGTCCGAGCAGGTGACGATCGAGCGTGACGCAGCGCTTGTCGAGTCCGTCGACGAGCTGGCCGCGCGACGCTCTCTGCGCGATCAGGTCGCGCGGCTGGAGCGCGAGCTGTCGCAGCTGGTCGCGGGCGGTTTTCCGCACATTCCCGCCGACGCCGCGCGCGACTTGTACGGCGAGGTCTTCGGCGGTCCGCGCCTGCTCGGCCTTGCCCAGCTCGAGCGCCAGCGCGACAAGCTCGCCAACCGCGTGCAGGACGTGCGCAGGATCGCGCGCGAGCGCAGCGAGCACGAGCGTCGCTCACACGAGCTGCTGGAGCGGATGAAGCTCGAACCCGGTCGCTACAAGTTCGTTCGCCTGCCCGTCGGTGACCTCGGGCAGGGAGGGTGCGGCGTGTACGAGGTGCGCCCGCGGCTCGGCCTGATCGGGATGCTCGCGGGTTGGTGGCAGCTCACGCTGTCGTCAGGCTGTCCGTTACCCAGGGGGTCGCGCTCCAAGCGCGACCCCGCTCAGCAGACGTGAGCATCGCCGCTAGCGTACGGCGCTGACGCTCGGTCATCGAGCCGATCGTCTTCTTCTCGGACATCGGAATCTGCGCGAGGAACTTGCGGCAGCGCGTCTGGCCCCAGCGGCGCTGGCTCATCAACAGGTCGGCCACGGCCATGCTCTGCGCCTCCCACGGGCATGCGAGGATCACCTCCGCGGCATCGATCTCGTCCATTGACACCTTGCGCTTGAGCTCCGCGCGAGCCAGACGCACCTTGTTGGCGCGCTCCAGCGCGCGCATGTACTGCGGAGCAGGGGCGATTGTCGCTGTCGCGTTCATGTGGACTCTCCCGTTGCGGGCGCGCCGAGTCGGCGAACCGCAACATCCGTGCTTGTGGTTTGACGAGTGTGCACCCGTGATGGCCGTCCGAGATCCACCCAGGGCCGATTGCTACGACCCGAAAGATTTGGTCCTCTCCAAAGGCACTTGGGGGCGGACCCGAACGTCATGCAGAGCGCTCCCGCAAGCTACGTAAGGCGGCGCACCCGGTCAACAGTGATCTCGCGCTTCGTACGCTAGAAGCGACCTTTTTCTGAGCCCGTCCACTTGTGAAAATCTGGACAAGTCCAGACGGCGCCGAAGCCCGTTGGACGGCTGGCTAAAGGTCGCGCGCGCCGTTCTCGCCGGGGCCGGGAAGCGGACCGTGCTCCGCCTCGAACGCGCGCTTGACCTGCGCGAAAGCATCCAGCGCACGGCCCAACGTGGCCCGATCGTGGGTGGCCATGACGCTCGTGCGCAGCAGCGCGCCGCCTGGCGGCACCGCCGGATGCAGGGCCGTGTTGACGAACACTCCGGCGTCGTACAGCGCGCGCCACAGAAGCGCAGCCTTCCAGTCGTCGCCGACGAGCACCGGCACGATCGGCGTGACGATCGTCCGCTCAGGCGAGCCTGCGCCGCCGGCGAGCAGACCTGGGGCGTGCGCCTGAGCATGACCGTCGGACGGCAGCGCCTGCGGCGCGACGACGGCGAAGCCGAGCTCCTGCAGGCCGTCGCGCAGCACGCGCGCGTTCTCCAGCACGCGCGCCAGCAGCGGCGGCCCGTCCTCTGAGCGCAGCACGCGCAGCGCCGCCAGCGCGGCGCCGACGGCGGCCGGCACGCCCGATGCGGTGAACAGAAAGGCGCGCGAGTACAGCCGCAGGTACTCGATCACCTCGGCCGAGCCCGCGACGAAGCCGCCGCAGGAGGCCAGCGACTTGGAGAACGTACCCATGCGCAGGTCCACGCGGTCGGCAACGCCGAGTAGTTCCGCGGTGCCCGCCCCGCGCGCGCCGAGCACGCCGGCTCCATGCGCCTCGTCGACCATCAAGCGAGCGCCATAGCGCTCGCACAGCTCACATATCTCGCCCAATGGGGCGATGTCGCCCTCCATCGAGAACACGCCGTCGACGACCACCAGCACGCCGCCGCCGTCGTCCTGGGCGCGCTGCAGCATCTTCTCCAGCTTGTCCAGCCGGTTGTGGCGGAAGGGGCGCAGCTTGGCGCGCGAGAGCAGGCAGCCGTCGAGGATCGAGGCGTGATCGCCGGAGTCGGCGATCACCGTGTCCTGCGGTCCCAGCAGCGTTCCGAGCGTGCCGACGTTGGCCTGGTGCCCGGTCGTGAACACGATCGCGTCCTCGCAGTCCATCCACTCGGCGATCTCCCGCTCGAGTTCCAGGTGAAGCGGGATCGTGCCGTTGAGCAGCCGCGAGCCGGTCAGGCCCGTGCCGTAGCGGTGCAGCGCATCCTCGGCGCCCTGCATCACGCGCTCGTCGCCGGTCAGGCCGAGGTAGTTGTTGGAGCCGAGCATGATCCGCTCGGCGCCCTCCATCTCCACGACCGGCATCGCCGGCGAGGTGAGCACGTGGAAGTACGGCAGGATGTCGGCCTCGCGAGCCGCGGCCAGCAGCTCGGAGCGGTCGTGACCGTGGGCCTTTGCGAAGACGTCCGTGGAGGTGTGCATGTAGTGTGCCTCGGCCGTGGGAGTCGAAATCAGATCTGTTTCCGGCGGAAGAGATCTGAAGCGCTTCATCGACCTGCCCTTCCGCCTGCATGCTAACCACCCGCAGTGGGTGCCACCGCTGAAGCTCGAGCGCAGGCTGTTCCTCAACCGGCGCATGAACGCCTTCTTCAGCCACGGCGAAGCCGAGTACTTCCTGGCCTGGCGCGACGGCAAGCCGGTCGGGCGCATCACCGCCCAGGTCAACGACGCGTTCAACGAGTACCAGAAGAAGAACTGGGGCTGGTTCGGCTTCCTCGAGTTCGAGGACGACGACGAGGTGCTGGGGGCACTGCTCGCAGCCGCGGCGCGCTGGCTGGACGAGCGCGGCAAGGAGCGGATGGTCGGCCCGGCGTGCTTTGCCATGAACGACGAGAGCGGCGTGCTGATCGAGGGCTACGAGCTGCGGCCGATGATCGCCCAGCCGTGGAACCCGCCCTACTATCAGCAGCGCCTCGAGGCGGCCGGCATGACCAAGGCGATGGACCTGCTGATGTGGAACCTCGAGGTCACCGAGCGCGACAAGGTGCTGCCCGTTATCTGGGAGCTGGCCGACAAGGTGCAGAGCGAGCACGGCATCCGGGTGCGTCCGATGCGTCGCTGGCAGTTGCGCAAAGACATGGATGCGTTCGCCGACGTCTACAACTCGGCGTGGTCGCGCAACTGGGACTTCGTGCCGTTCTCCAAGAAGGATCTCGACGGATACGCCCAGGAGCTGCAGCTGGTCTTCGACAAGCACTGGTTCATGCTCGCCGAACGCGAAGCGGACGGCGAGGTCGTCGGCATGGCGATCACCGTTCCCGACGTCAACCAGGTGCTGGCGAAAATGAACGGCAGGCTGCTGCCGTTCGGCTGGTGGCACTTTCTCAACAAGGGCCGGCTGACCGATCGCGTGCGCGTCGGCTTCCTCGGCGTCAAGCCCGAGTACCAGCACACCGGCGTGGCGGCGCGCCTCTATCAGCTGCACTACGACGCCGCCGAAAAGCGTCCGCAGGACGGCGGCGAGATGGGCTGGATCCTGGAGACGAACACCGCGATGAACCGTGGCATGGAAGCGATGGGCGGGCGGATCGTCAAGCGCTATCGTGTGTACGAGCGCGAGCTGTAGATGGGGTCTGCGGGGCGCTCTACACTTCGCCGGATGAGCCTCGACTCCCAGCACGGCCCCGCCACTACGGCCGGTCGCGACGACGCGGACGACGGCCCCCACGGCCCCGGCACCGCCGACGGCCCGCAGGCTCGCGGCGCGCGCGTGGGCGAGGAGGTCGACGCGCTGCCGGTGCTCGCCGGCGAGGCGAGCGTTCTGAGCGGCTTTCCCGCGGGCGGCGAGCTGTCGCGCCGCGCCGGCGCGATCCCCAGCGTGCAGGCGGCAGCCGTCGCGGCCGGCGGATTCGTCGCGGGCGCGGCTGTCGTCGGTCTGGTCACGCGCCGCCAGCGCCACGCCAGCGCGCTCGTCAAGGGCCGGCGCTCGTCGCGCCGGCTCGGGCGGCGGCGCGGCGGTCGCGCTGCCCCGGCGGCGAGCGAGCTCGTGCAGATCGTCGGCAGCCGCTCGCTGCTCGTCGACGTGCACCTGCTCGGCGGCCGCGACTAGCCGGCCCCGCGCCGATGGGCTTCGAGCAGCGCCTGGAAGTCCGCCCGGCCGGCCCGTACAGGTTGCCGCGCGGAGGCATGGACGGTGTGCTGCGCCGTCGCGGCGGCGTTCTCGAGCGCCTGTTGCACCACGGACGCGAGCCGGTCGTCGTGCGCGCGGCGCAGACCGCGCCCGACCGCGTGCTGCTCGGCGCGCGCGCTGGCACGCGCGAGGCCGCCGCTCACGGGATTGCGCGCATGCGTTTCGCGCTCGGCGTCGACGACGACCTGAGCGCCTTTCACCGCCGCTTCGCGTGCGATCCGCTGATCGGCCGCTCGGTGCGCCGGCGACCGTGGCTGCGCGTGCAGCGCCGCCCCGAGCCGTTCGAGGCGCTTGCGTGGGCCGTCTGCGAGCAGCTGATCGAGTACGAGCGCGCGGCCGCCATCGAGCGCCGACTGATCGCCGCGCTGGGCCGCCGCGCCAGCTGCTGGGACGGCGCCGGGAGGCCGCTGCGCGACCTGCCGGCGCCCGACGAACTGGCCGGGACCGCGCCCGCGCTGCTGGAGTCCTTCGACCTCGCCGGCAAGCGCGCCCTGACGCTCGTGCGCGCCGCGCGCGAGGTCGCGCAGGGGCGCGTTGACCTGCACGGCGCCGAGCACGAGCGCGGCTGGCGCCGGCTGCGCGCGATCCCGGGGATCGGCAGCTGGACGGTGGAGATGCTGGCGCTGCACGGCCAGGGGCGCCACGACCAGGTGCCGGCCGGCGACGTCGGGCTGCTGAAGCTCGTCGGTCGTCTGCTCAGCGGCGGTGACCCGCGCGCCCGCGCGCAGGAGCACGAGGTGCGCGCCTTCTTCGCACCGTATGAGGAGTGGGCGGGGCTGGCCGCCGTGCACATGTACGCCGTTTGAGCCCGCCGGCCGCGTGAGCGCGCCGACCATGTAAAGGCCCGCCCCGGGGCCGCGGCCGGCTAGCGCAGGATGCCGGTGTGGCCGATCGAGTAGCGCCCCGGCTGCGGCCATACGCAAAGCCCGTGCGGGCCTTCGCCGACGGGGATCTTGTGCAGCAGCTTGCCGGTGATCGTGGAGATCGCGTACACGACGCCGTTGGACCGCCCCGAAAGCCACAGCACCTTGCCGTTCGCCGACAGCCCGCCCATGTCCGGCGAGCCGCCTCCGGGGATCCACCACTTGGCGACGGGCCGGCGCGTCGCGAAGGAGATCACGCTGATCGACCCCTCCATGCGGTTGGACGCGTACAGGTACTTCGCGTTGCGGCTCGGGTACAGGCCGTGCGTGCCGGCGCCGGTCAGCTCGAAGCGGATCACGCGCAGCTTGCGCACGTCGATCAGCCATACGCCGTTGAGCGACATGTCGGCGACGTAGAAGGTCCGCCCGTCTGGCGAGAGCTTGACGTCCTGCGGCTTGGCCCCGGGGGCGAGGGCGATCGACTTTACGACCCGCTCGGTGCGCAGGTCGACGACGATCATGTTCCCGGAGAACTCGCACGAGACGAGCGCGTAGCGCCCGCCGGCGGTGTAGTCCATGTGATCGATGCCGTCGCACTGCGGCGTCGCCAGCGCGTGGTGCAGCGCCATCGTGTGTGGGTTGCGAAAGTCCAGCTGACGGTCCGCCTCGGCGACGACGATCGCCCAGCGTCCGTTCGGCGTGAAGTACAGGTTGTAGGGGTCGAGCGCGGCGATCGGCTTGCCCGGACGACCCGTGCGCGGGTCGATCGGCGTGAGGCTGTTGGAGAGGTCGTTGGTGACGTACAGCGTCCGCAGGTCCCACGACGGGACGACGTGCTGGGGCAGCGTGCCGACGGCGAAGTGGTCGATCACCTTGAACGTGCGCTGTGAGATCACGTCGACTGTGTTCGATCGCGTGTTCGGCACGTACACGAGCGCCGGGTCGTGACGCACGACCGGGCTGAGCAGGCCCGGCCGGTCGGCGGCGTAGACGTTCGTGCGGCTCAGCGGCGGCGGCACGCGCCCGGCCACCGGCACTTCGACCGAGCCGCCGGAGTGGCCTGCCGCCCCGCGCGAGGTCGCGCCGTTCGAGCCGGCCGGCCCGCGCGACGAGCTGCCGCCCCCGCCGCAGTCGCTCAGGGCCAGCACCGCCGCGAAGACCGTCGCCAGCGCCAGCACCGCCACGGCGCGGCGTCGTGCGTAGATGCTCATCCCGCGGCCGGCAGCAGCATCAACGCGCTGTCGTAGACGCTCCCCGACGAGTTGCGCCCGCCGACCGTGAGGATGTGACCTTCGAGCGCGGTCGCGCCGATGTCCGAGAGCGCTTCTGGCAGGCGTCCGGCCTCGTGGACCGCGCCGCTGCGCGGGTCGACCGCGAGGATCGACGCGTGCTGGTCGGAGAGACTTTCGCCGCGGCCGCCGATCACGTACAGCCAGCCGTTCAGCGACGCTCCGGCGGCGTGCGTGAGCGGGTAGGGCAGCTCGCCGATCTGGCGCACGCGGCGCGTCGTCGGATCGAACGACAGGATCGCCCGTTGCGCCGTCGTCCCGGAGGTTCCCCCGGCGATCAGCACCTGCCCGTCGACCGCCGCGACGGCGGCGTAACGCAGCGGGCGCGGGATCGAGGCGACGACGTGCGCGCCGGCGCCGGGCGTGAACGCGACGATCGTCCGCAACGGCGCCGACACGGTGTAGCCGCCGATCATGTACGCGCTGTGCCCGACGGTCGCCGCGACGATGTCCGACACGCCCACCGGGAGCTGGCCGGCGGCCTTCGCACCCGACGCGTCGATGCGAAAGATCGCCGCGCTCGTCGAGCTCGGCTCGCCGCCGCCGAACATGTACGTCTGGCCGTCGACCTGCGCCGCGGCGGCGTCGTGCACTGCAAGCGGCAGCTGACCGGCGACACGAGCGCCGGAGCGGTCGATCGTCACGATGCTCGCCACCGACGAGTCGCCCGCGTCGAGGCCGCCGATCGCCAGGGCCCCGCCTGCTCCCGGCGCCACGGCGGGCAGTTGCACGGCGGCGGGCAGCGTCGTGCGGGCGCCCACGTGCAGCGTCGCCGGGGCGCGCGGGGTCTGCTTCGCGGTAGCGGCGGCCTTCGTCGTCGCGCTCGACGGCGTGTTGGCCTGCGTGCCGCTGCTGCCACCACCGCCGCAGGCGCCGATCGTCACAGCGCACGCCATTGCGAGCGCAAGCGCCGTGCTTGACCGCCCAGCGGTGCCCGATCGCGCCGGGGCGCTCGGGCGAAGAAGACGCGCCGCTTGGCGGCCCGCCGCCGATGCTGCTGCGGCTGGCCAGCTCGTCGACACCCCGGCAGCTTGTTCGTGCGGCCTAAAGGGGGCGTGAGCGGGTGATGAGAACGCGCTTAGGGCGGCGCGCGCATGAGCGCTGCGCCCCGTCAGCGCTGGCGACGGCCGCGGCGAGGGCACGATCACGGCGGCGCCGGTGAGTTGCCGGCGCGCATGCCGTCAGCCGAAGAACAGCTGCGCCGTCTGGTACAGCCCCGGATCCAGCAGCTTGGGCTCGCGCAGCGCGTCGGCCAGCGACGTCTCCACGATCTGCGTGCCGCTGACCCCGACGATCGCGCCGAAGCGCCCGCCGACGGCGGCGTCCATCGCGGCCACGCCGAAGCGCGTCGCGAGCACGCGGTCAAAAGCCACCGGGCTGCCGCCCCGCTGCACGTGGCCGAGGATCGTCACGCGGCTCTCATACCCTGTCAAGCGCTCCAGCTCGCCCTCCAGCGCCACGCCGATCCCGCCGAGGCGCGCGTGGCCGAACGCGTCGGTCGCGGCCCCCTCGCGCGTGTGCAGCGTGCCCTCGCGCGGGATCGCTCCCTCGGCGACGACGACGATCGAGAAGTTGGGGCCGCGCTCGTGGCGCTTGCGCAGGTGCGCGGCGACGTCCTCGATGTCGAACGGGCGCTCGGGCACGAGGATCGCGTCTGCGCCGCCGGCGATGCCGGCGTGCGTGGCGATCCAGCCGGAGTGGCGACCCATCACCTCGAGCACCATCACGCGGTTGTGCGACTCGGCCGTCGTGTGCAGGCGGTCGATCGCGTCGGTGACGATCTGCACGGCAGTCTGAAAGCCGAACGTGACGTCGGTGCCGCCGAGGTCGTTGTCGATCGTCTTGGGCACGCCGACGACCGGCACGCCCTGCTCGTGCAGGCGCAGCGCCACCCCGAGCGTGTCCTCGCCGCCGATCGGGATCAGCGCGTCGACGCCGCGCGCCCGCATCGTCGCGCGGATCGGCTCGGCGCCGTCGCCGCCGGCGGCGAACGGGTTGGTCCGTGAGGTGCCGAGGATCGTGCCGCCGCGCGGCAGGATGCCGGCGGTGCTGGCCAACGTCAGCTCGACCGCGTCGTCCTCCAGCACGCCGGCCCAGCCGTGGCGGAAGCCGACGAAGCTGTGGCCGGGCTCGGCCAGACCGCGACGGACGATCGCGCGGATCACGGCGTTCAGCCCTGGGCAGTCGCCGCCGCCGGTGAGCACGCCGACGCGCATCGCCGCTCAGATCCCCTGACCGGGGAGGAACTCGTTGGTGAACGGAGGCAGTTCGGCGTTGGGGTCGTGCGTGAGCAGGTGGTGGGAGAACATCCAGGCGCCGAACGCCGCCCACTCGTGCGGCGCCTGCCAGCCGAACGGCTTGCCGGCTTCGCTGGGGACCGTCGCGGGCAGCGTCTGCTGGATCGATTCCAGCTGCAGCTTGGGGTCGAGCGACGGGTTGGCCTTGACGACGAGCGCCGCCGCCGCGGCCGGATCGCCGCGCACCTCGCGCTGGCCGCGCGTCAGCGCCTGCAGGAACGCGCGCAGATCCTGGCCGCGCTTGTGCGCCTCGTCTTCGCGTACCACGAGCACCAGCTCGTCGTACGTCGGCACGCCGGCGCGATCGACGGGCACGATCAGAGGTTTCCTGTGCAGGGCACGAAGCTGTACGCCCTCGACGTTCCAGAAGCCGCCGAGCGTTGCCGCGACCTTGCCCGAGAGCATCGCCGGCACGAGGTTGAAGCCGACGTTGACTTCCTTGACGCTCGCCGGGTTCGCGCCGGCGGCCTGCAGCGACGTTTTCAGCTCGGCGGCCTGGTAGGGGATGCCCGCGGTGCCGACGGTCTTCCCCGCGAGGTCTGAGACCTTCCTGACGTGGCTTGCCGGCAGCGCGATGATCGAGGTCAGCGGGCGCTGCACGAGCGCGCCTACGGACACCAGCTTCATGCCCTGGTCGCGCGCCAGCAGCAGCTCGGGCTCGTAGGAGACAGCCATGTCGACTCTGCCTGCGGCGAGCAGCTTCAGCGGGTCGGCGGGGTCCGACGGCGCCTGCGGCTGAACATCCAGCCCGGCGGTGCGGAAGTCGCCCTGCGCGATCGCTGAGTACAGCGCGGCGTGGTCGGCGTTGGGGTAGAAGTCGAGCAGCACGCTGAACGGCTTGGCGCTCGCCGATGAGATCGTGTCGTGCTCGGAGCCGCATGCGCCGAGTCCGGCCAGCGACGCGAGCATGAGCAGCGAGACCGAGGCACGGCGAGCTGCGGTGGTGATCGTCAAGACGTCTCTCCTCGTGGTCGGTTGGCCCACGGCGCGAGCGCGCGCTCGGCCAGCGTGAGTGCATGGAAGCAGACGATCGCGAGCGCGAACAGCACGAGCGCCGCGGCGTATGCGCGTGGGGTCTGCAGCGCGTTCAGGTCCGCGTTGATCTCGTGGCCGAGGCCGGCGTTGGCGCCGCTGGTGATCGTCTGCGACTCGGCGATGTACGCGCCGATCACGCCGACCGCCACGGCGATTCGCGCGCCGCTGATGGCCGCCGGCAGCGCGGCCGGCAGCTCGGCGAAGCGAAAGGCCTGCCAGCGCGACGCGTCGAGCGTGCGCAGCAGCTTCAGCTGATCACGCTCCACGCGCGCGAGCCCGTCGACGGTCGTCACGAGCACGGGGAAGAAGCAGATCAGGACGACGACGGCGAGCTTGGGCAGCACGCCGAAGCCCCACCAGAAGACGAGCAGCGGGGCGACCACCGCCACAGGCACCGCCTGCGAGCCGACGGCCAGCGGGTAGACCGCGCGCCGCAGCAGCCCGGAGAAGTGGATCGCCACGGCCAGCGCGAAGCCGAGCACGAGCGCCAGCGCGAGGCCGAGCACGACCTCCTCGGCGGTCGGTCTGAGGTTGGCGGCGATGAAGCCGGCGTTGTTCCACAGCGCGGTGACGACGGCGTGCGGCGGCGGCAGCACGAAGGTGCTGTTCGTTTCGCTGTCGGCGTACGCCTCCCACGCGCCGATCAGTGCGCAGAGCAGCGCCAACGGCGGTAGCAGCGCGCGCACGGCGCCGCGCCCCAGCGCGACGAGGCGAGCGGGCGGGACGGACGCCGCGGGCTCGGCGACCGTTGTGCGCATGAACGCGCTCATGCGCCGGGCGCCGTCGCGGAGGCTCCGAGCGCGAGCACGCCGAGCGCGCGCTCGCGCAGCGCGATCACCTCGGCATCCGAGCGCGCCCGCGGCCGCCCGCCGCCCACGACCAGCTCGTGCACGACGCGCCCGGGACGCGGCGACAGCACGAGCACGCGATCGGCCAGCAGGATCGCCTCCTCGACGTCGTGCGTCACCAGCACGACCGTGCGCGGCTCGCGCGCCAGCGCGCCGGCGAGCCACTGCTGCATGTCCGCGCGCGTGATCGCGTCGAGCGCGCCGAACGGCTCGTCGAGGCACAGCACGGGCTTGCCCGACAGCAGCGTGCGCGCGAATGCCACGCGCTGGCGCATGCCGCCCGACAGCTCCGCCGGGTGGGCGCGCTCGAAGCCGTCGAGCCCGAGCTGCGCGAACAGCTCCGCCGCGCGGCTGCGCGCGGCTGCGCGCGGGACGTGGGCGATCCGCAGCGCCAGCGCCGCGTTGTCGACCGCGCTGAGCCACGGCAGCAACAGGTCGCTCTGCGCCATCAGCACGGCGGGCTCGCAATCGATGGTCCCCCGCTGCGGCGACTGCAGGGCGCAGATCAACTCCAGCAAGCGTCGTCTTGCCGCATCCGCTCGGCCCGACCAGCGCGACCAGCTCGCCGCGCTCGACGTGCAGCGACACGCCGGCCAGAGCGCGTACGGCGCCGCCGCGGCGACCGACGAAGGTCTGCGTGACGTCGCGCAGCGCGATCGCCGCTCCGCCCGCTGCCCGCCGGCCGCTCGACGGCTGGGCGCGCTGGGTAGTCGTGGTTGCCACTTCGCTCCCTTCGCGGGCATTACCCCACAGGTTCGAAGGGTCGGCGCCGGGGGAATCGCTTCCCGTGCGCCATCTCAGCCGGCCTTCCCGCCAGCACCCCTGTGTTCTGTTGCTCTGTCGCTGATGCTACTACCGCGGCGGCGTCAGGCCGACACGACGGGGCGCGTGAGCGCGCGCACGAAGTCCTCGAGCTGCGCCGTGGTCCAGCACTCGAAGGCCGTGCAGAACTGCTCGTAGGCGGCGATCACCGAGTCGCCGTAGTTCCAGTACAGGCGCGGCTCGGGGTTCAGCCAGAAGGTGCGCCCGGCGCGCGCGGCGATCTGCGCAAAGATGTCCGCGCGCGGGTCGCGACCGTTGGTGCGCGCGTCGCCGAGCACGATGACGGTCGCGCGCGGGTGCAGGTCGTCCTCGACCTGCACGAGGAACTCCGACCACACGCGGCCGTAGTCGGTGTAGCCCGAGATGTCCGCGACGCCGGCGTCGGAGCCGATGCGTTCGGAGACGGTCTTGAAGTTGCGCTCGTGTTCGAAGATGTCGGTGACCTCGGAGATGCGCTCGATGAACACGAACGAGCGCATCTTGCGAAACGTGTCGTGCAGCGCGTGCAGCACCGACAGGAAGAACACCGACGCCGAGGTGACGCTCGTGGACACGTCGCACAGCACGTAGATCTCCGGGCGTTTCGGCCGCTTCGGGCGAAACTTCAGCTCGACGGGCACGCCGCCGGTCTGCAGCGAGGCGCGCATCGTGCGGCGCACGTCGACGTGCGCGTGGCGGCGGTGGCCGCGCATCTGCATCCCCTGCGTGGCCAGGCGCCGGCGCAGCTGCGTGACGACGCGGTGCACGGCCGCCAGGTCGGCGAGCGGGCCGGAGGGGAGCGCGCGGTCGAGCTCGCCGAGCGCCCGCGCCGGCGGCAGGGCGCCCGTGCGCTCGATCTGCGCGCGCTCCAGCTCGCGGCGCAACAGCGCCTCGAAGCGGCGCAGCGCGTCGCGGGGCAGCCCGTCGCGGCGCGGATCCTCCTCCGGCAGCTCCGGCTGTGGCTCGGCGCGCAGCCCGAGCGCGCGGCGGATGCGCTGGACGTCGACGCCGATCACGCCCGATCCCTCCTGGCGGCGGGCGAACGCCGCGATGGCCATGCGCGCGAGGTCGCGCATGGCGCCCTCCGAGCCGTCTCTCAGCGCCGCCGCGATCTCCGCGCGCAGCGCGTCGAGCTCCTGCTCTGAGAGCTCGTCGAGCGTCGCACGGTCGTCCTCGCGCACGCCCTCGCGCGACGCCGCCAGCTCGACGGCGCGAAAGAAGAAGCGGTCGAACACCAGCTCGAACACGCGCCGATCCTCCTGGCTCTTGGCGAGCGTCGCCGCCAGCGCCTCGCGGAAGTCCTCCTGTGATGTCCAGCTGATCTCGCGCAGAACCTCGAAGGCGTCGAGCAGCTCCGAGGTGCCGACGGCGACGCCTTCGCGGCGCAGCTCCTCGCCGAGCTCGAGGATGCGCGCCGGCATTCCCTCCTGCGCCAGCGGGGCCTCCCGCGCGGGCGCCGGCGGCTGCTCAGGCGACATCGGCGGCCGAGGAGAGCTTGAGCCCAACCCGCTCGGCGACCACGTCCATGTCGGCTCGGTGCTTGACGATCACCGACATCGTCTCGGTGAACGTCTCCGAGTCGATGTCCTGCGCGCCCAGCAGCAGAAGGGCACGCGCCCAGTCGATCGACTCGGCGATCGACGGCGGCTTCTTGAGGTCGAGCGCGCGCACCATGCCGATGACCTCGACCAGCCGCCGCGCGACCGTCTCGGACAGGTCAGGCGCGTGCAGGCGCACGATCTCCAGCTCGTGCTCGAGCTCGGGGTAGTCCAGCCACAGGTACAGGCAGCGGCGCTTGAGCGCCTCGGTCAGCTCGCGCGAGTTGTTGGAGGTGAGCAGCACGATCGGGTGCGTGCGCGACTGCACGCGACCGAGCTCGGGGATCGAGATCTGAAAATCGGACAGCACCTCCAGCAGCATCGCCTCGAACTCCTGGTCGGTCTTGTCGATCTCGTCGATCAGCAGCACGACCGGCTGCTCTGAGGCGATCGCCGTCATCAGCGGCCGCGCGAGCAGGAACTCCTCGCCGAAGATGTCCTCCTGCACGGCGCTCCACCCGGTGTCGGCCGCCTCGGCCTGGATGCGCAGCAACTGCTTGCGGTAGTTCCACTCGTACAGCGCCTTGGCCTCGTCCAGGCCCTCGTAGCACTGCAGGCGCACCAGCTCGCGCCCGAGATAACGCGACAGCGCCTTGGCCAGCTCCGTCTTGCCGACGCCCGCCGGGCCCTCGACGAGCACCGGCTTGCCGAGCTTCGTCGCCAGGTAGGAGACCAGCGCCGTCGACTCGCCGGGCAGGTAGCCGACCGAGCGAAGGCCGGCCGAGACGTCCTGCACGGAGTTGGGCGCGGGGTGGGCGGCCGGCTGCGCCTCAGACGGTGTGACGGACATCGCCAGCGCAATGATAGGCGTCGGGCACGCAGCGCTCGGCACGCCCGACCGTACGCTCCTCCTCGCGGCCACGCGCGCCTCCTCGCCGGGCGCGCGCTACTCCTCGCCGGGCGGCGAGTCCTCGAAGGACATCTGCTCCGATGGCGCCGGCGGGAAGCGCGGGCGCCCGCGCGGCGCCGAGCGCCCGCGCAGGGCGCTGGGCTCAGTCGGCTCCTCGGCGGCCGGGGTGCGTGGGTCGTCTCGCATGGCCGGTCGCGCTCGCGCCGGCACGGGGGTCGTGGCGATCGTGGGCGCTTCGTCGCCGTCCTGGGCGCGCGATTCGCGCGCGTCGTCGGCGTGCCGCGCGACGACCGTCTCGGCGTTGTCGGGCGTCGCGCTCGCGTTCGCCGGTCGGCGTCGGCGTCGGCGCGCGCGGGCGCGTCAGCGGTGGCTGGCCACGCTCGCTCGCGCGGATCCGCCTGCCGACGTACAGCAGCGCCGAGCGCGAGCAGCAGCGCGAGGAAGATGCCCCACTCGACGCCGACGGTCGCGGTGATCCGCTGGGTGCCCTGCAGGCTCGGCTTGTCGAGCAGCCGATAGAAGATCAGCAGCGCCACCCAGCCGCCGGCGAGCATCACGATCGTGCCGTCGCCGCCGGGCAGGTGGAAATCGCGCCCCTCGCCGCGCGCGAACAGCAGCGCGAGCACGCCGGCGCTGACGAGCAGCACGGCCGCCTCGACGAACGAGAACGCCTGAAAGGCGCTGAGGCTCGACTGGCTGGCCTTGGCGGCGTTGTGTTCGACGAACGTGTTGGTCTTGGAGTACCAGGGAAGCAGCATCGACACGAACAGCCCGAGCGCCGTCAGTGCGGCCAGCCGCTGCTCGCGCTCAAGCTCCCGCCAAGCGGCCGCCAAGCGGCCGATCGCGCGCCTGCCCTCCGCCAACGTCGTCTGTGAGCGGCTCACCGGACCAGTCTAGGAGCGCCGGTGGGCGTCGGCGCGCTAGCGGTGCGAGACGACGATCGTGCCGGTCGTCGTCGCGAAGTTGCCGGCCGGATCGCTCGCGCTGAGCGTCACGGTGAACGTGCCGCCGCCGGCCGGCGTCACCCACAGCAGCTTCGGCTTGCCGCGCCCGACGTAGGCGCTGTTCGTCCACACCGTGCGCGATCCCCTTGCGCACGGTGAGACGGACGGTGGAGACCTTCGACAGCGACAGCTGCACGCCCGCGCGCGTGCCGCCCTTGAGCGTCTTGGTCAGCAGCGAGACGATCGGCGGGGTCTTCTCATACGTCGTGAATTTCTGCGCGGTCGTGCAGTAGACCTGATCGCCGGCGATCGGCGTGGGAGCGGGAGGGCTCGCCGCGCGGCGAGCCTTGGCGCGCGAGGCGCCGGCGCTCGGCGGAGTTCCGCCGGAGGGCGCCGTCGGCGTCGTCGTCGTGCTGGGCGTCGTCGGCGTCGTGGTCGTCGTAGTCGTAGTGGTGGTCGGCGGCGGCGGCGGCGCGGGGGTCAGCGACATGGGTGGGCCTTTGCGCGTGCGTTCGCACAGATGCTGCAGGAATTCGGTGAGCAGTTCGTGGTAGTTGAGGTTGGATTCGGAGAACTGGTCGTACATGCGACCAGGCGCCCGTGTCGTAGTGCGGCGTCTCCGCGCGCGCCTCGGCGTCGCCCGCTTCGAACAGCTTGAGCCCGAGTGGGTCTTTGGTGATCTGCGTGTAGTCGTACAGGCCGACGACGGCCTGGATGAAGCCGTTGAGGATGCGGTCGCTGGGCGCGTAGGTGTACTCGGCGTACTCCGAGCCCGCCGGCGTCTTGACCTGCACGCCGACCGGACGGCGCGTTCTGGAAGATGCCGACCGCCTGCTGGGCGGCGGTGAGCAGCGCCGGTTCCTTGAAGCGCGACCACGAGCGGGCGAGCACCTGCAGCGCGGTGCCCTGCGAGAGCCCGCTCGTCCACGGCGGCCGGCCGCCGTCGAACTGGAACATGTACTCCCAGGCGATGCCGCCCGCGCGTTTGGTCGCGAGCGGGAGGACTTCGGCCAGCAGCTGGCGCAGGTTGGCGTTTTCGTGGCCCGACAGGAAGTAGCCGTTGCCCTCGCCGAACGTGCCCAGCCACTGGATCTCGATGCCCTGACCGGCGTAGTACTCCCACACGAGCTTTGACCCGGGGAAGCTCACTCGCGTGCCGCTGGACGGCAGCGGTTCGGTCGTCCACCAGCGGCGGTTGTTTTCCAGCGTGAGGAAGATCACCGGCAGGCGCGACGCGATGAAGTAGCCGCCGGCGGCCATCGCCTGGACGTTGCCCATCACCGCGCCGAGCTCGGCGCGGCGCGTGCCGCTGAGCTTGGCGAGCGAGCGTTTGGCGGCGACGTAGGCGTTGTAGTACTGCGTGTACTGCGCCGGGGTGATCGCGTTGGCGCGCTCCAGGCCGCTCAGCGCTGCGGACACGCTGGGGCCGGCGGCGGCGGCTGGCGCGGCGGCGGTCGCGCCCGCGAGCGTCAGGACGCCGAGGACGAGCGCCCGGAGAAGCGTTGCGCGCACGCGGCGCATGCTACGCACAGCCGCGCCGGGCGCGGGCGGTGCAGCGAGCTTTGCAATCGCGCCGCCGGCGGCGCGATCGGCCCGCTCTGCTCGGCGAGGGTGCTTGGGGGCGCGGGAGGGCGTCACGCACCCCAAACACGCCGGCACGAGCGCGAGTTGCGGGTGCTAGTCGCGCTCGAGCTCGAGGTCGTCGTCGGGCTCGAGCTCGTCCTCGTCCTCGACGATCTCGTCGTCGCCGGCGCTGAGCAGCGCGCCGCCGGGCTGGTAGGTGACGCTGAAATGCTCGATCAGCTCGTCGCGACGGTGTTCGTCGACCGGCGTCTCGTCGGAGATCAGCACCCAGTCGCTGGCGTCGAAGTCCTCGGACTCGAAGATCTCGTGGTCGACCTCTGGCGAGTCGTCGACGACCACCAGCACCTCGGTCTGCGGGTTGAAGTACGTGCCCGGCCGGAGCGTCAGCTCGTCGAGCTGCGAAGCGGCGGGGGTCGGCCATGGCGCGTTTATACCGGACTGCCCAGCGGCTCGCAGGTTTGCTCTCGCCGGCGACCTACGGGTCGAGCTCGGCGAGCGTGCGCTGCACCTCCTGCTCGACGTCCAGCGGCTCGAGGCCCTGGCGCTCGCGCCGTTCGTTGCGCGCGACGACGAGCTGGCGCACCTCGTCGCAGGCCGGGGTCGTGCCCGGCGGGCTGGGCCGGCGCCGAGCAGCTTGGCGACCTCGGCGTCGATGTCGAGCGCCGGCTCGCCGCGCCCGACCAGGCGCGCGCTGCGCGCCGTGAGCATCTGGCGGATTTCCATCTCCTGCTCGGCGCGCGAGCCGGCGGCGCTGACCGGGGCCGGCGGCGGCGAGCCGTAAGGGTCGCTCTCGCCGGTGAGCCCGCCGTCGCCGATGTGGTCGAACATGCTGCCGCGGCTGAACAGGAAGACGAGCGACATCACCACCGAGACGGCGACCGCGCCGAAGACGACGATCGGGAAGGCGCTCTGCAGCACGAAGGCGCTCTGCGTCACGCGTTGATTGTTGCCGATCGCTGCGCGCTCCGCTACCCTGGCGGCCAAGGGTTGACTGACCAGTCAATCATTGTCACTTTCGCCAGCCTGTTAGGGGGATTTACCGAGACATGGTCGATTTCACGCTCACCGACGAGCAGAAGAACCTGCGCGAGATGGCGCACGACTTCGCGGTCAAGGAGATACGCCCGGTCGCCTGGGAGTACGACAAGGACGGCACGTGGCCGCAGGACATCATCGAGAAGGCCTGGGAGGTCGGCTTGATGAACTCGCACATCGAAGAGGCAGTACGGCGGCGCCGGCGCGGGCTACCTCGACGGCTGCCTGATCGAGGAAGAGCTCTCGTGGGGCTGCTCGGGCATCCAGACCTCGCTCGGCTGCAACGGCCTGGCGACCGCGCCGATCGCGCTGGGCGGCTCGGAGGAGACCAAGAAGAAGTACCTGGGCATGCTCACCGAAGCGCCCAAGCTCGCGTCCTTCTGCCTGACCGAGCCGGACGCCGGCTCGGACGTGTCGGGCATGCGCACGACGGCCGTGAAGAAGGGCGACAAGTACGTCATCAACGGCTCGAAGTGCTTCATCACCAACGGCGGCTACGCCGACTACTACACGGTCTACGCGAAGACCGACAAGGAGGCCGGCCACCGCGGCATCTCGGCGTTCGTCGTCGAGCGCGACTGGGGCGTGGTGGTGGACAAGAAGGAGGACAAGCTCGGCCAGCGCGCGTCGAACACGGCGACGATCTCCTTCAACGACGTCGAGGTCCCGGCGGAGAACCTGCTGGGCGAGGAGAACCAGGGCTTCAAGCTCGCGATGATGACGCTCGACCGCACGCGCCCGGGCGTTGCGGCGATGGCCACCGGCATCGCGCGCGCGGCGTTCGAGTTCGCCACCGACTACTCGCGCGAACGCGTGCAGTTCGGCGTGCCGATCGCGATGCACCAGGCGATCCAGTTCATCATCGCCGACATGGCCACCGAGATCGAGGCGTCGCGCCTGCTGACCTGGAAGTCCGCCGTGATGCTCGACAACGGCGAACGCAACACGCTGGTCTCCTCGCACGCCAAGCGCTTCGCCGCCGACACGGCGATGAAGACCGCGACCGAAGCCGTGCAGGTCTACGGCGGCTACGGCTTCATCAAGGAGTACCCCGTGGAGAAGCTGTTCCGCGACGCGAAGATCATGCAGCTGTACGAGGGCACGTCGCAGATCCAGCGCCTGGTCATCGCGCGCGAAACGCTGCTGCCGCGCCGCGTCGAGGAGCCGGCGAAGGTCGGAGGCGTGGAAACGGTCGCCGTCTAGCCGTTTTCTTTTTACCTACGAGTTGATGGGTCGCGCAGCGCCGTCGCCGTGGGGCGACGGCGCTGCCCCGACCTCAGTGGATCAGCAGCGGCGTGCCGTAGGCGGAGACGACGCCCCCGGGCGCGACCTTGACGAGCACGCGGTAGGCGCCTTTTTTGACACGCACGACGCGGCTGAACTGCCCGCTGATCGAGTTGCCCGGCTTGACCACCGTGCCGCCCGCGAGGATGCCATGACCCTGCGCGATGCGCAGGACCCCGACCTGGGCGCCGATGACCGCCGGAGTGACTGTGCCGTAGATGCGCGCGAAGCCGCGGCGCTTGGTGCGCGCGACGTGGCTGCTCACGCGCACGGCGACGCTCTCGGTCGTCACCGGGCTGACGACAGGTGCATTCGTCGTCGTCAGGACGCGGAACTGGGTCGATTGTTCCTGGTTGGGGACGGTGAAGCTGAAACTCCCCGTCGGCGAGGTCAGCTCGGGGTTGCCGATCGTCTGAAAGCCGGCCGTGAATGGGAAGGCGTTGCCCTGCAGCACGACCCCCCGGCTGGCGTTGCCGGTGCCCGACAGCGTTCCCTGCACCGTCACCAGGCCGCCGAACGTCACGGGGTTGGGCGAGGAGAGGATCTGCAGCGACAGCGGCACCTTGGTCGTCAGCAGCTTTTCGTCTTCGCCGATCGACGCGCCCGAGGAGTTGACCGCGACGAGGCGGTAGTGGTAGACGGTCAGCGGCTGCAGGCCGGTGATCCCCAGCTTCACGGGAACGGCTTTGCTGCCCGAGCCGGCGTCGGAGATCGCCGTCTGCGAGCCGTACGCCCTGGTCAGCCCGTACTGGAAGTAGTAGGACGTGTCGCTGCCGTTGGGATTGACCGCGCCGGTCAGCACCGCTGAGCCGTAGCTCACTTCGCGTGCGCCGTTCGTGTTCGCCTTCGGTGTCGCCGCCGCGGCCTGCGCCGCGGCGGGCAGGGTCAGCAGCGCCAAGAGCAGCGCCGCGGCCGTCCGCCAGCTGCGGCGTGACCCCGGCGCGTTGTGATGGCCCGGCTCGCCTGCGACTTCGTCTGCGTGGGTCATGTCTGCCTCCTACCCCCGGTTCGTGTAGCGCATCTCTCACCCCAGGCAACCCGCGCACGCACCGATAGGTGCGGTGGCGAGCGCTTGAACGCTAGGCTCCCGGCCACCCTAGCCAGCAGAGGAGACACAAAAGACATGTTCGTGTTCAAAGCCGCCGTCGTCGGCGCCGGGACGATGGGTGGACAGATCGCGCAGACGATCGCCGCCGCGGGCATTCCCGTGGTGCTCAAGGACATCGACGACGCGCTCGTGCAGGCCGGTCTCGACGAGGCCCGCAACGTGACGACGGGCCAGATCGGCAAACTCGCTGAGAAGGGCAAGATCACGGCCGAGCAGGCCGCCGAGCAGATCGAGCAGATCGTCGGGCGGATCGAGGGCACCACCTCCTACGCCCCGTTCGGCGACGTCGACATCGTGATCGAGGCGGTGCCCGAGCGCATGGAGATCAAGCAGGCCGTGTTCGCCGAGCTCGACGCGAGCACGCCGGGGCACGCTGTGCTCGCCTCCAACACCTCCTCGCTGTCGATCACCGAGATCGCCGAAGCGACGCTGCGCCCGGACAAGGTGATCGGCTTTCACTACTTCTACCCGGCGTCGATCATGCCGCTGATCGAGATCGTCGAGGGCGAGGAGACCTCCGCCGAGACGATCGCCGCGGCGGTCACGTTCGCGCAGGCGATCCGCAAGCAGCCGATCACCTGTGCCGAGGTGCCGGGCTTCGTCGTCAACCGCATCCTCAACTCCTCCAGCGCCGAGGTGTGGCGCGAGCAGGAGGAGAAGGGCCTGTCGATCAAGAAGATCGACGAGGGGCTGGGCGCCGCCGGCATCCTCCCGCTGGGCCCGTACACGCTGATCAACCTGCTCGGGCTGGACACCGTGCTGCACGTCGCCGAGCACCTGATCGAGTCCTACGGCGAAGAACGCTTCTTCGTGCCCAAGGGCATGCAGAAGCTGGTCGCCGAAGGCAAGCTCGGCGCCAAGACCGGTGGCGACGGCTTCTATGACCCGCAGGGCAACGCCAACCTGCCGGGTGACGCCGACCCGGACATCGACGAGCTGGTCGAGCTGCTGTCGCTGAAGACCTTTCTGGAGGCGTGCCTGGTGCTCGAGGAGGGCGTCGCCAGCCACCGCGACATCGACTTCGGCATGATGGCCGGCGCCGGCTTGGACCCACGACGTGGCCTGTTGCCGCCGTTCATGCGCGCCGACTCCGAGGGGCTGGACACGGTGCTCGAGCGCATGGAGAACGCGCACGAGCGCTACGGCGAGCGCTTCACGCCGCCGACGATCCTGCGCCGGCTGGTCGCGCAGGGACGCCTCGGGCAGAAGACCGGCCAGGGCTTCTATGCCTACCCGCAGCCCGACGCCGAGCAGCCCGCCGAGGTGATCAAGCTGGAGACGCTGCAGGACGGCGTGGCGATCGCGTGGCTGGCCAACGGCCAGATGAACTCGATCTCCCCGCAGGTCGCCGGCGACCTGGAGAAGGTCTGGGCGAAGGTCAAGGACAGCGGCGTGCGCGCGCTGGTGATCGCCTCCTCCAACCCGTTCCTCTACTCGGCGGGCGCCGACATCAAGGCCTTCACGACGATGGACGCCGCCGCGGGCGAGACGCTCATACACGAGACGCACGCGCTGTTCAAAGAGCTCGGCTCGGGCAGGATCGCGACGATCGCCGCGGTCAACGGGCTGGCCTTCGGCGGCGGCTGCGAGCTGGCGATGGCGTGCGACGTGCGCATCGCCGCTCGCTCGGCGCTGTTCGGCCAGCCGGAGATCAAGCTGGGGATCATCCCCGGCTTCGGCGGCACGCAGCGCCTGCCGCGCCTGGTGGGCGCCAACAAGGCGCTGGAGATGAACCTGGTGGGTGACCCGGTGCTCGCCGACGAAGCGTTCGAGTTCGGGCTGGTCAACCGCGTGGTCGAGGATCACGAACTGCTCGACACGGCGCTGTCGTGGGCGCGCAAGCTGGCGCAGGCCGCGCCGCTGGCGCTGGAGCAGATCAAGAGCGTCTCGGCCGCCGGCGATCTCGACGCGGGCATCGAGTCCGAGAAGCGCGCCTTCGCCGAGGTGTTCGCCAGCGAGGACGCCAAGGAGGGCATCGCGGCGTTCCTCGGCAAACGCGCGCCGAGCTTCCGGGGGAGATGAAGGTGGGCGCCGCCCCGCAAGCGCCCGTCGAGGACGCCGCGTCGACGACCGCGTACGACCGCCGCGACGCGCCGCCCGCGGCGCCGCAGGGGGAGTCCCTGCGGCGCCTGGCCGAGCTGGTGCGCGCCGCCGGCTCGGTCGTGGCGCTGACCGGTGCGGGGATCTCCGTACCGTCGGGCATACCCGACTTCCGCACGCCGCGCACGGGGCTATGGGAGAAGGTCGACCCGATGGAGGTCGCGCACATCGACGCCTTTCGCGCCGACCCGGTGCGCTTCTGGAGCTTCTACGGCGAGCGCTTTGCGACGCTCGGCGACAAGCGTCCCAACGGCGCGCACGACGCGCTGGCCGAGCTCGAGCGGCGCGGCCTGCTCGACTGCGTGATCACGCAGAACATCGACATGCTGCACCGCCGCGCGGGCACGCGCGAGCTGGTCGAGGTGCACGGCAGCATCGCCAGCTGCTCGTGCCCGGACTGCGGCGAGCGTCGTGCCCCTGGCTCGCACGCGCGAGCGCTTGGCGGCGGACGCCGAGGGGGTTCCCCGCTGCGGCGCGTGCGACGGTCCGATCAAGCCCGACGTCGTGCTGTTCGGCGAGCTGCTGCCGGCCGGCGCGCTGTCGCGCGCGCGTGAGCTGTGCGAACGCGCCGACCTGCTGCTGTGCATCGGCTCCTCGCTGGAAGTGCACCCGGTCGCCGGGCTGCCGCTGCTCACGCACCGTGCCGGCGGCGCGGTGGCGATCGTCACGCAGGGCCCCACGCCGCTGGACGACCTCGCCGAGGTTCGCCTGCACGGCGACGTCGTCGCCGAGCTGCAAGAGCTCGTCGCGGCTCTCGACTAGCGCCGCACCGGCGCGAGCGCGATGCGTCGTCGCTCGGCTGAGAGCGGCGCTCAGCCGGAGAGCTGCGCGAGCGTGAGCAGGTACTCCGACGACACGCGGAAGGACCCGTCGTCGGCCTCGTTGAAGCCGCCGTACAGCTCGAGCATGTCCGCGCGCAGCGCGTCGTAGCGGCCTTGGGGCTCGAGCGCCGCCTTGGCCATGACGGCCGGCCCGAGCTTCTTCTCGTCGTCGGCCAGCCACGCCTCGGCGCTCGCCGCCGAGAAGGTGACGGTGCGCCGCTCGCACGTGACCTCCGCGCCGCTGGCGGCGAACAGTTCGCGAACGCGATCCTCGTAGCCCCACATGACCGGCGGCACGAGCCCGTCAGGCATCGGCGGCATGTAGCCGGCGGACATGCGGAAGCTCGCGCCGACGAAGCCCTCGGGCGTCCACGCGGTCACGCCGATCGTCGCGCCGGGTCGCGCGACCCTGACGAGCTGGTCTGCGGCGACCTGCTGGCGGGGCGCGAACATCACCCCGAAGCACGACGTGACGCGATCAAACGAGTCGTCCTCGAACGGCAGCTCCTCGGCGTCGCCCTCGACGAAATCGATCTCCAAACCCGCGCTCGAAGCGCGCCCGCGCGCCACGTCGAGCAGCTTCGGCGTGAGGTCGAGGCCCGTGACCTTCGCTCCGGCCTTCGCGGCGGCGATCGCCACGTTGCCGCTTCCCGTCGCCACGTCGAGCAGCTCGACGCCCGGTTCGGCGCCGACGCGCTCGGCCAGCAGTTGCGCGACGGAGGCGATTCGGCGCGAGACCTCCGGGTAGTCGCCCGCCGTCCACATCATCTTCTGTCCCTGCTTGATTCCGGTCACGTCGATGTTCATCGCTGCGGCCTCCTCATCGCTTGACTGTCGACGGTTCGCCCTTGCGCAGGTCGCGCTCGGGCTCGATCGCCCAACGGGCGGCCAGCGCCGACAGCTCGTCGTCGAGCTCCCAGCGGTCGGCCAGCGGCTCGCCTATGTATTCCGGGCTCGCACCCTTCAACGTCATCGAGCCCGCGTTGTCGCCGATGCGCGCGATCTCGCGCACCTCCTCGGCGCTCAGCGGCGAGCGCGCCGTGACGGCCGCCAGCTCGGCGCGCTTGTCCTCGATCGCCCGCGCGTCGGCGCCGCTCTCCTGGATCAGCGTCGGCGCGACGCATCGCACGGGTCGCTGCGCGAGGTTCCACGCGCACGCGAGCTGCAGCATCGTCAAGCCGTGGCGCTCGGCGTAGGGGCGCAGCAGCTCCAGCCGCTCGCGTCCGGCCTGTACCCAGCCTTCGGGGCGGAACTTGCGGTGGTCGTGCTCGGCGAAGGCGTGGCCGTCGAGCACGTCGTCGTGGAACAGGCCGCCATAGTCGACCACGCGCGTGATCAGGGCGACGTCGTTGGCCTCGGCGGCGCGCAGCGCGAGCTCGCCGGGCCACGGCTCGAGCGGGTTGAGGATGATCATCGCCCAGTCGATCAGCGCCGAGAAGCGCTCCAGGCAGTCGATCAGGTCGAGCGTGAAGCCGTTGGCCGGACCCGGCGCGACGCCCAGCAGCCGCGTCAGCCCCGCGTCGCGCACCGCCTGCATCCCCTCCCACACGGCCGGGCTGGTGTAGCCCGTGCGGTCGGGGTTGTGCAGCAGCAGCAGGTCGAAGCTGTCCACGCCGCAACGCTGCAGGCTGCGCTCGGTGGCCATGCGTATGTAGTCGCCATATGACCGCTCGCCGCGCAGGCGGGCGTCGGTGAAGCGCGGAAAGCCCTTGGCGCCCTCGCGCTGGCCCTCGTAGAAGTCGTGTCCGATCGCGCCGACGAGGCAGTAGTCCTCGCGCGCGACGCCGGCGAGCGCGCGTCCGAGCATCGCATCGGCCTCGCCGGCGCCGTAGGCGTCGGCGGTGATCGCCGTGTCGATCCCCGCGCCTGGGCGCAGCAGCTCCAGCAGGCGCTCGTCGCTCAGCGGCTCGCCGAAGTGCATGAAGCGCCCGCCGCTCCACGTGCCGATCGCTGTCGTCGTCGGGTCCATGCTCAACGCACACTAAACCCCGTCGCCGTGCGCGCTCTCAGTGCCGCTTCCAGGCGCGCGAGCGCATGGCGCAGGACCGCCTCGTCGAGCCCGTCGGCCCCCCCGCCGCCCAGCGCCACGCCGGCCTGCTCATCGACGCCGGCGCGCAGCTTGGCAAGCTCGGCGATGCGAATCGCAAGATCCTCACGGCGCTCGGCCGCCAGCTCGCCGAGCGCCGTCGCGTACGCAGCCTGCAGGTCGATCGCCGCGTGTGCGTTTCGGCCGCTGGTCGAGATCCTGGCGCGCGCGCAGCGCCAGCTCCTCGCACAGCAGCGTCGCGGCGCGTCCGCCCAGCAGCTCGGCCAGCCGCTCCTGCGGGCGCAGCGCCGCCGCGCGGTCGCCGATGCGTTTGCGCCGCACGCCCGCGCGCCCCCGCCAAGTCAGCTCGTCGGCGTGCAGCCACAGCCCGTCGGCGACCTGCTCGCCCTCGCCCCATCCGGCCCTGATGACGAGCGCCTGGTCGGGCGAGATCTCGTGCACGTTCGGGTCGGCCGCGGCGACGCGATGGAAGTGCAGGACGCGGTTGAGCGTCGCCGCGGCGTCCAGCACCTCGCGTTCGCCGTCGAGGTCGGTCAGCCACGCCTTGGCCTGGCGCTCGGCCGACACCGACACGGGGTCGACGAGCGTCGCGCGCGTGGTCGGGACGGGCGCCGGCTCGGGCTGCGGCGCGACCTCTCTCCGACGCGCCTTGGAGCGCGTCGCAGCGCTCAGCATCTGACCGCGGGCGGGCGCTCGTCGCGGTGCCCCGAGCGTGCCTAGCACGACGACGCGCTCGGGGTCGGCGTGCTCGTCGGCGCGCATCAGGTAGCGCCCGTCGGGCGGTCCCAGCTCCCACGGAAACTCGAACTGCACGAACAGGAACAAACGGTCGGGCATCGCTGCACCGTATTGTTCCTGCTCGGCGGCGACCTTACAGCCGTCGCGGGCCAGCGCGGCCCGCCGACTTCGACACCGGGAGCGCATGGATGTCCGATGCGAGCAACGTCGCCAAGAGCCTGCGCGAGCGGTTGAGCGAAAACACGGAGGAGCGGCTGGGCAAGGCACTGTCCGACCTGCTCGAAAATCCCCTCATCACTGGGGCGATCGGTCGGGCGTTCGACGCCCGGGAGAAGGCTTCTCAAGCACAGGAGGTTGCAATGGGTGCATTGAACATCCCGTCGGCTGCCGACATCGAACGGCTCACGCGGCGGCTGCGGGCAGTGTCTCACCGGTTGGAGGGCATCGAGGACGGCGTGCATCGCCTCGACCGCGCGCTCTCGCCGAGCGCCGTCGAGGCGCGCCTGTCGGCGATCGAGCAGCAGCTCGGCAAGCTGTCCAGCAGGCTCCGCCCGCAGGTCGTCCAACCGGTCCGCGCGGCGGCCGCGGCGGCGAAACCGACGCGCAGCAAATCGACCAAAGCCAAAGCCAAACCGGCGAAAGTCAAACGCGCCACGAAAGCCAAAGCGAGCAGCGCCAAAACGGCTGCGAAAAAAACGGCCAGCAAAGCCAAACGCGTGACCAAAGCAAAAGCGAGCAAAGTCAAAGCGGCCGCCAAAAAAACCGCCGGCAAAGCCAAAGCGGCCGGCAAAGCGCAGGTGAAAGCGGCGGGCAAAGCGAAAGCCGCGGCCACGCGCAGCAAAGCCGCGAGCAAAGCCGGCAAAGCCAAACCGACGAAAACGAAACCCGCTCGCAGCAAAGTCAAAGCGGTCAAAGCGAAAGCCAAACCGCGCAAAGGCTAGCGGCGCGCGCGCCGGCGGCGGGGTCCGCCGGCGCGCTGTCAGTCGCCCAGCGCGGCGAGCGCGACCTCGCCCAGCCGCTCGCCGGCCTCTCGCAGCTGGCGCTCGCCGATGCGCGTGCGCGCGCCTTGCGCGTCGAACGTGTCGGTCACCGCGAGCACGCACGCGACGGGCACGCGCTTGCCGGCGCCGAGTGCGAACAGCGTCGCCGCCTCCATCTCGACGGCCAGCGCGTCGCGGTCGTCGTGTTCGCCCGCGCTCGCTGCCTGCTCGTCGTAGAACAGGTCGACGCTGAGGATCGTGCCGGCGCGCGCTTGCGGCGCGCAGCGCGCGAGCGAATCGCTCAGCTCGACGTCAGCGCTCGCGCGCTCGCTCCCGCCGATCGCGCGCGAAGCGCCATCGCCACAGATCGACTCGCGTGCGATCACCAGATCGCCGAGCGCCAGCGAGCGCGACAGCGCGCCGCACGTGCCCACGCGGATCGCGCGACGCGCGCCCAGCGCGATCAGCTCGCCGAGCACGATCGCCGCCGACGGTCCGCCCATGCCGGTCGACTGGATCGTCAGCGGCCGCCCGTCGGTGGCCTCCCCGCTGTAGCCCCACAGCCCACGGTTGTGGTTGAACATGCGCGGCGCGACGAGCAGCGACTGGGCCAGCGCGAGCGCGCGGCCGGGGTCGCCGGGCAGCAGCACGCGCTCGGCGAGCGGCGCGGTCGGGTGCAGGTGGATGGCGGGTGGCGGGACGGGCTCGCTGTCGGACACCGGCGGCGACTTTAGACTGCTGGGAATGGGAAAGCCCTTCGCGTCGCTTTCGAGTGGCTGAACCCGCGGAGGATCCTCCGAGCGAGACGCCCGAGGCGACGCTCTCGCAGGTGGCCGTGCGCGCCGGCGTGTCGGTGGCGACGGTCAAACGCTGGGTGCAGAAGGGTCTCGTGCCGGGCTATGAGGGCCGCTGGACGCCGGCGGCGGCTGCGTACGTGCGCGTGATCGCTCGCCTGCGCGCGCGCGGGCACACGCTGGAGCAGATCAAGCGCGCCAGCGACAACGGCCAGCTGGCGGTCGGGCCGATCGAGAACCTGCTGAGCGGCTCCGAGCCGCGCTACACGCTGCGCGAGGTGGCGCGCGAGAGCGGGCTGGAAGAGGCGCTGATCGAGCGCATCCTCGGCGCGATGGGGCTCGGCTCGGCGTCGGCGGCGCTGATGTCCGAGGAGGACATGCAGATGATGAAGTACGTCGCCGCGATGCTCGACGCGGGGCTGCCTTCGGTGGCGTTCCTGCAGCTCGCGCGCGTGTACGGGCAGTCGATCGCGCAGATCGCCGAAGCCGAGGTGCGGCTGATCCACCTGTACGTGCACGAGCCGTTGATGCGCGAGGGCATGCCCAACGTGGAGATCGCCGAGGAGATGGAGGGGCTGGCGCGCGAGCTGATCCCGTTCGTCGTGCCGCTGCTGCGCTACGTGCACGACCGGCTGCTCGGCCACTTCGTCGAGCAGGACGTGATCGGGCACATGGAGACCGACCTCGCCGAGAGCGCTTCGGAGGCGGGGCGCGTGCGCGTGGCGATCGTGTTCGCCGACCTGGCCGGCTATGCGCGCCTGACGGTGCAGCGCGGCGACGAGGAGGCGCTGGCGGCGGTCGAGCGCTTCGTCGAGGCCGTCGAGCAGACGCTGCCGGCGGACGCGCGCGTGATCAAGACGCTCGGCGACGAGGTGATGGTCGTCGGTCCCGACGCCGGCGGGCTCGTGCGGCTGGGCCGTCGCGCTGCGCGCGGCGATCGCACAGGGCGACCCGCCGCCGCGCATCGGCATGCACTACGGCGACGCGCTGTACCGCGACGGCGACTACTACGGACGCGAGATCAACCAGGCGGCTCGCGTGGTGGCGCGCGCGGGCGGTGGCGAGGTGCTCGTGACGCGGCCCGTCGTCGACATGGTCGGCAGCGTCGACGGCGTGCGCTTCGAGCGCATCGGCGAGGTCGGCCTGAAGGGCTTCTCCGAGCCGACGGAGCTGTTCCTCGCGTCCGACAGGACGGCGTAGGAGCCGGCCTGTGGGCGTCGCTGAGGAGGTTCGCCACGCGGTGCGCCGCGACGGCCTGCTCACCGGCGCGGGGCACGTCGTGGCGATGCTCTCCGGGGGGCGCGACTCGGTGTGCCTGCTCGACGTCGCCGTGGCGCTGCGCGGCGCGGAGGCGGTGAGCGCGCTGCACGTCAACTACGGGCTGCGCACGGCCGCCGACGAGGACGAGCGCCACAGCGCGCGGCTGTGCCGCGAGCTCGGCGTGCGGCTGTCGGTCGAGCGCGTGCGGACCCCGGTCGCGCAGGCGGGCGGCAACCTGCAGGCGTGGGCGCGTGACACACGCTACGCGGCCGCGCTCGAGCTGGCCGAAGCGGCGGCGAACGGCGGCGGCGCGGTGGCGACGGGGCACACGGCGAGCGACCAGGTCGAGACGATCCTCTACCGGCTGGCCGCCTCGCCGGGCCGCCGCGCGCTGCTGGGGATGTCGCCGCGCGAGGGGCGTGTGCTGCGACCGCTGCTGGGCGTCACGCGCGAGCAGACCGCCGCGTACTGTCGCGAGCGCGGCCTGGGCTGGCGCGAGGACGAGAGCAACGCCGACGAGCGCTTCGCGCGCGCACGCGTGCGCGCGCGCGTGGTGCCGGCCTTGCGCGCGGTGCACCCGGCGGCGGAGCTCAACGTGCTGCGCACGGCGCAGCTGCTGCGCGAGGAGACCGAGCTGCTGCGCGCGCTCGTGGAGCGCGAGCTGGACGGGCGCTGCGACATCGAGCTGGCGCGCCTTGGCGAGCTGGCGCCGGCGCTGGCGCGGCTGGTCGTGATCGAGCTGGCCGAGCGCGCGGGCGAAACCTACGTGCCGCAGGCCGGCGAGCGCGTGAAGGAGCTGCTTGCGCTGGGCGAGCGCGGAGGGCGGGCGGAGCTGCACGTCGGCGGTCAGGTCGGCGCGGTGATCGAGCGGGGAGTTCTGCACATGCGCCGCCTCGCTCCACGCGAGCCCCGCGAGGCGCCGCCGGACGAGGGCTAGACTCCGCTCGGTGGCCAGTCCGGTGCGCGACCCACAGCAGTCGGAGGTAGGTGAGGTGCTCGTCAGCGCCGAGGACGTGCAGCGGCGCGTCGCCGAGCTCGGCGAGGAGATCTCGCGCGACTACGCCGGGCGCTCGCTGCTGCTGATCGGCGTGCTCAAGGGCGCGGTGTTCTTCCTCAGCGACCTGATGCGCTACATCGACGTGCCGGTGGAGGTCGACTTCATGGCCGTCGCGTCATACGGCTCGGCGACGGACTCCTCGGGAGTCGTGCGCATCCTCAAGGATCTCGACGCGGCGATCGAAGACCGCGACGTGCTGATCGTCGAGGACATCGTCGACTCGGGACTGACGCTGCAGTACCTGATGCGCAACCTCGGCTCGCGCAATCCGCGCACGCTGGAGGTGTGCGCGCTGCTGACCAAGCCGGAGCGGCGCAAGGTCGACCTGCCGACGCGCTACGTCGGCTTCGAGATCGCCAACCGCTTCGTCGTGGGCTACGGCCTGGACTACGCCGAGCGCCATCGCAACCTGCCGTTCGTGGCCGCGCTCGAGCGTTAGAGACCGCGTTCTGACACCGCCGCGAGCGGCCCGTCAACCGCCGGAGAATGCGGCGCCTCATGGTAGGCTAGGGGACTGGTGACCACCACTTCGCCCGGCGCCAGAGCACAGAGGGCCTGACCAATGAGCCGTTTCTTCAAGAGCGCCGCATTCCCGATCCTCATCGTCGTGGTGCTGGCTTTCCTCGCGGTCAAACTGGTCAACCCGGGGTCCAGCGTGCACCGCACGCACAGCTACCAGACGCTCGTCTCCAAGGAGCTGCCCGGCGGCGAAGTGCGCGAAGTCAAGTTCAAGAACAAGGGCAAGTCGCTCGAAGTCAAGCTGAAGAACAAAGAAGACTACGAAGTCGGCTACATCGACCAGGCGGCGCCGGAACTGATCAAAGAACTGCGCACCGCGGGGGTCGCCTACAACGTCGAATCGGAAAAGAGCAGCGCGCTTTTGAGCCTGCTCACGTACATCATCCCGTTCGTCCTGTTCTTCGGCTTCTGGATCTTTTTGATGAACCAGGTGCAGGGCGGCGGCTCGAAAGTTATGTCGTTCGGCAAGTCGCGCGCCAAGCGGCTGTCGGCGGACTCCCCGAAGATCACCTTCCGCGACGTCGCCGGGGTCGACGAGGCCGTCGAGGAGCTGCACGAGATCAAGGAATTCCTGGAGAACCCCAAGAAGTTCCAGGCGCTGGGCGCGCGCATACCCACGGGCGTGCTGCTGTACGGGCCGCCGGGCACCGGCAAGACGCTGCTGGCGCGCGCGGTGGCGGGCGAGGCGGGCGTCCCCTTCTTCTCGATCTCCGGGTCTGACTTCGTGGAGATGTTCGTCGGCGTGGGCGCGTCGCGCGTGCGCGACCTGTTCGAGCAGGCCAAGCAGAACAGCCCCTGCATCATCTTCATGGACGAGATCGACGCCGTCGGACGCCACCGTGGCGCGGGCCTCGGCGGCGGCCACGACGAGCGCGAGCAGACGCTCAACCAGCTGCTCGTCGAGATGGACGGCTTCGAGGCGAAGGACAACATCATCATGATCGCGGCGACCAACCGCCCGGACATCCTCGACCCGGCGCTGCTTCGTCCCGGCCGCTTCGATCGCCAGATCGCCGTCGACCGTCCCGACCGCAAGGGCCGCGCGAAGATCCTCGAGGTGCACACGCGCGGCAAGCCGCTGGCGAAGGTCATCGACATCGACGCGCTGGCGGGTCAGACCCCGGGCTTCACCGGCGCCGATCTGTCGAACCTGATCAACGAGGCGGCGCTCCTGTCGGCGCGCACCGGCAAGCGCGAGATCGGCCAGGACGAGCTGGAGGAGGGGATCATGCGCGTGATCGCCGGACCGGAGAAGAAGACGCGCGTGATGAGCGAGAAGGAGCGTCTGATCACGGCCTATCACGAGATGGGACACGCGCTCGTCGCGCACTTCCTCGAGCACTCCGACCCGGTGCACAAGATCTCGGTGATCTCGCGCGGCCAGGCGCTCGGCTACACGATCTCGATGCCCCAGGAAGATCGCTTTCTGACCACGCGCGCGGAGCTCAAGGACGCGATGGCGATGACGCTCGGCGGCCGCGCCGCCGAGGAACTGGTCTTCGGCGAGATCACGACGGGCGCGTCCAACGACATCGAGAAGGTCACCGCGACGGCGAAGCAGATGGTGATGCGCTTCGGCATGTCAGAGAAGCTCGGCCCGCGCGTGTTCGGCCACGACCACGGCCAGCCGTTCCTCGGCCGCGAGTTCTCGACCGAGCCGGACTACTCCGACGAAATCGCGCGTGAGATAGACGACGAGGTACGGCGCATCATCGAGGTCGCCCACCAGCGCGCGCGCGACATCCTCACCGAGCACCAGAGCGAGCTGACGAAGATCTCGGAGATCCTCGTCAAACGCGAGACGATCGAGAAGGAAGAGTTCCTCGCGCTGCTCGCCGGCAAGAGCGACGAGGAGGTGTTCGGCGTGGAGGAGGAGGTCAAGCCCGAGCTGCCCGCGCCACCCGTGTCGGCCGACCGCGCCGAGCGCGAAGCTCCGCGCACGATCCCGCGCCCGGGACTCGCCGGCGGCACGGCCGAGACGCGCGCGCACGACCCGGAGCCACCGACCCTCCTCTAGTGCACGACCCGGGCGGCTTGCGCCTGATGGGGATCGTCAACGCGACGCCGGACTCGTTCTCCGACGGCGGCGAGTTCGCGACGGCGGAGGCGGCGATCGAGCATGGTCGGGCGCTGATCGGCGAGGGAGCGCAGATCGTCGATATCGGCGGTGAGTCGACGCGACCGGGCGCAGAGCCGGTCGACGCCGACGAGGAGCTGCGCCGCGTGCTGCCGGTGGTCGAGGGCCTCGCCGCGGAGGCGGCGAGCGGCGGCGTGCAGATCTCGATCGACACCTCCAAGGCGTCGGTCGCGCGCGCGGCGCTGGCGGCGGGGGCGAGCCTCGTCAACGACGTGAGCGCGTTGGGCGCAGACGCACAGATGGCGGGCGTGGTCGCCGAGAGCGGCGCCGACTGCTGCCTGGTGCACATGCTGGGCGAGCCGCGCACGATGCAGCGCGACCCGCGCTACGACGACGTGGTGGACGACGTCAAGTCGTTCCTGCACGAGCGTCTCGAGCTGGCGGTGCGCGCGGGCATCGACGAGCAGCGCGTGCTGCTGGACCCGGGTATCGGCTTCGGTAAGCGCGTCGAGCACAACCTGGCGCTGCTGGCGCGCCTGCGCGAGCTGACCGAGCTGGGGCGCCCGATCGTGATCGGCACCTCGCGCAAGTCGTTTCTCGGGCGCATCGGCGGCGACGGCGAAGGCTCGCGTCGGCTGGCGGGGACGATCGCGACGAACGTGCTCGCGCTGGAGCGCGGGGCGAGCGTGTTTCGCGTGCACGAGGTCGCGCCGCTGCGCGAGGCGCTTGCGGTGGCTGCTGCTACTTTGGGCGAGCGATGGACGACGAGCCCGGCGGCGAGGACGCGGACGACCTAGACGACGACGTCGACGGGGAAGGCGGGCGCGATCGCGAGGACGCGGCCGAGGCGGTTACGGTCGAGATCACGGGCCTGTCGCTGTACACGCACCACGGGGTCAGCGAGGCCGAGCGCGAGGTCGGCCAGCGGCTGGTGCTGGACCTGCGCCTGGACGTCGGCGACACCGACGCGACGGTGACCGACGCGATCGAGGACACGGTGGACTACGGCGAGGTCTGCCAGCTGGTCGCGCTGATCGCGCAGCAGCGCTCGCACAAAACGTTGGAGCGTCTTTGCAGCACGATCGCCAACCGCCTGCTCGCCGACTACGACCTGGAAGGCGTGTGGGTCAAGGCGACCAAGCCCGAGCCGCCGATACCGCTTACGGTCGACGAGGTGTCGGTCGAGGTGTGGCGCGAGGCCGAGGCGTAGTCTTCTCAGGCGATGGGGCACGCGCACCGGATGACCGCGCGATGAGCACCGCCGAGCGCTACCGCGCGGCGGTGCAGCGCCGCGACCTGCCGGCGGTCGGCGAGCTGCTGGCGCAGGACATCGTCTTTCACAGCCCGGTGACATTCCATCCGTTCGTCGGGCGCGAGACGGTCACGGCGCTGCTCGCACAGGTGATCCAGGTGTTCGAGGACTTCCGATTCACCGATGAGCTGCAATCCGACGGCGCGCACGCGCTGATCTTCCGCGCGACCGTCGCGGGAACCGATCGCGAGATCGAGGGCATCGACCTGCTGCGTTTCGACGCCGACGGGCTGATCTGCGACTTCACGGTGATGCTGCGCCCGCTGTCGGCGCTGGTGCCGTTCGCGCAGGCGATGGGCGAGCGCGCTCAGGCGGCGGGGCTGCAGACGACGCGCGCGTGAGCGCGGCGGGTAGCGACACGGTGCGCGAGGGCATCGGACTGCTGGGGCTGGGCAGCAACGTGGGCGACCGCCGCGCGCAGTTGCAGGGGGCGGTCGACGCGCTCGCCGGCGCGGGCATTGAGCCGCTTGCGTGCTCGTCGGTCTACGACACCGACCCGGTGGGCGAGGTGCTCGACCAGCCGAGCTTTCTCAACGCGTGCGTGCGCGTGCGCACGCAGCTTCAAGCGCTCGAGCTGCTCGACACGGTGAAGGGGCTGGAGCGCGAGCTGGGCCGCAGCGCCGGCGGCGTTCGCCACGGGCCGCGCGCGATCGACATCGACGTGCTGCTGCTCGGCGACGTGCAGCTGCGCGACGCGCGGCTGACGCTGCCGCACGAGCAGCTGCTCAGCCGCCGCTTCGTGCTGATTCCGGCGCTGGAGTTGGATTTCGACTGCGCGACGCCCGACGGACGGCGGCTTTCCGACGCGCTCGCCGTGATGTCGCTGGAGGAAGGCGTGCGCTGGGCGGGGCCGCCGCTTGCGCTGCGCAAGCCGCACGAGCCGTGAGCGAGCAGCGAGCCTAGGAGGCGACGGGGCGGTCGTCCCAGCTGGCGAGGCGCAGCAACGTGGCGCCTTGCACGCCGCGGCCGGAGATCACGCAGAGATGGCCTTTGCGCATCCAGCTGATGACGGCGACGCCGTCGACGGTGAGCAGCCGGTAGGGGGTGCCGTCGCGCGTGGACACGACGCCGCCGCTTGCCTGGGTGGCGCCGGTGCCGGCGGCGATCGCATAGCCGACGCGCTGGTGGCGCGCGTTCTCGTAGAAGACGGTCGTGAGGGCGCGCCCGTCGACGGTGTCACTGCGCGTGCCGGTGGCGTGCCAGCCGAAGTGCCTGCTCCAGTAGGGGAAGGCGACGCCGTCGACGGCGGCGGTCAATCGGCGGCCGTCCGACGGGCTGTCTGCGGGAGGGCCGGTGGTGGCATGGCGCAGCGTGATCGCCGATGCGTCGTGCACGCTGAGCGTCGCCGAGCTGCCGTTGAGCGAGATGGCTATGGCGAGCGCGACGAGCACCGCGGCGAAGGCGCCGCCGGCGGCGAGCCTGGGCGCGAGGCTGTGGGAGCCGCCGGCGCGGCGCGAGGCGCGCCGGCGCTGGGGCATGTCGGCGATCATCGACTCGACCTGGCGGTGCAGCGCCTCGGGCGCTGCGACGTCGATCGCGCGAATCTGCTCGATCAGCTCGGCTTCGGTCGTGGGGCGTGGCTCGGTCATTGGCCTTCTCTGCTCTCAACGACTCCGCGCGCGCTCATTTGTTCCCGTTGCGAGCGCGCGAGCGCGGTGCGCGGGGACGAGGGGCCCAGCTCGGCCGGGGCGTCTGCGACGGCGGGCTCGCGGTCGGGCTCGGCGGGCGGCTCGTCGACATCGGCGAGCCGCTTGGCGACGTGCTTTCGCGCGCGGAACAGGCGCGTCGTGATGGTGGCCTCGCGCACGCGCAGCGCGCGCGCGGCTTCGCGGTAGGACAGGCCGAGCACGTCCACGGCGACGAGCGCCATGCGGAAGTCGTCGGGCAGCTCGGCGATCGTCTCGTAGACCTCCTGCACTTCGAGCGCCTGCTCGGGGCGTCCCATCGGCTTGGGGTCGGCGGCGACGACGTCGTCGAGCGTGGCGACCGTCTGGGGCCGGCGTCCGGCGGTGCGCCGGCTCGTCAGGAAGGTGTTGCGCAGCACGCGCATGAGGTAGTAGAGGTCGTCGTCGCCGTTGATCGTGCGCGGGCGCGCGAGCACCTTGGCGAACGTTTCCTGCACGAGGTCCTCGGCGTCCTCGCGCGAGCCGCACAGTCCCCAAGCGGCGCGATACAGCCGATCGACGTGCTGGCTGAGGGACTGTGGATCGAGGATGCGCATGATGCGTTTGGCTCGCGCGGCGAACGTCAGACGCTAAGGGCGACTGTAGCGCCGCGCGCGCGTTCGAGCGTGCGGTGGAGGACCGCTCAGGCGGTGGACGCGGCGGCGACGTCGCCGGCGGGGATCCACTCGGCCGGCAGCACGCCGGCGGGGACTTCGCCGGCGCTCGGCGGGAAATACCGCGCGAGCGCGGCGGCTGGATGCGCCTCGATGAGCGCGCGCAGGTCGGCGAGCGTGAGCAGCAGGCGCACGGTGCTGCCGATCTGCAGGTCGGCGGCGTTGGGCTGCTCGCCGCCGAGCAGGCCGTCGGCGATCCAGCCGTCGATGCGCTCGAGCTGCCCGGGCAACGCGGCGAGGTCGTCGCGCGCGGCCTGGTCGCGCGCGCCGTTCTTGAGCGCCATCAGGCGCGCGGTGAGCGGCAGCGCGGGGCGCATGAGCGCCACGGGCAACGGCAGCTTGGCGTTGGCGGCATAGCTGACCATCGCGTCTGGACGGCGCAGGAAGGCCACGTCGAGCACGCGGCGCGGGACGCTCTGCAGCACCTCGTCGCCCCAGCGCTCGGCCTCGAGCACGGGCGCGTAGGCGGGGGTGCCCGGCGCGGGCAGCAGCGGCGGGTCGGGCACGAGCTCGTCGAGGCGGCGCATGATGGCGCGCGAGCCGACGAGCCGCTGGCCGTCGATGCGCAGGCCGGGGACGGTCGAGCCGCCGTAGCGCAGCGGGCCGACGACGAGCTGGCTGAGCGGCAGCAGGTCGACGCGCCGGTAGTCGATCGACTTGAGCGCGAGCGCGACCTCGACGGCGTCGCAGGGGTGCGAGCCGGGCAGGACGTAGAGCTTGGGTGCGGTCGTCGCCATGCGCGCTGCGAGCATAATGGTCGCCGATGCTGCTCGTCGTCGACGTCGGGAACACGCAGACCCATTTCGGGATGTTCCGCGGCGAGGAACTGGTCGAGCATTGGCGCTTTGCGACGGTGCGCCAGTCGACGGCCGACCAGCTGGGGGCGGCGCTGCGCAACCTGATGGAGCTGCGCGGCTACGGCTTCGGCGACCTGGAGGCGTCGATCGTCTCCTCGACGGTGCCGCAGCTGGAGCCTCAATGGACGGCGATGGCCAGCCGCTATCTGCGCCACGAGATGCTGGCGGTGGGGCCGGGCACGAAGACGGGCATGGCGATTCGCTATGACAACCCGCGCGAGATCGGCGCCGACAGGCTGGTCAACGCGGTGGCGATCCGCGAGCGCTTCGACGGCTCGGGGGTGTGCGTCGACTTCGGCACGGCGACGACGTTCGACGTGGTCTCGCGCGACGGCGACTACATGGGCGGGGCGCTGATGACGGGCATCGAGATCTCGCTCGAGGCGCTGTCCGAACGCGGCGCGCGGCTGCCGAAGATCGAGCTGGCGCCGCCCAAGAGCGTGATCGGCAAGAACACGATCGACGCGATTCGCTCGGGCGTCGTGTACGGCTACGCGGGGGCGATCGACGCGATCCTGCGCCGCCTGTACGCGGAGCTGGGCGAACGCCCGGACGTCGTCGCGACGGGCGGGCTGGCGGGACTGGTGGTGCCGTTCACCGAGGAGATCGACAGCGTCGATGACATGCTGACGCTGACGGGACTGCGCCTGCTGCACGAGCGCAACAGCTGACCTTTTAAAAGGCGGCCGAGGCCGGCCGCGATTGTCGGCGCGCCAAGCGGACGGGTCGCGCTGTTCAGGCTCGCGGCGCGGCGATCGAATCGGGCGCAGCCCGGCGTTTGGGCCGGTCGCGGCGCGGCGATCGAATCGGGCGCAGCCCGGCGTTTGGGCCGACGACGGCGTGGCGTTCGGTCGGTCACGGCCCGGCGTTCGGCCGGCTGGCGGCCCGGCGACCGAACCGGGCGCGGCCATAATTGGACGATGCCGTCGCCGGACTCCGTGACAGACCGTTTGAACGAGCCGTGGATGCTCGGCGAGCTGCGCGTGCCCAACCGCGTGCTGCTGGCGCCGCTTGCGGGAATCGGCAACTGGTTCGTGCGCCTGCAGGCCAAGCGCTACGGGGCAGGCATGGCGGTGTCTGAGATGGTGTCCACGCACGCGATCCACCACCGCAACGAGAAGACGTGCGGGGAGATGCTGCGCATCGACGCGCGCGAGCGAGCGGGCGGGCCGGTGTCGATCCAGCTGTTCGGCGAAGACCCGGCGGTGATGGCGGAGGCGGCGGCGCACGTCGCGGGCGTGGGCGCGGACGCGATCGACATCAACATGGGCTGCCCGGTGGCGAAGGTGTGCAAGACGGGCGCCGGCGCGGCGCTGCTGGCCGACCCCGACAGGGCGGTGGCGGTCGCGCGCGCGGCGGTCGAGGGAGCGGTGGCCGGCGGGCGACGCCTGCCGGTGACGGTGAAGCTGCGCTCGGGCCTGCGCACGGGCGAGACGAGCGGCGTCGAGCTGGCTCGGCGGTTGGTGGCGGAGGCGGGCGTGGCGGCGATCGCCTTTCATCCGCGCTCTGCGGCGGTGCAGCACAAGGGCGTGCCCGACTACGCGCTGGCGGCTGAGCTGGTGCGGTCGCTGGACGCGCCGGTGATCCTCACGGGTGGGCTGAGCGACGCCGCGCACGTGCGCGAGGCGTTCGCGTCGACGGGGGCGGCGGCGGTGATGCTGGCGCGCGGGTCGCTGGGCAACCCGTGGCTGTTCTCGCAGCTGCTGGATGGGCGCGATCGCGAGCCGACGCGCACGGAGGTGCTGGAGGAGCTGCATTGGACGATCGAGCGCGCGGTCGAGCACCTCGGCGAGCCGCGCGCCACGCGCTACCTGCGCAAGTTCTATCCGTGGTATCTGGCGCGCCTTTCGCTGGACGCGCAGAGCGCCAAGCGCCTGCAGGCCGAGCTGCAGCAGTCGGAGACGCTGACGGACGTTCGCGCGCTCCTGCGGCGTCGTCCGGCGGCCCTTGCGCTGGCCGTTTGAGCCCCGTTCGACGGCGCGCGCGCCCCCGCTATACTGCTGCGCTCCCTGGGGGCGTCCGCCGCGATTTTTGCGCCGCGCAGCGGGCATTTGCCCACCGACTGCCCAACACGAATCCGCGATCGAGGGTCACATGCCGAAGGACGTCATCCTCACCCCCGAAGGCCTGACGAAGCTGAAGGACGAGCTCGAGCTGCTGTCCACCGAGAAGCGCCGCGAGGTGGCCGAGCGCATCAAGGAGGCGAGGGAGTTCGGCGACATCTCCGAGAACTCCGAGTACGACGACGCCAAGAACGAGCAGGCGATGCTCGAGAGCCGCATCGCGCAGCTGGCCGAGAAGCTGCGCATGGCGACGGTGATCGAGACGAAGGACCTGTCGACGGACGTCGTGCAGGTCGGCTCGGTGGTGCACGTCAAAGACGAAAAGACGGGCAAGTCGGTGAAGTACACGATCGTCGGCTCCGCGGAGGCCAAGCCGGAGGAGCAGAAGCTCTCCAACGAGTCGCCGGTCGGCCGCGCGCTGATCGGGCGCAAGCGCAACGAGACTGTCGCCGTGAAGGTTCCGCGCGGCCCGGCGCGCAAGCTGAAGATCACGAAGATCGACGTCGGGCTGAAGTAGGCGGCCCGGCGCTCGACCGCTCGACGGTCGGCCCCGCGGCAGTCGGCTCCGCGACGGTCGGCCCCGCGACGGGCGCCGGCGGGGCTCAGCGCCGCGCTTGGCGTGAGCGCAACCGAGATAGCCCGCGAGAAACCTTGGCCATAGAGTGAGCCGGCCCCGAGGGCCGGCCCGGTAATCGCCCGGCGACCGGAGCGCTCACAAATATGATCACCCCCGCGGGACCTCGGTCTCGCGAGAATTGAGCGACGACCTCCCTGCCGCCGTCTTAGTGGAGGCGGCTCGACCCAGCAGGCTGGATGCCGGTTACCTACGCCCGATGAACGACACCCCGAACGATCCGTCGAGCAGCGCTCAGCCCAAACACGGCCTGCCCGAGCTGATGGCCGAGCGCCGTGCCAAGGGGGAGCGCCTGCGCGAGGCGGACGCGGAGTCGTTCCCGTACTCCTACGAGGGCGTCGAGCCGATCGGCGCAGGTGCTGGGCGCTTACGAGCACCTGGCGGCGGGCGAGGAGACCGAGGAGCGTCATCGCGTGGCCGGCCGCCTGGCGGCGCGGCGCGGCTCGGGCGGCGCGGCGTTCCTGGATCTGGTCGATCGCACGGGCAAGCTGCAGCTGCACGCGCGGCGCGACGTGCTCGGCGAGGAGTCGTTCGAGCGGCTGACGTCGCTGGACATCGGCGACCTGATCGGCGTGGACGGCGCGGCGCTGCGCTCCAAGCGCGGTGAGATCTCGCTGCGCGTGGACTCGTTCGCGGTGCTCGCCAAGGCGCTGCGACCGCCGCCGGACAAACACGCGGGGCTGAGCGACGTGGAGACGCGCTATCGCCGGCGCGAGCTGGATCTGATGGCCAGCGAGGATGCGCGCCGGCTGTTCGTGGATCGCGCGCGGATCGTCTCGGCGGTGCGCGGCTATCTCGACGGCGCGGGCTTCGTGGAGGTGGAGACGCCGGTGCTGCAGCCGCTGTACGGCGGCGCGCTGGCGCGCCCGTTCACGACGCATCACAACGAGCTGGACCGCACGCTTTACCTGCGTGTCGCCACCGAGCTGTACCTCAAGCGCCTGCTCGTGGGCGGCTTGGAGCGGGTGTACGAGCTGGGCAAGGACTTTCGCAACGAGGGCGTGTCGACGAAGCACAACCCGGAGTTCACGATGGTCGAGTTCTACGAGGCGTACACCGACTACGAGGGCGCGGCTGTGCGCCTGGAAGAGCTCGTGCGCGCGGCGGCCACGGCGATCGACTACGCCGGCGAGCTGGACTTCGCGGGCGCCTGGCGCCGCGTGAGCTTCGTGCGGGCGATCGCCGAGGCGACGGGGATCGACCTGGCCAGCGTGCGCGATGGCGACTCGCTGAGCGCCGCGATCGCCGAGCGCGAGCTGGCGATTCGCACGCAGGACGCCACGTGGGCGCAGATGGCCGATGACCTGCTGTCGAAGTTCGTCGAGCCGACGCTCGTGCAGCCGACGTTCGTGCGCGACTACCCGGTGGCGCTGTCGCCGTTCGCGCGCGAGCACCGCACGCTGCCGGGGCTGGTGGAGCGCTGGGAGGCGTTCGCCGGCGGGATGGAGATCGCCAACGCGTTCTCCGAGCTCAACGACGCGGACGCGCAGCGTGAGCGCTTTGAGGCGCAGCGCGCGGCCGCCGAGGGCGGCGACGAGGAGGCGCAGCCCTACGACGAGCTGTTCGTGCAGGCGCTCGAGCAGGGCATGCCGCCGGCGGGCGGCGTCGGCCTGGGGATCGACCGGCTGGTGATGCTGCTGACGGGCCGCGACTCGATCCGCGAGGTCGTGCTGTTCCCGGCGATGCGCGACTGAGCAGCGCCGTCGTCGGCGGTGCGGCGCGAGCCGCGCGTCATGGGGCCGCCCGAAGTCAAGCAGCGCGCCGAGGGTGCCGATGACGCCATCGAGGCCGGAGGACCGGTTGGTAGACTGCCGTTGAGGCCTCGACCCCGCGAAACAGGCCGTAGACCAGACCACATAGCTCACACTGAGGCGCCGTCCTCGCAGGAAGGATTCAACAATGTTCGAGCGATTTACAGAACGGGCCCGGCAGGTGGTCGTTCTCGCGCAGGAGGAGGCGCGGACGCTCAAGCACAACTACATCGGCACCGAGCACATCCTGCTCGGGCTGCTGCGCGAGGAGGAGGGCCTGGCCGCTCGCGTGCTGGAGAGCCTTGACATCACCGTCGAGCGTGTGCGCGCGCAGGTCGTGCGCATCGTCGGCTCCGGTGAGGAGGTCACCTCGGGGCAGATCCCGTTCACGCCGCGCGCCAAGAAGGTGCTCGAGCTGGCGCTGCGCGAGGCGCTGAGCCTCGGTCACAACTACATCGGCACCGAGCACATCCTGCTCGGCCTCGTGCGCGAGAACGAGGGGGTCGCGGCGCGCATCCTGCTCGACTTCGACGCCGACTCCGAGAAGATCCGCAACGAGGTCATCCGCATGCTGTCCGGTCCCGGCGGTCGCCGCCAGGGACAGTCCAGCGGCTCGGGCTCGGGCTCGGGCTCTGCGCCCGGCGAGGGCAAGAAGTCCTCCAAGCTGCTCGACCAGTTCGGGCGCAACCTGACCAAGCTGGCGGCCGAAGGCAAGCTCGACCCGTGCGTGGGGCGCGAGACGGAGATCGAGCGGATCATGCAGATCCTCTCGCGGCGCACGAAGAACAACCCGGTGCTTGTGGGCGAGCCGGGCGTGGGCAAGACGGCTGTGGTCGAGGGCCTGGCCCAGCGGATCACCAGCTCCGAGGTTCCCGAGCTGTTGCGCAACAAGCAGATCTACACGCTCGACCTGGCGGCGCTGGTCGCCGGCTCGAAGTACCGCGGCGAGTTCGAGGAGCGCCTGAAGAAGGTGATGAAGGAGATCACCCAGCGCGGCGACATCATCCTGTTCATCGACGAGCTTCACAACCTGGTCGGCGCGGGCGCGGCCGAGGGCGCGATCGACGCTGCGTCGATCCTCAAGCCGGCGCTGGCCAGAGGCGAGCTGCAGACGATCGGCGCGACGACGCTGGAGGAGTACCGCAAGTACCTGGAGCGCGACTCGGCGCTGGAGCGGCGCTTCCAGCAGATCCGCGTCGACGAGCCGACGGTCGACCAGACGGTGGAAATCCTCAAGGGCCTGCGCGACCGCTACGAGCAGCACCACAAGGTGCAGATCACCGACGAGGCGCTGCGCGCGGCGGGCGAACTCGCAAGCCGCTACATCTCCGACCGCTTCCTGCCCGACAAGGCGATCGACCTGATCGACGAGGCCGCCTCGCGCATGCGCATCAAGTCGATGACGTCGCCGCCGGCCAACCGCGAGCTGGAGGGCGAGGTCGAGACGACGCGCCGCGAGAAGGAGGCGGCGATCGAGGCGCAGGAGTTCGAGAAGGCCGCGGCGCTGCGCGACAAAGAGCGCAAGCTGACGAACAAGAAACGCGAGCTCGAGCAGGAGTGGGAATCGGGCGAGACCGGCGAGCGGCCGTCGATCGGCGAAGAGGAGATCGCGGACATCGTCTCGATGTGGACGGGCATCCCCGTGTTCAAGCTGACCGAGGCCGAGACGCAGAAGCTGATGCGCATGGAGGACGAACTGCACAAGCGCGTGATCGGCCAGCACCCGGCGATCGAGGTCATCTCCAAGGCGATCAGGCGCTCGCGCGCCGGCCTGAAGGACCCCAAGCGCCCGACCGGCTCGTTCATCTTCCTCGGGCCGTCCGGCGTGGGCAAGACCGAGCTGGCGCGCACGCTCGCCGAGTTCCTGTTCGGCGACGACGACGCGATGATCCGCATCGACATGTCCGAGTACATGGAGAAGCACGCGGTGTCACGCCTGGTCGGCTCGCCTCCCGGCTACATCGGCTACGACGAGGGCGGTCAGCTGACCGAGGCGGTGCGCCGCAAACCGTACAGCGTGCTGCTGCTCGACGAGATCGAGAAGGCGCACCCGGATGTCTTCAACATCCTGCTGCAGATCCTCGAGGACGGCCGCCTGACCGACGCGCAGGGGCGCACGGTGGACTTCCGCCACGCGATCGTGATCATGACGTCGAACATCGGCGCCGCGGAGATCGCGCGCAACACGCCGCTGGGCTTCGCGGTGTCCGAGGACGAGACGGGCATCACCTACGACGACATGAAGGGCCGCATCATGGGCGAGCTGAAGAAGGTCTTCCGCCCGGAGTTCCTCAACCGCATCGACGACGTGATCGTCTTCCACAAGCTGCAGAAGGAGGAGATCAAGCAGATCGTCGAGCTGCTGCTGCTGCGCATCCGCGAGTCGATGGCCGAACGCGAGCTGCAGCTGGAGCTGACGGGCGAGGCCAAGGATCTGCTCGTGGAGAAGGGCTGGGACCCGTCGATGGGCGCCCGACCACTGCGCCGTGCGATCCAGCGCTACATCGAGGACCCGCTGGCCGACTTCGTGCTGCGCGAGCAGCTCACGCCGGGCGCCACCGTCGTGATCGACCCCACGCCGGAGGGCGAGGAGGGCGAGGTGCGCCTGACGATCGTCAAGCCCAAGAAGCAGAAGACGCCTGTCGGCGTCGGCGCCGAAGGCGGCGCCGAGGAGCTGACCGAGGGCGAGGACGCCCCGGCGGACGACAGCTCGACGGTCGCCGAGCCCGACGGCGAGTAGCGCCGGCGACATCGAGGCGCGACCCTCCGGCGGGGAGCGGCGCAGCTCTGGGTGCCGGCGCCCAGAATCACGTGGGCCTTGCGGCGTGCGATGCTCCCGTTCATGAAAAGGGCCGCCTGGATCGCGCTGTGGATGACGGCGGCGGCGCTCGCCCTCGCCTCGCCGGCACCTGCGAGGCCGCCTTCCAAAGCGCCGGCCGAAGTCGCCTCGGGCACGCCCGCGCCGTCGCCCGCAGCTCCGACCGAAGTCGCCTCGGGCACGCCCGCGGCGCCTCCCGCGGCATCGCCGCAAGCCGTCTCGGGCGCCCGCTGCACCGCCGGCGCGCGCACGCTCGCGCCCTACGGCGAGCGCGTATACCCCGAGACCGGCAACGGCGGCTACACGAGCGTGCACACCGAAGTGGACCTCCGCTACAGCGCCGCCAAGGGCAGGTTCCTCCCGGGCAACCACGTGGCGCTCACGGCGAGCGCGACGCAGTGCCTGTCGAGCCTGACGCTCGATCTCGAGCCGACCGCGTTGGGCAGCGGTCACCCGGAACTGTCGGTCGTGTCGGTGACGGTCGACGGCAAGCCGGCCGCGTTCTCCTTCGTGCAGCCCACCTACCCGGGCGATCCCCTCGGTCCCGAAGATCCCGACCCGCGCGCTCACGAGGCCTCGCAGACCGTCCCAGTGGGTGGCCCGCAGGACAATCCGCTGCCGCCCGCCTGCAGTCCCGAACTGCGCTCCGAAGGAGCTCCGCTCGATTCACGGGACGGCACGCAGTGCCCGGCGGACAAGCTGCTGATCACCCCGCGCCGTCCGATCCCCGCGTCGGCGACCTTCCTCGTGGACGTCGCCTACACCGGCCGCCCGGGCCTGCACAAAGACGCCAACGGCGAAGCGGAGGGTTGGTTTCGCGCGCCGGGCGGAGCGCTCGTGGCGACCGAGCCGATCGGCGCAAGCGCCTGGATGCCGCTCAACGACTACCCCACCGAGAAGCCGACCTACAGCTTCCACGAGACCGTCGAAGAGGGCAAGGTCGCGCTTGCCAACGGCGTCTTTCAGGGCGCGACGCGCAACCCACCCGACTCCGACTTCCCGGCCGGCTCTGAGACCTGGAACTGGGAATCGCTTGCGCCCGTGGCGAGCTATCTGGTGCAGAGCAGCATCGGCAACTACTCGCTGAGCTCGCGCGTCGGCGCCGACGGCGTGACCTACTACCAGGCCCAGGACGAAGGGATCCCGCCTGCCAAACGTGCGCGCAACGCCGCGATCCTCGATCAGCAGGAAGAAGTCACGGCCTTCGAGAGCCAGTTCAACGGGCCTTATCCATTCGCCTCGGACGGCGCGGTCGTGGGCTCCCCGTCGGTGGCCTTCGAGGAGGAGATGCAGACGATGATCTCCTTCAACGAAGGCGTCGTCGAACTGCCGATCCTGTGGCACGAGAACATGCACCAGTGGTGGGGCGACAACGTCAGCGAGGCGAGCTACGAGATGACCTTCTTCAAGGAGGGCCTCGCCGAATGGATGGAAAGCTACGTGTTCCCGGCGCGCGCCCTGAAGGGAGCTGAATTCGAGCAGGCCCTGATCGCGACCTTCGACAGCGCCTACGCCAACGGCGCCAGCTATTGGACGATCGCGCCCTCGCATCCCTACGCCGCTTCGCTGTTCTCGAGCCCGTCCACCTACGAACGCCCGGCCGCGGCCTACGAGGCGTTGCGAAGGATCCTCGGGCCTCGCGGCTTCGACGCCGTGCTGCAGGGTATTCAGCGCGACTTCCGCGGCGCGAACATCTCAGAGCCCCAGCTCGAGGCCGCCTTCGCAGAAGCGCTGCCGAACCAGAGTCCCGGCTGCCGCGCGCGCCTGGCGCAGTTCTTCGGCGAATGGTTCGACACCGCCTACGCGCCCGGCGGCGGCGCGCAGCGCCCGCAGATCACCGGGCCCGGGCTCGACGGGACGGAATTCTACGGCGCCGCCGCCGGCTGCCCCGCCGCGGCTGAGGGCCTGCTCGGCGCGGCGCGCCCGCAAGCCCGGCTGCGTGGGCCGTCCTAGGCGGCCCTTACCCTCTGAGCGGATGGCTCGCGCCACCGCCACCCGTCTGCTACGCGTGATCTCGCCACGTGTCGCGTAGTTCCGTTCACGTCTGCTCTGACTGCGGCGCTCAGGAGCTCAAGTGGCACGGGCGATGCCCTACCTGTGGTGGATGGAACACGCTCGTCGAGGAGGTGCCGGCGCGCCGAGCAGGCCGGCCGATCGCGCCGGCGCGGCCGCGGCGAGCGCGAGCGGCGCCCGACGCTCGCGGCTAAGCCGCTGCGCGAGATCGGCGCCGCGCCGCTGCAGCGCATGTCGACGGGCATCGGCGAGCTCGACCGCGTGCTCGGCGGCGGTCTCGTGCCGGGCTCGCTGGTGCTGCTCGGCGGCTCGCCGGGGATCGGCAAGTCGACGCTGACGAACATGGCGCTGGGCCACCTGCAGGAGGCCGGTCACCGCACGCTGTACGTCAGCGGCGAGGAGTCGGCCGAGCAGGTGCGCCTGCGAGCGGAGCGGCTCGGGCCGGGGGCGCTGCGCGTGCCGATCGTCGCCGAGACGGACCTCGATACGGTGCTCGACACGATCGCCGCGGAAGCGCCGGCGGCGTGCGTGATCGACTCCGTGCAGACGCTCAATTCGGGCGAGCTGAGCGGCGCGCCGGGCTCGGTGGGGCAGGTGCGCGAGGTGGCGGGGCAGATCATGGAGCTGGCCAAGGCGCGCGGCGTCGCGGTGATTCTGGTCGGTCACGTGACCAAGGAGGGCGCGCTGGCGGGGCCGCGCGTGCTCGAGCACCTGGTCGACTGCGTGCTGCAGTTCGAGGGCGAGCGCGAGCGACCGTATCGCGAGCTGCGCGCGTTGAAGAACCGCTTCGGCTCGACCAACGAGGCGGGCCTGTTCGAGATGCGCCAGGGCGGCCTCGTGGAGGTGCTCGACGCCTCGGCGCGCTTCGTCGCCGAGGCCACGCGCGCGCCCGGCAGCGTGGTGCTGGCCGCGATGGAGGGCTCGCGCCCGCTGCTCGTCGAGGTGCAGGCGCTCGTGGCGCCTTCGGAGCTGGAGCAGCCACGAAGGGTGGTCTCGGGGCTTGATCGCAACCGCCTGGCTCTCGTGCTGGCGATCCTCGGGCGCCACGGGCGAGTGGGCACGGGCGGCGCGGACGTGTTCGTGAACGTCGTCGGGGGCGTGCGCGTGGACGAGCCGGGCTGCGACCTGGCGGTCGCGCTGGCGGTCGCGAGCGCGAGCCGCGGCGTGCCGCTGAGGGGCACGCCGCGCGCGTGTTTCGGCGAGCTCGGCCTGACTGGCGAGCTGCGCTGGGTGGGGCACCCCGAGCGTCGCCTGCAGGAGGCGGCAAAGCACGGCTGCGGCGAGGTGATCGCCCCGGTTGACAGCGGCGAAGGCGCGTGTGAGGCCGCGACCCTGCGCGAGGCGCTCGCCCTGGCCCTGCCGGATGGTTCGAGGAGGCTGGCCGAGGCCGTCGCCTGAGCGTCCGCCGGGCTGTAAAGGAGACGCTAAATAAACGCTAAATGCCCTAGAATGAGGGATTGTGGCCCTGCGATCCGGCGAAGATTTCTACACGGAAGTAAGGCCGGAGCCGGGGTTGATGAAGGCACTGGAGATGATCGCTCCGGGCACGGCGCTGCGGGAGGGCATTGACAGCATCCTGCACGCGCGGACCGGTGGGCTGATCGTGATCGGCGAGCCGGAAGACCTCAGCTTTCTGAACTCGGGCGGGCTGAAGCTGGAGATCGACTACACGCCGGCCTTCCTGTACCAGGTGGCGAAGATGGACGGCGCGATCATCCTCAACGCCAACGCGACGAAGATCACGATGGCGAACGTGCAGCTGATGCCCGACCCGACGATCCTCTCGCACGAGACGGGCACGCGCCACCGCACGGCGGAGCGCGTCTCCAAGCAGACCGACGCGCTGGTGATCGCGATCTCGCAGCGGCGCGAGGTCGTCTCGGTGTACGTGGACGGCACCAAGTACATCCTCGAGGACATCCCGGTGGTGCTGGCGAAGGCCAACCAGGCTCTGGCGACGCTGGACAAGTACCGCACGCGCCTGGATCAGGTGGCAACGCGCCTGACGGCGCTGGAGTTCGAGGGCGGGGCGACGCTGCACGACGTGCTGACGGTGCTGCAGCGCTCGGAGCTGGTGACGCGCATGGCGGTGGAGATCGAGCGCTACATCGTCGAGCTGGGCAGCGAGGGACGCCTGATCGAGATGCAGCTGGAGGAGACGACGGTCGGCACGGCCGCGGAAAAGGCGGCGCTCGTGCGCGACTACCTGTTCGCGTACTCCGACGAGGCGTTCGCGGCGGGGCTGGAGGAGATCGGCCGCCTCGCCCACCAGGACCTGCTCGACTTCGGGCGCCTGGCGGAGCTGCTGGGCTATGACCGCAAGCTGAACACGCTCGACTACCCGGTCTCGCCGCGCGGCTACCGCGTGCTGGGGCGCATCCCGCGCCTGCCTAAGCTGGTGGTCACGCAGATCGTCAGCGAGTTCGGAGGCCTGGACGAGCTGCTTGCCGCCACGGACTCCGAGCTGGAGGCGGTCGAGGGGGTAGGGGAGATCAGGGCGAAGGACATCCGCGAGGGCCTGCGCAGGCTGCAGGAGATCAACCTCGTGGATCGCTACCTGCAGACTTGAAGACAGGCCAACTCGCAGTCGGCCGAAACAAAGGAGAACACCATTCCGCCACAAGCAATTCAAGAGGACGCGCTGGAGGACGGGCTCGAGGTCACTCGCGAAGTCGAGTTCATCGAGTTCGAGCTCGGCGATCATGTCGTCTACCCCCATCACGGCGCCGGCAAGGTGCTGAAGAAGGAGGAGATGGAGATGCTCGGCGAACGGCGCGAGTACCTGACGATCAAGATCCTGCACAACGACATGACGGTGCGCGTGCCGACGGAGAACGCGGCGCTGGCGGGCCTGCGCAGGGTGATCGACGAGGAAACCGTCAAGAAGGTCTTGGACGTGCTGCGCGACGAGGTCTCGGAGATGCCGAAGAACTGGAACCGCCGCTTCAAGCACAATCGCGACAAGATCAAGACGGGCGACATCTACGAGCTTGCCGAGGTCGTGCGCAACCTTTCGCTGCGTGAGAGCGAGAAGGGCCTGTCGACGGGCGAGAAGCAGATGTTCACGCGCACGAAGAAGATCCTCGCGTCCGAGCTGATGTACGCGCTCGACAAGGACGAGGAAGAGGCCGAGAACTACCTCGACGAGCTGCTCGCCGACTCGGCCACCAGCCAGATGGCCGGAGCAGCGGCCGAGTAACGGGCTTTCGCGCACGTTCCAGCGCCGGCGACGGCCAGTCTGGAGCGTGCGCGGCAGTCTTCGCGCATGACCATCGCGCTGATCGTGGCGGCGGGCTCGGGGCAGCGCCTGGGAGCCGATCGTCCGAAGGCGCTCGTCGACGCTGGCCGGGCGTCCGATGCTGCAATGGTCGGTCGACGCCCTGGCGGCGACGCGGGAGGTCGAGCAGATCGTCGTCGCGCTGCCGTCCGGCGTGCGCGGCGCCGCGCGGCACGATCGGCGTCGAGGGCGGCGTCGACGCGCTCGGACTCCGTTCGCCTTGCGCTGGCGGCGGCCGGCGAGGGCGAGCAGGTGCTCGTGCACGACGCCGCCCGACCGCTGCTCACGCCGGCGATCGCGAGCACGGTGATCGCCGCGCTCGCAGGACGATCCGCGAGCCGACGCGGCTATCGCGGCGGCGCCGGTGAGCGACACGATCAAGCGTGCGGACGCGTCGGGCGCGGTCACGGAGACGCTCGCGCGTAAGAGCCTATGGGCGGTGCAGACGCCGCAGGTGTTCCGTCGCGCGGCGCTGGAGCGCGCGCTGGACGTGTCCGACGAGCTGCTCGCGGCGGCGACCGACGACGCCTGGCTGGTGGAGCGCTCGGGCGGCAAGGTGGTCGTCGTGGGCGTCGCCGCGGAGAACATCAAGGTGACGACGCCGCTGGACCTCGAGCTGGCGGCCGCGGTGCTCGCGCGCCGCGCGGACGCCGCGCGGCGCGCTGGCGCGACGGACGGGGCGCGGGCTGCCGCCGGGCACCGGCCGGCGCGGCCGTGATTCCTGCTTGAATCGCCTCGACGCGCACGTGCTCAGCGACTATCACCTCCATCTGCGCCCCGACGACCTCGACGCGAGCGCCGACGAGTTCTTCAGCGAGGCCAACTTTCAGCGCTACCGCGCCGCCGCCGAGCGAGCGCGGCATCGCCGAGCTGGGCGTCTCCGAACACGTCTACCGCTTCGAGCAGGCCCTGACGGTCTGGCAGCACCCCTTCTGGGTGCCGTTCGCGACCGACGACATCGACGCGTACTGTGCGTTCGTGCGCGAGCGCACCGACCTGCGCCTGGGCATCGAGGCCGACTTCGTGCCCGGCGCTGAGGACCGCACCGCCAACCTGCTGGAGGCGCGCGACTTCGACTACGTGATCGGATCGGTGCACTTCGTGCGCGAGGGGGCGGTGGACATGGACGACTACAGCGTGTGGGACTCCGGGCGCAGCGTCGAGCAGATCTGGCAGCGGTACTTCCAGACGATCGGCGAGGCCGCGCGCAGCGGGCTGTTCGACGTGCTCGCTCACCCAGACCTGGTGAAGGTGTGGGGAGGCGAGCGCCCGCTGCCCGAAGGCGACCTGCGCCGCTACTACGAGCTGGCGATCGACGGCATCGCCGAGTCTGGAATCGCCGTCGAGGTGTCCACGGCCGGGCTGCGCAAGCGCGTCAAAGAGCTGTATCCGGCGCCGGCCTTCCTGGAGATGTGCCTGGAGGCGGGCGCTCCGATCGCGCTCTCCAGCGACGCGCACCGCCCGCAGGACGTCGGCGCCGACTACGAGCAGGCGCTCGAGCTGCTCGACGCGCTCGGCGTGCGCGAGCTGTGCGTGTTCGAGCACCGCCAGCGCGGCTTGCAGCCGATCGGCGCGACGCAGGCGAGCCGGTGAGCACGCTCGTCGGCATCGGCTATGACTCGCACCGCCTCGTCGCTGGGCGTCGCCTGGTCATCGGCGGCGTGCAGCTCGCGCACGACCGTGGCCTGGACGGGCACTCCGACGCCGACGTGCTCGCGCACGCGGTGATCGACGCGCTGCTCGGCGCGGGCGGCCTGGGCGACATCGGCGAGCACTTCCCCGACACCGACGAGCGCTGGCGCGACGCCGACTCGATGCAGCTGCTGGCGCACGTCGTGGAGCTGCTGGCGCGACGCGCGCCTGCAGATCGTCAACGTCGACTGCACGCTCGTCATGGAGGCGCCGAAGCTCGGCGAGCAGCGCGCCACGATTCGCGACTCGCTGGCGGCGACGCTGAAACTCGACGCGCGGCGCGTGAACGTCAAGGCGAGCACCGGCGAGCGGATCGGCTTCGTCGGGCGCGGCGAGGGCGTCGCTGCGCTGGCCATCGCGGGCGTGCAAGCCGCGCCCGACGCGGGCTGAGTTAGAGCGCCGACGCCGGCTGAGCCACAGCGCCCGACGCCGGCTGAGTTAGCGCGCCCGACGCCGGCTGAGCCACAGCGCCTGGGTGGCGCTCGCCCGTGTCGGCACGGGCGAGCGCTAGGGTAGCCGCGCGATGCGCGCGATACGCCTCCACGACACGCGCAGCGGGCAGGTGCTGCCGCTGTCCCCCGCAGACCCCTCTCGCGTGGGCATCTACGCGTGCGGGCCGACGGTGTACAGCCGCATCCACATCGGCAACGCGCGACCGTTCGTCGTGTTCGGCGTGCTCAAGCGCTTTCTCGAACACGAGGGCTACGGCGTGGAGCTGGTCGTCAACGTGACCGACGTCAACGACAAGATCTACGACGCGGCGCGCGCGCAGGGCCGTGCGAGCGCCGAGCTGGCGGCCGAGATGACGAGGCTGTATCGCGCCGACACCGACGCGCTGGCGCTCGGGCGCCCCGACCACGAGCCGCTGGCGTCGGAGACGATCGGGCCGATCGTCGAGCACATCGCCGCGCTCGTGCAGCGCGGACACGCCTACGCGGCCGACGGCGACGTGTACTTTCGCGTGCGCTCCGATGCGGGCTACGGCAGCCTCTCGCACCGCCGTCTCGACGACATGGATCAGGGTGAGGACGTGGAGGGCGCGCAGCGCAAGGAGGACCCGCTCGACTTCGCCCTGTGGAAGGCCCACAAGGAGGGCGAGGACACGGTGTGGGACTCGCCGTGGGGCGCCGGGCGGCCGGGTTGGCACATCGAGTGCTCGGCGATGGCCGAGCAGCTGCTCGGCGTCGGCTTCGACATCCACGGCGGCGGCTCGGACCTCGTGTTCCCCCACCACGAGAACGAGGCGGCGCAGACGCGCGCCGCGCGCGGCGCGGAGCTGACGAAGCTGTGGATGCACAACGGCATGATCCAGTTCACCGGCGAGAAGATGGCCAAGTCGGTCGGCAACATCGCGCTGCTGCACGAGGTGATCGCTGCAGCACGGGCGCGAGGCCGTGGTCATGTACCTGCTGTCCGGGCACTACCGCCAGCCGCTGGCCTTCTCGCCGGCCGAGCTGCAGGACTCAGAGCGCCGCGTGGATCGACTGCGCGACGCGCTGCGGCGATTGCGACCCGGGGGCGCCAGCCCGGCGGAGATGAAGGCCCACACGAGCGCCTTCTTCGACGCGCTGGCAAACGACTTCAACACTCCGACAGCGCTGGCGGCGCTGTTCGATTGGGTGCGCGAGGCCAACCGCCGCGGCGACGGCGTGGGCGACGGCGACCTGCGCGAGATGCTCTCCGTGATCGGCCTGGGCGACCTGCGCGCGCTGGAGAGCGTCGCCGACATCGCCGCCGTGGACCCGCAGGCCGAGGCGCTGCTGCGCGAGCGCGAGCTGGCGCGCGAGGCGCGCGACTTCGCGACGGCCGATCGGGTGCGCGACGAGCTGCGCAGCCGCGGCTGGGAGATTCGCGACGGCCCGGATGGCCCTGAGCTGCTGGCGTCGTCTGAGAAGTGATCGTCTACGGTCGCAACCCCGTCTACGAGGCGCTGCGCGGCCGGCGTGCGGCGAGCGTCGGCGACGTCTGGGCGACGGCGCGCGCCGCGCGCGAGCCGTGGCTGAGGGCGGCCAGGCCGCGCATCGCGTCCGCCGAGGAGATCGAGCATCGCTGTGGCTCGGGCGCCCACCAGGGGCTGTGCGCCGACGCCGGGCCCTACCCGTATGACTCGGCCGAGCGGCTGCTCGCGGGGGAGCAGCCGCTGATCGTCGCGCTCGACCAGATCCAGGACCCGCAGAACCTCGGCTCGATCTGCCGCACGGCCGAGTGCGCCGGGGCGGCGGGCGTGGTGATTGCAGAGCGACGCGCCGCCGAGGTCACGCCGGCGGTCTGCAAGGCCTCGGCGGGCGCCGTCGAGCACCTGAGCGTCGCGCGCGTGCGCAACATCGCCGACTTCCTCGCCGACGCCCGTCGCGCCGACTGCTGGTGCTACGGCGCCAGCGGCGCCGACGAGCGCGCGGTCGCCTACGACGCGCCGGACTACGCCGGCGCGGGCGTCGTGCTCGTGCTCGGCAGCGAGGGCAGCGGGCTGCGCCCGCGCGTGGCCAAGGCGTGCGACGCGCTGGTCGCGCTGCCGCTGCGCGGCAGCGTCGAGTCGCTCGGCGTGAGCGCTGCGGCGGCGGCGCTTCTGTACGAGATCTTGCAGCGGCGCGAAGGCGGCCTTGACAACTCTCCATAACTGTGCGAGGCTCGCGCCGACATAACGCTGAACCTAAGGTTGAAGAAGCCTTGGGAATTACATAGCTTTGGCGCCAGGGGAGGAGTGCGCCACTGAGCAAATTGGGCCCTGCCGCAGTGGCGGGCACTGGAAAGGATCTGCTCGTGGCACGAATCTCCCGTTACCCTCAATCTGAACCTAAGGTCGATGATGGTTATCTGATCGCCCTTGCGAAGCAGGGCGATCGCAACGCATACGACCGGCTGGTCAGGCGCTATCACGGTTTCGTGCGCCTGAAGGCTTCCTCCTACTTCCTCGCCGGCGGCGACTCCGACGATTTGATTCAGGAGGGCCTGGTCGGCCTGTACAAGGCGATCCGCGACTTTCGCACCGACCGCGAGTCGAGCTTTCGCAACTTCGCCGAGCTGTGCATCACGCGCCAGATCATCACGGCCGTGAAGACGGCCACGCGCAACAAGCACACGCCGCTGAACCAGTACGTGTCGTTCTCCTCGACTCCCGCCGGCGCGGGAGACGACGTGCCGACGCTCGACCAGATCCTGCCCGGCTCCACCGTGCACGACCCGGTCAACCAGGTGATCTCCTCCGAGGAGCTGCGCTCGCTCGTCGGCTGCCTGTCGAGCGCCCTGTCAGAGCTCGAGAGCCGCGTGCTGTCGCTGTACCTCGACGGCTACTCCTACGAGCAGGTGGGCGAGCGGCTGGAGTGCGACACGAAGACCGTCGACAACGCCCTGCAGCGGGTCAAGCGGAAGGTCGGCGCGCACCTCCAGGCCCGCGCGGTCGCCGCCTGAGCGAGCTCGATACGCGCCGATCGTCCCAGTCAAGGCCACCGCTCGTCCAGCTTCGCTCTGCGCGTCGAGCTTCCGACGATGCGCCGTCCGGCTTTCGACGGCCAGCGGCCGCCCCGATCGGGGCGGCCGCGTACCTCGTCCGGCGCTTGCTTGGTCGCGTCGCCGGCCAGCGCTGGCGGCCGGGGCCGTTCGCCGCCGCTAGAGCTGGCCTTCGCTGGGCATGCGCCCGTTGCCCGGCGCCTGCGGTCGCAACGTCGACGCCGGTGACTGCGCGACGCTGAGTTCGAACGGCGCGCTGGCCACTCCCTGGTTGCCCGGGTCGCCGGGGATCTTGACGCGCAGAAGCTCCGGCCCGGCCGCGTTGAAGGCGTGCACGATCGAGAAGGGAGCTGCTTCGGCCGGGCTTGCGGGCGACCCTACCGTGCCGATGTCGATCACGTGCCAGCCAATGTGCGACGGGTTCTGGCGCTCGAGGTAGATGACGTGGCGGGCCAGCGCCGGCAGAACCGTGCCCGAGAACGCCACAGGCTGGGTCTCGGCGACCGAGCTGGGCGGGGAGGACACCGTCAACGAGTATTTGACGCCCTCGAACAACACCGCCGAGCTGGCGGTCGCGTCCGTCACCTTGTACAGGGTGTTACGCAGCGGTGTCTGCGTGAATTCATAGGCGCCGCCTTCGCCAGTTTCCCCGGTGGCGACGGGAGCGAACGAGCCGCCTTTGACTCGTGAGAGCAGCGTCACCGGTGTTTTGGGCGCAGCTCCTTTGACGACGCCCTTGATCCCCACGGAGTGGCCCCAGATGAGCGGATCGGCCGTGCTGTCGATCGTGAACAGCGGATTCTGGGCCTGCGAGATCTCATACGAAGCCGGCGTCGAAGCGCCTGCGACGTTGAGCCGGTTGCGCGGGTGTATGACGATGCGGATGCTGGCGTCCCCGGGCACCCCGAAGGTGTGCGTGATCGAGTATTCGCCGTTGGCGTTGACGGTGCCGACCGGCGCGATCCGATGCCATTCTTCGTTTGCCGTCGCGTTCTCGCGCTGCAGCCCGACAATCGCGCCCTTGTCCAGTGGGCTGACCTTGCCGGTGAACGTGACCGTGTTCTGAACCCGGCTCAAGCGCCCTCCGCCCGTAAAGAGCTGTGCTCCGTCGGGCGGGGTCGGTGGCGTGGGTGTGACGACCGGCGCGACCTTGATCGCCCGATGGGCGCTTTTGGCCCCTTGCGAAGTCGCGAAGAACACGCTGTTCACTTCGAAGACGGGAGGGGTGATCGCGAACGCGGCGACGTTGGGTTCTTTGGTCGCTTCCGACGTGGCGTTGCCGACAAGCGCGAAGGCGCCTCGGTTGGCCGCGTGCTGATACAGCAAGACCTGTCGCCCGGACGCGACTTCGTTCGCCGGACACGTCAGCGTCCCGATGATCGTCGCCGATTCGCCGCTTGTGATCGGGCCGTTGGGCACTTCCAGCTTGATATGGCAGGGGCGGCCGGTGCCTGAGCGTTGCTGCACCTGGCGAGCCGATGCGCCAGCCGGCGCCAGCGCCAGCAGCATCGCGGTCGCCGCCGCGATTGGGACGAGCTTGATTGAACGCATCTGCGCCTCCTTGTGGGGGACTGTGGATCTTGGTTGCGGCTCGCCTGATCGCGGCTCGCGTCAGGCTCGCGCGCCTTTGCGCGGTCGGCCGACTGCTGCACCTAACCCGCTCCGTCGCTCGTCGATGCGGTGCTGCTTCTCGAACTTCCGGCCAGAGCGCCGCCAATGCGCCGCTCTGGGCGCAGATCGGTCTCGCTCGACGCGACAGGACCTGGGCCGGGCCCGGCGACGGCGACTGGACCGGCGCATGGAAACGGCCCATCAAGCAGAAGGGGCGCCGGAGGCGCCCCTTCTGCTGTCGCATCTAAGGGCTTTGCGACTATCTGGCTTTGATCTCCAGCGGTTCTTCGTTTGTGATTTCCGCGACGGTTGAAAGCGTCCCCGCTTCGGCGGTTTTCGTGAGGCCTACGAGAACCGTCAGCGTGTCTTTGACGCCGCCTTCGAATTTTTCGGGGAGCTGCACGCCGCTTTTGACGACGTAGGACACAGAGTTTTCTTCGGTCATGCGGTTGATCTTCGTCACACGCCCGATGACCGAGCCTTCGATTTCCATCGGCGTACCGGTCCCGGTCCCGCGTTCGCCCACTTCGCTCGCTCCGCCACATTCGAACGTCGCGAGGGCTTTGCCCGTTTTCGCCTGAAGATCCCAGCCGACTTTGCCTTTTTTGCCGGCGTATTCGATGAAGCCCAGTTCGCCGGTGAGTTCATTCGTGCTCACTTCGCCTCGGAAAGCGCCAACGTTCTGGCACCACGATTGGAGCGCTGTTTTCGCTCCGGCTTGCTGGCAGTCGCTCAAGACCAGCTTCACCGTCGAGGTCTTTGGCCCGGTGTACGCCCCTTCCGCTTCTCCGAAAGCGCACGTGATCGTCTCTTTCGCCGTTGTCAACACCGGTGATTCCGCGAAGACTTTGAATTTCGCTTTCGCTCCGTTGCCGGGAAGCCAGCTCCACCGTCCTTTGCCGGGTGCCGGATGGAGGCAGCTCCTCCCCGAATATTCGCCGGTTTTCGGCGCCACTTTGACGCATCGTCCGAGTTCGGGAAGTCCCGCGAGTTGGTATTCGGCAGCCGACGCGCTCGCCGTCGCCACCGCGCCGACCGCGACCAACGAGACGAGCAAAAGCCCCGCCTTACCCCTCCACCGCATCCGGCTCATGTCTCTGCCTCCCGTTGACCCGTCCATTAGAAACTTCTCCGTCCCCACTATCAAACCACCGTACCACCGCAGGCCCGACCCTACAAACAGGTGGCCTGTACCCGTTCCCGGCCACTTTCAAACCTACGCTGGAAAATGGCGTGAGCGGGCGTGATCCGCCCGCGGCGGCGGTTGACTCCCGCGTCAGCGGTGCGACCGATGCTCGACCACGTCGCGGATGATGTCCTCCAGCGAGCGCGTAGGCGACCAGCCCGTCAGCTTGCGCACCTTGTCGATGTCCGGCACGCGACGGTACATGTCCTCGAAGCCGTCGCCGTAGGCCTCGTCGTAGGGGACGAGGCTGATATCCGACGTCGAGCCGGTCGCGCGGACGATGCGCTGCGCCAGCGTGAGGATCGAGATCTCTTCGGTGGCGCCCACGTTGAACACATTGCCGTGCGCGCGCTCGTCGGCGAGGAGCGCTGCGAGCGCCTGCACGACGTCGGACACGTGACAGAAGCAGCGCGTCTGCGAGCCGTCGCCGTATACGCTCAGCGGCTCCCCCGCCAGCGCCTGGTCGACCAACCGCGGCAGCACCATTCCGTAGTTGCCCGTCTGTCGCGGTCCGACCGTGTTGAACAGGCGCACCACGGTGATCGGCAGCAAACGCTCGCGCCAGTAGGCCATCGCCAGGAACTCGTCGATCGCCTTCGAGCACGCGTACGCCCAGCGAGCTTTGTCGGTGGCGCCCATCCTCAGATCCCCGTCCTCGCGGAATGGCAGCGCGTCGCTCTTGCCGTAGACCTCGCTCGTCGAGGCGATCAGCACCGGCTTGCGATGCGCGTCGGCGTGCCTGAGCACCACCTCGGTGCAGTGCACGTTCGTCTCGATCGCGTGCACCGGCCGCTCGACTATCAGGCGCACGCCGACCGCGGCGGCGAGGTGCACGACCGCGTCCGTCTCCGCGGTGAGCTGCGCGACGATTGCGTGGTCATCGACGCTGCCGACGGTCGCTTGGAAGCCGGGATGCGACAGCAGGTGCGCGACGTTCTCCATGCGACCGGTCGACAGGTCGTCGAGCACGTGCACCTCGTGGCCCTGTGCAAGCAGCAGGTCGCTGAGATGCGAGCCGATGAAGCCCGCACCGCCCGTGATCAGGTGACGCATCGGCAGCGACCGGCGGTCATCGCCTGGTCCGGTCGCTCACGTGGCCGACGTCGGTCGTCGATTGTGCCGCAGCACGATGCCCGTGAACGCTCCGAGCACGAGAATCGCCACGCCTCCCCCGAACAGCACCAACGCCGATGCGCTCCCGCCGGAGGTCGAGCGCGCGGCGGCCTGCTGCACCGCCCGCGGCGCCGTGGGCTGTGCCGGCGTCGCGGCTACCGGTTGCTGCGCGGATCGCGAGACGCCGGTCGTGCCACGACCGCCACGACCGCCACGACCGCCATGACGACCGCCGGACGACCCGGAGCTGGGCGGCTTGATGCCCGCGCCGAACAGCTTTTCCGAAGAGCCCCCAGAGCCTTCGCCGCCACTTCCCGTGCCACGAGCCTGGTTGACGGGCAAGGCGTATTCCTTGGCTGCCGGCGAGCCCGGATCGATGTGAACCCCCGGTTCGAGCGCGAGCGCGGGCGCGGCGGGCTGCGCTGACGTGCCCGCCGCCAGCGCCGCGACCGTGATGAACGCCGAGACGCGTGCGGCACGCATGAGTTGAAGATAACTGCTCGTTTACGATTTGGCCAGCGTCTGCAGGAGCTGGCCGGGCGCGCGCGAGAGCCTGCCGATCACGATGTCTCGGGGGTTGAGCCGGTGCGCCCGGCCGTAGCGACGGTTGGCCGCCGCGAGCTCGTTCTCGCGCGCCGCAAGGTCGCCCAGCAGCACCCACGTGACGAAGTTGCCGGGCTCGCGCCTCAGCGCGGCCGTGAGCGACGCTTCAGCGTCCGCGGGCTGGTCGAAGCGCGCGAGCGCGGCAGCCTTCACGTAGTAGGCCTGGACCGAGTCGGCGTCGATTTCCAGCGAGCGATCGACGTCGCCCAGGGCGGCCAGCGGATGTGCTGTCAGCTCCCGCTGAGCGCGCGAGCGATATAGGTCTGCGAGGCCCTGCCTGCTGAGACTGGCGCCCGTGACGATCAGCGTCGCGACGACCGCCGAACCCGCGATCGCGAGCGCCGGGCGTCGCCCCATGAAGCGCCCCGCGCGGCCTCGCGATCCAGCGATCTGGGTCAGCGGCTGAGCTCGCGGCCAGACCAGGATCGCGCCCGCGCACAGCGCGATCGCCGTCAGTCCCGGCAGCAGCGCCATCCAGTCGACGCTCGCCTGCACGAGCCACGCCGAGAACACGCCGAGCGCGCCGACGAGCAGACTTCGCGAGACCGCCGACTGTGACGCCCCGCGTCGCATACGCAGCGCGCCCCACGCGATCCCGCCGAGCAGGGCGGCGAGCAGCAGGGCGCCGACGAGGCCGAGCTCGCTGAGCGTCTGAAGCTCAAGCGAGTGTGGCTGCTCGACGTCCTCGGTGGTCGACCGCAGTTCGTAGTAGCCGCGCGGATAGTTGCCCGCGCCGACGCCCGCCAGCGGATGACGGCGCCATAACCGCCAGGCGATGCGCCAGTAGTCATAGCGGTTGCCCGCGCCCGAGAGCAGCCGCGAGCGCGCCGCGGCCGACCCGGGCGTTGAGCTTTCCCCGGGTTCGGCGAGGTGCGTGAAGGCATGCCATTGGCGATCGAGCCTGCGTTCGACCGCCGGCGCCGACCGCAACGCGAGTGCCGCCGCGACGAGCACTGCGAGCAGCAGCAGCGACGTCGCCCCGACGCGCAGGAAATGCAGATCGCCTGTGCGTCGAGCGAAGGAGCGGACGAGCACGCTCAGCAGAGACCAGGCGCAGCCGGCGCCGAGCCCGGCGAGCAGCGTCGCGCGCGCGGCCGCATGCACGTCCGACGCGACTATCGAGCCCCGTGCGGCATCGCCGTAGACGTTCAGCAGATCGGGCGCGGCAAGCGCCACCGCGCAACCGATCACGATCGCGCAGTAAGCCCGCCGCGTTCGTCCAGGTGCGATCGCCAGCAGGACGAGCAGCGCGCCGGCGATCGCCAGCGCCGTGCCACGCGACTGCGACAGCATCGCCAGCGAGGCCATCACCGTTGCCATCGCGGCGGCTGGCCCGGCGACGATCGCGCGGCGTGACTCGGCGACTGCGACGCACGGCCAAATCGCCATCGCGAACAGACAGCCCTCGCCGTTTATGTACCCGAGCGGCGAGTTCAGACGGCCCGAGAGGAACAGCCCGCCGGGGTCGGCGGCGAACATCCGCGCGAGCACGGTCAGCGCGACGACGGCGATTCCCAGCGTTACGGCGGCGAGCAGCGCCGCGGCGAGCCGCCGATGGTCGACGAGCACGATCAGCAGCGCCAGCAGCGCGCCATAGACGAGCCATCGGTTACCGCTCACGACCGCCTCGTCGACCGATTCCGCCCACGCACTCGACACGAGCGACCAGATGCCGAGACCGAGCGCGCCGGCGACGCTCAGCGCCGCCGGCAGGCCTGGGCGAGCCGGCCTGATCACCAGCGCGATCGCGCACAGCAGCGTCACCCCGAGCCCGATGGGCACCCAAACACCGGCATCGAAGTAGGCGTAGAAAAGCGGGCTGAGTCCTGCGCCCAAGCCGATCACGAGCAGGCAGAAGACCGCGCGTTTGCTCAGGGAGATGCCTTCGCGCGCGACCGCTTGCGCATCGAATTGCTCGGGCTCCTGAGTCTCGAGCGCTACGATCGCGCAGCCGGCGATCAGCACGTACAGCCCCGCGCTGATGACCAGCAGCGACGATCCGCTGCGGCTCGCGAGCACCGCGAGCACGCACAGGACGGTTTGCGTCAGGCCGAGCGCCAGCGCGACGGCCTGCGCGCTCGACAGGTGCCGGCGTACGCGATGCGTCAGGTGGTCCCTGCCACCGGCCAGCACCGAGACGCCGCGCCGGCGGCGCGACACGATCACCAGCGCCGTGTCCAGGGCGGGCACGGCGACGAGCAGCAGAGCGACAAGCAGCGATCGCCAGGCGACGCTCGCCGTTCCGGCCGCGACCATCACGAACACCGCCACCGCAAATCCGACCGGCATGCTGCCGCCGTCGCCGAGGAAGATGCGCGCCGGTCGCGAGAGATTGCGCGGGAGAAAGCCCAGGCATGCGCCGCACAGCGCCGCCGCGCCACTGGCCAGCCATACCTCGCTGCGAACGATGCCGATCAGGGCTGCGCCCGCCGAGACGGCGAGCGCCATGCTCGCCGCCGCGCCGTCCATGTTGTCGAACAGGTTGAACGCGTTCACCACCGCAAGCACCCAGAGACACGTCAGGGCGAGGTCGAGCGCTCCGCCGCCGCGCAGGTCCCAGCCGAGACCAGCGCGATACACCACGACGCCGAGCGCGAGCTCGATCACCACGCGCAGCGCCGGTGAGAGCGGTCGTCGGTCGTCGATCGTGCCGATCAGCCACAGCAGCGCCGCGCCGAGCAGCAGGGGCGCCGTTTTTCCCAGGTCGCCCGCGACGGCCAGCACGGCGACGGCAAAGCCCGCCATGACGGCCGCGCCGCCGAGGTACGGCGTCGGCTGCAGATGGCCCTTGTAACCGATCGGTGCGTCGTAGAACGCGAACCGCTCAGCCAGCGCGATCACGTACGGGGTGAGGACGTACACGAGCGCGAGAGCGAGCGCGAAACCGATCGACAGTCGAACGGCCAGCGTCATCGTGGAACCCTCACCTCCCAACCGGTCGTCCGCTTCCCAAGTCGGGATCTTCGCGGATGTAGCCTGTGAGCAGGGTGCGAATCCACGTCGCGATCGACTTGAGGGTGACTGACGCGCCCGGCATGGAGCTGACTGGTGCGGGGCGCTACGCGCTGGAAACCGCACGCGCGCTCATCCAGGCCCGGCCGCATTGGCGCTATTCGCTTTTCTCCAACCGGCCACAACTGCTGGGCGCCGACGGCGATGTCGCGATCGTCGGCACGCGTCTGCCCACGCAACGATCGGTTGCGCGGGTCGCCTGGCTGCACAGCGCCGCAGCGCTGCCGGCGCTGCGTCTCAGGCCGGACCTCTGGTTCAGTCCTGCGTTCGTGCTGCCGCTGTGGTGGCGGGGCCCGTCCCTGGTCACGATCCACGATCTCACTTTCATGCTGCTGCGCGAGCGCTATCGCGGTCGCGCGAACGCCCTGTATGCAACGGCCGCCACTCGCCTCTCGGCGCGGCGAGCAGATCGCGTGCTGTGCGGCTCGCAGGCGACGCGAGCGTTGCTGCTCACCCATCTCGGCATCGACGGCGATCGCGTCGACGTCATCCCCTACGGCGTCGCGGAGACGTTCTTCGCCGATCCGGCGCGCGCACTCGACCGTGGCGACGAGCTGCCGGATCGCCCCTACCTGCTGTTCGTCGGGACGTGGGAGGCTCGTAAGGGACTGCTCGTCCTGCTGGAGGCCATGCGCCAGGTCAACGCGCACGGCCGGCGCGTACGCATCGTGCTTGCCGGCCAGCGCGGCTGGGGCACCGAACAGGTCCTCGACGCGATGAGCCGAGAGCCCGACGTCGAGCTGCGCGAGCGACCCGACGACGAGGAGCTCGCGCGGCTCTACCGCAACGCGTTGGCGCTCGTGTACCCGTCAGAGATGGAGGGCTTCGGCCTGCCGGTTGCCGAGGCGATGGCGTGCGGATGTCCGGTCATCGCCACCGATCTTCCCTCGATTCGCGAGTTCGCGGGGGCCTGCCCTCTGTACATCGAACCCGGCGACAGCGCGCGACTGGCGGCCCACGTCGAATCGCTTCTGCAGTCGCCGAGCGACCGGCCGGAACGCGCGCAGCAGGCGCGCCGAATCGTCGACCCGCTGCGCTGGAGCGCGCTCGGCGAACGCACGGCCGAGCTGATCGAACGGCTCCCGCGACTCGCCTCGCCGCCGCCGGCGCGGTGAGCTTCAACTCGTCGCCGTCGCGGCCGCGCGCGCGTAGATCGCGCGCAGCTGCTCCGCCGCCGGCGGCATCGAATGCACAGCAACGGCGCGCTCGCGCGCCAGGCGCGCCATCGCACTGCGGCGTTCGGGGTCGAGCAGGATCGAGCGGATCGCGTCGGCCAGCGCACCTGCGTGGCCCGGCCTGACGACGAGCCCCGTCTCACCCGGGCTGATCGCTTCGATCGTGCCGGTTCCGACGTCGGTCACGACGGCCGGCACGCCCATCGCCTGAGCTTCCAGTACGGCGATGCCGAACGACTCGGCGCGACTGGTCGACGGCAGAGCCAGGCAGTCGGCGACCGCGAAGTGAGCGTGCAGCTCTGTCTCGCTGACGGCGCCCACAAGGTGCACGTTCGCGACGCCGAGCGCGAGCTGACGAAGCTCTCCGGCAAGCGGCCCGTCCCCGACGATCACCACGCTGGCGTCCAGCGAGCGCGCCGCCTCGATCAGGATGTCAAGCCCCTTGTAATAGACCAGGCGCGCGACGGCCAGGACGATGGGTCCCTCATAGCGTGCGCGTACGTTCGCCTTGGCCTGCTCGCTCACGCGCTCTGCCGAGCACTCGTCTGTATCGAGAAAATAGGGGAGCACCGTCGTGCGCGACGCGAACGGAGCGAGATACGACGAAGTCTGAGCGAGCCTGCGACTGCCGACGACGATCTCCGCGGCGCGCCGCAGACAGGCCTGCACCCATGGTCGGTAGAAGGGCGCGACCCGCGCCTGCCTGACGACGTCGGCGTGGTAACTGCAGACGATCGGACGCCTGCGATCGGTCAACGCCGCCAGCTCGCCGAGCGGGTTGGGCATGTGGAGGTGCACGACATCCGCCTCGACTGCACGGAGCGCGGCCGGGAAGGTCGGCGCGATCGGTACCGACCACACGCGAGGTCCGAACTCCGGGACGTACCGCTCGACGCCCGAGCCCCGAGGTTCGCAGCGCCCGCGCCGGCTCCTGGCGCAGACGAGCACGTCGCTGCGAACGTCGGGCAGCGCTCGACGGATCAGGTCGATGTGCCTCTCGATGCCGCCGACGACGCTCGGGGAGACGTCCTTGTAGACGTGGACTACGTGCACGTTCGCGCGTCGGTCGGGCTGAGCATCGCGGCCATGCCCACGATTGCTCCCAGCATCAGCCAGTGAAAATCATCGAACCACACGTCGTAGGTGACATTGGCGCCGAGGAACCCGACGTAGGCAGCCGCGAGCGCGACCGGCAGTGCGCGCAACGGCGTCCCGTCCAGCGACCGGTATGCGCGCAGCAGAAGTCTGAGCGCGATTCCGGCCGCCACCAGCAGAGCGAGCAGCCCGAACACGCCGACCTGGGCCGCCACGCTCAGATACGTCGAGCTCGCGCCGGACGTTCGCGGCGGAAGCTTGAGCTTCACGCCGAGCCCGCCGGGACCGATCCCGAGCAGAGGATGATCGACGAACTGGTGGTAGGCGAAGCGCACCGTGCTCGAGTGTTCGCGGTCTGACACGACGTTGATCGACGACGACGGTGACGCGCGCTTGATCACGCTGGAGGCCTCGCCTGCCGCGATGATCAGCGCGACTGCGCCGAGCGCCAACATGACGCGTCTGCTCGGCGCGCGCAAGTCTCCTGAGCGCCACTGTCTGATCAGCCAGACGGCAGTGATCAGGGCGCCGAGCAGACCGCCGATCCACGCGCTTCGCGAGTACGTCGCCACGAGCGTCGCGGTCGCGGCAGTCGCCATCGCCGCATAGGCGATCTGGGTGCGACGATCGTCGCGTTGCATCGCGACGATCAACAGGCCCAGCGCCGCGCACATCGCGAATATGAGATACACGCCGAAGTGGTCTGGATCGCCGAACGTGCCCTTGGCGCGAGCGCCGATCGGACCGAAGGACGAGAGCGCCTGCCGTGTTATCTCAAGTCCCTGCGCGGCCGGCAACCTGTCCAGCAGGGGCAGCGCCCCGCTGGCGCCGAGCCTCGGCGCGATCGCTTGCCAGCCGGCCGCCAGAATCGGCAGCGCCGAGCCCGCGACGATGGCTGCCGCCGCGCGCTGCGCCGACTCACGACGAACGAGCTCGGCGACGATCGCCAGCGCCGCCGCGCCGACGGCGATCTGCGCGGCTTCGCGGACGCCGAGGAACTGGTCGATCGGGTGGACGAGCAGAGCGAGCAGGACTAAGCCAAACAACACTAGATACGTCAGCACGAGCGGATGGCGCAGCCAGCCTGCCAGGACTCGCACACGGCCGCGAGTATTTGCCACCAGCACACCCAACGCGAGCAGCAGCGACAGCCGAAACAGCGAGATGTCGAATTTCGCGATCGCCGTGCGGTAGATCTCCAACGGAGCCGTCACGGCCAGCATGTAAAGCCCCGTACGCTGCCAGCTGCCGCGACCCAGCAGGCGGCAGGCGGCGATCAGCGCCGCCTCGATCCCCACCAGTATCGCGAGCGCGGCGATCGCTTCTCCTAGGCTTCAGCCGAGCTGGCAGATCCGCCCAGGGCGGCGAGCTGGATGCTCAGCAGACGCGGATCGGTTCCATAGTGCTTCGGTCCAGGAGACGGACTCAGGGACACCGTTGCTCTGCCGTCAACTAGCTCAAACGGACCCACCGTGAAGGACTGCGCCGTGGTCGTCACGTCCAGGCGATGGCTGTCGGCGCCGCTCTGCGCTGTGAGGACCCGCGGCTCTCCCAGCGAGCGTGCGACGAACATGAGCCGCACGCGTCCCGCGCTGACGTGTGGCGCGTACACCTCGATCGTCCCGCGGCGGCGCATCCAGTTGAAAACGACGCCGCCGGCGCTTTCGGTGGCCCAGAATTCGGACTCGGGCATCGCCGCCACGGAGTTGGGCATGGCGCGCAACGTCGACAGTAAGACCGTCAGCGCGGGAGCGCGCCCGGGCTTCGCGCCTACGGCCGGAGAGGCGCTCAGCGACACCCTGCCTTGCGAGAGCGGGCCGACTAGATACAGCCTCGGCGCGATCTGGATATGAGCGCTGACACGTTCGCCGGCCGGGCCTTGGAAGTCGAGCACGCGCGGCGTGCGTGAGCTGAGTGCTCGAAAGGCGATCCAGCTGTGCTTGAAGTTTGCGAGTTCGAAGGAGGCCGTCTCACCGATCCACTGCCATGGAGTACCGTCGGGCCCCGTTTCGGGCGACAGCGCGCCCGCGATGACGGGCGTCGGGTATGCCGGTCCCGACGCGGAGTCGATCGACGTCGCGCGTGTCGAGCCCGCAGGGGCGTCGGTGTGCGATATGAGGTAGGCGGCTGCCACGGCAATGGCAGCCAGCAGGACAGCGCCAGCCGCCGCGGCCGATGTCGTGAGGCTGTTGGAGGGGAGGCTGGCGGTCGCGCGTCGCCAGGCCGATCGCCGATCTGGCCCCTGCGCCTTCACGGCTGCCGTCCGATGTCCCGTTCGGCCATGCCCGACAGTCTATGTTTGCTCCCTCGGCCGGCGGCCGGGCTCGGTTGCTAGGGTGGCCGATCTGGGGCACGATCAGCATCCATCCGCCCTCGACGACCCCGCGCAGCCACCGCGCCTCGCGGACGATGCGGCAGCTCAGCACGTGGCGATCGTGGTGCTCGCCCACAACGGACTCTCCGACACGCTCGACTGCTTGGATTCGCTCCAGCACGTCGACTGGGATGCGCTCAGCGTGATCGTGGTGGACAACGGATCCTCTGACGGAACCCCTGAGGCCGTGCGCACGCGTCATCCTGCTGTCGGCGTGCTCGAGCAGGGACGCAACCTCGGCTTTGCCGAGGGCAACAACGTCGGCATCCGTCACGCGCTCGACGCCGGAGCGGACTATGTGTTCCTGCTCAACAACGACACCACGCTCGCCCCCGACGTCGTCGCGGAGTGCGTGGCGGTCGCGCGCCGCCATCCCGACACGGGTGCGGTGTGCCCGCTGATCTGCTTCGCCGAGCCGCCAACGCTCGTGTGGTTCGCCGGCGCCGACTTTGACGCGCGTCGCGCTCACAGCGGGCGGATGCTCGGTTATCGGGAGCTCGATCGTGGACAGTTCGCGGATGTCGCCGAGACCGACCGGATGGCGGGCGCGGCGGTTCTGCTGCCTCGCACGACGCTGGAGCGCGTCGGGCTGCTCGACGGCGACCTCTTCTTTCTCTACGAGGACGTCGACTGGTCACTGCGCGCGCGGCGAGCCGGCTATCGCATCTACATGGCGCCGCGCGGCAGGGTGTGGCACCGCGTCTCTGCGAGCGCGGGCGGCGAGCACTCTCCGATGATCGCCTACTACGACACCCGCAACCACGTCGTCGTCTGCCGGCGTCACGCTCCCATGCGCGGCCCGTCCGGGCTGCGGCGCGAGATTGCGGTCCTGTTCGTTCACCTCGCGGGCGCACGACGATCCAAGCGGCGATGGGCATACCTCGCCGCCGCGCTGCGCGGCTGGGGCGACGGCCGGCGAGCGCGGCTCGGGAGGCGCTTCTGAGCGAGGATCGGTCGCCGCGCGAGGCATGGCCGCGCGGCATTTTCGCCCATATACTGGGCCCGTGATGAACGGGCGCACGCGGCGCAGGCTGATCAACGCCGTCCGCCGCCGAGTTCCGTTCAAAAACCTCGGTCCGCTGTTACCCGCTGGCCTGACCGTCGGCCGTCACACCTATGGACCGGTCGACTTCTACGAGACGTTCCCCATGTACACCCATGCTGCGCGAACGATCGTTGGTGCGTTCTGCAGCATCAGCCCCGAGTGCCGGATCCTCGGCGGCGGCGAACACGTCATCGACAGGGCGAGCACCTTCCCGCTCAACGCTCGCCTGTTCGACCCGGCGGGCCGGACCGGCCCGGACTCGACTGACACGGGGCCGACGGTGATCGGCAACGACGTCTACATCGGCGTGGGCGCGATCGTCCTGTCCGGCGTCTCGATCGGCGATGGCGCCGTGATCGGCGCTGGTGCGGTGGTGACCAAGTCGGTCGAGCCCTACGCGATCGTCGCCGGAAATCCGGCTCGCCTCGTTCGCTACCGCTTCGACGACGAGACGCGGGCACGCCTGCTCGCGTTGCGCTGGTGGGATCTGGAGGACGACGAGATCCGCGATTCGCGGCGGTGGTTGATGGGAGACGTCCGGGCCTTTCTCGACGAGATGGAGCGTGCGCATGCCCGCTGACCCCTCTCCCGGTGACGCGCCCTCTCCTTCGGGCGCCTCACCCCATACGCGTGTGCTCCCGCCGCCGGCGAAAGCCCACTGGCGTCGCCGCCTGTGGCACCGTTTCATACAGGCGCGCGTACCGTTCAAGGCCGCGTTTGTCAGGGCTTATATCCGCGGCTTGGAGTGGCGGCGCAGCCGGCACGCCGATCCGGGCGGTGAGCACGACGGCGATGTGGGGGGTCTCGCAGTTCCGCCCGCTCGTCTGCGCGTACTGGTGAACGGGATCCCCGATCGCCAGTGGTTTCTCGCGTCCGGTAAGGCGCAGACCGATTACCTGCGCGCACTGCTCGCCGAGAACGGACAGCCGCTGGATCGGATGGACGCGATTCTCGAGTTCGGCTGCGGCTGCGGGCGCATGACCCGCTGGTGGCGTGCGGAGACGCCTGCGACGAGTGTCCACGGCTGTGACTACAACGGCGAGCTCGTGCGTTGGTGCCGGGAGAACCTGCCGTTCGTGAAGGTCACGAGAAACGAGCTGCAGCCGCCGCTTCCCTACGGTGATGCAAGCTTTGACTTCGTATACGCGTTCTCTGTCTTCACCCATTTGTCCATCGAGCTTGCCCGAAGCTGGATTGCAGAGCTGAGGCGCGTCACCAAGCCGGGGGGCGCGATCTGGTTCACCGTTCACTCGGCCAGCTATCGCGACCGCCTTCCCGCCGAGCAGCGTCGGCAGTTCGACGCCGGCGAGCCAGTGGTCTGGTTCCCCGAGATCGAGGGCACGAACCTGTGCGCCGCCTACTGGCCCGCGCCGTTTGTCACGAAGCTGCTCGGAGAGGACTTCGAGCTGCTGGCGCACCTCGATCCGCAAGCTGACCCAACAGGCGCGCAGGGCGCGCAGGTGGCGCCGCACGACGCGTATCTCGTGCGCCGAGTGTGAGCGACGCGGCGCTCAGCCCGCGGCGCGCCGCGCCGCGACGGCGGCGACGCGCGCGGCTCGCAACAGCTCGACGGGGATGCTGCGCGTCAGCAGCAGCACACCGAAGTAGATCAGCGTGGCCGCGACCACATGGGCGACGGACCCGATCGGCAAGAGGACGACTGCAGCCGCGAGGCCCGTCGCGAGCAGCAGCGGCGGGACCGTCGATGCGCTACTGCGATGCCGCGGCAGAGCGCGAATGACGATGCTGGTCAGCGCGACTGCTGCGACCGACTCGGCGATCAGGTCGGCCAGCGCGCCTCCACGCGCGCCGAGAGCTGGAATCAGCACAAGGCCGAGCGCGATGTTCAAGACCAACGCGCAGGACGTCGTGACGATCATCGGCCTGTATCGCCGAAGCGAGATCAGCGCCAGGGCGCTCGACGCGGACACGAAGCTCACCGTCAGCACGGCCGCTTGGATGCGCAGCACCGAGATCGCTCCGTGCCCCTGCCTGCCGGCGATCACGTCGAGTATGAAGCTCGCCCCAAGCGCCATCGACAAGGACATCCACACCCCGCAGATCGCCGCGACGTCGAGCACCCTGCCGAAGATCTGACTCACCTCGGAGTCGCCGTCGGCGTCCTCGCGCGACATCACCGGGAAGATCGCCGTCAAGAGCAGAATAGGAATCCCGAGCGCGACCTGTGTAACCCTGAATGAGGTCGCGAACAGCCCCGTCTGCGTGGCCGAGGCGATCAAAGACATGACGAGGATCGTCACGTAGAAGTAGACCGCCCCTATCGACACCGCCACCGCGGGCGGCAGGGTCTCTTTGAACAGCGCCCGCCACGACCGTAGATCGAAACCGGCCCTCAGCTGGAATGACGATCGCGTGAATCGGGCCAGCAGAGCAAGCGCCACCAGCCCCGAGCCGATCGGCACAGCGAACAGCGGCAACAGGCCGCCGCCCGCCAGCGCGAGCGCGCCGATCAATGCGAGCGCGACGAGCCTGCGACTGAGGTCGACGAGCGCGAGCCTCGCGAGGCGAAGCTGCGCCTGCAGCGGTATCGACACGACATCGGCGGTGACCTGCACGAGCAGCCCGACGCCGGCGACGAGCGCGCCCAGCAACAGCACCTGACGGTAGCCCGCGATCAGGGCGAAGCCGGTTGCGCATGCGATGCCCGCGAGCGTGAGCGCGAGGCGCATCCCCAGCAGGTTCGCCAGCAGCGTGCGTCGGTTCGCATCGGCTCGCGCGTGAAACTCACGGATCCCGTACAGCGAGATGCCGGCCTCCGTGACGCCGCCGACGATCGCGATCAAAGAGGTCACGGTGGCGTAGCGCCCGAACCCGGCGATCCCCAGGCGGCGAACGAGGATCGTCGCGGCGCCGAGCGAGACCAGGACACCGCCGACATAGCCGACCACGCGAATCGCACCTCCGCGAATCGCCCGACCGCCGCTGCTGGGCGCCAGCTCTGACAACGCCGGCGCGGCAGGCTCCGCATCGCCTAGAGGCGACTCGCCGTTCATCGAACCGGCGGGTCGCGCAGGGCCGCGAGGGTATTCTCGCTCCCATGGGGAGGCCGGTGCGCGATTGCGATCGCCGACGACGTCGAGCGCCCGCGTCCGTTCGGCGCAGTCGCGCCTGGGCGGCGCGTTCGTCGTCGCTCGCCACGGCGCTCGTGCTGGCGCTGCTCGGGCTCGGTGGCCCGCCAGCGGCGCAGGCGAGTGTGCTGAAGGGCATTTGGGGGCCGGCGGAACGCAACGGCGTGTCGTTGTTCCCGATCTACAGGGAACTCGGCGACACGTTGTTCGAGGAAGATCTTCATTGGAATGCGATCGCCAAGCGGCGACCGAACAATCCGCGCGATCCGAACTCCCCGGCCTACGTCTGGCCCGCCGAGGTGAGCTCGGCCGTAGCCCGCGCCAAGCACTACAACATGCAGGTCGCTCTGCAGATTATCGGCTCGCCCCGATGGGCCAACGGCGGCCGGCCGCCGAAGTGGGCGCCGCATCGGCCGAGCGACTACGCCGATTTTGCGATTGCGGCGGCCAGGCGCTACCCGTCGGTGCATCTGTGGATGATCTGGGGCGAGCCGTCGCGCTCACATGACTTCAGGCCACTGACGCCGGCGCGGCCGTACCTGCCGCTGGACGCCCATCAGCAGATCGCCCCGCATCTGTATTCGCGGCTGCTCGACGCTGCCTACGGGGCCCTCAAGAGCGTCGGTAAGGCCAATCTGGTGATCGGCGGCATGACCGACACTGCGGCGAGCATCTCGCCACAGCAGTGGATCGAAAACATGCGCCTGCCCGACGGCAGCCCGCCGCGGCTGGACATGTACGGGCACAATCCGTTCGGCATCCGCGCGCCGAACCTGTCCAATCCGCCTTCGCCATTGCAGCAGAGCGACTTCTCCGACCTCGCCCGGTTGCAGGCGCTGGTGAACGGCGAGCTGGGGCGTCCAGACAATCCGCAACCGCCGCTGTTCCTCTCGGAGTGGACGATCCCGACGTCGATCGATCGCGAGTTCGATTTCCACGTCGATCCGCTCGTGCAAGCCCGCTGGATAACGGACGGGGTGAAAGTCGCCGACGAGCTGCCCGGCGTCTATGCGCTTGGCTGGATCCACCTCTATGACGAACCGCCCGTAAGCGCCGGAGGGCTGATCCAGGCAGATGGCAAGCGCAAGCCGGGCTTCTACGCCTGGAAGCGCGGCTGATCGCGCGGCCGCGCGCCTAGCGCGTGCCGGCGCGCTGCCAGCGGCCCGCCCACTCGTCCAGCGAGCCGAGCGCCTGCAGGAGCGTGCGGCCCTGCTCGGTCAGCTCATAGCCGCCCGGCTCTCGCGCCTTCACGATCGCCGCCTCGCGCAGCTCGCGCAGGCGCTCGTTGAGCACGCTCGAGGAGATGTTGCCGCAGCGCGCCTGCAGGTCGCGAAAGCTCTCCACGGGCTCGTCGCGCAGCTCCCACAGGATGCGCAGCACCCAGCGCCGGCCGAGCAGGTCCAACAGCGCCATCACCGGCCGCCCCGTGCGCGACCCGCGCACCGCGTGCCCGGGCAGCGGTGCGCGCGAGCGCGTCATGTCGCGGGTCGGCGCTCTGAGCCGAGCGTGAGCTGCGACAGCGACGCAGCGCCGTCGACGGCGATCGTCTGCCCGTTGACCTGCGCCGCGTCCTCGCCGCACAGAAACGCCACGGCGGCGGCGATCTCGGCCGGCGCCACCATCCGCCCCGACGGCAGGGAGCGCGCCGCTCGCTCGCGCACTTCGGGCGGCATCGCCAGCACCTGCTCGGTCGCCACGAGGCCGGGCAGCACGGCGTTGACGGTGATCCCATGCGCGGCGTTCTCGCCGGCGAGCGTTCGCACCATGCCCAGCTGCCCGGCCTTGGAGGCGGCGTAGGCGACCTGGCCCGGCAGCCCGCCGATCGCCGCGACGCTGGAGATCACGACGATCCGCCCGAAACCGCGCTCGCGCATGCCGCCGAGGCACGCCTGCACGGTGCGAAAAGCGCCCGTCAGGTTGACGTCGATATCGCGCTGCCATTGCTCTTCGGTCATGCGGTGGGCGGGCGCGATCGTCGTCGTGACGCCGGCGTTTGCCACGCACACGTCGACATCGCCGAGCGGCGGGAAGGCGTCGCGCGCCACGTCCAGCGCGATGTCGCAGCCCGCGCGCAGGTCCAACGTGACGACGTCCAGGCCGTCGGCCGCCAGGCGCTGCGCGATCGCCGCGCCGATTCCCCGCGACGCACCCGTGACGAGCGCCCTGCGCGCCTCGGTCACAATGGATCCCCTTTCATCATCGAAGGAGGAGACGATGACAGACCGCTGGTTTTCCGAGCAGGAGCTGGAGCGGCTCTCGCGCCCGACGATGGATCGCGCCGTCGAGGCGATCGACGCCGGCGATCTCGACGAGGCCCGGCGACTGTGCTCGGAGATGAAGCACGAGTGGCAGATGCTGCACGACCTGATGGCCTCCGGCGTGCTCGATCTCGTCTCGTTCATCCAGCAGCGCCTGGGCGACGAGGGCGTCGAGCAGGCGTGGACCGAGAGCATGGGTCGTGGCTGGCGTCGCCACCACGACGCGATCGTCGCGCTCGACCGGCGCGAGCTCGTCGAGCTGCTCGCCGCCACGTGGCGCGCGCACTCCTGCTCGGGCGTCGGCCCCAACCCCGGCAGCTTCACGATCTCCGAGGACGACGAGAAGGTGACATTCACGATGAACCCCTGCGGCTCGGGCCAGCGGCTCGTGCGAAACGGCGCCTATGACGGCCTGCCCGACGGGGGGCGCACCAAAGAGGCCCACGACTGGTCGTTCGGGCGCAAGGGCTTTCCGCTGTACTGCACGCACTGCAGCTTCATGAACGAGTCGATGCCGATCCAGTGGTCCGGGTACCCGCTGTATCCATCCGAGCCGCCCGAGGACTACTCCTCAGACCCGTGCACCTGGTTCTGGTACAAGGACCCCGACGACATCCCCGAGCGACACTGGCAGAGATACGGCGCGACCAAGCCAGGCCGACAGGCCTGAATCCCCTCGATCGCTCGGCTACGGGACGATCACGTTGTCGGGATTGGGCTGGTCCTCCGGCGGCGCCTGGCTGTAGTCGCCGAACGGGCCGTCGCGCTCGGTCACCACCGCGCGCACTCCCTCGCGCTCGGCCATCTCGATGAACCGCTTGGCGTCGGGCGTGTTGCGCATCAACCCGTCGAGGATCGGGCCGAGCGCCTGCGTCGAGGACAGGCCCATGTTCTCGTAGGCCTGGTTGACGATCAGCTTCATCGCGCTGAGCTGCGACAGCGGAATCGCCGCCAGCTGCTCGGCGCGCTCGCGCACCTCCGCCTCCAACCGCGCGAACGGCACGGCCGCGTTGATCAGCCCTGCGTCGACCGCTTGCAGGCCCGACAGCGGCTTGCCCGTGAGCGCGTGTTCCTTGGCCTTCGTCAGGCCCAGCCGGTACAGCCACATGCCTGTCAGGTAACAGCCCCACATGCGCGAGTAGGACGTGCCGATGCGCGCGTCCTCCGACGCGATCACCAGATCGGCGCACAGCGCCATGTCCGAGCCTCCGCCCACGCACCAGCCGTGCACCTGCGCGATCACCGGCTTGGGCGAGCGCCACAGCGACATGAACTTCGGCACCGCGCCGAGGCTCGGCGCGGTCGCCGCCACGAAGTCCTTGCCCGGGTCCCACTCGCCGTCGGTCGTCAGCTGCTCGTCGAAGTGGTGAAAGCCGCCGGCGAAATCGAAGCCCGCGCAGAACGAGCGCCCGGCGCCGCGCAGCACGATGACCTTCACCCGCTCGTCGGCGATCGCCTCGTGCACCGCCGCCTCGATCTCATCGGGCATCGGCGGCACGATCGTGTTCAGCCGCTGCGGCCGGTTCAGCGTGATCGTCGCGATCGCTGCGTCGGTGTCGTACAGCAGCGTCTGGAAAGACATCTGGCCTCCTCGGAGTAGAACCGCGCCGGGACGGGCATTGAACATCTGGAGATGTCCTCTCGACCCCTCCCCGGCGATGCTATTGGGCGATCGACGCGCGACGGCGCCTCGCAGGCAGTCCAACGCGCTCGTGGCCATTTTGGACGCCAGTCGAACGACGCACGAGCGCCGCGCGCGCAGAATTGGAGCATGACTTCGACCGCGCCAGTCGAGCTGCATGCGCCGCCGCGCGCGCTGCCCGTGCCGCCCGGCCTCGCGCCGGGGATCATGCCCCGGCCGTGGGCCGGCGCGGTGCGCGTCGGCGCCGAAGCGACGCCGTTTGACGAGGGTCGCGGCTCGGGCGCGCACGCGAGCGAGCACGATCGGCTGCTCGCGCGCTCGCTCGACGCGCTCGACCTGCGCGAGCTCGGCGACCGCGTCGCGCGCGACGCGCGCGAGCGAGGTATCTGCTTCGGCGCCGCCGACGAGCCGCAGGACTTTCGCATCGACCCGATCCCGCGGCTGATCGACGCCGCTCAATGGCGCCGGCTGGCCGCCGGCGTCGCCCAACGCGTGCGCGCGCTGGAGCTGTTCGTGCGCGACGTCTACGGCGAGCGCCGGATCGTGCGCGACGGCGTGGTCCCCGAGCGCGCGCTCGACGGCGCCGAGCACCACGAGCCGCTGCTCGCCGGCATGGGCGAGCGCGTCCGCTCGTGGATACCCGTCGCCGGCCTCGACGTCGTGCGCGACTCAGACGGCGTCTTCAAGGTGCTCGAGGACAACGTGCGTACGCCGTCGGGCATCGCCTACGCGGTCGCCACGCGCGAAGTCCTCGCCGCGCACCTCGCCGCGCCCGACGGCCTGCGCGTGCGCTCGCTCGACGCCGCCTTCGACACGCTCGGCAAGGCCCTGCGCGCCGCCGCGCCCGAGTCTGCCGGCGAGCATCCCGTCGTCGTGCTGCTATCCGACGGGCCGCGCAACTCGGCCTACTACGAGCATGCGACCATCGCTCGCCTGCTCGAGCTGCCGCTCGTGCTGCTCGACCAGCTGTCGCTGCGCGGCGGGCGCCTGTACGCGCGCCTGTCCGACGGCGAGTGCGCCGTCGACGTCGTCTATCGGCGCACCGACGAGGATCGCCTGTGCGACGAGCGCGGCGAGCTGACCGACATCGCGCGGCTGCTGCTCGAACCGGTGCTCGGCGGCACGCTCGCGGTAGCCAACGCGTTCGGCACGGGCGTCGCCGACGACAAGCTGCTGCACGCGTACGTCGAGGACATGGTTCGCTACTACCTCTCAGAGCAGCCGCTGCTCGCCTCGGTGCCGACGTACGACCCGGCCGTGCCGGACATGCTCGAGATGATCCTCGACCGCATCGACGAGCTGGTCGTCAAGCCGCGCAGCGGCCACGGCGGCTACGGCGTCGTCATCGCGCCGCACGCGCGCGCCGAGGACGTGCGCAAGGTCGCCGGCGAACTGGCGGCCGCGCCGGAGCGCTTCGTCGCGCAGGAGACCGTCATGCTCTCGCGCCACCCGACCGTCATCGACGGCCGCGCGCAGCCGCGCCACGTCGACCTGCGCCCATTCGCCATCGCCGCCGAAGAGCGCGTCGGCGTGCTGCCGGGCGGGCTCACGCGCGTCGCCTTCGACGCCGGCGCGCTCGTCGTCAACTCGTCGCAGAACGGCGGCAGCAAGGACACCTGGGTGCTCGCATGACGCGCGCGTCGCCGCCAGCGATCGAGGGGAGGGGGAGACCTTCATGAGCCGGCCCGTGATCGGTGTGACCGTGTCTGAGATCCGCCGCAAGGAAGACGTGCAGCGCGTTCGCCACGGCGAGCCCACGCAGACCGAGATGACGCTCGGACTGTCCTACATGCGCGCCGTGGAGATGGCCGGCGGCCTGCCCGTCGCGCTGCCGCCGCTGACCACGGAGAACGTCGACGCGCTGCTCGACCACCTGTCCGGGCTGCTGCTCACCGGCGGCCCCGACCTCGACCCGTCGATTTACGGCGCCGAGCCGCACCCCGAGCTGGGGCCGATAGACCCCGTCGTCGACGCCTTCGAGCTCGCGCTGTGCCGCCACGCCTACCGCCGGCGCATGCCCATCCTCGGCATCTGCCGCGGTGCGCAGCTGCTCAACGTCGCGCGGCAGGGAACGCTTCACCAGCACGTGCCCGAGTTCACCAACGGCACGATCGAGCACCGTCAGTCCGAGCTGGGCACGCGCACCAGCCACGAGGTGCGCGTCGCGCCCGACTCGAGCCTCGCGCAGACGACCGGCGGCGGCCCCGTGCAGGTCAACTCCTTTCACCACCAGGCGATCGACCGGATCGGCTTCGGCCTGCGCGCCGTCGCCTGGTCGCAGGACGGGCTGATCGAGGCGATCGAGGAGCAGGACGGCCGCTTCGTCCTCGGCGTCCAGTGGCACGCCGAGACGCTCGTCGCCGACGCCGAGCAGCTATCGCTGTTTCAACGGCTCGTCGAGGCCACCAGGCATCCCGGACAGGCCGCCCCGCGCGAACGCGACGGCGCGCGCGTGGCCGGCGGTCGCGACGAGCAGGAGGACTTCGGTGCCCACGCAGTCTGAGACGCTGCGCGACTTCGACAACGCGACGGGCGGCGCGATTGGCGCGATCGCGTCGCCCGCCGACGCCGGCGCGTTGGCGGCGCCCGACACCTCGCCCGACCCCTCGCCCGGCGCCTCATCCGGCGCCGACAGCTGGTCGCGCTGGTCGCCCGGCGCCGACGCGGCCGCATGGACGATCGGCGTCGAGGAGGAGGTCATGCTGCTCGATCCCGACGGCTGGGCGCTCGCCTCGCGGGCCGACGCAGTCATGTCGCGCCTCACCGGCGAGCTCGCCTCCCACGCGAGCACCGAGACGCACGGCTCGGCGCTGGAGCTGCGCACCGACCCGCACGCGACCGTCGCCGCCGGGCTGGCCCAGCTGGAGGAGCTGCGCGGCGACCTCGCGCGCGAGCTCGAGCCGCTGGCGCTGCGCGCCGCCGTCGCCGGGCTGCACCCGTTCACGCTGTGGCAGGACACGCAGATCTCCGACGGCGACCGCTATCGCTTCCTGTACGGCTCCATGCGCGAGCTCGCGCGGCGCGAGCCGACGTTCGCGCTGCACGTGCACGTCGCCGTGCCCGACCCCGACAGCGCGCTGCGCGCGATCAACCGGCTGCGCTCGCACCTGCCGCTGCTGCTCGCGCTGTCGGCCAACTCGCCCTTCTGGCAGGGCCGCGAGACCGGGCTGGCGTCGGCGCGCACGCCGCTGTTCCAGGCCTTTCCGCGCGTCGGCATCCCGCGCGCCTTCCTCGACTATGCAGACTACGTCAGCACGATCGACCTGCTGCTGCGCTGCGAGGCCTTCCCCGAGCCGACTTTTTTGTGGTGGGACGCTCGCCTGCAGCCGCGCTTCGGCACGATCGAGGTGCGCATCATGGATGCGCAGACGACCGTCGCCGACTCCGCTGCGTTGACCGCGCTCGTGCAGTGCCTCGTGCGCCTGGAGGCCAACGAAGGCTCCGGCGCCGACCCGCAGATCGACCTGCCCGAGGTGCTCGCCGAGAACCGCTTTCTCGCCGCGCGCGACGGCGCCGAGGCGAGCCTCATCGACGCGCGCTTGGGTCGGCGCTCGCCCGTCGGGCAGGTGCTCAACACCGTGCTCGATCAGTGCATGGCGCACGCCGAAGACCTCGGCTGCGTGGAGGAGCTGCAGTGGACGCGCAACCTCGCCGTCACGCCGCGCCCCAAGCGCCAGCTCGATCTCGCGCGCGGCCCCGACAAGCTGCCCGGGCTCGTCGAGGCGCTGTCGGCGCTGTTTTAGAGGCGACCGCTCGGTTCGAGGTGGAAGCGACCAGCGCGAACGGTCCTAATGGGTAGACATGCGGGCGTGCTGGAGCTAGCGTTTGCGATGTGCCAGACGTTCCGGCAGCAAACCTCAACGCAACGGTTGCCGCCCTCCAGCACGAGGCGTCGATCCAGGCGGAAAGCGCTTCGGCTTGGGATGCGAAGCTGATGGGCATCCTCGCGTTCATGGCGGCCGCCGCAGGCGTCTTGCTAACAATCGGACACGCGCTCGAAGGCTATCGGTGGATTCTGCTCGCGGGAGCGGGCGGTGCCGTTGTGCTGGCCTTGTCTGGCCTTCTATCCATTGACGACACGGAGTCCGGTCCCGACCCGATCGACTTCTACGGCAAATATGGCGCCGCGACGGTTGGCGCGTTTTCAAAACAGATGATCGAAGACTTCCGCGAGCTGCGCGGCGAGAACGAGAAGCGCATAGAAGAACGCCGGGACATGGCCTCTGCTTCCTTCGGGTTGGCAGCGTTGGCAGCCATCCTGTTCGGTCTGGTGCGAGCAGCCGTAGCGCTCAGTTCATGAACTGTAGGGCCGCATATCCGGCGTGTGTAAAATGGACTTATGGCTATTGAGGAAGCACCACCTCCACAGGGTCCTGGCCCTTCCGACGTAAAACGGGTTTCCGTCCCGTCCGGGCTGTCTTTTTCCGCAGAGACCCTTGCCACCGTGAGAGAGGTTGTCGGGAATCTCCTCTCGTCGCGGCCTCATGGTGACAATCACGGCGATCGTGACAGCGACCGGCAGAACAGCCATACGCCTGCCGGGGCTGCGTAGCGACGCGAGCCTGACCGGAAGTGCCGGGTAGGGAAGCACGCTTCGCCCGCCTTTCGCCCAGCACTCAAACTGTGCCCCAAGCTCGGTAGCCCGCTAGCCGTTCGGCTGTAGTGTTCGCCGACACATGTCCACGTCGGCTCCCCGGGGGTGATCGCGACGCGCGCGCTCGTTCAGCGAGTGACCCGTGCGAGCGTCGACGTCGGCGAGCGACGCGTCGCGGCGATCGGCGCGGGGCTACTGGTGCTGCTCGGCGTGTCGCGCGAGGACGCCGCCGGCGACGCCGACCGATTGGCCGACAAGGTGCGTGCGCTGCGCATCTTCGACGACGCCGATGGGCGCATGAACGAGCCGCTCGGCGAGCGCGAGATCCTCTGCATCAGCCAGTTCACGCTGTATGGCGAGACGCGCAAGGGCAACCGCCCCAGCTACGTCGCCGCGGCGCCCGGCGAGCACGCGCGGCCGCTGTACGAGCGCTTCTGCGAGCGCGCCGACGCCGCGCGCGGTGAGTTCGGCGCGCACATGCGCGTGGCGCTCGTCAACGACGGCCCTGTGACGCTGATGGTGGAGACATGAGCGAGCGCGCCACGCTGTACGTGATCCACGGCTCGCACGCCTGCCGTGCGGCGATGCTGATGCTCGAACACAAGGACGTGGCCTATCGCTCCGTCGCGCTGCCCACCGGAATGCACCCGCTGCTCGTGCGCGCGCTGGGCTTCCCCGGCCACAGAACGCCGATCCGCGATGTCGACGGCGAGACCGATCAGCGGCTGGCGTGGCTGGACCGCATGGGCACCGTGCCAGCGCTGCGTTACGGCGGCGAGCGCGCGCAGGGCAACCGCGTGATCGCGCGCCTGCTCGACCGCGTGCGGCCCGAGCCCGGCCTGTTCCCCGCAGACCCCGGGCAGCGCCGGGCGGTCGAGGAGGCCGAGCAGTGGGGCGACGACGTGCTGCAGATGGCCGCGCGGCGCATCACGCTTGCGGGCTCGCTGCACGGCCTGGACTCGCTGCGCGATCGCGGCAACTCCGGTCGCCTGGGGGCGCTGCTGTCGCCTTCGGAGACGCTGCGCGTGCTCGCCGGTCGCAACGCCGCGCGCATGTTCTTCAAGACCAACGCCCAGTCCGAGCCCGCGCTGCTGGCGCAGCTGCCGGCGCTGCTCGACCGCGTGGACGCGTGGATCGCCGCGGGCGTGCTCGACGGCGAGCAGCTGAACGCCGCCGACTACATGATCGCGCCGAGCATCGCGCTGATCGCCTACCGGTTGGACCTGCGAGCGCAGATCGAAGCGCGCCCCGCCGGGGCGCTCGTCGAGCGCGTGCTGCCCGAGCCGCCGCTTCCCGGCTAGCCGAAGCTAGGCGGTCACCGGCTGCGACGACGCGGCCGCGTCGGTGCTGGCGTCGGCCATCGGCTCGGCCATCGCGCGCCCGTGCCTGATCAGGTCGGCGGCGCGCTCGGCGACGGCGATAGTCGGCGCGTTGGTGTTGCCGCGCGGAACCACCGGCATGACTGATGCATCGACCACACGCAGCCCGTCGAGCCCGTTGACGCGCAGCTGCTCGTCCACCACCGCGCCCGCGTCCTCGCCCATGCGGCACGTGCCCACTGGGTGGTAGATCGCGAACGTCGTGCGCGCGACGTGCGCGCGCAGCGCGTCGTCGCTGTCGCCGTCGGGCACGTTGAACGGCGCCTCGGCGTACGGCTTCATCGCCGGCTGCGCGCACACGTCGAGCAGCAGGCGCAGGCCGCCGATCATCCGCTGCATGTCTTCGCCGTCGGTGTAGAAGGCGTTGTGCACGATCGGCTTGGCCGTCGGGTCGTTGGAAGCCAGGCGCACCGAGCCGCGGCTGTGCGGCGTGAGCAGGCACGGGGACGCCCACACGCCGTGCGCCTCGGGGTCGCGCATGCCCTCGTCGACGATGTGCACCGGCGCGACGTGGAACTGCGTGTCCGGCGCCGGAGCGCCGGCGCCGACGCGCGCGAAGCCACCCGCCTCGGCGAGGTTCGACGCGAACGGCCCCGTCTGCGTGGCTTCGAACTGGGCGAGCGCCTCCGGCTCGAGCGCCAGCAGCAGGCTCTCGGGCTCGGGCGTCGTCCACACGAGCTGCGCGGCGGCGTGGTCTGACAGGTTCTCGCCGACCGCCGGCTGGTCGAGCAGCACCTCGATCTCGCGCATCGCCAGGTGTTCGGCGGGTCCGACGCCGGAGAGCATCAGCAGCTGCGGCGAGTTGTACGCGCCGCCGCACAGGATCACCTCGCGCTCGGCGCGCAGCTCCTGCTCCTGTCCCAGCTGGCTGGCGAGCACGCCGACCGCGCGCGTGCCCTCGAACAGGACGCGTCGCACGTGCATGTACGGCATCACCGTCAGGTTGGCCCGCTCCGCTGCGGGGTGCAGGTAGGCGACCGCCGCGCTCGCGCGCATGCCGCCGCGCTGGGTCACCTGGTACATGCCCACGCCGTCCTGCTCGTCGCCGTTGAAGTCGTCGTTGCGCGCCAGGCCGGCCTGCTCGCCGGCGTCGACGAAGGCGTGTGAGATCTTGTTGTGCGAGCGCTCCTCGCTGACCGGCAGCGGCCCGCCGGCGCCGTGCCAGCGCGATGCGCCGCGCTCGTTGTCCTCGGCCTTGACGAAGTACGGCAGCAGGTCGGCCGCGCTCCAGCCGGCCACGCCCCATTCGTCGTAGTCGCGCCGGTTGCCGCGGATGTAGACCATCGCGTTGATCGACGAGGAGCCGCCCAGCACGCGCCCGCGCGGCAGCGTGATCCTGCGGTGGTCGCACTCGTGCTCCGGTGCGGAGTGGTAGTCCCAGTCGACCTCCGTGCCTCCGAGTTGCAGGTAGCCGAGCGGGACGTGGATGTTTTCGTTGACGTCCGGCGGCCCCGCCTCCAGCAGCAGCACCTGAACGTCTGGATCCTCGCTGAGACGGTTGGCGAGCACACAACCCGCCGATCCTGCTCCGACGATCACGTAGTCGTACATTTTCGCGACCCCCTTCCTCGACGGCCAACGATACTCCTCCGCCCGCCGCGCGGCGCGGTGCGCCGGCGCGGGGACGGAGGTCCGGGATGCCCTACTTCACGGTGGCGCCGGTCGCGCCGACGGCGGACCAAATGCCACCGAACTGGCGCACGCCGATGTAGCTCGTTTCGCCGCGTTCGCTCGCCAGCGCGTAGCGATACAGCGGATGACCGGCGTACGTCACCTGACGCTGGCCGTTGGGCAGCTTGATCGTCGACAGCTGCGAAGCGCTCACTCCAGGTCCGGCGGTCGGCTGGCCGCCGGTCGTCAAGGCCGGCCAGGTCGTCGAGCATTCGCTCGTCGTCACGCACGTGTCCTTCTTGCCGGTGTCCTTGGAGAAGCGAAAGACCGTGAAGCCCGAAGCGTCCACGAGCACCTTGCCATGGCTGGTGTGGCGCAGCTGGATCTTCTCGGTGCGCGCGGCGTGCGCGGACGTCGCGCCGGCCGGGGCCGCAGGCACGGCTACGAGCGCCGCGAGCAGCACGGTGGCGAGGACGGCGCTGGGAACGAGACGGGTGCGCTTCATGGTGTGCCTCCAAGGACGTTTGCGGTTATCCGCCGCGCGCATCGGATGGCGGCGGTGGGCGCACGGAGATGCGCGCTCTCAGACACTGAAGACGCCAAGAGCCCGACGATCTTCCCACCGGCGCGCCGCGCGCGTGCCGCACGCCCGGCGATCCGCACACCGGGCGATCGAGTGGCTCGCGCATACGCGACCCCGCCATCACGACCGAGCGAGCCGGCCCTCACGGACGCTGCCGGCTCCGATGCCCCTCGCGGGCGCGCAGCAGAAAGCCGACGAACAGCAGGCCGAACACGATCGCCACGGCCGTCGCGCCCTTCGCCGCAGCGAGCACGGACACGAGCAGAGAGGCGAGCGCCGCGCAGATGGAAAAGACGATGTTGGCGATCGAATGAGCTTGGCGGATCGCGCGGGAGACCGGGCGCACGAGCACCGCGGGGGCGCTCGAACACCGCGCGCGGGCCGATGGGCAAGTCGAGCGGCACCGCGCGCAATCATGTCGATGATGCGCGAGACGTCCACGCATCGTCACGGACGCCACGGTCACAGCCACGGCCTCGTCGACGATTCGATCAAGCGCTCGCGCGAGGGGGTGCGCGCCGTGTCGCTCGCGCTCGCGGTGCTCGCCGTGGCGACCGCGCTGCAGGCGCTCGTGTTCGCCGCCAGCGGCAGCATCGCGCTGCTCGCCGACCTGATCCACAACGGAGGCGACGCGCTCACGGCGGTGCCGCTGGGCATCGCCTTCATGCTGCGCTCGCGACGCGCCGAGGGCTACGCCGGCCTGGCCGTCGTGGGCGCGATCTTCTCGTCGGCCGCGGTCGCCGCCTACGAGGCGGCCGAGCGCCTGCTGCACCCGAGCGCGCCGAACCACCTGTGGGCGCTCACGGCGGCCGGCGCGATCGGCTACCTGGGCAACTGGATCGCCGCGCGCGTTCGCCTGCGAGCCGGCCGGCGACTGGACTCGGCGGCGCTGATCGCCGACGGCCACCATGCTCGCGCCGACGCGTACGTGTCGCTCAGCGTGATCCTCAGCGCCGTCATCGTCGCGCTCGGCGCGCCGGTCGCCGATCCGCTGATCGGGCTGGCGATCACGCTGGTGATCCTGCGCATCACGTGGGCGTCGTGGCGCACGGTGCGTGGCGATGGGCATCGCCGCTGAGGCCGGGTGACGTGGCGGGCGCAGGCGCGGCCTTTGCCAATGATATGGCGGGCGGTTTGCGCCGGCGCTCAGCGGGCACACGAGAGGGGAGACGAAAGTTCGTTTCGTTTCGGGGGTGCGCGACGAGCCGCGTCGGTTGGCGCTGGCTCGGCGTGCGCCCTACGGTTTAGACTCCGGCGAGTGTCGCTGGACATCGTGCCGGGGGCATGGGTGACTCAATCGGCTGGCTGGGCTGCGCTGCGGACGCCGCCCGGAGAGGCGATCCCGACACACGATCGGCGCGCGGGCGCGCGTCGTATCGACGGTTGCTTCCCCCAACACCGAGGAGACAAATGAGCAGCGAGGCGCAGGCGAACTCAGCCACCGATTCGACCGGCGAGCACGCGCCCAACGAGGACGGCAGGCACCCGCTGGTCGCGCTGTCGAACGAGATGGTGCGCATCTACAAGGACCGCTTCGGGCGCGGCCCGACGAAGGTGCGCTCCAGCTTCGCCGGGCCCAACACCGTCCTGTGCCTGCTCGAGAACACGTTCACGCCGGCCGAGAAGAACCTGCAGGCGATGGGCGAGCACCAGCGCCTGCGCGACATGCGCATGTTCTTCCAGTACGCATGCGCCGGCGATTTCACCGAGGCCGTCGAGCGCACGCTCGACAGGCGCGTCGAGAGCTTCATCAGCGGCATCGACACGAACACCGACGTGGCATGCGAGCTGTTCACGCTGCATCCCGAGGAGCCCGACGAGTCGGCGCTGCAGTAGCGGGCCTCGCCGGCGGACGACGCACGCGCGGCGCGGGCGCTCATCTAGTGGTCGCTGCGCTTGCCTTTCAGCTCGGGCAGTTGGTCCTGGCGCAGCCCGGCTGCGCGCAGGCGACGCTTAACCTCCGCCACGAAACCGCCGTGGTTTCCAAGGTCGATCTTGCCCGCGTGGGCGTCCTTATGCACTTCAGACATGATCTGCTTGACCGGATCGCGTTTGCTTGGCATGCGGCCCTCCTCGGGTTGCAGGTCGGTCGCGATTATACCCTAGAGGGGTATAGCTTCGGAGGAGACGCTCCGGGCAGCCGGGGAGCGCATTCCCTTCGACTCCCAGTCGGCCGCCTCGCAACGCTCGATCGCTCGATCGAGCGTAATCTTCAGCTCGACATCCGATCCAGGAGGCACCGATGAACACCTACGTGATTCTGCGTCGCAATGGCTGGAGGTCGCCAGAGGAGCTGCAAGAGGCCGCCGCGCGCTCCAAAGAGGTCGGCGACGAGCAGATGTCCGACGACATCCGCTGGATTCGCAGCTACGTCCTGCAGGAGGGCGGCGGGTCGGTCGGAACGGTCTGCGTCTATCAGGCGAGCAGCGAGGAGGCGATTCGCGAGCACGCGTCGCGCGCCGATCTGCCCGTCGACGAGATCATCGCGGTCGCCGATACGGTCATCGTCCGGCCCGACCCGGAGGCGGCTTCGGTTTAGCTCGCGACTGTTCGGGAGGGACCGGAAGGCCCCTCAGGCGAAGGAGCCGGAGAGGGGTCTCGAACCCCTGACCTCCTGTTTACAAGACAGGTGCTCTACCAGCTGAGCTACTCCGGCGCGGGCGGCGGAAATCGCCGCCCGGTCAACTGTAACGGCGCCGTCGCACGCGGTGTATTTGAGGCATGGAGCAGAATGCCACGAGCAGGACGGCGCCGGCACGGCGCGACCGTGGACACGAGCACGCGAAGGGGCTCGACGACTTTCGCGCGCGCTCTCTGAACAGGGGCGTCAACCCGTTTCTCTACTGGACGCTGCGGGCGATCCTCGTGCCGGCCTTCGTCGTCTACTGCCGCATGCAGCGGATCGGCCGCGAGCACCTGCCGAAGGGGGGCCCGCTGCTGCTGGCGTCCAACCACCGCAGCTTCATGGACCCGTTCGTGATCGGCATGCTCGCGCGCCGCCCCGTCTACTACATGGCCAAGCGAGAGCTGTTCGAGAAGCGCTGGCAGGCGTGGATCCTGAACGCGTCTCGGCGCCTTCCCGGTCGACCGCGGCGCCGGCGACAGCGACGCGATGGACACGGCGCGCGCGATCCTGCAACGCGGCGACTGCGTTGTCGTGTTCCCGGAGGGCACGCGCACGCGTCGCGGTCCGCTCGCGCGAGCCGCGACGAGGCATCGGGCGCCTCGCGCTGGAGACCGGCGCGCCGGTTGTGCCCGTCGCCGTCTTCGGCACCGAAAACGTGCGCCGCGGGTGGCGCATCCGCCCGCGCAAGGTGCGCGTGCGCGCCGGCCTGCCGATGACCTTCCCGACGACCGGCGCCTCCTCGCCGGCGCTGGCCGAGGGCGTGACCGAACGGATCTGGGCATGCGTGAGCCTGCAGTGGGAGTGGCTCGGCGGCGAGCGCGCCGCCGAGCGCGAGCGGGCCGCGGCGAGCGGTGAGGGCGCGCGCGGTTCGCAGGCCGTGCCATCCGCGAACGCGGGCCGTCCCGACCGCGAGCGCATTTCCGCACCGACGCGTCAGCAGCGGCGCGAGAAGGAGCGGCGCGCGGCGTGAGGGCGCACCGGACCGCGATCCTCGCGGCCGGGGCGTTCGCGGCCGGGGGATAGGGTGTGCGATGAGTGACCGAGCCAGCCAGCCAGAAGTCAAAGGCGCAGCTCGACGCGGAGTTCTCCGACCTGTATCGCGCGCATCTGCGCGACGTCTACAGCTACGCCTACTACCGCGTCGGCGACCACCACGACGCCGAGGACCTGACCGAGCAGACGTTCCTGCAGGCCTACCGCCACTTCGAGCGCGCGCAGCGAGAGTCCAACGGCCGACCGCTGCGTCCGTGGCTGATCCGCATCGCGCACAACCTCGCCGCGAACCTCTATCGCGACCGCTCGCGCAAGCCGGCGTCGCCGATCGACGAGTCGAGCAACCTCACCGCGTTGCACACGACCGAGCAGCTGGTCGAGGGTCGCGACGAGCTCAGCCGGGTGCTCGACGGCGTGCAGCGACTGCCCGACGATCGCCGCGAGGCGCTGATCATGCGCTTTGCGCTCGGTATGGACAACCGCGAGATCGCGCGGGCGATGGGTCGCTCGGACGGCGCCACCAAGGTGCTCATCCACCGCGCGATCAAACAGCTCGAGGAACTGGTCGGCGATCCACGCAAGGAGTCTTCGGATGAGTGAGGCGCTGCCCAACTTCGAGAGCCTGCTGCGCGAAGCGCTCGCGCCCGTCGAGCCGCCCGACGATCTCGTCGAGCGCCTGCGAGGGGACGCTGCACGACGATCACCGAGCTCGCCGCCGACGAGCTCGAGGCATGGGAGCTGTCGGCGATGCGCGATCCGCGCAACTGGGCGCGTCCCGCCGCCGCGATCGTCGCCGGCAGCGCGGCCGGCGCGGCGCTCGTGCTGCTGCGCGCGCGCCAACGCTCGCGCCAGAGCGCGCCCGGACCGTTCGGCGTGCGCCTTCCCGCGCTGGACCGCGCGGCCGCCGAGCGCACGCTCAGGGATCTCGGGCGCGAGACGCGCAAGCTGTTCGGCGAGCGCTGAGCGAGCCCAGCTAGGCTCTGGCCAGCAAATGGCCACCTGCTATCGCCATCCCTCGCGCGAGACGGGGGTCTCGTGCTCGAACTGCGGCCGGCCGATCTGCCCAGACTGCATGACGACGACGCCCGTCGGTATGCGCTGTCCCGAGTGCGCCAAGCAGGGCACGAAAGTCATGCGCCTGCGCGAGATGGCCTCCGTGCCGCGCGTCACCTACGCGCTGATCGCGATCAACGTCGTCGCCTTCCTCACCGAGCAGGGACAGTTCACGATCAGCGGCTCGGGCATCTACGGCAAGGTCATCAACGAAGGCTTTCTCGACCGCGAAACGATCCACGTCGGCCACCAGTACTGGCGCCTGGTCAGCTCCGGCTTCCTGCACGAGAACATCCTGCACATCGGCTTCAACATGTACCTGCTGTACCTGCTTGGGCTGATGCTCGAGCGGGCGATCGGCTCGATTCGCTTCGCCGCCGTCTACTTCACCGCGCTGCTCGCCGGCTCGCTCGGCGCGCTGGTCGCGACCGGCTCCCCGAGCCTCGGCGCCTCGGGCGCGGTGTTCGGCCTGATGGGCGCGATGGTCGTCGAGCTGCGCGCGCGCAGGCTCAGCGTGATGGAGTCGGGCATCGGCGGCCTGATCGTCATCAACCTCGTCTTCAGCTTCCGCTGCCCAACATCTCCGTCGGAGCGCACATCGGCGGCCTGATCGGCGGTGCGATCGCCGGCTATGCGCTGCGCGCGGCCGGCGATCGCTACAAAGCCTTCGGCCTGCTCGCCTGCGTGGCGCTGTCGCTGATCGCCGTCGCCGGGTCGATCGCCGTCTCCGGCGTCAGCGGCTCCGGCTTCGCCTGAGCGTCAGGCGACGTGTGTCGGCGTGATCGCGCGCGCCCGTTCGGCGCTCGGCGCGTCGGCGAAGCGCTCGCCGTGCAGGATCTGCCCGAGCAGCTCCACGCCGTCGATCAGGCGCGGGCCCGGCCGCGAGAAGTACGCCGCCGCATCCACCGCCACGATGCGCTGTGCGTGCAGCGCCGCCAGCTCGCCGGCGAACGTCTCCGCCTCCTGCTGCGCGCGCTCGGCGTCATAGCCACACGGCATCACCACGACCACCTCCGGCCGCGCCGACGCGACTTCGTCCCACGAGACGACCCGCGAGTGTTCGCCCGCCAGGCCCAGCACGTCCTCGCCGCCGGCCAGCTCGATCATCTGCGGCGTCCAGTGCCCGGCCACGTAAACCGGGTCCAGCCACTCCAGCGCCGCGACGCGCACGCGCGGGCGCCCGCGCACCGCCAGCTTCACGCGCTCGATGCGTCCGGCCGTCTCGCCCACCAGCTCGATCCCGCGCTCGCGGCGGCCGGTAGCCTCGGCGATCGTGCGCACGTCGCCGAGCGTCTCGCCGAGCGTCTTCGGATCGAGCGCGATCACGCGCGGATGCGACGGCAGATCGCACGCGATCTGCGCGACCTCCTCGTAGGACACCGCGCACACCGGGCACAGCTGCCTGCGTGACGATCAGCTCCGGTGCCAGCTCCGCGAGCGCCTCGCGGTCGAGCTCGTAGATCGCCTCGCCGGCGAGCGTGCGCTCGCGCACCGCCGCGTCGATCTCGCCCGCGCTGAGCCCGCTCGGCAGCACGTCGCGCGTGACGCGCCTGCGCTGCAGCGCCTGCGGCGGGTGGTCGCACTCGTGCGTCACCGCCACGACCTCCTCGCCGAGGCCCAGCGCGAACAGCAGCTCGGTGGCGTGCGGCACGAGGCTGACGATTCGCATGCCATGACTGTAAAGCCGGCCGCGACGAGGCGGCGGCGAGCGCCCGCGCGGGTCTGGGCGGCCCCGCTATGCTCGCCGCGATGATGGCATTGCTGAGCGACGCGCAGATCGCGCAACACCTGCAGGGAGCCGAATGGCGACGCGACGGCGACGCGATCGTGCGTGAGCGCAAGTTCGCCGACTTCGCCTGTGCGATCGCGCTTCGTCAATCGCGTGGCCGAGGCGGCCGAGGCGGCCAACCATCACCCGGACATCCTCGTGCACGGTTGGAACAAGGTACGCCTGACGCTCTCCACCCATTCCGAGGGCGGGCTCACCGAGGCCGACTTCGCGCTCGCCGCGAGCCTCGATGAGCTCTCCTGAGCACGGAAACAAGGACCCACGAATGACCGCTTCCGACGCGGTCGCTTGCTACCTTTGGCGGGTCGGCAAGCGATGAACGACGACGAAGAACTTCCCCGAAGTAGCTTCGCCCTAGCGGGCAAGATACGTGGCCGCCGCAGCGTGCGGCGTGCAGACGTGCGGCGGGCCGACGCCCGACTGGTGCTCGCCGCCGCGTGAACGCGCTGAAGATCATCTTCGCGGCCGCGCTCGTCGCGATCAACGCCTTCTTCGTGATCGCCGAGTACGCGCTCGTGCGCTCGCGGCGCACCGTGCTCGAGCAGATGCGCGACGAAGGCGTCAAAGGCGCGCGGCTTGCGCTCGCGCAGCTGGCGAACATCAACGAGTACATCTCCGCGGTGCAGATCGGCGTCACGCTGACCTCGATCGGCATCGGTGCGCTCGGCGAGCCCGCGCTGGCTGACGTTTTCAAAGGCGCGCTCGGCGGAGCGCTCGCGCACGGCGCCGCCGTCGCCATCTCGGCGATCGTCGCCTTCCTGATCATCTCCAGCGCGCAGCTCGTCGCCGGCGAGATGGTGCCGAAGTTCTACGCGATCGACCGCGCCGAGGCAGTCGCCCGCCGCGTCGCCGCGGCCGTTGCAGGCCTTCAGCGTGCTCTTTCACCCAATCATCGTCGCGCTGACCGCCGTCGCCGACCGCATCCTGCGCGCTGCTCGGCGTCGACATGAGCGAGGAGCGCCGCGGCGGCTCGCCCGATGAGCTCAAGCGGCTGATCGCCGAGTCGCACGCCGGCGGCCACATCGACCTCGGCGAGGCCGGCATGCTCACGGGCGTCTTCCACCTGCACGAGCAGGAGGCGCGCCAGGTGATGACGCCGATCCCCGCCGTCGTCACCGTCGACGCCGTCGCAGGACGTCGAGGCCGCGCTGCAGTCTGTGCGTCTCCAGCGGTCACACGCGCCTGGTCGTCACCGAGGCCGACGATCGCGACCGCGTGCGCGGCATCGTGCACGCCAACACGCTCGTCGCAGCAGCTGATGGAGGACGGCCCGCACGCCGCCGATCGCGCCGCTCGTGCACGACGCGCCGATCGTGCCTGAGACCAAGCCGCTCGACGACCTGCTCGCCGACCTGCAGCGCCAGCGCACGTCAATGGCCGTCATCGTCGACGAGTACGGGCGCGTGGTCGGCATCGTCACCGTCGAGGACATCATCGAGGAGGTCGTCGGCGAGATCACCGACGAGACCGACCCAGCGGGCGGCGAGGTGCGCAAGCTCGCCAACGGCGACTGGTTCGTGCGCGGCCACGTCGCCGTCACCGACCTCGCCGACTACGGCCTGCACCTGCCCGTCGACAGCGACGCCTACAACTCGATCGGCGGTCTCGTCTTCGCCGAGCTCGGGCGGCTGCCCAGGCGCGGCGACGCGGTCAACGCCAACGGCTTCTCGATCCGCGTCGAGTCCGTGCGCGACAACCGCATCGAGGCGGTGCGCATCCGCGAGCGCCGCTCCGTGCAGACGAGCGACGGCCGCGGCGACGGCGACGACTGAGCTGGCCGACTAAGCCGAGCCGGCCCGACGCTCGGCCGAGGATGGCTGTGGGGCGAGCTCGGCGACGGCTGGTGCGATCTGGCGATGGGGGCGCGCCGACGGCTCGGCGGTCCGCGGCCATTGGCGCCGGCGGTTTAAACACGTCCGGCCCGCGGGGGGAGCGGACCGGATCGTGTGCACTGGGAGGAGGCGGGTGTGCAGTGCGACTTGATGTCGCTCAGACCAGTATCGCCACCAGCATGAACGCCAGCTAAAAGTAGTCTGAGCGGATTCTCACAAGCGCCGGCCGCGGGCTTGGCGGGCGTCGCCGGCCGGACCGCCCGTTCAGTAGTCGTGAAAGCCGCGGCCGCTCTTACGCCCCAGCGCGCCGTCGCCGACCAGCTGCCTGTACGCGCGGCGGAACCGGCGCGCCGATCGTCTCGCCGATCGCCTCGCCACGTCCAGGCCGACGAGGTCGAGCAGCGCCAGCGGACCCATCGGGTGCCCGGCTCCGAGGCGCATGCACGTGTCGACGTCCTGCGCGCTGCATGCCCGTCTCTTCCTGCAGGCGCACCGCGCTGAACAGGTACGGGAACAGCAGACGGTTGACGACGAAGCCGGGAACGTCGGGCACCTCCACGGGCGTCTTCTCGAACGCCTCGCACAGCGCCAGCGCGCGTCCGCGCGTGTCGGCGCTCGCCGCGCTCGGGAAGATCAGCTCGACCAGCTTCATCTTCGTCACCGGGTTGAACACGTGCAGGCCGACGAAGCGCTCCGGCCGCCCGCTGGCGAGCGCCAGCCGCTCGATCGACAGCGACGACGTCGTGCTCGCGAGGATCGCCTCGTCGCCGAGCACGCCGTTCAGCTCGCCCAGCAGGCCCGCCTTGACGTCGTGGTCCTCGACCACCGCCTCGACCACGAAAGTCGCCGCCGCCAGCTCCTGCGGATCGGTGACGATCTGCACGTGCTCTGGGTCGACCTCCGCGCCCAGCCGCGAGAGCGTCTTCTCGACCGTCGCGCGAGCGCGCTGCGGCAGAGCTCGTCGAGCGCGCCAGCAGCAGCACCGGCCCATGGTGCGCGGCCGTCGCCGCCAGGCCGCACGCGATCGCGCCGCTGCCCGCCACGGCAAGGCGTTTGGTGGGCCGGTCCTGCTCGACGATTGCTCGCTCGTTCACGAAAAACGCTCTCCCAACACGATTGACTGACCAGTCAATCTATAGATGGCTCGACCGCGGTAGAGTATGTGCTGCAGGGGTCGGGCACCATCCACAAGCGCTCCCAACGGTCGTGAGCGCCCCGCGCTGCACCCTATAAACGCCGCGAAACACTCCGTAGGAGGCTGACCCAAAATGAGGCAAGCAGAGGGCCGCGAGGTCGTCATCGTCGAGGCTGTGCGCACGCCGATCGGTCGTGGGCACAAGGAGAAGGGCTACTACAAGGACACCCACCCGAACGCGCTGCTCGGCAAGACCTACACCGAGGTCATCTCACGCTCGGGCATCGACGCTTCGGAGGTCGAGGACGTCGTCGCCGGTTGCGTGCAGCAGTTCGGCGAGCAGGGCTTCAACATCGCGCGCAACGCCTGGCTGCAGGAGGGGCTGCCGATCGAGACGCCCGGCACGACCATCGACCGCCAGTGCGGCTCCGCCCAGCAGGCCGTCAACTTCTCCGCCGCGCTGATCGCCGCCGGCGTGCACGACGCGATGATCGGCTCCGGCGTCGAGCACATGGGCCACCTGCCGTTCGCCGCCGGCATGAAGACCCAAGAGGACTTCGGCTACGCGTTCACACCCGAGCTGATGGCCAAGCACAACATCGTCGGCCAGGGCCTCGGCGCCGAGATGATCGCCGACCAGTGGGAGATCTCGCGCTCCGAGCTCGACGAGCTCGCCGTGCGCTCGCACCGTCTCGCCCACCAGGCGACCGAGGAGGGCCGCTTCGAGCGCGAGATCGTGCCGATGTCCGTCGACGGCCATGAGTACGTGACCGACCAGGGCATCCGCCCCGAAACGAGCCTCGAGGCGCTGTCGCAGCTCAAGCCCGCGTTCAAGCCTGACGGCAAGATCACCGCCGGCAACGCCTCGCAGATCTCCGACGGCGCCGCCGCCGTGCTGCTGATGTCCGCCGACAAGGCCAAGGCGCTCGGCCTCACGCCGCGTGCGCGCATCGTCGACCAGACGACCGTCGGCTGCGACCCCGTGAAAATGCTCGAGGGCCCGATTCCCGCCACGCGCAAGATCCTCGACCGCAACGGCATGCAGATCAACGACATCGACCTGTTCGAGATCAACGAGGCGTTCGCGCCCGTCGTCGCCGCCTGGCGCCGCGAGCTCGACCCTGACATGGACCGCGTGAACGTCAACGGCGGCGCGATGGCGCTCGGCCACCCGCTCGGCTCGACCGGCGCGCGGCTGATCACCACGCTGCTGCACGAGCTCGAGCGCTCCGACAAGGAGATCGGCTTCGTCACCATGTGCTGCGGCGGCGGGCTCGGCACCGGCACGCTGATTCAGCGCGTCTGACGTGCGATAGCCGGCGCGAGGCTGCGTCCTCGGTCGCTTGTGTGCGTAGCCCACGGCGCGCTTCCTGCGTCCTTGCCTCGCTTGGCTATCCCACGTCAGATTCATATTCCGGCCGGCGGGGCGCCGGCCCGCGGGGCGGTCCGAGCTCAGCCGCTCGGGCCGCCGCCCGTCCAGTCCACCGGGACCGGCGGCAGCGTCAGCAGCGCCGCCCATGTCGCCGATTCGGCGACGCCGCCGGCGGGAATGGCGTGCGCGGCCTGAAAGGCGCGTATGTTGGCCGTCGTCTGCGTGCCGTAGAGGCCGGTCACTTCCTGGCTGGGGTAGGCGCTCGCCAGGTGCTCCTGCAGCCACAGCACCTGGTCGCCCTTGGCGCCTTTGCTCAGTTCGGGGTAGGAGCCGTTGGGCGTGACGCTCGTCGCCAGCGACGTCAGCGGCGACGCCAGCGCGCTCCAGCCGCTCGCCGGCGTCTCCTGCCAATCCCAGAAGGAGTAGCCGGTCGCGCCGTAAAGGACCGCCTCCTCGCGGAAGCGCAGCACGTCGGATGAGCTGACGCCGCCGTAGGTCTGGCCGAGCGGGAAGATCGGGCGCGCGTAGATGCGGTTGTTGATGTACGTGTTCGCGTACACCGTGTCGACCGACACGCCGATGTCCTTCCAGTACATCTGCGGCGCGTTGTACTGCGCGCCGTTCGGCCCCAGGAACACCGAGTAGGGCAGCGACGGGTGGTAGGAGACGTACGGGAACGACGCGAGCGCCAGCGGGAAGGCCGCGCCGATCTTCGCGCGCAGGTCGTTGATGTACGTCTGCGCCGCGGCGTAGTGGCCCTCGTACTCGGACTCCGCGTCGATCACCAGGCAGTCGGCGCCGTTGGCCACCGCCTGCGCGCCGAGGTTCGCCTCGCCGGCGGGGTTGCGTGCCGTAGACGTACTGCCACGCGCACGCTTTCAGCCCGTTCGCGTGCAGTTCGGCCACCAACTGCGCCGAGAACTGGCTCCAGTAGTTGCTCGACCCGTCCGAGCTCTTGATGAACAGCGTCGTCACGCCCGCGGCGTGCGCCTGCGCGACGATCGACGCGACGTTGCCGCCGTTGGACTTGCTCACGTACCAGATCCACATTCCCTGGCCGTCGAGCGCCGAGCCGCTGACCGCGCCCACGGCGGCCGGCGCAGGCGTCGGCGGGGCTTTCGTCACAGGCGGGTGCAGCGCGTGGCGGTACACGTAGATCGGGCCGTAGGAGCTCGAATGGCGGGCGCGGCTGAGCAGCACCATGATGTGACCCGAGTGCGCGTTGTTCGGCACCGTCACGATCAACCCCGCGTTGGTCATGTGCAGGTGCGCCAGCGGCGAACGCGGTCCGATGCGCGCACCCGGCGCTTTCGGGAAGCCCACCGTCATCCCCGACACGAGCCCCTTGCCGGCGATCAGCAGCGTTCCGCGTGCGGTGACCTGATGGGGGTTGGCGCTGCAGCGCGCCTGCGGCACGCACGTGACGCTCGTGATGCGCACGGTCGTGATATGCGGACTTGTTGCCGCCGTGGTCTTCTTCGCGCTGGTCGGCGCCGCCGTGGCGCCGCCGATGCCCGTGGACGGTGTGCCGCCGGGGCTCGTCGCGGGCGCGCTCACAGAGGCGCCAGATGCGCCGGAGGACAAGGCGAGTGCGCCGAGCGCCACCGCGGCCAGAGCCGCGGCGAATCGCACCAGTCGGAATCTGCTCAATCGCATGTCGGCGCTTCTGGTCGCCAAGACGTTCCCTTCCAGCAGGCGGCTTTCGGTCTCTGGCGAGCGGCGCCCGAGGTTAGCCGCTCTGCACTGGCAAACCGCGCAGCGGCACGGAAGTTGCGTCAGCCCCAGCGGAAGCCGACCGGCGAGGGCTGCGCCGGCAGCGGGCTCGTCGGCAGGCCGGGCGGCGGCTGGGGCAGGTTGTACGCGCTCGGCGCAACGTCGTTGGGCGCGTCGCCGTGAAACAGCGACGCCAGGTATTGGATCTGCTCGCGTCCCACGCCCAGCTCGAACTGCCCGCCGCCGTAGTTGCCGATGCCGTTGGCGGCGCAGTAGTCGTAAGCGTCCAGCAGGCTGCGCAGGCCGCCCAGGCGCGACGGCTTGATGTTGACCATGCGCGGCGGATAGGGCAGCGCCTCGATGTCCGCGATCGAGTGGATCGGCGCGTCCCAGGAGAAGCGCTCGCGGTGGTCGGCCAGCAGCGCGTCGGTCTGCGGCGTCAGCTTCGGGTCCTCGATCCAAGCCTGCGGGAACGCCCGCACGACGCGCTCGTACAGCAGCGGGTCGGCCGGCTGGTCGACGATCGAGCCCACGTAAAGCCCCTTGAAGTCGACCGAGTCGACCGTGCCCGTCGCGCGCAGCTCGGCGATCAGCGGCTCGTCCCACGAGCTCGTCGGGTCGAGCTTGAAGCGCAGACCCGGGTACGCCCGCAGGCGGGAGCTCAGCGGCTCGATCGTCGGCGGCTCGCCCAGGCGCAGCGAGACGACGAAGCGCACCGGCTGGGGCTCGCGGCCGAGCGCCTCGTGCAGCGTCGTCCCGGCCTGGCGCAGCGCGAGGTCCAGCGCCGCCGACTCATATGCCCACGTGCGATAGCGCTGCGACACCTCGCGCTGGGGCGGCTCGGCGAACAGCTCCAACGCGGCCAGGTGCTCGCAGAACGACTCCAGCGTGAAGCTGCCCGCAAGCGCCAGCGTCGGCCCGGCCGCCTGCATGATCTCGTGGTCGACCGCGTCGTACGTCACGTCCTCGCCGCAGCCCTGCTCGCCCGCTCCGCTCATGCGGATCACCGTGCTCTTGCGCTCGAAGTCGCTGGACACCTGCGCGACCAGCCCCTCCAGCTCGTAGGCGTCGATCTGCACCGGCAGCGCGGCCAGCAGCTCCCACGCGCTCATCCGCCGCCCGCCTCGCTCTCCAGGCGGCTGACCAGCTCGTCCAGGCGCAGCTCCTCCAGCGCGTCGCCAACCGCCGCGAGCTCGCTCGCGCACAGCTCGATCAGGCCCTTACCCTCGCGCACCAGCGCGAGCGTCTCGGTCAGGCTCGCCTCGCCCGAGTCCAGCCGGCGGATGATCTCCTCCACGCGCGCCGACGCCGCCTCGTAGCTCAGCGACGGCGTCGCGGCACCGTCGCCCGCGGGCGCCTGTCCATGCTCGTTCGGCAGCTCCGGCGGCGCGAGGTCGCTCATCGCTCGCTCACCTGTGCCGCGACCCGGCCGTCGGCGAAGCGCACGAGCAGGCGCTGGGCCTCGCGCGCGTCGGCGGCCGTCGTCAGCGGCTCGCCGTCTGACGACTCGACCATCGCGTAGCCGCGCTCCAGCGTGCGCTGCGGATCGTGCGCCGCCAGCGCCAGCGCCAGGCGCTGCAGCTCGCGCGGCTGGCGCTCGCGGCAGTCCAGCGTCGCCGCCTCGGTCTTGCGCGCCGTCACCAGCGCACGGCGCGCGGTGACCGTGCGCTCGTCGCCCAGCCGTCGGCGCGAGCCTGCGCGCATCTCGCGCAGCTGCTGGTGCAGGCGTGCGCGCTCGCGCCTGACGTGCGCACCCGGCGCGCGCGAAAGCTGCGCCAGCAGTCGCGCCCGCGTGAGCACCGCGCGGCGACCGTGATCGCGCAGCCGCGACGCCGCGCCCGGCAGGCTCGCGCGCGCCGAAAGCGCGCGGTCGGCGTGCCGGTGAAGCCGCTGCCCCGCGCGCGCCAGCGCCGCGCGCGCCTCGCGGCAATCGACGCCCACCGCCGCCTCTGCCGCGTGCGTCGGCGTCGAGCAGCTGACCGCCGCGACGTCATCGAGCAGCGTGCGATCGGTGTGGTGCCCCACAGACGCGATCACCGGCACGCTCAGCAGCGCCACCGTGCGGCACAGCGTCTCGTCGCAGAAGCACAGCAGGTCCGACAGCGAGCCGCCACCGCGCGCGACGATCACCACGTCTACCTGCGCCAGCGCGGCCAGGTCGCCCAGCGCGCGCACGATCGCCGGCGCCGCGTGGCGGTCCTGCACCGGCGCGAACGCCCACACCAGCCGCCCGGCCCAGCCGCGCCGCGCCAGCGCAGCCAGCAGATCGTCGCGCGCCTTGCCGCGCTCGGCGGTGATCACGCCGATCGTCCGCGGCACGCAAGCCAGCGACAGGCGCTTCTGCGGTTCGAGCAGCCCCTCCGCGTCGAGCTGCTTGCGCAGGCGGTCGATCCGCGCCAGCAGGTCGCCCTCGCCCGCCACGCGCAGGTCCGCCACGGCGAACGAAAAGCTCGGCGAGGAGGTCGCGCTGCCCGGGTAGTAGTCACAGCCGCCCGCCACGACCACCTGCATGCCCTCGCTCGGCGTCTCGCCGGCTCGCGCGACCATGCGGTCCCAGTCCTCGCGCCACGCCGCGCATGACAGCGCGCCGCCGGCGTCGCGCAGCTCGAAGTACACGCGCGCACGCGACGGGCGCAGGTTGACCAGCTCGCCGACTACCTGCACGCGCGCGAACGAGCGCAGCTTGGCGCGCAGCGCCGACGCGTACTCGCCGACCGGGAAAGGTCCCGCGAGCGTGCTCTCGGGGATTGCAGCGTCGCTTCGCGCGAGCGCTCGCGCGCTCCGTGGGCCGCCGTCGAGTGGCGGCCGCGTCAAAGCCTCGCGCGCGACGACGACGGGCTCGTTGGGGCTCTTCCGGGCCATCCAAGCCCAGCATAGGCGGTACGATCGACGTCAAATGCGCTGCAGCGGACACCGGCCCGAGGGCCAGTAGCGGGGGCGTCGTGGCGAATCGCAACAACGGCCGTCGCGGTCGCTCGCGCAAGCGCAACCGAGGACGCGGCATGTCCGCCGCCGCGCGACTCGGCGACCCGGCCGTCCCCGCGGCCACGGGCATCGCCGAGCCCGAGCAGCGCAGCGCGCCCGTGTCGCCGACGCAGCCGCGCCCTGGCGCGTCCAAGCGAGCGCGAGCGCGCGCCGACGAGGATTGCGGCGAGCGCCGCGGTTTCAAAGCCCCGCAATCGCTCGGCGAGCGCCCGAACGCGCCGTGGCACCCTGTGCCCGTGTCCGAGCTGCTGATCCTCGTCGGTGCGGTCGCCACGGCGATCGGCGCCAGCAAACTGAGCAAGGACTCGTCGTCGGGCGCGCCCACGCTCGTCGTCGGCGTCGCCGCCGTACTCGTCGGCACCGTCGAGTTCTCGCTGCGCGAGCACCGCAGCGGCTACCGCTCGCACACGATCCTGCTGGCGCTGCTGCCGACCGTCGTCGTCTACACGGGCACGCTGCTCGTGCTCGCCGCGTTCATCTCCCCGGTGCCCGCCGGCTTGAAGGTCGCGCCGCTGATCCTCGCGCTGCCGCTGTTCGCGCTGCTCTACAAACTGCTGCGCGCACGCTTCGCCGACGCGCGCCGCGAGCGCGTCTTTGCCGGCAATCGCTAGCCGCGCGATCGCGGCCGACAGCGGGGGTTGAGCCGGCGGCGCCGGTGTCTAGCCGACGGCCGTGTCGTCGAGCGACGCCAGCGCGCGCTCGCCCGGCGGCCCCGTCTCGCCACGGATCTCGCCGGCGAAGCCAAGGCGCTCCAGGCGTGCGATCTCGCGCTCGCCTTCGACGCGCGCCGGGTGGCCCCCGTCCAGACCGGCGATCAATTTGGCGATGCGTTCGCGCAGCTGCAGTGCGAAGTGCGGCGTCGAGGCGCCCATCAGCCGGCGCACGTCCTCGACCGTCACTTCGCCGGCGCGCTCGCGGCGTACGGTCAACGGGTCCTCGGCTTGGCTCAACTCGGGCTCATCTGCTGATGGTCATTCGGCGGTCGCGACGGACTGTTCCGCGGCCGACGGCTGGCGCGGGGCGATCTCCAGGACGGTGTCGAGTTCGGCCTGCGCGAGCGCCGAGATCGCCTGTTCGTCGCCGATCAGCCAGCCGTGATTGTAGACCTCGCGCACCGGCGGGGCCGCCGCCGTGTAGCCCGGCTCGATGTCGCTCAGGTAGCGCGTCAACGGGTCCGGCACCGACGCGCTGTGCGCCAGCAGCAGAAGCGGTCCGTAGTCGCCGTGGGCCGACAGCGGCGCCGCCGCCGGCGCGTCGAGCGGGCGAGCGATATTCGCGAACACCAGCCCGTGGCCCGCTTCGTGGATGCCCCAGCCGAACGAGCCGTGCGCGAAGCGCGAGACCGAGATCGCGTTCCCGACCGGGTCGGCGCTCTCGTTCGCGCCCGACGATTCGCCCGCGCCGGCGGCGCCTGTGACGTTCACGACCGTGCCCATCTGCGCCAGCTCGGCATAAGCGCGCCTGCTCACCGTCGTCGGTGCCGCCACGTAGATCGCCGGGTGGCGCAGTGTCGACAGCGCCGCGCTCGTCGGCGCCGGCACGCCCGCCTTTTCCACGTACAGGATCGGCGCGCCGCTCTCGGCGGCCAGCGCCGCCGCCGGCATCTGCATCGCGCGTGGCGCGTCGGCCGCCACGACGATCACCTCGTGCGGTGGCTTGCCGCGCGCTTGATCGAACGCCTCCAGCACGGCCGCCGCGGCCGACGCCGCTTCGCCGCCGACGCCGAGCGTGCGCGCGCGCAGCCCGTCGGGGAGCGCGGCATTGGTGCCGATGCGCAGAACCTGCGCGCCGCCGAGCGCCGACGCGCCGATCGGTCGCATCGCGCGCAGCGCGCGCAGCGTCGCGTCGGGCAGCGAATCGCCCTGCGCATACAGCAGCGGCGCGCCCAGCGGCGCGCTCGCCAGCGCCGCCGCGGCGAGCGCCGCCGGCCACTGGCGCTCGTCGACCAGCACCACTGTCTGCGGGCGGGTGGCCGCGGTGAAGCCCGGGTACACGGCCTCGGCCACCGCCGCCGCGTCGCTCGCCGCGTCGGCGCCGCCCAGGCGCGTGGTGTTCTTCGTGGAGATGCCCACGACGCCCCGCGCCGCCGGCGCCGGGCCGTTGCCGGCGCTGGTCGAGTTCGAGTTTCGCGCTGCACCCTTACCGCATCCGCCCAGCGCGCCAGCCAGCGAAACCGCGGCGAGCGCAAGGACGGCTTGCCGCCGAAGCGATCGGGCGCGCATGGCGGGCAACACTAGCGACAGCCCCGGAGCGCGTGGCTCGGTGAGCGGGCGGCGTGAGCGGCGCGGGCGGCGCACGCAGCTTTGCGGAGGTTTGGCGCGCGGGCGATCGGGTATCTAGCGCGATTATTTTGTCCGTTTGCAGGGAAACAATGCATACCGACGTACACATGCTGCAACTGTCATTGCACTCTGTTAGTCTGCCGCGCCAAGAACGCCGAGTCCCTGACCCGATGTCAGAGACCGGGGGACCCAAGTTGTGTTGGGGCGAATCACACGGAGTGTCCGTGAGAAGCGCAGGCTCTTTCAGCGCTAGCCCGTCAGCTAACCCCGGAGGCCGACGAAAGAGGTTGTTGTCTTGCGGGTGCGAACCCTCAGTACGTTCCTAAGCAGCTTGACGATCCTGGCCGTCGCGGCGACCCCCGCACTGGCCGAATCCACCGGCGGAGCAGTCGCCGGCAGCCCCACCGCCCCGGCGGCCGCCACCCCGGCTCCGGCGACGACCGCTCCGGCGACCACGGCGCCGGCGATCCATCTCTCGCCGATCACTGCCAAGTCGCGCCGGCTCACCTACAAGGGCCCGATCTACCAGAAGACCGCGACCGGCGAAGTCGTCCCCTACGTCACGCCGGCGCCGGCCGAACAGCTCACCAACGCCACCGGCGGCAGCCCCGTCAGCGGCGCCACGGCGAGCACCGCCGACACCAAGCCGCAGCTGCTCGTCCCGGGCATCACTCGCGCGCTACGTCAACGGGCTCGCGGCCGCGCCGATGTCGGCGCCCGAATCGGTGCAGAAGGTGATCTGGGCGGCCAACGAAATCATCGGGCTGCCGTACATCTTCGGCGGCGGTCACGGCTCGTTCACGTCGCCCGGCTACGACTGCTCGGGAACGGTGTCCTACGCGCTGCACGGCGGCAGCCTGCTGACCACGCCCGAGGACTCCTCGGAATTCATGGGCTGGGGCTCGCACGGCGCCGGGCGCTGGATCGCCGTGTTCGGCAACTCCGGTCACGCCTACATGGACGTGGCCGGGCTGCGCCTGGACACGAGCGCCGCGGACGACCCGACCAACCAGCAGGGTCCGCGCTGGCGTCCGCTGCGCATCGAAAACGGCGGCTACACGGTCCGCCACCCGCTCGGGCTCTAACGGTCCTCGCAGCTTTCCCGGTCGGCTACGCTTGAGAGAGCTGGCCGGTCCGGCGATCGGCTGCCCCCTGAACAGCAATAGGAGGATCAGATGGCCGGTCTGACCGGGCGCATGTCAACCGTCGTGAAGGCGAAGGTCTCGAAACTTCTGGACCGCGCCGAAGACCCCGCCGAGACGCTGGACTACAGCTACTCCAAGCAGGTCGAACAGCTGCAGAACGTCAAGAAGGGCATCGCCGACGTCGTAACGGCCAAGAAGCGCCTGCAGATGCAGGAAAAGACGCTGCAGCAGAGCGTCGTCAAGCTCGACACGCAGGCGCGCCAGGCGCTGTCGGCCGGCAACGAGGATCTGGCGCGCACCGCGCTGGAGCGCAAGAACGTCGCGCAGACCGAGCTGCAGGGCCTCGACACGCAGGTCACCGAACTGGAAGACCAGCAGCAGAAGCTGACCGACTCCGAGCAGAAACTGCGCGCCAAGATCGAGGCCTTCCGCACCAAGAAGGAGGTCATCAAGGCGCAGTACTCCGCCGCCGAGGCGCAGGTGCGCATCTCCGAGGCCGCCACCGGCGTCGGCGAGCAGATGGCCGACGTCGGGCTGGCGATGCAGCGCGCGGTCGACAAGACCGAAAACATGAAAGCGCGCGCCGACGCCGTCTCTGAGCTCGAAGCCGCGGGCACGTTCGACGACATCACCCAGCTGGGCTCCGGCGAAGACGACATCGATCGCCAGCTCAAGCAGCTCTCAAGCCAGCCGGCTGTCGACGACGAGCTGGCGAAGATGAAGGGCGAACTCGGTACGGGCGGGGGCGCGGCCGAGGCACCGCAGATCGCCTCCGGCGGCGCCGCCGGCGAGGGCGGCCAGCCGAGCGAGAGCGGCCAGGCATGATCGTCCGTATCTCCGGCGAGGACCAGTACCGGCTCGCCGACGACCAGAGCGAGCAGCTCAACGAGCTCGACAACGCCGTCGTCGCCGCGTGCGAGGGCGGGGACGAGCAGGGCTATGCGCGGACGTTCGCCGCGCTGCTCGACTACGTGCGCGCCAACGGCGAGCGCGTGGGCGACGACGAGCTCGCTGGCTCGGACCTGATCCTGCCGCCGGCCGACCTCAGCTTCGACGAGGCCGGCAAGGCGTTCAACGGCGAGGGGCTGATCCCGGACTAGATCGGGATCCCCCACAGCGGGAACCAGCGCTCGATTTCCGGCTCCAGCGGCATTTCCGAGCCGATCTGAGCCTTCAGCTGCAGCTCGCGCTCGGTCGAGCGCTCCTGCGCGTCGCCGGGCGCCGGCACGAACGGATACCAGTAGCCGCGCTTGTAGTTGTAGATGAAGTACACGCGCCGTTTCTGAGCGTCGGCGAACGCGAACACGGCGCACAGCAGGCGCTCGCCGAAGCCGGCCGTCTCGATCGAGCTGGACACGGCGTTGATGCCCACAGCGAGATCTTCCACGCTCGGCGCTTGAGGCGGGTTGTGCAGCACCATCCAGCGGTAGCCATAGCTGTCATCCTCGCTGGAGACCGTCGTACCGCTGTCGCCGCCGGTGGCCGTGACGACTTCTTCCATGTCTTTGAGCGTCGATTCGAACTCGCTCGTGGCGAGCGCCTGAAAGACGATCGCGGCGCTGCCCGTAGGGTCGATCTGGTGCTCTGACTGCAGGCCCACGTAAGCCGTCGTGATCGCGAACAGCCGGTCCGGCGCCGGACCCTTGACCTGGTGGCGGCCGGTGAGGATGTCGCGCAGGCCCACCGCTAGGCGCCGGCGGTGCTGAGGCCACCCTGCAGCTGCGACTCCAGGCGCTCCAGGGCGGCCAGGCGCTGCTCCAGCGGCGGGATGGTCGGCGAACAGGTTCATCAGCGACTTCTTGGCGCGGGCGGGGATGATGAAGAAGGCGCTCATGCCTTCGGCTTTGCGCAGATCCTGGCTGGGCACGCGCTCCATCGTGCCGCTGATCTTCAGCAGCGCCGAGGCGAGCGCGCTGGGACGGCCGGTGAGCACGGCCGAGCCGCGATCGGCGGCGAACTCGCGATAGCGCGAGAGCGTGCGCAGCAGAACGAAGGAGACCGCGTAGACGACGACGGAGACGAGGATCACGATCATGATGTCCTGCTCGCCTTCTTCGTCATTGCCGTAACCGCCGCCGAAGAACAGCGCGAATTGGGCGATCATCGAGGCTAGCGTCGCGAAGAAGCTGGCCAGCGTCATCACCATCACGTCGCGGTTGATCACATGGCTGAGCTCGTGCGCCATCACGCCTTCCAGCTCGGCCGGGGAGAGCATGTCGAGGATGCCGCGCGTCGCACAGACGGTCGCGGACTTCTGCGAGCGCCCCATCGCGCACGCGTTGGGCATCGAGGTCTCCATCACGCAGACGCGCGGTTTGGGCAGGTCGGCCTGCACGCACAGCCGGTCGATGATCCCGTGCAGCTCGGGCTCCTGCTGCGGGCGTGACCTCTTTGAGCCCCAGCGAGGCCATCGCCAGTTTGTCCGAGCCGAACAGCTGCACGAGCAGCAGCACGACGGCGACGACGACGATCAGCCCGGCGGCCGCGCCGGCGGCGAACAGCACGCCGACGAACACCGCGTAGAGCAGGCCGAGCAGGAACAGCGTCAGCAACATGCGCGCCTGCAGGCCCGTGTCTTTGCCGAAGCTCTGGCGTCTGGCTGGCATGCGTGGATTGTCGCAGAAGCACATTGCGGTGCCCTAAAGTGGCGCGCAGTACCGCGATGCCCGTGCAACCGCCGCCATGAAGCCCGAGATCCACTTCCTGGGCATCTCGATCAAGACGTTCGGCGTGACGTTCGCGATCGGCTTCATCGCCTGCGGCGCGGTCGTAGCGCGCCGGCTGCGCGAGCTCGGCCGTCCCGCCGACTGGGCATACGAGATCACCTTCGCGGCGCTCGTCGGGGGCGTCGTCGGCGCGCGCGTCTATTACCTGATCCAGAACTACGACAGCGTCAAGCACGACCTGCTCGGCAGCGTCTTCTCGGGCTCCGGGCTGGTCTGGTACGGCGGCGCGATCGGCGGCGCGATCGGCGTGATCGGCTGGATGCGCTGGCGCGGAGTGCTCGAACTGCGCATGTTCGACACCTGCGCCACGGCGCTCGCGCTCGGCTACGCGATCGGGCGCATCGGCTGCCAGGTCTCCGGCGACGGCGACTACGGCATCCACTCGACGCTGCCGTGGGCGATGGGCTACCCGCACGGGACCTTGCCCACGCCGCCCGGCGTGAGGGTTCAGCCGACGCCGATCTACGAGACGGTGGCCATGTGCCTGCTGGCCTACGGCCTGTGGCAGATACGCGACCGCGTGCGTCCGGGCGTCGTGTTCGCGCTGTATCTGTCGCTGAGCGGGCTGGAGCGCCTGCTCGTGGAGTTCGTCAGGCGCAACAGCGAGGTGTTCGCCGGGCTGACCTCGCCGCAGCTCGAGAGCATCGCTCTGATCGTCATCGGCGGGGCGTGGCTGGTGTTGATGGCCCGTCGCGAGGGCGTGTCCTCGCTGCGGGTCGCGCCCACCTGACGTCGCGCCGGGCGCCGCGCGAGCGTCGTCTCGCCATCGCACGCGATAATCCGCGTGGATGGCGACGCAAACGACCTTCTCAGATGTGTTCCCGCTGGGCAGCCGGCTCAACGAGCGCGGCCGCGTCGAGATCGGCGGCTGCGACACGATCGAGCTGGCCCGCGAGTTCGGCACGCCGGCCTACGTCGTCGCCGAGGACGACCTGCGCGCTCGCGCGAGGGCGTTCGTCGCCGCGGGTCGCAGCGAGGGCCACGAGGACTTCCACGTCGTGTTCGCTTCCAAGGCGTTTCCCTGCACGGCGGTGCTCGCGCTGTTCGCGCAGGAGGGGCTGTGGTGCGACGCCGCCTCGGGCGGCGAGCTGCACCTCGCGCTCGGCGCCGGCTTTCCCGCGCAGCGCATCGTGCTGCACGGCAACGCGAAGTCCGAGGCGGAGCTGCGCGCCGCGCTCGAACGGCGCGTCGGTCTGATCGTGCTCGACAACTTCGACGAGATCGAGCTCCTTCGGCGGCTGCTCGGCGACGGCGCAGGCGCGCGAGGGAGCGAGCAGCAGGTGCTCGTGCGCGTGACGCCGGACGTGCGCGGAGAGACACACGAGAAGATCTCGACCGGCCAGGCGGACTCCAAGTTCGGCTTCTCGCTCGCACAGGCCGAGGAGGCGTTCGAGCGCGTGCGCGAGATCGACGGGCTGTCGCTGCAGGGCGTGCACGCGCACATCGGCTCGCAGCTACTCGGGCTCGACCCCTTCCGCGCCGAGGTCGCTGAGCTGGCGACGCTCGGCGAGTTCCCTGTGTGGGACCTGGGCGGCGGTCTCGGCGTGCGCTACACCGCCGAGCAGCCGCGGCCGCCCGCGATCGAGGAGTACGTCGGCGCGATCGTACAGGCCACGCATGCTCACGCCGGCGGGGCACGAAGACGCCTGCTGATCGAGCCGGGCCGGGCGCTGAGCGCGAACGCAGCGGTGACGCTGTACACGGTGCAGAGCGTCAAGCAGAACGTCTCGCGCTGGGTGGCGGTCGACGGCGGCATGTCTGACAACCTGCGCCCGATGCTCTACGGCGCGCCCTATGAAGCGCACGTCGCCGATCGCTTCGAGGGCGCCACGCCGTGCCGGCTGGCCGGCAAGCACTGCGAGTCCGGCGACGTGATCGTGCGCGACGCGCTGCTCGACGACCCGCGGCCGGGCGACGTGATCGTCACGCCGGCCACCGGCGCCTACGGCTTTGCGATGGCCAACAACTACAACGGGGTTCCGCGGCCGCCGGTGATCTTCTGCCGCGACGGGGACGCGCGCGTGGTGGTCCGGCGCGAGAGCTTCGAGGATCTGACGGCACGCGATGTCGGCTAGCGGGCGACCCACGGCCGGTGCGGTCGCTCCGTTTCGCGTCGGGCTGCTCGGCCACGGCACGGTCGGCGCGGCCTTCGCCGAGCTGCTCGACGAGCGCGCCGGAGAGATCGAGCGCTTCAACGGTCGCCGGCCGGTGATCAGCGGCGTGCTGACGCGCTCGCGCGGCGACTTCGCGCAGATCCTCGCCGACTCCGACCTGGTGGTCGAGGTGATGGGCGGCATCGAGCCCGCACGCGAGTACCTGCTGGCGGCGATGCGCGACGGCAGGCACGTGGTCAGCGCGAACAAGCAGCTGCTCTCCCAGCACGGCGAGGAGCTGTTCGAGACGGCGCGCGAACACGACGTGCGCCTGCGCTTCGAGGCGGCCGTCGCGGGGGCCGTGCCGGTCGTGCGCGTGCTCGAGGAATCGCTGTCGGCGACGCCGATCGAGCGCATCCACGGCATCGTCAACGGCACGACCAACTACATCCTCACGGAGATGGCCGGCGGCTCTTCCTACACGGAGGCGCTGGCCGAGGCCCAGCGCGTCGGCTACGCCGAGGCCGATCCGAGCGACGACGTGAGCGGGCGCGACGCGGCGGCGAAGATGGCGATCCTCGCGCGCCTGGCGTTCGGCTCGCCGGTGCACCTCGACGAAGTGCCCTACGAGGGCATCGAGCACCTGCACGGCGATGACCTGGAGTACGCGCGCGAGCTCGGCTTGGGGCTGAAGCTGGTGGGCACGGCCGAGCGCCGCGGCAGCGGGCTGTCGGTGCGCGTGCACCCGACCTTCCTCTATCCGGGGCACCCGCTGGCGGCGATCTCGGGCCCGTTCAATGCGGTGACGGTCGAGTCCGAGACGATCACCGAGCTGACCATGTCCGGGCCCGGCGCCGGCGGGCGCCAGACCGCCAGCGCGGTGCTCGGCGACGTAGTCAGCGTGATGACCGGGGGCGCCCGTCCGCCCGCGCCGCCGCTGGCGCTGGAGCTGATCGAGGACGTCGAGAGCGCTTTCTACCTGCACCTGGACATGACCGACGAGCCGGGCGTGCTGGCGGCCGTGACGAAGGTGCTCGGCGAGCACGACGTGTCGATCAAGTCGGTGGTGCAGCGAGGCATGGCCGAGCACGCGCGCCTGGTGATGGTCACCCATCCCGTGCTCGAGTCCAAGCTGCGCGACGCGATGCGCCAGATCGGCGAGTTCGCCTTCATGCGCGCGGCGCCGCGGACCATTCGCGTCATCGAAGAGGAGTTCACATGAACGAGACGCCGCCCGTGAGCGAGTTGCCACGCGTCCCGTTGCCTCTCGTCGAAGGCGCCGCGTTCAGCGGCACGCATGTGCCGCTGATCGAGCGCTACCACGAGCGCCTGCCGTTCGACCCGGGCGACAAGCTGGTGAGCCTGCAGGAGGGCTCCACGCCGCTGCTGCGCGCGCCGGTGCTGTCGCAGATCGTCGGCGCGACGGTACGGCTGAAGCTCGAGGGCGCCAACCCGACCGGCTCGTTCAAGGACCGCGGGATGACCTGCGCGGTGTCGGCCGCGGCGCGCGACGGCGCCAAGGCGGTGATCTGCGCCTCGACCGGCAACACGGCGGCGAGCGCGGCGGCGTACGCGGCGCGCGCGGGCATCACGTGCGCGGTGATCGTGCCGCACGGCAAGATCGCGCAGGGCAAGATGGCGCAGACGCTCGTGCACGGCGCGCGCGTGATCTCGCTGCAGGGCAACTTCGACCAGGCGCTGAAGCTCGTGCGCGAGCTGACGGCGACGTCACCCGATCGTGCTCGTCAACTCGGTCAACGAGTTCCGCATCGAAGGCCAGAAGACGGCGGCGTTCGAGATCGACGAGGCCCTCGAAGGTGGGCTCGACGCGCTGTGCATCCCGGTCGGCAACGCGGGCAACATCACCTCCTACTGGCGCGGCTTTCGCGAGGTTGGAGCCGCGCCGCGGATGCTCGGCTTCCAGGCGGCCGGCGCCGCTCCGCTGGTCGAGGGCAAAGTGATCGAGCACCCCGAAACGGTCGCCAGCGCGATTCGCATCGGCAACCCGGTGCGCTGGGAGGACGCGATGGCCGCGGCGACGGACTCGCGCGGAGCGATCCGCGTGGTCTCAGACGCTGAGATCCTCACGGCCTACCGCCTGCTGGCCTCGCGCGAAGGCATGTTCTGCGAGCCCGCCTCGGCGGCCTCGGTCGCAGGGCTGCTGAAGTACGGCGCCGAAGGCGCTGAGCAGGTCGTGTGCGTGCTGACCGGCCGCGGCCTGAAGGACCCCGAGACGGCGATCGCCAACAACGACGGGCGGATCATCGAGTGCGTCGCCGAGACGGCGGCGATCGAGGAAGCAGTCCTGGGAGACGAGCCGTGAGGCCCGTCGAATCGGTCGCCACGAGGGCGACCGTGGCGATCAGATGAGCCGCCCGGAAGGCGGATCGGGGTACTCGAGAAGGCGATTGGTGCGCGTGCCGGGGTCGTCGGCCAACCTCGGCCCCGGCTTCGACTGCATGGCGGCGGCGCTGTCGCTGCACCTGGAGCTGGAGGTGGTCGAGACGGGGCGCTTCGCGGTGGAGTCCGACCTGCCGATCGCCAGGGGTCGCGACAACCTCTGCGTGAAGGCGTTCGAGCGCCTGCACCCGGCCGACGCGTTCACGTTCAGGATCGCCTCGCAGATCCCACTGTCGGGGGGTCTTGGATCGAGCGCGGCGGCGATCGTGGCGGGCCTGATGGCGGCCGACCATCTGTTCGAGATGGACGCCGATCTGCTCGCGCTCGCCGCCGAGCTGGAGGGCCACCCCGACAACGTGGCCGCGTCGCTGCACGGCGGCTTCGTGCTGTGCGCCGACGGTCACGCGACCCGCTTCGAGCCGCCGACCGGCCTGGAGGCGCTGGCCGTCGTGCCCGACGCGGCGGTGCGCACGAGCGCCGCACGCGCGGCGCTCGACGAGCAGGTGCCGCTCGCCGACGCCGTGTTCAACGTCGCGCACGCGTCGCTGCTGACGCTCGGCCTGGCGCGCGGCGATTGGGACATGCTCTCGCGCGGGCTGCACGACCGTCTGCACCAGCGCCAGCGCGCCGAGCTGTTCCCGCGCTCGTATGACCTGGCGATGCGCGCGCGCGAGCTGGGCGCGCTGGGGGCGACGATCTCCGGCGCCGGCCCGACGGTGCTCGTGTGGTGCTTCTACGAGCAGACCGGAGCGGTCGCCGAGGCGATCGGCGGCGAGATCGACGGCTGGGCGAAGCTGCTGCGGGCTCCGTTCGAGCCGCAGGGCGCTTACGTAGCCGAGCTGTAGCGAATCGCTGCGCCGTTAGCGCAGCTGCGCCAGGCGCTCGCCCGCGGCGGCCAGCCCGGGCAGGCGCTGGAGCACTTCGCCGGCGACGTCGAGGTAGTCCTCGCCGAGGTCCGGGCGGTGGTCGAGGATCGAGCGCGCGCGCTCGGCCGACTCGGCGTAGGCGATCGACGAGCGCACGACCGTGTCGAAGACGCTCTCGCCGAAGCGTTCCTTGAGCGAGGCGAGCGCCTCGCGCGAGTGCACCGTGCGCATGTCGGCGAGGTTCAGCAGCACGCCGAGCAGCGCCAGCTCGGGGTTCAGCCCGTCGCGCGCCAGCTCGACCACCTCCATCGCCTGCTCGACGCCCTGCAGCGCGAAATACTGCGCCTCGGCGGTGACGAGCGCGTAATCCGCCGCGACGAGCGCGTTGACGGTGAGCAGTCCGAGCGACGGCGGGCAGTCGATCACGATCAGGTCGTAGTCCGCCGGCGCCTTGGCGAGCGCGCGGCGCAACGTCAGCTCGCGACCCATCTTGCCACCGAGCATCAGCTCGGCTTCGGCGAGCGTCAGGTTGGCGGGGATGAGGTCTTCGTGGATCGCATCGGCGGTCTCCGCGCGACCGGCCAGAACGTCGGAGATCGTCGGCTCGACGTCGGGCGGCAGGTCGAAATAGTCGGACAGGTTGCCCTGCGGGTCCAGATCGACGGCGAGCGTGCGCAGGCCGCCGCGGCGAAAGGCGTCGGTGAGCGTGCGAACGGTCGTCGTCTTGCCGGTTCCGCCCTTCTGCGAGAGCACGGCGATCGTGTCAGTCATAGCGCGCGATACTACGCGCCCGCGCAAGCCCGCGCCGACCCGTCGCCCGCCAGAGGGACGTGCGACGCGACCGCTCGGCGAGCCCGTCAGTCGGCGTCTTGCGGTGAAGCCGGCTCGGAGCCGGCGAGCGCGCTCGGAGCGACGACGAGGAAGCTGAGGCGGTAGCGACCCACGACGATCTCGTCGCCGTCGGCCAGCAGCCGACCCTCGATGCGCTCGCCGTTGACGAAAACGCCATTGAGGCTGCGGTCGTCGAGTATGCGCACGCCGTCGGGCTGGCGCACGATCAGCGCGTGCCGGCGCGAAACCGTCGGATCGTCGAAGCGCACGTCGGCGGCGAGGCTGCGCCCGATGCGCGTCCACTCGCGCGTCAACGCGAACGTCTGCGCGCGATCGCCGTCTTCGAAGCTCAAGTACTCACCCGGCTGCGTGATCTGCCCGCGCTCCGTCGCCAGCTGCTCGGCGCGGCCGCTCGGCGCCGGCTCGACCAGCATCCCGCCGTGGCGCGCCGTCTCCTGCTCGCCCGAGCGCGTCCGCGCGCCGAACAGCGAAGCGCGCACGAAGTCGGCGCCGCCGCATCCCGGACAGTCGCTGAGCTTGTCCTCACCGGTCAGCGTCAGCACGTATCCGCAGTCGCGACAGCAGAACGACCCTGCTCCTGCGAAGGTCCCGGTACTAAGCAACTCCATGATGCTCCTCCCTTATGCTCGGCGATCCGTCGCGGCGTTTCTCGTCGAGGGAAAGATCGTATCGATCATAACAATTGCGCCAACTCGGCGGACTGCGCATTGCCGCATTTTCCGCACAGGCGCACAGCAATCCCGCCCACTTACGTACCCACCTCGCTCGGCGGTCAAACCAGCGATGCAATTCGGCGGGCGCGGACGGCAGGAGCACGGCGACCGGTGGCGAAATCAGCCTCCACATGGCATCCGCGACCCAGCATGTCGAGCAGCTCGAGCGCCATCTGCTGCGGCGCGGCCTGGGCGAGCTGGAGGCAGATCGCGATCGCTGCGCCGACTGCGGGCGCACGCCGCTGACGGGCGAGCACGTGCACCTGTACGAGGCGCACGGCGGCGAGATCGTGTGCGAGCTGTGTCGCACGCTGCGCCGCCAGGCGCCGATAGCCAGCGAGGTCGTGCGTCATACCGAGCACGGCCAGACCGTCCGCCTGACCGCGCGCGCCGCCTAGCTGCCCGCCGCGTCGCGCGGGCGCGCTTTAGACTGGCTCTCGTGGACCCAGTGACCGTCTCGACAATCATCTCCGCCCCGCGCGAGCAGGTGTTCGACTACCTGCAGGACATCGCCAACCACAGCGAGTTCACCGACCACTTCATGGTCGACTGGCACCTCACGCGCGTGGATTCCGTGGGGCGCGGCGCGGGCGCGCGCTTTCGCGTCAAGGCGCCCGGCAACCGCTTCAGCTGGGCCGACTCCACGTTCATCGAGGTGCAGCGCCCGCACCGCATCGTCGAGGCGGGCCGCACCGGCAAGAACAACCGCGTTCGCACGCTCGGCGTGTATGACCTCGCGACGGCGACCGCGGGCACGACGCGCGTGCGCTTCACGCTCGAGACGATGCCGGCGACATTGTCGGACAAGATTCTCGAGTCGCTCGGCGCACGTCGCTGGTTCAAGCGCAAGAACGGGCGCGCGATGCGCCGCCTGCGCGCGATCATCGAGCGCGGCGAGCAGCGCGGAAGCCGCGTGACGGTCGACGCCGGATAGACTGCCGCGTCGCATGTCCAGCCGCCTGCGCAAGCTCACGGTCCTCGCGCTCGTCCTGCTCGCGGCGGGCGCGCTGACGGCGTGCGGCGACTCCCACACGAAGGTCACAACCGGCACGTACGCCGGCGAGTCCGGCGCCAACGCCCCCTACCTCGACGTCGGACCGCTCGTCTACGAGGTGCAGCTCTCGCGCGAGCTCAACCCGTTCGCCACCGAAGACGCGGCTTACCTGCGGGGCCTGTCGGCCGCCGAACGCAAGCTCGCGCCGGGGCAGGAGTGGTTCGGCGTGTTCCTGCAGGTCTACAACCAGGGCTCACAGCCGTTGCCCGCCGCGAGCGAGCTGTCGATCACCGACACCCAGGGCAACCGCTATCTGCCGATCAGCCCTGGCGAAAGCAACCAGTTCGCATATCGCGCGGAAACGGTGCCCGGCAAGGGCCGGCTGCCGGCGGCTGACACGATCGCCTCCAACGGCACCACGCAGGGCGCGCTGCTTCTGTTCAAGATCCAGACCGTCTCGCTTGACAACCGGCCGTTGAAGCTGACGATCGTCGATCCCGCAGACCAGGCCCAGACGGCATCGGCAGAGCTCGACGTTTGAGCCGAGCTCGATGTTCGAGGGCGGCTAGCGGCTGGCCTTCAGGCCGGCTTCAAGCACCGCGCGCGCGACGGGCGCGGCGGTGTCGCCGCCGGCGCCGTCTTTGACGAGCAGCACGCCCACGACGATGCGCGGCGTGAGCGCCGGCGCGAACGACGCGAACCAGGCGTCGGTGTTGCTCGCTTCGCTGGCGGCGCCGACGCAACCCGACCCGCCCGCTTCCTTGGCGCCGGCTTCGCCGGATTCGGATTCGCCGCGCGACGAGGCTGGACACGCGGACTTCAGTTCCGCCGTGCCGGTCTTGCCGGCGACGGTCACACCGGGGATCGCCGCCGAGGCGCCTGTGCCCTCGCGCACGACGTCGATCATCAGCCGCCGCACGGTGTGCGCGACGCCCGTGCTCGTGACGCGCTCGCCCGGCAGCAGCGCGTCCGGCGTGAACGTCGGCCGCGGGCGCCGCCCGCCGTCGGCGATCGAGGCGGCGACGATCGCCATCTGCAGGGCGCTCGCCTGAACCTGGCCCTGCCCGATGGCGGTCGAGCCGACGTCGAGTTCGCCCTGGATGCTCGACGGCGCCGGCAGCGTGCTTTCGGCTGCGCCTTCGACGCCGGGGCTGTGGTTGAAGCCGAAGCGTTCGGCCATCGCCACCAGGCGCGGCGCGCCGAGCTTGACGCCGAGCGGCGCGAACACCGAGTTGCACGACACGGCGAAGGCGAGCGCCAACGAGCCGCCGCATTCCTCGCCGTTGGCGTTGCTCAGCTTGACCCCGTCGAGCGTCGTGTACGTGGCATAGGGGAACGTCGTGTGCGGGGATGCGACGTGCGCGTCGAGCACGCCCGTCAGCGTGACCATCTTGAACGTCGAGCCGGGGGGCTGAACGCTGTTCAGCCCGATCCCCGCGACCGCCAGGATCTGCCCGGTGGGCGCCAGCGCGACGATGCCGCCGAGCTGCGATCCGAGCGCGAGCACGGCCGCGCGCTGAACAGCCGGCGAGATGCTGGTGCGAACCGCGTGAGCGGCGCGCGACGCGACGCTCGCGAGCACGCGACCGGCGCCGCCGGCCTGGCCGCCCGTGGCCAGCAGCTCGCCGCCGGGGGCGCCGCGCAGGCGGACGTCGAGCGCCCGCTCCAGGCCGCTCGTGCCGACGTCTGCGTCGGAGGGGACGCCCTGAGCTTCCAGTTCGCCGCGCCGCGAGCTGGGGATCGGGCCGACTTCGCCGATCACCGCCGACGCCGCTTCGCCCAGCGGCGAGCTGCGCGTCCCCGCGCCCGTCGGTTCGCCTTCGGCGAGCACCGAGCCGTCGCGCGCGAGCAGCGTCGCACGGCGTGGCAGCGTCGTGCGACGGCTGAGCGTCTCGCCCGCGCGCAGGCCGGGGAACGCGAGCGAGCGCGACCAGACGATCGCATCGCGTCCTTCGGCTTCGCTTGCGACGCGCAGGCTCACGCTCAGCGCGAGCGTGCCGAACAGCCGCGTGCGCACGCGCAGCGGCGCCGTGAACACGCCGCCGGCGCCGCCGCGCGGCTTGCCGGCGCTGCGCAGCGCCGTCGCGGTCGCCGTGCGCATAGTTTCGTGGTAGGCGGAGGCGAACTGGTCGGCCGTCAGCGCGCGTCGCGTGGCGGCGTCGACGTCGGCGTACATCGCCGCGTAGTCGCCGCGCGACCAGGCGGCGACGAAGCGTCGCGTCAGCGAGTCGCCGGAGGACTGCCCGGCGCCGGCGCCGACGATCGCACCGATCGCGAAGGCGACCGCCGCGAGCGCGATGACCGGGCGCGCCCGCCGCACGCGAAGCGTCTGCTCGTCACTCAGGGCGCGGTAGAACATGGCGGGTGACGGGGCTCGACTGGATCATCGTCGCGTTCGCGGCAATCCTCGCCTTTTTCGGCTTCCGGCGGGGCTTCATCGTGGGCGTTCTCTCGTTTGGCGGATTCGCCATAGGTGCATTCATCGGAACTCGCCTGGCTCCTCTACTGCTCAGCCAGGGCTCCTCGTCGCCTTACGCGCCGGCGCTCGGCTTGGCGGGGGCGGTGCTCGCCGGAGCGATCCTCGCCACCGGCATGGAGGGCCTCGGCTTCAGGGTCCGCCGCGCGCTGGTCGTGCCCGGGCTCGGCGCGCTCGACGGCCTGCTCGGCGCCGCGCTCGGCGCCGCGCTCGCGCTGGGCGTGGTGTGGATCGTCGCGGCGGTCGTCGCGCAGGCGCCCAGCGAGGCGTCGCTGCGCGGCGACATCCAACGCTCGGCGATCCTGCAGGAGCTCAACGTGCTGCTGCCGCCGTCCGGGCCGATCCTCAACGCGCTCGCGCGGCTGGACCCGCTGCCGTCGATCGCCGGGCCGTCCCCCGACGTGGCCGCGCCCCCCGCGCGCATCGCGCGCGATCCGCGCGTGCGAGTGGCGTCGCGCAGTGTCGTGCGCGTGCTCGGCACGGCTTGCGGGCTGGCGATCGAGGGCTCGGGATGGGTGGCCGAACCCGACCTGATCGTCACCAACGCGCACGTGATCGCCGGCGAGGGCGACACGACCGTGCAGGTGCGCGGGCGCTCGCCGAGCCTGCCTGCGCGGCCGATCGCCTTCGATCCGACCGACGACGTGGCCGTGCTCAGCGTGCCCGACCTCGGCCTGCCGTCGCTGTCGCTCGCCGCCGATCCGCCGTCCGGTCGCGCCGGTGCGATCCTCGGATACCCCGAGAACGGGCCGTTCGACGCGCGCCCCGGGCGCATCGGGCGCACGCAGACCGTGCTCACCGACGACGCCTACGGCCGCGGGCCGGTGCGGCGGCTGCTGACGCCGCTGCGCGGCCTGGTGCGCCCAGGCAACTCCGGCGGCCCGCTCGTGGACGCGCGCGGCGGCGTGCTCACGACCGTGTTCGCCGGCACGGTCGGCGGCCGCCAGCGGGGCGGCTACGGCGTCGCCAACGCGACCGTCGCGCGCGTGCTGGCGAAGGCTCGCGCTCGCCTTGCGACGGGCGGCGGCGCGAGCACCCAGTCCTGCGCGGCTGGCTGAAGCGCGCGTACGGCCCGCGACGGCTGGCGGGCGCGGCGGGGCGCGGCAGGTGGGTGGGCAGCCGCGCGTGCGCCGCTCAGCAGTGCACGGTGCACAGCGTCGCCGCCGGGGGCGCGGCGAAGAACACGTACCAGACGGCCAGCGTGATCACGGCGACGTACACGTTGACCATCACGATCCGCTCGAGCGCCGAGATGCCGTGGCGCTGGCTGACGTGCGTCTCGGACTCCGCGCGCATGCTGCGCAGCCACGCCGAACGGCGTTCCACGCGCTGGCGACCAGTCAGTTCGTCATAGACGTTGTTCATCCACGTCAGCAGCAGCGCCATCGCGAACACGAGCACGGCGAGCACGACCATGACGACGCCCACCGCGCCCATGCTCAGCGTCTGCCCGCCGACGGTCTTCGAGCCCACCCACACGGCAAGCAGCGGACAGCCGGTCCAGATGTTGGCCGCCACGAACGCCGTCGCCGCGGCCATCGCCGCGCGCTTGAGCGCCAGCAGGCGCGTCTCGCGGGCTCTCGGTTGGTCGGTCGCCGCCTGGCTCATCGCCGTCCGCTCACGTGCTCGCCGGCAGTGTCCGCACGGTCGCGCGAGGGCGCCGAGTGCGCTTTGGCTTGTCGCCCGTCGGCTTGTCGCCCGTCACGGCCGGCTCGGCGTCCTCCGTCGCGGCCTTGCGACTGCGGGCGCGCGGCCCAGCGGGAGGCTGGCGCTCGTCGGTGGGCCGGCCGTGCGCGTCGATCGCCGCTTGGACGGTCGCCAGGCGGCGCACGAGCGTCGTGCGCACAAGCTCCAGCTCCGCCGTGCCGAGCAGCGCCGGGCCGGCGGGCGCGCCGCTCGACTGCGACGGCGCCGGCGCGACTCCAGGGTGCGCCGCTTCGATCTCTCCGAGCGCCGACTCGAACGCCGCGATCTGGCGTCGCAGGAGCTGGCGCTGGCCGATCTGCGAAAGGTCCGCCGAGTCGCTCGCGCTCGGCGCTGGCGGCTCGGGGGCCACGTACAGCGCGGCGGCGACCTCGCGCGGGTCGACACCCGTCTCGCGCGCGGCGCGGGCGGCGGTCGCCGCGATCGTGCCCACCGCCGTGGCCGCGACCGAGCGCGGCGCGACGAACGTGCCGCTGCCCTGCTGGCTTTCGAGCAGGCCTTCGTGCTCCAGACGCTGGTACACCGTGCGCACGGTGTTCAGGTTGACGCCGACCGCCTCGGCCAGCTCGCGCAGGCCCGGCAGCCGCTGACCCGCCCGCAGCTCGCCATCGGCGATGCGCGTGCGCAGCGACCACGCGAGCTGCACGCCGATCGGCACCTCCGCGTCGCGGTCGATCGCCATGTCGTCCAGGGGCGCCGTGCGCGGCTCGGCTGGCGCTTCGCGGCGTTGCTCGGACATGTGCGAATCCTAACGAGTGAGAGACGGGCTTTACAGTGTGCTAGTCAACTATTATATTGTATAAATAATGAGTCGTTCGCGTGGTGGTCGAGGCGGGGGTTCGACGAGCGGTCCGTCCGGCGGCGGCGCCGTGTTCGCCGAGCGGACGTTCGCCTCGCTGCGCGGCGCGCTGGAGGAGTTCGGCGACGTCGTGCTGCTGACCGGCAGGACGATCGTCTCGGCGGTGCGCCCGCCGTATCCGTACGGCGGCGAGCTCGTCTCGCAGTTTCTGTTCGCGTTGCGGCTGGTGTGGTTTCCGCTGCTGATCACGACCGTCGCCATCAGCTACGGCGCGCCCGGCCTGCAGGCGGCCAACTTCCTCACGCTGTTCGGCGCCCTCGATCGCCTCGGCGGCTTCTTCATCCTCGCCGCGATCCGTGAAATCGGCCCGCTGATCACCTCGATCGTCGTCGCCGGCATCGCCGGCACGGCGATCACCGCCGATCTCGGCGCGCGCAAGGTGCGCGAGGAGCTCGACGCCCTGCAGGTGCTCGGCGTCGATCCCGTCAAGAACCTCGTCGTGCCGCGCTTTCTCGCGCTGATGGTGATCACCGGGCTGTTCGACATCTACGCGCTGCTGTTCGGCATCTTCGGCGGCATCGCCGCAGAGCTCGTCAACGGCCAGCCGCTCGGGCCGTTCTGGGGGACGCTGTTCGCCAACGCGTCGACCACCGACCTGTGGGGCTCGGTGCTCAAGTCCACGTGCTTCGGCGCGATCATCGCGATCGTCTGCTGTTACAAGGGCATGACCGCGTCCGGCGGCGCCGAGGGCGTAGGACGCGCGGTCAACGAAGCCGTCGTCGTCGCCTTCCTCGGCATCGGCGCGTTCAACTACGTGTTCACGCAGACGCTGCTGGCGACGCACCCGAACATCCTCGTGATCAAGTGAGCGAGCGCCAGGCGACACCGAGCGAGTGGCTGGCGAGCACCGGTGAGATCGTGCGCTTCAGCGGCGGCGTCCTGCGCGACGTGTGGAGCCTGCGCGTGCTGCGCTTCTTCGGTGAGACGCTTCGCCAGGCGGGCATCCTGATCGTCGGCTCGACGCTCGTCATCTGGTCGCTGGTGTTCCTGATGGGGCTCGGCGTGTGCGGCATCGGCGGCGCCTACTTCACGCTCTCCACCGGCGCGCCGGCGTACGCCGGCGTGTTCTCGGCGTGGTGTGACCTGCGCGAGGCCGTGCCTTACGCTTTCGGCTACATGATGGCCGCGAAGGTCGGCACGGGCATCGTCGCCGAGCTGGGCGCGATGCGCATCTCCGAGGAGGTCGATGCGCTGGAGGTGATGGGCATCGACTCGATGCTGTTCCTCTGCGCCACACGCCTGCTCGCGGCGTGGATCGTGCTGCCGTTCATGTACGTCGCCGGCATCGGCGTGGCCTTCTTCGGCTCCTACCTCGGCGTCGTCGAGCAGCTCGGCTTCGTGTCCTCCGGCGGCTTCCTGCTGATCTTCTGGCAGTTCCAGAACGCGCCCGACCTGCTGTTCAGCGTGATCAAGGGTATGAGCATGGCGACGGTCATCGTGCTCGTCGCGTGTTACTACGGCTACAACGCGAGCGGCGGCCCGGTCGGCGTGGGCACGGCGACGGCCAAGTCGATGGTGCTCAACCTCGTGTTCGTCACGCTGATCGGCATGCTCGGCACGCAGGTCTTCTGGGGCGCCAACCCGCGCGCGCCGATCGGCGGCTAGCACCCTCCGCTACGCTGACCGCCATGTCGAAGACGCTCGTGATCGCCGAGAAGCCCTCCGTGGGCACGGACCTCGCGCGCGTTCTCAAGGGACCGTTCAAGAAGGGCGAGGGCGTCCTGGAGGGGCCCGAGCACGTGATCACGTGGGCCGTCGGGCACCTCGTGCAGCTCGCCGAACCGGACGAGTACGACGCAAAATACAAGCGCTGGCGCATGGAAGACCTGCCGATCGTGCCCGACCGCTTCAAGCTGGTCGTGCGCGACGAGCGCTCGCGCAAGCAGATGTCGGTCGTCACCAAACAGATCGGCCGCGACGACGTCGCCGAGATCGTCAACGCCTGCGACGCCGGGCGCGAGGGCGAGCTGATCTTCGCCTACCTGTACGAGAAGGCCAAGGGCAAGAAGCCCGTCCAGCGCCTGTGGCTGAACTCGATGACGAGCGCCGCGATGAAGAGCGCGTTCACGGCGTTGCGCCCGGCCGAGGACTTCGCGCTTCTCGAGCAGGCCGCGCGCTCGCGCTCGGAGGCCGACTGGATCGTCGGCATGAACGCCACGCGCGCGGCGACCATCCGCCTGCGCAGCTCATTCGACGGCGCCGTCTCGCTGGGGCGCGTGCAGACGCCCACGCTCGCGCTGATCGCGCGCCGGGAGGAGGAGATCAAAGCCTTCGTGTCCGAGCCCTACTGGCTGGTCGACGCCGCCTTCGCAGCCGACGGCGCGCGCAACTACGAGGGCCGCTACCACGCCGGCGCGAAACCGCGCATCGCCAGCGAGGACGAGGCCACGGCGATCGTCGCGGCGTGCGAGGGCAAGCCCGGCAAGATCACCAAGCTCGACAAGAAAGAGCAGCGCGAGAAAGCGCCGATGCTCTACGACCTGACGACGCTTCAGCGCGAGGCCAACAACCGCTACGGCTTCTCGGCCAAACGCACGCTCGGCGCGGCGCAGCGCTGCTATGAGGAGCACAAGGCGCTCACCTATCCGAGGACCAACTCGCGCTACCTGCCCACCGACATGGTCGCCGAGATCAAGCCGATCGCCGAGCTGGTGGGCGCGCAGAGCGAGTACCGCGCGGGCGCCGAATACGTAGCCGGCCTGGATCTGCTGCCGCTGGCGCGCGTGGTCAACGACGAGAAGGTCACAGACCACCACGCGATCATCCCCACGCGCTCCGAGCACAACCTCGAAAAAATGAGCTCCGACGACCGGCGCATCTACGACATGGTCACGCGGCGCTTTCTCGCCGTGTTCCACCCGGAGGCCGTGTTCGAGAACACGCGCGTGGAGACGACGATCGGCGAGGGCGACGGCGGCCACGTGTTCCGCACGCGGGGCAAGCTGCTGATCGTGCCCGGCTGGCGCGGCGTGTACGACGAGGTGGCGGCCGCCGACGCGCGTCCGCCGAAAGGCGAGGAGGACGAGGGCGCCGACCAGCAGCTTCCCAAGCTCCAGGACGGCGAGATCGTCGAGACGACGAAGATCGCCGCCGAGCGCAAGGAAACCAAACCGCCGCGGCGCTACTCGGACGCTTCGCTGCTGGGCGCGATGGAGACGGCGGGCAAGCTCGTCGACGACGAAGAGCTGCGCGAGGCGATGAAGGAGTCGGGCATCGGCACGCCGGCCACGCGCGCGGCGATAATCGAGCGGCTGATCACCGTCGGCTACGTCGAGCGCGACGCGCGCGCGCTGGTCGCCACCGAGAAGGGCCTGAACGTGATCCGCCTGCTCGACGCGCACATGCTGACGTCGCCCGAACTGACCGGCAGCTGGGAGCACCGCCTCGGCAAGATCGAGCGCGGCGAGGACTCGCGCGAGAAGTTCATGGGCGACATCGCCGGCTTTGCGCAGGAGACCGTCAAGCAGCTCGACGAGACGCTCAAGGACGTGCGCATCCCGCGCGCCAAGCTCGGGCCTTGTCCGGTGTGCGGCCACGAGATCTCCGAGAACCGCAAGGGCTACTCGTGCTGGGCGCGCGAGGATCCGGGCTGCGGATTCGTCATCTGGAAGTCCAAAGCCGGCAAGACGCTGGCCGTGGCGATCGCGCGCGAACTGATCAAGACCGGCTACACCGAGCGCCCGGTGACGGGCTTTCGCGGGCGCAGCGGGCGCTCCTTCCGCGCACGTCTGGCGATGCAGCAGACCGAGGACGGCAAATGGCGCGTCGAGTTCGACGAGCCGTGGGCCAAGGAGGGCGCCAAAGCGCCCGAGGCCGAGGTCGAGGCCGACGAGCTCGCGGCGGCCAAGAGCGCCGCCAAGCGCTCCGCGGCCGTCGGCGAGCGCAGCGCCGCCTGACAGCCGCGCCGAGCGGGGCGCTGTCGGAGGGTTGCGCGAGGATGGGTACGAATGCCCATCTCGCTGATCACCGGGCCGGCCAACGCCGGCAAGGCCGAGCTCGTGCTCGGAGCCGTGCGCAAGCACGGCGCGCGCGATGAGGACCCGCTGCTCGTCGTGCCCACGCGCGCCGACGTCGCGCACTACCTGCGCGAGCTGGCCGGCGACGGGGTCGCGATGGGCGTGCGCGTCGAGCGCTTCGCTGGGCTGTCCGAGGAGCTCGCGCGCCGCGCCGGCGTGCGCGAGCAGGCGCTCGGCGGCCTCGCGCACGAGCGCCTGCTGACGGTGCTCGCCACACGCGAGGTCCCCGCCGCGGGGCCGGGCTTCGTGCGTGCGCTCGGCGAGCTGCTGGCGGACCTGCGTGCACGTCGTGTCACCCCGGCGCGCCTGGTCGGCGCGCTCGAGAGCCTGTCGGCCGCTGATGGGGCCGTCGCAGGGCGCGCCGAGTTGGGCCGGCTGTACATGCGCTACGACGCCGAGCTGCGCCGGCTCGGGCGCGTGGACGCCGAGCAGCGCACGGTGCGCACGCTCGACGCGCTGCGCGAGCGTCCGTCGCTGTGGGGCGCGACGCCCGTGCTGTTCTATGGCTTCGACGACCTCACCACGCTGCAGCTCGACACGATCGAGACGCTCGGCGCAGTAGTCGACGCGCCGGTCACCGTGTCGCTCGCCTACGAGCCCGGGCGATTCGCGTTCGCCGGTCGCGCCGCGACCTTTCATGCGCTCGCGCCGCTGGCCGGCGAGCACCGCCAACTGCGCGCGCGCGCCGAGCACTACGCGCCGCAGGCGCGCACCGCGCTGAGCCATCTCGAGCGCTCGCTGTTCGAGCCGGGCGCGGCTCGCGTCGGGCACGGGCGCGCGCTGCGCCTGCTGGAGGGCGGCGGAGAGCGCGCCGAGCTGGAGCTCGTCGCGCGCGAGATCTCGGCGCTGCTGCGCCAGGGCATGGCCGCGCACGACGTGGCCGTGCTCTGCCGGCCGGCCGGCACGTCGGCGGAGCTGCTGGAGGAGGTGTTCACCGAGGCGGGCATCGCCTTCACGCTGCAGCGTCGCCGTCCGTTCGCCGACGCCGCCGTCGGGCGCGCGCTGATCGGGTTGCTGCGCTGCGTTGGCGCGCTCGAGGCGGGCGAGCCGCGCGGCAGCCTGGGTGACCTGCTCGCCTACCTGCGTGCGCCCGGCGTGCTCGAACGCGCCTCGCTGGCCGACTCGCTGGAGCTGCGCGCTCGCCGCGGCGGCGTTGTGGACGCCGAGCGCGCGCGTGAGCTGTGGGAGGAGCGTCATTGGCGCCTGGAGACGATCGACCGCATAGCCGAGGCCCAGCAGCGCGGACCGCGGGCGCTGCTGGACCGCGCCGCGCGCGAGCTGTACTGGCTGTTCTGCGCGCCGCGGCGCTCGGGCGCGCGGGTGCTCGGCGCTGACGAGCTCGACGAGGCCGGCGCGCTGGCAGCCGGCCGGCGGGCGCTCGCACAGCTGCGCGAGCTGGCGCAGCTGGCCCCCGAGCTCGCGCCGGCCACCGCTGGGGAGCTGGCCGATGTTCTGGGGCGAGTGCACATGCTGAGCGGCGAGGGCCCGGCGCCCGGCGCGGTCGCCGTGCTCGACCCCCTGGCGCTGCGCGCGCGGCGCGTGCGTGCACTGTTCGTCTGCGGGCTGCAGGAGGGCGTGTTTCCCGAGCGCGCGCAGCCGTCGCCGCTGCTCGCCGAGGAGGAGCGCCGGCGTCTCGGCGAAACGTCTGGGCTGAGGCTCGCAGAGCAGCGTCGGCGCTCGCCGGCCGAGCAACTGGCGGCCGAGCGCTACCTGCTCTACGCCGCCGTCTCGCGCCCGCAGGAGCTGCTCGTGCTCAGCTGGCACGGCGCCGACGACGACGGTCTGGCGACGCCGCGCTCGCTGTTCGTCGATGACGTATGCGACCTGTTCGACGCCGGGCTGCTCGGCGAGCGCGCCCGCCGGGCGCTCGGCGCAGTCGACGTCTCGGCGCCGGCCTCCACGTCGGGGCGGCTGGCCGCGCTCGCCGGGCCGACGCCGACGTCGCCGCCGGATGTCACACCGGCTACAGCGGCGGCGAACGCGACCGATCAACCGCTGCGCGACGAGCGCGTGCTGGCCGATCTGGCCGCACGCCCGTGGTCGGCATCGTCGATGGAGCGCTGGATCGGCTGCCCGGTGGCGTGGCTGGTCGATCGACTGCTGCGTCCGCAGCCGTTCGACCCGGACCCCGAGCCGCTGGCGCAGGGGGCGCTGCGCCACGCGGTGCTGGAGAGCACGCTGCGGCGACTGGCGGCGGAGACCGGCAGCGCGCGGCTGTCGCCGGCCACGCTGGAGCGCGCGCGAGAGCTGCTGTCGCTGGCGCTGAGCGAGCACGAGGGCGAGCACCCGCTGTCGGTGGCGCCCGAGCGGCGGGCGCCGGTGCGCCGGCGCCTGCACGCCGATCTCGACCGCTACCTGACGTTTGCGGCCGAGGCCGACAGCCCGCTGGAGCCGCGCGAGCTGGAGCTCGGCTTCGGCTTCGGCGAGGGCGACGAACGCGGCGAGGCGAGCGCGTTGGAGGCATTCGAGCTGGGCGGCGGCGTAAAGCTGCGCGGGCGCATCGACCGCATCGACGTGGGCGCGGGCGGCGAGGCGGTGATCTACGACTACAAGGGCAAAGCCGTCTCCGGCGCGACGAAGTGGGCCGCCGACGGCAAGCTGCAGGTCGCGCTGTACATGCGAGCGGCCGAGGGGCTGCTCGGGCTTCGCGCGGCTGGCGGCTTCTACCAGCCGCTGACCGGCGGCGATCTGCGCGCGCGCGGCGTGCTGGACGGCGAAAGCGGCGTCGAGCTGGACTGCGTCTCCACCGACGTGCGCGAGCCGGCCGAGCTGCGCGACCTGCTCGACCAGGCCGTCGCGACCGCGCGCGAGGTGGCCGGCCAGGCGAGCGCCGGGCGACTGCAGGCGCGCCCGGATACGTGCGCTTACAAAGGCGGCTGCATGTACCCGACGATCTGCCGGTGCGAGCGGTGAGCGCCCGCACGCGGGCGATGCAGCTGGAGACGCTGCCGGGAATGGAGTCGGCCGGGGTGCTCGCGCTGGCCGACGGCGACGTGCGTGCGCTGACCGACGAGCAGCAGGCGGCGGTGCGGCGGCGCTCGGAGTCGCTGCTCGTGTCCGCCGCGGCCGGCAGCGGCAAGACCTCGGTGCTCGTCGAGCGCTTCGTCGCGGCGATCCGCGAGGACGGCGTCGCACCGGGGCGAATCCTCGCGATCACGTTCACCGAGCGCGCCGCCGGCGAGCTGCGCGAGCGCGTGCGCGAGCGCCTGCTCGGGCTCGGTGACCGCCAGGCCGCGCGCGACACCGAGGTGGCCTTCGTGGGGACCTTCCACGGCTTCTGCGCGCGGCTGCTGCGCGCACATCCGCTGGCGGCCGGGCTGGACCCCGACTTCGCGATCGCCGAGGAGGGCATGGCCGCGCGCCTGCGCGAACGGGCCTTCGAGGCGGCCGTGCGCGAGCTGCTGGGCGATGAGCGTGAGCGGGCGGTCGACCTGCTGGCCGCCTACAACGTCGATCGCGTGCGCACGATGGTCGAGCAGGTCTATCTCGAGCTGCGCAGCCGCGGTCAACGCTTGCCCCGGCTGCCCCAGCCGGCGCCGCAGGCGGACGCCGACCGCCCGGACGCCGACCGCCCTGACGCCGATCGCTCGGACGCCGATCGCCTGGACGTCGACGCGGCGGCCGCGTGCCGGCTGCTCGACGACCTGCTCGTGCGCTTCGGGGCGGCCTACGAGCGAGCAAAGCACGCGCGAGGGTGCGTGGACTTCGACGACCTGGAGCTGCTTGCGCAGCAACTGCTGAGCGAGCGCGAGAGCGTCCGCGAGGCGTGGTCGCAGCGCTTCGAGCTGCTGATGGTCGACGAGTTCCAGGACACCAACGCGCGCCAGCTGGCGATCCTGCGCGCGCTCGATCGCGCCAACCTGTTCACGGTCGGCGACGAGCTGCAGTCGATCTACGGCTTCAGGCACGCCGACGTGAGCCTCTTTCGCGCGCGTCGCGACGAGCTCGCCGAACGCGACGCGAGCCTGTCGCTGACGCGCAACTTCCGCAGCGACGAGCCGGTGCTTGACGTCGTCAATGCGGTCTTCGCCGAGCGCTTCGCCCACTTTCGCCCGCTGCGCGCGGGCGAGCGCGAGGTCGAGCGCGAAGCAGCGGTGCAGCCGGCGGTGGAGCTGCTGCTGACCGACACGGCTGGTTGGGAGGAGCAGCAGGAGCTCGCCGCAGAGGTCGCCGCGGGATTGGCGCCGGCGCCGACGTGGCGCCAGGCCGAGGCGCGCATGCTCGCGCGGCGCATCGCCGAGCTGGTGCGCGGCGGCGAGGCGCCGGCGGGGGACATCGTCGTGCTGCTGCGCGCGGCCGGCGACCTGGAGGTGTACGAGCGAGCGCTGCAACTGCACGGGCTGCGCACGCTCGCGGCCGTCGGCGCGTTCTGGGGCCACCAGCAGATCGGCGACCTGATCGCCTACCTGCGTGCGCTTGCCAACCCGCTCGACGAGCTGGCGCTGTACGGGTATCTCGCCTCGCCGCTCGGCGGCTGCTCGCGCGACTGCCTGGCGCTGCTCGCGCGCGCCGCGCAGGGGCAGCGGCGCGGAGCGTGGGAGACGGCGCTCGGCGCCGCCGGCGGTGAGGGCGAGCTGATATCGCCGCTCGCAGACGCCGACCGCGCCGCGCTGGCGCGCGCGTGCACGCTGCTCGCGAGCGAGCGCGCGGACGCATCGCTGCGCGCGATCGCCGCGCTGATCGAGCGCGCGATCGCCGCCACCGGCTACCGCGAGCACGTTCTGGCGCTGGACTGGGGCGAGCGGCGCCTTGCCAACGTGCACAAGCTCCTGCGCCTGGCGCGCCGCTTCGAAGCCGAGGAAGGGCGCGACCTGCGGGCGTTTCTCGATCATGTCGAACACCTCGCCGACGGCGCGCGCGTCGAGCCCGACGCGCCGGTCGAGGGCGTGCAGCCGGACGCCGTGCGCCTGATGACCGTGCACGCTGCCAAGGGCCTGGAGTTCCCGGTCGTGTGCGTCGCCGACCTCGGGCGCCAGCCCAGCTCGCGCATGCCCGACCTGCTCGTCGACGGCGATCGCCTGGGCGTGCGGCTGATGCGCCTCGACGGCGCCGCGTCGAGCCCGGCGCTGGACTACGAGGCGCTGGCCGAGCAGCGGCGCGCGCGCGAAGCCGAGGAGGAGGACCGGATCCTGTACGTGGCGATGACGCGCGCGCGAGAGCGCCTGCTGCTCAGCGGCGCGGCGAGCTTCGCGCGCTGGCCGCGTCCCGGCCCCGGCGCGGCGCCGATCTCCTGGCTGGCGCCGGCGCTGTCACAGCAGTTGCCGCAGGTGCTCTGCGAGGGGCACGGCGCGCTGTTCGACCTTCCGCTGGTCGCCGGCGGCGCGCCGGCGGTCCGCTGTCGCGTCTGCTCGCCGGCGGCGGCGTTTGCGCGAGAAGCGCTGGTGGGCGATATCCCGCCACCGCCCGCGCCGGCGGCACAAGCCGGCGCGGCGTCGGCGACGTCCGCATCCGCGCCTGCGCTCGCGCCGCTGGCCGGCCAGTCGCCCCCGTCCGCACGGCCGACCCCCAGGGCGCCGCGGGACGTCCAAGCGTCCGGCGCCGGCGGACCGGGCGACGCGCAGGCCGGCGCGGACGGGCTACAGGCAGTCGCCACGCTCAGCTACAGCGCGCTGACAGAGCTCGAGCGCTGCGGCTATCGCTACTACCTGGAACGGGTGCTCGCGCTGTCCGAAGACCGCGCCGCCACCCGTGCGGCGGCGGGGGCGACAGGGCTCGAGGCGCGCGCACGCGGGACGCTCGTGCACCGGCTGATGGAGTCGCTGGACTTCTCGGCCGCGCGTGCACCGGCGCGCGCGCAGGTAGATGATGTGGCACGCGAGCTCGGGCTGCGCCTCGGGACGGGCGAGGGCGACGAGTTGGCGGCGCTGGTGGGCGCCGCGGCGCGTTCGCCGCTGGCCGCGCGCGTGGCAAGCGCCGGCGCGGTGGCCCGCGAGCACCCGTTCGCCTTCGCGCTCGACGCTCGGCGGCCGCTGATCACCGGTGTGATCGACCTCGTGGCCAGCGAGCACGACGGCACGCGGCTGGTGCTCGACTACAAGAGCGACCGCGTGGGGCCGTGCGCGGACCTCGACGAGCTGGTCGAGCGCGAGTACGCGATCCAGCGGCTGCTGTACGCGCTGGCGGTGCTGCGCGAAGGCGCCGTGGCGGTGGAGATCGTGCACTGGTTCCTGGAGCGCGAGCAGTGGGTGTCAGCCCGTTACGGCGCCGGCGAGCGCCTGGTGCTCGAGGAGCGCCTGGCGGCGCGCATCGACCGCGCGCACGCACGCGGCTTCGCCGTCAGCGAGCAGCCGCACCGGGGGCTCTGCCTGACCTGCCCCGGTCGCACCGGGCTGTGCTCGTGGGGCGAGAGCGAGACGCTGCGAGAGCTCGCCGGCGACGCCCCCGTGTCGCCGCCGCCCGACGGCGCCGGGGCGGCGTGAAGGCGGCGCCCGCGCGTCTCTGAGCGGCGGCAAAAGGCCGCCGGACGCGGGGCTTTCCAATCGCCGCACGGCTGGTTTTGAGCCCCCCTGCGCTGCTACGCTTTCTCGCTCCGCCTCAGGTGCCCGCCTGCCCGCGCCACGGGGGATGCACCGCCCCAAGGGAGCACTTCTATGAATTCGCACATCATGCAGCCGCCTAGGGCCGTCGGACTCTACGACCCCAGCTACGAGCACGACGCATGCGGCGTCGGCATGGTCGCGCGCCTGGACAACCGGCCGACGCACGAGGTCGTCTCGCGCGCGATCACGGCGCTCGAGAACCTCGAGCACCGCGGCGCCAGCGGCGCCGACCCGCGCACCGGCGACGGCGCCGGGATCCTCATGCAGATGCCCGACGAGCTGCTGCGCGCGGTCGTCGACTTCGAGCTGCCGCCGCTGGGCTCCTACGGCGTGCTGATGTGCTTCCTGCCGACCGACGACGCCGCACGCGGCGGGCCTGGAAGCGCCAGCTGGAGCGCACCGTCGAGAGCGAGGGGCAGCGCCTGCTCGGCTGGCGCGACGTGCCCGTCGACCCCGACCCAGGCCGGCGAGGTCGCCGGCGCCTGCCGCCCGGTGATCCGCCAGCTGTTCGTCGGCGCCGGCCCGGCGCACGCCGGCGGCGACGCCGCCGAGGGCGATCAGGACGCCTTCGAGCGCAAGCTGTACGTGATCCGGCGCGTCTGCGAGCTGAACGCCGAGCACCCCGGCCTGTACGTCACCTCCAGCTCCTCGCGCACGATCAACTACAAGGGCATGCTGATCAGCTTCCAGCTGGCGGCGTTCTACCCCGACCTGCGCGACGAGCGCACCAAGAGCGCGCTCGCGCTCGTGCACTCGCGCTTCTCCACCAACACGTTCCCCAGCTGGGAGCTCGCGCACCCCTATCGCGTGATCTGCCACAACGGCGAGATCAACACGGTGCGCGGCAACGTCAACTGGATGCGCGCGCGCGAGAGCGAGCTGCGCAGCGAGCTGTTCGGCGAGGACCTGGAGAAGATCCTGCCGGTCGTCAGCCCCGGCAACTCCGACTCGGCGACGTTCGACAACGTGCTCGAGCTGCTGATGCTCGGCGGGCGCTCGCTGCCGCACGCGGCGATGATGATGATCCCCGAGGCCTACCGCAAGCGCGACGACCTGCCGGAGGACCTGAAGGGCTTCTACGCCTTCCACTCCTGCCTGATGGAGCCGTGGGACGGGCCGGCCTCGGTCGCGTTCACCGACGGGCGCGTGGTCGGCGCGACGCTCGACCGCAACGGCCTGCGGCCCGGGCGCTGGGTGGAGACGACCGACGGGCACGTCGTGCTCGGCTCGGAGATCGGCCTGCTCGACATCCCGCCGCGAGCAGGTCCGCCGCCTCGGGCGCCTGCAGCCGGGCAAGCTGTTCCTCGTCGACCTCGAGCGCGGACGCATCGTCGAGGACGAGGAGGTCAAGCGCGAGGTCGTCCACGCGCAAGCCCTACGGCGAGTGGTACGCGCGCAACGCCGTGCCGTTCTCCGAGCTGCGAGCCGTCTGACCAGGTGACGCTCTCCGACCAGCCGCTGCGCACTGCGCCAGCGCGCGTTCGGCTACTCCCAGGAGGACCTGCGCGTGCTGCTCGCGCCGATGGCGCGCGACGGCGCCGAGCCGGTCGGCTCGATGGGCAACGACCTCTCGCTGGCCGTGCTCTCCGACCAGGCGCCGCCGCTGTTCTCCTACTTCAAGCAGCTGTTCGCGCAGGTCACCAACCCGCCGATCGACCCGATCCGCGAGGAGATCGTGATGAGCCTGGCGACGAGCCTGGGCATCCGAGCGCAACCTGTTCGAAGAGACGCCCGAGCACGCGCACAAGCTCGTGCTCGAACAGCCGATCCTGCTCAACCGCGAGCTGGAGACGCTGCGCCACGTCGACCACGACGTGTTCGCCGCGCGCACGATCGACATCGACCTGGCCGCTCGCAGGAGGGCGCGGCGGGCATGAGCGAGGCGCTCGAGCGCATCTGCCGCGAAGCGTCACGAAGCGATCGACGAACGGCGTCAACATCATCGTCCTCTCCGACCGGCTGGTCGGGCCGCGCCGCGTGCCGATCCCGTCGCTGCTGGCCGTCGCGGCGGTCCACCACCACCTCGTGCGCGAAGGCACGCGCCTGCGCGCGGGGATCATCCTGGAGTCCGGCGAGCCGCGCGAGGTGCACCACTTCGCGACGCTGATCGGCTACGGCGCGAGCGCGATCAACCCGTACCTGATGCTCGAGACGCTCGACGACCTGGTGCTCAACCAGCGCGCGATCAAGCGCGCCGGGCCCGGACGGCGAGGAGCGTGCTCGTGGGCGCCGTGGAGGCGGCGGAGAACGTCGTCAAGGCGATCGGCAAAGGGCTGCTGAAGACGATCTCCAAGATGGGCATCTCGACGATCCAGTCCTACTGCGGCGCGCAGATCTTCGAGGCCGTCGGCCTCGAGCGCGGGCTGATCGACAAGCACTTCACCGGCACCGCGTCGCGCATCGGCGGCGTCGGCATCGACGTGCTCGCGACCGAGGCGCTGGAGCGCCACGCGCGCGCCTACCCGGCTGCCGCAGGACGACCTGCTGCCGGTCGGCGGCGTCTACGCGTGGCGGCGCGACGGCGAGCACCACATGTGGAACCCCGAGACGATCGCGCTCGTCCAGCACGCCGTGCGCGCGGCCAACGGCGACGTCGCCGCGGCGCTGAAGGGCGAGGCGGAGGCGCTCGACGACGGTGCGCGACAGCGCGGCGTTCGAGAAGTACCGCGAGTACGCGCACGCGATCAACGAGGACGCGGCGCGCAAGGCGACGCTGCGCGGGCTGCTGAGGATCGGCCTGCGGACGGCGGCGACGCGCCGCAGGCGATCCCGCTGGAGCAGGTCGAGCCGGCGAGCGAGATCGTCAAGCGCTTCTGCACCGGCGCGATGAGCCTCGGCTCGATCTCGCGCGAGGCGCACGAGACGCTGGCGATCGCGATGAACCGCCTCGGCGGGCGCTCGAACACGGGCGAGGGCGGCGAGGACCCGTCGCGCTTCGACGCCCGACGCCAACGGCGACCGCCGCCGCTCGGCGATCAAGCAGGTCGCCTCGGGGCGCTTCGGCGTGACGATCCACTACCTCGTCAACGCCGACGAGCTGCAGATCAAGATGGCCCAGGGCGCCAAGCCCGGCGAGGGCGGCCAGCTGCCCGGGCACAAGGTCGACGACTACATCGGCTCGATCCGCCACACCACGCCCGGGCGTCGGGCTGATCTCGCCGCCGCCGCACCACGACATCTACTCGATCGAGGACCTCAAGCAGCTGATCTACGACCTGCGCTGCGCCAACCCGCAGGCCGCAGGTGTCGGTCAAGCTCGTCTCCGAGGTCGGCGTCGGCACGGTCGCCGCGGGCGTCTCCAAGGCGAACGCCGACCGCGTGCTGATCGCCGGCCACGACGGCGGCACCGGCGCCTCGCCGCTGTCCTCGATCCAGTCGGCCGGCGTCCCCTGGGAGATCGGCCTCGCCGAGACCCAGCAGACGCTGCTGCTCAACGACCTGCGCTCGCGCATCAAGGTGCAGACCGACGGCCAGCTGAAGACCGGCCGCGACGTCGTGATCGCGGCGATGCTCGGCGCCGACGAGATGGGCTTCTCGACCGGCCCGCTGATCGCGACCGGCTGCATCATGATGCGCGCCTGCCACCTGAACACCTGCCCGGTCGGCATCGCCACGCAGGACCCGGAGCTGCGCAAGCGCTTCAAGGGCACGCCCGAGCACGTCGTCAACTTCTTCTTCTTCGTCGCCGAGGAGGTGCGCGAGATCCTCGCCTCGCTCGGGCTGCGCACGCTCGACGAGGCGATCGGCCGCGTCGACCTGCTGGCGTGCGCGAGGCGATCGAGCACTGGAAGGCGCGCGGCGTCGACCTGACGCACATGCTCACGCACGTCGAGCTGCCCGAGGGCGCGCCGCGCCGGCGCGTCGAGCCGCCGCCGGCGGTGCTCGAGGACGCGCTGGACTGGGAGCTCGTGGAGCGCGCCGAGCCGGCGCTGCCGAGCGCAGCGGCGAGCGCGGTGCGCGTGAGCTTGCGATGCCGATCCGCAACCGCAACCGCTGCGTCGGCGGCATCCTCTCCAGCCACATCGCGCGCGAGCACGGCGCCGAGGGCCTGCCCGAGGACTCGATCGTCGTCGACTTCGAGGGCTCGGCGGGACAGAGCTTCGGCGGCTGGCTGGCGCCGGGCGTGACGCTTCACGCTGCGCGGCGACGCCAACGACTACGCCGGCAAGGGGCTGTCGGGCGGCGTCCTCGCGGTGCGCCCGCGCGAGGGCATGGCGCGCGGACTTCGTCGCCGAGCAGAACGTGATCGTCGGCAACACCGTGCTCTACGGCGCGACCGCGCGGCACGCGCGTTCTTCCGCGGGCTCGCCGGCGAGCGCTTCGCGGTGCGCAACTCCGGCGCGTCGGCCGTCGTCGAGGGCGTCGGCGACCACGGCTGCGAGTACATGACCGGCGGACGCGTCGTCGTGCTCGGTCCGACCGGGCGCAACTTCGCGGCCGGCATGAGCGGCGGCGTCGCCTACGTGCTCGACGAGCACGGCGAGCTTCGCCGAGCGCTGCAACATGGGCATGGTCGGCTTCGAAGAGCTCGTCGGCCGCCGACGCGATCGAGCTGCGCGCGCTGATCGCCGAGCACGAGCAGCGCACCGGCTCGCCGGTCGCCGCGCGCGTGCTGGAGCAGCTGGGACGAGCTGCTCGCCCGCGGCGCGTTCGTGAAGGTGATGCCGCACGACTACAAGCGCGTGCTGCGTCGAACAGCGCCGACGCGAGCAGGTCGGCGGTGCCCGCCTGATGGGCAAGCTCGGCGGCTTCCTGCAGATCGAGCGCCACGGCATCCCGCAGCGGGATCCGGCCGAGCGCGCGCACGACTACCGCGAGTTCCTGCATCACGCGCCCGCTGCGCCGAGCTGCGCGAGCAGGGCGCGCGCTGCATGGACTGCGGCGTGCCGTTCTGCCACAACGGCTGCCCGCTCGGCAACCTGATCCCCGACTGGAACGACCTCGTCTACCGCGACCGCTTGCAGGACGCGATCGCGCAGCTGCACGCGACGAACAACTTCCCCGAGTTCACCGGACGCCTGTGCCCGGCGCCGTGCGAGGCGGCGTGCGTGCTGGAGATCCGCGAGGGCGACGCGGTCACGATCAAACAGATCGAGAACTCGATCATCAACCGCGCCTGGGACGAGGGCTGGGTCAAGCCCAGGCCGCCGCGCCGCGAGACCGGCCAGGCCGTCGCCGTCGTCGGCTCCGGGCCGGCCGGGCATGGCCGCCGCCCAGCAGCTGCGCCGGGCGGGCCACGCGCGTGACGCTGTTCGAGCGCGACGAGTCGATCGGCGGGCTCGTGCGCTTCGGCGTGCCCGACTTCAAGATCGAGAAGACGGTCGTGCAGCGGCGCGTCGAGCAGCTCGTCGCCGAGGGCGTCGAGCTGCGCTGCGGCGTCGACGTCGGCCGCGACGTCAGCGTGCAGGAGCTGCGCGAGCGCTTCGACGCGGTCGTGCTGGCGACCGGCTCGCGCGTGCCGCGCGACCTGCCCGTGCCCGGCCGCGAGCTCGACGGCGTGCACTTCGCGATGGACTACCTCTACCAGCGCAACCGCTGGGTCGCACGCGAGTTCGGCCCGCCGCCGACCGCCGCGCAGCCGGCCGCCGAGCGCAAGACGATCAGCGCCAAGGACAAGCGACGTCGTCGTGATCGGCGGCGGCGACACCGGCGCCGACTGCGTCGGCAACGCGCTGCGCGAGGGCGCGCGCTCGATCACCCAGCTCGAGCTGCTGCCCGAGCCGCCGGCGCGAGCGCCCCGACGAGCGCACGCCGTGGCCGCAGTGGCCGCTGAAGTACCGCCTCAGCTACGCGATGGAGGAGGCCAAGCAGGCGCAGCGCCGGCGAGCAGGACTACTCGGTCGTGACGACGCGCTTCTCCGACGACGGCGACGGCGCGGTCGCCGCGCTGCACATCGCGCAGGCCGAGGCGGCGCCGCCGTTCGCGCCGGTCGCGGGCACCGAGCGCGAGCTGCCGGCGCAGCTCGTGCTGCTGGCGATGGGCTTCCTGCATCCCGAGCAGGAGCTGCTCGACGAGCTCGGCGTGGAGAAGGACCCGCGCGGCAACGTCAAGACGGCCAAGCCCTACACGAGCTCCGTCGACGGCGTGTTCGCCGCCGGCGACGCCCGCCGCGGCCAGTCGCTGATCGTGTGGGCGATCAACGAGGGGCGCCAGTGCGCGCGCATGGTCGACCGCTACCTGGCGGGTCGCCGCGACGGCTCCTCCGACGGCGCCGGCGCCTCCTCGCGCGACGAGGGTCTGGCTGGCCACGCCGACGCCGACGCGGACCCGAGGGCCCGCCGCAGCACGTCGGCCCGGGCATCCCCGCCGAGGACTGACGCCGCGCCGGAGCCCGCCGGTCCGCGCACGCTTTTCTCTAGGCTGAAGCTGTGCGGGGGACGTCAGACAGCGAGCGGACGAGCGACGATGCTCGCCCGCGGACATGCGTGATCGGCGCCGGGCTCGTCGGGCATCGCGGCGGCCAAGGCGCTGCACGAGCGCGGCATTCCGTTCGACTGCTTCGAGAAGTCCGACCGCGTCGGCGGCAACTGGGTGTTCGCCAACAAGAACGGCATGTCGGCGGCCTACCGCGACCTGTTCATCAACACCTCGCGCGAGCGCATGGCCTACGCGGACTTCCCGATGCCAGCGTCGCTATCCGGACTTCCCGCATCACACGCACATCGCGGCGTACTTCGACGAATACGTCGACCACTTCGGCTTTCGCGAGCGGATCGCCTTCGAGACCGGCGTCGAGCACGCTGCGCGCCGCGAGGACGGCACATGGGAGATCCGCCTGGAGGACGGGCGCACGCGCGAGTACGACGCGCTGATCGTCGCCAACGGCCATCACTGGAAGCCGCGCTGGCCCGAACCGGCGTTTCCCGGTGCGGACAGCTTCGCGGGCACGCAGATGCACGCGCACTCCTACCTCGACAACTCGATCTTCGCCGGCAGGCGAGTGGTCGTGCTGGGCATGGGCAACTCGGCGATGGACATCGCCGTCGAGTCCTCCTACGTCGCCGAGCGCACTTACCTGGCGGCGCGCAGCGGCGTGTGGATCGTCCCCAAGTACATCTTCGGCAAACCGGTAGACCAGCTGCGCAACGACCCGCGCGTGCCGTTCAAGATCCGCCAGCGCTTCATCCAGCAGCTCGTGCGCAGCTACGCCGGTCCGCCCGAGCGCTACGGCCTGCCCAAGCCCAACCACCGCTTCGGCGAGGCGCATCCGACGGTGTCGGGGCGCATCCTCGACCGCATCCAGCACGGCACGATCACGCCGAAGCCGAACATCGAGTCGCTCGACGCCGCGCACGTGCGCTTCGTCGACGGCAGCGCCGTGGAGGCCGACGTCGTCGTCTACTGCACGGGCTACCAGATCGCCTTCCCGTTCTTCGACGAGGACTTCATCTCGGCGCCCGACAACCACATCGAGCTGTTCCGCCGCGTCTTTGATCCCGGCGTGCCCAATGTGTTCTTCGTCGGTCTGCTGCAGCCGCTTGGCGCGATCATGCCTCTGGCCGAGCTGCAGGGCGCGTGGGTCGGCGACTACCTGCTCGGCGACTACGCCTTGCCCGAAGCGGCTGAGCTGCGTGCCGACATCGCCGCCGACCAGTCGGCGATGCGCAAGCGCTACGTCGCCTCCAAGCGCCACACCATCCAGGTCGACTTCGACGACTACGTCTTCGCGCTGCAGAAAGAGCGCGCCGCTGGAGCCGCACGTGCGCGCGCGCACGGCTTCCGGCCACCCGTGCATGCCCACGTTCTGTCGGCATAACCGCTTCGTCGAGCGCTGCCCGATCTGCTCGAAGGCGCTCGCGGACAGCGCGCCGGGCACACCCGGGTCGCCTGCTCGACCGGCGCGCGCCAAGGCGTCCTCGGGATCGCGCACCGGCTCGCGGCGCGGCGCGGGTATGCGCGTGCAGCGCCAGCAGCGCGCCGTCGAGGACGGCTACAGCTTGGCGCTCGTGCCCGGCGTGCGCGCGTCGGCCGACGCGGGGCGCCTGGCAGAGGAGATCGCGTTCTCCAGCGGGCGCCTGCTGGTGCTGGAAGGGCGGCGACCCGAGCTGCAGCCGCCGGGGCTGTACGCGCACGCTCGTTCGCTCGTCGCCGGCGACATCGAGCAGGCCACGTGGACGTGCTTTCTGATCGCCTACCTGTGCCCGCTGCAGGGGCCCGAGCCGTTTGCGGGGATCGACCAGGCCTTGCAGGTCGGGCGCGAGGAGCTTCGCGACCTGTCCGACATCCCGCTCGGACCGCGCACGTCGCACGATCCGGCGCGCGGGGCGCGCACGCTGGACGCGTACCGCCAATGGGTCTCGCAGGCCGGCGGGCCGCGGGGCGGGCAGGCGGCCGCATTCTCGGGAGATGACAGCTGGAGCGCGCAACGACGTTTCGAGCGCCTGTTCGAGCGCATCGCCCTGCCGGGCTTCACGCGCGCGGCGCGCTATGAGCTGCTGCTGCTGCTCGGCGCGCTCGGCGTATACGAGCTGCAGGCCGCCTCGCCGCACTTCTCGGCGGCGCGCGCCGAAGGGTCGGCCGACCCGGCGACGCTGGCCGCCAAGCGCGTGTTCGCGATCGGCGATCCGCTGCTGCTCGACCGCCGCGCCGCCGCGCTCGCGCAGGCGATCGAGGTTCCGGTCGGCTCGCTCGAGCTGGCGCTTGCGAACTGGGGCGCCGGCGAGCGCGCCACGCTCGCCTTCCCGGCGGAGGCCGTCGACGGCGACACGCTCGCGCGCGCTCGCGGCATCCTCGGCCTTTGATCGCGCCCGGGTGGCGTCGCGAGAGGGCTTGGCGCTCGCGCGCCGCCCGCGCCGTAGCGCGCCGGCGGCGCACGAAAGTGCCGTCCTCACGGGTGCCTACAGTCCTGTTTGTCAGTCGACTGCAATCGCCCTGGGAGCCGTCTATGCCACTTTGCTTCATCGAGCCGCAGGACGCAATCCGCGTGATCGCCGAGTCCGTCGGACGCGAGGCGCGTCGACAGTTGGTCAGCGAGGTGGTGCGCGCCTGGGTGGACGACATCCCAGAGCCGGAGCTGTCGGTCCACTACGCCAAGGCGATCGCCGACCTCGACGAGGACGACCTGCACCTGCTCGCGGCCTGGCATGCGTCGCTCGAGGTCGGTCAGCCGATTCCCAACACCGACTTCCTCGTCGGCGTTTTCCCGAGCCTCGGCGAGAACCGCCGCGAGGCGCTGAAGATCGCGGCGGGCTTTCGCGGCGAGGAAGCGTTCCAGGCGGGCGTCTCAGAGGAGCAGGCGCTCGACACGGTGCTGCCGCGGCTGTCGCGCGACAGGGCGGTCGAGCTGGCGAATGAGTGCATTGCGTTGTACATGTGGGACCGCCTAGGCTGCGACAACTAGGAGCGCGTAGGGCGGCGCGATACTGCGTCCTCGGTCGTTCGCGTGCGTAGCACGCCACACTCCCTGCGTCCTTGTCTCGCTTGCCCTACGCGCTCCTAGGTGACGCGCCCACACACGTTGTGAACGGTTGAGAAGGCATCCGGGTCTCATCCGAGGCTGTGGGTCTGCGAAGGCTCACGACCTAGGAGGACCCGGATGCAGATCCACGGTAGAGCGAAGCTCGGACCGGCTGGACGGCTGGCCTTGTGTCAGGCGATCGAGGGCGGATTGAGCTTCCGCCAAGCAGCGGCCAGGCTGGATGTGTCGCCGGCGACAGCTCATCGGTGGTGGCGTCGATATGCAGTCGCTTCGCTAGCAGAGCGACACTCATTGACGTGGGCAGCCGATCGCTCCAGCCGCCCTAACCGCAGTCCCCGTCTGCTCGAGCTCGGCGAGCAGCAGCGCATCTGCGAGGTGCGTCGTCACACCGGCTGGGGACCGCGCCTGGTGGCGGGTGTGACCGGGCATCCACATTCGACGGTCTGGAAGGTGCTGTGCCGTCACGAGCTCTCTCGCAGACCGCGCGCTCCCCGAGAAGCCGCTAACCGCTACGAGTGGCCATGCCCCGGAGACCTGCTGCACATCGACGTCAAGACCTATGCGCGCTTTGCCTCGCCCGGGCACGCCCTGACTGGCGATCGCTCACGCCCGGGGGCTTCCAAGCGCAAGCACCTCGGACAGGACTACGCCCACGCAGCGGTCGATGACCACTCCCGCCTGGCCTTCTCAGAGCTCTATGGCGATGAGCGCTCGCCTTCGGTGCTGCAGTTCGTCAAGCATGCCCTGGCTTTCTACGCCCGCCCCACGGGATCAGAGTCAAGGCGATCCTCACCGATAACGCATGGAGCTACACCCACAACCGCGCTTTGCGCGAGCTGCTCAGCCGCGAGGGCATCGAGCACCGCACGATCCGCCCCTACAGAGCACGTACCAACGGCAAGGTGGAGCGCTTCCACCAGACGATGGCGCGGGAGTGGGGCTATGGCCTCAGCTACGCCAGCTCAGGCCATCGCGCTCGCGCGCTGCCACACTGGCTTGAGCACTACAACCAGCGCAGGCCACACTCGGGGATCGGCAACCGGCCACCCATCAGCCGCGTTCACAACGTATGTGGGCAGGACACCTGGGGCGTCGTGGGCCGGTGCGAGTCGGCGTCGTCGGTCGTTCGCGTGCGTAGCACGCCACACTCCCTGCGTCCTTGTCTCGCTTGCCCTACGCGCTCCTAGGGCGTCGTGGGCCGGTGCGAGTCGGCGTCGTCGGTCGTTCGCGTGCGTAGCACGCCACACTCCCTGCGTCCTTGCCTCGCTTGCCCTACGCGCTCCTGGGGCGTCGTGGGCCGGTGCGAGTCGGCGTCGTCGGTCGTTCGCGTGCGTAGCACGCCACACTCCCTGCGTCCTTGCCTCGCTTGCCCTACGCGCTCCTAGGGCGCTTGTTCGGGTTCGAGCGCCTCGGCGCTCGCCTGCCACCGGCACGCCACGTACCGTGCTTCTTTTGAGCGGCGGCTAGACTCGGTGCATGTCTGAGACCGCCGCAGCGCCCAGCGTCGATGATGTGATGGACGCCCTCTCCAACGTGATCGACCCCGAGCTGGGGTTGGATTTCGTCGAGCTGGGGCTGATCTATGGGGTGGAGGTCAACGACGGCAACGTCAACGTCACTTTTACGCTGACGACGCCGGGGTGCCCGATCGGACCCCAGGTGACGGAGCAGATCGAAGAGTTCGTCGGCGAACTCGACGGCGTCAAGACGGTGGGCTCGGAGATGGTCTTCGTGCCGCCGTGGTCGCCGGAGAAGATGAGCGAGGACGCCAAGTTCGCGCTCGGCTACTGAACTTCGCTCTGTGAGCATCGGTCGACCTCGCCTGGAGAAACGGCTGACCTACTCCGCCAGTCGCACGGCTTCGAGCCTGCTGGCGGGAGCGCCGAAGGCTCCTCGACTCCGTCGTAGACCTCCTCCGATTCTGATTCGCAAGACCGGCGTTCGGCTTCCGCTTGTGTCCTCAGGCTGCCAGCGGCGCGAACTTGCGAGCCAGCCCAGATAGCTCCTGCGCCAGCTCACACACGCGCTCGGTCTCGGCCTCCAAGCCCTCCACGGCGCGGCCGACCGTCGCTCCGTCCCGCTCACGCGCGACGCGCAGGTCGTTGGCCGCGGCGGACAAGGCCCTGCACGCGAGCGCAACCCGTTCTGCCGCCCGATCGATATCGACATTCCCCATGTTTTCCTCCTCCTCCTCAGGATCAAGTCAGGGCCATCGGAGAGTCTTTACCCCCGCCGGAAGGGTCCCACGCCTACGGGCCTGCCGGAGCGTTGCGGGATACTGGCCGCGTGATGTCCGAGGAGCCCACGAGCCCCGACCCGGTGGACCCGACTCGACAATGGCTTGAGGTCGGCGTCCGCCGCGGGTTGGCGTGTGTGTGCGCATCTTCGCCACGGGACTAAGCCCGGAATAGGCGATGTCGCAGGAGAACGTGAAGATCGCCAAGCGCTGTGTCGACGCGTTTGACCGACGCGACCTCGATGAGCTGGCAGAGACCGTCACGGCCGACTTCGAGTGGGTTGGCGCGTTTCTCGGGGTCGTCGAGGGCGGCAGTTATCGGGGTGGAGAGGGACTGGCCAGATACTTCTGTCTTGACACGCGGGGGACCGCTTGGGAGACTCGCGCCGCGATGGGAGCCATACGGCGCCGCCTCACCTATTCCAACGTCGTTGCGACGATCTGCCTTTTCCTGCTGCTCGGGGGAGGCGCGTGGGCGGCTGCGACGTCGTTCGCTCCGGCGATTCGCGCCTGCTACTCGAAGCGCACCGGCGCGCTGCGCGTCGCCAGCCGCTGCCGGCGATCTGAGCGGGCGCTGAGCTGGAACAGGGTCGGCCCGCGGGGCCTGACTGGTCGCAATGGCGCGAACGGGGCCAATGGTCGCAATGGCGCGAACGGGGCCACCGGCGCGACGGGGGGCGCGGGCGCGACCGGTCCGACCGGACCGAGCGACGTATACGCCGACGGCACAGCGTTCGGCCCGCTGACGGCGACGTTCACGTCGTTCGGCCAGGTCGTCGTTCCTCCGGGCAGCTACCTGCTGCAGGGCAAGGCGACGTTCTTCGCTTCGTCTGCGAGCAGCGCGATGGACTGCAACCTGGCCCCCGACGTGACTGCCAAAAACAGCTGGGACGGCGGCTTCGTGAGCGTCGAAAAAGCCAACTTCGCCAACGTCAGCTCACTCAGCGCCGTGGCCACGTTCACTACGCCGCAGACCGTCAACATCATCTGTCGCATAGAAGCGGGCACAGGAACGATCGACGACGCGCGCGTGATCGCGACCAAGACGGCGTCGGTGCACGGCAGCACCCCCGTCGACTGAGGAGGTTGCGGTCGGCTACGCCGGTCGGCTAGGCCGGCGTGCTGGCCGACTCGTGCGCAAGCGCGACGAGCGTGGCCAGACCCTCGGCGATGTTGTCGCTGATCGCGCCGATATCCGGCAGCGCGTCGTAGTCGCCGAGCAGTCCGAAGTTCATCTGGCCGTTGTAGGACATGATGCCGATCGCCAGCGCGTGGTTTTCGGGCAGGAACGCGACGGGGTAGACCTGCAGCATCTCGCGGCCGAGCACGTACAGCGGGAACTGCGGGCCGGGCACGTTCGTGACGAGCAGGTTGAACAGCCGCGTTGAGAAGTTCAGGCGCGATGCCTGCGCGAGGATCGTCGGCGGCGCGAAGTTCTGCGCGCCCGCGATCACCTCGGCGCCGAGCGCCTGCTTTGACTCCTTCAGCCCGTCCATCGCGTGCGACACGAAGCGCAGGCGCTGCACCGGGTCGGCGATGTACACGGGCAGCGGGCCGCGCATCACGACGATGCGGTTGCCGCCCGCGCCGTGCTCGTCCTCGACGCGCACCGACACCGGCACGAGCGCACGCATCTCGACGCCCTCGGTGCGCCGTCCGCGCGAGATAAGAAAGCTGCGCAGCGCCCCGGTGACGACGGCGAGCACGACGTCGTTGACGGTTCCGCCGAAGGCGTTCTTGACGGTCTTGAAGTCGTCGAGGCTGGCGCCGATGCCGTAGAAGCGCCGGTGCGGTCCGATCGGCACGTTCAGCGGCGTCTCCGGCGCGGGGTTGAGCCCGGCCCAGACGATCTCGCCGACCCCCTCGGCGGCCTCGCGCGCTCGCGCGAGCGCGCGCTCGGGGTGCGTGAGCGCGTCGAGCGCCCCCTCGGCCAGCTCGACGCCCGCGCGCACGGCGCCGCGCACGCCCGCCGCGACCAGCTCCGCCGTGCCCGGCTCGTCGTGCGGCTGCCACGGCTTGCCGTCGTGTCTGGCGACGGGCGGCTCGGGCGAGAGGTCGAACAGGACGGTCGCCAGATCGACGCCGGCGATGCCGTCGATCAGCGAGTGGTGGGTCTTGGTGATCAGCGCGAAGCGATCGTCCTCCAAGCCCTCGATCAGCCACATCTCCCACAGCGGCTTGGAGCGGTCGAGCTGCTGGGAGAAGATCCGCGCGGTCAGCCCGCACAGCTGCTCCCAGCCGCCCGGCGTCGGCAGCGCGGTGTGGCGGATGTGGTACTCGAGGTTGAAGCTCGGGTCGTCCACCCACACCGGTCGCCCGCTGTCAAGCGCCGTCGAGGCGAGCTTGTGGCGGTAGCGTGGGACGAGGTGCAGGCGCCGGCGGATCTGCTCGAGGAACTCGCTCATCGTCGGCGGCGGGCCTTCGACGATCGTCAGCCCGCCGATGTGCATGTGCGAGTGCCGCGCTCTCCTGATGCAGGAACGAGGCGTCTACCGGCGTGAGCCTGTCGAGGTGTCGCTGAGCCACGAGCGCTTAGCGTACCTGGGCGCGCCCTACAATGGCAATCGTGGCGAACACCGTCGAGAAGCTGCTGCTCGCGGCGCCGCGCGGATACTGCGCGGGCGTCGATCGCGCCGTGCAGACGGTCGAACGCGCGCTGGAGATCCACGGCGCGCCGGTCTACGTGCGCAAGGAGATCGTGCACAACAAGCACGTCGTCGAGACGCTGCGCGAGCGCGGCGCGATCTTCGTCGAGGAGGAGACCGAAGTGCCCGAAGGGCGCCGTGTGCGTGTTCTCCGCGCACGGCGTCGCGCCGAGCGTGCGCGAAGGCGCGATCGCCCGCGAGCTGCACACGATCGACGCGACCTGTCCGCTGGTGACGAAGGTGCACCGCGAGGCCGTGCGCTTCGCGCAGGACGGCTACACGATCGTGCTCGTCGGCCACGACGGCCACGAGGAGGTCGAAGGCACGATGGGCGAGGCGCCCGAGCGCATCGTGCTCGTGCAGAACGAGGCAGGACGTCGACGAGCTGCAGGTCGACAGATCCCGAGCGCGTCGCCTACATCACGCAGACGACGCTCGCCGTCGACGAAACGACGGCGATCCTCACGACGCCTGCGCGAACGCTTTCCCGAAGATCGTCGGTCCGCGCACCGACGACATCTGTTACGCGACGACCAACCGCCAGGCGGCCGTCAAGCAGATGGCCGACAGCTGCGACCTGCTGCTCGTGATCGGCTCGCGCAACTCCTCGAACTCGGTGCGTCTGGTCGAGGTCGCGCGCGACTGCGGCACCGAGTCGCACCTGATCGACACGGCGGCGAGATCCGCGAGGAGTGGCTGGAGGGCGCGCGCGTCGTCGGCATCTCCTCCGGCGCCAGCGCGCCCGGAGAACCTCGTGCAGGAGCTCGTCGAGTTATTCCGCGACCGCGGCGTCAGCGACATCTCCGAGTTCCACGTGATTCGCGAGGACGTCCGCTTCATGCTGCCCAAGACGATCCGCGAAGCCGCCGCCGTCGGCGAGGCGAACTGAGCGCTTCGGCGTCCGTGTCGCGCCGTCCCGACGGGCTGGCCAGGGCGCGTCAGCGGCAGGTGCGGCGTTGCGCACGCTGATCCTCTCCGACCTGCACCTCGGCGGCGTGTCGCGCTCTGACGTGCTGCGCCGCCCCGAGCTGCGCGCGCCGCTGCTGCGCGCCGTCGACGACGTCGATCGGGTGGTGCTGCTCGGCGACGTGCTCGAGCTGCGCCACGGTCCGCCGCGCGAAGCGCTCGCCGCGGCGCGGCCGTTCTTCGAGCGATCTCGGCCGGCGCGCTCGGTGACCGGGAGCTGGTGCTCGTCGCCGGCAACCACGACCATGCGCTGATCGAGCCGTGGCTGACGCCGACGCGCCGAGCAGGCCGACTCGCCGCCGCTTGGGCTTGCAGCAGCTGATCGAGCCGGCGGACGCATCGCTCGATGGTCGAGCAGCATCGCCGGCTGGGCGGCGCCCGCGCGCGTGCGCTTCGCCTACCCCGGCCTGTGGGTGCGCCCCGACGTGTATGCCACGCACGGCCACTACCTCGACTGCCATCTGACCGTGCCGACGATCGAGCGCCTCAGCGTCGCCGCGATGAGCCGCCTGCTGCGGCCGACCGGCGCGCGACGTTCGCCCAGGTCGCCGACTACGAGTCGGTGACCGCGCCGATGTACGCCTGGCGCCACGCCGTCGCGCGCGACGCGCGCACGGGCAACGCGCTCAACGGGATCGCCACCGTGCACGCTTGGCGCGCGCTCGGCGGGGGCGACGACGCCAGCGGCGACGACGGCGCCGGCGGCAAGCGCGTCGCAACGGCCGCCCCGCTATGCGCTCGCGGCGCGATGCGCTGGTCGCACGGCTGCGCATGCGCGCGCTCGTGCGCGGCTTCCCGCTGGCGGTGGCCGCGCTCAACCGCGCCGGCCTCGGGCCGCTGCGCTCGGAGGTCTCCTCTGGCGAGCTGCGCTCGGCGCGGCTTGCGCGCGATGGGCGAGGTGGCGCGCGCCTCGGGCTGGGCGACGCCTACGTGGTCTTCGGCCACACTCACCGCTCGGGTCCGCTGCGCGAGCGACGACGTCGGCGAGTGGGACCGCCCGCCGGCCACGCCCGGCGGCGAGCGGGGCGCGCGACTCGTGAACACCGGCTGCTGGACGTACGACTCGATCTTCCTCACCGACACGCCCGGCGAGAGCCCCTACTGGCCCGGCGCATGCGTGCTCGTCGAGGACTCCGGCGCCGCCGACGCTGCAGCGCCTGCTGCTCGATCGCACGCACACCGAGCTGGCGCCTCGCGCCGACGCCAGCCCGACTGACGCTCGCGTCGCGGCTCGCCGGCAGCGTGCAGGCGCGCGACGCCTGGGGCTGCGGCCGAGCCCAGGCGCGCTCGCGCGGGCGCGCTCAGGCCAGACCGGGCGTGAAGCACGTCGCCAGGCAGCGCACGCCGCCGCCCAGCTCGAGCGCAAGCTCGCCGGCCGTGTGGCGCTCGTGCTCGAGCAGCGCGTACGCGCCCGGCGCGGCGATCTGCAGCTCGCTGCGGGCGCCGCTCAGGCGATCGCTCGCGCGATGAGCGTGCCGGCGCCGTCGAGCACCGCCCACACGCCGCCGGCCTCGTAGGGACCGCTGTAGGCGCCCGGCTGCTCGGGCGTCGGCGGCGCGAGCAGCGCGCCCGGGCGCGTCCTCGGGGCGCAGCGGCGCCAGCGGCTCGCGCTCGACGCCCAGCAGCTCCTGGATCGCCAGCTCGGTCTCCTCGTAGGCGCCCTCGCCGTAGTGGTACTCGAACAGCCGCGCCCCGCCGTCGAACAGGTAGCGCGCCGGCCAGCCCTCGTTCTCGTACTCCTGCCACAGCGCAAGCTCGCTGTCGATCAGCACCGGATGATCGATCTCCAGGCGCGCGACCGCCGCGCGCACCGCGTCCTCGTCGCGCGAGGCGTCAAAGCCGGGCGAGTGCACGCCGATCACGCGCAGGCCGGCGTCGGCGTAGCGCTCGTGCCACGCCTTCACGTAGGGCAGCGTGCGCATCGAGTTGGGCCGGCAGAAGTCCCAGAACTCCACCAGCATCGGCCGCCCGCGCTGAATCACGCTCGCCTGGCCGCCCTTCGCGTTCACCCACGGCAGCTTCGTGGGGAACAGCGGTGCGGCGATGGTGTCAACGGGCGCTCGCAAAAATCCGTGTCAGTCGCGCGTGGCTCGCCGACTGCGCCGCTGAGGGGCGGGAGTCGCAAGTCTGACTAGGACGCAGGGAGCGTGGCGTACTTCGTACGCGAGCGACCGAGGACGCCGTCAGACGCCGCGAATCGCGACCCTCAGCCGATGGAGCCGACCATCTCCAGCTGGATCAGCCGGTTGAGCTCGACCGCGTACTCCATCGGCAGCTCCTTCGTCACCGGCTCGATGAAGCCGTTGACGATCATCGCCGCGCGCCTCGTCCTCGGTGAAGCCGCGCGAGCCCATGTAGAAGAGCTGGTCGTCGGAGATGCGCCCGACGGTCGCCTCGTGGGCGACCGTCACGTGCGGGTTCTGGATCTGGATGTCCGGCCAGGTGTCCGATCGCGATTCGCCGTCCATCATCAGCCCGTCGCACTGCACGCGCGCTTTCGAGCCGGCCGAGTTGTGGCCCATCTTGACCAGGCCGCGGTAGCCCATGATGCCGCCGTCCTTGGAGATCGACTTGGCGAGGATGTTCGAGGTCGTGTTCGGCGCGAGGTGCACGACCTTCGCGCCGGTGTCCTTGTGCACGCCTTTGCCGGCGACGCCGACGTTCAGGTGGTCGGCGCGCGCGCCCTCGCCCATCAGGTAGGAGCCGGGGTAGAGCATCACGTACTTGGCGCCCATCGAGCCGCCGACCCACTCGACCGTGCCGTTGGCGTCGACGATCGCGCGCTTGGTGTTCAGGTTGTAGACGTCCTTGGACCAGTTCTGCACGGTCGTGTAGCGCGCCTTGGCGCCCTCGTGCACGAAGATCTCGACGACCGCCGAGTGCATCGAGTTGACGCTGTAGGTCTGCGCCGTGCAGCCCTCGATGTAGTTCACCTCAGAGCCCTCGTCGGCGACGATCAGCGTGTGCTCGAAGGTGCCCTCGCCGGCGCCCTCCATGCGGAAGTAGGACTGCAGCGGCAGGTCGCACTTGACGCCCTTGGGGATGTAGCAGAAGGCTCCGCCCGACCAGACGGCGCCGTGCAGCGCGGAGAACTTGTTGTCCTGCGGCGGCACGCATTTGGTCATGAAGTACTTCTGCACCAGCTCGGGGTACTCGTTGATCGCCGTGTCCATCGAGCAGAACAGGATGCCCTGCTTGGCGTACTCCTCCTTCAGACCCTCGTAGACCGGCTCCTGGCGCCACACGCCGACGACGCCGGCGAGGTGCTCGCGCTCGGCCTGCGGGATGCCGAGGTCCTCGTAGGTCTGCTTCATCTCGGCGGGCACGTCGTCCCAGCTGTTGAAGCGCCCGGCGGTCGGCGGGCGAGTAGAGCACGAGGTCGTCGAGGTTCAGGCCGCTCAGGTCCGGGCCCCACGTCGGCACCGGCTTGCGTTCGAAGATCTCGAGCGACTTCAGCCGTTTCTCGGCCATCCAGTCGGGCTCGCCCTTGATCTTCGACAGCTCGCTGACCACCTCGCGCGAGATGCCCTGGCGGGCGCGCAGCTGGCCCTGCTCGTCCTCGACGATCGGGCTGGGCTTGGTGATCTTCGTGCGGTCAATCGTTGCCATGAGGCTCCTTACCGGGGGCTTGTCAGTGCGTTGGAGTGGGCTCCGCGAATCCTGTGCTCTGAGCTAGGAATTGTATCGCGGGTGACGGGCCTCACCCGCGGCGCGCGGACTTCGCCCGTCGCGATGGGCGGCTGCGGCGACGGCGTATGCAGCGCCACGATCACGTCGGCCAGCGTTGTCGCCGGTGACCGCGCCGCGCACGACCTTCAGGTTCAGCAGCGCGCACTTGCGCCGCGTCGCCGAGACGGGGATGCCGAGCAGCTCGATCATCCAGTCGGCGTCCGAGCTCGCCGACCTCGCTCGAGCGTCATGCCTTTCAGCTCCTCGGAGGCGATCGACGCCGAGGCCTGCGAGATCGCGCAGCCGTGGCCGTGGAAGCGCAGGTCCTCGATGCGGCCGTCCTTGACGCGGATGTGCACGCCGAGCTCGTCGCCGCACAGCGGGTTGTGCTCGAGCGCCTCGAGGTCGTGCGGCTCGAGCTCGCCGAAGTTGCGCGGGCGCTTGTAGTGGTCGAGGATGTAGTCGCGGTAGAGGTCGTCCATCAGCGTTCATAGCCCGAAGACCTCGCGCCCGGCCGATGCAGCGCGTCGACCAGCGCGTCGATGTCCGAGCGGCTCGTTGTAGACGCCGACGCGACGCGCGCGCGGTCGCGCCGACGCCGAGGCAGCGCATCAGCGGCTGCGCGCAGTGGTGCCCGGCGCGGATGCACACGCCGCCGCGGTCGGCCAGCTCGGCGATGTCGTGCGGGTGCATGCCCTCGATCGTGAACGACGCCAGGCCGCCGCGCCGCTCGGCCTCCGGCGGCCCGACGACGCGCAGCCCGGGAACCTCGGCGAGCCGCTCGAGCATGTACTCGGTCAGCGCGCGCTCGTGCGCGCGCACGCGCTCCATCCCGAGCGCGTCGAGGTAGTCGACCGCCGCGCCGAGCCCGACCGCCTCGGCGATCGGCGGCGTGCCCGCCTCGAACTTGTACGGCAGCTCGTTCCAGCGTGACCGACTGGAAGTCGACCGAGGCGATCATGTCGCCGCCCGTCAGGAACGGCTCCATCGACTCGAGCAGCTCGCGCGCGGCCGTGCAGCACGCCGACGCCGGTCGGGCCGAGCGCCTTGTGGCCGGTCCAGCCGTAGAAGTCGGCGCCGAGCGCGTCGACGTCGACCGGCATCTGCGGCACCGCCTGCGCGCCGTCGACGAGCGACAGCGCGCCCGCCGCGCGCGCTCGCGCGGTCATCTCGGCGACCGGGTTGATCGTGCCGAGCACGTTCGAGACGTGCGCGAAGGCGACCAGCTTGACGTCGCCGCGCGCGAGCTCCGCGTCGAGCTGCGTCGAGCGACAGCTCGCCGCGCTCGTCGACCTCCAGGTAGCGCAGCTCGGCGCCGCGCTCGCGGCACAGCACCTGCCACGGCACGAGGTTGGCGTGGTGCTCCATCTGCGTGATCAGCACCGCGTCGCCGCGGCCGACGTTGGCGCGGCCCCACGAGTAGGCGACGAGGTTGATCGCCTCGGTCACGTTCTTCGTGAAGATCGTCGTCTGCGCGGTCGGCGCCGACGAACGCCGCGATCGCGCTTGCGCGCCTCGTCGTAGGCCGCGTCGGCCTCCTGCGCGAGCGCGTAGACGCCGCGGTGCACGTTCGCGTTGTGGCTGCGCAGGTGCTCGGCCTGCGCGTCGATCACGACCTGCGGCTTCTGCGAGGTGGCGCCCGAGTCGAGGTAGACGAGCGGCGCGCCCGTCGAAGCGCCGCGCGAAGATCGGGAAGTCGGCCTTGACCTCGAGCGACGCTGCTCAGCGACTGGTGTGCATACGCCTCGATGTCCTCGCGCGCCGCCGCGAGCTTGTCGGCGACCTTCGCGCGCACGAGCTCCTCCAGCGGCTCGTCGTCGAGCTCTGCGATCAGCGGCTCGAAGAAGCCCTCGACGATCACGCGCACGGCCGCCGGGCGGTCGAGGCCGCGCGTCTGCATGTAGAAGATCGCCGTCTCGTCGAGCTCGCCGACGGTGCCGCCGTGCGAGGCCGAGACGTCGTCGGAGGAGACGAGCACCGAGGGGATCGCGTCGACGCGCGCCTTCGGCGAGAGCATCATCGAGTGGATCTGCAGGTAGGTGTGCGTCTGCTGCGCGCCCGGGTCGATCTGGATCAGCCCCTCGAAGCTCGCGCGGCTCTCGCCGGTCGCCGCGCCGCGCCAGTGCACGTCGCCGCCGGACGGGCCGGTCTCGTGCAGGTCGACGGCGAACACGTCGAGGTGCTCGTGCTCCTCGGTGAAGAACAGCCCGCGGAAGGCCATGTCGCCGCCCGGCTCGGCAGACCGCCAGCTCGAGGTGCTGGCGCACGAGGTGCCCGCCGAGCAGCGCCGGCAGCCAGTGGCAGTAGGCGTCGCGACCGACGCCCGACGAAGCGCGTCGAGGACGTCGAACACCTCGCCCGAGCCCCAGTCCTGCACCTGCGCCAGGCGGCAGCGCGCGCCGTCCTGCAGGTACAGCTCGAACGCGCCCGCGTGCAGCGCCTGGCCCTCGAAGTCCTCCGCGAGGTCGTACTCGTGCACGCGGAAGTCGCTGTTCGGCGCGCCGACGACGAGCGTGCGCCCGTACTGCGCGACCCCCGGCGCGTCGATCGCGTAGACGATCTCGAACGGGTCCTCGACGACGAGCCCGGCGGGCACGTACAGGAACGCGCCGCCGCGTCCAGAAGGCGGCGTTCGCGGCCTCGAGCTTGTTGCGGTCGATCGTCAGGCGCTCGCGAGTACCACGCGCGCGACCAGCTCCGCGTGGTCGCGAACGGCGTCCTCCAGCGAGCAGAGGATCACGCCCCGCTCGCGCAGCTCGGGCTCGAGCTCGACGTGCACGACAGAGCCGGCGCTCTGCACGATGCGACCGGCGCGCGCGCGCTCGGGCAGCGTGCTCGTCACGACGTCGGGAATGCTCTGCGGCGCCGGCGAAGGCTGCGTCGCCAGCGCCTGGAGGTCGAGGCTCTGCAGGCTCGTCGTCCAGAAGCCCGAGCGCCGCCAGACGGGCAGCTCGGAGCTGTCATAGGCCGCCAGCGCGGCCTCGCGCAGCTGCGCGAGCGAGCGCCCGTCGCCCGCCCCGGCGCCCGCGAGCGCGTGGTAGAGCGTCGCCTCGCGGTGGCGGCCGGGCTTCATCGGCGCCGGCGTAGCGCCGTTGCTCGTCACGGTCGCGGTCGTCGCTTCGGTGGGCTCAGACACCGCCGTCACCGGCCGCGACGGCGTCGGCGCCCGCGCCGACCTCCTGGCGGATCTGGTCGTAGCCCTCGCGCTCCAGGCGCTCGACCAGCTCGACGCCGCCCTCCAGCACGATGCGACCGTCCATCAGGATGTGCACGAACTCGGGCTTCACGTAGTGCAGGATGCGCTGGTAGTGGGTGATGATCAGCGCGCCCAGGCCCTGCTCGTCGTGCAGGCGCTGCGACGCCCTCGGCGACCGTGCGCAGCGCGTCGATGTCGAGCCCCGAGTCGGTCTCGTCGAGGATCGCGACGTCGGGCGCGAGCATCGCCATCTGCAGGATCTCGGCGCGCTTCTTCTCGCCGCCGGAGAAGCCGTCGTTGAGGTGGCGCGAGGTGAACGCTGCGGTCGACGTCGAGCAGCTCGATCGCGTGCTGCAGCTGCGTGCGGAACTCCTTGACCTGGATCGGCTCCTCGCGCTTGGCGTTGATCGCCATGCGCAGGAAGTTCGCGACCGACACGCCCGGGATCGACACCGGGTACTGGAAGGCCAGGAACAGGCCCGCCTTCGCGCGCTCGTGCGGCTCGGCCTCGGTGATGTCCTCGCCCTTGAAGGTGATCGAGCCCTCGGTGATCTCATACGACGGGGTGGCCCAGCAGCGTGTTCGCGAGCGTCGACTTGCCCGAGCCGTTGGGCCCCATCAGCGCGTGGATCTCGCCGCGCGAGATGCTCAGGTCGACGCCGCTGAGGATCTCGCGCTCCTCGATGCGCACGTGCAGGTCTCTGATCTCTAGGTCAGCCATGTTCTCCGTTCAAGCTCCGGTCGTAAGTGGTTGCGGTTTGCTCGGCATCGCGGGCAGCGCCGGGCCCGCGGACAGCGTCGCGCCCGTGTGCAGCGCCGGGCCGAGCACCAGGTCGGCGAGCGTCGTCTCCTGCAGCGTGCGCACGATCGAGAAGCGCACGCGCGTCCACAGCAGCTTCGTCGGGCACACGTGCCCGGGTCGCGTCTCGCGCGAGCAGACGATCGATGCCGTCGGACGCCCTCGGAGATGCACTCGATCGGCGCGATCGAGCCCTCCAGCGCCTCGACGACCTCGGCCATCGTGATCTCGGTCGGCGAGCGCGCCAGCAGGTAGCCGCCGCGCGAGCCGCGCCGCGAGTCGACCAGGCCGGCCTTGCGCAGGCGCGCGACGAGGTGCTCCAGGTAGGCCAGCGGCAGGCCGTCGCGCTCGGCGATCTCCGCCAGCGGGATCGGTTCCTCGCCGGCTCGCCGAGCCAGCTCCACCATCACGCGCACGCCGTACTCGGCCTTGGTTGAGAACATCATCTGTCGAATACCTACCTGCGCGCTAGGGTATCAGCCGCTCGGGGGCGGGCAGGTGCGGAGACGGCGCAAGTTCAGCTCATTCGAGCAGCTTGCGCGCGTCGTGCGCGAGGCCTTCGGCTGTGAGCTGTTCGAGCTGGTAGACCACGCGCTCGTGGCCCGCGCGGTCGATCAGGTAGACCGGCGCGGTGCGCGCGAACGCGGCGCGGCCGGCGCTTGCGGGGGTCACTCCAAAGGCGCGCCAGACGGGTCGCAGCCGGTCCGCGGTGCCCGTCAGGTAGCTCACGCGCCCGCTCAGCGACACGCTCGTCAGAAAGCGCCGCACGCGCACCGGCGTGTCGGCCGCCGGGTCGACGCTCACCAGCACGACTGGCACCGCCGTGTCGAGTTCGTCCAGCGCGCCGCGGATCTGCTGGGCGATCACCACGCACGGCGAGCCGCACGCCGAGTAGACGAACGCGACGATCGCCACGCGCCCGCGGTAGTTCGCCAGCGAAACCGTCGCACCGTTCTGATCGCTCAGGCTGAACGGCGGGGCGATCACGCCCGGCGGCAGCCCAGCGCCGTCGAAGCCCGAGGAGTTGGCCTGGGCCGAGGCCGGCGACGAAGCGGTGGGGTTCGAGCTCGCCCCGCAGCCGGCCGCCGCGCAGACGAGCGTCAGCGAGCCGGCGAGGACCCAGGCTGAGCGCCGCTTCATCGCGCCCAGCGTATGACAGGCCGCAAGCGAAAGGACCCGCGTTCCAACCAGCGAAACACTCACATGCCGCGCGTGTTCAAATCGGCCACACGAGGAAACGAGGAGACATGTCGTCTGTCAGGAGCTTTTGCATAGCGACAATCGTCGGTCGAACGGGCGCCCGCGTCGCGATCGCTGTGGGCCTCACGGCTCTCGCCTTGAGCGGCATGGCCACGACGGCGAGCGCCGCGCCGCCCAACGACAGCCAGGCCAACGCCCAGGTGATCCACAGCCTTCCCGCGGCGATAGCCGGCACGACCGTTGGCGCGACCCCCGAACCGGCGGCGCCTGAATCCAGATGCGCCGGGTCGACGGGCGCTTCGCTCTGGTACAGCCTGCGCTCGACAGGCGCGCAGCGTGTCGCGCTCGATCTCTCGGCGTCCGGCGCCCTCGAAGCGAGCGTCGAGGTATTCCACGTCGTGCGCTCGCAGCTGAACTCGGTCGCCTGCGATCGCACGGACGCCAAGGGCAAGGCCTCGTTGTCGTTCAACGCGTCCAAGAACGGCCAGTACCTGATTCGTGTCGCCGCGCTAGCGAGCTCGCAGCTGGCGCCCTTCACGCTGGAGGTGTTCCTGCCGACTCCCGCTGTGCGCCCACCCGGCGCTCCGCTGCCCGCCGGCGGCGTCAGCGGCCACGTCGACTCGATCCAGAACGTCAACGCGGCGTATGCGGTCACGCTGCGGGCCGGCGTCAGCTACCTGATCAACCTCGCCAACGGGCGCGGCGGCGGGTGTGTCACCGGCCGGCTCTACCCGCCCGGCACGCGCTCGTTCGAAGAAGGCTCGCAGCCGGTGCTGCACATCAACTGCCGCGGCTACCGCCTGTTCACGCCGGGGCCGGGGCAGGGGGGCCGCTACAGCTTCGAGGTGACGCCGCAGGACCGCGGGGTCAAACGCTTTCGCCTGCAGGTCGCCCGCGCCAACTCCTCTGAGACCGCACCGGGGCTGGCGCTGGCCAATTACGCGCTTGGACACGGACACCTCGACGGCAGAAGCGTGCAGGTGCTGCGCCTGTATCGCCTTGATGTGAAGAGCCATTCCAACCTGACGCTCAAGCTCAACGCCCCCGCGTCGGCCGACTTCAACGTGCAGCTGCGCAACGTCAACGGCAACGTGATCGCGTGCGCGTGTGGCGAAGGCGGTCCGCAGACGTTGCAGCACCAGCTGCAGCCCGGGCGCTACTACGCGGTCGTGTCGGTGCACGACGACAGCTCCGGCAACTTCAGCCTCCTGCGCGAGTCGCGCACGATCACCACGACGCGCCTGTCCTTCGGCGCGGCCAGCGTCACGGCCGGCCAGAGCTCGCCGATCGCCGTGAAGATCGCGCCGGGCGCGTCGGGACCGGTGACCGTGGACATCGAGCGTTTCGATCCGGTCTTCGGCTGGCAGTTCTACCGCGAGTCGCACGTCGTCGCCAGCGGCGGCACGGCGAGCGTGCCGTTCACGCCGCCGGCCGTCGGTCGCTGGCGCGCCAAGGCGTCCTACGGCGGGTCGCGCACGTTCAGCCCGAGCGCCGTCGGCTTCTCCTACCTGCTCGTCTCCTGAGGTGCAGCGCGACCATGCCGAGCGGGACGCCGCCCGCCGCTCGGCATGGTTTCGCCGGAGTCGCCGAAACGTCGCTCCGCCGGCCTGGAACGCCGGCCCGATGGCGCTATACTTTCTGAAGTCAATAAAACCCGACCGTGGTTTAGGAGTTTTAGATGAGCCCGTCAGGAGCTGAGCTTCTCCGCCAAGTCAAGAGCCAGATCGAGGAGGTCGACCCCTCCGAGGTCAAGGAGCTGATCGACGAGGGCGTCGCGGTCATCGACGTGCGCGAGACCGAGGAGTACGCGGCCGGGCACCTGCCCGGCGCCAAGCACGTGCCGCGCAGCTACCTGGAGACGCGCATCGAGGGCGTCGTGCCCGATCGCTCCACGCAGGTGATCCTCTACTGCGCCTCGGGCAACCGCTCCGCCTACGGCGCGCGCACGCTCGCCGAGGACCTCGGCTACGAGCACGTGCGCTCGATGACCGGCGGCATCACGCTGTGGAAGGATCGCGGCTACGAGGTGAAGGTCCCGCGCACGCTGACCGCCGAACAGCGCGAGCGCTACTCGCGCCACATGCTCGTGCCGGAGATCGGCATCGAGGGCCAGCAGAAGCTGCTCGACGCCAAGGTGCTGCTGCTCGGCGCCGGCGGCTTCGGCTCGCCGACCGCGCTGTACCTGGCGGCGGCCGGCGTCGGCACGCTGGGCATCGTCGACGACGACGTGGTCGACCTGTCCAACCTCCAGCGCCAGGTGATCCACAGCACCGAGCGCATCGGCACACCGAAGGTCGACTCCGCCGAGGAGTCCATCCGCGCGCTGAACCCGGACGTGAAGGTCGTCAAGTACCCCGTGCGCATCGACGCGTCGAACATCGTGGAGATCATCAAGGACTACGACGTGATCGTCGACGGCGTCGACAACTTCCCCACGCGCTACCTGCTCAACGACGCGACCGTGCGCCTGAAGATCCCGGTCGTGTCGGCTTCGATTCTCGGCTTCGACGGCCAGCTGTCGGTGTTCAAGCCGTATGAGGGGCCGTGCTACCGCTGCCTGTTCCGCGAGCCTCCGCCGGCCGAGCTGGCGCCGTCGTGCGGCGCCAACGGCGTGCTCGGCGTGCTGCCCGGGACGATGGGCCTGCTGCAGGCCACCGAGGTCGTCAAGCTGATCGTCGGCATCGGCGAGCCGGCGATCGGGCGCCTGCTGCTTTACGACGCGCTCGGCGCGACGCTGACCGAGGTGAAGGTCCACCGCGACCCCGAGTGCCCGATCTGCTCGCGCGACCCCGAGGACATCGCCGACGAGGAGCTCGGCGTGTTCCCCGACTACGAGGCTTTCTGCGCCGCCGCCGGTTAGCGGCCCACCAGCACTTCGCCATGCTGCGTCCTCGGTCGCTCGTGTGCTGTTCGCACACTTCGCTTCCTGGGTCCTTGCCTGGCTCGACTGGTGAACCGCTAACTACGCTGCGGGCGCGCTAGGGTTCCGCGATGGCGACGATCAAGATTCCGCCCGTGCTGCGCGCCTCAGTGGGCGGTGAGAAGGAGGTGAGCGCGTCAGGCGACAACGTCGGCGACGTGCTCAAGGATCTCGTCGCCAGCCACCCGGCGACGCAGAGCCAGCTGTTCTCCGCCGACGGCGAGCTCAACCGCTACGTGAACGTGTACCTCAACGACGAGGACGTGCGTGTGCTCGACGGGCTCGACACGTCGGTCGGCGAGGGCGACACGCTGGTGATTCTGCCGGCGATGGCCGGCGGCTGAGCGCCCGGCGCGTCCAGCTTCACGCCGCCGGTGAGAGGCCGGCCGGCGCAACCGTCGGTCGCCGCGCGACGTCGGCCGCCCAGCTCATCAGGTAGGCGTCCGTCGTGGGCAGGTCGAGGGGCTGCGCGAAAAGAAAGCCCTGCCCGCTGTCGCAGCGCTCGCCCTGAAGCAGCGACAGCTCGTCCTGCAACTCGATGCCCTCGGCGACCGTCTCGATCGACAGCGCCTTGCCGAGCTGCACGAGCGTGTGGATCAGCGTCTCGCCCTCTTTGTTGTCCTTCAGCCCGCTGATGAACGAGCGGTCGATCTTCAGCGCGTCGACGGGGAACCGCTGCACGTGCGTCAGCGACGAGTAGCCGGTGCCGAAGTCGTCGATCGCGATGCGCACGCCGAGCTCCTTGACGGCGGTCAGCCTGCGCACGGTCTGCTCGGCGTCGCGCATGAGCGTCGTCTCGGTGATCTCGATCGTCAGCGCGCCTGGTTCGAGCCCGCTCGCGTCGAGCGCCTCGCGCACCTCGTCGACGAAGTCGTCGCTGTCGAGCTGGCGTGCGGACACGTTGACGGCCACCTCGATCGGGCATCCAGCCTTTCGCCAGGTGGCGCCCTGCGCGCAAGCCTCGCGCATCACCCACTCGCCGATCTCGGTTATCAGCCCGGTCTCCTCCAGCAGCGGAATGAACTCTTCGGGCTGAACGACGCCTCGCTTGGGGTGCTCCCAGCGGATCAGCGCCTCGACGGCGCTGGGGCTCATGTCGTTGAGGTTGAAGATCGGCTGGTAGACGAGGAAGAACTCGTCGTTCGCCAGCGCCTCGCGCAGGTCCATCTCCAGTTCCAGACGGCTCTGCACCGCGCCCTGCATCTCGGACTCGAACGCTACGTAGCGGTCCTTGCCGTTGCACTTGGCGCGATACATCGCGATGTCGGCGTCGCGCAGCAGCTCTTCGCCGCTGGCGCGCTGACCGGCGGCCACGCCGACGCTCGCCGTCACCTTCAGCCGCGCGCCGCCCTCGCCGAGCGTGAACGGCTCACCGAGCGCTTCCAGCAGCCGCTCGGCGATCAGCTCGGGCCCGGCGGCCAGCGACAGCTCCTCGGCGAGCACGATGAACTCGTCGCCCGCGAGCCGGCCGAGCGTGTCGGTCTCGCGCACCGCGCCCTGCAGCCTCGCCGCGACGGCGCAAAGCAGCTCGTCGCCGGCGCGATGGCCGAGCGTGTCGTTGATCAGCTTGAAGTTGTCGAGGTCGATGAACACGGCGGCGACCGGCGTGCCGTGCCGGCGCGAGCGCGCGAGCAGCTGCTCGGAGCGGTCGAGGATCAGCTTGCGGTTGGGCAGTCCCGTGAGCACGTCGTGCGTCGCCAGGAAAGTCAGCTCGTCGTCGCAACGCTTGCGCTCGGCCTCGAAGGACTCGCACATGCGCACGAGCGTCACGTTGAGGCTGCGCTGCAGCATCGCGATCGCTTGCGCGAGCGCGTGCGCGTCCAGCTCGAGCGTGCCGGCCGCTTCGCGCGCGACCTCCGAAGCGGCGTCGAACCAGCGCAGACAGCGCTTGGTGACCTCGTTGAGCGGAGCGTGGCGCTGCGCGGCGAGCTGGCCGAAGATGCACCACGACTCCTGGCCGACGTCGCGGGCCGATTCGATGCCTTCGCCGGCCATCCACTTAGCGACGGCGAGCGTCGAGAGGGCGCCTACCTGCGCGAAGCTGTCCTCGACCGCGGCGTCGAGCACCAGGCCCGAGTCGAGCGTCCGCTCGCGCATGCCCGCGACGACGTCGTCGGTGCGGCGCGTCAGCTCGCGTGCGACGAGGCCGAGGTCGTGGGCGTGCTCCGGCGGGATGTCCGGCAGCGGGCCGGGCGTGGGCGGGAGCGGGGATCGGGTGGCCGGTGCGAGCGCCTGTGGGCTTGGGCGTGAGGTGGACATGGCCCGAACGTCGGGTCGATCCCAATGGCTTGACAGAATTACACCGCCCTAGATCCGACAAATGTACTAGTCGGCCAGCCGGCCGCGGCGACCTTTGCCGCGCCCGTTCGAGCGACGCCGGCGGGCTGTCTAAGCCGCCGTGGCGGCGGCGCCGGCGATCTCCGGCACGACGGTTTCGTCGGCCGCCGGCACGTGGCTCATCGCGTGCTCGGCCAGCGCGGTGATCGTCAGCGACGGGTTGACGCCGACGTTCGCCGGGATCGCCGAGCCGTCGCAGACGAGCAGGTTCTCGTAGCCGAACACGCGCTGGCGCGCATCGACGACGCCCTGCGAGGGATCGGGCGCGATCACCGCGCCGCCGAGGATGTGCGCCGTCGTGGGGATGTTGAACAGCGCCTCGGTGACCGAGCTCTGCGCGATCCCGCCGGTGCGCTTGGCGAACCACTTCGCCGTCTCGTTGGCGATCGGGATGAACGTCGGGTTCGGTCGCTCGGGGTCCTGTTCGGTCCGCAGCCAGCAGCGAGCCGAACGGCCCTTTGCGCGGGCGCAGCGCGATCGCGTTGTCGAGCGTCTGCATCACGAGGATGATGATCGTGCGCCGCGACCAGTGCTTGGGGAACAGCACCTGCATCAGGCGCTTGGGGTGCAGCGCGATCTGCGCCAGCAGCTTCAGCGGTCGCGTCACGCGCGTGCCGTCGCCGACGAGCAGCGTGTACAGGCGGTGCATCGAGTCGCCGTCGTCGCCATAGGTGACCGTCTCGATGTGCGTGTTCGGGTCCGGGTAGATCGACGAGCTGATCGCGACACGGCGGATCAGGTCCTGCGGGTAGTCCTCGGGCACGGTCACCGTGAGGATCGACTCGGAGTTTGTCCGCACGAGCTCGCCCAGGCGCGCGGAGATGCGCGGCAGCGAGCCGCCCAGCGCGGCAGCGCTGCAGCAGCTTGTTCGTGCCGAGCGGGCCGGCCGAGACGACCACGCCGCGCGCGCGCTGCACGCGACGTTCCTTGCGCAGCCACGCGCCCGAGCGCACGCTTTCGACCTCGTAGCCGTCGGCGCCGTCGGGCGAGCCGATCGGGCGGATGTCGAGCACCGTGCGTTCGGGCATCACGCGCGCGCCGCGCTTCTCGGCGAAGTACAGGTAGTTCTTGACGAGCGTGTTCTTCGCGCCGTGCGGGCAGCCGACCATGCAGCGCCCGCACAGGCGACAGCCGGTCCGCTCGGGCCCCTCGCCGCCGAAGAACGGGTCGGCGACCGTCTCGCCGGGCTCGCCGAAGTAGACGCCGACGGGCGTCTTTTTGTAGGTGTCGCCGACGCCCAGCTCCTCGCCGAGCTCGCGCAGCAGCTGGTCGGCGGGGTCGTCGTGCGGGTTCTGCACGACGCCGAGCATCCGCTGCGCTTCGGCGTAGTGCGGCGCGAGCGTCGCCTCCCAGTCCTCCATCTCGCCCCACTGGCGATCCTCGAAGAACGCCTTCGGCGGGACGTACAGCGTGTTGGCGTAGCCGAGGCTGCCGCCGCCGACGCCGCATCCCGAGACGACCGATACGTCTTTGAACGTCGTCAGGCGGAAGATGCCCTTCATGCCCAGCAGCGGGTTCCAGAAGTAGCGCTTGAGGTCGGCCGTCGACTTCGGCAGCTCGTCGTCGGCGAAGCGCCGGCCGCACTCCAGCACGCCGACCGCGTGGCCCTTTTCCGACAGGCGCAGCGCCGACACGCTGCCGCCGAAGCCCGAGCCGATGACCAGCCAGTCGAAGTCGTAGCTGTCGTCTTTGCCGGTCATCGTGGGAATGCGGTTGGGCATCTTGCCCAACCGCCGACATCCTAGTGGCTGTCTGGCCGGTCAGCCAGTCTGGCTTCGCGGCCGGTCAGACAGTCGCGCCCGCCCCCGCAGTTGTCGGGCCTGCGACCGCGCGCATCGCGGGGCCGCCGGTTTGCCCCGAGCGGGCCGTGGGTAGGAATTGATGAGCGGCAATCGCCGCAACCACTCAACGCGGGGAGAAACAAAATGGCTAGAGGCCTCGTCGGTCTTCTGATCATCGTCGCAATCGTGCTGGTGCTCGTCAAAGTGGCCGTCGCCGGCGGGATCATCGGCCTGATCGCGCTGATCCTGCTGATCCTGATTCTGCTCGGGCGCATCTGACGCAGCCATCGCGCGCATCGCTTTCGGGCGTGCGCGCAACCCCGCTATATTCCGTGAAGTAATGGCGGTTGAGAGGCTGCGAAACAGGCCGTGCGGCGGACGCTATGGCGACATCGTGCAGGCGATCGGCAACACGCCGCTGATCGAGCTGCCGAGCCTGTCGCCGAAGCCCGGCGTGCACATCTGGGCCAAGCTGGAGTCGCACAACCCGACCGGCTCGGTCAAGGATCGCGTCGCGCGCGCGCTGATCGAGGACGCCGAGGAGAAGGGCGCGATCGCGCCCGGCCAGACGATCCTCGAACCGACGTCCGGCAACACCGGCATCTCGCTGGCGATGATCGCCCGGCGCAAGGGCTACAAGCTGAAGGTCGTGATGCCCGAGAACGTCACGCCCGAGCGCACGCAGCTGCTGCAGATGTACGGCGCTGAGATCGTCTACTCGCCCGGCGATCAGGGCTCCAACGGCGCCGTGGCGATGTCGCTGGAGATGGCCGCCGAAGACCCGTCGGTGTACATGCCCTACCAGTACGGCAACCAGGCCAACCCCAACGCCCACTACAACGGCACCGCGCTGGAGATCCTCGAAGAGCTCGACGAGATCTCCGCGTTCGTCGCCGGCCTCGGCACCGGCGGCACGCTGATGGGCAACGGGCGGCGCCTGAAGGAGACGTTCGGCGACGCCTGCAAGATCGTCGCCGCCGAGCCGATGCAGGGCGAGCCCGTGCAGGGCCTGCGCTCGCTCGACGACGGCTTCATCCCGCCGATCATCGACATCTCGCTGCTCGACCGCAAGATCTTCGTGACCAACTCCGACGCGATCTCTGGACGCGCAAGCTGCTCGACGACGAGGGCGTGTTCGCCGGCGTCTCCACCGGCGCGATCGCCAGCATCGCCGTGCGCATCGCCGGCGAGCTGGACGAGGGCAACGTCGTGTTCGTCGTCGCCGACGACGGCTGGAAGTACCTGTCCAGCGGCATCTACACGCTGCCGGTCGAGCGAGATCGAGAACCTCGACTCGACCGTCTGGTGGTGACCCGTCGCCGCCGCGCCGGCGACGACCGCCCGCGCCGATGAAGATCGCCGCAGAGCTGCTCGCGCAGATCGTCGCGCACGCGCAGGAGAACCCGCGCATCGAGTGCTGCGGCGTGGTCGCCGTCGATGCGTCAACGAGCGATCGGGCGAAGACGGCGACGCGCGTGTACCGCGCCGAGAACATCCACGCCAGCGCGCTGAAGTTCGAGATCGATCCGATGGAGCTGTTGCGCCTGAACAACGCGATCGAGGACGCGGGCTGGGAGATCGGCGCGATCTACCACTCGCACGTGCGCAGCGCGCCCTACCCGTCGCAGACGGACATCGGCTTCGCCGCCAGCTGGCCGGGCGTGGAGTGGATCATCGTCGGCCTGGCCGGCGGCGAGCAGCCGAACGTGCGCTCCTACCTGATCGACGGCGCCGACGTGCGCGAGGTCGCCCTTGGAGGAGCTGGGCTGAAGGACAAGCCGCTCATCTGCCCGTCCTGCGGCTCCTCACACCCGCGCTCGAGCGCTTCTGCCCCGACTGCGAGATGCCGCTGGTGCACGTCCCCGGCAGCGAGCGCGAAGCGTCAGAGCGCCAGCGCAAGGCGCGCAAGATCAAGCCGCAGTACGCCGAGGGCCGGCTCGTGAAGGTCGCGCGCGCGAACAACCAGCCGGAGGCCGAGCTGATCGAGGCGCTGCTGCTGGAGGAGGGCATTCCGAGCATGTCGCGCCGCTCGGGCGGCTTTGACGTGCCCGACTTCCTCGCCGCCGGCCCGCGCGACATCCTCGTGCCGGAGTCGGGCGCCGAGGCCGCGCGCGAAGCGCTGGCGCCGCCACCGGATGCCGCGGCCGCGCGCGATGCCCTGCCGCGCGATACGCCGGGCTAGGCGAGGACGGGCTGGCCGGCTTCTGAGGTGATCGAGCGGATCTCTTCAGAGGCGCGCTCGAACTCGGCGTCGGAGAGCACAGGGGTGCCCTCGAAGGGCAGTTCGCGCTGCAGCTCGACCAGCGCCTGCGCGGCGGTGTACTCGTCCTTGACCTTGACGGTTACCGGGCGCGGGATGCGGTAGGTGCGCAGCAGCAGCACGTGCAGCGGCTGGTGGCGGCGCCAGCCGAGGCGCTTTTCGGCGTAGTCGGGCGTCCACACGTAGAACGGCGACAGCGCGTCGACGCAGCGCGGGTCGGCGATCGTGAAGTGCTCGGCGACTTCCGCCCAGGCGCGGATGCGCACGCGGTCGGGCTGCTGCATGGGCGCGCCGGAGGTGAACGAGTGCAGCAGCGGCTCGCCGTCGCTCCACACGCCCTCCTCGAGCGCCCGGCGCAGCTCGGGCTGGTGGGACTCGCGCACGAGATCGCCGGTCTGGTGATCGAACGTGGGGTACAGGAAGAAGCGCTCGTGCGGCAGGCGCAGCGCCCTGCCGGGCTCACGGATGCCGCTCTTGCGGAGGGTTAGGAGCTGCTCGCCTTCCGCTAGCGCACGGACGGTGACGGCCCATTCTTTGAAAGCAATTGGCATGACGGTGGGACTCAGGAAATGCGTCTCTCTCTTTACCGCCTCGCACCCGTTCTCGGCGCTGGGGCAGCCGGTTAAAGATACGAAACCCAGGCGGAAATCCCAAATCGCCTGCAAATCGACCACTTAATTGGCGGCCTTGCGGCCGAGTTGATCAGTCTGCCTGACTGTCTGGCTGGCCAAACCCGCCGCCGCCGGGCGTTTCTATCCGCAGGCGCTGCCCGGCGTGCAGCGTGCCGGTCGCCTTGCCGGGCAGCTCGCGGCCGTCGAGCGTGTCGCGCCCTCGCGCGCCGGGTGAGCCGCCGGCTGCGCCGCGCGGGGCGTGGCGGCGGCGCTCGGCGATCAACGAGAAGGTCATCTCGCGCAGCGCTTCGATTTCGCGCACGACGCCGTCGCCGCCGCGCCGCGCCCCCGCGCCGCCGCTGCCGCGGCGCAGCGCGTAGCGCACGACGCGCAGCGGGAACTCGCGCTCGAGCGCCTCGACGGGCGTGTTGAGCGTGTTGCTCATCGCCACGTGTACGCCGCTCGGGCCGTCGGCGTCCGCGCACGCGCCCTGGCCGCCGCCGAGCGTCTCGTAGTAGGAGAAGGAGCGCTCGCCGCCGTCGCCACCGCCGGGGTCGCCGGGGTCGCCGGGAGCGTCGCCGGCGGCGTCGGCGCCGAGCGTGAGGTTGTTCATCGTTCCCTGCCCGAGCGCGCGGCCGAACGCGCCGAGCACGAGGTCGGCGACGCGCGAGGACGTCTCGACGTTGCCCGCGGCGACGGCCGCGCCGGCTCGCGCGTTGAGCAGCGAGCCGTGCTGCGCGATCACGTCGACGGGACGGTAGGCGCCGGCCGACGGCGGGATGTCGGGATCGGTGAGCACGCGCACGGCGAACAGGCACGCCGAGCGCGTTACGGCGAGCGGGCAGTTGAGGTTGCCGTCGTGCTGCGCCGCGCTGCCGCTGAAGTCGAGCGTCAAGCGATCGCCTTGCACGGTCGCGCGCAGGCGCAGCATGAGGTCGCCGTCGCGTGCCTCGAGCACGTCCTCGGCGTGCAGCTCGCCGTCTGGCAGCGCCGCCAGGCACGCGCGCGTGCGCCGCTCGGCGTAGTCGAGCACGGCGTCGGTCGCCGCGCGCAGCCGCTCCGCGCCCAGGCGCTCGGCGAGCGCCGCCAAGCGCAGCGCGCCGATGCGGTTGGCGGCCAGCTGGGCGCGCAGGTCGGCGCGCCGCTCCTGCGGCTGGCGCATCTGCGCGACGAGCTCGTCGATCGCGGCGTCGTCGAGGCGGCGCGGCGAGATCACTACGCCCTCCTCGGCGAGCGTGCGGCTGTCGGCGGGCATCGAGCCGGGCACGCGACCGCCGACGTCGGCGTGGTGGGCGCGGCTCGCGGCGAAGCCGAGCAGCGCGCCGTCGCCGGCGAACACGGGCGTGACAACGGTGATGTCGGGCAGGTGCGTGCCGCCGGCGAACGGGTCGTTGAGGATCCACGAGACGCCCGGAGCGTGGCGCTCGCCGAGCACGGCGGCGACCGCCGCGGGCATCGAGCCGAGGTGCACGGGGATGTGCTCGGCCTGCATGACCATCTGCCCGTCGACGTCGAACAGCGCCGTGGAGGCGTCGCGGCGCTCCTTGATGTTCGACGAGTGCGCCGCGTGGATCAGCGCCACGCCCATCTCCTGGCAGGCCGCGCGCAGCGCGCCGGTGACGACCTGCAGCTCGATCGCGTCGAGCTCGCTCACGCTTGCGCACCCTCGTCGGTGCGCCCGCCCTCGCCGTCGTCGGCGCGCGACAGGCGCAGCGTGCCGTGCCGGTCGACCGCGCCCGACCAGCCGGGCGCGACGAGCAGCGTCGACTCGCCGAGCGCGCACAGCGCTGGTCCTTGCACGCGCGTGCCGGGCGCGGGCTCGCCGCGCAGCACGGTCGCGGCGAGCGTGCGTCCGGCGAACACGACGGGCGCCTCGCCGGTGGCGTGCTCGGCGCCGCGGTCGGCGCTTGGGGCGAGCGCGGGCGCGGCGCCCCACACGCACACGCGCACGTTGACCAGCTCGATGTCGGCGTGCTCGTCGCGGTAGCCGTAGCGCTGCTCGTGGGTGGCGGCGAAGGACTCGCGCAGCTCGTGCGGATCGACCGACTGCGACTGCTCGACGGCCAGCTCGAAGGACTGGCCGCGGTAGCGCAGCTCGTAAACGACACGCCGGCGCGCGACCTCGCCGGCGAGCGCGTCGCCGGCGCGCGCGAGCAGCTCGTCGCGCAGCTCGCGCAGGCGCTCGGCGTCGAGCTGGTCGGCGCTCAGCAGCACGGTGCGCGACACGTCGTGGCGCGGCGCCGCGGCGGCGAGCCCGAGCGCGCACAGCACGCCGGAGGCGCGCGGGCAGAGCACCCGGCGGATGCCCAGCTCGTCGGCCATCGCGCAGGCGTGCAGCGGCCCGGCGCCGCCGAACGGCATCAGCGCGAAGCGCCGCGGGTCGATGCCGCGCTGCACGGTGATCAGAGCGCAGCGCGCCGAGCATCTCGGACTCGGCGACGCGCACGATGCCTTCGGCGCAGGCGACGGTGTCCATTGCGAGCTCGCGCGGCGAGCCGGGCGACGGCGCGCTCGGCGGCGTCGCGGTCGAGCGTGAGCTCGCCGGCGAGCGGCGCGTCGGCGAGCAGCCGCCCGAGCAGCAGGTTGGCGTCGGTGACGGTCGGCAGAAACGCCTTCGGCGTCGGCGCCGCCGCGCGCGTAACAGGCGGGACCGGGATCGGCGCCGGCGGACTGCGGGCCGACGCGCAGCGCGCCGCCGGAGTCGCGCCAGGCGATCGAGCCGCCGCCGGCGCCGACGGTGTGGATGTCCAGCGCGGGCAGCGCGAGCGGGCGGCCGGCGATCTCGCGTTCGGCGGTCTCGGCGACGTCGCCGGCGTCGATCAGGCAGACGTCGCAGGAGGTGCCGCCCATGTCGAAGCACAGCACGTCGGGCTCGCCTGCGAGCCCGGCCAGCAGCAGCGCCCCGCCGACGCCGCCGGCGGGCCCGGAGAGAACGGTCAGCGCGGCGTGCGCGGAGGCGCGCGCGATGTCGGTGAGGCCGCCGGAGGACTGCATGACGTATGGCTCGTGGAAGCTCCAGCGAGCGCGCGTCGGCGGCGAGCCGGTCGAGGTAGGCGTGCAGCAGCGGCGACAGCGCCGCGTCGAGCGCGGTCGTGGCGGTGCGCTCGAACTCGCGAAACGTGCCGACGAGGTCGCTGGACAGCGAAAGCTGCGCGTCGGGCAGCAGCTCGGCGATCAGCCGGCCGAGCATGCGCTCGTGCTGCGGGTGGGCGTAGGAGTGCAGCAGCGACACGGCGACCGCTTCGGGTTGGGCGTCGGCGACGCGCTGCACGAGCGCGCGCGCGGCGTCGGCGTCGAGCTCGCGCAGCGGGCCGTCCGGTCCCATGCGCTCGGGCGCGGCGAAGCGCAGCTTGGCGGGGACGAGCGGCACGGGCGGCGCGTCGCACAGGCGGTAGAGATGCGGGCGCGCCTGGCGCGCGAGCTCGATCACGTCGGTGAAGCCGTCGGTGGCGATGAGCGCCGTGCGCGCGGTGCGCCCCTGCAGCAGCGCGTTGGTGGTGACGGTCATGCCGTGCGCGAAGCGCTGCACGTCGGCGGCTTGCGCGCCGGCGCGCGCCAGCACGAGGCGCACGGCGTCGAGCACGGCGCGCGACTGATCGCCGGGCGTGGAGGGGACCTTGGCGGTGTGCACGGCGCGAGTCGGCGCCGACGAGCACGGCGTCGGTGAAGGTGCCGCCGACATCGACCCCGAGGAGCACGCCGGCAGCCTACGCGACGGCCGGGCGCCGGCCCGGTCGTCGGGAGCGGCCCCGGCGGGGGCTCAGGCGGCGGCCAGCTCGCGATCCTCGGTTTCGGCGAGGTGCTGGTGCGACGGGCAGTAGCCGTTGTGCGGCAGCGGCACGCGCTGGCAGGCCGAGCCCTTGCGCGTGGTCGCGCGGCATTGCGGCGGCGCGCCGCTGACGGCGGCGTAGCCCTCGTGCGGATGTTGGGAGACGAACTCCTGCGCGTACTGCACGTAGCGGCAGACGACCTGGTGCACGTGCGACTGCGCGGACATGGGGAAGTAGTTGCGGATGTCCGAGAACAGCGTGCGCTCGGGTCGCGCGAAGTAGTGGCGGTCGGTCGCCAGTCGCGTGACGACGGCCTCGCAGGCGCGCAGCACGGCGGCGTGGTTGCAGGCTGCGGGCGCTCCGGGCGGGGGTGGGACGATCTGCGGAGCGAGCTCCCGGTAGATCGCGCGGCTGAACTGGTACATGGCTACTCCTGACCCTCTTTTGGTGTTTGGAGCACACCCCCCGGTTTCAGAGACTCCAAATGACTCCGATTCCTTCTACGTCTGAGAACACTCCTCCGATCACAAAAGACCGAGATAAAGGGCCGACCGACGAACTTTTTAGATTGATTTAGGTTGACCCCTGGCGGGGTCCGGGTTGGGTCGCGCGCAGGCTCGCCCGAGCAGGCTGTGAGATCGGGGCGGCGCGTGCGCGCCGGGGCATCAGCTCCAGCTCTGCCAGTTGATGCGCTCGGCCATCGCCGGGCCGCCAGCTTGGGCGCTCGGCTCGGTCGCGCCGACGATCACGTGGCGGCCGTCGAGCGCCGGGTCGCGCTGCGGATGATCGGAGCGCTGGTGGGCGCCGCGGCTCTCCTCGCGCGCGAGCGCGCAACGGCCGATCGCGCGCACGAGCGGGTGTGGGCTGTCGAGCAGCCGGCGCAGGCCGTCGGCGCTGCGCACGATGCCGGCGTCGCACCACAGGGCGGCGCGCGTGGAGGCGTCGCCGACGGGCGGCGCCGGCAGCTGGCTCAGCCGTGTCAGCTCTGCGACGCTCGCGGGCGCGGAGGCCGTCGGCGCCGGCTCAGAGAGCGCGTGGGTGACGGCGCGGCGGGCGAACACGAAGCACTCGCTGAGCGAGTTGGAGGCGAGCCGGTTGGCGCCGTGCAGGCCGGTGCACGAGGACTCGCCGACGGCGTACAGGCCGGCGAGCGTGGACTGCGCGTGCAGGTCGGCGACGATGCCGCCCATCGTGTAGTGCGCGGCGGGGGCGACGGGGATCAGCTCGCGCGTGGGATCCAGGCCGGCGTCGCGCAGCGCGCCGACGACGTTGGGGAAGTGCGCGGGGTCGACGGCGCGCATGTCCAGCCCGACCGACCGCTCGCCGGACTCGCTCCAGGCGCGCCTGGATCGCGCGCGAGACCTCGTCGCGGGGCAGCAGCTCGTCGACGAAGCGCTCGCCGGCGGCGTCGTGCAGCGTGGCGCCCTCGCCGCGGATCGCCTCGGTGACGAGAAAGCCCTCGCGGCCGGGCACGCCGATGACGGCCGTGGGGTGGAACTGCAGCAGCTCGAGGTCGGCGAGGTCGGCGCCGGCCTGGTGGGCGAGCAGCAGGCCGACGCCCTGCGATCCGGGCGGGTTGGTCGTGCGCGCCCACATCGCGGCGGCGCCGCCGGTGCTGAGCACTACGGCGCGCGCGGCGACGATCTGCCCGTCCTCGCAGATCAGCCCGGCGCAGCGCTCGCCCGAGCGCCACAGCGCGCGGGCGCGGGCGCCCTCGAGCACGGTGATGCGCGGCTCGGCGGCGACCAGCGCGGACAGCTGGCGCACGACGCGCCGGCCGGTGGCGCTGCCGCCGGCGTGCACGACGCGGCGGACCGAGTGCCCGCCCTCGAGGCCGAGCGCGAGCTGCCCGGAGCGGTCGGCGTCGAAGCGCACGCCGAGCGCCTGCAGGTCGCGCACGCAGTCGGGCGCTTCGCGCACGAGGATCTCGGCGGCCGAGCGCTTGCACGAGGCCGCGCCCGGCCAGCTCGGTGTCGCGCAGGTGCAGCTCGGCGCTGTCGTCGGCTGCGAGCGCCGCGGCGAGACCGCCCTGCGCCCAGTAGCTGGCCGTCTGCGCGAGCGGCGTCGCGGAGACGAGCACGACCGACGCGTGCTCGCGCGCTGCGCAAAGCGCCGCGTAGAGCCCGGCGGCGCCTGCGCCGACGACTGCTACGTCGGTCTCACGCGAGACCGCCAGTGAAGGCGCGGGCATCGTGGGAACCGTATCTCGCGGGCGGGGAGGACCCGCCGCTCGCTCATTTGGCGGCTTTTGGCGAGGTCAGTCGGCGCAGCGCTTCGCGCTCGGCCGGGCTCAGGCCGAGTTTCGCACCGCTCGTGGCGACGCCGGAAGGCGTAGTCGCGCCGGCGCCGGTGCTCGTCGTGGCGCCCGGCGTCAAGGCGCCCGGCGTGGTCGTGCTCGCCCCGGGCACGCCCGTCGTCGGCGTGCTCGCGCTCGGCAGCGTCGTGCCGGTGATCGTCGCGCCCGGCGTGGTGGCCGCGCCCGGCGTCGTGGCCGCGCCGGGGGTCGTGGGCGCGGCTGTGCTCGGCGCGCCGGCGCCGGCCGTGGTGATCGTCGTGGTCGCGGGCGCGGCTGGGGCGTCGGAGCCGCCGGCGAGCTTGACGAGCGCCGCCGCGAGCACGCCGAGCGCCAGCGCGACGACGACCGCGACGGCGGCTATCGGCGCCTTCCAGTTGGGCGTGGCCGCCAGGCGCGTGCGCGCGGCGGCGCCGCAGCGAAGGCACCAGTCCTGATCGGGGCTGAGCGGCGTGCCGCACAGCGGGCAGGCTTCGCCGCTGGCGGCGACGCGCTGGGGCAGCGCCAGGTGGGGGTCGCCGGCGGGCGACGCGGGCGGTGCGGCCTGGCCCGTCGGGCTGGGCGTGGCGGCGATTGTCACGAGCCGTGCGCGGGCGGGCGGATGATCTCGGTCGGCTGGTCGTCTTCGCCGTCGCGCGAATCGGCGTTCGCCGGCGGCGGCGCCGTGACGGGTGCGCGGCCCGGCGTGGCCGTGACCTGGTGCGTCTGCGTGGCGGGTGGCGTGACCTGGTGCGTCTGCGTGGCGGGCGGCGTGACCTGGTGCGACTGCGTGGCCGGCGGCGTGGGCGCCGGCGGCTGTCGCCGGGACGGGCGCGAAGGCGGCGGCGGCCGAGGATGGCGCCGCGTAAGCGGGCGCTGCGGTCGGGGCCGGCGGCGGGGAGGCGGCCGGACCGGGCTCGAGCGGCGCTGCGACGGCGGGGGCTCCGGCGGGCGTTGCGGGGGCCGGCGCGCCCGCGCGCTCGGCGGCGGCGCCGGCGATCGGCAGGTCGACGTTGCGGCTGAGCGCCAGGCCGCAGTTGGGGCAGAAGCGGTCTTCGCCGCTGTGGATCGCCGCGCAGCGCGGGCAGGCGGTGATGCCGGCCTCGCGCAGGACGGTGACGGGCTGGCGCTCGGACAGGCTGGCCTCCAGGCCGCGCAGCTCGGCGTCGATGCGCGTCAGCGTTGCGAGCTTGGCGAGCACAAGCGAGTCGTTGCGCTGGCCGAAGCGGTGCAGGCTGTAGACGAGGCCGCCGAGGTCGCGGTAGGCCAGCTCGCGCGCCTTGCGCAGGAAGCGCGCGCGACGGCGCACGCGCCCACGCGCGCCGAAGCCGACGGGCTTGGGCTCGGCCTGCGCCGAGGGCGGGGCTGCCTCGTTGGGCTGGGCGGCGTGCACCGGCTGCGCCGGCGCGGCCACTGGAGTCGCGGCAGGTGTCTGATCCACGGCCATCTCATGCTACCCAGCGCGCTCCCGGGCAGCGCGCCATGCCTCGGCGACGCGCTCGGCCATGCGCGTCGCCGACCAGCGCTCGGCGCGTGCGCGCCCGTGCACGCGCGGGTCGGCGTCGGACAGCAGCGGCGCCAGCGCCGCGCGCCAACGCTCGCGCTCGAACGGCGCGCAGAGCGTGCCGGGGAGGTCCGCCAGCGCCTGCGGGTGGACGCCGACGGGCGTGGCGAGCACGGGCACGTCGCAGGCCAGCGCCTCCAGCGCGGCCAGGCCGAAGCCCTCGCGCTCGGAGGTCACGAGCACGGCGTTGGCGGCGTTGACCAGCAGCGGCACGCGGGCGGGCGCGACGCCGCCGAGCGTGAGCAACCGCGCGCCGGTCGCGTCGGCGAGCGCGCTGGCGCGGTCGAAGCGCTTCTCCGGGCGCGCGGGGTCGGCGGCGAACAGCAGATACGGCCGCTCGGCCTCCAAGCCGAGTGCGGCGCGGGCGTGCGCACGGTCAAGTGGGTGGAAACGAGCGAGGTCGACGCCGCAGGGAAGCACCTGCGCACGGCCGCGCGCGCCACCGGGCAGTTGTTGTACGAGCTCGCTGGAGACGGTCGCGAGCAGGTCGACGAACGGCAGCGCCGCGCGCGTGAGCAGCCGCGTGCGCGGGTGGGACAGGTCGGTTCCGTGCAACGTCAGCGCGCGCACCTGCGCGCGGGCGCCGAGCGCCGGCCAAGCGGTGAGGCCGAAGTGCGCGTGCACGACGTCGTAGCGCTCGCGGCGCCTGCGCAGGTCGCGCGCCGCTCGCGCGAGCGCGGCGAGGCCGGGTGCGAACTCGTAGAGCTCGACGTCGAGCTCGTCGAGCGCGCGCAGCGCGGATACCTGGTCGCGCACGAAGCTGCCGCGCTCGGGGTGCGCGGTGTCGGGCAGCATGTTCGAGACGACGAGCGCGCGCACGAGGCCCCGACGGTAGCGCTCTGGAATGATGGCGCGCGTGAGCTGCGCAAGCACCCTTCTCCAGCGGTCTGCGGCGTGAGCGACGCAGGCGCGACAGCGCGCAGCTACGGGCGCGGCGCGGCGGAGCTGCGCCCGACGCAGATCGAGCCGGGCTTCATGCGCACGGCGACCGGCTCGGCGCTGATCTCGGTCGGCGAGACGCGCGTGATCTGCACGGCGTCGGCGGAGGAGAGCGTGCCGCGCTGGATGGCCGGCAGGGGCAAGGGCTGGGTGACGGCCGAGTACGGGATGCTGCCGGCGTCGACCGGGCGGCGCAAGCAGCGCGACGCGACGCGCGGGCGCCAGGACGGGCGCACGGTGGAGATCCAGCGGCTGATCGGGCGCTCGCTGCGCGGCGTGATCGACTTCAAGGCGCTGGGCGAACGCACGATCTACCTGGACTGCGACGTGCTGCAGGCCGACGGCGGGACGCGCTGCGCGTCGATCACCGGGGCTTTCGTGGCGTTGGCGTTGGCCTGTGAGCGCTTGCGCGGCGACGGCGCGCTGGAGCGCTCGCCGCTGTCGGGCTCGCTGGCGGCGGTGTCGTGCGGAATGGTCGGCGGCCGCGCGCTGCTCGACCTGGACTACGCCGAGGACTCGACCGCGGAGGTCGACGCGAACGTCGTGATGACGGGCGACGGGGGCCTGGTGGAGGTGCAGGCGACGGCCGAGCGCACGCCGTTGTCGCGCGCGCACCTCGACGAGCTGCTGGCTCTGGCCGCGGCGGGCATCGAGCAGCTGCGCGCCGAGCAGGACCGCGCGATCGCCGCCGGGTCGCCGCGAGCCGACGCCGTCGCCGACGGCGCCTGAGCGTGCGGCTGCTGCTGGCGACGCACAACGCGCACAAGCGCCGCGAGTTCGCGCGCCTGCTTGGAAGCGGCGAGGGCTGGCGGCTGGACATGCTCGGCGACGACGTGACGCTGCCGCCGGAGGACGGCGAGACGTTCGCCGACAACGCGCTCGGCAAGGCGCGTGCGGCGGCGCACGCGATGCGGCGCGTGAGCATCGCCGACGACTCGGGCATCGCCGCGGCGGCGCTCGGCGGGGCTCCGGGGGTGCGCTCCGCGCGCTACGCGGGCGAGCACGCGACGGACCAGCAGAACCTGCGCAAGCTGCTGCGCGAGGCGCCGGCGGGCAGCGCGCTGGAGTACGTGTGCGCGGTCGCCTACGTCGATCCGGTCGGCGGCGTGGAGCGGCTGTTCGAGGGGCGCTGCACGGGACGTCTGGCGGCCGAGCCGCGCGGCGAGCGGCGGCTTTGGCTATGACCCGGCTTTCCTGCCCGACGACGGCCCGGAGGGGTTGACGATGGCGCAGCTGAGCGACGCGCAGAAGGATGCGATCAGCCATCGCGGGCGGGCCGTGCGGGCGCTGCTCGACTGGCTGCGCGAGGCGCCTACAGCAGGTTGATCGCGGCGGCGATGGCGACCGCCAGGCCGAGGGCGGCGTAGCCTTCGTAGCCGCCGAGCAGCAGCAGCAGCCCGGTGAGCAGCGCGACGAACACGGTCGTCAGCCAGGCGATGCGCGTGACGCTCATCGGCGCATTCTCGCTGATCGGCCAGCGTGCACGTGGGCGTTTGCGCCCCGCGCGCGCTCGCGCGCGCGGTTGACCCCCGTCCGTGCATGGTGTTAGCGTCGAACGCATGGTTCCAACAACGAGGAGGGCCAAGTGACGAAGGCCGAGCTGGTCGACCAGGTGGCTGATCGCGCCGCGCTGACCAAGCAGGATGCCGGGCGTGCCGTCGACGCGGTGCTCGCCACCGTCGAGGACGCGCTTCGCCGGGGCAGCGAGGTCACGGTGGCAGGATTCGGCAAGTTCCACGTCAGCGATCGCGGCGCGCGGATGGGAGTGAACCCGCGCACCGGCGAGCGCATCCAGATCGCAGCCTCGCGGGTGCCGCGCTTCACCGCAGGCAGCGGTCTGAAGAGCGCGGTGAAGGGCCGCTGAGGCTGACGGACTCTTTCGCGGACAGGCTGGCCGCCGCGGTGGCCGAGCGCGAGTCGCAGATCGTGCTCGGGCTCGACCCCGATCCGGGGGCCCTGTGGCCGGGGGCGCGAGAGGAGTCCGACGGCTCGCAGCGACCGGTGAGCGAGCGCGCCGCGGCTGCGGTGCTCGCGCATTGCCGCGCGCTGATCGACGCGGCGGCGCCGGCGATGCGTCGCGGTCAAGCCACAGCTGGCGCGCTTTGAGCTGCTCGGCGCGCCGGGGCGCGCGGCGCTGGGCGAGGTCGTCGCCCACGCCCAATCGCTGGGTCTTCTGGTGATCGCCGACGGCAAGCGCGGCGACATCGATGTGAGCGCGCAGGCTTACGCGGCGAGCCTGCTGGGCGGCGCCGACAGCCCGTTCGGCAGGCTCGACGGGCTCGGCGCCGACCTGGTGACGGTCAACCCGCTGATGGGCGTGGACTCGCTGGCGCCGTTCGTGTCGGCGGCGCGCGAGAGCGGCGCGGGCGTGCTGGTGCTCGTGCGCACGTCCAATCCCGGCGCGGCGGACTTCGAGGACCTGCCCGTGCAGGACGGAGGCGCGGTGTGGGAGCGCATCGCGGTGGTCGTCGACCAGCTCGGCGCGGCGGGCGTCGGCGACGCGGGCCTGAGCGACATCGGCGCGGTGATCGGCGCAACCCAGCCGGGACACATAGCGCGGGCGCGTGAGCTGATGCCCGCGGCGACGTTCCTGCTGCCGGGCGTCGGCGCGCAGGGGGGCCGGGTGGACGAGCTTGCGCCGGCGTTCGCGCCGGGCCGCGCCGGTGGTCTGGTGTCAGCGTCGCGCAGCATCGTCGGCGCCCACCTGACGAGCGGCGGCGAGCCGGCGAGCGCGGCGCGCGCGGAGGCGGAGCGCCTGCGCGAGACGGCGTGGGCGGTGTCCGCGCCGGCGCCGGGTGTCCAGGCGCCCAGCCGTGCGTAGCGCCGCTGGGCGGCGGGTGTCGTCCGCTAGCCTTGTGGTGCGTTCGCGGCAGCACCGCCGGGACGGCGAGAAGGTTGGCGAGGAGGCAGGATGATCATCACGGTCACGCTCAACGCGGCGATCGACAAGTCGCTCTCCGTGCCCAACTTCCGGCTCGGGAGGCGTCACCGCACGGTCGAGCAGCGCACGATGGCCGGTGGCAAGGGCGTCAACATCGCGCGCACGCTGAAGACGCTCGGCCAGCCGGTGATCGCGACGGGCTTCGCCGGCGGCGCGACGGGCACGCACATCGTCGAGCAGCTGACCGAAGAGTCGATCCTCAACGACTTCGTGCGCATTCGCGAGGAGTCGCGCACGAACACGTCGGTGCTCGACCCGACGACGGGCGAGCAGACGGAGATCAACGAACGCGGCCCGTCGGTCTCCGAGCGCGAGGTCGAGCTGTTCCGCGACAAGCTGATCTACCTCGCGCGCGGCGCCGCGATCGTCGTGTTCGCGGGCTCGTTGCCGCGCGGCGTCGAACCGGATCTGTACGCGGCGCTGATCAGCGACCTCGAGCGCCTGGACGTGACGACGGTGATCGACACCGACGGCGAGCCGCTGCGCCAAGCGGTGCGCGCCGAGCCGGACGTCGTCTCGCCGAACGTGCTCGAGGCCGAGGAACTGGTCGGGCACGAGTTCTCCGGCGAGCAGGAGCGCGCGCAGGTCGTGCGCGAGATCTCCGCGCTGGGACCGCGCGAGGCGATCATGACGCTGCCCGACGGGTGCTTCGCGCAGGTGCTCGTCGACGGCCAGTTGCGCGGCAAGCGCGCGCGCATCGACCCGCGCGAGCCGATCGCACGGCGCGGCTCGGGCGATGCGTTCCTCGCCGGCTACGTGGCCGCGCGCTACGAGGGCCGCCCGCCCGACCATTGCCTGCGCCTCGGCGTGGCGTGCGGCGCCGAGTCGACCGGTCGCCTGGAAGCCGGTCTGATCGACCCGCGCGAGGCGCGCAGGCTGATGGGCGACGTCGAGCTGTCCTCGCTGGCGCAGCCGGCGCAGGTCAGCTGAGCGCGCTCGCGCCCGCCGCCGTCTCGCCGGCCGGTCGCCGCGGCCGCTCGGGACCGGTGCGTCTCAGCCGCCGGCGACGTCGCGCCTGAGGAACACGAGATAGGCGGCGGCGAGCGACGGCACGGCGTACAGCGCGCAGACCCACAGCGAGTGCAGGATCGGGCCCCAATCGGTGGGCGTGCGCAGCAGGCCCTGCCAGCTGTTGTATGCGGTCGTCAGCAGGTAGGGCTTGGTCGCCTCCAGACCGGGAATGACGGGTATCAGCGCGAGCACGAGCGTGACGGCGAGCGTGCCGACGACCGCGGCGGCGCTGTTGCGGGTGATCGTCGAAAGCAGCACGCCGATGCTGACGATGGCGGCGATCGGGATCAGGTAGCAGGCGTTGCTCGCGAACACGAGCAGCAGCGCTTCGCCGGGCGGCACGACCGAGCCGGACAGCGTGGTGATGTGGTGAAAGCCCCACGACGCGACTCCGGCGACGGTCGCTACGACGGCGGACAGAAAGACGGCGGCGGCGGCATATGTGAAAGCGGCGAGCGTCTTGGCGGCGAACACCTGCCCGCGATCGACCGAGCGCGTGAGGATCGTCTTCAGCGTGCCGTTGCCGTCCTCGGTGGCGACGATGTCGCCGGCGACGAGCACGGCAGCGAGCGGAAGGAAGAAGGTCGACTCGAAGATCAGCATGAGCACGGGCGTGACGAGGCCCGACTGCGTGATCTCGCTGAAGAAGATGCTGCCGCCGTCGTGACCGTGGTGCTGGCGGAGGTGCTGCGCGACGACGAAGAGCAGCGGGAAGACGATGCCGATCGCCAGCCCGAGGTAGGTGCGCTTCTGCGAGGCGAGCTTGCGCAGCTCCCAGCGCCAGATCGCCAGCGTGCTCGGGCGTCGCCAGGCGCGCTCGTCGGCGTCGCCTTCACCCACCGCTGGCGCGGCGGCCGATGCGGCGCTCATGCGACGTTCACGCGGTCTCGCTCGACGCCCTGCGCCGGGGGCTCGGACGCACCGTTGCCGGCGCCCTCGGTGAGGCGGAAGAACAGGTCCTCGAGCGTCGCCAGCTCGGGTGTCAGCGCGAGGATGCCCACGCCGGCGCGCGCGAGCGCCAGCGAGAGCCCGCCGACGGCCTGCTCGTCAGCTTGGAAGCCGAGCCCCTGCTCGCCCGCGCCGGCGTGCTCGATTCCGGGCGCCCCGCGCATCACCGTCAGCGCTTGCGCATCGTCGGTCGTGCGCAGTCGGTAGCCGGCGCCGCCCTGGCGACGCAGGTCGGCCAGCGCGCCCTCGTAGACGACGCGCCCAGACTCGACGATCGCCACGCGATCGCACAGTTCCTGCACCTCGGGCAGCTGGTGGCTGGACAGCAGCACGGTGATGCCTTCGCCGGCGAGGCGACGGATCAGCAGGCGCATGTCGCGCATGCCGCCCGGGTCCAGGCCGGTGGCCGGCTCGTCGAGGATCAAGCAGGCGCGGGCGGCGCAGCAGCGCGGCGGCGATGCCAAGGCGCTGGCGCATGCCATGCGAGTAGCCGCCCACGCGGTGGGCGGCGCGAGGCGCGAGCTCGACGATGTCGAGCACCTCGTCGATGCGCTCGTGCGCGCCGTCGCCGTCGAGCGCGGCGAGCAGCTGCGAGGTTCTTGCGGGCGCTCAGGTAGGGATAGAAGCGCGGCGCCTCGACGAACCCGGCGACGCCCTGCAGCGCGCGCGCGCCCTCGCGCAGCGGGTCGCGCCCGAACAGCTCACGCTGCCCTCGCTCGGCGTGATCAGCCCGAGCGCCATGCGCAGCGTGGTCGTCTTGCCGGCGCCGTTGGGTCCGAGGAACCCGTACACGTCGCCCGCGCGCACGTGGAGGTCGATGTGATCGACCGCGAGAACCTCCTTGTAGCGCTTGACCAGTCCGCGCGCGTAAACGGGCGGCGCGTCGTCGCCCGGCGGCGCGCCGTCGCGCACGCCTAGAGACCTCGTGCGACTGCCTCGATCTGTGCGGGGGTGACCGCGCCGACGACCAGGTAGCGCACGCCGTTGCGCTCGAAGCCGAGCAGCGTGCCCAGCGCGGTGGACAGCTCGGCGGCGGGCTTTGGCCGATTTTCACCTTGGGCAGCTGTTCGGGCAGCTGAGTGGCCTTCTCGCCGGGCTTGGCTTTGCTTTCGAGCACGGTGACCGCGGCGATGCCCTTGCCGTGCGTCGTGTGCGTGACATCAGCGTGCTTGGTCGACGGTTCGGGCTGGGTCGCCGCGTCGGGCCTGGCGGCTGTGGAATGTTGCGGGAGCTTGACTTCTTCGACCTTCGCGCTCGACGGCGGCGTGAACGCGAACACGGAGTCGGCCACCGGGCCGTAGGAGATTTCGCTGGCGGCCAGTTCGATCACCGGCGACGAGCTGGTCGAGGAATAGAGCGCCGCCCGCAGCGGCACGCCGGTGTTGGCGTCCCAGGACAGCTCTGCGCCGCCGATCAGGCTGCCGCTTTCCTTGGGCGAGATGCGCGCCGTGTAGGCCGGCTGTCCGGCGACGTCGGTGGGGGTCGCACCCGACACCACGGCGTGGTCGCCGAGCTTGCCGATCGCTTCTTCGATCTTCGCCACGCTCGGCGCTTCGTGAGCGTCGGTGGAGCGATTGCCGCCCGATTCGTGCGCGTCGGCCGGCGGCGTGTAGCGGTACAGCGTGTTGGACGCGGCGTCGTAGGCGGTCACGGTGTGTCCGTCGTAGAGGACCTGCGTGTCGCCTTTTTCGGCCTGAAGCTCGAGGCGCACGCGCCCGTCCTTGGCGATCCACAGTCGCCCTGCGGCGCCCGACAGCAGCGGGTTGGAGGAGAGTTCACCGCCTTCGTCGCCGCCACCGGCGAGGTTGGCGCCTTCGAGCAGATGGTCGGTCAGCTTGACGTTCGCGCTCACGCCCTGGACCGCGGGTGCGGCCAGCGCGTCGTGCACGGCCTGCGCGAGCGGCTTGGCCGGCGGCACGGGACCGGAGCCGAGCGCGAAGGCGATCGCGGTGGCCGACGCGCCAATGGCGACGACGAGCACGCTCAGCAACAGCAGGCGCGAGAGGGGCAGTCGGCGGAGGATGTTCACGACGGCGCGTCCATGTGGTGTTCACGTCCCGATCGTCGGGCTCGATTCCCGATCTGCATCCAGCTTAGCGGCGTACCTTGAGCGCTCCTAAAGGCCGCCGCGCCACCTCCGGCGTGCTATTCGCCCCGTCCGGCGCCGCCGGGCGATACCGGCGTTGCTCCCTCCTGCGCCCCGCCGAGTAGCCGCATCGCCCCGTCCGGCGCCGCCAGGCGATATGTTCTCGCGCGCAATGGTCATCGTCATAGTCCTCGCCTGGGTGCTGCTCGGGCTCGGTGTGTTCTTCGTCGCGATGCGCGGCGGTCCACGCGGCGCGCGCCAGGCGCTGCACACAGAATCGAAGGCCAGCCAGCGCACGGTGACGGCGATCGTCGTCGTGCTGTTCGCCGCCGGCCTGGCGGTGCCGACGATCGTGCTCGCGTTCAACGGCGATCACAAGGCCAGCGTGGCCGCCGGAGGCGTGCACCTGAACGCTAAAGAGCAGAGCGGGCGCGAACTGTTCTCGCATGCCTGCGCGGTCTGCCACACGCTGGCGGCGACCAAGTCGGTCGGCCAGATCGGCCCCAACTTGGACATTCGCGTCGGCGCGGACATCTCTACGCCGGCGGGGCGCAAGGCGCTCGTGCTCAGCGCGATCTCCGAAGGCCGCGCGCGCGGCCTCGGCCAGATGCCGGCGCTGCTCTACCAGGGCAAGGAAGCCGAAGCCGTGGCGGAGTTCGTGGCCGCGGTCGCCGGCCACTGAGCCTGAGACGTCCGATGGCCTTCGCGTGACGGCGTCCTCGGTCGCTCGCGTACTAAGGCACGCCACGCTCCCTGCGTCCTTGTCCCGCTCGACCCTCGGGCGTCTCAGGGGTCGTCGAGCGATCCGCGCGTTTGGCCAGCCGTCGATACCGGCGGGCCGGGGCCATCGGTAAGGTCACGCTGGATGCCGGACTCGCCGAAAACCGCCGACGACGTCAAGGCGATCGTCGCCGAGCGCGAGATCCGCTTCATCCGCTTCTGGTTCACCGACATCCTCGGCCAGCTGAAGTCGTTCTCGATCAACGTCGAAGAGCTCGACGACGCGTTCGAGTCGGGGATGGGCTTCGACGGCTCGTCGATCACCGGCTTCAACGCGATCGAGGAGTCGGACATGATCGCGATGCCCGACCCGGCGACGTTCGCGGTGCTCCCGTGGCGCCCGGAGGAGCAGGGCGTGGGGCGCATGTTCTGCGACGTGATCACGCCCGAGCGCACGCCGTATGAGGGCGACCCGCGCCACGTGCTGCGCCGCGCGCTCGAGCGCGCTCACGGCGATGGGCTTCGACGTGTTCAACGTCGGCCCGGAGCTCGAGTACTTCCTGTTCAAGGACTCGCGCTCGACGGAGGTGCTCGACGAAGGCGGCTACTTCGACCTGACGACGCTCGACGCGGGCTCGGACGTGCGCCGCGAGACGGTGCTCGCGCTGGAGCAGCTGGGCATCCACGTCGAGTACACCCACCACGAGGTCGGCCCCTCCCAGCACGAGATCGACATGCGCTACGCCGACGCGATGAAGATGGCCGACGACTGCATGACCTATCGCATCACGGTCAAGGAGTACGCGATGAAGTACGGCTGGCACGCGACGTTCATGCCCAAGCCGCTGTTCGGCGAGAACGGCTCGGGCATGCACACCCACCAGTCGCTGTTCAGCAACGGCCAAAACGCCTTCTACGACGCCGACGACCAGTACTTCCTGTCGGACATCGGCAAGGCGTTCATCGCCGGCCAGCTCAAGCACGCGCGCGAGATCTGCTCGATCTTCGCCCAGTGGGTCAACTCCTACAAGCGCCTCGTGCCGGGCTTCGAGGCGCCGGTGTACGTCGCGTGGTCGCGGCGCAATCGCTCGGCGCTCGTGCGCGTGCCGCTGTATCACCCGGGTTCGGAGAAGGCGACGCGCATGGAGCTGCGCTGCCCGGACCCGGCCTGCAACCCCTACCTGACGTTCGCCGTGCTGCTGCAGGCCGGCCTGGAGGGCATCGAGAAGGGCTACGAGCTGCCCGAGCCGATGGAGAAGAACCTCTACCACCTGTCCGGCGAGGAGCGCCGGCGCCTCGGCGTCGAGCAGCTGCCCGAGAGCCTCGGCGAGGCGATCGAGCTGACGGCGCAATCGGAGCTGGTGCTGCGCACGCTCGGCGAGCACATGTTCAACCGCTACGTGGAGATCAAGCGCCAGGAGTGGGACGACTACCGCGTGCAGGTCACGCAGTGGGAGCGTGATCGCTACCTGTCGATCCTCTGAGCGCCCCTGTCCTTACCGGCCATCGGCCGTCTCTTCGGCCGGTGTGGGCGGCCTCCAGCCTGGCGTGAGTGCAACGACGCGCTAGCTGCGCGGACTTGATTTCACCCCGCTGGGCACCGCGCAGGCGATCGGCCGCGCGGGGGAGAGGTACCAGTGCACGACCTGCAGCAGATGGCCGAACGCGGCCGGATGACGGGGCGCGATCTCGTGCAGCAGCGCGAGCACCGACACGGCGTGGCGCTCGTAGTCCTCGTCGCCGGTCAGCTGGGCCAGGCGCAGCAGGCCGTTCGCCGCGCTGGACGCGCCTGCGGGGATCGGCGAGTCCTCGAGATCCTTGCGCCGCGCGATCAGCGCCTCGTGGTCGGTCGGCCGTCGAAAAGAAGCCGCCGCGCTCGGCGTCTGCGAAGCGCGCGATCAGCTCGTCGGCGAGCGTTGTCGCGTGGTCGAACCAGCGCTCCTCGCATGTCGTTTCGAACAGCACGAGCATCGCCTCCAACAGGAACGCGTGATCCTCCAGGAACCCGTCGATCTTCGCGCGGCCGTCGTTGTAGCTGCGCAGCAGGTGACCGCGCTCGTCGCGCAGCTCGTCGAGCACGAACTGCGCGCAGCCGACGGCCGCGTCGAGCAGCGTTTGCGCGAGAGCCGGGCCGACGCCGTCCACGGGCTCGTCTCGCAGGGCGGCGCCCGTGTCGGCGAGCGCGCTGATCATCAGCGCGTTCCACGAGGTCAGGCGCTTGTCGTCAAGGCCGGGGCGCACGCGCCGCTCGCGCGCGGCGAGCAGGCCTGCGCGGATGCGCTCGCGCGTGGAGGCGTGGAGCTCGGCCGCGACGCGTGTGTGCTCGCGGTCGGTCAGCACGTTCCATCCGGGCTGGGGGTGATGCGGGTCTGAGAAGTTGCCCTGCTCGGTCGCGTCGAACCAGTCGATCGCCGCGTCGGCGTCGTCGCCGAGCACGTCGCGCAGCTCGCCCAGCGTCCACACGTAGTAGCGGCCCTCCACGCCCTCGGAGTCAGCGTCGAGCGCCGAGTAGAAGCCGCCCTCCTGGCCGCGCATCTCGCGCATCGCCCACGCCAACGTGTCCAGGCAAACGTCGAGCAGGCGGCGCTCGCCGAAGGCCTGCCACCCGTGCAGGTAGGCGCGAGCGAGCAGCGCGTTGTCGTAGAGCATCTTCTCGAAATGCGGCACCGTCCACGAGCGGTCGACGCTGTAGCGAGCGAAGCCGCCGCCGACCTGGTCGTGGATGCCTCCGCCGGCCATCGCGCGCAGCGTCTGCAGCGTCATCTCGCGCTCGCCGCGCAGCAGCAGGAACTCGAGCGCCGAAGCCTGCGGGAACTTCGGCGCGCCGCCGAAGCCGCCCTCCTGGCGATCGAAGGAGTCGCGCAGCGCCGCGACGGCCGCGTCAAGCGACTGGACACCGATCGGCTGCGCCGAAGGCGTCAGCTGCGCGCCGCCGCTCAGCTGCCCGCGCAGGCGCTCGCCGCCGGCTCGGATCTCCTCGCTGCGCTCGCTCCAGGACTCGGCGATCGCCTGCAGCACCTGCGTCCAGGCGGGCATCCCGTGGCGCGGCTCGGGCGGGAAGTAGGTGCCGCCGTAGAACGGCAGCTGCTCGGGCGTGAGGAACACGTTCAGCGGCCAGCCGCCCGTGTCCGGTCATGCCCTGCACGGCCTCCATGTACAGCGCGTCGACGTCCGGGCGCTCCTCGCGATCGACCTTCACGCACACGAACGCTTCGTTCATCAGCTGCGCCGTGCGCGCGTCCTCGAAGGACTCGCGCTCCATCACGTGGCACCAGTGACACGACGAGTAGCCGATCGACACGAGCAGCGGCTTGTCCTGCTCGACGGCGCGGCGCAGCGCCTGCTCGCCCCACGGCAGCCAGTCGACGGGGTTGTCGGCGTGCTGGCGCAGGTACGGCGAGGTCTCGGACGCGAGCGCGTTGGCCATGCTCGCGCCAGCCTAGTACCGCGCGGCGGCGGGCTTCAGCGCAGTCGACCGGAGCGTTCGCCGACGAGCGCTGGACGCGGCAACTGCACGGGCCGCGCCGGCCATTCGTCGCCGCCGCCGACGCGCGACAGCTTGACCTTCGTCAGGCTCACGTCGAAGCGCCTGCCGCCGAGCGTGCCGCTGACGCGTTTGTCGGCCGACAGGCGCACCGTCCCGCCCGCCGCGCTCGCGCCGGAGATGCGAATGGTCGCCGGCTGCAGTTCGTGGTTTCGCACGGGGAAGGCGCCGGTGAGCGCGACGCCGTTGACGAACGAGAAGCCCCTGAGCGTCGCGACGGTGGAGGTCAGCCGCGCGTAGCCGCCGCGCAGGCCGCCGAAGCTCGACCCGCTGGGCAGTTCGGACTCGGCCTGCAGCGTCGCCGCGACGACCTGGCGGTCGAGGTCGACGATCGCGTCGAGCACCGCCGCGAGCGTGCGGCCGGGCTTGCCGCGCAGCCCCGTCGGCGCATGCACGTAGGCGAGCCTGCGCGGCGCGACGGGTGTCGGCGAGAACAGGTTCGTGCCGGCCGCGCATGGCTGCACGGGCGCGCCGGCGAAGAACGCGCTGACGGCCGCCTGCGCGCAGCCGCTGAAGTCGCTGCCGAGCACCGAGTGGCCGGTGTACGGGGCGACGAGCACCTGCGCGTCGGGGATCAGCGCGGCGACAGCCCGCGCACCGGAGGTCGGCGTGCGCAGGTCCTGACCGCCGGAGAGGATCAGCGTAGGCACGTTCGGCAGCGAGCCGGGAGCGGACGCCGGCGCGGGGGAGGCGTCCGGCCAGGAGGCGCAGACCGGCACGAGGCTGTCGCCCAGCGCGGTCGTCGCGTCGAACGGGTAGAAGTCGGACGCCGGCAGCGCGCGCAGTGCATTCAGCGCTTCGGCTTGGCGCGTCGCAGCGGCGGCGCTGCGCTGCCACGGAAACAGCGTCTCCTCACACGAAGTGGTGATGAACAGCGCGTTGTTTTCTTCTTCCTGGCTGACCCGTTCGGCTTCCGGGTCGCGGCGGATCGGGATGCTCGGCACCAGCCCCTCGGCGATCAGGTTCAAGCGCAGCAGCGGGTCGGGGTCGCCGTTGAGCGCCGAGTGCACCGCCGCCGGCAGCAGCGCTCGCAGCGCCGGGTTCAGATCGCCGGCCTGCAGGATGTTCGAGCAGTTCGAGCTCGTCGAGCGACACCGCGTGGCGCTTGCCCGAGCCGTCGATAGGCCGAGCCCGTGAGGCGGCGCTTGCGCAGTCGCGCGATCAGCCGGGCGAGGTCGCCGACCGGGTTGGCCGTGATTCCGGCGCACGCGCGGTTGTGGCAGAGTTCGCCGAGCGCCGAGCCGATCGCCGGAAAGCGCGAGAGGCTGAACGGTTCCGGCCCGTTGCTCGGCGACGACCGAGTCGAGCACCATCGATTCGACGTGCTGCGGGTAGCGTTCGGCGTACTCGCAGCGCGACCTTCGTGCCGTAGGAGGTTCCGTACAGCACGAGCTTCTTGTAGCCGGCCGCGTGGCGGATCGCCTCGATGTCTTCGACCGATTCCTGCGTCGTGAACGAGCCGCGCGCGGGTCCGATCTGCAGCGCGCAGCAGTTCCACGAGCGGCCCAAGCGTGCTTTCGCTGGCGCTTTCCAGCGCCGCCAGGTTGTCGAAGACCGGGCAGTTCAGCGGCGAGGAGTGCCCGGTGCCGCGCTGGTCGAACACGAGCAGGTCGCGCGTCGCCAGCGCGGGCGCGATCGCGCCGGCGAGGACTTCGCCGAGCGGGTCGGCGGCCTGGCCGGGTCCGCCGGCCAGCGCGATCACCGCGCTTTGGCCGGTCGCCGCGCTGGCGCCTTTGCGCTCGACGCGTCAGCGAGATCGTGCCGGGCGTCTTGCCGCTGCGGTCCAGCGGCACGGTCAGCGGCGCGCACGAGAACCCGGGCACGTTCGCGCACGGCGCGAACGTCAGCGCCGCCGAGGCCGGCGAGGCGCCGAGCGCGGCGATCAGCGCGCCGGCGAGCGGCGCGGCGAGCATAGAGATCAGCACGCGCCTTGGCATCTGCGGAGACGTTAGCGGCAAGTGTGGTCGCGACGACGCGGTCGAAAAGCGCTGCTCATCACCGATCAGCTACCCGTGAGCGCGCGCCGGCAAGCGGTTTGCCTACCCGCGGGGCCGCGATTCTCGCCTCGGCTGCGAGTCCTCGCCGCGCGATAGGGTCCAAGCGATGTCCCTGGATCGCCAGATCGTCGACGCGCCCGGCGCGCCGCCGGCGATCGGCCCGTACAGCCACGCGGTGCGTGCCGGGGGAGCTGCTGTTCTGCTCCGGGCAGATCCCGCTCGACCCCGCCAGCGGCGAGCTGGTCGGCGACACGCCGGCCGAGCAGGCGCGGCGCTGCCTGGAGAACCTCGCCGCGGTGTGCGATGCGGCCGGCGACCTCGCTGCAGCGTGCGGTGCGCCTGACGATCTACACGACCGACCTCGGCGCGTTCGCCGAGATCAACGACGTCTATGGCGCCTTTCTTCCCACCGATCCGCCCGCCCGGGCGGCCGTGGGGGTGGCGGCGCTGCCGAAGGGCGCGCCGTCGAGATCGACGCGATCGTCGCCATTTAGGGGGCGCTGGCCGGCGCGAGGCTGCCTCGTCGGTGGCTTGCCGAAGCCGGAGACACTCACTTCGCTCGCATCCCGTCGGCCGCACGCCACGTGCCAGTCCTGGAGGGTGGGTCCTTGCCCTCGCTAGCATCGACCAGACGGGGTCACCTCACAGAACGTCAGCGGGCCGTCAGCGGGTCGTGGCCGCGCACGGCGTCGGCCTCACGCGCTACGGCTCGGCTCGGCGCGCAGCGCGCGGCTGAGCAGCCGCCAGAGCGTCGCGCGCTCGTCGGCGTCGAGCGCCTGCAGCACGTCGTCCTCGATCGCTTCCTGGCGCGCGCTCGGCGCTCGTCAGCGCCTTGGTGCCGGCCGCGTCAGCTCGACGCGGTGGCGGCGGCGGTCGTCGGGGTCGCGCCGGCGCGCGATGTAGCCGAGATCCTCGAGCTCGTTGAGCAGCAGCACGACGTTGTTGGCGTCCATGCACAGCACCTCGGCGAGCTCCTGCTGGGGGCAGCCGTCGTGGTCGCGCAGGTAGCTGAGCGCCATCAGGTGACGCAGGTGCATGCCCAGCAGATCCTCGTCGCTGCGCCGGTAGACCTGCTTGGCCAGCCGCGTGAGCAGGACCATCGAGCCGGGAGCACGTCGCCCTCTCGTCTCCCATCGCGCGCGCATTTTACATCATCTCGCATGGTTTGTCACTTTAGCAGCAATGATAAATATTAGGTAGATCATCCTTGAAACATGGATGATCGCTGCTATGGTGTTCCTTCGCCAACCGAAGGGAGCCACATGAGCACGATCATCAAGCAACGGCAGCGCAGGACCACAGCGCGCAATCGCCGGCGCGAGTCGCCGCGGTCGGCGCCGAGCGAGACCGCGGGAGCGCCAGAGCAGCGCGCAGCGTCGAGCGGGGCGCAGGCGCGTCACGCCGACGCGCAGATCACCTCGTCCGCGGCTGAGCTCGCGAGCCGCAGCGAGCGCCGTCGCTGGATCGCGCTCGCGGTCCTGTGCCTCGGCCAGCTGATGATGGTGCTCGACGCGACGATCGTCAACGTCGCGCTGCCGTCCATCCAGCACGACCTGCACTTCTCGCAGGGCAACCTCACGTGGGTGATCGAACGGCTACCTGATCACGTTCGGCGGCTTCCTGCTGCTGGCCGGGCGGCTCGGCGACCTGGTCGGGCGAAAGCGCGTGTTCCTGACCGGGCTGGTCATGTTCACCGCCGCGTCGGTGCTGTGCGGCATGGCCGACAGTCAGGCGCTGCTGATCGGCGCGCGGCTGCTGCAGGGCGTCGGCGGCGCGGTCGCGTCGAGCGTGATCCTGGCGATCATCGTCACCGAGTTCCCCGAGCGCGTCGAGCAGGCCAAGGCGATGGGCATGTACGCGTTCGTGTCCGCCGGCGGCGGCTCGATCGGCCTGCTCGCCGGCGGCGCGCTCACGCAGTCGCTCGACTGGCACTGGATCTTCTTCGTCAACGTGCCGATCGGCCTCGTCGCGTTCGTGCTCGGGCTCGGCGCTGATCGTCGAGAACGAGGGCATCGGGCTGGGCGGCGGCGTCGACTGGCTCGGCTCGGCGCTGATCACGCTGGCGACGATGGCCGGCGCGTTCGCGATCGTCAAGTCCACCGAATACGGCCTGCTGTCGGCGCGCACGCTCGGCGTCGGCGCTGCGTCGCTGGCGCTGCTCGCCGCGTTCCTCGCGCTGGAGGCGCGCCTGGAGAACCCGATCATGCCGCTGCGCATCCTGCGCCTGCGCATGCTGATGGGCTCGAGCCTCGTGCGCGGGCTGCTCGTGACGGGCATGTTCTCGGCGTTCTTCCTCGGCTCGCTGTACCTCGAGCGCGTGCTCGGCTACAACGCGATCGACACGGGCTTGGCGTTCCTGCCGCTGACCGCTTCGATCGCCGTGATGTCGATGGGCCTGTCGGCGAGGGCCGTCGAGCGCTTCGGCGCGCGTGAACACGCTCGCGGCCGGGCTCGCGTCGATCGTCGCCGGGCTGCTGCTGCTGTCGACGGCGGGCGTTCACGCCGGCTACTTCCCCGGCCTGTTCTTCGCCTTCCTGCTGATCGGGCTCGGCGCCGGCGCTTCGTTCCTGCCGCTGCTGACGATCGGCATGGCCGACGCGCCGCAGCGCGACGCGGGGCTGGCGTCGGGGATCATCAACGTGTCGGTGCAGCTGTTCGGCGCGATCGGGCTGGCCGCGCTGGGCACGGTCGCAACCGACCACACCAAGGCGCTGAGCCGCGAGCGGCCACTCGGCGATCGCGGCGCTGACCGGCGGCTACCACCTCGCCTACGTCGTCGCGGCGAGCTGCGTGGCGCTCGGCATCGTCGCGGCGTTCGCTGGTGCTGCGCCCGCCGGCCGGCACGGTGCAGCAGGAGGTCGACGAGCTCGAGCTGGAGCGCGAGTACGCGAGCGCCGAGCCGGTCACCCAGCTGGCCTGAGCGATCGCGACCGGGCCGCGGGGCATCGACGCCCGCGGCCCGGCTCGGCGCTCAGCCGCCGGCTCGCAGCTCGGCGCGCTTGACCTTGCCGCTGGCCGTCTTCGGCAGCTCGGCGGCGAAGTCGACGATGCGCGGGTACTTGTACGGGCGCGGTCTCGCGCTTGACGTGCTCCTGCAGCTCGCGCACGAGCTGCGGCGACGGCGCGTAGTCGCCGTCGCGCAGCACGACCACCGCGCGCACGACCGACGCCGCGCTCCTCGTCGGGCGCGGCCACGGCCGCCGCCTCGGCGACCGCCGGGTGCGCGACGAGCGCCGACTCGACCTCGAACGGGCCGATGCGGTAGCCGGCGGAGATGATCACGTCGTCGTCGCGGCCCTCGAAGTGCAGCCAGCCGTCCGTCGTCCTGCGCTGACCCGGTCGCCGGTTCGCCACGGGCCGCCGGCGCGCCGGTCCTGCGACCTGCCACGCGCCGTCCTCGCGCCGGTGCACGTGCTCGCCGAGGTAGCCGAGGAAGAACGTCGGCACGGTGCGCGGGTTGGCCGTCAGCTCGCCGTCTTTGACGAGCAGCCCGATGCCCGGCAGCGCCCTGCCCATCGACCCCGGCCGCGCGGCCATCGCCGAGCGGCGCGCCGGTCAGCTGCCCGGTCTCGGTCTGCCCGTAGCCGTCGCGGATGTCCAGCCCGCGTCGCCTCGTGCCACGCGCGCAGCACCTCCGGGTTGAGCGCCTCGCCGGCGGCGACCATCGCGCGCAGCGCGCGGCAGCGGCGCAGCGTCGCGCGCTTGGCGATCACGCGGTACTCGGTCGGCGCCATGCACAGCACGTTGACGCGCTCGCGCGCGAGCAGCTCCAGGCGCTCGTGCGGGATCGAAGCGCGCGTCGTGCAGCAGCGCCGCGCGCGCCGCGCAGCCACGGCGCGATGAACACGTTGCGCGCCGACTTCGACCAGCCGCTGGCGGCCGTGCACCAGACCAGCTCGCCGGCTGCGCGCGCCGAGCCAGTGCTCGGCCTGCAGGCGCTGGCCGTCGAGGTAGCGCTGCGCGTGCACGACCGCCTTGGGCTCGCCGGCCGTGCCGCTGGTGAACGTGATCAGGCACGGGTCGTCGCCGGCCAGCTCGGCCGCCGGCGCGGGCTCGGCGTCGAACAGCCGCTCGTCGGGCACGAGCAGCACGCGGCAGTCCGGCGTGCGCGGCCTCCAGCTCGGCGCGGTTGCGCTCGTCGGCGACGATCAGCGACGGGCGCGCGACGTCGAGGCGCAGGCGCAGGTCCTTCGCGCGCAGCTGCTCGGTGCAGGGCAGCACGACCGCGCCGATGCGAAAGCAGGCGACCATCGTCGAACACCCACTCGGGGCGGTTGCCGATCAGCGTCATCACGACGTCGCCGCGGCCGACGCCGCGCGCGCTGCAGCGTGCCGGCCAGCCGCGCGCTGCGCTCGGCGACCTCGCCGAAGCTCCACTCGCGCCGCGTCGCCGTCGCGCGCCAGCTCGACGCAGCGCGAGCCGCCTGTGCGGGCAGCTGCTCGACGCACGTCGCCGGCGAAGTTCATGCGCGGTATTCTCTCCCGATCAGCCAGAAAACGACCTTGGAGCCGTGAGACCGCATGGCCGTAGCCGCCTCGCCGTACACCGAGATGACCGACGAGCAGAAGGCGATCACCGAGATGGTGCACCAGTTCGCCGACGAGCAGATCCTGCCCAACGCCGAGCACTACGACCACGAGGACGCCTTCCCCGAGCCGATCGTCGAGCAGATGAAGGAGCTCGGGCTGTTCGGCGTGACGATCCCCGAGGAGTACGGCGGCATGGGGCTGGACCTGACGACCTACGCGATGATCGTCGAGGAGCTCTCGCGCGGCTGGATCTCGATCTCCGGCGTCATCAACACGCACTTCATCGGCTCCTACCTGCTGATGAAGTTCGGCACCGAGGAGCAGACGCCAGAAGTACCTGCCGCGCATGGCCACCGGCGAGATCCGCGCGGCCTTCTCGCTGTCCGAGCCCGAGCTCGGCTCCGACGTGCAGGCGATCAAGACGTCGGCCAAGAAGGACGACGACGGCGACTACGAGATCAACGGCCAGAAGATGTGGGTGACCAACGGCCTGCGCTCGGACGCTCGTGTTCGTGCTCGTCAAGACCGACCCCGACGCCGAGCCGCGCTACAAGGGCATGACCTGCTTCATCGCCGAGAAGGAGCCGGGCGTCGCAGAGAACACCGGCGACCTACGCCGGGCTGACCGTGCCGCCGCAGATCAAGAAGATGGGCTACAAGGGCGTCGAGTCGACCGAGCTGGTGTTCGACGGCTACCGCTGCCCCGCCGAGAACATCCTCGGCGGCGAGGAGGCGGGCCTGAACAAGGGCTTCGCGCAGATGATGGACGCGCTGGAGGTCGGGCGCGTGAACGTCGCCGCGCGCGGCGTCGGCATCGCCCAGCGCGCGCTGGAGCTCGGCGCTGCGCTACTCGCAGGAGCGCAAGACGTTCGGCAAGCCGATCGCCGAGCACCAGGCGATCCAGTTCAAGCTCGCCGACATGGCCACGCAGGTCGACGCCGCGCGCCTGCTCACGCTGCGCGCCGCGCGCCTGAAGGACGCCGGCGAGCGCTCGGACCTGGAGGCCGGCATGGCCAAGCTGTTCGCCTCGGAGGCCGGGCGCTTCTGCGTCGAGGAGTCGCTTGCGCATCCACGGCGGCTACGGCTACTCCAAGGAGTACGAGATCGAGCGCCTCTACCGCGACGCGCCGCTGCTGCTGATCGGCGAGGGCACGTCGGAGATCCAGCGCATGGTGATCGGGCGCAAGCTGCTGCAGCGTCATAAGATCTAAACGCGATGGCAGAGGACGCCAAGGCTCTGATCGAGCTCGCGACGCGCCGGTTCGTCGAGGAGGTTCCGGCGCTCGCGCCGATCAAGCTCGTCGTCGGCGTCGAACTGCGCGGTCGCGGCGACGTGCAGCACTTCCGCCTGGAGATGCCCGGGATCAAGGTCACCAAGGGCCCGGCCGCCGACGCGCGCGTGCGCGTGGACATGCGCCGCGAGTTCTTCAACGTGATGGCGCGCGAAGGCAAAGTGCCCGACTGGATCGAGGCGTTCAGCTACGGCCAGGCCAAGGCCACCGGCCCCGACCAGTTCCTCAAGCTGATCATCAACGTCGTCGAGCGCCAGCAGGAGCGCGAGCGCACGCGCAAGGCGCGCAAGAGCGCCTGAGCGACCACACTGCGCTCGCCGGGGGCTGCTGGCGAGCGCGTGTCAGTGATACGAGGTCAGCTGCTGCGCCAGAAAGGCGAGCGACGCGAGCAGGAACAGGCACATGACGACCAGAGAGAAGTTTTCGTTCATGCCGGCCGGCTCCCTCACGTTCTGCGCGTTGACGTTCTGCGCGGTGCTGCTCCCACCAAGATAACCCACAGCGGCCGCGAACGGGAGGATCGTCTCGGCGATCGCCCGCCTAGGCGAGCACGGCGTCGTCGTCGTAGAGCTTGATCACCTTCACGGCGCCGTCCGGCGTGGCGTCGAGGCACAGGCGGCAGAGCACGCACTCGTCGAGGTTCTGCTCGCACGATCTCCAGCGTGCCTTCGTCGCGCTGGGCGAAGATGTCGACGGGGCAGGCCTCGGTCATCCGCTTGACGATCGCCGCATCGGCGGCGGCCGCGTCATCGACCTCCACGGCGATGAACAGGCCGTCGGCTCTCACGCTCCAGCTCCTCTCGGCGAGCTTGCTCTTGACGAGGTCGGGGATCTCGTCGATCCGCTGCACGACCGGGATGCCGGCGGCCTCCAGGCGGGCGATCTTCTCGGTCGCTGAGTCCTCCTTGCCCTCGACGATCGTGCCCGCGTGCCCGAAGGACATGCCCTGCATCTCCTCGTCGTCCATGAACTTGCCGGCCATGAACGCGATGATCGGCAGGCGCGAGTTGTGCTCCTTGACCCACTGCGCCAACTGGGCCTCCATGCGGCCGCCGGGCTCGGTGTAGATCACGATCGCCTGGGTCTGCTCGTCGGCCTCGAAGTACGGCATCAGCTCGGCGTAGGTGGAGCCGATGATCGCGTCGCCGCCGATCGAGACGGCCGTCGAGACCCCCAGGCCGGCCGCCGTCAGCGTTGAGGAGATCTCCGTGGTCATGCCGCCCGAGCGGCTCATCACGCCGACCTGCGCCGGGCTGGTAGGCCACCGCGGCGTTGCGCGCCGGGCCGCCGATGCCGCCCATCTTGGCTACGCCCGGGACGATCACGCCGAGGCAGTTCGGACCGATGATCCGCGCGCCCTTGGCGTCCGCGAGCTCGACCATCATCGCGACGTCGCGGCGCGGGATGCGCTCGGTGACGATCACGATCGTCTTGATGCCGGCGTGCAGCGCCTCGAAGACGGCGTCGCGCGTGCCTGCCGGCGGGACCGTGACGACCGAGCCGTCCGGCACGACGCCGCCGTTGTGCTCGACGACCTGCTCGACCGTGTCGAAGACCGGCACGCCGTGAACCTCGCGGCCCTTGCGCCCTGGCGTCACGCCGCCGACGATCTTCGAGCCGTAGTCCAGGCACTCGCGCGTGAGGTTCACCGCCTCGCGGCCGGTGATGCCCTGGATGATGAACGTCGTGTCCTGGTCGATCAGGATGACATGCATGCGGCTCCCTGGATCTTGGCGACCGCTCTACCGGCTGCCTCCCACAAGGAAACCGACCGGTCGCAATACTCGATTCCGTAGGCGTCGAGGATCTTGAAGCCCTCCTCCTCCCAGGCACCCGGGATGCGGAAGATCGCGATCGTCTCGCCAGGGTCCTTGTCGAGCTCGAGACAGGCCTTGATCACGCCGCGCGCGACGATGTCCACGCGCGTGTTCGAGACGATCGACATCATCACGGCGATCTTCTCGACGCCGTCTTTCTGAAGAACCTGCTTGGCCAGGCCGCAGGCCTTGGCGACCGATGGGTTGCCGCCGATCTCGGAGTAGTTGGCGGGCTTGCCGCCCTGCTGGCGCACGGCGTCGGTCAGCGTCAGCGAGCCGCCGCCGGCTCCGATCACGAGGCCGATGTTGCCGTTGAAGCCGGTGTCCTTGCCCTGGATCACGCCACGGTGATCGGCGGCGTCGATCGCCTTGACGGCCTCCTCGAACGAGCTCGGCGTGTGACCCTCGCGGGTGCCCTCGTCCTCGCCGATGCCGAGTGCTGCAATCAGGCCCTTCTGACGCGGCATGCCCTCGTTCTCCATCTCCATGTGCGCGTCGAGCGCGACGAACGAGCCGTCCTTGAGCTCCGCCAGCGGGTTGATCTCGGCGAGCGTCATGTCGTTGTCGAGGAACAGGCGCGCCAGGCGAGCGAGCACCGGGGTGGCGCGCTGCAGGGCCCTGCCGGTGACGCCGGCCGCCGCGATGACCTGCTTGGCCTGGAAGTCGGAGAACGGTTCGAGCGTTGAGAAGTGGCCACGACCGACATGGTCGGGGTGCTCCTCGGCGACCTGCTCGATGTCGATGCCGCCCATGTCGCTGAACAGCATCAGCGGCTTCTTGGCGGTGCCGTCCCAGACGACGCCGGCGTAGTACTCCTGCGCGACCTCTGCCTTCGGGTCGACGAGCACGCCGCGCGGCATGTGGCCGCCGATCTCCAGCTGCAGGATGTCCTTGGCGTAGTCCTCGGCCTCCTGCGGCGTGTCGGCGAACTTCACACCGCCGGCCTTCATGCGCCCGCCGGAGAGCACCTGCGACTTGATCACCGTCGGTCCGCCGATGCGCTGCGCGATCTGCGCCGCCTCGGCCGGGTCGGTCGTGAAGCCGTAGTCGGTCACGGGAATGCCCGCGCGCTTGACGATCTCGCGGGCCTCGTACTCGAAGAACCTCATCGTTTGGCGGCCGCGCGCGGCGACCGGGTGGGATGGCTGGGTCCGATCACGGCGCGGAAGCCTATACGGCGACGCTAGGCCGCGGCGGGAGCCGGGGCGAAGCCGTAGGCCTCGGCCAGCTCGGGGTCCTTCTTGGCGAGCATCTCGGCGAGGTTGACCATCACCTTGCACTGCTTCCACGTCGCGTCGTCCTGCATCTTGCCGTCGATCATGTGCACGCCGCGCCCGTCGGGGATCGCCTCGATGACCTTCTTGGCGAACGCCACCTCGTCGGGGTCGGGCGAGTAGACGCGCTTGGCGATCGCGATCTGGCCGGGGTGCAGCGACCACGCGCCGACGCAGCCGAGCAGGAACGAGGCGCGGAACTGCGTCTCGCAGCCCTCGGCGTCGGAGATGTCGCCGTAGGGGCCGTAGAAGGGCAGCGCGCCGACCGACGTGCACGCGTCGACCATGCGCGCGATCGAGTAGTGCCACGGGTCCTGCTGGTAGCTGGCGCGCGGGGCGTCCGGGTCGTCGGGGTCGGGGTCGGCGATCGTGCGGTAGCCGGGGTGCCCGCCGCCGACGCGCGTCGTCTTCATGCGCCGCGACGCCGCCAGGTCGGCTGGGCCGAAGCTCATGCCCTGGATGCGTGGGCTGGCGCAGGCGATCTCCTCGAGGTTGGCCACGCCCTGGGCCGTCTCGAGCACGCAGTGGATGAGGATCGGGCGCTCGATGCCGGCCTTGGCCTCCAACTGCGCGAGCAGCCGGTCGGCGTAGTGGATGTCCCATGGCCCCTCGACCTTCGGGATCATGATCACCTCCAGCTTGTGGCCGATCTCGGTCACGAGCTGCGTCAGGTCGTCGAGCACGTACGGGGAGGCCAGCTCGTTGACGCGCGTCCACAGCGCCGTGTCGCCGAGATCCATCTCCTTGCCCACCTTGATCAGCCCGGCGCGCGCCGCCTCCTTCTTTTCCAGCGGCACGGCGTCCTCGAGGTTGCCCAGCAGGATGTCCACCTTCGGCGCCAGATCGGGCGTCTTGTCGACCATTTTCGGGTTGGAGAAGTCCATGAAATGGATCATCCGAGACGGCTTGAAGGGGATCTCGCGCGCCGGCACTGGCGCGTCGATCGCTAGGGGCTGGAGGAAGTCGCGGGGGTTGCGCAAGTCGGCTCTCCTGGGTCTGCGGTGGCGGATCGCTGCGCTTGCAACGCTATCGGCTCAGCCGTGCCCACTAGAGTCCCATGCCCATGACAAGCCATTCGAGGAGACGCTAGGACCCCCATGAGCGAGACGCAGACCGTCGAGACCGAGCAGGCCGCGCGCGAGGCCAGCGGCGCCCATCCCTACGGCCGCTACCTGGAGGAGTTCGACGTCGGCGCTGTCTACAAACATTGGCCGGCGAAGACCGTGACCGAGTCAGACGACCACCTGTTCTGTCTGATCACGATGAACCACCACCCGCTGCATCTCAACGACGTCTACGCGGCCAAATCGCAGCAGGGCCGCAACGTGGTCGTGGGTCCGCTCGTCTACTCGCTGGCGCTGGGCATGTCGGTCTCTGACGTCAGCGGCAAGGCGATCGCCAACCTGGCCACCGAAGAACTCAAGCATCCGGCGCCGGTGTTCCACGGCGACACGCTGTACTGCGAGTCCGAGGTGCTGGAGAAGAAGGAGTCCAAGTCAAAGCCCGACCGCGGCACGGTCAAGGTTCACACGCGTGTGCTCAACCAGGACGGCGTGCTGGTGGCGGAGTTCAAGCGGCTGGTGCTCGTCCCGCGCAAGACCCCCGGCGCGTCTGACGCGGCCGAGGGCAACGTCGAGTAGGCAAGCGCGCGTCGCGCCGCCAACGGCGGTGCAACCTGCCGCCCGACGGCGCATCTCGCGGTCGTCGGGTGCGTAGGCGTCGGCTGTCGCGGGTAGGCGTACGGTACGCTTCCAAGCCACGCCCGACGGGCGTTTTTATGTTTCCCGGGGCCAGAGGGGCCTCTGGAACGCGCCGAGAGGTCAACGACCGGTTCGGCGCGCCGATCATGACCGCGATCGAGGAGCTGCTTGACCCGATGAACACGACCGCTTCCGCCCCCACGACCAACGAGCGCCTGCTTTCCTGGGTAGGAGAGGTGGCCTCGCTCACCGAACCCGACGACATCCACTGGTGCGACGGCTCGGCGGAGGAGTACGACGGCCTCTGCCAGACGCTGATCGACGCGGGGACGTTCGAGAAGCTGTCAGACGCCAAGCGTCCCAACTCCTACCTGGCGCTGTCGGACCCGGACGATGTGGCTCGCGTGGAGGACCGCACGTTCATCTGCTCGGCGACCGAGGATCAGGCCGGCCCGACGAACAACTGGCGCGATCCGGCGGAGATGCGCGAGACGCTCAACGAGCTGTTCGCGGGCGCGATGCGCGGGCGGACGATGTACGTGGTGCCCTTCTCGATGGGTCCGCTGGGCTCGGACAAGAGCCACGTGGGTGTGCAGCTGACCGACTCGCCGTACGTGGCCGTGAGCATGCGCATCATGACGCGCATGGGCCAGGGCGCGCTCGACGCGCTCGGCTCCGCAGGCGTGTTCGTGCCGTGCGTGCACTCTGTGGGCATGCCGCTCGCGGACGGCGCCGAGGACGTGCCGTGGCCGTGCAACGCGGAGAACAAGTACATCGTGCACTACCCCGACACGCGCGAGATCTGGTCGTTCGGCTCGGGCTACGGCGGCAACGCGCTGCTCGGCAAGAAGTGCTTTGCGCTGCGCATCGCCTCGGTGATGGCGCGGGACGAGGGCTGGATGGCCGAGCACATGCTGATCCTCAAGCTCACCTCGCCGCAGGGTGAGGTGAAGTACATCGCCGGCGCGTTCCCGAGCGCGTGCGGCAAGACCAACCTGGCGATGCTGATCCCCACGCTCGAGGGCTGGAAGGTCGAGACGATCGGCGACGACATCGCATGGATGAAGTTCGGCGACGACGGCCGCCTGTACGCGATCAACCCCGAGTACGGGTTCTTCGGCGTGGCGCCGGGCACGGGCGAGCAGACCAACCCGAACGCGATCCGCACGGTGCAGTCCAACTCGATCTTCACCAACTGCGCCAAGACCGACAGCGGCGACGTGTGGTGGGAGGGCATGACCAAGGACGTGCCGTCGCACCTGATCGACTGGCACGGCAACGACTGGACGCCCGACTCCGACGCGTCGGCCGCGCACCCCAACGCGCGCTTCACGACGCCGGCCTCGCAGGACCCGGCGATCGCCGCCGAGTGGGAGGACCCCAAAGGCGTGCCGATCGACGCGATGCTGTTCGGCGGACGCCGCTCGACGGTCGTGCCGCTGGTGACCGAGGCTCTGGACTGGGAGCACGGCGTGTTCCTCGGCTCGGTGATGAGCTCGGAGAAGACGGCGGCGGCGGCCGGTACGGTAGGTGAGCTGCGCTTCGATCCCTTCGCGATGCTGCCGTTCTGCGGCTACAACATGGCCGATTACTTCGCGCACTGGCTGAAGATGGGCCGCCACGAGGGCGCCAAGCTCCCGAAGATCTTCTACGTCAACTGGTTTCGCAAGGACGAGGACGGACGCTTCCTCTGGCCGGGCTTCGGCGAGAACTCGCGCGTGCTCGCGTGGGTGTTCGCGCGCTGCGCCGGCCACGGCGCGGCGACCGAGACGCCCATCGGTCTGATCCCGCCAGTCGGCGGGGACGGCATCGACATCTCGGGAGTCGACGTGTCAGACGAGCACATGGCCGAGCTGCTGCGCGTCGACACCGACGAGTGGAAGGCCCAGCTGCCGCAGTTCCGCGCCCACCTGGCGCAGTTCGACCGGCTGCCGGACGAGCTGAACGAGCAGCTCGACGCCCTCGAGGCGCGGCTCTCCTGACGCTCGGGGCGTAGCGAGCGAACCGTGTCCGCGCTGGCGATCCCGAAGGTGGACCCGCTGCGACCGCGCACGGGGCTGCTCGGGGCGGTGACGCGCTTCGCGCTGACCAAGCCAGGGACGTGGTTCTTCTCGGAAGTCGCCGCGAAGATCGACCCGCTGCTGATGCGCGCGAGCGCAGGCCGCATCAACCTCACCGCGGGCCTGCTGCCGGTCGTGCTGCTGACCGTGCGCGGGGCGCGCAGCGGCGTCGAGCGCTCGGTGCAGCTCGTGTACTTCACCGACGGCGACGACGTAGTGCTGATCGCGTCGAGCTTCGGGCGCCCGCGCTATCCCGCCTGGTATCACAACCTCAAGGCCAATCCAGAGGTGACGCTGGCGGCTAAAGGTCACAGCGCGCGCTTTCGCGCGCGCGAGGTGCAGGGCGAGGATCGCGACCGGCTGTACGCGCTGGCAAAGCAGCTGTACACCGGCTATGGCGACTACGAGGAACGCACGGCCGGCATCCGCCACGTGCCCGTGCTGCGCTTGACGCAGGTCTGAGCGGTCAGCGGCAGGTCTGAGCGTCAACAGCAGGTCTGAGCGTCAGCGCCAGGCGTGCGCGCGGGCGCCCGAGCAGCGTCGCGGCGACGGCGCGGGCGGCGTCCAGCGGCTGCGCGCGCGGCCCCACGACCAGCATATGTAGGCGCCGACCGAGTCCGGGCGGCAGGCGGGGCGGCGGGGGGCCGCCGTTGTCGGGGTCGAGTTGCTGCGTCGTGTCCTTGAGTGCTTGCGCATGATCGTTGCTAGGTGTTTTCGATTGAGTTCGCCGAGGTCGCCGACCCGCCGTCGAGGTTCGTCACGGTGATGCTGTAGGTGCCGGTTTCAAAACCGTGCCCTGCCGTGACGTTCACGACCAGTTCGCCGGCGCTCGCGAACACCGTCGAGTTGACCGTGAATCCCCCGGAGATCGACACGACAGCGCCGCTGGCGAAGTTGGAGCCGGTCACTTTGAACGTGCCCGGGTTGTTGTGCGAGATTTTGATCCTGCTGGAGGACGTCGGCGAGCCGATCACGGGCTTGGCGTTGACCGTGAACGCGTTCGCCAGCGAGCCCGCGCCGGTGTCCGGGTTGGTGACCGTCACCGTGCGCGTGCCGATGGTCGCGGCGGATTCGACGGTGATGGTCGCCGTCAGTTCGGTCGAGGATTTGAACGTCGTGGAGCTGACGACGATCCCCGGTCCGAAGGACGCGTTCGCCCCGGTGACGAAGCCGCTGCCTTTGATCACGATCGGCTGATTCGTCGCGCCCTGGCCGCGTGAGCTGGGGCTGGTGCTCGTGACGGTCGGAAGGGCGTTGACCGTGAACGTCGCGGTGGCGGTCGTCGTGTCGGGGTTGGTCACCGTGAGCGTGCGTGCGCCGGTCGTCGCGTTGGACGCGACGGTGATGTTGGCGCTGATTTCGGTCGTGCTCACGAAGCTGGTCGAGTTGACCGTGACGCCTGTGCCCGAGAACGAAACCGCGAGGCCGGCCCCGCTCTCGAAGTTGGCGCCTTTTACGACGATCGTCTGGCCGCTGGCGCCCTGGGCGCGCGAGCTCGGGCTGATCGCTTCGATGCTCGGCGCGTTGTTGACCGTGAAGCCGTTCGCGAGCGATCCCGCGCCGCCGTCGGGGTTGGTCACGGTGACGGTCCGTGCGCCGGCGCTCGCGCCCGATTCGACCGAGATGCTCGCGGTCAGTTCGGTCGAGGACTTGAAGCTCGTAGAGCTGACCGTGATCCCGGTGCCGGAGAACGACACCGCGAGGCCGACGCCGCTGACGAAGCCTGCGCCTTTGACGGTCAGCGACTCGCTGCCGCCCTTGTCGCCGCTGTTCGGGCCGATCGATTCGATGCTCGGCCCGGCGGTGACCATGAATCCGCTTGGGAGCGTGTCCACGCCCCCGTCGGGGTTCGTAACGGTCACGGTGCGCGCGCCGATGCTCGCGCCCGATTCGACGGCGATTTTTACGGATAGTTCTGTCGCGCTCACGAAGCTCGTCGATTCGACCGTGATGCCCGATCCGAAGGACGGGGTGGCGCCGTTGGCGAAGCCGCTGCCTTTGAGCGCAACCGTCTGTTTGGCGGCGCCCTGGCTGCGCGAACTGGGGCTGGTCGATTCGACGTTGGGGCCGGCGTTGACCGTGAATCCGCCGGCGAGGGCGCCCACGCCCTGGTCGGGGTTGGTCACGGTCACCGTGCGAACACCGGTGCTCGCGCCCGATTCGATCGTCACGTTGGCTGTCAGTTCGGTTGAGGATTTGAACGTCGTGGAGGCGACGGCGACGCCGGCGCCGAACGACGCGCTGGCGCCGCTGACGAAGCCCGTGCCTTTGACGACCACCGGCTGGCCGATCGCGCCCTGGCCGCGCGAGGTGGGGTTGGTGCTCGTGACGGTCGGCGCCGCGTTGACGGTGAAGGCCGAGAAGCCCGTGGCGGTCGTCGTGTCGGGGTTCGTCACCGTGACGTTGCGTGCGCCGGTCGTCGCGTTCGCGGCGATCGTCACTTCGGCGCTGACTTCGGTCGTGCTGACGAAGCTCGTCGAGTTGACGGTGATGCCTGTGCCGGAGAAGGAGGCCGCGAGGCCGGCGCCGCTCTCGAAGTGCGACCCGGTGATCGCGATCGTCTGGTTGCTCGCGCCCTGACCGCGCGAGCCGGGGCTGGCCTGCGTCACGCTCGGGGCCGAGTTGACGGTGAACGCGCTCGACTGCGAGTCCGAGCCTCCGTCGGGGTTGGTGACGGTGACCGTCCGGCTGCCCGTGCTCGCGCCGGATTCCACCGCGACTTTCACCGATAGTTCAGTCGAGCTCACGAAGCTCGTCGAGCTGACGGTGACGCCGGAGCCGAAGGAAGCGCTCGCGCCACTGGCGAAGCCGCTGCCTTTCACGGCGACTATCTCGGCGCCGCCCCGGTTCGCAGAGCTCGGGCTGGTCGATTCGACATTGGGCAGGACGTTCACCGTGAATCCGCCCGCGAGCGAGCCGGTGCCCCCGTCGGGGTTGGTCACGGTCACGGTGCGCGCGCCGGTGGCCGCGCCGGAGGAGACCGTTACGTTGGCCGTCAGTTCGGTCGAGGATTTGAAGGTCGTCGAATTGACGGTGATGCCCGTGCCTGAGAACGAGACTGCGAGACCCGTGCCGCTGGCGAAGCCCGAGCCTTTGACCGTGATCGTCTGGCCGCTCGCGCCCTGAGGACGCGAGCTGGGGCTCGTCGATTCGATGCTCGGCGCGGCGTTGACCGTGAACGCCCCCGCGAGCGAACCGACGCCGAAGTCAGGGTTGGTCACGGTGACGGGGCGAGGGCCTGTGCTCGCTTCCGCTTCGACCGTTACGTTGGCCGTCAGTTCTGTCGAGGATTTGTACGTCGTCGAGTTGACCACGACACCCGCGCCGAACGACGGCGTCGCGCCGTTTACGAAGCCGCTGCCTTTGATGGTCACAGTCTGGCCGCTCGCGCCCTGGGGACGCGAGCTTGGGCTGGCGCTCGTGACGGCTGGCGCGGCGTTGACCGTGAACGCCCCCGCGAGCGAGCCCACGCCCTGGTCGGTGTTGGTCACGGTCACGGTGCGCGCACCGGTGCTCGCGCTCGCTTCGACGGTGATGCTGGCCGTCACTTCGGTCGAGGATTTGAACGTCGTGGAGCTGACGCTGACGCCTGCGCCGAACGACGCGCTCGCGCCGCTGGCGAAGCCGCTGCCTTTGATCACGACCGCTTGGTTGGTGGCGCCCTGGCCGCGCGAGCTCGGGCTTGCGCTCGTGACTGTCGGCGCCGCGTTGACGGTGAAGATGCCGGTTCCCGTACCCACTCCCGCGTCTGGGTTGGTGACCGTCACGTTGCGCGCCCCCGTGGCCGCGCCCGCGGCGACGTTCACGCTGGCGGTCAGTTCGGTTGAGGATTTGAAGGTCGTGGAGATGACCGTGACGCCCGTCCCTGAGAATGTCGCCGCGGCGCCGCTGACGAAATGTGAGCCGACGATCGTGATCGCCTGGCCGCTCGATCCCTGAGCGCGCGAGGCAGGGCTCGTGGACGCGACCGTCGGGTTGGAGATCGCGGTCGTGGTTTTCGAGCCGCTCGTCGCGCTCCAACTCCGCCAGACGGCGGTCACGGTGTAGTTGTGCGAGCCCACGGGCACGCCCGCGTCGGTGCAGCTCGTGACCGAGGTGGGGGACGAGGACGTGGGGCAGGAGCCGCTCGCGGCTGCGCCGTCGCGGCTGACGTAGTACTTGACCGCGCCCGACGCCGGCGCGCTGACGGTGGACCAGCTGAGCGCGACCGATTCCGCGCCGCCGGCGATGCTCGAGATGGAGGGAGCCGCCAGCGTCCCCACGTGGCCGCTCGCGCTGCCTTTGCCCGGCTGGCTCCAGAAAGCCCAGGCGGCCGTCGTCGCGCCCAGCACGGCGACGAGCAGCAGGACGAAGATGCGGCCGCGACGGCCGCGCGTGTTCATGCTCGCTCTCATGAGTGCGCGCTCCCGCTGTAGGTGAACGTGAAGGAGGCGTTCTTGCACGCGTCCTGGTTGACGGGCAGGTCGCGCATCAGCACCACCGGCGCGCTGACCGCTCCCGCGGGCAGAGCGACGCTGGCGTTGGCGGCGATCGCCAGCGGGTTGGCGCTGGAGACGTTCGGCTGGGTCAGCTGCAGGTTGGTCGGTCCGTCACAGCCGGAGTTGGAGCTGCCGGCGGCGACGGTCACGGTCAGCGCGCTCACTTCGATGGGCACGCTGTTGGGGTTGACCACGGTGATCGCCAGCGTCCGCGAGAGTCCCGGCGCGAGCGCGCCAGAGGCGTTGCCCGTGACCGTGAACGGTTTGCCGCCGGTTTCAACCGCCTTTGCGACAGTCCACGAGTAGCCTGTCGGCGAGCTGACGTTTCCGGCGGCGTCGGCCGCCTCGACTTCGAAGCGGTGCGAGCCGAGCGCCAGCGACGAGTAGGACTGTGGGCTGGCGCACGAGCCGAAGCGTCCTGCGTCGCGGCGGCACAGCAGCCGCGCGCCGTGCTCGGCGTCGGTGAAGGAGAACGTCGCCGAGCGCGACGTGGTCGTCGCGTCGGGCTTGGCCGTGATGGCTGGCGCTGGCGGAGACGTCGTGTCGATCGTGAACTGCGCGCTTGCCTGCCCGGCGGCGGAGGTCGTGTTGCCCGCGTCGTCGGTGGCGCGCACGTGGACTGTGTAGAGGCCATCGGCGGGAAGCGCAAGCGCATACGACCAGCGCGTCGAGTCCCTTTCACTCGACGTGAGCGCCGTCTTGAACGACTCGCTCTGCTGGTCGAATGCGCCGCCGCCCCACCAACCGCCCCCGTTGCGCTGAATCGAGAGCTGGACGGACCTCACGCCGTGCGCGTCCTTCGCGGTGCCGCAGATCGCGGCACGCGCGGGGCAGCGGGCTCCCCAGTCGCCGCTGCCGAGCGTGAGCCCTTCGGTGGGGTAGGAGATGAAGGTGGTCGGCGCGAGCGTGTCGACGGTCCAGCCGAAGGAGCTCGCCGCGCTCGTCTTCGTGCCCGAGACGGCGCGTACCTTGAAGCTGTGCGAGCCATCGGAGAGCCGGCCTGCGTAGCTGACGCCTCCGACTGGGCACGAGGCGAAACCCGCGCCGTCGAGCTGGCACTGGAAGCTCACGCCGCTCTGGGCGTCGCCGTATGCGAAGTGCGCCGAGGTCTGGTTGGTCGGGTCGACGGGGTGAGCCGTGATCGTCGGAGCGGGCGGCTCGGGCGGCGTCACGGGCTTGGGCGCCGCCAGCGGAGCGAAAGCTCCGGCCGCGGCGAGCGAGAACCCCGCGATCGACGCGGCGGTCAGCGAGACGAGGGCCGCCATCAGGCGAGGGGCGTGGCCGGAGCCGGTGCCTACCGGCGCGTCGACGCTGTCGTCCTTGCTGTTTTCAGGGGTCTTGAATCCGATGCGGCGCATTTCGCTGACTGCTCGCTCTCCTCGTGGGGTTCAGAAGGATCGGGTGCGGCGCAAGGGCCGCGGTGGAGCGACGTGGAGGGGAAGCGTCCGTGCTTCCCCTCCACGCCCCTCTCGCTAGCTCGACAGAGCGAGCGAGATCGTCGCGCCCTTGCAGGCGTCCTGGTTGGCCGACGTGTCGGCCATCGAGATCGTGCCTTCGTGCGCCAGCGAGACGCCGGTGCCTTTTGCGGCGATGACCTGGTTCTCAGGCGTGTCGGCGATCGTGAAGTCCGATGCCTGGCAGCCGGCGCTGGCGTGGGCCGCGTCGATCGAGACGACGGCTTTCACGGTGCCGACCTGCTCGCTCGATGAGTTCGCGTTGTCAGCGGTGAACGCGACGGGCGAGCTCCCGCCCGGGGTCAGTTCGTTGCTGATCGTGCCGTGCAGCGTGAGCGTGCCGTTGCTGGCCGCCACCGTGCCCGAGCCGCTGCCCGAACCGGTCGTCGTCCAGTAGGCGAATGCGATGCCGGCGACGGCGAGAACAGCCACGACACCCAGGACCATCACATTGCGCTTCTTCTTCAGTGCATTGCGGAACATAGAGCAACTCCTCCTTGAGTTGTTTTCCTTTCGTTTGGAGCGAGGTGCTCCACGTGCCGAGCATGTTGAAGCGGGCCGGCCGCCGTTACGCCGGAACAACGGCTAGTCCTACCTGCACCTTCTTCCAGGTGTCCCGTGCGCCCGTCCGGTAGCCCGCTGCGTCTAGACCAAGGTGGAGTTGGCGTGTCGTCGGTGCGGCGCGATGCTGTGCCGCATGGATCTGGATGGAGTGGATGCGCGCGACCCGCAGGCGCGCGAGGACGGCGCGCAGGTGATTCGCCTGCGCCCCCTGCGCGTGCTCGTCGCCTCGCGCGACCATCGCTTTCGCGCCGTCACCTCGATGCTGCTGTCGCGGCGCGGGTGCACGCCGTTCAGCGCCGGCGACGTGACTGACACCGCCGCGACGATCGCGCGCGAGCGCATCGATGTCGCGCTGGTGGACGGGCTGGAGCTGCTGCGCGAGATCGCGCGTGACGTGGCGCTGGGCGAGGCGCGCACGCCGGCGGTCGGCGTCGTCGTCGTCGGCGACGGCGCCCCGGCGGTGACGGCGGGGATCCCCACGCTGGCAAAGTGGGACGACTTCGATCGCCTGTTCGCGGCGATCGTGCGGGCCGACCGAGCACGCGCACGCGCGCGCGCGACGGATGGCGCTGCGGTTGACGGGCTGCCCGGCGTGCACCGCCTCGGTTGAGCGCACGCTCTCGATCGAGCCCGCGCGGATGGGGCGGCCGGCGATCGTCCGCCGAGCCGCCGTTTGAGCTTGCGCGCCACGGTGCCGATACATGCTCAGGCCCCGCCTGCGGGGCACCAGCGTCACCCGTTATGCCTACGCAGCAAAGCGCACATCCGGCGGCCGCGCCCGAGCTCGAGCCGATCGAGCGCCTGTTCGCCGAACACGATCTTTCGCCGCCCGCCGCGGAGCGGGCCCTTGCGCGCGCGCTGGCGCTCGATGCGCTCGGCGGCTGCGCCGATCGGCGCCAGGGCGCCCGACTGGCGCGCATCGTCCTCGCGGAGCTTTCGTTCGCGGCGGTGGCCGTCGAGCTCGCGCGCGACGAGGCCGCTCAACGGGCGCTGGTCGAGCGCCTCGCGTCCGCGCTGGATGTCTCGCAGGAGCAGCTGTCGCGACAACTGCTCTCGCTACCCGCGCTGGCCGCCTTCGCGCCCGCGGTGGTCGTCGAGACGACGCTCGGGTTGCTGTGTGGCCTGGCGCGCGTGGATGGCGTGTCGCTGTGGCGCGATGACCGCGCGGGCTCGCCCCACACGGTCGACGCCGCCGGCGAGCGGGCCGGCTCGGCCGAGCGCGAGTTGGCCGATCGACTGCTGCGGCGCGAGCGCGAGGCGGAGCTGTCAGACGGCGAGCTGCACGCCTTGGCGATCGAGCGCGACGGTCGCGCGATCGGCGTGCTCGTGGCGCGCGTCCGTTCAGATGGCGGCGCGCCGGCGCGAACGGTCCTGCGCGCGGCGCTGCCGGCGCTGGCGTCGGCGCTCGAACGCGACGATTTGATGGCGCGCAACGTCAGCGACGAGCGCGCGCTCGTGGCTGGCGGCGAGCGCCGTTTGATGCGCCTCGGCTTCGACCTGCACGACGGCCCGCTGCAGGAGCTGCTGCTGCTGGCCGAGGACCTGCGGCTGTTTCGCGGCCAGCTCGTCGATCTGCTCGGCGAGCACGACGCGAGCGCGCTCGTGCGCGGCCGCCTCGACGATCTCGACGCGCGGTTGCTGGCGCTCGAGGGCGGCCTGCGGCGTATCTCCACGTCGGTGCACGCGAGCGTGCTCGCCGACCGCCCGTTCGGCGACGCGCTGCGCGACGTCGTCCAGGCCTTCTCCACGCGGTCTGCGATCGTGCCGGCGGTGCGCCTGCAGGGCGACTCGGCCGGCGTGTCGCCGTCGCAGCGCATCGCGCTGCTGAGCGTCGTCGGCGAGGCGCTCAACAACGTCAGAGAGCACGGCGAGACGGCCACCGCGGTGACGGTCGAGATCGACTTCGATGCGCACGGCGTGTCGGCGCGTGTGGTCGACGACGGCTGCGGCTTCGACGTAGAGGGCGCGCTGCTCAGCGCCGCGCGGCGCGGGCGCATGGGCCTCGCGGGCATTCACGAGCGGGTGCGCCTGCTCGGCGGCCGCTGCGTCGTGGACAGCCGCCCCGGGGGACCGACGTCGGTCACGTTGAGCCTGCCGCGCTGGGAACCGCTGGCGAGCGCCGAGCCGACGGCCGTCGCCCGCTGAGCTGGGAACCGCTGGCGAGCAGCCCACGGCCGCCGCTCGCTGAGCGTCCGCGGGAGCGCGCGCGACTTCAGCTTGCGGTCGAAGCCAGCCCGTGCTCGTAGGCGTAACGCACCGCGCCGCTGCGGTTGGCCACGCCGAGCTTGCGGTAGATGTTCGTGAGGTGGAACTTGACGGTGTGTTCGCTCAGCCACAGCTCCGTGCTGATCGCCTTCGTCGTGCGTCCCTCGGCGACGGCGGCGAGGATCGTCAACTCGCGCTCGGTCAGCTCCGGCTCGTCCTCGCCCGTCGAGGCGCCGCCCGAATCCTCGCGCGGAGCCTGAAACAGCGTGTAGCCGGCGGCCACCTGGCGCAGCAGCGCCGGGATGTCCACGGAGCTGACGCTCTTGATCACATACGCGCTCGCGCCGGCCCTCTGCGCGGACTCGATCGACGGCCGGTCGTCGCAGCCCGACAGCACCACCGCCTTGACCTCCGGCGAGGTCTGCTTGATCTGCTTGACGCACTCGACGCCGTCCATGCCGGGCATGCGCAGGTCGAGCAGCACGACGTCTGGGCCGCGACGCTGCACGAGCGACACGACCTCCGTTCCCGAGCGCGCCTCGCCGACCACCTCGATGTCGTCGCACGCCTCGAGCGTCCTGCGCAGGCCCTGCAGTATCAGCGGATGGTCATCCGCGATCAGCACCTTCAAGACCTGCTCCATTGACGCTCCTGTCCGTGCGGTTTGCGGCCCTGGGACATGCATCGGCCGTGAGCGCACGAGACTCAAGCGCGGGCGGGCTCGGCGGACGCGCCGGCGCGTCCGATCGGCGGCTATTCGTGGCCGTGCGTCTCGCCGGCTGCGGCCGGCGGGCGTGACTCCTCGGCCAGCGAGGTGATCGTCAGCGCTCCGCGCGCCGAGGACTCGAGCACCTCGGTCGCCTCCTCCAGCGAGCGTGCGTAGAGCTCGACGAGCAGGTGCACGATGATGCGCGAGTCGTCCTCGTGCTTGTGAAAGCGCACGTGCGTGAAGAACTCGCGCACGCCGTGGTCGCCGAAGGCGGCGTATGAAAGCGCGTCGCCCGCCTCCGGTCCAGAGCAGCTCTCGACCTCGTCGGCGTCGACCTCGACAGTGCACGAGGCGACCCACGGCGTGCCGGCGATCATCCGTTCCCAGCGATCCTCGATCGGCTCGACGCGGCTGTTGTTGAAGCCGAGGTGCGGCTGGTCGTGCATGCAGTCCAGGCACTGCACGACCGCCTCCTGCAGCTCGTCGATCACTTCCGCGCGCTCGCCCGTGTCGGGGTCGATCTTGTGGATGCCCTCGTAGTGAACCTGCACCTCCAGATCCTGTGACCAGCAGCGGTAGCAGCGCAGCCAGCTGCGCGCGCCTGTCTCTGGCGTGGGGCTCTCCATGTCGGGCATTGTAGGCACGCCGAGCGCCCGGTCCCCACGACGGGCGCACCGGCGCCGCTGCACGGCGAGACGACGCCGAGCAGCCGCGCTCGGCGTCGTCTCGCGCGGACGGTCTATTTGGTGGTGCCGACCTGCGTCGTCAACGTGACCTGCGGCTGGCCCGATCCGATCGCCGCAGCTTTGACCTTGAACGTCAGCTTGCCCTTTTTCAGCCCGGAGATCTTGAGGACGGTGAAAGTCGGGCTGGCGATCGTCTGGACGGTCAGCTTCTTGACCTTCGCCGCCCGCGCGATCGTCCGGCCGTGCCTGACCAGGCGCAGCTGGGTGATGGTGAACTTGTCGAGCGGGCTCGCCCACGTGAGCGCGATCTGCAGCGATTTGGTGCTCGCTCCGATCGACACCGCGTGCGTCTTTGCAGCCCCCTGCTTCAGCGCGTCGGTGAAGCTCTGCGGCGGCGTCTGGCAGGTGATTTCCGCACCGATCGAGTTCATCACCGACTGCAGCTGGCTGGAGTCGGTCAGCGGGAAGAAGCGCCCGCCGGTTTCGCTGGCGATCGACTGCAGCCGCTGTTGGTCTTCCGGCGCGGCGACGCCCGAGCTGAAGCCGATCACGTACGTCGGCACCTTGTGCGTCAGGTGGCCGTTGTTGTATGTGCCGATGTCGTGGCCGCCGTCGGTGAGGAAGATGCGCGCCAGGGCGCCCGGGTTGTCCATGTCGGACTGCGCGAACGCGGCGTTGTAGTCGGTGCCGCCGTTGTCGGCCTGGATCTTGCTTTCCAGCGCGGCGGCCATCGCGGCGGCGTTCGGCCCCACGGCCTCCGGCGGGAACACGGTGTCGGCGGCCGGCGTCGAGCCTTCGAAGAAGTTGCCGCCGAACTCGATCGCGCCGAGCGTCGTGCTGGAGCTGAGCGTGTTGATCAGCAGCTTCAGCCCCTTCACGCGCAGCGTGCTCGGGTCGGTCACCGACATCGAGCCCGAGTCGTCGACGATCGCCTCGATGTTCGTCGCCGGGGCGCACGCCGCCGCGCTAACCCGTGCACGCGTCGTCGCCGCACCCGTCGGCGCCGCGGCCGTCGCCAGGACGATCGCGCCCAGCGCGGCCGCTGACATTGGAAACCTCGTGCGTTTCATTGCCTTACCTCCGGTCTGACGTCATTTGTGTGACGACCAGCCCCCCGGCCGTGCAGACGACGGCTTTCGCTGCTGACCCACACCTAGTGGTGCTTTCGCTTCCCCTTCACCTTCAGCTGAAAGACCCGTCTCGACAGTTTGCCGCCGAGCCTGGATTTGTAGGTTAGCCTCGCCGTCAGCTGGACCGTGCGGCCTTTCGCCAGAGCTTTTCTCACGCGCGAGGAAGGGCGCACGGCGATGCTTGTCAGCGCGCTCGCTCGGGCGCGCTGAGACGCCACGCCGACGAGCGCCGACGCTGGGCGGCAGCGACCTTTGATCCTCACCTGAGCGCGCCTGCAGCGACTCCTCGCGGCGCCCCCCAACCGCGATATTGCCGCGGTCGGTGCGATCACTTCGAGCGTCGCCGTGCCGTCCTGCAGCGGCACGAACGCGATGCGGATCGTGCCGTCGGCGCCGACGCGGATGCTGCGCACGCGGTACACGCTGTTCGCCGACGCCGCCGTCGCGGGCCCCAAGGTCCAGGCGACCTGCGCCGTCGCGCTTGGGTCCTGCGGCGCCTGAACCCCGGTGCCGGCGAGGTCGAGGAACATCTGCATCGTGTCCGAGCCGGCCACCGTGCCGACGTAGCGAATCGTCGCCACGCCGGAGGCGTCGGTGAGGACGCTGCCGGTTTTCGGGTTGGCGCCGCCGGTCGAGTAGACGAACGGCCGGTTGGCGTACGGCACGCCGGCGGTGTCCTTCGCGGTCACGGCGATCGTCGCGACTTCCTCGACCGAGCGCGTCTGCGTCGCCTGCGCCACGTCCAGCGCCGCCGGGATCTCCGCGCGGTTGACGATCGAGTAGAAGGCGTGCGCGCCCGGCGCGAGGCCGTTTGCGAGGTTGTCGTCCCAGCTGACGCCGACGGCATTGTCGATCAGGTTGGCGTCGATGTCGTCGTTGAACACCTTGCCCTCGCTCGCCGCCGCGCGCACGGCCGCCCATACTCCGTGGTCGGCCGGGCTGGTCGCCGGGCACGCGCCGAAGGGTTCCGGCACGACGTCCCAGCAGCCGACTTGGTAGTCGCTCCACGGCGGCGATGGGGGCCCGGCTTCGACCAAGCCGCCGAGCACGCCGTCTGCTTCGTTCTGGGCGCCGACGAAGCGCGGCGGCCCGGGCAGCAGCAGGCCCGAGCCGAAGTCGCTGCCTCCGGTCTGCACGTCGCCGGCGTAGATCGCATGGAAGCGCAGCGCCTGCGCGGTCGGCTGCGGGTTCAGGCCCGCCACCGCCTGCCCGGTGACGTTCTCCACGTCGAAGCTCGAGGTGAACTGCGCATCGCCGTCGACGTACGTCGTCGTCTCGGCGATCAGCGCGTAGTCGAGTTTCGATTCGGGGTCGCTCAGCTTGAACGTCGTCACGAGCTTGTACGGATCCGACGAGGAGCCCGCGCCCGTGACCGACCCTGGCGATACGGGCGTGTATTCGCTGGCCCCCAGGCCCGGGCCGTTCGCGCCCGCGAACCCGTAGACCTTCGCCGCGACCGCCGCCGGGTTGCCGGCTTTGGGGAATGCCAGGAAAAAGCCGCAGTCGCCCAGCGGGTTGGCGCGCGGGGAGAAGTCGTCGGCGGTGCTGGCGTAGTGCGACTGGCACTGGCCGAGCGGGCCGATCGACACGCTCAACGGGGCGCCCGGCAGCGTCACGACGGCGCCCGCGCGGGCCGCCAGCGCGCCGGCGAGGCCGGCGAGGGCGAGCAGGCAGACCAGCAGCGCCGCCGTCGCGCGCGCCGGGCGCCCCACGCGCGCCGGCGATCGAAGCCGCTCGGCGCGCTCATTCATTCGTCGGGAGTCCCCGGCCGGTCACGCTTGGAGCCTATCCTCAGCGGGGCGTCGCGAGAGCGCATGCTGGACGCCTTGACGGGCGCTCAGCCAAAGGTGAAGGCGTAGCCGGTCACGCCCGGCGCGAAGCGCAGACCAAGCCGGTGGCGTTCGTCGCGCGGCAGCGAGACGAGCGTGTAGAGGCGCTGTCCACGCACCGCCACGGCGCCCGCGTGGACGTCGGCGCCGGCCTGCTTGGCGGCGATCGGCCGGCCGTCGAGCAGTACCTGCACCGGACGCGGCGTCGCGCCGGCCGAGCTCAGCACGAGGTACACGTTCTTGGCTTGGAAGTCGACGTCGATGCCGGCGTTTTCGACCGCCGTCGCCGGCTGGCCGGCGATCTTCCACGTGCCGCTGAAGGCGAACTCGTTGAGCGACAGGGCGCCCGTCGGCGCGACGCCGTAGTCGTGCGTGCCGTCTTTCGGCGCCGCCAGCCAGCCCTGCGCTCGCTCGGTGCCGAGATAGGTCTCCGGCGTGGCCTGTTCGCTGGGCACGATCACGTCGCTGGGGTGGCTGCGCCCGCCGATCTGGCTGCCTTTTTCGGCCAGCAGCGCGCGGATCGCCGTTTCCGTCTTGGCGTAGTCGCCCTCGCCGAACGTCGCGTAGCGAACCTGGCCCTTGGCGTCGATCAGGTAGTCGGCCGGCCAGTACTCGTTGCCGTAGGCGTTCCACGTGCCCATGACGTTGTCCTGGACGACCGGATAGCGCAGCCCGAACTGCTTGATCGCGTTGGACACGTTGGCGGCGTCGCGCTCGAAGGCGAACTCGGGCGTCTCCACGCCGACGATCGTCAGCCCGTCGCGGCGGTAGCTGGCGTCCCACGCCTTCAGGTAGGGCAGCGTGCGGATGCAGTTGATGCACGTGTACGTCCAGAAGTCGACGAGCACGACTCGGCCCTGAAGCCCCGACAGCGAAAGCGGGCGCATGCCCGGCGTGTTGAACCAGTCCTGCGTTTCGGTGAACTCGGGGGCCGGGCCGAGCGCTTTGAGCCCATGCGCGGTCGCCAGCAGCGTCGCCTGGCTGGCGTTCGCCGGCGCCGCCTTGACCTGTGAGCCCGAGCCGCCGCACGCCGAGGAGCCGTTTGCGACCTTGAACTTCGCGCGGTGCCCGCTGATTTCGTGCAGGCGGCTGGTCACCGTTTCCGAGCACTCCAGCGACGCGGTCAGGTTGACGTCGGGGATGTGCTGCGCGACGAACTGGTCGAAGTTGACGTCGAGGTTGGTGATGATCGCCACCGCCGTGAGGATCATTATCGCGCCCAGCGCGCGCTGCAGCAGCGGCCCGCGACCGGCGCGGCGCACGCGGTCGAACAGTCGCCGCCCGCCGAGCGTCAGCGCGAGCAGCACGACGGCCGAGCCGAGCGCGTAGGCGAGCGCGATCACCACCGTTTTGCCGCTCGCCGCGCTGACCGAGATGACCGCCGCGAGGATCGGGCTGGCGCACGGCGTGTAGACGAAGCCGAGCGCGCCGCCGACGAGCATGCCGGAGAGGAAGCCGTCGCCGCGCGAGCGCGGGCCGAAGCGGGCCAGGCGTGACAGCGGCGCCTCGATGCGGTCGGCGATGTCGGGCAGCAGCAGCGCGGCGCCGAACGCCAGCAGCACGACGATCGCGACGATGCGCAACGGGTCGCTGCCCAGGCCGACGCCGTCCACGACCTTGGCGACGCCGACGATCGTCACGGTGAACGTGATCGACAGGCCGAGCACGATGCCCAGCGGGCGACGACGCCCGCCGACGCCGCCGGCGGACAGCAGCGCCGGCAGCACCGGCAGCACGCACGGCGAAAGCGCTGTGCCCGCCCCGGCGAGCACAGCGAACCCCAAGAGGACGAGCATCAGCTTGTAAGGCTACGTGCGAAGCGGCGCCTAAGCGCCGATACCGACCTGCAGCGTGGCCTCGACGTCGGTCTTGGCGATCGGCCCGATGCACGGCGACGTCGCGCCGGCGTCGCGGTAGCGGCGCACACCGGCGAGCACCGCCGACTCGTCGCCGATGGCCGTCAGCTGCTCGATGAACTGCTCTGAGATTGCACCCTGCATCTTCTCCAGGTCGCCGGCCGCCGCGTCGTAGCGCTCGATGTCGGCCGCAAAGCCCGAGCGCTCGATCATCGCTCGGTAGAACGGAAGCCCGAAGTAGGGAATCAGTTCGCGGCGCATCGACGCATGGGCGCCCTCGCGATCCTCGGTCAGCGCCGACGGCACCGCCGGCACGATGTCAAAGCCGTCGAGCGTCAGCCCGGCTCGTTCACGGCCGACGGTGACCTGCGGGACGACCACGTCGCGGATGTATGCCGGGCTGCACAGCCACAAGAGGACGCCGTCGGCGATCTCGCCGGCCAGCCGCAGCATCGCGGGGGAGAGGGCGGCGACATAGATCGGCAGCCGCGGGCGCGGCTCGATGCCCAGCAGGCGAAAGCCCGTCTGCCACTTCTCGCCGCTCGGCGGGTCCTCGCCGCGCAAAATCGCGCGCACGATCGACGCGTACTCGCGCATCTCGGCGACCGGCTTGTCGATCGTCTGCCCGTGCCAGCCCTCGACGACCGGGCGGTGCGACACGCCCATGCCGAGGTTCAGCCGCCCGCCCGACAGTTCGTCGATCGTCGCGGCGGTCTGCGCCATCGTCGCCGGCGTGCGCGTGTAGATCGGCACGACGCCCGTTCCGACGCGAATGCCGCTCGTCGCCAGCGCGTACGCCGTCACGACCGTCAACGACTCGCGCCCCGCCACGTGCGTCACGTACGCCGCCTCGTAGCCGAGCGACTCGGCGAGCTTGACGCGGTCGATCGCCTCGACAAGGGAACGGCCGGTGGAGACGAAGCAGCCGGTGGCCATGCGCGCCAGCATATGTGCAGCGCCGACCGCGCGCTCGGCTGGGCTCAATCGTTGCGCCGTGCTCGGCGGCGTCCGGTCGCGCCGCGCCAACGACGGCGTCCAACTGCGCCGCGCTGCGCCGGGCGGTCAGCGTCTGAGCATCACGTAGACGACCGTCAGCGCGAGCGCAATCTGGCCGAACGACAGCGCCGTGCCGAGGTTCGCCGCGCCGAGCGCGCCGGCGAGCGCGCTCGCGAGCACGAACGCGCCGACGATCAGCAGCAGGTCGACGCCGATCGTGCGCCGGCGCGCCGGCTCGGGCTCGCGCGTGGAAACGGGCGGCGGGTTGCGGGCCGGGTCGCGCGTGGAGTCGCGCGCGGGGCCGCGCTTGCCGGTGGGGCGGCGAGGGCTGCTCACGCCGCGTCCGCCTGTCGCTCCAGCGCGGCCACCAGCGCCGCCGTGTCCAGCTGCGGGTCCTGGCGGCCGAGCAGCCGCTCGGCCGCGCTGCGCCCGCCGAGCGCGCGCAGGCCGCGCTCGCCGTGCTCGTGCGCGAAGTCGGCGAGCGCGTTGGCGCGGCGCGCCCGCAGGCGCCGCTCGGGCGTGTCGCCGCCGGCGCGGTGCTCGCGCAGCGCCGCCACCAGCTCGTTGATGCCCTGCGGCGGCGACAGCGAGGAGACGGCGACGACGGCCGTCGACGAGGAGCCGAGCGAGCGCAGCGCGGCGCTCACGTCGCGCCGCGTACGCTGCGCGATCTGGCCGAGGTCGGCCTTCGTCACGACGAGCACGTCGGGTATCTCCATGATTCCCGACTTGAGGAACTGCAGCACGTCGCCGCTGCCCGGCTGCACGACCACGGCGACCGTGTCGGCCACGTCGGCGACCTCCGTCTCGGCCTGGCCGACGCCGACCGTCTCGATCACCACGACGTCGAACGCGGCGGCGAGCGCGTGCGCCGCCGCGCGCGTCGCCCACGCCAGGCCGCCCAGGCGCTCGCCGGCGGACGTCGAGCGGATGAACACGTCACGGTCGCCCGGCTCGAACTCGATGCGCGCGCGATCGCCGAGCAGCGCGCCGCCCGAGCGGCGCGAGCTGGGATCGACCGCCAGCATCGCCACGCTCTGACCGTCCGCGCGCCACGCGCGCAGGAGCGCCGACAGCAGCGTCGACTTGCCCGCGCCCGGTGGCCCGGTGACGCCGATCACGTGGCCGGGCGCCTCGCCGCCGAGGGCCCGCGGCGACACCTCGCCGAGCAGCGCCGCCGCCTCGCGGCGGTCCGCTTCGGCGGTGCTCTCCAGCAGGTTGAGCGTCGCCGGGGCCGCGCTCACGTCTCCGTCGCGCAGGCGCGCGCCGAGCGCCGCGCCGACCCCGTGGGCACCCAGACCGGAGGGGCCCACCCCTTCGGGGCGTGTGCCCGTCGGCCGCTGCGCCCCGCTCACGCCGCGCCGTTGGCCGAGGCGCCGCTGCCGGCCACCGGCACCGGCGCGTCCGCGCCCACCAGCTCGACGATGTCGCGCATGATGCGCGTGATGTCGAAGTCCTTCGGCGTGTACACCGCGGCGACGCCCGCCTCGCGCATCGCCGCGACGTCCTGCTCGGGGATGATCCCGCCGACAACGACGGGCGCCTGCACGCCGGCCTCGCGCAGCGCGTCGATGACGGCCGGGATCAGCTCGCGGTGCGACCCGGAGAGGATCGACAGCCCGATCACGTGCACGCCCTCCTGAAGCGCGGAGGCGGCGATCTGCGCGGGCGTCAGTCGGATGCCTTCGTAGACCACGTCCATGCCGGCGTCGCGCGCGCGCACGGCGATCTGCTCTGCGCCGTTTGAGTGTCCGTCCAGGCCGGGCTTGCCGACGAGGATCTTCGGGCGGCGGCCGAGCTTGTCGGCGAGCGCGGCGACCTGCTCGCGCAGCTCTGACAGGTCGGCGTCGGCGGGCGCCGCGGCGGCCTCGCCGACGCCGGTCGGCGCGCGGTAGCTGCCGAACACCTCGCGCAGCGTGCGCGACCACTCGCCGGTCGTCGCGCCGGCGCGCGCCGCCGCGATCGTCGCGTCCATCAGGTTCGTCGCCGCGTCCTGCTCGGCGGCCGCCTCAGCCAGCTGCGCCAGCGCCTCGTCGACCGCGGCCTGATCGCGCTGGGAGCGCCAGGCGCGCACGTCCTCGATCTGCTGCGCTTCGACGGCCGGGTCGACGACGAGGATGCCACCCTCGGCGTCGGCGGTCAGCGGCGAGACCTCGGACTCGCTGTAGCGGTTCTGCCCGACCACCACCTGCTCGCCGGCCTCGATGCGGCGAATGCGCTCGCGATGGGAGTCGACGAGCGCGCCCTTCATGTAGGCGACCGCCTCCACCGCCCCGCCGTGCTCGGCCACCACCGCCATCTCGGCTCGCGCGCCGTCCAGCAGCTCGCCGACCAATCCATCCATGACAATGGATCCCTCAAAAATATCGGGGTACTCAAGGATGTCGGTCTCATACGCGAGCACCTGCTGGATGCGCAGCGACCACTGCTGGTCCCACGGTCTCGGCAGCCCCAGCGCCTCGTTCCACGCCGGCAGTTGGATCGCTCGCGCGCGGGCGTCGCGCCCGAGCGTCACCGCCAGCGCCTCCAGCACGATGCGCTGCACGTTGTTCTCCGGCTGTGCCTCGGTGAGCCCTAGCGAGTTGACCTGCACGCCGTAACGGAAGCGCAGCCGGCGCGGGTCCTGTACGCCGTAGCGCTCGCGCCCCAGCTCCTCCCACAGCACCGACATCGCGCGCAGCTTGGCGTGCTCCTCGACGAAGCGCACGCCCGCGTTGACGAAGAAGGAGATGCGCCCGAAGACCTGTTCCATCAGCTCCTGCGCCTCCGCGCCGCGCGCGCCGTTCTCGCTCTGGTGAGCCGCTTCCACGCGCTCGCGGGCGCCGTCGAGCACGGCGATCGCGTTGCTCATCGCGTAAGCGATCTCCTGCACCGGCGTCGCTCCCGCCTCCTGCAGGTGATACGAGCAGATGTTGATCGGGTTCCACTTCGGCACGTGCTCGACCGTGTACGCGATCATGTCGGCGATCAGGCGCATCGACGCGGCCGGCGGGAAGGCGTAGGTCCCGCGCGCGAGGAACTCCTTGATGATGTCGTTCTGCGTCGTGCCCTGCAGCGCCTGCGCGGCCACGCCCTGCTCCTCGGCGGCGACGATGTACAGCGCCAGCAGCCAAGCCGCCGTCGCGTTGATCGTCATCGACGTGTTCATCTCGCCGAGCGGGATACCGTCCATCAGCGCGGCCATGTCGCCGCGGTGCGACACCGGCACGCCGACCTTGCCGACCTCGCCGCGCGCCAGCTCGTCGTCGGGGTCATAGCCGGTCTGCGTCGGCAGGTCGAAGGCCACCGACAGGCCCGTCTGGCCCTTGGCGAGGTTGCGCCGGTACAGCTCGTTGGACGCCTTCGCCGTGGAGTGCCCGGCGTACGTGCGCATCATCCACGGCCGGTCGCGTTCGGGGAGGCGCGGAGACTGGTCGCCGCTCATACGAGCAATTGTACGGTTGCGCCGCGGCCTTTATCCTCTAGTCCGTGAGCGAGACCGTCGAGCTGCCCCGCGTCGGGGGCCCAGGGAGTGGCCTGGGCGGCTCGTGGCGGGTGATCGTGCGCAACGACAGCCACAACACCTTCGAGCACGTCGCGCGCACGCTCGCGCGCTTCATCCCCGGCGTTTCGCTCGACCGCGGCCACGAGATCGCAAACGTGATCCACAGCTCCGGCCAGGCGATCGTCTTCACCGGCATGCAGGAGCTCGCCGAGCACTACTGGGAGCAGCTCAAGGGGGCCGGGTTGACGATGGCGCCGCTGGAGCAGGGCTGAGCTAGGCGCTCTCGCCCTCGACGATGCCGCGCACACCGCCGTTTGCCGGCTCCGTTGCCGGAATGCCCGTTGGCCGCGTGGCCGTTGCCGGCGGGCGCGCGCTCGCTGAGGATCTCGCCGCCGGCGGTGCGGTCCCACCAGCCGTACACGAGCGGCACCTGATACCAGCCGGAGTGCTCGATGCGAAAGCGCGTCATCTCGGGACCGGCCCAGTAGCGGTCCCATTGCAGGTGGTGCTCGAAGCTGGCGAGCTGCTGGAACTTGTAGCGGTCGTCGCGCGCGCGGTAGACGTCATAGGAGCTGGCGCCGTAGCGCAGCGCGACAGCGGCGATCTCGCCGAGCACCTGCTCGAAGGCGTCCGCGCGAAAGCCCGTGGCGTACCACGGGACGATCACAGTTCCAGCCATCAGGCGCCCACCTCGGCGTGAATCGCTCCAGGGCCGTCGGCGGTCTTGCCTTCGCCCTCGTTCTCGGCGCCGACGAGGATCGAGATCTTGCCGAGGTGCTTGTTTTCGAGCATCAGCTGGTGCGCTTCGGCGACGCCGTCGAAGCCCAGCGTGCGCCACAGCACGGGGCGGATCTGACCGCTCTCGATCAGCTCGTTGGCCTTCATGCACTCATACGCGTTGGCGAAGTGCGAGCCGACGATCTCCTTCTGCTTCATCCACAGGTAGCGCACGTCGAAGTCGAGGTTGTAGCCGGTCGTGCCTGCGCAGATGACGACCTTGCCGAACGGCTTGACGGTGAACACGGAGGTCGGGAACGTCGCCTTGCCGACGTGCTCGAAGACGATGTCGGGCGCGTCGCCGAGGATCTGCTTGACGCGCTTTGCGAATTCGCGCGAGACGCCGAAGCGCGCCTTGTCCTCCTCGGGCGTCTCCTTGCCCGTGCGCATCATGCCCTTGAACTCGGCGCGATCGATGTAGTCGACGGCCCCCAGACGCTTTACCAGCTCGCCCTTCTCGGGCGAGGAGACGACGCCGACGCAGTGCGCGCCGGCGGCCGCGCAGAGCTGTGTGGCGAACACGCCGAGGCCGCCGGCGGCGCCCCAGATCAGCACGTTGGCGCCGGCCTGGATCTTGCAGCGCGTGATCAGCATGCGGTAGGCGGTGAAGTAGACGAGGCCGTAGGAGGCGGCCTCCTCCCAGTTCAGCGCGTGCGGCTTGGGCAGCAGCTGCTGCGCCTGCACCTTGGTGAACTGCGCGAAGGAGCCCCACGTCGTCTCATAGCCCCAGATCTTCTGCGACGGCGCGGCCATCGGGTCCAGGCCGTGCACCTCCGGGTCCTCGTAGGAGGCCTGGTTGCAGTGCACGACGACCTCGTCGCCGGGCTTCCAGCGGGTGACGCCGGCGCCGACCTTCCAGACGACGCCCGAGGCGTCCGAGCCGCCGATGTGGTGGCCGTACTGCGGGTGGTCGCCGTAGCGCCAGCACCCCGACCGGCTCGCCGAGCGCGGCCCACACGTTGTTGTAGTTGACGCCGGCGGCCATCACTCGGACGATCACCTCGAAGGCGCCCGGCTCGGGCACCTCGATCTCCTCCACCTGGAAGGCGTCCTTCGGTTCGCCTTGGCGCTCCTCGCGGATCACCCAGGCGGCCATCGTCTTCGGCAGCTCGCCGGGCTCGGTGCTGACGTCGGAAACTTGTTGCAGGTCGAGTGCCACGTGCGCTTGAACCTCGCGGAGTCGGGGACTGGTTTGGCGACCAATCCTACCCACGCCTCGACCGCGAGGCGTAGCGGCGCGCGCCGCGCCGGGCAGGCTCAGGCGCTGATTGTCTCGGGCTCGCGTACGCGCCCGGCGCTCGGCGACTGCGCGGCGGGCGCCGCCGAGCGATCGACCGGCGTGACGCCGGGGCCTGGCGACGCGGCGGTTGCCTGCTCGACGGCCGCGGGCTCCTCGGGGCGCTTGCGGATCAGCGCGAATGCGGTGAGCGCCCCCAGCAGCGCGACGCCTGAGCCGAGCAGCAGCCCGTAGTGAAGCGCGTACACGAAGGCCTGCTGGGCGGCGTCGACGACGCGCGCGGGCACGCCGTGCGCGGCGCCGCCGGAGCCGAGGCCGCCGGCGATGCGCGCGCGGGCCGCGTCGGGCAGCGCCGGCAGCAGCTGGTCGATCTTCGAGCGCCCGAGCGTGGCGACGAGCGCGCCGAGGATGGCCACGCCGAAGGTGCCGCCGACCATGCGGTTCATCGAGAGGATGCCCGAGGCCACGCCGGCCTTCGTGCGATCGACGGCGTTCATCGCGGCGAGGCTCATCGGCGACATCACGAAGCCCATGCCGATGCCCATCAGCATGAAGCCCGGCAGCAGCGTGCCGTAGCCGCTGGAGACGGTCAGGTGCGACTGCCAGAACAGCGCACCGGACACGCACAGCAGGCCGAAGGTGATCAGCGGGCGCGACCCGACGCGGTCGGCGAGGCGTCCGGCGAGCGGCGCGATGACGATGATCATGACCGTCGAGGGGAGGAAGCGCACGCCGGCCTGCAGCGGCGAGTAGCCGCGGATGTTCTGCATGTACAGCGCGAGGAAGAAGAACATCGCGAGCATGGCGAAGCTGACGATGAACGCGACGATGTTGGCGCCGAGGAACGTGCGCGAGCGGAAGAAGCTGAAGTCGACCATCGGCACGCGACGCCGTCGCTCGACGATCGCGAAGGCGCTCAGGCCGACGGCGGCGACGGCGAACATGGCGAGCTCGCGCGCCGAGCTCCAGCCCCACCCGTTGCCCTCGACGAGCGCGAGCACGAGCGCCGCGAGGCCGACGGTGAGCGTGAGCACGCCGGGCACGTCGACGGAGCGCTCGACGGTCTCGTCGCGCGACTCGCGCACGGCGAACAGCGCGATCACGACGGCGCCGACGGCGACGGGCAGGTTGAGGAAGAAGATCGACTGCCAGCTGACGCTCTCTACGAGAAAGCCGCCCACGACCGGGCCGATGGCGAGCGCCATGGCCGACACGCCGGCCCACGTGCCGATCGCCTTGCCACGCTCCTCCGGGGGGAAGGCGTTGGTGATGATCGACAGCGTCGCCGGCATCATCAGCGCCGAGCCGACGCCCTGCACGGCGCGCCAGGCGACTAGCCATGTGTCGCTGGGTGAGAAGCCGATCGCGGCGCTGGCCGAGGCGAAGATGACGACGCCCGCCAGGAAGATTTTGCGCCGGCCGAACAGGTCGCCGAGGCGTCCGCCGGTGACGAGCAGCACGGCGAACGACAGCGTGTAGGCGTTGACGGTCCACTCCAGCGAGGAGGTGGACGCGTTGAGGCTGCGCTGGATCGACGGCAGCGCGACGTTGACGACTGTGTTGTCGAGCATGATCATGAACAGCGCGAAGCACATCGCTCCGAGCGCCCACCAGCGGCGGTTGCCGTCGTGCATCTGCAGGGCTCGGATTCGCTCAGTCATCTGTGGCTTTCTCTCGCGTTGGTCGAAATGCGGCGATGTCGTCGCGCTGGCTGAGGATCAACTCGAGCGCGTGCGCCAGCGCGGCCGCCTGCTCCTCGGCGAGCGAGCTCATCAGCTCCTGCAGCGCCGACAGGCGGCCCTCGTTGAGCATCTGCGGCACGGTGTGGCCGGCCTCGGTCAGACCGACGCGCTTCATGCGCCGGTCGCTCGAGTCCTCCTCGCGCCGCACGAAGCCGCGCTCGAACAGGCCGTCGACCGCGCGGCTCATCGCCGGCAGCGAAACGCCGAGCGACTGCGCGAGCGCCTTCACCGAGCGCTCCTCGCCGTCGGCCTCCAGCGCGCACAGCGCCTTGATCTGCGTAAACGACAGGTCGAGCTCGGCGATCGCGTTGAACGTGCCCACGGTCGCCGTGCGCATGAGGAAGTTCGCCAGCGCGGCCATGTCGCGCGACAGCTCCTCACGGTCGATTTGCGCTGCGACTACATTTGCTTGCATGGGTGCAACTATATTGAGGATGGAATCATTGCGTGTGTGACGTCACGCACAGATGTCGGCTACTTGGTTTTCAGGAAGCCGATAATTGCCAAAGCGGAGACCCAGATAAGCGCGATTCCACCGAAGATGATGTAGACGCGATCTTCGCCGTCGAAGGGTTTGATGTCGCTCTTGGTCGCGCAAACGGCGATCAACTTCACGCCAGCAGCGATTGACACCCCGCTGAGGAAGATCGCGAGACCCGACTCTATTTTGGCTCGGCCGCGGGCGCGTGCCACGTAAGCCAAGATCAGGGCGATTCCAAGAACCAGCCCCCCAGCGAGATAGGCGCCCACCTGCCGGTCCGCCGCGCCCCTAGTGTCCTCGTCGCCTTCCAAGCAATAGCCCGATGGCCGCTCCGACTATCCCTCCCAGGATTGCGCCCTCGGGTCCAACCGCGGCACCGATCGCCGCTCCGCCTGCTGCTGCTGCGATTCCGGTGCTTCCAATCAACTCGGCCCAGGCGACACGCCCTGTCGGTGGGTTTGGCTCTCCCGCGTCGGGCTCCGAGTTTGCAGGCGGATGCTCAAGCGTCTGAGTCATGACGACGGTATATCAGACCGACAGTTGGAACTTCACAATAGCCCGAGCACTGCTAGGAGTCAGAGCGCACCGAACGGCAGGTCAACGACCAAAGCCGTCGCGCCCCGCTCGGCGACCTCGACCGTAGCGCCAACCTCCGCCTCGCGCCGCACCAACGCCAGCGCGATCGGCCCGAGCACGGGGGAGAGCACCGAGCTTCCGACACGCCCCACAACACGCTCGCCCAGCCGCAGCTCGTCGCCGGTCTCAGCTGCCGCCGACAGCCGCAGCCCGCGCAGATGCCGGTTGGGCTTGCCCCGCCATTGCAGGCGCGCGACGGTCTCCTGGCCGACGTAACAGCCCTTGGTGAAGCTCACCGCGCGGTCGTTGAGACCGGCCTCCTGCGGAATTGTCGTGTCGTCCATGTCCAGCCCGAAGCGCGGTCGCCCGGACTCCACGCGCAGAACCTCCGCGGCGGCCTCGGAGACCGAGACCGCGCCGCGCTCGCTCAGCGCCGCTGCAAGCCGCTCGGAGTCGGCTGCATCGCAGATCAAGTCGACGCCCAGGTCGGTGCGTACCGCCAGCGCCTCGACGCCTTCGACCATGACCGGCGCATCGGCGTGCTCGTCCGCGTCGCCCAGCGCAGTTACGCCACACGTCGCGACGGCGCTCGGCCCGATCAGCGACAGCAGCCCGCGCTCGACGGTGCGCTTGTGCAGCTCCACGTCGTAGCCGACCTTGAAGCGCCGGATCATGTCGAACAGCGCCTGCAGCGCCACGCGCTCGGTGTCGAGCAGCAGTTCGAGTGCGCCGCTGTCGTCCGCGCTCGCATTCACCGCACCCGCTTCGCCAGCGCCGCCGCCGTCCACGGCGAGGATGCGCAAGTCGCCGAGCATCTTGCCCTTCGGGGTCAGGAACGCCGCGTAGCGGCCTTCGCCCGCGCGCAGGTCGGCCAGCTCGTTGCTCACCTGACCGTTGAGGAACTCCACTGCGCCGCCGCCGGTCAGCGCGAGCTTGCCGCGCTCTGAGCGGTCCAGCAGCCCACAGCCCTCCCTCAAGGCGCGCAGCTCGGCGCCGGCCAGGTCTGTCTCCGTCGCGGCCATCGTTCGAGCATAGCCGCGCTAGGCTTGCGCACGATGGGCCTCGCGGACACCTTCCAGAGCATCGTCGACTCGCTGCCCGACGACTGGACGGACCTGGAGCTCGACATGCGCCTGACCGACGAGTCGCGCTACGTCGAAGCGTCGCTGTACCTGGTGACGTGCAACGCGCGGCCGTACTCGCATCACGACTGGCACTGGCGCCTGCTCGTCGCGCACCGCTTCGGTCACGCCGCTTCCGCGCCGACGGTGCACGGCACGCTTAAGCTGCTCGACGAAGCGGGCATCGGCGCTGAGCTGGTCGTGCGCGAGACGCGCAGCGGCCGCGCCGAGATCACGCACGGGTGGGGTCGTCCGCAGTCCGCGCGCGAGGAGTTTCGCCGCCTGCGGGCGCAATAGCCGTGGCGCGCGTGCTCGCGCTCGTCCCCGACCTGCTGTTCGGGTCGCGCGTGCAGGCGGACCTGACGGCGGCGGGGCACGAGGTGCAACTGATCGGCGATGAGCGGCGGCTACGCGAGCGCCTGTCCGACGCGGCGGCGCCGCCGGTCGACGTGCTGGTGGTCGACCTGACCGACGACCGCCTCGAGGGCTCGCGCATCCTGCAGGCGCTCTACGACGACGGCCAGCTCGCTGGGGTGCGCACGCTGGCGTTCTTCTCGCACGTCGACACGGCCACCGGCGAGCGCGCGCGCGAGATCGGCTTCGATCTTGTCGTGCCACGCTCGCGCATGGCGCGCGAGGGCGCACAGCTGGTCACGCGCCTGGCCGCTTCGGGCTGACCGCGCTTACAGGCCAGGCCGGCTGACCGGGCCTGCGAGCCGCGCGGGTGATGGGCCGCGCGCCTGCCAACTCCGGCCGCGCCCGGCGCGGCCCTTCTAACCTCGACGGGGTGACCGCCGAGACCAGCCAGCGCCCGCTCTCTTCGCGGCTGGTGCTGCTGATGGCCGTCGCGTGCGGCGCGGCTGTCGCCAACCTGTACTACGCGCAGCCGCTGCTGAACACGATCGCGCACGACTTCGGCACGTCCGACGGCACGGCGGGGCTGCTCGTGACGGCCTCGCAGGTCGGCTACGCCGTCGGGCTGGTGCTGCTGGTGCCGCTCGGTGACCTGATCGAGCGGCGAAGGTTGATCACGGGCGTGCTCGTCATAGCCGCGCTGGCTCTGGTGGCGACGGCGGCGGCGCCGACGTTCGACCTGCTCGCGGCGGCGCTGCTCGTCGTCGGCGTCACTTCGGTGGTCGCGCAGATCCTCGTTCCGCTCGCGAGCTCGCTCGCCGCCGAGTCAGAACGCGGCCGCGTGGTCGGCAAGGTGATGAGCGGCCTGCTGATCGGCATCCTCGTCGCGCGGACGGCCAGCGGCCTGCTCGCCGAACTGGGCGGCTGGCGGCTGGTGTTCGGCGTTTCCGCTGGCCTGATGGTCGCGCTGACGATCGTCCTGCGCGCGAGCCTGCCGCCGGTGCGCCCGACGACCGATCTGTCCTACCCGGCGCTGCTGCGCTCGGTCGGACGCCTGGTCGCCGAGCAGCCGACGCTGCGCGTGCGCATGGTCTACGGCGCGCTGCAGATGGGCCAGTTCAGCGTGCTGTGGACGACCATCGCCTTCCTGCTCGCCGGCAGGCCGTACGGCTACTCCGAGGGGACGATCGGGCTGTTCGGGCTCGTCGGCCTCGGCGGCGCGCTCGTCGCGCAGGTGGCCGGTCGCCTGGCCGACAACGGCCGCCACCATATGTCGACCGGGTTGTTCTTCACGTTGATGCTCGCCTCGTGGGGCGCGATCGCCGCCGGAAGCTCGTCGCTGGCGGCGCTGATCGTCGGCATCGCCGTGCTCGACCTCGGAGTGCAGGGGGCGCAGATCACCAGCCAGAGCGTCATCTACGCGCTCGACCCGGCCGCGCGCAGCCGCCTGACTACGGCGTACATGACTACGGTGTTCGCGTCGGCCGCCGTGTCGTCGGCGGCCGCTTCGGCGATCTACGAAGCCGGTGGCTGGGATGCGGTGTCGATCCTCGGCGGCGCGCTGGCTGCGGTCGGCGTCGGCGTGTGGGCGATCGAGCAGGTCACGCGCCGCCGCCGCCAAGACGCTCGCGCCGACACGCGCGAGGCCGTCGCCTGAGCCGCCCGACCGTGACGGCGCGCTGAGCGACGCGGTCTCGCTACGCGGCGACGGGGTGCTCGCCGCGCAGCACGAGCGGATGGTCCGGCGAGGCGCCCGGCCCGGGCCGGGCGCGCGACTCGCGCGCCGTCAGGCGCTTGGCGCACTTCTCACACACGCGGTGCTCGTCGACGCGACCGCCGCAGCCGCGATGTTCGAGCACGACCGGTGGACCGGCGGCGGGGGCGGCGTGGCGGTCGCCCCACTGCATCAGCGCGACGACCGTCGGCCACAGGTCGAGACCCTTCTCGGTCAGGCGGTATTCGTGGCGGGGCGGGTGCTGCTGGTAGAGCTTGCGCTCCAGCACGCCCTGCTCGACCAGGCGCTGCAGGCGCGTCTGCAGCACGTTGCGCGCGATGCCCAGGTTGGACTGCATCTGCTCGAAGCGGCGCACGCCGAGGAACACGTTGCGCACGATCAACAGTGACCAGCGCTCGCCGACGACGGCGAGCGCGCCGGCGATGCTGCACGTCTGCGAGTTGTAGTCGTTGCCGAGCATGGACTCAGCATAGCGTCAAGGGTTGCATGATGCAACCCTTGTGCTAGGGTCCGTTTCATCATGCAACGCAAATGGATCGTCTCGCTGATCGTCTGCACGGGCGTGTTCATGTCGAGCCTCGACCTGTTCATCGTCAACATCGCCTTCCCGGCGATCGCCAAGCACTTCGGCGGCGCGTCGCTCAGCTCGCTCTCGTGGATTCTCAGCGCCTACGCGATCGTGTTCGCTGCGCTGCTCGTGCCGGCCGGCCGCTGGGCTGACGCGTTCGGGCGAAAGCGCGCGTTCCTGCTCGGCCTCGCGGTGTTCGTCGCCGCGAGCGCCGCCTGTGCGCTCGCGCCATCGGTCGGCTTCTTGATCGGCGCACGCGTCGTTCAGGCGGCGGGCGGCGCGCTGATGCTGCCGACGTCGCTGGGGCTCATGCTGCCGGAGTTCGGGCCGCACGAGCGCCACGTGGCGATCGGCGCCTGGGCGGCCACGGGCGGCATCGCCGCGGCCGCCGGGCCGCCGCTCGGCGGGCTGCTCGTGCAGGCCGACTGGCGTCTCGTCTTCCTCGTGAACATCCCCGTCGGTCTGCTCGGGCTCGGCTTCGGCCTGCGCACGCTCGCCGAGCGGCGAGAGCGCGACGCAGCGCGCCCGGACGTGCTCGGGGCGCTGGCGCTGATCGTGGCGATCGGCGCGCTCGTCGTGGCGATCGTCAAGGGTCAGGAATGGGGCTGGGGGTCGGCTTCGATCGTCGCCCTGCTGGCGGTCACGGTCGTGTTGCTGCCGGCGATTTGGCGGCGCTCGCAACGCCACACGGCGCCGATCGTCGAGCCGTCGATGCTGCGCGTGCGCAGCTTCGGGCTGGCGGTCGGCGCGTCGGTGCTGTTCTTCGGCGGCTTCGGCGCGATGCTGCTGGCGGGCGTCCTGTTCCTCACGTCGGTGTGGCACGAGAGCGTGTTGACGGCCGGGCTGATGCTGTTCCCCGGCCCGGCCATGGCGACCGCCTTCAGCATTCCGTCGGCGCGCCTGGGCGCGCGTTTCGGCTACCGCCTGCCGGGGGTCGTCGGCGCGGCGCTGTTCTGCGCGGGCCAGCTGTGGTACATCATGCAGACGGGCGACACGCCGGCATACGCCTCTGAGTACCTGCCCGGGATCATGATCGGCGGCGCGGGCGTCGGGCTGATGATCCCCACGCTGACCGGCGCGGGCGCCTCGTCGTTGCCGCCGGAGCGCTTCGCGACCGGCGCGGCCGTGCTGACGATGGGCCGTCAGATCGGCGCGGCGCTCGGCGTGGCGGTGCTCGTGGCGGTGCTCGGCACGGCGACGCGCAACGCGGCGGACTTCCATTCGGCGTGGCTGATCTCGGTCGTCGGCGGCGCGTCCGCCGGCCTGTTGCTGGCGGCTATCGGGCCGCCCGTCAAGCGCACCGTCGGCGAGCACGCCGCCGCCGGCCCGCAGATCTCCGAGCCGATCTCCGATCTGCTGATCGTCGAGCCGCTGGTGCTGGAGGAGTCGCTGTGAGCGCCGTCGAGCAGGTGCCCGGTCAGCTGGCCTCGGTCGCGGGAGCGCGGCCGATCTGCGCGAGTTCGGCGTCGGTCGGTTCGAGCGGCACGATGGCGCCGTTGGGCACGCGCTGGCCGTCAGGCAGCCAGCGGCCGATGCGCACCGATAGCGCGGCGCGGATGACCATGCCGTGGCAGACGACGAGCGCGGGAAGCGCGCCGGCCTGCACGTCGTGGAGCGCCGCCCCGACTCGTTGCTCCTGCGCGACGAACGACTCGCCGCCGGGAAACGCGAAATCGGGCTCGGCGTCGGCGAAGGAGGCGAACAGCTCGGGCGCGTCGGCGATCACGTCCTTGAAGGAGCGGTTCGTCCAGTCGCCCGCGTCGGTCTCCATGAAGCGGGCGTCCTCGCGCGGCTGCAGGCCGATGCGCGCGGCGACCGCGTCGGCGGTTTCGCGTGCGCGCAGCAACGGGCTGCACCACAGCGCGGCGAAGCCGTAGCTCGCGGCGCGCTCGGCCAGCTCGGCCGCCTGCGCGCGGCCGGTGTCGTCGAGCGGGACCTGCTGCTGGCCCTGGAAGCGACCCTCCTTGTTGTAGGCCGTCTGCCCGTGGCGCGCCAGGTAGATGTCGGTGGGGGCCGGGCCGGTCAGGAGCGGTCGAAGCGATCGAGGTTCATGACCTTGTCCCACGCGGCGACGAAGTCGTGCACGAACTTCTCGCCGGCGTCGTCGCACGCGTAGACCTCCGACAGCGCGCGCAGTTCGGAGTTGGAGCCGAACACGAGATCGACCGACGTGGCGGCCCACCTGGACTCGCCGGTGCCGCGGCGCCGGCCCTCGTAGAGGTTGTCGGCCGAGTCGGACTTGATCCACTCGGTGCCCATGTCGAGCAGATTCACGAAGAAGTCGTTGCTGAGCGTGTCCGTCCGCTCGGTGAGCACGCCGTGCGGCGAGCCCCCGTGGTTGGCGCCGAGCGCGCGCAGGCCGCCGATCAGCACTGTCATCTCGGGCGCGGTCAGCGTGAGCATGTAGGCCCGCTCCAGCAGGCCGTGGTCGAGCGGCATGTCCTCGCCCGCGCGCTGGTAGTTGCGAAAGCCGTCGACGGTCGGCTCGAGCACGGCGAAGGAGTCGGCGTCGGTCTGCTCCTGCGAGGCGTCGCCGCGCCCCGGCGTGAACGCAACCGCGACGTCGTGCCCAGCGTCCTTGGCGGCCTGCTCGACGGCGGCGCAGCCGCCGAGCACGATCAGATCGGCGAGCGAGACCCGCTTGGCGCCCGACTGCGAGTCGTTGAACTCCTGCTGGGCCCGTTCGATCGCCTGCAGCGCGCCGGCGAGCTCGGCCGGTTCGTTGACCTCCCAATCCTTCTGCGGCGCGAGGCGAATGCGCGCGCCGTTGGCCCCGCCGCGCTTGTCCGTGGCGCGGAACGACGACGCCGAGGCCCAAGCGGTGGCGACGAGCCGCGAGATCGACAGGCCCGAGGCGAGGAGCTTCTGCTTGAGCGCGGCGATGTCGGCCTGGTCGATCAGCTCGTGATCGACCGCGGGCACGGGGTCCTGCCACAGCTGCGGCTCGGGGATCAGCGGGCCGAGGTAGCGCGACAGCGGACCCATGTCGCGGTGCAGCAGCTTGTACCAGGCCTTGGCGAAGGCCTCTGCGAGCTGGTCGGGGTTCTCGTAGAAGCGGCGCGCGATCGGCTCGTAGACCGGGTCGAAGCGCAGCGCGAGATCGGTGGTGAGCATCATCGGCGCGTGGCGCTTGGACGGGTCGTGCGCATCGGGCACGGTGCCCTGGGCCTCGGGGTTCTTCGGCGTCCACTGCTTCGCGCCGGCCGGGCTCTCGGTCAGCTCCCAGTCGTACTCGAACAGGTTCTCGAGAAAGCCGTTGTCCCACTTCGCCGGCTCCTTCGTCCACGCTCCCTCCAGCCCGCTGGTCAGGACGTGTGAGCCGTTGCCGCTGTTGAAGCTGTTCTTCCAGCCGAGACCCTGCTGCTCGATCGGCGCCGCCTCGGGCTCCGGGCCGATGTACTTGGGGTCGACGGCGCCGTGCGTCTTGCCGAAGGTGTGCCCGCCGACGATCAGCGCGAGCGTCTCTTCGTCGTTCATCGCCATGCGCGCGAACGTCTCGCGGATGTCGGCGGCCGCGGCCAGCGGGTCGGGGTTGCCGCCCGGCCCCTCCGGGTTGACGTAGATGAGGCCCATCTGCACGGCGCCGAGCGGCTTGGCGAGCTCGCGCTCGCCGCTGTAGCGCTCGTCTCCGAGCCACGCGTCCTCAGAGCCCCAGAAAACCTCCTCGGGCTCCCAGATGTCGGCGCGCCCGAAGCCGAAGCCGAACGTCTGAAAGCCCATCGACTCCATCGCGACGTTGCCGGTGTACACGAGCAGGTCGGCCCACGAGATCTTGCGGCCGTACTTCTGCTTGATCGGCCACAGCAGGCGACGCGCCTTGTCGAGGCTCGCGTTGTCGGGCCAGCTGTTGAGCGGCGCGAAGCGCTGGGCGCCTTCGCCGCCGCCGCCGCGGCCGTCGGCGATGCGGTAGGTGCCGGCGGCGTGCCAGCTCATGCGAATGAACAGCGGGCCGTAGTGGCCGTAGTCGGCCGGCCACCAGTCCTGTGAGGAGGTCATCAGCTCGATCAAGTCGCGCCTCAGCGCCTGCACGTCGAGGGTCGCGAACTCCTTGGCGTAGTCGAAGTCCTCGCCCATCGGGTCGGAGAGGGGTGAGTGGCGGTGCAGCACGCTGAGGTCGAGCTGGTTCGGCCACCAGTCCTGGTTGGACCTCGGGCGGGGCGCCTCGGAGGTCGGGCTGGGGATTGCCGGGTTCTCGCTCTCGCTGACGCTCTCGGTCATGTCGTCGTCGTCCCTTTCTGCTCAATCGTGCTTCTGCTGGGTCGCTGCTCGCCGCGTTGGCCGTCCTGATCGACAGCGGATGGATCGCGGCTCATTCGTGTCGACACGCGGCGCGCTCGGCGAGCAAGAGGGTACCCATGCAAGCACGATCGAGGGCGCGTCGCCTGCTTAGCGAGCGCCCGGTGGGGTAACGAACTGTCGAGTAGGTTTGCCGGGGCCGTCAAGCGGCCCCGGCAAGGAAGTTTCGGCGGGGGCAAGTCCGGGACCGATAATCGATCTATGGTCCGCGCGGTCGTCCTGACAGGTGCGCCGGGATCGGGCAAGTCCTCGGTGCTTGACACGCTGAGCACGCGCCTTGAGATAGAAGGCATAGCTCATGGCGCGATCGAGAGCGAGGAATTGTCCCGTGGCTTTCCGCCGCTGGCCGGCGCGCTCTGGATCGCCCAGCTCGCTGGCGTGCTGCGCCTCCAGCGTGAGGCAGGGCGCGATCTGTTCCTGATCGCGGCCACGACCGAGACGAGCGCGGAGCTGCGGGCGGTTGTAGGCGCGGCGGCTGCGCAGAAGACGCTGACGGTCTGCCTCGATGCGCCGGCCGCGTTGCTGGCCGAGCGCCTGCAGCGACGCGAGCCCGATCGCTGGCCGGGCAAGCCGCAGCTGATCGCGCATGCGCGCGAGCTTGCTCGGACGATGTCTCGCCTGCGCGGCATCGATCTGGTGATCGACACGAGCGAGCGCGACGCCGAGGAGACCGCGCTCGAGGTCTACGCGCAGATGCGACTCCGCGGCCTGTGCGGCGGCACAGGCTGACCAAGCTGTCATCGCGCGCCGAGTCGCCGAGCGGCGGCCCCGTGCCGCCGTCATAGACTCCACACATGCGACGCCGGGTGACCTTCTCGCGCAACCTGACGCTGTCGCTGTCGCGCACATGCCGCTGCTTCTGCAAGTACTGCGCGTTCGCGACCCACCAGGCGCACCTGTACGGGCCCGACGAGGTGATCTCGATCCTCGACGGGGCCGCCAAGCGCAACGTCAAGGAGCTGCTCGTGCTGACCGGTGAGAGGCCCGAGGTCAACCCGGGCGTCGCCGCGAAGCTGGCCGAGTACGGGCACGAGGACTTCACGGCGTACGTCGCGTGGACTTGCGAGCGCGCGCTCGAGCGCGGACTGTTGGGGCACACCAACCTCGGCGTCCTCTCACGCGACGATCTCGGCCGTCTGCGCGAGGTGACCGCCTCGCAGGGACTGATGCTCGAGTCGATCTCCGAGCGGTTGATGCAGACCGTGCACGCGGGCTCGCCGACGAAGCATCCGGCTCGACGCCTGGAGACGATCCGCGCGGCCGGCGAGCTGAGGATTCCGTTCACGAGCGGCATCCTCGTGGGCATCGGCGAGACCGAGGACGAGCGCGTGGCGTCGCTGGAAGCGCTCGCGGCGGCGCACTCAGAGCACGGCCACATCCAGGAGGTGATCCTGCAGAACTTCGTGCCGCACCAGCGCTACTACGGCCAGGAGCCCGCCGAGATCGCCGACGCCGCCGCGCGCGCCTACTGGCAGACGGGCGTCGCCGACGACTCAGCCGAGCACGAGTTCCAGCGGCCGAGCCTGGCGTTGCCCGAGTGGGCGTGCCCGGTGAGCATCGACGACATGAAGCGCCTGATCGCAGAAACCAGGCGGCTGATGCCCGATGTGGGCATCCAGATCCCGCCGAACCTCGCCGACTGGTGGGGCGAGCTGGTGGCGGCCGGCGCAACCGATCTGGGCGGGTTGAGCGCCAACGGCGACCACATCTCGCCCGAGCACCCGTTCCCGTCGCCGCATCAGGTGCGCAAGCGCCTGCAGCGCGACGGCTACGCGCTGACCGAGCGCCTGTGTGTGTATCCGCAATACATCGACCAAGAGTGGGTCGCGCACGGCGTGCTCGACACGATCAAGGCGAAGTACTGGAGCTTCATCCCGCGCCGCGGCTCGGGGCGCACCGAGCCGCCGGCGCCGATTCGCCGCGACCTCGTGCCGGGCGCGATCGCCAAGGGTCGCGACGGCGTCGCGCTGAGCGCAGACGAGCTGACGGCGCTGTTCGCCGAGACGCGCGTCGAGGTGATCGAGGAGTTGCGCGAGGCCGCCGACGAGCTGCGCGCGGAGCTCGTGGGGGAGACGGTCACGTTCGTCGTCAACCGCAACATCAACGTGTCCAACGTGTGCACGGTCGGCTGCGCGTTCTGCGGCTTCGGCCAGGGCAAGCGCTCGCCCGACGCCTACGAGCACGACCGCGACGAGTTCGCCCGGCGCGTGCACGAAGCCGTCGACTACGGCGCGAGCGAGCTGTGCATCCAGTCGGGCATCCACCCGGACTGGACGCTCGAGGACTACCTCGGCTGGCTGCGCTTCGCCAAGCAGCTTGCTCCGCAGCTGCATCTGCACGCATACAGCCCGATGGAGATCGCGCACATGTGCGACATCTCCGGGCTTGCGCCCGACGAGGTGTTCGCTCAGTTGCGCGACGCCGGCCTGGGCTCGACCCCGGGGACGGCGGCCGAGGTGCTGCACGACGGCGTGCGCGAGCGCATCTCGCCGAACAAGCTGCCGGTCGCGCGCTGGGTGCAGATCATCGAGGCTTCGCACCGCGCCGGGCTGCGCTCGACATCGACGGTCATGTTCGGCCACATCGAGGAGCCGTGGGAGCTGGCCGAGCACATGCGTGTAGTGCGCGAGCTGCAGGAACGGACAGGCGGGATCACCGAGTTCGTGCCGCTGTCGTTCATCCCGTTTCAGACGCTGCTCGGGCGCACGCACGGGGTGCAGGAGATCTCGCGCGAGGAGAACCTCAAGCACACTGCCGTGTTCAGGCTCGCGCTCGGGCACACGATTCGCAGTGTGCAGGCGTCGTGGGTGAAGATGGGCCTCGACGCGGCGACCGAGTCGCTGCGGTGGGGCGTCAACGACCTCGGCGGCACGCTCATGGAGGAGTCGATCAGCCGCCTCGCCGGCAGCTACCACGGCACCAAGCTCGACCCAGACGAGCTCGTCGCCGCGGCGCACGCCGCCGGGCGCCCGGCGGCCGAGCGCACGACGCTTTACGAGATCAGACGCCGCTACGAGCCGGCTGTCGCGGCCTGAGCGCGCCCCGCCGTCAGGCCGTCAACAGGTTCGAGACCTCGGCCGCGCGCTCCTCGGGACCGCCGCTGAAGCCGCCCTCGATCGGTCCGCCGCCCAGCAGCTTCTCGGCGACGAAGCGGTCGGCCTGCTCCTTCGATTCCCACAGCGCCGAGATCAGGATGCCGCCGTCGGTCGGACCGGCCGCATGGTGGATCTGCCCCTCCGGCAGGCCGTTCGGCGGATGCACCGCCGCGACCGTGGCGTCGTACTGCTCCTGCGTGGCTCCCGGCCAGAAATGCGTGATCAGATACGCCATCGTGTGACCTCCCGCTCGATTGCGCGCGAGTGTACTCCGCGGACGCCGACCGCAATAGACGCGGCCGGCGCGGCTCGGCTCGTCGAGACGCTAGGCGCGCGCGAACTGCCCGTGAAAGCTGAACGGGATGTGGTGCGGCACGCGCGCTCGGGCCAGCTCGCTCAGGTCGGTCGCGTCCAGCACGAGCAGGAACGACGTCTCGGCGGCTGCGTCGAGCACGACCGACAGCAGCACGCCGTCGTCCTCGCCGTCGGCCTGCGGCCGCGCGACGAACACCGGCTCGCCGGGATAGCAGCCGGGCTCTGACCAGGACAGCGTGGCGCCGTCGCGCGTGTCGATCTTGACGATCCGTTCCAGCCAGCCGCCGTCTCCGTTGGCGTTCCCCCACACGTACTGGTAGGGGCGTTCGTTGCAGCGTGCGTAGTTGATCCGAGGCAGCTCGATCTCGCCGTCGGCGAGCAGCTCGCGGCTGACCGAGCGATCGGAGACGCCGAGGCGAAAGCGCGTGAGCTTCGGCTCGGCGATCGGCTTGCCTTCGCGCAGGCGATCGAGGTACAGGTCCTCGATCACGCTCGCGTCGTCAAACGCGCACATGTCGACGATCACCTCGCCGTCCTGCTCGTAGGCGTTGACGTGGTGAAAGGCGAAGCACGCGTCGGTCTGAAAGCCGCCTGTCGCCTCGCCGGTGGCGCGGTCGACGAGCGTGAAGCGCGTGCCCAGCTCGGGCTTCCACTTGTAGTTCTCGATGTACGGACGCCCAGACAGCGCGAGCGCCAGCGGGTTGACGACGAGCGGGAACTCGGCGAGCACCAGCCAGCGCTCGGTCAGCCCGAACGAGTGCATGTACGCCGGCTCCTTCACCGGCAGCGAGCCGATCACGCGCGGCTTGCTCGCGTCCGGGTCGACGGCGAAGAAGCGGTAGCTGCTCACGCGGCCGAGCTTGGCGGCGTAGTTGAGCATGCCGCCGCTCGCGCGATCGGCGTGCGGGTGCGCCGTCGTCAGCTGTCCCGGCACCTCGTAGGGCTGCACGCCGGCGGTCTCCAGCGTGTGCGGGTCGAACTGCACGGGCATCGGCGTCTCGGTCATCGAGATGAAGCGCTCGCCCAGGCGCGTGACATTGATGTTCGCGTTGTCGGGGAGCGCGTTGCCGGGCGAGAACAGCGTCTGCACGCGCTTGAACAGCGAGCGGCAGGGGTCGGTGGCGAACTCGCCGTAGACCATGCGCCCCTTTTCCTTGGCGGTGCGGTAGTTGCGGCTGTGCAGGTAGCGGTTGCCGTAGGAGACCTTGCCGTCGTCGATCGTGAAGCGGTGCAGCATCGCCAGGCCGTCGAACCAGTGGCGCATCCGTTGCTCGCCGACCTCGAATTTGGCCGGCCCGGTGCGCAGCAGCGAGCCGCCCAGCCAGCTCGGCAGCTCGCCGTCGAGCGCGAGCTCGTCGAGCACCGTCTCGCGCTCGAGCGTCGTGAAGCCGAGCGTCGGTTGCGTAGCGGCGGGTGCGGCGGCGGGGCTGGCCATGACGATGCCTCCTGAATGGTTCGACTCGGACCATGCGAACCGTACGCTAGTCTGGCGGGCATGTCAAGCACCGCCGTCGGACCGCGCCTCACCGAGACCTCCTACATCGTGCTCGGCCTGCTCGCGCAGGGCGAACCGGCGACGCCGTACGACCTCAAGCAGTTCGCGCGGCTGAGCACGAACAACTTCTGGTCGGTGCCGCACACGCAGCTGTACACCGAGTGCGCGCGCCTGGCCGCCGAGGGACTGCTCGACGAGCGCCAGGAGCAGACGGGCCGGCGCAGGCGCATCTACAGGCTCACGGCGAGCGGGCGCCAGGCGCTCGAGGCATGGCGCGACGAGCCGGCGACCGATCTGTACGAACTGCGCGACGCGGCCACGCTGAAGCTGTTCTTCGGCGGCGATCCCGCCACGCTCGCGGCGGCGCAGGTGCAGGCGCACAGGGCGCGCCTGCACGAGTACGAACAGCTGCAGCTGGGCATCGACGCGCTACCCGAAGGCCAGCGCCTGGCGCTGGAGTGCGGCATCGGCCACGAGCGCGAGTTCATCCGCTTCTGGTCGCGCGTCGCAAGGCGCGACTGAGCGCCGGACAGCGGGCTGGCTGGCAGCGGGCCATGTCCTCGTGCAGCGCGACACGGCGAGCGCCCAACGCGGCACGGCGGGCGTCGAGCGGGCGCGAGTGCGCCTTCAGCGGAACATGTCCTCGTCGAGCGGGCGCAGCAGCGCCACGGCGCCCGGGCCGTCGTCGTCGATGAGGTGGCGCTGCAGGCCGTCCACGACGACGACCGGCTCGCGCGAGTCCTTCGCGCGAGCCAGCTCCGCCACGGCCGCGGCGGCGTCGGCATCGGCCAGCCACGTCGCGCGCAACTGCATGCCTGCGGAGTCGACACGCCCGCGCCAGTCGTCCAGCGGCCGCATGCCGGCGAGCCCGATCGCCACGTCGACCTGTCCGTGTCGCCACGCGCGTCCGAAGCTGTCGGTCACGAGCACGGCCACGCTCGCGCCGGTCAGCTCACGCAGGCGGGCGCGCAGGCGCCGCGCCGAGGCGTCGGGGTCGCGTGGCAGCAGGATCAGCGTCTCGCGTTCGGCCGAGTTGGAGGCGTCGACGCCGGCGTTCGCGCAGACGAAGCCGTGGCGCGTGCGGCAGATCAGCACGCCGCGCTGCGCGCGCAGGACCTCCGCCGACTCGTCGAGCACGACCTGAATCGCGCGCGCGTCGCGCTGCTGCCCGGACGCGGCGGCTTCGGCGGCCAGCTGGCGCGCTCGCTCGCCCGGGCGCACGTCGGCGAGCGCGACGATCGCGCCCTCGCACTTCGACACGGCCTTGTGCGCGACGACGACGAGCTGTCCGTCGCGCAGCGGCTCCTGATCGCGTGCGCATCGCCAGATCAGCTCGCCGAGATCGTCGCCCGCGCGCAGCTCGGGCAGGCCGCCGATCGCACGGGCTTGCAGGCGGGCCATGCGCGCCGGCGCTCGCTCAGTCGCCGTTGACGATCGACAGCGTGTGCGCTCGCTCGCTCTGGCCGAGCACCTCGCGCGTGCGCGCCGCCGGCGCGTCACCGCCGCTCAGACGGTCCTGCAGCGCTGCGAGATCGGCCCCTGTGTCCACGTCCAGCAGCAGCGACGGCGGGCGCTCCACGCGGCAATCGACGCCCGCCTCGAGGGCCAGCGCGCGGTGACGCTCGCAACTGCCGGGGCCGAAGCTCGGCGCGATTGCGTCGGGCGGCGAGAGCAGCAGGCCGTTCGTGCCCGTGCCGTGCCGGTCGGGCACGATCACGACCTCAGCCGTCGCGCGTCCGCGCTCGGCGTCGCGCGCGAGCAGCGCGTCCAGCTCCAGCGGGTCGAGCGCGGGGCAGTCGCCGGGAATGCACAGCACGCGCTCGACGCCGTCGGCGATCGCGCGACGCACGCCGAGCGTCACCGCGGCCGACTGGCCCAGCTCGTCGGCGTCGGGCACGAGCACCGCGCCGTGCTCGCACGCGATCTGCGCGACGCGCGGCTCGCGACTGATGACATACGTGCGCTCGATCACCGCGGTGCGCGCGAGCGCGCGCAGCACGTCGGCGACCATTGCGCGCGCGAGCTGACCGCGCAGCGTCTCGGCGACGCTCGCGCCGAGGCGCGTCTTGGCGCGGTCGAAGCGCTTCACCGGAAGGATCGCCGCGGTGGACATGCTCCCGCAGACGATAGTGAGCGCGCCGCGGGCGCTCAGAAGCCGAGCAGCATCAGGCCGACGGTCACGCCGGGCCCGATCGTGACCATCAGGCCGCGTTCGCCGGGCTGTGGCTCGTCGTTCTCGATTGCGTCCTCGAGCACGTAGAAGATCGACGGCGTGCCGACGTTGCCGTGCTCGGCCAGCGCGCGCCAGCTGGTGGCCACATCCTCGTCGGAGAGCTCCAGCGCCTCCTGCACGTTCTCGATGATGCGTCTGCCGCCGGGGTGCACGAGCCAGTGGTCGATGTCAGAGCTGCGCAGGCGGTTGTGGCGCAGGAAGCCGTCGACCACCTCGCGCAGCCCCGCGCCCGCGAGGTCGGGCAACTCACGCGCGAGGTGCAGGTAGCCGTCGGTCTGGGCGAACTGCAGGCTGACGGCGCCGAGTGACTCGCCGATCTGGTGAACCTGCGAGGCGAGAATCGCGGGGCCCTGCGCACGTGAGTCGGCGCTGAGCAGCGCCGCGCCGCAGCCGTCGCCGAACAGCGCCGACGCCACGACCTTCGCCTTGCTGTCACCCGGCACGGCCGGCGACAGCAGTCCGCTCATGCTCTCGGCCGCGACGACCAGCGCGTGCTTGTGCGGCTCCTCGCGCAGCGTCTGCGCGCCGAGGCGCATCAGCGGCACGGCGCTCGCGCAGCCGACGCCGGTGATGTGGTACTTGTCGGTCGTCGGGTCCATTTCGAAGTGGTCCACGAGCCGGTGCGCGAGCGTCGGGCAGCCGAGCGAGTAGAGGCTCGCGCTGATCACCGTGCCGATCTCTCGCGGGTCGACCTGCAGGCTCTCCACAGCGGCAACCGCGTGGGCCAGAAGCTCGCGCTCGATCTGGTCGGTGCGCCCGCGCAGCGTGCGGCTCATGAACTCCTCACTGAGCACCAGGCGACGGCGCTTGACTCCGCTGCGCTCGAAGATGCGTTCGGCGAACGCGTCGCCCGCCAGCCCAAGGCTGTCAAGCGCCTGCTGCTGTGTGAGCACGGTCGGCGAGTCCGCGACGGCCACGCCGCTGATCCGCGCACCGACCTCGCGCGAGCGACTGCGCCTCGCTGCGATCGGACTGGCGATGGTGGAAAGGCCGGCGTTGCGGCGCAGACTGGCTGGCAAGACAGAGCTCCTCGTGGGGCAGGCGTTCGGGCGAACGTCCAGACTTGACGGTAGGAGCAAAAACACCCGCTCAGCGGGGCTGATGCACCGTTCTTAGAAAGTTCTTCGTGCGCGATCCGCTGCTACCTGCTGCGATACGGTGCGTCGTCGCTGGGGCCGAGGGGCCGCTCACCACTAGGAGGAACAGATGAAGCTGATAGGCGCCGGGCTCCCGCGTACGGGCACGCTGACGCAGAAGCTCGCGCTCGAGCAGCTGGGCCTGGGCCCTTGCTACCACTGGGTCAACGTGATCGCCGACCTCGACCAGGTGCAGCTGTGGGACCGCGCGCTGGACGGCGAGGCGGTGTGGGAGGAGGTCTTCGCCGAGCACGAATCGACGGTCGACTGGCCCGGCGGCTACTTCTACCGCGAGCTGATCGACGTCTACCCCGAGGCCAAGGTGCTGCTCAGCGTGCGCGACCCCGAGTCATGGGAGCGCAGCTTCCGCGACACGATCTGGACGATGAGCTACGGCAGCTCGCTGATGCCGCTGCTTGCGCACGCGCGCGCCGAGGTCGACCCCCGCTTTGCGCGCTACCTCGCGCTCGTCGATCGCATGTTCTGGGGCCCGCAGGGCACGTTCGCCGACGGAAACGCCGAGCCGGCGCAGCTGATCGAGCAGATGCAGCGCCACCACGAGCAGGTCAAGGCCGCGGTGCCGCCCGAGCGGCTGCTCGTATGGGAGGTCGGCGAAGGCTGGGAGCCGCTGTGCGCGTTCCTCGACGTGCCCGTGCCCGACGGGCCGCTGCCGCACGCCAACGACCGCGGCGAGTTCGTGGAACGCGTGATCGGCGGCGCGATCGACACGCTGAACGCCTGGCGCGAGGCGCCCGCACCGGCCGCGAGCTGAGCGGCGCTCGCCAGCCCTTAGCTGGCGAGCGCGTCGGCGAAGTCGAGCGCCTGCGCGGCGACGCGCGCGCGGCTTGCGGCGTCGTGCATGCGCGTGTCCGTGCGCAGGCTCGGCAGGGCTCGCTCGACATCCTCATCGGCGACCATGCCGTCGAGCAGCTCGCCGTAGAAGTCCGCTACGCCACCGGCGTCGCAGGCCAGCGCGGCGAACGCCATGAACGCCTCCGTCGGCCCCTTGACGACCTCGCCGCCGACGATCGGGCTGACGGCCACGACCGGCGCGTCCGTGGCCGCCATCGCCTCGCGGATACCCGGCACAGCGAGGATCGGCGCGATCGACGCCAGCGGGTTGGACGGGCCGATGACGATCGCGCGCGCGCCGGCGATCGCCGCGAGCACGGCTTCGCTCGCTCGCGCCTGCTCGGCTCCGCGAAACTCCAGCCCCTCGACCGGGCCGGCGGCGCGGTCGCGGATCATGAACTCTTGAAACGAGCGCCAACCCTCGGCGCCGCGCACCCACGTGCGCACCGGGTCGTCGCTCATCGGCAGCACGCGCGCACGCACGCCGATGCGCTCGTTCAGTCGTGCAAGCGCAGCGGTGGACGAGAGCCCTTCTGTGGTCATGCGCGATCGTTGCATGCACCAAGCCAGGTCGCGGTCGCCGAGGTTGAACCAGACATCCGATCCGAGCGCCCGGAGGGCGTCCATCACAGAAAAGCTGTCCCCCTGCAGACCCCAGCCGCGCTCGTCGATCTCGTCGGCCAGCCAGAAGGAGATCAGGTCAGCGTCGGGCGACACGTGCGCGCCGTAGATCTCGATGTCGTCGCCCGTGTTGGCGATCGCCACCAGGCGCTCGGCGTCGACCACGTCGGCCATCCCGCGCAGCAGCTTCGCGCCGCCCGTGCCGCCCGCCAGCACGACGACGTCGCCGCGGGCTGCGCGCGCGCCGCTCACTCCCATTCGGGGTCGGGCAGACCGCTCAGGCGGATGCCCGCGTGCACCTTGTAGCGGCTGTTCACGCCGATCAGCAGAGCGGTCAGCGACTCGGTGATGCGCGAGGTCTCCAGGCGTCCGCTGTCGACGCAGCGCAGGCCATCCACGCGCTCGATCAGCAGCGCCGCCTCGCGCTTGTCGGCGCGCTTGTCGCCGCACAGCAGCACGTCCTGTGCCAGCGGGTGAGCGAGGTCGGTCAGCGACGCCGCGCTGACGGTGTGCAGCGCGGAGACCACGCGCACGCCCTCGCCGGCCATCTCCGCCGCCTGCTCGGCGGCCGAGCCCTGCCACACGCCGAGCATGCGCGTCGCCTTGCCGCTGACCGCCGCCGCCAGCGGCACGGTCGCGTCGATCAGCAGCTTGCCCGGCGCCAGCGCGTCCTTGAGGTTGGTGAGCGTCTCTGAGTGGTTGCGAAACGGCACGCTGAGGATCACCGTGTCGGCCGCCTGGGCGGCCGTGGCGTTGTCGTGCCCGGAGAACGTGCCGTCGGGGATCACCGCGAGCGCGCGCTGCGCCGCTTCCTGCGCGCGCGTGGCGTCGCGCGAGCCGATCGCGATCGGCACGCCGGCGCGCCCCAGGCGGACGGCGAGCCCGAAGCCGAGCGAGCCCGAGGCGCCGATGATCGCGACGGGGGCGGTGGGCTCGGGCGACATCGCCGCGAGTATAGGTTCAGGCGCTGACGACGACCGAGGGCGCAAAGGCGCGGGCTGCATGGCGCGGCGTGGGCGCGGCGCTCCGGCGATGCGCGCGGCGGCTCTATCGTGCAGGGGCGATGAGCCAAGCGCCGAACGCCGTGAGAATCCGCGAGGTCGGCCCGCGCGACGGCTTTCAGAACGAGCCCGAGACGATCGCCACCGAGCGCAAGGTCGAGCTGATCGACGCGCTCGCGCGCACCGGCCTGCGACGCATCGAGGTGACCAGCTTCGTGCGCGCCGACGTGATCCCCCAGCTCGCCGACGCGGCCGAGGTGCTGGCGCGCATCGACGTGCCCGACGAGGTGTCGGTGAGCGTGCTCGTGCCCAACGAGCGCGGGCTGGAGGCGGCGCTGGGCCAGCGCGAGCAGATCGACGAGGTCAACGTCTTCATGTCGGCGTCTGAGACGCACAACCAGAACAACGTCAATCGATCGATCGCGCAGTCGCTCGCCGCGCTGGAGCGCGTGCTGGCGAGCGCGCGCCAGGAAGGGCTGCGGTGCGAGGGGGTCATCTCGACGGCTTTCGGCTGCCCGTACGAGGGCCACGTGGCGCCCGAGCGCGTGATCGAGCTCGCGCGCCGCCTGCGCGACGCGGGCGCGCAGGAGATCGGCTTCGGCGACACGACCGGCATGGCCAACCCGCGCCAGGTCGCAGACTTCTTCGCGCTCGCGCGCGCCGAACTGGGCGATGAGCTGGAGCTGACGGCGCACTTCCACAACACGCGCGGGCAGGGCCTGGCCAACGTGCTCGCCGCGCTCGACGTCGGCGTGGACAGCTTCGAGTCGAGCTTCGGCGAGCTGGGCGGCTGTCCGGTGCCGGCGGGCGCGACCGGCAACATCGCAACCGAGGACCTCGTGTCGATGCTGCACGAGATGGACGTGCAGACGGGCATCGACCTCGCCGCGCTGCTCGCGTGCGCGCGCCGCGTACAGGACATCCTCGGCCGCCCGCTCGGCAGCCACACGCTGGTCGCCGGCCCCGTCGACTGGCGCTGAGCGAGCCGTCGACGCTGCGCGGAGCCGCGTCCTCGGTTGCTCGCGTGCTCTTGCACGCCACGCTCCCTGCGTCCTTACTCCGCTTGGTCGACGACCCGCTCAGTCGGTGGGCGGTGAGGCTAGCCGGCGACGGGCTCGGCGCGGCCGGCCGGCTCGGCCTGGCCGGTGGGCTCCGGTGCGGCTTGGGCCTCTCGCGCGCTCTCGCGCGCGGCGGCGACGCAGAACTCCTGCACGGCGATCTCCATCTCGAGCGTCTGCGCGAGCGCTGGGCGTGCGGAGGCGTCGATCACGCGCTTGGCGCGCCCCACGGCCACGTGCGAGTTCGCCAGCAGCTCGTCGACGAGCGCCTGCGTGGCCTGTTCGAGCTCGTCGGGCGCGACGACGCGGTTGACAAGGCCGATGCGCTCGGCCTCGGCGGCGTCGATCGTGCGCGCGGTCATGATCAGCTCCTTCGCGCGTCCCAGGCCGACGACCGCGGGCAGGCGCGTCGAGCCGCCGACGTCGGGGATGATCCCGAACTTGACCTCCGGCAGGCCGAACTGCGCGTCGTCTGAGGCGACGCGCAGGTCGCACCCGAGCGCAACCTCCAGCGCGCCGCCGACACACGTGCGATGGATCTGGCAGACGACCGGCTTGGCCATCTCTTCGCACACGTTCGCGCAGTCGAGGAAGACTTTGCGAAACGGCCGCAGGTGGCCGACGTCGCCGGCCGACTGCGCCAGCTCGACCAGGTCGACGCCCGCCGAGAAGACGGGGCCCTCGCCGCGCAGCACCACGCAGTGCACGTCGCTGTCGGCGGCCGCTTCGCGCAGCGCCTCGCCAAGCGCGCGAAGCAGCTGCTGGTTCATCGCGTTGCGCTTCTCCGGGCGGTTGAGGACGACGTGGCGCACGGCGCCGCGGTCCTCGGTGACGACGATGCTCATCGTGTTGGCTCCTGGCGATCGGTGGTCGCGCCCCCGCTGGGCGGACGCTCGCGTCTGAGGCTACAGCCCCAAACGCGCGGCGCGTGGCGAAGCCGGTCGCGCTGGCCCCACCCGGATCGGGGGCAGAACCAGCGCGACCGGCTCCGCTCGGACACGACCGCGTTGCGGCGTCCGTCGGGCGCGGGGGCCACGTCCGGGCGGACCTGCGCCCAACAATCAGACGTCGCTCGGCGACAAACCTTCCCGGCGCTCTCCCGCCGCGTAATAGGCTCCCGCGCGAACCGGAAACCGATGGGGAGGCGCAATGGCGCAGCAGATCGAGAAGGTGGGCGTGCTCGGAGCGGGCCTGATGGGGCACGGGATCGCGCAGGTGGCCGCGCAGTCGGGCTACGAGGTCGTCCTGCGAGAGGTCGACGACGCGACGCTCGCCAAGGGCGTGGGCAAGATCGAAAAGCAGCTCGCGCGCGCGGTCGAGAAGGGCAAGTCCAGCCAACAGGACGCCGACGCTGTGCGCGCGCGCATCGCCGGCACGACGCACTACCGCGAGCTCGCCGACTGCGACCTGGTGATCGAGGCGATCACCGAGAATCTGGCGCTGAAGCTCGAGATGTGGAAGGAGGTCGACGAGATCGTCAAGCCGGAGGCGATCTTCGCGACGAACACGTCCTCGCTCGCCGTCATCGACCAGGCGGCCGCGACCGGACGCCCGGAGCGCTTCGTCGGGCTGCATTACTTCAACCCCGCGCAGGTGATGAAGCTCGTCGAGGTCGTCCGCTGCGTGACAACCGACGACGAGACGTTCGACGCGGCGCTTGAGTTCGTGCGCTCGGAGGGCAAGCTCGCGATTCCTACGAAGGACAAAGCCGGGTTCATCGTCAACCGCCTGCTCGTGCCGTACATGCTCGACGCGATGCGCGCGCTGGAAGAGGGCGTCGGCTCGATCGCGGAGATCGACGAGGCGATGAAGGCGGGTGCCGGGCACCCGATGGGCCCGCTGACGCTCGCCGACTTCGTCGGCCTGGACACGCTCGGGTCGATCTGCGACGTGCTGTTCGACGAGTTCCGCGAGCGGCGCTTCGCGCACCCGCCGACGCTGCGCAAGATGCTCAGCGCGGGCTGGTACGGGCGCAAGTCGGGCAAGGGCTTCTACGACTACTCCGGCGAGGCGCCGCAGCAGAACGCGGCGCTGTGAGCGGCGCGTCGATCGCTCGGCATTAACCTTCCAGACATGAGCGATCCTTCGACCCTGCGCGTCGCCGACGCCGACCGCGAACGCCTGGCCGGCGATCTGCGCGAGCACATGGTCGCCGGGCGCCTATCCCAGGAGGAGCTGGAGGAGCGCCTGGACCTCGCGTACAAGGCCAAGACACAGGCCGATCTCGACGCGCTGCGCGCCGACCTGCCGATGAGCGTGGCCGCCGTGAAGCAGTCGCTGCAGGAGCGGCGCACGCGCCTGCGCCGGCGCTTTGCGCAGGAGGCCGGCGGCTCGCTGACGGCCTCGGGCGTGTGCGTGGCGATCTGGCTCGCCGCGGGCGCGCACGGACAGTTCTGGCCGATCTGGGTGATCGTCTTCACGCTGCTGCCGCTCGTGCGCGACGGCTGGGCGCTGCTCGGGCCAGCGCCCGACGAGCGCGCCGTCGAAGCGCGCCTGCAGCGCCGCCGCGCGCGTCATCTCGAGCGCGAGCGTCGTCGCGGGCCCGGGCGCCGGAGCCTGCCGCGGTGAGCGACCTGGCGGGCGCGGTCGAGCGGGCGCTCGGCGGCGGACCCGAGCGCCATCACGAGAAGGCAAGCGAGCAGGGCAAGCTCGGCGTGCGCGAGCGCATCGCGCTGCTGCTCGACGCCGGCAGCTTCGCCGAGGAGGCGCTGCTGGCCAACTGGCAGGAGGACGGCCTGGGCGCCGACGGCGTCGTCACGGGCGTCGGCGAGATCGACGCGCGGCCGGTCGCGCTGATGGCCAACGACCCGACCGTCAAGGCCGGCTCGTGGGGTCCGAAGACCGTCGAGAAGATCCTGCGAATACAGGAGCGCGCGATGAGCCTGAGCGTGCCGCTGGTCTACCTGGTCGACTCGGCCGGCGCGCGCATCACCGAGCAGGTGCAGATGTTCCCCGGGCGTCGCGGCGCCGGGCGCATCTTCCACAACCAGGTCAAGCTGTCGGGCGTCGTGCCGCAGGTCTGCGTGCTGTTCGGCCCGAGCGCCGCCGGCGGCGCCTACATCCCGGCGTTCTGCGACGTGGTGATCATGCGCGAGGGCAACGCCTCGATGTACCTCGGCTCGCCGCGCATGGCCGAGATGGTGATCGGCGAGAAGGTCACGCTGGAGGAGATGGGCGGCGCGCGCATGCACACCGGCGTATCCGGCTGCGGCCATCAGCTGGTCAAGTCAGACGAGGAGGGCATCGCCACGGCGCGGCGCTATCTCTCCTACCTGCCCGGCAACTGGCAGCGGCAGGCGCCTACGGCCGCGCCGGCCGCCGCCGCCGCGCCGCCCGACGGGCGCTCGATCGCCGAGCTGATCCCCGGCGACGAGAACAAGCCGTTCGATATCAAGACGCTGATCGTTGCGCTGGTCGACGAGGGCTCGCTGCTGGAGATCCACCCGCGCTGGGCCAAGGAGATCGTCGTCGGCTTCGCGCGCCTGAACGGGCAGCCGCTGGGCATCGTCGCCAACCAGCCCAAGCACAAGGGCGGCGTGCTGTTCGGCGACTCCGCCGACAAGGCCGCGCGCTTCATCTGGCTGTGCAACGCGTTCAACGTGTCGCTGCTGTTCCTCGCCGACGTGCCCGGTTTCATGATCGGCACGCAGGTCGAGCGCGAGGGCATCATCCGCCACGGCGCCAAGATGATCAGCGCGGTCAGCGAGGCGACCGTGCCGAAGATCTCGGTGGTCGTGCGCAAGGCCTACGGCGCTGGGCTGTACGCGATGGCCGGCCCGGCGTTCGAGCCCGACTGCTGCCTGGCGTTGCCGAGCGCTTCGATCGCCGTGATGGGCCCGCAGGCGGCGATCAACGCCGTCTATTACAACCAACTGCAGGCGATCGACGACGAGTCCGAGCGCGCGCGGCGCACCGAGCAGCTGCGCACCGAGTACGCGCAGGACATCGACATCCTGCACCTGGCCTCAGAGCTGGTGATCGACGCGGTGATCGACGCCGACGCCCTGCGCGACGAGCTCGTCCGCCGTTTCGCGCACGCGGCGCACAAGCAGCGCACATGGCCCGCCAAGCACAACCCCGTGACCCCGGTCTAGACGGGGCCGGGCGTCCCGGCGGTGCGCGTCGTGTCGTCCTGAAACGGCGGGTAGGTCTCGGTCAGCAGATACAGGTAGGCGTCGCTGCGCGCGGTGTAGGAGTTGGCGAGCACCATCAGGTCGAACAGGCCGCGCGGCATCTTGCCGGTGACGAGGATGACGAACCAGGCGGCGATCGCGCCGATCTCCAGCAGCAGCGTCATCACATAGCGCAGCACCATGATCGGGATCGCGAGGATGAAGCGCAGCAGCGTCTTCAGCCGGCTGTACTGCGCGAGCGGCCCGGCGAAGTGCATGCGCACCGGATAAGAAGGGTCATCCGCGCCGCTGAACGGCGGGTAGGGGTCGCACAGCAGAAGCGCGTAGGCGGTCACGCGCGCGAGGAAGCGGTTGAAGTCGGCGACGAAGCTGTACAGGCCGCGTGGGTAGCGCCCGGTTATGACGATGGCGAACCAGGCGATCACGATCGCGATGCTTGCGACGATGCCGAACACGTACACCACGATCCCTACGGGGATCGTGAGGAGTAGCCGAAAGAACGTCGTCAGCCGGCTGCGCTGCTCGACGAAGTCGGCCTCGAAGGTGACTGGATAGGACACGGGCGCACACTCCCTTTGCGTTTTGGCCGGACAGGACTCCCCGCGTCACGCCGCCACGATGGCGTCTTCGCCACCCCCCGCGACCGCGCACGCGCTCCGCGGCGCATCCTATGCGGGGCGCCGGTTGAAGCGCGCGCGTTTTCAATAGATTGGCCTGGCGATGCAAGCGACCGACATCGCCTTCGCCGGAATCGCCCGGCAGGCCGAGCTGATCGCCGCGGGCGAGCTGTCCTCGCGCGAGCTCGTCGAGCTGTACCTGCGGCGCATCGAGCGAGCGCAACCGCGCCTGAACGCCTTTCGCGTGGTGTTCGCCGAGCGTGCGCTGCTGGAGGCCGACCAGGCCGACGCGCGCCGAGGCGCCGCCGCCGGGCGCGGCGAGGCGCAGGACTCGGGGCGGGCGCTGCTCGGCGTGCCGATCGCCGTCAAGGACGACATCGACGTGGCCGGCGAGGTGACGGCGTTCGGCAGCAACGCGCACGGCGGTCCGGCGCGCGCCGACGCCGAGGTCGTGCGCCGCCTGCGCGCGGCCGGCGCGGTGATCGTCGGCAAGACCAACGTGCCCGAGCTGTGCATCTGGCCTTTCACCGAGTCGGCGACGTTTGGCGCGACGCGCAACCCGTGGGATCTGCAGCGCGCGCCCGGAGGGTCCAGCGGCGGCAGCGCGGCGGCGGTCGCGGCGGGCCTGGTCGGCGCGGCCCTCGGCTCCGATGGCGCCGGCTCGATCCGTATCCCCGCCGCCTGGTGCGGGCTGTTCGGCCTCAAGCCCCAGCGCGGGCGCGTGCCGCTGGCGCCGCGCCCGCGCGCCTGGCATGGGCTGTCGGTCAACGGCGTGCTCGCGCGCAACGTCGCCGACACGGCGCTGTTTCACGACGTCGCCTCGGGCCCCAGCGACGTCGACCTCGACAGCGCGCCCGCGCCGCCGGTCACGTTCTCTCAGGCCGCCGCGTCGGCGCCCGGGCGCTTGCGCATCGCCTATTCCGCGCGCTTTCCGCCTGGCGTCGTGGCAAAGCTCGACGGCGACGCCGCGCGTGCGCTGGACGAGACGGTCGAGCTGCTGCGCTCGCTCGGTCACGAGGTCTCCCAGCGCGACCCCGACTACGGCCTGGGGACGCTCGCGGCGCTGATCCCGCGCTACATCGCCGGCGTGCGCGACGACGCGCGCGCGATGGACCATCCCGAGCGCCTGGAACGGCGCACGCGCGGGATGGCCCGCCTCGGCGACGTGATCGCGCCGGCGCTGCTCGCGCGCGCGCTCGCCGGCGAGGCCGAGCTGGCGCGGCGCTTGAACGTTCTGTTCGAGGACCACGACGTGCTGCTCACGCCCGCCACGGCCGCGCCGCCGCCGCGCATCGGCCGCCTGCAGGGTCGCGGCGCGCTGTGGACGCTCAACGCGGTTGCCGGCTGGGTGCCGTACAACGGCGTGTGGAACGTCACCGGGCAGCCCGCCGCGTCGGTGCCGGCGGGCTTCGGCGGCGACGGGCTGCCGCGCGCGGTGCAGCTCGTCGGCCGGCCCAACGACGAGACGACGCTGCTTTCGCTCGCCGCGCAGATCGAGCGCGAGCGGCCGTGGGCGCAGGCGCGCCCGGCGGAGCTCGTGTGAGCGAAGCCGAGGGCCCCGGGCGCGGCGCCGACGCGGCCGCATCCGACGAGCAGGCGCTGCTGGCGCTGGCGATCGAGGCGGCGCGTATGGCCGGCGCGCTGCTCGCCGAGCGCGCGCGCGACGGCGCCGAGCGCGAGGTGCACAGCAAGAGCACGCCGACAGACCTCGTCAGCGAGGCCGACCTCGAGCTCCCAGCGCGCGATCCGCGAGCTGCTCGCGCGGCGGCGCCCGGACGACGGCTTCGTGGGGGAGGAGGAGGGCGCCTCAGAGGTGGGCCGCAGCGGCCTCAGCTGGGTGGTCGATCCGCTCGACGGGACGGTCAACTTCCTTTTCGGCATCCCGCAATGGGCGGTCAGCGTGGCCGTGCGCGACGACGCCGGCACGATCGCCGGCGCGGTGTACGACGTCAACCGCGACGAGCTGTTCAGCGCCACGCGATCCGGCCCGGCGACGCTCACGCGCGCCGATGCGACGGTGCAGCTCGGCCGGCGTGGCGGCGGCGGCCCGTCGCCTGCTGCGCATCGTGCGGGCGGCGACGGCGAGGGCGGCGCCGACGCGCTGGCGAGCGTGATGGTCGCGACGGGCCTGGCGTATGACGCCGACGTGCGCGCCGCGCAGGCGAGCGTGCTCGCGCGTGTGGCGCCTCGCGTGCGCGACATCCGCCGCTTCGGCAGCGCGGCGCTCGACCTCGCGTGGACCGCCGCCGGGCGCTTTGACGCCTACTACGAGCGCTCGGTCAAGCAGTGGGACATCGCCGCCGGCGCGCTCGTGTGCGAGCGCGCGGGGCTGCTGGTGCGCGAGCTGCCCGCGCGCGAGCACCTTCCGTGGGGCATCCTCGCTGCGCCGCCCGCGCTGTGCGAGCCGCTGCTGGCGCTCGTCGCGGGATCGTAAGATCGTCGGCATGAGCGATCGTGCGGTGGACGCGCAGGCCGATAAGGCGAGGCGATTTCTCGAGCTGCACCGCCGCGGCGCGCCGCTGCTGCTGGCCAACGCCTGGGACGTCGGCTCGGCGAGCCTGCTCGCGTCGCTGGGCTTCGACGCGCTGGCGACGACCAGCGGCGGCTTTGCGGCGACGCTTGGAAAGCTCGACGGCTCGGTCACGCGCGATCAGGCGATCGCCCACGCGGCGGCGATCGTCGCGGCGAGCGAGCTGCCGGTGTCGGCTGACCTGGAGAACGGCTTTGCCGATGACCCGGCGGGCGTCGCCGAGACGATCGGCATGGCGCTGGCGGCCGGCCTAGCGGGCTGCTCGGTCGAGGACTACTCAGGCGACGCCGACGCCCCGATCTACGAGCTGCCGATCGCCATCGAGCGGATCGCGGCGGCCGCCGAGGTCGCGCACGGCGGTCCGACCAAGCTGGTGCTGACGGCGCGCGCGGAGAACCACCTGCACGGGCGCGACGACCTCGACGACACGATCGCGCGTCTGCGCGCCTACGAGCAGGCGGGCGCCGACGTGCTGTACGCGCCGGGCCTGATCGAGCTGGCGGACATCCGCCGCGTCGTCGAGGCGGTGACGCTGCCCGTCAACGTGCTCGCGCTGGCAGGCGCGCCCTCGGTGACCGAGCTCGCCGCCGTCGGCGTCGCGCGCGTCTCGGTCGGCGGCTCGTTCGCCTTCGCGGCGCTCGGCTCGCTCGTGGCCGCCGCCACCGAGCTGCGCGATCACGGCACGTACGGCTACTGGGAGCAGGCGAGGGTCGGAGCGCGCGCGGCGCGCTCTGCGTTCGCGGCTCCTCCCGCCGTCCAGCCGCCCGCGCGGCCCGGCTAGCTGGTCAGCTCGCTGGCGCGGATCGCCGCGCGCGTGGCGAACACGAAGCCGTCGCCGGTTCTGTGGACGAGGCCCGCACGGTGCAGAGAGGCGATGGCGTCGCTCACCCTGACCGGGCTGGTGACCTCGCGGCTGAGCTCCTCCAGCGACCAGTGGCGCTGGCCCTCTGGCGTGGTGAGCAGTTCGAGGATGGCGCTCTCGATGCGGTCGGGCTCGCTGTCGAGCGGGGTGCCTGTCACGCGGTGAGACTGTGGAGGATGGTCTGCAATGCGGTCGATCCCGCGAGGCTCAATCTCGCGCCTTGCTCAGCAGCCCCAAGGCGTCGACGTCGAGCCGCACGGCGATCCGTTCGAGGCTCCTAAGCGTCAAGTTGTGCTCCCCGCGCTCCAGCCCGCCCATGTACGTGCGATGGACGCCGAGCACTTCGGCGAACGACTCCTGACTGAGACCACGGGCCTTGCGATACACCTTGAGGTTGTGCCCGATGGCGCGCTGAAGCTCGCCTTCCACATCGGGGAACGGTCCCGTTTTGCTACTTATCGGTCTACAGAGTCATAAGTAGCGGTTTTTTGAACTGGATCGCGCGATCGCCGGCTCAGAAGCGCCTCGCAGATCCGCGAACACGGCCCAGTCATGCAGATCATTGTCTGCATGACGATACTAAACGCGGTGTGGGAGCAGGCGGTCGGGCGCCTGCAGCAGGCTGAGCGGGTCCACGCCGAGGCGGCCTGCGAGGCGTTCGACGCTTCGCAGCGTCAGGTTGTGCTCGCCGCGCTCGAGGCCGCCGATGTAGGCGTGGTGGACGCCCAGCAGCTCGGCGAAGGACTCCTGGCCGAGGCCGCGCTCGTGCCGGTGCGCACGGAGGTTGCGCGCGACGGCCCGCTGAAGCTCGCCTTCCACAGGACCGAACCGTTCCGATCCGCAGGCTATAGGTCTACAGAGCTATGAGTAGCACCTGCCGGGGCATGGGTGTCGGGCCAAATGGTGCGGCGGGTGGGATTCGAACCCACACACCCTTTCGGACAGGGCCTTTTGAGGGCCCCGCGTCTACCGTTCCGCCACCGCCGCACGCGAGTCCGACAAGTCTAGGCGAGCGCGCGACACCGGGCTCTACGCGAGCAAGGCGACGCCGGGTCAGGCGGGCTGCGGCGGCGCGCTTGTGAAGCGACCGGGGTCGGCCGCCGGGTCGCGCCGCTCGAGCTCCACGTTCCAGCCCTGGGAGAAGCCGCGCATGGCGAACGCCACGAGCAGCATCTGCACGGGGACGATCAGCAGCGTGAGAACGCCGAGCAGGCCGGCGTTGAGATCGGGTTGCGCGTAGCCGCTTTTGTCGCGCGCGAACCAGCCGGGACCGGCGACGAGCGCGAAGATCAACAGCAGCACGGCGAGCACCGCCGAGACCGGCAGCACGCCGCGATTCCAGCGCCAGGCGAAGAAGGCGAGGGTCAGATACACGAGCACGTAGGCGATCTGCACGGGAAGGGCTCCCTGCAGAACCGTCCAGCCGCCCACCGTCACGATCAGCACGAGCGCCGCGCTGGCGAGCAGCAGCACGATGACCGTCGCGCGCGTCGCCTGCACGACGGCCTTGCCGCGGTTGGGGTGCGTGATGATCATGCCCGGCGACACGCGGTCACCGGGCTGCCTGGCGGGAGTGGAGGCCATAGCAGATGCACCTTACAATCTCGCGCGACGACGCGCGCGGGCGTGGTGGAATTGGTAGACACGCCGGCCTTAGGAGCCGGTGGGCGAAAGCCCTTGGGGGTTCGAGTCCCTTCGCCCGCATCGCGAGCGCGATCGCTCGTGCGACAAGGCGAAGCTAGCCGGTGAAGCTGTTCAGCGGCGCCGTCTCGCGGCCGAGCTTCCAGGAGGTCGTGCTCGGGCTGAGGAAGCTGGGCGGCTGCTCGGCGGCCAGGCGGTCGTCGTAGTTGTAGTTCTTGATGTAGCCGCTTTCGCCTCGTCCCACCGTTCCTCGCCAGAACTGGGCGATCGATCCCCAGATCGTCAGTTCGCCGAGGTTCGCGCCGCATTGGAAGTTGTCGTTGATGAACGAGTGCGCCGTGCTGAGGATCGCGGCGTCGATCACCGGGTTGGTCTGCGCGCCCCATTTGTTGGGGAGGTCTTCGGCCGCCGGCAGGTTGGGCGCGTCGCATTCGTTTTCGCTGTTGTTGGTGTATTCGCAGGAGCCTTTGGTGAGGTATTTATCGGTGATCGTTTCGCGCCCTTCGTTGAAGGATTCGCACGGTTCGACGTCGAGCATTTCCGATTCCTTGAAGGTGTATCCGTTTTTCGGGTTTTCCACGCACAATTTCAATTTGCTGTTGTACGTGAAGCCCGATTTGCACGTTTCTTTTTTGCTTCCGGTGCCGGCTTCGGTTTTAGGTTCGTAGTGGGGCACTTCGTAGGTTTTCTTCACGGCGTGATAGACGCGCACGTAGTTGGTCGCGATCAGCCCGAGCGTCGCCGCGCCGGTCGGTTTGCCTGAGCTTTCCGCCGAGGTCGTGAGGTTGCCGGTGACGATGATGTCGTTCGCCGCGGCGATCGTCAGCGATTCGGTGTAGCTCCCTTGCACGTAGATGTTGCCGCAGCCGGTGTCGCTCGTGTAGCTGGTGCCGTACGGGGAGTATTTGCCACAGCCGCCGGAGCTCGAGTTTTCGGCATAGATGACGCCGGTCGAGGGGAAGTTTTTCGTCGACGTTTCGCCTTTGTTGTTCGTGACCGTCATCGTGTTCGGCGAGCCGGATTTGAGCACGATGATCGTCTTGCCGCTGAACTTGTAGGCGGCCGGAGCGGATTCGAGCAGTTCGTTGTCGGTTTCGGGCGGCAGCAGCGTCGCGCCGCCGGTCTGGTAGGTGCCGTTGAAGGTCTCCGCGTCCGAGCACCTGCCGCCGCCTGCGTAGTGGCCGCCGTTGATCTCGATTTTGTCCGGGGGAACCTGCCCGGAGCGCCCGAACGCCGGTTTGTTCGCTCCTTCGGCGCACATCGCCGCGGCGTCGTTGGTGTGCATCGGGCCGTTGACCTTGTCTTTGGGCGCCCACACGATCGTCCCGCAGTTTCCCGTTACGCCCAGTTTGAGGCGTTCCGCGTAATAGTGTTCGCATTCGGTCGCGTTGGACCCCGACGCGGCGGGATCGAGGATTTCGTAGTTGGACAGGTACACGTAGTTGAGGAAGCCCGGGTGGGTGAAGGTGGCGACGATCCGCCGCGTGATCCCGCCCGACGTGCCCGTCGACATGACGCGGAAGGTGCCGCTCGCCTGCCCGGAGTTCTCGAGGATCCAGGTCTGTTTGTTCGTTTTTTGGTTGGGCAGGCAGTGTTCTTTTTTGCTTTCGAGCGTCGTCGAGCTGAGCGTCTGCACCGAGTAGCTCTCGTCGGTCGTTTCGGGGACTTTGGTGGTCGGCAGCGTCGGGCAGTTGATCCAGTAGTTGGGGTCCGCCCCAAGCTGGTACTGGTAGGTGTCGATGCCGGCGACGGCGGCGTAGTAGGCCTTGTTCTGCGTCGTCGCGCGCCGTGACAGCCGGATGTCGCCGCTGGCCGAGGTGAGCGCGGCGGCGACGAGCAGCGAGCTGACGAACAGGGCGACGAGCGCGAACAGCATCGAGAAGCCCTCCTCGGACGCGGCGAGGCGGCGCATGCGGTCAACGGGGCTCAGGCGCATGGTTCGTTTTCCACTTCCGAGCCGGTTTCGGTGGGGTCGAAGCGCAATGCGACCGAGCTCGCGATGTTCGCCGTGCGGCTGCCGCCGCCCAGTTCGCCCGTGTCGCCGGATTCCGGCGCCTGGGTGAAGGTGATCCCGACTTTCGCCACTTCTTCGGCTCGTTCGGTCGTCAGCGGCAGTTCGCCGGCGGGGATGCTCAGCAGTTCTCCGTCGGTTGCGCTTTTGCCGTTGTTGTCGTAGCGGTAGTACTGGAAGATCGTCGCCGCGCTGGAGAGTCCCTGCGGGATCACGTTCCGTGCCAGCACGGTGGCTTTGTTGGCGCCGGCGATCGACAGCGGCGAGGGGAAGGTCCATTTGGGGCCTTCGCCGCTGCCCGTGAAGCTGTAGTCGGTGAGCGTCCCCAGCGATCGTCCGGCGGTTCTCGTGGCGCCCGTGGACGTCCAGTTGACGTCGTGCAGCGTCACGCCGCTGATGACCGCGGAGCCGCCCGTGGAGTTGCCATAGCCGGTGACGAACCACAGGTTCAGCGCGTTGGTCGCGCTCAGCGGCGCGGTCACCGGGTTTTCCGGTCGCTGGATGGGCGGCGTGCGCAGGCCGGTGCAGCTGGAGCGCAGCTCGTCGACGATTTTTCCGAGCGCCAGTCGCCCGATCCGATCGTCCTGCACGCGGTCGGAGATGCGCGTCTGCTGCTTGAGTGAGAAGACGAGGATCGCCAGCAGACCTCCGATCACGACGATCGAGCAGACCATCGCGACGAGCAGCTCGATCAGCGTGAAGCCGTGCTCGGCGGAGGCCTGGAGGGGTAGGGGGGTCCGGCGCAGCATCAGCAGGTCAGCGCGCTTGAGCTGGAGGAGGGGGCGCCGCCCTTGACATAGAACACGGTGGCCGCCGTGCCCGCCTTGGCGGTGTTCGCGATGGTCGTTTTGTTCCGGTAATATTTGAGAGACGCACCGATGCCTTCGGTGAACGCCACGCACAGTTCCAGGCTCGCCGCGTAGGGCTGGTATTTCGGTTCGAGTTTGCCGTTGAGGATGGCGACCACGTGTTCGGCGTTGATCGAGGCGCGGTTTCTGGCTTTTTTGCCGGCGCAGGCGGTGTTGATGATCTTCGCGGAGCTGCTCGTGACGTTCACGCCTTCGGTGCCCGCGCCTGCTTTCGTGCCGCTCTTGACGGTGATGTTCACAGCCGGCAATTCGACCTTTTTAGCCGGTGCGACCGTGTTCGGTTCGACTTGCGCGGTCTTGTCTTTGACCGCGCCGCTGGTGACTTTTTCAGGGTTGTTGGCTTCGCAGTCGCCGGCGTAGATGGTGTACGGATTTTCGGTGGGCGGTTTCCCGGGCGTCGCGAACGGGAACAGCCCCGTGAGCGTCAGTTTCGTGGCCGGCGTTCCGGGCGTGCCTTCGATGTAGTTGTTCGGTTCGGAGATGCCCGCCTGCACGGCCGAGAAGGTGTCGCCGGAGATGCCCGTCGTCCCGTTGCTTTCGAATTCGACGGAGAGGCCGCCCGATTGGGCGATCGTGAAGGGGACTTCGGTGAGCGTGGAGGAAGACACGGTCACGCTCTTGGCGGGAGGCGTTTCCCCCTGGTGGTCGATCCAGCCGGACTTCACGGCCGTAACGCTCAGCATGGCTTTGTCCGGCAGCGCGCCGAAAACCACGCAGCCGGCTTCACCGGTCGTCTGTTCGGCGTTGACCCCGGTCCCGGTGACTTTGACCGCCACGCCTTCGACGGGTTCGTTGATCTGGTTGACGACTTTCACGAGCAGCGCCGTTTTCAACGGGTTGGTGACGACGCTCGACTGCTTGACCGGCGTGCGCACGCCGGGCCATGTCACTTCGGAGGTGGTCTGCAGATAGTCGGCGCTGCCTGGGGTGGCCTTGCAGGTCAGTTTTTCCGTGGAGGCCGAGACATATTCGGCAGAGGAGGTGATCGTGAAGACCGTGCCCTGGTAGGCGGCGGCGCCTTCGCAGTAGCGCCAGGCCGACGACACTTCTTCGATGCACTGGCCGGTGTCCGACACGGTCTGGGGTTCTGTCGAGCTGCCGATCTGGCCGAGCTGTGTCGCCTTCAGGCCGCGCAGGCGTTCCTCGTCCTGCGCGGCGAGAACCGCCGCCTGCGCCTGTGTTCGCTGGTCGGCGGACGCGCGGCCGGCCGACTCGAACCCGGTCAGCGTCCCGACGGCGATGATCGCGACGAGCAGCGTGCTGACGATGACTTCGATCATCGTAATACCGGCCTGCGAGCCGGCGTCCAAGCGCGTGAGCGCTCGCGAGCAGGTCGCGCGGAGCCACTTGGCGGACGCGTTGCGTCGGTGCGCGCCACAGCGCCGGCCGAGCGCCGAGCCGGCGCGCCGGGGCACGCGAGGTGGAGAAAAGAATGTGCGCATTGTCACGTGAATAGGGCGGGCCTACCCGGGGTTTCGGCATCGCTGAGGCGCTACTTGAGCGCTGCGCGGGGCGGTCGGCGTTCGATCACGCGCGCACGTACGTGCGCGGCCGGCAGGGCGCCAGTTTGCTGCTCAGCGCCCGCCGAGCGCCTAGAATCCCGGGCTGCCGGGGGGACTGGTGTATCGGTAACACGGTGGTCTCCAAAACCGCAACGCGAGGTTCGACTCCTCGGTCCCCCGCTCGCCTCGCACCCCACGTACGCTCCCGCCGCCCGCGGCGGCGAGCGCGTCCGGGAGCGGCGCCGTGTGGTAAAGTCTATAAATCCGATAGACAAAGATGTAGTTGTGCCGCAGCGTTTGATTTGCCCGGGCGACTGCGACCTGACTTCCCGACTGGACCGTGACCCCGACAGGACCGCGATGAAGATCGACGTACACCAACATCTCTGGACGGACGCGCTCGTGCAGGCGCTTGCACGCCGCGAGCAGCTGCCGTTCGTGCGCGACGAGAACGGGCTGGGCGTGCTCTACCTCAGCGGAGAGCGGCCTTACGTCATCGAGCGCGCTCGCGAGGCGCCGGCGCAGCGCGCGGCGCTCGTCGAGTCCGATGGGCTGGACGGCGCGCTCGTATGCCTGTCGAGCCCGCTCGGCATCGAGACGCTGGCGCGCGAGCAGGCGTCGCCGCTGATCGACGCCTACCACGACGGCGCGCTGGCGCTTGGCGCGCCGTTCGGCGTGTGGGGCGCGCTCGCGCTGGACGGAGTCGACGCCGACGACGTCGACTCCGCACTCGATCGCGGCTGCATCGGGCTCTCGCTGCCGGCCGGCGCGCTGGCGAGCGTCGATGGGCTCGCGCGCCTGCGCGGCGCGCTCGACCGCCTGCAGAGCGCCGACGCCCCGCTGCTGGTGCACCCCGGGCCAGGTCTGGGCAGCCAAATGCACGCCCATGCCGGCGTCGGCGAGGCGGCGCTGTGCGATCCGCTGTGGTGGTCTGCGCTGACGCGCTACGTCGCCGACATGCACGCCGCGTGGCTTGCGTTCGTGACGGTCGGGCGGTCCGAGCATCCGCGCCTGCGTGTCGTCTTCACGATGCTCGGCGGCCTCGCGCCGCTCCACGCCGAGCGTCTGCGCTCGCGCGGCGGACCGACGCTCGGCACAGACGAGCTGACGTTCTACGAGACCTCCTCCTACGGCCCGGAGGCCGTGCGGCGGATGAGCGAGGTCGTCGGGCCGCGGCAGCTGCTGTACGGCTCGGACCGTCCCGTCGCCGACCCCGCCGAGCACGGCCTGCCCGGCGCGCTGGACTGGGATCTCGCCGCCGACGCCACGCGCCGCGCGCTCGGCGACAGGCTCGACCTTGTGAGCCGGTCAGCGAGCGCTTCAACCCCCGACGGCGGTGCGGCCGGCGGCGCGCACACAGGCACAGGAACGGTCGTCGGATGAGCGCCAGCGCGCGCACACCCACGGGCGCGCTGCTCCGATGAGCGCGGGCGCGCCGTCGACGCTCGTCGAGTCGGCGCCCGGGCTGTCGGCGCCCGGACTGTCCTCGCTGCCGCGCCCGCACGGACGCGACCTGAGCGGGGGCGAGCTGGAGCGCTTCGTGCGCGAGCTCGCCGACCGGCCGGAGCTGTGGATCGAGCTGGTCAGGCACGACTCCAGCCAGCGCGTGTACGAGGAGCTGCTCAGCGATGCCCACCTGACGGCGTGGCTGATCTGCTGGATGGACGACCAGGACACGGGCTTTCACGACCACGACGTGTCGGCAGGCGCGGTCGCGGTGGTCAGCGGCGACGTGCGCGAGGAGCGCCTGGCGATCGGCGGGCAGCCGCGCGGGCGCAGGTTCCGCGCGGGCGCGGCGTTTCACTTCTCGCCGTCTGACATCCACCGTGTGCGCCACGCCGGCGCCGATCCGGCTGTGACGCTGCACGTCTACTCGCCGCCGCTGGCGCGCATGGGCGCGTACACGATCGGCGCCGACGGCGTGCTCGCACGCAGCACGATGCCGTCCTCGCAGGAGCTGCGCCCGCAGGCGCCGCAGCGGCACGCGCCGGATGCGAAAGTCGGCGCGGACGCGCGTGTCGGCGTGTGCCGCCAAGCCGCGTAGCGCCTCGCGCCTGGGTTGTGGGCGGCTCAGCGCCGCGGCTTTGCGCCGGCGCGGCGCTGCACGCCGGACTCTCCGGCGACGAGCACCTCGCTGACCATCTCCGGCGCGAACAGGCCGTGCTCGACGACGCCCGGCTGCGCGCTAAACCGCCGCGCCAGCTCGCGTGCGTCGCTCACGTCGCCGAGGTAGTCGGCGATCAGGCCGCCGTCGGGGCTCGCCGCCACGTCGCGCAGGCGTGAGTCGCCGAGCGCGCGCAACGTCGTCTGCACGGCGAACGGCACCAGCTCCAGCGGGATCGGGGGGAGAGGCTCGACACGACCTTCTCCGCCGACACGATCACGACAAACTCCTGCGCAGCCGCCGCGACGATCTTCTCGCGCGTGTGCGCCGCCCCGCCGCCCTTGACCAGCCAGCCCTGCGGGTCGACCTGGTCGGCGCCGTCGATCGCCAGATCCAACTCGCCCAGCTCATCGAGGCTCGTGACCGTCAAGCCCAGCGCGCGCGCGGCGCGCTCGGTGGCCGGCGAGGTCGCGGCGAAGCGTGCCTGAGCGAGCGAACGCTCGCCGAGCGCCGTCAGCAGGTGGGCGACCGTGGAGCCGGTGCCCAGGCCCACGCGCATGCCGTCCTGCACCAGCTCGGCGGCGGCGACGCCAACGGCACGCTTCTGCTCGGCGACCGCGCGGGCGTCGCTCAGCGACGCCCGCTGCTCTCGCCCAGTCGCACGCGCGGACGCCATGGCGCGGACGTTACCGCGCCGTCGGAGCCGGCGAGGCGCAGGCGCTCGGGCGAGTCCGGGCGGTGCAGTAGAAAGCCCTGGCCGACGGTGCAGTTGAGCTCGCGTGCGAGCGCGAGCTGACGGTTGGTTTCGATTCCCACGGCGACGGCCGTCAGGCCCGCCTTGTGCGCGAGCGCGATCATCGCGGCGACCATCGCCTTGGTCTCGCGGTCGCGCTCGAACGTCTGGATCAGCGCGCGGTCGAGCTTGAGCATGTCCAACGGCAGGTTGCGTGGCAGCGTGATCGAGACGTCGCGCGCGCCGAAGCTGTCGAGCGCCACGGCCACGCCGAGCTTGCGCACCTTGCCGAGCGATGCGCGCGCGCGCTCGGGGTCGCGCAGCACCGCCTCCTCGGTCACCTCCAGGCACAGCGCACGGCCGGGCAGCGAAAAGCGCGACAGCTCGGTGCGCACGCGCGCGGCGAGGTCGAGCTCGCACAGCTCGCGCGCCGACACGTTGACGGAGATCGGCACCGAGATTCCCTGCCGTCGCCATGCGGCCGCCTGCTCGCACGCCGTGTGCAGCACCCACTCGCCGATCTGCAAGATCAGCTCGCTCTCCTCGGCGCGTGGCAGGAACTTCGACGGCAGCAGCTCGTCGATCGCCGATTCCTCGTCGCCGTCGGGGTGCCAGCGCACGAGCGCCTCGCAGCCGACCGCGCGGCCGCCGTCCAACGGCATGATCGGTTGGTAGGTCAGCACGAGCTCGTCGTGCGGAAGCGCTCGCAGCAGGCGTTCGCCGATCTCCAGGTGCGCCGTCACCTCGCGGCGCAGGCCCTCGTCGAACACCTCCGGGCGCTGGCCGCCGGCCCGCTTGGCGCGGTACATCGCGATGTCGGCCTCGCGCAGCATCGCCTCGGGGTCGGCGTCGGGGTCGTGCGCGACCGACACGCCCACACTCGCGCACATCGACGCCTCAGCCGCTCCCACGCGAAACGGCTGCTTGAGCGTCTGCACCACCCGCTCGGCGAGCGCCAGCGCTTCGGAGTCGCTCTCCAGCTGCTCGCCGAGGATCACGAACTCGTCGCCGCCGAGGCGCGCGACGGTGTCGCTGTCGCGCATCATCTCCGCCAGGCGCTCGGCGACGGAGATCAGCAGGCTGTCGCCGACCGCGTGGCCGAAGTTGTCGTTGACCGCCTTGAAGCGGTCGAGGTCGATGAACAGCAGCGCCACAACGCCGCCGCCGCGGCCCAGGCGCGTCAGCGCCTGACGGGCGCGATCCATCAGCAGCAGCCGGTTGGGCAGGTGGGTCAGCGGATCGCGCAGCGCCTGACGCTCCAGCCACATGCGATCGGTCACGTCCTTGGCGGCCGCGTACCACGTGCCGCCGTCGCAGCGCGCGCTCCACAACAGCGAGCGCCACGACCCGTCGCGGTGGCGGTAGCGGTTGGTGAAGTTCTCCAGATGCGCCGGGCGCTCGCGCCCGGCGAGCAGCAGAGCACGCGTCTGCTCGACGTCGTCTGGGTGGATGTACTCCTCGATCGGGTTCGCCTGCAGCTCCTCGCGCGTCCAGCCGAGCAGCTGCTCCCATGCCGGGTTCAACAGCGTGAAACGGCCCTCCGGCGAGATCGTCGCCAGCAGGTCGCTGGTCATCTCGAACAGCCGCGCGACGCGCGGGTCGCCGGCTGCGATCGCGCTCGTCGCAGGCTCCAGCGCGCCAGGCGCCGGCTGTGCGGCGGCCAGCGGCTCCGGTCGCATCGCAAGCTCAGCCTGCGTGCTGCTTTGAGAAGGGGCGTGCATCGTCTGATCATCCCGTCGGCGCGCGCGGACGCACGCGCGTGGGCGGGACGCGTTATTGGACGGATTTACTAGCCGAATCCCCCGTGTTCTCGGGGGATTCGCGATCGTGTCGCGAAGTGACGACGCCGAGCGGGGTGGGAGGGCCGATTCGATGCTCGATCGACCGCGGCCTGGTCTTGTCTCATGCAGCGGTAGACTTACCCTACATAGTGCCCTATAATTTCGCCGATGCGCAAGACGAGCGTCTATCTCGACGAGCAGCAGGCCGAGCGGCTGGCTCGCATCGCCCGCCGGGAGGGCCGCTCGCAGGCGGAGATCCTGCGTGAGGCCGTCGCAACGTACGAGCCCCCGGTGTCGCGCGATCGCCATTTCCAGGTCGCCGCCGGCTTTGCCCGCATCGATGGCGACTTGCGGCCGATTTCGCAGATTCCCGACGAGGAGCTGCTGCGAGGCTTCGGCAGTTGACGCTGCTGATCGACGCCGGTCCGATCGTGGCGCTCGCCGACCTTGACGAGCCCCGGCGCGAGAGCATCCTCGCCGCGCTCACAGACGAGCCGGGCGACCTCGTCATGCCGGCCCCGACGACCGCCGAGGTGGACTATCTGCTCGGACAACGCTTCGGTCGGGACGCGCGTCGCGCGTTCCTCAGTGACCTCGCGCGCGGGCGCTTCAAGGTCGCCGCTCTCGAGCGAGAGGATTACGAGACGATCATCGAGCTCGATAGGCGGTATGCCGACCTGGGCCTGGGACTCGCCGATTGCTCGCTCGTGGCGCTCGCCCAGCACCACGCAACGACGCGCCTACTCAGCTTCGACGAGCGGCACTTTCGCGTCGTGACCCCGCTCGCGGGTGGGTCGTTCACGATCCTGCCGGCGGATCGCTGAAGGTTGCGCTACGCGCCGAGCGGCGTCGCCGGCTCGCCGCGACCCAGCTCGGCGTCGCGCGCGGCGCGCATCGCGGGGTCGCCGCGCAAAAAACGCCACACCGCCAGGCACATCAGGATCGTCACGATCACCGCGCTGGACACGCAGTACTCGCAGATGTGGTGGATCGAGAACAGCTCGCGATAGGTCAGGTAGGCGCTGAAGCCGAAGCCGATGACCGTGAAGGCGACCGTCGCGAAGCGCGATGTCTCGCTCTCGCGTACGAGCAGCGATCCGAGGATCGTGATGTAGCCGATCAGGCCGATCAACGCCACCGGTACGCCGGCGAGTCTGGCGTATTCGGAAGTCTGCACGATCTCGCAGCCGCCGCCGTTTCGCCCGCACAGCGGTTTGATGCCGGCGTAGTGGATGACCGTCAGGTACGACGCCACCGCCAGCCCGAGCGCCGTGAGGACGATCATCGTGATCCTCAGCGTGCGAGCGCTCATGCCGTCCTCAGCTCTTGAGCAGCTTCTCGATCGCCGATTCGAACGACGAGGGATCGGTCAGCGAGCTGTATTCGAGCTTCGACAGCGAACCGCCCGTCTTGCCGATCTGGAAGGACGGCGTGCCGGTGAAGCCGGCGTTGTTCGCGGCCTGTGCGTCAGATGTGATCGTGTTCGTGAACTGCGCGTTCTGACGGTCGGCGGTCCAAGTCGCCAGGTTCATCCCCGGCACCTGCTGCGCGAGCGTCTGCAGGTATTTCTCGGTCACGTATTCGGTGTTCTCTTCGCCCTGCTGGTTGTAGAACAGCTCGATGTAGTACCAGCCCTTGTTCTGCTTGCCCGCCGCCAGCGCCGCCGACTGCTGCGTCTTGAATGTTTCCGGTTCGCGCGTCGCGGTCTCGAGGTTGCGGTATTCGATCCTCAACTTGTTCGTGCGCACGTACTTCTGGATCAGCGTTGGCAGCGCGCCGAGCGTGAAGTCCTTGCAGATCGGGCACTCCAGGTCGCCGAAGTAGACGAGCGTCACCGGCGCTTTGGCGCTGCCCAAGACGTTGCCGCTCTGCGGGATGCCGCCGATCTCGGCGACCACCTTTTTAACTGCTGGCGCCTGCTTGACGGACCCTGTGGTGGGGGGCAATTTGGTGCTGCTGGTGCCGCCGCCGCTCGTCGCGACGAGGATCACGGCGATGATCACGATGACCACGCCGGCGACCGAGCCGAGCTGGATCAGCCGCTTGCGCCGCTGCGCGTTTGCGGCTTCGGCTTCCTCGATCGCTTTGCGCTGCGAGCGCGATTGTTCGCGGCGCTGCTTGCGCGTGAGATCCTGCTCGTCGTCCTCCTCGACCGTGCTCATGGCTGCAACTTTTACAGGTTTCCGCTCAAGCGTGCCTAAGTTCGTGCCACGATGCATTTGCGCTCGTGCCGCGTCGCGCGCCGGCGGCGCATTGCACGCTCGCCCCCGTAGCTCAACTGGATAGAGCACCGGCCTTCTAAGCCGGGGGTTGCTGGTTCGAGTCCAGCCGGGGGCACTGACCCTCCCGGTGGTCGAACGGCGGGCAAAAGAAAGGATGCGGGGTGTCTGTCACATCGCCCCCATGTGGGCCGCCCATTCACCTTCGGCTCCCCGCATGGGCCTTTCTACCGGGAGCGAAGGTCTAGCAACGTAGGGACTGGGTGCCAGATCGATGCCTCCGCGGATGTTGCCAGATCGATGCCTCCGCGGTGTGAGCCGGGGATCGCTTCAGCCCTCCTCGCGGGCGACGGCCCCGGCGTACGCGGCGGCCAGGCGCTCGGTCGCGCTTGGACCACCGCCCGGCGGCGGGGGCGCCCCGAGGTGCTCGGTACGCAGCTCGGCCATGAAGGCCTCCCAGAGCGCGGGTCCGCCATCGGCCAGCAGTTCTGCTCGCACGCGCAGCGTAGGGGTCGTGGCCCGGTTGTGCAGGCCCCACTCGCCGAGCGCGGCCATCACGGGGACCAGCTCGATCGCCGCCTCGGTGAGGCTGTAGGCAACGCGGCGCCCGCGACCCGCATCCGCTCGCGTTAGCAGCCCGGCCGAGACGAGCCGTCGGAGGCGGTCGGCGAGGATGTTCGAGGCGATGCCCTCCTCCGAGGACGCTTGCAGAACGCGGAAATGCCGCCGGTTGCCGAACATGATGTCTCGCAGGACGAGCAGCGACCAGTGGTCGCCGATCACCTCCACGGTCGCGTTGATCGGGCAGCCCGAACGAGGTTCGCGGGCCGGACGCGTCGCCATGACGTAGATGGTACTTGCAGCTTGCCACCACTTTTCCCGTTCGGTACCGTGCTGACGCTTGCAAATCGCAATCACTTGGAGGACGCCTATGCCGGACACCACCTGCCACATGTCGATCTCGCTCGACGGCTTCGTCGCCGGGCCCGACCAGAGCCGGGAGAATCCGCTGGGGAAGCGCGGCAGGGAGGTCCACAACTGGCACCTCGGCGACGAGCGCGCGAACGACGCCGACGCGACGGCGGAAGGCTGGCTCATGCGACCGCGTGGGGCCTATGTCATGGGCCGCAACATGTTCGGGCCGATCCGCGGCGAGTGGGATGACGACTGGGATGGATGGTGGGGCTCCGAGCCTCCCTACCACGCGCCGGTCTTCGTGCTCACCCACCACGCCCGCGAGCCGATCGAGATGGAGGGCGGCACGAGCTTCCACTTCGTCACACAGGGCTTCGAGGCCGCCTACGCTCAGGCGCGTGAGACGGCCGGCGAGGATGGCATTGACATCGCGGGCGGCGCCTCGACCGTTCGTCAGGCGCTCGCCGCCGGGGTGATCGACGAACTCACGCTCGACGTGGCGCCCGTCCTGCTCGGGTCCGGCGAGCGGCTGTTCGACGGAAGCGAGTCCCTCGGGTTCGAGCCGGTCGAGGTGCTCCACTCTCCGCTCGCCACGCACATCCGTTACCGGCGGGCGGGGTGAGCCGATACTCGGTCTGGGCGGCGTCAGGCGAGCGCTGTCGTGGCAGCGAAACCGGCTCAGCCTCGATCCGCGCCGTCAGGTTCGCGTCGTGTGTCGCCGGGGGCTCCTGCGACGCCGATGCGGTTGCTTGGCCGCGATCGCCACCGCGCCGCCCCGCGCGCGCGTCCATCGCGCCGGCGCGATGTGACGCCGTTCGTTCGCCCATCCGATCTGGGCGCGCCGGGCGCCGTGCGCGCTGGGCGCCTTCCTGCGGGCGCGTGCGCGTGTTTCTCTCGCGGTTGAGCGGGTAGCAGTCCAGCGGGGCCTCGCTAAACCCCGGCATGAGGTCCCATTGGGGACGGGACCGCGTTGCGCGGCTCCTATCCGGCAGCCCCAAACCCCCGCGCGGGGTTGCACGGAGCTGTAAGCGCGGTTCCGCTACGGCTTGCGGCGCGCTCGGCATTGACGCCGAGCGCGCCGCAAGACCCCTTGCTGCTGGCGCGCGGCCACTGGCAGCGCGGCCACTGGGATGATTGCGCGAATTGTTCGCGCTCACGGTGCTCGTGTATCCGCTCGCGCTCGCGCTGCTGTGCGCCGGCGCCGGCCTGCTGGTCGACCGCTGCAGCGGCGGCTTCCTGCGCGCTGCGCTCGTGCCGACGGTCGGCGCGGCGGCGCTCATCGCGCTGTCGCAGCTGTGCACCTACGTCACACCGCTCGCCACCGCCACGCCGTATCTCGCGCTGGTCGCCGCGCTCGCCGGCTTCGCGCTCGCGCGCGAGCGCCTGCTGTCGCTAGCGCGAGTCGCGCGCCGCCGCGCTTGGCCGATCGCGGCGGCGCTGCTCACCTACGCGCTCGCGCTCGCTCCTGTGCTGTTGTCCGGGCGCGCGAGCTTCTCATCGTTCATGGCGCTGTCGGACTCGGCCGTTCACATGATCGGCGCCGACTACCTGATCCACCACGGCCAGAGCTACGCGCACCTCGACCTGCGCAACTCCTACGGGCAGTTCATCGACGACTACTACGGCACCGGCTACCCGTCGGGCGCCGACACGCTGTTCGGCTCAAGCGCGCTGCTGCTGCGCCTGCCGCTGATCTGGACGTTCCAGCCGTTCAACGGCGTGATGCTCGCGCTGTGCGCCGGTCCGGCATGGCTGCTCGCGCGCGCGCTGCGCCTGCGCGGCGTGTGGGCAGCGGCCGCCGCGCTCAGCGCGTGCGTTCCGGCGCTCGTGTACGGCTACGCGCTCATCGGCTCCGTCAAGGAGATCACCGCGCTGGCGATGATCCTCACGTTGGGCGCGCTAGTCGTCGCCCACCGCGACTGGCTGGCGCGCTCGCCGCTGCGTGCGCTGCCGGTCGCGCTCGTGCTCGCCGCCGGCGTGTCAGCGCTCGGCGTCGGCTTCGGCGCATGGGCGCTCGTCGCCGCGGCGGTGCTGCTCGTCGCGCTCATCGACGAGCTGCGCCACGGGTCGGCGAGCGCTGCGCAGGCGCTCGGCACGATCGTCGTCGGGACGCTCGCGCTGCTCGTCGCCGCGTGGCCCACGTGGGCGCACGTGTCGGCTTCGCTGCACGTGGCGCAGAACATCGCCTCGACGGGCAACGCGGGCAACCTGCCCGCGCCGCTCAAATGGACGCAGGCGTTCGGCGTGTGGCTGCGCGGCAGCTACAAGCAGCCGCCCGCCGGCGGCTGGCTGACGATCACGCAGGTTCTCATCGCCGTCACGATCGCCTGCTGCTTGCTCGGCGCCGCCGGTCTGCTTCGCGCTCGCCGCCATGCGCTCGCCGGCTGGATCGCGCTGATGCTGCTCGCCTGGCTGGTGCTCAGCCGCAGCGCGACGACGTGGGTGGACGCCAAGGCGCTCGTGCTCACGTCGTCGGTCGTCGTGCTGCTGGCGTGGGGAGGGATCGGCGCGCTGCTCGCCTCCGCCGCGCCGCGCAGGCATCGGCCGCGCTCGCGCCGGGAGCCTCAGCCACGCCGCAGCAGACCCGTCGCGAGAGCGCTGCGCCCGCTCGCCGCAGCGCTCGCGCTCGCGCTGCTTTTCGGTGCGCTGGCGTCGGACGCCGCGCAGTACCACAGCTCCAACCTCGCGCCCACCGCTCGCTATGAAGAGCTCGCCGCGCTCAACTCGCGCTTGTCCGGGCGCGGCCCCGTGCTGTTCACCGATTTCGACGAATACTCGATGTACGCGCTGCGCGACGTCGACGTCGGCGGCCCCGACTTCGTCTACCCGCCGCCTGCCCTCGCGTCGCTTGCCGGCGGCTACGGACGGCCGGTCGTGCTCGACCGCGCCACGCCTGCGCAACTGCGCGCGTACCCGTTGATCGTCACGCGGCGCGACCGCAGCGCATCGCCGCCGCCCGCCGCCTATCGGCTGCTGTCCGAGGGTGTCTACTACGACGTGTGGGCGCGCAGCCAAGGCGTCGCGCGGACGCTTGCGCACGTCTTCTCCAATGACGCGCACGCGCTCGCGTGCGCGCGGATAATGCAAGCCGTGCGAACCGCAGCAGCCCACAACGCGCTTGCGCTCGCCGCGCTCACTCCGACTCTCGTGCGTGTTTCGCTGCGACATGCAAAGCGACCTAGTGGGTGGGGGCGTGAGCGCCAGGGTTTTGCCATGCGCCGGCCGGGCACGCTATCCACGCGCTTCTTGCTCGCGCCCGCCGGTGATTACGAGCTGACACTGCAAGGTCAGTTCATGCCGCGCGTCCGCGTCGCAGTCGACGGGCACTCGGTTGGCTCCATCTCCGGGCAGCTCGCCGGCAACTCGCTCGTGCCCGACACGGCCACGCCGTTCGCCGTGCGCCTGGCCGCCGGCGTGCACCAGTTGTCGGTGACGCGCGCCGGCTTCAGCCTCGCGCCGGGCAACGGCGGCGCGGCAGTGCTCGACGGCGCTTTCTTGACGCCCGCGCACGCGCCCGCGCGCGAGCTGGTCGAGTTGAGCGCAGGCGCCTCCGCGCGCACGTTGTGCTCGCGCGCGTATGCGTGGATCGACATCGTCGGCCGATAGCGCGCCGCGCGGGTCGCTCCATCGGCGCGCGAACGTAGGCTGCGCTTGTGGCGCCCGCCGAACCTCCGTGCTCTGATCAGATCCTGCTCGGTGAGAACCTGGCGCTGCTGCCGGCGTTCGCCGACGGCTCGTTTCAGCTTATCTACATAGACCCGCCGTTCAACACCGGGCGCGCGCAGGTGCGAAGGACGCTGCAAGCGGTCGCCGACGAGCACGGAGAGCGCACGGGCTTTCAGGGCCGGCGCTACCGCACGCGCATGCTCGCCGAGTCCTCCTACGACGACGCGTTCGACGACTACCTCGACTTCCTCGCGCCGCGGCTGGAGCAGGCGCATCGGCTGCTGCGCGACGACGGCACGCTGTACTTCCACATCGACTACCGCGAGGCGCACCACTGCAAGCTGCTGCTCGACGAGCTGTTCGGCCGCGAGTGCTTTCTCAACGAGCTCATCTGGGCGTATGACTACGGCGCGCGCGCCAAGCGCCGCTGGCCGGCCAAGCACGACACGATCCTCGTGTACGTCAAGGATCCCGACGCCTACTACTTCGACTCTGAGGCGGTCGATCGCGAGCCATACATGGCGCCCGGCCTGGTCACGGCCGAGAAGGCCGCGCGCGGCAAGCTGCCGACTGACGTGTGGTGGCACACGATCGTGCCGACCAACGGCGCCGAGAAGACCGGCTACCCGACGCAGAAGCCCGAGGGCGTCGTGCGGCGCATCGTGCAGGCGTCCTCGCGTCCGGGCGACTGGTGCCTGGACTTCTTCGCCGGCAGCGGCACGCTCGGCGCCGTCGCCGCGCAGCTCGGCCGCCGCTACGTGCTCATCGACTCAAACCCGCAGGCCGTGCGCGTGATGCGCGAGCGCCTCGGTCGTCGGGCGGTCGCGTCGGCGAGCGCTTCGCGTGGGCGTTCGCGGGTATAGACCGCTTCGTGGAGTCACCGACGGCACGAGTCCGGTGATCGACGCGGCTCCGATGCTCGGGACAGAGCGCGTACAGCGATCAAGGCGGCTCGTGCGGGCGCCGATCACGGTGACGTGAGCGAGCATCCGATCAAGCTGGTCGTCTGCGACGACCTGCAGCGCGATCGCCTGACGGTGTTCTTTCGCGCGCTCTTGTCCATCCCGCATTTCATCTGGCTGTTGCTGTGGTCGATCGCCGCGTTGCTTGCCGCGATCGTCAGCTGGCTGTGCACGCTCGCGCTCGCGCGCACGCCCGCACGCCTGCACCGCTTTCTCGCCGCGTACGTCAAATACGTCACGCAGTTCTATGCCTACCTGCACCTCGCCGCCAACCCCTATCCGGCGTTCGACGGGCAGGACGGCTACCCGATCGACCTGCGCATCGCGCCGCCCGCGCGCCAGAACCGACTGACCGTCGCCGTGCGCGGGCTGCTGCTGCTGCCCGCGGCGCTGCTCGCCGCTGCGCTCATCGGCGACCCGAGCAGGGGCTTCAACTCCGGACGCGGCTCCTTCTCCGCCAGCCTCGGCCTGCTCGCGCTCGCGTCGCTGCTCGGCTGGTTCGCGATCATGGCGCGTGCACGCATGCCACGCGGGCTGCGCGACGCAGCCGCCTACGCGCTCGCCTACGGCGCGCAGTTCTGGGCCTACGCGCTGCTGCTCACCGACCGCTACCCCGACAGCGATCCGCTGGCCGCCGTGCCCGATCTGCCCTTGCTCGAGCACCCGATCGCGCTGCACGTGCACGACGACCTGCGACGCAGCCGCCTGACGGTGTTCTTTCGCCTGCCGCTCGCCTTCCCGCATCTCGTGTGGCTGGCGCCGTGGGGAATCGTCGCGTGGCTGGCCGCGATTCTCAGCTGGCTGATCACGTTGCTCGCCGGACGCACGCCGGCGTGGTTGCACCGCTTCCTCGCGGCGTACCTGCGCTACCAACTGCACGTCTACGCCTTCCTGCATCTCGTCGCCAATCCATTCCCCGGCTTCGTCGGCAAGGTCGGCAGCTATCCGCTCGAACTCGCCGTCGCCGAGCGCCAGCGCCAGAATCGTTGGAAGACCGGCTTTCGGCTGCTGCTCGTGCTGCCCGCGATCCTGCTCGCCGGCGCATACGGCGCGCTGCTCAGCTTCGCAGCGGTGCTCGGCTGGTTCAGCTCGCTCGCCCGCGCGCGCGTGCCGATCGGGCTGCGCAACGCCGGCGCGCTTGCGCTGCGCTACCAATCGCAGGCGCTCGCATATGCGCTGCTGCTCACCGACGCTTATCCCTACAGCGGGCCTGTGCTCGCCGACGACCGACTGCGCGACGGCGCTGGCGACGGCGACGGCGACGGCGACGGCGACGGCAATCGTGACACGCCGGCGCCCACGCTCGGCGCGGGCGATGCGCCGGGTGCTCGTGCCGCGCCGGATGCGCCAGGCGTACGTCCCGACATCGGCCTGGGCTGACGCGAGTGGCGGCCGCGCGCGCAGCATGCGATCGCGCGATGGCGCGCCCGGCGCGCAGTTTGCTCGTGCTTGGCGGGCTGGTCGCCTTCGCCGCGCTGTGGGCGCTCGCCGCGCACGCGCTGTGGCGCTCAAGCGTGCCCGGCGACCTGCACCTCGGCCACGTCGACCCACGGCGCATCTTCTCGGCCTCGTTTCTTCGGCGCAGCTCGTCCTACGAGCGCTTCCTCGAGGTCGACGCGCTGCTCGGCTATGTCACGTTGGTCATCGTCTTCTCGCTGTACGCAAGGCGTGGGCACACGCTCATGCGCGAGTCCGCAGCCGGGCGCATCGGCACGGGCATGATGCTCGGCATGCTCGGCTTCGCCGTGCTGTGGCAGGCCGAGGTTCCGTTCGGCCTGGCGGCGGTGTGGTGGGAGCGCCGCCACGGTATCTCCCACCAGGGCTATTTGACCTCGCTGCTCGCCGGCTTCCTCTCGCTCGGTGCCGAGTTCCTGTTCGTGTCGCTGGCGCTGCTCATCGCCATGGGCCTCGCCGGCTGGCTGCGGCGCTGGTGGTGGACGGTCGCCGCGCCGGCATTCGCGGCCATCGCGCTGCTGTCGGCGTTCGTCAGCCCGTATCTCATCGCCAAAACTCACGTGCTCGACGACCCGCGGACGAGCGCCGAAGTTCGCCAGCTCGCGCGCGTGGAGGGCGTGCCGGGGACGAAGGCCGAAGTGCAGGATGTCGAACGCCGCACCACCGCGCCAAACGCCGAGTCCGTCGGCTTCGGTCCCACGCGCCGGCTGATCCTCTGGAGCACGCTGCTCGACGGCCGATTCTCGCGCGGCGAGGTGCGCGTGGTGGCCGCGCACGAGCTCGGCCACATCTCCCACGACCACATCCTCAAGCGCGTCGGCTGGCTTGCGCTGTTCCTGCTGCCGGCCGCCGCCGCCGTCGCCTTCTTCACGCGCCGCCGCGGCGGACTCGCGCGCCCGGAGGCCGTGCCCGTCGCGCTGCTCGTGTTCGTGCTGCTGCAACTGCTCACCACGCCGCTCATGAACATCGTCTCGCGTCGCGAGGAGGCCGAGGCCGACTGGTCGGCGCTCAAGGCCACGCGCGACCCCGCCGATGCGCGAGCGCTGTTCGCCGATCTCGCCAAGGCCAGCCTCGCCAACCCCGACCCGCCGGCATGGAGCTACGTCGTCTTCGCCGACCACCCGACAATCGTGCAGCGCATCGCCATGGTCGACGCCTGGCAGGCGCGCGCCGCGCGCTGAGCCGTTCGGCGCGAGGCCGCCGCCCCCGGGGTCGATCTCAATCTCGTTCGCGCAGCGCGAGCCGCGCCGCGTACGCACGCCGCGCGCGGCGACGTGCGAGCCTTTGTCGCGTGTATCACCTCGAGCTGCGCAAGTTCCCGCACGTCGTCGCCCGCTTCAACCAGAGCGACGCGCAGGTCCGCGCGATCCTCGTGCCGTGGGTCGCCGAGCAGTGGTTCGAAGAGGGCGAACAGAAGTGGAACTCCAACGAAGCCACGCTCAAGGTGCTCGAAGGGCCCAAGCTCTCCATGCCCGAGCTGGCCATGGGCCGCGGCTGGCGAAACGCGCAGCGGCGTAGCCAGGAGGTGACCGAGCGCGTGCTCGACGCGGTCAGGCGCGAGGTCGGCGCGGGCGGCGGTGCGGCGGCTGGTGCAGCGAACGGCGTGGCAGGCAGGGGAGGGGCGACCGGCGCGGCTGGCGCCGGCAGCGAGGCTAATCCGCCGTCGGTGGCAGAGGCGGCGGCCGAGGTGCCGGGTGCGCCTGGCGCGGGCGCGGGAAAGGCCACCGGCGGTGGCGTGGCGGACGGGCGGTTGCTCGCCGACTCGCTCGCGCTGGAGCTGCTCGCGCTGCTCGATGACGGGCCGCTGTCACTGACGCGCGTGTGGGAACTGGCCGAGCAGCGCATCGACGCTTGCAGCGCCGCCGACTCGCTGGCGCTGGGCGACGCGGCCGTGCGCTCGCTGCTGGCGCGTGCGCTGGTCGTGCTGCAGGTCGATGAAGCTCCTGTGCAGGACGACCACACTGGCGCGACGCTGCGCGCTGTCGCGAGCTGGTCGGGTGGCGACGGCTCGCCGCAGATCGCCCGTAAAGTCTGAACTGACGTCGCTAGACTCGCAGGCCCGTGGTGGGCGTAGCTCAGTTGGTAGAGCTCCTGGTTGTGGTCCAGGCGGTCGCGGGTTCAAGTCCCGTCGCTCACCCTTGACGAAGTGCCTGCAAATGGGCTGTTGCGGCAGGTAGTTCTGCTCGTGCGAGTAGCTGGCTGGGGAACAATTGGGGGAACAATTTCTCCAGCGATCCCCCTCCGCGACGAGCACGTAGTCCTTTTCGATCACACCGAGGTCGAGCCGCCACTCGGCGCGCGCCTGCAGCAGTTCCTGCTTGCTGATCACGACGGGCTCTCGGGTGCGACCTTGACGTTTGCGCGCAGGCCCCAGCGGGTCACGCGGGGGCCTGCGGGCGGTCCGCCTGGGTCGAGCAGTGTCAGACCGGATGGTCGGCGTTTCTGACAGGCGGCGATCAGCCTCGGCTCGTCGCGGCCGAGCGACTCGACGAGGTGGCCGAGGCGCTTGAATACGGTGCGGTTGCCGAGCAGGTCTGCGTACTCGATCAGTCGCGCCGCGTCGTGGTCATCGAGATAGGCGCCGAGGATCTCGGCGGCAGTGCGAATGCCGCCCCCGATGTGGGGCGCGTCGAGGATGTCGACGACGGTGCGCGCGGGGTCGGCGAGACGAAGTCGCATCTCCTCCTGCCACACGACTTCGGTGCCCCCAGCTCATCAGGTTCTCGGGCAGGTGGATCAGCAGGTAGTCGGCGTCGAGCAGGCGAGCGTCGGAGCGTCGGACGCGCTGTGCGGTCTTGACGACTGTCGTGCGGAAGACCTGCTCGGTCAGTCCCCAACGGCTTGCCGCCGTCCAGCCAGTGAAGTAGCAAGGCGACCAAACCGCGGTGGCGACGATCAGCGCGTCTTGCGCCCAGCCGTCGGGATGCTCGGCGCCGACGGGGACAGGGATGTAGAGGCCACGGCGCACCCTGCGCAGCCAACCCTTCTCGGCCCAGTTGGCGAGCTTGCGTGCGGCGAGGTGGGCGTCGACTTCAAGCTCGCCGGCAACATCCGCGGGGTGACGAAGCGGCGCCGGCCAGCGACGGCGGCCAGCTCGGCCCTGCCTGTTGCGGATATTCCGTGTGCTGACATGAGCAAGCCATCAACTTCGTGCCTGGCGGAAGTCTTGGACTTAGAGTATCAGAAGCGATAGCCCAAGTCCACATAACCGGTACCGAGCGAAACTACTGGCTTCACGCAGTCGCTAGGTTCCGATCGCCGAAGAGACGCATCGAACGTGGATTTGGCCTGGAGGGCTTCTTCGGCGGCCTCGACGTTGACGGCCCGATAGATCGGCTTTAGGTCCTGCGCGACGCGCTTGCGCTCGCCATAGAAACGAAGCGCATGGAGCTGCGGATCTGGTGCACGATGCAGGTCTGCACCCAGGCCTGCGGGTAGATCGCCTTGATCGCCTCGGGGAACGCGCTGAGCCCGTCGACGCAGCAGACGAGGATGTCCTCGACGCCGTGGTGGTGCAGATCGTTTAGGACGGCGAGCCAAAACTTCGCGCCCTCGCTCTCCTGCCACCAGATCCCGAGAACCTCGCGTTCGCCCCTCCACGCTGACGCCGATCGCCAGATAACAAGCGCGGTTTCGGACTGAGCGGTCCTCGCGCACCTTGACCATCGAGCAGTCGAAATACGCGATCGGATAGACCCGCTCAAGGGGCCGGGTGCGCCACGCTTGCCCATCCTCGAGGATCGCGTCGGTGACGCGGCTGATCGTGTCGCGGCCGATCTGCACGCCATAGAGATCCCGCAGGTGGCTTCGATGTCACGGACGCTCATCCCGCCGGCGTAGAGGCCGATGATCTTCTCGTCCAGGCCCGCCAGCCGCGTCTGGTGCTTGCCTACCAACTGCGGCTCGGAAGCTTCCGGCACGGTCCCGTGGGTTTTTGATCTTGACCTCGCCGAGGTCGGTCTTCAGCGTCTTTGCCTTCGAGCCGTTGCGGTGATTCGGAGCGCCTCCAGGAGGCGCCTCCCCCGCGGATAGCCCAAGTGCTCGCTCAACTCGCTCCCCAGCGCCGTCTCGATCACACGGCCCGCGAGCTCGCTCAACAGTCCGCCGGGGCTCGTGATCTGCTCGGGGTCAAGCCCCCTGAGCGCGTCCGCGAGCTCCTGCGAGGGCAACAGGCCCGCGAGCCGGTCAACTGCATCCTGCGGCAACTCTTCGCTCACGAGAGCCGATTCTGGTGGGTTCTTCGTCTCGATGCTCTCCGGCCGCCTCGAACGGCCGATCGGTTACCCCGACCACACACAAAAGACCGGACAGTCCCCGACACCAGGCCGTCGAAGCCTTTCTCGTGCAGAGCGCACTGGATCGAGACGCACCGAGGCTTCCCCGAGGCGCGGTGGCGCGACGGCAACGTGTAGGCCCTGAGGCCCACTCACCGTCTAGTCTGCCTGCACGCGCGTTTATACTTTAGCTACAAGCCGCGTCGACGTGGCTTGCTCGAGCGATCCGATCCCCTCCTCGTGGGTCGCTCGGTGAAACCCGAGGTCGCGTGCTCTGTCCCGTACGCCCCTCGAGTGGTGCGCCGCGGCCTCTCATCCCTCTTGGCCGCGGCGCTCCACAACTTGTGGACGCGTGGAGGCGTGCCCACGATTTGCCGGGCAGGGCCCCGGCAGTGAGCCAATTTCCGCAGACACCGGCTAGTGGGCGCTGTAGGCGTAATTGACGAATGCCAAACAGCACGATACCTGCCTCACCGACGTTTATCGCGGGCCATAGCTGGTCCTCCGTGCCACGCGTAAATGCGGTCCGCGAGGAGCGCGCAAGACGGGAGTACCTGACGCCCCGACAGGAGGTATGCCGATGTCAGCATCTGCCACAACCGACGTTGCCCCTTCGACCGACGCCGCCGAGGCCGCCGTCGAGGCGATCGCCGGCTCGGCCGGACAGGACGTGAGCTTCTCGCTGGAACTCAGCCAGGATCAGAAGGACATCCGCGACTGGGTGCACGGCTTCGCCGCCGACGTTGTGCGCCCGGCGGCGCATGAGTGGGACGAGAAGGAGCAGACGCCGTGGCCGATCATCCAGGAGGCCGCGAAGATCGGCCTGTACGGCTTTGAAGGCATGGCGCAGTTCTTCGCCGACCCGAGTGGCCTGGGCCTGCCGATCGTCAACGAGGAGCTGTTCTGGGGCGACGCTGGCATCGGCATGTCGATCATGGGCACGGCGCTGGCCGTCGCGGCGATCTTCGGACAGGGCTCTGGCGAGCAGATCGGCGAATGGATCCCGCGCTGCTTCGGCACGGTCGACGACGTGAAGGTCGCCGCCTTCTGTGCGTCTGAGCCGAACGCCGGCTCAGACGTGTCGGGCGTGCGCACGATGGCCAAGTTCGACGAGGCGGCCGGCGAGTGGGTGCTCAACGGGCAGAAGGCCTGGGCGACCAACGGCGGCATCTCAGACGTCCACGTTGTGATCGCTTCGGTCGATCGCGAGCTCGGATCCAAAGGCCACGCCGCGTTCATCGTGCCGATGTCAGAGGCCAAGGGCATCTCTGAAGGCTCGAAGGTCTCCAAGCACGGTCTGCGCGCATCGCATACCGCCGACGTGTTTCTCGACGACTGCCGCGTGCCCGCCGGCTACGTGCTCGGCGGCAAGGAGAAGCTCGACGAGCGTCTTGCGCGCGTGCGCGAGGGCAAGAAAGCCAAGTCACAGGCCGCGATGCAGACCTTCGAGGCGTCGCGACCGACGGTCGGCTCTCAGGCGCTGGGCATCGCGCGCGCGGCCTACGAGTACGCGCTGGACTACGCCAAGGAGCGCGAGCAGTTCGGGCGCAAGATCATCGAGAACCAGTCGATCGCCTTCACGCTCGCGCGCATGAAGATGGAGATCGACGCCGCACGCCTGCTCGTCTGGCGCGCGTCGTGGATGGGTCGCAACCAGGTGCCCTTCAAGAACGCCGAGGGCTCGATGTCCAAGCTCAAGTCCGGCGAGGTCGCCGTGTGGGTGACCGAGCGCGCCATTCAGATCCTCGGCGGCAACGGCTACACGCGCGAGTTCCCCGTCGAGCGCTGGCACCGCGACGCCAAGATCTACGACATCTTCGAGGGCACCGCCGAGATCCAGCAGCTGGTGATCTCGCGGGCGATCTCGGGGATGCACATCAAGTAGCGCGCAGATCGCCTCGGCGAAGAGGCGTTTCGCTTAGCGCTCAGAACCGCCGGGCCCGACGATCTCTACGCACCCGCAGCTACGATGAGCCGTCCACCAAAGCGCCTTCGCCTGCGCGAGTACTCCGTCAGGCAATCCTGAAAGGCCGCTCTCCCGAACTCCGGCCACAGCTCGTCGCGGAACACCAGCTCAGAGTATGCCGCCTGCCACAGCAGAAAGTTGGACAGCCGCCGCTCACCGCTCGTGCGGATCAACAGGTCGGGGTCGTGCATTTCCGGGCAGTGCATCAGGCGTGCGAATTCCTCCTCGCCGCCGCCCCGGTAGCGCTCTGCGGCGCGAACGATCTCATCGCGTCCGCCATAGTCGAAGGCGACCCATACACGAATGCGCTCGTTCTCGGCGGTTAGGCGCTCAGCGTCGTCCATTGCGCTGCACAACGACTCCCCGGCACGGTCACGCCGCCCGATGAACTCGATTCGAACGCCCTGACGATCCAACTGCGGCGTGTCCCTGCGTATACGTCGGGCAAGCATGCTCAAGAGCGCCCTGACCTCGGCGTCGGGTCTTGCCCAGTTCTCGGTCGAGAACGCGTAAAGCGTCAGCTCCACGATGCCGAGCTCGATCGCGTCGGCGATCCTCGCGAGGACGGTGTCGGCGGCAGCTTCGTGTCCGTCGCTTGTCGAAAGCCCGCGCGCTTCTGCCCAACGCGCGCTGCCGTCACTGACGATCGCGACGTGACGTGCTCGACCGGCTCCGTTGACGCCGTTGCCATGACTCGCGAGCCTCGTCGGAACCTGCTCCAGACCATGCATACCTTGCTGGATGATGGCGCACCGGGGCGCCCCCTCTGCACAAGAACTTTCTAGTCCTTGACTGTGACCCTTGGCCCGCTCCCGCCAAGCGCATTTGGAGACGGTGCAGGCACAGCACGGCAATCTGGTGCCGCGAAGATCCTCAGGAGCGAGATCGCGACCCGCCGAAAAGCTGAGCCCCGCAAGGGGTTGACGGGTGCTAGCACAGTTAGTTTCTACCTCTTGACTTGGCCGCTCTCGTGCGACACGGGAGGATCGCAATCTCCGCCTGCAGCCCGTAGAGCGCTCCTCGAGGCTTGGGCGCGACGCAGTCCCGTCCAGGAGATGCCAGCCGCTGTGCCAACCCCCAGAGTCCCTGTCGCGCCCGCCCGAATGAGACGACGCGAACGATCTGCTCCTCCACGCGACGATCGTGCTCGACTTCTCCAGGCCGCCGAGCGACTGGTTTGCGAGCGCGGTGCCCAACACATCAGCATCGATGAGCTGTGCGCTTCGGCGGGAGTCTCTCGCTCCGCGTTTGGTGTCGCGTTCGCCGACCGCACCGATTGGCTACTGGCTCTGTTCGATGACGCGGCCGAGCGCGCCGGCGCGGCGATGGTCATCGCGTACGCCACCGAGGCCAGCTGGATCGACAGCGTGCGAGCAGCGCTGTACGCGCTGCTCGCTTACCTGGACGACAGCCCCCGTCTGGCGCGCTTCATGGTCGTCGAGTCGCTTGCCGGCGATCCACCCATGCTCGCCCGCCGTGCCCGTCTTCTGGACGACCTTTCCCGCGCTCTGGAGTCACGACGCCCGGCCTCTGATACAGAGATGTCCGCGGCGCCCTTCGGTGCCGATGCTGTCGTAGCTGCCGTTGCCGCGATCCTGCATGGGCGCTTGGCCGAAGATCCGATATCACGGCTGCGTGACCTGGGCGGCTCGTTGATGGCTGTGATCGTCTTGCCCTACCTCGGGGTTGACGCCGCGCGCGGCGAGCTTTCGCGCCACTCGACTCAGTCTGAGACCTCCGCGGACATCGAGACCGCGACCGATAGCGGAGTCGCCGAGCGTCTCGGGATGCGTGTGACGTTTCGCACCTTCCAGGCGTTGGACGCGATCGCCGAGCATCCCGGACTGAGCAATCGCGAGGTGGCCCGCGAGGCCGGCATCGGCGACGAGGGGCAAGCCTCGCGCCTGCTGAGTCGCCTCAGCCGACTCGGTTTGATCGAAAGCGGCGAGCGCTCACGGTCAGGCCGCGGCAGCAGATCATGGCGATTGACCGGCATCGGGCGGAAGGTGCTCGCCGAGGTTGGTCTGGTGCCGGCCGACGGCCCCGACGATGCAGGCCCGCAGCGCGGGGCGGGTTTCTCATAGACCCACAGCTGGGATGGGGCCACGATGTCTCCTCAGCCGTTTACCACGTAGCGCGCAGGTCATCTGGCCAGTGGCCCGGGACAGGGAACCGCGGTCACGGCGCGGCTCTTAGCCCCGCCGATGAACTGCAGCTGTGCCCCCAGCTGCCATCCGCCACGAGGACATCGGTCTGGCAGCGCGATCCCGCGGGGCTGGTAGGCGACGACGTGCCCACGTAGGTATTCGTAGTAGGTGAGCGGGCCGCCGAGGCGCGCCTTCATGCTTGCGATCGAGACGTCCGGGCCGCCTGGGAGCCCCCCGATCGCGGGAACGGTGATTTGCAGGTGCCCCGGTAGCAGCACGGCGGTCAGCAGGATTTTTGCGAGCACCGGTTCGGTGCCTTGCGCGAGCATCAGCAGGTGCAGGTACCCGTCCGGCGATGGCCCGGCGAACATTTCAAGACTCACTTGCTCTTGCACGACGCTCGGCCCGAAGGAGACGGCGACGATCGCACTCCCCGCGCCGACCTTGGAGTTCGCGGGACAGGCTTTTCCGCCGTCGGTTTCCAGTGCGAGCGGCTGGCAGGCCGCGAGTCCGAGTCCGCTGGTCGCGAACCCTAGGTCTTCGGGATAGCTGACACGGATGCTCTGGAGGGGGGGAGGGGCGACTTCGGGGGGCGGGTCGATGTGCAACGCGAAAGAGACTGTTGTGGCTGCCCCGAGCCGCTTGGGGGCGAACGTCGCGCTCATCCGCGTCGGCGGTTCGCTCACCGCCGTGGCGCTCGCGGGCCAGATCGCACCGAGTGCTGCCACGCACGCGAGCAGAACGGGAGGCCAGAACCACCTTGCGCCACTCAGTAGTAGAGGGTGCCTTCGGTCTGCACGACCAGCCCAAAGCTGCGCCGGTGAAAGACCCCGAAGAGGCGTCCGCCGCCGTGCGCGTGTCCGTAGCGGCCGGTGCCGCCGGTGATCGTGAGCGTGCCTTTGAAGCTCGGGTTGGCGCTTGTCGGGCTCGAGAGCTTCCCGGTAGCGCGCGCGCGGATCTCCCCTGCGTGTCCGTAGATCGTGATCTGCGCTGCCACGGTCGGGTTGCCGTTGTAGGTGAACAGCACCTTGACCTTGCCTGGGATCGAGCCGTTCGCGGTCCCTTCGTCGCTCAGCGTCGACCCGGAACTGTGGATGAAGCGCAGGTTGGCTTCGTCCTTGACGCTCGCGCTCCCTGCTGCATGCGCTTGCGTCTGTGCTCGCGCAGTGGACACGAGGCTCACAGAGATCGCCGCCAGCAGCGCATACGTTGCCCAACTCGAGTGCCGGCCAATGACCGTCGGACCGTTCGAGCCTGTGCTGCTCATGGCCTGGTATTGAAGTTTGTGTCACCGCTCCTCTCCATACGCGCATTCTATGCCTCTCGCTCACGGTTCTCGCCGCTCGTGCGATCCTGGTTCGCCGTGCGCGATAAACGACGCAGGAGTGCCATGACGCCCTTGCTTCCCCGCCACGCCCGCATCACCGCCAGCGCCGGCCAGATCGCCGGCGCGAGCTCGCGCCGCACCGCACCGACGATCGGCCGAACGCTTGGGCTCCGCGCCCCCGGATGACTCGTGTAGTACGCGGCGACGCCCGCCAGGGTCATCGCATGGTGAGCCCCATTCGGAGCCTCTCGCGCCCGAGATGCCGCTAGCTTCGTCAGCGCCGTGAGCCGGGTCTGCATCTGCTCGGGGTCATCGAACAGCCGTATGAATCCCGGCTCGCCGCGGGCGGCGTCCTGTTGCTCGTCGACGAGGCTGTCGAGCGTCGTGATCAGCGCCCCGATCGCCAGGTAGGCCTGGTCGATCGCGACCGCTTCGGCGTAGCTGACCGTCGGGCTGGCCGCGGCTGCGATCAGGGCGTGCATGGAGAGCACCGAGGACGCGCACCCGCCGAGGTACTCGCGCCATTGAAGGCCGCTTCCCGCACTCGCGGCCTGTGCCCACTCCCGCAGCTGGTCGTCCCCGACCGCCGCGGAGGCGTGCAGCCTCGTTTGAGCCTCGGCGCACCGCCGCGCCGCTGCAATGGCGACGTCTCTCACCGCCCCAAATCCCCGCAGCGCCCCCGCACGCTCGGCGACGTGGCTGGTGAGCGTCCACACGTACTCCGCCTCGCTGTCGCTCTGGCCTCCAGCACGCGGTTGTCCGCTGACCGCGGCGATGAAAGGCGCAAACGCGCGCGCGTTCGCGGCGAGAGGGTCCACGCTCACCCGCTCGGTTTGCCCGTCTAGATAATCAAACAGCACCTCCAGCGCGACAATCGCCTCGACAGTCGCCTCCCGGCTGGCCGCTGGCGTCAGCGTGGCGAGCGTTGCCGCGACCTCGGCGTTGAACGCCTCGCATTCAAGCTTCTCGAGCGCCAGCGCGCGCAGCTCGGTCTCCTCGATCGACCCCGCCTCCAGCTTCCAGCGCGCAAGCTCCCGCCACATGACCGGCGCGACAGTCGGCCAGAACCGCACGTTCGCAACCGCGAGCGCCCGCATTTGGCCTCTCCGGCCGCCGCGCCCCACGTCTACTCCTCTGCGAGTGCCAGGGCAGGCGACACCCGCGACGCGACAACCGCCGGCACGGCGACGAGCACGAGTGACGCGGCGAGCACGACCCCGAGCACGATGACCGGCCTTACCGACGCGCCCGCTCCAGCAACGGGAAAACCGGTCACGTGCCGCAGATAAGCGTCGATCACGTACTGTCCATAGAACCCCGCAAAGGTCCCCGTCAGGCAACCCGCTCCGAGCATCAGCCCGGCTTCCAGTGCGAGGATCCGCCGCAACCGCCCGGGAGGTGCCCCGCTCAACCGCAGGTTGGCGAGCGCACTACGCCTTTGATGGATACTCGACGTCAGCGCCGCCGCGAGAGCCGCCACGGCGGCGAGCACGAGCAGCGTCGAAATCACCCCGAGCTGGCTGAGGCCTTCGCTTGCCAGCATGTTGATGCTCGTCTCCCGCTGATCGGAGCTCGCGACTTCGAGCCCGCTCCCCCGCCTGAGTGCACCCCTGATCTGTGCAGCCGCGGCGACGACGCTCACGCCGGCCCGCGGCGTCACCGCGAGCGCGCTCGGCGCCCCGGTCTGAAACGCCTGGCTGAAGTCAGCGGTGCTGATGAAGAGCACGCCCGGGCTCCACGCGAGGTTGCTCGTGAGTGCTGCGACCCGGTAGCTCCTGATGCCGCTTGGCATCGGGATGCTCAGCGTCTCGCCCACCCCGACACGGTGTTCGGCTGCGATCTGCTGGGAGACGGCGACCCACCCGCCTTCTGCCAGCCGAGCGTTTGCAGCGCTCGCCGCACCCGCTCCACCGATGCTCTGGCTAGCAAGCACGTCGTGCGCAGCGCCGGGCGGCCGCGCAATCACCCACACGCGCCTGCGTCCGATCGTCAAGAACGCTCCCTGGAAGTGCCTGACCGACGCGACGTCTGCGAGCTGGCCGACCTGCGCGGCTCCACTGTCTCCAGAGAGCTGCTGGACGGCCTGGTTGTCGCGGGGTTCTCCGACCCAGATCGGCGCGTCGGCGGCGTACGCGTGTGCGAAGCCGCCGATCCCGTGAAGCAGGTTTGACCGTGCGCCTCCGAGCGCAACGCTCCCGAATAGCGCAACAGCCCCCGTCGCGGCGAGCGCGAGCGAGCGAAGCGTCGTCCCCTGAAGGCCTCCGAGCGCGATCGCGAGCGTCGGCATCGACGGCGCGCGCTCGCTCACCCTCCGCGCCGCGCCCAGCACGCCGGCGAACACGATCGGCACGGCGAGCACCGTCGCGAGCGCCAACAGGACGCTCGCGATCAGCGCCTGGGACGGGTCGGCTCCGTAGAGGATGCTCGCTGCCGCCAGCAGCGCCAGCGAGGCGGCGAACAGCCGGCGCTGCGCCCGACGTGCCAGCGCGTTGCCTGGTACTCCTTCCCCCATGTAGATCGCGTCGCGCGGCAGCCTGCGTCGAAGGTCCAGCAGCGGCACGGCAGAGGCCAGGCACGTGATCAGGATCCCGCCCGCCGCGGCGAGAAGCACGCTTGCAAGCGGCACGACCGTTCCGCTGCTGACCGCGAACGCCTCGGCCAGGTAGCCGCTTGACTGGTGTAGCACCCAGCGCGAGAGCACATAACCGCCGGCGAGACCCACCGTGCTCGCCGCGACCCCCAGGCACAACGCCTGGAAGACGGCCAACTGCACGATCGCTGAGCGCGGGGTCCCGGACAGCCGCAGGTCGGCGATCGTCTGGCGTCGCTCGGGCACCGTCAGCAGGATCGCGTTGAACGCAAGCAGGAAGCCGAGCAGCGCGCCGATGATCGCAAACAGCGCACTGGCCTGACCGCTCGGGCGAAGCGCCTCTTCGAGCAGCTTGAGATCTTCTTCAGAGCCTCCGGCGATCAGCCGCCCACCGGCGAGCTGGTCCAAGCGCGCGGCGACCTGGGCCAGTCGGCCTGCGCTCGCATGCACAAGAATCCGCGTCACCCGCCGGGGCTCGCCGACCAATTGCTGCATGCTTCTGATCGGCATGACGGCGACGAGCGCACCGGACAGCGCACCGGTTTCCGCGCGGCCGAGCAGCGCGCTGACTCGCAGCGTGTGCCTGACCCCGCCGACGAGCAGCGTGACCTGCTGGCCCGGCGCGCTGACACCGAGCGAGCTTGCGCTCGCCCTGCTCAACCCGATCACGCCGGGCCGTAGCGCTTCCAGCGGCAGCGTTTTTCCGAGCCCGTTCAATACGCCGAGGCTGACATCTGTTCCCGCCACGTAGATGCTCGCGCTGTGACCGCCGGGCCCAAGCACCCGGATCGTGCGTTCCAGAAGTGGTGCGGCCTGCGTGACGTCGGAGATGCGTTCGACCCGGGCGAGCATCGCTTCGGGGAACCCGTCTGAGCCGCGCGCCCGTAGCTGCAGGTTTGCCGGGCCGATCACGGCCCGCAGCACATTGCGTGTAGAGCCCGCGATGCTCGACTGGGCGACCCCGGCGGCGAGCACGAGCCCGACCGCCACGGCGATCCCTACACCCGCGAGGAGCTCCTGCGCGCCATGTGCCCGCAGTCGCCTTCTGTAGAAGTACACGAGCGCCTCCGGGCTCAGCAGCGCTCGCGTCTGAAGGCGCCCGGCGGTGATCGCGCTCACCGCCCCTGCTCGTCGGTGATGCGCCCGTCGCGCAAGTGCAGGACTCGGTCGGCCGCAGCGGCGCCCTCCTGATCGTGGGTCACGAGCAGCACGGCCCGCCCATCCTCGTGCGCCAGCTCCGCCAGCAGCGCGACGATCTCCGCCGAGAGCTGGCTGTCGAGGTTCGCGGTCGGCTCGTCGGCGAGGATCAGCTTCGGACGCCCCGCCAGCGCGCGCGCAATCGCCACGCGCTGGCGCTCGCCGCCGGAGAGCTCCTCGGGGGTGCGCTGTGCGCGCTCGGCCATCCCGACGCGAGCGAGCCACGTGCCTGCCTGCTCGCGAGCCTCGGCGAGTGAGAGCCCTCCGAGCAGGAGCTTCGTGGCGGCGTTCTCAACCGCCGCCACGCGCGCCATCAGGTGTGTGCTCTGCGCGATCAGCCCGACCTCGGCCAGCCTGTAGTCCGCGGCCTCGCGTTCGGCCATGCCCGCCAGCTCGCGACCTTCGAAGCGAACGCCTCCGTCGTCGGCCGCGAGCGCACCCGCCGCGAGCAGCAGCAGCGTCGTCTTGCCCGACCCGGACGGTCCTTGCAGCGCGAGCATTTCCCCGGCCCCCAGCGTCACGCTCACACCGTCGAGGGCGTTCACCGTCTCATCGCCGCTGCGGTAGCGCTTGATGACGTCGTCTAGCTCGAGCATGGTCAGCTTGATTGCATCACGGCCCGCATCGCGGAGCCGGTCCGCCCCTCCGTTGCTCGCCGGCTCCTCAGGCTGCCAGTCCGGACTGCTACGGCGCTCAGGCCTCGCGGCGCAGCGGCACTACCGTCCCCATCTGTGATCTACGCTTTCCATGCAGTCGCCCGTCGCGCAGCGTCAAGGCCATGTCGGCACCGGCGAGTTGATCGAGCTCATTCGTACTCGCGAGCACGGCGACCCCTTCGCCGGCCAGCTTTCTCAGCACGCCGAGCACCTCGTCGCGTTGGGAGATCTCCACCGTCGCGGCGGGCTCGTCGATCACGATCAGCTTCGGCTCGAGCACGATCGCCCGCGCGATCGCCACCCGGACCAGTTCCCCGCTGTCCAGCTCTGAGACTCGCAACGCCGCGCACTCCGCGGCGCCAGCGCGCGCCAGCGCGCCGCGAGCCTGCTCGTTGGCGTGCTTAACGCTCATGCCGCGCGCCATCAGCACCGCGGCGACCTGCTCCAGCACGCCCTGCTCTTCACTTGCCCGGAGCGTCTTTGTGACATAGCCGATCTCGGTGCCGAGGCTTTGCTCGGACACCTCTTGGCCTTCGAGCTTCACGCTCCCGGTGTCCGCGCGCTCGATCCCGGCGGCGATGCGAAGCAGCGTGCTGCGCCCCGAGCGTCGCGCGCCCCACACCATCACAAGATCCCCTGGCTCGATCGCAAGCTCCACCTCGCCCAGCACGTTATGCTCGCGCCCCGCGCTTCGGTAGCGCTTGCCAACGCCCGCGAGCTCGAGCAGGCTCACGCCGCTGGGGGCGGTTGCGGGCCGCCGAGCGCGGGCCTGTACGCCTGCAACTGGGCTCGCGCGTACTGTGCCCATTTCAGCTTCGCTGCGACAGTCAGGCGCGTCTCCTCGCCCGCGAGTCGTGCGACGAGCCGGGTAGTGCCGGGGCCCCGCTCCTCGAGGCCCGCGGCTGGCGCCGACGCGATCTCAGCAAGGCAGGCCTGCTCGTACTCGTCGAGGATCTCAAACGCTCGGGCTGGGTTGCGTGCGAGCGCCCCCAGCTGCACCATCAGAACCCGCTGGCGCCGGCGTTCGGCTCCGACCTGTCCGATCAGCCACTCTCCGTGTTCCTCGAGGCCTCGCGCTGTGGCCCGGTAGCGGCGCTTTGAGCGCCCCTCCGGTCCAGTTCCCGGTACCTCCTCGACGAGCGCGCGATCGCGGAGGTTGGCGAGTGCCGTATAGACGTGGGAGACGCTCGATAGCGCGATCGCCCCGTCGTAGGTGCGCTCGAAACGCTGCGCGAGCTCGTATGCGTAGCTGGGTCGTTCGATGATTAGCCCGAGTAGCGCCCAGTTCACGGATGACTGCATCGGCGCCTGCGCGTGCTCGCGCACGTTCCCTGCTCCCATGGCCCGAGAATACCGCAATCGCGTGACGGATGTTCAGCGTTCGTAAACGTTCGTGTAGCCGCCCGCGACGCTCATGTGACGCGCCTCGGCAAGCTTCAGGATCCGCCGACTTGCAATACGCAGAGATCCCATCCTGCACCGCCTATGCACCAATCGCGAGTAACGTTGTCGAACGTAGCGGTGCATATCGAGCCGCAGAATCCTGCTAGCAGGCGCATTATCGTGCTAACTGACCCAATGATTACGACTATTCGATCATTAGCACGATACAGAGCTTCCTTGACATTCCCCGAACGTTTGGCCGCCAGCCGCCCACGCTCGGCGCGACCCTCGCTGCGATCGACACCGCCCGCGGGCAGGAGCAGAGGTTCGTCGATCAGATGCCCGAGTCGCTGTACCGGCTCTCAGAGCACGCGAGGATCGCGTCGATCACCGCATCCAACGCGATCGAGGGTGTCGTCCTGCCCGCCGAGCGGGCCGAGCGGATCGCTGAGGGCTCACCCACATTTCGCAACCGCAACGAGAAGGAGTTCGCCGGCTACCGCGACGCGATCGACGGTCTGCTGCGCCGGCGCGATCAGGAGCCGCTCACTGTCCCCTTCGTCCTTCACCTGCATCGCGTGCTCTTCCATCACGCGGGCGGCCGCGGCGGCTACCTCAAGAGCGAGGACCCGATCGTCTCCCGCGGATCCGGGACCAGCGAGGTCGTCCTCGAGCCCCCGCCGTGGCAGAAAACTGAGTTCCTGCTGACCGAGCTGCTCGACCGTTACAACCATGCCAAGAGCGAGCGCGCGGCACACCCGCTCGTGCTCGTGGGCGCACTCATACTCGACTTCCTTGCGATCCACCCAGTCGCCGACGGCAACGGCCGTCTCGCGCGCCTTCTGACCAACCACGAGCTGCTCGCCCACGGCTACGGCGTCGCCCGCTACGTCAGCATCGAGCAACGCATCTTCGAATCGAAGAACACCTACTACGCGACGCTGTATGAATCCCAACTTGACTGGCACGATGCGACACACAGCATCTGGCCATGGACCACTCACCTCGCCCACATCCTCGCCGACGCATACGAGGATTTCCAGCGCCGCGTGCTCGCCGAGAGCGCCACAACCGGTTCCAAGCAGGAGCGGGCCCGAGATCACGTCCTCCGTCAATTCCCGTCGCAGTTTCGAAAACGCGATGTCGAACGAGCGTTCCCAGACATCAGTGCCGGGACGATCCGCCTCGTGCTCAACGAGCTCCGGGACACGGGCCAGATCGAGCTCCAGGGCTCCGGCCCCGGGGCTCGCTGGCGCCGGTGCACGCCGAGGCCGGAATGAGAGCACGCAGCGTTCGGGAAATCGCGCGTGAACTCCATGAGCCAGTGCGACGTGTTCACTGCGTCGGTGGGGACGACGTTCTCGCCGCCGACGGAGGGATTGATCAGCGGGTGACCTGAAAGGTCTGCGAGAGAACCAGCGGTTTCTGCGGCGTCCTGCTCCGGGCTCGCGTCGGCCGTGCATGCACAAGCAGCTCAAGGATGCATCGAGCAACGTGCCGACCCAAGCAGGCGAGAGGTGAAAGCAAAGAGATGCGCCGCCGATCCCGGCAGGGGGGGTCCAGGGCGGCGAGCGCCAAGCAGATCAGGACGCACCGAATGTCGCGTGCTAGTAGCACGCAAACGAGCGAGCACGCCGAGCTGCGCCGGCGCTCGACGCCCTGGATTTGTTGCATGCCTTGACTTACAGACGCCCCCCCAACCCGCCACCATCCTTCCCGTGGAGAGGAATGATCATCGCTGCGCCCCGGCACGTCTGCGCCCGCCCTCACGCAGCCGCTGCGCGCACCACGCCCTCCCGACCGCCGAAGCAACGCCCCCCGTCGCGCCCTTTGAGCCCGGCGCCGTTTACAAGCACGCCCTCGGCACGCTCCCCCCGACCGCCGCCGCCCACAGCGCCCGTCCCCTCCAACCCGCCAATTTCCGCGCCCACGCGCAGGATCGACCCGCCGCACCTCCGCAACATGACGGTTCCTCCTTGACACCCGTCTCTGGACTGCTGTAGCGTGCGCGTCAACGTTTACTCAACAAGCACTTCTCTCGCCGCGCACCTGCCTACAGGTCGCGCGCCCCGGGCAAGCAGTGCGAATCGCAGTGGAGGAGTGGGGAGGCAGGGGATGCAGGCAATCGGACCCAGGAAGTCGAGCCCCTGCGCATATCGGCGTTCTCCCTCACTCACGTGCGGATCGCACACCATGCCCGCCGCTCGGGACGGGGACCAGACGATCCGCGGCGCAGAGCTGCCTGCTCGTACGTCGCGGTTTAGAACACCGCCGCACATCACGGCCGCCAGCCTCACCTTCGCCCAGCCAATCCAGACCGCGAGCGCGTCGCAATCTGGTAGGTCGCCGTCGCCCGTCCCCTCCTTCGCCCGCGACAGCAGCGGCTGCACCGAGCCTCTGAGCTCGCTTCGTCGCCCTGCCGACCGTCACGTCTCGGGCCGACGCACGGTGTGGACACGGCCGCTCGGTCGGTGCGTCCATGCCCGCGGCCTCGCTCTCGACCGCAAGCACCCACCGCGACCTGGGCGTTTGGTCGCCCAGGTCTCAAGTACGTCGCGCGGGCAGCGGGTGGCCGGGAGAAGTCCATCGATGTCAAAACGAAAGTGAGTCAATTTATGGTCAGATCATCGTGCAGGACTGTGCTGATTGCTGTGGCGGGGAGCTTGGCGTTGGCTGCCTTCACCGCCGCTCCGGCACTGGCGTCGGGTCTCCCGGAATTTGTCCCCGCGGAACCGGGCAAATTCCCGATCGCGCTGTCATATCCAAACAATGGCGGCAACGTCAGTTTCCTTTAGCAGCACGGGTGGAAGTCATCTTCCCGACTGCAAAGGCGTCGGCGTAAAAGGCGAAGTCACCAGCTCGAAAACCGTACCCCTCTACACTTGAATTTACGAACTGTGCAAAAGAAAGCAGTCAATGTCACAGCGTGGGCGCTCCTAAAGAAGCGGAGGAGATTTTCGCTCGGAGCGGTAGCTTGGTCTACATCGAAAAATCGACACAAAAGGTCGCCATCCTCTTCACCTGGCAGAATCAACGGTGATCTGCTACTCGGCGTAGAAATCAAATTCAAGGGAACGATTCGTAGTCCCGGTCACTCCGATCAACACACTGACCAGCACCATAAACCTGTCAGTCCATGGCGATCACCGTGGACACCAGGAATACACAAAATACGAAAACGAAAAAGGCGAAGTAAAGGGCGCGAAACTGGAAATCAACGAAGAAGCCGGCTACAAACAAGGTGCCATAGAAATCAACGGGACAGTCCCGTTGGCCGCCAGCAAGCCCCTAACTATCAAGGGCTAGAGCGCAATTAGGCAAGACGACTGATGGACTGCTGCTACGTGGGTCGTGGCAAAGGACGCGACCCACGTGAGCAGCAATAGATAGAGACCGGATTCGAACCAGAAACAGCGAGCGTCAGAGCGAGAGGTAGGGGTAGAGATGAAATCTAAACATCAAAGGAACCATATCGAGCACAAGTCGATGGTCGTTCCCTTCGCCGCTCTGGCGGCTCTCGCGACGATGATCGGCACGCTGGCGTTCTCGACCTGCCCCGCGCTCGCCGTGGCACCGGAAGCTCCCCAGCTGGAAGTCAAGTCGCGAGCGGCTGAATCGGTCAGTTTGCGTGGCGTGGTGAATCCTGGCAAAGAAGGCGAAGAAGCCGGGACATACCAGTTCGTCTACAGGCAGACCACTGAAAAAGCGTGTAAAGGCACCGGAGAAGTCAAGGTTCCTGCGACACCAGGTCTCTCGGTCGGCTTCCAAGGCCAGGAAGTCTTTGAAACGCTCTCGGGTTTGAAACCCGGCACGGAATACGCCGTCTGTCTGATCGTGGAAAACGGAAAAAAAGAAGCGGCCACTAGCGCGACCGTGCCATTCACGACCGCGATCCCCCCCGAAACCCCAAGGACCGAACCCGCCACCCACGTCACGGCTGCCACCGCGACGCTGACCGGGACGTTGAACCCGAACAATCCCGGGGAAGCCGGCACCTATGAATTCCTCTACAAACAGTCCGCCAGCGAATGCGAAATCACCCCCGAAGAACGCAGCAATACCGTCGAACAGAAACGCACACCCCAGCCAGCGGGCATTTCGTCGGCGGGCTCTCCGCAGCCGGTCTCGACAGAAATCACGGGGCTGCTACCCGCCAGGGCTTACACGTTCTGTTTGCGTGCCGTGAACGCCGCCGGTGAAGCCGCGCTCAGCGCCCCGGAAACGTTCACGACCCAGCCGGCCGCACCCGTGGTCGAAGAAAGTTTCGTGACCCATGTCACGGCCACCAGCGCGACGCTCGGTGCGACTTTGAATCCCGAGGGCGCGGACACCACCTACCGCTTCGAAACTGCTACCGCGGGCGGGACTTTCGCCCCCGTGCGCGGGGCGCACGGGGAAACCCTAACGGGAGCTGAAGGCGATGCCGGGCAGGGCATCCAAGGCGTCTCGCTGGAAGTCCACATCCAAAACTTGGCCCCCAACAGCAGCTACCGCTACCGGCTCACCGCTACCAGCACCGTCCAAGGCGCCATTGCCGGCTCCGCCCAAACCTTCACGACCGAACCGACCGGGAGCACCTCGACCCTTCCCGACGGCCGCCAGTACGAACTCGTCACACCGCCCCAAAAGCAAGGCGCACTCTTCAAGCAATTGATCCCAACGGAACACCAGCTCGCAGGAGGCACCCGCACGGAAACGGTCGTGCAGGCGTCGGTGGCAGGGGGCGCGATTGTCGATGAAGCCACGCTGCCGCCCGAATCCGAACCGCAGGGGTATTCAACCGCCCACGTGTCTGTGCTCTCGACACGTGGTGCGTCGGGCTGGTCCTCACAGGTTCTCACGCCACCACACACTGAACCGACGGGTGTGGGCTCTGATGAAGGCGGGGAATACCGGGAGTTCTCAGATGACCTCGCGCGCGGGATCCTGCAGCCGTTTGGGAACTTCAACCCGCTGCTCTCCCCGGAAGCCAGCGAATCGACCGCGTTTCTGCGCACCGTCTACGCCGACCCAGCGACCGGCACCACGTGCAGCTCAGGGTGCTACCAGCCGCTCGTCACAACCAAGAACGACACGACGGTCCCCTTTCAGCCGTTCGGCGAAAAGTTCGAAGAAAAGTCCTGCTACCTGCTCTTCTGCGGTCCGCGGTTCGTCGCCGGCACTCCCGACATGAGCCACATCATCCTCAGCTCACAGGTCCAACTCACTCCCACCCCAACCCATGTGCCCGGCGGCACCAAGCCTGCGCTCTACGAGTGGTCCAGCGGCAAACTCTCCCTCGTCAGCGTTCTACCCGACGGCGAAGCCGGCAACCTCGAACTCGCCGGCAGCGACAGTGGGGAGATCGCAAGCGGGGACGCCAGGCGCTCGATCTCCAACGACGGCGAACGGGTCATGCTCGAGGACCCAGTGGCCGCCGAACATGGCAGTTCTGGATACATCTACCTGCGTGAGCACGCCATGCAGCCGCAGAGCCCCCTCAACGAAAGCGGCGAATGCACCGAGCCCGCCGACGCGTGCACGGTGAGGGTCGACGTCGCACAGGGCGGCCCGGAAGGATCGGTGGAACCCCGGTACATGAGCTCCGCGTCCGACGGGTCCAAGGTCTTCTTCCTCGACGCTGGACGCCTCACGCCAGGCTCAACCGCAAGTGGTCCCACCCTCGGTCCTGAAGTGAACCGAAGGAGGGATCTTTACGAATACGACGCGACGGCGCCCCTCGGCGCCCGTCTCACCGATCTCACTGATAACACGAGTGGCGGTGAATCGGCGGGAGTGAGGCGTCTTGGTCGGTGCCACCGACGATGCGTCGTACTTGTACTTCGTCGCGAGTGGGGTGCTGGCACCAAACGCCACTGCACAACGTTGCCGTGTGGACTTCGGGGTCCGTGAAGAATCTGCGCCCTGCAACCTTTATGTGCGTCACGAAGGCGTAACCCGATTTGTCGCCACCCTGGCGGCCCACGATCACTCGGATTGGAGCGACGTCCCCGACGCGCCGGTGCGCATGTCTCCGAACGGTCAGTGGCTGGCGTTCATGTCGAGCGCGAATCTGGCTGGATATGACCCTCGCGATGCCGTGAGTCGCGTAGCCGATCAGGAGGTCTATCTCTATGACGCGGCCGCAAACCACTTGTCGTGCGCGTCGTGCAACCCGAGTGGCGCGAGCCCTGTGGGGTTCCTCGGCCCGGAAGGGTTCGTGGGTGAAAAAGAGGGCATAGCCTCGCTGGTGCCCGGTTGGACTCAGTTTGAAGCCTCGTCTGCTCGCTACCAGTCCCGCTTTGTAGGCGACAACGGCCGCGTCTTCTTCGACAGCAAGGATGCCTTGGTCCCCAACGACGTGAACGGCGCGCAGGATGTGTATGAGTATGAGCCGGAAAGCTCGCCAGTTGGGCAACATCCGTGCAGTCGCGCGGTGGCCAGCGGCAGTCTTGTGTATAAGCCGGCGCGGGGCTATGAAGTGGAATCGCGCTCCGGGGAAGAACCAGCCGGGTGCGTCGGGTTGATCTCGGCGGGCACATCGCCGGATGAATCGACGTTCCTAGACGCCTCAGAATCAGGCGGGGACGTGTTCTTCCTGACGACCTCCAAACTCTCATCCGCGGATTTCGACAACGCGCCAGATGTGTATGACGCGCATGAATGCACCGCTGCGTCTGCGTGCCCACCGCCGTCGGCGGTTGCGACGCGCCCGTGTGACACCGAAGCGTCGTGCAAAGCTGGCGCGTCGCCGCAGCCGCTGATCTTCGGGACGCCTGCGAGCGGCACCTTCTCAGGGCCGGGGAACGTCAGCCCGCCGCCCGCTGGGGCCAAGCCGAAGCAGACGCGGGCGCAGAAGCTCGCGGCCGCGCTGCGGCTGTGCCGCCGCAAACACAGTCGTCCCAAGCGGGCGCGCTGTGAGCGCCAGGCGCGAGCGAAATACGGAGCGAAGCAAAAGTCTCGAGGAGCCACCAGCCACCGGAGGAGCCACTGATGCGCCAACTGCGAGCCCTAGCGGTCCTGGGCGCCGTCACAACTATCGCCGCGTTGGGGATTGGAGCGGCGAGTGCCCAGTCGGCCTTGGCCGCGTCGCCATGGTGGCATGTGGACGTCGGCTCACGCCCGACCAACCTGGCGCCGGGTCAGGCGCGAGACGAGGTGCAGCGGCTCGTGGTCAGCCCGACCCTGAGCGAATCCTATCTGCTGACCGACACCGGCACTGGCCTCTACGAACGCAACGGCCAGTTTGAAATCGTCGAACTGGAACCGCACGAGACCCCGGAAAACGTCAAGGCGGCCCTTGAAACGCTCTATGGCGCAAACAACGTCGAAGTGACGAGCACGGCACCGTTCGATACGTATGAAATCAAGTTCGTCGGCGAACTCGCCGACACGCCCGTAGGGCCGTTGGAACCAACCGCCGGCGAACACAACGGCCTTGGCCCGACAGAAGTGACGGAGCTGACGAAAGGCCGCCCAGACGGCGAGATCGTCGTGGACGCCGTGAACCTCGGCGATGAGAGTGCCGGCTGCGTGCAGGTGCCCGCGGGCACTGGGAAGTTCACGAGCGCCAACTGCGTCAGCGAAGGCCCCGGGGAATTCGAAAAAGTCAACGTGACGTTGTCTGACGTGCTGCCGCCATATCTGCACGCGGTGGCGATCGAAGGCTCTGTAAACGAAGGCTTGTCGCGTGCGAACAAAGACTCGGCACCGCTTGAATGCTCCCTTGGATCATTGAGCTGCACGTTTACAGGGCGGCTTGGCTCACAGCGCTTTGAAGGCCAATACCCAAAATTCGTGCCGCCCTATGATCAGGTCCAGCTGATTGTCGGAGTCAACTTCAACGGACCGGCGACGGCCGAAGCGAACTCGGCGAAGGTCGTTGGCGGTGGTGGGCCGAGTGCAAGCAGCAGCGCGCCGTTGAAGATCAGTGGGACGCCGGCGCCGTTTGGTGTGCGCTCCTATGAAATCCGCCCGGAAACCTCTACCGGTGGCTTGGAGACGCAGGCGGGCGCGCATCCGTTTCAGTTGACGACGACGTTTGACTTGAACGAAGTCTTTGAACGGCGACCGGTTGGTGCGGCAAAGGATCTGCATTTCAAGCTGCCGCCGGGGCTGATCGGCAACCCGACCGCCGTGCCGCGGTGCACGCTGAACCAGTTCCTCGCGGGCGTCAAACCCCAATGTCCGGCGCAGAGCGTAGTCGGCGTGGCGCGCTCGACCGTTGATCTGCCGCATGCGGGTGTGCAGAACCGAATCCCGTTTGCCGCGGCGCTGTTCAACTTGGAACCTGCGGCGGGGGAACCGGCGAGGTTCGGGTTCATCGTCGAACAGGTGCCGGTGCTCCTGAACACGAAAGTGCGTTCCGGGGGGGATTATGGTGTGACGGTGAGCGTGACGAACATCACCCAGGAGGTGGCGTTCCTGTCAAGCGAAGTCACGTTCTGGGGCGTCCCCGGCGATCGGGCACACGACAACGTGCGCGGCGAAGACTGTCTCGAAGCGCTTCTCTTTGTGTCTTTGGGGTTCGAAGGACCCGGCTCCCCCAAATGTCACTTCCTTGAAGCTGCCGAAGCTCCGCCCTTGCTGTCCTTGCCCACCTCGTGCACGGGGGCGCCGCTTGAAACGTCAGTTGAAGCCGATTCCTGGGAAGCGCCGCATAGCGTGGTCTCCTCGCTGAACACGGCGCCGATGGTGGCGCTTGACGGCTGTAACCGGTTGCCGTTTGAACCGTCGATCAAGGTCACGCCTGATTCTCAGGAGGGGAGCTCGCCTACGGGGTTGACAGTTGATGTGCATGTCAATCAGGATTCGATCAACAACGGGGCGGGGGTCGCTGAGTCCAATGTGCGCAATATCAATGTCGCGTTGCCTGAAGGGGTCGCGATCAACCCGGCCGGCGGGGATGGCCTGAGCGCGTGCTCGCAGCCGCTGGTTGGTTTTGAAGGGTTTCGCGAACTGTCCTCTGAGCCTGGAGTCAAGAACGCGATCTTCACGCCCGATCTGCCGGGTGGTACAGCAGCGCTCGCGGCCGGGCGCAGCGAACCTTTGCAGCAGGGTGTGAACTTCTGCGCGAACGCCTCGAAGATCGGGGAAGCGACGATCAAGACGCCGCTGCTCCCGGCCGGGCAGTTCTTGAAAGGTTTCGTGTATCTGGCGACCCAGAACGAAAACCCGTTCGGGAGCCTGGTCGCGATCTACATCGTCGCCGAAGACCCGGTCTCCGGGACGGTCGTGAAGCTGCCGGGGATGGTGCATCTGACAGCTTCTGGGCAGATCGTCACGACCTTTGAAGACAATCCGCAGCTCGCCTTTGAAGATGCCGAACTGCACTTCTTCGGCGGGGAACGTGCCCCGCTTGCGAGCCCCTCACGCTGTGGCGCCTACACCACGAGCGCGTCGTTCGCGCCGTGGTCAGGCGGCGAAACCGCCAAGGCGTCCTCGACGTTCAACGTCACCTCAGGACCGCACGGCGCGCCGTGTCCCGGCGCGAACCTGCCGTTCACGCCGACACTCACGGGCGGCACGCCGAACATCAACGCCGGCGCTTTCACGCCGCTGACCACGACACTCGGTCGCGCTGATGGCCAGCAGGACCTGCAGTCTGTCGTGCTGCACATGCCGGCCGGGCTGGAGGGACTACTGACGGGCGTGAAGCTGTGCCCTGAAGCACAGGCAAACGACGGGAGCTGTGGCCCGGAATCGCTGATCGGCGAAACGACCGTCTCAGCTGGGGTCGGCAATGACCCCGTCTCGGTCACCGGCGGCAAGGTCTATCTGACTGAAAAATACTCCGGCGCCCCGTTTGGCCTGTCGATCGTCAACCCCGTCAAGGCGGGACCGTTTGATCTCGAGCACGACACCTCAAACCCGGCGCAACAGCCGGCGTGCGACTGCGTGATCGTCAGAGCGAAGATCGACGTCGACCCGCACACCGCGGCCCTGACAGTCACGACCGACCCGTCCGGCCCGCACGCGATCCCGCACCTGATCGACGGCGTCCCCGTCCAGATCAAGAAGGTCAACGTGCTCGTCAACCGCGAACACTTCACGTTTAACCCGACCAACTGCAGCTCGCAGGCCATCACCGGAGCGATAGCGGGCTATGAAGGTGGATCCTCGCCGCTGTCGGTGCCTTTCCAGGCGACCAACTGCGCCGTGTTGAAGTTCACGCCGAAGGTCGCGGTCGCGACCGCCGGGCACGCCTCGCGAGCAAACGGTCAGAGCCTGCACTTCAAGATCGCCTACCCGAAGGGCGCGATGGGCAGCCAGGCATGGTTCAACGAAGCGAAGTTCACGATCCCCAAGCAGCTCCCAGCGAGGCTGACGACGATCCAGCAGGCCTGCCTGTCTCAGACCTTCGACGCCAACCCCGCGACCTGTCCCGCCGCCGCGAAGATCGGCACGGCCGTCGTGCACACCCAGGTGCTGCCCGTGGCGCTGGAAGGCCCGGTCTACTTCGTCTCCCACGGCGGCGCGAAATTCCCCGACGCGGTGCTCGACCTGCACGGCTACGGAATCCACGTCCAGCTCGTCGGCGAAACGCTGATCAAGAACGGCGTCACCTCAGCCACGTTCCGCAACACCCCCGACGTCCCCTTCGAATCGATCGAAGTCACGCTACCCACCGGCAAGTACTCCGAGTTCGGATCAAACCTTCCCCACGAAAGCTTTAGCTTCTGCGGCCAGCACCTGGCGCTGCCGACTCACCTCAAAGCCTCAAACGGCCTCGAAGTCAATCAGCAAACCCCCATCGCCATCAGCGGGTGCAGGACGCTCACAAACAGGCAGAAGCTCGCCGCCGCCCTGAAGGCCTGCCACAAAAAACACGGCGCCAAGCGCGCCGCCTGCGAACGCACTGCCCACAAACGCTATGGCGCCAAGAAGGCCAGCAAGAAGCACGGGTAGACCTCCCAACGGCGGCTGAGGGGCACCGGGTGCTGCCCGGTGCGCGCTCGGGCGCTGGTCTTTTGAGGGCAGTCTGCGTGGCCATGCTCGGACGCCGGTCGGGCCCGCAGCCCGGCATCCGGGCCGCTGAATCAGCTGCGCTGGCGCTGTTTATTCAGGCAGGGCAGGCTGCGGGTGTTCCCAAAGCACCGATTAGTTAGCTGACGCAGTAACGGCGGCCTGCCTGGCGTTAGTCGCACCGAAAACGTTTATACTGACCGTACGCTGAAACTACGGAAGAGGAGCGGGGAGTTGAATACAACGATCGATCATCCAAACCGCAGTTCGCACGCCGAGCGCGAGTGCTCGAGCCTACCCCGCCTGCGCATGTTTGGCGGGCTCTGGCTGCTCGCGTTGCTCTGCGCGGCGGTCATTGCCGTCCCCGCGACAGCCCGCAGCCTCTCGCTTAACGACACCGGCCATCTGCGCTTGACGAGCAAGCATTCGTTCACGCTCAACGAGCAAGGGTCCGCGAGCGGGACGATCTCCGGGAGCATCTACATCCACCTGAACATCGTCTCGGTCAACCGCGTTACCGCCGAAGTCAACATCTATCCGAGCGGCGGCTCGATCACCGGTCACGCGAGCGCCAGCTACCACGCAGCCGGAGCCTTCGCCACGTTCGCCGGGACCATGACGATCACGCGCGGCACCGGACGCTACGCTCACGCCAGCGGCTCCGGTCTCAGCTTCACCGGGGCCGTTCAGCGCACCAACGACGCCGTCACCGTCCACGTCAGCGGGCGAATCAACACATGACGCGCCATCTTCGAGGGACGGCGCGACGGTGCTCAGGGCGCTGAGCACCAGCCTGATCGGCACCGCGATCCTGTGCGGTGGCTCGCTGCTCGCTGTATCCCCCGCACCTGCGAGCGCCGCCACCGAGATCGCGACACTCCACGCGTCCTTCAGCCCCGACCGGCTCGCGACCCCCACGACGATCAGCTTCTCCTTCCACCTCGCGACCGCGGAAGGCACCGCCCCGCCGCCGTTGAGCCGCATGAGCCTGCGAATGCCCGCCGGAATGAACTACACGACAACGACGCTCGGGCTGGCGTTGTGCAAGCCCGCGGCACTGCTCGCCGAGGGACTGCGCGGCTGCCCCGCGAACTCTCGCCTCGGCTACGGCAGCGCGTTGGTTGAAGTGCCCTTCGGCACCGGCGACGGACACGAGATCCCCGAACTGCAGGCGCTCGCCGCTCCCTCGAGCACCGGCAACCTGACCGTGCTGTTCTACGCCAACGGCCTGCAGCCGGTCGACGCCCAGGTCGCATTCTCCGGCGAAGTGCTCCCCGACACAGGGCGCTACGGCTCCCAGCTCGCCGCCACGATCCCGTTCGTCACGAGCGTCCCCGGCGGTCCTGACGTCTCGATCGTGACCGTCACCACCACGATCGGACCGAGCCACCTCACCTACTACCGCCACTCTCACGGGCACCTCATTGCCTTTCACCCGCGTGGCGTCTCTGTACCGGAACGCTGCCCGCACGGAGGCTTTCCGTTCGCCGCCGACTTCGGCTTCCTGGACGGCACCGGGACATCCGCGACCACAACCGTCCCGTGCCCGCCAGGCCGGCGCCGGTGAGCAGCGCGACGGACACGCGCAACGGGCACCTGCCCGCGGGCCTCGGCCGTCCGGCTCTCGCCCCGCAGGAGCCGGCGGTGCTTTCCCAGCTCGCGGGTCACCTGGAGCTGCTGCGCGCTTTCGCTGGGACCGTGTTGCGCTACCTGCTGCTCGTCCTGCCCACCGCCCGCTCCGAGCTCGCCCACTGGGAGAAGCTGGCCGCGGAGATCCCCAGCCCAGGGCTTCGCAGCGCCGCCCTGGACTCGCTTGAAAAGCGCGGCAACATTGAGGGTGCCGCGCTGTTTGCGACCCTCGCGCCCGCGGCACATCGCCCCGCGACGATCCGCGCCCTCGTTGCCTTTCAGAGCGCTTACAACTACCTCGACACCCTCTCCGAGCAGCCGTGCGAGAACCCGCGCGCGAACGCCGATCAGCTTCACCACGCGCTGCTCGGAGCGATAGACAAGAGCGCGGGGCATCGCGACTACTACGCCCACAGTCCCGAGACCGACGACGGCGGCTACCTGCACGCCTTACTCGACGCCTGTCGCGAGGCGACCACCGCGCTCCCCTCGTTCCAGCCGATCGCGACGGTCGCGCGTGCGGCGACAGCACGCATCGTCGACTTCCAGACGTTGAACGTCGGCGGGGGCCGAGGCAGGGAACGCGCGATGGGATGCTGGGCCGCCGATGTCACCCCGCCCGGCAGCGGCCTAGAGTGGTGGGAGACTGCGGCCTCCTGCGGCTCCTCGCTGTCCGTGCACGCGCTGATCGCACTCGCCGCGACGCCAGGCATGAACGCCGGCGAGGCCCGCCTGCTCGACCGGGCGTACTTTCCCTGGGCAGGCAGCCTCCACTCGCTGCTCGACAGCCTCGTCGACCGCGAGGAGGACCGTGACCACGGCGCTCCGTGCCTGCTCGACCTCTACGGTTCGCGGGGATACGCCGCCGTGCGCCTGTCGATCCTTGCCGCCCGCAGCCTGCGTGCCGCCAAGGCGCTGGAGAAGGGACCGCGGCACCGGGTGATCCTCACCGCGATGTGCAGCTACTACCTCTCCGCTCCCGAGTGCGACACGGCCGAGTCGCGCGCGATCGACCGGGCTCTAACGCGTGTGCTCGGACTGCCGCTGAGCGTCGCGGTACTGATGTTTCGCGCCCGACGCGCCGCCAACCAGTTCTTCGGCCACGCCTACACCTAGCGTGTTAAGTTCGAACGCCGAGCTGCGAAGCGCTCTGGGCACGGCGGGCTGATGCTCGACGTCGTTGGGCTGGCCAAGCATTACCCGGCCGCGGCAGGGGAGCCGATACGCGCTGTCGACGGCGTCACGCTGCACGTCAGGCCCGGGGAAATCGTCGCGCTGTACGGCCCGAGCGGCTCGGGCAAGACCACGCTGCTGCTGATGATCGCCGCGCTGCTCAAGCCGACCAGCGGGATCGTCAAGGTCGATGACTGGGATCTCTCGGCGATGAGCGAGCGTGAGGCTTCCAGCTTTCGCCTCTCAGAGCTCGGTTTCATCCGCCAGAACTTCGACCTGCTGCCTGGTGTCTCTGCGATCGACAACGCGATCCTGAAGCTCCTGAAGTCCGTCCGTTGGCGCGAGGCGCAGCGCCAAATCACACCCCTGCTCGAGCGCCTCGGGCTCGCAGAGCGCCTGCACCACCGTGCCGAGACGCTGTCTATGGGCGAGCGTCAGCGCGTGATGATCGCCCGCGCGCTCTCGACCCGCCCGAGCCTGCTGCTCGCCGACGAGCCGACCGGCAGCCTCGACTCCCAGCGCAGCCGCGAAGTGCTCGAGCTGCTCCGCGAGCTCGGTCGCGAGCGGAACGTCGCGGTCGTGCTCGTCAGCCACGACCCGCTCGCCGCCGCCTACGCCGACCGGGTGCTCGCGCTCAGAGACGGCAAGCTCGGCGACTACATCGCCGAGCAGCCCTCGACGCGGTCGACCTCCCAGTAAGCAAGAAGTGGACTGAGAATCGTGCGGCCCGCAAACGTCGTGCATCTCTATCGCGTCCGTGTGCGTGCGCGGATCGTGCAGGAGTGCTTTGCGATCATCGGGATCGCCGCGGGCGTGGCGCTCCTGTTCGCCTCGCAGGTCGCCAGCCAGAGCCTCTCCAGCTCAGTCGCCGAGCTCTCCCATGGCATCACCGGCCGGGCGAGCCTGCAGCTGCTCACGCGCGACCCGCACGGCATGCCCCAAGGCCTGCTCGCGCGGGTGCGTGCGCTCCCCGGTGTCCGGGTGGCCGCACCGCTGCTCGAAGCCAGCGCGCAGGCGAGCGGGCCGAAAGGACAGGCATCGGTGCAGCTGGTCGGCGCCGACGCGAGCCTGCGCGCGCTCGGCGGCGCGCTGGTCGCCCACACCGAACTGGAACCCTTCGCCGGGATCGGCGCCGTCCTGCTCCCGGCGCCACTCGCCAGGCAGCTGGGTGTGACGAAGTTCGGCCGGGAAGTGACCCTCCAGCTATACGGCAGGCGAGCGACCGCGCCGCTGTACGAGCAACTGGGGGCGAGGCAGATCGGCGGCCTGGCGGCGAGCCCGATCGTCGTCGCTCCACTGTTCTTCGCCCAGGAACTGGCGGGCCTTCCCGGGCGGATTTCACGCATCCTCGTGGCCCCCGGCGCAGGACGCCAACGCGCCGTGCGCGCGGCACTCGTCGCTCTCGCCGCCGGGCGCCTCGACGTGCAGGACACGAGCTACGACGAAACGCTGTTCGCGAAGGCCGCCTCGGCGAGCAACCAGTCGACCGCGCTGTTCGCGGTCATCAGCGCGCTCGTCGGCTTCTTGTTCGCCTTCAACGCGATGCTCCTCACCGTTCCGCAACGCCGGCGCCTGATCGCCGACCTGCGCCGCGACGGCTACGCGCCCCGGGTTGTCGTCGGGGTACTGCTGCTCGACGCCGTCGTGCTGGGCCTCGCCGCATGCGCACTCGGACTCGTCATGGGCGAGCAGCTCTCCATCCACCTGCTCCACGAAAATCCAGGCTATCTCGGCTCTGCGTTCGCGGTCGGCACCCAGCGCACCGTCGGCTGGCAGAGCGTCGCAATCGCCGTCGCGGGCGGGATGCTCGCGTCGATCGTCGCTGTGCTCAGTCCGTTGCGCGACGTCCTCTCCCGCGACCCTCTCGCCGCGATCACACCCCGGAGCCCGTCGCTGGGGCGACGTTGGAATCTGTGGGCGCCTCTCGCGGGGGCCCTCTGCTTGGCAGGCGCGACGGCGATCCTGCTCGCGGCACCGAAGGCGGCCATCGCGGGCATGATCCTGCTGATCGCGGCGCTGCTGCTGGTGCTGCCGCTCGCGCTTGACGCGACGCTCGCCCTGCTCACGAGAGTCGCGCGCCGGTTCACCAGTGCCATGCCTCACGTCGCCTCGATGGAGCTGCGTGCCGCGCGTGCCCGCGCGATCGGGGTCGCCGCGACGGGCGCGATCGCCGTGTTCGGCGCGGTCGCGATCCAAGGTGCGCACGCCGACCTGCTGAGCGGACTGGAGAATGCCGCACATGACGAGAACGCCTTCACCGGCGTGTGGGTCTCCCCGCCGGGCGCGTATAACCTGCTGCGCACCGCTCCGTTTGCTACGTCGCAGCAGGCGCAGCTCGCGAGGGTGCCCGGCGTGCGCGCGGTGCGCGTGTACCGCGGCGGCCTGCTGGACTGGGGGGCGCGGAGGGTATGGGTCATCGCGCCGCCGAGTGATGCGAACCCATTGCTCCCGCCGACACAAATCGTGGAAGGCAATCTCGAGCAGGCGACGCAACGCGCGAGAGCGGGCGGATGGGTCGTGCTCTCACAGGCTTTGGCGGCAGAACATCATCTGCACATCGGCGAGCGCGTCATCCTCCCCACCCCGTGCCGGCGAAGGTCAGGGTCGCAGCACTCTCGACGAACATCGGCTGGGCACCCGGAGCCATGATCATGAGCGCCGGCGAATACGCGCGGCTGTGGGGCAGCACCGATGCGAGTGCCTACAACGTCCTGTTCACTTCGAACGTCTCGCCCTCCCAGGGCGCCGGCGAGATCGAAGCGGAGCTTGGCTCCTCATCGGGCCTCGCCGTCCAGACGGCTCAAGCCCACACCGCTCAGCAGAACGCTTTGAGCCGCCAGGGCCTGGAACGTCTCACGCAAATAGCGACGCTGATTCTCTTGGTCGCGGTGCTGGCGATGGCCGCAGCGATCGGCAACCTACTGTGGCAGCGCCGTCCGCGCCTGGCGAAGCTGAAGCTCGAGGGCTTCCCGCGCGCAGAACTGTGGCGAACGATCCTGCTGGAGAGCCTGCTCTTGCTCGCGGTCGGTTGCATCCCCGGTGCCGCGTTCGGCCTTTACGGCCAGCAACTGCTTGATCGCGCGCTCGCAAACGTCATCAACTTCCCGGTCGTTCACTCGGTCGCGGTGCTGCCCGCTCTGGCGAGCCTTGCCATCGTCACCGGCGCGGCGGTACTGATCGTTGCGGTCCCCGGCTATCTGGCCGCGGGCGTTGCGCCCGCCGTTGCGGTGCAGGACTGACGCGCTGCTCTGACTGTCAGACGACAACGGCTTCGGAAACCGGCGCTCTACTGCAGGCCCTTAACCCGCGACACAATCTCGGGCGCAGCCTCAGCGGTGAGCCTGAGCGAACGTGGGTGGCGCGCACGCTCACAGCGGCTATGGCCGCTCTCGGAGTGCATTTAGATGGGTGAGCCTGGGCATGAGCTTTGGGCGAACACGCGAGCCGCCGCTGCGCTGGTGCCACTCAAAAGTCCAAGTCGTTTCACCCGGCGCCGGCCGAGCTGACCGGCATCCAGCAGTCAGAGCTTCCGTTTGGAGCTTTACGATCTGGCCTGGGAGGTGATGACGATCGGATCCGGCGCATCCAGCTCGCTCTCCGATCGCGTGGCCGTCGCTCTCGGTTGCCTGAGCGCTGGGTCAAGAGGCGGCCGCGCTCGCGATGGGCGTCGGCCGCTGACTCACCAGCGACATCCTGTGTCGTGCGGCGGACGAGCCGGGAGCGCTGTTTGGGCTACTTCCGGCGATCGCGGCGCATCCGCGGTAAGCCCCTGCGAGATGGAACGCAACGTCGCGTTTTGGCCCACGCAGACTGCCCTCAAAAGACCAGCGCCCGAGCGCGCACCGGGCAGCACCCGGTGCCCCTCAGCCGCCGTTGGGAGGTCTACCCGTGCTTCTTGCTGGCCTTCTTGGCGCCATAGCGTTTGTGGGCAGTGCGTTCGCAGGCGGCGCGCTTGGCGCCGTGTTTTTTGTGGCAGGCCTTCAGGGCGGCGGCGAGCTTCTGCCTGTTTGTGAGCGTCCTGCACCCGCTGATGGCGATGGGGGTTTGCTGATTGACTTCGAGGCCGTTTGAGGCTTTGAGGTGAGTCGGCAGCGCCAGGTGCTGGCCGCAGAAGCTAAAGCTTTCGTGGGGAAGGTTTGATCCGAACTCGGAGTACTTGCCGGTGGGTAGCGTGACTTCGATCGATTCGAAGGGGACGTCGGGGGTGTTGCGGAACGTGGCTGAGGTGACGCCGTTCTTGATCAGCGTTTCGCCGACGAGCTGGACGTGGATTCCGTAGCCGTGCAGGTCGAGCACCGCGTCGGGGAATTTCGCGCCGCCGTGGGAGACGAAGTAGACCGGGCCTTCCAGCGCCACGGGCAGCACCTGGGTGTGCACGACGGCCGTGCCGATCTTCGCGGCGGCGGGACAGGTCGCGGGGTTGGCGTCGAAGGTCTGAGACAGGCAGGCCTGCTGGATCGTCGTCAGCCTCGCTGGGAGCTGCTTGGGGATCGTGAACTTCGCTTCGTTGAACCATGCCTGGCTGCCCATCGCGCCCTTCGGGTAGGCGATCTTGAAGTGCAGGCTCTGACCGTTTGCTCGCGAGGCGTGCCCGGCGGTCGCGACCGCGACCTTCGGCGTGAACTTCAACACGGCGCAGTTGGTCGCCTGGAAAGGCACCGACAGCGGCGAGGATCCACCTTCATAGCCCGCTATCGCTCCGGTGATGGCCTGCGAGCTGCAGTTGGTCGGGTTAAACGTGAAGTGTTCGCGGTTGACGAGCACGTTGACCTTCTTGATCTGGACGGGGACGCCGTCGATCAGGTGCGGGATCGCGTGCGGGCCGGACGGGTCGGTCGTGACTGTCAGGGCCGCGGTGTGCGGGTCGACGTCGATCTTCGCTCTGACGATCACGCAGTCGCACGCCGGCTGTTGCGCCGGGTTTGAGGTGTCGTGCTCGAGATCAAACGGTCCCGCCTTGACGGGGTTGACGATCGACAGGCCAAACGGGGCGCCGGAGTATTTTTCAGTCAGATAGACCTTGCCGCCGGTGACCGAGACGGGGTCATTGCCGACCCCAGCTGAGACGGTCGTTTCGCCGATCAGCGATTCCGGGCCACAGCTCCCGTCGTTTGCCTGTGCTTCAGGGCACAGCTTCACGCCCGTCAGTAGTCCCTCCAGCCCGGCCGGCATGTGCAGCACGACAGACTGCAGGTCCTGCTGGCCATCAGCGCGACCGAGTGTCGTGGTCAGCGGCGTGAAAGCGCCGGCGTTGATGTTCGGCGTGCCGCCCGTGAGTGTCGGCGTGAACGGCAGGTTCGCGCCGGGACACGGCGCGCCGTGCGGTCCTGAGGTGACGTTGAACGTCGAGGACGCCTTGGCGGTTTCGCCGCCTGACCACGGCGCGAACGACGCGCTCGTGGTGTAGGCGCCACAGCGTGAGGGGCTCGCAAGCGGGGCACGTTCCCCGCCGAAGAAGTGCAGTTCGGCATCTTCAAAGGCGAGCTGCGGATTGTCTTCAAAGGTCGTGACGATCTGCCCAGAAGCTGTCAGATGCACCATCCCCGGCAGCTTCACGACCGTCCCGGAGACCGGGTCTTCGGCGACGATGTAGATCGCGACCAGGCTCCCGAACGGGTTTTCGTTCTGGGTCGCCAGATACACGAAACCTTTCAAGAACTGCCCGGCCGGGAGCAGCGGCGTCTTGATCGTCGCTTCCCCGATCTTCGAGGCGTTCGCGCAGAAGTTCACACCCTGCTGCAAAGGTTCGCTGCGCCCGGCCGCGAGCGCTGCTGTACCACCCGGCAGATCGGGCGTGAAGATCGCGTTCTTGACTCCAGGCTCAGAGGACAGTTCGCGAAACCCTTCAAAACCAACCAGCGGCTGCGAGCACGCGCTCAGGCCATCCCCGCCGGCCGGGTTGATCGCGACCCCTTCAGGCAACGCGACATTGATATTGCGCACATTGGACTCAGCGACCCCCGCCCCGTTGTTGATCGAATCCTGATTGACATGCACATCAACTGTCAACCCCGTAGGCGAGCTCCCCTCCTGAGAATCAGGCGTGACCTTGATCGACGGTTCAAACGGCAACCGGTTACAGCCGTCAAGCGCCACCATCGGCGCCGTGTTCAGCGAGGAGACCACGCTATGCGGCGCTTCCCAGGAATCGGCTTCAACTGACGTTTCAAGCGGCGCCCCCGTGCACGAGGTGGGCAAGGACAGCAAGGGCGGAGCTTCGGCAGCTTCAAGGAAGTGACATTTTGGGCTGAGCGGGGTTTCGATTTCCGCATACGCGACGCGGAGCGCTTCGAGGCAGTCTCCGCCACGCACGTTGTCGTGTGCCCGATCGCCGGGGACGCCCCAGAACGTGACTTCGCTTGACAGAAACGCCACCTCCTGGGTGATGTTCGTCACGCTCACCGTCACACCATAATCCCCCCCGGAACGCACTTTCGTGTTCAAGAGCACCGGCACCTGTTCCACGATGAACCCGAACCTCGCCGGTTCCCCCGCCGCAGGTTCCAAGTTGAACAGCGCCGCGGCAAACGGGATTCGGTTCTGCACACCTCCGTGCGGCAGATCAACGGTCGAGCGCGCCACGCCGACTACGCTCTGCGCCGGACATTGGGGTTTGACGCCCGCGAGGAACTGGTTCAGCGTGCACCGCGGCACGGCGGTCGGGTTGCCGATCAGCCCCGGCGGCAGCTTGAAATGCAGATCCTTTGCCGCACCAACCGGTCGCCGTTCAAAGACTTCGTTCAAGTCAAACGTCGTCGTCAACTGAAACGGATGCGCGCCCGCCTGCGTCTCCAAGCCACCGGTAGAGGTTTCCGGGCGGATTTCATAGGAGCGCACACCAAACGGCGCCGGCGTCCCACTGATCTTCAACGGCGCGCTGCTGCTTGCACTCGGCCCACCACCGCCAACGACCTTCGCCGAGTTCGCTTCGGCCGTCGCCGGTCCGTTGAAGTTGACTCCGACAATCAGCTGGACCTGATCATAGGGCGGCACGAATTTTGGGTATTGGCTTTCGGGTTCGAACCTCTGTGACCCGATCCGACCGGTGAACGTGCAGCTCAAAGCTTCAAAGGAGCATTCAAGCGGCGCGGAGTCTTTGTTCGCACGCGACAAGCCTTCGTTTACAGAGCCTTCGATCGCGACGGCATGCAGATATTTCGGTAGTGCGTCAGACAACGTAACGTTGACTTTTTCGAATTCCCCTGTGCCTTCGCTGACGCAGTTGGCGCTCGTGAACTTCCCCGTGCCCGCGGGCACCTGCACGCAGCCGGCACTCTCATCGCCGAGGTTCACGGCGTCCACGACGATCTCGCCATCGGGGCGGCCTTTTGTCACCTCGGTCACTTCCGCAGGACCGAGACCATTGTGTTCGTCTTGGGGGTCCAGCGGTCCGACGGGGGTGTCGGCGAGTTCGCCGACGAACTTGATTTCATACGTCTCGAACGGTGCCGTGCTCGTCACTTCGACGTTGTTTGCGCCATAGAGCGTTTCAAGGGCCGCCTTGACGTTTTCCGGGGTCTCATGCGGTTCCAGTTCGACGATTTCAAACTGGCCGTTGCGTTCGTAGAGGCCAGTGCCGGTGTCGGTCAGCAGATAGGATTCGCTCAGGGTCGGGCTGACCACGAGCCGCTGCACCTCGTCTCGCGCCTGACCCGGCGCCAGGTTGGTCGGGCGTGAGCCGACGTCCACATGCCACCATGGCGACGCGGCCAAGGCAGACTGGGCACTCGCCGCTCCAATCCCCAACGCGGCGATAGTTGTGACGGCGCCCAGGACCGCTAGGGCTCGCAGTTGGCGCATCAGTGGCTCCTCCGGTGGCTGGTGGCTCCTCGAGACTTTTGCTTCGCTCCGTATTTCGCTCGCGCCTGGCGCTCACAGCGCGCCCGCTTGGGACGACTGTGTTTGCGGCGGCACAGCCGCAGCGCGGCCGCGAGCTTCTGCGCCCGCGTCTGCTTCGGCTTGGCCCCAGCGGGCGGCGGGCTGACGTTCCCCGGCCCTGAGAAGGTGCCGCTCGCAGGCGTCCCGAAGATCAGCGGCTGCGGCGACGCGCCAGCTTTGCACGACGCTTCGGTGTCACACGGGCGCGTCGCAACCGCCGACGGCGGTGGGCACGCAGACGCAGCGGTGCATTCATGCGCGTCATACACATCTGGCGCGTTGTCGAAATCCGCGGATGAGAGTTTGGAGGTCGTCAGGAAGAACACGTCCCCGCCTGATTCTGAGGCGTCTAGGAACGTCGATTCATCCGGCGATGTGCCCGCCGAGATCAACCCGACGCACCCGGCTGGTTCTTCCCCGGAGCGCGATTCCACTTCATAGCCCCGCGCCGGCTTATACACAAGACTGCCGCTGGCCACCGCGCGACTGCACGGATGTTGCCCAACTGGCGAGCTTTCCGGCTCATACTCATACACATCCTGCGCGCCGTTCACGTCGTTGGGGACCAAGGCATCCTTGCTGTCGAAGAAGACCCGGCCGTTGTCGCCTACGTAGCGCGCTTGGTAGCGAGCGGACGAGAGTTCAAATTCGGTCCAAACCGGGACCACGGCAGCGTCTGACCCCCTTTCGGGGAGTCTATACGTCGTGATCGGGAACCCAACAGGGCTCGCGCCACTCGGGTTACACGACGCGCACGACAAGTGGTTTGCGGCAGCGTCGTAGAGATAGACCTCCTCATCGGCTACCCGGGTCACTGCATCGCGAGGGTCATATCCAGCCAGATTCGCGCTCGACATGAACGCCAGCCACTTGCCGTTGGGCGAAGCACGAACCGGCTCGTGGGGCTGCGATAGGAAGTCGGCACGGTCTTGACTAGCGAGCGTGCCAATGAACGTGGTCACGCCCCCGTGACGCACGTAAAGGTTGCAAGGAGCGTATTGTTCACCACCGGTGACACAAGGCTGAGGGGTAGCGCCGGCTGCCAAAACCCCGCCCGCCGCGATGTACTGGTACGAGCCGTCGTCGCTCCCCGCGACTAGCGTCATTACATTGGCCGGTTCGCCACCGCTCGTGTTGTCGGTGAGGTCGGTGAGACGGGCGCCGAGGGGCGCCGTCGCGTCGTATTCGTAAAGGTCCCACCTTCGGACGGTTTCAGTACCGGCCGTGGGACCGCTTGCGGTTGAGCCTGGCGTGAGGCGTCCAGCGTCGAGGAAGAAGACCCTGGACCCGTCGGACGCGGAGCTCATGTACCGGGGTTCCACCGATCCTTCCGGGCCGCCCTGTGGAACGTCGACCCGCACGGTGCAAGCATCGGCGGGCACGGTGCATTCACCGCTTTCGTTGAGGGGGCTATGCGGCTGCAGGGCGTGCTCACGAAGATAGACGTATCCCGAACTGCCTTGTGAGGCGGCCGTGGGGTCCTCGAGCATGACTTGTTCACCATCGCTGGAGATCGAGTGCCTAGCGCCGCCCTCGGGGGACGCCTCCTCGGCGCTGCCGGCGAGTTCGAGGTTGCCGGCTTCGCCGTTCGGCAGGACGCTGACGAGTGCTAGTTTTCCGTTAGACCACTCATATAGGGCGGGTCTGGGCGTGCCTGGCACGTGGGTCGAGGTCGCGGTGAGTTGGACCTGTGAGCTGAGGATGATGTGGCTCATGTCGGGAGTGCCGGCGACGAACCGCGGGCCGCAGAAGAGCAGGTAGCAGGACTTTTCTTCGAACTTTTCGCCGAACGGCTGAAAGGGGACCGTCGTGTCGTTCTTGGTTGTGACGAGCGGCTGGTAGCACCCTGAGCTGCACGTGGTGCCGGTCGCTGGGTCGGCGTAGACGGTGCGCAGAAACGCGGTCGATTCGCTGGCTTCCGGGGAGAGCAGCGGGTTGAAGTTCCCAAACGGCTGCAGGATCCCGCGCGCGAGGTCTTCTGAGAACTCCCGGTATTCTCCGCCTTCCTGAGAGCCCACACCAGTCGGTTCAGTGTGCGGTGGCGTGAGAACTTGTGAGGACCAGCCCGAGGCGCCACGTGTGGAGAGCACAGACACGTGGGCGGTTGAGTACCCCTGCGGTTCGGATTCGGGCGGCAGCGCGGCTTCATCGACAATCGCGCCGCCGGCCGCGGAGGCCTGCACGACCGTTTCGGAAAAAGCGCCGCGGGCGAGCAATTCTTCTCGTGGGATCAATTGCTTGAATAGTGCGCCTTGCTTTTGGGGCGGTGTGACGAGTTCGTATTGGCGGCCGTCGGGAAGGGTCGAGGTGCTCCCGGTCGGTTCGGTCGTGAAGGTTTGGGCGGAGCCGGCAATGGCGCCTTGGACGGTGCTGGTAGCGGTGAGCCGGTAGCGGTAGCTGCTGTTGGGGGCCAGGTTTTGGATGTGGACTTCCAGCGAGACGCCTTGGATGCCCTGCCCGGCATCGCCTTCAGCTCCCGTCAGGGCTTCCCCGTGCGCCCCGCGCACGGGCGCGAAAGTCCCGCCCGCGGTAGCGATTTCGAAGCGGTAGGTGGTGTCCGCGCCCTCGGGATTCAAAGTCGCACCGAGCGTCGCGCTGGTCGCCGTGACATGGGTCACGAAACTTTCTTCGACCACGGGTGCGGCGGGCCCAGTCGTGAACGTCTGCGGAGAGCCGACAGCAGCTTCACCCGCGGCGTTCACGGCACGCAAACAGAACGTATAAGCCCTGGCGGGTAGCAGCCCCGTGATTTCTGTCGAGACCGGCTGCGGAGAGCCCGCCGACGAAATGCCCGCTGGCTGGGGTGTGCGTTTCTGTTCGACGGTATTGCTGCGTTCTTCGGGGGTGATTTCGCATTCGCTGGCGGACTGTTTGTAGAGGAATTCATAGGTGCCGGCTTCCCCGGGATTGTTCGGGTTCAACGTCCCGGTCAGCGTCGCGGTGGCAGCCGTGACGTGGGTGGCGGGTTCGGTCCTTGGGGTTTCGGGGGGGATCGCGGTCGTGAATGGCACGGTCGCGCTAGTGGCCGCTTCTTTTTTTCCGTTTTCCACGATCAGACAGACGGCGTATTCCGTGCCGGGTTTCAAACCCGAGAGCGTTTCAAAGACTTCCTGGCCTTGGAAGCCGACCGAGAGACCTGGTGTCGCAGGAACCTTGACTTCTCCGGTGCCTTTACACGCTTTTTCAGTGGTCTGCCTGTAGACGAACTGGTATGTCCCGGCTTCTTCGCCTTCTTTGCCAGGATTCACCACGCCACGCAAACTGACCGATTCAGCCGCTCGCGACTTGACTTCCAGCTGGGGAGCTTCCGGTGCCACGGCGAGCGCGGGGCAGGTCGAGAACGCCAGCGTGCCGATCATCGTCGCGAGAGCCGCCAGAGCGGCGAAGGGAACGACCATCGACTTGTGCTCGATATGGTTCCTTTGATGTTTAGATTTCATCTCTACCCCTACCTCTCGCTCTGACGCTCGCTGTTTCTGGTTCGAATCCGGTCTCTATCTATTGCTGCTCACGTGGGTCGCGTCCTTTGCCACGACCCACGTAGCAGCAGTCCATCAGTCGTCTTGCCTAATTGCGCTCTAGCCCGTAATTGTGAGGGCCTTGCTTGCAGCTACCGAGACTGTCCCGTTGATTTCCATGGCACCTTGGTGGTAGCCGGCTTCTTCGTTGATTTCCAGTTTCGCGCCCTTTACTTCGCCTTTTTCGTTTTCGTATTTTGTGTATTCCTGGTGTCCACGGTGGTCGCCACGGACTGACAGGCTTATCGAGCTGGTCAGAGTGTTGATCGGAGTGACTGGGATGAGAATCGCGCCCTTGAATTTGGTTTCAAACACCCCACTGCAGACGATCGCTGATTCAGACAAGGTGAAGAGAATGGCAACCTTTTTTGTAGCTTTTTCGATATAGACCAAATTGCCTGTTCCGGTGAAAGTCTCGGTTTCTTTGGGGGCACCGACGCTGTTGCACTCCTCTTTTTCTCGACCGCAGTGTGTAAATTCGAATGTAAGAGGGGTGGTTTTCGAGTTCGCAATTTCGCCTTTTACCCCGACGCCTTTGCAGCCAGGAAGTTGGCTGCCCTGCGTGCTACTAAAGCCAGCTTCTTGCCCGCCAATGTTCGGGTGCGACAGCGCGATCGGGAATTTGCCCGGTTCCGCGGGGACAAATTCCGGGAGACCCGACGCCAGTGCCGGAGCGGCGGTGAAGGCAGCCAACGCCAAGCTCCCCGCCACAGCAATCAGCACAGTCCTGCACGATGATCTGACCATAAATTGACTCACTTTCGTTTTGACATCGATGGACTTCTCCCGGCCACCCGCTGCCCGCGCGACGTACTTGAGACCTGGGCGACCAAACGCCCAGGTCGCGGTGGGTGCTTGCGGTCGAGAGCGAGGCCGCGGGCATGGACGCACCGACCGAGCGGCCGTGTCCACACCGTGCGTCGGCCCGAGACGTGACGGTCGGCAGGGCGACGAAGCGAGCTCAGAGGCTCAGCGCAGCCGCTGCTGTCACGGGCGAAGGAGGGGACGGGCGACGGCGACCCACCAGATTGCGACGCGCTCGCGGTCTGGATTCGCTGGGCGAAGGTGAGGCTGGCGGCCGTGATGTGTGGCGGTGTTCTAAACCGCGACGTACCCCAATGGGCTAGCGTTATCGGCCTGGTCCGCTGGCGGTGACAATCGGGTGACAGGCTGCCGCCGACGCGCTTGGCCCCGCACTTGGACGAACGCTCGGGATGAACTTTTGGCAACGTAGCTCGGCGTCCGGACGGCGACGCGCGCGCCGCGTCCGCCAACCGCATTCAACTGACCGCGCCCGCACGCGGCCACAGCGCCTTGGACTTCGCGTGGCGAGGGGCCGTCCCCGCTTGCTCCGAAGGCGTACAGTGGGGCGGCTTATTGTCAAGTCAAGTCGCGGGCCGGGAGGGCCGTGGGAGTGGCTGCTACGGGCTCACGGGCACATCATGTAGGGATAGTCGTCAAGCACCGCGCGGGCTGCGCGTCGGAGACTGGCGGCCGCTGCAACTGCCGGCGGGTCTATCAGGCTGCCGTCTGGAGCGCCCGTGATGCTAAGCGGATTCGTAAGCATTTCGACACGTTGGTTGACGCGAAGACATGGCGCGCAGAGAGCTACGGCAAGCTTCGTCGTCGTCAGATGCGTCCACCGTCCAAGCTGACTTTCGCCGAGGCTGCGGAGCGCTGGCTGGCTGGCGCTCGCATCGGTGCGATCCGCACTCGCTCTGGGGATGCGTACAAGCCGAGCACGATCCGCTCTTATGAGCTGGCGCTGCGCGGACCCGTGGCCGGCGACGGTGGCTTGCTGCGCGAGCTCGGCGCCCTGCGCCTGACCGAGCTCTCCGTCGATGAGCTGCAGTCTTACGCGAATGGCCTGCTCGCCGCGGGTGCCCAACCGTCCACGATCCGCAACGCGATCATCCCAGTCCGCGTGATCTGCCGCTGGCGCCGCCGAGAGGTGCTCGTCAACCCGAGTGACGGTCTGCTGCTCCCGGCCGTCCGCTCATCCAGGGTGCGGATCGCCTCCGCCACGGAGGCGCAGCTGCTCATCTCTGCGCTCAAGCCGTCGGATCGCCCGCTGTGGGCGACGGCGATCTACGCGGGCCTGCGCCGAGGTGAGCTGATGGGTCTGCGCTGGCGCGACGTCGACCTGGCGCGCGGGGTGGTGGAGGTCGTCCGCGCTTGGGATCCGAAGGAGCACCAGATGGTCGCGCCGAAGTCCGCCGCTGGCACCCGCCGCGTCCCGATCGCCTCCGCTCTGAGGGCTTTCCTCGCGCCCGCCAAGCTCGCCGCGTCCACGGATCCAGAGCGCTTCGTGTTCGGCTCGGGCGCCGCTCCGTTCTCTGCGTCCTCAACCTCAGAACGCGCCCGTCGTGCGTGGAGACGCGCGGGCCTGCAGCCACTCTGCCTGCACGACTGTCGCCACACCTTCGCGAGCCTGATGATCGCCGCCGGCGTCAACGCGAAGGCGCTCTCGACCTTCATGGGCCACGCAAATACCTCAATCACCCTTGATCTCTATGGCCATCTGATGCCAGGCGCCGAGGATGAGGCTGCAGGTCTAATGGACGCCTACCTCCAGGCTGCAAGCGCTTCGACATGCTGAGCGCTTGCTCCCCCACCGACGGCACGGGTGGTGACAGGCCGGTGACAGCCTCGCCACGCCTCGCGTCACCGAGCGGGCTGTTTGCTCCGCCTGGCCGAGGCTTTGCGCTTCTCGGCCGCCTTCGGGAGCTGGCTGTCGATGAACGCATCGGCCTCCTCGACGCCCAGGAACGGCGTCAGCCACAGGTGCGCGATGTGAGGCAGCATCCCGGCGAGCTGCAGGTCCTTACCGGCACGAGCCTGCAGGTAGACGACCTCGAAGACGCTCGCGATGATCGCTTCCATCGCAACGCGTGACGGGGGAACCTCCTGGCTTGCGTAGATCAGCCCTTCTTGCAGAAAGAACACGAACGCCGTGTGGCTGTCTTCGATCCGCTGCACCGCGCGGGGGCCAACCGCGTAGGCCTCGACGAAGCCGACGTGGGCCACCAGCGGGTTCTTCTCCAGCAGCTGGGTCAGCGCACGCCCGCCCTCCCAGCTGCGCTGCGGCCAGCCCTCTGCGGCGAAGAAGGCTTTTGAAGTCACGTCCATGACCTGCTGAAAGCCGAGTTCATGCACGGCTGAGAAGGCCTCCTGCTTGTCGGCGAACAGACGGTAGAACACTCGTCCATCGACGCGCGCCAGGCGAGTTATGTCGACCACCGTCGTTGCCGTATAGCCCTTCTCCTCGGCAAGCCGGGCGGTCGCGTAGAGGATTCTCAGACGATGGTTTTCTGTGATCTCTGCCTCGGGGATCCGCGGCCGCCCCGGGGGGAACACACTCGGCATCTGCTGGATCGGAACCGCTGAGACATGCGGGGAGGCAGCCGGCTCGGGGCCAACCGTGAGCGTCTGCCAGCGCCGCTGTGCGCCGGGTCGTCGATAGGCCCCGATCCAGGCCACAAGCTCCTCGCCCAGCCGTGCGATCGTCGCCTCCCCGCGTCGCAGCCTGGTGGCGAGCAGGCGATAGACGCTGCCGACGACGACCTCCGGAGGAAGATCTGCCAGAGCGAGCCTCTCGGCGGTCGCCTGCTCGTGGGCGCGAAGCACGCCGGCGATCTCGTTGATGCCTCGATCGCGCGTCTGCAGTGCCTCGGTGCCCCCGGCCATCGACTCGCCCATAAGGAAACGCGCGCGGGCTGGGTTCTCGGCCGCGTAGCTGACGAGCGTCCGCGCTAGGGCGGCTGTGGCATCCTCACCTGAGACGATCTCGAGCGCCGCAGCTACCTCTCCGAGCAGCTCGCATTGCACGTCCTGAATCGCCGCGTTGAAGGCGTCGTCTCGACCGGCGAAGTAGTCGTAAAACGTCGGGCGCGAGACGCCCGCGTTGCCGATCACCGCACTGACGCTCGCGCTCGCGTAGCCGCCGCGATTGGCAGCCTCGATTATCCCGCTCAGTAGGCGCTCGCGTTGAGTGTTCTTGCGTCCTCTCTGCATCACGCTCGCCGGCAACGGGGCCGCGCGCGCCACCGTATCCGAGTTGGCAGCTACACGCGCGGCCGGGCGCTTTGTCCACTGGCGGACAACGGTAAGCCAGCGGCAATCGGCATTAGTCCCTACGACACCGTTTTCAGTACTCTCCAAATCAGCGGCACACCGCGTTTGCGCCTCCTTTGTATATGCCGCTTCGTTCATGACCTGACAAGTATCCGCCAGATGCTTTACCCTCCTCAGCTTGTTTATGGTTGAGGAAATAGACTGCTTGGACGACTTCGTCCTGGTCTGCGCGCCCGTCGCGCCTCGGTGCTCGCGCCTTGTCTCCTATGCGTGCGCTTGGCGGTTGCTCACAGACGCGACGCTCGAGCGAGAGGCGTGAAAAATGGCCGGCTCGCGACAGGCGACGACGCTTTCCAGCCTCCGTAGCGGACGTCGTCTGCCACGGAGCGCCTCCCTCGGTGAGCTTCAGCGTGGACGGCTGCAGGCCGCGTTGATCGATGTCGTCGAACTCGGCCATGCACAGCCGACGGTCAGCCAGATCATCGACCGAGCTCACGTCTCGCGCAAGACCTTCTATAGCCTCTTCCGCGACCGCGAAGACTGCTTTCTGGCGACATACGAAGAGATTTTCAAACGGGCGCGAGAGCTCGCCAGCCAGGCCTACGACAAGGCCGAGGACTGGCGTGAGGGTGTGCGCGCAGCGTTGGAGTGCCTGCTGGCGCTGATGGATCGCCATCCCGGCCTGGCTCGCCTCTGCGTAGTGCACTCGCTGGCGGGCGGCGAGCGTGTGCAGCTGCGTCGCAGCGAGTTGATGGCGCTGCTTGCCGCAACGGTCGACCTGGGCCGCGAGGGGTGCACGAGTCTCACCGATAGCTCGGGGTTGATCGCCGAGGCGCTCGTCGGCGGCGCGGTCGCCGTGGTCCACCGGCGCCTGGTGCGCAGAGATCCGGCACCGCTGAGAGACCTGCTCGGCCCTTTGATGAGCATGATCGTGCTGCCCTACCTCGGCGAGCAAGCGGCCAGAGAAGAGCTGCGCGTGCGCGATGGCGCCGGCGAGCGCATCCCGCCAGCGCTCCTGCAGGGGCAGGAGGATCCGCTCTCGGGGCTGAAGATTCGCCTCACCTACCGCACGGTCAGGGTTCTCGTCACGCTCGCCCAGCACCCCGACGCGAGCAACCGTCAGGTCGCAGAAGGGGCTGGGATTCTCGATCAGGGACAGATCTCGAAGCTCTTGGCGCGCCTCGCGCGCCTGGGTCTGGTCGAAAATCTCGGCGAGGGCCAGGCCAAGGGGGGTAGCAACGCCTGGCGGCTGACTGCGAAGGGCGCCCAGCTGGAGCGCGCAACACGTCCGCGTCTGGTCTAGGCCGGAGGACGATGTCCACGCGACGGTTGAGCCCCTGGATTCGGATTCGTTCGAGCGACTTTGATCCGGTCAGAGCGCTCGAAGGAACTCCGCGCTCTGCGTCGCTCGCCCTCGGCGGGGTTCGGTTGGGCGCCGCGGCGCTTCCCCGCGCCGCGGCGCCATCATCTACTCAGCGGAGCCCGCGGCAGGACACTTCCACGCGGTGAGCCTGCTCGTGTGCATCGTGACGGTGTGGCTCTGCTCGCTCGTCCTAGTGGTCGTCCTGTTGTGCGTGGCTAAAAGACGCGGCCACCCCCCGGACGTACATGCCGGCGAGGGCAATCGAGAGAACATCGCGCTGGACGCTCAGCACCGTCCGGCTAGCGACGCGGCCTGCGCGTTGGCGAGGGGCAGGGGAGGCCGCCAAGCCCTGCGGTTCGGCGAACGGAGGTAGAGGCAGAGCCATCCCCGTCTGGTCCTTCGCCGATCGCGCGGCCGATCCGCATATCGCGCAGGTCGAGGATCTGGGCGGCGAGGCGTTCAGCCATTGCACTCGAGATGCTCGAGATCGAACCAGCCTGCGCATCTGTGCCGCTCCCGTTGGTTCTCAGGGTGCGCTTGATCTCAACGAAGAGGGCACGGTCTTCGGCCTCGGGGAGATCGCCGGTGCTCATTCTCCTCAAGAGGACGGCACCCGCCGCGGCGACGCGCTCCTGAATGCTCGCGGCATCGACCGCAAGCACACGAACGGCTGCATCGAGAGCCTCACGTACCTGGAATGAGCTTGCGCGTGTCATCTGTTTGAGTGCTCGAGCCCCGCGTCGCGCGGGCGGTAGGGGTCAGGGCAGCCAGCCAGCGACCTTGCGCACGCTCGGCGAGCACACAGACTTTTGGCCCCCACAAACACATGATATGCGTTTATCACTAAACGCAGATGTTCGTCAAGCGCGCCTGTAGGGCTTGTATGTATAGGAATACCTCACCCCCAGGTCCGCTGATCAGGCCATGCGTAGCCTATCGACATCGTTTATGTTATTGCGCTCCACGACAACCGCATGGATGACAGCGCCAACATAGACCGCCCGGCCTAAAACCTGAGCACGTTGTTCATCTCGGGCCTCCTTGGTCGGGAGAAGCTCGACCCGCCGGCATCGCAGGTGGGGGGTCGGATCAGAGGGATCGGCACACCACCTGGCAAGCGGCGTGGCGAAGCGCCCAAGGACGAACCAGGCCGGGCAACGTTCAAGACAGTCGAATAGTGTAGGCTGCGCGACGAAGTCCATATCGGTTGCAGGCTGAGACCGGGGGTCGGCCGTGGCACACGGGGTTGCTTCGCCGAAGATGCGCACGATCGTCGTCGCGATGCTGTCGCTGGCGGCGATGCTCGTCGTCGCGCCAAGCGCACCGGCGACGAGCGTTACTCAGCCCGCGAGCACGCAAGCGCCAGGCGCGCAGACGGCCGGCGGGCAGACGACTGGCACCCAAGCAGCCTCCGCCGCCGAAGTGCAGCTCGCCGCGAACACGGGCGAAGAAACGCGCACGCTCGATTTCGGCGAAAGCCGCGACAAGCGAAGCGCGACGCTGCGCTTCCTCGCGGCGTCGAAACTTGAAGCCGCGCCCGAAGTCAGCTTCTCCGACCTGCAAACGAGCGGCGGCAAGTCGCTCGAAGGAACGTTGTCGTACACACGAACGCTTGCGTCCGACGGCCGGACGGTTGCGGTTCAAGTGACCATCAAGCCAAAATCGTCGGCGGCGGCGGGAACTTACGAAACGCGAGTGCTTCTGCGCGAGGCCGGCGTCACGGACGCGCGCAGCACGCTGAAGGTCATGCTGGCGGACAAGCCTGTCAGCGGCGCCAACCTGCTCGCCGTCGTGCTGCTCGTGCTCGGCGCCGGCCTCGGTCTGTTCGCGAAATGGGTGGCGGGAACGGCGAGCACGCTGAAGGGGCTTGGCGACCGCCTGGCAAGCGTGGAAAAAATCATCGGCGACCACCAGCCGATCCCGGTGGTCTTCCGCGGCAAGCTGATACTGGTGCGCTCGCAGCTCGCGGCCGAGAACGCGCAGGAAGCCGAAAACACGCTCAAGAACGATCTCGAGGGCGCGAAGGTGAACGCGGCGGTGGACGTCGCCGAAAAGGCGAACGCGATCGAACGCAAGATCACCGAGCAGCGGGCCGCCCTGGCGACGATGGCGGAACTCGACCCGGGCGACCTCGCCAAGCTGCGCGAGGTTCTCGTGATCGAGGCGGACTGGATCGCGAGCATGGTCCAGGACACTGCTTACGACTCGACCGAAGCGGGTACGAGACGCGCGGGGCACGTGGCGGACGCGCAGGTGTTCAGCGCCTTCCTGGCCGACTACGCCGACAAAGACCAGCGCGCCGCTTTGGCCACCGCGCTGAAAGCTTTCCGCGGCGAAGACTTCGCGGATGCGAAGACGAAATGGCAGGCCGCGCTGCCGCCCGCCGCAGCCGCTGCCGGAGTGCCGCTGGCAGCCGCGCCGGCAGGTCCGCTGGCGCCGATCGCCCGCGCTCAGGACGCGAGCGCGACGCAGAGCTGGGCGGTTCGCCACGCGCCACTGCTCGCGCAGGCGTTCACCGCGCTGAGCCTCGTCACGCTCGGCCTGTTCACGGCGTATGACCCGAGCACGACGTTCCGCGGCGGCTACGAGTTCCTGGACGCGGTCAAGCTGTTCGCCTGGGGCCTGGGCTCGGCGCTCGCCGGCGGCGGCATCTCGGAAATCGTCGGCAAGCTGACGGCGGGCCGACAGGGATCGGCCTAGTCGCCGCTCACATGCAGCTCGACCGTGTGCTCGTTCACGGGTGGGCGATCAGCGGGCTCCCAGGGTCGACGCTGAGCGAAGCGAACGCGCGTCACGCCGGGCTTGAGCGCACGGATGGTGAACAGCTCTGCGCCGCTCGCGCCGCTCGCCTGCGAGCCGGTCGCCTCGACGCCGGCGGCGTCGACCTTGGCGATCGAGTCGTCGCCGTCGATTTCAGGGCTCCAGCGGTAGCCCGCGGTGCCAAGCCCCGCCAATCGCACCGGCCGCTCGTCTCCGACCTGCAATCGCAGTTGCTCGTCATCAACAGGCACAAATCAAGTCTGACACAGCCGACTGGAGGAGACCATGGACACCGATCGACTCATGCAAGCGATGGAGCGCCAGCACGCCCACTGGGAGGTCACGGCCGAGCCGATCGACGCTTCCTCTAGGCTCGGATACCTGCCCAGCTGGGGCGTTGCGCCTCTGCCACAGCAGGAGCAGGAAGCGCGCGCGATGGCCGGCGGCGGCGTCGAGGAGGCACTGGGCGCGGGCGCACCAGGTGCGCCCGCGGTGGGGGCGGGTCCGGCTGGCGGGTGTGACCTGCGCGATCGCGCAGGCGCCAACTTCATCACCGAAGTCCGCGATCAGGGCGCGTGTGGCTCGTGCGTCGCGTTCGGGGCTTGCGCGGCGGTCGAGGGCACGGCTCGTCTCGAGCGAAACGATCCCACGCTGGACATCGACCTGTCCGAGGCGCATCTGTTCTACTGCTCGGCCGCCGCGCAGGGGCGCACGTGCGGCGGGGAAACCGGAGGTTGGTACCCGAAGGAGGCGCTCGCGACGTTCCAATCAGAAGGCGTGCCCGACGAGACCTGCTTCCCGTACACGCCGGGCGACCAGCCGTGCGCCGCGTGCGCGGATTGGCCGGCGCGCGCGACGTTCATCACCAACTGGGTTGCGCTCGACACGCCCGAAGCAATGAAGGATTGGATCTGCTCGCACGGCCCGACGATCGCCTCGATGCGCGTGTATGAAGACTTCCAGCATTACGTCGGTCGTATCTACACGCACGTCGCCGGCGAACCGGTCGGCGGCCACTGCATCTGCATCGTCGGCTACGACGAGGCGGCGCGCTACTGGATCGTGAAGAACAGCTGGGGCGCGACGTGGGGCGAGCTGGGGTTCTTCAGGATCGGCTTCGGCGAGTGCGCGATCGACTCAGGGATGCTCGGCGTCGAAGGCGTGCGACCGTAGCGCGCGACACGCGCCGGCCGACGCCCCCGCCGTGGCGGGTACGTTCTCCCTGTGAGCCGCACATGGGAGGTCGCGAAGCGCTCGGCCGTGTCCTTCTACGACGATCAAGGCACGCATCACGCGGCGGCGCTCACGTACTACGCACTGATGTCGCTCTTTCCGACCTTGCTGCTGGCGGTCTCGCTGCTGGGACTGCTGGGGCAATTCCCTGACACATACGAAGCGATCATTGGCCACCTCCGCGGCGTCGTGCCCTCAGCGACGCTGGCGCCGCTCAACGCCGCCGTTCGCGCGGCGCTGAGGAGCAAGGGCAGCGCGACGGTGGGGCTCGTGCTCGCCGTCGCAGCGGCGCTGTACGGCGCGACCGGCTACCTGGAGGCGGCGCGGCGCGCGTTCAACGTGGTGTTCGGCTCGACCCACGGCCGGAGCTTCGTGCGGCGAAAGCTGATCGACATCGCCTCGACGTTCGTGCTGATGGCGCTGGTGATCACCACCATCGTGTTGATGTTCGCCGGCGGCGACGTCGTCGACGAAGTCCTCGGGTCGGCCGCCGCCTCGGTCTGGCGCATCGCGCGCTGGCCCGGAGCGTTCGCCAGCGCGCTGCTCGTGTTCTGCTTCATCTACTACGTCACGCCCGACGTGCGCCATCGCGGATTTCGCTGGATGGCGCCCGGGGCGCTGGTCGGCGTCGCGCTGTGGCTTGGCGCCTCGGCCGCCTTCTCGACGTACCTAGCCAATTTCAAGAGCTTCAACGTGACCTACGGATCGTTTGCCGCGGCCATCATCCTGCTCGTATGGCTGTGGCTGACCAACGTCGCGCTCATCCTCGGCGCCGAGGTCAGCGCGGCGATCGAGCACGCGACGCCTTCAGGCGATGGCTAACGGTGCGCTGGCGGCGTGCGTGCATCGCCCGGCTCGGCCTGCCCCTCGCCGCGCGAGCGCTCGACGCCGGCTGATGCTGCGGCGTGCTCCAACACCGAGCCGAGCGCGTCAGCCAGGCGGCGCGGCAACGACATCTGCCCGCTCGCGGCGGCGCGCAGCGCGGCGCGCAGGCTGTGGCTGAGGCCGACCGGCGCCAGCTCGACTTCATACTCGACCGTGCCGGCGGCGACGTTTGACTTGAGCACGCGCGCGCCGATGCCGTCGAGCAATCCCAGCACGGCTCTGTTCTCACCGGACACGAGCGCCGTGTAGCGCTCGATGCCCTCCTCGCGCGCCCGCTCGCTGAGCCGTTCCAGCAGCAGCGTCCCGAGACCGCGCCGCTGCCACTCGTCCACGACCGTCACCGCGACCTCGGCCACCGGCGCGTCGGGCTCGAGCCTGACGAAGCGCGCGACGCCGACGCCGCGCCCGCTCGCCACGTCCACCGCGCCGAGCGCCTCGTGCTGGTGACCGTCGACGTCCGTCAGGTACTCCAGCTCGTGCGACGACAGCCGCGGCTTTGAGCCGAGAAAGCGCAGGTCGCGCGACTCGCGGCTGAGCCGCTCAAACGCCTCCGCGAGCACCGGTGCGTCCGTGGGCGTGAGCTCGCGAATCGTCACCTCGCTCCCGTCGCGTAGCCGCTCCACGCCTGCCATCTTGGCACCCGAGCGATCGGGGTGGCTAGGCTAGGCGGCCTCACACAAGCGCACGAACGGAGGACGACGACCCATGCTCACGCTCACCGGCCTCGACGAGGTCAAGGCCTACGTAGGAAAGGAGCTGGGCGTCAGCGACTGGCACCTGGTCACGCAGCAGAAGATCGACGAGTTCGCCGAGGTCACCGGCGACGACCAGTGGATTCACATCGACCCCGAGCGCGCCAAGCAGAGCCCGTTCGGCGGCACCATCGCTCACGGTTACTACACGTTGTCGCTCGCGCCGCGCTTCTCCTACGACATGGTCAAATTCGATGGCTTCGCCTTCGGCGTCAACTACGGGCTCAACCGCGTGCGCTTTCCCGCGCCGATGCCCGTCGGGCAGAAGGTGCGCATGCGCTCCAAGCTCGTCTCCGTCGACGACATCCCCGGCGGCGCGCAGATCGCCACCGAGCTGACGTTCGAGCGCGACGGCGGCGACAAGCCCGTGTGCGTCGCCGAGTCGCTCGCGCGCGTATACGTCGGCTGAAGCCCGCGGCTCGGATACCCTGAGCGCGATGGACGACCAGTCGATACTCAGCCGCATCGAGGCGCTCGTCGCCGAGGAGCACGCTTTGCACGAGCGCGAGGAGGGCGACGCCGCGGACGCCAAGGACGACGCCCTGGCGTCCGATCGTAAGCGCCTGGACCGAGTCTCCGTCGAGCTCGACCGTTGCTGGGACCTGCTGCGCCAGCGCCGTGCCCGACGCGCCGCCGGGGAGGACCCCGACGAGGCGCAGGCTCGCGACGAGAGCACCGTCGAGAAATACCTGCAGTAGCGGCCCGTTGCGCGGTGGCGACGGCGCCGCGGCGGCCGGCTAGGACCGCGCGCGGTTGAGCGTCGCGACGGCCACCGCCTTCGTCCTCGCGCTGCTGTCGACGACGCTCGCCAGCCTCGCCTACCTGCGCGAGCACGACGCCGCCGCTGCGCTGCCCGCGCTGTCGCTTCGCCGCCCGCTGCAATCGTTGCAGCTGCTGCTCGGCGACCGCAGCTGGCTGCTCGGCTTCGCGATGGAGGGCGGTGGCTTCGCGCTGTATGCCGCGGCGCTCGCGCTCGCGCCGCTCGCGCTCGTGCAGAGCATTGCCGCCGGCGGCATCGGGCTGCTCGCGTTCCTCTCGGCCCGCCTCGGCGGCGCGAGGCTCGGCTCGCGCCAGCTCGCCGGCGTCGCGCTCGCCGTGCTGGGCCTTGTCGCGCTGGCGATCTCGCTGGCCAACGGCAGCGGCGGCGAAGGCCACAGCGGCTCGACGCTCGCCGTCGTAGTGTGGATTTGCGCAACCGTCGCGCTCGCCGGCGCGGTGATCGCGCTCGGGCGCCCCACGCTCGGCGTGGCCGTCGCCAACGGCATCGCCGGCGGGCTGCTGTTCTCCGCCGGCGACATCTCCACCAAGCTCGCCACGCAGGGCGGCGCGCGGATCGCCTTCGTCGTCCCGCTGATCCTCGGCTACACGCTCGGCACGTCGCTGCTGCAGCTCGGCTACCAGGCCGGCGCGGCGCTCACCGTCGCCGGCCTGGCGAACCTATTGACGAACATGCTGCCGATCGTGGCCGGCACGATCGTGCTCGAAGAGCCACTGCCGTCGGGCGCGCTCGGCGCCGCTGCGCATCGTCGCGTTCGTCGCCGTGACGATCGGCGCCGTGCTGCTCGCGCACCCGGCCGATCAGGCGCTGAAGACGAGCGCGCTGCCGGTCAAGTCCTGAGCGGCCGCCTCTCGGCGGTGCGATCGCGATCGCGGCCTCGGGCGTGAGCACGCGGAAGCTGTAGGACTCCTCCAGGTACAGCGTCACCGCGTCGGCGTCGTGCGACTCGTAACCGACCGACAGGTCCTGCCCGGACTCGAAGGAGAAGTCACCTCCGCGCATGCTCATGACGACCGCGCCGACGACGCCCGGCGCCCACACGATCGGTCCCTTGATGATGTTGCGCAGGTGGTCGAGCAGCGGGTAGCCGCCGTGCTCCGCAGTTTCGACGACGCTCGTGTAGTCCTCGCGGCCGAGCGCCAGCCCGTAGGGCCCTTCGATGCCGTTGCGCAGCAGCAGCTCCGTCGCGCGCGCGACGCAACCGGGGTAGTCCTCGAAGCTCTTGCCGCGCACAATCGGCTTGTGCGGCGAGCTGGCCGTGACGCCCTCGACGCCGGCCTTCGGCCAGGCGTGGAACACGGCCGTGTTCTCCGCGTCGACGATCCGCTGGGCGGCCGTGTCGAGCGACTCGAAGTCGACGTCCTCGGCGCCGCGGTCGCCCGCGCGCAGCTCCTCGCGCGACACCGTGAAGCGCGCGCGCAGCTCGATCAGCGCAAGCACGACGCGCCGGTTGGCTTCGACCCCTTTGACCGCGCTGACGTTCGCGCGCTCGACGCGGCCGACGTTCGTCGCCGAGTGCTCCCAGCCGTGGGGCCCCGAGAAGTCCACCAACCGGCGGCTGGCCAGGCCCGGCAACAGGCGCTCGCGAGCCTCCTCGTCGATTTGCTTCCAGCCGGCGTCGGTGATCGGCGCGTGCTCGCGCAGCAGATGGCTCATAGCCCTTCACCCAGCAGGCTGCCGATGCCCAGCGAGCCACGGCTGGCCGCGGGCGCTACGCCGCCCGACCCCTCGTCGCCGTCGTCGTCGGCGGCAGCCTCGGCTGCCTCGCCGTGCTCGACGATGTCGCCCGGCTGGAACAGCACTCCGCGCGCGATCTCGCGCCACTTCGGCGTGCGGCGCAGCAGGAACTCGAGGTCCATGCTGAAGTGCTTGTACTCCTCGCCGACTGCGTCGGACATTACGGCTCTGGCCTCCGAATCCTGCTCGATCGCCAGGCGCTGCTGGTACCAGCCGATCGCCTCCGCCTCCTCGGTCAGCGAGGCGCAAAGCCTCGCGAACGTGCGCGTCTGCTCGGGAAGCTCATCTGGCGGCTCGTGGTACTGGTCGAATCCCATCGGCTCCTCCTCGGCGGATTGGCAGCTCGCGCTGCGACGCCGTGCGCCAGCGTCGATCAGCACTAACGACTCTATTGCTCGACCGGCGATCGGCCCAAACCGGGCCGCGTCGGCTCAACTCGCGTCGGATCCCGCGTCCGAGCCCGTGCGGTGGACGGTCCCGCCGACGAACAGCACGGCCACCAGCAGCGAGCACACCGCGAGCGCTGCGTCGAGGCGAAAGGCCGTGTGCAGCCCCGCTACGAACGCATCGCGCACGAGCGACGACAGGCGGTGCGCCACGCCCGACGAGAACTGCCCGAGCACCTGCCTGCCCGACGCCGTCCCCGCGAGGATTCCGTGCACGAGGTCGGATTGCGTTTCCGTGACGGCCGCTCCGACCGATTTCAGATGGCCGTTCAGGTCGCTCTTCGAGCGAGAGGTGAAGATCGTCGTGTTCAGCCCCAGCCCGACCGAGCCTCCGGCGATCTGGAACATGTACACGATGCCGCCCGCCAGCCCCGCTCGCGACGAGTCCAGCGCTGTCACGCTCGCCGTCGTGATCGACGAGTAGAACAGCCCGATGCCGACGCCGAGCACGAGCATGCCCGCGACGAGCCCGCCGTAGCCCGAGTCGCGCCCGACGAGCGACAGCAGCAGGATGCCGACTGCGATCGCCCGCGCAGCCAAGCGACACGATCGGCTTCGCTCCGAGCTTCCCGTACAGCGGTCCCGCGACGAACGACGTGAGCGCGAACGTGCCCATCATCGGCACGAGCCCCACGCCTGACTTCAGCGGCGAGTAGCCGAGGATCTTCTGCATGAACTGCGGCAGGTACAGCAGCGACGCGAAGAACACCGCCGAGATCAGCAGCACGGCCAGACACGCCGTGGCGAAGTTGCGGTTGGCGATCACGTCGCGCGGGATCAGCGCGGCGTCGCCCATGCGTCGCTCGATCGCGCCGAAGCCGACGAGCATCACCGCGCAGATCGCCAGCAACGCGACGATGCGCGGGTCGCCCCAACCCCAGTCGGTCGCCTGGTCGAGCGCCACCAGCAGCGCGACGAGGCCGAGCGCGAGCGTCGATACACCGGCGTAGTCGATGCGCCGCTCGGCCGGTTCGGGCTCGGCCTGGTGAATCGCCAGCCACGTCGCCAGCACGCCGAATGCGGCGATCGGCAGGTTGACGAAGAAGATCCAGCGCCAGCTCAGTGCGTCGGTGAGCACGCCGCCGAACATCGGCCCGACGGCGTTGCCGATGCCCGCCGCGCCGAGGATCAGACCACCAGCCAGCCCGGCGCGGCTTTCTGGCAGCGCCGCGAAGGTCATGCCGAGGATCGCCGGCCACATCATCGCGCCGCCGATCCCCATCAGAGCGCGGCAGGCGATCAGCCAGCCGGTGTCCTGGGCGGCCCCACCGAGCAGCGAGAAAGCCGCGAAGACCGCCGCGCCGATGATGAAGATGCGCTTGCGCCCAAAGATGTCGGCGAGGCGTCCGCCGACGACGATCAGCACGCCGAACGTCAGCGCGTAGGCGTTGATCACCCATTGGGCCGTCGACACATCCGTGTTGAACTGCTTCTCGATCGCCGGCAGCGCCACCGCCAGCGCCGTGAAGTCGTTGGCGACGATGAACACCGCCACGCCCATCGCCACCAGCGCGAGAATCGTCTTGCGGTCGAGCGGCGCCTGCGAGCCGTCGGCCGTCGCTGTCGTCGTCGACGCTGCCACTCTGCGGCTGACGATAACCACGCTCGCCGACGTCCAGGCGCCGCCTGGACGCGAGGACGACCGGCTGCGCTGCGGGCGCCTGGCCTATGCTGGCGCGATGGCCGACAGCGCCGTCACGTCCGCGACGCTCGAGTACGAGCCGCCGGAGGTCCCGCCGCCCAAGAACCCTGCGGGGAGCTGAGCGCGGCGTGCACGTTCGCTCCTATGCCGACATCGAGCCCTTCCAGACGCTCGACGGCTCGCAGATTCGCGAGTGGGCGGGCAAAGTGGCGATGCCCGCTTGCAACCAGAGCCTCGCCGAGGCGACAATCCCCGTCGGCGGCGCCACCACCGAGCACTACCACCGCACGACCGAGGAGCTGTATCTCGTAAGCGCCGGTCGCGGTCGCCTGTTGATCGACGGCGAGGAGCGCACCATCTCAGAGGGCGATTGTGCGCTGATCCCGCCCGGCGCGCGCCACAAGCTGTTCAACGTCGGCGACCAGCCGCTGCGCGTCGTCTGCGCGTGCTCGCCCGCCTACTCCGACGAGGACACCTGCCTGACCGAGTGAGCGCCGACGCTTCACACCCCGAGCCGACCGCGCCGCTCGCGCTGCTCGGGAGCTGGCTCGACGATGCGCGCGTCGCCGACGCGCCGGCCGCGCGGTCGGTCGCGTTCGTCACCGTCGGCGCGGACGGCCGACCGACCGCGCGCACCGTCTCGCTCAAGCGCCTGGAGGACGGCGCGCTCGTGTTCACCTCGGCCCTGTGGACGCGCAAGGCGCGCGAGATCGAGCACAATCCGCACGTAGCGCTGCTGTTTCACTGGCCGACGCTCGGACGCCAGGTGCACGTCGCCGGCGACGCCGTGCTCGCCGAGCGCGCGCTGGCCGAGCAGCTGTTCGCCGAGCGCGACCTGTCGCATCAGCTGCAGACGCTCGTCTCTCGCCAGGGCCAGCCGATCGACGACCTCGCGCCGCTGCGCTCGCGCCACGCTCACCTGCTCGAAGCGATGGAGACGCCGCCGCAGTGCCCGCCCGACTGGGGCGCCATCCGCGTCACGCCGCAAGCCCTCGAGTTCTGGTCGCAGGCGCCAGACCGGCTGCACGATCGGCTGCTGTACCAGCGCGAAGCCGACCGCTGGTCGCTGACTCGCCTGTCGCCGTGAGACCGCGACGCCACCACACCGCCCCGGCCGCTTAGCGCCGGCCGCGCCTCGCCGGGCGCGGCCGCTTCGGCGTAGGCCGGGTCTCACAGGGCGCGCCGCTTCGACATAGGCCGCGCGGCCGTGGCGTACGCGCGGTCGTCCGCGCCGCTCGTCTGCGCACACACGGCCGCGCCGAGCCGGTGCGAGCCCGTGCGGCGCCGTTCGCTCGCTCAGCGCCGGCGCGCAGTGACGAGAACGGCCTCGTAGGGCATCGCGAACGATCCGCCAAGCGAGTCGACCGCTTCGCCGATCTCCGCCAGCAGTCGCTCGCGCACCGCCGGCGCCAGCGCCTGGTGGTCGCTGTGCGTCTGCAGCAGCGCCAGCCAGCCAGCCGTGTCGTGCGTGCGCGTCCACTTGAACGTGCTCAGCTCGGCCGCGTCGAAGCGCTCGCTCGCGGCGATCCCCGCGACGGCCGTTTCGGCGCGCGCGTCCTGGCCGCCGAGCAGCACCGAGTAGCTCTCCACGCCCGGTGCCAGACGCGCGTAGATCGGGCCGAACAGCCGCGCCGCCTGCGCTGGTGGCGAGCCGAAGTTCCAGAACACCGCCAGCCGACCGCCCGACCGCAGCGCCGTGGCGGCGCGCTGCGCGCCGGCTACCGGGTCGATCCAGTGCCACGCCTGTCCCGACACGATCAAATCGAACGTGCGCCTGCGCGCGTCCCACCCCTCGAAGTGCGCGATCTCGACCGCGATCCCGCGCGAGCGCGCGACCTGCGCCATGCGCTCGTCCACCTCCACGCCGAGCACGTCGCAGCCGCGCTCGGCGAGCAGCGCCGCGGCGATGCCCGTGCCGCAGCCGACGTCCAGCGCGCTGCGCGGCGTATCGACGAGCAGCGCGTCGACCAGCGCGCTCGGATACGACGGGCGCACGCGGTCGTACAGCTCGGCGATCGCGCCGAAGGACTCCGCGCGCGAACGATCCTCGTAAAGCATCGCCCGATCATCTCAGCCGCGCCCTCGACGCCGACGCCACGCGTGACGTGCTTGCCGCCCGGACACGCTGGGCGCTCGCCATCCGCGCGGGGCGCCGCTTGCCGCCCGGGCGTGGCGCGCGACGCGCACGCTGCCCGGCGCAGCGCGCTCGCCGTCCGCCCGAGGCGGCGCGTGTCCGCGCAGCGCGCTCGCACGATAGTCTCGCTGCCCCGCAACGCGCAGCGCCGATCATCAACATGTCGATCGAAACCGAGACCATCGGCACGACCGAGTCGCCGCTCGCCGCGGCGCAGCGCCTCGCGCCTCGCGCGGGCGCTCTCGCCGAGCAGACCGAGCGCGAGCGCTCGCTGCCGCGCGAGCTCGTCGACGAGCTGCGCGACGCCGGGCTGCTCAGCCTCTGCCTGCCGCGCTCGCTCGGCGGGCGCGAGGCGCACCCGGCGCAGACGGCGCTCGCCCTGGAGGAGCTGGCGCGCGCCGACGGCGCCACCGCGTGGTGCGCGATGATCGCCTCGACCAGCAGCCTGCTCGGCGCGTATCTGCCCGAGCGCGAGGCCGAGCTGATCTTCGCCGGCGGGCGCACGATCGCCGGCGGCGTGTTCGCGCCGCGCGGGCGCGCCGAGCTGCGCGACGGCGCGTACCTCGTCAACGGGCGCTGGTCGTTCGTCAGCGGCGTCACGCACTGCGACTGGGTGCTCGGCGGCTGCGTGCTGCACGAAGGTGACGAGCCCGTCGTGCTCGACGACGGCGGCCCCGACGTGCGCCTGTTGCTCATGCCGATCGACGCCGTCGAGGTGATCGACACGTGGTCGGTGTCCGGCCTGCGCGGCACCGGCAGCCACGACATGACCGCCGTCGCGCAGGTCGTGCCGCAGGCACGCGCAGTCTCGCTGTTCGCCGACCGGCCCACGCATCCCGGCGCGCTGTACTCCTTCCCGCTGTTCGGCCTGCTCGCGCTCGGCATCGCCTCCGTCGCGCTGGGTATCGCGCGCGGCGCCATCGAGGACCTGACGTCGCTCGCAGGGGCAAAGACGCCCGCCGCCGGGCGCCGCACGCTCGCCGAACGCGCGACCGTGCAGGCCGAGGTGGCGCGCGCCGAGGCCGCGTTGCGCGCGGCGCGCGGGCTCGTGCTCGGCGAAGTCGACGCCGCATGGGACGCCGCCGAGCGCGGCGGCGCGATACCCGACCGCCACAAGCTCGGGCTGCGGCTCGCAGCCAGCCATGCGACAGAGGTCGCCGCGAGCGTCGCCACCGCGATGTATCACGCCGGCGGCGGCACCTCGATCTACGACTCAAGCCCGCTGCAGCGGCGCTTTCGCGACGTGCACGTCGCCACCCAGCACATGATGGTCGCGCCGGCCACGTGGGAGCTGGCCGGACGCCTTCTGCTCGGGCTGCCGACCGACACCAAACAGCTCTAGCCGACGTCTCGCTCGTGCTTGCTGGCCACCCACGGCGCGCGCGCATGAACCGCGCGACCCACGCCGTCAGGCGTATATCGATCAAGAAGTAAGCTGGCCGTGTGAGCGAGGCGAGCAGCCAGACGACGGCGATCGAGCCCGCGGCGCGCGGGCGCAGCCCCTTCGACCAGTCCGGTGTCGTGCGCGACGAGCAAGGTCGCGCGCGTTACGCCGAGCGACCGGACTCGCTCGTGCACCTGCTGCGCGCCAGCGTCGATCGCGACGGCGCGGCGACTGCGATCGTGGAGGTCGGCGGGCGCTCGCTGAGCTACGGCGAGCTGTGGGACGGCGCCGCGCGCGTCGCCGGCGGCCTGCGCGAGCAGGGGATCGGACGCGGCGATCGCGTCGCGATCCGCCTCGGCAACGGCGCCGACTGGGTGCTCGCGTTCTTCGGCTGCCAGCTGCTCGGCGCCGTCGCCGTGCCCGTCAACACGCGCTTCACCGACGACGAGGTCGCCTACGTCGTGCGCGACTCCGGCGCCGCGTTCACGTTCGCTCCCGACGCGCCGCTGCCAGACGGCGAGCCGACGGCCGTCGACGACCTCGCGCCAGATGACCTCGCGGCGATCTTCTACACCAGCGGCACCACCGGCTTCCCCAAGGGCGCGATGACCTCGCATCGCAACTTCACGACCAACAACGAGAACTGCTTTCGCGTGCTCGACACGCCGCGCGCCGAGCTTTCCGGGCTGTCCACGCTCGTCTCCGTGCCGCTGTTTCACGTCACCGGCTGCAACAGCCAGCTGCTGCCGATGCTCGAGTGGGGCGGGCGCATCGAGATCCTCTCCGGGCCGCTCGACCTCGACGGCTTCTTCGCCGCCGTCGGCGAGCACGGCGTCAACCAGCTCGTGTCCGTGCCCGCCATCTACCACGCCGTCATGCGCCACCCCAAGTTCGCCCAGCTCGACGTCAGCGGCGTGCGCTGGGTCTCCTACGGCGGCGCGCCGATCGCCGAGAGCCTCGTGCAGCGCATCAAGGACGCCTTCCCCAACGCGCGCGTCGGCAACGGCTTCGGGCTCACCGAGACCTCCTCGCTGAGCACCTTCCTGCCGCACGAGGAGGCCGCCGAGCACGCCGACTCGGTCGGCTTCGCCGATGCCCGTCGTCGACATCGCCATCGACGCGCCCGACGCCGACACCGGCGTCGGCGAGCTGCTCGTGCGCGGCGCCAACGTCGTGCAGGGCTACTGGAACAAGCCCGACGCGACCGCCGAGACGTTCGTCGAACGGCTGGCTGCACACCGGCGACCTCGCGCGCATCGACGCACGACGGACTGCTCTACATCGTCGACCGCAAGAAGGACATGATCAACCGCGGCGGCGAGAACGTCTACTAGCATCGAGGTCGAGAACGCGCTCGCCGGGGCGCCCGGCGTGGGCGAGGCGGCGGCCGTCGGCGTGCCCGACGAGATGATGGGCGAGAAGGTCGGCGCGGCGATCGTGCCCGCGCCCGGCGTCGAGCTCGACGTCGCCGCCGTGATCGCCCACTGCCGCGCCAACCTCGCCGACTTCAAGGTCCCGCAGTACGTCGCCGTGCTGTCGCGAGCCGCTGCCGCGCAACCCCGGCGGCAAGGTGCTCAAGGCGCAGCTGCGCGACGAGACCGACTGGGGCAAGCCGCTTCGCTGATCACGCCAACGGGAGGGGATGGGATGTCGCAGGTGCAGACCGTGCAGGGGCCGATCGACGCAGACGAGCTGGGGCTGACGCTCGCGCACGAGCACCTGCGCTTCCGCGACGAGGCCGTGTTCGCCCAGTGGCCCGGGCGCTACGACGAGCAGCTGGAGCTCGACGCCGCGCTGCTCGCCGTCAACGACGCCAAGGATCGCGGCGTGCGCACGATCGTCGACGCGACCGCGATGTTCGGCGGGCGCGACGTGCGCTTCATGAAGCGCGTCGCCGACGAGACCGGCGTGCACGTCGTCGCCTGCACCGGCATCTACAGCTACGACTACCTGCCCCACTACTTCGAGAACCGCGACGTCGACGTGATGGCCGACCACTTCGTCGAGGACATCGAACGCGGCTGTCAGGGAACCGACATCCGCGCGGCCTTTCTCAAGTGCGCCGCCGACGCCGCCGGCGTGACCGAGCACGTCGAGAAGATCCATCGCGCCGTCGCGCGCGCCAGCGTGCAGACCGGCGCGCCGATCATGGCCCACTCGATGCCCGCCGTCGCCACCGGCCCGCGCCAGGTCGAGATCTTCGCCGAGGAGGGCGTCGACATGGCCAAGGTGCAGATCGCGCACTGCGGCGACACCGAGGACGTCGACTACATCGAGGGCGCTGATCGACAAGGGCGTGTACGTCGGGCTCGACCGCTACGGCCTGGAGATGTACCTGCCGATCGACAAGCGCAACGCCACCGCCGCCGAGCTGCTGCGCCGCGGCCATGCCGAGCGGCTGATGATCTCCCAGGACTTCTGCGCGACCATCGACTGGTTCCCGCCCGAGGCCGCCGAGGTGTTCGAAGGCCAGGGCGCCATCCGCAACTGGTCGATGACGCTCGTGTTCGACGAGGTCGTGCCCGCGCTGCGTGAGCCGGGCGCGATGGACGACGCGTCCTTTCACACGGTCTTCGTCGAGAACCCCAAGCGGTGGCTGACCGCGTGAGCCGCCTCAGGCGAGCGACTCGATCGCCGGCGCCCGTCACGTCGCTGCCCGCGCAGTTCGACGAGTGGCAGATCGAGCTGCACGGCCGCCGCGTGATCTACCGCGTCGCCGGCAGCGGGCCGCCGGTCGTGCTGATCCACGGCATGCTCAACTCCTCCAGCCACTGGCGCTCGGTGGCGCTCAGCCTGGCCGACGACTACACCGTCATCGCCCCCGACCTGATCGGCCACGGCGACTCCGCCGCGCCGCGCGGCGACTATTCGCTCGGCGCGCACGCCGCCAGCATCCGCGACCTGCTCGCCGCGATCGGCATCGACCGCGCGACCATCGTCGGGCACTCGCTCGGCGGCGGCGTGGCGATGCAGTTCTTCTACCAGTTCCCCCAGCGCGTCGAGCGACTCGTGCTGATCTCCAGCGGCGGCCTCGGCCGGGAGGTCACGCCGGCGCTGCGCAGCGCCGCGCTGCCCGGCGTCTCGCCGCTGCTCACGCTGACCATTCGCCCGCGCCTCGTCGGCGCGCTGGCTCACGGCGGCGCGCGCCTGCGCGAGCGCGGCGTCGGCGCCGGTATCTACCTGCAGGCCGCCGCGCGTGCGCTGCGCCCGCTGCAGAGCGACGGCGCGCGCCAGGCCTTCCTGCACACGTTGCGCTCGGTCATCGACGTGCACGGCCAGCGCGTCAGCGCGACCGATCGTTTGTACCTGCTCGAGGCGCTGCCCACGATGATCGTGTGGGGCGAGCGCGACAACACCATCCCGCTCTCCCACGGCCGCGCCGCGCACGAGGCGATCCCCGACAGCCGCTTTGCGACGCTCGCCGGCGCCGCGCACTTCCCGCATCTGGAAGACCCCGACGGCCTGTCCGAGCTGCTGCGCCAGTTCATGCGCGAGACGCGCCCCGGCACGATCGAGGACGGCGACTGGGGCGCCATCCTCGCGCGCCGCTCGCCCCCGTCGCGGCGCAGGGACCATGCGGCGGCATAGCGTCGCTGAAGGCTCGCGAGCTCGCCGCGGCTTCGCGGCGCTGGCAGCCGCGGCGATCTCGCTGGCGCTGGCGCCCGGCGCCTGCGCGGACGCCGGCGCGGACGGCTGGTGGACGCCCCCGCAGCACCTGACCTGGTTCTGGCAGCTCCAGGGCAAGGTCTCAAATGAATACGCCGTCGCCGCCTATGACATCGACGGCTTCGAAAACGAAGCCAGCGAGGTCGCCGCGCTGCACGCGCAGGGCAAGCGCGTGATCTGTTACATCGACGTCGGCACCGCCGAGAAGTTCCGCCCCGACTACGCGTCCTTCCCGCGCTCCACGCTCGGGCGCTCCAACGGCTGGCCCGGCGAGCGGTGGCTGGACATCCGCCGGCTGTCGGCGATCGAGCCGATCATGGCCAAGCGCTTTGCCATGTGCCGCGAAAAGGGCTTCGACGCGGTCGAGCCGGACAACATCGAAGCCTTCTCCAACAACAGCGGCTTTCCGATCACCGCCCAGCAGCAGCTCGCGTTCAACGAGTGGGTCGCGCAGGACGTGCACTCGCTGGGCATGGCCGTGCTGCAGAAGAACGACGGCGAACAGACCGCCCAGCTGCAGACGTACTTCGACGGGGCGCTCAGCGAGCAGTGCAACCAGTACGCCGAATGCGCCGATTTCCAGCCGTATCTCAGCGCCGGCAAGCCGGTGCTCAATGCCGAGTACGGTCGCGCGACCGCGCGCTTCTGCCCGGCCGACCAGGCCGCCGGCATCATGGGCGCGCGCTTCGCCCTCAGCCTCAACGGCCGGCGCTTCGAACCCTGCTGGACGTCCTAGTCGCGCTGCCTGCAACGTCAGCACCGCGCGGCGGCACGTGTACCGCGCGCCCGACTGCGCCCGACGGCGTGACCGGGCCGCTAACGTGGACGTCACGATGATGACGACCGAGCCGATGATCGCGCGCAGCGGTCACTACACCGCGCTGCTGGAGCTGATCGACCACCACGGCGCCACAAAGCTGCACCCCGGCGAGCGCGAGCGCCTGTTCGAAGCCGCCGACGCGCTGCTGTTCGACGAGTCCGACAGCGAGCGCCTGGTGCGCTCCGCCGAGGAGCTGATCGAGTCGCTGGAGACCGCCGAGCGCTGGTCGGCCGAGAGCTGCGACCAGCTGCGCGAGCACCTTTACGGCTGCGACGGGCCGCGCGAGTCGCGCTGAAGCGAAAGCGCTGCGCGGAGCGGGCATGTCACCGTGTTGCCGCCGGTTGCGGGCCGGCGCGACTTGACGATTAGAGCCGGCGCGCCGCGGGTAAGCACCTGCTCGTGCGCAGGGGAGGCAGGACGAGAACATGGTCGGCGATGGCGCTTGCGTGCGCGACCACCGCGCTCGTCGTCGCGCCGGCCGCGCCGGCCGCGCCGCCGACGAGCTTCGACCCGGTGGTCGAGGCGCAGAACTTCTCGATCACCCAGCAGCGCCAGACGATCTATGACACGCCCGAATACCAGGCGCAGCTCACCGCCGACAGCGCCAGCAGCCTGACCGAAGCGCTCACGACGCAGGCCGCCGACCCTGGGCGCTTCTTCACCAACAACCTGTGCTGGAACCGCGGCAACGGCTGCGCCGGCGACATCCGCCTGAACAACTGGGTCGCCAACGGCTATGGCATCTCCCAGCCGGTGCTGTTCACGGCGCGCGACGGCGCGACGCTGTCCGGGCGGGTCTGGGCGACCGTCGCCGGTCCGGTCAAGCGCCCCGGGGTCGTCATCACCAACGGCTCCGTTCAGGCCGACGAACAGATGTACTGGTACGCCGCGCAGACGCTCGCCAAGGACGGCTACGTGGTGCTCACGTTCGACCCGCAGGGCCAGGGCCAGAGCGACACGCTCGGTCAGGCGCCCGACGAACAGGAGGGCGTGCCCGCGCAGTCCGACGGTCGCCCGTTCTACGACGGCACCGAGGACGCGCTCAACTTCTTCCTGTCGACGCCCAAGCACCCATACCAGCCGGCGCCCAGCTGCGAAAGCGGCACCAGCCACGCGGCCAAGCAGAGCGAACGCGTCGCGCAGGGCTTCGACGCCGCCTACGACCCGTACTGGAAACTGCTCAGGCCATCGCAGATCGGCCTCGCCGGCCACTCCTACGGCGCCGCCGGCGTCTCCTACGTCGCCCAGTGGGACTCGCGCGTGAAGGCCGTCGTCGCCTGGGACAACCTCGGCGGGCCGGGGCCCGAAGCCGGCTCCATCCCCAGCCAACAGGGCGGATCGCCGCCGTCGTCGAGCACGATCGGCGAGAAGCCCTGCCCCGCCGACCCCGCCAACCGCACCACCGTGCCGATCACCAAGCCCGGTCTCGGCATGTCCGCCGACTACGGGCTGCCGCCCGCGCCCAACACCGGCCTGCCCGAACCGCACGCCAAGTCGACCGAGTCGCTCGCCTACAGCCAGGCCGGCGTGGACAGCGGCGAGATCATCATCCGCGGCGGCTCGCACCTCGACTTCAGCTTCATCCCCAACCAGGCGTTCGGCGCCTCGCTGCGCGGCCCCGACGAGGTCGCGTGGTACACGTCGGCGTGGTTTGACAAGTACGTAAAGCACCAGGCCTCCGCCGACAAACGGCTGCTCAGCGACCGCTGGCGCGAAGACCCCGCCGAGGCGGCCATCGACGCCAACCACGACGGCAACGCCTTCTCCTTCTACTACCTCTCGCGCCTGGACATCCACCTGCGCAGCGGACAGGCATTCGACTGCGAGGACCTGCGCGAAGGCTGCCCCGGCATGCTCGCCACCAAGCGCGATCGCTACCCCGGCGAATACTCCTACTTCGGCATCGACACCAGCCCCGACGCCACCAGCGGGCCGGGCGCCGGTCTACCGTCGCACTAGCCGCGGCTCGCTCGCACTAGCCGCGCCCGGCGCTCGCCTTGGCCTTCGACCACTCGGCCTTGTGCGCCTTCTTCGCCGCCTGGTACTCCTCCAGCGCCCGCGCCGAATCGACGTCGCCGAGCGTCGGGTGCGGCGGCACGAGCGCCTTCGCCGTCTTCAATTTGTAGCGCTTGGCCAGCACCGCGCCGAGCGACTTGACCTTCATCTCGCCGAAGCCCGGCAGCGCGGCGATGTTCGCGCGCAGCTCGTCGGCGTCGGCGGCGTCGGTCCACACCCGCGCCGCGTCGCCGTCGTAGCGCTCGACCACGTGCACCACCAGCTCGTGCACGCGCTTGGCCATCGCGCCGGGGTAGCGGTGCAGCGCCGGCTTCTCGCGAAACACCGGCTCCAGGTCCGCCGCGGCCAGCGCCCTCGCGTCCAGCGTGCCGATGCGCTCGCGCAGCACCAGCGGGCCGGAGAAGGCCTTCTGCACCGACACCTGCTGGTCGAGCGCGAAGCCGATCAGCAGCGCCATCGGATCGGCGGCGATCAGCTCGTTGGCGTCGTCTGACTCGGTGAAGTGGAGGCGTTCGGGCACGCGCGTCAATGCTAGCCGCAGCTCGCTCGCGCTAGCGCGCGGCCAGCTTGAAGATCGGGATGACGCGCCCGGCCCTGCCGGCCCGCTCGCGGCAGTCGACGTACTCGGGGAACACGCGGTCGGCGAGCTGCCACAGGCGCTGGCGCTCGGCCTCGTCCTCGACCAGCTCGGCGCGGAAGGGCACGCCGCCGAACACGATGTCGGGGTGCGCGCGCAGGTTGTAGTACCAGGCCGGGTTCTGCGGCAGCCCGCGCTTGGACGCGATGATCGTCACGCGATCTCCGTCGTGGAAGTACAGCGTCGCGTTGCGCCGCGGCAGGCCCGTACGCGCGCCGCGCGACTCCAGCAGGGCCACCGCCAGCGGTCCGGCTGTGCTCAAGCGCCCGCGCGTCAGCCTCAGCAGAAACGGGTCGAGCTTCCACGCGACGTGCACGGAGAACCACGCCCCGAGTTTCGTCGCTGACAGCCGCGCCACCGCGTGGTACAGGCGGCCGCGTCGTCGGTATGGGTCCACATAGGGCAATTCGGTCATGCGCCGATCCTATGAGACGGGCGGCCGCTCGTGGGAGGCGTCCGCCCGTCCGTCCAGATCGCCGTCGGTCGATCGGCTAGGGCGTGTGCCCGTATTCGGTCGAGACGACGACGCCTTTGCCGCCGAGCTCCGCCGAGTCCTTGCCGCTGGCTTCGTTGGCACGGCCGCCGAACACGCCGGCGGCTTGGCCGGAAGCGAAGTTGACTTCGCCGCCGAACACCGACGCTCCGCTCGCGATCGCCTTGTTCTGATACCCACCACCGGTGAACGACTCGATGCCGGAAGCCACGTTTCCGTAACCCCCGGTGGACGTCGCGCCGAAGTTCGTGGCTTCGTCGAACAGGCCGCCGGCGACCGTCGCGTATTCAGCCGATGCCTCGTTGAACCTGCCGCCGAGGACCGTCGCATCGACGGAACCGCTGACGATGTTTTCGGCGCCGAAGACAACGCCGTTGGTGGCCCGCAGGGCATTCTTTTCTCCGCTCATCAGCCCGCCGATTCCTTCGTAGGTCTGAGCGGACCCGAGAATCACGTTGTGCGAGCCTGTCTGCGATCCGGGTTTTTCGTCATAGCCGACCACCAAGTTGCCGGTCCCGTTGGCGGTCGTCTGTTTGCCAGAGCCGTTGACGACCTGCACGTTCGCGCCGGAGAACTGCACGGTCGGTTCGCCGCCGACGCCCGCGCCGACGAACTTGATGTACGGCAGGATCGCTTTCAGAGTCGCCGTTTCTTCGGCCGTGAACGGTGATTTGCCTGCGGGCCCGGTTTTGCCAGCTTTGCCTTCCGCTCCTTCTTTGCCGGCTTTACCTTCTTTGCCTTCCGCGCCTTCTTTTCCAGCAGGCCCTTCTTTGCCCGCGGGCCCTTCTTTGCCTTCTTTGCCGAGTTCGGTCAACGTGTATCCCGCTTTGCAGACCCCGCCTTTGGGCGTGATGACCGGTTTGCCTTCCACGGACGGGACGCACACCTGCAGCCCGGCGGCAGCCGCGTTCGTGGCCAGCATCATCGCCAGCCCTGCGATGACGAGCGCGCCGACGATCAGGTTCGGCAACTTCCTTGTTGGAAGCATCTGACAACCCCCCAGGTTGCGAAGTGGGCGAGCCGAGTGCCGCCCGGTGGCGGGAAGTCAATCAGCTCACGCGTCGCCAGGCGGGCCAGCGGTCGAGCGAGCATCCCCCGCTCGCGCGCCGTGACAAGGGTTGACGGCCGCGAGAACGCGGCATTAGGTTAGGCGCGTCCGCGCTCGGGGGAGAGGCAACGCGCGACAGCGGCTCCCTGGGCGTCATAACCAGCAAGAGGGAGAACACGTGCGCAAGCCAAGTCGCATCATCGGGGTGGTCGCAGTGCTCGTCGGGGTGCTCGTGCCGGCAGCTTCGGCCGTCGCAGCGCCGCAGTACGCAGCTCTCGGGGACTCGTACTCCTCGGGCGTGGGGACGCGGGTCTTCTACAACGAAGCAGGCGGCTGCCAGCGCAGCCCCGAAGCGTACGGGCCGAAGGTCGCCGCGGCGAAGGACTACACGCTCAGCTTCCAGGCGTGCAGCGGCGCGAAGACGACCGAAGTCAACAGCAACCAGCTCGGCACGCTGAGCAGCGCGACGAGCCTCGTGACGATCACGATCGGCGGCAACGACGCGGGCTTCAGCAACGTGATCCTCAACTGCGCGCTCTACTACTTCACGTGCGGCAGCGCGATCAACGAAGCCAACAGCTTCATCGCCAACAAACTGCCGGCGCTGCTGGACACGACGTACAACGACATCCGCGCGAAGGCGACCACTGCGCACGTCGTCGTGCTCGGCTACCCACGCCTGTTCACGGCCGAAGGCAAGACGTGCAACGCCAACTTCCTCACATCGTCCAACGAGAAGAAACTCAACGAAACGGGCGACAAACTCGACGCGGCTATCAAAGCGCGCGCCGAAGCGCACAGATTCAGCTTCGTCGACCCGCGGACGCCGTTCTCCTCACACGAGGTTTGCTCGTCGTCTGAGTGGTTGAACGGCCAGTCCAACCCGCTGTCGGAAAGCTACCACCCGAACGTCAGCGGGCAGGGCGAGTTCACGACGCTCGTCGAGGGCGCCCTGTAGGGCTTTGCGGCGCCGCCCGCGGCACGCTGCCGCGGGCGGACGCCGCGCGGCGTCACGTGGTTCGCCGGCCGAGGTCAGGTGGGTCATCGGGGCTGGAGATCAGGACTGGAGATCGCTCGGCTCAGCCGGCGACCTGCGCGTCGCCGGATCGCTGCTGCTCTGAGATCCACGCGTTGATCGCGCGCGAGTGCACGAGCACGGCGCCGTCGGCGAGCTTCAGCGCCGGCAGTTTCGTCGCGCCGGTCTGCTCGCGCAGCTCCTCGCGCGAGCCTTTGCGCAGGAACGGGAACGGGTTGCCGTGTGCCGCGACGACCTTGTCGTAGTCGATGCCGGCGCTGCGCAGCGCTTCCTGCACGCGCCTGCACGGATGCATTCGCGGACCGCCGTCGTCGCCGTGACAGACGAACAGCGTGGGGGTGCCTGCGGTCATCTTCCCTCCGGTGCGGTCGGGGCTCAAAAGGCGGCCTGACGCGGACGGTCCAGTGCCGCGCGTGAGGTCGACATCACCCGCAATCCTGGCAAACTGCGCCGATGATTCGAGCTACCGGGCAAAACGCCGGCCCGTGCGCCGCGTCGGTCTCGTGGCTGCGCGCGTACTCGATGCCGTGCAGCATCCACGCGATCCGCGCGGCCGCACAGGACAACTCGCCGGGTCGCGACGACGCCCGGCACGTGCTCGGCGACGCGCACGTGCGCGACGGCGACGACGAGTTCTGGGACACCCAGGCGCTGCGCCGCTGCCACGTCCTGCGCGTCGTCTCGGCGCACGCGCTGGAGTGCCGCCACCCCGCGCGCGACGAGTGGATGGCCGTCGAAACGCACCTGCTGCTGCACGCCGCCGGTTTGGCGCTGATCCGGCTGACGCTCGCCCCGACGCTCAGCGAGGGCGACGCGCAGATCGCCGAGCTGGCTCGCTACAGCGACGCGGTCTGGCGGCGCGAGCAGCCGCTGAGCTGGCGGGTCGAGCTGGGGGGCGTGCGCTCGCAGCCGCAGGCCGACGTCAGGCGGTGATGGACATGGTGATGCTGCCGATGCACGAACGCTTCTGCGGGCGCTCGCCCGACGTGGAGCGCCTGACTGCGCTGGAGGACGCCGAGGCGCGCTCGCGGTGGCGCGAGGATCGCGTGGTGGCCGGCGAAAGCCTGACCGCCTACCCGGTCACGTTCGGCACCGCCTACGAGCTCGTGTGGCCCGGCGACGATGGCAGGAACGAGCGGCTGGAATCGATCGCCGAGCTGGCCTACGCCACCAAGCGCCCCTACGAGGACGGAGCTTTCCTGAAGCCCGCCGAGGCCGGCTACGAGCACGACTGGTTCGTCGGCGAGAACCGCTCTGTGCTGGCGCTGGCGGGCGAGCGCGAGCGCGGCTCGGTGGGCGCTTTCGACGCCCTGCGCATGCAGACGCTCGAGTACCTGACGCTCCAGCGGGCCGCGCTGCGCACCGTGCAGCGCGCGACGCAGCTGTCGATCACCGAGCGCCGGCCGATCGCGCGCGGCGAACTTCAACAGTGGCAGCGCCTCGTCGCCGCGTTGACCGACGAGTACGTGCTGCACGACCAGGTCGCGCTGCTGTTCCGTCCGCTGCGCGAGCACTTCAAGCACAACGCCCTCGTGCGCGATCCCGCCGAGCTGGAGGCGCAGGTACGCCAGAACCTGCAGACCTTCCAGGAGGTGATCGCCGCGGCCAACCATCGCGTGGCGATCGTGCTCAGCGGCCTGTTCGGCGTCGTCGCCGCGATCACGCTCGCGCCGCTCGCGCGAGACATCGAGCTGAGCGTGTTTCGCACGGGCGGCAAGCCGAGCGCGTTCGACAGCGACCACGTCGTCCTGTCGATCGCCATCGACGTCCTGCTGCTGGCCGTCGTCGCGCTGATCGCCGGGCTGCTGATCGCCCGCGCGAACCGATTGCGCTGGCCCCGGCGGTGACGCCTCCCGCGCCCGTGCGCGAGCGCGCGACGAGCTTCACGGCCTGCTCGCAGCGCATCGACGTGAGCGGCGCGCCGCTGCTGATGGGCGTGCTCAACGCGACCCCCGACTCGTTCTCCGACGCCGGGCGCTACCGCACGCTGGAGGCGAGAATCGGGCGCGGCGTGAGCCTCGTCGAGGACGGAGCGGACATCCTCGACATCGGCGGCGAGTCGGCCGTCACCGACCGACCGGCGGTCGCCGCCGAGGAGGAGATCGAGCGTGTGGCGCCGCTTATCGCGGCGCTCGCGCAGCGCACGCCGGCGGTCATCTCGGTCGACACGTACAAGCCCGCCGTCGCCGCCGCGGCGATCGCCGCGGGGGCGAGCATCGTCAACGACATCGGCGGCCTGGCCGACCCGGTGCTGGCCGACGTATGCGCATCGACGGGAGCGGCGCTGGTGGTGATGCACAACCGCGGCGTGCCCAAGCGCCGCCTGACCGATCCGCAGCTGTACGACGACGTGCTCGCCGACGTCGTCGGCTTCCTGCGCGAGCGCACGGCGCTGGCCGAACGCCACGGCGTGCCGCCGCACGGCCTGATCGTCGACCCCGGCCCGGACTTCTCAAAGACGCCGGCGCAGACCGTCGAGGTCCTGCACGGCGTGGCGGCGGTGGCGCAGCTCGGCCATCCGCTGCTGCTGGCGATCTCGCGCAAGGACTTCATCGGCGCGTTGCTGCGCCGTCGTCCGCGCGAGCGCCTCCCGGGGACGCTCGCGGCGCTCGACCACGGGATGCGCAACGGCGCGACGATCTTTCGCGTGCACGACGTCGCTGCGGCGCGCGCGTTCGTCGCGACGCGCGAAGCGCTGCAGCGCGCGTGAACGCCGGCCGCTGCGGCCCGGGAGCGCTCGGCGCCTGCGCGGCCGGCGGTCCGACGCAGCCGGCGGTCCGACGCAGCCGGCGGTCCGACGCAGCCGGCGGTCCGACGCAGCCGGCGGGCCGACGCCGCTAGCTAGCCGCCGCCGGAGCGAGCGAGTCGAACGCCGGCCGCGTGTGGACGTCCAGGTCGAGCAGCGCCGGCTCGTGCGAGCCGTCGCGCCACACGGGATAGGCGGCACGCGCCGTCGGCGTCAGGCGTCCCTCGGCTTCCAGGCGCTGCATGAGCGCGAGCCCCACCTGGTAGGCCATCGGCTCGAGCTCCTGCAGAGTCTGGTGGGCGTTGTAGAGCGGGCCGATGTCCACCTGGGACATGCCGTCGAGCCCGACGCGGCGGAACACGTCGATCAACAGCCCGACGTCGACGCCGTAGCCCGTGGAGATGGGCAGCGACGCGAGCAGTTCGCGTGTGATCGCGAACTGGCCGCTGAGCGGCTGTCGGAAGTCGCACAGCGCCGGATAGAAAAGCTCCAGCAGCGGCCGCGCCATCGCTTCGGTGACGCGCCCGCCCTCGCCGGTGGTCTGCCCGCGCTCGTCGCGGAAGGGCCGCGAGAACGCCGCTTTTACGAACGACAGGCGCTCGTCGGACAGCAGCTCGCCGGCGAGCGCGACGACGTATTCGCGCGAGAACGTCGCAAGATCGCCGTCGAAGAAGCACAGCACGTCTGAGTCGAGCACGCTCAGCGAGCGCCAGATCGCGTCGCCCTTGCCGAGCACGGGGCCATACTCGGCGAGCAGCGAGGACTGGTCGAACACGTCGGCGCCGCGAGCGGCTGCGAGCGCGCCGGAGCCGTCGGCGGACGCAGCGTCCACTACGACGACCTGGTCGAGCAGGCGGTCGTCGCGCATCGCCACGAGCGTGTCGACGATCGGGCCGATCGTCGGCGCCTCGTCGCGCACGGGCACGCACACCGAGACCTTCTGCGTCCGCTGTTCGAGCGCGCGCGCCCGCGCGCCGGAGGTCATACCGAGACGCCCTCCAGCGCGAGCAGCGTGCGCTTCGCGTCGAGCCCGCCGCCGTAGCCGCCGATGCGCCCGCCGCTGGCGAGCACTCGGTGACAGGGCACGATGATCGGGATCGGGTTGGCGCCGTTGGCATTGCCGACCGCCCGGAACGCGTGCGGGCGACCGACGGTGGCGGCCAGCTCGCCATAGCTCATCGTGTGGCCGTAGGGGATGTCCGCGAGCGCCGTCCACACGTCGCGCTGAAAAGGCGTCCCGTCCGGCGCGAGCGCCAGCTGGAAGCCCGTCCGCTCGCCGTCGAAGTACTCAGCCAGCTGCTCGGCCGCCGCCGCGACGGCGCGCGGGGCATCGGTCACGTCGCCGGCGGCCGTCCCCCCGCCGGCCGCCGCGAAGTGGCCGGGGAGCCGCAGGTGGGTCAGCGCGTCGTCGTCGCCTTCGAGCAGCAGCGTGCCGATCGGGCTGTCGACGGCGAGTCGTGCGGTGGGCGTCGATGCTTGGGGAATGGTCGTCGTCATGCTGTGTCAGCTCCTATCGTCGTTGGAATCGAGGTCCTGCGCTGCGTCGGTCGCGCCCTGCGACGGCCCTTCGGCGAGCCCGCGCGGGTTGCGCCTTCACCGCCTTGCGCATCGGATGAGCCCGCGTGAGCCTTGCCTGCGGCTGCGGGCACGGTCCACAGGTGGGCGACCGCGTAGGCGCGCCACGGGCGCCAGCGCTCGGCGCGCTCAGCGATCGTGCGAGGGTCGCCGCCGGCGCCGAGCTGGGCCATGCTGCGCCGCACGCCGAGGTCGGTCGCGGGGAAGGCGTCGGGATCGCCGAGCGCGCGCATGGCGACGTAGCTGGCGGTCCACGGCCCGACGCCCGGCAACGCCAGCAGGCCGCGCTCCAGCTCGGCGGGGTCCGCGCCGGGTTCGAGGTCGATGTCGCCCGCCGCGACGGCCTGCGCGAGCGCGGCCACGCTGCGCCGCCGCGCGCCCGGCATCGAGAACGCCGACGGGCGCCGCCGCGCGAGCGTCGCGAGCGCTTCGGGCGTGGGGAACGTGTGCGTGAGCGAGCCCGTCGGCTCGCGCAGCGGCTGGCCCGCCGCCTGCACGAGCGCGCCGAGCACGGTGCGCGCGCCGGCGACGGAGATCTGCTGTCCGGCGATCGCGCGCACGGCCAGCTCGAAGCCGTCGACGGCGCCGGGCATGCGCAGTCCGGGCGTGCGCTCGATCAGCGGCCGCAGCAGCGGGTCCGCGGCGAGAGCCTCGTCGACGGCCACCGGGTCGGCGTCCAGGTTGAGCAGGCGGCGCGTGCGCGCGATCGCCGCAGTCAGGTCGCGCAGGTCGTCGAGCGTGAACACCGCACGGATGCCGCCTGTGGCGGCGTCGTCGGCGAGCTCGACCTCCACGGTGCCGGCGCCATGCGCCAGGCGCAGGCTGCGGCGGTAGATCGACCCTTCGTGCGCCTCGACCGCCGACACGGCGCGCAGCGCGAGGAAGCGACGGAGTGCGTCCGCCGCCAGCGGCCGGCGGTAGGGCAGGCTGAGCGGGATCGACACTGCGGCGCCCGAGCGGGCGTGGGTGTCGTGGCGGCCGCGCGCGCGGCGGCGCAGCTCGGTGGGGGTGCGCGCGAACACGCTGCGCACGGTGTCGTTGAACTGGCGCACGCTGGCAAAACCGGCGCCGAAGGCCACCTGGGCGGCGGGCAGGTCGGTCGTCTGCAGCAGCACGCGCGCCGTCTGAGCGCGCTGGGCGCGCGCGAGCGACAGCGCTCCCGCACCGACCTCGGCCACGAGCACGCGGTGCAGTTGGCGCTCGGAGTAGCCGAGCTTGCGGGCGAGACCGCACACGCCCTCGCGGTCGACGGCGCCGTCGAGGATCAACTTGACGGCACGCGCGGCGACGTCCGCGCGGCCGAGCCACTGCGGCGAACCCGGCGCGGCGTCGGGGCGGCAGCGCAGGCAGGCGCGGTAGCCGGCCTGCTGGGCGGCCGCGGCGGTGGGGAAGAAGCGCACGTTCTCGCGCTTGGGTGTGACGGCCGGGCAGCTCGGGCGGCAGTAGATGCCGGTCGAGCTGACGGCCGTGAAAAACCAGCCGTCGAAGCGCGCGTCGCGGCTCTGCACGGCGCGATAGCAGCTGTCGAAGTCTTCGAGCACGCAACCATCCTGGCACGCTCGGGCGCTGGATGCTGGCGGGTTTCGGACAGGCACCCGGCGGCTGGTTGTCGTTGTCCGATTTCCGCTAGCGCGACGTCGCTCGGGTGGCGCCCACGCCTGGTCGGCTCTGCGCGCGTGGGCCGACCCCTTGAGCTTGGGCGGCCCCCGGACGCCGGCCGCCGCCGGGTGGTCGCTCAGCCGCCGCGCTGCAGCTGCACGATCGGCGCCGGCGGCTGGTCGCCGAGGCCGTTGAGCACGCGCGCCGCGCCGATCACGTCGCCGCTGTCATAGAAGTCGGTGAGGATCAGGTTGGGCAGGTGGTGGCGTTCTGACTCGCACTGGCGCGCGCGGCGAAGGATGAACGAGCGCTTGTTGAGCGGCACGTTGGGGCTGCGACGCGGCGGGAACACGTCGGCCCAGTCGTTCATCATCAGCAGCGGGCTCATCGCCAGGCCACGGTTGAGCTTGCACGTGAACTGCTTCGGCTTGACGGCGCCGAGCGGGGTGTCCTGGATGAAGCCGCCGAACCCGTACATGTCCCACGGATAGCGGCCGCTGACGGGCTCCTGGGTGAACACGAGCACGTTGTGCTGGGCGCGCACGAGCTGGCCGAGCGTCGGCATCTGCTGGCCCTCGCGCAGCACGGCGAGATGCGAGAACAGCTTCGCGCGCTTGAACTCCTGTTCGAGCGACCCCTCGGACACGTAGTCCTCGTCGAACAGCACGAGCACCTGGCCGGGGTTCTGCGTGAGGAACCTGCGGATCGTGGCGAGGAAGCTCGACATGCTCGTCGCGCCGAGCTCGCACAGCGTGTGGCACAGCCACACGCTCGGCTTGCCAGTGCGCGGGCCGAAGCCGACCGATCCGCTGAAGCGCTGCAGCGCGGTGCGCGCTTCGCTTGTGAGCTTCTCCGACACGCGGTTGGCGCGCTGGCCCTCGGCGGCGATGTCGGTGCGCACATGACCGGGCTTGTCGCCGATCGCGTAGTGGGTGGAGATCTTGAACGCGCGGATGCCGTCGTCGAGCTGTCGCGCGATGGTGCGCGTCTGGTTGGCGATCAGCCAGCCCGGCGAGTCGGCCGCCGACATCGCGTTGTGCGTGCCCGGGAAGACGACCTGATCGACGCGCCGCGAGCACAGCTGCGCGTAGCCGTTGCACGTCAGCTGCGCCGACGCCGCGGGGCGCACGACGGTGTGATCGCCGCCGGCCAAAGCGATCGCGGCGCCACCGACGAGCACGCCGAGGCTCGCCCCCACGGCGAGCGCGCCGCGGCGGCTGCGCGCCAGCGACAGGCGCTCCTGCTCCAGCACGACGCCGGCCGCCGCGAGCATCTGGCCGACGCCGAGGTACGCCAGCAGCCCTCCGCAGAGCACGACGAGCGTGTCGACTGAGCGCGCCGGCTCGGCGATCAGCAGCAGGCCGACGAGCACGGCCGCCACGCCGCCGAGCACCTGCCCGCGGCGGGTGCGTGGCGGCCAGGCGCGAGCGCGCAGGCGCGCCAGGCGCGCGCGGGCGGCATACGGGCGCAGCACGTCCGCCGAGGCGGCGGCGACGATCGTGGCGACGACGCCGAGGCCGAGCGCCCAGCTGGACAGGTCGCCGAGATAGGCGTCCCACAGGTCGCCGGCGGCGGCACGCACGTCGGCGTCGCTCAGCTCTTCGCCGCCGAACAGGTTGGTCAGCAGGCTGTGGCGCAGCAGCGCGAGATCGACGAACGTCGCCACGCCGGCGACGGCCAGCGCGACGGCGCAATGGGTGATCGCCCGCCGCCGACGCGGCGCGACGGCGACGGCCAGCGCGAGCAGCGCGAGCGCGAGCAGCGGCAGCACGAGACCGAGCGTGCGGATTTTGTCGGCGGTGCGCAGGGTGCGCACGGCAAAGCTCTGGCGCCGCAGGTCGAGCAGGCGGGCATCGACGTTGGTGGGGATCTTCGAGGCGACGTCCGGCGCGAGCGTTCGCAGCGCCGAGATGACGACGGTGCCGGCGTCGGCGATGCTGAAGGCGACGTTGCCGCCGCGGTCGAACAGCAGGCGGTGCGCCTGTCCGGCGACGAGCCGCATGAGGCCGCGAAACTGCGGCGTGGCGACGGCCGTTTCGACCGCGGCGGTGATCAGCGGGCGCGCGGCGATCAGGTCGCTGGAGTTGCGGTCGATCACCTGTACGACGATCTCGCGCGAAACCACCCGACGCACCGGCTCGTGCCCTAGTGCTGCGACGGTGCGCTCGGCGAACGCGTGCGAGTCGAGGATCTGCTCGCGCACGTACAGGCACGCCCCGCCTACGACGACGGCCGCGGCCGCGAGCACGGCGAGCGACACGCTGGCCAACGAGCGCGAGCGCCGGGGCGCCCGAGCAGCGGTCGATTGCTCGCCTGACGCAGACACCCCGCGCGCAGCCTATCGCCGGCGCGGGCGGCTGGACGAGCGCCGACTGGACATGGGGCGACGGGACGGCACGTGCGCAGCCGGCGCGCGATCGACCGCTCTACAGCCCCAAGGGGAAGTCGGCGTCGATGACGACTTTGCCCGCCGCGCTGGTGGTGACCTCGGTCCAGCCGCCGGCGGCGCGTGCGACGGTCGCGTGGCCGGTCGTGACGGTCCAGTAGGGCGTGAAGTGCACGCGCACGAGCGAGCGCCCGGCGCCGCTGGACGACAGCGAGAACCCGTCGCCGCTGAGGTGGGTGACGCGCGCGGGGCCGCTGGCCAGTTGGCCGGCTGCGAGCACTTCGTAGATTCGCCAGTGCGCGCTGTGGAAGGCGAGGCGCAGGAAGGGCAGGCCGGCGCGCACGAGCGCGGCCTCGCGGATGCTCGAGAAGTCCAGCGGCGCGTCGGACAGCGCGACGAAGCGCACGGCGTTGTCGCGCAGCCATTGGCGGTATGCGGGCGCGGTCAGCTGGCCTTCGTAGAACAGCGCGTTGTCGGTCGTGTCCAGTTGCCGGTCCCACCCGCGCGCGAGGTCGAAGTGGTCGGCGAGCACCGCCGCGTCCCAGTGCGATTTGGTGAACGGCACCTCGACGCGCATCGGCCGTCCGGCGCTGCGACTCTCCAGATAGCGGATCGCGGGGGAGTAGAAGTGCGCGCGGCTGGCGAGTTCGTCAGAGGCGCCGACGGACTGCGCGACGGGGCCGGTGAGCTGCCACAGCACGAGCGCGCAGCCGATCAGCGCGAGCAGCAGGCCGGGCGCGGAGCGCGCCGCGGCGCGGCGCGGCGGGCGCACGCGAGGCATACGACGCACGCGACCAAACCGGCCGGCCGCCGCGGCGATCACCCGCTGGACGTCCTCGCTGCCGACGCACGCGGCGAGCGCGGCCGGCGCGAACAGCACGCCGAAGCGCACGGCGTTGCTGCCCATCGGCGAGCGCAGCGCATAGGCCAGCAGCAGGGCGAGCGCGTAGAGCAGCGCCGTGCATCGCACGAAGCGCTCTTTGGGCGAGACGAGCACGAACACGACGGTGCTGGCGCCGAGCGCGGCGAGCATCGAGCCGAGCGCGAACGGCTCGTAGCCCGGTTCGGGGAACAGCAGCAGCGAGGCCGCGGCGAGCGCCAGCGGGGGGCCGGCCAGCAGCGCAAAGCGCAGGCGGGAGCGGTTTGCCAGCAGGTCGCCGGTGGCGACGAGCACGAGAAAGGCCGCCGCGACGGGGCTGGCGGCGGCGCAGGCCAGCGACAGCGCTGCGCAGGGAAGCCTGCGCCGGCGAGCGATCGCCAGCACGCTGGCCAGGCCGAGCGCGACGCCGAGCGCGAACGTGACGCGCCCGATGAACAGGTCGCCGAGCGCGCCGAGCGCGAACAGGCTGCTGGCAAGCGCGGCGCGACGCTCGGGACGACCGGCGATCAGGCGGCTGAAGGCCCACACCGAGAAGGACACGGCCAGCGCTCCGGTCGCGCGCAGGCCGAGCATCGAGGCGAGCGGCGGGAACAGCAGGCTATAGCTGGGGACGTAGTGGCCGCCGTACCAGGCGTTGTCCCAGAGGGTGAAGCCGTCGGTGGAGAACAGGTGGATGCGATAGACCTGCGCGGCGAGGTCGGGGCTCGGCGGATACCAGACGACCCACGTCGTCAACGCGACGAGCAGCAAGCAGGCCGGCGCGAGGATCGAGAGGCTTCGCTTGGCGCTGGTCACCGGGTCACCTTGTGGCGGTTGATGTACGTACGTGAACGTCAGGGCTGCGGCAGGGGCAGGTCGTTGCGCGCGACGGTGAAGTAGGCGACGATCGCTGCGATCATCGCCGCGAGCGCGAGGCTCACCCAGCCGGTGCCGAGCGCGAGGCCGCCACGGTGGTGTGTCACGGCGAGCCAGTCCGCGAACGACGCGCCGAGCGGGCGCGTGATCACGTAGGCGAACCAGAACGCGAGGATGGAGTTCATGCGGAAGCGCCAGTAGCCAAGGGCGGGGATCGCGATGATCGCCGCGAACAGCAGGCCGGAGGCGAAGTAGCCGAGCCCGAACGTCACAGCGGTGAGGTCACCGGCGGCGGTGCCGAGCGCGAACGTCGCCAGCACGGTCGCCCAGTAGAAAAGCTCGCGCCGCGTGTTGTAGATGCTGTGAATCGACAGCGTTCCCTCGCTGGCGTGCCACGTGTAAAAGACGGCCGCGAGGACGATCGCGTAGAAGATCGTGGAGGCTATGTACGGGATGCCGAGGCCGACGTGCAGCACATCCGCGGCCATCGTGCCGAAGATGCCGACCATCGCGACGGCCAGCCAGTACCGCCAGGCGACGTAGCGGCGCGTGGAGAACTGCAGCGCGAGCGCCACGAGCAGGCCGATGCCGCCGAGCATGACGGCGAGCTCGGGCACGAGCCGGTGCACGAGAAAGTCCGACGTCGACTCTCCCATCCCCGTCGTCAACCCCTTGGCGATCCAGAAGTAGGCCATCATCTGGAACCTTCGAGAAGCTGGCTTGGGCGCCGGGAGGCGGGCGTTCGCCCGCCGACGAGCGCACGCTCGCAGGCCGGTGCGCAGCTCTTTTCACATGCAGATTCACGGTGGGAGGAGGGACACCGGCGCTTGCGAGCTCGCTTGGGCGGACGGCCAGCGCGACTGGTGCAGAGCAGAGCGTAGGCCGCTCAGATAAACGCCATATGAGCTTTGCCGGACCGCGCGCCCGGGCGCATTGCAACGGTCATCTCACTCTCATGGTCGGTTTAGAGGTCTTGTGCATCGTTGCGCCGCATGAACGAGATCGCTGTACGTCAACCAATCATTCGCACACACAGCTCGGGGCTTCCTACAAGGCGCAAGCTGTTGAACAAGGTGCCCGAGATCACGCTGTACTTCTGGGTCATCAAGATCCTCTGCACGACCGTGGGGGAGACCGCCGCGGACCTGCTCAACGAAAACCTCGGGCTGGGCCTGACGACGACCTCCTACCTGATGGCCGCCCTGCTGGTCGTCACTTTGATCGCACAGTTTCGCGCGAGGAGGTACGTGCCGGGCATCTACTGGCTGGCGGTCGTGCTGATCAGCGTCGTGGGAACCCTGTTCAGCGACAACCTCGTCGACAACCTGGGCGTCCCATTGCAGACCACGACGATCGGCTTCGGCATCGTGC
>CAWCFO010000003.1:0-290715 GCA_963794905.1 uncultured Solirubrobacteraceae bacterium
GGGATCGCGCTGCCCCAGCCGATCGAAACCAAAGAAGGAACCTTCCTTGGCTTGGAACCTCACTTCTTCTCAGAGCCGGTGCTGGCCGATGCGATCTTCAAGGCCCACCCGCACGTGATCAGCGGCCCGGTCAAGATCTCCCTGGGCTACTACGTCTTCGAAGTGATCGCCGTGCACCCGCCCCACCAGCGCAGCCTGGCCGAGGTCGAGCCTGAACTGCGCCGTGAACTGCCCGAAAAGCTCAACCGCAAGGAGCTTGCCAAAGCGGTCGCCGAGTTCCGCGCGAAGTGGACGCCGAGGACAAGCTGTGAGCCTGGCTTTGTGATCGAAGGCTGCCGGGGGTACAGGGCGCGGGGGGGCCCGGTGGCGGATCGGTATTCGTTTTGAGGGGTCACATCGCCGTCGTGGGCACACGGGCTACGTCGCGCTCGTGCTCTGACTCGTAGGCGTCGATCTCGGCGCCCTGCTCGAGCGTCAGCGCGATGTCGTCGAGCCCGTTCAGCAGCCGGTGGCGGATCTCGTGGTCGATCTCGAACACGACCTCGCGACCGGCAAAGCGCACCTCCTGCTCGAGCAGGTCGACCTCCCCCGCCCCCGCATGCGCGAGCGCGAGCGCGCGACAGTCCTCCTCCTCGATCACGACCGGCAGCAGCCCGATCTTGGTGCAGTTGGAGTAGAAGATGTCGGCGAAGCTCGGCGCGACGATGGCCTGGAAGCCGTAGTCCTGAAGCCCCCAGGGCGCGTGCTCGCGCGAGGAGCCGCAGCCGAAGTTCTCGCCGGCGACGAGGATCGGGTTGGCCGGCAGGTCCCACCCCGGCTCCTTGGCCCAGTCGAAGAACAGGAACTCGCCGAAGCCGGTGCGCTCGACGCGCTTGAGAAACTGCTTGGGCATGATCTGGTCGGTGTCGACATCGGCGCGATCGAGATGGCTGACCGGCCCGGAGATGACGCTGATCGGGTTCAAGCTCTTCTCCTAGCTCCACTCGCGGATGTCGACGAAGCGGCCCTCGATGGCGGCGGCGGCGGCCATCTGCGGTGACACGAGGTGGGTGCGCCCGCCGCGCCCCTGGCGCCCCTCGAAGTTGCGGTTGGAGGTGGATGCGCAGCGCTCGCCGGGCTGCAGGATGTCGGGGTTCATGCCGAGGCACATGGAGCAGCCGGCGACGCGCCAGTCGAAGCCGGCCGCGCGGAAGACCTCGTCCAAACCCTCGTCCTCGGCCTGTTTCTTGACCTGCTGGGAGCCGGGGACGACCATCGCGTCGACGCCGTCGGCGACCTTGCGTCCCTGCACGACCTCGGCGGCGGCGCGCAGGTCGCCGATGCGCGAGTTGGTGCACGAGCCGATGAACACGCGGTCGAGCGCGATCTGCTCGATGGGCATGCCGGGCTGCAGGTCCATGTAGGCGAGCGCGCGTTCGGTCGCCTCGCGGTCGGCGGGGCTGTCGAACTCGTCGAGCGTGGGCACGTTCTCGGTGACAGCGCGCACCATGCCGGGATTGGTGCCCCAGGTGACCTGCGGCGAGATGGCGCTCGCGTCGATCACGACCTCGTTGTCGAACTCGGCGCCGTCGTCGGTGCGCAGCTCGCGCCAGCGCGCGATGGCCTTGTCGAGCTCTGCGCGGTGCGGCGCGCCGGGGCGCTGCACGTCTGAGAACCACGCGAAGGTGGTGTCGTCGGGCGCGATCATGCCGGCGCGCCCGCCGCCCTCGATGGTCATGTTGCAGACGGTCATGCGCCCTTCCATCGACAGCGCCTCGATCGCCGGTCCGGCGTACTCGACGACGTGCCCGGTCATGCCGCCGACGCCGAGACGTCCGAGCGTGCCGAGGATCAGATCCTTGGCCGTGACGCCGAAGCCGAGCTCGCCCTCGTAGAGGATGCGCATGGAGCGCGCCTTGTGCTGGACCATGCACTGCGTGGCGAGCACGTGCTCGACCTCTGAGGTGCCGATGCCGAATGCCAGCGCACCGAAGGCACCATGGGTGGAGGTGTGCGAGTCGCCGCAGACGATCGTCATGCCGGGCTGCGTGACGCCCAGCTCGGGACCGATCACGTGCACGATGCCCTGGCGATCGGAGCCGAGCGAGTAGACGGACACGCCGAACTGCTCGCAGTTGCGCTCCAACGTTTCCACCTGCACGCGCGACAGCTCGTCCTTGATGCGCGCGGCAACGGGCGTGCCGTCGGTGGGCGTGTTGTGGTCGGCAGTCGCCAGCGTGCGGTCGGCGCGGCGCACCGGCCGCCCAGCCATGCGCAGGCTGTCAAAGGCCTGCGGACTGGTCACCTCGTGCACGAGATGCAGGTCGATGTACAGCAGGCCGTGGGCCACCTCGTGCGTCTCCCAGATCTTGTCGAACATCGTCTGTGGCATCAGCTTCTCCTCAGTCCCGCGGCGACGACGGCCAGCAACGAGGCCTCCTCGCCGGTCGGGTTCTCGAAGTGGTGGGGCAGGTCGGCGTCGAACGTCACGCAGTCGCCCTCGCCGAGCTCGTAGCGCTGCCCGTCGCAGAACAGCTCGACGGCGCCGCGCTCGACGAGCGCTGTCTCGCGGCTGCCTGGCTCGTGCATCGGCGGGTCGTCGGCAGCGCCGGTTGCTCCTCCGGGCGCCAAGGTGTGCCGCGAGAGCTCGGCCCGCTGGCCGGGCTGGGCGGCCGTCAACACCTCGAAGCGATGTCCGCGGCGGGCATTGCCGCCACGCTGGCGCTGGGATGCGCGAACAACGGTCACGGCGCCGCCCTCGTCGAGGCGCAGCAACTGCGAGAGCCGTAGGTCGAGCCCGGCGGCGATTCGCGCGGCGACGGTCAACGTCGGGCTCGTCTCGCCGCGCTCGACCTGCGAGAGCATCGGCGCGCTCACGCCGCTGCGAGCCGCGAGATCGCGCAGGGACAGGTCGGATGCCTCGCGCAGAGCCTTCAGCCGCGCGCCGATCGTCGCCGGCGCCAGTGCCTCGTGGGTGGGAGTGGGAAGGTGCTCGGCAGTCGCCATACGCCCGTACGTTATCACGGACGTCCTGGAGAGGGCGGCGGTGCTTAGAAAGGGCGCACGCTCGGCCCGGCGACCGAAGCGCACTGCTCGATCCGCGCTTTGGTGGCCGCGATCAACAGGGACAGCTGCGGCTTGCTCAGCAAGGTCTTCTGCCTGGCCACGCCGGCACGGTCGGTCCGCTTCGCGTATCGCGCGAGCGTGACCGAGCGTCGCAACGCGGCCGCGGTGCCGAGCACGATCTTCCGCCATGACGCGGCGATCGACGTCGGCGGTGTGATCTTGATCAATTCGGACAGCGCGATACGTTCGATTGCGGCGCGCCGAGATGTGGTGGCGAGGATCGCGCTGAGGCTTGCGCCGGCGGGCGTCGTGGCCGTCAGTTCTCGATTGCGGCGCGCGCAGATTGCGTCGGCGCGCGCGGCCGCGTCGGCTCCTCCGGTGCTTGACGCGGCCTGCGACCCGGAAGGACTCGTCTCACTTGACGTCGTCGCGCTCTCCGCAGTGCTCGACGCCGGCGTGGTCGACGCTTGGGCGGCGCTCGTGGCCGGGGACGTTGAACTCGACGGCGAGCCGCCGCCGCAGCCGACCATGATCGCCGACGCCACCAAGAGCACGGCCGCCTGCGCATGCCGATTACTCGTGCCGGTTCGAGTCAGCCAAATCAAGCAGCGGGACTATCGCAAGCGGTCGAGCGTGCGTCAAGGCGCATTTTCCTCTGCGAACGCTTCCCTGATCGGTCGCTGTCATGCGGCGATCCGCGCCTGCGCGTTCACGCTGTCTCGGGCAGGCCCATCGCGTCCTCCACGCGCGAGCGGGCCACAGCCACCGACAACGCCCGCACATAGGCCCGCGCCGCAGCGTCGATGATGTCCGTCGAGACGCCCTGCCCAGCCCCGGTGACCCCACCGACCTCCAGCACGATCGAAACCTCGCCGAGCGCGTCCTGCCCCTCGGTCACGGCGCCGATCGTGAACTCGCTGAGCTTGGCGGCGACCCCGGTCGCCGCGTTGATCGCCTGGAACACGGCGTCGATTGGCCCGTCGCCGGTGAACGACCCACTCGCGATCGCGCCATCGGGCAAATTGACCGACACGCGCGCGTGCGGTGGGCGCCGCGAGGAGGCGTCAACCTCGAAGAAGTCGAGCGTGTAGCCGCCGATGTCCTCACTGCGCAGCTCGTCGGTGACCAGCGCCTCCAGGTCCATCGCGGTCACCTGCTTCTTCACGTCGGCGATCTGCTTGAAGCGCTTGAACGCCGTGTTCAGCGCCTGCCCGTCGATCTCGAAGCCCATCTCCTTCAGCGCCTCGCTCAGCGCGTGGCGGCCGGAGTGCTTGCCTAGCACCAGCGAGTTGCTGTTCAGGCCGACGGTCGTGGCGTCCATGATCTCGTACGTCGTGCGCTCCTTGAGCACGCCGTCCTGGTGGATACCGGCCTCGTGAGCGAACGCGTTGCGCCCGACGATCGCCTTGTTCGGCTGCACCTGATAGCCGGTCAGGCGCGAGACGAGGCGGCTCGTACGCGCGATCTCGGTTGTCTCGATCCCCGTCCACAGGCAGAGGCTCGGCTCGCGCGTGCGCAGCAGCATCGCGACCTCCTCGAGCGAGGCGTTGCCGGCGCGCTCGCCGATCCCGTTGATCGCGCACTCGACCTGGCGGCAGCCGCCTTCCAAGCCGGCCAATGAGTTGGCGACGGCGATTCCGAGATCGTCGTGACAGTGCACCGAGACGACAGCCTTGTGCAGCTCGGGAACCAACCGGTAGAGCGCTTCGAACATCGCCTTGTACTCCCCTGGCAATGCATAGCCGACCGTGTCTGGGACGTTGATCGTGCTCGCTCCCTCCTCGAGCGCGATCTGGATCACCTCGGCCATGAACTCGACGTCCGAGCGCGAGCCGTCCTCGGGGGAGAACTCAACGTCCTCGCACAGCTCGCGCGCCTGCGCGACAGCGGCGCGGACCTGGCCCTTGACGTCCTCGCGCGTCGTCTGCAGCTTGTGCTCGATGTGCACGTCGCTCGTCGCCAGGAACGTGTGGATACGCGGACGCTCGGAGTCCTTGACGGCCTCCCACGCGGCCTCGATGTCCTGGTGGCTGGTGCGCGCGAGGCCGCAGATCACGGGTCCTTCGACCTCTCGTGAGATCGCCTGCACGGACTCGAAGTCGCCGGGCGAGGTGATCGGGAAACCGGCCTCGATCATGTCCACGCCCAGCCGGGCCAGCTGATGGGCGATCTCGAGCTTTTCGTTTCTGTTGAGCGAGATGCCCGGCGATTGCTCGCCGTCGCGCAGTGTCGTGTCGAAGATCAGGACGCGATTGGCCGGGTCGCGATGACCGGGGTCTGCATCGGGCGCCGCGCCGCTCGCGCCCGTTCCATTGCCTGCCGAAGTGCTCATGTCGTTCGTGCTCCTTCTCTAGCTCGCTTTCGGTTCCTCTCTGCTGGGTATGCGGCTACGCGGCCGCCACGCGCTATTCCCCCCGAGGGGGGAGCAGGAGAAGGAGAAGCGAGTTACGAAACGACATCTGCGCGCAGGGTAGCACCAGCGAACCCGGCGCGGCTAGGGAACCAGCACGACCTTGCCGACGTTGCGGCGCTCGGTGATCATCGTCTGCGCGGCGCCGGCGTCCTCGAAGCTGAAGTCCCCGGCGACGACCGGTTTAACCGTACCGTCCGCGAGCATCTCCTGCAACGGCGCGATCCAAGGCTGCAGCGTGCCCCGATCCTTCCACAGCGTGAGCATGTTCAGCCCGATCACAGCCTTCGATTCGGACATCTGCTTGATCATGTTGAAGCGCGGCATGCGCAGCACGGTGCGCAAGGCGGTGACGAGGTTGCGCCGCTGCCCGGAGACGATCGCGGAGGCGCCGAACGCGACGAGCCGCCCGCCGGGACGCAGCAGGTCATAGCCGGTGCGAAAGCTCTTGCCGCCGACGGCGTCGAGAATCACGTCGAACTGCGGCAGCCCACGCTCCCAGCCACTCTGCGTGTAGTCGACCATGCGATCGACGCCGAGCTCTTCGCAGCGCGCGTGCTTGCCGGGCGAGGCCGTGCCGTAGACCTCGGCGCCGCTGCGCTTGGCGATCTGCGTCGCTGCGATGCCGACGCCGCCGCCGGCCGAGTGCACGAGCACGCGCTCGCCGGGCGCCAGCGAGCCGAAGCCGATCAGACCGGCCCAGGCGGTGGCGTAGTTGACGGGGATCGCCGCACCCTGCTCGAAGCTCAGCTGATCCGGGAGCGGAACGACGTCCGCGGCGGGGACGACCACCTGCGAGGCATAGCCGCCGAACTGCGTGCCGGCGAACACGCGCTGGCCGGGCGTGAGCCCTTGGACCCCGTCCCCAACCTCGAGGATCGTGCCGGCGACCTCGTAGCCGACGACGCACGGCGTCTTGGGCGCGTCCTGGTAGAGGCCCATGCGCGCCATCACGTCGGCGAAGTTGATCCCGGCGGCGGCGACGTCGATGCGAACCTCGCCGGTGCCGAGCTGCGGATCGGGCTGCTCCTGCACCTCGAGCACTCCCGGCCCGCCGTGCTTGGTGATGACGACCGCTCGCATCGGCGACCACACTACTCGATTTGGTTAGTGGCTGCTAATCGGCTGGCGGGAGGCGGAAAGCGCCGCGAGGGCGCTCGGGCGCCTCAGCCGAGGTCGACAGACCAGCCGTTGACGAACCCACCGGAGGCGACGATCTCATCGACGACGTCCCCGGGCACGGCGGCGTCGGTCGTGACGACCATCGCGGCGAGCCGCTGGCCGGCCTTGGACGCTTCGTCGCCGGCGGTGGCGCCGTCTGGCGTGTGGCCGACGGCGGCGGAGGAGATGTTGATGCCGTGCGCGCCGAAGATCGTGCCGACGCGGCCGATCATGCCGGGCAGGTCCTCGTAGCGAAAGACGGTCACGTGCGGCTCGAGCTCGATCGTCAGGCGCCGGCCCTGCACCTCGACCAGGTGCGGCACCTGTTTCGGGCCGATGCCAGTGCCGGCGACGGCGACGCGCTCGTCGCCGGCGACGACGGTCACGCGGATCAGCTCGTTGAAGTCCTGGGCCTCGGAGACGGACTTCTCCTCGACGACGATGCCGCGCTCCTCGGCAATGCTCGGCGCGTTGACGAGGTTGACCTGCTCCTCGGTGCGGCCCTGCAGCGCGCCGCCGATCACGGCGAGCGTCAAGCAGGCGCGTGTCGAACTCGGCGATGCGCCCCATGAAGGCCGCCTCGATGCGCTCGACGGAGCTGCCCTCGGCGAGCGCCATCGCCAGACGGCCGAGCTGTCGCGCCATCGGCAGGAACGGGCCGAGCACCTCCATGTCCTCGGCGCCGATCGAGGGGATGTTGACGGCCGTCGAGACGACCCCGCCGGTCAGCGCGGCGACGATCTGCTCGGCGCTCTGGTAGCCGGCGCGGTCGGTGGCCTCGGCGGTCGAGGCGCCGAGGTGCGGCGTGACGACGACGTTGGGGTAGCCGTCGAACAGCGGGTAGTCGGTCATCGGCTCGGACGGGAACACGTCGAGCGCCGCGCCGGCGACCTTGCCGGAGTCCAGCGCGTCCTTCAGCGCGGCGTCGTCGATCAGTCCGCCGCGCGCGACGTTGAGCACGCGCACGCCGTCGCGCATCTTGGCGAAGGCCTCGGCGTTCAGCCAACCTTCGGTCTCGGGCGTCTTCGGCAGGTGCACGGTGATGAAGTCGGCCTGCGCGTAGATCTCGTCCGAGTCGGCGGCCTTCTCCACGCCGAGCTCGCGGTAGCGCTCGGCGCTGACGAACGGGTCGAAGGCGAGCACGCGCATGTTGAAGCCGCGCGCGCGCTGGGCGACGAGCTGGCCGATGCGCCCGAAGCCGACGACGCCGAGCGTCTTCTCATACAGCTCGACGCCGGAGTATTTCGAGCGGTCCCATTTGCCTTCCAGCAGCGACTGATGCGCCTGGGGGATGTTGCGCGCGAGCGCGAGCAGCAGCGCCATCGTGTGCTCGGCAGCGGTCACGACGTTGGACTGCGGCGCGTTGGCGACGACGATGCCGCGCTTGGTGGCGGCGGCCACGTCGACGTTGTCGACGCCCACGCCGGCGCGACCGATCACCCGCAGCTTGGCGCCCTTGTCGATCAGCTCGGCGGTCATCTTCGTGGCCGAGCGGATCAAGATGCCGTCGTACTCGCCGATGCGCTGTGACAGCTCTCCGTCGGCCCAGTCGACGCCGACGTCGACGTCGAAGTGCTCGCGCAGCAGATCGACGCCGGAGTCGCCGATCTTCTCCTTGACCAGCACTCGCAGCCGCCCCTTCTCGCCGGCGCCGCCGGCGGGGCTCATGTCGACCTCCTCTCGACGATCCAGTCGATGCACGCGGTCAGCGCCTGCACGTCGCTCGGACTCGACGGCCGGGAACATGCCGATGCGCAGCTGGTTTCGCCCAAGCTTGCGGTAGGGCTCGGTGTCGACGATGCCGTTGGCGCGCAGCGTCGTCGCGATCTGCGCGGCGTCGACGTCGTCGGCGAAGTCGATCGTGCCGACGACCAGCGAGCGCTTGGCTGCGTCCTTGACGAACGGCGTGGTATAGCCGCTGCGCTCAGCCCAGCCGTACAGCAGCTTGGCCGACTCGCCGCTGCGCCCGACGCACCAGTCCAGGCCGCCGCTGTCGAGCATCCATCGGGTCTGCTCGGCGAGCAGGAACAGCGAGGCCACGGCGGGCGTGTTGTAGGTCTGGTCTTTCAGCGAGTTCTCGAGCGCAGTCTGCAGCGAGAGGAATGCCGGGATCCACCGCTCGGAGGCGTCAAGCTCGCCGATGCGCTCTTGCGCCGCCGGGCTCAGCAGCGCCAGCCACAGCCCGCCGTCGGCGGCGAAGCTCTTCTGCGGGGCGAAGTAGTAGGCATCCGCCTGTGACACGTCGACCGGCAGGCCGCCGGCGCCGGATGTGGCGTCGATCAGCACCAGCGCGTCGCCGGCCTCGGCCGGACGCGTCACCGGCGCCATCACGCCGGTCGAGGTCTCGTTGTGCGCCCAGGCGACCACGTCGGCGCCCGCCTCGGCCGCGGCGCGACCGACCGCGCTCGGCTCAGGCGCATCGCCGGGCTCGGCGCTAACGATGGCGGCGTCGCCGAGGAACGGTGCGCCGTCGCTGACGGTGGCGAACTTCTGTGAGAACTCGCCGAAGGCGAGGTGCGCGGAGCGCTCGCGGATCAGCCCGAACGCGGCGGCGTCCCAGAAGCCGTGGCGCCGCCGTTGCCGAGCGCGACCTCATAGCCGTCAGGCAGCGAGAACAGCTCGCGCAGCCCGGCGCGGATCTCGCCGACGAGTGCCTTGACCGGCTTCTGGCGATGCGAGGTGCCCATCACACTTGCGCCGTCGGCGGCAAGGGCGGCGAGCGCCTGCGGGCGAACCTTCGAGGGCCCGCAGCCGAAGCGGCCATCGGCCGGCTTGAGCTCGTCGGGAATGACCAGCTGGGTCTCTGCTGTGGTGCTGATCGGCGTCATGCGGGGCTCCTCGCTCTCGAGGATTTTCGATGTCCAGAGGGTGCCCAGGCGCGCGGCTCTGCTGCTCGCCGCTTCCCGGTGGTTGACTCCACCTCAGCGCCAGTCGCGACGACGAGGGCCGAGTGTAGCGCGGGTCAGCCGGCCCACAGCACTTCCCGCCCGAGCTCGCGCGCGATCCAGCCGCTGGGGAGCCGGCTCGAGGCAACGCCGGCGGGCGCCTCGGTCGCCAGCAGGCAGTGCTCGGGCGCGGGCCCGAGCACCGAGACAGCGTCGCCACAGTCCGTCGCGTTCGGGATCCATGCCGTCGCCGAGCAGCGCGCCGAGCGAAGGTGAGTCGTGCGCCGGCTTCGCGCGCGACCCACACCGCGACCGCCGCCGCGCCCGGATTCGCGCTGCCCTCGACCAGCCGGTAGATCGAGCTCGTCGCGACGCCCGCGCGCACGGCGATCGCGTGGTGGGCCGTCTCGTGCCCGCGGGCCACGGCATCCTCGTTCGAGCACGCCGACGCGGCCCAGTCATCGAGCAGGTACCAGTCCTCGTAGCCGGCAGCATCCGGCTCGGCGCCAGGCGCGCGCGCGAGCCATGGCAGTTCATGCAGGCGCAATGCGGTAGAGCCGCGGAAGCCGCTCGGCGGGCGGTGCGGCCAGCGAGCGGTGAAAGCGTTCCAGCGACTGCTCGTATGCGGTCTGCTCGACCCCGGCTGCCGCGCGATGCCAGGAGAGGTAGGCGAGCATCGCGCGGGCGCTAGAAGGAGGGCTTGATCCAGTCCATGTGCGAGCGCAGCTCGCCGCCGACGTGCTCGACCTGCGTGTCGGCCTGCTCGGCGCGCATGCGCTTGAAGTTCTCCTGGCCGGCGCGGTTCTCGGCGATCCACTCGCGCGCGAAGTCGCCGGCCTGGATCTCCTCGAGGATCTGGCGCATGGCCGCGCGCGTCTCGTCGGTGATCACGCGCTTGCCGCGCGTGTAGTCGCCGTACTCGGCCGTGTTGGAGATCGAGTAGCGCATCCCGGCGAGCCCCTTCTCGTACATCAGGTCGGCGATCAGCTTGAGCTCGTGCAGGCACTCGAAGTAGGCCATCTCGGGGTCATAGCCGGCATCGACGAGCGTCTCGAAGCCGGCCTGGACGAGCTCTGAGGCGCCGCCGCAGAGCACGGCCTGCTCGCCGAACAGGTCGGTCTCGGTCTCGTCCTTGAAGCTCGTCTCGATCACGCCGCCGCGCGTGCAGCCGATGCCCTTGGCGTAGGCCAGCGCGAGCGCGCGGGCGTTGCCGGTCGCGTCCTGCTCGACGGCGATCAGGCCGGGCACGCCGGAGCCTTCGGTGAACTGGCGGCGCACGAGGTGACCGGGGCCCTTCGGCGCGACCATCCCGACGTCGACGCCTGGCGGGGGATCGATCTCTTCGTAGTGGATCGAGAAGCCGTGGCCGAAGAGGATCATGTTGCCCTCGGCGATGCCGTCGCGGATCTCCTGCTCCCAGACGTCGTGATGCTGCTCGTCGGGCAGCAGGATCATCACCAGGTCGCCGCGGCTGGCGGCGTCGACGACGGAGAGCACCTCGAGGCCCTGCTCCTGCGCCTTGGCGACGGAGGCCGAGTCGGGCCGCAGCCCGACGACGACGTCCACGCCGGAGTCCTTCAGGTTGAGCGCATGGGCGTGGCCCTGAGAGCCGTAGCCGATGATGGCGACGGTCTTGCCGTCGAGGAGCGTTAGGTCTGCGTCGTCGTCATAGATCATGGCCGCGCAGGCTATCGCGTGGGCGCGAGCCAGGACGGTCGAAGCGTCGATTCGAGTAGGCGGTCGAGGCCTGGGCCCGCCGAGATCCGACGCCCGTCCGAGAAGGACTCACGCGCTCGCCGAGGCGACGAGCGTGCGCGCGGGGATGTCGAGGCTTCCGTCGGCGCGCTCGTGGCTGGCCAGGCGCCGGCGGACGGCCGCTTCGATCTGCTCGATCTCGCCCGGGGGTCGCGCCATGACGGCGTCGTGCGTCAGCCGCGAGAGGTCCAGCGTCACCTCCCAAAACTCGGTGAAGTTGGCGTGCCGGCGGCGCAGCTCGAGCGACTCGACCCTGATCTCGGCGAAACCGGCTTGCTCGAGCAACTCGTAAACGCCCTCGGCTCGACCGAGCGCGAAGGGACCGGGCCGACCGGCGGCAGGCGGGAACGCCAGCCCTCGCTCCACAAGCTCGAGGTTCGCAAGCTGCGCCCACGGGTTGTGCTCGATCGCGTCCCACACGGCGAGCGCGACGCGCCCGCCGCTGCGCAGCACGCGACGCGTCTCGCCGAGCGCGGCTGCGGGATCGGCCATCAGCATGTAGCCCCAGCGGCACAGCACGACATCGACGCTCGCCACTGACATGTCGATCCATTCGGCGTTGATCACCTGGAACTCGACGTTAGAGAGCCCGAGCTGCGCGGCGCGCTCCCGCGCACCGGCGAGCATCGCCTCGGCCTGGTCGGAGATGATCGCGCCGCCAACGGGGGCGACGAGCTCGGCGGCGAGCAGACCGGTCTCCCCCAGTCCGGCTGCGAGCTCGAGCACGCGCTGCCCCGGTTGCGGCGCGACGGCGTCGAGCATCCAGTGCGAGACGGGCGCGGCGAACTCGCGCAGGAGCGCCTGGCTGCGAACCCACCCGGCGGCTGCCTCTTCCCATCCCTGCAGGCTGGCGTCGCGGTGCGCGTTGGCGTCGAAGCTCATCGCAAGAAGCTCATCACAGCTCACGCCGCAGCAGCTTGCCCGAGCGTGTGCGCGGCAACGGCTCGGCACGCAGGAGGATCTGCTTGGGGATCTTGTAGGGGGCCAGGGCGGCGGCGCAATGGGCTCGCAGCGACGCGGCGAGCAGTGCAGGGTCATCCGCACGTCCGCCACCCGGCGAGGAACCTTCGAGCGCGGCGTCGTCGCGCGGCACGACGATCGCGGTCACGGCCTCTCCCCACTCCGCGTCGACCCGCCCGACCACTGCTGCCTCGAGCACGTCGGAATGCGCCTCGAGCACGGCCTCGACCTCACTCGGGGCGACGTTCTCGCCACCGCTGACGATCGTGTCGGCCTTGCGTCCGGTGACCGACAGGCGCCCCTGATCGTCGAGCGAGCCGAGGTCGCCCGTGTGCAGCGCCCTGTCGGCGGCGAGCGCGCCGGGCGCGACAGTCGGCCCGGCGACGAGGATCTCGCCGTCCTCGGCGCAGTCGACGTGCGTGCAGAACAAGGGCGGGCCTGCGTCGAGGTCGCCTTCGGCCAGGGCAGCGACAGGCGCCGTCGTGACCTGCGAGCAGCTCTCGGTCAGGCCGTAGGTCGCGCTCACCGTGACACCGGCAGCGAGGGCGCGCTCCACCAGCGCGGCAGGTACGGGGCCGCCGCCGGTCAACGCGCAGCGCAGCGCGGGCGGACGCTCGAGACCGGCGTCGAGCAGACGCGCGAGCGTCGTTGCCACGAGGCTCACGAGCGTGACGCCTCGCTCGCGCAGCGCGTGCAGCACGCGCTCGGTTTCGAAGCGCTCGTGGATCAAGGCGGTCGTGCCGTAGATCGCCGAGCGCACGAGGATCGAGAGGCCGCCGACGTGCGAGAGCGGCAGCGCGCACAGCCAACGCTCTTCGGTGTCGAGGCCGAGCGCAACGGCCGAGCCGAGCGCGCTCCACAGCAGGTTGCCGTAGGTCAGCTCGACCGGCTTGGGCGCGGCGCTCGTGCCCGATGTGTGGATCACGACGGCGACGGAGTGGAGGTCGTGCGCGGGCACGGGGCGCGACGGCGTCTCCGCCACGGCCGCCGCCGGTCCGGCCATGCCGCGCGAGCATTCGCCCGTCCGGGGCGCGCCGCGCGGCAGAGGCCGATCGAGGACGAGCGTCGCGCCGGCCGCGATCGCCTCGCGCTCGGCCGCGGACAGGCGCAGGTCGACGGGCACGGCGATGGCGCCGAGCAGCATGCACGCGTGCAGCGCAACCGCGAACTCCAGGCCTGGCGGCAGCGCGATCGCGACGCGCTCGCCGCCGCGCACACCGCACGCCGCGAGCGCGTCGGCGCCGAACTCGGCGTCGGCGAGCAGCTCTGCGTAGGTGCGATTCCCCGCGGGGGTCTCGATCGCGATGCGATCGGGGCGAGCCGCGGCGGCACGCACCAGCCAGGAGTCGACCAGCATCGCCGGCAGAGTAACCCGACCGGGCTTCGGCGCGCGGCGAGTTGGAAACGCGCGCCTCGAATCTCGCGCCGCAGCGTCGCGGCGCCGACGCGCCGCCTGCCAATCCGCGCCTGCGCCCAGATAACGTCGCGGCCTCGCGCCGGTTGGTGACGAGCCATACGACATGACCCCACGCCACGCCCATATCCCTAGCCACCGGCCGCGCCGGCACGGGCTCGCAGCCGCCCCGCTTGCGCTGCTGCTGGCGGCCGCGCTCGCGGGCTGCGGCTCGAGCGCGCATCGCGGCGCCGCGTCGGACCCGAGGCACCCGACGATCACGTTCCCGATCAGGCACGAAACGCACGCCGACATCGTGGCCGCGGTGGAGTCGTGCCGCGAAGGCGTCGCGCTGGCCACGTGGCTGCCGACGAGAGGGAGGGTCGAACTCGACGAAACCTGCGACAAGGGCCTCCCACGCGGGCTGACCGAGGTGCGCCAGTACGGCGAGCAGGTCTGCAGCGAAGTCGTCTACACGCTGCCCGCCCCGCGCGTGGCCGAAAAGCGGCGGATCTTCGAAACATGCGAAGCGAAGACCGAAAAATGGGAGCCGAGCATGCCCGGTAGGTTCCGCCCCTAGCTGGCCCGCTTGGAGCGGCCGGGGCGCCGTTGCAGCTAGGCTGCCCGCCGTGAGCACAGCGTGGATCGACGCGGCCGCAGGCGCAGGCGGCGAGCTGCAGGACATCCGCTACGAGAAGTCGACGGGCGAGGATGGCGGCATCGCGAAGATCACGATCGCCAGGCCGCAGGTGCGCAACGCGTTTCGGCCGCGCACGATCGTGGAGATCTCCCGCGCGCTCGAGGACGCGCGCGAGGACACGAGCGTCGGTGTGATCGTGCTGACCGGCGAGGGTACCGACGCGTTCTGCTCCGGCGGCGACCAGCGCGTTCGCGGCGACTCGGGCTACCTCGACGAGGACGCTTCCGATCCGGGCTCCGGCCGCGCAGGCGTCGGTCGATTTCACGTCACCGATCTCCACATCCAGATCCGCCGGCTGCCGAAGCCGGTCGTCGCGATGGTCGCCGGATACGCGATCGGCGGCGGGCACGTCCTGCACCTCGTGTGCGACCTGACGATCGCCGCCGACAATGCTCGCTTCGGCCAGGTCGGCCCGAAGGTCGGCTCGTTCGACGGCGGCTTCGGCGCGGGCCTGCTCGCGAGTCTCGTCGGACCGAAGAAGGCCAAGGAGATCTGGTTCCTCTGCCGCCAGTACTCGGCCGAGGAGGCACGCGAGATGGGCATGGTCAACATCGTCGTCCCGCTCGATCGCCTCGAAGCCGAGACGGTCCAGTGGTGCCGCGAGATGCTCGCCCTCTCCCCCTTTGCGCTGCGCCTGCTGAAGGCGAGCTTCAACGCCGCCGAGGACGGGCTCTCCGGTATCCAGCAGCTTGCGCACGACGCGAACCTCCTGTTCTACGGCAACGCGGAGGCCCAGGAGGGTCGCGACGCCTACCGCGAGAAGCGCAAGCCTGACTTCTCGCGCTTTCCGCGGCGCGCCTAGCGGTGAGCGTCGCGGGAAGGGGTACCGGCCGGTGAGCGCCGCGCGTATCTGGGTCATGGCCGCGCGCGTGCGCACGCTGCCCGCGGCGATCGCCCCGGTGCTCGTCGGAACCTCGCTCGCGCTCGGCGCGAACCACTTTCACCCGCTCGCGTTCGTCGCGGCGCTGCTCGGGGCGGTATTCATCCAAGTGGGCACCAACCTGTCGAATGACTACTCCGACGCGCGGCGCGGCGCCGACACCGAGGACCGGCTCGGTCCGGTCCGCGTGACCGCCGGCGGGCTCGTGCCGCCGAGTCAGGTGCTGCTCGCGACGTACGTCTCGTTCGGCCTCGCGGTCGCCTGCGGCGCCTACCTCGTCGCCATCGCCGGCTGGGAGCTCGTGGCGGTCGGAGCCGCGTCGATCCTCGCGGGGGTGCTGTACACCGGCGGCCCCCGCCCCTACGGCTACGAGGGTCTGGGCGAGGTGTTCGTGTTCTTGTTCTTCGGCATCGTCGCCGTCGCCGGCTCCTACTTCGTGCAGGTCCAGCACCTGCCGTGGGAGGCGTTCGTCTGCGCCGTGCCCGTCGGCCTGCTGGCCAGCGCGATCCTCGTCGTCAACAACGTCCGCGACCTCGAGACCGACCGCCGCGCCGGCAAGCGCACGCTCGCCGTCAGGCTCGGGCGGGAACGAACACGCATGCTCTACACCGCAATGGTCGCCGGCGCATTCGTCACCGCCCCGCTGCCATGGGTGTCCGGCTCGATGACCGCCTGGCTGTTGCTCTGCTGGCTGGCGATCCCGCTCGCGGCCGGCGTGGTCGCGGTCGTGCGCACGCGCGTCGACGGACCTGCGCTGAACGGCGCGCTCGCGAAGACGGGGGCGACGCAGCTGGTCTTCTGCCTGCTGTACTCGGCGGGGATCCTCGCCAGCGGCGGCATCGGCTCGTGAAGATCGAGGTCGCTCGGCGCTCGCTGCGCCTGAAGCGTCCGCTGCAGACCTCCTACGGCGAGCTGCGCGAGCGCGAGCTGCTCGCTGTCTCGCTCACCGGCGAGGACGGCGTCGCCGGCCACGGGGAGGCGGCTCCGCTCGAGCCATACGAGGGGGTCGGCATCGAGCGCGCCGAGGCCGCACTGGAGAGCTACGTCCCGATACTCGCCGGGTCGCGCGGCCTCAACGGGGCGCAGCTGATCGACGCGTGCCGCGCCGTGGACGACCTGCCCCAAGCGCTGGCCGCGATCGACCTCGCGCTGTGGGACCGCGGCGGGCGCATCGCCGGCAAGCCGGTCGCCGCGCTGCTCACCGACGAGCCGGCAAGGACGGTGCCGGTGAACGCGACGCTCTCATCGCCTGATCGCGCAGGCGTCGCCGAGGAAGCCGCCGCGGCCGTAGCCGACGGCTTTCGGTGCGTCAAGCTCAAGGTCGGCCTCGCTGACGATGCCGGACGGGTCGCCGCCGCGCGTGCAGCGGCGGGAGCCGAGACGTTGCTCCGCCTCGATGCCAACGGCGCGTGGGACGTGGAGCAGGCCGTGCGCACGATTGAGGCACTCGCGCCGGCGGGGCTCGAGCTCGTCGAGGAGCCCGTCCACGGCCTGCCAGGCGTGCGCGAGGTGCGCGAGCGCGTCGCGGTGCGCGTCGCGATCGACGAGACTGCCGCCGAGCACGGCGCGCTCGGCGCAGGCGTGGCCGATGCCGTCTGCTTGAAGATCTCGCGCTGCGGCGGCATCGGCGCGACGATCGCCGCCGCCGCGCTCGTGCGCGCCTCGGGAGCCGAGGCCTACGTCGCCTCCACATACGACGGCCCGCTCGGCATCGCCGCCGGCTTGCACGTCGCCGCCGCGCTGGCCTCGCGGGGCCCCGTGCCGCACTGCGGCCTGGCGACACTCGCCTTGTTCGACGAGATCGAGGATCCGCTGCCGGCGCGCGACGGGCGAATCGTCCTGCCGAGCGGGCCGGGCCTGGGCGTCGAGCCGCTTCAGGGCGACAACGTCTAAACCGGATACTGCGCGATGCGCGGATCAGCCGTCACGATGGGGATGTCGAGCAGCTTGGCCTGCGCGACGAGCAAGCGATCGAATGGAGGTTCTCAAGCGGCAGGCGATGACCTCCGGGAATCTCACGAGGCGGCCCGAGCAGCACGCGCGTGCGCGCCAGGCCGTCTCGGCGGCGCTCAGGCGGTGAGAAGCGGCAGCAGCGCCTGCAGCTTGATCTCCGTCTCGGCCAGCTCGGCCGCCGGCTCGGAGTCGCGCACGATGCCGTTGCCGGCATAGCAGCGCGCGACCGGGCCGCGCAGCAGCGCGCAGCGCAGCGCCACGCAGAACTCGCCGTCGCCCGTCGCGTCCGCCCAGCCGACCGGGCCGGCGTACCAGCCGCGGTCGAGGCCCTCGAGCGCCGGGATCAGTGGGGCCGCCCGCGCGAGCGGCTCGCCCCCAACTGCCGGCGTTGGGTGCATCATCCCCACAAGTTCGAGCGCGTCCATCGGAGACGCTAGCTGAGCGCGGATCGGCGTGGCCAGGTGCTGGATGTTGGCGATTCGTACGAGCTCCGGCTCCGCCGCCGCCGCCACCCACACCGCGTGCGCGCGCAGCATCCGCTCGATCCGACGCGCCACGATCGCGTGCTCCTCGCGGTAGCTCTCGTCGCGTAAGAGCTGCTCGCCGAGGTGGTCGTCGACCGCCGGGTCCGCGCTTCGACGCGTCGAGCCCGCCAGCGCCAGCGTGCTCACGCGGTGGCCCTCGCGCCGTACCAGCAGCTCTGGGCTGGCAGCCACGAACGCCGCCTCGCCGCGTCCGACGCAGAACGTGAAGCACGACGGGAACTCCGCGCGCAGCACGCCAAGCACCGCCGCCGGGTCATACGCGCTCGGCGCATGCACCTGCACTTCGCGAGCTAGCACGATCTTCTCCATCTGGGCCTGGGCGATCAGCTCGCCTGCGCGCGCCACCGCCGACTCGAAGTGCTCTGGCGGCATCGCGCTCGCCACCTGAAAGCGGCCCGACGGCGCCGGGTCCAGCAGCGGCAGCGAGCGCTGCTGGAGCTCCCCCACCCGCCTCAGCAGGGCGGCCAGCAGATCCTCGGCCAGGTCGTCCGGCGAGGCCAGCGCCGTCAGCGTCAAGCGAACACTGCGCTCGCGTCGGGTCAGCGCGACCTCCGGCACCACGAGCGACGCGGGCTCATAGCCCTGCCAATGCGGCGACGATCCGCCGTCCGGCGCGAACGAGAAGCCTCCCACCGAGATCGCGCCCTCTCCCACCGCCGCTGCCGAAAGCTCGCGCCAGCGACGCGCAACCTGCTCGAAGCGCTCCGGGCCGCTCGCCTGCAGATCGATCGCCTCGCCCAGGGCAGCCAGCGATGCGCGCCCGTGATCGGGCTGCTCGAACACGAACCACGGCTCGCCCGTCCGACGCGAGGCGCACGCGACCTCGGTCGGGTCGACGTCGGTCGCCAGCTCCAGCGAGATCGACGCGAGCGTCCGCTCGCCGCTGCGGCGAGCGCGCTTGACCGCCCTGCGCAGGGTCGAAGCCAGGCGCTCCTGATCGATGTCCGTCAGCGAAAATTGGGCGCCGGCTTCCGCCCGGCCTAGATTGCCCGAGTCCACGCCCGGAGCCGCACCGATGCTCCCGGCCGGCACCCCGATGGCGGCACCTGCTCCGACGCCCGGAGCGCCCTCGCGCACGCGCTCAGGTCTCGCTGCGCCCTCGCGAGATGGCTATCTCGCCCGTGCGCATCATCTCGATCAGCCCGAACGGACGAACCATGTCCTCGAACGCCGCGATCTTGTCGGTCGTGCCGGTGATCTCCACGATGACCGCACGCTTGGTCACGTCGACGACCTTGCCGCGGAAGATCTCTGCGATCTGCATCAGCTCGCCGCGCTGGGTGCCGTCGGCCGAGACCTTGAACAGCGCCAGCTCGCGCGCGACCGTGTCCTTCGGCTCCAGGTCGCGGATCTTCAGCACGTTGATCAGCTTGTGCAGCTGCTTGGTCACCTGATCGATCGGATGCAAAGCGCCGTCGACCGTCAGCGTCACGCGTGAGATCTGCTCGTCGTCGGTCGGCCCAACGGTCAGCGTGTCGATGTTGAAGCCCCGCCGCGCGAACAGGCCGGCGATGCGCGTGAGCACGCCCGACTTGTTTTCCACGAGGATCGACAGCACGTGCTTGCGCCCCGTGCGCATGTTCGTCGACGCTTCCAGCTCCTCAAGGCTCAGCGGCTCCTTCGTCCCGGGCTCTCCCATCGTGCTCACCTGGAGCCGGCGTGAGGCCGGCTCTGTCGGATGCCGTGTGCGCGGTCGTCGCTGCCCTGGGCAGATGAGCCGCCTGCGGTTGTCGTCCTCATCCCACCATCTCCCGCGCAGCCTGGCCGGCAGGGATCATCGGATAGGTGTTCTCCTCGCGCGTCACGCGCACGTCCACGAGCACCGGGCCGGGCGTGTCGATCGCGCGCTTCATGTCGGCGACCAGCGTCGTCTTGTCCTCGAAGCGCATGCCCGTCGCGCCGTACGCCTCGGCGAGCTTGACGAAGTCGGGGAACTCGCCCGTCTCCACGTGGCTGTATTTGCCGTCCCAGAACAGCTCCTGCCACTGGCGGACCATGCCCAGGTAGCCGTTGTTCATGATGAACACCTTGATCGGGATCTGCTCCTGCGCGCACGTCGCCAGCTCCTGCGCGTTCATCTGCACCGAGCCGTCGCCGGCGATGCAACAGACCACCCGGTCGGGATTGCCCACCGCCGCGCCCATCGCCGCCGGCAGGCCGAAGCCCATCGTGCCCAGCCCGCCAGAGTTGATCCAGCGGCGCGGCTGTGGGAAGTCGTAGTACTGCGCCGCCCACATCTGGTGCTGGCCGACGTCGCTCGTGATGATCGCCTCGCCGCCGGTCGCCTCGAACAATGCCTTGACCATGTACTGCGGCTTGATCTCGTTGTCTGAGCTGTCCTCGTAGGCCAGCGGGTACTTCTCTTTCCAGCCGTCGATGCGCTTCCACCACGCCGACAGGCGCTCGGGGTCGGCGCCGATCGCGCGGTACTCGATCAGCAGCTTCGCCAGCACATGCTTGGCGTCGCCGACGATCGGGATGTGCGCCGGCACGTTCTTGGAGATCTCCGCCGGGTCGACGTCGATGTGTATGAACTTCGCGCGTGGCGCGAACTCCGACAGCTTGCCCGTGATGCGGTCGTCGAAGCGCGCGCCCACCGCGCAGATCAGGTCGGCCTCGTCCATCGCGTAGTTGGCCGCGCGCGTGCCGTGCATGCCGAGCATGCCCAGCCACTGCTCGTGCGGCGCCGGAAACGCGCCCAGCCCCATCAGCGTGCACGTCACCGGGAAGCGGTCGCACGTGGCGAACTCGGTCAGCTCGGCGGAGGCTTCGGCGTTGACGACGCCGCCGCCGGCGTAGATGACCGGGCGCTGCGCCGCCGCCAGCGCCTTGGCGGCCTGGCGTATTTGCTTCTGGTTGCCCTCCACACGCGGCTGGTAGCCCGGCAGGCGCAGGTCGGTCACCGGCTCGTAGTCGATCTCCGCTCGCGAGAGGTCCTGCGGGATGTCCACCAGCACCGGCCCTGGGCGTCCCGAGCGCGCGATGTGAAAGGCCTCGTGGATCGCGCGCGGGATCTCCTGCGGGCGCGTGATCATGAACGAGTGCTTGACCACCGGCATGGTGATGCCGATCGTGTCGGCCTCCTGAAAGCCGTCCGTGCCGAGCAGTTCCGTGCGCACCTGCCCGGTGATGAACACGACCGGAACGGAGTCCATCATCGCGTCGCAGATCGGTGTGATCAGGTTCGTCGCGCCCGGCCCGCTCGTCGCGAACGCCACGCCCACTTTGCCCGTGGCCTTCGCGTAGCCCTCCGCGGCGTGCCCGCCGCCGGCCTCGTGGCGCACGAGGATGTGCTTCAGGCCACCCGTCACGAACGCGTCGTACGTCGGCAGGTTGGCGCCCCCAGGCAGGCCGAAGACGACCTCCACGCCCTCCGCCTTCAGACATTCCATCACGGCATCGACCGCGCGCATCTCATCGACCTCCTTTCGCTGTCTCGGACGCCAAAAAGCCAGTGTACCAGTGGGTTTTCGCGCCACTTGCCCGGATTCCCGCTCGTGCGCCGGCGCCGCGCGATCGATCATTCCGGCCGACAGGCCGGCCAGCGAAGGCTGTTTTCCGGCAAGCAGTCCGGCCGGTGAAAGCTAGGACGATCCAATCGCCACGCCGATCGCCAGCACGATCGCGCCGCCGACCGTAACGACGAGCAGCGACGAGCGCATCGACACGTCGAGGAAGCGATTGCGCACCCACGCGATCGCGAACAGCTCGATCGCCACGACGATTCCCGCGACGATCAGCGCCTTGTTCACGTCGGAGATCAGAAACGGCAGCGTGTGGAAAAGGCCGCCCAGCGCCGTCATGCCGCCGGTGATCGACCCGCGCACCAGCGCCGACCCGCGACCGGTCTGTTCGCCCGTGTCCGACAGCGCCTCCGACCAGCCCATGCTCACGCCCGCTCCCAGCGCCGTCGAGAAGCCAACCAGCAGCGCCGTGTGCGAGCTCGACGCCAGCGCCGCCGCGAAGATCGGCGCCAGCGAGGAGACCGTGCCGTCGATCAGGCCCACCAGCGCCGGCTGCACCACGCGCAGCACGAATTCGCGCTCGTGTGCGAAGCCCGCGCGGTGGATCAGGCGGGCGATCAGCGTCGGCGGCCCATGTTGCTCGCCGAACGCCGCCGCCCCGGAGAGCTCGGCCGGATCGGTTGCAGGTGGCGGTGGGGCTTGCGTACTCATCGTCGGTGAGCACACACTAGGGCAATATTTGGCTTAGGTAAGCCGAATCCGGGTTAGGGAACCCTTAGGCGGCATGCAGCCGAATCACTCGTACGCTTGCGCGACGGCCTCCCACACGCGGGTGTGCAGCTCCCTGTTCTGGCCGCGCTCGCCGCGAGCTTCGACCATGCACGAAGCCTCCCCGGATAGTGCCCGCTCGAGCGCGGCGCGGAAGGACTGCACGTCCTCGACTCGCTCGTGCGTCAAGCCATAGAGCGTCGCCGCCTGGGCGAAATCGAGACCCGTTGGCGTGGCGATGTGGCGGGTGTACACGTCACCGTCTCGCGCAAACGCGCTCTCTGCGACCGGCAGGAAGTCGAAGATCCCGCCGCCGCCGTTGTCCAGCAGCACGATCGTCATCTGCAGGCCCAGCCTGCTGGCGGCGAGCAGCCCACCGAGGTCGTGGGCCAGCGCGACGTCGCCGATCAACAGGACGACCGGCCCTTGGGCGACGGCGGCCGCGCCGAAGGCGCTCGAGACGATCCCGTCGATTCCGTTCGCCCCGCGATTGCACAGCACGCGCGGCGGATCGGCGCGGACCGGCCAGAAGGTCTCTATGTCGCGAACGGGCATCGAGGACGCGACGAACAACGTCGCCTCCTCGGGCAGCAGCACACCCAGCTCGGCGGCGATCCTGGGCTCAGAGAGCTTGTCCGCCTGAAGCACGCCCAGGATCGCCTCGGCAGCCAGCTCGTCGCCGCTGCGCCAGCGCTCGAGCCATGCGTCCTCGGAAGTCGCAAGCCCCTCCTTCGCGAGTGTTCCGAGCGCCATGGCGGGGTCGATCGTGAGCGAGTCCGAGAGGACCGAGGCCGGGTCCTGCCAAGCCGCCTCCGGGTCGAGCGCAACCTGGCGTACGCCGTCGAGGCCAGCGAGCCATGTGCGGAGGGACTTGGACACCGGAAGGTCGCCGACGCGCAGCACGAGGTCGGGTTCGAGCGCTGTCGAAAATCGGGGGTCGCGAAGCAGCGCGTCGTAATGAGCGATCGCGGCCAGCCCGCGACGCGCACCGGACATCGGGTCCGCCAGCAGCGGCCACCCTGCGGCTGTCGCAAAGGCGGCGACCGGCTCGCCTGCCGACGACTCTCCGACGACGCGCTCGTCGCGACCCGCGATCACCACCCCGCGCCGAGCCGAATGAATCAGCTCGCGCACGAGCCCCAGATCCGCTTCTGAGCTTTCACCGCCGCGCGACTGTCGCGGCGAGAGCGGGCCGCGGCGGACGTACGGCACACCGTCTGGACGACCACTCGCGTCGGCCGGCAGCGGCTCGTCAGTCACGAGCGGCTCGCGCAGCGGGAAGTTTAGATGAACCACCCCCGGGCGTCCCTCGAGCGTCGTTGCGTACGCGCGGCACGCAAGCTGACGCACCCAACGCAGCCGCTCGGGCGTCGCCCCGTGCGTCCCGACCTCGAAGAACCACTTGGCGGCCCCGCCGAACAGCTTCAGTTGGTCGATCGCCTGTCCGGCGCCGTTCTCCCGCAGCTCGGGCGGGCGGTCGGCGGTCAGCAGCAGCAGCGGCACACGCGCTTCGCGCGCCTCGATCGCCGCGGGCAGCAACTCGGCAGCGGCGGTGCCGGAGGTGCACGCGACTGCCACAGGAAGTCCGCTCGCCTTGGCCAAGCCGAGCGCGAAGAAGCCCGAGCAGCGCTCGTCGACATGCGAGAAGCAGCGCAGGCGTGGCTCGCGCGCGAGCGTCAGGACGAGCGGGGCCGAGCGTGAGCCCGGCGACGTGCAGGCGGCGCGCATGCCGCAACGAACGAGCTCGTCGACGAATGCCCGCAGCAGCACGTAGGTCTCGGTCGCTTGGTTCACTTGCGTCGCAGTCTTAGGATGGCGCGGTGGCTGAGACGTTGGTTCTATTGCACGGCTTCGGTGGGACGCGCAACACATGGGATCGAGTGATCGCCCAGTTGGATCCACAACGCTATCGGCCTCTGACGTTCGACCTGCCCTGCCACGGAACGGCGGCGTCTCCCGAGGGGCCTGTCACGTTCGATGCATGTGTCGACTCGGTGCTGGCGACGAGCCCAGAGCGATTTGCGCTGTGCGGTTACTCGCTGGGCGGACGTATCGCTCTGCAGGTCGCGCTTGCCGCGCCGGCCCGCGTGACTCGGTTGATCCTCGTCGCGAGCAGCCCCGGGATCGAGGATGCGACCGAACGCGCGGAGCGCCGCGCGGCCGATCGACGACTCGCCGACGAACTGGAACACCTTTCCTTCGAGGGCTTCATCGAGCGCTGGCGCTCGCAGCCCATGTTCGCCGACGATCCGCCCGAGATCGACGCACTCGCACGCGAGCAGCATCGCCGCAACGACCCGCTGGCGCTCGCCTCGGCCCTGCGCGGTCTTGGCACCGGCGAGATGCGGCCGATGTGGAGTCGTCTGGGCGAGCTCGACATGCCGGTCACGGTCGTCGTCGGCGAGCGCGATTCCAAGTTCCGAACGCTGGGCGAGCGGATCGTCCGCCAGCTCAGGCACGCCGAACTCGCGGTCATCCCAGGGGGGCACGCGCTGCCGCTTGAGAGTCCCGGCGAGCTATCTCGCATGCTGAACGTGCGGCAGTGACGTCATCGGCCGGCCGATGCCCGCTCACGCGAGTCCGGCGCGATCGCCACCTCGGGAAAGTCGAGCTCGGCGCCGCAGCGCGTGCACAGCGCGTCGTAGATCTTCGTCACGCGCCCGCAGCTCGGGCACTCCCGGCGCAGCTCGTCGCGCTCGAAGCGATAGGCGACCGCCGCCAGCAGGCCAAAGAACGGCACGGCCCCCGAGATGAGGAACCACAGCACGAACGAGCTGCCCTTGATCCGCCCGACGATGCCCCCGGCGATGCCGAAGCACACCGCGATGATCACGTAGGCCATCGCCGGCCGCTACAGCAGGACGCGCAGAGCCCAGATGACGGCGACGATCGCCAGCACCACCACGAGGATGCTCGCGACTGCCGTCACGATGCCGATCACGAAGTGCAGCAGCACCCACGCCGCCACGAGCAGGATCAGCCCGGCGATGACAGTGCGGCCAAGCGATCGTGAAGAGGTTTCGTTCATGCCTTCAGGGTACTCGCAAATCGGCCGACACGCGCCCGATCGTGTGCACGCCGATGCGAGTCGGTGATGCGCCCGGACGGGGAACCGCGGCCCCGTCCGGCCGCCCTGCTCGCGCCGGCCCGAGGGAAGCCGAGGCGAGGTCGATGTGCACGGCCGGGCTACATCCACGCAGCCTTGTAGCAGTTCTGCTACGGTAGCGTCGTGGCCGTCATCCCGCAAGGCAAGCTGCGCAACGAGATCGCCGCGGTGCTGCGCCGCGCCGAACGAGGCGAGCGGTTCACGGTCACGGTCGCCGGGCGCCCGGTCGCCGAACTCGGTCCGCTGCCTGGTGCGCGCTCGCTCGCCTCGCCGGAGCGCCTGGCTGTGATCCTCGCCGAGACCCCGCCCGACCGCGGCTTCGCCGAGGATCTTCGTCGGATGCGCCAGCAGGACCGAGAATCGGCTCGCGATCCATGGCCAGCCTGATCGACACGAGCGTCCTCGCCGGCGCTCGCGACGCCGGGGCGCTCGCCGACGATTGGGCGGTCAGCGTCGTGACCGTGGGCGAGCTCGAGGCGGGCGTCCTGATCGCAGCCGACGACGAGACGCGCGCGCGCCGCGTCGCGCTGCTCGCGGCCGTGCTCGCGGAAGCGCCGGCGCTGCCCATCGACCGCCATGTAGCGGCCCGCTATGGCGAGCTGCGCGCGAGCGCTGGCCGACGGCCCAGCAACGATCTGTGGATCGCGGCGACCGCGCTGGCGCACGACTTCACGCTCGTGACCGCCGACGAGCAGCAGGCGTCGTTGCCGCTCGTGCGATCCAAACTCGTCAACAGCTAGCGGCCGCTACTCCGCGAGCCGCGGACCTTGCTCAGATCCCCAGCTGCTCGTGCACCAGCCGCGTGACCTCGCTGCCGTCGGCTCGGCCCTTCGTCTCGCGCATCACCGCGCCGACGATCGGGCCGATCGCCTTCTCGTTGCCCGCGCGCACACGCTCGGCCGCGTCCGCGTTGGCCGCCAGCGCCGCCGCCACGATCGCGCCCAGCTCGTCCTCGCCGCCGATCGCCGCCAAGCCCTCCGCCTCGACGATCGCCGCCGGGTCCTCGCCGCCCTGCGCCACCAGCCGGTCGAGCACCTGGCGTCCCGCGCCCACGTTCACCTGCTTGGCCGACACCAGGCCGACCAGCGCCGCCAGCGCCCCCGGGAGCACGCGCGACTTCGCTGGGTCCTCGCCCTCGCCCAGCCGCGCGACCAGCTCGCCCGAGATCCAGTTGGCCAACGCCTGCGCCGGCGGCGGCGGATCGGCTTGCGCGGCGAGCGCGGCATCGAAGTAGTCGCCCAGCTCGCTGCGAAACGCCAGCTGCTGCGCGCTGTCGTCGCTCAGGCCCAGCTCGTCGCGATAGCGCTGCGCGCGGTCGGCCGGCAGCTCGCTCATCGCCTCGCGCGCGGCGGCCAGCATCGCCTCGTCGATCGCCACCGGCAGCAGGTCCGGCTCTGGGAAGTAGCGGTAGTCGTGCGCCTCCTCCTTCGAGCGCAGCGACGTGATCGCGCCCGTCGCGCCGCTCGCCGAGCGGACGCTCGGGTCGAAGTGCAGCGTCTCCTGCACGACCTCGCCGCCGCCTTCGATGATCGCGCGCTGGCGCTCCACCTCCGCCGTGATACCGCGTTCGATGAAGCGAAACGAGTTCATGTTCTTCAACTCCGTCTTCACGCCCAGCTCGCCGGCGCCCACCGGGCGCAGCGAGATGTTCGCGTCGCAGCGCAGCGAGCCCTCCTCCATGTTCACGTCGCTCACGCCAAGCGCTCGCAGCGTCGTGCGCAGCAGCCTCAGCCACTCGCCCGCCTGCTCGGCCGAGCGAATGTCCGGCTCGCTCACGATCTCCGCCAGCGGCGTGCCGCCGCGGTTGAAGTCCACCACGCTCGCATCCGAGCCGTGTATGCGCCCGCTCTCGCCCACGTGCGTCAGCTTCGCCGCATCCTCCTCCAGGTGCACGCGGTGGATGCGCACGTCGCCCAAACGGCCGCCCAGGCACAGCGGCTCGTCGTACTGCGAGATCTGGTAGCCCTTCGGCAGGTCTGGGTAGAAGTAGTTCTTGCGGTGAAAGATCGAGCGCGACGCCAGCCGCGAGCCAAGCGCCAGCCCGATCATCAGCCCGAAGTGCACCGCGCGCGCGTTCACCACCGGCAGGCTGCCCGGCAACCCCAGGCACACGGCGCATGTGTGCACGTTCGGCTGGTCGCCAAACGACAGCTCACAGCCGCAGAACATCTTCGTGCGCGTCGCCAACTGCACGTGGATCTCCAGGCCGATCACCGCCTCGAGCTGCGCGCCGGCGCGCGAGCCAGCGCCGACCGTGCCCTCGGCGGGGCGCGGTGGCGGCGTCGAGGCACTCGCCGTCCCGTCAGACATGCGCCTGGTCGCCCGCGAAGCCGATCGCCTGCTCCAGCGCGTACGCGGCGTCGAGCAGCCGGTTCTCGCTGAACGCCGGGCCGGCGATCTGCAGGCCCACCGGCAGGCCGCCGTTGCGCGCCGCCGTTGCGTCGCCGTTGCGCGGCGTTGCCGGGACGCCGTCGCCGCTCAGCCCGCATGGAATCGAGATCGCCGGGATGCCCGCCAGCGACATCGGCACGGTGAAGAAGTCGCTCAGATACATCGACCACGGGTCCGCCGTCTTCTCGCCCAGCTCAAACGCGACGTTCGCCGAAGTCGGCGTGACGATCAAGTCGACCTCCGCGAACGCCGCCTTGAAGTCCTCTGAGATCTTCGTGCGCACGCGCTGCGCGCGCCCGTAGTAGGCGTCGTAGTAGCCCGCCGACAGCGCATACGTGCCCAGCATGATGCGCCGCTTGACCTCCGCGCCGAAGCCGTCGTGGCGCGTGCGCGTGTACATGTCCAGCAGGTCTGTCGCGCCCTGCGCGCGCGACCCATAGCGCACGCCGTCGAAGCGCGCCAGGTTCGAGCTGGCCTCCGACGACGACAGCACGTAGTACGCCGACAGCGCGTGCGCGGCATGTGGCAGGCGCACCTCCTGCACGCTCGCCCCCAGCTCCTGCGCGAGCGCCAGCGCGCGCTCGAACGCCTCGCGCACGCCCGGCTCCACGTCCGCTCCCGCGAGGTCCGCTCCAGGGTTCTGCAGCTCCGCCGGCACGCCCAGGCGCACGCCGTCCAAGCGCTCGGCGCTCGGCTTGGCGATCTCCTGCGGGAACTGCAGCGAGGTGGCGTCGCACTCGTCGCGGCCGACCATGTGGCGCAGCAGCGTCGCTGCGTCGGTCACGTCGCGCGTCAGCGGCCCCGCCTGATCCAGCGACGAGGCGAACGCGATCATCCCGTAGCGCGACACCGAGCCGTACGTCGGCTTGAGCCCCACGATCCCGCACAGCGCCGCCGGCTGGCGGATCGAGCCGCCCGTATCCGTGCCCAGCGCCCACGGCGCCAGACCCGCCGCCACCGCCGCCGCGCTGCCACCCGACGAGCCGCCCGGCACGCGCGTGCGATCCCACGGGTTGAGCACCGCGCCAAACGCCGAGTTCTCGTTCGACGAGCCCATCGCGAACTCGTCCTGGTTGGTCTTCGCCAGCAGCGTCGCCCCAGCATCGGTCAGCCGCGCGACCGCCGTCGCCGTGTACGGCGGCCGATAGCCCTCAAGGATGCGCGACCCAGACTGGCTCGGCACACCCTTCGTGCAGAACAGATCCTTCACCGCCAGCGGCACGCCCGCCAGCGGTGCGCAGGCGCCCCGGTCGTCCCCGTCGGCGTTCGCGTTCGCGCCAGCGTCGGCATCGGCATCGGCATCGGCATCGGCGATCCACGTGAAGCAGTTCAGGCCGCCGTCCTGCGCATCGCCGCCGTGCTCGGCCGCGCGCTCGCGATAGAACGTGAACAGTTCTCGTGCGTCCAGCTCGCCGGCCTCGATCCGCGCGATCGCGGCCGTCGCCGAGAGTTTGAGCATCTCCTCGCTCATCCGCGACGTCTAGGCCTGCGGGCTCGGCACGAGAAAACCCTCGTCGCCCGCGTCCGGCGCCTGTTCGAGCGCACGCTCGCGCGGCAGCGACGCGCGCGGCTCGTCGGCGCGCAGCGCGCCCGTCATCTCGACCACATGCGACGTCGGCGCCACGTCGTCCAGCGACAGCTCGCCGATCTTCGCCACGTGGTCGAGCACCACCGACAGCTCGCGCGCCATCGGCTCGATCTCCTCGTCGCTCAGCGCCAGGCGCGCCAGGCGCGCCACGTGCAGTACCTCGTCACGCTCGATCACGGTCGTGGATTCTATGCGGCGTCGCGCGCACCCACCGGCGGCGGCTCAAGCGTCGTCCGCGCGCGCCGCGGGCGGCAGGCCGCGGCCTTGCTCGGCGGGCGCCTGCAGGTAGCCACCGACGCCGATCGCCAGCGCAGAGACCAGCCCCAGCCAGATGCCGGCCTTGATGCCGTAGGAGGCGCGGATGCCACCGAGGCTCGCGCTGGCGACCGGGTGATGGACGATCCGGTAGAGGATCAGCAGCGACGACAGCGCACCGAGCGCCGCGACGATCGTGCTCAGCGGCACGCGCGTCTGCAGCTGGCGCACGCCGGCGACCGCGCCCACCGACGCGAGCGCGACGACCACCGTCGCCAGCCACACCCAGCGGCTGTTCGTGAACGTCTGCCAGCCGGTGGAGCTGTTGTCGGCGCCGCTGAACGTGCTGCCCGGCTGGGTTCCGGTGATGCTCTCGCCGAACCACGCGAAGAAGAACATGAACACGAACAGCGCGATTGCGCCGACCGCGACCAGGCGACTGGCGAGACCCTCACGACGACGGCTCATCGCTCGGGCCTGGGTCGCGCCGCCGGCGCCGCCGGTGGATAGCGCGAGACTCGTTCGTCGTCCACCGACAGCCACGCGCCGAGCAGGATCGCCAGCGCTCCCGCCAGCGCCACCCACGCGCCGGCGCATACCTCTGTCGCGTGGTCGGGGCGCTCGAGCACGCGAACGATCGCCGCGATCACCCCGGCGACGCCGAACGCCACGCACCACACCCCCGCCACGACCGCCAGCGCCGTGCCGCTGCGCTCGGTGAGCGTGCTCGCGAACAGCCACAGCGCCGCCACCGCGGCGGCCAGCAGCAGCGCGACGCCCCCGCCGAACGTGTCCCATGCGTCCAAAGCACCCGACGGCCCTTCGTACCAGCGCAGCGTCAGCGAGACGAACACCGCCGCCGCCCCCAGCAGCGCCACCAGCTCTCCCGCGCGCAGCTTGCCGACGCTCATGCGTCCCCCCCAGCTTGCAATGCCCCGCCCTCAGCCTGGCGTTCGGCGGCCGCCAGCGTGTTCGAGAGCAGGAAGGCGATCGTCGTCGGGCCGACGCCGCCCGGCACCGGCGTGATCGATGAGGCGACCTCCGCGACCGCAGCGAAGTCGACGTCGCCGACCAGGCCGCTCTTGTTCTGCGCCTCTTGCGGCGTCAGCCTGCTCATGCCCACGTCGATCACCACAGCCCCCGGCTTGACGAAGCCGGCGTCGACCATGCGCGGGCTGCCGACGGCCGCGATCAGCACGTCGGCGCGCGCGCACACCTGCGCGAGGTCGCGCGTGCGCGAGTGGCACATCGTCACCGTCGCGTTAGCGCCGAGCAGCAGTTGCGCCATCGGCTTGCCGAACAGGTTCGAGCGCCCCACCACGACTGCCTCCGCGCCCTCAAGCGCCACGTCGCTCTGTGCAAGCAGCTCCATCACACCCAGCGGCGTGCACGGTCGCAGGCCCGCACGACCGAGCGACAGCAGGCCGGCGTTGACCGGCGTGAGCCCGTCGACGTCCTTGTCGGGCTCGATCAGCTCCGTCAGCGCGCCTCCGTCGAGCTGCTCGGGCACGGGAAGCTGCAGCAGCACGCCGCTGACCGCGCCGTCGGCGTTCAGTACCTGCAGCTCCTCGGCCACCTGGTCAAACGACGCCCCCGCCGGCAGGCGGCGGTCGAACGGCGTCATGCCCACCTCCGCGCACGCACGCTGCTTGGCGCCCACGTACACCGCCGACGCCGGGTCCTCGCCCACCAGCACCGTGGCCAGGCCGGGCACACGCCCGCTGCGCTTCGTGAACGCGGCGACCTGCTCGGCGACCTGGGCGCGCACGCTCGCCGCGATCGCCTTGCCGTCGATGATGCTCGCGCTCACCCGGCGGATGCTACGCGCTGGGCTGGCGGCCCGGCGCGTAGAGGCGGCGCGCGCCTCAGCGGCGCGTCACGGGCGCGTACTCGGCCATCAGCTTGCGCTCCGAGCCGTCGCCGGCGAAGCGCACGACGATCACGCCGTCGGGCTCCACGCCGGTCACCACGCCCTCGCCGAACGCCGCGTGCACCACGTCCTCGCCGAGACGAAAGCCGCTCGCGACGGCCGTCTGAGCGCCGCCCGCGGAGCTCCACTCGCTCGCCGGCTCGCGCTCGGCCGAACGCCCGACGAACTGGCGTGCGCCGCGCCCCACCCCGGCCGTGATCGTCGCGCCGAGCCGCCCCGCGCGCAGGCGGTCGCTCGGCTGAACCTCGTCCAGCAGCTCCGCCGGAACCTCGTTGAGGAAGCGGCTGCGCAGGCCCGGCGTCTGCGCGCCGAACACCGCGCGGCGCATCGCGTACGTCAGGTACAGCTCGCGCATCGCGCGCGTCACGCCGACGTAGAACAGCCGTCGCTCCTCCTCCAGCCCACCCTCGTCCAGCGCGCGCGAGTGCGGAAACACGCCCTCCTCGCAGCCGGCGATGAACACGACCGGGTACTCCAGCCCCTTGGCGTTGTGCACCGTCATCAACGTCACCAGACCTTCGTCGTCGCTGCGCGAGTCAGCGTCGGCGACCAGCGCCACCTCCTGCAGGAACACGTCCAGCGTGTCGCTCTCGCGGTCCGCCGCCGCGTCGAACTCGCGGCCCACCTCGACCAGCTGTTCGAGGTTCTCGATCCGCCCCTGTGCCTCGATCGTCCGTTCGGCCTCAAGCGACTCCACGTATCCCGTCTGTGCGAGCATCGCCTCCAGCAGGTCACCGACCGGCACCGCGTCCGGCGCACCCCCCGCGGCCGTCTCCTCAGAGTCCTCGCGCGTCCCATCGTCGCCGGCCGTCCCGGCCAACACGCGCAGCTCGGCCATCGTGTCCATGAAGCGGCTCAGCGCCTTGATCGCAGCCGTGCCCAGACCCGGCACCTCCTCCGGCGCGGACGCCGCCTGCCACACCGAGATGTCCGCCGCGTCGGCGTGCGCCAGCACGCGCGCCAGCGACGTCTGACCGAGCCCGCGCCGCGGCGAGTTGGCGATTCGCCCGAAGCTCACCACGTCGAACGGGTTGGCCAAAAACTGCAGGTAGGCCAGCGCGTCCTTGATCTCCGCGCGCTCGTAGAACTTCGTCCCGCCGATCACCTGGTAGGCGATCTCGCGCCGCACCAGCGTGTCCTCGATCACCCGCGACATCGCGTTCGTGCGGTACAGCACCGCGATGTCCGCGCGCGACGCGCCCTCGTCGACCAGCCGCTCGATCTCCCCCACCACCAAGCGCGCCTCCGCGTGCTCGTCGCCCAGCGCGCGTAGGTGGATCTGATCGCCCTGGCCGAGCTCGCTCCACAGTCGCTTGGCGATGCCGCCGCGGTTGTTCGCGATCACCGCGTTCGCCGCGCGCAGGATCGTCTCCGTCGAGCGGTAGTTCTGCTCCAGCTTGACCACGCGCGCGTCAGGGAAGTCGTCTTGGAAGTCCAAAATATTTCGCACCTCTGCTCCACGGAACGAATAGATGCTCTGGGAATCGTCGCCGACCACCGCCAGGTTGCGGTGCCCCGGGGCGCTCGCGCGGTGCCCCTGCTTGGGCTCTTGGCGCCCGCCGCCGACGAGCAGCTGCAGCATGCGGTACTGCGCGTAGTTGGTGTCCTGGTACTCGTCCACCAGCACGTGACTGAACGCTTGCGAGTAGCGCTCGCGCACCTCCTCGAACAACTCCAGCAGGTTCACCGTGCGAAACAGCAGGTCGTCGAAGTCCATCGCGTTCGCGCGATGCAGGTCGCGCTCGTACAGCTCGTAAACGTCCGCCAGCATCTCCTCGAACGGCGAGCCGACAGATTCGCGCAGGTCCGACGCGGCGCGCAGGCGGTTCTTCGCCGCCGAGATCTGGTTGTGCAGCGCCGCCGGCGTGTATCGCTTGGGGTCCACGCCCACCGCGTCGGCGCAGCGCTTGGTCAGCCGCCGCGCGTCGGCCTGGTCGTAGATCGTGAACTGGCGCGTATACCCAAGTCGCTCGGCCTCAGTGCGCAGGATGCGCGCGCACGCCGCGTGAAACGTCATCAGCCACATGCCGCGCGTCGCGCGTCCGAGCAGCTGCCCCACGCGGCCACTCATCTCCTTCGCCGCCTTGTTCGTGAACGTGATCGCCAGGATCTCGTTCGGCTGCGCTTGGTCTGTGTAGATCAGGTAGGCGATCCTGTGCGTCAGCACGCGCGTCTTGCCGCTGCCCGCGCCCGCGAGGATCAGCAGCGGGCCCTCGCCGTGCGTGACCGCCTCGCGCTGAGGCTCGTTCAGGCCCTCCAGCAGCTCCTGAATATGCTCGGCGTGAGGGTTTGCGGACATCGCAAAACCAGCATAGGCGCGCGCGCGGCGGTCCAGTGCCTATGGGCCGCCGCGGCTCTCGACACCCGGAGCCGCCCAGGCGGGAGGGAGACACGTCCACGACGCGTGCCTCCCTCCCGACGATCCGGCTACCGCAGCGTGAAGACCTCGCTGCGAATCGTCTCGTCGCGCCCGCTGCCCGCGATCAGCGTCAGCTTGTAGCGACCGGCGCGCAGCGCGCGGACCGGCAGCACTCGCAGGCTCAGGTGATTACGACTAGTCACCTGAGCCGTGCCCGCCGCGTACACATGCCCGTTGCGCGACAGCGTCGCGTGGGCCGACGCCTTCGCGGCGGTGAACGTCACCGGGCCGGACACCAACCGCGTCGTGCACCTCTGCGACTTCTTCTTGCCCTTCCCCACGGTCACGCACTTCACCAGCTGGACCTTGCCGGCGGGACCCATCGCGCCCTGCGGGCCGGCGGGACCCGCCGCGCCGGCGGTGCCCGTCGGGCCCGTGGAACCCGTCGCGCCGGTCGAACCGGCTGCGCCTTTTTCGCCCGGCGACCCGGACGCCCCGGGCGTACCTTCTTTGCCGGGCCTGCCAGGTTTGCCTTCTTCGCCTTCTTCGCCTTCTCTCCCTTCCTTCAGGAACGCGGCGGTTACTTCGCTGGCCGCCGTTACAGCGACCTGGCATTCGTCTTCGGTCACGCGCTTGCAGCCGATCCACCCCGCGAACGTGTTTCCCGGTTCAGCCGTCGCCGTGAGCGTCACGGTGCCCTGGAATTCGCCCGTGCATGAGCTCGTCGTGGAGATCCCGGACGGGTTGGAGATAACTTTGCCCTTCCCGGCGACAAACACCGACAGGGGAAAGCCGCTTCCTGCACTCCCGCCGAAGATGTCGACTTTGCGTCCGTCGGAGACGTATATCTGGCCCAGCCCGACCGAGCACGCCGGAACGGCGTTCTTGACGGCGATCCCCAGGGGGCTCGAAAACGGTTCGGTTTCCGAGGCTCCCGTAATCTGCCCGACGTATTTCCCGTCGCTCGCGAACTCGTCGACGACTTTGTTCACTTCATCGATCGCGTAGAGGTGGCCGCTGGCGCCATCGATTGCGACGCCGACCGGATGGAACGATTCCGGGCCAGGCGCCGGGGTTTCAGCGCTCGTGATCTTTTTTTCGAAGACCCCTTCAGGACTGTAGACGCTCACGTCTCCCGCTTCGGATTCAAGGCCCAGTCCCGGTTCCGCGAGGTAAAGCTGGCCGGTCGTAGGGTTGACCGTGAGTCCTGCCGACCCTTCGGTCGGGGACAGGCTGAACAAGGGACGGAAACCGCCGGGCGGGGGGGCCAGCGCCGTTTTTGACGCGGTTTCCAACTTCCCGCTTGCGTCGGTTTTGTAGACGCTGACGGTTTCAAGACCTTCGAGCGCGTAGACGTCGCCTTTGTTCGGCCCGTTGGAGTTGTCCACCGCGACGAACATGACCAAGAATTCCGGTACGGACGACGGTACTTCTTCCATGAGTTCATAGCCGCCGCCGGCCTTGGGCTTATAGACACGTATCTTCGCCGGTTCCGGTTCGGACTCTCCGACATACACTACGCCGGTGGAGTTGTTGACCGCGACCGAGCGGATGCCGCTCAGACCGCCGCTGAACTGTTCGACGAACGCGTTCGTGGAGTTGTACTTGTCGACCATCTGCGTTTCCGCGTCTGCAAGGAACAGGTTCGCACTGCCGTCGAACGCAAGGCCCCACGGTTTGCCAAGTGGTTCGCCGTGCGCTTCGGTGATGCTGCCGAGGAACGGATGTTCGACTGCCGCCGACGCCGCCGTCACGCCCAGCGTTAGGCTTGCGACCACCCCGGCGAGGGCGACCCCCGACAGGATGCACTTTCGCAAAGCAACCAACTGAAACCTCCCGATGATCCCTCTCTGACAAATGATCTCGGGGCCGCCCTTTGCATCCGGCGCCGTACCTGCCAGCCGCCTTCGCCAATGCGTGGCCCCGCAATTCGGGTCATCTTTTCAGGGTTTGCAGGGAGATTCGAGCGATGTATCTGACTATCCGAGAGTGACCGTCTACCGATAACGGTCAGCGCCCGCGTGCTTCCTGGGCCTCACCCCCCGGCCGGGTTAGGCCCCTTGACCGTGCGCAGCGGACGCACCTCGGCGACCGGCTCGACGCCGTCCTGCGACAGCTCCGCCACCGTTCGTTCCAGCGCGCCGATGCGACTGGCGAGTCCCTGGATGGCCTCCGCGATCGGGTCGGGCAGGTGGATCCAGTCCGCGTCTGGTCCCTCCGGCCGGCGCCCTTCCACGCGCACCGGATGGCCCGGGTTGCCGACGACCGTCGAGTTCGGCGGCACGTCTGTGATCACCACGCTGTTCGCGCCGATCTTCGCGCCGTGGCCGATCGTGATCGGGCCCAGCAGCTTCGCGCCCGAGCCGATCGTCACGTTGTCCTGCACCGTCGGGTGTCGCTTGCCCGTCGCAAAGCCCGTGCCGCCGAGCGTCACGCCCTGATACAGCGTCACGTCGTCGCCGATGTCAGCCGTCTCACCGATCACCACGCCCGTGCCGTGGTCGATGAACAGCCCGTTGCCGACTTTCGCCGCCGGGTGGATCTCGATGCCCGTCAGCATGCGCGTGAACATCGAGATCACGCGCGGCAGCAGCGCCACGCCCGCCGCGTCGAGCGCGTGCGCCACGCGGTGGGCCAGCACAGCCTGGATTCCCGGCCACGTCGCAAGGATCTCCAGCTGCCCCACGTCGCGCGCCGCCGGGTCGCGCGTGCGCGCCGCCTGCACGTCTCGGCGCACCTCCCTTACGACCCGCGCGAGCTCAAAGCCGGCCATCGCCAAAGCGTAGCCGAGTTAGTTGACCGCGCAAGCGACTTTCCACCGACCGACCCATCACCCGCGCCCCGCGAGGGGCGCCAGTCGAAAACGTCGTTCCCGCCGAGCGCGATACGGGCGCAAGTCGTTGGGCTGACCGTCTGACGCCGCACGGTGTGCGTCCGCGTGCTGGTGGCACGTGGACGTGCAGCGGATGGTGTCAGGGGGCGAAAAAGGCCTGAGAGACGTAGCGCTCGCCGGAGTCGGGCATCATCACGACAATCCGCTTGCCGCGAGACTCCTCTCGCGCGGCCACCTGCAGCGCGCCCCACAGCGCCGCGCCGCACGAGATGCCCGCGAGCAGGCCGGCGCGTTTGGCGCACGCCCAAGCCGTGTGGATCGCGTCATCGTCGGACACCGCGATCACCTCGTCGAGCAGCTCGCGGTTGAGCACCGCCGGCACGAAGCCAGCGCCGATCCCCTGGATGCGGTGCGGGCCCGGCCGGCCGCCCGACAGCACCGGGGATCCCTGCGGCTCGACCGCCACCACGCGCAGGTCGCCGTTGCGCTCGCGCAGGTACTCGCCGACCCCAGTGATCGTGCCGCCGGTGCCCACGCCCGCCACCAGCACATCGACGCGGCCGTCGAGCGCGTGCTCGATCTCCGGTCCAGTCCTGCTGCGATGCGCCTGCGGGTTGGCCGGGTTGGTGAACTGGTCGGGCAGGAACACGTCCGCGTCGCTCGCCAACGCGCGCGCCGCGTCGACCGCCTCGCTCATGCCGCCCAGCGACTCCGTCACCTCCACGCGCGCCCCGTAAAGCCGCAGCAGGCTCTCGCGCTCGCGGCTCATGCCCTGCGGCAGCGTGAGGATCAGGTCATAGCCCTTCGCCGCGCACACGAACGCCAGCGCGATGCCCGTGTTGCCGCTCGTCGCCTCGACGATCGTCGTGCGCCCCGGCTCGATCCGCCCTTCGGCCTCCGCCGCCTCGATCATCGCCACGCCGATGCGATCCTTCACGCTGCCACCCGGGTTCAACGACTCCAGCTTCGCGAACAGGCGCGTGCCCTGCTCGCCCGCCGCCGTGCCCTCCAGCATGCACGCCAGCTCCACCAGCGGCGTGCCCCCGACAAGCTCTGAAATGTTGATCGGGATTTGGGCCATCCGGCCCACGACAATAGTGCAGCGCAGCCGGCGCGCGAATGCGCCCAGCGCGACCGCTAATGGGCGGCCGTCGCCGTCCTGTGCGTTTTCTTCGTGCTCAAGCTGACGCTCGCCGTCTTCGCAAGCAGCGGCGCGGGCGTCGTCCTGAACACCGCCACGCTCGCTTTCAGCGAGCCGTGGCCCGCCGCGAACAGCGCGCGGCCGAGCTTGTTCAGCTTGATCAGCACCACGCGCGTCGCGCCCGGCGCGATCGAGAAGTGCGCGCTGCCGATCACCTTCAGCTTGAAGTGCTTGCCGTGCGTCACCTGGCGATAACGCAGCTTGACCGTTCCGCGGCACGCCCCCACGCCGGTGCGCAGCAGCCTCACCATCGCGCTGCGGCGAAGCGCCACCACGATGCGCTTGCTGCGCAGCGTCACGCGGCAGGCCGCGCCGCTCGCCAGCGTCGTCGCGCCCAGCACGCCGCTCGCCGCGCCCGAAGTCGCCTTGCCGGTCGTCGTCGTCCCAGTCGACGACGACGAGCCGCTCGATTCGCCACCCGTCCGTTCAAACGTGAAGTAGTCGGCCGGCGGCGTCAGCGCGCTCGTTCCCGAAGGCGTCGTGACCGTCACCTCGACTTTGCCCGCCGGCGCGCTGGGCGTGAGCGCCTTGATGCGCGTCGGGTCGATCACTTCAAACTGGGCTTCGCGTTCGCCGAAGCGCACTTTGCTCGCCGCGTTGAAGTTCGTGCCTTCGATTTCCACTTTCGTGCCGCCGACGTTCGGGCCGCGACCCGGCATCACGTTCGTCACCGTCGGACGCGGCGCCGCCGGCTGCTCGGTGAACACCCACGCGGCTCCCGCGCGCTTCTGGTCGCGCGGCGCGCCAATCGCGGCGACCGATCCGTCGCCCGACAGCGACACGCTCGTGCCCGACAGGCCCTTGCCGACCGCTGGGCCGCCGGCCAGACGTTCGCTTTCCTGAGTCCACGCCGACCCTGAGCGCCGCAGCTGCACCGCCGCGCCGAAGCCCGCTTCGGCGTGCGGCGCCCCGACGAGCGCGCTCGTGCCGTCGCCCGACAGCGCCAGGCTGCTGCCGAAGTGCCCCGCGCCGAGCGCCGGCGCCGGTTCGATCTTGCCCCCTTGCGCCGTGAACAGCGGCGGGCTCGTGCGTGCGAACGCCCACACCGCACCGCGCTCTTCGGCGTCGTCCTGGCCGCCGACCAGCGCCGTTGCGCCATCGGCCGAAAGCGCGACCGCCTTACCGAAGTGGCCGGCGCCGCTCTCGCCCGTGCCCGTCAGCTTCGCAACCTGTCCCGTCCACGCCGAGCCCGTGCGCGAGAACGTCCAAGCGGCGCCCGCGAAGCCCGAGTCGCCCGGACCGCCCACCAGAGCCGTGTTGCCATCGCCCGACAGCGCCACGCTGCGACCGAGGTGCGCCAGCGGGCTCTGCTCGGCGTCGGTCAACGTCGCCTGCGAGGACCAGCTTTCGCCGCTGCGCGTGAACGCCCACGCGGCGCCGCGCTGGCTGAACGCCGACGGATCGCCGACCAGCGCCGTGGCGCCGTCGGCCGACAGCGCCACGCTGCGGCCGAAGCGGCCTTCGCCGGTTTCGTTGGCGCCCTTCAGCACCGCTGCAGCCGTCCACGTCGAGCCGCTGCGCGTGAGCACCCACGCGGCGCCCGGCATCGACGTGGGCGACGGGTCGCCCACCAGCGCCGTGTTGCCGTCGGCCGACAGCGCCACGCTGCTGCCGAACGCGCATTCTTCGGCTTCTTCGGCGGATTCTTCCGCGCATTCGCTCGGTACCGACGCCGCCGCCGCCGCGCCGGTCGTCTGCTTCGGACCCTGCTGCTTCCACGCCCCTTCCTGCTTGACGAAGAACCACACCGCGCCCTGCGACCCGGCGTCGTTCGGTCCGCCGACGACCAGCGTGCTCCCGTCCGCCGACAGCGCCAAGCTCGAACCGAAGCGCGCTTCGTCTTCAGGTTCCCCGGAGGTCAGCTTCGCGTTCTGGATCAGCGGGTCGATCGTCAGCGGGTAGCGCGCGCCGGCCGCGTCGACGTGCAGCGCCAGCCTCCCCGCGTGCAGTCCCAGCCAGCTGTGCAGCGCGCGTCCCGTCGCGTCGCTCGCCGTCAGGCCGCCGTACGTGAGCGTCGCCTGACCGCGGCGCAGCGTCAGCGTCTGCGCGTCGCGCGACAGCGTCGCCGCGCCGTTGCCCGACAGCGCCATCGTCAACGTCAGCGTGCCACCTTGCGCGCCCTGGCGGGCGCGTGCGACCGTGAAGCCCTGCTCGATGCCCAACGGGCCGTTGCGATACCACTCGCGCAACCGCCCGCGACTGTACGCGACGCCGTTCGCCTTCGCCGTCGGCGCGCGCGCGGCGGGCGTCTGCCGGACGCCGCCCACGGCCAGCGAACTGAGGCTCAACTTGAGGCTTAGACCATCGCTTATGACGCTCACGCCGGAGCGGTCAAAACGCGTGATCAGGCCCTGGCCAGGCGTCGCCGTGCGAAAACCTGCGCCCGCCCGACTCACGGCAAAGGCCGGCCGTTCCGCCGCCAGCTGGCCGGTCACCTGAGCCTGCGCAGCCAGCGTCAGGCCCGCCGCCGCCCCCGGAGCGAACACCGTCGCGCGGGCCGACAGGCGTGAGCCTCCGCCGGCCGGCGATCCGTGCGACGGCAGCAGCACGAGCGCCGAAGCGATCAGCAACGCCGTAAGCAGGGCCGCCAGCAATCCCGCGCGCAAGCCGTTGCGCCAGGCCTGTAGTGGCCGCGCAAGTGTTGCGGCCATCGAGCGATCCATCGCCTCAAGCGGGCCTACCGCCTTGAAATCCATTGTCCTCCGTCGTGCTGCATCGTGCCGACGCAGGTACTCAAAGCCAGCCCACCGATCTCCACGGCGGGTGGCATACCTGCGCTGTCTCAACGGCAAAGTAAACGCAATATGACGCGAAGTCAATGGGTGTACCGAATGTTGGGCAAATGGCCAATTCGACGCTCGGTGGCCTGTTCGGCAGCGCAACTGCCACGCGTGGCCCACCTCAGCGGGCGTGTCGCGCCCACGCCGCAGGCATGCCGTCGGGCCGACGCATCCCGTGCGCTTTACTGAAAGCTGCGATGCCCCACACGAGCGCAAGCGAGCTGACGCGCCGCTCCTTCGCCGCCGCCGGCAGCGGCGACTTCGACCTGATGATGAGCTTCTACGGTCGCGACTCGGTCTTTGACATGTCCGCTTGGGGACTCGGCGTTCACACCGGCAGCAGAGCCATACGCCGGTTCTTCGAAAGCTGGATCGGCGCCTTCGCCGAGTTCCGCATGGACGTCGCCGAGGTGATCGACCTCGGCGACGGCGTGGTGTTCGCCGTCGCCGACCAGCAGGCGCGCACCGCCGGCAGCCGCGGCTGGCTGCGCATCCGCCATGCCGCCATCGCCGTGTGGGAGGACGGCGTCGCCGTGCGCGTCACCAACTACAAGGACATCGACCGCGCGCGCGAGCTCGCGCAGACGATCGCCCGATCCGCTGAGCGCTAGATGTGGTACATGCTCGCGCCCGCCTCGCGCGTCTCGCGCTCGATCACGTCGGCGATTGTCGTCTCGGCGAGCACCTTGCGCGCCGCCGCAGCAGCGTCGGCGAACGGTCCCTGCGCGTCGCGCCCGAGCGGGCCGTCGAGCAGCTCGACGATCTCCAGCACGGTCACGCTGGCGGGCTCGCGCGCGAAGCGATAGCCCCCCTTCACGCCGCGCTGCGAGCTGATCACGCCGGCGCGGCGCAGCACCGCGAACAGCTGCTCGAGAAACTGCACCGGCACGTCGCGCTTGCGCGCCAGCTCGCCGATCGGCACCGGCTCAGATCCCGCGCTGCGCCCCAGCTCCGCCAGCGCCAGCAGCGCGTACGGCGACTTGCTCGTGATCGAGATCACTCGGCCATCACCCCGCCGATGCTACGCGACCGAGTGGGCACGCTGCCCGGCGCCATCCGACGAGTGTCGCCTAGGCGGTCGGTGGGCAAGCGAGACAAGGACGCAGGAAGCGAAGTGTGCCGGCCGAAACGGGGATGCGAGCGAAGCGAGTGTCTACCGGCTTCGGTACACGAGCGCCCGAGGACGCCGTATCGCGCCGCCCACCGGCCGCCTCAGAGCCAGCCGCGCTCGGTGGCGATCAACACCGCCTGCGCGCGATCGACGGCGCCGAGCTTGCCGTAGATGTTGTGCAGGTGCGTGCGCACGGTGCTAGTGGAGAGGGTCAGCTCGTGGGCGATCTGCTTGTAGACCTTGCCCTCGGCCAGACGCTGCAGCACGCCGAGCTCGCGCGCGGACAGCGGGCACGGGTCGACGTGGCGGCGGCGCTGTGTGGGCGCGCTGGGAAGTTCGTACATCACGCGGCGCAGTTCGTCGGGGCCGAGCCCGACGGCGCGCGCGGTGCGCAGCATCTCGGCCGGTGAGACGGGCGCGCCCTGCTCGTAGTGGGCGAGCATGTCGGCCAGGCGAACGCACGCCGCCTCGCCCTCCACGTCGGCGTTGTGGTGGCGCTCGATCGTCGCGGCGATCGTCGCCGGCAGACCCCAGCGCCGGGCGAGCACGCCGCCGACGAGCGCGTGGTCGACGCCAAGCTCGCGGCGCTCCTGGTGGATGCGGTCCTCGGGCGTGCGCGCGCCGCGGTGCACCTGCGAGGGGTAGCCGGGATAGGCGTGCAGCAGGACGAGCTTGCCGATGTCGTGCAGCAGGCTGGTCGCGGTGAGACGGTCGCGGTGCTCGAAGCCGACCTCCGCCGCGATGCGGTCGGCGGCGTGCTGGGTGGCGAGCGCGTGCAGGCGGAAGCGCTCGGGCGCGGCCTCCCACACGCTGGAGCGCTCGAAGAAGTCAAACGTGCGCACGCGCACGGCGAGCGCCTGCACGGTCTGCGGTGTGAGCAGCTCGACGGCCGCGACCACCGTGTCGACGCGCCCGCGCCGACCCTGGGCCTGGTTGGCCATGCGCAGCACGGCCGTGAGCAGCGCCACGTCGGACTCGACCGCCGTGACGATGTCGGCGGTGGCGACGTGATCTTTGCTGACGACCATGAGCAGCCGGTCGCGCGACTCGGCGAGCGCCGGAAAGGCCTCCAGCGCCTCGAAGGCGAGCGTCAGCCGCCGGCCGTGGCCCTCGTTCTGATGGCGCTCGCCCGACGCGGGCGTCGCCGCGGTCGCAGTCGCCTTCAGGCGCGCCTGCGAGGCGGCTTTCGCCTTCCTGGCGGGGCTGGCCTTCCTGGCCTTCGGCTGCGACTTCTGCTGTGTCTTTGGCTTGGTCTTGGAAGCGGTTGCCTGCATACGTGCGGGGTGATGCTGTCTGGATCGACCATCCGTGTCGGCCGCTCTCGTAGATCCCCTATCGGCAGCAGAGGCTCGGCGGTTGAGCCCGAGCGCGGCCAATGTTCGACGAGCGGCCGGCCATGACACTGTCCCCCGGGCGTGACACGGCGCGGCGCGGCGGCCGCGGAGGTCGTGCGAAAGCCGCGCCGCAGCCGGAGCTCAGCCGCGCGACAGCGCCGCGTCGATGCGCCCGAGAGTCCGCTCGCGGCCGAGCAGCGCGACGCTCTCGAAGATGCCCGGCGAGACGGTCGTGCCGGTGATCGCCACGCGCAGCGGCTGGTAGACCTCGCGCGGCTTGACGGCGAGGCTGGCGACGAGCCCTTCGAGCGCGTGCGCGACGGCGGGCTCGTCGAACGTGTCAAGCCGCGCCAGCGCGTCGCGCTCGGCGTGGAGCGTCGCAAGGCCCTCGTCGGTCAGCCAGCGCTCGCGCGCCTTGACATCGTCGACCGGCTCGCCGAGCAGCGCGCCGCTGAGCGGCCAGAAGTCGGCGAGCGTGTGGATCTTCTCCTGGCTGATCTCCACCGCGCGCGCGAAGCGCTCGTCACCGCGCAATCCCGCGTGCCCGTTGGCATCGAGGTATGACCCCAGCTGCTCCACGAGCGCCGCAACGGACAGTGCGCGGATGTGCACGCCGTCGAGCCAGCGCAGCTTGACCTCGTCAAAGCGCGCCGGGTTGCGACTGACGGTGTCCAGCGTGAAGCGCTCGATCAGCTCGTCGGTCGACAGCACGGTCTGGTCGTCGCCGGCCCCCCAGCCGAGCAGCGCCAGGTAGTTGCGCACGGCGGCCGGCAGAAAGCCGGCCTCGCGCAGCTCGCCCACCGAGGCTGCGCCGTGGCGCTTTGAGAGCTTCTTGCCGTCGGGCCCGTGCAGCAGCGGCAGGTGCGCGTAGCGCGGCAGCGGCGCCCCCTCGCCCATGCCGAGCGCTTTGGCGGCCTCCAGCACGAGCAGTTGCTTGGGCGTGTTCGACAGGTGATCCTCGCCGCGCACCACGTCGGTGATCTGCGCGTCGAGATCGTCGATCGCGACGGCGAAGTTGTAGAGCACCGAGCCATCCGCGCGAGCGATCACCGGGTCGTCCATGTGCACGTGCTCGAAGCGCGTGTCGCCGCGGATCGCGTCGTGCACGACCGTCGCGCCGTCGGGCACGCGCAGGCGCACCGCGCCGCTCGACTCGTCCTCACCGCGAAAGCCCCGCTCGGCGCCGTGGCGCTGCTTGTAGGACTTGACGTCCTCGGCGGTGGCGTTCGAGCGATACGCGAGGCCCGCGTCGAGCAGCTTCGCCAGCGCGTCGGCGTGGCGCTCGGCGCGGTCGCTCTGCATGATCGGCCCCTCGTCCCAGTCGAGCTCCAACCAGCGCAGCGAGTCGAGGATCTGCGCCACGTTCTGCGGCGTCGAGCGCTCGCGGTCGGTGTCCTCGATGCGCAGGATCATCACGCCGCCCGCGTGGCGCGCGAGCAGCCAGTTGAACAGCGCCGTGCGTGCGCCGCCGATGTGCAGCGCGCCGGTCGGCGATGGTGCGAAGCGAACCCTCACGGTCGTCCCGCGGGCGGATTCATTGCTCTGGCGAGCGTGGCGGCCACGAGGCGGATCGCCGCGGCGCTATCGGGTGGGGCAAGGAACGCGGATCACCTGGGTGACGGTTTTCGGCTCGATGCCGAATTCGCGTTCGCCGCCGAACATGCCGCCGAAGGTCACTTCGGTCTTGCCGAAGAAGCCGCCCTTCGGGCATTCGCCCTTCTTGGGCACGGTGCCGTAAGGGATCACTTTTCCGTTCTTCCTCAACGCGGCGCCCGCCTTGAGGTGGATTTTGCTCACCGATGCGAACGGCGCGCCGGGCACCGTGGCGACCGCCGGTACGAGCGTCTCAAGCTCCCACGAGTATTTGCCCGAGCTCCTGACGTATTTCCCCGACGAGACGACTTCGAGGCTCACCGGGCTGACGCCTTGGGTGTAGAAAAGCAGGCCGCCGCCCGGGGCGAAGAAGGCCTGAAGCGTCGCGGGCTCGGGCACACGTTCAGAGCCGAACGTCACTTCGCCCAGCACGTTTCCGAGCGCGCTCGCGATCGATGTCTTCGGACAGCCGCTCGGGCCGATGTTCTTGAGCGTCGCTTCGGTGCAGGAGGCGAAGCCGGAGGGGTGCAGCTTGACGCCGCGGGGCAGGTAGATGTTGACGGCGGAGATCGGCGGCGGGCTCCCTTTCGGGTTCTGCGCCGACACCCCGTAACCAGACCCTTCGATTTCGAGCGTCGCTTCCACGTCGGCGCCCTTGCCGTAGAAGTTGCCCGTGCCCGGGAATCCCGGAATCGGGACCGCCGCCGCTTTGACCTTGACCGTCGGCGCCGGGATTTCTTCCGCCGAGGCGAGCTCCGGCACGCCGAGGAAAGCCAGGCCGAGCAGGGCCATGCAGCCGGCGCGCGCCGATCTCATATTGCGGTGCCCGGTGAAGCTCATGGCACGAGTATCGCTGAGTGCCGTCGCTCGGTCAATCCCGTGGCGTCGGGCGCCGGGACGAGTGGCGACCACGCTCGCTGCTCGTGCGCCGCCGATCTGCGGCGGCCAGTGAACGATGGCGGGAAGCTAACCCTCATAATCCGCATGCATGCTGATCGGAGCCCACGTCTCGCCCGCCGGCGGGCTCGCCAAGGCGATCGAGCGGGGCGTCGCGCGCGGCTGCGAAGCGATCCAGATCTTCAACCAGTCGCCGCGCATGTGGAAACCGACGGCGTACGGCGACGAGGACTTCGCGGCATTTCGCGAGGCGATGTCCGACAGCCCGATCCAAGCGGTGCTGATCCACGCCGTATACCTGCTCAACTGCGCCTCAGACGACGAGCAGATCCGCGCGAAATCGCTCGCCTCGCTGACCCACTCGCTGCGCGTCGGGCAGGCGATCGGCGCCGCCGGGGTCGTGCTGCACCCCGGCTCGGCCAAGCAGGGACACGTCGGCGAGGCGATCGCGCGCGCCGGCGAGACGATCGCGCAGGCGCTGGCCGACAGCGAAGGCTGTGAGCTTCACCTCGAGAACACCGCCGGCACCGGCGGCACGCTGGGGCGCTCGTTCGACGAGCTGGCGCAGCTGCTGCAGGCTGCCGGCGGCTCGGAGCGCCTGGGCGTGTGCCTGGACTCCTGCCACCTGCTCGCCTCCGGCTATGACGTCCGCACGCCCGAGGGCGTCAGCGCGACGCTGCGCGAGGGTTCGCGCAAGCTCGGCCGCGGGCGCATTCGCTCGCTCCACCTCAACGACTCGCAGACCCCGCTCGCCTCCAATCGCGACCGTCACGCCAACGTCGGCAAGGGCGAGCTCGGTCGCAAGGGCTGTCGTGCGTTCCTCTCTGCGCGGTCGCTGCAGAAGCTGCCGTGCATACTCGAGACGCCCGGGGAGAACCGCGAAGGGCCGTCGCGCAAGGAAGTCGCGCTGGCCAGACGCCTCTGCCGTCCCTAGGCGGTTGCGGCCACGGGCGCTTGCGTCGAGGACGCCAGCGCGTGTTCCAGCTCGGCGCGCAGCGTGGGCGTGTGCTGCACGCGGTAGGCCTCGCCAAGCCTCAGCCGGCGCGTGCCGTCGCCGGTGTCGACGTCGAGCACGACCTCGGCCGCGCCGGGAAAGCTCTCGATCGCGTGCTTGAAATCTTCGATCAGGCCCGCGCACAGCGCGCTGGCGTGCACGCGCAGGTGCAGCGGCTCGGCGAGCGCCGCGGCGACCCTGTTGCGCTGCTCCGTGGCGGCCGATTTGGCGCGTGCCTGCTCGATCTCCTCCCGTGACGGCGAGAAGCGTTCGACGCTCTGCACGATCAGGCAAGTCTTGCCGGCTTCCTTGTGATCTACGCGGCCCTTGACGAGCACGACCTCGTCCACGGCCAGCGCCGACTCGTATTCGGCGAGCGCCTTGCCGAAGACGAGCATCTCCACGCTGCCGGCGAGATCGTCGAGCGTGGCGAACATCATCGGGTCGCCGTTGCGCGTGCGGATTCGCTTGGCCTCGACGATGATCCCGCCGACGGTCACCCAGTCCTTGTCGCGGCGGTCGGCGAGCGCCGCCAGGGAGCAGTCGGACTTGGCGCGCAGCGCGTCGCGCAGCGGCTTGAGCGGGTGCGCGGAGATGAACAGCCCGATCGCCTCCTTCTCCACGGCCAGCAGCTCGGCCTGGTCGAACTCCTCGGAGGAGATCGGCGGGTGCACCGGGCGCGCCAAGCCGCTCCCCGGCGCCGCGGCGCTCGCAGCGGTCGCTGTGGGGTCGGGGGCTTCGGCGAGGTCGAAGATCGAGCCCTGGCCGATCTGCGCGTCCTGCTGGGCCTTCTGCCCAGCCCCCTGCGCCTGCTCGAGTACGTCCAGCATGCCCTTGCGGCTGGCTTTGGTGGAGCCGAACGCGCCGCACTTGATCAGCGCCTCGATCGCCTTCTTATTGACGGTGCGGTTGTCCACGCGCTCGCAGAAGTCCCACAGCGACTTGAACTCGCCGCCGTCGTCCTCGCGCGCGCGTTTGATCGCCTCGACCGCCTGATAGCCGACGCCCTTGACGGCATCGAGGCCGAAGCGGATATTGCCCTGCACGACCGTGAACTCGTGGTCTGAGAGGTTGACGTCGGGCGGCAGGATCTCGATGCCCATCTCCTCGCAGCGCGCGACGAAGAACGGCACCTTGTCCTTGGTCGACATGACCGAGGAGATCAGCGCGGCCATGTACTCGGCGGGGAAGTTCGCCTTCAGCCACGCCGTGCGGTAGGAGATCAGCGCGTAGCAGGCGGCGTGGCTCTTGTTGAACGAGTAGTCGGCCGACTTTTCGTTGGTCTGCCAGAGGAACTCGATGACCGCGGAGCTGGTGCCCGAGGCGCGGCAGCCCTCCACGAACTCCGGCTTCAGCGAGGCCATCGCCGCGCGGTTCTTCTTGCCGATCGCCTTGCGCAGGTCGTCCGCCTTGGCCCCGGAGAAGCCGGCGAGCTCCTTGGAGATCTGCATGGCCTGCTCCTGGTAGAGGATCACGCCCTTGGACGATTCGAGGATCGAGCGCAGGCGGTCGTCGGGATAGGAGATCGCCTGCGGGTCGCGCTTGCCCTTGGCGTAGACGGGGATCTGGTCCATCGCCCCCGGCCGGTACAGCGCGCCGAGCGCGACGAGGTCGTTGAACTCGTCGGGCTTGACCTTCTTCAGCGCCTCGCGCATGCCCTCTGACTCGAACTGGAACACGCCGGTGGAGTCGCCGCGCGCGAGCATCTCATACGTGCGCGCGTCGTCCAGCGGCAGCGTCGTCATGTCCGGGCGACCGACGGCCTTACCGTCAGCGCCCCCGGAGGAGCGCTCGATGATGTCCAGCGCGTCCTCGATCACGTCGAGGTTGCGCAGCCCGAGGAAGTCCATCTTCAAGATGCCGATCGCCTCGATCGGCTTCATCGAGAACTGCGTGACCGTGCGGAACACCCTGTCGCCGTTCTCGTCGAGGCCGGCGTCGGCCAGCTGCAGCGGCACGATGTCCGTCAGCGGCCGGTCGGCGATCACGACGGCGGCGGCGTGGATGGAGGAGTTGCGCACGATGCCCTCCAGCCCCTGCGCGACGTCGACGATCTGCTTGGCGTTGGCGTCCTCGTCGCACGCCTTGCGCAGCGGCTGTCCTGGCTTCAGGCATTCCTCGAACGACGGCGAACGCCCCATGATCGGGTCGGGGATGAGCTTGGCCAGGCGGTCGCCCATGCCGTAGTCGAAGCCGAGTACGCGAGCCGCGTCGCGCGTGGCCGCGCGCGGGAACATCTTGCCGAAGGTGACGATCTGCGCGACCGACTCGCGGCCGTACTTCTCGGTCACGTAGCGCATCACGCGCTCGCGCCCGCGCACGGAGAAGTCGATGTCGATGTCGGGCATGGACACGCGCTCAGGGTTGAGGAAGCGCTCGAACAGCAGGTCGTAGCGCAGCGGGTCGACGTCGGTGATCGCCAGGCAGTAGGCGACGATCGAGCCGGCCGCCGAGCCGCGCCCGGGGCCGACGGCGATGCCGTTCTCCTTGGCGTACTTGACGAAGTCCCAGACGATCAGGAAGTACGCGTTGAAGCCCATGCCGTCGATCACGCCGAGCTCCATCTCCATGCGCTGCACGGCCTCGGCCGGCAGCGGGTCGCCGTAGCGCAGGCGCATGCCCTCCTCGACGCGCGCGCGCAGGTACTCGCGCTCGCTGCTGCCGTCGGGCGTCTGGAAGCTGGGAATCAGCTGCTTGCCCAGCTCCAGCTCGACGTTGCAGCGCTCGGCGACCTCGAGCGTGTTGGCGATCGCCTCGGGCCACTCGGCGAACGCGGCGATCATTTCGCCGCTGTCGCGCAGGTAGAACTCGTTGGTGTCGAATGTCAGCTTCGGCGCGGCGATGGTGCTCTTGGTCTGCACGCACAGAAGCGCCGTGTGGTGGTCGTAGTCCTCGCGGCGCAGGTAGTGCACGTCGCCGGTGCCGACGAGGGCGCCGCCGACTTCGCGGGCGATCTTGACGATGCCCTCGTTGCACTTGTCCTGCGGCGCCAGGCCGTTCTTCTGCACCTCGAAGTAGACGTTGTCGGCGCCGAACACGTTGCGCAGGTCGTCGGCGTGCGCGCGCGCGTCGTCCACGCGGTCCTCGAGCAGTCGCTGGCAGAAGCGCGAGGCGAGGCAGCCGGTCAGCGCGATGACACCCTCGGAGTAGCGCTCTACGAGGCCCAGGTCGACCGACGGCTTGCCGCGGTGCAGGCCGTCGAGAAAGCCCGCCGAGGAGAGCTTTACGAGGTTGCGATAGCCGGCGTCGTCGGCCGCGAGCAGCGTCAGGTGGTTGCGCTCGACCTTGCCCGGCCCACGCGCGGTGTGGTCGTCGACGAGGTAGATCTCACAGCCGACGATCGGCTTGACGCCGTGCTTCTGGCACGCCTGATGAAGCTCGACGGCGCCGTTCATGACGCCGTGATCGGTCAGGCCGAGCGCCGGTTGGCCGAACTCCGCGGCGCGCTTGGCGAGCGCGTCGATCTTGCACGCGCCGTCGAGCAGCGAGTACTCGGAGTGGACGTGCAGATGGGCGCAGGCTGGCTCGGTCACGTCGCTTGATCGTATGCGTCGCGGCGGCGGACCCGGCTCGGCCGACGGGCGTCAGTTTCGCTGTTTGCGACGTTCGCGACGGCGGCGCAGGCGCAGCCGTGCGCGCGTGATCAGCGACATGCTGTGCTTGTGCGGCGGACGCGCCGCGGACGACTGGACGGTCGCCGGCGCCTGCTCCTCCACACGCGCGCGCAGGCGTTCCACGGCGGCGGCCAGCGCGTCGGCCATCTCGCTGCTGGTCACCTGCTCGGCAGCGTCGGCGTGTGTCCGCGCGCCCCCGGCCGGAGCGCCGCCTACATCAGCGACAACCGGCGACGCCGGGCGCGGCGTCGGCGAGCGCGCAACCGCGGGAGCATCGTCCGGCGGCGGCCCGTCGAAGCTCGGCGGCGGCGGGGCCGGGGGCTCGATCTGCACGATGGGCTCTCGCGCGGGCGGCGGCGGCTGCGGTGCAGGATGAGGCGCGGCGGGCGGCGGTGGCGCGGCGCTCGCCTGGAGGGCCGCCTCGCGCAGACGCGCGATCGTGTCGGCGAGGCCGCCGAGCAGCACGAGCGCGCTGCGCTGCGCGCTGCGCAGGACTTCGAGCAGGCGCTCGGCGCGGCGGCGGGCGGCGCGCTCGACCTCCAGCGCGACGGCGGCGTGCGTCGCGGCGCCCTCCAGCTCGCGAACGCAGGCGCGCAGGGCCCGTTCGTCGCGCAGCATGCCGGCGCGCTCGGTCGCGGCGGCCTGCTCGGCCTCGGCGAGCTCGCGCTCGACGGCCTCCAGGCGCGCGGACAGCGCGCTGGCGTCGCGCTCACTGGCGCTGAGGCGACGGCGCAGCAGCTCTGACTCGGCGCGCGCCTCGCGCTGCACCTCGACTATGCGGTCTTCGGCCTCCACGCGCAGGCGCTGCTCGGCGTACTCGCGCTGGGAGGCGCGCTGCAGCTCGCGCTCCAAAAAGCCCTCGCGCGGCGCCTGGCGCTCGCCGCCTGGGCGGTCGTCATCGCGCGCGGCGCTTTGCGGGTCGAGCTGCTCGGCGATGCGCCGCCCCTCCTGCTCGGCGTCGCCGAGGCGCTGCTGCAGGCTGGCGACGTGCGTCTCCAACGTCCGCACGGTCGCCTCTGCGGCCTCCGCGCGCAGCGTCAGCGCGTGCTCGCCCGATTCGGCGGCGCGGCGCGCCCGCCGTTCAGCCAGCAGATCGCCCTCGCTGCGGCGCCCACGAGCCTCGCCCCCGCCGGCGGGCTCGCCGCCCGGAGTCTCGTTGCCTTCGGCGATCACGATGGCGGCAAGCTACGCCGCCAGCCGGACGGCTCGCGCTGCGGACGAGTGGGCTTGCTCAGGCGGCGCCACGGCGCGCGACGAGCGCTGCCGCGCCGGCCACCGCGAGCACGCCGAGCGCGCCGGCCGCGGCGCTGGCGCGCGCCGAGGGCAGCTTGCGCCGCGCGTACCATTTGGCGCCTCGCCAGACGGCGAAGCCGAGCAGCTTGTAGCCGTTTGAGTTCACGAGCCTGATCCTACCCCCTGCACGCGAGCCCTACACGCCGGCGGCGCTGGATGCTACGGGCGGCTTAGCCGACGCAGTAGGCCTGTTGGCGGAACATGGCCCGCAGACCCCGCAATCGGAGCATCGGATGAGGGAATTGTGGCAGGAACGATCTGAGGTCTGAACGAGGCCGGGGGCGGAGTCCCAGGGTCTTTGGTCCCCTGGTATCCACCCTCCTTGATGATGCGCGGATCGTTGCTCATGCTCCTCCCGATCGTAGCTCAGTCAATCGCGAAAGCCGAGATGTCCACGAGCGGGTTTCACTCGGCTCCCGATCAGGCAGTGACGGTTCGAGGTAGTAGAGCGCCGCCACGTTCTCCGCATCCAGCAATAGCCCCCGTGGCGGGTCGAACTCGCCAAGAATCCGTCCGGCGGCGCGCCAACTAGAGTGTCGAACATCGGGGGCTAAGCGGCGAAGTGGCCGTTGCAGATCACGGACGGATCATGACGCTCGACGCAGACGTAATTCGCAGTCTCGGAATCTGCGAAGGTAGCCTCTCGCTACTCGTTGCGCAGGCGCCAGGCCATGCGCGACTGCAACGACCACAGCTCGACGAAGCCGGGCGAGGCGGCCTGCGAGAACAGGCCGCCGGACTGCGAGAAGGAGGCGAGACTGGCGTCGTAGACGGCGTTGGGCGAGGAGCGCGTGACGACGCGCGCGTGGCCCTTGTAGAGCTTGACGCCGATGGTTCCGCTGACGCGCTCGTTGACCTCGTTCATGTACGCGTCGAGGTCGCTGCGCAGCGGCTCCCACCACAGCCCGGCGTAGACGAGGAAGGCCCACTGGTTGTCGAGCTGCACCTTGAACTGGTTCTGGTGGATCGTGCAGACGAGCCGCTCGAGCTCGTGGTGGGCCGGCAGCAGCACGGCGGCGGCGGGGACCTCGTAGATGTCGCGCACCTTCAGGCCGACGATGCGGTCCTCGATGTGGTCGACGATGCCGACGCCGTGGCGCGCGGCGATGTCGGCGACGGCTTCGAGCAGCGCGACGAGCTGCATGCGCTGGCCGTCGAGCGCGACTGGCACGCCGCGCTCGAACTCGACGTCGACCGTCTGCGGCTCGTCGGGCGCAAGCTCAGGGCGCGTGACGAGCTGGAAGACGTCGTCCTCGGGCGCGTGCTCCAGATCCTCGATCCAGCGACCCTCCGAAGAACGGCCCCAGAGATTGTCATCGATCGAGTAGGGAGCCGTCTCGGCTCCCCCCTTAATCGCAATGCCGTGCTCGCGCGCGTAGGCGATCTCCTCCTCGCGTCCCATCTGCCACGAGCGCACGGGCGCGATCACCTTCAGCTCGGGCGCGAGCGTGGCGATCGTCGCCTCGATCCTGACCTGATCGTTGCCCTTGCCGGTGCAGCCGTGGGCGATCGTGTCGCAGCCGCTGGCGCGCGCGTGCTCGACGGCCAGCTTGGCGATGAGCGGACGCCCGAGCGCGGTGAACAGCGGATAGCCGCCGCCGTACAGCGCGTTGGCCTTGATCGCCGGGGCGACGTACTCGCGCGCGAACTGCTCGCGCGCGTCGACCACGTGGCACTCCAGCGCGCCGAGGCGCAGCGCCTTGCCTTCGATCACCTCGTAGTCCTCGCCCGGCTGACCGAGGTTGACGGTCAGGCAGACGACCTGCGCGTCGTACTGATCCTGGATCCACTTGAGCATGACGCTCGTGTCGAGGCCGCCGGAGTAGAGCAGCAGGACGCGGTGGACAGAAGCCGGGTCGGCCTCGTAGGAGGCGGTGGGGACTGCGCTTGAGGGGCTGTCGCTCACGGGCGCGAAGGCTACTGCCGGTCGGCGGGCGACGCCGCGCGGCGCGTGGACGCGCGTTCCATCAGCGGATAGGGCGACTCGCCCTCGACGAAACCGAGTTTGGAATAAAGGGATTGCGCATCTGCGGTGTGCAGCATCCAGCGCACCTCGTCAAAGGAGCGCTCGACGATCTCGCGCACGAGCTCCAGGCCGAGCCCGCGCCCGCGGTGAGCCGAGAGCACGTACACGTCGGCGAGGTAGGCGAGGCTCACGCCATCGGAGACGGCCCGCGCGAAGCCGACCTGCTCGGCGCCGCGATACAGTCCGACCACGCGCGCCGAGCCGGCGACGGCGCGCACGACGCGCTCGCGTTCGCGCCCGAGCCCCCAGTAGGACTCGGTGGAGATGAACTTGTGCACGGCGTCGACGTCGACGCGCCGGCGATCGTCGTCGAGCTCGTATCCGCCGGGCAGCTCGCGGCGCACGCTCAGCCCTCCAGCGCCGCGCCGAGCCGGCGCAGCGCGTCGTCGACGTCGTCCGCCGACACGTTGAGCGGCGGCAGCAGCCGCAGCGAGGTGGCGCCGGTGGCGTTGGTCACCAGGCGCTGGTCGAGCAGCGCGCGGCGCATGACCTCCGCCGCGGCGACGTCGAGCTCGCACGCGAGCATCAGCCCGCGTCCGCGCACGGACTGCACGTGCGGCAGGCGCGCGAGGCCGTCGGCGAGTTGCTGGCCGCGCTCGCGCACGGCGGCGAGCAGGCTCGGGTCGTCGGTCAGCTCCAGCGCGACGAGCGCGGCGGCCGCGACGACGGGTCCGCCGGCGAACGTCGATCCGTGGTCGCCGGGGGCGAGCACGTCGGCGAGCCGCTCGCCGGTCACGAGCGCGCCGATCGGCAGGCCGCCGCCGAGCGCCTTGGCGGTCGTGAGCGCGTCGGGGCGCACGCCGCCGTGCTCGTAGGCCCACAGCGTGCCCGTGCGTCCCATGCCGGTCTGGATCTCGTCGAAGATCAGCGCCGCGCCGTGCTCGTCGCAGGCGGCGCGGGCCGCCTGCAGCGTCTCGTCGCCGAGCACGTGCACGCCGCTCTCGCCTTGGATCGGCTCGAGGATCACCGCGGCGGTGCGCTCGTCGACCGCGCCCGCCAGCGCCTCGGGCGTCGGCTCGACGGCGCGAAAGCCCGGCACGAGCGGCGCGAACGGCGCCTGCTTTGACTCCTGCGGCGTGGCCGACAGCGAGCCGTACGTGCGCCCGTGAAAGGCGCCGAGCGCGACTACGAAGTCGCCGCCCGGGCGCGCCTTGCGCGCGAGCTTGATCGCCGCCTCGTTGGCCTCGGCGCCGGAGTTGCAGAAGAACACCTTGCCGCCGAGGCTCGACGCCGACAGCCGCTCGGCGAGCTGCATCGCAGGCTGCGTGTAGAACAGGTTGCTCGTGTGCATCAGCCTGCCGACCTGCTCGCGCACCGCGTCGAGAACGCGCGGATGACAGTGCCCGAGGCTCGTCACAGAGATGCCGCAGAGGAAGTCCAGGTACTCGTTGCCGTCGGCGTCCCACAGCCGCGTCCCCTCCCCACGCACGAACTCCACCGGCAGGCGCGCATAGGAGGCGATCACGCTCGACCGCTCCAGGGCCTGCAGCTCGGCCAGGCTCATCTCGCGCCCCCCCACGCGCCGGAGGCGCGCGCGGGGCCGGCGCCCCCGGCAGCCAATTCTCCCCAGCGACCCACCCATGAGTGCGTAGGGCAAGCCGAACAAGGACGCAGGGAGCGTGGCGTGCGGTAGCACGCGAGCGACTGAGGACGCGGTGCGGCGCCGCCATACGCGCTCATGGGGCGGCTTCGATCATTGTGCCGATGCCCTCGTCGGTGAACAGCTCCAGCAGCAGCGAGTGCGCGAGGCGCCCGTCGAGGATGTGCGCGGCGCTGACGCCGGCGTTGATCGCGTCGACGCACGCGCTGAGCTTGGGGCGCATGCCGCCGGCGAGCCGCGGCAGTGCGTCGCGCACCTGCTCGGCGGTGGCGCGCGCGATGCGGCTGTCGGGGTCCTCGGGATCGTCCAGCCAGCCGGGGACGTCGGTGAGGAAGATCACCTTGTACGCGCCCATCGCGCCGGCGACCGCGCCGGCGGCCTCGTCGGCGTTGACGTTGTAGGAGCGCCCCTCGCGGTCGGCGCCGACCGACGCGATCACCGGGATGTAGTCGCTGGCGACGTGGTCGATCACGCCGACGTTGACGCGCTCGATGCGCCCGACGAAGCCGATGTCCTGGCCGCCTGGCGCAGCCCGCCGGCCGACCCGAAAGAGCGAGCCGTCGTCGCCGCACAGCCCCACCGCCGGTTGCCCGTGGCGGTTCAGACGCAGCACGATCTCCTTATTGACCTTCCCCATCAGGACCATCTTCGCGACCTCCACGGTGTCCTCGCTGGACACGCGCAGGCCATCCACGAACTCCACGGGCAGGCCGAGTCGCTTCATGTAGGCGCTGATCTCCGGGCCGCCGCCGTGCACGACGATCGGGTTCAGGCCGACGTACTTCAGCAGCACGACGTCGCGCGCGAACTCCTCGCGCAGCGCCACATCCTCCATCGCCGCGCCGCCGTACTTGATCACGACCGTCTTGCCGTGAAACTCCCTGATGTACGGAAGCGCCTCCAGCAGCGTGCCTACGTCGCGCATCGCGGTGCTCCCTTCACGTTGTGTACTCCGCGTTGATCCTTATGTACTCGTGCCCGAGGTCGGAAAAGAAGACCTCGGTCTCGGCGCCCTCGCCCGGCAGGCCGATGTCGTACTGCAGCTCGTCGCCCTGCACGGCCGCCGCGAGCGCCTGCTCGTCATAGGCGATCGCCGACCCGGCGGCGCACACGTCGGTTCCCTCGATCGCCACGTCGACGGCCAGCGGCGCCGTGCCGGGAAGCGCGGCGCCTACTGCCTGCACGATGCGCCCCCAGTTGGGGTCGCCGCCGTGCAGCGCCGTTTTCACGAGCGGCGAGTTGGCGACCGCGCGCGCCACCGCCTCGGCGCCCTGCAGATGCCCGCCGCGCACAACCACGCGCGCGATGCGCTGTGCGCCCTCGCCGTCGGCGACCATCATGATCGCCAGTTGGCGCAGCAGCGCATCCAGCGCCTCGCCGAGGCGCAGCTCGTCCTCGCTGGACGGCTCGACGCGCACGCCGCTCGCCCCCGAGCACATCAGGATCGCCGTGTCGTTCGTCGACAACTGCCCGTCGACCGACGCGCGATCGAACGATCGCTTGACGCACACGCTCAGCAGCAGGTCGGCCGTCTCGGGCGCGAGCTGCGCGTCGCTCTGCACGAAGCACAGCATCGTCGCGAAGCTCGGCGAGATCATGCCCGCGCCCTTGCACTGCGCCGACAGGCGCACCTTCCCCGACGGCAGGCTGACCTCCAGGTTGGCGCGCTTCTCCGTCCTGTCGGTCGTCTGGATCGCCTGCTGAAAGCTCGCGTCGCCGGCCGCGCTCAGCTGCGGGCCCACGGCGAGGATGCCCTTGAGCATCGGATCGACCGGCAGGTGGTGGCTGATCGCGCCGGTCGAAGCGAGCGCCACCTGCGCGGCGTCGACGCCGAGCGCCATCGCCGCCGCCCCCTGCGTCTTCGCGGCGTCGTCCAGGCCGCGCCCGCCCGTCGCCGCGTTGGCGCAGCCGGAGTTCGCCAGCACGGCGCGCAGCGCGTCCAGGCGACAGCGCTCCTGGCTGACCAGCACCGGCGCCGCCGGCGTGCCGCTGGCGGTGAAGCGCGCCGCGCTCACCGGCTGCTCGGCGTCGCACACCAGGATGCCCACGTCGGGATTGCCGCTCGGCTTGATGCCGCACGCAACGCCCGCCGCGCGAAAGCCGCCCGGCAGCCCTGCCTCGGGCCCCAGGTCGCGCACGTGCTCGGGCGCCGGCGCCCAGCGCGAGTGAAAGAACGGCTGCGGCGGCGGCGTCGCTGCCGCGCCAGGCGTGCTCTGCACGCGAGCGACCGAGGACCCCGATCCAGCGCCGCCATGCGCGCTCATGTCAGGCCTTCCGTCTCAGGCAGCGAGAACATCACGTTGAGGTTCTGCACGGCCTGCGAGGAGGTGCCCTTCCACAGGTTGTCGATCGCCGACAACACGACCAGCTTGCCGCTGTGCGCGTCGGCCTTGGCGAACACGCGGCAGAAGTTCGTCTCGAGCACGTCGCGCGTGCCCGGCGGCGCGGCGACGACCTCGACGAACGGCTCGTGCTCGTACGCGGCCGCGAACAGCTCGCCAAGCTCGGCGTCGCCGACGGCGCGCGTCGGCGTCACGTAGCAGTCGGCCAGCTCGCCCTGATCGAGCGGCACGAGGTGCGCCTGGAACAGCACGGCCAGCTCCTCGCTCGCTCCGGCGCTCGCGCGCAGCGGCGCAAGCTGCTCCTCGATCTCCGGCGTGTGGCGGTGTTCGGCGACCTTGTACGGCAGGATGTTCTCGCCGGCCATCGACTGGTGCGTCGTTTCGTCGAACGCACGCCCGGCGCCCGAGATGCCCTGCTTGGCGTCGATCACCACGTCGGCGATCAGCCCGGCGCGCGCGAGCGGCGCCAGGCCGAGCAGCGAAGCCGTCGGATAGCAGCCCGGGTTGGCGACGATGCCCGCGCCGGCGATGCGCTCGCGGTGAAGCTCCGTCAGGCCGTACACAGCTTCGGCGAGCAGTTGCGGGCGCGGGTGCTCGCCGTACCACCGCTCGTACGTCGCCAGCGAGCCCAGGCGAAAATCGGCGCTCAGGTCGACCACGCGCGCGCCGCACTCGCGCAGGGCGGCGACGGTCGGCGCGGCCGCCGCGTGCGGGTAGGCGACGATCGCCGCGTGCAGCTCGCCGTGCGCGTCGAGATCCAGCGGCTCGATCTCCAGCGGCACGCGATAGCGCGGGTACAGGTCGTCCAGGCGCCGCCCCACCTCCGAGCGCCCGGTGATCGCCACCAGCTCGAAGCGCGGGTGGCGCCACAGCAGATGGGCGGCCAGCGCGCCGGCGAAGCCGGTCGCGCCGGCGACGATCACGCGCGGTGAGCCCGGCGCGAAGGGCTGCGGCGCGGCTTCGCCCAGCGGTGAGCGGGTCGGGCCGGCGTCAGCCACGAAGCTCACCCCCCAGCTCGGCCAGCGCGGCGACGATGCGCTCGCGCGCCGGCGCGACGTCCTCGTCGGTGAGCGTGCGATCAGACGCGCGGAACGACAACGCCAGAGCGAGCGAGCGCCTGCCCTCGCCCACCTGCTCGCCGGCGTACACGTCGAACACGCTCACGTCGTCGAGCGTCTCGCCGCCGGCCGCGCGCACGCTCTGCACCGCCTGCGCGGCGGGCACGTCCTCGGGCAGCACCACCGCGAGGTCCTGGCGCAGCGATGGGACGGCCGGGAACGCAGCGAAGGCGATCGCCTGCGGCGCCGCCGCGGCGATCTTGCCGAGATCGACGGCGAACGCGGCGGTGCGCTGCAGGTCCCACGCCTCGGCGACGAGCGGGTGCAGCTCGCCGACGAAGCCGAGCGCCTGCTCGCCCGCGAGCACCTGCGCGCTGCGGCCCGGGTGCAGAAACGGCCACGCGTGCGGCTGCACCGACCAGCGCACGTGAAGGCCGTCCAGCAACGCCGCAAGCAGCGCCTTGGCCGCGAAGAAGTCGGCGAGCGGCGGCGCGCCGTGCCAAGAGCGCGGCGCCAGCGAGCCGCTGAGCAGCGCGCCCAGCCCGTGATGCTCGTCGGCGCCCTGACGCCCCTCTTTGGCGGCGCGATACACGGTGCCCGACTCGAAGATCGCGATGTCGGGGCCGTTGCGCGCGACGTTGTGGCGCGCCGCGTCCAGCAGCGAGCCCAGCAGCGTCGGGCGCATGATCGATTGTGCGTCCGAAAGCGGGTTCTCCAGGCGCACCACGTCGCGCATCGCATGGTCGGCCGGAATCTGCAGACGGTCCAGCTGCGCCGGCTCGGCAAAGCTCCAGCCGACGATCTCGTGCAGCCCGCGCCCGACCATCGCGTCCTCGGCCGCGCGGCGCACGCGCTGGGCGTGCGTGAGCATGCCCGCAGCGCCGCGACGCGCGGGCAGCGTCGCCGGCAGCCGGTCCACGCCGTCGATTCGCGCGACCTCCTCGATCAGATCGATCTCGCGCGTCACGTCGGCGCGGCGCAGCGGCGGCACGGTCACGTCCAGGCCGTCCGACGCCGGCTCGCAGGCGAAGTCCAGCGTCTGGAGGATGTCCGTCTGGCGCGCTAGCGCCACGGACACGCCGAGGATCGCCCGCACGCGCGCCTCGCGCAACCGCAGCACGTTCGGCTGCGCCGGTTGCCAGGCCACGTCGATCGTGCCCGGCGCGGGCCGCGCGCCGGCGCAGTCGATCATCAACCTCGTCGCCACGGCCTGCGCGTGCATGCACTGCTCGGGCTGCAGCCCCTTCTCAAAGCGCGACGACGCCTCGCTGCGCAGCCCGAGCGCCCACGACGCACGGTGGATGCTCGGCCCGTCCCACGTGGCGACCTCCAGCAGCACGCGCGTCGTCTCGGCCGACACCTCCGAGCGGGCGCCGCCCATCAGCCCGGCGATCGACGTCGGCCCGTCGGCGTCGTCGATCACGACCATCTGCGCATCCAGCTCGCGCGTCTGGCCGTCGAGCGTCTGCACCCGCTCGCCTTCGCCCGCGCGGCGCACGGTCAGCTTGGCGCCGGCCACGCGGTCGAGGTCGAACGCATGCAGCGGCTGGCCGGTCAGCAGCATGGCGTAGTTGGTGATGTCCACCACATTGTTGATCGGGCGCTGCCCGGCGGCCATCAGCCGCGCCTTCAGCCACGGCGGCGACGGCGCGATCGTCACGTCCTCGAACACGCGCGCGGTGAAGCGCGGGCAAAGGTCGGGACACTCCACGACGACCTGCGCGCCGTCCACCTCGCCTTCGGACCCCACGTCGTCGCTCCACGGCTCGCGCGACAGCCCCGCGCCGCTCGCCGCGTGAAGCTCGCGCGCGACGCCGTACACGCCCAGGCAGTCGGGGCGGTTCGGCGTGATCTCCAGCTCGAGCACGTCGGTGGCCAGCGGCAGCACGTCGCCGAGCGGGGCGCCCGGCGCAAACTCCGCGTCGAGCATCAGGCCGTCGAGCACCATGATGCCCTCCCCCCCGCCGCCGATCTCCAGCTCGCTCTCGGCGAGGATCATGCCTTCGGAGACGACGCCGCGCAGCTTCGCACGCTTGAGCTTCGTGCCGTCGGGCATCGTCGCGCCGGGCTGGGCCACCGCGACGGTCTGGCCGGCGGCCACGTTGGGCGCGCCGCAGACGATCGTCGCCGGCCCGTCGCCGTCGCGCTCGCCCAGGTCCACCGTGCACACGCGCAGGCGGTCGGCGTCGGGGTGCGGCTGCACGTCGAGCACGCGCCCGACGACGAAGCCGTCGGGCGACGGCACGCCGTGATGGTGGATCGCCTCGACCTTCGTGCCGGTCAGCGTCAGGCGCTGCTCGATCGCGCGCACGTCCAGCGCCGGGTCGCAGTATTCGCGCAGCCATGTCAGCGGGACGCGCATCACTCAGCTCCGATCGTCGACGCGAACCCCTGATGGGCACGCAGGCCAAGTCGGACAAGGACGCAGCGAGCGTGGCGTGCTGAAAGGCACGCGAGCGAGTGAGGACGCCGTCCGGCGCCGGCATGCGTGTTCATCAGAACTGCTCCAGGAAGCGCAGATCGTTTTCGTAGTACAGCCGCAGGTCGGGCACGCCGTGCTTGAGCATGGCGATGCGCTCGACGCCCATGCCCCAGGCGAAGCCCTGCACCTTCTCCGGGTCATAGCCCGGCGCGTTGGCGTCGTTGGTGGCGACGTGCGAGTAGACGTTCGGGTCGATCTCGCCGGCGCCCAGCACCTCCAGCCAGCCCTCGCCCTTGCACAGGTAGCAGCGCGAGCCGTCGCCGAGAAAGCCCTTGCCGTCGCAGTGAAAACACGACACGTCGACCTCGACGCTCGGCTCGGTGAAGGGGAAGAAGTGCGGGCGCAGGCGCACGTCGCGGCTGTCGCCGAACACCGCGCGCGCGAACATCAACAGTGTTCCCTTCAGGTCGGCCAGCGTGATGTCCTCGTCCACCGCCAGGCCCTCGATCTGATGGAACTGCGGCGTGTGCGTGGCGTCGGAGTCGGGGCGGTAGACACGACCGGGGATCACCACGTACAGCGGCGGCGGGTGCGCCTCCATCGCGCGCACCTGCATCGGCGAGGTGTGCGTGCGCAGCACCAGCTCCTCCGCGTCCAGCGGCGACGGCGCCTCGTCGGGCGGCGTGCGCGGTGGGTCCAGCAGGTCGGGTCGGGCGACGTAGAAGGTGTCGGTGCGCGCCCGCGCGGGGTGCGTCGGGCTGTGGTTGAGCGCGTCGAAGTTGTAGTGCACGCTCTCCACCTCCGGGCCCTCCATGACGGTGAAGCCGAGCCCGAGGAAGATGTCTTCGAGCTCGCGGCGCATCGTCGTCAGCAGGTGCAGGCGCCCGACCGGCTGCGCCGGCGCGCCGGGCAGCGTGACGTCGACGCGATCGGCGACCAGGCGCTGCTGCAGCTCCTCGCCGTCGAGCTGCGCGCCGCGCTGCTCGATCAGCGCCTCGAGCGCCTGGCGCGCCTGGTTTGCCTGCTTGCCGACGGCGCCGCGCTGCTCGGGCGGCAGCTGGGCAACCCCGCGCAGCATCTGCGGCAGCTCGGCCTTGCGCCCGAGATAGCGCACGCGCAGCTCCTCCAGCGCCTCGGCGGAGCTCGCCGCGGCGATCTCCGCCTCGGCCTGCGCCCGCAGCTCTCCGATGCGCTCGATCATGACGAGCGGACCCTAGATGAGTGCACGGCGAGCGCGCCGCCCCGCGTCACCTCATACAGCGCCACCGTCGCCGCCATCGCCGCGTTGAGCGAGTGCGAGGCGATCGGTATGCGCGCGCTGCGCTCGCACGCCGCGACGACGTGCGCGGGCAGGCCGTCGCGCTCGGCGCCGACGAGCAGCGTCAGGCCCACGCTCGCACCGTCCGCGTGCGGCGCGCCGAGCACATCGTGCGCACCGGCGGCGAGCGCCACGCGCTCGCCGGGCAGCTGACCGATGTCGTCCACGCGCGCGAGGCCCACCGAGAAGATCGCGCCCATGCTCGCGCGCACGGCCTTGGGCGAGTGCGGATCGGCGCAGCCCGGTCCGAGCGCCACGCACGATGCGCCGAAGGCCTGCGCCGAGCGCACGATCGTGCCCACGTTGCCGGGATCGCCGACGCCGTGCAGGTACACGCACAGCGGCCCCACGGCCGCGCCCCAGCGCTGCTCGTAGACGCCCAGCACGCGCGTGCCCGAGCCGAGCGTCGACGCGGCGCGCAGCGCCTGCGCGTCGACCTCGTGAAAGCTCGCGTCGCCGGCGTCCGCGTCGCGCACGCGATAGCCCTCGAGCGCCGGGCGCCCGGCCTGCTCGGCGGCGCGCACCAGATCCTCGCCCTCGGCCACGAAGCGGCCCGCGCGCTCGCGCTCGCGCCGCGCGGCAAGGCGCTTGACGGCCTTCAGGCGGGGGTTGTGCGGGGAGCTGATGCGTGTCATCGGGCTGCTGGTGTGACTCCTGTCGGTGCTGCGGGCATTCCTGACCGTGCTGCGGGCATTCCTGTCGGTGCTGACATTCCTATCGATGCTGCGGGCACAAAAAAGGCGCCGTCCTTCTCAGAACGACGCCCGGGAGGCTGGTCATGTCGATTGCCGGGTCTAGGCAGCCGACGCCTCGCGGGCGACCTCGGCAAAACGTCGGAACGTGTCGGCGTCGCGCACGGCGATGTCCGCGAGCACCTTGCGGTCGAGCTCGACGCCGGCCAGCTTGAGGCCGTGCATCAGCTGCGAGTAGCTCATCCCGTTGACGCGCGCGGCGGCGTTGATGCGCGTGATCCACAGGCGACGGAAGTCGCGCTTGCGGTTGCGCCTGTCGCGGTAGGCGTACGCATCGGCCTTCAGCAGCGCCTCCTTGGCGCGCTTGTAGTTCGAGTGCGCCTCGCCGCGAAAGCCCTTGGTCAGCTCGAGCGTCGCGCGACGCTTCTTGCGCGCATGTACCGAGCGCTTGACGCGCGTCACGAGTCGCCTCCAGCCCGCGGGCGAGCGTTCGCCTTGCGGTTGGCTTTCGGGGCGCCGAGCATGCGCTTGATGCGCGGTTCGTCGTGCTCGTTGATCATCTTCGGCCCGCCCAGCGCGCGCTTCTTTTTCGGCGACTTCTTCTCGAGGATGTGGCTCGTGAAGGGATGGCGGCCGCGCACCTTGCCGGAGCCGGTGACTTTAAAGCGCTTCTTCGCGCCGGAGTGGGTCTTCATCTTGGGCATGCGCGCGGACGATTATGACACGGCTGTGTCGGCGGACGCCTTCGCGCCATCGCCCGACGCATCGGCGCCGTCGTCGGCCTCGTCGCCTGAGACCTCGCTGCTCTCGGCCGCGTCGTCGCCGGCGGCCGCCTCGTCCGCGTCGCCGGAGGAGGCGGTCGGGCTGTCAGAGGAGGATCCGGCCGCCTCGCCGGCGGGCTCCTCGGCGGCAGCGCTCTGCGACTCGTTGGTCGGCGTGACGTCGGCGCCGAGCGGCGACTCCAGCGCCTTCGCGGCGACGTCGCCGCTCTCGCCCTCGGTGAACACCTCGTCGGCGGCCTCGTCGGCGTCGGCCTTGCCGGCGAGCACGGCTTTGGAGGGCGCCATCATCATCGTCATGTTGCGTCCTTCCTGAATCGGGCGCTGCTCGACAACGCCCAGCTCGGCCAGCTCCTCGGCGAGGCGGTCGAGGATCGCCGTGCCGCGCTCAGGGTGCGTCACCTCGCGCCCGCGGAACATGATCGTCACCTTGACCTTGTCCTTGTGGCGCAGGAAGCGCTCGACGTGGTGCTTCTTGGTGTCGTAGTCGTGCTCGGCGATCTTCGGGCGGAACTTGATCTCGCGCACCGTGATCTGCTGCTGGTGCTTGCGCGCCTGCTTGACCTTCTGCGCCTGCTCGTACTTGTACTTGGAGTAGTCGAGCACGCGGCACACCGGCGGCCGCGCCTCGGGGGCGACCTCCACGAGGTCGAGGTCGCGTTCCTGGGCGAAGACGAGCGCGTCGGGCGTCTTGAGCACGCCGACCTGGTTGCCCTCGTCGTCGATCAGGCGAACCTCGGGAACGCGGATGCGCTCGTTGATCCTCGTCGTGTCCCGCTCGGGCGGGCGCCGGTCGAACCTGCGGGGAACCGGCACTAGCTATCTAGGTGAACGCGCGTCAAGCGGTGTCAGGCGTCGCGCTCTGGTGATTTGGCGGGCTTCAACGCGGGGGAGTATAGCTGTCCCTGCAGGCCACTTGTGAACTCCTGCAGGCTCTTGGCGCCGACGTCTCCGCCGTGATGCTCGCGCACCGACACCGTCGCCTCGGCCTGCTCGCGCTCGCCGACGATCAGCATGAACGGCGCTTTGCGCAGCTCGGCCTCGCGGATCTTTCGCCCGACCGACTCGTTGCGATCGTCCAGCTCGGCGCGCACGCCTTTGCCCAGCAACTCGTCGCACACGCCGTGCGCGTAGGCGTTGAAGCGATCGGAGACCGGCAGCACGATCGCCTGCAGCGGCGCCAGCCACAGCGGCAACTCGCCGGCGTAGTGCTCGAGCAGGATGCCGATGAAGCGCTCGAAGGAGCCGAGCAGCGCGCGGTGGATCATCACCGGGCGGTGCTCGGCGTTGTCGGCGCCGGTGTAGCTCAGCTCGAAGCGCTCGGGCATCGAGTAGTCCAGCTGGACTGTTCCCAACTGCCACGAACGACCGAGCGAGTCGGTCATGTGCAGGTCGATCTTCGGGCCGTAGAAGGCGCCGTCGCCGGGGTTCAGCTCGTACTGCAGGCCCTCGGAGTCAAGCGCGCCGGCGAGCGCCGCCTCGGCGCGATCCCACATGTCGTCGTCGCCGATGCGCTGCTCTGGACGCGTCGACAGCTCCAGGCGCGGCTCGAAGCCGAACAGGCGGTACAGCTCAAAGCCGAAGCGCAGGCACTGCACGACCTCCGCCTCGACCTGCTCGTCGGTGCAGAAGATGTGCGCGTCGTCTTGGGTTATGTGGCGCACGCGCAGCAGCCCGTGCAGGACGCCGCTGGCCTCGTGGCGGTGGACCAGACCGGCCTCGGAGTAGCGCACGGGCAGGTCGCGGTAGGAGTGGCGCTCGTCGTTGTAGATCTGGATGTGCGCCGGGCAGTTCATCGGCTTGAGCCCCATCGGGCGGTCCTCGACGTCGGTGAAGTACATGTTGTCCTGGTACTTGTCCCAGTGCCCCGACTGCTTCCACAGCTCGACGTCGTAGAGGATCGGCGTTTTCACCTCGCGGTAGCCGCGCGCCAGGTTCTCGCGGCGCCACAGCTCGGTGAGCGCGTTGAAGATGGCCATGCCGGGCGGCTTCCAGAAGGGGCTGCCGGGCGACAGCTCGGAGAACATGAACAGCCCCAGCTCGCGTCCGAGCTTGCGATGGTCGCGTTCCCTGGCCTGCTCGATCCGCTGGAGGTGCCCGGCCAGTTCCTCCTTGGTGAAGAACGCCGTGCCGTAGATGCGCGTGAGCATCGTGCGGCTGGAGTCGCCGCGCCAGTAGGCGCCGGCGACCGACTGCAGCTTGAACGCGCCGACCGACTTGGTGCTCGGCGCGTGCGGCCCGCGGCACAGGTCTGTGAACGGGCCGTTGGTGTACAGCGAGACCGACTCGAGCTTGCGCGCCGGATGCCCGTGCTCGGCGGCCGTCACGAGGTCGTCGATCAGCTCCACCTTGTAGTCCTGCCCTTCGGCGGCGAAGCGCTCGCGCGCCTCGCCGGGCGTTACGTCGCGGCGCTCAAACGGCTCGCCGGCCTTCACGTGCGCGCGCATCCGCTCTTCGATCTTGGCGAAGTCGGCCTCGGACACGCTGACGCCGTCGGGGAACTGGAAGTCGTAGTAGAAGCCGTCGGCGATCGGCGGGCCGATCGAGATCTTCACGCCGCCGTACAGCTCGAGCACGGCCTCGGCGAGCACGTGCGCCGTGTCGTGGCGGATCAGCTGCAGCGCCTGCTCGTCACGCTTGGTGACGATCGCCAGCGTCGCGCCGTCGGGCAGCGCACGCGACAGGTCACGCAGCTCGGGCGCGTCGCCGGCCTCGGGGTGGCCGACGCTCACCGCCAGCGCCGCGCGCGCAAGCCCGGGACCGATCGCGGCGGCGGCGTCGGCGCCGGTCGCGCCATCGGGCAGCTGCAGCTCGTTGCCGTCGGGCAGTTTTACCGTGACCGTCATCGAGCGTTGCAGGCTACCCGGCCGGCGGACAGGCGATCGCTCGCCGCTCCACCGCCGCGCGGGATGCGGCTCGCGCGGGCGTCAACTGAGAAACACCTGTGCAGACTATCGTCTGCATATGCGAACATCGCCGCATGCCCAACCGCCAGCCAGCGCCGATCACGATCGCACTGTCGCCCGCACAGGTCGACTCGGTCGTGCGCGCGGCGTCGAGCGGACAGGCGCCGAGCATCGCGACGCTGATCGCCAGCTCGCTGGCCGGCGAGCACGAGCGAGGCAACGGGCGAAGCGGCGGCCGGGCAGGCGCGGACGGAACGGCCGGCGGCACGAGACGCAGGCGCGCGGGCGCCAAGGCGACGAGCGACCTGCGCTCGGCCGCGGAGCTGATCGGCGACGCCGACGACGCCCGCCTGTCACGCTCGCTGCTGCGCGGCTTCGCGCTGCTGGCGGGCTTCGGCACCGACGGCCGCGAGCGCGGCATCGTCGAGCTGGCGAACGATCTCGGGATGAGCCCGAGCACGGCGCATCGTTACGCGCTGACGCTCGTCGAACTGGGGTTGCTCGAGCGCTGTCCGAAGACGCGCAAGTACCGCCTGCCGCTCGCCGGTTAGCGCACGTTCGGCTGGGGCGCGCGCAGCAGCTCGGGGCCCTCGGCATCTGGGTCGGGCTTGTTGACGGCGGGGTTGGCTGGGGCGGCCGACAGCCGCGACTCGTCGAGCGCGCCGCACAGCGCGAGCGCTTCGTCGGCGTCGAGCCTGTCGTCCAGCCACGCGCGCTGGGCGGCGCGGTCGGCGAGCACGACGGGCATGCGGTCGTGGATCGCCGCGGCGACGCGGTTGGGCGCCGAGTCGCAGGTCAGCAGCACGACGCTTTGCACCCACTCCCCCTCGACCTTCGCCGGCGTCCACAGCGCGGCGATCGCGAACGGAGCGCCGTCGTCGACGCGGAACAGGAACGGCTGGCGCGGCTCGTCGCGACGCTCCGGTTTCAGCCACTCGTAGTAGCCGTCGGCGATCTGCAGCGCGCGGCGCGAGCCCTTGGGTACAAGCGAGCGAAAGGCCGGCCGCGTGGTGACGGTCTCCACCTTCGCGTTGATCATCTTGTATGAGCTCTTGAGATCCTTCGCCCACGGCGGCACGAGCCCCCAGCGCAGCAGGCGCGCTTCGGGCTCGCCCTTGGGCGAGACGATCGCCAGGACCTCTTCGGTCGGCGCGATGTTGTAGCGGCGCGTGCCGGCCTCGCCGGGAAACGGGACCTTGAAGCGTTCGTTGAGTTCCTGCAGCCCGGCGGTGTTGGTGTAGCGCCCGCACATCAACCCGAGGATACGGCGGCGCGCGGCCTCGCCGGCCGCGCGCTCGAGCAGGCGAGGGCGCTCTTAAATCACGAAAGGCCCCGCCTTGTGGCGGGGCCTTCGCTTTAAATGCTGTCTGCTCGTGCTAGCGGGTGGCGAACACTTTGAACAGCGGCTGGTAGCCGGTCCAACCGTTGGCCAGGCTGAACGTGCCGATCGTGCCATGCGGTTCCGGTTCGTACATGGCGAGGTATGTCGAGTTGACGTACGTGTACGCCGGCAGCGGGTCAGAGCCCACCGATGGGGCGACCGGCGACGGTGCTTCTGGGTTGGCCGGTTCGGTCAGGCCGAGGTTCAGCGAGTCCTCGCCGACGTCCGCGCTGTGGGTCGGCGCATAGCCGTAATTGGTCGTGTTGTAGGCGATGCTCAGGATCGCCTTCTGCGGCAGCGTGATGCCAAGCGGTTCAAAAGTCAGCTTGAACGCTTTGCCGGAGAAGCATTCTTTGCTCCAGCCGACGACGCCTTCGGACGTCACCGAGCAGTTTTTGCTCGCCGACGGGCGGAAGGGAATGTTGAAGGTCTGCGTGATGCTGCCGATCTTCGCGCCCGGTTCTTCTCCAGCGCCCACTTCGTAGACGTTGAGCGTGATTGGGTAGGAGAACGTGGATTTCGGTGTTGTTTTACAGTTCGCGCCCGACTGCAGGTTCTGGCACGCCCAGCTGCTCATGATCACCGAGACTCGCGGGTTTTTGCGCGCCAGCCCGCCGAATTCGACCTGGCCGCCGAACTCCGACGTGGACGTCGCCTCGAAGCCGATCGACCCTACGTTTCCGGGCTTCGGGTTGGGGAAGTTGTTGTACACGGCCATCGCGCTGGCGCTCGCCGCCGTCACGGCCATTACTGCAATCGTCGCGGCGACCATCCACAGCGACTTCGGAATCTTTCCACTCATCGTCTGTCTCCATTCTGCTGCAAGGGCCGTCAGGCCCGTTGCGGTTGAACCCCTCCAGGGGCATGCCGTCCGAAAGCCGCGTGGACCGGTCAGTTGTCCTCTCCCGGCGCTTCGCCGCTCGCGCGGCCTCGCCCCCATGCAGCCCGTACGCGGCGTGACGCTAGTCACAAGCTCTGCGGATGTCAACCCTGCGGCGCGAGCCGTGGCGGGGACTGCGACGACGGCGCCTCCGCCGCCGGCTCGCGCCACATGCGCCACTGCTCGGGCGCGCTGCGCGCGAGCCTGAACTCCTCGGTGACGACGAAGCCGTGCCGTTCGTACAGCGCGCGATTTCGCGCCGTCGACGCCTCCAGATACGCGGGCACGCGATCGCCGTCGCAGCGGGCGAGCACCGGAGCGAGCAGGGCGCCGCCGAGCCCGCGCCCCTGCCACGGCGGATCGACGCCGAGGAACGCCAGGTAGTAGTGCGGCGCGAAGGCCGGCTCGCGCGGGTGCCCGGATTCGAGCACGGTCAGCGCGCGCAGCACGCGCGGCGAATGGCGCGTGAACACGGCCAGCAGCGCCGGCAGCAGCCGCAGCTGCTCGCCGACGCCGTGCTTCCACTTGCCCGGCGGCTCCCACACGGCGACGCCGGCGGTGGCGACGGTCGTGAACGTCTGCTGCTCGTCCAGCCACACGCGGCGCAGGAACAGCTCGAAGCCGCGCCGCAGGACGCCCAGCCGGCGCGTGTCGCCGCGCAGTACCCATGTGAAGACCGGATCGTCGAAGAACGCGCCGGCGAGCGCGCCGGCCATCGCGGCGGCCTGCGCGTGGTCGGCCTTGCGCACCGTCGCCGCCTGCTCGTTGGCCGCGACGACGTCGACCATCACGGCGGGTTCAGGCGTCGCGCTCGATGCTGGGCAGCGAGCGCGTGATCGAGCGCGTGAGCGCGCCGTGCACGATCGGCGCGACGCCGGGGATCGGCGAGGCGAGGCGGATGTCGTAGACGAAGCGCGTGCCGCCGACGGCCGTCGGCGCGAAGGTCATCGTGCCGACGTGCCCGCGCAGCGGGCTGCCCTTGGTGATGCGGTAGACGATTCGCTGCGATGGCACGAACTCGGTGACCGTCTCCTCAAACGGCGGCAACGGGCCGATCTGCAGCTGGCGCACCGAGCCGACGCCGTTGCGCTCGGAGCCGTCGCCGTCGCGCAGGCGCTCGATCTTCGCGCCGAACACGTCGGCCAGGTTCTCATGCTCGGCGAGGTGCGCGAAGACGCGCTCGGGCGGCTTTGCGAAGTCGTGCTCGATGTGGACGTGACGCGCGCGCACGCGCTCACCCTATCCGCGACGCGCCGAGCACGCAGCGCGATCGGGACGCCCGCCTTAGCCCGCGTAGATCGTCACTGGGACGCCTGGGCCGATTCGCCGTGCGAGCCAATCGATGCTCGATGTCGCCAGGCGCACGCAGCCGTGTGATTCGGCGGCGCCGAGCGTCCCGCCGAGGTTGTCGCGGCCGTGCAGCGCGATCTGGCCGGGACCGCCTTCGAATTCCTGCAGCGCGTCCGACCGCGCGCTGAGCGCCAGCGCGAAGGGGCCTCCGGGCTCGCCGGGGGTCATCTGCAGCGTCTCCTCGACGAAGAAGCTGCCGGTCGGCGTAGGCGTGGAGGGCTTGCCGACGACCGCCGCGAAGCGGCGCCGCATGACGCCGTGGCGATACACGGTCACGCGACGCGCGCCGAGGCTGACGACCAGGCGCCAGCCGGTTACGAGCAAGCGCGTGCCCTGCTGTGAGATCCAGCCGCTCGATCCGTTGGGACGTCCCGGCAGCATCACGCGCAGCCACGCGACGCCGCGTGAGTCGCGGGCGTGGCCGATCACAGGCAACGTCGTTCGCTCGCCGGTGATCGGTCGCGTGGCCGGCTCGCTGACGAGCACGCGAGAGCCTCCGGCCGGCCGTCGGTGCACGCGATGCCCCGAGAGCAGAGCAGCCACCTGCTGACCCACGCTTACACGGCCGAACGCCGCCGCGGGCCGGGCGCCGGCCGTAGCCGCGAGCACGCAGGTCGCGCTCGCGAGCGCGACCTGCCAGGCCAGGCGACGCGAACGCCGTCCCGGCCTGCGCGCCGAATGGCTCAGCCGGTGAATGACCCGCGCCCGCGTGGCGTCGCCGGTCGCGCTTGAGTTTGGCGCGCGGTGGCCCGCCTGCGTGCACGACGTCGCGCCGCAGCTCGCCGGGCGCGCCGGACGGCCGCGCGATGGGCGGCCGCATGACGGCTGCTCAGCGTCGAGCGCGACGCCGGCGCGGGGATGGTCACCGGTGCAACCGCCGGGATGCTCGTCGCCGGCACGACCGCGCTCGTGCCGCTCGCGGTCGTGCCCGCGGCCCCCGTCGTCGATTCTTTGCCTGTCGTCGACCCGCCGCCGGTCGCTGTCGCTTCCAACGTCGCCGTTTCTTCAGGGGTCGTGGTTTCCGTACCGCCGCCTTCGCCGCTTTCGCTGGAGGCGCACGTGGACGTGGTGATCGTGTTCGTGTCGAGGTTCACCGCGCCCGTCTGTGCGAGCAGCCTGCCGTGGATCGTCGCGGCGGTGTTCGCAGTGATCGTTTCCGCGGCCATGATCGTGCCGACGAATCGCGTACCCGTGCCGAGCGTCGCCGACGAGCCGACCTTCCAGAAGACGTTGCACGCCTGCGCCCCGTTGATCAGCTGCACGGTCGTGTTCGAGCCCGTGATCAGCGTCGAGCCGATCTGAAAGATGAACACAGCGTTGGGGTCGCCCTGGGCGTCGAGGATGACGCTGCCCGAGGACAGCAGCAGCGAGCTGCTGGCCGTGCGCACGCCGGCTGTGAAGGTCTGGCCGGCGAGGTCGGTTCCGGCCGAGCCGTCGGTCGGGCGCCCGGCGGCGTCGTTGTAGGCGGTGGTGAGAGCATTCTTGGCAGCGATCGCGACGGCGTCGTCCACGTGTGTCTGGCCGAGCACGTGAGGGGCGCCGGTCACCGAGGAGCCCGGGCTCAGCCCGAGGTCGCCGAACATCGTCGTCGGCCCGGTGTTCGTGACCGTCGAGCCGGCCAGCACGGAGAAGCTCGCGGCGCTGCCGAGTCCGACGGTCGCGGGCGCCGCCGAGGCGGCGGCGGCGAGGACCAGGCTGCACAGCGATGCGCCGAGCGCGATCAGGGCGGCGCGAAAGGGGGTTGCGCCACTGCGCGCACGCGGACGTCCGGCTGCTGCGGAGAGGTCGCCGCGGGGCGACCGGTGCTTCGTCGGGACGCCAAAGTTCATCGGCGTCTCCTCGCTGCGGTGTTGCGCACCGCGATAGGAAGGGAATGGCTCCCCGGCCACGTCGGCCTACCCTGTAACCCGACGCTTCCGCGCCGCAGCGTTAGCCGCGCGCCAGCGACTGGATCGAACGTCCAGCGAGATGCGCTTCGCTCAAGTGCGCCGCGCGCCGTGCCCGCGCCGCGCCCTCTGGGGCCTGGCGGCGGCTCGGCGCCGGGCCGGGCCGACCTGCGAAGCCGGCGGCGGGGCTCGCTCGTCCACCGACGGGGCCGTCAGCTCGTTGCGCGAGGAGACGCCGAGCTTGCGGTAGATGTTGCGCGCGTGCGTGCGAACGGTCTCCACCCCCACTTCGAGCTCGAGCGCGATCTGCGGGTTGGTGCGCCCCCGCGCGAGCAGCGGCAGGACTTCGCCCTCGCGGCGTGTCAGAAGCTGCCCATCGAGCGCCACGCCGCCGTGCGAGCCGGCGAAGCGTGGAACGAGCTTGAATCCGCGCGAGGCGAGGTGGACCGCGTTGAGCACGTCGCGGGCCTGCGTGTCGCGCGCGAGGCAGGCGCTGGCGCCGAATGCGAGCAGCTGCGCGCACTCGGGGCTGGACAGCTCACCGACGAACAGCACGAGGCGCGTCGCCGGATGGGCGACGGCGAGCTCGCGGACGTCGGCGAGCTTGTCGAGGGCGTTCGCGTCGAGAATCGCCACGTCGGGACGGTGCGCGCGCAGGACGACTGAGATTCGCCGCTGCTCGATGTCCTGCGCGACGATCGCCAGGCTCGGATCGCTCTCGAGCAGCGCGTGCACGCCCCGCGCGAGCAGGTCGTCGAAGCGGGCGACGACGACGCTGACAGGACTTCCGGGCGGTTGCCGCGCAGCCGCTGCGAGAACAGGCATGGTTCCCCATCGACACAGCGGCGCCGATGGGTGAGCCGCGCCTCCCCCGATCCTCCCCCCTGCGCGCCCTGAAGATCACCCGCTCGGGAGGACGAATCGCACGGCGCGTCGTCCGAGCATGTAGAGATGGCCCGCCTCGCGCTCAGGATGACCAGCCTCCCGCTCGGCGCGTGTCTCGTAGCGATGCTGCTGCTCACCGCCGCTGCAGGCGCACAGGGCCCGCGGACGCCGCGCCGCGCCGGCGTGACGAGCGTCCGCCCGGCCGCGGCGCGACGTGCCGCCGGCGTGAGCGCCGCTGCGCGCGAGCCGGTCAGCCTCGCGGCAACGCTCGCCGAGCGCTATTGGGGCGCCGCCCCGTGCGGCGGCCAGGTCACGGTGCAGGCCGACCAGCCGCTGCCCGCCGGAGCGCAAGCGTCGACCGACGGCTGGGTCACGTTCGAATCCTCGTCCGGCCCGAACGACCTGCAGGCTCCCGCCGACACGTACACGCGGTGCACGATCTCGCTGGCCCGCTGGCAGTGGCCGACACGCGAGTTGCAGGCGGCCGACTGGAACATGTTCTGCCTGACGGTCGTGCACGAGATGGGCCACCTTCTGGGCCATGCCCACTCGCTCGTCTCCGGCAGCGTGATGGCCGCGGTGTTCACCGACGAATCGAGCGTCCCCGCGATCTGCCGCGAAGCGCGCGCGCAGGTCGAAGCCGGCGCGCGCCGCGCCTGACGCCCACGCATGGTCGGCTAAGGGATGAGGATCAGCTTGCCGCGCGTGTGCCCGGCCTCGCTCAGTTCGTGCGCCTTTGCGACCTCGTCGAGCGGGAACGTGCCTGCGATCTCCACCTGCACCTCGCCGTTAGCGACCAGCTCGGCGACGTCGGCGAGCTGCTTCGAGTTGGGGCTCATGATCAGCAGTTCGGCGCGTATGCCGCGCTCAGCGGCCTGCGCCTCCGGCGGCGCTCCGGCGATCACGACGAGCGCGCCGCCCTTGCACACGGTCGGCAGCAACGTCGCGGTCGTCTCGCCGCCCACCGTGTCGAATGCGACGTCCACGTCGTGCGCGACGTCGGCGACGTCCTGAGAGGTGTAGTCGACGTACTCGTCGGCGCCCAGGCCGAGGACGTAGTCGCGGTTGCGCGCGGAGCCGGTGCCGATGACGCGCGCGCCGGCGTGCTTGGCGAACTGCACGGCGAGGTGCCCGACGCCGCCGGCAGCGCCGGCGACGAGCGCCGTCTGCCCGGCCTGCAGTCCACCGCGGTCGAAGAGCGCCTGCCACGCGGTGAGCGCGCCCACGGGCAGCGCCGCGGCCTGCTCGTGGCTGAGGCCGGGCGGCTTGCGCGCGACGATCTGCGCCGGCGTGACCGCGTACTCGGCATAGCCGCCCGTGCGCGCGAAGCCGAACACCTCGTCGCCCTCGGCGAAGCCGTCGGCGCGCGAGACCTCGACGACGCCCGAGATGTCGTTGCCGAGCACCGCCGGCAGCTCCTTCGGCGAGAGCCCGCGACGCTGCTTCCAGTCGATCGGGTTGATCGAGGCGGCATGCACTGCGATCTGCAGCTCGCCGTCGCCCGGCTCGGGTCGCTCGACCTCCTCCACGCGCAGGACCTCCGGGCCTCCGGTCTCCTTCAGCAGCACGGCGCGCATGGCTTCCTCCTGGATCGACGGCGTCAGGCGAATATAGCCGCGTCGCCCGGGCCGCTAGCGCGGGTCGGCGCGATCGATGTTCCAGTGTCGCGAGACCGAGCACAGGCGCAGCGACGGGTCGAAGTCATCGCCGCCCTGGTCCTCGCCGCGTTGGTCCTCGCCGTGCCCCTGCCGGGGGATCATGTAGAAGCGCGTGATCGTGCGCTGGCCGCCCTCGTGGTCGCCGTAGAGCAGATCGACGCTGAGCGGGCCGCCTGAGGCGATGGCCTCGCGCACGGGCGCGTACAGCTCGTCGTTGGGATCGCGCAGCGCGGCCTGCCAGAAGCTGACGTCGCCGGATGGCACGTAGAGGTCGCGTCTGCGTGCGAAAGTCCTCGATCTCAGGGTGCGCGTCGTCCAGGCCGGCGCGGCGCGGCCAAAGGTGCCAGCCGTGCAGCACGGCGATGCCCGCGGCGACGTTGCGCAACGGCAGCGCGAGGTAAAGGTTCTCGTCGGCCTCCTGCGCGACGGCCAGACCGTCGCGCAGGACTACGAAGTGGTCGTCGCCGTAGCCGACCTTCTGCGGCGGGTCCTGCGGGCGAGCGTTGAAGAGCACAGGGCGCAAGCCGACCTTGAGCGACTGCTCGGATATGCGCGCCGCGCGGTTTGCGGAGCGCGTGGAGGAGTACGTGGCCACCGCAAGCACCAGCGTGCCGCCTGCCGTGGCGAGCGAGGCGATCGTTCCCGCGTCGGCCATGCACGCGCAGGCTAGCGGCTGTCGCTCGCGTGCCGGCGACGTGACGCGTGAGCCCGAGCGCGAGGTCTGGGTCGATCGTGGGCTTGTGGGCTGAGCGCAAGGATGGGTCGAGCGCGGGGTGTGGTGGAGGCGAGGTGTGGGCGGAGGGCGAGGTGTGGATGGACGGCGAGGTGTGGCTTAATCGCCTGGTGGCGGCGACGAGCGAGCTACCGAGCACACAGCGCTCGTCGCCGACGCCGATCGCGCGTCGGTTGCGCGAGCCCCGCCAGCGACTGTGGCTTGCGTTGGATCTGCTGATCGTCGCGTGGTTGATCTGGCTGTTCGACGCGCTGAATAACCTCGCGCCGGTGCGCCAAGCGCTGGCCGAGCGCAACGGGTTGCACGTGCTGAACCTGGAGCGCTCGCTGCACCTGGACCCCGAGCGCGTGCTCGACCGCTGGCTGGCGCACCACGACACGCTCAGCCAGGTCGTCGTGTTCTGGTATGAAAACGTGCACATCGTGGTGACGCTGGCGGTGTTCGCGTGGCTGTGGTGGCGCCGCGCCGATCTGCTCGGAGTGATGCGCTGGGTGCTCGTGATGGTCAACGTGGTCGCGCTCGCCGTCTTCTGGAGCTTTCCCGTCGCGCCGCCGCGGATGCTCGCGGGCGGATACGTCGACCTGGTCGCGCGCGTTCACCATCTGCCGGTGTGGCAGCTCGGCGCCACGGCGCTTGACTCGAATCAGCTGTGCTCGATGCCCTCGCTGCACATCGCTTGGGCGACGTGGTGCTCGATCGCCGTGTGGAACATGACCGAGCGACGCTGGGCGCGCACGCTGGCGATCGCCTATCCCTGCGCGACGACGTTCGCGGTGATGGCGACCGGCAACCACTTCCTCGCCGACGCCGTCGCCGGCGCGGCCATCGCGCTCGCGGCGTTCGTGCTGCTGAGCCGCGCGAGCATCCGTACGCGGCTGGGCTGGAGCCCGCGGCGCGCGGCGCAGGCCGCGGCAGGCTAGCTCAAGGTTCTTCGAGCTGGCGTTTCAGTTCTTCGTTTTCGCGTTCGGCTTTGCGCAGGTTCGTTTCGGCTTCGCTGCGGCGCTGTTCGTTTTCGGCGTTGGCCGGCGACGTGGTCTGCGTGACCGTGTTGGAGGTGACCGTGTGAACGACCACCTTCGGGTGAACGACCGTCGTCGTGTGGTCGACCGTGCGCGTCACCGCCGGAGCGCCGGCGCGCTGGGCTTCGCTGCTGCTTTCGCCCCTGTCGCCGATCGCATAGCCGATCAGCCCGCCGACGATCAGCGCGATGATGCCCGTGACGATCGCCGGCCACGGGTTCTCCCACCACGGCCCCTCCGGCGGCAGCCGTTCGACGACCGGCTCGGCGTACGCCGCATGCGCGACAGGGACGACCGGCTGCACGGGCGCGCCCAGCGGCTGGGTCGGCGGCGCCGGCGGGCGCGGAGGCTCTTGGGCGCTCATGATCGGCTTGGCGGGACGGTCAAGATCGCGCGACGCTAGCACGCCTCACCGTCGGCTCACGATGGCGGACGAGCGCGCGCCTATTGGCGCCACGGAGCCAGCGAGCGCAGATCGGCGATGCGTTCGCGACATTCTTTGATGTGGCGCATTTTGCGCGGCCGATGTTCGATCCAGCGCTTGGTCGTGTGCGGCCGCCTGCGCACGACCTTCAGATCGGCGCGGTACCGCGCGATCAGTTCTTTGAGGTGTTCGATCTGATGTGCATGGCGAGGGTTCAACCGTTCCAGCTCGTCATATACGGGCGCCGCGGCGCTGTCTTCGGCGCTTTCCGCCGCTTCTTCGGCAGCTTCCTGCGCAGTTTCCGCGGCGACTTCCCGAGCCTGTGAGCCTGCGAGGGCGCTCGGGGCGGCGATCGCGATCGTCGCGAGCGCGGCGCACAGCGCCCAGACGACGGTCAGCTTCCTGCTTGTCATGGTCAGCCTCTGCCTTGCAATTCGGTCCTGCCTTTCCGCCCCGGCCATCGCTGAGCAAACCTGGTCATGGCTAGGTGCAGCTTGAGCGCGAACGGCGGCGCGACCGAGGGCCAGAAGTCGAGCATCTGTGCGACGGCGCTTGGACATCTGTCGGCGTTCGGTCGCCGTCGGCCGTTGGGCTGCGGTCGGGCGTTGGGGGCTGCGGTCGGCCGTCGGGCTGCGGCTCGGGCGTCGTGCCATAGAGATGCGACGGTGAAGGACGCCGGAATTGGCCTGGAAGTCCAACGCCCAACTGGTTTAGACTCGGCCGCCTGCGGGTATCTATCGCTCGCCTTTCTCCTTGGAGCTTGTCCCTCTAGGAGCTTTTCAACGCCGGGCCATCACGACCGACTCCCTCGTCGCGTCATGGTGGCCCGGCTCTTTTTTGCGCTTGCAGCACAGGTCGTCGTCTTCATCTCTGATGGGTCCGAGCCTGGCGGTTGGGGCCTGCGCGACTCCCGCCGAGCGCGCAGAGGGGCACCGCCCAGACCCGATGTGCGCCCGGGGCTTGCCAGCAGCCGGGCATTCTGGACGGTGCCGCGAGGTGCCAGCCAGGGTTGCTGGCGAGACGCCTCTGGTGTGGGGATACCCGCGATCTGTGGGGTGCAATCGGGGTGGGGGCGACCGGGTCGATCGCGCCTACCGAGCGTCCCACGGCGGCTCGCAATGCAGGGTGTGCGAACACAGCAGGTCGACACAGGCCCAGCGAAGCGCCCCAGCTATCTTCCGGTGTCGCCGGGGCGGCCGAGAAGCTCACTAGTCGTTGAGGACCAGGGTGATGCGTGCGGCCGTGAGGGCGATTCCTGCCTGGTTGGGACTATTCACCGTGCAGGGCAAGGACGGTCGGTGGGCAACCTTCGTTGACGTCGCGGCTACCGGGTAGCAAGAGGCTTTCCACCGGAGCCAAGGGTAGGATAAGGCATGTTCAGCGCTCCGCCAGATGTGGCGAGCATGCCTTTGCTCGCCGTTGAGACGTCGCTCGGGCGGCTATATCTCGGGGACGCACGTTCCTGGCTAAGTTCGCTGCCTGCAGAGTCTGTCGATCTTGTAATCGCCGATCCGCCTTACGGCGGAAACGCCGTTCACTGGGATAAGTTTGCATCGCTCGATGAGTACGCGCAGTGGTGCGATACATGGATCGCGGAGTGTCATCGGGTGCTCAAGCCCAACGGGACCTGTTTCATCTGCGGGTGGTCGGAGAATCTTGCCTACCTCAAGGTGTTGGGTGACAAGCATTTTGCGGCGTGCCGCTGGCTTGTCTGGTTCTACAGAAACAGGCAGGCAGCGTGGAAGACCGACTGGGGTCGGGCGCACGAGAGTATCTTGCATTTTCGCAAGGCAAAGCGGTTCTCGTTCAACCAGGATGCAGTCCGAGTTCCGTACAATGCTCACACCCAACGCTACCCACAGCACACGCAGGCAGCCACATCGGTATTCGGCGCCAAGAATGGCGGCAAAAGCGGGCACGTCTGGCAGCCGCACCCGCTTGGCGCGAAGCCGAAGGATGTCTTCGAGATCTCCATTCTCAACAACGGGATGGCGGAGCGCACGGCGCACCCAGCGCAGAAGCCGGAGGAGCTAATTCGTCGCCTGGTTCAGGCTTGCTCGGAGAAGGGAGACCTGGTCATTGACCCCTTCGGGGGCGCGGGCACCACGTTCGCCGTTTGCGAGAAGCTAGAGCGACGCTGGGCTGGGTGCGAGCTTGAACCCGAGTACGTTGAACTTGTCCGCGACCGCCTCGGCGGGATCACGCCGAATGAGACCGCTCATTCTCAGGCTTACCGCGACGGGCTATCCACTTCGCTCAACAACCGAGCATCGGTCCGATCGGGTACACGCATCACACGCCAAAACGCGGCGAAGGGTTCCAGAGATGAGCGAATCGAGCTACTGGGCCTCGAAGATATGGGTCCAGAGGTCACCTAGCAGGAGATCGTCAAAGGTTTTCAGGTATTTGCTCCACGGCTCGCGCGAGATGTGTGGTGGTGGGTCGACGTAGTAGACACCAGCCAGTGGTCCAAACCTCTCGACATACGCCGCGAAGTTTCCGGCGACGAAAGTCCAACTCGTTTTAGTAAGGCGAGACCGCTGAACATCGTTGTGGAACATTGCAATCACCTTGACCGGCTGTTGTGTGACGAATTGGAGCATCTCCTGGTCCAAGAAGATCTTGGCGAAGCGATCCTTGCTCGATGTCTTGAGTGAGACGACCACCTCATCTTGTTTGAGCTTGCTCGGGGATGACTCCACAAGCCCCTCGGCGATGACGAGGTCGACTTGGTTCGAGAACTTGGCTTCCGCTCCTTCGGCGGTGCTGTACTTCAGACCGAACGTAACCGGCTTGCATCCAAACCCGAGCGATGCTAGGAGGTGCTCAATCACCTCCTCAAACCGCATCCCAAAGTTCTTGCGTGCCTGATTGGATGGCAGCAGGCAGTCCATAGCGAAGCCCTGAGATTGGAGTGTGGTGTAGAGCGTGCGGCTGATCAGCTTGGCGCGGCGCACGTCCTCAAGGCGAACGACGCTGATCGCGTCGTGATGCTCGGCGAGTTCGGCGACGAGATTCTCAAACTCGGCTGCGGCGCGGAGGTACTCGTCGGCATCGTCGATGAACAGCCCCGGATTCAGCGGGCGGAGCGCAACTTCTCTGCCTTCGACATTCACCGTCCGCAGAATGAGGCCGCTCTTCTCGACGAGTACGTCGGTTCGGCTCAGCCCAGACAAGAAACGAAGCGAGGACGCAGCCCGGTCGCGAGCCTCAGCGACGGACAGAATGGGTGCGAGAAGTGTGCTGCTCAACGTTTCGGCCACGGCGCGGAGCATATGGACTGGGGGCTCGACGGGCTAAGGGCCGCAAGGCCGTCCATCCCCGCTTCTCGCTCCGTCTGATGCAAAACTCTTACCAGCGGGGCGTTTACGCAGTGGGCGATACTGGGCTCGAACTCGCCCGTCGCCCTTCCGTCCGACACAAACGCCCGCCCCCGTTGACCTTCGCTGCTCTCAAGTGCGCTCAGATGCGCTCACCTTAGGGCCACGAACGTGTCCACGGGCGACCCGGCATTTACACTGAGGCCGTGAGCGCGAGCGAGCACCACCCGGCGTTCTTCGTCCCGGAGTGCGCCGACGAGAAACAAGAGCAGGTATACGCCGAGCTGGCGACTTGGTGTAGTCGTCCGCCTGCAACTGCGGGCGCGCGCATCTACTCGATCCGCTGGATACACGACGGCGAGACGTGGACAGCGACCGTCGGGCAGCGATTGAGCGGCGAACGCATCAAGCGGCGACGGCGCCGAGGCGGTTACGAGGAAACACGGCTACCGCTGAAGGACGGGGCGACGGTCCTTGCGATCTTCGCGCCCGGCCCGTACATGGTGGTGACGGACGCGGCGCCCATCAATCCTCGTGTGCTGACCAAGTGGGCCAACCCGTTCATGGCGGGCGAGCCGACCCATGTGACGCGCTTTACCCGAGCGTCGTGAATAGGCCACACGTGCCGAGCCCTTTAGGCGGTCACAGGCTCGGCGGGCGACTCAACAACGAACGCCGCGTTGACCTGCGCCACCTCGTTCGCACTCGGCGCGTAGTCGGCGTATATCTGCGTCGTCTGAATGTCGCGGTGCCCCATGTACTCCTGCAAGGTTCGCATCGACACGCCCGACGCCGCCATGCGTGTACCGAACGTGTGACGCAGGTCGTGAAAGCGGAGCGTGTCATCGAGCTTCGCCGCCTTGAGCGCTTTGCGATACCGACGCATGAGCGCGCCGCGTTGCAGGGGCTCCCCTGTGTACACGTCAGCGAACACGAGATCGTCGTCACCGTCGAAGCTCGACGCCTTGTACAGCCGGTCCAGCTCGCCGCCAACGGCGTCGGCCATCGGCACGCTGCGCTCCGATCGACGCGACTTGGGAGTGCCGAACTCGCCCAACACGTAGTTGCGGCGCACGCGGACGCGCTGAGCACGCCAATCCACGTCCCGCCAGCGAAGCGCTAGCAGCTCTCCCTGCCTCAGTCCGGTCATCGCCGCCGTCAGGTAGAGGGCGCGGTCAGTCGCAGCGTAGGCGCCGCTCACGGAGGAGCGCACGAGCGCGTCCACCTCGACAGGCTCAAGGAAACGAATGTCGCCGTCGTACACCTCCTTCGCCGGCAGGTCTACGTTCTCGCACGGGTTGGCCCGCGCGAGCTTGCGTCGGATCGCGTACTTGAACAGCGCCGACAACACACCGACGTAATTGCGAATCGTCTTGTTTGACAACCCGTCATCTTCGAGCGACTTCACGAACACCTGCACGTCTTTGTCGGTGTACGAGTCAAGGGACTTGTCAGCGAACGACGGGAACGGCACGAGTCGTTTGCCAAGCGCACTGCGTACGGCGATGAGCGTCGAGCGCTTGCGGCCGAGCCGTTCGAGGTCGCGCACGTAGCGCTCGCCCAATTCCTCAAGGCACAGGCGCTCACCCACGGGTGCCCGCTGCTCCGTCGAGCCTTGCAGCCTACGCAGCTCCTTTTCCGCCTGTGTACGTGTGAGCCCGTCGCGGCTGCCCTCGATGCGCACGCGGCCGATCCGGCGCTTGAACTGCGAGCCGCCTGACCACCAACGGCCGTACCACATCTCGCGCCCGGCGCTGTCCTTGCGGGTGTACAGCGATCCTGTGCCGTACGACCGGCGAGTCTTGTTAGCTTCAGCTTGCATACGAAACGTCCTTTCGTGTGCCACGCCCCCGGCTGTTTGCGCAGCGCGGGGGCACTTGAATTGTTGGCACAGGATACACGCTCGGCGGGCCTAGATGTCCGAATGCACGTGCCCGCGCATACGCACCGGCTTGTCGAACTTCGCTGCCGAGTCGAGGATCATTTTTGCAGCGTGTGCGCGCTCCGCTTCGTTGGCCTCGATCGCCGGCACGTTGCGCACACCGCTCGCCTCCTCCTGCTCACGCTTACTCTCGGGTGTCAAGCCTTGGGACTTCTCACCCGGTGTCACAGTCTCGTTGTCAATCACGGCTACACCTCACTGTCGTTAGTTTTATTGCAATGAAGCCCCGCGCGACGGCCGGGCCACCGGACCGCCGCGCAGGGAACACATGCCTACCTGAGTTACCTCTTACATCACGAGGGCGCCTCGCGCGACGATGCGGTGTCGTACAGAAACACACCGCCGCGCGAGGACACCCCCGCTCACCCGTGCTGGACGTCGAACGCCCGGCGTCGCGCTCAAGGCGTCGTTGCCGCCCGAACAGAAGGCAGGCACAGGGCGAGTCTCTCGGCGCTCCGCACAACGGCTGCCTCACACAACCGTCGCACAGAGACACCGCTTCCGCCCCGATGGGCTTCACAACAAGCCCGCGACCCCTCATACGCAACGTGGCCGCGCGGGGCAGGAAGTTGTTCACGCCGCCACGTCGCTCTCGACTGCGACGGCAGGCGGGCGCGCGGGAATTGGTGACGCGCCCGAAAGGGGGAATGGTGGAACGCCGGCAACACCCTTTGCGGCGACGAGCGGACGCCACGCTGACACCGCTTCTTTCCAGATGTTGTCGGCGCGCACGACCGACTGGTTGGCTTTTTGCAACGCCTGCTCCGCGCGAGCGGAGAGCTTCATCGCCTCCCCACCGAACACGTCAAAGTGCTCAGCGAGATATTCCTGTAGGTGACGAGTGGCCTCCTCGCGTGCCCGCGCGACGGCGTTGACACGTGCCTTGGCCTGCTCAACCTGCATGTCGGCGTCACCCTCTTGCTGGAACGCCGCGTCAACGTCCACGTCCAAGCCCTTTGACTCCTGCACGAGCAGGTCAGTTCGAGCGCTCTTCGCCGCCCGCAGCTTGGATTCGGCCGCGGCTTGCGCTTGGTGCGCCGGGTAGTAACTGCGGTTAGCCGCCTCAGCCTGCTCTTCCAGGTCCTTACGGCGTGCGTGAATCTCCTGTGTGGTCATTTTTCACCTTTTCTCAGCTTGTCAAGCTGCTTTGCTAGCTCGTCGCGCGTTCGCACCGTGACGCCGGCCTCGTACTCGGCGCGCTCGACGCGCGCCTCTACCGCCGCGCGTTCAGCCGGTTCCGCGTTCTCGGCTTCCTCCCGTACATGCGCGAGCCTTTCACTCTTTTGCTTGGCCTCGTGCGTCGCCGTCCCAAGCTGCGATTCGAGCACCGCACGTGGATGCAGATCGTTAGCTGGCGCTCTCATCGTCGTCACCCCCGTCGTCGTCCGTCCCTTCCTCGTGGCGCCGGATCGCGTCGTGTACGTCTTTTTTGCGCTCAGCGATCTCGGCCGGCGACATGGTGCGTACGTCGGCCATCGTGAGCGGCGGCTTCTGCTCTTTCGCCTTGTCCTCCCGGCCGGCGTCGTAAGCGGCGCGCTCAGCGTCTGTGTCAAACTTCCGATCGGCCATTGTCAGACTCCCTTTCTCTTCACCTTTGGCGTCGCACGCCCCGGCTGCCCTTGTGTGGGCTTGCCGCGTTCGATGCGTCGCATGTTGTTTGTAAGTCCCGTCTCGCGTTCGGCCTGTAGCGCGCGCGTGATGGCCTTCGTTTCACCGTGTGTCGGCGCTTTTGGTGCCGACGGTGTTGTGCGCTGTGCTGCCGTCTTGGGTCCAAGTCGCTTGCTCATGTGACTAGCTCCTATCGGGTAATGGTGAACGGACCATGCCGTTCGACGTTTATTGTCTGCGCGGTTGGCACAGGCAAGGTGAATCCGCTGATCTCGGGACCGCCGACGCTTTGGTACACGCCGGGGTCATCCTCAGCGAACCCGGTTGCCGGGTGGATCGCTTTCTTGTCAGCGATCCGCGCGAGGTGCGTGCGCCATTCGCCGCTGTCAAGTTGGTGTGGTCCGAGCGCCATCGCCAGGGCGTCGGCGATGTCGTCGTGGCCGCTTGACGCCTCGATTTTCTCTGTGCCAGAGGGTGAGAGATCGACGCGCAGCATCAACAGCTCGCGGATCAAGTCCTCGGCGCTGCGTGGAATCAGCAGCTTGCGCTGCTCGATGAGCAGGCGCAGCGCTGAGTACGTCGCCGCCTTGCTCGCGGCGTTGGCGTTGTACAGCCTCTTGTACGTGCTGAATGGCTTGGGCCGGTTGGCGGGAGTTTTGTACTTCGGTTTGCGCGGGGCGGTTGAGGTGTCGTTGGCGTCGATGATCCGCACACCGCTCGGCGGCAGCCCACCACCCATCTCGGGCGGTCGGTCGCGCATTTCGCGGACCATCAACTGACAGAGCGGCAAGCCGAGTCCGTTGGCCTCCATCGTCAACAGCGCGAACAAAGCGGGGCTCGCCGCGATGTCTTTGACGACTTCGTGTCCGGGGTAGCCAGCGAGCCAGCGGTGTGCGGTGACGACGGCGAACACGCTCTCCCCCGGTACACGCCCGATCGCGCACAGGACGGAGCGATCGTTGGTGCCGCCCCAATCCACGCCGCCCATGACGCGCGCAGGGCCGGTCAGAGCCTCCAGCGGCCACAACATGCGGTCGCAGAGCACGCCGTCGATCGCGTGGCGTGAGAGGAGCGCGTCTGCGCCGCTGGCGAACACGCCTTCGTACTCTGCGGCGAAGCGCATGGCCGTCATTGAGTCGCGCGCGGCTTGAATCACGGTGGGTGAAATCCACGTGCAGTCTGCGAGCGCCCACTTGTACGTGCGGGTGTGTTCGGCACCAGCCTCGCCCATGACTGCGTGATCGAAGAACGCACCTGTGGCGCTTGTAGCGGAGCTGGCGAGCACGATCCGCGCATCCGGTCGGGCAGCCGTCGTCGGGAACGCGGCGCCAAGCAGGAGATCGTCGGGTACAAGTGCTGCCTCGTCCACGAGCAAGAGGTCAACGCTCCACCCGCGAATCTGGCGCTCGCTTGCTGGCACAGATCGAATCTCGGAGCCGTTTGTAAGCGTGAGGAGCCCGGCCTGCTCATCCACCGCACTTGTTTTCAGCAGTGGCGAGCGCGAGACGATCGTGCGTATTTCACTGAGCAGGCGACGCGATGCCTCCTCGCCAGCGCTGACGATCAACACCGTCTGCTCGCGTGTACGAAGCGCCCACCACAACGCCAGCACGCTCAGGCTGCGGCTCTTGCCCGACTGACGTGGTGCGACGATCGCCGTGACTCGTTGTTCGAGCCACAGGGCGTCGCATTGCCAACGCCTGAGCGGTGTATCCACGGCGTCAGCGAACGCACTGAGGTCGTCACGAAGGATCTGTACGTCAGGCATCGCTCACCGTCCCGTCGATGGTGTGGCCTGCGTCGATGTCGTCAGGCCGTGGACGTGTACGCCGTGGACGTGGTGTGTCGTCGTCCGCGTCACTCATCAACTGCGCGAGGCTCGCTTGCGCGTGTACAAGGTCAAGGCCGAGCTTGGCTCTGCTCGTTGGTGTCATGCCGAGCTTGTCCGCGAGGTTGGCAGCGCGTGTGATGAGCTTGTCTTCCACTTCGACTGCCGGGCGCACACGACCGCCCTTGAAGAACTGACCGTGCTTGGTCACGTACGCCGTACACGTCTCAAGGCGGCAGAGCGTGATCGCGAGCAGGCGTACGGTGATGAGGTCGTGTGCCGGCGCTCCACCGTCTGCGGCGCGTATCGGCAGCGCCTCGCATATCTCGCGTTCCACCTGCGCCTGTCGCCGTGGCTCGGGTGTCGCCTGACCGCCGTGTTTCATCGCGCGCCTGTTGCCGGGCTCTGGCGGTGGCGCGTCGCGCCGGTTGGCGAGCTGCTTGGATCGGCTCGTGGGGTTCTTGCTCAGTGCCACGACGTGTCCTCACACAGGGCCACGACGCAGCGTGTGCACAGAAGCTCATTGTTCATCGGCGCTTTCTCCTTGCCGGTACTGGTCTAGAGCCCGTGCGCGGCCCACACGCCTGCGTCGCAAGCCACTCGCTCAGCGTGTCCGGCTCGAAGCGGACGTAGCGGCCAAGGCGCACGTGTGGGACGCGCTCTGCGCGCGCCTCACGCATCAACCACGACGCCGGCACGCTCAACACCTCTGCCGCTTGCTCCGCGGTGTAAAGCTTGGCGAGGCTCATGTGTTTGCCTCGTTACACGTACACGCGCGGACAGGCCAGTTGGCCGTGCAACTGAAGGTGGCGCTGAGGGGGTTCCACCGACTTGTACGACTACCGACCTGACGGACCTGTCCCCTCCTCCGCCCCATAGGTATAAGCGAGCGAGCGGGCTTTACACCACACACACAGAAACTACTTGTATATATAGAGGCGTAGTGATCCGTCAGATATAGGGGGGTCCGACAGTGGGACAGGTGCGACAGGTCCGTGGTCATAGGTACCTCTCCCACACGTCGTACAAGTCGTCGCGCTTGTACCCTTTGGCCGAATCATCGCCACGCACGTACACCGTTTTGCTCGCGATGTTGTAGTGGCTGAGCAACGCTGCCAAGTCCCGCGCGTCGAACTCACGGCCGTAGTACATCCGCCACGGGCTCTCCTCTAGGCTGCGCAGCTCCTCAAGCAGCGTGTGCGTTGGCACAGAGCGCGGGTCGCCCGACGCCTCCCACACGTCTCGCAGGTCGCGCAGCAACGTCATACGCATTGAGTCCGTGTCGTCGGCGCGGTCGCCTCCGTACAACACGACCAACGCCTTACGCGCGCTGCGCCCACACTTCGACGCATCCGCAATCGCGACAAGCGCTTCGCACCCGTCCTTCGCGCGGTCGTTCAACTTGACCGGCATGTCCGGGCGAGCGGCGCCTACCTTCCCGCCGTGATCCTCGGCCCACTCCTCTACGCGCTCGCGCAGCTTGCCCGCCAGCGGTTCCACCTCGCGGCGCCGGAACGAAAGCGTGCGTTCGTCGGGCTTCTTGCGCTCAAGGTGTATTGGTATCGAACGATCGCTCACCGTCGTCGGCAGAACACCGATCCCCGCCAATACCTTCGGGCAGAAGGTGGCGAACTCCACGATCGCCGATCGCGGGCCTACACATCGCGGCACAGTCACGCCGCGCCGATTGCCCGCGTTCAATAGCGCGCGCAGTCCCTCGTATCGGTCAGCGCTGCGAGGGTTGAACACCGTGTCCATCTCGTCAAGACAGAGCGTCGGGCGCTCGGCGTGTACCTTGCGATACACAACGGCTTCAGACGGCAGCACCGCGACCCACGAATGCGCGGACAGTGACGCCACCACTTCCAAGAGCGTCGTCTTGCCGCAGCGCTTCTCGGGGCTCAACAACGCGAGGTAGGGTGTCTGCTCGATGTGGTCGATGCAGTGCGTGTGAATGATCCACAGAGCTGTGACAAGCAACTGCTCGCGTGACACCACCACGTATCGACGGATGAAGAGCATGATGTCCCTCACGAGCAGTGACTTCTCTGCGCTCACCCGACGAGCCCTTCGCGCGCGAGGTACTGCCAGAGGAGGAGGTTTTCACCTTTCCACCAACACCGTTCGTGTACCCAAACGCGAGGTCGCCCCGCGCCCACCCACGACGCATGCTGCGAGCGCAGTGGTGAGGCCAGCGCGCGAATGAGACTGGCATGTTTGCGCCGCGCGACGATGTAGTCACCGCACACCGGGCAATATCCACTCGTCTGCGCGATCACGCTGCGTGCTCGACGTGCGGCGGGGGTGGTATCGAGCCGATCAACGGCGGCTGCGGCGGCATGAACGCCACACGCGCGCTCGCCGGCAGCGTCAACACGGCGCTCTGTGCCAACGCTCCGTTGCGCCACTCGTATCCGGCGACGAACACACCACGCCGCCGCAGTTCGGCCCAACGCCACGGACCTTCGGCGCCGACGTACACTCTCCCCCGCGCCGCCAGCAACGGCAGGTGCTCGCCGTGGCGCTTGAGGAAGGCTCGGCGCTGCTCGGCCGACAGGCGCACGTGTCACCTGCCCTGCCTGTCGTTTGTACGCCGGCCTAGAGCCCGGTCGGATTCACCGCCGGGGTCGTCAGACGACGAGGAGGAGCTGCGTGTGCTGTCGCGGCGCTCTCGTGGGCGCCTGCGTGTTGGCACAGTGGGGCTCGCTACGGCGTGTGCCTTCGCGCGTGCGCCACGAGCGTGAATGCGCTCACGCTTGGCGTTCCCGACACGACGTTGCGTTGTCGGCGTGAGGTGGTCGTACTCGCGGTGTACGTTCCCGTCTGGGTCAGCCACCACCAGCGGCGTCATCGCCTCAGCGTCGAACAAGAGCGAGGACGCGAGTTGCCAATGCTCGTCAAAGGTGCCGTCGTTCTTGTCCTCGTCGCGCGTGCCGGGGTCCACAAGCTCAAGCATCGCCATGTAGCGCACGGCGTACATGTGTTCTTCCTCGCGTGTGCCGTGGCGCTCGATGTAGTCGGCCCCGTCTTTCACCCCGGCGAGCGTGAGCATGACGTGTGTGAGCGAGTGCGCGGGGCGCTGCCAAATGTCGCTGACCTTGCAGTGGAGCGCTTCTGCGATCGCTGCCTTCTTCTGCGGGTGCGGGTCCTCGCTGACACCGTTCTCGATGCGACTCCACGTGGAATGCGCGAGCTGCCCACCCGTCAGCGCCGCCGCTTGTTCGAGCGACAGTCCGCGCTCGATGCGCAGGTGCTTGATCCTCTGGCCCGGTGTCATGGCGGAGCAGACTCGCACCGCTGTCGGACGGAAGCGGAAGGCAACGGTCAGAAGCCCCTCGTCCGATGGCCGGTCTACCCTCGGCCGACGATGAAGTTCGCCACCCGAGCCGAGCTGCGCGCCTACCTCGCCGGCGTCAACGCTGCCGCCACGCTGCGCGACCGTCCAGCCGAGCCACGTGACAACGTCGACCGCGAGAGCGTGCTCGACGTGCTCCGCGAGGCCGGCGCGCTCTAGCCATGTGCAGGTTCGGCGTGCAGATCACAGAGGGGCGCGGGACGGCATTCGACTGGAAGGGCGAAGCGACAGATCACGAGCACGCTAAGGCGCTCGCTCGTCGCGCGTTTGAACGGGAGCGTCGGCGATCCCCGGATCACGCGCTCGTCTCGTCCGGCCGGTTGCAGTAGACGCAGCCAAGCGGCGTCTAACTGACCGGCGTCAGGCCCTCCATGTTGAGCGGGAGCGGTTCGTGCGCCATGCGCGTGTGCAGAACGCGCGCCTTGTTATCCGTCGCGCGAATGATGCGTACACCGGCCTTGGTTTCCGTGGAAGCGTCGATGCGGACGGACACCTCCGCGGGTTCGTCGGGCACAGGGCCAGAGTCCTTCGCGAACGTGGGCACGATCCCCTCGCAGTTGAACCGTGCGAGCTGATTCGCATCGAGGCGCGGGACACGAACGTAGGCGAAGAAGCAGCGCTTGTACATGGGCGGGGTTTTACACGCCCCCTCGGTCGGCCCCGCAAGCACGTCCGTAAAATAGGGCCATATTGTGTCCACGAAACGCGAAAACCCCGCGAAATGCCTGCAAATCGAGGGGTTTTACAAGTGGGCGATACTGGGCTCGAACCAGTGACCTCCGCCTTGTCGAGGCGGCGCTCTCCCAGCTGAGCTAATCGCCCTGGGATCGGTCGAAGCGTATCAACGCTCAAACGCTCGCCAACGGCGGGCGATCCTGTGGTCATCGGCGCCACGGAGGGAGGCCACGCCGAGAGCAAACCGAGCCTCCCTCTTCACATCAGGGCACGATCACGATGTGGCCCCCGCGGCCTTGCCCGGTGGCACCGACTGCGCTTCGCCTTGTTCAACCTGACCACTCGCCGAGCCTTCGCCGCCTTGCGCTTCGCCGCTTTCACCGGCGCCGAACGGCGTCCGCGCAGCGCCGGTTTCGCCTTCGCCTTCCGATCGCAGGCCTTCGCCCTCGACCACCCTACGCCCGCTCGACGTCGACGAGACGCCCTTGCCGGCCTCGATCGCTTTGACGGCCTGCGCGACCGTGCCGGAGGAGACGGCGAAGCCGACCCCGGTGCTGCCCGGTTGTTGCGAACCGCTCACGCTCGCGGCCTCGCTGGCGATCTGCGAGTTGACACCGATCACGTGACCTTCGTCGTCGAGCAGCGGACCGCCCGAGTTGCCTGGGTTGAGCGCCGCGTCGGTCTGAATCGCGTCGGCGATCTTCGTGCCGTTGGGCGCCGAGATCGAGCGGCCGAGCGCCGACACGATTCCTCGCGTAAGCGTCTCGTCCAGGCCGTACGGATTACCGATCGCATAGACGGCGTCGCCGACCTGAACCGACTTCGAACTGGCCAGCGCCAACGGCTTCAGACCGAGCCCCGACGGATCGACTTTGATCAGCGCGAGATCGTCGTTGGCTTCCTCGCCTACCAGCGTCGCCGTCCGCGTGAGGCTCGACGAGCCTTTGGCGGCGACCGTCAGGCTGGTCGCGCCGGCGACGACGTGATCGTTCGTGAGGATCAGGCCTTTGTCGTTGAGCACGATCCCCGTGCCGCTGTCGGCGCCGCTCGCCGCGACCGCCTTGATCGCCACGACACCAGCGGATGCCCGGTTGTAGATTTGCGTCGCCGTCAACGCGGTCGAGGCTGCGTCGCGGCGCGTGCCTGCCGTTGAGCCGCCTGCCGAAGCCGTAGCCGAACCCTTGGCGACAGACGACGAGCTTCGATTGCCCATCAAGACCACGGTCGCGCTCGCGACGACCGCGCCCAACAGAGCTGCAAGCAGAACGGGTGCGAATGAACGCTTCACGGCCGACCTCCGGTGTTTGCGGGATGACGACCATCGTGCGACCAATCGCTGTGCGGCGGCTAACGCGAACAGAAAGCGCCGCTAACGACGGCGCTAAATGTTCATAACGTCAAACGCGGCCCGGCGACGAGGCCTGCTCGCGGCGGTGTGCAGACAAGCCGAAGAACCCGCGGGCGTCCCGATACCCTTGCGGGTGCTTCTGGCGACGTGGCGGAGTGGCTACGCAGCGGCCTGCAAAGCCGTTTACACCGGTTCGATTCCGGTCGTCGCCTCTGGGGACAGTTCTCCCTACGCTTCTCAATTGGGTCGCGTCGCGGCCGTCTGGCGCTCGGGCGCGGCTCAATGTGTCATGGGAGCCGTTGATGCTCCTCGATCGCGTCAACGAGGTCGCGCGCGTCGTCGACCCGGCGGAGCCGACGACGGTCACACAACGCGCGTTTGACGCCGAGCGCGCGCAAACCAAGCGTTTCGCCGAGGTGCCACCCGCCAAGCGGATCGCAGAACGCTTGAAACCGCCGTGGCGGGGCGTGCTCGTGCTCGCCCACGAGCCCGAGAAGGAGCGAAGCAAGCTCCTCGGCGCGAAAGAACAAATCCAAGGGGCAACAGACTGGCTCACGGACGAGCACCTAACTGCGGTCCTGGGACTCGCGGCGGTGCGCATCGGCGCGGACACGGTGTCCACGACCAAGTACGACGCTGCGTTGGCCCATGCTGGACGCGCGTAGTTGCGGTCCGCGACCGATTCCAGTGCTCTCGCGTGAATCGGTCCGGCCGACATGGTCACGGAGCGCGGCGACTGGGCGTGGACGCTGCCGACCTCAGAGCCGGCCGCCCTTCGTTTGATTGCACTTCGCGCACAGGAGTTGGAGGTTCTCCACGGTGGAGGCGCCGCCCATGCTGAACGGGATGATGTGGTCGTACTGGAGGTCGAAGTCGCTGCCGCACTCCACGCACTTGCCCCCGTCGCGCTCCCACACGGCCGAGCGCACGTCGCGCGGGATCGGTTCCCGCTTCCGTGCCGCGGGCGACGTGGATGCGGCGAGCACGGCGTGGGCGTGCTCGAGCTCGCGCTCCCGGTTGCGTTGCCTCGTATAGAGGAGCGCCGTGATGTCCTTGCTCGTGTACGCACCCGCGGTCGTCCAGTAGAAGGCGTCGCCGTACCACCAGTAAGAGCGGTCGCGCCACGTCGCGAGGTACTGAGGCTGGTCGAGCTGCGTGTCGGTGATCTCCCGCCAGCGCGCCTCGGCGATCTCAAACGGCGGCGTGCCCGACGCGACGAACCAACGGCGACGGCGAAAGAAGATGCCGCCGCGATCCGTGAACACGTCGGCGTTGCCGTCCTGACGGAGCTGCTGGCGCGTTGACGAGCTGCCCTGCCACGCGCGACCGACCTTCACCTGCGGGGCACGGCCACGCACGAGGTCGTCGCCGATCGTGCGGAAGACGCTGAGTGCCCACCACCAGAACCACCAGCCCACGGGCGAGAAGACGATGAGCGCGATGAGCGTGCCGCCGGGATTCTTGCTGCCCGCGGCACCGAGAACGACGACGCACGCGGTCAGGACCGACGCAGTGATGCCGCGGTTAGTTCGCAGACGGCGACGCATAGTCTCCTTATCGGGACTTATTCGCTCTACTTGAACCTCGCTTAGCACACCCCACGGCCCGATAGAGCCCCGAGCGTTGACCGTGGGCGAGGGTAGCCTCGCGGCCGTGCAGACGAGCAGGCAATGCCACCGCCCGTGAGCCCGCGGCGCGAGGCGAACGAGTTCCAGCAGTCGAAACCTGATGTAGACTCGCGTCATGACCGGTGGGGGGCTCCCCAGCGCGACCGTTACCTACGCCAGCGCGGTGCTCTACGCGGCGCTGGTTAGCGCCGGCTTGCTAACGATTATTCTCGTGCCGTACAAGATTTACAGGTTCAACTTCGGCTGGGCGAAGTTGTCTGCGGCTGTCGTCTACCTCATCTACACCGTGCTCGGCATCGCCGCGGGCTTCGGCGGCTACGAAGCGATGACAGCGATCGGATGGCAGCCAGCGCCGCACTCCAGCGTGGTTACTGGGGTCCTCTTTGGGGCTTTCGGCTGGGCGACGGCTCGGGTCCATCTCGGGCGCGTGCCGGGCGGCGAGGCGGCCGATGTGCTCACGCTGCTCAGCCTCGCCGGTGAATGGCTCGCCGGTGCGCTTGACTGGCACGTGAAGCGAGCTGTCGACCGTCGGCTCTGGAAGCTGCCGCCGGAGCAGCTCGCGCAGTACGTGACGTTGATGTTCGAGCGATCCGTCAAGCGCTCTCCGATCGTCCCGCAAGCGACCAAGAAGCAGATCGCCAAAGAGGTCAAGACTCATGTGCGGGGACTGAAAGCGGCGGATGAGACCGATCGCAGCGAGGCTCTGACGGCGCTGCGGGTGGTCGCTGCCGATTGGGTTCGGGAATATAAGTTCGACTGCCCGCGCCCCGAGTGACCGATCAGTCCGCAGCCAGTGAGTTTGATGCCGCAGTGCTGGCGCTGCTGGACTCGGTCGAGTCCGGCGGTGCGTTTGGCGAGCGCGACCTGCAGATCGTGACTAGCGGCCTCGGCCGGTTCGTTTCCGCAGCCTACGGCAGCCTCGATCGAGACGAGCGCGCTGAAGTAGTCAGCGAGAGCCTACTGAGCTTCATCTCCGCCGCGCAGGCCCGGCGCATCGACCGGGCCCAGCGGCCCGCCGCCTACCTTACGCGCATTGCGTCGAACGCTGCAGTCGACGCGCTGCGCCGTCGCCAGCGCGAGGACCCCGAACGCGATGTCGAGGGTGTCGGCGAGGACGACGCCGCGCTGCAGGCAACGCTCGACCGTCTCACCGGACAAGCGCGCATAGTGCGCCTGATGAGGACCGCGATGGATAGCGGCGAACACGACCTCGTGCGTCTCATGCGCGCATTCCGGGACATGAGCAGCGGGGGTGCGACGCCCACGCTCCGTCAGCTCGGCGCCAAGCTCGGAACCAGCCACACTGAGGTTCGCCGCCAGCTCGATCGCCTCGCGCAACTGGAGGACGGCACGTGAGGCGGCTCTCGGGGTACGCGCTTGTTCCAACCATGGCGCTGCGCCGTAGTCCCAGTGGAACAACGAATGGAGAAACCCGAATGACACAGCTACAAACGATCGCCGGGGCAAGCGAGAGTGTCGACCATCTTGACGCCGACCTCATCGACGCGCTGGCCGCATTGCGCGGCGCGCCGCTCGGCGTCGCCGAGCTGGCGTTCCAGGCGCTCTCCGCAGGCACGCGCGGCGTGCTGACGGCGTCGGGGTTTGCCGAGGAATCCGCCGATGGCAGCATGGCGATCACAGGCAAGGGACGCGCGGCGATCGACGAGGCCGCAAGGCGCGTTCCCGAGCCCTACGAGGACATCTCGCTCGAGGAGCTCAGTTCTGCGACACGCGAGGCGCTTGAGGAGCTGATCGCGGAAACGGACGGCGTGCGCATCCGCGATCCCGAGGCGCACTACGCGACGATGGGCAGGCCCGCCTCGAGGATCCGTGAGATGGGCCGCAGTGCAGCCGCGCGTGTCGCCACGCTCTCTCATGGGCACGGCAGGCACGACGACCACAGCGGCAGCGACAGTGCGGCGGGCGTCTGAGCGGCACCGTAGTAGCAGGTTGCGTGCCATGGCGGTTGAGCACGACGTGCTGCGCAAGTGCGCCCGACCTGCAACTGGCAGCGGACCAGCTCTGCTTGCGCAGGTTTGAGAAGGTCTGCTGAGGTGTACGCTCAGCGCCGGGCACGTGTACAACCCTGTCCAGCAGCGGCCTGAATCTGGCTCCAGCTGGTAATTGAGAACTGTCCCTCTGACGAAACACCTGCAAAGCCGGGGTTTCGCCCTCTGTCGCTTAGCGACCGGGTTTGCCGGGCTTTGTTCGTCCCACTCTTGGGCCTTGTAGAGCCGATTTCAGAGGATTGTGGCTCTATCCAAACCCGACTTCTAAGCGACAGTGCGGTTTCGCTAGAGCGGACAAGACGGCGATCCGCTTGAAAACAGCCGACTCTCCCGAAACTCTCCCAACGCCTGGGGCCCACAGGTAAGACCGTCGCACAGGTCAGGGTCACCTGGTCATCGCAAACCGGCGCGTCGACACATCGGCAGACCGGCGCCTACTCCAGGCTGAGTTCGATCCGCTCGTCGGCTTGGCGCGCGGCGAGCAGCGCCGCGACAAAGGCCGCGAGCAGGAGGTCGCGCAGCTTCTCGCGCGGCAGGTCTCTCTCCTGCGTCCAGTCGAGGATCGCAGCGTCCATGTAGCCGAGCCAGCCCTTGATCGCGGTGCGCAGCGCAGGGGGCGCCTCGCGCCGTCCGGTCAGCTCGGCCAAGGCGACGGACATCGTTCGCGCGCGGAAGCCTTCCACGAGCTCGCGCGCCTCGGGCAGTGTGGCTGCGCTTTGCATGAGCTTCGCCCAAGCCAGCCCGTTGTCCTCGATCCAGGCGAGGTAGGCGTCGAGACTGGCAGTGAGCTGTTCGACCGGAGAGCCGACCCCGTTGGGCTGAATCAGGGCCTGCAGTTCCCCTGCAGCCTCCGTGACGGCCGCGATGAAAAGGTCGTTCTTGGACGGAAAGTAGTGGTAGAGCAGCGGCTTGGAGACGCCCGCGGCCTGCGCGATCTGGCGCATCGAGATCTCCTCGTAGGCGGCCTCGGCAAACAGCGCGGCCCCCGCATCGATCAGTTGGCGACGACGCTCGTCGACGCGCAGGCGCGTATACGCAGGCTCGGCCGTCGTCATCCAGCCCATTCTACCTGATCGCTGGTCAACAGCTTGTTGAACGAAGGTTGACAAGCCGCTCGATGCGCCCTACCCTGCTTATCTACCACCGGTCACCAGGAGGTCGGAATGACTGCCACAGCAGGCCAAGACACCTTGGAAGAGCGCCTCACAGCATTCGAACATCGCATCGTGCAGAGGTTGATCGCCGTCGAGGAGGCGGTCAGCGGCATCGACGCCCGGCTCGGGTACGCGGAGCAGCGTGGCGCCCGGACGGCCCCGGTCTCGAGCCTGCGTGTGGTCGCGCACCCCCCGCCGCGCATCGCTCGCCCGCAGGCCGGCGGTCCCACCGGCGCCTCCACCGGGCGCCCACGATCGACGTTCCGCTCGGGAGTGTCGGCCGCCGATGTGCTCGGCGGGCGGGTGCTCGCCTGGCTCGGAGGCGTGGCCACGGTGCTGGGGATAGTCCTGTTCCTCGTCCTGGCGATCTCGCACGGATGGATCGGCCAGGAGGCCCGCGTAGTGCTCGCCGCGATCGCGTCGGCAGCGTTGATGGCCGCCGGCGCATGGCTGCGCGAGCATCGCGGCAGGACCGAAGCTGCGCTCATCATGGTGGGGACCGCGACCGTGGGAATGTTCTCCACGCTGATCGTCGCCAGCGACGTCTATCGGCTGGTGCCCGACATGGTTGGCGTCGTCGGCGCGGTTCTGGTGGGTGGGCTGGCAAGCGGGCTGGCGATCCGCTGGGCGGCGCGAGCGATCGGCGGCCTGGGCTTGCTGGGGGCGCTCGTGTCCGGGGTCCTCGTGGGCGCACCGGCCGACATCACGACGCTCGCGATCATGGCCGTCGCCGGCGCCTGTTCGATGTGGGTCGTCGTCTGGCAGCGCTGGGGATGGCTCGCGCTGGGGACCGTCGTCATCTGCGCTCCACAATGGGCGACCTGGATCCTGAGTGGACAGGCGGCCCCGCTCGATGTCGTGTTGCTCGTCTGGTTCACTGCCCTGGGCCTGGTGGGAGGCGTAGCGGCGCAACTGCGCTCAGGGGAGGAGCGGCTCGCGCCGGTGCCGGCGGTCGTGATCGCGCTGAGCGCGTGTCTCGTCGCCGTCGTCGGACGAGTGGCGCTGGCCGACTCTGCGGGAGCGGCGGCCGGCGATCTGTGGCTCGCCGCCGTGGCGTGCGCTCACCTGACGGCTGGGATCTGGCATGGCCGACGCACCCGGATCTCCTTGCCCACGCGCCGGCTGCTGATCGTGATCGGCGTGGTGGTCGCCGACGTTGCCATCGGCCTGAGCGTCCCCGGGGTCGGGTTGGCGATCGGATGGACTTGGATGGCGGTCGCCTTCGCGTGGCGGGCCCGCAGCGCGGCCGATGACCCCGCGGAACAAACGCTGCTCAGCCTCGGAATTGGCGCCCACATCGCTCTCGCCCTGATTCGCATCCTGCTCGAAGCCCCGCCGAGCTACCTCGGCACGGGTCAGACGGCTATACCGGCCCTGCTGTCGATCGCAGCCCTCGCCGCAGGCTGCATCGCCTGTGGCCAGCTGTCTGGCGCCGATCGGACCCGCCGTCGGATCCTGCTCGACAGCCTGGGACTCATCGCGATCGCCTATCTGACCGCTGCAACCCTCGAAGGCGCAGCCGTGGCCGCCGCATGGGCGCTCGAGGGCTTGGCGCTGGCGCTGGCGAGCAACCGGACGGGCGACCGCGTGAGCCGCCGCGGCGCACTCGCGTTCATCGGCGCCGCGGGGTTGCACGCACTCATCGTCGACGCGCCGCCGCTCGCGCTGGCGACAGGCGTCGAAGACCTCGGCGCAGCCGCGCTCGCGCTCGGAGCGCTCGCCGCTGTAGCGCTGCGGGTCGGGCTGGCGCAGGCCGCCGGCACGGAGCGTCGCTGTTGGTGGCTGATCGGCGCGGCCGGTTGCGCCCTGTACCTGGCTTCGGTTGCGATCGTCTCGGTGTTTCAGCCAACGTCCGTCGCGGCAACCGAAGTCGTGCTCGAGCTGACCGTGCGCCAGCAGGGGCAGGTGCTTCTGAGCGCGCTGTGGAGTGTCACAGGGCTCGTGGCGCTGATCGTCGGGCTGCGCAGGAGTGTCGCTTCGGCGAGAACCGCCGGCCTAGCACTGCTGCTTCTCGCGGTCGGCAAGGTCTTCCTGTATGACCTGTCCACGCTGACATCGATCTACCGCGTGGCCTCATTCATCGTGCTCGGGCTGCTTCTGCTCGCCGGAGCTTTCGCCTATCAACGCCTGCGCCCGCCGCCCTTGCCCGACATGCGAGCGGCGCCCGCGAGCCAACCATGAGAGGCCCGTATCCCTGGGCTCGATGTCGGCAGACCGCGGTCGACGGTCACGGACGCATCACCGCAGGGCGCATCAATGGCAGGGGCGCATTACTGCAACGGCGCGTCACCGCAAGGGCGCGTCACGGCAAGGTGCGCGTCACGGCAAGGGGCAGGTCGAGCGCTCCCTCCGTCGAGACGAGAATCGCCCCCTCCCCCGAGGCATACGCCTCCTCGCCGTGCTCGACGATGTCCATCCCCACGCCCTCCTCGCGCTCGGTCGCGCGAAGCGGCGTGAACAGGGCGATCAGGCGAAGCAGCGCGAACGTCGCCGCGAATGCATAGGCAGGGCCAGCGAGCCCGGCGATGGCCTGCCACGCAAGCTGGTGCGCGTTGCCGTAGAGAAGGCCGTTTGAGACGCCGTTCCACGAGAGCTGCGCAACGAAGCCGAGGAACAGGATGCCGGTGAGCCCGGCTGTGCCGTGGGCCGCCAGCACGTCCAGCGTCTCGTCCACGCGCGTGCGCGGGCGCAGCACGATGATCGCGTAGCTCGGCAGCGCCGCGAGCGCGCCGAGCGCCATCGCCCAGGCCGGGCTGATGTATCCCCCGGCTGGCGTTATGCCGACGCAGCCGACGATGATCGCCGTGGCCGCGCCGATCGCCGTCACGCGCCGCTGGCGCAGCAGGTCGAGCAGGAACCACACGAACAGCGTGCACGCCGGCGCGAGCAGCGTATTAGTGAACGCGAGCACGCTGGAGCGCCCGGTCGAGAAGCCGCTGCCGCCGTTGAAGCCGAACCATCCGAACCACAGCAGCCCCGCGCCGAGCAGCACGTACACGGCATTGTGCGGAAGCAGCGCCTGGCGGCCGTAGTCCTTGCGCGAGCCGACGACCAGCGCGGCGGCCAGCGCCGAGAAGCCCGAGCCCATCTCGACGGGCACCCCGCCGGCGAAGTCGAGCGTTCCGTGCGCCTGCAGCCAGCCGCCGCCGAAGGCCCAGTGCGCCAGCACCGCATAGACGAGCACCGACCACAGCGCCGAGAACACGAGCATCGGGACGAACCTCATCCGCTCGACCACCGCGCCTGAGACCAAGGCGACGGTGACGATGCAGAAGGCCGCCTGAAAGCAGAAGAAGACGAGCTGCGGGATCGCCATGCCTGGGCGCGGCGCGAAAGCCACGTCTTTGAGGAACACGTGCCCCAGGCCGCCGACGAAGCCGACGCCCCGATCGAACGCCAGCGAGTAGCCGACGACCGCCCAGCTGATCGTCGCGACGGCGATCGCGGCGATCGACATCATGAACGTGTTGAGCGTGTTCTTCGAGCGCACCAGCCCGGCGTAGAACAGGCCAAGCGCCGGCGTCATCAGCAGGACCAGCGCGGTCGCCGCGAGCATCCACGCGGTGTCGCCGGCGCTGATGCGCGCCGCGCCGAGCGCGATCACTTGCTCACTGGTGTCACGGCGCCTTCGTCGGTCTCGCCCGTGCGGATGCGGATGGCTCGCTCGAGCGTCGTCACGAAGATCTTGCCGTCGCCGACCTCGCCCGTTCGCGCCCCCAGACAGAATGCGTCGACTGTGTTCTGCACGAAGTCGTCGGACACGGCGACCTCGAAGCGCACCTTCTCTGACAGCTCCATCTTGACGGTCGTGCCGCGATAGGTCTCGACTCTCTCGAGCTCGCCCCCGTGCCCCTGCACCCGGCTCATCGAGACGCCGCGAACCTCAGCGCGATAGAGCGCCTCGAGAACATCGTTGACCTTCTCTGGCCGCACGATCGCGGTCACGAGCTTCATTGATCCCCGCTCCTTTGACCGGCAGGCGGCGCGCACGCGCAGCCGTCGGTTGGACGTCGCCAGCGTCCCGGCAGGAGCCGCATCTCCGGCCGAGCGCGCGCGACACTATCACGGCGTCGCGCGCGCTCGATCGTGCGATGTCGCCTCACCCGAGATGCCGCAAGCTCCCCCACATGCGCGACCACGGCGCGCGCGTGCCGACGCACAGCTCCACCGGTTCGCCCTGCTCGTCGTTGGCAACGCCGGCCGAATTGTCGATGCGCGCGGCCAGCCGGCAGCCAGTAAAGTGCTCGGTCAGCTCGCGACCGCTGACGCCGACGAGCACGACCGGCGTCGCCCGGTCGGGCGGCGGCCCCCAGTCGGCGAAGCCGTCGTGCCCGCTGTAGGCGACCGATAGGCCGAGCGGGCCGCCGAAGCGCTCGATCGCGCCGGCCTCGCCGTAGTTGGACGTGAACACCACCGGCGACCCCCCAGCACGGCGCGCGACCGAGGCGACGGTGCGCACGAGCGCCGGCCAGCCGATCGTCTCGCCGGCGTCCGCGTTGACGGCGAGCACCGGGCCGAGCGAGTCTTCGGGCAGAACCGGCAGGGCGATCACCGCGGAGACCGCGCAGCTCAATGCGATCGCGCCGGCCAGCAGCACACGCCGCGATCGAGCGCCGCGCTCCAGCCAGCCGTCTGTCTTGATCGCCCCGGCGGCGAGCAGCACGGGGAACATGCCGGCGAGGTAGTACGGCTTGCCGCCGGTCGCCAGAAAGATCACCGCGAGCACGATCCACGCGACCGCCACGAAGCGGTATGCGCGCAGCCGCTCATCGCGCAGCAGCGCGATTAGTCCGGCGAGCCACACCGGAGCGAGCACCGGGCTGACGAGCAGGAACTGAAACGGCAGCAGCGCCCACCGCGGCTGCGAGCTGGCCGATCCGCCGCTGGCGATCGACGAGGACACGCTCAACTGCGGCCAGCCGTGTTCGCCCTGCCACACCAGCCACGGAGCCCACAGCGCCAGCGCGAGCGCCAGCCCGCCCCACAGCCAACCGCTGCGCAGCACCGCGCGCGGCCCGCTGATCAGCAGCGCCACGCCGAGGCTGAGCAGCAGAAATGCGATCAGCGGCTTGTTCAACAGAGCGGCTCCCGCGACGCCTCCAGCCGCCACCCATAGCCAAGTGCCGTGCGTGCGGATCGCGCGCACGACCAGCCAGCTGACGACCGCCCAAGCGAGCAGGTCGAACGTCGTCGTGCTCAGCAGATGCCCCACGACGAGCACGACCGACGCGACAGCCGCGCAGCTCGCCGCGATCAGCTGGGCGCGCCGCTCGCCGCCCAGCTCGCGGCAGATCGCGCCGGTGACGAACACCAGCAGCCCCGACATCAAAGCCGAAGGCGCGCGAAGCACGGTGAGCGAGCCGGGCGCGATCGAATCCATGACGTGCGCGATCAGCGGCGTCAGCGGCCCGAGATCGGGATACCCCCAGGCCATGTGCCTGCCCGCCGCGAGGAAATACAGCTCGTCGCGGTGATAGCCGTAGCCGCCGGCGAACACGACGAGCAGCGCCGCGAGCGCGCCGGCGACGACCAGCAGCTCCCCGGCGGCGAGCGCCGGCAGGCGCACGCGCCCAAGCCCGAGCCCACGCACGCTTCCGCCGACCGCGGCGCGCCGCTCAGCTGACTGTGGCCTTATCGGGGTTTCGCAGATACCTCATAGACCGCTCGGCCGCCGATTACTCATCGGGCGCGTGCGAGCGCCCACGCGCATACACGCGCGAAGCGAGCGCCCGCTCGGCGTCGCCGGCTTCACAGCCACAGCCTCCGCCGCAACATGCGGCCTTCGCGTCCGGCTCACAGCACGTCGCCTGGCGATCGAGCGCGCAACAGGAGTCGCCGGTCGCCTCGCCGGACGTCACGGTCACGCCAGCCACGCCGATAGCTCGTCGAGCGCATCGGGGATGACGTAGTAGTAGGCCCACAGGCCGCGGCGCTCGCAGTCGACGATGCGCGCCTCGCGCAGCTTGCCCAGGTGGTGCGACAGCGTCGATTGCGACACGTCGAACAGCGGCACGAGCTCGCACACGCAGACCTTGCCGGCGTGCCGGCGCAGCACGTCCACCAGTTGCAGGCGAATCGGGTCGCCGAGCGCCTTGGCCACGTCCGCCATGCGGATCGCGTGCTCGCGCTCGACGTCCGGGTACACGACCGGCTCACAGCACGGCGAGCCGGCGGCGCGCTTGTGCTTGGGCGACAACTCGAGATCGATGGCCATCGATCTATATATATCAATAAAACTTACATCTATCGATGTAATAGGATCGCGGCGTGGTCTCTGAACCGCTCGCGCGCAGGCTGTTCGCCGAGTTCCTCGGCGCGGCGTTTCTCGCGGCGCTCGTCATCGGCTCGGGAATCGCCGCGCAGACGCTGTCGCCGGGCGACAGCGGGCTTCAGCTCTTGGAGAACGCCGTCGCCACCGCCGCCGGCCTCGCGGCGATCATCCTCATGTTCGCCCCCGTGTCGGGCGGGCACTTCAACCCCGTCGTGTCGCTCGTCGACGCGAGCTTCGCCGGCATCCGCTGGCGCGACGCGCTCGCGTACATCCCCGCGCAGGTCGCCGGCTGCGCGCTCGGGGCGCTGCTCGCCAACGGCATGTTCGCCAGGGCCGCCATCAGCATCTCCACCAAGCACCGCGCGTCCGGCGCGCACCTGCTCGCCGAGGCCGTCGCCACCGCCGGCCTGCTGCTGCTGATCTTCTCGCTCGCGCGCACCAGGCGCGGCGCAAGCGCACCGGCGGCCGTCGGCGCGTACATCGGCGCCGCGTACTTCTTCACCAGCTCCACCAGCTTCGCCAACCCGGCCATCAGCGTCGGGCGCATGCTCTCCGACAGCTTCGCCGGGATCGCCCCCGCGTCCGTGCCCGGCTTCGTCGTAGCGCAGCTCGTCGGCGGCGCCGGCGCGATCGTCGCGCTGCGCGTGCTCTACCCCGACGTGACGCCCGACGAGGCGGCCGAGATCATGCAACCGCACGACGAGGCTCCGCGCGATGGCGTGCGCTCTATTCGTCTGCCTGCATAACGCCGGGCGATCGCAGATCAGCCAAGCGCTGTTCGAGCGAGCCGCGCAGGGACGCCACACGGCGCTGTCCGCCGGCACGACCCCCGCCGAGCGCGTCCACCCGCAGGTCGTCGAGGCGATGCGCGAGCTCGGCATCGACCTCTCCCAACGAAAGCCGCAAGCGCTCACGACAGAGCTCGCGCGGCGCGCCGACGTGGTCGTAACGATGGGCTGCGGCGATGCCTGCCCGTACATCCCCGGCAAGCGCTATCTCGACTGGCAGCTGCCCGACCCCAACGGTCGCCCGCTGGACGAGGTCAGGGCGCTGCGCGACGACATCCAGCGGCGCGTCGACCGTCTCGTCGCGCAGTTGGACGCCGCACACCCGCTCGACTGACCGGGCTCACCCGCCGCCGCGCGCAGCACGCGTGCGCACGCTGCGGCGCAGCGACCACCACAGCAGCGCGACGCTGGCCAGCGGCGTGACCCACCACGCCGACACGCCGGATGCGGCGATGGCGGCGGTCAGCGCCAGCGCAGCGACGACGCCGAGCGCCGTGCGCCAGTCGTCGCCGACGACGAAGTCCCACACGGCCGCGAGCACGCCACGCAGCGTCTTCACGGCGCCTCCAAGAGGTCCGCCGCGGATCGGCGGCGCAGGTCGCCCACCATCAGCAAGGACGCCGCGGCGATCGCGAGCACGAGCACCGGCAGCAGCGACTCTCCGCCGGGCCAGTGCGCGCCGGCGCCCTCGGCGCCCCAGAAGGCGCCGAACGACGTGAGCATCACGCCGACGACGAACTTCATCGTGTTCTCGGGCACGCGCGACAACGGCGCGCGCACGATAAAGCCGGCGAGCATGACCAGCGCGACCGACGCGGCCGCCGCCAGCGCGGCCAGCCCCACGCGGTGCTGGTTGGCGCCGAACGTGAGCACGATGAACACCACCTCCAGCCCCTCCAGCCAGACGCCTTTGAGCGAGATGGTGAAGGCGTAGCCGTCAAAGCCGCCGCGCGGTCTTGCGGCGCTCTGCGCCGAGCGCGTCTCGCGCTCGAACGCCGCGAGCTCGTCGTGCACCGCCTTCAACCCCGCCGCCCGCAGCACCGCCTTGCGCAGCCATTGCAGCCCGAACACCAGCAGCAGGCCGCCGATCACCAGGCGCAGGTCTGAGATCGGCACCGACACGAGCGCTGGCCCGAGCGCGGCGGTCAGCGCCGCGAGGATCGCCGCGCCGGCGCCCGCGCCGAGCAGCGACGAGGACCAGCTGCGCGTGCTGCCGAGCGCAAGCACGATCGTCAGCGCCTCCACCGCCTCCACCGCCGAGGCCAGGAACACGGATACGACGAGGCTGAGCTCAGCGCCGGTCACCCGGCCATTATCCGCCGCCGCAGACCCGAGCCCGCCGACACCGAGTGGCGCACCCGACCGCGCGCGCCGATCGAGCGCGATACTGCGCGTGCGTGCTGCGCCTGATCACCATCCCCATCAGCCACTACTGCGAGAAGGCGCGCTGGGGACTGCAACGCGCGAACCTGCCCTACCGCGAGGAGCGCCACGTGCAGGGATTTCACCGCGTCGCCGCGCGTCGCGCCGGCGGCGGCGCAACCGTTCCCGTGCTCGTCACGCCCGACGGCGTCATCGGCGAGTCCGGCGAGATCCTCGCGTGGATCGACCGCCAGACGCCGCCGCAGCTGAGGCTGTTCCCGCAACAGCTCGACGAGCTGGCGGTCGTGCAGCAGGTGTGCGCTCGCTTCGACGAGCGCCTCGGCCCGGCCGCGCGGCGGCTGATCTATGTGCACATGCTCGACGACCGGCCGCTGGCGATGCGCTTCAACAACGAGGGCGTGCCCGCGGTGGAGGACCGCCTGGCGCGCGTCGCGTGGCCGCTGTTCGAGCGCGTCATCCGCCGCGCGCTGGACATCCGGCCGGGGATCGAGGTCGACGACGAGGAGACCGTGTGGCGCGAGTTCGACTACGCCGCCGGCCTGCTCGCCGACGGCCGCGCGCATCTGTGCGGCGAGCGCTTCACCGCCGCCGACCTCACGTTCGCGGCGCTGTCGGCCGCCGTCATCGTCCCGCCCGAGTACGGCGTCGAGCTGCCCCAGCCGCAGGCCATGCGCGCGAACACCGCCGCGCTAGTGCAGCGCGCACGAGCGCACCCGGCGGGCGCGTACGCGCTCGCGCTGTTCGCCGCGCGAGCCGCGCCCGTCTGAGCCGGCCGCAAGCGGACCCGCAGCCGGACTCATCGAACCTCGCCAGTCAGACCGACGACTCGTCGAACCTGCCCAGCCGGACCGACCCATCGGACCTCGCCAGCCGGACCCGATCTTCCTCGCGCGCGGGCGCGCGCGTGCACGCGCGACGCGGTCGCCGGCGCGGTAGTACAATGGGCAAATCCACGTCTGTGACCCGGAGGTGGACAACAGCTAGCGCGTCGGGACATGCCGGCCATGACATGGTCGAGCTGGACTCTCTCGCATCGTCAACGCGGCATCTGCCGCGCCACCGAACCCGGCGGGAGACCCGATGAGCTACCTGTACTGTCCGATGTGCGGCCTGAGCGTGCCGCGCGCCCAGTCGTCAGACCATGCTCAGTTGGAGGAGTGCCCGCGCTGTCTCGCGCGCAGCGGCGGTGGCGTGTCGGTCAAGCTGGCGCCGCGCCGACCCGACGCGCACGACGCGCGTGCCAGCCACTCGGTGGGCGGCCTGCTGGCGCAACTGCGACCGACGGCGGCCAAGCGGTGAACGCCGGCGGCGCAAAGCCCGACGGAGCGCAGCCGACGGCCGTCGCTGGGAGCGTCCATGACGAGCGCGCGCTGTTCGTGCGCTGGCAGCGCGACCGCGACGAGGCGGCGCGCGAGGCGCTGGTCAAGCGCTTCACGCCGTTCACGCGCAGCCTCGCGCGGCGCTACAGCCGCTCGTCTGAACCGTTCGACGATCTCGTGCAGGTCGCCATGCTCGGGCTGCTCAAGGCGATCGATCGCTATGACGCCGAGCGCGGGCACTCCTTCCAGTCGTTCGCCGTGCCGACGGTGCTCGGTGAGATGCGCCGCTACTTCCGCGACTCCAGCTGGGCGCTGCACGTCCCGCGCGGCAGCCAGGAGCGCGCGCTGAAGGTGCGTGCGGCGCACGAGCAGCTGATGGACGAACGCGGCCACGCGCCGACCGTCGACGAGCTGGCCGGCTACCTGCGCTGCGACGTCGAGCAGGTGATCGACGCGCTGCAGGCGCTCAACGTCTACGACACGGTCTCGCTCGACGCGCCGCGCCCGGGCGCGCCGGAGAACGCTTCGTTCGCCGAGTCGATCGGCGAGGACGACTCGCGCTATGAGCTGGTGGAGCTCGACGTGACCGTCGCCTCCGCGCTGCGCGAGCTGGCGCCGCGCGAGCGAAGCGTGCTGCACATGCGTTTCGTCGAAGACCTCACGCAGACACAGATCGCGCACAACATCGGCGTCTCGCAGATGCAGGTCTCGCGCCTGCTGCGCCGCTCGCTCGACCAGCTGCGCGAGCTGGCCGACCCGCCCGAGCAGGCCGCGCTCGACGAGCCCGAGCCAGTCGGCGGACGCGAGCCGCTCGACGAGCTCGCGCCCGCGTCGCAGCCGCCCGCGTGGCCGCACGGAGAGATCCAGCCGCGCGACGCACTGCCGCGACAGGCCGCTTAGCGGACAAGCCAGTCCTACCGATCGGCGTCTGTCGACGCCGTCGATGCGCACACGCCCGCTGGTGTACGCGCGCTGCTCGTCTGCCCCTGCAACGCCCGAAGCCCGGCAGTCCTTGCCGGGCTCCTAGACGCTCTGCCTCCAGGCCGCGGACCTGGGCGCTCGGGCGGCGGCTCGCGTCAGAGGAGAGGTCTCTGCCAGCCGCGAGCAACGACGCTAGCTGCAGTCGCGCGCGCGGTTGTTACGTTGCTGAGACCGCCGAGGCGCGCGGCGGTCTGAAGCAGCCAGAGCCCATAGCCGCCGACCGCGCGCGCGACGCTGCCCTAACCTGCCGTCGATGAGTGACGCGGACAAGGATTGGCGCATGCAGGCCACGCTCGACGTCGCCGAGCCGCACGCCTCGCTGCAGTCGCTCGTGCAACGCTTTCGCGGGCCGAACGTCGTCGAGGAGATCCGCGACAGCGTGCCGCACGACGTCGTCATCACGCACGACGCAAAGCAGCTGTTCGCCTACGCCGCCGACGCCACGCTGCTCGCGAGCGCGCGCGAGGCGATCGAACGGACGCTGCGCCATGACGGCGTGGACGCGACGATCCACGTGAGCCATTGGGATAACCAGCTGGACGACTGGCGCCAGACCGACCCACCGCCCGGCGACGACGAGCAGCGTGCGCAGAGCGCCGCACGCGACAGCGCCAGCGCGATCCAGACGCGCACGGTCGTCGCCAGCGCCGGCAAGCTCATCCGCGCCCAGTTCGAGCAGTCGCTGCGCGACTGGGCCGACCAGCTCGGCGTCCAGTGCAAGGTCATCGAGCATCCGCATCTGCTGACCACGCAGGTCGCCTTCACGGTCACCGGCCCCGCGCGCAAGGTCGACGAGTTCCTCGACGGCGTTAAGGCCGAGGAGAGCGCGACCATCCGCACCGAGACCGGCGTGATGCTCAGCCCGCTGTAGGCCGGCGCCCTCCCCGCCCGCCCGGCTGCTCGGCGCGCTGTAGGGGCTACTCGCCGCTTGACGGCTCGGCGCGCTGCGCGAACGAGCGCAGCTTGTCCGCCGCCTGGCGATCGCGCGCAGCCTGCGGGTCCTCCAGCTCGGCGCGACCGTCGTCGTCGCGCTCGCGCGCAAACGCCGAGTTGACCTGCACGACCACGCTCTCCAGGAAATGGCGCAGGTCGTCCTCCGCGCCCTCCTGCAGGTCGGCCACCTTGATCGCCTTCTTGGTCAGGCTGACCTCGCCCCATCGCGCGCCGCCCTGCGCCAGCAGCGCCAGCACGCCGTCGAAGCGCTCGCTCCACTGTTTCGACGCGCCGCCGGTCAACGGCAGCGTCGCCGCGCCCGCCTTCACCTCCGCGCCGTCCCACTCGATCTGTCGTGTCGGCTCGCTCATAAGCTCGCTCTACCCCGCTGACACCCGCGCGACACATCGCGTGCACGTTCGGCGGCCGCTGCCCGCCGGCCCCGCCCGGCGGTCGCACGCATGCGTGAGGTTCGCCTGGGCGGGTAGTCAACTGGCATGCGCATACGGCTGGCCAGCGACGACTCGGCGATAGCGCGCGCAACCGGCGCGCGCCGGTCGGGCGTGCCCGCACCGACGCCGCCGACTCCAGCGCCGCACCCTCCAGGCCCCGACCCGATCCCTCCCATTCCAACCCCGCCGACTCCAGCGCCGCACCCACCAGGCCCCGACCCCCTCCCTCCCACTCCAACCCCTCCGGGCCGCGACCCCACGCCACCTGTTCCAGCGCCCGGTCAACCGGCGCCCGGACCGCCGTCGCCAGAGCCGCAGCCGCCGGTTCCCCGCCCCGATCCCACGCCCGCGCCGCCCGGCCCGGACATCCCCTCGCCGGGCTTGCCGGCACAGCCGCCGAGCATCTGACCCCGGCCCGCCCGCCCGCCCGCGCGAGCGCGCGCCCACCGCTTGACAACCGCCGGCTCCGATCGGACACTTTGTGCGGGAGACAACAAACCGCTCGGCTCGCGCCGACGAAGGGGGAGTCAGGGATGACGATGGGGAAAGCACGCTCGGCGGCGCCGCATTGGCCGAACCGGGCAACCGCGTCGACGCACGTTCGCCAGGTGACGCTGTTCGCGCTGTTCGCGGACGTGCTCTACCGGGTCGCCATTCGCTCGCACGTACGGCGCGCGATTGGCATCTAGGCGGGGCGTCGGAGACAAAGCCAGCGAGACGCGAGCACGCGCCGTCGCGCGGCTCGCGCCGCGTTCGCGCTGGCGCGACGGACCCGCCGACGGGTCCGTCCGGCGCGCGCGAGCGCCTGGCGGTGCTTGACATTTGTGGATCGAATGTTCCTATGCGAACATACGTTCGCATGATGGGTCTCGGTCCACATCGCCCCGTTCGCGAGCTCGAAGGAGCTATCGAGCGCCGCGAACTCGACATCGCGATCGGCATCGCCAAGGACATCGCGCGCGAGCGGCGCCCGATCAGCCTGGAGCTGGCGCTCGGCCTGGTCGCGCTCGTCGCCGCCGAGGGGCCCGACTACGACCTGTGGGCGTGCCGCTGGCTGGCGCGCTGGCTCGGCGAGACCCCCGAAGCGAGCATCGACCTCGCGGCGGAGGTCGCCGCGACGCTCGCCGACCTGCCGGCCGAGCCGCAGAGCGTGGAGGCGATACGCCAGGTCATGCGCTAGCGCGGCGATCAGGTCACGCACCGAGCTCTGCGCAGCGCGGGCGCATGGGCGCCACCGCGAGACCTCGCCCGCGGCTGCGCTCAGGCCGCGTAGCGTTCGGCCGAACGAGCCTTGCGCTTGGCCGCCTCAACCTCGCGGTCCTTGGGCGGAGCCGACGTGACGAGGCCGGCAAGCAGGCGCTCGGTGGCCTGCGCTACCTCCTCTACGGCGCGCTCGAAGACCTCGACGTTGACCTGCGAGGGCTTGGTCGAGCCGCTGATCTTGCGCACGTACTGAACCGCCGCGTCGTGAACCTCGCCGCCCGTCGCCGGTGGCTGGAAGTTGTGGAGCGTTCTGATGTTTCTGCACATGCACACAGACTAGACAACCGTGCACGGAGCGCCGGAGGAGACGTGCAGCCACGCTGGACGGAAGGTCAGCGCGCGCGGCCGAGCAGGCGTTCGGTGACACCGGCGATCGTCTGCTCGCCGTAGGCCATGGACGGGTCGTGCGTGCTCAGCACCGCCAGCGCGAAAGTGATCCGTGGGCTCTCCAGGCGCGCCGCCTGGTTGACCAGCCCTTCGACTTCCGGCAGCCAGCCGCCCTTGAAGTACACGCGGAACTCCGGTCGCGCCACCGACGGTATCCCCCAGCTCTCGCTCGCTTCGATCGTCGACAGCAGCCAGCGCGCGTACGCGACGAAGCGTCGCGGGATGAGCGCGTCCTGGCGGTAGAAGAAGCGCGCGAGGTCAGCTGCCGACACCTCCGTGAAGCCCCACGTCGCGCCGCCCGGCAGGTAGTCGGTCATGCGTGCGTCGCGCGCGACTTTGTCGAGCGCACGCTCCCCCACGAGCGCCAGCACGCTCGACGCGGCGTCGTTGTCGGAGGAGTGGATCATCGGGTACAGCAGACCCCTGCTCGCGTCGTCGAGACCCACGTGCTCACTTGCGAGCCTGCGCAGGTAGGCGACGAGCAGCATCGACTTGACGACGCTCGCCGAGTGAAAGCGACTGTGCACGCGATATCCGTGCAGCCGGCCACGATCGTCGATCGCCGCGAACGCCTTGCGACCGGCGCGCGAAGCGATGTAGCGCTCGGCGCGCCGCAGGCGGCGCCTCGACGGATAAACGGGCCCACGCCGCTTGCGCACGCGCGTGCCGAGGTGAACGTGCCCGCCGACCGGGCGTCGCGAGGCGCGTCGTGCGTGATCCGCCGAGGCAATGGCGGGTGAAGCCTGCACGGCCACGGCGAGCGCCGCAAGCAGCCCTGCGGCGAGCGACCCGATGCGCGCATATGTCAGCGGCTCGACTACCCAGCGAATCCTAGATCGGGCGGCGGCTCGACTGCCCAGCGAATCCTAGATCGACGCGCGGCCAAACGGGCGCCGGGCTGCCCGCCTCGCGGCGTGGAGTCGGGCGGTGAGCATTGCGGCGTCGACGCCGTCCTCGCCGCGCGAGCGCTCCCGCCCGCCGCTGGCCGGCGCCTTCGCTCAGGCCTTTGCGACGCTCGCCATCGCGCGCGCCAGCGTCGTGGCGTCCTGCGGCCCGCGCAGCTCCGAGCGGATATGCCCGGAGCCGTCGAGCACGAACGTGGTCGGCAGCCCGGTCAGCCGGTACTCGTTGCCCACGGTGCCTTCGGCGTCGCGCAGAACGGGAAACGTCCAGGCGTGCTGGGCGACGAACGCCTTGGCTCCCGACAGCGCGTCGCTCCAGTCGACGGCCACCAGCCGCCCCTGCCCGGCAGGGCTGCGCGAGAACCGCTCGAGCGCCGCCGCCTCCTTGGCGCACGGCCCGCACCAGCTCGCCCAGAAGGTGACCAGCGTCGCGCGCCCGTGAGCCGTCGCCAGGACGGTCCTCAGCGACGCCGGTTCCCCGGCGAGTCGTTCGCGCGGCAGCGCCGGCGCGCGACGCCCGACCGGCCCCGAGCCGCTGGAGGAGAAGCCGAAGACGATCAACGCCGCGAGCACGGCCACCAGCGCCGTAGACACGAGCAGCAGCCGAGCGCGACGCCCCATCACAGCGCGCTCAGTTGGCGGCGAGCAACGGCACGTCGTGGGCGACGTCCGCCGGTTTGAACGTCGACGAATAAAGCGTCGTGCGCTTGCCCGATGCCGTGATCCCGTAGATCAGCCCGGAGTGGTTGATGAACTGCGGCTGCTGGGCGTCCGCTTCAGAGCCCACCCCCCACGCCTTCCACGCGCGCGCGAGTTCGTGCGCCGAGCCCACCAGGTACTGCATGCGCCCGGTCATCTCGTGATGCGCGAGGAAGCTCGCGACCGCCTTCGGCGTGTCGCCTTTCGGATCGACCGACACGGCGATGATCTGCGCTTTGGCGGCCACCTTCGGACCCATCAGGTTCTGCGCGACGCGCAGGTTGGACGTGATCAACGGGCACACGTCCGGGCAGTTGGTGTAGAGAAACGTCACCAGCACGGCTTTGCCGCGATAGGAGTCGATGTTGACCGGCTGACCGAGGTAGTTGCGCAGCGCGAGCGCCGGCGCCGGCGTCGGCGGCGACAGCGACGCTTCGGCCTTGTAGGCGCTGTGCGCGAGCGGCTGCGGCGACTTGCCGGACGCCGATTTGGACGAGCCGCCGGAAGCGACCAGCGCGACGACGCCGGCGACGACCACGAGCGCGACCAGCGACAGCAGCAGGCGTGGGTTCAAGCCGTCGCGGCGCATCTGCGCTCGAAGTTACCAGCGCCGCGCCGTGCGCGCGCTCGTTCGCCGCCACTTCGACAGCCCCGACCGTCCGTCGGCAAGAACCTGTGCAAACCTCCACATGCGATGCAAGTTGCAGAAAAACATGCTACTTTGCAGCGCGTTCGTGCCGAATCCTTGACCTCAAGGGGTGAAGGAGCGGGGGACCCAATGCGGCCGGAAGGCCGCGGGGGCGAATCGCCACCAGGTGTGGCGTAGCGTAGAAGTTACGCGAGCCCGACAGCTAACCCCGTAGGCGCCAAGCACCGTGAGAAAGGACGCCTTTGCATGCCGGGATTCGTACGTGATCTTGCCGTCGTCGACCCCTGGGACGCCTCGCTGGAGCGCTCGCTCGCACGACGCGAGCGCGCTCGTGGTGCGCGCAAGCGAAGCGCCGCCGGCAAGCCGGCGCACCTGACCGCCAAGCGCCACATGCTCGACCCGTTCGGCCTCGGCGCACTGATCCGTGGCGACCTCGCCGCCGAACGGCGCGACCTCGCCGCGACGCACCCTTGGGAGTTGTCGCTCGGTCGCTCGCGCGCGCGTCGCCGCGCCGCCGAGCTGCGCTTCGTGCCCAGCGGCTCGCGCGCCAAACGGCTTTCGCTCGGCGCGCTCGCCGCGCTGACCGTCGGCCCGACCGCCAGCCTCGCGGAGGGCGGCACGGCCGTCGCCGCAAGCAGCGAACCGGCGACGACGAGCGAACACGCGATCACGATCGACTCCGAAAGCAGCGGCCGCCAGGTGGAAATGCTCCAGCGGGCGCTCGGCATCGGCGTCGATGGCGTCTACGGCCCGCAGACCGAAGAAGCCGTGCGCTCCTTTCAGGCCAGCAGGGGTCTGACCGCGGACGGCATCGTCGGCCCGGCGACCCTCTCGGCGCTTCGCTCGCACTCCTCCGTGCGCGCGTCGACGGCCGGCGTGCGCAGCGACGCCGTCAACATCAGTACCTCAGAAGAAGGGGGCTCCAGCGGCAACGCTGTCTCGCGCCTGCAGAGCGCCCTTCACCTGAGCAGCGACGGCACATTCGGCCCGGTAACCGAGTCTGCCGTGAAGCGCCTTCAAGCGCGTCACGGGCTGACCGTCGACGGCGTCGTCGGTCCGGCCACTTGGAGCGTGCTCGGCGTCAGCAGTGAGGAAACGCTGACGCCGCCCGCCTCAGCAGCCGCCAGCGGCGCTCACAGCCACGCGGGCACACGCGCGACGGTCGCCGACACGGGCGAAGCCAAGGCCGAATCAGGCGAAGGCGAAGGCGAAGCGAGCGGAGGCGACCCCGTGTCGCGCCTGCAGAGCGCCCTTCACCTGAACAGCGACGGCACATTCGGCCCGGAAACCGAGGCCGCCGTGAAGCGCCTTCAGGCGCGTCACGGGCTGACCGTCGACGGCGTCGTCGGTCCGGCCACTTGGAGCGTGCTCGGCGTCGAGCAGCGAGCACACGCTCAAGCCGCCGCACTCGGCGCTCAGCGGCGCCTCGGAAGGCGAATCGTCCAGCAGCTCGACCTCCGAAGGCTCCGGCGTGATCGCACGCGTGATCGCGGCCGGCGACGAAATCGCCACGCGCCCGTACGTGTACGGCGGCGGGCACGGCTCCTTCCAGTCCTCCGGCTATGACTGCTCGGGCTCGGTCTCCTACGCGCTGCACGGCGGCGGGCTGCTGAGCGCGCCCGAGGACTCCTCCCAGCTGGAGTCCTACGGCGAAGCCGGACCCGGCCAGCACATCACGATCTACGCCAACGCCGAACACGCCTTCATGGTCGTCGACGGCAAACGCTTCGACACGATCGCCCAGCAGGAGACCGGCACGCGCTGGGCCGACTCGGTCGGCTCGACCGGCGGCTACGTCGTGCGCCACCCCGCCGGGATGTGACTCGCGGGCCGCTTGGCCCGCCCCGACTCACAGCTGACAAAACGCCCCGATCGTCGCGCGCGGTCGGGGCGTCTTGCTGTTGTTGCGCCTGCCCCACCGCGCACCGCGATTGCGCTTCTCCCCTCCGCGCCCCCCGCACTTGCGCTGCCCCCGCCACGCGGAGGTCTTGTGTCGCCCTGCGCTCCGTGCCCCGCCCCGGAGAGTCTCATCGCAAGCCGCGCGTAGCTTGCACTCCTCCGACGAACATTCACACGAGGAGCGAGCGGTGCTCGCGCAGGCTCACACATTCACGATCGACGGGCTTCAGCCGCGACACGTGACCGTCGAGGTGGACGTTCGCGCGGGACTGCCCTCCTTCACGATCGTGGGGCTGGCCGATGCGGCGGTGCGCGAGGCGCGCGAGACGGGTCCGCTCGGCGATCCTCAACTCGGGCTATGAGTTTCCGGCGCGGCGCATCACGGCCAGCCTCGCGCCGGGCGACGTGCCAAAGGTCGGCGCCGCGCTCGATCTTGCGCTCGCATGCGCGGTGCTCGCGGCGGCCGGTCAGATCTCGCCGGCGTCGCTCGACGGTCACGTGCTGTTCGGCGAGCTGGCGCTCGACGGCACGGTGCGCGCCTGCCACGGAACGCTCGCCGTGGCGCAGGCTGCGCGCCAGGGCGGCTTCGCCAAGCTCGTCCTCGCCGGCGAGCCGCGCGGGCGAGGCACGGCTGGTCGAGGGTCTTGACGTGGCGGGTGTTCGAGCGACTGCGCAGCGCCGCGCGCGTGCTCGGCGGCGGCGCGGCGGACGCTCCTGGCAGTGCCGCACCCGCCAGCGAGACGCTGCAGCGCGACCGACGGCCCGGACCTGGGCGACGTGCGCGGCCAGCACCACGCCGTGCGAGCGCTCGTGATCGCGGCGGCGGGCGGCCACAACTGCCTGCTCAGCGGCCCGCCCGGCACTGGCAAGACGATGCTCGCGCAGCGCATCGTCTCGATCCTGCCGCCGCTCAGCCGAAGCGAGGCGATCGAGGTGACGCGCATACGCAGCCTTGCCGGGTTGGCGACGGGCGAGCTGGCCGGCGAGCGGCCGTGGCGCGCGCCGCACCACTCGATCACGACAGCCGGGCTGATCGGCGGCGCCCAGCGCGGCGCGATCGGCGAGGTGGCGCTCGCGCACAACGGCGTGCTGTTCCTCGACGAGCTGTCCGAGTTCGCGCGCCCCGTGCTGGAGGCGCTGCGCCAGCCGCTGGAGGATGGCCGGGTGGCGATCGTCAGGGCGCGGCACTCGACGATCTACCCATCGCGGCTTCATGCTCATCGCGGCGACCAATCCGTGCCCGTGCGGCTACGCCGGCGTGGGCGAGCGCTGCCGCTGCAGCGAGGCGGACTTCGCGCGTCACCGCCGCCGCCTGAGCGGCCCGCTGCTCGACCGCATCGACCTGCTCGTGGCGCTGGAGCAGGCCGGCGGGCGCGACCTGCGGGCGCCCGCACTGATCGGCTCGGCGGCGGCGCGCGAGCTGGTGGCCGGGGCGCGCGAGCGCCAGGGCGAGCGCCTGCGCGCGGACGGCGTGTCGTTGAACGCGCACATGGACGCGCGTCTGCTGCGCCGGCACGTCAAGCTGGACGAGCGCGCCGAGGCGATGCTCTGCGCGGCCGGCGAGCGGGGACTGCTCAGCGCGCGCGGGCAGCATCGCGTGCTGCGCGTGGCGCGCACGATCGCCGACCTGAACGCCGGCGAGCGCGTTTGCGCGCGCGACCTCGGCTCGGCGCTCGCGCTGCGCGGCGACGCGAGCCTGCTGGGCAAGCGCGTGGCATGAGCGCCGAGGACAGGCAGCCCGGCGAACGTGGCGCGTGCGCGACGTGCCTTCGCCGCAGCTGGCTGCTTGCAGAGCTGGGCGGGCCGCTCGACTGCAACTGCCGCGCCGACGGGCGACTGTTCGACCTGCTGGCGCTCGGCGACGACGAGCTGATCGCCGCGCTCGGCGGTCGCCGCCGGCGCGAGCTGCAGGCAAGCTACGCCCGCTTCTCGCCAGCCGATGCGATCCGCGATGAGCGGGTGCGGGAGGTCTGCCGCCACGACTCGGTCTATCCGCAAGCGCTGTCCGCGTGCACGAGCGCTCCGGCGACGCTGTACGTGCTCGGCAGCCGCGAGCGGCTGGCGCGGCTGACCGCGCGCCCCGTGGTTGCAGTCATCGGCACGAGCCGTGCCACCGACTACGGGATCGCCATGGCGGCGTCGCTTGCGCGTGGGCTGGCGGCGAGCGGCGTGACGGTCGCGGGCGAGCCGACCGGCGAGATCGGCGCGGCGGCGCTGGCGGGCGCGATGCACGCGCACGCCGCGCTGGCGGTGCTGGCAGGCGGCGTCGACGTGGCGGCGCCCGCGCGCCGGCGAGCGCTGCTCGCGCGAATCGAGGACGGCGCGGCGGCGGTCGGTGAGCTGCCGTGCGGCACGCAGTCGCAACGCTGGAGCTGCGCGGCGGCGGCGCGCACAGTCGCGGGGCTCGCCGAGTTGACGATCGTCGTGGAGGCGGACTGCACGCCGCGCGAGCTGGCGGGCGCGGGCCTCGCGCATGCGCTCGGCAGGGCCGTCGCGGCGGTGCCCGGGCGAGTCACCTCGCGCGCGTCGCGCGGCAGCAACGCGCTGCTGCGCGACGGCGCGAGCCTGGTGCGAGACGCCGGTGACGCGCTCGACCTGCTCGGCCACTGCGATGATCGCTTGCGGCCAACGCAAGACACGGAGCAGTCGCTTTCGCCACACCTGCGCGAGCTGCTCGAACGCGTGGGCGAAGGCTTCGACACGCCTGCACGCCTGGCCGGTGACAACCCCGCGGAGCTCCTGCACGCGCTCAGCGAACTGGAGCTGCTGGGGCTGCTCGCGCGCGGCGATGGCGGCAGGTACGTGCCCACCGATGCGCTCGGCGCCCCGCCGCGCTACGGTTCGGCAGGTCAGATGGAGCCCTGACGCGAGTTCGCCAGCAGGCGATCTCCGAACCGCCTACCGCAGCACAAGGGCTGATGGCCCCTTTTCGCGAAGTCTTCCGCAACGCGCGAGAGGAGCTGTTGACCGAAATGCCCGAGCTGGACCGACGTGAGGTCGCCGCGATCTTCCTCGGCGGGATGGCCGGCTCGCTGCTGCGTGTGTGGCTCGGGCGGACTTTCTCAGCGGGCGTGGCCGATTGGCCGTGGGCGACGTTCGCGATCAACGCAAGCGGCTCGTTCGTGCTGGCGTGTGTCGCGACGCACATCCAGCTGCGCATGCGCCCCTCCTACCTCGCGCCGCTGATCGGCGTGGGCTTCTGCGGTGCGTACACGACGTTCTCGACGATGCAGATCGAGATCCTGCAGATGGTCGACCACGGCCGCTACGCGCTGGCGCTCGGCTATGCCGCGTCGAGCATCCTCGCCGGCTACCTCGCCGTGTCCGCCGCCACGACGTGGGTGCGCCGGCGGCGACGGGAGCTCACGTGAGCGCGTGGACGTGGCTCGGCGTGGCGCTGCTCGGTGGCGTCGGCGCGTGTGCGCGCTTCTTCGTCGTGCGCGCGGTCGCTACGCTGAGCGGCGAGCTGCCGCTGGGCGTGCTCACGGTGAACGTCAGCGGCTCGCTGCTGCTGGGCCTGCTCGCCGGCCTCAGCGTCGGCGGCGACGCGCTGGTGCTCGCCGGCGGCGCGACGCTCGGCTCGTACACGACGTTCTCCACGTGGGTGTTCGAGACGCAGCGGCTGGCCGAAGGGTCGCGCAGGAGAGCGGCGGTCTTGAACGTGGTGGTGAGCTTGCTGCTGGGGTTGGGGGCGGTGGCGTTGGGGCGAGCGATCGGCGTACAGCTCTCGTGAGCTCGCGAGCGCACCTTGGGGTAAGCGGATGAAGGGATTCGAACCCTCGACCTTCGCCATGGTAAGACGAAAGGACACGCCAACGCCCGCAGATAGGCGCGACTTAGACAGTTCAACGCGCCTAAAACACTGGCGATCTGGCTGGTTTGCTACCCAAACTGCTACCCACGTGTAGCTTGCTACCCATCTGCTACCCACGGTATCCTGTAGCGAATGCCGAGCGACTGTCCCAAAGCCACGCTGATTGTCAGAGAGCATCAAGGCAGGCCCTTCTACGAAGGCTTCTGGCGCTTTGAGCGCCAGCAGATCAAGCGTCGCGTCGGTCTCGCCTGGCTCGAGCGCGACCCTGACTCTGGCGGATGGAGGCGGCGGCGCGGACGGCGACAGGACGGGTACTACGACGAGGCGGGTGCACACGTCGCAGCCGCGCGGCTCGTCGCCCAGTACGTCGCGGACGCGGCCGATCGAGAGCGTGTCGAGCGAGAACGGCGGACGCGTGGCGTCACCTTCCGAGAGGTCTCGCGGTCCTACATGCGATGGCTCGCAGACGTCGCCGGCGCAAAGCCGTCGACGCTCTGCGATCGCGAGAGCGTCCTCGGCGAGCCAGACGTCCCACGCAAGCGCGGTAAGGGCACGACCTGCGGACACGTCATGACGGCGCTTGGCGATCGTCCCGCGGCGAAGATCACGACGCGCGAGATCAACGACGTGCTAGCGACGGTCAGCGCCACCGGAGCGTCGGCGAGCACCGTGAACAAGTACCGCGCGGTCATCTCGGCGGTGTTCAACCACGGCTGCAAGCCCGCGACGTTCGCGCTGCCCGGCAATCCCGTCGGCCCAGCCGACAAGCGCCGCGAGCCAAGCCCCGGCGCGCTCGTGTTCTACTCCCCTGCCGAGATCGAGGCGATTGCTCGCGCGCTCGCCGACGGTCGGCACCGCAACCCGAAGTTCCCCGCCGTCTCGGACACTGAGCGGAGCGCGCGGCAGGCGGAGGATCGCCAGGACGCCGAGCTGGTTCGCGTGGCCGCGTATGCCGGCCTGCGCCGGGGCGAGCTGCTCGCGCTGCGCTGGCGCGACGTCGATTTTGCAGGATCGGCGCTGACCGTCGCCCGCGCGATGAGCGCAGGCGTCGAATCGACCACGAAGTCAGGGCGTGTCCGCCGAGTGCCGCTCGCCGACCAGGCCGCCGCAGCGCTCGATCGCCTGAGCCGACGCGAGCACTTCACCGCATCCAATGAGCTCGTCTTCTGCAACGTGCTCGGCCGGGCGCTCGACGGGTCCGCCCTGCGGCGTCGCTACCGCCGTGCTCAGATCGCCGCAGAGGTTCGGCCTCTGCGCTTCCACGACCTACGTCACACCTTCGGCTCGCTGCTCGCCGCGCGCGGCGTCGACGTTGTGACGATCCAGAAGGCGATGGGCCACAGCGCGCTCAGCACCACGAGCCGCTACCTACACGCCCGCCCGGCGTCCGAGCAGGCCCAAGCGTTCACGGCGGCGTTCGCGCCGTCGGTGCAGGACGACGCCGAGGCGGTCCCCGCGTGAAGGGCGTCGACTTGAGCGCGTCGGACTTGGGTTGGCGACGTGCGAAGGTGCATACTTCGTGTATGAGCGATGCGGTGACGTTGACGGCCGTGTTCACGCCAGACGAGAACGGCTGGACAATGGCCCAGCTGGCGGAGTGGCCTGCGGTTGTCACGTGCGCGCCCACGATCGAGGAAGCGCGAGCGATGCTGCTCGACGCTGCGCACGAGATGATCGCGACCTACCGCGACGAAGGCCGTGAGCCGCCAATCGGCGGCGGACATGCCGAGGCGCTGACGATCAGCCTCGCCGCTTGAAGCGCCGCGATCTCGAAGGCCACCTTCGCGACCACGGTTGCGAGCCGATCCGCGAAGGCGCCAAGCACGCCATCTGGGCCAATCGCGGGCGGGAGTTGCGAACTCCTGTCCCACGCCACCGCGAGATCCCATTTGGTACAGCCCGCGCGATCTGTCGGCAACTCGCCGTTCCGCCGCCTGCCGGCTCGCGCTAGAAACGGACGCCCGACCGACCGGACCGCTCCTCTCCGGCCTGGCCAATCAGCGCCATTTCGATTTGCTCGCGAATGTAAAGCCTGCGCCTGCCGATCTTGACGCTGGGCAGGATGCCTCGGCGGGCCCAGTCTTCAACCGTCGAAACTGGCGCGTGGAGAAGCAGGGCAACCTCGCGCCCCGTCAGCACGTCATCAGCGGTTAGCCGTCTTCCGGGTGAGCTCATCGCTCACGTCCACGCACACCGCGAGCTGTTCTGCGCTGGCGCAAGTCAGATCCAGTCGTCCGGAGGCGCGCCCGGCGTCCATGCCATCGTGACGCCGCCCGGCTCTCGATCGATCGTGCGTCCAAACTCGACGATGTGGAGCTGGAAGCTCAGCTCTTCGACCGGATCGTGCGAAGCATCGTCGAGCAACTGACGCCAGCAAACGAGGGCACACACCGGCTCAAGATGCGCCGCATCGTTCCACCAGCCCTCTTGCAGCCCGCGCAGCTGAGCCGGGTAGCGGCCGTACAGCGCGATGATCTCGCCCCACATGCGAACGCGCCACTCGCGATCACCGCCGTATGGCTCAAGCCAAGGCGGACGCTCGCCGGGCCGGCGGTCCGGCAGCGCTCGGCGTGGCGACGACCCGCGCCGTCCTCCAGCGCGCAGCTGATCGAGCTGATCCCTGACGAGCCGCGCAGCGACACGAGCGACGGGCTCGTCCTCCTCGTCGGCCATGCGCTCGAGAACGTGAACCAACGGCTCGGGGAGCGTGATCCTCACTCGACGGTCCATCTCTGGGTCTCCAATCGCTCGCGGTAGGGACTTCCTGTGCCTCCTCGCGTTTATGACCCCAAGTGGCCCGAAGCGGCCACTCCATTTCGCGGCCCTTTTCTGGCCCGTGCTCGGCCCCCGTGCATCTAGTCTGTCCTTCCTGCCAGCTTGTAGAGACCGGGTGCTGGTTCCGGTCGGAAGGACCGGTTGACCGGGTCGTCGCTGGCAGGAAGGTTCTTGCCGTTGGTGTTGTCCGGTGGGCCGGGTTGGGTCCCGGGCTGGTGACGGGCTGACTCGTAGTCTGTCTGTCGGTCGTTGCTCTGGCCTGACCGAACGTCCGTTGTGTCGTCCGCCACCACCCGGGATCTTTGGCGTGACCTAATAGGAGCGTGGCAACCGCCCCCAGGAAGGCCTGTCCGCCAGAGGTCCAGTCAAACGAGACCAATCGATTGAAGGGACGTGCTGGATGATTGTGATTGGAGCGGATGTCCACAAGAGCACCCATGCCCTCGCGGCCGTCGACGCGAACACTGGGCAACTCCTCGGCGAGAGGGAAATCCCCGCGAAGGAACAGGGCCATCTCGAGGCGCTGCGCTGGGCGCACGAGCTCGCCAAGGAGATCGTGTGGGCGATCGAGGACTGCCGGGTCCTCTCCCACCACCTCGAGAGCGCGCTCGTGAGCGCCGGCGAGCGGGTCATTCGAGTCGCACCGACGCTGATGGGTGCCTCACGCCGCGGGGAACGCGAGCCGGGCAAGTCCGACCAGATAGACGCAAGGGCAATAGCCCGAGCGGTTCTGCGGGAGGGCATCGAGCGCTTCCCGGCAGCGTTCCTCGATCAGGACGCCGTCGAGATCCGGCTGCTGTGCGATCACCGCGAAGTGCTCGTCAACGAGCGCACACGTCTAATCAATCGACTACGGATCAATCTCGTGATCCTCGACCCCGAGCTGGAGGCGACGATCCCAGCTCGCAAGCTCGACTACCCCGGCCAGCTGCAGCGCATCACACGGCGTCTGAGAGCGATGCCGCAGACAACGAGAGTTCGCATCGCCCGTGAACAGGCGAAACGAATTGGTGTGCTGACCCGCGAAGCAGAGCAGATCAAGCGCGACCTGCGGGACCTCATCCGTGTGCATCGTCCCGAGATGCTCGCCGAGACGGGCTGCGGGCCGCTCACCGCCGCGATCCTGATCGGACAAACTGCCGGTGCCGAGCGTTTCAAGAGCGACGCCCACTTCGCAAGGCTCGCTGGCGTCGCTCCGATCCCCGTCTCATCCGGCCGCACCGATCGCCACCGCCTGGACCGCGGCGGCAACCGTCAAATCAACCGCGCCCTGCACGTCATCGCGATCACGCGCGGACGGCTGGACCCCGGAACGCGCGCCTACTTGCATCGCAAGGAAGCCGAGGGCAAGACCCGCATCGAGGCGATGCGCTGCCTGAAGCGGCACCTCGCACGCCACTACCACCGTCTACTGCTCCGGCCGGCAGGAGCCCCGATTCGAGCTTCGACAATCCCTGGGCCGGCTCCGACGCGGATGATCTGCGTTACCTAAGCGACGTCCTCGGAGTTGACGTCCTCGCCGCTTACGGGGGGCATTTCGTCCGCAGCTCGAAACGCGTCCCCGATGAGATCAGGCGACAGTTCGACGAGGACATCATCACCGTCTCGCCGACCGAGTTCGTTGACCGACAAGCCGATCAGCGCGAGCGTCGCAGCACGGTGGCGAACCTGACGCTGCTCGATGGTCTCTCCCGCCGTTGAGTCGCCCTCTGAGTCGTCACGTTCCCAAGCACTAACCGCAAGGTCGGCAAGAGCGCGGGGAAGCCGCACCTCAACTCGAGGAAGATCACGACTCGTCAGCGCCAAACCGATGTCCGCGAGAACCCTCGCGTCCTGCGCCCATAGCTCGCGATCCTCCATCCCGCCGATTCTATGTGGGCACCGACAGGCATCTCCGCAAAATGCGGATCTCGCTTGACATAGGAGCAACTGAGTGCGAAAGTGCCAGGCGCTGGGCATCGGGCTCGCCGGCAGTTTCGAGAGCGGGTATTGAACAAGACCGGCGCAAAGGACTGCGTCGCGGAGAGTGCATCGATGTTGGGCTTGTACGGCTATGGCATCTGGGCCGAGGTCTAATGTTTAGTTGGTATGTCGATTCAGATCGAGACGGAGGACGTTGATCCTGGCGCGGCACCCAGCGACGCCGCGCCACAGAATGGCCGCGGCAACTCCGCCCAGTTGGACACAGACACTGATGGTGCGGGCGCAGTTGCTGAACCGCCGGCCAAGCAACAACCGCGTGTGAAGCGGAGCAAATCGAAGGCCAAAGCGGCGCGAAAGGGTGGGGAGCGCAAGGTCAGCGCTAAGACGGCCGCGGCCCGACAGGCCAAGTTCCCGCGCCATGCCGTCGAGCGGGCGCTACGCATCCCGCAGGCGCTGTATGACCAAAATGGCGGCCGTCCTGCAACGTTGCAAGAGGCGGTCCGCTTCACAGGCGGTACGGCTGTGTCGGGCGGCTTCCGCACGGAGGTCTCGTCCGCGAAGAAGTACGGCTTTCTGGAGTCGGCCGCGAACAACAAGATCGCCTTGACCGATCGAGCCCGTAAGGCCATCGCGCCGCAATCGCCGACCGACCGCGTCGACGCCTTGCGCGAGGCGGTGCTCGCTGCCCCGGATCTTTCTGACATCTACAACTTCTATCGGGGCGAGAACCTCCCCGACCAGCAATTCCTCGTCAACGCGGTTACCGACCGCTTCGGCGTGCCGGCCGACAAGGTCGGCGAGTTCCTTAGCGTCTTCGACGAGTCGATTCGGGCCGCCGAGCTCATCGACGATTCCGGTCCACGCCCCCGTCTGGTCGATGTGGGCCGTGACGAGCAGCACCGCTCAAGTCCGCACAGCGATCCGTCAGTCAAGCATGCCGCGAAGCTGGCTCCGAACGCGTCGAGTTGCTTCGTCATGCAGCCATTCTCCGGGCCGCTGGGCGGCTACTACGAGTCGATCTACAAGCCAGCGATCGAACAGGCTGGATTGCACCCGCTACGCGCCGACGCCGAGATTTTCGGCACCGGTAAGATCATGGACCAGATCTGGCGCGGTATCCGCGCTGCGGAGGTACTGGTAGCTGAGCTGACCACCAAGAACCCCAACGTCTTCTACGAGTTGGGCCTCGCGCACGCACTCGAAAAGCCGGTGGTGCTCGTGTCTTCCAATCAGGAAGATGTGCCCTTCGACCTGCGTCATATTCGAGTCGTCCTCTACGACCAGTCGGATCCATTCTGGGGGCGGAAGCTAATCGACAAGCTCGCGGACACCCTACATTCGGCGCTTAACGACCCTGAGGAGGCCATCTTCCGCGTCGACGAAACATAGAGGCATATTCCTTGACAGCGCCAGACCGAACTGAGGCCCGGAATATCGACGACGCGAGTGGGAGACGGACTTCCGGCGTCAGTTCACCATTTAGCCGCACCGAAGCCGCTTTGGCCGGCCGAGTCGTTAATCGACTGAGCGCGCGCAATGGCTGTGCGCTGCTGCGACGACTAGTAGCAGGAGTGAATCGAGTTCGTGATGGATCGGGGTGGCCCGAGCTGTGCGATCCCGGAGGAGCAATGCGGTCTTGGCGATCAAACGCAGCCTGCCAAGGGGGAGCCGGGGCATACCGCACAGCCCACGCTCAGGGAGACATCAAATCAAGCCCGCTGTCACCCAGTTCTTCACGATGCTGGGCGAGCTGATGCTCGACATAGAGCACACGGTTATTGATCTCCTCTTGAGGGAAGATACCAGCAAGCAACTCCCGGTAGGCGTTGATCACTCTGGTGTCCGTCTCAACGCTCAAGTGCATGTCGCCAGTGGCGAACATTTCGTAGTCGCTATATCGCTCAATATCGCCCAACACGAAGTCGATCGCATGGAAGACGCGAAGCAGGTAAGCGGGAAGGACACCCGAAGACTTCACGAGCTCGCGGCACGGCTCGCCGATTGAACGCTGCAGTTCACGCAAGAACGGGGCGAGATTAGCGCGCTTGAGCTTCTGCAACGCAGACAAGCTGTTATCGTCATGTCGCAGAAGCACTTCTATTTGCCTACGCGTGTACTCATCCTCGTCGGCAAACTCAGAGCAGCGCTCGGCGACGAGCGGCACGAAGTCGGAGTAGACGGTCTCAAGCCAGCCGTCGTTTACCCTCTCGGCAGCTTGCATTCGCAGCTGAGACTGATTGGCCTCTGCTGCAAGAAGGGCGAGAGCCAGCCGGATTCCCTGAACAAGCCAACGTATCCGCAGGGCGTGCTCTTCTATACGCTCCGTGAACGCTACACCAGTCACCGCCGAGAGCGACCGCAGCATCGGACCGCTGGGCTTACCCTCGACGAACCACTCGACCGACTCGTCAGCGCAGACGACACGCTGAGCCTTGCCCGTAGCACCCAAGCCGGGTGAGCAGAGGCGGCTGAGGACACTGCGCCTAACATCGACGCCTAGCGTGCGAAGTCGCGCAACCAGCTCTGTGTGCTCCTCGCCAATATCTTCCTCACCCAGGATAAAGATCGTGTCCTTCTTGACACGTATGCGTGCGAGCTCGACCAAGAACTCGCTCTGCGCATCTATCCCGCGCGGAGTGATCGCCGTTGTAACGAGCAGTTCTGCGACATCAGCCAGAACCGCTCTCGCCTGTGGATCCATCTGCTCGATCGTGTTGGCGACTGATAGCGATGCAATGTCGAGGACGAGACTCGGCCGCTGGCCATTCTGACCCGACACGCTGCATATTAACTCAGAATCTGGCACCAACTCGGAGCCGGCGTGTACCACGACATGCACTCGGCCACCTGCTTCCAGCGAGAGCGGAAGGACCGCGCCGATGCCGCGCATGCCCGCGCCAAAGTGTATTTGATCGAACGGCATCAGGGAATGGAATCGTCTAGGAGCGAAAGGATACGTCGCAAGTAGGTCGCCTATCTGCGCCGCCCAGCAGGAAGGCGATCGGAGAACGACCCTGCGTCTAACTGGGGCTTATTACGGCTCGCCGTGCTTGTACGGCGCCTTCGCACGCTCGGCACTCACCGATGTGCGATGTGATGTTCGCGAATGCGCGCTCGCCAAGTATGTCGCGCTCGCCGCGCACATAGAGGTCCTGGCGCGGCACGCTCAGATGCACTACAGGATCGCCGTCATAAGGGCTGGGACCAACGGCGCTACCCGGCAACTCAACCCCCGCCGCTATTCGGGCGACGCGCACGGCGCTCGAGATCTCGCCGAGCTCAAGATAGTCGAGGGCAGAAACCTTGCCCTCGTTGAGGATCGCACTCAGCCCCTTCACGTCGAGCTTAGTGACCTTGCTGAGACGCGCGCACCGTTTGACGACCGACCGGCACGTCCGCACCGTCTCGACGCGTTGCGTCGCGTCAAGGATGAGCGTCAAGAAGCTGGTGCAGCGGGCAATCTTTGCCGAGTCCCTAGCAAGCTCGCTCGGATCACGATACTCGCAGCCAATGTTGTCGAGCAGTTCGTCCCGACTCCACTTGGTGAGCTCTTCAAGTTGCTTTGCAGCCTCTAGCAGACCCGACAGACGCTCACGCTGATCTTGTGTGCATCCCGCGAGACTGTCCTCTGTGTTGACGAGCACCGGGCGAAACTCGGCAAGCTCCTCAATCGGATCAAGCAAGGCGACGCCTTCGCCGCCTGCTTTGTCTTGCCGGTCTTGATCGTCAAGATTCAAGGCAGCTCCCACGGTCGACCTGTACAGATTGTGCAGGATTCTTACCAGATTGCGGCGATGTTGACCTTTGCGTAGCTTTCGCTGCTCATCCATCTAACCCTCTCGGGTCCGCATGAGGGACCTCTGAGCAGAAGATGCGAGCTTGCGCATTCGTTCGAGTATTTCCTACTTGCCCGCTTTGTGCGCCGGCACGACTGCGGTAATCGAACGACGGCGCCCAGCACCTTCTGTGCGGCAGGCTTAGGGTTGCGAGTGGGCCCCCGAAAATCAGCGGCGCGCTTCGCGGTCCGCACGGTCCGCATGTTCGATGGCCGACGCGAATCGGGCCACGCTTACGTTCAGCGCAGCGAGCATTCGCCGAATCGTGCGCCAGTGCGCCCCGCGCTGCCCGCGCTCCAAGCGCCCGATAAACGTCGGATCGACGTTCAACCGCTCGGCGAGCTGCTCCTGCGTGAGCCCGGCCTCGTTCCGCAGCGCGCGAAGCGCCCGGCCGAGGATCAACTGATCCTGCTCGGCGGTGGCTTCGGGTTGGCGCTTCACGCGCAGAAGCCTCGCCGGGCGCTGCTCTCCGCGCCAGGGTATTTATGGTCTGGTTGCCGTGGTAGCATCGCCGCACGAAATCAAGTGCCCCCGCGCTGCTGACACAGCCGGGGGCGTGGCACGGAAAGGCGGACCTTCCCATGCAGGCAGACCGTAGCGACTGCTCGTCCTCTGCGGCGGGCGTGCAGCGAATCCTGATGATGGTCCTGCTCTCGGGCGATCGGTACCGGTGGTCGCGGGCGGAGCTCGAGCGCGAGCTTGCCCGGCCGGGCGGCGAGGCCGCCGATGTGGGCGACGCGATCGGCGCCCTCTACGGCGCGGGCCTCGTCCACGTCTCGGGCGATCTGATCGAGCCCACACGCTCGGCTCGGTATCTGGACGACCTGCTCGGCAACCCCGTCTGAACGGTGGCGGCGAAGAAGTCGACCCACAACGTCGCGCTGGGCGAGGCGATGCGCTCGGCGCGACGTGAGCGGGGAGATAGCCAGGAAACGCTCGCCGGTCGGATCGGACTCGACCGTTCCTACTACGGAGCGATCGAGCGGGTGGATTCAGTCCGACGGTGGACACGGTGGCCAAGGTGGCCGCCGGCCTCGGTCTGTCTCTCAGCGACCTCTTTACGCGGGCTCACCTGTAGCTCGCGGTCCGGCCGGGCGGACACCCAGCGGTGCACCGCCACGCTGATTGCTACCCACGGGTGCTACCCACGGCACGTGCCGGCAGCTATACCTTTCCTCCGAAACGCACAAAATCCCCGCATTCGCGGGGGTTTTGATCTAAGCGGATGAAGGGATTCGAACCCTCGACCTTCGCCATGGCAAGGCGACGCTCTAGCCAGCTGAGCTACATCCGCGCGAGCGGCCATTCTAGCCTCCGCGCCCGGCGCACGCGAGTCGGACCGAAGCTAGCCCTTGAACGTCGAGCGCCCGGCGTCGCCGAACGGCTCGTCGCGCTCGCGCACCGCGTCGCGAAAACCGTGCTCGGCGGCGTGGCGTTGGAAGGCGTAGCCCTCGGCGGTGTGGCGCGCGATTCCGTCGAACACCGTGCCGAGCATCTGGCTGGCGTGCAGGCCTTGTGAGTACAGCGTCTGGTTGACGAGCAGCTTCATCATCATCAGCTGGTTGACGGGCATGCGCGCGATCCGCTGCAGCAGCGCCTCGGTGCGCTCGTCCAGCCGCTCGGCGGGCGGCGCCTCGATCGCCAAGCCCCACTCCAGCGCCTCTGCGCCGGACAGGGAGTCGCCGGTGAACAACAGCCGCTTGGCGCGTTGCGCGCCGATGCGATGCGCCCACAGCGCGGTCGTCGGCGATCCCCACACGCGCGCGGGCGGGTAGCCGATCTTTGCGTCGGCGGCGATGACCAGCAGGTCGGAGCACAGCGCCATGTCGGTGCCGCCGGCGACGCAGAATCCGTGCACCTTGCAGACGACCGGCTTGCCGCAGCCGAACAGGCTCATGAAACCCTGCGCGTTGCGGCTCATCATCGCGTAGTCGACCATCGGATCCCACGTCGCGGCGGGATCGTGGTTGGCGGCCATCACCGCCGGATCGAGCGGCGAGCCGGCGGGCGCGGCTGCGTTCGCCGGCGGACCTCCCCCGCGCGGACCTCCCTCGCCTTCGCGCGCACCCGAAGCGTCGCCCGTCCCTTCGGCGCTTACCTCCCCCATCCCCGCAGCGCTTGCCTCGCCCATCCCCTCGGCGCTTTCGATCAGGTCATAGCCACCGCAGAACCCGGGCCCGGCGCCGGCGAGCACGATCGCGTGAACGGCCGGATCGAGATCGGCGCTGCGCACGCACTCGACCAACTGCGCGATGAGGGCCGGTGTGATCGCGTTGCCGCGCTCGGGCCGGTTGAGCGTGACGCGCGCGATGCGGCCGTCGACCTCGTAGAGCACGACCGCCTGCTCGCCCATGCGGCGATCCTACAGCGGCCGCGCCGGGCTACCATCGCTTCACCGTCCATCGCGCGAGGCGTGCGCGCCAACTGCCATCTTCAACCGCAAACCGGGAGCCGAGCGTATGACCCCCAGCACTTCGACCGAACAGCTGATCAGCGGCGTGGATTTCGTCGCGCTGCCGACGCACGACGTGGCGGCCTCGGCGGCCTTCTACGGTGACACGCTCGGCCTGCACCGATCGGTGTATATGCCCGATCGCAACTTCGCCGAGTTCGAGACAGGCAACCTGACGCTGAGCATCATCGACGCTGAGAAGATGGGCCTAGAGCACCACACGATGCGCCACGAGGTGGCGCTGCACGTCGACGACGTGGAGGCGGCTCGAGAGACGCTCGAAGAGCGCGGCGTGGAGTTCCGCGGCGACACGTTCGACACGGGCGTCTGTCACATGGCGTTCTTCTCAGACCCCGAAGGCAACGCGCTGATGCTGCATCACCGCTACGCGCCGCGCAGCACCGACGCCTGAGCCGACACGGCGCGACGCGCCCGCGCGGTTGCGACCCGTCCGCGGCGCCCGCGTGATGCGACGCAGCCGACGCCGCGGCACCAGGCGATACGAGGCGAGGCCGACCGGAAAACGACGTCGATCGACTAGCCTGGAGTGATGCTCTTCACACGCAAGCAGTCCAACATGGTCGACGCCGACTCAGCCCTTTCGGGGCGCGAGAACGAGATGCCTGTACCGGCCAAACACGAGGTGCTGGGCACGCCGCTGAAGGGACCGTTCCCCGAGGGCGTGCAGACGGCTGTGTTCGGCATGGGCTGCTTCTGGGGCGCCGAGCGAATCTTCTGGGAAGCGCCGGGCGTGTACACGACGGCCGCCGGCTATGCGGGCGGGTTCACGCCGAACCCAACGTACGAGGAGGTGTGCAGCGGTCGCACCGGGCACACCGAGGTCGTGCTCGTGGCCTTCCACGCCGAGCGGACAAGCCTCGAGGACATGCTCAAGCTGTTCTGGGAGGGCCACGACCCGACGCAGGGCATGCGTCAGGGAAACGACGTGGGCACGCAGTACCGCTCGGCGATGTTCTGGAGCGACGAGGCCCAGCAGAAGACCGTCGAGAACTCGCGCGACGCCTACCAGGCCGTGCTCAAGCAGGCGGCCCACGGCGAGATCACGACGGAGATCGCGAAGGCCGGCCCGTTCTACTACGCCGAGGACTACCACCAGCAGTACCTCGCCAAGAACCCCAACGGCTACTGCGGGCTCGGCGGCACCGGCGTGAGCTGCCCGATCGGCCTCGCGCGCGCCTAGCAACTGCGCCTGGCGCACCACAACGCCGGGCGCCGGACGCCCCCGCCACACCGGCCGACCGCCGCCAACACGCCGCGCCCGCCGATGCATCTGATGATGAGCGCATTGATCTACGGCGTTCTCGCGCGCGACGCAATTCCCTGCGAGGCGCGAGAACACGGATGCGCGCGTCCGCTCGCTGGAAATTGCTCTGCTGGCGATCCTCGCGACGTTCGCGCTGGCGGTCCTTGTGGTCCCGGTCTGGCGGCGCTGGGATCGCGGTCCGATGGCATGACGGAGATCCAGGAGGCTAGGAGAGCCTTCCCAGTCCTCCGTTAAACGGCGCGACCCCGCCGAAGCGGGGCCGCGATCCGTCGTATCCGACCCGAGGCGCGTCCGCGGGGACGGGACGCGCCTCGGGCTGAGCCTCCCCGCCTATGCCCCCGAGGGAGCTGGGCTGGGCTGCCACGCTGGCGGTGCGTGCGGCCCGCCGAGCGTCGGAACGTCCGATGGGTACACCTCGTTGCCGTGGATCGCGTGATCGCCGATCTCCAGCTCTTCGTCGGAGAGCCGCAGCGGCACGAATATCCCCACGAGCTTCAGCAGGATGAACGTCGCGGCACCGCTGAACAGGATCACCCACAGGGCCGTCTCGGCCTGCCAGCGCAGACAGCGTCCAGCTGCCGTGCACGACTCCCGAGAATCCCGGCAGGTTCGCCGCCCCACCGCCGGCGCCGATGTACTCGATGATGTGCGGGTCGGCGAAGATGCCCGTCAGGAGACCGCCCATCAGTCCGGCGATCCCGTGCGTATAGATCACCCCCAGCGTGTCGTCCACGCTTCGGAACACGGGCGCTCGGCTGAGGAACCTGATCGCCATCCACACGATCGTCGAAGCGATGATGCCGATTGCGCCGGCGCCCCAACCGTTGACGAAACCGGCTGCCGGCGTGATCGCCACCAGCCCGGTGATCATTCCGTTGACCGAGCCGATCAGCGATGGCTTGTCGCGGAAGATGTAGTCCCAGGCGATCCACACGAGCATCGCCACGGCCGTGCACAGGTTCGTGTTGACGACAGCCACCGACGCGTTGACGCCCGCGTAGTAGGAGTCTCCACCGTTGAACCCGTTCCAGCCGAGCCACAGCAGACCGGCGCCGACGGCCACCATCAACAGGTTGTTCGGCGCGTCGACCTCTCGATCTCGTTGCAGCCTCGGCCCGATCACCGCCGCCGCCACGAAGCCTGAGATGCCGGCCGCGAGGTGGATGACGTAACCACCGGAGTAGTCCAGCGCGCCGTGCGCCGACCAATAGCCGCCGCCCCAGATCAGGAAGGCGTTGATCGTGTACACGAAGGTGATCCACAAGAGCACGAAGGGAATCCATGCCTTGAAGTTGATTCGCCCCAGCACCGAGCCCAGCATCAGGATCGGCGTGATCGCGGCGAACACGAACTGGAAGTAGATGAGCGATGCCTCCGGGAAGTGGAACGGCGGCCCGGCCGAGATAGACGGGATCGCCGCCTGTGCCTGCAAGGTGCCCGCCCCAAGGACCGTCCCCGACTTTCCCCACATCGTGTCGAAGAAGCCTTTGCCGCTTCCGATCGGCGTCCCGAAGCCCATCTTGAACGCCCACAGCACCCACGCGACCAACACGAGCGAGAACGCCATGAACGTCAGCATCATGCTGTTGACCGACCAGCGCTTCTGCATGACGCCGCCATACAGGACCGCGAGGCCCGGAAGGCTCATCAGGCCGACGAACGTGGCCGCGGTCATCTGCCACGCGTTGTCGCCGGCCACGAGCCAGCTTGGATATGCGTTCCAGGACATGTGCCTCCATTCCTACTTAGTTGGTGGCCCCCCCGGCTGCACGCATGCGAGCGGGACGCGCCAATTGCAATGCACCATGAAAACGACAGTTGTCAACGGCCGCTAGGGACAAACTGGCCAACACTTCAAGAGGCCGTTTCGACACCTGTATAGATGCGCTTCGAGCCGCTTGTCCGCGGGTCTGCGAAACCGCGCGAAACGTCAACGTTTCCGGTCGTGCGCGGCTTGCGCGGACGTTCGCAAAAGCCGCGAGACGCCAGCGTCGTCGAGCTCTGGTCGCCGGGCGGGCGCCGGCGCGTCGCCCGGCGAGCGCTAGCTCGGCTTGGAGTAGGAGAATCCGGCCTTGCGACAGGACTCGCCGAGCGTCTCGGCGATGCCCTTGAAGCTGCCCGCCGTCGCGCACACCTGGCGCGCCCGCGCGCCGCACGCATGGATCCTCACTCCGCCGAGCGTGCTCGGGGCGATCGCTTCCACGCAGTCCTTGCGTCCTGGCGAGCCGCTCGTCAGCGCGTACGCGCCGAGCGCCACGAGCGCCACGAGCAACGTCGCCAGCAGCGCCGCAACCGCGGTCTTCTCGCGCCGCCCCCACTGCAGCGGCGTGGACAGGCGCTTGGCGCGCGCCTCCATGATCATCGCGCGAGCCTAGCGGTTGTCGGTGTGCGGCTGCGACGAAACCGGCGTCGCGTCAGGCTCGCCTGGCGCGTCCTGCGAGGCCCCCGCCGCGCCCGTCTCGGCGGCCGGCTGGAACTGCAGGGCGGCGGAGTTGATGCAGTAGCGCTGTCCGCCGTCGCCCGGGCCGTCGTCGAACACGTGGCCGAGATGGCCGCCGCAGGTGCGGCAGACGACCTCGGTGCGGCGCATGAACAGGCTGTTGTCGGGGCGCAGCTCGACCGCCTCGGCGACCGCCGGCTCGGTGAAGCTCGGCCAGCCCGTGCCCGACTCGAACTTCGTGTCGGCGCCGAACAGCATCGCGCCGCACGCCGCGCAGCGATAGTCGCCTGACTCCTTGTTGTAGACGTACTCACCCGTGAACGGCGGCTCGGTGCCCGCCTTGCGCAGCACGTCGTACTGCTCGGGCGTCAGCTGCTCGCGCCACTGCTCGTCGGTCTTTTGCACCTCGTGCTCGCGCATGCAGACGTTCTAGCAGGCGCGCGCCGTGCTATTGTGATCCTTACGTTCACGTCAATTTGACGAGGACGCGCGACGGATTTGAAGGTGGGCGCGCCGAGCTGATGAGCGACGGCCACGACGAACGGCAGAGGAGCGCACGCATGAACGCGACGGCACCGCAGCGCCCGGGCAAGCCACCGCGGCAGCGCACGGGCAAGCTGGCGACACGCTTCGGCGTCGACGCCGCGCACGCCAGCTACAAGTGGTGGGCGCTGTCGTGCACCAGCCTCGGCATGCTGCTCGCGGCGACCAACTCGGGAACGCTGATCATCGCGCTGCCGGACCTCGAGCGCTCGCTGCACACGAGCCTGCTGGCGCTCGTGTGGGTGATCCTCGCCTACCTGATCGCCGCCACCGTGCTCGTGCTGATGGCCGGTCGCCTGTCCGACCTGTTCGGGCGAAAGCGCGCGTACGTCGGCGGCTTTCTCGTGTTCGCGCTCGCCTCGCTCGGCGCCGGCTTCTCCGGCGACGCGACCGTGCTGATCCTTTGGCGCATCCTGCAGGGCATCGGCTCGGCGTTCCTGTTCGCCAACGCCGCCGCGCTCGTGACCGACGCCTTCCCCAAGCGCGAACTTGGCCTGGCGATGGGCGCCAACACGATGGTCGCGGCGATCGGCCTGGTGCTCGGCCCGGTGCTCGGCGGCGCGCTCGTGGCGATCTCCTGGCACTGGGTGTTCTGGTTCAACGTGCCGCTCGCCCTTGGCGGGCGCGCTGTGGGGCGCGCTCATCCTGCGCGAGCTGGCCAAACCGGACAGCGTGCGCGGCTATGACGTGCTCGGCACGAGCACGTTCGTCGTCGGCCTGACCGGCCTCGTGCTACGGCGTCTCGCGCGGCGGCATCAGCGGCTGGAACGACAGGCTCGTGATCGGCGGCCTGGCGCTCGCCGCGGTGCTGCTGCCCCTGTGGGTGGCGATCGAGCGCCGCTCGCGTGCGCCGATGCTCGACCTGGACATCTTCAAGAACCGCCTGTTCGCGGCGGCCAGCGCGGCCTCGTTCATCAACGGCCTGGCGCGCTTCGCGCTGATGTTCCTGTTCGTCTTCTACTACCAGGGCGCGCAGGGCGACTCGCCGATCGACGCGGGCATCAGGCTGATCCCGCTGGCGCTCGGCATGCTCGTCGCCTCGCCCATCGCCGGCATGTACGCCGACCGCCACGGCTCGCGCGCGCTTGCCGCGATCGGCATGCTCGTGACCGCCGCCGGCCTGGCCGGCATGACGACGCTCGGCGTGCACACCGCCTACTGGCAGAGCGGGCTGTGGCTGCTCGTCGTCGGCGTCGGCTCGGGCATGTTCAACAGCCCCAACACCGCCGCCATGATGGGAGTCGTGCCGGCGCACCGCCGCGGCATCGCCGCCGGCGCGCGCACGCTGCTGCAGAACACCGGCGCGGTGCTGTCGATCGCCTTCGTGCTCGCCATCGTCACCTCAGCCGTGCCCAAGGCGACGCTGTTCGCCGTCTTCTCAGGTCTCGCGCAGGGGCTGTCTGCAGAGAAGCTCGCGCCGTTCATCGCCAACATGCACGTCGCCTTGTGGGTGCTCGCGGGTACGTCGCTGCATCGGCACGTTCGTTTGCCTGCTGCGCCCCAGCCACGCGAGCACAGCCGCCCGCGCAGAGACCGGCGTCGCGCCGTGGCAGGAGGCCGTCAACGAGGAGGCGCTGATCCCCGCCTTCGACGAGCTGAGCGTGCGCTCGTGAGCGACCGCGCGACGGGCGCAAACGCAGACGACGCGCCGAGCCTGCGCATCGGCGACGTCGCGCGGCTGGTCGGCACGACGCCGCGCACGATCCGCTACTACGAGGAGATCGGCCTGCTGCCCGAAGCGCCCGCGCGGCCGTCCGGGCGCCATCGCGCTGTACAGCGACGCCGAGGTCGAGCGACTGCGCGAGGTGATGCGCCTGAAAGACCTGCTCGGCGTGTCGCTGGAGGAGCTGCGCACGCTGCTTAGCGCCGAGGAGGCGCGCGCCGAGGTGCGCGCGCAGCTGCGCCGCGACGACGTCGGCGCCGACCGTCGGCGCGAGCTGCTGCAGCAGGCGCTCGGGCACATCGACCGCCAGCTGCAGCTCGTGCGCAAGCGCACCGGCGAGCTGGCCAAGCTGGAGCACGAGCTGGGCGAGACGCGCAAGCGCGCCCGGCGCAAGATCCGCGAGATCGACGCGCAGGCCGCCGGCTCCTTCCCGCCTGCGCGAGCCTTCCAAGCCGCCGGCGGCTCCACGCAGTGAGCGCACCGGCGACGGGGGTCGTGTAGATGCCCAGCATTGAGGTGAAGGCCAGCCCGCGCGGCGTCCCCGGTGCCGTCAGCGACCCCACGCGCATCAGCGCCGAGCAGCTGGCGTTCGCCGGCGCCGGCGGCGACGACGTCAACGGCTACCTCGCGCGCCCCGCCGACGCCGCCAGCCATCCGGGCTTCGTCGTCATCCACGAGGCCGGCGGGCTGGGCGAGCACATCCGCGACGTGTGCAACCGCTTCGCCAACATCGGCTACGTGGCGCTCGGCGTCGACCTGTACACGCGCGAAGGCGGCCCGCCCGACACCTCCGACATGCCCGCCACGATGGCTCGGCTGTTCGCCATGTCCGACGAGACCGCGCTCGGCGACCTGCGCGGCGCCGCCGACCACCTGCGCGGCCTCGACGGCGTCACCGGGCGCATCGGCTGCATCGGCTTCTGCATGGGCGGGCGCTACGCCTTGCTGTTCGCGTGCGCCTCGGACAAGCTCAACGCGGTCGTCGACTGCTGGGGCGGCTTCGTCGACCGCGCCACGCCCGACGAGCGCTCAACGCCAGCGCGCCCGACGCCGCCGCTGGAGCTGGCCGACCGGCTGAGCTGCCCGCTGCTGGCGGCCGTCGGCGCCGACGACGCAAACCCCTCGCCTGCGCTCGCCGAGCAGCTGCGTGAGCGCGCCGCTGCGAGTGGGCACGAGGTCAAAGTCGACGTGTACGACGGCGCCGGACACGCCTTCTTCGCCGACTACCGCCCGACATACCGCCCCGAGCCCGCGGCCAAGCTGTGGGCCGAGATCGTGCCCTTCCTGCACGCCAACCTGCAGGCCGGCTAAGCCCGCACGCGGACACGCGCGCGGCACGGCGCGGGCGGGTCGCGGCGCGCGGGCGGGCGAATGGCGGCGCGCGGAGCGGGCGTGTCGCGGCGCGCGGGCGGGTGGATCGCGGCGCGCGGGCCGGCGGATCGCAACCCGGCCGGTCACACGGCGCGTGCTTCATATAGTGCGGTGCGATAAGCAGTTCGAATGACAAGGGGAGTGTCGTGGAGCGCAAGTGGTGGACGCTGATCGCCGTCTCGGTGGCGATCTTCATGTTGTTGCTGGACATCACCGTCGTCAACGTCGCGCTGCCCGATATCCAGAGCTCGCTGCACTCGAGCTTCTCCGACCTGCAGTGGGTCGTCAACGCGTACTCGCTCACGCTCGCCGCGTTCCTGCTCACCGCCGGCGCGCTCGCCGACCGCTTCGGGCGGCGGCTTGTGTTCGTCACCGGCCTGGTCGTCTTCACGCTGTCCTCCGCCGCGTGCGGTCTCGCCGGCTCGCCGCTCGCGCTCAACCTCGCCCGTGCCGTGCAGGGGGCCGGCGGCGCGATGATGTTCGCAACATCGCTGGCGCTGATTGCCGGCGCCTTTCACGGCAAGGAGCGCGGCGTCGCCTTCGGTGTGTACGGCGGCGTCATCGGCGGCGCCGTCGCCGTCGGACCGATCGTCGGCGGCGTGATCACGTCGGGCATCGGCTGGGAATGGATCTTCTTCGTCAACGTGCCCATCGGCATCGCCGCCGTCGCGCTCACGCTCACGCAGGTGGCCGAGTCGCGCGATCCAGACGCGCGCGGCGTCGACTGGCTCGGCCTGCTGACGTTCAGCGGCTCGCTGTTCCTGCTTGTGTTCGCGCTCATCGAGGGCAACGAACGAGGCTGGGGCTCCACGCGCATCGTCAGCTTCCTCGCCGGCTCGGCCGTGCTCATCGTGCTGTTCGTCGTCGTCGAGCGCCGCCAGAAGCGACCGATGCTCGACCTGACGCTGTTCTCAAAGCCCGCGTTCGCCGGCGCCAGCATCGTCGCCTTCGCCGTCTCCTCGTCGATGTTCTCGATGTTCCTGTATCTCACGCTGTACATCCAAGACGTGCTCGGCTACAGCCCGCTGCAGGCCGGCCTGCGCTTCTTGCCGATCACGCTGCTGTCGTTCTTCGTCGCGCCCCTCTCCGGGCGCCTGTCCGTGCGCGTGCCCGTTCGCCTGCTGCTCGGCGTCGGACTGCTGCTCGTCAGCGCCGGCCTGTTGACCATGACCGCCGTCGACGCCGGCTCGGACTGGACCGTGCTCGTGCCCGGCTTCGTGCTCGCCGGGGCGGGCATCGGGCTGATCAACCCTCCGCTCGCCTCGACGGCCGTCGGCGTCGTGCACCACTCGCGCAGCGGCATGGCCTCGGGCATCAACAACACCTTCCGCCAGGTCGGCATCGCGACCGGCATCGCCGGCCTCGGCGCGATCTTTCAGCACGACGTCACGCGCAACACCACCGCGGCGCTCACCGGGGGACCGGGGCGCGAAGTGCTGCGCGCGGCGCACGGCAAACTCAACACCGCGCTCGTCTCCGGCGAAGTCGGACACGTCGCGCGCGCGCTGCCCAAGCCAGCGCGCGACGCGCTCATGCACTCCTACCGCGTCGGCTTCACGCAGGCGTTTTCCAGCATCCTGCTGATTGCCGCGTGCGTCGCGCTCGCCGGCTCGCTGTTCGCGTTCGCGCTCGTGCGCAGCAGCGACTTCGTCGCGCCGGCCGGCGAGAGCGCCGGCGGCGCGTCCGGCGAAGGCCCTGGCGGCGCGTCTGGCGAGCGCCCCGGCGGCGCATCCGCCGAGGGTGCCGGCGCGTCCGGCGAGGGCGCCGCCGCAGCCGCGCCGGCTGCCGGCTGACCGCCGCGCACGCCCGCGTCCACCAGCCGCGCCGACCGTCCACCCGCTCGCCCGCGCGCGGAACGGCGCGACCATCGGCCGGCCACGCCGGCTCGATCGTCCTGGTCGTCGGTCGCGGTGTGCGGCCGATCGCAGCGGTCAGTCGGGGCTGCGCCGATAGCCCGCGCATTGAAGCACCGGCACGCGCGGATAGCGCGGATAAGCTGGATCGACCCGCGAAAGCGTGCACAGCGAGAACACCGAGCCGCGCGTGTTGCGCACCTCCTGCTGGTGTGAGCACGTGTCGCACAGGCCAGCTCGTGCGCCGGGCGCCGGCGATGGTGTCGGCCGTTCGGGCATGAGCCAAGGTTAGGCCGGCGCGACGCAGCGCTCGCCGTCGCCGCGCACGCGCGTGCGATAATCGTTGCCCACACAACTATGACGACCTTCTACAGACTGCTCGGCTTCCTCCGTCCGTACAAGCGCGGGCTGGCAGTGTCCTGGCTGCTGGCGAGCCTCGCGATGGTCGTCACCGTGCTCATCCCCCACTTCACCGGCTCGGCCGTCGAAGCGATCCGCCACGGCGACAGCCACGCCCGCCACCATCAGCCCGCGCTGCGCGCGCACGACCGCCACACGCTGCTCGTGCTCGCCATCGTCATCGCCGCCATCGTGCTCGTGCGCTGGCTGCTCACGTACATGCGGCGCATGATCGCCGGACGCGTCTCGCTGGGCATCGAGTACGACCTGCGCCAGCGCATGTACGGGCACCTGCAGCGCTTGGAGCTCGGCTTCTTCGACCGCCAGCAGACCGGGCAGCTGATGTCGCGCGCGACCGTCGACCTCCAGGCCGTGCGCTTCTTTCTCGGCTACGGGCTCGTGTTCATCCTGCAGTCCGCGCTCACGCTGCTGCTCGCCGGCGTCGCCATGATCGCCATCAACCCCAGGCTCGGTCTGATCGCCATCGTGCCCGTGCCGTTCGTCGTCGTCATCTCCCAGCGCTACGGCCGCACCGCGCGCCCGGCCATCCAGGAGGTGCAGCAGCGCATCGGCGAGCTGACCGCCGACGCCGAGGAGAACATCTCCGGCGTGCGCGTCGTCAAGTCCTTCGCGCGCGAGCCACACCAGCTTCAGCGCTTCCGCCACTCGGTCGCGCGCGTGTTCGACCAGTCGATGGTCGCCACGCGCCTGGAGGCCAAGTTCAACCCGGCCATCGGCTTTCTGCCGCAGCTCGGCCTCGCCGCCGTGCTGCTCCTCGGCGGCCGCAGCGTCATCCACGCGCACCTCACGCTCGGGCAGTTCACGCAGTTCTACCTGTACCTCAACATGCTCATCGGGCCGATGCGCTCGCTCGGCGTCACGCTCGGCCTCGCCCAGCGCGCGACCGCCTCGGGCCAGCGCATCTTCCAGGTGCTCGACCGCGAGCCGCGCATCTCACAGCCGCCCGTCGCGCGCGAGCTGCCCGCCGGCAGCGGCCACGTGCAGTTTCGCGGCGTCACGCTGCGCTACGACGAAGCCGACGACTTCGGCGCCGTCTACTCGGCGCCGCGCGAGCTCACGCTCGACGCCGACCGCGACGGCGTCGGCGCCCCGCCGCGAGCCGCGCGCGACGTGCTCTGCGATGTCGACCTCGACATCCCCGCCGGCACGACCGTCGCGCTCGTCGGCGCCACCGGCTCGGGCAAGACCTCGCTCGTCTCGCTCATCTCGCGCCTGTACGACGCCAGCGACGGGCACGTGCTGCTCGACGGCGCCGACGTGCGCGACGTCGCGCTCACGTCGCTGCGCAAAGCCGTCGCCGTCGTCTCCGACGACCCCTTCCTGTTCTCCGCCAGCGTCGCCGAGAACATCGCCTACGGCCGTCCCGACGCCAGCCGCCCGGACGTCGAAGCCGCCGCGCGCCGCGCGCAGGCCTACGACTTCGTCGCGCGCCTGCCGCAAGGCTTTGACACGCGCGTCGGCGAGCGCGGGCTGTCGCTGTCGGGCGGCCAGCGCCAGCGCCTGGCGATCGCCCGCGCGCTGCTCGCCGATCCGCGCGTGCTGATCCTCGACGACGCCACGTCCGCCGTCGACGCGTCGACCGAGCAGAGCATCAAGCTGGCGCTCGACGAGGCCATGGCCGGGCGCACCACCTTCGTCATCGCCCACCGCCTCTCCACCATCTCGCTGGCCGACGAGATCGTCGTGCTCGACCACGGCCGCGTGATTGCGCACGGCGACCACGAGCACCTGCTCGGCGAGTCAGAGCTGTATCGCGAGATCGTCGAGAAGGGCCTGCCCGACCAGATCTTCCTCAATCGCAAGCCGCGCGAACCGGAGGTCAGCGGCCTGTGAGCCCGATGGTCGGCCGCGGGCCAAACCAGTCTCAGTGGACCGGCGAGCGCGCCAGCAAAGGCACGCGCGGGCGCAACCTGCGCGGGCTGCTGGTGCTGATCAAGCCCTACCGCACGCGTGCCGTGCTCACGCTGATCGCGCTCGTCGTCGGCACCGGCGCGTCGCTCGCGCCGCCGCTGCTCGCGCGCGCGGCCATCGACGACGGCATCCAGCGCCACGACTTCACCAAACTGCTGCTCGTCGTCGTCGCCTTCCTCGTCGCCGCGCTGCTCGTGTGGGTGATGACCTACGCGCAGACCTTCCTCGTCGGCTGGGTCGGCCAGCGCGTGCTCGCCGACCTGCGCATCCGCATCTTCACGCACCTGCAGACGCTGCCCATCGGCTTCTACGAGAGCCGCCCCGCCGGCGTGCTCATCTCGCGCATGACCAACGACGTCGAGGCGCTCGACAGCCTCGTCACCGACTCCGTCGTCACGCTGTTCCAGGCCGGGCTGACGCTCGTCGGCACCGTCGGCATCCTGCTCTACCTCGACGTCAAGCTCGCGCTCATCACCTTCTGCGTGCTGCCACTGCTGCTCGCCGGCTCGCTGTGGTTTCGCATCATCTCCGCCGGCGCCTTCCGCCGCACGCGAGAGACCATCGGCGCGATCACCGCCTACCTGCAGGAGACGCTGTCGGGCATCCGCGTCGTGCGCAGCTTCGCCCAGGAGCCCGTGCACGAGGCGCAGTTCACGGTGCTCAACGAGGACAACCGCGACGCCAACATGACCACCGTCAAGCTCAACGCCGCGTACTTCCCGACCGTCGAAATGCTCTCCGGCCTCGCCGTCGCCGCGATCGTGCTGTACGGCGGGCTGCAGGCGATCGACGGGCACATCTCGATCGGCACGATCGTCGCCTTCGTCGCCGCGCTGTCGAACCTGTTCGAACCGATCCAACAGCTCTCGCAGCTGTACGCCACCTACCAGTCCGGCATGGCCGCGCTGGAGAAGATCTTCCAGCTGCTCGACGAGCAGCCCGACCTGCAGGACCGCCCCGACGCCATCCAGCTCGGGCGCATCGCCGGCGAGGTCGACTTCGACGACGTGTCCTTCGCATACAAGCCGCGAGCGCGCAACCGCAAGGCGCCCGCGCCCGTCGGCGCCGCCCCCGGCGACGGAGCCGCGACCGACGGCGACGGGGCCGCGACCGGGCACAACGGGTCGGCCAACGGCTCGCCGCCCGACGACCAGGTGCTCGCGCTCGACCACGTAAGCCTGCAGATCCCGCCCGGGCAGACCGTCGCGCTGGTCGGCGCCACCGGCGCCGGCAAGTCGACGATGGCCAAGCTGATCGCGCGCTTCTACGACCCCACTTCCGGCGCCGTGCTCGTGGACGGTCACGACCTGCGCGAGGTCGCCTCAAGCTCGCTGCGCTCGCAGATGGGCATCGTGCCGCAGGAGGCCTTCCTGTTCAGCGGCACCGTCGCCGAGAACATCGCCTTCGGCCGCCCCGACGCGACCGCCGAGCAGGTCCGCGCCGCCGCCGCGGCCGTCGGCGCGGAGGAGTTCATCGCCGAGCTGCCCAGCGGCTATGACACCGAAGTCGGCGAGCGCGGCACGCAGCTGTCAGCCGGCCAGCGCCAATTGCTCGCGTTCGCGCGCGCGCTCGTCGCCGACCCGCGCATCCTCGTGCTCGACGAGGCCACCTCCAACGTCGACCTGCACTCCGAGGCGCGCATCGAGCAGGGTCTGCGCCGCCTGCTCGCCGGACGCACCTCCATCGTCATCGCGCACCGCCTCTCCACGATCCGTCAGGCCGGGCGCATCGTCGTGCTCGAGCACGGGCGCATCGCCGAGCAGGGCACGCACGACGAGCTCATCGCCGCCGAGGGGCGCTACTACGAGCTGTATCGCGACTGGGCCGCGCAGGCGGCCGCTTGAGCTCGACGGCAGAGGGAGCGCTGCGCAAGCCCACGCCCCCACGGTGCGCGAACTCGACGCTCGAGCCACCCGATCTCACCTGCTTCATCCCGTCCAGCAAGCCAAGCAGACCTGACCACTCACGGTTGAGAACGCGATGCGTGCAAAGCATCCCGAGCAGTGCCGTGAATCGTGCCCTAGCACGGAGTGTCTGAGCAAAGTTCTTGCGAAACAGGTAGGTGCGATTGACTACCTGGAGGCAGTCCATCTGCCGCCGGTCCCGATGCTCCCAGCCGAGCTCGCGATGGTGCACGACGGCGGACGGCTCATAGCGAATCCGGCCGCGACGTGACAGGCGATAGGCGAAGTCATCGTCCTCGCCGAGGCAGTAGCCCGTGAGGTGCTCATCGAAGCGCACCGTCGCCGCCGTCTCGCGACGAGCCGACATGAACGGCCCCGGCATGAACTCCACATCGCGGGACTGCTCCACATCGACGATTGGGCAGCGAAACCCGAAGCTGCTCATGCTTCCTTGACGGCCGCCGCCAAGCAGCAGCCAGCGCATCCTGGAGTGAGGGTTGTTGCCGACCCTGTCGCGCAGGGGTCCTTCGATGCGTCCCGTGGCTCCCACGACGGCGGGGTCGCGATAGACACCAGCGAGTACCTCGAACAGCCCCGCCTCGACTGTGCAGTCGTCATCGACAAAAACCACGACGTCCCGGCGTGCCGCGTCGATTCCGACATTTCTCTGGTGCGTCAAGCCCGGAAGAGCCGACACGTAGGTGATGTCTGTGTCGTGCCGCCACCGTTGCACTCGACGCACGACGTTCTCGGCCGAGCGCTGCGGATCACCATCGACGACGATCAGCTCGCCATCTCCCGGGAGCTCGCGTGCCGCGCTTTCGAGTGCTTCGCGCAAAGCGTGCGGACGGCCCTTGGTGGCGAAGATCAGTGAGAAGCGCGCGGGCTGATGCCGCGTCCTGGGGTGGACCGGCGCAGCCAGCCCCTGAGCCTCCACATCAACAAGATCCATGTCCTCGGCGGACATGCTCTCCTCCAGTCGGCTCATGATCGACCCTCCTAGTCAATCTCGATCGCCAGAACAGTTGCGTTCACTCCGGCCAGGCAGCGCTGCGGCACAACGTGTCGCGATTGTACTTGCAACACTTCGACCTCGCATTTCCGTTCGAGGTAAAGCCGCGTGCTAGCATCCGGCGGCGCCTCGACAGTGGGGCGACGGAGCGCGTCCGGTTCACGTGTGTCTGCGCCGCGTCTCGCCAGCAAGGAGGCACAAGAGAGTGGATTCTCGCGACACGCCACCCGCCGAACGCACGCGGGGGGTGACCGGCCCAACGAAGTCCCGAAACGGCGATATCCCTGTGCTGTTCATCGCGGGCGCGCCGCGCAGCGGCAGCACACTTCTCGATCGCATGATCGGCATGCACGACGCTTTCTGCTCGACGGGCGAGCTTCGTTTCATCTGGCAGCGTTGCTTTGAGGAAAACCAGCTGTGCGGCTGTGGCGTTCCTTTTGACGCGTGCCGTTTCTGGCGAGACGTCTCAGCTCGAGCCTTCGGCGCCACGCCGGGCGAGGTGGACGCCGCGGCGGCGGCTCGGCTGAAAGAGTCGGTGGAGCACAAGCGCCACCTGCCTCGGCTGGTTCTCAACCGCCAGCTCAGCGATCAATCCGCCCTGCGCGACTACGGCGGCCTACTCGAACGCCTGTACAGCGCGATACTCGATGTCTCCGACGCGCGCGTGCTGATCGATTCCAGCAAGGATCCTCGCCACGGCCTCGTGTTGGCCAGGCTGCCGAGAGTCGAGTTGCACGTCGTGCATCTCGTGCGAGATCCGAGGGCCGTCTCCTTCTCGTGGGGCCGAGCGCACAGAAGGCCCGAGATTCACTGGACAGCACAGCACATGACGGTTCAGCGAGTGCGCGCAACTGCAGTGCGCTGGACGACCCACAACGTCGTCGCGGAGCTGCTCGGAGCATCGGCCGCCAGCTACTGCCGCGTGCGCTATGAGGATTTCATGTCCGACCCGGACGGCGTTCTGGCAGGCATTCTGGCGCCCCACACGGGGCTCGACGCCAGTCGCAACGTTGTCAAGGCGCGACAGGTCGTGCTCGACCCGTCGCACACGGTCGCCGGCAATCCCATGCGCTTCAAGAGTGGCAAGGTCGACATCGAGCTCGACGACGAGTGGCGCACGGCGATGCCCCTTCGTGACCGCTTGTCGGTAGCAGCCGCGACGTGGCCGCTGCTGGCACGTTATGGCTACTCCCTGTCGAGCCGCGACCAACAGGCGGCGGGCTCGCGCACCGAACGCGACTAGCGCCCGACGCCGGCGTCGGGCGACAAGCGCGCTCCTCACCGGCATGGGATGCTGCCGTCAAACAAGCCTGGGAGGCAACCTATGGTCAGTCGCATCGTCAACGCCGTTCGCGGCAACCTGGTCGCGTGGCTCGCGCTGTTCGTCGCCATGGGCGGCACGAGCCTCGCCGCCAACCACTACCTGATCAACTCGACCAAGCAGATCAGCCCGAAGGTGCTCAAGAAGCTCAAGGGCAATCGCGGCACCGCGGGGGCTCAAGGCGCACCGGGCGCACCGGGCGCGCGCGGATCGGCCGGCGCGACGGGCGCGACCGGCGCGACGGGCACGGTCGACACGTCCAAGTTCTTCAGCAAGACCGAAAGCGACGGGAAATACCTCGGCAAAGGCGAACAGGCCGCCGACTCCGCCAAGCTCGCCGGCGTCGCCGCCTCGGGCTACACCAGCGGCGAAGGCTCGCAGGGCGGGCGCTTCCTGGAGATGGTCAACCACGGCAAAGAAGAAAACTTCCTCGCCGTGCCGGGCATCGGCGAGCTCAGCCTCGAATGTCTGACCGAACCGACCAAAGCCACCAACGCGACGCTGACCGAGCACGCCGGCAGCCCCGTCTTCCTGACGTGGGGCAGCGTTCCCGACAAACAGGTCCCGCGCATGGAAACGGCCGTCCTCAAAGAAGGCGGGCCGACCTCGCTCACGCAGACGTTTGCGCCGGCCGAAAACGGCACCGGCCAGATGATCATCCAGGCGTCCGGCGACCTCTCGACATCCGTGCACACATACGCGACCATCACCGTGTCCGCCGCGGTCACCGAAGGCGTCTGCCGCTTCCAGGGCAACTACACGGTCGCCCAGCAGCGCTTCTAAAAGGAGCGCGCCGGTCTGCTCCTTCCCGCGGCTGGCATGCGCGGGAGGGGAGCGCCTGCCGTGCGATCACCAGCCGTGAAACGGCCGCCGGCTCGACTCCGGGACAGGGACTCGAACCCCAAATTCGTGCTCCAGAGGCACGCGTGTTGCCAATTACACCATCCCGGATCGCAGCCCCGGACGGAGTCCGCGGGCCAAGATGCAGGCCCAAGGATAGTGGGCGGCGACCGGAAGGCTGGATCTGAGTCCGGCCAGCGCGGTGACTGGACCGCTCAGCCTCCCCCCTCGTGCCCGTTCGGCGCGAAGTACGCGGTGATCGCCTCCTCCAGGCCTGGATCGAGCACCAGCAGCACTTCGTCGCCGGCCTCGATCACCGTGTCCGCCTTGGGCACGAAGCCCGAGCCGCCGCGCAGCACGGAGATGATCAGGCTGCCCTCGGGCAGCCTGATCTCCGCGATGGCCTGTCCGACGGTCGGCGCGTCGGAAGTGACCTCCAGCTCGATGATCTCCAGGCGCTCCTCTTCCAGCGCGAGCAGGTGCACGAGCCCGTAGCGAGGGACCTCGTGCTCGATCAGGCGCAGGATCAGATCGGTGGCCGAGACGGCCGGCTGGATGCCGAGCAGGCGGAAGTGGTCGTGGTTTCGCGGGTTGTTGACGCGCGCGATGATGCGATCGCACAGGTACTTCTCCTTGGCCACCTGGCACACGAGCATGTTGTCCTCGTCGTCGCCCGTCACGGCGATGACCAGATCGGCGCGCTGGATGCCCGAGCGCTCGAGCACCCACAGCTCGGTCGCGTCGCCGTACTGCACGGAGTGCTCGAATTCTTCCTCGATCGCCAGGTAGCGTGGCCGTGAGGACTCGATCAGCGTGACCTCGTGACCCTTGTCGATCAGCTCTCGCGCGAGGTTGCGGCCGACCTTGCCGGCTCCGACGATGATCGCGTACACGGCTCAGGCCGGCTCTGGCGCGAGCGCGTGCTCGAACATCTCGATCGCGTGCTTGGTCGGTGAGATCGTGCGCAGGCCCTGTTCGCCGTACCAGCTGGCGCGCGCCGGATCCATTACGCGCACGATCACGCGCTCCACCCCAAACCGGCGCTGGGCGATCTGGGCGATGATCAGGTTGGTGTTGTCGCCGTCGGTGGAGGCTATGAACACCTGTGCGCGCTCGATCCCCGCTTGGATCAGCGCGTCGATCTCGAGCGCCGTGCCGACCGTGAACTGCCCGCCGGCGTCCTCCCAGCTCGCAGTCTGCCCCGCATCCAGGCGCTCGTGCGACAACGGATCCTCGTCGAGCACCGAAACTTCATGGCCGGCGCCGAGCGCCGACTTGGCGACGGCCGAGCCCACGCGCCCGGCACCCACGATCAACACGAACATGCGCCGGAGATTAGTCGATGGGCGACTTCACATCAGCGCGGCGAGCGGGCGATCCAGCGCCGAGCTCGGCGCGGCGGCGACGCTCAGCCGCTCGCCGGCGCCAGGCGCGAGCGCCGCTCCTCGGCGGTTTCGCCGGCGGCGGGCGCGGTGACGATCACGCGACAGTCGGCCTTGGAGATGACGTACTTGGTCACCTCGCCGACGAAGTTCTCCAGCGGGCCGCCGCGGCCGCCCAGGCGCGCGCCGCCGCGAATCAGCGACGGCTCCTCGGCGCCGAGCACGATCGCCTCCACCCCGCGCCGTCGCGCCTCGTCGACGATCGCGTAGCCCGCGCGCCGCGTGCGCACGGTCGCCGTCGCGACCTGCACGCCGGTGTACTCCTCCCCCACGGCCTTCGCGCGCGCGAGCGCCTGGCGCGCCTCCTTGACCTGCGCCTCGGGCAAACGCGCGTCGAGCGGCAGCGACATCGGGATCACGAAGATCCACACCGCCTCGATCGTCGCCGCGTCGATCGCCGCCTCGTCGGTCGGCTCGCCGGACACCAGCAGCGCGGCCGTCTGCACGATGTCCTCGTCCAGGCGCGTGCCGAACAGCGGCACGAGGATCGATCCGTAGTCGCGTTCGCGCGGCGGGTCGGCGCGCAACACCTCCGGCGCAACGGTCACGCGGCGCAGCAGCGACGTCTCGTCGGCGCGGCGGTAGACGACGTACATCGCAAGGCCCGCGAGCATCCAGCCGAGCCCGACGTAGCGCGCAGGATCGTGCAGGATCATCACGGCCAGCCAACCGGCGCCCGAGGCGATCGCGCCGAGCACCGCCGGCAGCGGCAGCTGGCCGCCGCGCACGGCGATCGACAGCGGTATGCGGTACGGGCGCTTTCCCTCCGGGTCGCTGTAGCGCATGCGACACACCGACACGTGGGCGATCGTGAACGCGAGCAGGGCGCCGAACGCGTAGATGCCGACGAGGAAGTCCAGATCCTCGGGCACGACCAGGCCGGCGGCGATCACGCCGGCGAGGATGATCAGCACGTACGGCGTCGAGCGCTGCGGGTGCAGGCGCCCCAGGCCGCTGGGTATCTGGCGATTGGTCGACAGCGAGTAGGCCAGGCGCGAGAGCCCGAGCATCGCCGAGTTGGCCGCCGCGACGAGCGTCAGCGCGGCCAGGCCGGCGACCACGTAGCGCAGCGTCCGCGCCAGCCAGTGCGGGTGCATGTGCGACACCAGCCCCACCACCGGGTCGTTGAGAAAGCGCGTGGCCAGTTGCGTGTGCCCGTCGTGCACGGGCAGCGCGGTGACCGCCACGAGCGCGATGCCGACGTACACGAGCACGACCGTCACCGTGCCCGTGCCGACAAGGCGCTTGAGCGCGCCGCCGCCGATGCGCACCTCTCCGGCCAGCCCGGCGGCCGACTCCAGGCTGGTGAAGGAGATCGCGGCGATCGTCAGCGCGAACACCAGGTCTGACCACTTCGGCGCGCTGCCGAGGTGAATCGGGTCGAGCAGCGTGTGCGGGTTGAAGAACAGGATCAGCCCGAGCACGACGATCAGCGCCTGCAGCGCCAGGTCGCCGACGACCAGCACGGCCAGGCGCCGCGAGCGACGCCAGCCGAACCCGCGGATGTTGCCCAGGACGACGATCGCGATGAACACCAGCGCCAGTCCGAGCGACTCGGCGCTGTGGCCGAGCGGGCTCCAGTAGACCTTCAGGTACTGCGTCGCCGAGTAGCACGTGACGGCGATCAGGATGATGTAGTCGAGCAGGATCGCCCAGCCGGCCACGAAGCTGACCAGCTCGTTGAACGCGTAGCGCGCGAACACCGTCGAGCCGCTGCGCTCCTGGTGCAGCGAGGCGCCCTCCGCGTAGGTCATCGCCGTCAGCGCGAACAGGCCGGCGGCGATCAGGAAGACCAGCGGCGTGAGCCCGAGCGCGTGCCCGGAGATCACCCCCAGCGAGAAGTAGATCGCGCTCGCCAGCGGCGTGTAGACGATCGCGAACAGCAGCGGCGATCCGACGCTGCGCCTTACCGTCGACAGCGAGCGCGCCGAGATCTGCAGCGCTATTCGCTCGGCCTCGGTGCGCGCGAGCTCGCCCTGCAGTTTCGCCCGCCCGGGAGCGCCGCTCCCCGCGCCTTCGCCCGACGATCGGTCGACCTTTTCCGCATCGGCGCCGGCCTCGGCCGGCGCGTGCTCGGACGTTTCGTCGTCGCTCATGTCTCGCGTCCTCGCTTGCGCTCCAGGTACAGCCGCGCGATGCCCGCCGCGAGGAACAGCACGCCGAGCAGCAGCCGGGCGGACAGCACGCCGCCGTCGCCGCTGAGCACCTGCGCGATCAGCGCGACGCCGATCGCGGCCATCAGCAGCGAGAACACCTGCGTGCCCGAGCGATGCACCTGTCGGCCGGTCATCTCACGCTGAGCTTAGGGGTCCTTCGGCGGTGCGTCGCGCCGTGAGCGCCAAAACGCACCGCCGTAGGGCGCGGGCTTCAGGTGATCAGCGGGATGATCAGGATGGCCACGATGTTCGCGACCTTGATCATCGGGTTGATCGCCGGACCGGCCGTGTCCTTGAACGGGTCGCCGACCGTGTCGCCGGTGACCGACGCCGCGTGGGCTTCTGAGCCCTTGCCACCGAACGCGCCGTCCTCGATGAGCTTCTTCGCGTTGTCCCAAGCGCCACCGCCCGCGGTCATCATCACAGCGAAGAAGAAGCCGACGACGATCACGCCGATCAGCAGTCCGCCGAGCGCCTGCTGGTCGATCAGGCCGATGATCAGCGTCAGCACGATCGGCAGCAGCGAGGGCAGGATCATCTCGCGCTGCGCGGTCTTCGTGACGATGTCCACGCACGCCGCGTAGTCGGGCTCTTCGGTGTAGTCCATGATCCCCGGGTGCTCGCGGAACTGGCGGCGCACCTCCTCGACGACCGCGCCGCCGGCGCGGCCGACCGCCTCGATCGACAGCGAGGCGAACAGGCAGACCATCAACCCGCCCAGCAGCAGGCCAATCAGCACGGGCGGTTCGTTGATGCCGAAGGAGATCGCGTGGCCGACCTTGGCCTCGAGTTCTTTCTGAAAGCCGGCGAACAGCACGACCGCGGCGAGCACCGCCGAGCCGATCGCGTAGCCCTTGGTGACGGCCTTCGTCGTGTTGCCGACAGCGTCCAGGCGGTCGGTGACTTTGCGCACGTCCTCAGGCAGCTCGGCCATCTCGGCGATGCCGCCGGCGTTGTCGGTGATCGGCCCGAATGCGTCGAGCGCGACGATCAGGCCGGTCAGCGACAGCAGGCCCATGACCGCCACGCCGATGCCGTAGATACCGGTCACGCCACCGCCCGCGAGCTTCCACGCGCCGAGGATGCCGACGACGATCACGATCGCCGGCAGCGCCGTCGCCTGCAGGCCCGAGGAGAAGCCCTGGATGATGTTCGTGGCGTGGCCCGTCTCCGAAGCGCGGGCGGTCTTCTTGACCGGCGAGAAGCGCGTCGAGGTGTAGTATTCCGTCAGTCCGAACAGCAGCGCCGTGACGCCGATGCCGATCAGCGAGCACAGGTACAGGTGCCACCAGGCGGGCGGGTTGACCACGTCGCCGACGACCTTGAAGCTGAGGCTGCGCATCAGCCAGTAGGTGATCGGCGCGAACGCCGCCGCGGCGAGCGCGCCGGAGACGAGCAGGCCCTGCAGCAGCGCGCGCTCGACGTTGCCCGTTTTCGTGCGCACGGCGTACGTGCCGACGATCGACGCGATGATCGCGACGCCGCCGATGACCAGCGGGTAGAGCGCGACTTTCGTCGCCTCGTGGAAGGTCAGCACGCCGAGCAGGATCACCGCGACGGCCGTCACCGCGTAGGTCTCGAACAAGTCGGCGGCCATGCCGGCGCAGTCGCCGACGTTGTCGCCGACGTTGTCGGCGATCGTCGCCGGGTTGCGCGGGTCGTCCTCGGGGATGCCCGCCTCGACCTTGCCGACGAGGTCGGCGCCGACGTCGGCCGCCTTCGTGAAGATGCCGCCGCCGAGTCGCGCGAACACGGAGATCAGCGAGCCGCCGAAGCCGAGGCCGACAAGCGCGTCGACCGCCGTCTTAGGGCTGTCGTTGAAGATCGACGTCAGCGCGCCGTAGTAGCCGGCGACGCCGATCAGCGCCAGGCCGACGACCAGCAGGCCGGTGATCGCGCCGCCGCGGAAGGCCACCTGCAGCGCCGGAGAGACGCCCGACCGGGCTGCCTCCGCGACTCGCGCGTTGGAGCGCACGGACACGTTCATGCCGATGTAGCCGGTCGAGCCCGAGAGCAGGCCGCCGATCGCGAAGCCGCCTGCGACGGCGATGTCCTGAATGAAGATCAGCGCCACGAACAGCACCACGCCGACGACGGCGATCGTCGCGTACTGGCGGTTCAGGTAGGCGCGCGCGCCCTGCTGTACAGCCAGCGAGATGCTCTGCATCTTCTCGTTGCCCGGCGAGAGCGCGAGCAGGGAACGCGTCGTGATCACGCCATAAACGACGGCGCATGCGGCGCATACGAGGGCGACGACGACCCCATGGTTCGTCAGAAAGCTACTCAACTGAAAATCCTCCGCGGTCTGATTGGCGTGCCGCGCGAGGATCGTCGCGCGCACATTTGTCGCCCGGGTTGCTCGGGACGAGCGCCTACCCGGTGCAAACGCGCGCGCAGTCTATCGTGCCCGCCGGATGCGTGGCGGGCGGGCGGGGATCGCGCCGGCGGCGTTCACGGCCGCCCAAAGCGCCGCCCGCGCTATGCGTGTCGCCGCCCGGCGCGCGACGCGACCCATCCGCTCAACGGCCGGGCACCCACAGCCGTCCGCTGGACTCGGCAGGACCCGGTCCCGAACCCTGCTGTGAGCCCTCGCCCGGCGGGCTCTCCCCCGTGCCCGGCGGCCCACCCTGTCCGCCCGCGTCCTGCGGGTCGCCGGGCGCGGCGGCCTGCGCGCTCGGGGCGGCGGGCTCGCCGCCGGCGGCCTGTGCCTCGCGTGCATAGGCCATCTGCAGCTGGGACAGCGCGTTGCGCAGCGGCGCGAGCTCGCCGGGCACGCGGCGCTCGAGGATCTCCAGCAATGCGCGCACGCCGTCGATCGCATCGCGCACCTGCTCGAGGTCGCGCTGCGGGCCGCCGGACGCGGCTGCGTCGCCTGGCGGCGGCGCCAGCTTGAAGCTGGCGATGTTCAGCAGCGACACGGCCGCCTGGAGCATCATGTCGGCGCTGGTGATGCGGCTCAGTTCGGCCTCGTAGGCCGCGCGCAGCTCCTCCTCGCTGGGCTGCGCTCCGGTTGCTGGCGCTCCGGTTGCTGGCCCTTCGGCGCCGGGGGCCCCCGGCGCGCCGCTGGGGTCGGTGCTCACACCTTCACCTCCTGTGAATAGCTCGCTTGCGTCTCTGCGACGGATGCCGCGAAAACCTCCTCGCGCGTGGCGCCCGACTCGATCAGCTGGCGCTGGCGCTGGGCGCCGTTGCGCTCGGGAAAGGACAGCTCGATGCCCAGCTCGCTGCGAATCGGCTCGGTCCACGCGCCCAGCCGCGCGATCGCCTCACGCGCGGGGTACTCCTCGGCGCTCTGCAGGTCGATCAGGCGCCCGTCGAGGCCGAAGCGGATCGCGCGCCACATGTTCTCCTCGATCAGGCGCGGCGCCGGGTCAGACGAAGGCACGCCCTCGTCCTCGTCGCGCATCGCCTGCGCGATGCACGCGGCGATCAGCGAGGCCAGCGCGTCGGACTCGCCTGCGGTCGCCTGAACGTCGCAGATGCGCACCTCGACGGTGCCGAAGCTGAAGTGCGGCCTCACCGACCACCAGACCTGCGTGAACTCGACGATCGAGTTGGTGCGCTTGAGGAACTCGATGTACTCGCGGTAGGCCGCCCAGCCGCCGAACGCGTCGGGCACGCCACAGCGGGGAAAGCTCTTGGTGAAGCTCTGCGTGCGCGCCGAGTGCAGGCCGCTGTCGCGCCCGTCGAGGTACGGCGAGTTGGCCGAGATGGCCAGCAGCAGCGGCAAGACCGGCCGCAGGCGGTCGCACACACGCACCGCGCGGTCGAGGTCGCGCACGCCCACGTGGACGTGCAGGCTGAAGGTGTTGTTGCGCCACGCGACGTACTTCAGGCCCTGCTCGACGCGGCGGTAGTGCTCGGTGTCGATGATCGGCTGCTCGCGGTAGTCGGCCCACGGGTGCGTGCCGGTCGCGCCGAGCGCCACCGACTGCTCGGCGGCCAGCGCGAACAGGCGCCGGCGTCGGTCGCGTTGGCGCGCGAGCGCGTCGTGCAGGTCCGCCCCCTCCCCGGAGATGATCTCGATCTCCGAGGAGATCAGCTCGCCGGCGATGTGCTCGGCCAACACCGGGTCGCCCCCCGCCGCGTCGCGCAGCTGCTCGAAGCGCGGCAGCATGTCCAGCGTCTGCGCGTCGAGAATCGAGAACTCCTCCTCGACGCCGACCGTGAGGTCGCGCGCCTGGGCGAACGTGTCGGCAGCTCGGTCTAGGTCCAGGCTGGTCATTGCGTGTCGGGCGTAGGGGCTGCTGCGGTTCTTCGATGGCGGTCGACGCTCGCGGGCGCTCAGTGGTAGCGCGGCGCCGCGTGTCAGGTCAGATAGAAGTACAGCGCGTAGAGCAGATCCACCGCCGGGCTGGACGTGTGCACGGTGACCTCCGGCGGCACCAGCAGCAGCGACTCGGAGTAGTTGAAGATGATCTTCACGCCCGCCTCGACCAGCTCGTCGGCGAGCCCCTGCGCGGCGTTCGTCGGCACGGCGAGCACGCCCACGACGATGTCCTCGTCCTCGACCACCTGGCGCAGCTCGCCGGTGTGACGGACGACCTGGCTGCCGACCTTCGTGCCGACCTTGCCGTCGTCCACGTCGAAGATCGCCACGACGCGAAAGCCGTGGTCGGCGAAGATGTCCGACGAGGCGATCGCCTGGCCGAGGTGGCCGGCGCCGAGCAGCGCGATGTTGTGCTGTCCGGCCGTGCGCAGGATCTTGCGGATCTGCGACACGAGCGCCTCGACGTTGTAGCCGACGCCGCGCTTGCCGAACTTGCCAAAGCCCGACAGATCGCGGCGAATCTGCGTGGAGTTGACGTGCGTGTAGTCCGACAGCTCCTGCGAGGAGATCGTCTCCTTGCCCATCTTCTTGGCCTGCGTGAGCACCTGCAGATAGCGCGAGAGGCGCGCCGCGACGCCGAGCGAGAGGCGCTCGCTGGAGGGCGCTGCACCGTCCAGCTCGACCTCGCGCGGGCGACCGGCCGTTTCTCCGTAGGTCATCGCCGTGACTCTAGACGCTCTCGCAGGACCGTCTCGTCGACGTAGAAGTCGAACAGCTCCTCGCCGTCGAGCACGACGACGGGGATGCGCTCGAAGTATGCACGCTGGAGTGTCTCGTCGCCGTCTATGTCGCACTCGCGCAGCTCGAACGCGAGCTCGGCCTGCAGCCGGCGCAGCTCGGCCATCGCCTCGACGCACAGATGACAGCCGGGCCTGGTGTAGACGGTGACGGCCGTCACCGGGTGTTTTCGCCCGTCGCGTAGGCGTCCAGGCCGAGATACCGCGGATAGGCCAGCCGATCGCCGTAGCGCGCCGCGCTGGCGATCATCGCGGCGTTGTCCGTGCACAGCACGCGCTCGGGGACGTGCAGTTCGACGTCCAGCTCGGCCAGACGCTCGCGCAACGGCCCGTTGGCCGCGACGCCGCCCCCGACGGCCAGCCGGCGCAGGCCGGTCTGGCGCAGGCCGCGCTCGCAGCGCTCGACGAGGCTGTCGACGATCGCCGCCTGGTAGGAGGCCGCCAGGTCGGCCGCGCGGTCGCGCGCCTGGTCGTCTGTCAGCTCGCGCAGCTTGTACAGCAGCGCGGTCTTCAGGCCGGCGAAGGAGAAGTCCAGGCCCTGCGCGAAAGCCTGGCGGCTCGCCCCCCGCCCCCCTCGCGCGCGCTCGCCGCGCGAACCGGGGAAGACGAACGCCTCGGCGTCGCCGTCGCGCGCCAGCTCCTCCAGCGCCGCCCCGCCGGGGTAGCCGAGGCCGAGCATCCTCGCGCCCTTGTCGAATGCCTCGCCGGCGGCGTCGTCCAGCGTGCGCCCCAGCACCTCGAAGCCGTCGTGCTCGCGCACGTGCGCCAGCAGCGTGTGGCCGCCGCTTGCGATCAGGCACAGAAACGGCGGCTCAAAGCCCGGCGTGAGGAAGTTCGCCGCCACGTGTCCCTGCAGGTGGTCGACGGCGACGAACGGCAGCTCGCGCGGCGCCGCCAGCGCCTTGGCGGTCGTCAGCCCGACGAGCAGCGCGCCGACCAGTCCCGGGCCCTGCGTCGCGGCTACCAGCTCCACGTCGTCCAAGCCGATCGACGCGAGCGCCAGCGCCCGATCGACGATCGCATCGACGAGCTCGAGGTGATGGCGCGAGGCGATCTCCGGGACGACGCCGCCGAAGTCCTCGTGGACGGTCTGCGAAGAGATCACGTTGGCGCGAATGCGCCCGTCGGCGTCAATCACCGCGGCGCACGTATCGTCGCAGCTGGTCTCCAGCGCGAGGATGCTCATACGGGGCCGGGGTTGGGCACGTCGTGCAGCGAGCCCATGCGCGTCGCCGGCGTGCGCCACATCACGAGCGCGTCCTCGCCGTTGTCCTGGTAGTAGCGCCGGCGCGTGCCCGCCGCGCGAAAGCCCTCGCGCTCGTACAGGTGGATCGCCACGGCGTTCGAGCGGCGCACCTCCAGCGTGAAGCGCGCTCCGTCGTCGTCGACCCGCGCGTACAGCTCGGCGAGCAGGCGCGAGGCCAGGCCCATGCGCTGGCGGTGCAGGTCGACGGCGACGTTCATCACGTGCCAGACGGTGTCATAGCGAGAGCAGATCAGATAGCCGACGAGGCGCTCGCCCGCATGCGCGTCGTCCGCGCCAGGCGCCAGGCGCTCGGTCGCGGCGAGGCAGATGCCGGTCTGCTTGGAGAGCTCCAGCACGAACATCGCAAGCGACCACGGCGTGGGGAATACTCGCCGCTCGATCGCCAGGACTTCAGGAAGGTCGGGGTAGGCGAGCGGGCGAATGCGCACCGACGGCGCGGGCTCGCGTTCGCTCAACTGCGACGAGGAGGGCCCGGTCACGAGGCTGCGCCCCCGAGCGCCAGCGGTCGCTCGCGCGCGAGCGCCGCATCGGGCACGCGCCGATAGTCCGGCAGGATCGGCTCCGTCGAGTCGGCGCGCTCGGCGAGGGCGCCCAGCGTGCACACCGCGCGCGCGTCGATCGCGTGCAGTGGCGAGTCCGCGGCGGCGACCTCGATGCCGGCCGCGCGCAGCTCCTCGCAGAAACGCACAGCACCGTCGCCGACCGCCAGCCAGCGCGCGGGAGACGCTGGGTGGCCGGGCTGTATCTGCGTGAGGATCGCCGGCATCTGCGCGCGAGAGATCGCCCGCGCCAGCGCGACCTCGCCCGGTAGCCGGTCGTCGCCTGCGCGCACGCCGGTGAAGTCGACCGGCTGGGGATATGCCGCCGCGAAAGCCTCGTCGCGGCGTGCGTCGATCACCGCCAGGATCGCCCGCTCGGGCGCCTGCTCGCCGGCCACGAGGGCCAGGGCGCGCAAGCTGGACACGCCGACCAGCTCGACGCCCAGCGATCGGCGCAGGCCGCGCGCGGTGGCGACGCCGACGCGCAGGCCCGTGAACCGGCCCGGCCCGACGCCCACGGCGATCCGCTGCAGCTCGCTCCAGCGGACGCCCGCCTCGGCCAGCAGCCGTCCGGCCATCTCCAGCAGGCGGGTGGCGTGGCCCGGGTGCGCCTCGGGCGCCGGATCGTCGCGCGCCTGCAGCGTCCGCCCGTCGGCCAAGCGCAGGCCCACGACGGTCGCGTGCGTGGCCGTGTCGAAGCCGAGCACGATCACCCGTCGACCACCTCGATGCGCCGGCGGTCCTCGCCGCGATGGGTCAGCGACACGCTGAGCCTCGCGCCCGCCAGCTCGCGCTCGGCCTCCGGCGGCCACTCCACGAACGCGATGCGCCCGGCGCCGAGGTAGTCGGCGAGCAGCCCCTCGTCCTCGTGCTCCAGCCCGGCCAGTCGATAGAGATCCAGATGCGACACGGTCAGCCGCCCGGCGGCGCGATAGCGATGGCCGATGCTGAAGCTCGGGCTTGTTACGCGCTCGCGCACGCCGAGCGCACGCGCAGCGCCGCGCACGAGCGTCGTCTTGCCCGAGCCGAGCTCGCCGCGCACGAGCACCACGTCGCCCTCGCAAAGGCGCTCAGCCAGCTCTGCGCCCAGCGATTCCGTCTCGGCTGGGTCGGAGGTCTCGACGATGCGCACGGCCACGTCGAGACTTTAGAGCCAACGCCGTCCACCCCGTTAAACGACCGGCCCGCGGGAGAAAGGGTCGCGGGCCGATCGCTACTCCTGGAGGGATGGAGACATGGCCAGTATCGGCGGAGGGATCGGCCGACTTGAGGCCTAAGGGAGAAAATCTTCGACGGCGCGGGAAAATCCCCTCTTTGCAGGGCAAAGCATGGGAAATAGCATCCAACAAACGTCCAGATCCGCCTAGAACAGCCCGAGCTGGTCGGGCTCGCTCGCGGGGTCTGAGCCGGCCGACGGACGCTCCGGCGCAGACGTGCTCGGCGACGGCTCGCCTGACGCGCTCGACCGCCCAGCGCGATCCGGCTCGGCGCCGGCGGGCTCGGCCGTCCCCGGCTCGGTCAGCTCGGCCTCGGCGATCTCCGGCGCCTCCTCGAACGCTGGCTGCTCGGGCGCTCCCTGCGCCAGCAGCTCGGGCAAGCGCGCGAAGTCCTCGCGCAGCGTCTCGAGCATGCGCGGCGTATACAGAGCGGCCGCGGGGTGGAAGATCGGGTACAGGCGCACCGCGCGCCGTCCCAGCGTCAGCACCTCCGGCTGGCCGTGCAGGCGCGTGATGCCCGTCGGATCGCCGCGCAGGAGCTTGGTCGAGAAGTTCCCCAGCGTGCAGATGACGGTCGGCTCGATCAGCTCGACCTGGCTGCGCAGATACTCCTGGCAGTTGTCGATCTCCAACGGCAGCGGGTCGCGGTTGCCAGGAGGACGGCAGTTGTGGACGACGCCTCCGGCCGTGACGAAGTTGTGCGTCTTCTCGACGTCGATGCAGAAGAACGTCGTGTCGGCGCGCTTGCGATCGGTCACGTCCTCGATCTCCATCTCGTCGTACAGCGAAACGCTCGGGCCGCGCCGCAGCGCCGATGCGTCAAACGGAATCCGCGCGGCGACGTCTGGATGGAGCTTGTAGCGCATTGCCTCGGGAACGTATGGCGCAATCGTCTCGCTGAGACGTCTCGACGTGGGCACGTCGAAGAACAGTCGCGAACGCAACGCCTTGGCAGGTAGCCCGAGGCGGTCGAGCGCCCAGATCAACCGCTGCAGGTCGTCGTCAGAGAAAGCGTTCGTCGCGATCTCGGCCAGCGGACGACGTCCGCCGGCCCGGATTCGCATGTAGCCGTCGTCCATGAACCAGAAGGCGAGCATGCGTGGGTTGAGCTCGTCCACGAGCCAATGCGGCACGACCTTGCGCGGCCGGTAGAAGTCCGCGCGGAGCGCTCGCAGGGCCCGGTGCGCGAGCGAGCGTACGAGGACGACTCCGTGCGTGCGGTCGTCGCCCACCGCGGCCGCCACGACCCTCTCCTCGACGGCCGTGCCGAGCTCGGCGAGCAGCGTCGCCTTGAACCGCGCATATTCGCTCTGTCGCTGTGAATGGGAGAACGTCAACGAGGACGAAGCGGCTTGCAGGCAGCCGTTACCCAGGACGGTGCCGCATGTGACATCCCACGCCAGGCGGCTCAACCCTTGTCCTGTGGCGACGCGATCACCGTTGCGGAGTTCGTCGGCCGCCACATAGCCACGCCGCGTCAGAACTGGGTGATCTGCCGTCAGTTCGACGCTGACCTTCCCCGCGCCAGCCCGCTTCGCTGACCGATAGGTCAGACGGTAGACCCGGCGCCCCGCAAGCGGCGTCGCGTGCCAGCCCACGACCCGCCGCCGAGTCAGCGCCCCGGACTCGTCAACCGACATCACGTCGCCGCTGTAGCGCGAGCGCACCAGGCGACCGATGCGCTCCCAGGAGCCGTCACCGAGCTGCACTTGGGCGTTGTACCTGAGGCACTTCAAGACATTCGCGATAAAGACGTCACCGCGCGCGAGCCCAACCTCCCCCAGCAGCGTCTCCAGCAGCTTGCCGGCGCGCCCGACGAACGGCACCCCTTGCTCGTCCTCGCTGGCGCCGGGCGCCTCGCCGACGAACATCAGCTCGGCGTCGGCGTTGCCCGAGCCGAACACGACGGTCTTGCGCGTCGCGGCCAGCTCAGGACAGCGCACGCACCCCTTGGCCTGCGCGAACACCCGCTTGAGCTCCTCACGCCGCTCGGAGGCGGTGCGCTCGCCGGGCGCTCCTTGGCTGGGCGCTGTGGACATTGCGCAGGATGGTAAAGCGCGGCGGCGAGACGGCGCCGCCGGGCGCGGGCCGCCGCGCTCCTGCGCAATGATCCTGCGATGGCTCCGCCAGATCCAGCCACGCCGCCCGCCGCGCAGACGACCGTGACGGCTCCGTTCGCCGGCGTGGTCGTGTCGATCGCCCGACGGCCCGGCGATCGTGTTGTGTCCGGTTCGCCGCTGGTCGTGCTGGAGGCGATGAAGATGGAGCACGAGGTTCTCGCTGACACCTCCGGCGTGCTCGACAGCGTCGCGGTCTCCGTCGGCGACGCTGTCGAAGAAGGCCAGCCGCTCGCGCTGATCGCCGCCGGCGACGAGGACGGCGCAGGCAACGGAGCCGGGGGGGCGCCGCGGGCGGGGGCGCTGGGGATGAGCTTGCGGCGGGTCACGCCGATGGCGCGGGCGCGGGCGCGCTGCGCACCTCCGCCGAGGACCGCGTCGAGGGCCTTCGCCCCGACCTCGAGGCCGTGCGCGAGCGCCACGCCGTGGGGCTCGACGCAGCGCGAGCCGAGGCCGTGGCCAAACGCCGCGAGCGCGGCCGTCGCACCGCGCGTGAGAACCTCGCCGAACTGCTGGACGAGGGCTCCTACGTCGAGTATGGACCGCTGCTGTTCGCCGCGCAGGAGACCCGCCGCACGCGCGAGGAGCTGATCGCGCGGACGCCCGCCGATGGCCTGGTGGCCGGCGTCGGTGAGATCGAGGGGCGCCGCTGCGTGGCGATGTCCTATGACTACACCGTGCTCGCCGGCACGCAGGGCATGCGCAACCACGCCAAGAAGGACCGCCTGTTCGAGCTGGCCGAGCGCCGCAGGCTGCCGGTGGTGCTGTTCGCGGAGGGCGGCGGCGGGCGCCCGGGCGACGTCGACATGCCGATCGTCGCCGGCCTGGACTGCCGTGCGTTTGCGCTGTTCGCCCGTCTGAGCGGCCTCGTGCCGCTGGTCGGGATCGCCTCCGGTAACTGCTTCGCCGGCAACGCGGCGCTGCTCGGCTGCTGCGACGTGATCATCGCCAGCGAGGACTCGAGCATCGGCATGGGCGGCCCGGCGATGATCGAGGGTGGAGGGCTGGGCGTGTATGAGCCGGCCGAGGTCGGCCCGATCGACGTGCAGGACGCAAACGGCGTGGTCGACCTGCGCGTCGCCGACGATCGCGAGGCAGTCGCGGCGGCCAAGCGCTACCTCTCCTACTTCGACGGCCCGCGTGAGGCGGGCGAGCTGCCCGATCAAGCCCAGCTGCGCGAGTTGATCCCGCTGGAGCGAAAGCGCGTGTACGACGCGCGCCGAGTCGTCGAGGGACTGTTCGACGAGGGCTCCGTGTTGGAGCTGCGGCGCGGCTTCGGCAAGGGCATTGTCACGGCGCTCGTACGCCACGAGGGACGCCCGCTCGGGGTCGTCGCCAACGATCCGCGCCACCTCGGCGGCGCGATCGACGCCGACGGCGCCGACAAGGCCGCGCGCTTCGCCGGCATGTGCGACGCGTTCGCGCTGCCGCTGCTGTTCCTGTGCGACACCCCCGGCTTCATGGTCGGTCCAGACGCCGAGCGCACCGCGACCGTGCGCCACTTCGCGCGCATGTTCCTCGGCGGCGCCAACCTGAGCGTTCCCTGCGGGACGATCGTCCTGCGCAAGGGCTACGGGCTCGGCGCCCAGGCGATGGCCGCCGGTGGCTTCAAGGCGCCGCTTTTCACCGTCGCCTGGCCGACGTCGGAGTTCGGCGCGATGGGCTTGGAGGGGGCGGTGCGCCTGGGCATGCGCCGCGAGCTCGAGGCGATCGCCGACGCCGACGAGCGCGAGCGCGTCTTCCAAGCGACGGTCGCAGGGGCCTACGAGCGTGGCCGCGGCTTGAACATGGCCGCCTACGGCGAGATCGACGACGTGATCGACCCCGCCGACTCGCGACGCTGGATCGCCACGCTGTTCGACGACGACGGCGCGTCGAGCTGGTGGCAGCGCCCGGGCAAGGCGCGTCCTTACGTCGACGCCTGGTAGCCGCTCGGGCGCGCCTCCAAGCGCGTCCTTGTGACCAGCCGGCGCGCCTGTATCATTCGCGGTAGGCCGTAACCGAGCGAATGTTCGGAGCGGACCCGAAGACAGCAGCGAACTTTCTTCAATCGCGCCGGTATCCGCGAGGAACTGGACCGAGAACGATGAGCCCCGCAAACCACCCTTCGCCCTGCGCATGAGGACCGTGCGCGCCATCGACGAGCTGCGCGCCGAGCTCGCCGCCGCGCGACGCGAGGGGGCGCGGATCGGCCTCGTGCCGACGATGGGCGCGCTGCACCAGGGCCACCTCTCGCTGATCGAGCGCGCGCGCGCGGAGTGCGACGTGGTCGTCGTGTCGCTGTTCGTCAACCCCGCCCAGTTCGACGAGCACGCAGATCTGCAGCGCTATCCACGGCGCGAGCGCGAAGACGCCGAGCTGGCCTCACGCTCCGGCGCCGACGTGCTGTTCGCCCCGTCGGCCGACGAGGTCTACCCGCCGGGGTTCTCCACGGCCGTCGAGGTGCTCGGCGTGAGCGACCGGCTCGAGGGCGTCGTGCGCGGCCCCGGACACTTCCGCGGGGTCAGCACGATCGTGACCAAGCTGCTCGGCATGGCGATGCCCGACGTCGCCTACTTCGGCCAGAAGGACGCGCAGCAGGTCGTGGTGATCCGCCGGCTGGTCGCCGACCTGAACCTGGCGGTGCGCATCCAGGTCTGCCCGACCGTGCGCGAGGACGACGGCCTGGCGATGTCCAGCCGCAACACGCGCCTGTCGCCCGACGAGCGTGCGCGGGCGATCGCGTTGCCCGAAGCGCTGCAGGCCGCCGCCAGACGAGCTGCCGCTGGCGCGCGATCGGCCGACTCGCTGGTCGGTGCGGCGCGCGACGCGATGATCGCGCACGGCGTGCAGCCCGAGTACATCGAGCTGGTCGACCCCGAGACGTTCGGCCCATGTGAGGAGCTGCAGCGCGAAGCCGTGCTCGCGATCGCCGCGCGGATCGGACAGACGCGGCTGATCGACAACGCGATCCTGCGGCCATCCGCGGCCCCCGCCCCCAGTCAAACGCACCCGAGAAAGGCCATCGCCTGATGCAACGAGTAATGCTCAAGTCAAAGATCCACCGGGCGACGATCACCGACTGCGACCTGCACTACGTCGGCTCGATCACGATCGACCCCGATCTGCTCGAGGCCGCCGACATTTTCGAGCACGAGCAGGTGCACGTGCTCGACATCGACAACGGAGCGCGCTTCGAGACGTACACGATCGCCGGCGAGCGCGGCTCGGGAGCGATGACCGTCAACGGCGCGGCCGCTCGCCTCGTGCAGCGCGGCGACACGATCATCGTCGTCTCCTACGCCAACTACGACCAGGTCGAGATGGACACCTATGAGCCGCGCGTCGTGCACGTGGAGGCTCAGACCAACCGAATCATCACCATCGACGACGCGGTGGCCACCCTGCTCACGTAGGGGGTCAACCGCTCAGAGAGAGAGGAAGCGCCCATGTCCAGCCACCCCGACATCCAGGCCCCGTCCGATCCAGGACGCCTGCCGATGACGCTGCCGCTGCTCGCGGAGAAGAAGCGCCTGCGCGACCCGATCGTGATGGTGACCGCGTATGACTACCCGAGCGCCCGCGCCGCCGAGTCGGCCGGCGTCGACCTCGTGCTGGTCGGCGACTCCGCCGCGACGACCGTGCTCGGCCACAGCGCGACGACCCCAGTCTCGCTGGAGGACATGCTCGTGCTCGCGCGCGCCGTGCGCCGCGGTCTGCGCACGCCGCTGCTGATCGGCGACCTGCCGTTCGGCTCCTACGAGGTCTCCGACGAGCAGGCGATCACGACGGCCATGCGCATGGTCAAGGAGGCCGGCTGCGAAACCGTCAAGCTGGAGGGAGGCGGCGAGGCGTCGGTCAAGCGCGCCCGCGCGATCGTCAACGCGGGCATACCGGTGATGGGGCACGTCGGCCTGACGCCGCAGACGTCCACGGCGCTCGGCGGCTGGAAGGCGCAGGGCCGCACCGCCGGCGCGGCTGCGCGAATCGCACAGGAGGCGCTTGCGCTGCAGGAGGCCGGCTGTTTCGCGCTCGTCTTCGAGGCGATCCCCAGCGCCGTCACCGAGGAGCTGATGCCTCACGTGCAGATCCCCGTGATCGGCATCGGCGCCGGGGCGGCCACCGACGGGCAGGTGCTCGTGTTCCACGACCTGCTCGGAATCCGCGACGGCCTCGGGCCGCGCTTCGTCAAGCGCTACGCCAACCTCCAGCAGGACATGAACGACGGCGTCGCCGCCTACGCCGAGGACGTGCGCACCCGGCGCTACCCAGGCCCCGAGCACACGTACAAGATCAAGCCGGAGGAGCTGGTGGAGCTGCAGGTCCTGCTGGGCTGAGATCGCGCCCCGGTCTAGTCGCCAGGGTGGACGCGTCGCGGCGCCTGCGGCGCGCCAGCGCCTTTGCTCGCGGGTTGACTCGGGCAAACGTCCAGTTGCTTCGGGCATTCCGGCGGATGCCGTTTGAAGCTCGCCGAGTCGGGTAAATCGCGCCGTGGCTCCGTGCCGCAGCCTCGCGCGGAGCGTGCCGACGAACCTCGATTTCGGGAGGAAGCCGATGAACCCGTGCCGCAAGCTCGCCGTCCTGCTCACGATCACCGCTCTGGCGGCGCTCGGCTCAGCCGCCAACGCCTCCGCGTGGGCGCCCGAGGAAAGCGCGACGATTCACCCCGGGGTGATGACGTTCACGAACGCCTCGTCGTTCCTCAACGGCGCGTCGCAGTGCACGGCCAACTTCGTCTTCACCGACTCCGCCGGCAACGTCTACCTGGGCCAGGCGGCGCACTGCTCGTCGACCGGCGAAGACACCGAAACGAACGGCTGCTCGACCAAATCGCTGCCGCTGGGCACGCCGATCTACTCGGGCGACCTCGTCAACGGCGGCGTCCAGAACGGCACGCTGATCGGCACGCTGGCCTACAACTCGTGGCTGACCATGCAGAAAGGCAAAGAGAAAGACGCCAACACATGCCAGTACAACGACCTGGCGCTGATCAAGATCAACGCCGCGCAGGTGGGCAACGTCAATCCGACGGTCCCTTTCTGGGGCGGTCCCGACGGGCTTGCCTCGGGCGTCTCGCAGACGGGCGAACAGGTGTACACGTACGGCAACTCGATCCTGCGCGGCGGCGTCAGCGCGCTCAGCCCGAAGACCGGCGTGAGCCTCGGCGACCAGGAAGAATCCGGCGGCTGGAGCCAGCAGCTCTACACCATCACGCCCGGCATCCCCGGAGATTCAGGCAGCGGCTACCTGAACGCGAGCGGCAACGCGCTCGGCGTGCTCTCCACGGTCGAGTTCGCCCCGCTGCCGGCCGCCAACGGCGTCGGCACGCTGGCCAAGGAGCTCGCGTACGCCAACAGCGCAACCGGGCTCGGCCTGCAGGTCGCATCCGGCACGACGGCCTTCAGCTCCGTCCCCGTCCCGCCCGCCAAGTAACGACTCAAAGAGCAAGGCGAGCCTCGCCTCGGGCGGGGCTCGCCTGCTGCGTGCGTCGGCGCGCCGGCCTATTGCCGAGCGCGCGGTGCGTGCGACGTGAGCGCCCGAGCCCGCGCGCTCACAGGGGCTCGCCGAAGCGCTCGCCGAAGGCGAAATCCTCGACGGGCCTGCGCGCGAGCCGCTTGGGCCAGTCGTCGGCCCTGTGGCCGACGCCGATGTGCGCCGCCAGCGCGAGGTCGTCGGGCATTCTCAGAAGCTCTTTGATCGCCTCCTCGGCGGGCACGAGCAATGTCGTCATCGCCGCGCCGAGCCCCTCGGCGCGCAGGCCGAGCAGCAGGTTCTGCACGAACGGGTAGATCGAGGCGCCGCCGACGATGCTCTGGCGTCCCAGCTCGGCGTCGGTCACGACGAGATCGTCGAGACGAACGGCCACGAGCAGATGCACCGGCACCTCATCGAGCTTCTGCGCGTACTCGTCGGCGCGCTGCACCATGCGCACTCGCGTCGGATCGAAGTCCTCGGGCTTGCGCAGCATCTGCGCGCCGCCCGTGTGCTCCATGTACGCGTTCCACGAGGGCACGTACAGCTCGCGGATGGCGCGGCGACGCTCGGCGTCGCGCACGACCACGACTCGCCACCCCTGGCGGTTGCCACCGCTGGGCGCGAAGCGCGCGTCGTCGAGCACGCGGCGCAGCACGTCCGTCGCGACGGCCTCGTCGGTGAAGCGCCTGCTCGTCGGCGCGCAGCGCATCGCCTCTCTCAGATCCATCCAACGAACCTACCCGCTCTGGTACTCAACGCGTTTGATCACGCGCGCCGGCAGGCCGACGGCGACGGAGAACGGCTCGATGTCGCGCGTGACGACGCTGTTGGCGCCGATCACGCAGCGCTCGCCGATCGTCACGCCGCTGGTCACGACGACGTTGGCGCCCAGCCAGCAGTTGTCGCCGATGCGCGTCGGCCCCTTGCTCTGAAAGCCCTGCCAGGTGATCGGCTTGTCGGGGTCGTCGTGGCGGTGGTCGGCGTCTGAGACGAAGCAGCCGTTGGCGAGCATGCAGTTCTCGCCGATCTCCACGAGCTGTTGCGACGCAACCATCACGCCGAGGTTGAGAAAGCTGCCCGCGCCGATGCGCACGCGCGCCGTGCCGGGGGCGGTGATCCACACGCCCGGCTCCAACAGCACCCCCGCGCCCAGCTCCAGGCGGTTCTCGCACAGCGCTTCGAGCACGTTGCCGTGCAACGGCCAGCGCGCGAACGCTTCGCGACGCATCAGCTGCCAGTGGATCTGCGCGCGGTTCCAAGGCAGCGAGTTGCGCTCGTACCAGCGCCACTTCTGCGCCCACAGGCGGGCCCGCGCCGCCGCTGCGTTCAAGCGGCGACCTTGGCGGGTCGCTTGCGATCCGCGCCCTTGCCCGCGCGCGCGCCGGCGCGCTTGGCGACGGGCGTCAGCAGCTCGGCCAGGAACTGGCCGGTGTGCGAGGCGCGCTCGGCGGCGACCTCCTCGGGCGTGCCCACGGCGATCGCCAGCCCCCCCTCCTCGCCACCCTCCGGGCCCATGTCGATCAGCCGGTCGGCCGACTTGATCACGTCGAGGTTGTGCTCGATCACCACCACGCTGTTGCCCGCGTCGACGAGGCGCTGCAGCACCTCGAGCAGGCGCTGCACGTCGGCGAAGTGCAAGCCCGTCGTCGGCTCGTCGAGGATGTACAGCGTGCGCCCGGTGGCGACCTTCGACAGCTCCGTCGCCAGCTTCACGCGCTGGGCCTCGCCGCCGGACAGCGTCGTCGCGGGCTGACCGAGGCGCACGTACCCCAGGCCGACCGCGTGCAGCGTCTCCAGGCGGCGGCGGATCTTGGGGATGTGCTCGAAGAACTGCAGCGCCTCCTCGACCGGCATGTTCAGCACGTCGGCGATGCTGCGGCCCTTGAAGCGAACTTCCAGCGTCTCGCGGTTGTAGCGCTTGCCGTGACACTGCTCGCACGGCACGTACACGTCGGGCAGGAAGTGCATCTCGATCTTGATCTGCCCATCGCCGCGGCAAACCTCGCAGCGTCCGCCCTTGACGTTGAAGCTGAAGCGCCCGGGCTTGTAGCCGCGCACGCGCGCCTCCTGGGTCTTTGAGAACAGGTCGCGGATCACGTCGAACAGGCCCGTGTAAGTAGCCGGGTTCGAGCGCGGCGTGCGCCCGATCGGCGACTGGTCGACGGCGATGATCTTGTCGAGCTGGTCGAGCCCGTGGATCGCGCGGTGGGCGCCCGGCCGCTGGCGCGCGCGGTGCAGACGGTTGGCCACGGCCTTGTAGAGCACTTCGTTGACCAGCGTCGACTTGCCCGATCCCGACACACCGGTGACGCACGTCAGCACGCCCAGCGGCACGCGCACGTCGATGTCGCGCAGGTTGTGTTCTGAGGCGCCGACGATCTCCACGTAGCCGCTCGGCGTGCGTCGCTTGGCCGGCGCGTCGATCGTGCGCGTCCCCGCGAGGAACTGGCCGGTCAGCGAGCCCTTCACGCGCTGCACCTGCGCGGCCGTGCCCTGGGCGACGATCTCGCCCCCGTGCTCGCCGGCGCCTGGGCCGAGGTCGACCAGATGGTCGGCGCTGCGCATCGTCTGCTCGTCGTGCTCGACCACGATCACCGTGTTGCCGAGGTCGCGCAGCCGCTCCAGCGTGGCGATCAGCTTGGAGTTGTCGCGCTGGTGCAGGCCGATCGACGGCTCGTCGAGGATGTACAGCACGCCGACCAGCGACGAGCCGATCTGCGTCGCCAGGCGGATGCGCTGCGCCTCGCCGCCCGACAGCGTCGCCGCCGCGCGATCCATCGACAGGTAGCCGATGCCGACGTTCTCCAGGAACTGCAGGCGCTCGGAGATCTCGCGCAGGATCAGGCGCGCGACATGACGGTCGGTCTCCGACAGCTCGACCTCGTCCAGCCACGCAAGCGCGCGGCGCGCCGACAGCGCGCAGAACTCCTCGATGCGCGTGCCGGCGACGAGCACGGCGCGCGACTCCGCGCGCAGCCGCGCGCCGCCGCACACCGGGCAGGCGCGCAGCGACATGTACTCCTCGATCTTCTCGCGCGTCCACTCGGAGTCGGTCTCGCGATAGCGGCGCTGGAGGTTCTTGACGATCCCCTCGAAGCGCGTCGCGTAGGAGCGCCGGCGGCCGTAGCGGTTGCGGTAGCTGACGTGCACCGGCTCGCCGTTGGTCCCTTCCAGGAACAGGTCGCGATGCTCCTGCGACAGCTCCTCCCAGGGCGTCTCCAGGTCGACCCCGTAGCGGTCGGCGATCGCCTCGGTCACCTGCTCGTAGTAGTTGGACGTGCTGTTGGCCCACGGCGCAAGCGTCCCTTCGGCGATCGACAGCGTCGGGTCGGGCACCACCAGCTCCGGGTCGATCTCCATCTGCGAGCCCAGGCCCGTGCAGCGGTCGCACGCGCCGTGCGGCGAGTTGAACGAGAAGATGCGCGGCTCGAGCTCGACCAGCGACGGCCCGTGCTCGGGGCAGGCGAAGCGCTCGGAGAAAGTGAACACGGTGCCCGGCTCTGGCACCTCGCCGGGGACGATCTGCGAGGACGCCGCGCGTGGTCCCTTGGCGCCCTTCGCGCCCTTGACCTCCTCGGCGGGCTCCTCCGTAGCCGCCTCTGAAGAACGCCCGACGACCTCGATCTCGACCAGCCCGTCGGCGAGCGCGACGGCCGTCTCGATCGAGTCGGCGAGCCGCTTGCGCACGTCGTGGCGCATCGCCAGGCGGTCGATCACGACCGAGATGTCGTGCTTGTAGCGCTTGTCGAGCACGATCGACTCCTCCAGCATGCGCACGCGATCGTCGATCTTCACGCGCGCGTAGCCGTCGTTGCGCAGCTCGTCCAGCAGCTTGCCGTACTCGCCCTTGCGCCCGCGCACGACCGGCGCGAGAACCATGAAGCGCGTCCCCTCGGCCAGCTCCATCGCCTGGTCGATGATCTGCTCGGCCGACTGCCCGACGATCGGGCGCCCGCAGATCGGGCAGTGCGGCTTGCCCACGCGCGACCACAGCAGGCGCAGGTAGTCGTATATCTCGGTGACCGTGCCGACCGTCGAGCGTGGGTTGCGCGAGGTCGTCTTCTGGTCGATCGAGATCGCCGGCGACAGCCCCTCGATCGAGTCGACGTCCGGCTTGTCCATCTGGCCGAGGAACTGGCGCGCATACGCCGACAGCGACTCGACATAGCGGCGCTGTCCCTCGGCGTAGATCGTGTCGAACGCCAGCGAGCTCTTGCCCGAGCCCGACAGCCCCGTGATCACGACCAGCGCATCGCGCGGCAACGACAGCGAGATGTCCTTCAGGTTGTGCTCGCGCGCCCCCGAGACGACGATCTGATTGCCAGCCGGCATACGTCGTTCATTCTATGACGTCGAACAGACGTTCGCATCGCTCGGCGTCCGCAAATCCGCAAGTTGCGAGCGACGACTTCCCGCACAAGGACGCCGCATCGCGCCGCCCCCCGGGCGTCCTACGCCTCGATGGCGGCGTATACCTCGCTGATCAGCTTCGCCCTGTCGGCCAGCTGGAAGTTCTCGGCGAGGTAGCGATCGGTCTCGTCGCGCGAGTCGCCGTTCAGCGCCATGTTCAACGCGACCAGCCGCGCGCTGTCGAGATCGCCGCCAGCCGGCGCGGACGCGCTCGACGCTCCCCCGGAGGCGATGCGCTCGCGCGGCGGCGGGGCCTCGGGATCGACGTGCACGTCGGGCTCGGCGACCTCCGGCGGGGACTGCGGCGGCGCAGCGGGCGTGGCCGGCGCAGTGGGCGTGGCCGGCGCAGCGGCCGCATCGGCGGCAGGCGCGGCCGCCGCACGTGCGGCGGCAGGCGGCGGCACGGGAGGCTGGGCGGCGTGCGGCGCCGGATGGACGGGCGCGGGCGGGACGGGGATCGACGGCTGAGCGGCCTGGTCGGTGGACACCGCGCGCGTCACGCCCGTGCCGGAAGCCGCGTCGTACAGCTCTCCCATGTTCTCCTCGACCGCGCGCAGGTCGCCGGCGAGCCGGTTGGCGCCCTCGCGCACGCTCTGCACGAGCGCGCTCACCTCGGCGTCCATCGAGGCCACGCGCTCGAGCAGCGCGGCCGTCGCCTGAGCGACGAACGCGACCTGGCCGCGCGCCTGCGCGATCGCCTTCTCGCGCGTGCTCGCGGCGTCGCCGGCGGCGTCCTCGCGCGTCGTCCTGGCGTCCTGCGCCGCGTCGCGCTCCAACTCGGCGGCGGTCGCCTCGGCGGCCGCGAGGATGCTCTGCACCTGCGTGCCGGCCGTCGACGCCAAGGACGCCGGCGGCCCGTCGGAGAGCTCGCGCTGCAGTTGCTCGATCTCCGCCGCCAGCGCGCGCAGGTGGGCATCGACGGCCGCCGGCTCGTAGCCGCGGCGGGCGATGGGAAAGTCGCGTCGCTCGATCGCCTGACGGTCGATGTCCACGGCGGGCATCCTAGGCGATGTCGCCCGTCGGAGCCTCACGCGCGGCGCCCTCGTCGCCATCCCCGGCGGCGACGTCCGCCGCCTCGCCGCCGGCCGCCAGCGGCGCTTCCGCGGTCTGCATCTCGCGCAGGTCGCGGCGCAGCTCGCGCAGCTCGTCGCGCAGTTGAGCGGCGTACTCGAAGCGCAGCTCGTCGGCGGCGGCGACCATCTCCTCCTCCAGCTCCACGAGCATCCGCTCGAGCTCGTGCTTGGGCATCTCCGAGGCGCCGGCCGTCTTGCGCCGGCGCTTGCGCTTGCTCGGCACCTTGGACTCGGCCTGCAGGAACTCGGCGATGTCGGAGATGCCCTTGACGATCGTCGCCGCCGTGATCCCGTGCTCCACGTTGTAGGCCAGCTGGATTTCGCGCCTGCGATCGGTCTCAGAGATCGCCGCTTTCATCGCGCGCGTCTGCTTGTCGGCGTACATCAGCACCGTCCCGTCGACGTTTCGCGCGGCGCGCCCGATCGTCTGGATCAGCGACGTCTCGCCCCGCAGGAACCCCTCCTTGTCGGCGTCGAGGATCGCCACGAGCGACACCTCGGGTAGGTCCAGGCCCTCGCGCAGCAGGTTCACGCCGACGAGCACGTCGTACTCGCCCAGGCGCAGGTCGCGGATGATCTGGATGCGTTCCAGCGTGTCGATCTCCGAATGCAGGTAGCGCGTCTTGAAGCCCATCTCCAGCAGGTACTGCGAGAGGTCCTCGGACATCTTCTTGGTCAGCGTCGTCACGAGCACGCGCTCGTCGCGCTCGGTACGTTTGCGCACCTCGTTCATCAGGTCGTCGATCTGGTTCTTGGTCTCGCGCACCTCGACGCGCGGGTCGACGATGCCCGTCGGGCGCACGATCTGCTCGACGATGCGCGTCGAGTTGGTGCGCTCGTACTCGCCGGGCGTCGCCGACACGAACAGCAGCTGCGGCGTGATCGAGAGGAACTCCTCGAAGCGCTGCGGGCGGTTGTCCAGCGCGCTCGGCAGGCGAAAGCCGTAGTCCACGAGCGTCTGCTTGCGCGAGCGGTCGCCTTCGTACATGCCGCCGATCTGCGGCACCGTCTGGTGGGACTCGTCGATGAAGCAGATGAAGTCGTCGGGGAAGTAGTCGATCAGGCAGTACGGGCGCTCGCCCGGCTGGCGTTTGTCGAGGATGCGCGAGTAGTTCTCGATGCCCGAGCAGAAGCCCATCTCGCGCAGCATCTCCATGTCGTACTGCGTGCGCTGGCGCAGGCGGTGGGACTCCAGCAGCTTGCCCTCCGCCTCCAGCTGCTCGCAGCGCAGGTTCAGTTCGGCGCCGATCGCCTCGACGCCGTCCTCGATCGTGCCTTCCTTGACGTTGTAGTGCGTCGCCGGCCAGATCGCCACGTGCTCGATGTCGTCTTCGAGCACCTCGCCGGTGAGCGGGTCGAAGTGCTGCAGGCGCTCCACCTCGTCGCCGAACAGCGTCGCCCGAAAAGCCGTCTCGGCGTAGGCCGGGAACACCTCCAGCGTCTCGCCGCGCACGCGAAACGTGCCGCGTGAGAGCACCGTGTCGTTGCGCTGGTACTGGATCGACACGAGCTTGCGCAGCAGCTCGTCGCGATCGACCTCCTGGCCGCGGTTGAGGATCTGCATGTTCATCTCGTACGTCTCCGGCGAGCCGAGCCCGAAGATGCACGACACCGACGCGACGACGATCACGTCGCGGCGCGCGAACACGGCGGCCGTCGCCGCGTGGCGCAGGCGATCCACCTCCTGGTTGATCGCCGAGTCCTTCTCGATGTACAGGTCGCGGCTGGGCACGTACGCCTCGGGCTGGTAGTAGTCGTAGTACGACACGAAGTACTCGACCGCGTTGTCGGGGAAGAACGTGCGGAACTCGTTGCACAGCTGCGCCGCGAGCGTCTTGTTGTGGGCGATCACCAGCGCCGGGCGCTGCACCGCCTCGATCACGCCCGCCATCGCCATCGTCTTGCCCGTGCCCGTCGCGCCGAGCAGCGTCTGGAACTGTTCGCCCGCCTCCACGCCCGCGGCCAGCCCCGCGATCGCCTTGGGCTGATCGGCGGTCGGCGTGAACACCGAATCGAGCTTGAACTCCGGCACCCCTTTACCGTAGCGAGCGCTCCCGCGCTCGCCGAAATAAGGCCCCGCCTAGTTCAAGCCGAGCTGGCTCGCGTACGTTTCGCGATAGCTCTGCTGGGCGCTCAGCACCCGTTCGACGTACGCGCGCGTCTCCGGGAACGGTATCGCAGCGACCGTCAGATGGCCCCCGTTTTCGCGCGCTCGCGCGACCCATTTGTCGACGTTGGCCAGTCCCGCGTTGTAGGCCGCCACCGCCAGCATCTCGTTGCCGTCGTAGTGGTCGAGCAGGTAGCGCAGGTAATAGCTGCCGTACGCGACGTTGATGCTCGGCGTCGCCAGGTCGCTGGCAGTGAACTGGCTGCCACCCGACAGATGCGCGATGAAGTACGCCGTTTCCGGCAGGATCTGCATCAGCCCCTCCGCGCCCGCCGAGGACCGGCTCGGGGCGAATTTCGACTCGGCGTAGATCACCGCCGCGATCAGCGCCGGGTCCAGGCGCTTTTCCGCCGCCTGCTTGCGGATCACGTCGGCGTTGCTCAGCGGCAGCCCCAGCTTGTCGACCGCGTGGTTGACCTCCGAGGCGATCAGCACGACGAGCAGCGCCGCCACCGCGAGCGCCACGAGCGTGCCGAGCGTGCGCCGGCTGGTCGTGCTCGCCGTCCGCCGCCGGCTCATCGCCACCTGCCGGCTCATCCGCCTAGCTTGTCAAGAACCGCCGACAACTCCTGTTGCAACTCCTGCAACGTGCCATCGTTGCGCACGACGAACGTCGCTCTTTGCGCCTTCTCGTGCTGCGAGAGCTGGCGCGCCGAGCGCTCGTCCGCCAGCGCGTGCCCGCGCGCCGACGCGCGCTCGTGGCGCAGGCGCTCGTCGGACACCACCGCGATCGTCGCGTCGTAGAGCCCTTCCAGGCCCGCCTCGAACAGCAGCGGGACCTCGACGACCGCGGCACGCGGTGGCCGCTCGCCCGCCGGGCGCTCCCCTCGCGCGTCGTTCAGCCACGCCGCCACGCGAGCGCCCACGAGCGGCCACAGCAGCCGCTCAAGCCAGGCCCGCTCCTCGTCTCCCGCGAAGGCGCGTTCGGCGACGGCCGCGCGATCGACCACGCCGCCCGGCGCGACCTGCTCGCCCCAGCGCTCGACCACCGCCTCGCGCAGCTGTGCGTCCTGCTCGTACAGCTCGTGCACGACCGCGTCGCTGGACAGCGTCGCCGCGCCGAGCCGCGCCAGGGCCGCCAGCGCCGTCGACTTGCCCGACCCCATGCCGCCGGTCAGCCCGACGAAGGGCACCCGAGGCTCCACCGCCTGCGCCGCGCTTTCGCCGCGTCAGTCTTGCGCCGGCTCGGCCACCGGCTCTGCGCCCGTGTCCGCCGTGCTCGGCTCGGCCGCGGGCTCGGCCGGCATGGCCGGCTCCTCGCCGGCGTCCGTCGTGGACGCCTGCGGCTCGTCCGCGGGCTGCGCCTGCTCGGGCTGCGCCTGCTCGGCAACCGCCGTCTCGGCGCTCGCCTCGGGCGCTGCGTCCTGCTCCGGCTCGGCCGCCTCGGCGGCCGCGGCCTCGGCCTCTGGCGCCGGCGCCTCGGCGGGCGCCGCAGCCTCCGGCGCGGCCGCCTCTGCTGGGGTCGCCTCCGCTGCGGTCGCCTCCGGCACCGTTGCGTCGGGCGCCGCGGCCTCCGCCGCCGGCTCGGCCTGCTCGGTCTGCGGCTCGCCGGGGCGCGACACGGGCAGAATCTGGTCCTCCACACGCTTGGCCGACAGCGACAGGCGCCGGCGCTCGGAGTCGATCTCGAGGATCTTCACGCGGATCTCGTCTCCCGGATGGACGATCTCGCGCGGGCTCTCGACGTGATGCGGCGCCAGCTCTGAGATGTGCACCAGCCCCTCGACGCCGTCGAGGATCTCCACGAACGCGCCGAACGTGACCACCTTGGTGACCTTGCCCTCCAGCTCGTCGCCGACGTTGTACGTGTCGACGATCCGCTGCCACGGGTCCTCTTGGGTCTGCTTGAGACCCAGCGAGATGCGCTGGCGCTCGCGGTCTATGTCGAGCACCTTGACCTTCACCGTGTCGCCGATCGTGAGGATCTCTGACGGGTGGTTGACGTGCGACCACGAAAGCTCGGAGATGTGGATCAGCCCGTCGATCCCGTCGAGGTCGACGAACGCGCCGAAGTCGACGATGTTGGAGATCTGGCCTTCCACGACCAGGCCCGGCTGCAGGCGGTCGAGGATCTGTTGGCGAACCTCCTTGCGCTCCTCCTCGAGCACCGCGCGGCGCGACAGCACGACGTTGTTGCGCGAGCGGTTGAGCTCGATCACCTTCGTCTCGATCTTCGTGCCCATGTACTCGTCCAGGTTGGGCACGCGGCGGATGTCGACGAGCGACGCCGGCAAAAAGCCGCGCACGCCGAGGTCGATGATCAGGCCGCCCTTGACGACCTCGATGACCGTCCCCTCGACCGGCTCGCCCGACTCGGCGGCGGTTTCGATGCGCCGCCACGCCTTCTCGAAGCGGGCGCGCTTCTTGGACATGATCAGGCGACCGTCCTGGTCCTCCTTGGTCATGACGATCGCGTCGACCTCCTCGCCGAGGTGGACCTCGTCTTTGGGATCGACCGACTTGCGGATCGACAGCTCGTTGGCCGGGATGACGCCCTCGGACTTGTAGCCGATGTCGACGAGCACCTCGTCCTTGTCGATGCGCACGACGTGGCCGGTGACGACCTCGCCCTCCTCGATCGTGCGGAACGTCGCCTCGTAGTTGGGCACGATCGCCCCGTCGACCTCCAACAGGAGTCCGTTGGACCCCTCGACCACGCGAGCTTGAGGATTCTCCATCACCGTTTGCACCGGCGAAGCCTAGCGCAGCCGTATCATTGCCGGGAAGATGCCCGTACGAGCGACGACGCGGGGAGCGGCACGCACACCGCTTCAGCGCGACTGCGACGTCCTGGTGTGCGGTGCGAGCTTCGCCGGCCTGGCGATCGCACGCGAGCTCGCCGGCGCCGGCGCGCGTGTGCTGATGATCGACCGCTACGAGATCGGCGAGCGCCAGACGTCGGCGTGCGCGATGCCGACGCGCTGGCTCAGCGCGATGGATCTGCAGTCCTCGCATCGCCAGACGTTCGACGAGATCGTCGTGCACACGCCGTTTCGCACCGCGCGCTGGTCGCTGCCGTGGTCGTTCTCGACTTTCGACTACCGCGAGCTGTGCGCCCTCATGTGGGAGCAGGCCGACGACGGCGAGCTGGAGTTCGAGACCGCCACGGTGACCGGCCGCGACGGCTTCGCCGTGCACACCGACCGCGGGTCGCTCACCGCTCCGCTGGTGGTCGACGGGCTCGGCTGGCGGCGCGTGCTGTCCAACCGCATGACCATCCAGCCGCCCAACGCACGCCTGTCTCGCGGCCTGGAGGTGCATCCGCAAGGCCACGGCGATCAGATGGAGCTGTGGGTGGACCCTCGCTACATCCGCTCGGGCTACTCGTGGAGCTTTCCCGCAGGCGACGAGCTGCGCGTGGGCGTCGGCTCGTTCCGGCCCGCCGACCACGTCAAGGAGCCGACCGTCAGGCTGGCCGGCGACCTCGGCCTGCCGGCCGAGGGCTACCAGGGCAACTGGATTCCCCACCAGCTGCGCGCGGCCGTCGAGGACGGCGTGTTCTTCGTCGGCGACTCGGCCGGGCACTGTCTCCCATTGACCGCCGAAGGCATTCGCACCGCGCTGTACTTCGGCCTGGCGTGCGGCCGCGAGCTGCGCGCCGTGATCGAAGGGGGGCGCTCACGCGCCCAGGCGCTGCAGCGCTACGGCGCCTTCTCGGCCGCCCACGCGCGCAAGTTCGCGTGGATCCTGCGCGCCCAGCAGCTCGCCGGCTGGACGACGCCGAGCCGCTCGCTCACGGCCGTCGTCCGCGCCTTCGAGAACCGCCGGCTGTGCGGCTGGGTGTTCGACCAGTACCTCGCGATCGCGCCCCCGACGTTCGTCGGCGACGGCCCGCGCGCGCTCACGCGCTCGCGGCTGGCGGCGCTCTCGGCGACCGCCTGAGCGGGCCCGTCGGGCGCGCCGTCTGACGATCGGCCGGCCGCGCCGCTGTCTGACGATCGCCCCGCCGCCCCGGTCAGGCAGGAGAAACCCGGCCATCTAAGGCTCGCGCCGCCAGGCGCCGGGCGTCAGCTCGAGAAAGCACATGTCCACGCGCAGCAAGTCCATCGTGCGCTCGAACAGCGCGCGGCCGAAGCCGTAGCGAGCGACCAACGCGCGCTCGGCAAAGTGCTCCTCGTGCAGCGCAAGCACGCGCGCATGTGCCTCCAGCGGCGCGCCGAGCGGCTTGCCGCGCACGGTGCACGGCGCGACGAGCAGGCGATCGTCGTTGCGCAGGCGCTTGAGCTTGCCCGACGCGCGCTCGGAGCGCACGTACAGCCGCCCGCCGGCCGCGGCGGCCCAGACCGGCGTCGGCACCGGCGTGCCGTCGCGGCGGTAGGTGACCAGCAGCGCGCGCTTGCTCGCGGCGACCTGCGCGATCGTGCCCGTGCGCGGCTGCTCGCCGATCGTGCGCGCGCCGGCCGGCGCCGAGCGCGCAGCCATGCGCGCGCTGGGCAGCGCCGCCGGCAGGCGCCGACCCTGCACCGGGCGCACGAAGCGGCGCGCCGGGGCGCTCGGCCGCGGCTCGTCGCTCATCGCCGGCGTCCCGACGCGGTGAGCGTGCGCAGCACGGCCGCCAGCCGGCGCACGCCCTCCTCGATCGCCGGCTCTGACAGGTTGGCGTAGCCCATCACCAGCGAATCGGCGAGCTCGCGCGGCTCGATGCGATGCAGCTCCAGCGGGTAGACGCGCAGCGAGCGGTCCTCGGCGACGCGCATCAGCTCGTGCGAGTCGACGGCGTGCGGCAGGTGCACGAGCGCGTGCAGCCCGGCAGAGATGCCGCTCACGCTCGCGCCGGGCAGCTCGCGCGCGACGGCGGCGATCAGCGCGTCTCGGCGCGCGCGGTTGCGCCGGCGCGCGCGACGCAGGTGGCGGTCGTAGGCGGACGTCGCCAGCAGCCGCGCGAGCACGAGCTGGTCGAGCGCCGGGCAGCCGAGGTCGTCGAGCGCCTTGGCCTGTGCGACGGCGGCGAGCAGCGACGACGGCAGCACCAGCCAGCCCAGGCGCATGCCCGGCGCGAGCGTCTTGGACACCGTGCCCATGTAAACGACGCGGTCGGGCGCGAGCCCCTGCAGGGCGCCGAGCGGCGCCCTGTCGTAGCGGAACTCGGCGTCGTAGTCGTCCTCGATCACCAGCCCGCCCTCGCGCGCCCAGCGCACGAGCTCGCCGCGCCGGCGCGGCGACAGCACGACGCCCGTCGGGCACTGATGCGCCGGCGTCGTCAGCACCACGTCGGCGCTCAGCGAGCCCACGTCGAGGCCCTGCTCGTCCACGCGCGCGCCGCCGACCCGCACGCCCGCATAGGCGAGCACGGCGCGGTGCGGCGGCAGTCCGGGGTCCTCGACGTCGATCGCCGAGACGCCCTGCGCGGCCAGCGCGCGGCCGAGCAGCGCAAGGCCCTGCGTGGCGCCTGAGCAGACGACGATCGAGTCGGGCTCGACGACGACGCCGCGCACCCTTCGCAGATAGGCGCTCAGCTGCTCGCGCAGCTGCGGCGCGCCGCGCGCGTCCGGGTAGGCCAGCGCAACGTCGGGCGCCGTTCGCAGCACGTCGCGCATCGCGCGCAGCCACAGCGTCCGCGGGAACGCCGACAGGTCGGGGGCGCCGGGGAAGAAGTCGAACCGCGGGGCGCTCGCCGTGGACGCCGACGGCGCGCCGTCGCTGGCGGCGGCGGTCGCGGCGACGTACGTGCCGGCGCCGCGGCGCGCCACCAGATAGCCCTCTGCGAGCAGTTGCGCGTAGGCGTCGACGACCAGCCGCCGCGAGACCGACAGGTCGCCCGCGAGCGCGCGCGAGGACGGCATGCGCGCGCCGGCCTGCAGCGTGCCGTCGCGCACCAGCTCGCGCAGCCGGTCCTCCAGCTGTGCGCGGCGCCGGCCGCCGCGCAGCCCGACGAGCAGCTCCGGGCCGTAACTGGTCCCCATTTCTGTGGCTGTACTGGTCACTGTTCGGGCACCACCTCTGGGCTACAGTAGCGGGCATGTCAACCGCCCGCAGCGCCACCGGCGGCGCCTCCGCCGCCGACCGTTCCACGCGCCCGGCGTCCACGGTGGGTGCCAACCGTTCCACGCGCCCGGCGTCCACCGTGCGCGTCGGCCTGATCGCGTTCGCCGCCTACCACTTCGCGATCGCCGCGCTGATGATCTTCGCGCCGCACGCGTTCTTCACCGCGATCGGTCCGTTCGGCGTGCAGAACGACCACTACCTGCGCGACACGGCGACGTTCAACCTGGCGTTCGGCGCGTCGCTGGCGATCGCTTACCGGCACGTTTCCTGGCGCGCGCCGATCCTCTGCTGCGTGGCCTTGCAGTTCGCGCTGCACGCGATCAACCACCTAGTCGACGTCGGCGCCGCGCATCCGCACTGGCTGGGACCGTTCGACTTCGCCTCGCTCTCGCTCGCGACCGCCGCGCTGGTGTGGCTGGCGCGCGAGTCAACCCGACCGCTGGAGGTGCAGCGATGAGGATCGACGGTGTTTCCCCCGCCACCGCGGGACGGTTCACGCGGCTGCTGTTGTGGATCGGGCGTCGCGAAACGACCAAGCTGACGGGCCGCAAGACGACCACGCAGATGATCGAGCCGGCCCAGGCGTACGCGAACACCCCCGGTCTGCTGGTCGGATACGGCCTGTTCGAGGGCGCAGTCGCAAGGGCACACCGCGTGGACGAGCGGCTGAAGGTGCTCGCCGAGCTGAAGGCCGCGGCGCTCACGCAGTGTGAGTGGTGCATCGACATCAGCTCACCGATCGCCTACCGCGCGGGCGTCAGCGAGACGCAGCTGAGCGCGCTGCCGGGCTACCGCGACAGCGATCAGTTCAGCGAGCTGGAGAAGCTCGTGCTCGACTATGCGGTCGGCATAAGCAGCACCCCGGTGAGCGTCTCTGACGAGCTGTTTGCGAAGCTGCGCGAGCACCTCGACGACGCGCAGCTCGTCGAGCTGACGAACGTGATCGCTGTCGAGAACATGCGCGGGCGCTTCAACCTCGCGCTCGGCATCGGCGCCGCCGGTTTCAGCGAGGGAATGGTCTGCATCGTGCCGGAGACCGTGCCTGACGCCCGCCCAGCCGAGCCGGCTGACGGCGAGCGAGACGCACCGGCGCCGGGCACGAGCGCGCCCGCCGGATCGAACGGCGGGCAGCAGGTGGCGGCGGCATGAGGGTCTTCGTAGCGGGCGCCACAGGCGCGATCGGCGCGCCGCTGCTGCGACTGCTCGTTGCCGATGGCCACCACGTGACGGGCATGACGCGCACGCCGGGCAAGGCCGACGACGTGCGCGCGGCCGGCGCGTCGGCAGCGGTCGCCGACGCGCTCGACGCGAGCGCCGTCATGCAAGCCGTCGAACAGGCGCGCCCCGACGCGATCGTGCACCAGCTGACCGCGATCCCACCGCGCATCGACCCGCGCAAGATGACGCGCGACTTCGCGCTGACCGATCGCCTGCGCACCGAGGGCACGCACAACCTGCTTGCCGCCGCCGCCCGCGCAGGCGTCGGGCGGTTCGTCGCGCAGAGCATCGCCTTCGCCTACGCGCCCGGGGCGGCGGGCGCCGTGCACGGCGAGGACGACCCGCTGACCAGCGAGCCGCCGGCGCCGTTCAAGCGCTCGGCCGACGCAGTCGCCGAGCTGGAGCGCGCGGTGCTCGCGGCCGACGGAATCGTGCTGCGCTACGGCTACTTCTACGGGCCGGGCACGTCGATCTCCCGGCACGGCTCGCTCGGCGAAGAAGTGAGAAAGCGACGGCTGCCGGTCGTCGGCGGCGGGCACGGCGTGTGGTCGTTCATCCACGTGCAGGACGCGGCGGAGGCGACCGCCGCCGCGCTGGCGCACGGCTCGACGGGCGTCTACAACGTCGTCGACGACGAGCCCGCGCCCGTGCGCGAGTGGATTCCCGCGCTCGCGCAGGCGCTCGATGCCAAGCCGCCGCGCGGCGTCCCCGCATGGCTGGCGCGACCGCTGGCCGGCGAGTACGGCGTGTACACGATGACGCACGCGCAGGGGGCGAGCAACGCGCGCGCCCAGCAGCAGCTGGGCTGGCGCCCGCGTCACACCAGCTGGCGCGAGGGCTTTCGCACGGCGCTCGGCTGAGCGCCGTGCGCCTACCTGCGCACGATCAGCACGACGCCCGCGGCGAGCAGCACCAGGCCGGCGATGCGCTGGGCGTCGATGCTCTGCTTGGCGACGCCGAGCAGGCCGAAGCGGTCGATGAGCACGGAGATCGTCAGCTGCCCGCCGATCACCACGGCGGTCAGCCCGCTCGCCCCGAGCGTGCGCACGGCGACGAGCGCGACGCTCACGTAGACCGCGCCGAGCAGCCCGCCGACGAGCGCCCACCAGGGCGCGCGGCCGATCTGCCCGAGGCCGCCGAGGCCGCCGCGCGCGATCAGCAGGATCAGCACGAGCGCGGCGGTGCCGACGAGGAACGACACGGTGGCCGCCTCGGCCGAGCCAACGGACTTGCCCAGCCGGGAGTTGATCGGCGCCTGCAGGCCGACGAGGCCGCCGGCGCCGACGCCCACGAGCACGGCGAGCACGCGGCTCACTTGGCCTCCAGCCAGTTGCGCCCCACGCCGGCGTCGACGGCGAGCGGCGGATCGTGCTCCCACACGCCGCACATCTCGCGCTGCACGAGCGCGCGCGCGTCGTCCTGCTCGGACGGCGGGCCTTCGAACAGCAGCTCGTCATGGATCGTCAGCAGCAGGCGCGTGCTCAGCGCGGACTCGGCGAGCGCCGCGTGCGTGCGCACCATCGCCAGCTTGATGATGTCGGCGGCCGTGCCCTGGATGACCGTGTTGACCGCCAGGCGCTCGCCGAGCGTGCGCACCTGGTAGTTGCGCGCCTGCAGCTCGGGGATCTGGCGGCGCCGGCCCCACAGGGTCGTGACGTAGCTCTGCTGCTTGGCCTGCTCGATCGTCTCGGCGATGAACGCGGCGACGCGCGGGAAGCGCTGCGAGGTAGGCGTCGATGAACTCCTTGGCCTCCTCGCGCGGGATGTTCAGGCGGTCGGCGAGGCCGAAGTCCGACAGCCCGTAGACGATTCCGTAGTTGATCATCTTCGCCTTCGAGCGCATGCCTGGGTCGATGTCCGCGGCGTCGACCGAGAACACCTGCGAGGCGGTCGCCGTGTGCACGTCTTCCTCGCGCGCGAAGATCTCCTTCAGCACAGGCTCATCGGCGACGTGCGCGAGCACGCGCAACTCGATCTGTGAGTAGTCGGCCGAGATCAGCAGGCTCTCGCCTTCGGCCTCGAAGCAGCCGCGGATCTCGCGTCCCAGCGGCGTGCGGATCGGGACGTTCTGCATGTTCGGGTTGGTGCTCGCCAGGCGGCCGGTCTGCGCGCCGGCCTGCAGGAACGTGGTGTGGATGCGCGAGCGCTCGTCGACGACCGACGGCAGCACGTCCAGGTAGGTCTTGGCGAGCGTCGACAGCTCGCGCCAGCGCTCGATCTTCGGCACGATCTCGTGCTCGGAGCGGATCGCCTGCAGCACGCGCGCGTCGGTCGAGTAGCCGGTCTTGCCGCGCCGCTTGCGCGACAGCCCGAGCTTCTCGAACAGGATCTCGACCGAGCTGCTGGGGCGAGCCGATCGTGAACTCCTCCTCGGCGAGCGCGAAGATGTCTCCTTCCAGCGCGGCGAGCTCCGCGCGCACGCGCTCGGTGATCTCCGCCAGCCGCTCGAGGTTCAGGCGCACGCCCAACAGCTCCATGTCGCGCAGCACGGCGACGAGCGGCAGCTCGATCTCGCCCATCACCCCCTCCAGGCCACGCTCTGCGATCTGCTCGCGCTGCCAGTCGGCGAGCGCGCCCAGCAGCCAGCGCGTCGGCGGCGAGCGGGTCCTGCGCGTCGCTCGCCAGGCCGCGCTCTTCGCACAGCTCGGCGAACGGGTAGCCGCGCCGCGCCGGCTCCAGCAGGAAGGCGCCGAGCAGCGTGTCGTGGGCAAGGCCCGGCGGGACCTGCCCGAGCGCCTTGGCGTCGTGCGCGACGACCGGCCGCTCGCCGCACACCGCCACCACCTCCTCGGGTCCGTCGCAGTCGCCGACGAGCACCTCGCGCCCGGCGGCGGCGGCGAAGCGCCACGGCGAGCCCTCGGCGAACAGCGCGCCCTCGGGCGTCTGCGCCTCGCGCACGACCAGCGCCAGCCGCTCGTCGGCGCCGCCCAGTTGCGCGATGTCCGCGCGGCGCTCCCTCGCGCACGCGACCGCTCAGCTTGACCTCGGCGCTCGGCGCCGGCGCGGCCACTTCGGGGTCGCCCAGCGCCTCCTCCAGGCGGCGCAGCGGGTCGCGCAGCTCGTACTCGCGGAAGACCTCGCGCACGCGCGAGCGGTCGGGCTCGCGCACGTGCTCGGCGGCGACGTCGAAGTCGACGGCCACGTCGCGCTGCACGGTCGCCAGCTGCTTGGAGATGCGCGCGTCCTCGGCGTGCTCGGTGAGGTTCTGTTTGCGCTTGGCGCCTTTGATCTCGTCGATGTGCGCGAGCACGTCCTCGAGCGTGCCGTAGCTCTGGATCAGCTCGCTGGCGGTCTTGTCGCCGATCCCGGGCACGCCGGGGATGTTGTCGGAGGTGTCGCCCTTCAGGCCGTAGAAGTCGGGGATCAGCTCCGGCGCGATGCCGTAGCGGTCGATCACCGCCTGGCGGTCGTAGATCTTCGTCTCGGTGATGCCGCGCGAGGTCGCCATCACCTTGACCAGCCCGTCGCTCGTCGATCAGCTGGAAGGCGTCGCGGTCGCCGGTGACGATCATCACCGGCACCGGCGGGTCCGCGCTGCAGCGCGCGCTCGGCGAGCGAGGCGATCACGTCGTCGGCCTCGTAGCCGTCGATTTTCACGTTGGAGTAGCCGAACGCCTCGACCAGCGGTTCCATCGCCGGCCACTGCTGCTTGAGCAGGTCCGGGCGCGAGCGCCGCTGGGCCTTGTACTCGGCGTAGACCTCCGTGCGCCCGGAGCTGCCGGCGTCCCAGGCGACGACGGTCGGACACACGCCGTACTCGGTGACGATCTTCACGAGCATCGAGGCGAAGCCGAAGATCGCGTTGGTCGGCACGCCGGTGGAGGTCGCGATCGACTCGGGCAGCGCGAAGAACGCGCGGTAGACGAGGCTCGGCCCGTCGATCAGGAACAGCCGCCGCTCGATCGTCTGAGCCGGCCTTCGCCGTCGCCTTCGCACGTGTGCTCGCAGCTGGCATCGACCGGTCACTCTACGAGGACGCGGCGGGCGCCGTGGGGCGGGCACGCGGGCGGCCCGAGCACGCATCGTCACGCGGCGAAACTCGCCTTGGGCCTAACATGCCCTGCCCGCAACTTCCGACGAAAGCAGTTTCCCGTGAGCGCCACACCCAGCGCGCAGTTCCGTCTCACCATCCGCGTCAACATCGACGACACCCACGGCACGCTGGGCCACCTGACCGGCGCGATCGGCGAGGCGGGCGGCATCGTCGGCGCGGTGGACCTGGTCGAGGTCGACGGCAGCCACAGCCTGCGCGACATCGTCGTCGACGCGTCGGGCAAGGAGCACTGGGAGCGGATCGTCGCGGCGATCGGCGCGGTTGACGGCGTGCGAGCGTGATCGACACGACCGACCGCACCTTCCTGCTGCACGTCGGCGGCAAGATCGAGCAGCACAACAAGCACCCGCTGAAGACGCGCGAGGACCTGTCGATGGCCTACACGCCGGGCGTCGCGCGCGTCAGCCTGGCGATCGCCGACGACCCCGACAGGGCCTTTCAGTACACGATCAAGCGAAACACCGTGGCTGTCGTCTCCGACGGCACGGCGGTGCTCGGGCTCGGCGACATCGGCCCGCGCGCGGCGATGCCGGTGATGGAGGGCAAGTGCTGTCTGTTCAAGGAGTTCGCCGAAGTCGACGCCTTTCCGATCTGCCTGGACACGACCGATCCCGACGAGATCGTGCGCACGGTCAAGCTGATCGCGCCGGGGTTCGGCGGGATCAACCTGGAGGACATCTCGGCGCCGCGCTGCTTCGAGATCGAGGACCGCCTGAAGGCCGAGCTGGACATCCCGGTGTTCCACGACGACCAGCACGGCACGGCGGTCGTCGTGATGGCCGCGCTGCTCAACGCGGTCAAGCTGACGGACAAGCGCATGGAGGACCTGAACGTGCTGATCATCGGCCTCGGCGCGGCGGGCATCGCGGTGACGAAGATCCTGCTCGCCGGCGGCGTGCGCAAAATCGTCGGCGCGGACTCGCGCGGCGCGCTGCACGTCAAGCGCGAGGACTACCTCGACGGCTCGATGAACGAGATCAAGCGCTGGTTCGCCGAGTCGACCAACCCCGACTGCCGCGCGGGCAGCCCGGCGGAGGTGATCGACGGCGAGGATCTGCTGATCGGGCTGTCGGGCGCGCGCGCGATGCCGGCGCAGGCGCTGTCGCGCATGAACAAGGACGCGATGGTCTTCGCGATGGCCAACCCCAACCCGGAGGTCACGCCGGAGGAGGCCGCCGAGCACGTGCGCATCGTCGCCACGGGCCGCTCGGACTACCCCAACCAGATCAACAACGTGCTGTGCTTCCCGGGCATCTTCCGCGGCGCGCTGGACGTGCGCGCGCCGACGATCACCGAGCGCATGAAGATGGCCGCCGCGCACGCGATCGCGGCGACGGTCGACGAGTCCGAACTGCGCGAGGACTACATCATCCCGTCGGTGTTCAACCGCGACGTCGCCCCGGCGGTCGCAGCGGCGGTCGCCGACGAGGCGCGCGCCGACGGCACCGCGCGCGCCGGCCTGGAGGTCGGCTTCGCGCAGGGCGACACGATGACCTCCAGCGCGTCGGCCTGACTTCGGCGCCGGCCTGACTTCGCTTGGGCGGTCGCGTGTGCGAGGGTAGGCGCGTGGACTCGCTGCGCGTGACGGTGACCGGAGCTACGGGCCTGATCGGCCCGCGGCTGATCGGCGCGCTGCAGGGCGCGGGCGCGCAGGTGAGCGTGCTCTCGCGCGACGGCGCCAGGGCCGAGCGGCGCCTGCGCGAGCTCGGCCTTGCTCCGGTCGAGTCGTTCGACTGGGACCTGATGGCCGAGCCGGCGCCGGCGCCGGCGCTGGAGGGACGCGACGCGGTCGTGCACCTGGCCGGCGAGAACATCGCCCAGCGCTGGAGCGACGGCGCCAAGCGAGCGATCCGCGACAGCCGCGTGACGGGCACGCGCAACCTGCTGGCGGGGCTGAAGCAGGCCGAGCACCGCCCCAGCACGCTGGTCTGCGTCGTCGGGCGTCGGCTACTACGGCCCGCACGGCGAGGAGCCGCTGGACGAGGACGCGCCGGCGGGCGGCGACTTCCTCGCACAGGTGTGCGTGGAGTGGGAGGCCGAGGCCGCCAAGGCGACGGCGCTCGGCATGCGCGTCGCGGTTGTGCGCACGGGCGTCGTGCTGGACAAGGACGGCGGCGCGCTGGAGAAGATGCTGCCGCCGTTTCGCATGGGCGTCGGCGGGCCGGTGGCCGGCGGGCGCCAGTACATCTCGTGGATCCACCTCGACGACCTCGTCGGCGTGATGGTCGCGGCGGTGGGCGACGAGCGTTGGAGCGGCCCGGTCAACGCGACGGCGCCCGAGCCGGTCAACAACCACGACTTCTCGCGCGCGCTCGGGCGCGCGCTCAAGCGCCCGGCGCTGCTGCCGGTGCCGGCGGCCGCGCTGAAGCTGCTGTACGGCGAGATGGCCGAGATCGTCACGCAGGGCGCGCGCGTCGTGCCGGCCAAGCCGCTGGTGCTGGGCTTCCAGTTCGCGCACGGCGACCTCGACGAGGCGCTGGCCTCGGCGCTCGGCCGCGACTGAGCGCGATCACACGCGCGCGCCACGCCGCGCCGGGACACGCGGCGCGCGCGCCACTCCGTCCTCGCCGTTGGACCCGGCGTGCAGCGCCAGCTCTCTCGCGCGGGCGGCGCGGTTCTCGGTCTCGATGATCACGCGACAGGGACGGCGGCTGAGCAGGTAGGCGGCGGTCGGGCCGATGCGCTGCTCGCCGGCAGGCGCGTGGATGGTCGACCAGTAGATGACGTCGGCGTCGACGCGCTTGGCTTCCTCGACGAGCGCGGCGCCGGGGTTGCGCGTGCGGATCAGGCCGGTGTGGATCTTGATGCCGGCGCGGCGGGCCTGGATGCGCGCGCTCTCGAGCACCGAGCGGCCGTGCGCTTCCTCCTGCTCGAGGCCGGCGTCGAGCGACAGCTGGCTGGGCACGGGCAGCACGTAGATCGCATACACGACGCCTTCTTCGCCGATCAGCTTGGCGGCGCTGTGCAGCACGCTTGCGCTGACGTCGGCGCCGAAGATCGGCACGAGCGCGGTGCGGTAGTCGAACTCGGCGAAGTCGGTCGGGCGCTGCGGGCGCTCGATCTTGAACTGCGCGCGCGGATCGAGGCCCTGGCGCTTGCGGTAGACGAAGTAGCCGACCATGCCCGACGAGCATCCACGGGATGCCGATCGTGCGCGCCTCGGGGTGCAGCGCGACGACGGCGCACCACGCGGCGAACGTGCCGATCGCGCCGAGCACCGCGGTCAACGGGATCGTCGTGGCCGCGAATGCGCACGTTCCAGGGCATGCGGTAGGGACGCTCCTGATCGGGCTCCTTGACGCGCAGCGCGATCACGGCGACGTGCGCGGTCGTGAACGAGAGCATCGCGCCGAACGAGTAGAGGTTGCCCAGCAGGTTGGTTTCGCCGGGCAGGATCAGCACGCCGGCGAGGATCGAGAAGAACACGATCGTGAACCACGGCGTGCGGAAGCTCGAGTGCAGGCGCGAGAAGATGCTCGGCAGCTGGCGGTGCTCGGACAGCGACCAGGAGAGCCGCGAGATGCCGATCAGGCCGGCGTTGGTGGCGATGAACAGGATCGTCGCGGCGAGCACGCCGACGTAGTCGCTGCGCGATGCTCAGCACGGTCCCGTGCAGGCCCAGGCGCGAGACGATGCCGAGCACCGGGTCGTTCTCGTAGGTGGTGCCGAGCGCCGTGGCGTAGTGGCCGGCGTGGTGCACGACCGGCAGCGCCGACAGCGCGACGACGGAGATGCCGGCGTACACGCCGAGCACGGCGAACAGCACGAGGTTGACGGACTTGGGGATGTCGTGGCCCGGGTCCTTGGCCTCCTCGGCCATGTTGGAGACGGTCTCGATGCCCGTGTAGGCGACCATCGCGACCGACAGCGCGAAGATCAGCTGGCTGACAGCTCGGAGCGGTGCCGAGGTGCACCTGATCGACGAGCAGCGACGGGTTGAGCACGAGCACGATGCCGAGCCCGACGAGCAGCACCTGCGTGCACAGGTCGGCGACGGCGAGGAACAGGTTGAGCTTGGCCGACTCGCCGAGGCCGCGGATGTTCAGGGCGGCGAGCAGCGCGATCGTGACGAGCCCGCCGATGATGTCGCCGGGGTTGTGCGTGAGCGCGGGGAAGAACGCGCCGAGGTAGTGCGGCACGAAGAACGCCGAGATGGCGATCGTGATGATGTAGTCGAGCGCTCAGCGCCCAGCCGGCGAAGAACGAGACGACCTCGTTGAAGGCATGGCGGGCGAACGACGAGGAGCCGCCGGCTTCGGGGTACATCGCGGCGCCCTCGGCGTACGTCTTTGCGGTGAGCACGAACAGGCCGCCGGCGAACAGGAAGACGATCGGCGTGAGCCCGAGCGCGTGCGCGGCGACGAGCCCGAGCGCGTAGTAGATCGAGGAGCCGACGTTGCCATACGCCGTCGCGAACAGCCCGGGCACGCCGACCGAGCGGCGCAGACCGTGCTCTGTCAGACGTGCCATCCCAAGCCGACGCTAGGCGCGCGCGCATTACGCTCGCATAACGATCGCCGCGCGCGGCATGACGATTTCGTTACGGTCAGGCCGGCACTGCGACGCCCTCGCGCGGGCGCGCGGGCGGGTTCTCGGTCTCGATGATCACGCGACAGGGGCGCTTGGACAGCAGGTACACGGCGGTCGGCCCGAGGCGCTGGTCGCCGGTGGAGGCGTGCAGCGTCGACCAGTAGATGACGTCGGCTTTGACGCGCAGCGCTTCCTCGACGAGTGCGGCGCCGGGGTTGCGCGTGCGGATCAGGCCGGTGTGGATCTTGATGCCGGCTCGGCGCGCCTGGATGCGCGCGCTCTCTAGCACCGAGCGGCCGTGCGCTTCCTCGTCCTCCAGGCCCGCGTCGAGCGACAGCTGGCTGGGCACGGGCAGCACGTAGATCGCGTACACGACGCCCTGTTCGCCGATCAGCTTGGCGGCGTGACCGAGCACGCTCGCGCCGATGTCCTTGCCGAAGATCGGCACGAGCGCGGTGCGGTAGTCGAACTCGGCGAAGTCGGGCGGGCGCTCGGGGCGCGGCGACTTGACGGTCGTGCGCAGGTCCAGGCCCTGCTGTTTGCGAAAGCTGACGTACAGCAGCATGCCGAAGGCCAGCCAGAACACGCCGGCGGCGGCGACGGCGAGGTGCAGCACGGTGACGACGACGAACGCCAGGCCAGTGCCGACGATGCCGAGCAGCGCGAACACGGGCAGCGGGCGCCCGGCGATCGTCACCGTCCCCGGCCCGCGATACGGACGCGGCCGGTCGGGCTCCTTGATGCGCAGGCGGATCACCGACAGGTGGGCGATCGTGAACGACAGCATCGCGCCGAACGCGTACATGTTGCCGAGGAATTCGGCCTGGCCGGGGATGATCGTCAGGCAGGCGATGCCGCCGAACAGCAGGATGCCGATCCACGGCGTGGAGAAGCGCGGATGCAGGCGGCTGAGGCGATCGGGGACCTGGCGGTGCAGGCCCATCGAGTAGACCAGCCGCGACGCGCCGATGATGCCGGCGTTGGCGGCGATGAACAGGATCGTCGCGGCGAGCAGCCCGACGTAGATCTCGCCGGCGCCTTGCAGCGCGCCGAGATGCAGGTGCTTGACGATGCCGAGCACGGGGTCGCCGGCGAAGCCGCCCTTGTCCTCGGCGGTGCCGAGCAGCGTCGTGTACTTGCCGTCGACGCCTTTGTGCACCGGCAGCGCCGACAGCGCGACCATCGGCAGCGCGGCGTAGATCGCGAACACGGCGAGCACGACGAACTTGATCGCGCGCGGGACCGTCTTGGTCTCGTCGCGCGCCTCCTCGGCCATGTTGGAGATCGTCTCGATCCCCGTATAGGCGATCATGCCGATGGGGATCGCGATGAGGAAGTCTTTCCAGCTCGGCGCGACCCCGAGGTGCACGTTGTGGATCAGCACGTGCGGCGAGAGCACGAGCACGATGCCGACGACCACCAGCAGCAGCTGCGTCGCGAGGTCGGTGATCGCCAGCACGATGTTCAGCCCGGCGGCCTCTTTGACGCCGACGACGTTGACGAGCGACAGCACGGCGACGACGCGCGATCCCGAAGATGATGTCGCCGGGGCCGTGTTCGAGCGCGGGCCAGAACAGCCCGCCGAGGTAGTGCGGCACGAAGAACGCCGAGATGGCGATCGTGATCGTGTAGTTGAGCATCTGCGCCCACGCTGCGAAGAACGACCACAGCTCGTTGAACGCATGGCGCGCGAAGCTCGACGAGCCGCCGGCCTCTGGATACATGGCGGTCGCCTCGGCGTACGTGGCGGCGGTCAGGTAGAAGATCACGCCGGTGATCAGGAAGACGATCGGCGTCAGCCCGAGCGCGTAGGAGGCGACGAGCCCGAGCGCGTAGTAGATCGAGGAGCCGACGTTGCCGTAGGCGGTCGAGAACAGCGCGCTCGTGCCGAGCACCCGCTTGAGGCCGTGCTGGGTCAGGCGTGCCATGCGCGCAGGGTATAGAGGGCCGGCGGCGCACACCGCCGCTGCGGCCGAGCGCTCGCCTGCGCGCAACCGCCGCGACGGAGGGCGGCGGGAGGTCAGGCGATGGCCACCGACAGGATTCGCCAATGCAAAATCCCGTGCACCGCAGTCGGCAGAGAAGGAACCCACCGTATGATCCCGACGACCGGTGGCCAGCGCCGCCGGTTTTTCTCGCTATGGACACCTCGCGCCGCGGAAACTACGACTCGGGAGAGGACTTCGTCCTCGAATACGGCGAGCTGCGCTTTACCTTCAACGAGGAGGACTTCTCCGAGCGCTGCGAGCAGGCGGCGATCAAGGTCGGCTTCGTCGGCGGTCGCCTCGGCGAGGAGGAGCTGGAAGACCTCGTCAACCTCGCGGTCAACGGCGAGATCTCAGACCCCGCGTCGGCGCTCGGGCCAGCACGTCAACGACTGCTGGCCGGAGCTCGTCGGCCCGGCCGAGCGCTCGCTCGTGCACTGGCTGCGCCGGCTGGTGTTTCGCGGCGCGTGGCTTGACCAGCGCGTCAACGAGGGCGAGCTGACGGTGTCCTTCGACGAACAGACGGGCAGCTTCGCCTACGTGCAGCCGACCGACCCGCTGTCGCACGCGGCCGGCGAGCCGATCGAACTCGCGCCCGAGCCCTCCTGGGGCCGCGTCGCCTACCGCCGCTACGCCTGAGGCCAGCCTCGCCCAGGCGTCGCTGGTCAAGCGGGCCAGGACGCGGGAGCGTGGCGTACCGATCGACGGGATCGCCGATCGGCCAGCACGCCGACTAGGACGCAGGCAGCGCCGCGCCTCGCGCTAGGCGGCGCTGGCGCGTGCCTGGTGATCGCCTGCGCGCCGTCGTCGCCGACGAGCAGCTCGGGCTTGCAGCGTGCCGCTGGCGGCGAGGTCGAGGATCGGCTGGCGTCCGGTGGAGGTGAGCGCGACGTCGAGCGCGATCACGGTGCGTCTCGCCGCCGAGCGGCTGCGCGGCGGTCGCGATCACGGTCAGCGAGCCGCCCTCGCGCAGGTTGCGCGCGGCGGCGAGCGCCTTGCGCGCGGCGTGCGGGCTGAGCCCGTCGAGGCTGTCGATCAGCACGACGGCGTCTCCGCCGCGCGCGGCCACGCGCTTGGCGGCGTCGAGCGCCCGCTCGACCGCCTGAGCCTGCGAGTCCGCCGAGGCGGCGAAGCTGAGCGCGGCGGCGGGCGCGACCGGCCCTTGCTGCCACTCGGCCGATCTCCTCCGGGCGCGCGCCGGCGAGCACGAGCGAGACCTCCAGGCCCGTCGTGCGCCGGCAAGCGCAGCGGCGAGCGCGCGCAGCGTCTCGGTCTTGCCGGCGCGCGGCGCGCCGACGATCGTCACGCGCGAGCCGCGCCCGAAGCGGCGTCAGCCACTCGATCGCCTCGCAGCGTCGGGTCCTTGAGACTCCAGCGCGATGCGCTCGGCCGGGTAGTCGACCGGCAGGTCCTCGTAGCGCGTGCCGGCCGACACGGCGTCGGCCGACGCGCCGTTGATCGTGTCGATGCGCACGAGCGACGGGTAGCGCTCGGAGCGTCGCGGCGTGCGCACGGGACCTGTCACGCGGTCGCCGGAGACCAGCTCGCAGCGGCGCACCTGCGCGGCGGAGATGTAGACGTCTCGTCGGACGGCTCGGGCGGGTCGACGCGCAGGAAGGCCGAGCCGTTGCCGAGCACCTCGACGACGCCCTCGGCGACCTTTGCGTCGGCGTCGTCGTCGGACTCCTTGGCGCTCGTCGCGCGCGCCGCTGCGCGCCACGCTCGCGGCGCGGCCGAGCGCTCGCGGGGGGCGCGCTCGCGCGGCGCCTTGTCGCGCGCCGGCCGGCTCAGCTGCACCGGACGGCGTCGGCGGGCTCGTCGCGGCTCGTCGGCGCCGTCGTCGTCGGGCGCTGTCGCGCGCGAACGGCGCGAGCGCCCGCCACGGCGCCTGCGTGCGCGCGGGGCGCTCCGACGCGAGCCTCGTCGTCACCCGACGAGGTCGGCTCCTCGGCATCCGCGCCGGCACCGTCGCGCTCGGCGGCACCGTCGCGGTCGCCGTCGCCGTCGCCGAGGATCGCGGTCGATCAGGTCGGCCTTGCGCAGCCGGCGAAAGCCGTCGAGGCCGAGCTGGTCGGCGATCGCGTGCAGGTCGGCGAGCGGGCTGGCCTCAAGCTCGGAGCGCTCGAGAACTGCTGCATGTGGGTCTCCTTCGTTTGGATGGGCGGTTGGCGTCCCGCCGCGTTGGACAGCGGCGGGCACCCGTGAACATCCAGCCTAGCGTCTCACCCGGTCCGCGCGCCCACCAGCAGCGCTCGGTCCGCGGTCAGCCGCTGAGCCGGTCGTGACGCAATTCCTCGGCGAGCGCGAGATCCCTGCTCGGCGTGACGTCGCCGCGCAGCGCCGCGCGCACGGTGAGGAAGTCCGCGGCGGCGGCGACATCGTGCGACGCGGAAGATGTGCGCGCCGGCGTCGGCGGCCGTGCGCGAGCGCGGCCAGCGTGCCCGCCAGCCGCTCGCGCGGGGCGCCGGTCAGCGCGCCGATGAAGTCCTTGCGCGAGATCGCCATCAGCAGCGGCGTCCAGCTCGTGCAGCGTCGAGCTCGCGAGCAGCCGATCGTCTGCGCGGGCGTCTTGCGAAGTCCGGCCGCGGGTCGACGATCAGCTGCTCGCGCGCCACGCCGGCCGCCAGCGCGGCGTCGATGCGCCGGCTGGCACCAGCTCGATTGCGATCCTCGTAGAGATCGGGATCCTGCAGCGTTCGCGCGGCGCTGCGCGCGTGTGCATGAGACCGCAGCGCGGCGCCGCTCTGCGCGCAGATCGCCGCGAGCTGCGGATCGCGCAGGCCGCTGACGTCGTTGACGATGCTCGCCCCGGCGACGATCGGCCGCCTGCGCGACGGCGGGCTTGTAGGTGTCGACCGACACGATCGCGCCGAGCTCGCCAGCGAGCGCTCGATCAGCGGCACGACGCGCTCGATGCTCCTGCCCAACCGACAGCCGCGTCGGTGCGGACTCGTCGATCGATGTCGGCGCCCGCCGCCAGCGCGTGCTCGGCAAGCTGCGACCTGAGCGTCGGCGTCGGCATCGGCATCGGCGTCGGCGTCGGCGTCGGCGTCGGCGTCGGCGTCGGCAGGCAGGTGGACGACCGCCAGCAGCCACGGCAGCTGGCCGAGTTCGAGTACGCGCTCGCCGGCGTTGACGCGAGCGCGAGGCGCGGCGGCGGGCGTCGCCGCGCGCGCTCACCGCGCGTGCAGGCCCTCGGCGCGGGCCTCCGCAGCGAAGCGCGTCGATCTCGCGGCGCGTGCGCTGCGCGTCCCAGCCGAGCTCGCCGGCGAGCACGTCGGCGACGCGCTCGACTGGACCGTGCGACGCGTCACCGTCGGGCGACAGCTCGCGCGCGGCGAGCAGGCCGAGGCGCGTGCGCCGCAGCAGCACGTCGCCGATGCTGCGCGCCTGCTCGTTGCGCGCTGCGAGCACGACCTCGGCGAGCAGGTCGGGGAGCCCGGCGACGATCGGCTGGGCCAGCTCGCCGCGCTCGGCGGCGAGCGCCAGCACCTCGTGCGCGGCGTGGCCGTAGCGCGCGGCGAGCGGCGCGTAGGAGTCCGCGGGCACGCCCTCGACGCGCGGCAGCTCCTCGACGGCGATCGCCTGCCCGAGCGGGATCTCGCTGCGTGCGGCAGGGCGCGTCGCGCGCTTCGCGCTCGACCAGCCGGTCGACGGTCATCTTGGCCATGCGCCGCCACGTCGTCAGCTTGCCGCCGGTGATCGTGATCATGCCCGACGACGTCTCATACAGCTCGGCCTTGCGCGAGATGTCGACCGACTTCTTCGGGTCGCCGGTGGAGATCAGCGGGCGCACGCCGGCGAACGCGCCGGTCAGGTCGCTCGGCGCGAGCGCCGTGCCGAAGAACTCGTTGACCGCGTCGAGCAGGTAGTCGATGTCCTCGCTCGGAGGGCTCGACGTGCTCGAGCGAGCCCTCGTAGTCGTTGTCGGTCGTGCCGACGAGCGTGTGCCCGAGCCACGGCAGCGCGAAGATCGAGCGCCCGGCGCCGGCGGGCACGATCGCGCCGCCGACAGCGGCAGATCCTCGTGGCGCAGCGTGACGTGCGTGCCGCGGCTCGGACGGATGCGCGGCAGCTCGGCCTCGTCGTGCAGCTCGCGCGGGCGCAGCTCGTCGGCCCACACGCCGGTCGCGTTGACGACGTTGGCGGCGTGCACCTCGAACTCCTCGCCGCTCTCGCCGTCGCGCGCGCGCACGCCCTGCGGCGCGCCCGTCGCGCTCGAGCAGGCCGGTCACGTCGACGCGGTTGGCGCACACCGCGCCGAAGCGCTCGGCCTCGCCGAGCACCGTCAGCACGAGGCGCACGTCGTCGGTCTGGCAGTCGTAGAACAGGTAGCCGCTCGTCGGCTCGCGCGCGGCGAGCGCCGGCAGCAGCTCGAGCGACCTCCTCGCCGGAGATCACGCGATGGCGCTCCGGGCTCCAGGACTCGCCGCCGGCGAACGCGCTCGGCTCGGGCGCCGGCTCGGCGGCCGACTCGCGCTCGGCGGCCTTCGCGCGGCGCCCTTTGCGCGCGCGCAGCCGCCCGCCGGCCGAGCGCCGGTCGGTCACCGACATCACGTCGTAGAGGTTCAGCCCGACGCCGACCAGGCGGTCGGGGCGCGCGCCCGTCGAAGGCCGCCACGACGAGCGGCAGCGGGCGCACGAGGTGCGGCGCGAGCGCGACCATCAGCTGGCGCTCGAGCAGCGCCTCGCGCACCAGCCCGAGGTCGAAGTTCTGCAGGTAGCGCAGCCCGCCGTGCACGAGCTTGCTCGAGCGGCTGGACGTGCCCGAGGCGTAGTCGGCGCGCTCGAGCAGCGCGACGCTGTAGCCGCGCGCGGCGGCGTCGAGCGCGACGCCCGCGCCGGTGATGCCGCCACCGACGACGACGACGTCGAACTCCTGCTCGGTCAGCGCCGCGAGAGCCTGGCTGCGCTCGATCACGAGGCGCAGTCTCGCAGAGGCGCGTCCGCCTGCTGTTCAGGCGGGCGCATGCGCCCGCCTGTGACGGGCCGCATGCGGCCCGTCATCGAAACAGCACATGTGCCGTTTCGCCGGATGGTGCATGCACCATCCGGGCCTGGAAGATATTCAGATCGAGCCGAGCTCGGCGGTGATCTCGGCGACCGCCGACTTGGCGTCGCCGAACAGCATCGCGGTCTTGGGGTCGTAGTACAGCTCGTTTTCGATGCCCGCGAAGCCGGGGTTCATCGAGCGCTTGATGACGATCACCGACTGGCTGTCGTTGACTTCGAGGATCGGCATGCCGTAGATCGGCGAGGACGGGGTGTTCTTGGCCGCCGGGTTGGTCACGTCGTTGGCGCCGATCACCAGCGACACGTCGGTGCGCTGGAACTCGGGGTTGGCGTCGTCCATCTCCTTGAGCTGGTCATACGGCACGTCGGCCTCGGCGAGCAGCACGTTCATGTGGCCCGGGCATGCGCCCGGCGACCGGATGGATCGCGTAGCTGACCTCGACGCCGCGTTTCTCGAGCTCCTTGGTCAGCTCGCGCACGGCGTGCTGGGCCTGCGCGACGGCCATGCCGTAGCCGGGCACGATCACCACGCGGTTGGCGTAGGCGAGCTGGATCGCCGCGTCGGCGGCGCTGGTCGAGCGCACCGTGCCGGCGTGCTCGCCCGCGCCCGTCGGCGCCCTCGACGGCGCCCCCGCCGCCGAAGCCGCCGGCGACGATCGCCGGGATCGAGCGGTTCATCGCGGTGGCCATCAGGTTCGTGAGGATCGTGCCGGACGCGCCGACGATCATGCCGGCGACGATCAGCGCGGTGTTGTTCAGCGCGATCCCCGTCGCCGCCGCCGACAGGCCGGTGAAGGCGTTCAGCAGCGAGATCACGACCGGCATGTCGGCGCCGCCGATCGGCAGCACGACCGCGTTGCCGAGCAGCGCCGAGCAGACGAGCATGCCGATGAAGATCGCCTCCGAATGCGCGCCGGCGGCGATGTCGACGCCGGCGGCGACGGCGAGGATCAGCAGCACGAGGTTGACGATCTGCTGGGCGGCGCCGAGGCTGATCGGCCGTCCGGGGATGATTTCCTGGAGCTTGCCGAAGGCGATGTTCGAGCCCCAGAAGGAGACCGAGCCGACGATCGCGGCGAACAGCGAGAAGACCGCGATGTAGGTGGGTGTGCCGTTGAAGCCGTCGGTCAGGCGAAACTCCGACCAGGAGATCAGGAACACCGCGCCGCCGCCGACGCCGTTGAACAGCGCGACCATCTGCGGCATCGCCGTCATCTTCACCTGGCGCGCCGCAGGCACGCCGACGGCCGCGCCGAGCGCGACGCCGAGCACGATCAGGCCCCAGTTGCCCTCGCTGCGGTTGAGCAGCGTCGCGACGATCGCGATCAGCCATGCCGACGCGCGGCGATGCGGTTGCCGCGCACCGCCGTCGTCGGTCCCGACAGCCCGCGCAGGCCCTGGATGAACAGGCCGAAGGCGATGATGTAGAGGACGTCGAGGAAGTTCTGGTCCTGCAGGAAGGTGCTCGCGAGGATCACGCGGCGCCCCCGCCCCCGTCGGCCGGCGCGCCGTCGTCCTTGGGCGGCTTGGGCTTGGACTTGAACATCTCGAGCATGCGGTCGGTGACGAGGAAGCCGCCGACGACGTTGATCGTGCCGAAGGCGATCGCGATCACGAGGATGATCTTGTTGAACGCGCCGTTGCCCGATGCGCCGACGATCAGCAGGCCGCCGAGCAGCACGATCCCGTGGATCGCGTTGGTGCCCGACATCAGCGGCGTGTGCAGCGTGTTGGGCACCTTGGAGATCACGACGAAGCCGATGAAGCCGGCGAGCACGAGGATCGCCAGGTTGGTCGTGAGCGTGCTCGCGAGGATCATTGCTGCGCACCCGCGCTCGGGCCGGCCGGCGCCGCGCCGCCGGCCTTCTCGACCGCCGCCTTGGCGCCGGCGTTGACGATCTCGCCGTCGCGCACGACGCACGCGCCGGCGACGATCTCGTCGTCGAAGTCGAGGTGCAGCGCGCCGTCCTCGCCGATCAGCAGCTCGAGCAGCGCGAGCACGTTGCGCGCGAACAGCTGCGAGGAGTGCTCGGGCATGCTCGACGGCAGGTTCAGCGGCGAGACGATCTTCACGTCGTGCGCGACGACCGTCTGGCCGGGCTCGGTCAGCTCGCAGTTGCCGCCCGTCTCGCCCGCCATGTCGACGATCACCGAGCCCGGCTTCATCCCTTCGACAGCCTCCGCCGTGACCAGTTTCGGCGCCGGGCGCCCGGGCACGAGCGCGGTCGTGATGACGACGTCAAAGCCCTTGATCGCGTCGGTCAGCGCCTGCTGCTGGCGCGCGCGCTCCTCGTCGGTCAGCTCGCGCGCGTAGCCGCCCTCGCCGCTCGCCTCCAGGCCCAGGTCCAGCCACATCGCGCCGAGCGACTGCACCTGCTCGGCGACCTCCGGGCGCACGTCGTAGCCGGTCGTGCGCGCGCCCAGGCGCTTGGCGGTGGCCAGCGCCTGCAGGCCGGCCACGCCGACGCCCAGCACCAGCACCTTCGCGGGCGGGATCGTGCCCGCGGCGGTCATCAGCATCGGGATAGAAGCGGCCCATCTCCTCGGCGCCGAGCAGCGCGGCCTTGTAGCCGGCGACGTTGGCCTGCGAGGACAGCGCGTCCATCGACTGCGCGCGGGAGATCCGCGGGATCGCCTCCATCGCAAACGCCGTCGCGCCGGCGTCGGCCAGCGCGCGCGTGGTCTGCGGGCTCGTCAGCGGCGCGAGGAAGCCGATCAGGATCGACGCGGCGCCGAGCGAGCGGATCTGCTCGGGGTCGGGCGGCGCGATCGTCACGACCGCGTCGCACGCCCAGATGCCGGCCGCGTCGGCGCTCAGCTGCGCGCCGGCCGCCGTGAAGGCCTCGTCGGGGACGAGCGCGTCCTCGCCCGCGCCGTTCTGCACGACGACGTCAAGGCCCTTGGCCTTGAGCTTGCTCACGACCTCCGGCACGAGCGCCACCCGATGCTCGCCCGCCGCGGTCTCCTTCGGAACACCGATGCGCATGAAGGGCGGGAACGTATCCGATCGCGACGACGCGCGGTGTGCTCATCGGCACAGACGCTCGCGGCGCGCCTATGATCGACGCACGCATGACCGTCAACCTGACGCGCATCTACACCAAGCTCGGCGACGGCGGCGAGACGCACCTCGGCGACATGAGCCGTGTCTCCAAGCTGCACCCGCGCGTGGAGGCGTACGGCACGGTCGACGAGCTCAACGCGACGATCGGCGTGGCGCTGCTTGCGCCCGGCCTGCCCGAGCAGTTCGCGGCGTGGCTGGCGCGCGTGCAGAACGACCTGCTCGACATCGGCGCCGACCTGTCCGTGCCCGCGCCCGACCCCGCCACGGCGCCCACCGGCCCAGCCCCGACGCCCACCGACCGCGGCTCCGCCCCCACCGACGCGGCGCGCGAGCGCCTGCGCGTGGGCGAGGAGTACACGCAGTGGCTGGAGCAAGCCTGCGACGAGGTCAACGCGACGCTCGCGCCGCTGCGCTCGTTCGTGATCCCCGGCGGCACGCCCGCGGCGGCGCAGCTGCACGTCTGCCGCACGGTCTGCCGCCGCGCCGAGCGCCGCGCGATCGCCGTCGGCGAGGAGTCCAACGCCGAGGTCGTGCGCTACCTCAACCGCCTCTCCGACCTGCTGTTCATCCTCAGCCGCGCCGCCAACAACGAGCAGGGCGGCGACGCACAGGCCGAGCCGCTATGGCAGCCGGGCGCGCATCGGGCGGGCGAGCGGGCATAAAGGCTCGGGCGAGGAGCCTTCGGCTTTGGTCGAGAGGCCCGAGAACCTGGTCGAGCGCTAAGTCGAGCGGCGCTTGGCCGGCCAGCGAAGCTCAGAGGCGCGCACGGCGGCGACCGCCAGCGCGGCCCACATGCCCGCCATGAGATAGCCGCCGAGCACGTCGCTTGGCATGTGCCAGTGATGGATCAGCAGCGCCGCGCCGATGGCCAGCGCGAACGCCGCGCCTACCGCCGCAACCGCCGTGCGCAGGCTGGCGGGCGCAACGAGCACGGCGCACAGGGCTAGGATCGCCGCCGCCGTCGAGTGCCCGCTGGGGAACGAGGCGGCGCCGATGTGCGTTTCGAGGGTCACGTGCGGGTGCGCCAGCAAAGGCTTGAGCGTCTCCGAGGACAACGGCGCGACCGCCGTCACGACGGCCACCGCGGCGGCGAGTCGCGGGCGCTCACGCGCGAGCGCGACGAGCACCAGCGCAATCGCCCAGATCGTGAACAGCAGCGGATCCAGCAGGTGCGGCAACACCCCCGCGGGCCCGTTGAGGCTGGTGCTTTCGAGCGCCGTGAAGTGATCGAGCAGCACGGCGTCGCGAAAGTGCGTGGCCGGGACGAGCGCGGCGACCACCCACAGCAGCGCGAGCGCGACCACGCACAGCGCAGCCACGCTGAGCGGACGCGCAAGGCCCAGCGGGCGCGACGAGCGGGCCTTCGAGGCGCGCGAGACGGGCGCCGAGGCCGTGTACTGATAGCCGGTCATGTCTGCGAAAGGTTACGACGAGCGCTAAAGCGCTCCTGAATGCTGACGTGGGCTCGGGTCGGGGCACACACGCGCTACACGTCGCCAGGCGCTGGCCTCAGCCGGCGACCGGGAACGTCCGGCCGGCGAGCGCGATGAGCGCCTGTGCGGTGACCCACACAGGCGTCTGCGCACTGGTGCGCGAGTAGCGCACGCTACCGCCGGGCGCGATCAGGCTTTCCAGATAGCCGACCGGCGAGCGGCTGCCGTTGCGGCGCACGCCCGCCGGCGAGCGCCCTGCAGCGATCAGGCCCTGCACGGCCCAGGCGGTCGACTGCGCGTTGGATTCGCCGCCGTACTGCTGGGGAAAGCCCCCGTCGGCGTTCTGCGAGCGCGTGAGAAAGCCGCTGGCCAGGGCGAGCACGCGGCGATTGCGCGCGCCGGCGTCGGCCAGCGCCTGCAGCGCGGCGCCGGTGTCGTCGACGTCGCTGCGTGAGCCGCGCACGCCGAAGCCGAAGCCGCCGTCGGCGTTCTGCTGGCGCTCGATCCAGCCCGCCGCTTCGTGGATCGCGGAGAAGCCGGGTGAGTGCCCGGCGGCGCGCAGCGCGAAGATCGCAAAGGCCGTCAGGTTGACCTGGTGCGAGAAGGAGTCGTCGGATAGCCGAGCGCGCAGCACTTCGGCGACGAGGTTGCGTCCGGCGAACGAGTAGGGCGAGGCGCCGCACGCGCGCGCGGCGAGGATCGTGCGCTCGGCGTCGCCGACGCCCGCCAGCGTCGCGACTTCTCCGCGCAACGAGTCGAGCACCGAGCGTCCGCCGCGGCGCAAGCTCGCCGGGTTTCGCCCGGCCGCTGCGAGGCCCATCGCGCTCCACGCGGTGTACAGCTCGCTGCTGGGCTGCGCGGCCGCTCCGCCGAAGCCACCGTCGCCGTTCTGCGCGGACACCAGGAAGGACACCTGGCGGCTGAGCGACTCCGCCGACGCCGCGTGAGCAGCGCCGAGCGAGACCGCCAACGCGAGTGCGAGCGCAGCCAACGGGCCGGACGCCCGGAGCGAGCGCAGCGCGCCGCCGGACGGCGCGAGCCCGGACGGTCCCAGCGGTGGCAAGGCGTCGGGCGACGTGGGCGTCTCGTCGGGCTCCCAGCTGACGTCCATCTTGGCGCGCATGCGCGCGAGCAGCCGCGCCAGCTCCGGGGCGAAGGCCAGGCCGAACAGCAGGCTGGCGATCGTGTCGGTGAGGTCGAACGGCAGCCCCGTGCCGGCGATCGCGAGGAAAGCCGCCGGCGTGTGGCTGGCGCCGATGGTCCACTGGTAGACGTTCATCACCTCCTTGGCGCCGCACGCCGCCAGCGCGCACGCGAGCGCCAGCTGCACGCGACCCAGGCGCCGCCCGCTGAGCGCGCCCAGCGTCGCGCCGGCCAGCCCCACGAGCCCCCACGCGGCCATCTGCCAAGGGGTGTAAGGACCCTGCCCGAGCACGAAGTTCGACGCGAGCATGCCGAGCGCGCCGACGCTGAAGCCGGGTAGGGGTCCGAGCGAGTAGCCGACGACGAGCGTCAGCGCGGTGATCGGCTTGACGTCTGGCAGGGCCACGAACGCGTCGCGTCCGAGCGCGGCGACGGCGGCGAGCGTGCCGACCACGGCGACCATGCGCGGCGACGGACGCCCGCGCTCGTAGGCCAGCCAGCCGAGCGCGAGTACGAGGCCGACGACGAGGAACGAGGCCAGCGGCCAGCTCACAGCGCCACCTCCACCGGCGTGCTGCGGCGCAGCAGCTCGGCGCCCTCCTCGGGCAGCAGCGCCCCGCCGGCGCCGCCGAGGATTCGCGCGGTCTCCGTCGCGAAATACCAGCCGCCCGCCAGCAGCTCGCGCGCCGGCCCGTCGGCGATCACGCGGCCGTCGGCCAGCAGCACCGCGCGATCGGCGCACGCGGCCGCGAACTCGGGGTCGTGCGTAGCGACGATCACCGCCTGCCCCTCCCCCGCGCGCCGGCGCAGCTCGCCGGCCAGGTCGGCCTTCGCCTGGCGATCCATGCCGCGCGTCGGCTCGTCGAGCGCGAGCACCGCGGCGGGCGCGCCGCTCGCGCCGGGCGCACGTCGTGCTGCGCCCGACTCCGCCCCAGCCGCGCGACCGGTGTCTGTGCCAGAGCCGCCATCGGCGTCGGCGTCCGAGCCAGTTTCGGCGTCGGCGCCCGTGTCGGGGTCGGTGACTATCGCGAGCGCCAGGCGCTGGCGCTCGCCGCCGGACAGATCGCGCGGGTGGCGGCCGGCCATCGCGGTCAGGCCTACGGCGGCGAGCGCCTGCGCCGAGGCCTCCTGGTCGACGCGCTCGTGCAGGAAGTAGTCGCCGGGGTTCTGCAGCAGCAGCGCAACCCTGCCGGCACGCTCGACGCGCCCGCGCGTGGGCTGCAGAAGGCCCGCGGCGTGGCGCAGCAGCGTCGACTTGCCTGCGCCGTTTCGGCCCATCAGCGCGACGCTCTCGCCCGGCGCGACGGTCAGCTCGACGCCACGCAAGATGGCCGGCCCGTCGCGCAGCTCGTGCCATACGCCGTGCAGCGCCAGCGCCGACAGCTTGCGCGCGCGCCGCACGCCCAGGCGGCGCGCCAGGGCTCCAGCGCGCGGAGCCTGCGCGGCGGGCTGCGGCTCCGCGGCGAGGCCCGAAAGCAGCGACAGCGAGCGCAGCGCCGCGCGCGCCTGCTTGACGCCGACCGGCGCCGGGTGCAGGCCGCTGAGCGCGAACAGCTTTGCCGCCGGCGTCTGCAGCGTCGGCGCGTGCGTGCCGGCCCACTGCACGAACGTGGCCGGATCGCCGTCGCAGGCGACGCGGCCCTGCTGCAACGCGATCACGCGATCGGCGCCGGTCAGGCAGCGCTCGAGACGATGCTCGGCGAGCACGACGGTCGTCTCCCACTCCTGGTTGAGCCGGCGCAACAGGCCGATCAGCTCGTCGCCGGCGACCGGGTCCAGCTGCGATGTCGGCTCGTCCAGCAGTACGATCTGCGGCCTGCCGGTGAGCGCCGCGCCGAGCGCCACGCGCTGCTTCTCACCGCCCGACAGCTCGTGCGTGGCCCGGTCCAGCAGCCCGTCGATGCCCAGCGCCAGCGCCACCTCCTCGACGCCGCGCGCGACCGCAATCGCGCGCTCGCCACGGGTTTCCAGCGCCAGCGCCAGCTCGGCGCGCACCGAGCTGGTCACCAGCTGGGTCTCGGGGTCCTGAAACAGCGCGCCGGCGAACGCGCCCAGGCGCGCGGGGCCGTGCTCGCGCGTGTCCAGCCCGGCGAGCCGCACACGCCCCGCGAACTGTCCGCCGTGGAAGTGCGGCACGAGGCCCGACGCGGCACGCAGCAGCGATGACTTGCCGCTGCCGGAGAGGCCGGCGAGCAGGCAGAACTCGCCCGGCTCGATCTGCAGCGTGACGTCGCTGAGCGCCGGTCGCTCGACGCCCGGGTAGCGATAGGTGACGCGCTCGAAACTGAGCACTGCGCCGCTCATCGATCGATCCCGCGGCGATCGCAAAAGGGCAGCAGCGCGGCGACGGCGAGCGCAGCGCAGAGCGCGAGCACGCCCGCGTCCAGCGGCATGTCGACGAGCGGGTAGGAGGTGAACGAGGCGACGCCCGTCAGCCGCCCGGCGATCGCCAGCGCGAGGATCGCCGCGGCCGACGCCGCGAAGGCGATGTCGTGGCGCGACAGCGCTCGGCGAGCCGCCGGCCGCCCGCGTCCTTTGCCGCGTGTGCTGGCGAAGCCGCGAACCTCGAGCGTCGCAGCGACGTCCATCGCGCGATCCAGCGAGCCGGCGACGACGGCGCTCAGCAGCGCCACTCGCCCGCGCGCGCCCGATGGCGCCCCTCCCGGACGGGTGCGCTGGGCCTCGGCCAGGCGCTGGGAGTCGGCGGCTAGCACGGGGATCATGCGCGTGGCCAGCGTCATCGTGAGCGCCGAGCGAAACGACAGGCGGCGGAACATGCGCAGCAGCTCGTCGGGATCGACGGCGAGCCCGGCCAGCCCCGTGACGAGGATCAGCAGCGTGATCTTCAGCGCGATCACGCCGCCGTAGACGGCGGCCTCGACCGTCAGATCGCCTTGGCCGAACGGGCCGAGGTCGCCCAGGCGGGCGAACACCGTCAAGCCCTGGCGGCTGACGAGCACGTTGACCAGCACGATCGGCAGCGCGACGATCGTCGCCGTGCGCAGCGAGCGCGCCAGCCGCGGTCCCACCCCCGCCCCCCAGCCGGCGCCGAGCACCGCGCAGACGAGCGCGAGCAGGCAGATCGGGTGGTAGAGGATCAGCGTGGCCGCCGTCAGCGAGGCCGCCCACGCGGCGCCGATGCTCGCGCGCGTCGCGTGCAGCGGGCTGGCGAGGCGCCGGTAGAACAGGAGCGTCGTGCCGATCACGCAATCACGCCCCCGGCCGTGGCAGCGCGAGCGCTCCGCTCGCGCCGACGGCCACAGCGAAGCGGTTGCGCAGCGTCGCGCCGTCGAACGCGCCGGCCGCGCGCTCGACGCCGGCCGCGTCGGTGCCCGTCACCGCCCACACGGGCGCGTCTTCGCCGGTGCGCGTGGCGGCGATCAACCCGCCGGCGGCGGCCAGCGTCTGCACCGCGCGCGCGTCCTGGTCGAGCAGCGTGAGCGTCGAGCCCGAGGAGGAGAAGCGCGCATACACGCCGCTGGCCTGCGGCCCGGAGCGCAGTTCGCGCACGTCGGACACGCCGGCGATCTCGCGCCACGTGCCGACCGCGACGCGCAGCGTCTTGGCCGCCCCCGCGCCGGCGCCCAACCCGGCCACCGCCGCGGGCACATGCTGCCCGCGCAGCCGCGCGAGCACCGTGCGGCACGCCGAGCCGCCGACGCTCGCGCATTCCACACGCACCGGCAGGCGCTTTCCGCCGATGCCGTTGAGGAACGGCTGGGGAAACGAGCCGACGACCGCGGGTATGTCGTCGGTGGCGCTCCAGTCGTGCCAGTCCCACCAGATGTGATCTCCCGGATGCACGTTCGTCGACGCCGCGCCCTTGGACGCCTCGAGGCCGTTGACGTAATAGAACCAGTCCACCGGCCGGCCGGCCTGCTGGCCGCCGGCCACGCCGTCGATGCTCTGCACGAAGCCGCCGCCGAAGCGCGTGGCGACGGTCGCGTTGCGCGCGAGCAGGCTCATCACCGTCTCCTGCCCGCGCACCTGCGGCGCGTCCCACGAGCGCACGACGCGCCCGCCGAAGTCGCGCGTGACGACGAGGCCAATCGCGCTCGGCGCCTTGCCCGCGCCCAGGCCGCAGCCGGCGAGCAGCGCCGCGACGGCGATCAGCACCGCGCATGCGAGCACGCGCGGTCCGCCGCGGGTATGAATCAGCGCGGCCGCGGCCGGCGGCTCACTTGACGCGGAAGATGACGTGGCTCACCCCTCCCACCGGGCCGGTGACGCGCCCGGAGCCTTCGACGGCCTCGATGTCGTAGACGTAACGGCCAGCGGGCAGGCGCGACGGCAGCAGGTAGCTGAATGACTGCGCGCTGCCAACCGAGAAGAAGCTCGCCGGCGCGCACCGTCGCGAGCGCACGAACCGCTCGCGCGAGCCGCTGAAGGCGAAGCACTTGCGTCCGCTGCGTCGCTGCAGGCGAATGCGCACCTGGCGCAGGCTGCCCCCAGGCGCCACCTGCGCGATCCCGCGCAGCACCCGAGGCGCTGCGCGGCGCGTATAGACGTGCCCGTTGATCAGGCCGACGACCCGGGCGACAACGGCCGTGGCCGCAGCCGGGCGGGTGACTGGAACGCTCGGCGGTGACGCGGTGGACGCGCCGTTGGCTGTCGTGCCGCACGTGCCGTCGTTGCCGGCGTGCACGCAGATCGAGAGGGCGTTCGAGCGCACCGATTCGGGCTGTGTCGCCTTGAGCGTGACCGCGCCTGCCGAGGGCAGCGAGATCGTCGCGTTGCCGGACGCGTCGGTCGTGGCGTTGCCGGCGAGCTTCGTCGTGACTCCGGCGCTCAGCGTGCCGATCGCGGCGCCGGCGATCGGCGCCCCGTTCTGACCATCGGCGACATGCACCGTGAACGGCGCGCCGGTCGATGCGCTCGCCGGGCCGCTCAGATTCAGCAGGTGGGCCAGGTTGAAATAGTTGTACGCCCACAGCACGTCGCTGCCGGGCGCGAGCTGAAACTGGCAGCCGCCGACGTTGGCGGTCGTGTAGTTGACGGCGTAGCCCCATGACGGGAAGCCTTCGGCTTCGCCGCCGTTCCTGTCCGGGCCGACCTGCGTCACCTCGAAGTCGCTGAGGCTGGAGAACCAAATCGCGTCGAAGGACAGACCGTGCGCCGCCGCGGCGTCGCGCACGGCGCTCGTGGCGCTCGCGCCGCTCGGCACGAAGCCCCCGTTGCTGCCGTTATGCGCGACGTCGCACGGGTGTGCTTCGGAGCTGGAAGGCGTGGTCAGGCCGGGCGGTGAGATCGCTTCGGTGGCCACAGGTCCTTCATAGAGCGTCGAGGTCGCGCCCTCGATTCGCACGTTGACGGTGATCGGCGCGGCGTAGGCCGCGGAGCCGAGCGCGAGCAGGCAGAGCAGCGATACGGCGAGGGTGCAGCACGTCCGACGAGATGAGCGCATGGAGCCAACCCCTTTCCACGAGGGCTTGTGGGCTTCGGCCGGAGGCAGGTCTCCTGGCTCCCGGGCCTACCTCTCCGGGCCTTCCCGCTCCGCTTGGCGGATCGGTGGCTGCGCTGAGCGCTCCGGCAGGCATCCCCGGTCACAGTGGCGGGTCCGCGTCGGATTCTCACCGACTTCCCTTCACCACCGGCCATTGAACGCCGCGAATGCTACTCGACGGCGATCGTCGAGGCCAGGCCCTTCCAAGGCGCCAACCTCGGCGGCGCGATTCTCGTCGGCAACTTCCAGAACGACAGCTTCACCGGCGCCAACCTGAGCGGCGTCAAATACTGCAACGCGATGATCGAAGGCGTGCTGCACAACGAAGCCGGCGAGTGTCCCGCTGGGCTGATTCAGTAGCCGCGCAGCTCGCCGCGAACGCGGCCCGCTCAGCCTCGCTCGACAACGTCCTTCAGGCGCGCCAGGCGTCCATCCCAAGCGGCTTGTGTCTCGACCAGCCATGTGCTCGCCGGCGCGAGCGCGCCGTCGCGCAGGCGGTAGCGCACCTCGCGCCCATGCGCAGGCGAGCGCTCGACGAGGCCGGCGTGGTCGAGCGTGGCGAGGTGCTTGGCGACGGCCTGTCGCGTGATAGGCAGCGCCGACGTGAGCGCCGGCACGGTCGTCGTGCCGTCGCGCAGCAGCGCCTGCACCATCAGCCGCCGCGTGGGGTCGGCGAGCGCCGCGAAGATCGGGCCGACGTCGTCGCTCAAGCGCGCACCCCCGTCAGGCTCGCCGCCATCGCGGCGATCGGGAAGGCCGGCTCTGACTCGGTGACGACCACGCGCGTGCCCGACGGCGAGGCGACGACGAGGAACTCCACGCGCGTCGCAGGCTCGTCCTCGCCGACCCACCACCACACCAGACGGTGCGGCGATTCGACCACCTCCACGTGCACGTCGCGCGACGGCTCGTCCAGCCAGCGCTCGCGGCCCTGCTCGGTGACCAGCGCCTCCCACACCTCCTCGGGCGTCGCCTCGATGTCCACCTCTCTGCGCACCGGCATATCCAGCCTCCTTGACAACCATTTGGTTGCTATGGTAATTGACAACCGTTTAGTTGTCGAAAGGATAGCCCACCATGCCACTGATCCCGATGGTCGTCGAGCAGAGCGCACGTGGCGAGCGCTCGTTCGACATCTACTCGCGCCTGCTCAACGAGCGCATCGTCTTCATCGGCACGCCGGTGGACGACCAGGTCGCCAACCTCGTCGTCGCGCAGCTCCTGCACCTGGAGAGCGAGGACACCGAGAAGGACATCTCGCTGTACGTCAACTCGCCCGGCGGAGTCGTCTACTCGGGCCTGGCGATCTACGACACGATGCAGTTCGTAAAGCCCGACGTGCAGACGATCTGCTTCGGCGTGGCGATGAGCATGGGCTCGCTGCTGCTCGCCGGCGGCGCGCGCCGGCAAGCGCATGGCGCTGCCCAACAGCCGCATCCTCATCCACCAGCCGTCCGGCGGCTTCGAGGGGCAGGCCGCCGACATCGAGATCCACGCGCGCGAGACGCTCGCGCTGCGCCGCCACATCGACGAGATCTACGCACGTCACACCGGCCAGTCGATCGAGCGCGTGCACGACGACATGGACCGCGACCGCTACTTCACCGCCGAGCAGGCGCGCGAGTACGGGCTGATCGACCGCGTCATCTCCTCGCACGAGCTCACGCGCGTGCCGACCGGCTTCGGCGCGGCGCAACGCGATGGTGCGTGAGTGGCGCGGTGGGCCGGTTCGCGCCGACGCAGCCAAGGGTCGGGCCATGCGACGCAGTCGCGGCGAGCGCCGGTGCGCCCGACGCCGCTGCGGCTCGGGCGCAGGGCTTCGCAGACGCGCAGTCGCGCCGAAGGCCGCTTCGCGCTCCAGCCCAGCGTCGCGCGGGCGCCTCGCTCGTCGCCCTAGATTGCCTTCAAGTCGGAGCCGGCATCGCCGAGCTCGCTGCGCTGGCGCTCGTCGAGCTGGCGCGCGCTGACGATCAGCTCGCGCGCGACCTCCAGATCGTCAGAGCGGCCGAACGTGAGCGCCGCCTTGACGCGCGTGTCCTGCAGATACCAGTTGGTGAACGAGCCGTCGCCGAACGAGCCGCGCACGACTTCCTCGTCCCACTCGTAGGCCGGGCCGACGTACTCCAGCTCGCCCCAGTCGGCGAACACCGAGAAGAAATACGGCACGACCTCGTGCGCCACGTCGCGCCCGAGCATGTTCAGCGCGACCGTCTTGCCGTGGTTGAACGCCACGTCCCAGTGCTCGATGCGCACGTGCGCGCCGCCGTGCACGACCGACTCGTACTCACAGATGTCACCCGCCGCGAACACGCCGTCGACCGAGCTCTCAAGGCGCGACGAGCACTTCACGCCGCCGCGCTCGCCGATCTGCAGGCCGGCGCGCTCGGCGAGCTGCACGTCCGGCGTCACGCCCGCGCCGATCACCACCGCGTCCGCCGCCAGCTCCAGGCCACTGCGCGTGACGACCTTCGCCACGCTCCCGTCGCCCTCGAAGCGCTCCAGCTCGTCGTTGCCGTGCACCGTCACGCCGTGCGATTCCAGCAGCGCCTGGAAGAAGCCGCCGGCCTGCGCGCCGAAGCCCCGTTCGAGCGTCCGCTCCTCCTGCATCACCATCGTGCAGCGCTTGCCCAGCAGCGTCAGCGACGCCGCCACCTCGCACGCGATGTAGCTGCCGCCGATCAGCACCACGTCCTGCGCGTCGGCGACCCCCTCGCGGATCGCGTCGGAGTTGCCCAGCGTGCGCAGGTAGTGGATCTGCTCCAGCTGACAGCCGTCCACGTTCAGGCGGCGAACGTTCGCGCCCGTCGCCACCAGCGCCTTGCCGAACTCGATCTCGTCCTTGTTCGACAGCTTCGCCGTGCGCGCGTGCGCGTCCAGCGACGTCACGCTCGTGCGCGTCATCAGCTCCACGTCGTGCTCGTCCCACCACTCGCTCGGCAGCGCATATGCCTTCTCGCGCGCCTCTTTGCCCTGCAGGTAATCCTTCGAGCAATCTGGTCGGTTGTACGGCGGGTCCGGCTCGCGGCCGACCAGCAGCACGTTGCCCTCGGCGCCTTCCTCGCGCAGCCAGCGCGCCGTGTTGGCCGACGCCAGGCCGCCGCCGATCAGCAGGTAGTCCACCTTTCGCGTGGGCATGGGCGCAAACTCTATAGGCCGGGCGGGTGGCGGACGGACCAGTGCGCCCACGTCGGAATGTGGTCGAGCACGCGCCAGCGCGGACCGTCCTGCGAGGCGTTCGGGCCGAGGTCACCGGCTCGTCCGGTATCGGGATGTCTCCCCGGATTGCCCAGGCTGCCAGCCAGCTAGATCGAACAGCCGCTGCGCTCCCGGCTCACAACCAAGATATGCCGTGCCGCGCTACCCCGCCCGAGTCAGACAGCCAATCCAACAGCGACGATACGCGGCGGCTTGTAGCGGGGCCAATTTGCGTCTCGCCCTCCCAGCCCAACAGCGAGAAAGCTTGGTTTTCGTCTATTCCGCCCGAGCGGCGAGTTAGCGGGGGAGGCCTGGAACGGGGTGCCCGATCAGGTGCCCCACCGTGCCGACGATCATGTTCAGCACGTCCAGCGTCGCACCTTGCGGAAGGACGTTGCCGACCACGGCGCCGACGAGAGCGCCGACGATCTGTTCTCGCCAGTCGAAGCGGCGCGCGTGCTTGGACGACTCGATCAGGTAGTCGATCTTGGCGTTGAGCACCCGTAGCTCGTCGTCCTCGAACTTGCCAGACTCGGCGGCGTACTTGGCGACGTCGCTCAGCCTCTGCTCGATCTCAGCCTGCTCGTCGGCGGTGAAGGGCGTGTTGTCCGCGGGCGCGGGGACCGGGCTATTCAGCGTTTCCCGTTCGCGTGCGAACTCGGCCCATAGGTCCGGTGTGTTGAGGTCGTGCTCGATGCCCCTCAGCCATCCAGCCACCTCGCCTAGCAGGTCTCCAACGTGCCTCGCTTCGGAGGGGCCAGCCCCGACCTGCCGTGCGATCGGCCGTAGCCCTGAGGCGAGGTCTTCTTCGCCGATAATGTACAGAGAGGCAGAGGGCTTGTGTTCGAGCCACGTATCGCCATCGTCCTGATTGCTAGGCGGCGCGAAGTCCGCCGGATCCAAATCCGATTCTTGAACCAGCTCGAAGATAGCGTTGCGCTCGGCCTTCGTTAGCGGCACCTCCGTAGGTTACCGCGCTGCCTCACGGCTTTACCTTCGCCAGGAGGCGGCAGGCGTCTTCTCGACGGGCACGACTACCCCGAATCCCGAAGTGTTCGCGGAGTTTCTGCCGGACGCGCTCGTATCCGGCCCGACCCTGCGCCGACATCCCGTAAGGTAGGCGCTCGACTACGCAGGCGGAAGATCTCGATGTTGCGCTCGGTGGGCAGTCGGCGGTGCGGCGGCCATGCCTCACGGATAGCGCAAGGTCGCGCTCCCGCAGCCACACGATCAGGCCGTGCAGCTCGCTGCCCTGCATGTGCTGCATCAGCTCCTTGGGCGTGTACTCCAGTAGCTGCTCTTTGGTGTGAATCCCGGCGCGCGCAGACGCTCCTTCGCGTCCTGCGAGGTGGCAAGTCCCCCACGTGACCTCCGGGGTTTCACACCTTCGCGGCTTCGCTATGAGAGATGTCAATGGGCGGGAATTGCACGTCCAACTTCACCGCCTGCCTGGACTACAAGGTTTCACATATGTGTTGATCGTTCGATTGGCAGTTGGCAGCACAGCCCGAGAGAGACCGACAGGCTACGCCTCTCGCAAATCTCAGTGACAGGCATACATCCTGCCCGTCGGCTTTCTCGGGTTCACTCAATCGAACAAGGAGAACGCATTGTGAAGACCGAGAGAACACTCATTTCAGCGTCCTCACCTAAGTGCTCCGGCCGGACGTGATCGAGCAGCACGGCGGCGCATCCAATCGCCTGACCGTGGTCAAGCCGGACGGCGTGACGATCATGAGCACGAGGTCGGCGACACGACCGCATCCCCGCTGCCGCCGCTGATCAGCAGGTAGTCCACCTTGCGCTTGGGCATGAGCGTCACTTTATAGGCCGGGCGGGTGGCGGACCGACCAGTGCGCCCACGTCGGAATGTGGTCGAGCACGCGCCAGCGCGGGCCGTCCTGTGAGGCGTTCGGGCCGCTGTCCGTTCCGTCGTGGCTCGTGTCGAGGCGCAGTCCCGCGATGACCATGAACACGTGGTCCGTCGGGCTCGTCGTCGCATAGATCGTCACCCAGCGCCCCGGTCCCGGCAGCCCCCAGTCGACATAGTCCTGAGCCAGCGGGTTGTCAGCGAGGATTTCGCCGATCGACCGAATGCCCGATCTGTAGAGCACGTAGTTCACCGTGCTGCTGCAGTCCTCTTCCAGCGCTCCGCGCGGGTCGGGGTGGCCAGCGGGACCGTACGGCAGCTGCTGCAGCTCGTTGGAGGCAACGATCATCGCCTGCACGGCGCTCGGCGCCGCCGCCGGCACCAGCGCCACGTGGCCGTCGGTCGGCGACAGCACGGCTCGCTCGCCGGCGACGAAGCGCACCGGCGTCGCGGTCTGCGCCTGCAAGCCCAGATCGGCGCCCGCAGCCAGCGCGTCGCCAGCCGGCAGCAGCTGCGTGCTCGTCGCCGCCGTCAGCGTGGATCCGCGATAGCGCGCAGCCCACGACTCGACCAGCGAGACATACCACGCGGCGTGGTTGTAGGCGAACAGCGCGCGGCGGTAGTCGCCCGGCGCGCCAGACGCCGCGAGGTAGCGCGCCGCCGTGAAGACTGCGTCGGCCGGGTCCCAGCGGTTCGTCGCGCCATCCCCATCGCCGTCCACCGCATAGCGCGACCAGGTCGACGCGAGGAACTGCATCGGCCCACCCGCTCCGGCTCCGTTCACCGAACCGTCGCGCGTGCACGATGGGTCCGCGTCGCGGCCGTGGTCGCACTCGACCCTGCCGATCCCCGCCAGCACCGCCCAGTCGAGCCCGTAGCGCTGCGCCGCCTGCACGTACAGACGCAGGAACTGCGGCGGTATTTCTGCGCGCGCGAGCGCCGACGCAGGCGCGCCGCGACCGTTGGCGACTTGCGTCTCGCCCGATTCCAGCGCGGCGCCGTTTACCCCCGTCAGCGCCGCCACCGCGGCCAGCACCGCCAGCAACGGCAGCGACGCGACCACCACGACCACCAGCGCTCGGGCGGTGTGACCGCGCGCCGGCGTCGCGACCAGGCCCGCACTCACGGGTTGTCTGGGCCCAGCTGTCGTTTGCGCCTGGCGGCGACCTCGCGCGCGTCTCTCATCACGCTCGATTCCGACGCTCTGACCAGTTCGTGACGGTCCGACGTCGGCGAGACCGCGCCTGCGATGAGCCTGCGCCTGCCCGCCCTCTGACAACGGTGGCCGGGGGGTTCCGCCTTGCGCGTCCGCTTCGACCTTTCGCCCGACCGCCGGCGACGACCGGCGCCAGGCGCCTCGCGCGTCGAGCTCGCGGTCGATCTGCAAACGCGCCGCTCGCTTGTCGGCGGCGTTCAAGCGCTCGTACTCGCGCGTGCCATATCCGGCGAGCGCCGCCAGGAGCGCATAGTCGCGTCGGGGACCGGCGCCCGGCGCGACTCGGGACGTCGCCGGCACACGCGCGGCCTGAGCGTCGAGCAGCCGCTCGCGCGCGTTCTGCCGCTGCGAAGCGGACGGACCGCCGCGATCGGCCTGCGCCTCAGCGACGACTCGCCGCGCGGTCGCGAGCCCCGCCTGCTCGCGCTCGATCTCGCCCTCGATACGCGCCGCGCGCACGCTGAGGCGCGCCACGCGACGGGCGTCGCCGGCCGCACGTGCGCGGTCGCGGTGTCCTCTGGCACGTTGCAGTTGATCGCGCTTCGCCGTGAGCACTCCGTCGACCTGCGGAGCGGCCTCGAGCAGCTCACGCGCCTCGCGGTCCTCGCTCCGCAGCATCCGTGCGGCCTGATCCTCGACCGCACGGCGACCCGGGGGCTCGCCCGCCGGCGGCCCACCCGCCGCGCCGGGGCCGATCGCGATCTGGCGCCCCGCGCTGCCGGATCCAGTGGTCCGCGTCTGACCGGCGACAGGCGCCGGCGCGGCGACGCGATCCCACGCGCGCTCGGCCGCCCGGTTGGCGTGTCGCTGCTCGCGACGGCGCTTGACCGCACGCGCGCCGACGATCACTTTGCGCGGACCGTCCAGCACGTCGCCGGCGCGTCGCACCAGCGAGCTTCGCCTGGTGTGGTCGGCCTGCCCGAGCGCGCCTCCGGTGAGCGTGAGCACGTGATGGCGGCGGCTGAACGCGCCCCACCAGAACGCGGACATCAACAGCCATTGCGTCCACCAGCCGAGCCCTTCGAGGCTCACCAGCACGCTCACGACCGCCAGGATGGCGCCGAGCAGAAACGAGAAGACCAGCTTGGAGACGACCGCCCCGAGCAGTTGCGCCGCCCATCTGCGAAAGATCGCGCGACCTGTGTCGCCGAGCGCCGGGGCGAGCACGGCCGCCGGGGCGAGCACCAGGTACAGGAGCGTGAACAGGGCCGAGGCGAGCAGTCGCACCGCGAGGAAGCCGAGCAGCAGCAGCATGCCCACGCCGCCCGCGACGATCAGCAGCAGCCCGCCCACGCGCGCCCATGTTCCCTGGCCGGTGCGGAACTGCGCCTGCGCCGACGACGGTCCGCGACAGCGGGTCGCGTCGCTGCTCTGGCAGATCGCCCACAGCAGCGATTCGTGGTCGTTGATCGAGTTTCGCTGCGCGCCGTTGGCGGGCACCGCCAGGAAGATTGCGCCATTGCTGCGCGCCGCGCGAAGCAGCTGAGCGCTGTGTTCGAGCGCCTTGGCCTGCGCGCCGCCGCTCGCTGCGCACGGTTGCAGCGCAGAGCCGTCGTGCTCACAGCGAGCGCTCGCCTGCTCGTGCGTGGCGATCGCCAGGGCCGCCGCGCGCAGGCGCGGTTCCAGCCGCGCCGGGTCGCGGCACCATTGGACGTCGCCGAACTCCAGATAGCACCACGGCACCTCGATCGCCGCAGCGAAGACCGTGCCCATGCGATCCGCCAGCACCTGCGCCGGACGGTCGGGCGCGCCGCTCGCGGCCGCCGCGAGCGTGCCCAGGCTCGCCTGGTTGGCCCACGCGCCCAGCGCGCCCACCGTCCCCAGCGGATCGAGCGATCACCCATGCGCCTGCCGCCATCATCGCGAGCGTCAGCAAAGCCTGGCCCAGCGTCTCTGCGACGCGCCTGCGGACCAGACCGTTGTAGGCCGCGAGCACCGCGCCGACGGCCATCGTCGTCGCCAGCCACGGAACGGTGAATGTCGCCTGCGCCTGGCGCAGCGAGCGAGCCAAGCCCATACCGACCGATGGGCTGTCGAGCAGGTCGATCGTGAAGCACCACTCGAGCATCACCACGAGCGCGTGCACCGCCCATACCAGCGCCATCCAGATCGGCGTCACGAACACGTCCTGAACGGCCGACATCAGCCCACCGCTGCTCAGCCCGAGCACGCCGGTGTCGATGTGCACGTCGATCCCGTAGTCGCCCGTCGGCGCCTGCGCCGCCACGAAGCCCGACGTTTCGCAGTCGCGCCTGCTCGACGCCGACAGCTCGACGCCGCCGCGCGCGCCGTTGCACAGTGGGCTGGCCAAGCCGTTGCCCACGAGCGGGTCGAGCCCGGATTGCGCGTCCGGCGCCTGCGCTTCCTGTTCGTCCACGGCCGCCGGCGCGCTCGCGCCGGTCAAAGGCGAGTCGGCCGGCGCGCGCCTCGCCGCCCGCGCGCGTGGTGGTCGTTTGGGAGGCGAGTCGGCGCGCGGCGCTTGGGCGGACCGTCGCGGTTGGTCGGCGTGCGCGACCGAGCAGATGAACGAACAGGCCAGTGCCGCAACGAAGGCGACCGGCAGGGCGACGAGCGGCGAGCGAGCCTGCACGGCTCAAGCGCGCGCCGGCGTCGTCGAGAAGGCGCGCAGCAGCGAAGGCACGACGACATCGACCTGGATCGCCTCGATGCCGGCCGTGGTGGTCGCGAAACAGGCAGCGACCCGCGTCGAGCTCGAGCAGGCTCTGGCGCATGCGCCTGTCCTCGGGATCGAGACCGAGCAGCGCCAGCGCCCGTGCCGCCTCGGCGTCCGAGCGCATGCCGAACACGAACGTCGCGCCGAGCAGGTTCTCGAGCGACTCGCGCTCGCCGATCAGCGTGTCGCTGACGAGCTGCGTGCTGATGATCGGCACGGCGAGCTCGGAGCGACCCATGCGCTGCAGCGAAGCGAGCAGCGCACGACCGGCGGGGTCGCTGAGCAGCCGCCAGCCCTCGTCGAAGGAGAACAGCTTCAGGCGCTCGCGCTCGGTGCCCATCAGGTGCATCGCGAACATCGCGATCAGCCGCACGATCTGCTCGCCGACGCGCTCCGCCTGCGAGTACTCCGCGCGCGCCATGCCCGGCTCCGGTCCGGGCAGGTCGCGGATCGGCAGGTAGGTCACCTGTCGGTGCCCGACCGCCGGCAGGCTCACGCCGGGTCGGCGAAGCCCGAGCTGCGTCAGACCCGAGCGGGCGTACACCTCGAGCGTCTTGCCGACCTGCGCGGTCGACCTCGTCGCCCTGCGCGAGCGCGCGCACGACCTCCAGGCAGGTCGGCGTCGCGCGAGCGCGACGATCACGCGATCGACCGCCCGCACGACCGCCGTCTCCCACGCCGGCTCGGCACGCAGCCGGAAGCAGGTCGCGCAGGAACGAGACCGCCGCGTCCTGGCGCAGGTGCGCCGGCGCGACGCGCAGCGGGTCGAGCATGCCGCGCAGCGCCGGGTCTGGCCGCAGCGTGACGCACTCGACGTGCGGCGCGACATCCTCGAGCAGGTGGAAGCGGTGGTCGCCCTTCGGGATCGCAGTCGATCACCCGCGCGCCCAGCAGGAAGCCCTCGTACTTGAGCTTCTGATCGAGCGTCGTCTTGCCCGAGCCGAGCGCGCCGACGCTGAGGATCGTCGTGTTGCGGTCGCTGTCTGAGCCCTCGCGCAGGTTGAAGCGCACCGGCTGTCGCGAGCCGGTCAGCGTGTGGCCGAGGTAGAAGCCGCTCGCCGAGCCCGCCGCATGGGTGGCGGTCGGCATCATCGCGGCGACCTGCTCGGTCGTCAGCGTGTCGTCATAGCCCGCCACGCGCGTGCGCTGCGCCGGCAGGTGCTGCACGAACAGCTCCAGCTGGTCGCCGAGCGGGCGGTGCAGGCGCGATCTCGCCGAACGCGCGACGGCACAGCTCGACGCGCTCCTCGAGCTGCCGCGCGTCGCTCGGCGCCGACCGCGAGCGCGAGCGTCGCGCGCAGCAGCGGCGGGCGGCTCGACGCCTGCAGGTAGGCGAGCAGGTCGCGCGCCTCCTGCGTGCGCGTCGTAGCCGAGGTCGGAGACGCCCTGCTCGCCGTCGGACTCGGCGCGCACGATCTGGTCGGCGTCCTGGATGCGTCGGCGCGCGATCCGCAGCGCCAGCTCGTTGGCAGGAAGCGCGCGTTCAGCGAGAGGTCGACCGCGAACGGCAGGCTCTTCGACGGGCGCGAACATCAGCTCGGCGCGCGCGCCCGGGAACGTCGAGCGCTCGGGCAGCGCCCCGAGCACGAGCTGCGCCTGCCAGCTCGTTCCCGAGCTCGGACTCGATCCGCAGGCGCCGTCCCGCGGTGCTCGACCGAGCAGTCCGTCCAGCGCAGCACGTCGCCCTCCAGCGGCGCCAGCACAGCCTCGCCGTTGCGCTCGAACACCAGCGCCCGCGGCTCGTGCAGGCCGTCGACCAGCGGCTCGCCGAGCGCCGCGGCAGAACGCGCGCCGCACGAGCCACTGCAGCTCGACGCCGCGCGCCTGCGCGCACGGGCAGGAAGTCGGCCAGGCGCGCGTGCGCCTGGTCGGCACGCACGCGCACCCGCTCGAGCTCGCTCGCCGCCAGCATGCGCCGATCGCGCAGCGAGAAGGCCGCGCGCAGCCAGTGCAGCCAGTCGCGCGGGTCCGCGCTCGGCGAGCCGAGAGACGTACGTCGCGACGTCGCGCTCGGGATCGCGCAGGCTCACGAACAGAAACACGGCCGGGCGAGCATCGCCGAGCTCGCGCAGGCGCTCCCCCTGCTGAGCGATGTAGCGCGCGCGTGGGCGGACGTGCACAGTCGCCTGCGCACCAGCCACCCTGTCGATTCCCGCTGCGTATCGCTCCTGGCGCGCGCACTCCGCCCACGCGGACGATCTGCACGTCGGCTTCGATCGCCTCGAGCGCCCCGAGCAGCGCGAGAAAGCGGGCGCGCTTGGCGTCGTCGGCGAGCCACGCATATGACGAGACCCGCACCGCGAACGCCGCCCACGGGTCGTGCAGACCGTCTGCGAACACGCAGTTTCCATACGTGAAGGCGATCGGCGGGCGCACGTCAACGCACGCTCATCCGTGCGCCCCGCCTGAGCAGGATCACCGCCCCATCGCGCGGCCGCCGAGCGCCCGGACGATGGCGCACACGCAGGTGCGGACGGAGCCGCAGTCGTGTGGCGGCCGCGCGCGATGCGCTGAGCTCGTGCGCGACGGAAACCCGCACCGCACCCGGGCCCGTGTAGCGAAGTCGACGCGCGCCGTCGCAGCCGTCGGGCAGCATCAAGAGCGGGGGCGCCGTCCAGCGTCGCGTCCGTCCGCGACGGGCGGTCACCGGCGTCGGCAACCCGACGGGCACGCCGAGCCCGAGCCGAAAGCGCAGCATCGACTGGGCCGCCAGATGAAAAGGCCTGCCGTCGATCCGCATGACGGCCAGCAGCGCCGCGGCGCCGGCGGGCAGCGCCACCACGCGCAGCGGCCAGGGAACCCGGTCGACGGCGACGCCGATCAGCGGCACCCGGACGAGCAGCAAGGTCGCCGCGAGAATCGCCAGCAGGTAGACCGCACCTCGAACCGGTATCCCGGCGGGGTTGAGCCGCAGCCGGTCGACGCGGTAGATGCGGCGCTCGAGGTCGAAGACCCGTCGATAGGAGCGAACCTCGATCACTGCGCGCCGAACAACGAGTTGACCGTGTCGCGCAGCAGGCTCACGCCGGCCGGGGTGGCAAGCAGCACCGAGACGATCCCAACCGCGAACACGCCGGCCGCCTCCTTGAAGTCGCGACGAAACGCAAGCACGGTCGCCGCCACGGCGAACGCCAGACCGATCAGGCTCATCGCCACGGCACGCCCCGTCGTCGCCGGCCTTCGCCGCGGCCGCTTCCAGCGAGCTGCCGCCTTTTTCAGTGACCGCCGCGCGTTCGGCGCTTTCTCCGCGAGCCGACACGGCCGCGCTCGCGAGAGCGCCCGGCAGCGCGAGCGCGCATGTCGCAATCAGCGCCGCACACGCGGCGCCCAGGGCCACCGACGCACGGCGATCTCGGTCGCGCGCGCCGTTTGGCGATCCGTTCGGGACGTCTCTCATCACCGCTCCTTTGCTGTTGGCATGGTCTGGCGCGCCGCCTCATGAGTGGGGGTCGGTCTGGATCGCTGCGATCTCCCAGCGGCCGCCCGTGTCGGCGACGTCCAGTTCGTAGGCGAGCGTGTATTGCGCCCCGCGCACGTCTTGCGCTTGCACCAGCGCAAGCACCGTGCGCCTGTCCGCATCTGCCCAACTCAGTCGCTGCACCGAGTCCAGCGCGAGGCGCACGCTCGGCACAGCGACCTGTGCGCCATGCGTCAAATCGGCCGCCAGCTCGGTCGGCGAGGCGGCGAGGTAGTTGCGCAGCGCCCGCTGCACGACCGTCGCCAAGCTCGAGTCCGTCACGTCTGCGCCCGCGACGGTCAACCGCGCGGGGCCGGAGGCCGGCGCACCGACGAAGGCGGGGTAGCCGGTCAAGCGCGAGCGTCCCATCCGCGTCGCGCACGACGCCGACCGTCAGATACACCAGACCGGCGAGGTCGGTCTGCGCCGCGACCGTGTAGACATGCTCGCCAGCCCCGCGGACGCGCGCCTGCACGACTTCCACCCAGGCGACGCGCTGCTGACCGCTCGCGGGCAGCACCAGACCGGCGTCCGTCGCCATCGTCGAGCCTGTCATCGGCGCGAGCAGCTGTTCACCCGATTGCGGTTCGGCCGCGTTCCACGTCAGATAGCGCCGCGCGAACAGCGCCGCGTACGCTTCCGCCGCAAGATCTCGCGTGGCCGAGCTTGCCGGCGCCGGCGGCCGGACGCGCCCGTGCGGCGGAGCGATCGCAAACCGAGCGCTGGCGAGCAGACCGGCGAGGCAGGTCGCATAGAGCAGCCAGCGAGGGGCCGCGTGGACGAGCCGCACCTGCCAAAGCGGCTTCGCCGCGACGCTCACCCTCGCCGCTTGGTGTTCGCCAGCGTTCAGCGTCGGTTCAACGCTCAAAGCCGAACTCCACTGATCGCCGGTCAGGCGCGGGTTCGCTCGGCGCGACGCCGGCAGGGGGACCGTTCTGGATCACAGCGGCCGTATGTGCGCCTTCGACGCCGCTGCCCGGGTCGAGCCGGCTTGCCGATGCCCTGGAAGGCTCGACACCCGTGCGTACCGGACCGCGGCGCGACAAGGTCCTGCGCACCCCCTGCCCCAGTCGCACGCCGCGGACGCGACTTCGGTGCTTGACCTCGACAGCTCGGGAGCTCAGCCGGCGCGGCGCTGCGACCACTGGCTGCGCGGTTGACATATCCGTCGAGCCACGCGACGCCGCGGTACGGACTCGTAGCTCGGCGACCGATGCAACGCGTACCGCCTGACTGACTCGGCGATGACGCGTTCGCGGCGCCGTGCCGGCGGCCAAAGTGACGCCCAGCGCCGCGGCGAAGCCGACGAGCGCGGCGGCGGCAAGCCAGCGAGGCCACTGCGTCGCGCCGCGCCCTCGCGAGGGCTTCTCGGCCCGGTCGAGCGAGGCGCCCGCGAGGAAGTCGCTTTCGGCGACGACGCGAAACGGCTCGGCGCGGGACGCCAGCACCTGCTCACGCGCTCCCCGACGACGCCGTCCGCTGCGCGCCTCGCGGCGCCTGGCTTTGCGCGTCGTCTGGATGGCTGCGCGACACGGCGCCGGCCACGCGAGCGACCGAAGGCCGAGCGGGGAGATACCCGACCCTCGGCCGCCTGCGCGCGGAAGGGCATCGCCGCGTCGTCGTCCGTTCGACCGACGGCCGGCGTCCCTGTAGGACCGGTCTATGCGTGGGAGTGATCTTCATAGGCCGGTCCTGAGTGCTTCTCCGACGGTCGACCGACCGACTGGACAAGACCGTCGCCTCTCGTCAGCTCGCGCAGGCGCACACGGGCGCGCTGAGCGACCTTGCGGTACTTCTCGTGCGACCAGCCGGAGCGCTCGCAGAAGCTCTGGCAGCTTTCGCCGGTGAGCGCCGAGCCGAGCGCAAGCCTCTGGTCGCGCGTGAGCCGCCGTGCGGCCCGCCCGATCCCGCGTAGCTCCTCGCGTGCCAGCACGAGCGCCTCGACCGATGCGCGGTCGTCGGCCACGTCCATGACCGCCGCGCCCGAATCGGCCAGCGCGGCCGCGTCCTCGAGTGCGGCCTGCATCGGGCTGCGCCCGCTGAGCGCCCTGCGACGATCGTTGACGCGCGACAGAAAGCGCAACTCGATCGCCCTCGCGACATGCGCGCGCGTCGCAAACGCACCCCCGTTGCGCCCGTGCGCGACGAGCTCAAGGCTGGCCTGGCTGAAGCAGTCCTCGAGATCCTCGCGGCGCAGGCGGTGCCTGTGGACGCGCAATAGGAGCTCACGATTGGCACACGCCACCAGGGCGATCTGCTCGGCCGCGTCGACACGCCGACGCCCGCCAGGCGGCGAACCTTCATCCGAGACTCGTTTTTCTGCGTCACATCGGGTAGACACATGGACATGTCGCGTCAGTCCCCGTGCAGACCCCCCTCCCAATTACGCCGCGCACCGCTTCCTCGCGGTGCTGCGTCGCCGGGTCGGCGGCGGTGAGCGTCACCGACCGGCTGCACGCGATCGACCGTCGCCAGCAGCGCAGCCCACGCATCGGCTTCGTCGCGGCCGTCGTCAAGAAGTTCGGCGAAGACCGGGCCGGGCAGCTCGCCGCGCTGATCGCCTACTACGCGTTCGTCTCGATCTTCCCGCTGCTGCTCGTGCTCGTGACCGTGCTCGGCTTCGTGCTGCAGGGCGACCCCGGCGAGCAGCAGAAGATCCTCAACGGCGCGCTCGGCCAGTTCCCAGTGCTCAAAGACACGCTGAAACCACACTCGCTGAACGGCAGCGGCGTTGCCTTGGCGATCGGCATCGTCGGCTCGCTGCTCGCCGGGCTGGGCATCATGGGCGCCGTCCAGAACGCCTTCAACCAGATCTGGCACGTTCCGTTCAAGGACCGGCCCAACTTCATCTTCTCCCGCTTGCGCAGCCTCGGGATGTTGGGCGTGCTCGGCACGCTCAGCATCGTCTCGACCGGCGCCGCCGGCTTTGTCGGCACAAGCTCACACAGCGCTCCGGCGGTCGTCGCCGGCGTGGTCCTCGCCTTCGCGCTCAACCTCGCGCTGTTCATGATCGCCTTCAAACTGCTCACCGCCGTCGACGTCGGCTGGCGCGACCTGCTCCCCGGTGTGATCGTCGCGGCGATCTTCTGGCAGCTGTTGCAGCACCTCGGCGGCTTCTACATCGACCACGAGCTCAAGCGCACCCAGGCGCTCTACGGGTTCTTCGCGTTCGTGCTCGGCCTGCTTGCCTGGCTGTACCTCGGTGCGCAGTTGACGATCTTCGCCGCCGAGATCAACGTCGTGCGGATGAAGAAGCTGTGGCCGCGCAGCTTCTTCTCGCCGCCGTTGCTCGACGCCGACCGACGAGCGCTCACGTCCTCCGCCGAGATCGAGGAGCGCGTGGATGAGCAGAATGTCGAGGTCAGCTTCGACGAGGCGCCAGGCCCGCCGGCCGTCTGACTAACGACGTGCGCGAAGGAGCCCCGTGCGCCGCCGCGAGGCGCGAAGGGCTCGGGCTATGCGCTCAGAAGCGACCAGGATGAAGCTCTTACCCTCCGGCTTGTAAAACCCTGGGGGTGGGGTCGCTGAGAAGCCGCGCGGAGGTCGCGGGCGGCGGATCTTGGAGTGATCGTTGTCGAGCATCGCCGCCAGCTTAGCGAGTGATGCTTATTGTCTGCAAGATGACCTCCAACGCGAGCAGCCCACAGCTGATCGTCAGCAACTCAGCCAGCCGGTCGAGCGTGCGTCGGTTGATCGCCAGTTGAGGCTCGATCCAGCGACACGCCGCCCGATAACCCTCGGCGACCGCGAGCGCTCTCCCCTCGTCGGCGTCGCGCAGCAGCTCCTCTCCGCCGAAGGACAGCACCAAATTGCGCGGCAGCAGAACCGATATGGCGGTGCCGAAGCACAGGGCAAATGAGATCGTCGCGAGCACCGACCAGACATCGACAGCGTGGCTGCTCGCGCGCACACCCAGGAAAGAGCTGGCAACCGATGCGGCTGCGAGGACCGTACCCGCACACCCTCTCAGGCTCGTCACCGCACGCTCCTGCTCGGTCAGCGCCGCGGTGGTCAGCTCGAAGCTCAACCGCTCGATCGAATCCGCCATGCACCTGTTCTACTCGCGGCTTGAGACGGGACGCCACGTCTTCAGCGGAAGGGATGTAGCGGTCGCCGTTCAGACAGGCGCATGCGCCTGTCTGCGCCGTGCCGCATGCGGCACGGCGTGCGGATGGCGCATGCGCCATCCGCCAGGACCACGCATGCGCGGTCCTGCGCAGGCCCGCATGCGGGCCTGCGTCCTGACGGTTTTTGGCTTCAGCAAGCCACCTAAGAGGTCACCTGCAAAGTATTTGCGTGTGCAACGACAGCGCGCTATACTAACTACACTTTCGTAAGCTCATATGGAGCCATAACTGATGACCTCACCCGCTGACAGTCCCATCTCCCAGCCCACGCAGCCGAAGAAGCTGCTGCGTCTGATCCCGCTCGACGACACGGTCGTGTTCCCCAACATGGGCATCACGCTGACCATCGACGTCGGCGAGGACGAGCGTGTCGTGCTCGTGCCACGTCACGAGAACGAGTTCCTCGAGGTCGGCACGATCGCCGAGGTGACCGAGCAGATCCGCCTGCCCGGCGGAGGCCGTGCCGTCGCCATCTCCGGCGAGCACCGTGGCCTGATCGGCGCCGCGCAGACCGGCGCCGAAGGAGAGCTGCGAGTCGAGGTGGAAGAGCGCCCCGACGAGGTGCCCGTCGACAAACACACGCGCGAGCTCGAACGCGAGTACCGCGCCGTCGTCGAGGAGATCCTCGAGCTGCGCGGCGACGACGGGCGCATCGCCGCGTTCCTGCGCGCGATCGCCGAGCCGGGAAGCCTGGCCGACTCGGCCGGCTACTCCCCCAACTTGTCATACGAGCAGAAGGTCGAGCTGCTGCGCACGCTCGACGTGACCGACCGCCTGCGGCTGGCCGTCAAGCTGCAGCGCGAGAGCCTCGCCGAGCTGCAGGTGCGCAAGCGCATCCGCGAGGACGTGCAGGAGGGCGCCGAGAAGCAGCAGCGCGAGTACTTCCTGCGCAAGCAGATGGACTCCATTCGCAAGGAGCTCGGCGACGACGACGCGTCGGTCGCCGAGGAGTACCGCGCGAAGATCGACGAGGCCGACATGCCCGAGGAGGTGCAGGAGCAGGCTCTGAAGGAGCTCGCGCGCCTGGAGCGCATGGGCGAGCAGACGGGCGAGTCGAGCATGATCCGCACCTACCTCGACTGGCTGATCGCCGTGCCGTGGGGCAAGCGCTCTGACGAGCACCTCGACCCCGTCGCCGCGCGTGCCGTGCTCGACGCCGACCACGCCGGCCTGGAGGACGTCAAGGACCGCGTGACCGAGTACCTCGCCGTGCGCAAGCTGCGCGAGGACCGCGGCATCGAGGCCGACCCCAAGTCAGGGGCCATCCTCACGCTGATCGGCCCGCCGGGCACCGGCAAGACGTCGATCGGCGAGTCGATCGCCCGCGCGACCGGCCGCGAGTTCGTGCGCATGTCGCTCGGCGGCGTGCGCGACGAGGCCGAGATCCGCGGTCACCGGCGCACGTACATCGGCGCGCTGCCGGGCCGCCTCGTGCGCGCCCTGCGCGACGCCGGCACGATGAACCCGGTGATCCTGCTCGACGAGGTCGACAAGGTCGGCGCGGACTGGCGCGGAGACCCCTCCGCGGCGCTGCTCGAGGTCCTCGACCCCGCGCAGAACCACTCCTTCCGCGACCACTACCTCGACGTCGAGCTGGACCTCAGCCAGGTGATGTTCCTGGCCACCGCCAACGTCGCCGACACGATCCCCGGCCCGCTGCTCGACCGCATGGAGGTGATCCGCTTCGACGGTTACACCTCCGAAGAGAAGCTCGCCATCGCCAAGGGCTACCTGTGGCCGCGCCAGCGCGACCGCAACGGCCTGCGCGAGGACGAGGTCGAGATCTCAGACGACGTGCTGCGCACGATCATCGGCGAGTACACGCGCGAGGCCGGCGTGCGAAACCTCGAGCGCGAGCTCGGCACGGTGCTGCGCAAGACCGCCACCAAGATCGCCTCGGCGCAGACGGCGCACGAGGTCCAGGCCGAGCAGTCGCCGGCCGAGCCCGAGCAGGCCGATGCGCCTGCGGCCAAGGCCAACGGCAAGGTGTCCGCCGAGGACATCAAGAAGGCCGCCAAGAAAACCAAGGCGAAGACGAAAGCCGCAAAGCGCAAGCCCGTGAAGATCGACATCGACGTCGTGCGCGATGCGCTCGGTCGCCAGAAGGTCTTCCAGGAGTCCGCCGCGCGCACCGCCACGCCGGGTGTCGCCACCGGGCTCGCCGTGACCGGCGCCGGAGGTGACGTGCTGTTCGTCGAGGCCACCGCCATGAAGGGCGGCGGCTCGGGCGCCAGCAGCCTCGTGCTGACCGGCCAGCTCGGCGACGTGATGAAGGAGTCGGCCAAGATCGCCCTCTCCTACGTGCGCGGGCACGCCGACGAGCTCGGCATCGACGAGCACGCCTTCGAGAACAAGGAGTTCCACGTGCACGTTCCTGCCGGCGCGATCCCCAAGGACGGCCCGAGCGCCGGCGTGACGATGGTCACCGCGCTGGCCTCGCTGCTGTCCGGACGTCCGGTCAAGCACACCGTCGGCATGACCGGCGAGGTCACGCTGCAGGGCCGCGTGCTGCCGATCGGCGGCTTCAAGCAGAAGGCGCTCGCGGCCAACGCGGCCGGCCTGACCGACGTGATCCTGCCCGAGCGAAACCGCGGCGATCTCGACGAGATTCCCGAGGAGGTCCGCGAGCAGATGACCTTCCACCCGGTGATGACCGTGCAGGAGGTGCTCGACCGCGCACTGGAGCCCGCACGCGATGTCGCGCACGCCTAACCGCTGCCAGCCCGTTCCAGCAGAGGTCCGCCAGACGGCGGACCTCCTGGAGCGGCGCTGGCAGCTGTCGATCATCTACGCGGCGCTTACCGGAGCGCTGCGCTTCAACGAATTCGCCGAGGCGGTCGCCGGCATCTCCCCGCGCATGCTCTCCGAGCGCCTGCGCGACCTCGAGGCCGCCGGCTTGGTGCAGCGCACCGTCATCCCGTCCAGCCCGCCCACCGTCGAGTATCGGCTGACCGAGCGCGGCCGGCGGCTCGGCCCGATCATCGACGCGATGCGCGCCTACGCCGAACCCGTCTGAGGACGCCGTTCCTAGACGGCGACCTTGACGTCCTCGCGCTCCTCGGGCCAGTCGATGTCCGAGCTCGACCCCACCAGCTGACCGCCCGGGCAGCTGCTCGCGTGGATCTCCTCCTGCTCCTTGCGCGGGTTGCGAATGCCGGCCGCGCCCACCAGGCCGCCGAGCGCGACCAGCCCGGCGGCGATCGCCATGCCCAGGTGAAAGCTGTGCAGCGACGCGCCTTCCGCGGCGGCCGTGACCGCGTGCGCCTGCGCCGAAGGCATGCCGTGCACGTCCGGGCGTCCCAGCGGCAGGCGCTTGGCTTGCGCCACCGCCGCTTTGCCCGGGTTCCCGAGCGCCACCCCCGCCAGCCGGCTGTTCATCGAAGCGACGAACGACGAGGCGATCGCGGCGCCGACCGCCGCCGTGCCGAGCAGCCCGGCGACGCGCGCGATCGCGTTGTTCACGCCCGAGGCGATGCCCGCCTCCTTCTCCGAGCCCGCCAGCACCGCCGCCGTCAGCGGCGCGACCGTCATCGACAGCCCCAGCGAGAAGATCAGCAGCGGCGGCAGCACTTCTGAGACGTAGTCGGCCTTCAGCCCCGTGTTCTGAAACAGCAGCAGGCCGACAGCGCCGATCGAGCGGCCCGGCGCCCATGAAGAAGCGCGGGCCGTAGCGATCGGCCAGCGCGCCGAAGCGCCGCGAGAGCAGCGAACATCACGATCGTCACCGGCAGCGTCGCCAGCCCGCTCTTCAGCGGCGAGTAGCCGCCGATCTGCTGCAGGAACAGCACGAGGAAGAAGAACAGGATCGCCAGCCCCGCGTACATCGCGAACGTCTCGACGTTGCCGGCCGAGAAGTTGCGCCGGCGGAACAGCCCCAGCGGCAGCATCGGATCCTTCGCGCGCGACTCGTACGACGTGAACGCCACGAGCAGCAGCACGCCGGCGATCAGCGGCCCGGCGACCGCCGGGCTCGACCAGCCCAGCCGCGGCTGCTCGATCAGCGCGAACACCGGGCCGCCGAGGCCCAGCGCGCACAGCAGCGCGCCCGGGTAGTCGACGTGCCGCGCGCCGGCGCTCGCGCGCGGCGCTCGGCGGGATCACCGACAGGATCAGCCACACGCACGCCGCCGCCAGCGGCACGTTGATCACGAAGATCCACCGCCACGACGCGATCGCCAGCAGCTCACCGCCGGCGAGCGGACCGAGCACGCCCGCGATCGCCCCCCACGCCGTCCACGTGCCGATCGCGCCGCCGCGCTCCGACGCCGGGAACGTGTTGACGATCACCGCCAGCGAGCTCGGCACGAGCAGCGCGCCGGCGATGCCCTGCAGCGCGCGCGCCGCCACGAGCACGCCGATCGACGGCGACGCCGCGCACAGCGCCGACGCCACGCCGAAGCCCGCCACGCCGAGCGCGAAGACCTTGCGCTCGCCGTACAGGTCGCCGAGCGAGCCGCCGACCAGGATCAGCGAGCCGAGCGTCAGCAGGTAGCCGTTGACGACCCACTGCTGCGCCGCCAGCCCGCCGCCGAGCGCGCGCTGGATCGTCGGCAGCGCGACGTTGACGACCGTGCCGTCCAGCAGCGCGATCCCCGAGCCGAGGATGCACGCGATCAGCGTCAGGCGCTTGACCATCGCATCGCTGCGTGCCGGCATCAGATCACCGTAGCCGCTGCCGCGCGCTCGTGCCCGCTGCGCTCAGACGGAGGCGCCGGCCGGTGGCGACCGGTGGCGACCGGCACTGAAACGTCCGTCCAGGAACCGGCCGATTGTCCCCACAGGACCGCTCGCGTCGGTCATCGTGTGAACCTGCAGACGCGCGTTCACAGGCTGGCAACCGGCCATTCGCGCAACAGAGCTAGCTTCGACCCATGAACAACGACAACCAGCAGCTGACCGTCAGGCAGACCGCCACCAACTACTGGGTCGTGCAGAGCGGCTCCCAGCAGATTGCTGGTGGGCTGACGCGCCAGGCAGCCGAATCCGAGCGCGAGCTCATGCGCAGGCTGCGACGGCGCACCGCCGACATGCGCGCCGACGCGCCGCGCCGGCCACGCGCAGTCGAGCGCATGCCGCGCTGACCGGCCGCCAGGCGACGCCGACTTTCCTCGGCGTCTTGCACACGCCAAGCCTCAGCGACGAGGCGATCCTCAGCCGCTAACCGCGCTTCGCCATCGAGCCGAGCCGAGCGCGACGGAGGCCGCGCGTCGGTTCGGTTCGACGCATCGGCCGGGTGCGACGCTGCGCACGATGGCGTTCGGCGGGATCGTGCTTGGGAACGCCTTCGCTGAGGGATTGCTCGAAGGCAGCCTCACGATCGATCGTGCGTTTGCGCAAACGGGAGAGAAGGCTCATAACGGATCTATCGGCAGGCTCGCGCGACTTCGTGATCCCCAAGGACGCATGTCCCGCGACCGGGCTCAAGACCCAATCCCCCAGCCCAGGCCCGCTACCGAGTATCTGGCGGGTTGCCCCGAGCGCGCAACGCCGTTGGCCGCCGCGGAGTCGACCAGCGGCGGCACGCGTGATCGCAGGGAGCCGAGCGCGCGCTCGGCCTGCTTCGGGCTGAGTCCAGCCCGTTCAGCGACCACCTCGACGCTGAGTTCGCCGACGGAGTCGGACGTCAGCACCTGAACAACCTTCGCCTCGTTGGCGGTGAGAGGCGGAAAGATCGCCCCAGCTTCCAGATGCGGAAGGTCAGCCATGTGCATGCGCCGAGCCTACGCGCGGACAGCGCTGACGACCCTGGCCGTTCGTCTAGGTGGCGCCTAGCCAAACCGATAGAAGCTCGGGGTCCCGGGCGGATCGCCCGCCGTCGAGCGGGTGACCCAGGCGATCCGGCGCGGGGCCCGCAAGTCGTCGAACACGACGATCGGGGCGGCGGGATTTGAACCCACGACCCCCTGCTCCCAAAGCAGGTGCGCTACCAGGCTGCGCCACGCCCCGATGTGGCCGAGTCTACCGCCAGCCCTCGCGCACTCGGCGCATCCACGCCTGCAACCTCGCGCGGAGCGCGCTGTCGTCGACCGCCACGGCGAGCACGCCGTGGACCGGCAGCGCGCCCCAGCGGTGCTGCAGGTCGTCCTCGCCCGCGCTGTGCAGGCGGATCGCCCGCTCCTCCTCGCCGACCGTCTCGCTCCAGAACCGCCGCAGCTCGCCGACGCTCTGGTCGGGGCGGCAGTGCACCGACAGCCACGGCGACTTGTCCGTCAGCCGCCAGATCCAGCGGTGCGCCAGGCGCATCACGGCGGGGTCGGCGTTGGCCAGCGCGACGCGGCTGCGGTCGCGCTTGTAGCCCTCGGTGATGTACACGCACACGAAGTCGCGGAACGTCGCGTGAACGCTCAGGTCGTCGTAGCTGCGCAGCCCTTCCTCATACGCGCTCGCTGCGGCGGCGCCGACGGCGCCCAGCAGCGCGCGATCGTCCTCGCCGCGCGCCGGCAGGCGTGCGGCCCGGTAGCCCTTCCCGCGCAGCGGCAGGTCGCGAACCCAGTAGTAGATCGTGCTGCGCGGCAGAGCCAGACGCTTGGCCAGCTCGTCGACCGTGAGCTGGCGCTCGACGCGCAGCAGACGCGCCATGTCACGCAGGTATCGCGAGTGCGTCATACGAACGTATGTTCGCATACAAGAGCGCTTCGTGCATCCCGGTCTCCGGCCTGCACGCCCAGCCGCGCTGCTAGCCTCCGCCACCGCCCATGGCCGACGTCCAACCGCTGCGCGCGCTGCACTACGACCCCGCCGTCGCGGGCCCGCTGAGCGACGTCGTCGCGCCGCCGTATGACGTGATCGACGCCCAGCAGCGCGCCGAGCTGCTCGCACGCTCGCCGTTCAACGTCGTCGGCGTCGACCTGCCCCAGGGCGACGGCGATCCCTACGCGGCCGCGCGCGAGCTGTTCGAGAGCTGGCAGCTGCAGGGCGCGCTCGTGCGCGACTCACAGCCGGCGCTGTGGGCGCACGCGCAGGACTACACCGGCCCTGACGGGCAGCGCCGCACGCGCCGCGGCTTCTTCTGTCGCGTGCGCATCGAGGGCTACGGCCCCGGCCGCGTGCGCCCGCACGAGCGCACCCACCCCGGCCCCAAGGAGGACCGCCTGCGCCTGACGCGCGCGACGCGCGCGAACATCTCACCGATCTTCTCGCTGTTCTCAGACCCCGCCGAGCGCGGCGTGGGGCGCGCTCGAGCCGTTCACTGCACAGGCGCCTTGGGGCGAGGTGACCGACGCCGACGACACCGTGCACCGGCTGTGGCGAGTGGCCGACGCGCAGGCGATCGCCGCCGTCCAGGCGGCCACGCGCGACGCCGAGCTGCTGATCGCCGACGGCCACCACCGCTACGAGACGATGGACGCCTACGCCGACGAGGTCGGCGGCGAGGGCGAGCACCGCTACATCCTCATGTGCCTCGTCGCGCTGCAGGACCCCGGCCTGACCGTCTTCCCGACGCACCGTCTGGTCAACAGGCTGGACGAGCAGCGCCGCGACGCGCTCGCGCAGGCGCTCGAGCGCGACTTCGAGATCGCCGAGGTCGCGCTCGACGACGTCGCGCCCCAGCCCGGCCGAGGGCCCGCTCGAGCTCGGCTACGTGAAGACCGGCGACGAGCGCGCGTATCGCCTGACGCTGAAGGACCAGGCGATCGCCGACGCGGCGCTCGCCGGCCACTCCGACGCCTACCGGCACCTCGACACGGGCGTGTTGGAGACGCTGCTGCTGAAGGGCGCGCTCGGCCTCTCAGACGACGACATCTCACACTTCAACGGCCTGTTCTACGCGCGCGACACGGCCGAGGCGCTGGCCAAGGTGCGCTCGGGCGAGTACGACGCCGCCTTCCTCATGCGCCCGACGCCGATCGCGCAGGTGCGCGACGTGGCCGCCGAGGGCGAGAACATGCCGCCCAAGTCGACCTACTTCTTCCCTAAGCTGCTCACCGGCCTGCTCTTCAACCCCCTGGCTTAGGGCGGCCGCGCAGTACCATGTAAATGAGGGTTCTCTGGGGGTTCTCGAAAGGAGCGAAATGGGTCAATCGGACGGGCTGACGCGGATGAAGGTCACCGCGCGCCGCGACGGCAGGCGGCTTCAAGCACACCGTGTCAGGTGCGCGACCACCAGCTGACGGTCGACGAGCCGCTCGAGGCCGGCGGTCACGACGCCGCGCCCAACCCCCAGGAGCTGCTTGCCGTGAGCCTCGCCTCGTGCACGGCGATCACGATGGAGATGTACGCCGCGCGCAAGGGCTGGGACATCGGCCACGTCGAGGTCGACGTCGAGTACAGCCCCGCCGAGCGCGGCTGCCCGACGAAGTTCGAGCTGGTCATGCGCCTGCCCGACGACCTGCCCGAGGAGCAGGCCGAGCGCCTGCGCGTGATCGCCGCAAAGTGCCCCGTGCACCGAGCGCTCGACGGCGAGGTCATGTTCATGGAGCGCGTCGAGCGCGTCCACATGGCCGCCTGAGCAGGCCACCGGCCGGCCCGCCATCTCCAGCCGCCGCCCAGCAGCCGGCGACAGCGATCCGCTCGCTTCGCTGCTCGAGGCCGCGGCGAAGCGAAACGCCTCCGAACAGACCCGCGCGGCGGTGCTCGTGCCGCTGTTCTCGCCCAGCGACGCCGGAGCCGGCGCACGTCGTGCTCACGCGCCGGCGCGCCGACCTGCGCCGCCACGCCGGAGAGATCTCCTTTCCCGGCGGGCGCCAGGACCCCGAGGACGCCGACCTGACCGAGACGGCGCTGCGCGAGGCCGAGGAGGAGATCGGGCTGGCGCGCGAGCTGCCGACGCTGCTCGGCGAGCTGCCGGCGATCTCCACGTTCGCGACCAACTACCTGATCCACCCGTTCGTCGCGACCATCCCCGCCGGGCAGAGCTGGCGCCTGTCGCCGCGCGAGGTCGACGCCGTGCTCGAGCTGCCGCTCGACGAGCTGCGCGAGAGCGCACGCGCACCAGCCTGCAGCGCCGCGGCATCACGTTTCAGACCGACGCGTTCATCCTCGACGGGCACCTGATCTGGGGCGCCACGTACCGCATCCTCAGCGACCTGCTCGAGCGCCTGCGCACGGGCGCCGACGGTCAGCTGGCGCTCGCCTGACCTACGCGCGCGCGCGTCCCGCGCCCGCGCGCGCCTGCGCTAGCTGGGCTGCGGCACCAGCCTGATGTACGGGCGCGGCTCCTCCCACCCGTCCGGGTAGGCCTCTTTGGCCTGGTCGTTGGAGACCGAGCCGGCGATGATCACCTTCTCGCCGGGCTTCCAGTTGGCCGGCGTGGCGACCTTGTGGTTGGCCGTCAGCTGCAGCGAGTCGATCACGCGCAGCACCTCGTCGAAGTTGCGCCCGGTCGTCATCGGGTAGACGAGGATCAGCTTCAGCGTCTTGTCGGGCGCGATCACGAACACGTTGCGCACCGTCTGGTTGTCGGCCGGCGTGCGCCCGGCGACGTCGCCCGACGTGTCGGCCGCGAGCATGCCGTACAGCTTTGACACGTTGAAGTCGTTGTCGCTGATGATCGGGTAGTTCGGAGCGACGCCCTGCGTCTCCTCGATGTCCTTCGCCCACTGCTCGTGGTTGTCCAGCTTGTCGACCGACAGGCCGATGATCTTCACTCCGCGCGCGTCGAAGTCGGGCTTGATTTTCGCCATGTAGCCGAGCTCCGTCGTGCACACCGGCGTGAAGTCCTTGGGGTGTGAGAACAGCACCGCCCACGAGTCGCCGATCCAGTCGTGGAATTTGATGCGGCCCTCCGTCGTGTCGGCCTCGAAGTCGGGGGCTACGTCGCCAAGCTGCAGTGTCATCTGGGGCGTTCCTTTCTCGGCGGGGCCTCGCGGCTGAGGTCGCCGAACGCGTTCAGAACAAATCCTGATCGGCTTTAGGGGATTACGCTCAGGATAGCGGAACGGCGCGCCCGCCCAGCCCCCAGACGCCCGCTCGCGATCGACGTCGTGCGGCGTCGAGCGCACGTCGCGCAACTGCCGGAGATCAGGCCTCGGGGGTCCAGCCGGACAGCTCCGACCAGACGCTCTCGGCGCCGCCGCGCGGCGAGTTCTTCGCCCCCGCGCCGGCCGCCGGCCACAGCGCGCCGGCGCCCATCGCCACGGCGCCGACGAGCGACAGCCACGCACCCTCGCGCAGCGACAGCGCGACGAGTTCGCCGGCCGGCGAGGGAGGGTGGATCATCCGGTAGGCCACGCAGGCCGCGGCGATCGCACTGAGCAGTGCCAGAGCCCCGCGGTTGGCCTGCGCCGAGGCGGCACCGGCGAGCGCGAGCAGCGCGATCAGGCAGCCGGCGCCCGCGGCGATCAGCAGCACGACGTTGAGCGTCTTCAGCGCCTGATGCGCGCTCAGCGAGACGAATTCGTGTCCGGCGAGCCCGGCGAGGTTGGCGTGCAGCTCGCCGGCAGTAGCCCTGCAGCGTCGCGTTGCCGTATTGCGAGAGCGACCTGGCGCCGATCTGCTGGGCGAGCGCCAAGCCGTGCTGCGTGAAGCTGAGGCCGTACCACGGCAGGAACACGCCGACCGCAAGCAGCACGGCGCCGAGCGCGGAGAGGAACAGCCCGTATCGCGGACGCTCGCCGGCCATCGTGCTGACAGCATCGGCCGCGCCGCGCGGCGGCTTGACACCCGATGCGCCAGCGCGGACGCGCTAGCTCTCGCCGAGCAACGAGCCGATCTCGCGCGTCGCGGCGGCCAGCCAGGCCGCGTCGTCGCGCGCTGCGCCGATGACCGCGACGGGGATCGCGTTGAGCTGCGCGATCGAGCGCACGATGCGCTCGCCGCCCGCGAGCACGTCCACGGCCACGCGCCGCCGGCGAAGCGTCGTAGAGCAGGCCGCGCACGGTCGTGTCGATCGCCTGGCCGAGAAAGAACTCCAGCCGCGAGCCGTGCAGCGTCGGCGACCTCGTGCGGCTCACCGCGCGCGCACGCGAGCAGCCAGCAGGCGATCGTGACGCTGTCGAGCGCGCCACGCATCGTCGCCAGCCGGTCGGGCGTGCCGATCCAGCATTCGGCGCCCGTCGCCTCGATCGCCGCGCGACCGGCCTCGCTGCGCGTGGTCGCGCGCACGACGTGCCCCTCCCCAGCCATCAGCACGGCCAGCTGGCGGCCGCGACAGCCGCCGCCGACGATCAGGATGCGCGCCACGGCGCGCCATCTTAGGCGGCGGCTCGATCGTCTCGGGTCCTCCCGGCGTCGCCTATGATCGCCGCGCACCCCGCCGACGGGTCGCCGGCCCCGGCGCTCTGGCGCGCGCCGTGCGAGGATTGAGACACACGAGCATGAACGACTCAGATATCCCTGTGACAACCGACGCGGTGACGATGGACAAGATCGTGGCGCTGTGCAAGCGCCGCGGGTTCGTGTTCCCCTCGTCTGAGATCTACGGCGGCGTCGGCTCGACGTACGACTTCGGCCACTACGGCGTGCTGTTGAAGTCCAACGTCAAGAACGAGTGGTGGCGCGCGATGATCACCGAGCGCGACGACATCGTGGCGATCGACTCGGCGATCCTGCAGCACCCGCGCGTGTGGGAGGCATCGGGTCACCTGGAAGGCTTCACCGACCCGCTGGTCGACTGCAAGACGTGCGGCAGGCGCTATCGCGCCGACCACCTGTCGGAGCTCGAGTGCGGGCGCAAACCGTCCAAGCACCCGGGCGAAACCGACGAGTGCGATCTGACGCAGGCGCGCGACTTCAACTTGATGTTCGAGACGACGATCGGCCCGGTGAAGGAGTCTGGCTCGGTCGCCTACCTGCGCCCGGAGACGGCGCAGGGCATCTTCATCAACTTCAAGAACGTGCTGCAGTTCTCGCGCAAGAAGCCGCCGTTCGGCATCGCGCAGGTGGGCAAGTCCTTTCGCAACGAGATCACGCCGGGCAACTTCATCTTCCGCACGCGCGAGTTCGAGCAGATGGAGATGGAGTTCTTCGTGCCGCCGGACGAGGCGCAGAAGTGGTTCGAGCACTGGCTGTCAGAGCGCGAGCGCTGGTACACCGACCTTGGCATTCGCCCCGACCACCTGCGCCTGCGCGCGCACGACGCCGACGAGCTGTCGCACTACTCGTCGGGCACGAGCGACGTCGAATACCTCTTTCCCATCGGCTGGTCAGAGCTCGAGGGCATCGCCAACCGCGGCGACTTCGACCTGTCGCGCCATGCCGAGTTCTCGGGCGAGAAGCTCGAGTACTTCGACCAGGCCAGCGGACAGCGCTACGTGCCGCACGTGATCGAGCCGGCCGCCGGCGCCGACCGCGCGACGCTGGCCTTCCTGGTCGACGCCTACGACGAGGAAGTCGTCGGCGGCGAGGGCGAGGGCTCGGGCGAGACGCGAACGCTTCTGCGGCTGCACCCGCGCCTGGCTCCGGTCAAGGCGGCGGTGATGCCGCTGGTCAAGAAGGAAGGCCTGCCGGAGCTCGCGCGGGAGGTTCACGGCGACCTGCGCAGGACGGTCCAGTCCGAGTACGACGACGGCGGCTCGATCGGCAAGCGCTACCGCCGCCAGGACGAGATCGGCACGCCGTTCTGCCTGACGGTCGACCACCAGAGCCTCGAGGACCGAACGGTGACGCTGCGCGATCGCGACTCGCTGGCGCAGGAGCGCATCGCGATCGACGGGATCGCCGAGGAGATCGAGCGACGCGTGACGGCGCCATGGAAAACACCAAAGCTGGCCTGAGAGCGACTCCCGGGCCGAGAGGAGAGAGATGGACTTCGAACTTAGCGACGAGCAGCGACTGATCAAGGACACCGCTCGCGAGTTCACCGACAAGGAGATCGTCAAGCAGTCGCGCGAAAACGCGCGCAACCATCACTTCGACGTGGAGATGGTCGGCAAGGTCGCCGCACAGGGCTACCTCGGCGCGATCGTTCCGACCGAGTACGGCGGAGCGGGCCTGGACTATCTGTCATACGGCTTGATCGTCGAGGAGATCGGCCGCGGCGACTCGGCGATCCGCACGGTCATCTCGGTGCAGACCTCGCTGGTGTGCTCGGGCATCCTCAAGTGGGGCACCGAGGAGCAGAAGCACAAGTACCTGCCGAAGCTCTGCTCGGGCGAGTGGCTGGGCTGCTTCGGGCTGACCGAGCCCGACACGGGCTCGGACGCGGCCAACCAGAAGACGCGCGCGAAGAAGGTCGACGGCGGCTGGGTGATCAACGGCGCGAAGATGTGGATCTCGATGGCCAACTACGCGAAGGTCGCGCTGATCTTCGCGCAGACCGACCCGGAGCTCGGCAACAAAGGGCTCGCGTGCTTCATCGTCGACACCGACCAGCCGGGCTTCCAAGCGCAGACGATCGAGCACAAGATGGGCCTGCACGCCTCCGACACGGCTTCGATCTCGCTGGAAGACGTCGAGGTCTCCGACGACGACGTGCTCGGCGAGGTGGGCCAGGGCTTCAAAGTCGCGATGTCGAACCTCGACTCCGGCCGCTACTCGGTGGCGGCGGGCTGCGTGGGCATCTGCCAGGGCTGCGTCGAGGAGTCGGTCAACTACGCCAAGGAGCGCGAGCAGTTCGGCCGCCCGATCGCGAGCTTCCAGCTCGTGCAGGCGATGATCGCCGACATGACGGTCAAGACCGACGGCCTCGCGCATGCTCGTGTGGCGCGCGGGCTGGCTGAAGGACCAGGGCCAGCCGAACACGCTGGAGACGTCGATCGCCAAGCTGCACGCCACGGAGGCGTCGCTGGAGTGCGCGAACATGGCGATCCAGGTGCACGGCGGCGCGGGCTACGTCGACGACCACCCGGTCGAGCGCTACTTCCGCGACGCGCGCGTGACGACGCTGTACGAGGGCACCTCGCAGATCCAGAAACTGATCATCGGCCGTGAAATGACGGGCATCGGCGCGATGGTCCCGGCCTGAGCGCGGGCTGGGGCGATCGCGTGTCCACTCAGCCGCAGGCGAAAAAACCGATGATGAGGCCGGCTTCGCCGGCAGGGATGGTCGCGCGGCGACCGTGATCGGCGTGCTGGGTGCGGGCACGATGGGCGCGGGGATCGCCCAGCTGGCGGCGCGCTCGGGTGCGCGTACGCTGCTGCACGACCCGCTCGCCGAGGCGCTCGCGGCGGGCGTGGCGAAGCTCGAAGACGGGCTGGCCAAAGAAGCCGCCAAGGGACGCCTCAGCGAGGAGCATGCGCGCGCGGCGCCTCGAGCGCCTGCAGGCGGTCGGCGAGATCGAGCAGCTCGCGCCGTGCGAGCTGGTGATCGAGGCGGTGCCCGAGCGCCTGGAGCTCAAGCACGAGTTGTACGGGCAGCTGTCGGAGATCGTCGACGAGCGGTGCGTGCTGGCGAGCAACACCTCATCGCTGCTGGTGACGGCGATCGCGCCGGCGGCCAGCCACCCCGAGCGCGTCGTCGGCATGCACTTCTTCAACCCCGCGCCGGTCATGCGCCTGCTGGAGGTGGTCGCCGGCGAGCAGTCCTCGGCGCGCGCGCTGGCGCTCGCGCACGCGACCGGCGAGGCGATGGGCAAGACGGTGATCCGCGCGAGCGACGGACCGGGCTTTCTGGTCAACCGCAGCAACCGGCCGTTCGGTCTGGAGGCGCTGCGCCTGCTCGCCGAGCGGATCGCCGACGTCGAGACGATCGACCGCATCTGCCGCATGGAGGGCGGCTTTCGCATGGGGCCGTTCGAGCTGATGGACCTGGTCGGCGTGGACGTCGGCTTTGAGATCTCCAAGAGCTTCTACGAGCAGAGCTTCGGCGAGCCGCGCTGGCGCCCGTCGCCGATCGCCGCGCGCTACGTGGCCGCCGGCCTGCACGGGCGCAAGAGCGGGCGTGGCTACTACACCTACGACGGCGAGCGCGGCGCGACCGGCGGCCCGAGCCACCGCGACGCCGACCCCGACCCGCGCGAGGCCGAGCGCCCGACCACGGGCGAGGGCGTGGTCGTGATCGCCGGCTCGGGCGTCGTGGCCGAGGAGCTGCGCCACGAAGCCGCCGAGGCCGGCTATGAGGTGCGCTCGCCGCACGACCCGACGGGCGGCGTGCTGCCGGCGCTGATCGTCGAATGCGACCGCGCGCCCGTCGGGCGCGACGCCGCGCGGGCGCGCTGCCCGACGCGCAGGAGCAGAGCGTCGGCGGCGCGCACCTGGTGCTCTGCCAGGCGGGCTCGCTGGGCGCGCTGGACCCGGGCGGCAGCGCCGTCGGCTTTCACGTGCTCGCGCCGCTGGAGCAGGCGAGGCTGGTCGAGCTGACGCGCAACGACAGCTCCTCGCCGCTCGCCGCGGCGCGCGCAGAGCGCTTCTTCGCGGCGCTCGGCAAGCACGTCGCATGGGTCGGCGACGCGCCCGGGCTGGTGCTCGGGCGGATCGTCTGCCAGGTGATCAACGAGTGCGCGTTCTCGCTCGGCGAAGGCGTCGGCAGCGCAAGCGACATCGACACGGGCATGGTGCTCGGGCTCAGCTACCCGCGCGGCCCGCTCGCGTGGGCCGACGAGCTGGGCCTCGACCACGTGCTCGCCGTGCTCGACGCGCTGTGCGCGGAGTACCGCGAGGAGCGCTACCGCCCGGCGCCCGCGCTGCGCCGCCTGGTGGCGGCCGGCCGCCTCGGACGCACGACCGGCGCGGGCTTCTTCGACTACGACGGCGATCGCTGACGCCGCGCCCGCCAGGCGCGGCTGGATCTAGGCCGTTTCGGCCGCCGGCGCGACGGCCGGCGCAGCCCACTGGGCCTCGGCGAGGTCGCCCTCGGGCATGCCCTCGGGCGTGGGCACCTCGGGCGTGTCGCGCAGGTACCACTCGGCGTCGAGCGCCGCCTCGCATCCCGACGCCGCGGCGGTGATCGCCTGGCGGTAGGTGTGGTCGACGAGGTCGCCGGCGGCGAACACGCCGGGGCGGTTGGTGCGCGTCGACTTGCCCGCGGTCCGCACGTAGCCCTCGTCGTCGACGTCGATCTGCCCACGCACGATGCCCGACTGCGGCTCGTGGCCGATCGCGATGAACGCGCCCGACACGGGCAGGTCGCGCAGCTCGCCGGTCTCGGTGTTCTTCAGCTCGGCGTGGCCGAGCGCGCCGTTCTCGCCGGGCGCGAACTCGACGACCGTGTAGGGGGTCAGCAGCTCGATGTTCTCCTGAGCGCGCGCCCGCTCGAGCATGATCTTCGAGGCGCGGAAGTCGGCGCGCCGGTGCACGACGGTCACCTTGGAGGCGAACTTGGAGAGGAAGATCGCCTCCTCCATCGCCGAGTCGCCGCCGCCGACGATGACCGTCTCGGCGCCGCTGAAGAAGGCCGCGTCGCACGTCGCGCAGTAGCTGACGCCACGGCCGGCGAGCTCCTCCTCGCCGGGCACGGCGAGCTTCTTGTGCTCGGCGCCCATCGACAGGACGATCGTGCGCGCGCGGTGCTCGGTGTCTCCGACCCACACGCGGTGCACGCCGCCGGGCTCGGAGGCGAGCTCGACGCGATCGACGTCCTCGGTGACCAGGCGCGCGCCGAAGCGCTCGGCCTGGTCGCGGAACTTCTGCATGATCTCCGGGCCCATGATGCCCTCGGGGAAGCCGGGGTAGTTCTCGACGTCGGTCGTCTGCTGCAGCAGGCCGCCCCACGCGAAGCCCTCGAACACGAGCGGGCTGAGGTTGGCCCGCGCCGTGTACAGCGCGGCCGTGTATCCGGCGGGGCCGCTGCCGATGATGATCACGTTCTCGACGTCGCTCATCTCATCTCCTATCGGTACTTCACTAAATAAAGTATAGCGCCAACATTGGCGTTTGTCACCTGGCGCCGACCGCGCCCGCGGCGCCGACAGCGCCCGCGTGGGCCTCCGCGGCGGGCGGCTCGTCCTGCTCGTCGCGCCAGCGCGACACGGTGCGGCGCAGCTGGAAGTAGGCGATCGCGCCGGGCAACGTCGGCAGCCAGAAGGAGATCGCCACGGTAGGACAGCACGGCGACGACCGCGAGGTTGAAGTCGACGCCGAACGCCGCGAACACGCCGATCATGCCGCCTTCGACGCCGCCGAGACCGCCGGGCAGCGGCAGCAGGTTGCCGAGCGTGCCGACGAAGTAGGCCATCCAGATCACCGTGAACGGCGGCGCCGAGCCGAAGGCGTGGAACATCGCCCACAGCACGCTGATGTCAAAGCCCCACCAGGCGATCGCGCCGAGCACGCCCGGCTCGCGCCGGCGGATCAGCCCGATCGCCGTGCGCACGCCGCTGGCGCCGAGCGCCGGCACGGTGACCGCGCGCGCCAGCCAGTGCGCGAAACGCCCGGACCCCGAGGCGCGACGCTCCAGGCGGCGCTCGACGTCGCCCGGCAGCAGCGGCCACCGCGCCGGCCACGCCGAGCAGCAGCGCCGCGACGATCGCGGGGACGAACGTGATCGCAAACGAGCCGCCGCCGGGGAACAGCCCGGTGCCCAGGCCGAGGCCGTCGATCAGCAGCGAGCCGGCGTAGACGACGTACAGCAGCACGATGAAGGCGACCATGCGGCACGCGACCAGCCGCGGCTCCATGCCCGAGCGCCGCAGCGCCCACGCCGTCAGCGCGATGCCGCCGGCGCCCGCCGCCGCGAACAGCCGCGTCGCGGCCAGGCCGGCCATCGTGATCTCATAGCTCTCCGGCCAGCCGATGCGACCCTGCCCGCGCACGAACACCGCGCGAAACAGCGCCACGTAGCCGGCGAACGACAGCAGCTCGAGCACGACGCCGATGGCGATCCACCAGCTGTCGCCGCGCTCGATGCGGTGCACCGTCGTGCCGACGCCCGAGAGCTTCGGCAGCACGAAGTAGAAGAACGCGACGATCGTCAGCACGAACACGCCGAAGGCGATCGCCTGGCGGCGCGTGACGGCCACGCGCGGCATCTCGTCGTCGTGCGAAGCCGCCGCGCCGCCTGCGTCGGCGCGCAGCTCGCTGGCGCTTGTCGCTCACGCCCCCCTCTACCCCCCTTCGTGCGCGATCGCCTCCAAGCGCCCCGACCGTCGCCCGCGATGCGACCGGCCAGCGGCGCCACGCGCGGCGCGAGCCGGCGCACGGCCCCCGTCAGCGCGGCGCCGGCGAGCAGGTCGACGACGTAGTGCTCGCCGAGGTACACGAGCGCGAAGCCGAGCGTGGCCGTGTAGGCGGCGCCGAGCGCACCCGCGAGCGGCCCCGCCTCTGCGAGCAGAAGCGCGGCCATCAGGGATGTGGCGAAGTGAAGCGAGGGCATCGCGGCGAGGGGATTGCCTCCAAAGACACTGTAGAGCGGGCCCCAGCGGTCCTGCCAGAAGTGCTCGCCGTACTCGACCATCATGCGCCGCACATGCGGCTCGCCGCGCCGCCTCGCCGGCGCGCATGGCGGCGAACCACGGCGGCGCCGTCGGCGCCAGCCAGTAGAAGCTCGCGCCGACGTCGAACACCGCGTAGGTCAGCGCGGCGGCGCGCGGGAAGCGGGCGGGGCGGCGCAGCAGCATGTAGGCGACGGCGCCGTGCGGGACGGCGAACCACGCCCAGTGCGCCCACACGAGCACGCGATCGAGCGCGCGCCATTCGCGCGCCGTCGGGGCCCGACGCGTCGCGAGCGCGCGCTGCAGGCGCACGGTCGGCAGCTCGCCGAGCCCGAGCGCGCGGTCGGCGACCGATCGGGTAGCGAAAGTGCGTGCGCTGCTCCTGCGCGTCGGCGTCGTCGTGCGGCGACTTGTACGCGGCCACGTACGCCCACATCTGCAGCGCGCACACGGCGATGTCGCGCTTGCGCGAGCGGCGCACGGCGACGCACAGGCCGACGGGCGCGGCGAACGCGACGCCCTGCACGACGATCGGCCGGCGCCGGCACGCGCTTGCGCGCGAGCGGCGCGGCGACGCCCGCGGCGACCACCCCCCAGGCGGTTGCTCGCAGGAGCAGTCGACCGCCGCACGCGGGCGAGTATATGCACGCCTGCGGGGCCCGCGACAGCGCGCCGCGACGCACGGCGCGAGGGCGCAAACGGCGCTATGAAGCGCCCGTGCGGGCGCTGGCGCGCGTGCGGGCGGCCTCGACCAGGCCGCCGACGACCGGGCTGGTCACGTCGGCCTCGGGATGCCACTGCACGCCGAGCACGAACGCCCGGTCGGGCAGCTCGATGGCCTCGATCAGCCCGTCCAGCGGCGAGCTCGCGCTGACCAGCAGCCCCTCGCCGACGCGGTCGACGCCCTGATGGTGGTGCGACTTGGTCGCGTGGCGCGCTCGCCCCGATCACGCGCTCGGCGAGCGTCCCGTCGGCGACGTCGACGTCGTGGTCGGAGCCGTCGAACGAGCCGAGCAACGCGGCGGTGCTCGGAGTGGCCGACGTGCTCGGGCAGGTGCTGCACGAGCGTGCCGCCGAGCGCGACGTTGATCAGCTGCATGCCACGGCAGATGCCCAGCACGGGCATGTCGCGCTCGATCGCCGCGCGCGTCAGCGCGATCTCGAAGGCGTCGCGCTCGGGCACCGTGTCGTGCGTCTCGGCGTGCGCGCTCTCGCCGTAGCTGGCCGGGTCGATGTCCGCGCCGCCGGCGAGCAGCAGCCCGTCGAGCAGTCGCAGTCGCCTGCGTCGGGCTCGTCGACGCAGCGCGCCGATCGGGCGGCAGCATCACGGCGAGCCCGCCCGCCCGCTGCACGGCCTCGACGTAGCTGCGCGCGAGCAGCACCGCCTGCTGGTCCCACACGCTCCAGCGGGCCTGCTCGAGCGCCGTGCACATGCCGATCACCGGTCGATCCATCGCGCACACCATAGGATCACGCGCCGGCGCCGGCGCACGCGCCGGCGCGGCCGTAGCCCAGTCGACGAGAGGAGGCCGCCATGAGCGAGCAGAGCACGCAACTGCAGACGGTCAACGTGCACCGCGACGGGGGCGCGGCGACGGTCGAGCTGAACCGCCCAGAGGCGCTGAACGCCTGGAACGCGCAGTTCGGCGACGACCTGCTGGCGGCGCTGCGCGGCGCGGCCGAGGACGACGCGGTGCGCGCGGTGGTCGATCACCGGCGCCGGGCGCGCCTTCTCCTCGGGCGCCGACCTGAAGGACGTCAGCGGCGGCGACACGACGCCCGACGGGCGTCCCGACGTCTACAGGACGCTGACCGAGCGCTACCACCCGATCATGCACGCGATCCGCGAGATGCCAAAGCCGGTGATCGCGAGCGTCAACGGGCCAGCCGTCGGCATCGGCTGCTCGCTGGCGCTGTGCTGCGACCTGATCCTGGCCGCGCGAGAGCGCCTACTTCCTGCTGGCGTTCGTCAACATCGGGCTGGTGCCCGACGGCGGCTCGTCGCTGTTCGTGCCGACGCGCATCGGCATGGCGCGCGCCAACGAGCTGGCGATGCTCGGCGAGCGCCTGCGGCGCCGAGCAGGCGCTGCGAATGGGGACTGATCAACCGCGTGTTCGCCGACGCGCAGCTCGCCGTCGAGACGGCGGCGCTCGCCGCGCGCCTGGCCGCCGGGCCGACGCGCTCCTACGCGGGCACCAAGCGCCAGCTGAACAACTGGCTGTACGCGCGCATGGACGAGCAGCTGGAGCTGGAGGCGCAGATCCAGCAGGAGATGGCCGGCAGCGACGATTTCCTGGAGGGCGCGATGGCCTTCGTGGAGAAGCGCCCCGCTCGCTTCGGCGGCAGCTGAGTGAGAACGGCATCCGGCCTCCCGGGCCGAGCCGGGCTGCGCACCTCGGTTGAATCTGTGACCGCTCCGCCCGCCACGGCAGTCACCCGGCCGGCCATCCCGGCCGGCTCAAGGCTCGTGGCAGACGTCATCAAGCGCATCCCGTCCACGCCTGAATAGAATCTCGGCCGCCTTGGGCCATCTCGTTTCCACGCTGGCGTTCTTCACCCCGCAGTCGGGCGGATCGTCCAACGCCAACCAGATCGACAGCCTCTACAAGATCACGCTGGTGATCGCGCTGATCATCTTCGTGCTCGTCGAGGGCGGCCTGCTGTACGCGCTGCTGAAGTTCCGCGCGCGCAAGGGCGCGGTGGCGGCGCAGATCCGCGGCAACACGCGTCTCGAGCTCGGCTGGACGGTCGGCGCCGCGGTCGTGCTGCTGGCGCTGGCGATCATCACGTTCGCCAAGCTCTCGTCGATCCAGAACCCGTCCAACTCGGGGCCCAACGGCGACCAGCTCGCCGCCAGCAACGGCCTGCTGTACGCCAGCGCCGAGCGCAAGCTGCCGCCGGACGGCAAATCGCTGAACATCAAGGTGATCGGCCGCCAGTACATCTGGCAGTACGTCTACCCCGGCGCCAACGAATCCGACGGCCTCGGCGCGCCGTACTCCTATGAGGAGATGGTCGTGCCGACGAACACCACGATCACGCTGGACATCGTCATCGGCCGACGTCGTGCACTCGTGGTGGGTGCCGCAGCTCGGCGGCAAGTTCCAGGCGGTGCCCGGATACCACAACTACACGTGGTTCAAGGTCGAAAAGCCCGGCGTCTTCCGCGGCCAGTGCGCGATCCTCTGCGGACGCGGGCACGCGCGCATGATCGCCACCGTCAAGGCCGTGCCGCCGGCGCAGTTCGACCAGTGGCTGGCCTACCAGAAGAAGGAGCTCTCCGAAGCCAACCAGCAGGCGAAGGTCGCACGCGCGAAACTGAACGCCCAGAACGGCGCCGGTCAGGTCGAAAACCCCTAGGACGAAGAGGAAACAGCAACAGCAAATGGCTACGACGCTCGCCCCAGTCCCCCAGGTAACCACGCACGGCGTGCAGCGCGAAGCGCGCGGCTGGACGAGCTGGATCACGACGACCGACCACAAGCGCATCGGGATCATGTACATGGTCACGACGTTCGTGTTCTTCTGCCTCGGCGGCGTCGAGGCGCTGCTGATGCGCCTGCAGCTGGGCGCGCCGAACAACACGCTGGTCACGCCGCAGACCTACAACCAGCTGTTCACGATGCACGGCACGACGATGATCTTCCTGTTCGTCGTGCCGATGATGGCCGGCCTGGCCAACTACTTCGTGCCGTTGATGATCGGCGCGCGCGACATGGCCTTCCCGCGCCTGAACGCGCTCTCCTACTGGCTGCTGCTGGCCGGCGGCATCGTCTTCTACGCCTCGATCTTCTGGAACCCGCCGGAAGCCGGCTGGACCAGCTACCCGCCGCTGTCCAGCTCCGCGTTCACGCCGAGCCGGCGGCCAGGACGCGTGGATCTACCTGATCCACCTGACGGGCATCTCCTCGATCCTCGGCGCGGTCAACTTCTACGCGACGATCGCCAACATGCGCGCACGCGGCATGAGCTGGGGCCGCCTGCCGCTGTTCATCTGGGCGATCCTCACCTACTCCGTGCTGATCATCTTCGCGATGCCGGTGATCGCGGCGGCCGTGACGATGCTGCTCACCGACCGCCACTTCGGAACGCACTTCTTCGACCCGGCCAACGGCGGCTCGCCGATCCTCTGGCAGAACCTGTTCTGGTTCTTCGGCCATCCCGAGGTCTACATCATGATCCTGCCCGGCTTCGGCATCGTCTCGGAGATCCTGCCGGTGTTCGCGCGAAAGCCGATCTTCGGCTACAAGGCGATCGCCGCGGCGACCGTGGCGATCGCCTTCCTCGGCTTTCTCACGTGGGCGCACCACATGTTCACCGCGCCGATCCCCGAGGCGGTGCTCGTGTTCGTGATGCTCAGCTCGTTCCTGATCGCCGTGCCGACGGGCGTGAAGATCCTCAACTGGATCGCCACGCTGTGGCGCGGCACGGTCGAATTCAAGACGCCGCTGCTGTTCTGCGCGGGTTTCATCGCGCTGTTCTTGATCGGCGGCATCAGCGGCGTGTTCCTCGCCGTGTTCCCGGTCGACTGGCAGCTCAACGAAACGTACTTCGTCGTCGCGCACCTGCACTTCGTGCTCGTCGGCGGCTCGGTGATGACGATCTTCGCGGCGATCTACTACTGGTTTCCGAAGATCACCGGGCGGATGCTCTCGGAGGGCCTTGGCAAGCTGAGCTTCTGGCTGATGTTCGTCGGCATCCTCGCCACGTTCCTGATCCAGCACGTGATCGGGCTGGACGGCATGCCACGGCGCGTGTACGAGTACGACAACGTGGGCAACCTCGCGCTGTACAACCAGATCTCCACCGTCGGCTCGTTCATCCTCGCGCTGGGCGTGCTCGTGACGATCGTCAACGTCGCGCGCAGCGTGAAGGTCGGCGTGATCGCCGGGCCGGACCCGTGGAAGGCCAACACGCTGGAGTGGTTCACGGCGTCGCCGCCGCCGGCGAACAACTTCGACACGGTGCCACAGGTCCGTTCGGTCGAACCGATGAAGGACATCCGTCGCGAGATCGAGCGCCGCAGCGGCGGCGCGCCGGCATCGAGCGCGATCGTGCCCGCCGGCGCCACGCAGGTCGGGGTGTAGCTTGCCCGGCGCCGCGCCTCCGCTCGACGCTGCGCTCGCCCCGCCGGCGGGCGCAGCTCCGCGCGCGCGCCAGGTGATCGGCGACTACGTCGAGTTGACCAAGCCGAAGGTCCAGTCGCTGCTGCTGCTGACGACGATCGCCACGATGTACGTGGCCGGCGACCCGTCGCCGCTGCTCGTCCTCCTTACGTGCCTCGGCGGCTACCTGTCGGCCGGTGGCGCCGGCGCCGTCAACCACTGGTTCGACCGTGACATCGACGCGCAGATGACGCGCACGGCCACGCGACCGGTCCCCTCCGGGCGCGTCTCGCCGCGCGCAGCGCTGACGTTCGGCTGCGCGCTCGCCGCGCTGTCGCTGCTCGAGCTGTCGCTGACCGTCAACCCGCTCGCCGCCGCGCTGTCGTTCTCGGGCTTTCTCGGCTACGTGTTCGTCTACACCGTGTGGCTGAAGCGGCGCACGCCGCAGAACATCGTGATCGGCGGCGCCGCCGGCGCGGTCCCGCCGTTGGTCGGCTGGGCGGCCGTCACCGGCTCGGTCAGCGGCACCGCCGTGATCCTCTTCTTCATCGTCTTCTTCTGGACGCCGCCGCACTTCTGGGCGCTGTCGCTGCTGATGAAGGGCGAGTACGAAAAGGTCGGCGTGCCGATGCTGCCGGTCGTGCGCGGCGAGGCGGAGACGCGCCGGCAGATCCTGCTGTACTCGGTGCTGCTGTACGCCGTCACGCAGCTGCCGTTCTGCGCCGGCGGATTCGGCGCGATCTACCTCGTCTGCTCGCTGACGCTCGGTCTGGGCTTCATCGCCGGGGCGGTGGCGCTGTATCGCCGTGCGGATCGCCGCTCCGCATTGCATCTGTATCTCTTCTCCCTCGCCTACCTCGCTCTGTTGTTCTGCTCGATGGTCGCCGATGCCCACCTCTAGCAGCACCGACTCCGGCAAGCTGCGCGACGGCTCGTTAGGCTTCTGATCCGATGAACCGTCGACTGGCACGCAAGAACATCCGCACCGGCTGGATCGTCTGCGCGATCTGCATGTTCATGTTTGCGATCACGTTTGTAGTCGCCGCGGTTTACGTCTCATGAGCCCGCTCGACCCGGAGGTGCCGCCGGTCGGCGAGGAGATCCACCTGCCCGGCCCGACGGTGCTGCCGGTGCTGACGGCGGTCGGGCTGACGCTGCTGCTGATCGGCTTCACGACTTTCTTCGAGCTGTCGGTCATCGGCGCGCTGCTGACGATCGGCTGCGTCGTTCGCTGGTTCAAAGACACGCGCGCCGAAGTCGACGAGTTGCCGCTCGACTGATCCGCCCGGCGAGGTCGTGCGTAGAAGCCGGTGGGGCTTCGCGCGCGGTCCCCACACCGCGCGCGAACCCCTGCTTCACCCCACTGCCGCGCTCACCGGCACGGGACAGATCGCTCCGTCGTCCGTCCAGCAGCGCACCACGTCGCGGACGGAGAGAATGCCCACGGTCTCTCCCCTCTCGACGACGATCAGATGCCGAAACCCGCCGCGGACCATCGCCGCGGCGGCCTCCTCCAAGGACCAGTCGGGCGCCGCGTAGACGGCGTCGCTCGTCAGGTGGTTGGCCACGAGCTCTGCATCGGGGTCCTCCTCGGCGCCCAGCGAGCGCAGGATGTCACGCTCGGTGATGATCCCTGGACCGGCTCCGTCGGGGTCCATCACGACGGCGGCGCCGACCGCGCGACGCGACATCAGCTTCGCCACCGCGCGCAGCGTGTGATCGGGCCCGACCGTCAGCACCGTGGGACTCATGCCTTCGCTCACCTGCATGGCCGCTCCTTTCGCGCTCAGCCTTTCCGCGAACCTCTCGCTCGCACACTTGCAACGATTGGCTCAATCTATTACCCAGCATAGCCGGGCGTCAAGCGCCGAGCCGTTCGCGGGGAGAAGGCATTAGGATCACGCCTCGCAATGGACGGGAACGCCGCAGACGACACCGCCTACACGACCGCGCCCTGCGCCGGAGCGGCTCGTGGCTAGGCAACGCTCGATGATCGTCACGCTCGTGGCCGCCGTCGTGGCGGTCGCAATCGGCGTCGTGCTGAGCTACGTCATCCACTGGTTCCCGGTGCAGGCCTCGACGCAGGCCCACAACACCGACCGCCTGTACCACGTGCTGGTCGACGCCTCGATCCCGATCTTCGTGCTCGTCGTCTCGGTGATCCTCTACTGCGCGTGGCAGTTCCGTATGAAGCCCGGCGAGGAGCTCAAGGATGGGCCACCGATCCACGGCAACACGCGCCTCGAGGTCGTGTGGACGACGATCCCCGCGGTCATCCTGCTGGCGCTCGTCTCCTACTCCTTCGTGGTGCTGCACGAAAACGAGAAGAAGCCGGCGCGCGAGATACACGTCGGCGTCACCGGCCAGCAGTTCGCCTGGAGCTTTCAGTACCCGCCGTCGGTGACCGGCGGAAAGCCCGTCGAATCCGACCAGCTATACCTGCCCAAGGGCGAGTCGGTGCTATTCGGCCTGCACTCCAAGGACGTCATCCACGCCTTCTGGATTCCCGCCTTCCGCCTGCAGGAGGACGTCGTGCCGGGGATCACCGTCAAGTACCGCGCGACGCCCGACCGCATCGGCACCTACCCGATCGTCTGCAACCTGCTCTGCGGGCTCGGCCATTCGACCATGCGCGCCAAGCTGCACGTCGTCAGCGAAGCCCAGTTCCAGTCGTGGCTGAAGGCCCACGCCGGCGCAACCGTCGCCGGCGAAGCGACGTCCGGCACCACATCGGCGGCTGCGGGATAATGTGGCTCGTGTGCAAGCGGAGCGGGCGATGACATCGGGCATGGAGGCGAGCTGATGGCGGCGAAACTACGCGCGCCGGGCTTCTACCGCGCGTCCTGGATGATGGTGCTCGGCGTGGCCTTCGCGACCGGGCTGACGTGGATCGTGCGCATGAGCACGGGGCACTCGACGTTCCGCCACTTCATCAACGGCGAAGCGATCCTCACCGTTTCGCTGATCGCCGTGCCGCTGCTGTTCCTCGTGGGCATCGGCGGCTTCGACTACTGGTTCTACTGGGCAGCCGGGCGCAAGACGCGCGCCGAGGACCACTCCAGCCACGGCGCCTACAGCTGGAAGGACTACTTCCGCATCAACACCGACCACAAGGTGATCGGCGTCCAGTACACGGTCACGTCGTTCTTCTTCCTGCTCGTCGGCGGCCTCATCGCGATGCTGATGCGCGCCGAGCTCGCCGCTCCGGGCGCGCAGTTCGTCGACGCGAACACCTACAACGGCCTGTTCTCGGTGCACGCGTCGCTGCTCATCTTCCTGTTCGTCATCCCCGTGTTCGCCGGCTTGGGCAACTTCGTCATCCCACTGATGATCGGCGCGCCGGATATGGCGTTCCCGCGCCTGAACGCGCTGTCCTACTGGCTGCTGCCGGTCGCCGGGCTGATGATGCTCGGCAGCTTCTTCGCGCCCGGCGGCGCGTTCGCCGACGGCTGGACCGCCTACGCGCCGCTGTCCACCAACGCGCCGATCGGCCAGACGTTCTTCTCGCTCGGCGTGCAGTTCGCCGGCGCCTCCTCGATCATGACCGCGCTCAACTTCCTCGTGACGATCATCACGATGCGCTCCCCCGGCATGAGCTTCTTCCGCATGCCGCTGCTCGTGTGGGCCAACTTCGCGACATCGCTGCTCGTCGTCATCGCCACGCCGTTCATCGCCGCGTCGCAGTTCTTCGTGCTGCTCGACCGCGCGCTCGGCTTCAACTTCTTCAACGCCGCCAAGGGCGGGGACGTGTTGATGTATCAGCACGTCTTCTGGTTCTACTCGCACCCGGCCGTCTACATCATGATGTTGCCCGGCTTCGGCATCATCAGCGAAGTCATCGCCGTCAAGTCGCGCAAGCCGATCTTCGGCTACCGCATGATGGCGTTCTCGCTGCTGGCGATCGTCGGCCTCGGCTTCACCGTGTGGGCGCACCACATGTTCACGTCGGGCATGGCCGCGTGGATTCGCATCCCGATGGCGATCACCACGGCGATCATCGCCGTGCCCACCGGCATCAAGATCTTCTCGTGGCTGGCCACGCTGTGGCGCGGCGTGCTGCATCTGGACACCGCGATGCTGTTCGCGCTCGGCTTCTTGACGACGTTCACGCTCGGCGGGATCAGCGGCGTGATGCTCGCGATGATCCCGTTCGACATCCACGTCTCGGCGACGTATTTCATCGTCGCGCACATCCACTACGTGCTGTTCGGCGGCTCGCTGATGACGATCTTCGCCGGCGTCTACTACTGGTTCCCGAAGATGACCGGGCGCATGTACGACGAGCGCCTGGGCAAGTGGCACTTCTGGACGACGTTCGTGTTCTTCAACCTCACATTCGGGCCGATGCACATCCTCGGTCTGCAGGGCATGCCGCGGCGCGTCGAGGACTACGCCTCCAAGTTCGGCGCGCTGAACATGTTCATCTCGATCGCCAGCTTCGCGCTCGGCCTGAGCACGCTGATCTTCCTCTACAACATGGTCACCAGCTGGCGCGGCGGCCCGATCGCCCCGAGCAACCCGTGGCGCGGCATGACGCTCGAGTGGCAGGTCTCCTCGCCGCCACCGGTGTTCAACTTCGACAAGCTGCCGACGGTCGTCGGCGGCCCCTACGAGTACGGCGTGCCAGGCGCCGTGCACGGCACCTTCGCGCCCACCCCGACCCCCGCGACCGTCGGCGCAGGCTCCGGCGTCGCGCGAGCGCCGAGCGAGTAGGGCGGTCGCGATGAAGCGAAGTGCTCGTGGTGGCCAACCGCACGCTCGGGGGCGCCAAGCTGCTGGAGGCGGTGCGCCAGCGCGCCGCCGCGGGCGACGTGCGCTTTCGCCTCGTCGTGCCGCAGAGCAACCCCACGGCCGGCCTGGTGATCTACGACGAGGCCGTGCACGAATCGGCGCAGGCGCGCGTCGACCTCGCGCTGTCGTTGGTCTCCGGCGAGTCGATCGACGCGACCGGCGAGGTCGGCGACCCTGACCCGTTCCTGGCGACGATGGACGCGATCGCCACGCGCCGGCCCGACGAGGTCCTCATCTCCACGTACCCGGCCGTCAGCTCCGGGTGGCTGCGCCGCGACCTCGTCGAGCGCATCCGCAACGCCTCCGGGCTGCCCGTCGAGCACGTGGTCGTCGACCTCGAGCAGGAGGGGCTGCCGTTCAAGGTCACGCTCGTGCTCGCCTCAAAGACGCTCGGCGGCGACGCGCTGCTCGACCGCCTGAGCGAGAAGGCCGCAAGCGGAGGCGCACGGCCCGAAGGCCAGGGCCCTCGCCTGTTCATCGTGATCGTGCCGCAGCCCGACGGCAGCGGCGGCGCGCCGCAGCTCGCCCGCGCGCGCCTGGCGACGATGCTCGACCGCCTGCACAGCGCCGGCCTGGTCGGCTCGGGCATGATCGGCGACCCGGACCCCTACACCGCGGCCGTCAACGCGCTCGACCTGTTCCGCGTCGACGACGTGGTCATCTCCACGCTGCCCGACCAGCGCTCGGGTTGGATGCGCGCGAACCTAATCGAGCGCGTGCAGCACATGACCTCCGCGCCCGTCGAGCACGTCGTCGTAGACCTCCAGCCAGCCACAACCGCGGCCTCCGCCGCCTAACGCCCTGATGGAGGCAGCCAGCATCGCCCACGCCCCCGCGCACGGCGACCACCACGGCCCGCCGCCGGCCAACGTCAGCTCGCGCGCCGAGCCCCAGCTGCTCGGCATGCTGCTTTTCATCATCTCGGAGATCATGGTCTTCGGCGCCTTCTTCACGGCGTATTTCTTCATCCGCATCGCCCAGGGCGACGCATGGCCGGCTCACGGGACGACCCTGCCGGTCGAGGTCGCAGGCGTCAACACGGCGATCCTCGTGTCCTCCTCGATGACCATGCATTGGGCGCAGACGTCGATCAAGAACGGCAACCGCTTCGGCCTGAAGGCCGGCATGCTCACGACGTTCCTGCTCGGCTGCAGCTTCCTGTTCATCCAGATCAACGAGTACGCCAACATCGGCTTCGCCCCCCAGGACGCCGCCCAGCAGACGATCTTCTACTCGCTCACCGGCCTACACGGCGCGCACGTCTTCATCGGCCTGCTGCTGCTGCTGTTCGTGACGATCAGATCGTTCCGCGGCCATTACAGCCCCGAGGAGCATCGTGGCGTCGAGGTCCCAGGCGTCTACTGGCACTTCGTGGACATCATGTGGATCGTCGTCTACACCACCGTCTACATCCTCTGACGGGCGTGGGTGCGGCGCGCTACTGCGTCCTCGGTCGCTCGCGTGCAGAGCACGCCACACTCCCTGCGTCCTTGTTTCGCTTGACCCACGCCCGTCAGAGCGGTTTGGGTGCGGCGCGGATACTGCGTCCTCAGTCGCTCATGTGCAGAGCACATTTCGCTCCCTGCGTCCTTGTCCCGCTTGACCCACCCCCAGTCAGATGCGTGGTTGGCTTGCTGAACCCACTTCGCTCCGAGGACGAGGCGTTCAGGCTTCTGCTGTACGTCGTCGGCGTGGCCGTCGTCGTGATCGTGCTCATCGTCGTGCTGCGCGCGGTTCTCTAGGCACGCCGTCGCGAGACCCGGCGCGCCGTCGCGAAGCCCAGCCTCCCGTTTGCGCGCGCCGCGGCTCGCGCCGACTGCGCACGCGAGGCGTAGGCTGGCAGTCGTGGACTCGCCCGAGCAAGACATCGCGCAGCCGGACGACCGCAGGCGCGAGTTGATCGGCACGATCGAGCTGGTCGTCACGCTCATCGTCATGCTCGCGATCGTCGCCTTCGTCGTGTGGTTCCTGTTCTTCGCGCACAACCCGCTGCTGCGCTAAACCCGGAGCCCTTCTGCGCCCTCCGCGGCTACTTGACCGTCAGCGTGCCGTACATGCCGGCCTGGCGGTGTCCTGGGGCCTCGCAGAAGAACGTGTAGGCGCCGGGCTTGAGCGTGACGCTGAGTTTGGCCGTGGTCTTCGTCGTGAATTCGCTGGCGCCGAGCTTGGCGCCCTTGGCGGTCGCGCCGCCTTCGCCCGATTCGATGGCGATGTTGTGCGATACGCCCGACATGTTGGGCATTTCGATCGTCACCGGACCAGTAGTGCCGGATGCCTTGTTGGTCACGTAGGCCAGCTGCCCGCTCGGGCTGGCGGCGATCGACAGCTTGCCGGACTTCTCGACGGCCGGCTTGCCGGCGCCGGGCGCCTGCACGGCCGTCGCCAGCAGCCCGGTGTCCTTACCGCTCTTGTCGACCGAGTTGGCCACGTAGCCGGCGACGTCTTTCAGCGCGGAGCCGCTGACGAGGTCTTTGGGCATCGCGCCTTCGGGATTGGGGATCTGGATCTGTTTTTCGACGATCCCGCGCACCGTGTCGCGATGCTGGCCTTCGGACAGGCCGGAGCGGAAGGCTTCGTCGAGGTTCGGTCCGACCAGGCCCTTCGATTCGGCGCGCGCGAGCGTGTGACAGGAGCCGCACTTGGCGACGAACACCTTCTTGCCGGAGATCAGGTTGGCGTTGTCTTCACCCTTGACAGAGCAGCCTGACCCCGCAAGCACGAGCGCAGCCAGAGCGCCGAGCGTCCCGCCGCGGGTGGCGAGGCGGCGCAGCGAGCTGCCCGTCGTGCGATGCGTGGCGATTTGAGCGTGCCTGTATCCGCGGCTCATAAGCGGGCGGAACACTATCCGAACGGGCGGGTGCCTCGACGCGCCCTCACGGCGCGCCGACGCGGGCATTTCAAGGCGTTTGCAGGTCGTCCAGCTCCCCGCGCGCGGCGGCGATCACGCCACGCGCGACTCCCTGCCACGACCATCGCTCGCGGACCGTGGCGACCAGCCCCGCGCGCGCGACTTCGCGCGCGCGGGGCTCCGCTTGCAGCCAGCCGACGAGGCACATCGCCAGCGCCTCGACGGCGCCGTCGTCGACCGCGAACGACAGCAGCGGGGCGATCTCTGCGGGCACCGCCCGCGCGAGCGCTTCGCTGACCTCCGCGAGCCCCGAGTGGGCGGCGCTGACCGGCAGCGCGCCGCACGCGGCGGCCTCGGCCGCGACCATGCCGAATGCCTCCGGGAAGGTGCTCGGGACGACCGTCGCCTCGCACGCCGGCAGCAGGTCGGCCAGCTCCTCGTGGTCGAGCCTGCCGGTCAGCACGACGCTGTCGCCGAGCGATCGCGCCGCCGCCAGGTAGCCGGCCAGCCGCTCGCCTCCCAGCCCGTCCAGGAACGCCAACAGGTGGCGCAGCGGCTGTACGTCGCCGGTCTCGCCCTCGAACGCTCTCCCGGCGCGCGCGATCTGCCTCGCCTGCTCGACGTCACTGTCCGCGAGCGCCGCGCACAGGCGCTCGAAGCCCTCGCGGTAGGCGCCGAATCCGACGACCACCAGGCGTGCGTCGGGCACGCGCGCCAGCACCAGCGGCCATGCGGCCAGCAGCAGGTCGACGCCCTTGCTGACGATCAGCTTGCCGACGAACGCGACCATTCGGTCGCGGCTCGGATCGAGGCGATCCAGCGCATCGGCGGCGGCCAGCTCGTCGCGCGCGAATGCATCCGTGCCGGCGCTGCCGACCGTCGGCGCCGCCGAGCCGCTGGAGCGCAGGCGCGAGGCCAGCTCGCCCACGCCCCCGGGCCGCCGCGTCGCGCTCGCGCGGGGCGAAGCGATCCACGTCCACGCCGGGTGGACCCAGCCGCGTGCGCCGCGGCAGCTGCTCGTCGCCAAGCGCTCGCCACAGGCTCGCCGCGGTGTGACGGGAGCCCACGAGCACACCCGCGGCCTGCGCCAGCCCCTCCCGGGCGAAGGGCAAAAAGCGCCGCGGGTGGGGCTTGACGGTGTACTCGAGCGCGCTGCCGTGAACCTTGACCGCATAGGGCACGTCGCCGCCGAGCGCGCGCGCGACGATCGCCGGCCCCATAACAAGGTGGTTGGCCAGCGCCACGTCGGGCGCGGTCAGCGCGACGACCTCGCGTACGGCCGCGACGTTCGCCTCGATGTAGCGAGCGATCTCCTCGTCGCTGCACTCGGCGAACGTACGCGCCTGCAAGCCCTCGTAACGGTCGGCCACGTACACCGGCAGCAGGCCGCCGATGTCCGGCCGGTAGACCGTGCAGCGGCCGGCCGTCGGCGGCGAGGGCTCGCGCACGGAGCGTACGCGCAGCTCACCGCCGTCCCAGTCCCCGGCGGCGCCGACGAACCGGTGGGCGCTCGGGATGGCGGTCCTGGCAGAGCAGATGCACCTCGTGGCCCTGCGCCACGAACGCCGCCGCCAGCCGCGCGTTGTAGACGTTCGAGCCGGTCCCGCCGAGCAGGTAGCCGTGGAACACGAGGATGCGCATCGCGCGAGCCTACAGCTCGCCCAGGGCGCGCTTTTCGGCGCTCCGGTCGGACGCTCCGATAGAGTCCTGCGCGTGAGCGCCAGTCAGCGCTACCGCCTGCGAAACCCCGCCAGCGGGCGCGAGATCGTGCTCGAGGCCGAGCCCGGCGAGATCTATCGCGACCGCGAAAGCGGCGACGAGCTGGAGGTCGTCGGCAAGGTCCTGCCGCTCGCCCCGTCGTCCTCGCGTCTGCCCTGGGCCGTGGAGAACCTGCGCTTCTGCAACTGGTGCGACCAGCTCGCGCAGAAGGACCTCAACGACTGTCCCACCTGCGGCCGGCGCATGGAGCCGCTGGGATCGCGGGCGGGCGGAGCGTTGAGAATCCGCGCGGTCGTCCTCAGCGCTCGCGCTGCTTCTCGCCGGCGGCACGCTCGCCGCCTGCGGCGGTGGCAGCAGCGCCAGCGACTCGGTGCCCAAGAGCACGCCCAACATCACGCCGCCGAACGACACGAGCGCCGAACAGGCCGCCGCGCAGACGACGTCCACCTCGTCGAAGACGTCGACGAGCAAAACGACGACGAGCGAAAGCGCGGCCAACTCATCGGGCGGCAACGAAGCGACCGAAGAACCCGCGAGCGGCGGCAGCTCGAGCGGCGCGAGCGAAGAAGAAGCGACCCCCTCCGGCGGCGCCTCCGCTGAAAAAGCCAAAGAAAGCGAAAAATCGGCCGCCGAATCCAGCCCTTCGGGCGGGGCGGGCGCGCCGACCGGCAAATAACCGCCGTCCTGCGGGCCGCCTGGCGGTCTTTGCCACACTGGCCCCTTGCTCACCGTCTACGGCGCGGCAGCCGTCACGTTCATGATGTTGATGTACGCGCTGGAGCGGCGCGGACCCGGCTTCGTCGCGGCCTTCGCCTGCGGCTGTGCGCTGTCGAGCAGCTATGGCTTCCTCGCCGGCACCTGGCCGTTCGGCGTGGTCGAGGCGATCTGGACGGTCATAGCGCTGCGCCGTTACCGCGACCTGCGCCGCTCAGCGAGGCTCTAAGGCGTCGAGATCAAGCGTCGCGCTGTAGGTCAGGCGCGCGGTCTGGTACAGGCAGAAGTACTGAACCGGCGAGCCGATCGCCGTCTGCGTGCTCTGCGAGCTGGTGCTCGCGCACTGCTTCTTTTCGCGGCTGGCGCGCCAGGAGGTGTCCTTGCCGAAGCCGAGCGCCAGCGCGGGCGCCCACGTCGGCACCGTCAGGGCCATGATGTCGCCCTTCCTGACCGCGATCGTTTTTTCCAGCGGGAACTGGACGGTCTTGCCGAAGTACTTCTTCAGCTTCACCGTCGGGCTGGAAGCGATCAGCTTGTAGGTGAGGTTCGGTTTCTTTTCCGCGCGCAGGATCGGCCAGGCCGGCTTCGGCTTCGCCGCCCTCGTTGGCGTCGAAGAACTTGACCTGCGTGGCGTTCGGCCTGCCCAGCGTGACCGTCCACGCGACGACCGTGCCGGCGCGCGGCGCGTTCATCAGCGTCGTGTTCGTCGCGACCTTGACCTGAAAGCCGGTCGTGCGGCTGACCGCCAGGCACGGGCTGGCTGGGCAGCTGGGCACGGTTTCGGGGGTCGTCGTGGGCGGGATCACGCCGACTTCGGCGATCGTCGCCGGCGCGACGGCGGGGATCGCCAGGACGAGCGCGAGGCTCGTGAGAAGGGCTGCGATATATGCGTTTCATCGTTGCCATTCAACACGAGTTCGGGCCAGATGTAGCGCTTTGACCATTCGTTATTCGCCGCCGAGTTCCTGCGCGGCGCTCGCGATCTCCTGCGCGATCGCCCGGCGCCGGCACCCACGGCAGGCGCAGATCGTCGCCCTCGTAGCGCGGGATCACGTGCACGTGGAAGTGGAAGACCGTCTGGAACGCCACCGCGCCGCAGGCGTTCAGCAGGTTCACGCCGTCGGCCGCCAGAGCGCTCCTTCGCGCGCCCGGCCAAGCGCTTCGCCGCGAGCGCCACCGCGGCCAGATCCTCGCCGTCGACGCGCGAGCAGGTCGGGCGAGTGCTCGCGCGGGATCACCAGCGCGTGGCCGCGCGTGGCCGGCGCGATGTCCATGAAGGAGATCGTGCGCTCGTCTTCGCCGACGATCGTCGCGGGCAGCTCGCCGGCGACGATCTTGCAGAAGATGCAATCGGGATCGCGCATCGCCGCAAGCCTATTCGCAACAGCCACGCCGTGCGCCTACGCGAGCGCGCGCGCGTAGCGCGAGCGCCTGCTCGCGGCTGGCGATCTCGCCGGCGTACTGCGCCTCGCTGAGCTGCGCCAGCAGCGTCTCCGACGCGCGGACCCGCGGGCGATGCCGAGCTGCGTGCGCGAGCTCGTCGCCGCGCACCAGCGGCCGCGGCGGACCGTCGCCGCGCCAGCGCAGCGCGTCGCCGAGCATCGCTCGCGCGACAGCCAGATGCGCCTCGATCGCCTGCTCGGCGCGATCGCCGCGCGTCGCAAGCCGATCGGCGACCGATAGCAGCGTCACGTCGACCTCGACCGGCGCGCACGCGCGCAGGTAGCCGAACACCGTGCGTCGCGCCAGCGGCTGCGGCTCGTGCACGAGAAAGCCGAGCCGCAGGTGATGGCGCACGAGCGCCGCCACGTGCGCGCGCAGGCGCTCGCTGGCAGCGCAGCCTGCCGAGCACTTCGCGCGCGAGCGCCGCGCCCGCGCTCGTCGTGGCCGATGAACGTCACGCGCCCATCCGCCGGGCGCACTTCGCGCGTCAGCGGCTTGGCGGCGTCGTGCAGCAGCGCCCCCCAGCGCAGCGCCTCGCCGCGCGTCAGGCCGTCGGCCAGCGGCTCGTCGAGCAGCGCGGCCACCGCCGCCCGATGCTCGCCGAAGACTCGCTCGATCTGTCGCGCCACCCCCCCGTCCGCCGACGCGGCTTGGTCGACGCCGCCAGCGGACGTCAGATCGGCGCTAGCGCCGGCCAGCTCTCCGAGGGCGATCGTGCGCTGCGAGCACCTCCAGCGTGTGCCCGTACACGTCGGCGTGGTGAAAGCGGTTCTGCTCGACGTCCCTCAGCGCGTCGAGCTCGGGCAGCACGACCGGCGTCGCGCCAGCTCGGCCAACAGCTCCAGCCCGCGCACGGCACGCGGCGCGGCGACGATCCGGCGCAGCTCGGCGAACACGCGCTCGGCCGAGCATCGCGCGAGCTCGCCGGCGTGCTCGCGCGCGCTGCTCATGCGTCTGCGCGTCGGGCTCGCAGGTCGAGCTCGACGGCGATGCGCGCGAGGCGCAGCACGCGCAGCGGATCGTCGGCGAAGGCGCGCGCGGCGACCATGCGCAGCCGCCGCGCCTGCAGGTCGGCCAAGCCGCCCAGCGGGTCGATCGGCAGCTCCGCCGCCGATCGGCTCGGCGATCGCGTTGACGGTGAAGTCGCGCAGCGCGCAGGTCGTCCTCCAGCGACCCCTCGCGCAGCCGCTCGACGTCGACCTGCCACGAGGAGTCGCGCGCGGCCACGCGCCAAGCGCCGAACTCGTGCGACAGCTCGAAGCACGCCGCGCGTCCCGCCGCGCGCGCGATCGCGCGCGCGGCCTCGCCGGGATCGCCCTCGACGACGATGTCCAGATCGGCCGTCGCGCGCCCCAGCACGCGATCGCGGATCGCGCCGCCGACCAGCCACGCCGGTCGTCCGGCCAGCGCGCTGCGCGCCGCGCTGAGGCCGTCAGCCATGACGCGCGGCGGGACGCGCCGCCGAGCCCGCGCCCGCCCGCCCGCTCAGAGCGTCGAGCGCGGCGCCGTCGCGGTGGTAGGCGCGCGTGACGCGCGCCGTCAGCCCGCAGGTGATCTCGTAGTTGATCGTGTCGAGCCGCCGGGCGACCTCCTCGGCCGTGATCGCGCTGCTCGCCGTCGATGCCGATCAGCGTCGCCGGCTCACCGCGCAGCCCGCTCGGCGCCCGCGTCGGCGCCCAGGTCGATCGTCACGTTGTCCATGCTCACCGTGCCGACCAGCGGGTAGCGACGCCCGCCGACGAGCACGTCGGCGTTGTTCGACAGCCCGCGCCGCCAGCCGTCGCCGTAGCCGATCGGCAGCACGCCCGAGGTATGTGTCGCGCTCGGCGACGAAGCGCCGTCCGTAGCCCGCGCTCTCGCCGGCCCGGCACAGCTTCACCTCGGCGACGTAGGAGCGCAGCTCGAGCGCCGGCTCCAGCGCGCGCTCGGCCGGGTCTGCGCCGAACGGGTCCATGCCGTAGATCGGCGATGCCGCAGCGCACCATGTCGAAGTGGGCGTCGGCGTCGCGCAGCATCGCCGCGCTGTTGGCGGCGTGCACGATCAACTGCGGGTCGCTGCTGCTTGAGCTCGCGCGCCCAGCGCGCGAACGTGTCGAGCTGGCGCGCGAAGAAGCCGTCGTCGTCGAGTTCGTCGGCGGTCGCGAAGTGCGTCATCAGCCCGACCGGCTCGACGCCCGCGCGTGTCGCGCGCGAGCGCGAACACGCGCGCGGCCAGGCCCGCGTCGCGCGTGCCCAGCCGCCCCATGCCGGAGTCGAGCTTGACGTGCACGCGCCCCCCGCCCGCTTCGGCCACCGCGCGCACGTAGCGCTCGCTCCACACGACCACGTCGGCGTCGGCCGACAGCGCCTGCGCCACCTCGTCGACGCTCAGCGCGCCCATCACGAGGATCGGCGCCGCGTCGATGCCGGCCTCGCGCAGCTCGCGCGCCTCCTGCGCGCCGGCGACCGCCAGCCAGCTCGCGCCGCCGGCCAGCGCCGCGCGCGCGCTGCTCGCCGCACCGTGGCCGTAGCCGTCGGCCTTGACGACCGCGCACAGCTCGGCGCCCGCGCGCAGCTCGGCGCGCAGGCGCGAGCAGTTGCGCTCGATCGCCGCGACGTTCACGCTCGCCTGCGCTCGCTGGCCGCGCTCATGCGCGCTCCTCGCCCGCGCGCCGCCGGCAGCGCCTCGATCACGTCGCGCGGCGATCACGCCCTCGACCGCGCCCTGGCGGCGCGCGGCCTCGCGCCCGGCCGCCGCGTGCAGCCACACGCCCGCCGACGCCGCCTCGAACGGCTCGAGGCCCTGCGCGAGCAGCGCCGCGAGCACGCCCGTGAGCACGTCGCCGGTGCCGGCCGTGGCGAGCGCCGGGCTGCCGCCCGCGGCTCACCGCCACGCGCCCGTCGGGATCGGCGACGAGCGTGTCGTCGCCCTTGAGCACGACCACCGCCTGCGCCTGCTCGGCGGCCGCGCGCGCGTGGCGCAGGCGCTCGCGCTCGATCTCCTTGCTGTCGAGCTCCAGCAGCCGCGCCAGCTCGCCGGCGTGCGGCGTGAGGACCGTCGGCGTGGCGTCTGCCGGCCAGCTCGGCGAGGCGACCGGCGTGCGCGTTCAGCCCGTCGGCGTCGAGCACCATCGGCGCTTCGGCGCGCGTGCGCGAGCTCGCGGGCGAACGCGACGGCGCCGTCGCTGCGCCCCAGGCCCGGTGCCGAGCGCGAGCGCGCCGCCGCGGCCGGATCGCCTCGAGCGCCCGCTCGACGGCCGCCGGCGCCAGACGCGCCGTCGCGCTCGGCGCAGTCCGCGTGTCATCAGCTCCGGCGTGCCCGCACCGGCGATCACGTCCTGCAGCGAAGCCGGCACGCACGCCGTCACATAGCCGGCGCCCGCGCGCATGCTCGCGCGCGAGGCCATGCACGGCGCGCCCGTGAGACCGCGCGAGCCGCCCGCGACGACCACCTGGCCGGAAGCGAACTTGGTCGACTCGGCGCCGCGTCGCGGCAGCAGCTCGCGAACAGACGGCGTTGATCAGGCCGATCGTCGCCGTCGACGGCGCGCCGCGCGGGATGCCGATGTCGATCGTGTGCACCTCGCCCGCGTGCGACTTGCCGGGCCTGATCCACAGGCCCGGCTTGGCCGCATGGAACGTCACCGTGACCGCCGCGCTCGACGGCCTGCGCCGACACGACGCCGCTGGAGGCGTCGACGCCGCTGGGCACGTCCACGCGACACCACCGGCGCGGCGCAGTCGTTGAGCGCTTCGATCGCCTTCGCCGTCTCCCCGCGCGGCTCACCCTCGAAGCCCGTGCCGAGCAGCGCGTCGACAGTCACGGCCGCCGACGCGATCGCCGACGGCGCCCTCGGCGAGCGCGACCGGGCCTGTCGCCGGGCAGCCGCTGGAGGTTCGCGCGCGCGTCGCCCGACAGCTCGTCCAGCGGCGCCACGCACACGACCGCGACCTCCCAGCCGGCCTCGCGCAGCAGCCGCGCGACGACCAAGCCGTCGCCGCCGTTGTTGCCCTTGCCGCAGACCACCGCGACGGGGCCGTCTGCGGCGTGCACTTCGACGGCGCGCGCGACGCCCGCCCCGGCGCGCTCCATCAGCTCCAGGCTCGCTACGCCCGCTCCTCGATCGCCCAGCGATCGACCGCGCGCATCGTCTCTGCGTCGGGCAGCGGGGTCAGCCAGTCGGGCAGCGCGTCCACGAGAGGCGATGCTAGTGGTCTCTCCGGGGCCGTCGCCAACGCATGCCTCACCCGGCCCCTCGCCACCGCGAGCCCAGGCGAATCTCCGACGCCCGCGCCAGCGGGCGCTACTCGACGGTGACGGTCTTCGCCAGGTTGCGCGGCTGGTCGACGTTCAGCCCGCGCCTGCGCGCGATCGCGTAGGCGAGCAGCTGCAGCGGGACGACCGCGAGGATCGGCTGCAGCATCCAGTCGGTCGCGGTGACGGCGATCGTCGCGTCGACGTGCGGCATCGACGACGCCATCGCCGGCGGTGGTCGACGGCGATCACGTGCGCGCCGCGTGCGCGCGCCTCCTGGATGTTCGAGACGAGCTTGTCGAGCACCGGCGAGCGCGTGGCCACGCACACGACCGGCGTGGCCTCGTCGAGCAGCGCGATCGGCCCGTGCTTCATCTCGCCGGCCGCGTATGCGTCGGTGGAGATGTAGGAGATCTCCTTCAGCTTCAGCGCCCCCTCCAGCGCGACCGGCAGGCCGACGTGACGGCCGATGTAGAAGAAGAAGTCGGCGTTCCAGCAGGTCTCGGCGATCTCCTCGATGCGCGGTTCGCAACCCTCGATCAACTCGTCGATGCTGTGCGGCAGGCGCTTGAGCTCGCCGACCAGCTCGGCGATCCGCTCGGCGCCGGCAGCGTGCCGCGAAGCTCGGCCAGGCGCAGGGCCAGCAGGTACATCACGGCGACCTGACAGACGAACGTCTTGGTCGCGGCGACGCCGATCTCCAGTCCGGCGCGCGTGTACAGCACGCCGTCGGCGTCGCGCGTGGCCTGCGAGCCGCGCGTGTTGGTGATCGCCAGCACCGTCGCGCCGCGCTCGCGCGCCAGGCGCATCGCGGCGAGCGTGTCGGCCGTCTCGCCCGACTGCGAGATGCCGATCACCAGGTCGCCCGGGCCGACGACCGGATTGCGGTAGCGGTACTCCGAGGCGATGTCCATCTCGACGGGTACGCGCGCCCACTCCTCGATCGCGTAGCGGCCGATCAGCCCGGCGTGGTAGGCCGTGCCGCAGGCGACGACGACGATCCGCTGGACGCTCGCGAGGATCGCCTCGTCCAGCGCGTCCTCCTCGTCGAGGTCGACGCCGTCGCCGCGCGCGGTGCGGTCGAAGATCGTGTCGGCGACCGCGTCGGCCTGTTCGTGGATCTCCTTGAGCATGAACGTGTCATAGCCGCCCTTCTCGGCGGTCTCCTCGTCCCAGTCGACCGTCTCGACGGCGCGCTCGACCGGCTCGCCGGCGGCGGTCGTGATCGGTCACGCCGTCCGGGCGCAGCACGACGATCTCGCCGTTCTCCAGGTACTGGATCTGGCGCGTCTCGGCGAGGAAGCCAGGGACGGCCGAGGCGATGAACTGCTCGCCGTCGCCGCGACCGATGATCAGCGGGCACTCCTTGCGCGCGCCGACCAGCACGTCAGGCTCGTCGAGGCTCATCGCGACGAACGCGTAGTGGCCCTCCAGCTCGGCGTAGGCCGCGCGCACCGCGTCGGCCAGGTCGTCGCTGTAGTGGGCTGCGATCAGGTGCGCGATCACCTCGGCGTCGGTCTCTGAGGTGAACACGCTGCCGTCGGCCATCAGGCGCTGCTTGAGCGTCATGTAGTTCTCGACGATGCCGTTGACGACGACGTGCACGCGGTCGCCGCTGTCGAAGTGCGGGTGCGCGTTCTCCTCGCTGACGCGGCCGTGGGTGGCCCAGCGAGTGTGCCCGATGCCCGTAGTCGCCGGGCGTGGCGCGACGGCCACCGAGCCGTTGCTGCTCGCCGCCGACTCGGCCGCGCGAGCTTCTGCCTGCAGCGCGCTGAGGTTGCCCGACCGCGCGCACGGCCTCGATGCGGTCCTCGGCGATCACCGAGATGCCCGCCGAGTCATAGCCGCGGTACTCGAGCTTGCTCAGGCCGGCCAGCAGCAGATCCCTGACGGGGCGCGCGCCGACGTAGCCAACGATGCCGCACATCGCATCGAAGATACCAGCGCCCTGGGCCCGCGGCCTGAGGCGCTGCAGGGCGTCAGCCGAGCTCGCTCTGCACGAGCGCGACGAGGCGATCGCACACGCTCTCGGCCTCCGCGTCGCTGGGCGCCTCGACCATCACGCGCACGAGCGGCTCGGTGCCGCTGGGTCGCACGAGCACCCGCCCGCGCCCTGACAGCTCGCGCTCGGCGGCCTCGATCGCTCGCTTGACCTCTCTGCGCCGCTGCAGCGCCTCGCGGTCGCGCACGCGCACGTTGACCAGCCGCTGGGGCAGCTTGGCCATCGCGTCGCGCTCGCTCAGGTCGTCGCCCGTCGAGCGCCTCCAGCGTCAGCAGCGCGCTTGCGATGCCGTCGCCGGTGCGGTTGAAGCCCATCTCGATGATGTGCCCGGACTGCTCGCCGCCGAGCGTCCAGCCGCGCTCGCGCAGCTCCTCGAGCACGTAGCGATCGCCGACGTTGGTCATCGCCACCGCCACCCCCGCCTGCTCCATCGCCGAGTGAAAGCCGTAGTTGGTCATCACCGTCACGGCCACGCCGTCGCCGCCGAGCCGCCCGGCGTCGCCGCAGGTGAAGCGTGGCCAGCGCCAGCAGCTCGTCGCCGTCGACGACTCGGCCGAGGCGGTCGACCGCGAGCACCCGGTCGCCGTCGCCGTCGAAGGCAAAGCCGACGTCGTGGCCGCCCGCGACGCACGCGCTCGGCCAGCGCGTCGACGTGCGTGGAGCCGCAGCCGGCGTTGATGTTGCGCCCGTCCGGCTCGTCGGCGATCACGCTGACCTTCGCGCCGAGCCGGCGGAAGATCTCGGGGGCGACATGGAAGGTGGCGCCGTTGGCGCAGTCCAGCAGCACGTCCACGCCGCTCAGGTCGAGCGCGGCGAAGCGCGTGTGCAGCTCGCGCAGGTAGTCCTCGGCGGCGCCGCGCAGCTCGCGCACGCGCCCGATCGCGCGAGCCCGGCCGGCTCGTCGCGCTCCAGCCTGCGCTCGATCGTCGTGCTCGGCCTCGTCGGTGAGCTTGTAGCCGTCGGCGGCGAAGAACTTGATGCCGTTGTCCTCGAACGGGTTGTGCGAGGCCGACAGCACGACCGCGAGATCGAAGCCATAGCGGGCGATCAGCAGCGGCGCCGCCGGGCGTCGGCAGCACGCCGGCCAGCAGCGCGTCGCCGCCGGCGGCGCTGACTCCGGCCGCGACGGCCGCCTGCAGCATCTCGCCGGACTCGCGCGTGTCGCGCACGATCAGCACCTGCGGGCGCTCCGCGTCGGTCTGCGTCGGTCGCCGCGCGCGCCAGCGCCAGCGCCAGCTCGGCGCTCAGGAACTCACCGGCGACGCCGCGAACGCCATCGGTGCCGAACAGCTTGCGCGTCATGCTCGCCCCCCGCGGGCTGGCGCTAGCGCTTGGAGAACTGTGGCTTCTTACGGGCCTTCTTCAGGCCGGCCTTCTTGCGCTCCTTGGCGCGCGAGTCGCGCGTCAAGAAAGCCCCTGCGCTTGAGCTCGCCACGCAGGTTCGGGTCGGCCTCCAGCAGCGCGCGCGACACGCCGTGGCGCAGCGCGCCAGCCTGCGCGGAGATGCCGCCGCCGTGCAGGCGCGCGACCACGTCCATGCGCTCCTGGTAGCCGACCGTCTCGAGCGGCTGGCGGATGTTGCGCTGCAGCGTGTTGCGCGGGAAGTGCTGCTCGAGCGTGCGCCCGTTGATCAGGTAGGTGCCCTTGCCGGGCCTCAGCGTGACGCGCGCGATAGCCGTCTTGCGCTTGCCCGTCGCGCGGTAGCGCGCGTCCGCGGCGAGGTCGATGGCGGCCGTGGCGATCGGCTCGGCGAGCGTCTCCTCGCCCTGCCTCGCCGCTCGGCCGTCGGCGGCGCTCATCCTGCTCGCCCTCGACCGCGTAGGGGTCCACATAGCGCACTGCTCGCGCCCCAGCGGGTCGGCGCCCTCGGGCACGATGTCGACTTCCAGGTGCGCACCGGGCACCGACGGTTTGGCGCTGGCGGGCGCCTCGGGCGCAGCCGCCTCGGCGTCATCCTCCTCCACCGCGGCCTCGATCGCGACCTCGTCGTCGGCCTCCTGGCGGGCCTCCAGCGCAGCGTCCTCGGCCGAGCCGGCGATCTCCTGCGCCTCCTCGCTGGGCACCGCGTGACCCTCGCCGGCCGGCTCGACAGCGGCGGGCTCGGGCGCTTTCTCGCCGCCCGCCTCGATCGCCTCCTGCGCTGCCTCCAGAGCAGCGTCCTCGGCCGAGCCGGCGATCTCGCTGGCCTCCTCGCTCGGGACGGCGTGCTGCGGCGTCTGCTCGTCCGGCGTCTCGGCGTCGGCGTCTGCCGGGGTCTGCGGGGTGTCCTCGTCGGCCATCTATTCAGTCTCCTCCGCGGAGCCTGCGGCTCCGCGTTGTGATGTCAGCGTCCGGCCTCCAGCAGGCCGAAGGTCCAAAGGTTGCGGTTTCTGGGCGACGTGCGGGTGCTCGGGCCCGGCGTAGATCTTCAGCTTCGTCAGCTGCTTACGCGCGAGGCGGTTGCGCGGCATCATGCCTTTGACGGCCAGCCGGATGATCTCCTCGGGACGGCGAGCCTGCATCTCCTCGAAAGTGCGCGAGCGCAGGCCGCCCGGGTAGCCGGAGTGGCGGTAGTAGCGCTTGTCGGCGCGCTTGTTGCCCGTCACGTGGACCTTCTCCGCGTTGACGACGACCACGAAGTCGCCCGTGTCGACGTGCGGCGTGTACTCCGGCTTGCGCTTGCCCCGCAGCACGTCGGCGATCTGCGTCGCCATGCGTCCGAGCGTCTTGCCGTTCGCGTCGACGACCAGCCAGTTGCGCTCGCGGTCGGTCGGCTTCGCTACGTATGTCCTCGTCGAGGGGGCCATAGGCGTGAAAAAGGCCACGCTTGCCGATCGGATCGGTCGCGCGGCGAAGCGGACATCATAGCGAAGTCGGCCGCTCGCGGACTATTCGGGCTACTCCCACTCGATCGTGCCGGGCGGCTTGGTGGTGATGTCGAGCACCACCCGGTTGACCTCGCGCAGCTCGTTGATCATGCGCGAGGCGATCGTCTCCAGCAGGTCGTAGGGCAGCCGCGCCCAGTCGGCGGTCATCGCGTCGTCGCTGGTGACGGCGCGCAGCACGACGACGTAGCCGTACGTGCGCTCGTCGCCCTGCACGCCGACCGTGCGCACGTCGGGCAGCACGCAGAAGGACTGCCACAGCTCGCGGTACAGGCCGGCCTTGCGGATCTCCTCCTGCAGGATGTGGTCGGCCTCGCGCAGCACGTTCAGGCGCTCTTTGGTCGCTTCGCCGCCGACCACGCGGATCGCCAGACCGGGACCGGGGAACGGCTGGCGCCACACCAGGCGCTCGGGCAGGCCCAGCTCGGCGCCGACCGCGCGCACCTCGTCCTTGAACAGCGCGCGCAGCGGCTCGACGAGCTCGAACTGCAGGTCGTCGGGCAGGCCGCCGACGTTGTGGTGGGACTTGATCGTCGCCGCGCCGGTGCCGCCGCCGGACTCGATCACGTCGGAGTAGAGCGTGCCCTGCACGAGGAAGCGGGCGCCCTCGCCGTCCGCGTCGGCGAGCTTGGCGGCCTCCTCCTCGAACACCCTGATGAACTCGGCGCCGATCGCCTTGCGCTTGGCCTCGGGCTCGGTGACGCCGACGAGCTTGTCGAGGAAGCGCGTGCTCGGCGTCGACGGCCACGAGCGGCACCTTGAACGTGTCGCGAAAGGCGCTGATCGACCTGCTCGCCCTCGTCCTTGCGCATCAGGCCGTGATCGACGAACACGCACGTCAGCTGCGTCGCCGATCGCGCGGTGCACGAGCAGCGCGGCGACCGAGGAGTCGACGCCGCCGGACAGCCCGCAGATCGACGTTCGCGTCGCCCACCTGCGCGCGAATCCGCCGGATCTGCTCCTCGACGATCGACGCCGGCGACCACGTCGGCTCGCAGCCGCAGATCTCGGTGAGAAAGCGCGTGAGGATCTCCTGGCCGTAGGGCGTGTGCACGACCTCGGGGTGGAACTGGATGCCGTAGATGCCGCGCTCGATGCTCCTCGACGGCCGCGACCGGCGACGAGCTGGAGGAGGCCAGCGCGGTGAAGCCGGGCGGCGGCTCGTACACGGTGTCGCGGTGCGACATCCAGCAGGTCTGCTCGACGGGCATGTCGCGCAGCAGCACGCCGGGCTCGTGAGACCTGCAGGTCCGAGCGCCCGAACTCCCCGACCTCTGCCTGCTCGACGCGACCGCCGAGCTCGTGCACGAGCAGCTGCATGCCGTAGCAGATGCCCATCACCGGCACGCCCAGCTCGAGCAGCCCACGGTCCAGGCGCGGCGCGCCCTCGGCGTACACCGAGGCCGGCCCGCCCGACAGCACGATCCCGCGCGGCTTGCGCTTGGCGACCTCCTCCAGCGCCACGTGGTGCGGCAGCAGCTCGCTGAACACGCCGCACTCGCGCAGCCGGCGCGCGATCAGCTGGCTGTACTGCCCGCCGTAGTCGAGCACGACGACCTGCTCGGTGGCCGCGTCGACCGTCCCGGCCTCGCCGGCGTCCGTGCCGGGCGCCGTGACGGCCAGCTCAGTCATGCACCAGGGCCGCTGCCTTCCCGTTGGTGGCGCCCATGCCGACGCCTTGGTCGCGCTGCAGCGCCTTGCCCTCGGTCTGCAGCGCCGGCGCGATCACGACCTCGGCGCGGTTGAACTCCGCGAGATCCTTGTGGCCGCAGGTCGCCATCGACGTGCGCAGGCCGCCGAACAGGTTGAACGTGCCGTCGTTCTCGCGTGCGGGGCCGGTGAGGATCTCCTCCAGCGTGCCGTTCTGGTGGGTCGCCACGCGCGCGCCGCGCGGCAGGCTGGGGTGGAACGTCGCCATGCCCCAGTGAAAGCCGCGGCCGGGGGCCTCGTACGCGCGAGCCAGCGGCGAGCCGATCATCACGGCGTCGGCGCCCAGCGCGATCGCCTTGGAGACGTCGCCGCCGTTGCGCATGCCGCCGTCGGCGATCACCTGCGCGTACTCGCCCGTCTCCAGCATGTGCGTCGAGCGCGCGTGCGCCACGTCGGCGATCGCCGTCGCCTGCGGCACGCCGATGCCGAGCACGCCGCGCGTCGTGCACGCCGCGCCCGGCCCGACGCCGACGAGCACGCCGGCGGCGCCGGTGCGCATCAGGTGCAGGCCCGTGTGGTAGGAGGCGCAGCCGCCGACGACGACGGGCACGTCGAGCGAGGGGATGAACTCCTTGAGGTTGAGCGGCTCGGAGACCGTCGAGACGTGTTCGCCGGAGACGACCGTGCCCTGGATGACGAGCACGTCGAGCCCAGCCTCCAGCGCGATCTCGTGGTAGTGCGAGCACGCGCTGCGGGCGTCAGCGACGCTGCGACGACGACTTTCTGCTCCTTGATCTCGGCGATGCGCTGGGCGATCAGCTCCGGCTTGACCGGCTCCGCGTAGATCTCCTGCATCTCGCGCGTGGCGAGCGTCCTTGGGCAGCAGCGCGATGCGCTCGAGCTGCTCCTCGGCGTCCTCGTAGCGCGTGAAGATGCCCTCGAGGTTGAGCACCGCCAGGCCGCCGAGGCCGCCGATGATGCCGGCGGTGCGCGGCGAGACGACGCCGTCCATCGCCGAGGCGAGCATCGGCAGCTCGAACTGGTAGGGGCCGAGCTTCCAGGAGATGTCGATGTCGTCGGGGTCGCGCGTGCGCCGCGAGGGCACGATCGCGATGTCGTCGAAGCCGTAAGCCTGACGGGCCTTCTTGCCGCGTCCGATCTCTATCTCCATCGCAGAATCCTCGCAGTCGGTTCGGACGAGAAGACCCCGCTCGCGGCGGGGCCAAAGGCGTGTCGGCGGGGCGCCGAAAGCGTGTTTTCGCGGACGCTCAGCCAACTGGGTTTGAGCATAGCAACGGCGCCTGGCGTCGTTTGCCCTTGGATATCCTCGTCTTACATGAGCGAGCGGGTCGACACGAGCTATGACGCGCACGCCATCGAGGCGCGTCGCCAGGCGGCCTGGCGCGAGCGCGAGGCGGCCCGAACGCCGACTGCTGTTCGACGAGCCAGCCGCACCTGTACATCAAGCCCTCGGCGCCGTTCACGTCGGGCAACGTGCACATCGGCCACGTGCGCAGCTACTCCGATCGGAGACGCCTACGCGCGCTTCCGGCGCGCGCGCGGGGATCGCGTGCTGTTCGCGTTCGGCTTCGACGCGTTCGGCCTGCCGGCGGAGCTGGGCGCGATCGACCGGCGGCAGTCCCGCCGAGCGAGTGGGTGGCGCGCTGCGCCGAGCACATGACCGGCCAGCTGCAGCGGCTGGGCTTCTCGTTCGACTGGGAGCGCACGTTCATGAGCTCCGACGCGATCATGTACCGCTGGTCGCAGTGGCTGTTCCTGACGCTGCTGGAGGCCGGCCTCGTGTACCGCGGCACGGGCAACGTCGACTGGTGCGACACGTGCCAGACGACGCTCGCGACGATCCAGGTCGAGGACGGCCTGTGCTGGCGCTGTCACAACCCGGTGCGCCTGATCGAGCGCCCCACTTGGTACTTGCGCGTCAGCGCGTACACACGCGAGAACGACGAGCGCCTGAGCGAGCTGGCCGACGGCGGGCGCTGGGACGAGGTGGCGCTGGCCAGCCAGCGCTTCGTGCTCGGTCGCGTCGACGGCGTCGAGGTTGAGCTCACCGACGGTGCGGGAGGCTCGGCGCTGACGGTGTTCACGCCGCACGCCGACGCGCTGGAGCACGGCGCGCTTCGTGCTGATCTCGCCGAAGCATCCGCAGATCGACGCATGGGCGCAGGACGCCGACGTGCACGAGAGCCTGGAGGAGCTGCGCTCGGGCGGCCTGCAGCGAAGCTCGCGCGACGCGCGAGCGATCGCCTTGATCGACACCGGGTCGCTCGCTGCCGGCGCCGGGCGGAGCCGGAACGCTGCCGGTGCTGATCTCGCCGGCCGTCGACGGGCGCTTCGGCGCGACGGCGGTCTTCGGCATACCCGAGCACGACCGCACCGACGAGGTGATCGCCGAGCGGCTGGCGGGCGTGCTCGCGGCCTCGCGCTCAGGCGCGGGCGGCGACACGGGCGGCGGCGCGGACGTGCGCGCGGGCGCGCCCGGCGAGGCGTCGGCGCCACGCGCGGCGGTGCGCTACAAGGCCGACGACTTCTCGATCTCGCGCCAGCGATCGTGGGGCACGCCGATCCCGATCGTGTACTGCGACGAGCACGGCGCGGTGCCGGTGCCCAAGGAGCAGCTGCCGGTGCTGCTGCCGCTGGACATCACGCCGACGGGCGCGGGCAACCCGCTGGCGGAGCTGGATGACTTCGTGAGCACCGACGTGCCCGCTGTGCGGCGGTCCGGCGCGGCGCGAGACGGACACGCTGGACTGCCACTTCGACGCGCTGTGGCTGTGGCTGCCGGTGTGCGTGCCGCCGGAGTCGCGCGAGGACACGCTGGAGGAGATCTTGGCGCTGGCGGACCTGCGCCACTGGCTGCCGTCGCGAGCGCGTGGTGGCGGGCTCGGACAGCGGCAACTTCGTGTTCGACCAGCGCATCGTCACGAAGGCGCTGCGCGACATCGGCCCGCTGGAGTTCCTGGCCGACGGCGAGCCGTTCGCGGGCTGCCTGTTTCACGAGATGGTGATCAGCGACGGGCGCAAGATGAGCAAGCATCTGGGCAACGTGGTCGATCCCGACGCGCTCGTCGCGCGCTACGGCGCGGACACGGTGCGGCTGGCGGTGCTGTACGCGGCGCGCCCGCAGAAGACGCTCAACTGGAGCGACTCGGCGGTGCTGCGCTGCCACCGCTTCCTCAACCAGGTGTGGGACTTCTCGCAGGCGCGCATAGCCGAGGGCGAGCGGCTGGCGGCCGAGCCGGCGCCGGCGGATGCGCCGGACGGCGAGACCGTGAGAGACACGAGCGAGCACCTGCGCGTGAAACTCGCGCAGTGGTGTGAGAACGGCGCGGAGAGGATCACGCAGGACATGGAGAGCCTGGAGATGCACAGCGCGGTGCGCAACGTGATGCGGCTGTTCGACCGCATCAAGGACTTCGAGAAGCGCGTGCTCGCGCGCCAGGACGCGCTCAGCCGGGCCGACAGCGACGCGCTGCTCGAGGCGCTGGCGCTGCTGGCGCAGCTGCTCGGGCCGTTCGCGCCGCACATGGCCGAGGAGCTGTGGCTGGCGTTCGGAAATGACGAGCACGGCCCACAAACGCCTTGGCCAGGCGTATCGTTGGAGGTAGCCGCATGAGCCCGCAGACGATCGAAAGCCCCACGCAGGGATCGCGGCAACGCACTCGCTCGTGTGCGACGGCGCTGGTCTGCCACCGCTGCGACAACAGCTACCCGCTGGAGTCGACGGTGTTCTCCTGCCCGGACTGCGGCAAGGGGCTTGACATCGTCTACGACTACGAGCTGGCGGCGAGCCACTTCAAGGACTTCCCCAGCTCGGAGCGCCCGCAGAACATCTGGCACTTCGAGGAGCTGCTGCCGATCGTCGACGCCGGCGCGCAGGCGACGCGTGGGCCAGCACTCGGGCTACACGCCGCTGATCCGCGCCGACCGGCTGGGCGCGGAGTTGGGCATCGGCAACCTGTACCTGAAGGACGACTCGAGCAACCGCCCGAGCCTCTCCTACAAGGATCGCGTCGTGTCGATGTCGGTCGCGCGGCTGCTCGAGCGCGGCAAGACGGAGATCGGCTGCGTGTCGACGGGCAACGTCGGCACGGCCGTAGCTTCGCTGGCGGCGAAGGCGGGCGTGGACGCCTACATCGTCTACCCCAACCGCCTCGAGGAGACGAAGGCGCGCGCGTGCATGGCGCTGGGCGCGAAGGTGGTGCAGGTGGAGGGCAACTACGACGAAGCCAACCGGCGCTGCGCGCGAACTCGCCGAATCGACGGGCATGGACTTCGCGAACATCACGCTGCGCCCGTTCTACGCCGAGGGCGCAAAGACGGCGGCTTTCGAGATCGTCGAGCAGCTGGACTGGGCCTCGCCGGAGCACATCGTCAGCCCGGCGGCCGGCGGCACGCTTTCCTCGCGCATGCACAAGGGGCTGATCGAGCTGCAGCTGCTGGGCCTCGCGCGAGACCGACGCGCACGGCGATCCACATCGCGCAGCCGAGCGGCTGCAACCCGATCGCCTCGGCGATCCTCGCCGAGGAGGCGGAGGTCCACCCGGTGATGCCCGAGACGGCCGCACACTCGCTGGCGATCGGCGCGCCGGGCGACGGCTACCTGGTGATCGACGCGGTGCACAAACGCGGCGGCACGGCGGCGTTCGCGTCTGACCCGGAGATCTTCGCCGGCATCGACCTGCTGGCGGCCACGGAGGGTCTGCTGACCGAGCCGGCGGGCGGCACGACGATCGCGGTGCTGGAGAAGCTGGCGGCGGCGGGGCGCTTCGCGCCGGACGACACGGTCGTGGCGCTGATCACGGGCAACGGGCTGAAGACGCTCGACGAGCACCCGCCGAAGCAGTGGCCGGCGAAGATCGACTGCGAGCTGGAGCCGATGCTCGTCGGCGCTCGGCGAGCTGCAGGGCACGCCGTCGCTGATGCAGACGGCGCGCGAGCAGCTCACGCCTTAAATAGCCCGCCGCGTCGAGTCCCAGCCCGGCGCGCACCGCTCAGCCGCGTCGCAGCAGCCGCCCGACGGCGGCCATCATCTCCTCGGTGCGCTGCTCACGCTCGTCGTCGGCGCCGCCGATCACGCATACGCGCGCGTGATCGTCGAGCAGGCCGAGCGCGACCTTGTCGAGCGCCGCCTCGATGGCGGCGATCTGCGTGAGCACGTCGATGCAGTAGCGGTCGTCGGCGACCATCTTTGAGACCCCACGCACCTGCCCCTCGATGCGCGCGAGGCGCCGCTGAAGCTCGTCCTTGCTCGCCGTGTAGCCGCGCTGCGGCGGGCTCGCTGTCTTGTCGGCCATCGCTCCAGCATACCCCTAGGGGGGATAGGATTTTTATTTAGTCATGCCGGCCGGGTCGGCCGGCGATGTAGGACGGGTCGGTCGGTGAGCGGACAGCGGCAAAGGGGTACAGTGGCGGCATGGTCGACGACACGCCCGACCCGCTGCTGGATCTGAGCGAGCGCCGGCGCAAAGAGCGCGCGGCGGTCGAGGAGGCCGGCGGCGGCCAGTCGGAGGGCTTCGAGCTGGCCGAGCGCGAACTGATCGAACACACGTCGCATGGCGACGGCCACTCACCGGCGAAGATCTCGCGCGACGCTTACGGCGAGGGCGACAGCGAGGAGCCGACGGAGTGCGAGTACGGCGAGGCCGACGAGGAGCACCGCCCGGACTGACGCCGCATGGACGGGTTCGCGCGGACTGCGCCGCTACCGACGCTGGCGCTCAAGGCGCACGCGCAACGGCGGGTGATCGGACAGCTCGATCGAGCGCGCGGCGGCGGTCGTATGGCGGTCGAGCACTTCGGCCTGGCCGAGCGGCGCGAGGCCGCGCGCGAACAGATGGTCGACGTCGCGCGCGCCGACGTGCGCGATGTCGCGCGACGGCGCGCGCGGCGCGCGCAGGTTGAGGTCGCCGCCGAGCACAAGCGGAGCGTCGCCGGCCCAGCGGAGCGCGTGCGCCCACAGCCGCTGCAGCTCGTGCTCGGCGAGCGCCGGGCGCGTGCTGGCGTGGAAGTTCGCCACGCACGTGCCGTCGGCGAGCCGGACGAGCTGCGCGACGCGACGCTCGGGCCGCACGCGCAACCGTAGCGCGGCGTGCTCGACGATGGAGATGCGAGAGAGGATCGCGTTGGCGCCGCCGCCGTTTGACTTGCTCAGCTCGGGGTCGCGTTCGGCGACCAAGCGGCGCAGCGCGAGCAACGAGTTGCGCGAGGTCAGCGCGGTGCGTGCCTGCGCGCCGCTCGACCGCGCGAGCCGCGCCGGCCACCACGGCGGCGCCTCCTGCAGCAGCGCGATATCCCATTGCCACGCGGCGAGCATCGACGAGAACTGCTCGGCCAGCGAGTCGTGCGTCGGCGGCAGTGAGCGCCCGTGAAAGAGGTTCCAGCTCAGTATCTGCATCGCTCGCGCGCATCGTGTCGCGCGGCGGGCATCTGAGCGAGCCAGGGGGCGCCCCGGCTCGCTCAGCCCTCCCGGTCAGCGCGTTCTGCCGCGCCGCCGGGCAGTTGAGGCGCCGGCCGTGCACCAGGGGTTTTCGGGCACGCCCGCGCACGGGTCGCGCATCGTCTTCTGCGGCGGCAGCGGCAGCAGGTTGACGTTGCTGGAGCGTGGGTATTCCTCACCGGGCGCCGGCGGACACGGCGCGACGAGCTGCGAGTCGCACGTCGCCTGCGCCGAAAGCACGCTGCTTGGCGGTTCGCCGGAGTTGGGGGCTCCGCACGTTCCATGCGTGGTCTGGATGGCCGGCGGATAGCTGCCGGGCGTGCCGCCGCCGGCCTCGACGTTGTCGTGCCAGCAGTTGCCGTCGGTCTCGGCGTTTGAGACTTCGCCGATGTCGCCGTTGGTGGGATTGCCGAAGGCGCCGTTGTGCGAGAACGTGTTGCCGGCGATCTCGTTGGCGTAATCGTCGAAGTAGCAGACGTACGTTTCGCCGCTGCCCGAGCCGACGCCGCCCTTGCACGGTTCGGTGATCTGCGGCGGCGGCGTTTCGGTCGCCGGGTAGGGCACGAGCAGCACGCCCCACGCGTTGTTGCCGGAGAACGTGTTGCCGATGACGATGTCGTGGCGTCCGCCGGCGATCGACATGCCGGTGCCGACGAGGCCGGGGGCGCTGTCAGACGTGGGCGTCGCGCCGTTGTTGTTGTTGACGACGCGGTTGTGAGTCATCACCCAGCAGACGTTCGTGCGCTGCGCGCCCGCTGGGGCCTTGGGGTTGGTTTCGCCGTTCGGACACAGCCCGTCCTGCGGCGAGGGAGCGTCGTCGTTGTTCTGGCTCTGCGTCGCCAGGCCCTCCTCGTTGTTGTTGAATTCGGAGTTCTTGATCGTCAGGTGCCCACCGGAGTTCGACCCGGAGTAGCCGAGGTCATTGCCCTCGGCGTGCCCGTGCGTGATCGTCGAGTTGCAGTCGGGGCAGGCGCCGAAGTAGTAGCCGGAATCGGACATGTTGTTGGCGTACGTGTTGCTGAACGCGCCCTTGCCGTATGTGTTCGACGTGTACAGCCCGTACTCGTCTGACGGCTTTTCTTTGCCGCCCCAGTACGTGGAGGTCGAGCTGAGGAACGACCCGAACCACGAGCCGAGTTCCTGTTTCCCCGAAGCGCCGCCGCCGTCGAACCAGATCGAGTCGCCGCCGGCGTTCGCGCCGAGGAAGTTGCACGTGGAGAAGTTCTGCAGGTGCACGCCGTTGGCCTTGTACACGACGACACCGTTGTTGCCGAGGAAGCTGCCGCCTTCGGCCGGGCCGAACGTCTGGTCGGCTTCCTGCGAGCTGCACTTGGGCGAGCCCGGTTTGGTGCCGTCGATCATCACGCCGTTTCGGTCCATGCCGCGCACGTGCAGTTTGGGCGTCGTGATGAGCACGTCCGCGCCGGCGCGATCGTCGCCGAGCGCGCCCGGGATGGTGCGGCTGCTCGACTGCTTGTAGTCGCCCGGCCCGATCAGGATCCAGTCGCCCGGAGAAGCGGCGTCGACGGCTTCCTGAAGCGATTTGTACTGGCCGGGGACGCCGTTGTATTCGCCGACGAGCAGAACGTGGTGCGCCAATTTGCCCGACCGCGTGCGCGCCTGGCGACGCACGTCGCGCGTGCGTGCGCCACGAGTGGCGCGCCGAGTGGTGCGCACACCGCGGGCGCGCCTGGTGGGAGCGGCCTGTGCGACCGCGCTGAAGACGAGCGCGACGGCGGCCATCGCGGCGAGCGCGGTTGCCATGAGGGCGGGCCATGTACGCGCAGCGACCAATCTGTCGTCGCCTGCACGGCGGAGAGCGGGCATCGAGGCACCTTTCGTTGGGTCGACCGCCGCACCACTACCCCGCCGCGCCAGAGGCGAAACTCTTTGCTTGTCAGCTCGGAACGACCCCTTCGATCGCTCTCAAGCCGCATACGCGCCTCGACGCCCCCGGCGCGGGCTGCCGGTAAGGTTGCAAAGCGGTGCAGCGGCCAACTGATCGACGCTCATTCCGTGCGCTGGCGCCGGCCGTGCTCGGCGCGTTCGTATGCGCTGGCGCGCTGGCCTGCGACGCCCCCGATCTGCTCTGCCTGCTGCCGCCGTTGCTGCTCAGCTGCGCGCTGCTGGCGCGCCGCTATCCCGGCGAGCGCTTGCTCGTTCGCTGTGCGCGCCGCGTCGCGCGCGAGCGCAGGCGACTTTCGTCCCCGTCGTCGCCGACGACGACCGCGCGACGCGCGGCCTCTGACGTTCCCCGCGGCGGCCTGCTGATCGGCCGTGGGCTGGCCGTCAGGCCGCCGCCGCGCGCGCTCGCCCTGGGCTAGCCGCTTCGCGCTCGCGCGACGGCGGCCGGCTCGTCACCGTCCAGCCGTCCGCGCAAGAGCTGCGCGAGGAGACCCATGAACAGCCGTCGGCTCGCTGGCGGTCGGGCCTTGTGCCCTACCGTCGCCGGGCGCCCCAACTCAGCGACCGCCGCCAGTTGCTCGCGCGCGCCAGCGCGATGCACACTGGCGCTGGCAGCGGCATTGCTCGCCTTGCTGTGCACGGCGCCGAGCGCGCTCGCTCACGCCCAGCTGGTCGGCACGTCGCCGCCCTCTGGCGCGACGGTGTCGGCGCAGCCGTCGCAGGTGGTCTTTCAGTTCGACGAGGCTGTCGGCGGCACGCTCGGCGCGGTGCGCGTGTATGACTCGCACGGCAACGAGGTCGACGACCTGCGCGTCGGTCACCCGCACGGCCGTGCGCGGTCGATGGGCGTCGGGCTGAAGGCTCACCTGCCCGTCGGCACGTACACGGCCACCTACCGCGTCGTGTCGGCGGACACGCACGTCGTGTACGGCGGGCTCGTGTTCAACATCGGCCGCCCGAGCGCGGCGTCGACGGTGACCGTCTCTGGCCTGCTCGCGCGCGGCGAGGCCGGGCACGTCACGAAGATCGCCTTCGGCTTCGCGCGCGCGCTGGACTACGTGTCGATGGCCCTGCTGCTCGGCGCGCTCGCATTCCTCGCCGTCGCGTGGCTGCCGGCGCTGATCGCCGTCGGCGCTCGCGACGCCGAGTGGCTGGCGGCGTCACAAGCGTTCTCGCGGCGACTGCAAAGGCTGCTGCTCGCGGCGGTCGCGCTGGGCTTGGCGGCAAGCGTGCTCGGCTTCCTCCTGCAGGGCGCGAGCGCGTCGGGGCTATCTTTGTGGTCGTCGCTGAAGTCGGCCGTCCTCAGCGACACGCTGCACAGCCGCTTCGGCGCCGTGTGGCTGGCGCGAGCGCTCGACTGGCTGGCGATCGGCGGGCTGCTGCTCGTCGCACGCACCCTGCGCGGAGGACTCTCCCCTCGCCTGCGCTCACACGAGGCCGGCGCCTCACTCACGCCAGCGCCGCCGCGCTGGCTGATCGCGCTGCTCGCGCTTGGCGGCGGCTACCTGGCGGTCGCGCCGGCGCTGGCCGGCCATGCGAGCGTGCAGAGCCCACGCGGCGTGTTCTTCGCCGCCGACGTCGTGCACGTGCTCGCCGCCAGCGTGTGGGTCGGCGCGATCGCCTGCCTGCTGCTCGCGCTGCCCGCCGCGACGCGCGAGCTGGCGACGGCCGATCGCGGCCGGCTGCTGCTGGCGACGCTCACGCGCTTCTCGCCGCTTGCGCTCGCAGCGGTCGCCGCGATCGCGATCACCGGCGTCGTGCAGGCGTATATCGACGTGCGCAGCGTGCACGGGCTGCTGCACAGCACCTACGGCGCGCTGGTCATCGCCAAGGTGGCGTTGCTGCTCGCGCTCGTGTCGCTCGGCTGGCTGCACCGCGAGCGCGTGCTGCCGGCGCTGCGCCGACTCGTCGACGCCCGCCTGTCGCCCGGCGCCGCCGGCGTGCTCGCGCGGCGCACGCTGCGGGGAGAGCTCGCGTTGATGCTCGCCGTGTTCGGCGTGACCGCGGCGCTGATCAGCTACACGCCGCCGATCGACGCCGAGGCGGGACCGTTCTCGGCGAGCACGACGATCGGCGCCGCCGAGCTGGAGCTGACGGTGGAACCGGCGCAGGCCGGGCCGAACACCGCGCACCTGTATCTGTTCGACGCGCGCACCGGCGCTCAGTACACGGCCACCAGGCAACTGACCGTCACCGCCAGCCTGCCCGCCAAGGGCATCGGTCCGCTGCCGCTGCACGCGACGCTCACCGGCCCTGGCCACTACGTGCTCAACTCGGCCGTGCTCAGCCCCGCCGGCACGTGGCGCCTGCAGATCACCGACCGCGTGTCCGAATTCGAAGAGCACACCCGCGCGATCGACGTGCCCATCGCATGACCCTCGCCGCGCACCAGCGCAAACCGACCGTCCATCACCAGGAGGAAGTCGCCACATGAGAGCCAAGACAATTGCCGTGCTGGTCGCCGCCGCGGCGCTGCTCGCACCGGCATGCGCGCAAGCGCACATAAGCATTCACCCCAACGTCATCCCCGCGGGCGCGTTCGCGACGATCGACGTGCGTGTGCCCGGCGAGCAGCACGGCGCATTTGTCAAGCGCGTCGACATGCTGTTCCCGGCCGGGTTCACGGCTGTGCAGTTCCAAAGCGTGCCCGGGTGGAGCGTGCGCGTGCTCGAACGTAAGCTCGCCAAGCCGCTCGTCGAGGACGGCGAATCGGTCGACTCGCAGGTCGCGCAGGTCGTGTGGACGTGGACCGGGCCGCTCGGCAAGGTCGCCGACGGGCAGTTCGTGCAGCTGCCGCTGTCCGTCGCCATCCCCGCCGGCGCGAGCGGCACGACGCTCGAATTCAGAACCGTGCAGACGTACAGCAACGGGCAGGTCGAGCACTGGATCGACCCATCGCTGCAAGCTGAACACCCGTCGCCGCGCATCAACGTGACGCCCCGAGGCGGCGTCGTGCAGGACGTCGCAGGCGACGAGGCCGGGCCCACCGCCGGTCAGACCGGCGCCCGGGCAGGCGGTGGCGCGGCGCCCGCAACGCCGACCGCCGTCGCCGAGTCGGGCGGCGCGGGCGAAGATCTGGCGATCGCCGCGCTCGTCGTCGGCGCGCTCGCGCTGATCGTCGGCCTGGCCGCGCTCGCGCGCTCGCGGCGACGGCCTGGTGAATAGAAAAGCCCCGCCGGAGCGGGGCTTTTCCTTAGCGGGTCGATAAGCGGGATTCTGTCGTTGAGCAACCATCCATCTGAGCGGCTCACCTGGACCTCGGCGGGCAGCCTGCAAACGGTCCTGTTCAGCCTTGCATCGGGCGGGGTTTACCCAGCCGCCGCGTCACCGCGACGCTGGTGCGCTCTTACCGCACCATTTCAACCTTGCCTGTGAGCCGTTCACGTGGGACGGCCCCATCGGCGGTGTGTTTCTGTGGCACTTTCCCGCGGGTTTCCCCGGGTCGATTCCTCGACCACCCTGCCCTTCGATGTCCCGACTTTCCTCGAAGGCATACGCCTCCGCGGTTGCCTGACCTGCATAGCAAAGGTAGCGCCTGACGCCCCTGTCGGCGAGCGCTGCGCGCGTTCTGTCAGCGTCGGGGGTACGGCGTGCGTCCGGCGTGCGTGACAGTCCGTCGTGCGCCGATCAATACGCCTCGACCCGGTATGCGCAGCGTGCGCGGGTGGGTGTGCGCGCGTGACCGGCGAACCGCGCTCAAACGCTGCGCAGCAAACCCACGACGCGGCCGAGCACCGTGACCTCTTTGCTGCGAATCGGCTCCATCGTCGCGTTCTCCGGCTGCAGCCGAATGTGGTCGGTCTCGCGGAAGAAGCGCTTGACGGTCGCCTCCTCGCCGAGCAGCGCCACGACCACGTCGCCGTCGCGCGCTGTGTCCTGCGGGCGCACCACCACGAAGTCGCCCTCGATGATCCCCGCTTCCTTCATCGAGTCGCCGCGAATGCGCAGCAGGTACTCGCCATCGCCGCCACCGGCGATCTCCGGCACCGACACGTAGTCCTCGATGTTCTCCTCCGCGAGCATCGGCTGGCCCGCCGCGACCGAGCCGAGCAGCGGCAGGCCGTCCATGCGCACCATGCCGCGGACCGTGTCCACGGCGTTGCCCACAGCGCGGTCGAGCAGCTCGATCGCGCGCGGCTTCGACGGATCGCGGCGCAGCAGGCCGAGCTTCTCCAGGTTGGCCAGATGCGCGTGCACCGTCGACGACGACGCCAGACCGACGGCTTTGCCGATGTCGCGCACGGTCGGCGGGTAGCCGTACTTCGCCGAGTACTTGCGAATGAAGTCGAATATCTCCTGCTGGCGCTTGGTCAGATCCATGTCTGCACGACTCCCCGTTCGGGTGTACTGTGGCCTGAGACGAACACTTGTTCGCACTGTAGCGTCGGCTGTGGACGGATGCAAGCCCCGGCGGGCGTCGCGCACGCGGCGTTGCATCCCCGCCACGCTTTCGGGCACACCCGCGGGGCTATACTCGCCCACTCTGCGCCTGTGGCGGAATTGGTAGACGCGCAAGGTTGAGGGCCTTGTGGACCATTTGGTCCGTGGTGGTTCGAGTCCACTCGGGCGCATGCGAAGGACCTGCTCGGCGGGATGGAGGCTCAGCCGAGCGCACTCGCGAGCTTCCGTCGAAACGCCGCCGGGTCGATAGCCGGGTAGCGGAAGAGCTCCGGTTCGATCGCATCGAAGAACCGCTGCAGCCTGGTCGGCTCTACGAGCCCAGACGCCAGCATGTGCCGGACATCTGCCAGGTCCTGGCTGAAGCCTCGCTCGATCTTGGACAGCGCCTGCGAGTAGAAGTCGAAATGATGGATATCGACGTTGCCCTCGCGAAAGACAAACGGGCTCCGATCACGCCAGCCCGCCAGCTCAGGGATGAAATCCGGCGGCGAGGCCAGCTCGATGTTCACGCCAAGATCCTCCTTCAAGGCTGGAAGCTCGCGAAGCAGCGCGTCGAGGTCCGGCTCGAGCCTCAGATCGACATCCACGGTCGAGCCCCGCCAACGTTCGAGCACAGCCGTGGCGCCTCCGGTCAAATAGATCCTCGTCGGCACGCTCGCCACCCGTCCGAGGCGGCGAGCCAATTCCCGCAGCCGAGCCTCGTCAACCGGCGGCCGCATGCTCAACCGCCCGCGCAAAGCTCACCACACGTGCGACTAGCGCGTTGTAGCGACTGTGAGCCCCGTCATCGGACTCGGTGAGCAGTTCATAGAGACGATGAGATGGGCGCTCTCCCCCACCCGGCGGAACATCAATTCCGATCGCACGCAGCCGAGGCGCTGCCATCGCCACCAACAGCGCCGACTCGCTCTCCCTGCCCGCCGCGAGATCATCGAGCCCCACGCTAACGAGCTCGTATCCAGGCAGGTCATCTCGAACGTCCAGCACGCCCAGATCCTAGGCGATCCGTACGAACATTCGTGAGAACATCCACGCATCCAGACCCATCCGACCCGCCCGCGCATGTCTCGGCAAGTTGGAGGATCTGGAAGCCCCGGGACGTATGCCGGCGCCTCCGGCGCTCAGAATTCTTGTGCGGTCTGCTCGATCAGGTAACGAAAGGCTTCCTGGCCTTTGACACTCGGATGGAAGCTCTCAGGCTGCCTGTTGAGGAGCAGCTTGGTGATGTCTAGCTTCCAGTGCGCGATCTTGAATTCTGGGTCAAACACGAGCGGATTGATATACGAGGCGCTCTTGTCGCACAATCCGTGGCTGTAGAACAGGCTACGCGGGTCGGCGAACCGGATCTGTCGGTGGGTCTCTTCATGCGTAACCTTGACCGCTTCGCCGATCAGCTGGTCGACTTCGTCGGTCACCTGGTTGATCCACGGGATGTCACTCGCTTTTACCTTCAGACCGTAGCTGGTGGGGGTGAACGGTTCGACTTCGCACTCGACCGCTTCCCCGGCCGCGACCGCACTCTCCATTAGGTGCGGATACCCGATGACAACGAGTTCCGCGCCCGGCGCTTGATAGAGAATTGTTTCGTAGAGCTGCTGGAGGCTGGGTTGATAGTTCGCGTTTCGGGCGTGGTCGCCGCCGGGCCGCGTGTAGTTGCCGGCCTTCCGCCCGTTACGAAGCCATGACATCGCTTCCTGGCTAGGGCCTTCGAGCCCTTTTTTGCAACCTTCGCTGAAAAGCAGGCGCGGGATATGTGTGCCTGGAATGTTGCCGTGAGGCAGCAGGCAAGATTTGATGACTCCGGCGAATCCCATGTCGTCGCCACCAACGGACAACGTGACCGCCGTTGTATCCGGGCCGACGGCGGCGAGCTGCGATTCATGCTCGCCGGGTTCCCAGAGTTCGTAGACCTGAGCGCCGCTGCACGCCTCGTTGGCTGTGGTCATGTGGTCGTCGCGTCCGACCCCTGCGATGTAGCCGTGCACGGCGTGGAAGCAACCTCCTTCGCCGTCAGTTCCGGCTTCGTATTCGCCGCTGCCCTGGCCGGATGCATAGGAGTCACCGAGTCCGACATATTGAGTGGCCCGGGGCGCGATCCGTTCAGGCGTGGCTTCCATGAAATCCTGGATGTTCTGGACGAACGCCTCCCGTGATATGGCGTCGGGTTCCGTTTGCGTCCAGTCGTCCGGGTAGACGACAAGCCGCCCGCGTCTGCTGCGCATGTCCGCCTCATCGAAGTCGGCCGCCGTGACCGCGTCTCCAGCCTTGGCCAGCACGTTTCGAGGTTCGAGACCGGAGATCTCTGCCGTGTAGTGAATTGGCATTTCGTCCAGCGCACTCGGCTGTTGTGTAATCCCGTCGAGCGCTCCTGCGGCGAAGTGCATCGCCCCTTCGTTGATGCTGTCGTGAACCGTGACTCGTTCGCTGCTGAGCACGTGTCGAAGAATGTCTTCGTCGGGAGCGTCGCTCGGCCAGCCGAGGTCGTTGCCGCCAAGGTACAAGCTTCCTCCGGCGGCGACATAACTCTCGATCAGTTCTCGATTGGCTCCTTGAAGAGCACGCGAGTTTTCGGCGAGCATCCAGACGGCCGCGTACTGCTTGAGCTTGGGCATCGTCCAACTGGCGACCGTTCCGCTGGAGCCCGACGTACGAGCTTCCGCTTTCGGCAAGGTCGGTGCGACGTTGAGCGTGACTCGGTAGTGAAGCGACCGCAGCACCGCTGCGGTGTCGAGCCCGGCCTGTAGGTTCGTGGACGATTCGCTGGTTATCACCAGAACATTCCCCGGACCCGCGCCTCCGTCGGGAAGTCGATGCCGCGTGGGGGTGTTACGCAGAAAGTCCTCAAGATTCTCGATCAGTTCGAGGCGTTCGGCTTGCTGCGCGTTGTTGGGGTCGAGGTAGTTGACGTCCATGTAGATAATCAAGCGTCCCAGCCCGTTCTGCATGTCCGCTTCGTCGAAGACGGCGCCAACTGGCCGTCCCTCCTTAAACGCGAGGGCGTGCCCAGCACCGAGTTCGTCGACCCCAGTGATCGCGCCCGGGGCGTCGCCGAGAAATTCTTTGAGCTCGTGCGGCCCCTGGGTGACGCCGTCCTTGGCTTCAGGGTTGTACTGCCCGCCGGTGAGTTCACGAAACTCTTCACCGCCGCCGACCTGGACTTCTTGGTCCTTCAGGAGCGCCCTGGCGATTCGTTGGTCGGACTGGTTGATCGCTTCGCAGCAACGGGGATGCTCGCCTGTGAGATAGAGCCGGCCGCCAGCTTTGACGTAACTCTCGAGCGCTTCCTCTTCGCTCGGGCTGAACGATTCATAGACGCGCGTGGTCCACACCGACTTGTAGGAGGACAGGCTGGGCGGCACGCTCGTGGATTCGGCCACTGTATAGCCGATTGACCGCAGCCCGGACGTGAGCACTGGCCCCTGGTAGTTTTCAATCGAATCAGCCACGACAAGTACGTCGGTCTTTGCGGCGGCTGCTGTCCCGGCGCTGAACGCCGCGCCGAGGGTTGCCAACGCCAGCGCGGCCGCTGCTATCTGCAGCATGCGCCTGATGCCGCCCCGCCTCAGGTGGAGGGCACGAGGCATCCCTGCGTCCGGCTCATGTCCCATGCGACGCAACTTCTCGCCGCCTTGTCGAGTCCTCACATTCCCTCCCCTGATGGTCTGCGCTGAGCCCGATCCGTATGACAGGCCATCGCGAAACGCGCAAGGTAGCCGCCCCTGTCGCCGACCGTCAACTACCACTCACGGAGCGATTTCGCAGACCATTGCGATCAGATCGCAGGAATTGGTCCGCGTCAGCTCGATGCGGCTGGGCTACCGTCGTGCCCAGCCAGCACGTCCGCTGTGCGGGATTGTGCCGCGGGACAACCCCTTGCCGAGCCGCTTGTGCGGGCAAAAGCACGCGAAGCGCCTGCCTGAAACGGCGGCGCTGCCCATCGCGGCGCCGGTGCTTTCAAGGTTCAAGCGCGCGCCAGGCCGCGTCGGCGAGCTGCTCAGAGTACCGAGAGGGCGATGGCGCCTGGTGGGTGAGCCACGCGCGGGCCGTCTCCTGGCTTGCCCCGAGCCACAGCGGGTAGCGCAGCACGGGCTCGACAGCCAACAGCTCGCCGGTGGCGACCCGCTGCTCATACCAGCCGTGCACCTCGCGCAGGAACGCGCGATTTTGGCCCGCGAGCGCGCCGTCCGTGGCGGCGAGCACCCCGGGCTCGATGGGGGCGAGCAGGAACCGGGCGAGTGCGCGGTGGCGGACGCCGAAGCGCAGGTGATAGCTGACGCCGCCCCGGATCACCTGCTCGGCATCCGGGCGCTCGAGCAACGCGCGAAATCCATCCTGGTAGCGCGTCAGACCGTCGAGCAGCAGCGCCGCGGCGAGCTGCTCGCGCCCGGCGAAGTGATGGTAGAGGCTGCCGTTCGAGACGCCGGCTGCGCGTCTGACATTGCTGAGCGAGGTCGCGCCGTAGCCGTGGCGGTCGAACAGCTCCAGGGCGGCGTCGAGTATGCGCTGACGGCCGTCACTCACAACTGGAGGGTATCTCTAGAGAATATCTCTGTTACCGTTCGTCGCCAGATGATCCCGGTGATCGACATGTGGGCGCCGATCGTCCCCTCCCGCGAGACGATCGCCGACCTGCGCGAGGGGTTCCCGGTCGAGCAGCTGCAGTACCTGGAGGTGTTCACCAAGCAGTCCATCACGTCCGAGCAGTTCGCCGCGTACGCCGCGACGCTCGAGCGCACCGACGAGCAGATCATCGAGGACTTGGACGCGGCGGGGATCCGGCGGAGCCTGATCACGGGATTCGACGAGACCTCCACCTGCGGGGTGCGGTTCGTCTCCAACGAGGCGATCGCCGCGCTGACCGAGCGTCAGCCCGACCGGTTCATCCCGTTCGCCGGCGCCGACATCATGCGCGGCAACGAAGCGCTCGCCGAGTTCGAGGCCTGGGTTACCGAGCGCGGCTTCAGGGGTCTGTCGTTGCGCCCGTTCATGATCGGCGAGACCGCGAATCACCGAGCGTATTTCCCGTTCTACGCGAAGTGCGTCGAGCTCGGCGTGCCGTTGTCGATCCACACGTCGGCGAACTGGACGCGCAGCCGTCGCTCGGAGCTCGGGCACCCGCGATTCATCGACGAGGTCGCCTGTCATTTCCCCGAGCTGCGCATCATCGTCAGCCACGGCGGCTATCCGTGGGTCCTGGAGGCGTGTCTGCTCGCCTGGAAGCATCCGAACGTCTATCTGGAGCTGGGCGCGCACCGCCCGAAGTACTTCGCAGCGCCGGGCGCCGGCTGGGAGCCGCTTTTGCGGTTCGGACAGACGACGATCGCCGAGAAGGTGCTGTACGGCACGGGGGCGTTCCTGATCAACCGGCCGTACGCACAATTGTGCGACGAAGCGCGTGCGTTGCCAGTCGCCGAGCCGGCGCTGGAACGCTGGCTGTGGAAGAACGCCGCGGAGCTGCTCGGGCTCTCCCTCGACGTTCGCTGACCCGGATCGCTCGCTTGGCTCGGATCTTGTGCGCTTGCAGGCGGCTGGCTTTGCGCGCCTGCAGGCGGCTGGCCTTGCGCGCCTTCAGGCGGCTGGCGGCGCCGGGGCAGTCGATGACGAGCCCATCGCGGTCGAACTGGACGCCGGCGGTGAAGTCTTCGCCTTCGCCGACCGCGTCGAAGCGGAGCGTGTTGACTTTACTTCGTCCCTCCCTCGCTCATCGCTCGCTTCCAGCTTGACGCAGCCCCAGGCCGCCTCAACCAGCCATGCGCTGATGTCGAGGCCGCCTCAATCAGCCGATGCGCCGATGTCGAGGCCATAGGCGGACGCTCGCTGCGCAAGGCGGGCCGTGTTCGGCGCCTCCGACGGTCCGGCTGCCCGGTCGATGATCGGCTCCCCCAGCTCTTTGAAGATCTGCTCGAAGCCCGCGGGAAAATAGATCGACAGCATGAGCGCCGGCGAGGCGCCGCTGTTCTCGTGCGTGTGCCTCGTGCCGCGAGGAATGTGGATGAGCGTGCCGGGGGCGACGCTCACCTGCTCATCGCCCAGCGTGACGACCAGCCCCCCGGAAACGAGGTAGATCGCCTCGTCCTCTCGATTGTGCACGTGCGGCGCCGGTGCGAAGCCGGGCGCCGGTTCTGCCTGCGTCACCGCGTAGGCGCCGCCCGTCTGCTCGCCCGTGATGACGATCTCGATCGGCTGGCCGAGGAACCAGACCGCCTCGCCCGCACCACGTCCTATCACCAGCGGCCGCGGGTCCATTGCAGCTGTCATATTCGCTCCTTGGTCGTGTCGACATGTGCCGCGTAAACTAACTTTACATACTTGCCGGACCCCTCACAGCCCGCCCTGCTGACGCCTCTCATGCGCGTCCTCTGGCAGGAGGCGCGCGATCGCATCCACGAGCGCCTCGCGGCGGCCGGATTTGACGACATTCGCGCTGAGCATTTCGCCGTGCTGCAGTGGCCCGGGCCCGATGGCGAGCGCCCGTCCGCCCTAGCCGCCCGGGCTCGTGTGAGTCGTCAGGCCGTCAATCACCTCGTTGGCCACCTGCAGACGGCCGGCTACCTCTCGCGCGAGACCGTCAAGTCGGCTGGTCGCCAGGTGCGCGTCGTCCGCCTCACACCGCGAGGTCACGCTGTGGTCCGCCAGATGGAAGCCGCGGTCGCGGATCTGGAGCGCGAGTGGGGTCAGGACATCGGCGATGCGCGACTCGAGAAGCTCCGCGGCATCGTGGTCGACCTTCACGCAAGCCGCCAAGCGCGCGCATCCGCGGCCGCGGCGAGAGGCTCCCGCCCCGACGTCTGAGACACCGCCGCTCGTCGACTTCACCCGTCGCGCACGATCGAAATCGGCCGACTCAAACACGCCGACCCCTCGTGCGCGCCGCTTCACCGAACCCGACGCCTCGACCCCCGCTCGCACCTCTTGCTTCCCGCCGGCAACCGGCGTAGCATCTGCCGGGCGCGCGGGACAATTCGAACAAGCTGCATCCGAAATGAGAATACGTCGAGCATCCGCTGGGCTCAGTCTCGCGATCGCCATCCTCGCCTTTGGCGCGTCGATCGCCCACGCGGGGACTCGGTGGAGTCCGGCGGCGGCGCTGCGCGCGATCCCATCGGCGGTCACTGGAGCCGCCCCATCATCGCCGTCTGAACCATCGTCGTCGGCGGGCGGAGGCGCTCGATTTCGCCAGGGGGTCGTGCTCGTCGCCCTTCGCCCCGGCACGCCGCAGGCTGCCGCGCCGGCGGTCGAGCATGCGGCTGGCGCGTTCGCCCTCGCGCGGCTCGGTCCGGCGATCCGCCCGGCCGGCGTCGGTCCCGCCGGGCGTGAGCCGTTGGCGCCGTTCGCAATGCACGTCGCGCCAACCGGCGTACTCGCGGCCGTACGCCGGCTGCGCGCCGACCCGCGTGTCGCATACGCCGAACCCGATTACAGCTGCGGGCGAGCGCCGCGCCGAACGACCCGTCGTTCTCGCTGCAGTGGGGACCGAGCAACGTCGGACAGAGCATCCCCACGCAGAACGCTCAGGAGGAAATCGGGCCGCCGGCGCAGGGCACGGCGGGTGCCGACGACAGGGCGCTGGCGGCTTGGGGCGTGACGACCGGCAGCCGCTCGATCGTCGTCGGCGAGACCGACACCGGGGCCGACTACGACCACCCGGATCTCGCGGCGAACATCTGGTCGAGACCCCGGCGGCGTCAACGGCTGCGCTTCGGCGACGCACGGCTACAACGTGCTGACGAGCACCTGCGATCCGCTCGACGACGACACCGCCTACGGCGGCCACGGCACCCACGTGGCCGGGATCATCGGCGCGGTCGCCAACAACGGCGCCGGCGTGGCCGGCATGAACTGGCAAACGTCCATCCTGCCGGTCAAGTGGCTCAATTCCGAAGCGGAGGGCTTCACGAGCGGGCTGATCGCCGCCCTGCAGTGGCTCGTCGCCGCCAAGCAGTCGGGCGTGAACGTGCGCGTCGTCAACGACTCGGCGACGTTCGTCGGGACCGCCTACTCGCGGGCGCTCTCGGAAGAGCTCGACACCCTCGGCGCCAACAACATCCTGTTCGTGACCGCAGCCGGCAACACCGCCAACAACAACGACGAAGAAAAAGTGCGTCGCTACCCGTGCGGCTACGACCGCCCCAACGAGATCTGCGTGACGGCGAGCAACAACAAGGACGCGCTGCCGAGCTGGGCCAACTACGGCCCGCACACCGTCGACCTGGCGGCGCCCGGTGTGAGCGTCTATTCGACGCTGCGCAACGGCGCCTATGGGTACCTGAGCGGCGGCTCGATGGCCTCGCCCCAGGTCGCCGGCGCCGCTGCCCTGATCCTCTCGGTCGCTCCATCCCTGTCGGCCACCGCGCTCAAGGCGGACATCCTCGAAAACGTGGACAAGCTCCCTTCCCTCGCCGGCAAGGTGATCACCGGCGGGCGCTTGAACGTCTGCAGGGCGATGCCCGGCTGCGGCAGCTCGACGGCGGCGACGGTCGTCACGAACGACGCCTCGTCGATCGCGCAGGGCTCGGCGACGCTCAACGGCTCGGTGAACCCCAACGACACTCGAATCAGCGATTGTCACTTCGAATACGGCACCACAGAGTCCTACGGATCGAGCGTCCCATGTGCGTCGCTACCCGGCTTCGGCGACGCGCCGGTGGCCGTGTCGGCTGGGCTCGGAGGCCTGAGCGCGAACACCACCTACCACTTCCGCATCGTCGCGACCAACCCAGAGGGGTCCAGCCGCGGCGCCGACCAGGCGTTCACCACGACGGCCAGCCCGCCGGTGGTCCTCACCGGGGCAGCTTCGTCGATCACGCCGACCTCGGCGACGCTGAACGCCTCGGTGAACCCCAGCGACGCCGCGGTCAGCGACTGCCACTTCGACTACGGGACCTCCGCCTCCTACGAATCGAGTATCCCGTGCACCGCGCTGCCGGGATCGGGCAACAGCGCCGTCGCGGTGTCGGCGACGATCGAGGCTATCACGGCAAACACGACCTACCATTTCGGATCTCGCCACCGGCCCGGGTGGGACGCGATCCGGCAGCGACGAAACGCTCACCACTCTCCCCAGCCCGGCTTTGGTCGCAACCGCTGGCGCGTCTTCTGTGGCCAGACCTCGGCGACGCTCAACGCGACGGTCGATCCGCAAGGCAGCCCCGTAGAATCCTGCCGCTTCGACTACGGCGCCTCGCCGGCCTACGGGGCGAGCGTTCCCTGCGCGTCGCTTCCCGCCGCCGGAACGGGCCGTGGCGGTTTTCGCGTCCGCCGAAGGCCTCGCTGCGCAAACTGACTACGTCTACCGCGTCGTCGTCGCCAACGCGGGTGGAACGAGCTACGGCGAACCGCAGGGCTTCACGACGCTGCTCGCCACCACGCCGCTGACACAGCAAGGTCCGGCCGATGAAGCCGGCGCCCGCCCCGCCGCCGCGTCGGCGCCGGCGCCCACTCAAGGCGTCTGGGCGCGCACGAACCGAGCGCAGCGCCGGCCCGCGACGCCCAGCTGGCGAGCACCACCTGCTCGTCGCGCCATCGCGCACCGTCTCAGTCCACCTGGCCTGCCCCGCCGGCGAAAGCCCCTGCGCCGGCACGCTGAGGGTATCGGTCTTCGTCGCGCGCCCCGTCACCGCGCCGGGCACTGTGGTCGCGCGGCAGGAGGCAACCACGCTGACGGCAGCGACAGGCTCGTTCACGGTCAACCGCGGTCGCGTGACGACCGTCCAGCTGCGCCTGTCGGCCGCCGCCCGCGCGCTGCTCACCCGCCACGGAGACGTGCTGCGCGCACACGCGACGATCGTCACGCGCGGCCCAGCCGGCGCGACGCAGACGGCGCACGCGGCGGTACGCTGCGCGGGTGGCGGCGCCGATCGCCGACAGCTTGAGACGTCCACGCAGGTCGCACGCGACGTGTCCGCGCCCTGAGCTAAGCCTTCGCGCGTCGCGTGCCGATAGGTGTGGACACGGCCCGCGCAGCCCAGACCATGTCCGAGGCGTGGCTCGCGCTGCCGATCCGACACGCGACCCTCCGACTCTCGTCGGCAGCCGCCGCGTCGCTCGTCGCCGGGTGCGGCGGCGGGTCCGCCTCGCCGCCGGAACATCAGGTGCGGCTGCGCCTCCGCCGACCGTCACGCCGGTCGCCAAAGCGTCCAAGCCGGTCGCCAACGCGTCGCGCACCGCCGTGCCGGCCGCGCGCGGGCACGGCGCACACGCGCAGTTCGCGAGCTTCGCCAAGGTCGTCAACCTCCAGCTCGCCGATCTGCCGGGCTTCGCCGTCGCGGCCAAAGAAGCCAAGCACCCCCCAACCGAACAGGGCGTTGGAAGGAGGCTCGACGTACGAGCGCTGCTTCAACACCGGCAAAGAAGCCAAGCCGCTGTTC
>CAWCFO010000004.1:0-180158 GCA_963794905.1 uncultured Solirubrobacteraceae bacterium
AGGTCTGTCAGCGCCGTGACGATCAGTTCGCGCCGCGCGTCTGCGAGCGTCAGCCCGGAGGCCGCGATCGCCTTTCCCTGCACTCCTGCCACCGAGGCCAGTTCGCGCTCAATCGGCCCCTGGTCGAGCTTCAGGTGATCTTCGCGCGCCTCGCCCACCAGCCAGCGTTCGTTGATCAGCGAACCGAGCGTGCTTTCCAAGAGCTCTTCAAAGCGTTCCTTGCAGCTGGCTTTGGCCTTGGCCAGGCTCTGGGCCCCGCCGGCTGAGCGGCGCGCCGCGCAGGCGCTGAAGTCGGGAGGTTCTGGGACTTCAACCACCGTTTCATGGCCCGCGGCCATCAGTCGTTTGACATCGGCCCAGGCGATCGGGCGCCCGGCGACGCTTGCGACAACGGTGCTCGGGGAGAGCGCCGGGGGATCGGAGCTCACGGCGGCGCTCTTGCTCGCCGAGTTCTGGGTCGTGCTTGAGCTACTGCCCGAGGCGCTCTTTGAGCCCGTGCCGTGGGAGGCGCCGCCGCAGGCCGAGAGCAGGACAAGCGCGCAGAGCGCGAGGAGCAGTGCGAGCGGGGGATAGGGCTTTGCGCGGGTCATGGCAAGAGAGGATCGGAGAAGGCGCAAGAGGGTCATGGGATCTGGATCGGCTTTCGTGTGGTCTCTGTCTGAGATCTCTGGGTTTCTGTCTGGCTGCCGTGCAGGTTCTGAGATGCGAGCGGTTCTGCCCTGTCCGTCTCTGCTCTGACCCGAGCGATGCGCGGGAGGCCGGGGCGCCCCGCGCATCGCCTTTCAGGTCAAGCGTTCAGCTTCGAGGACCTACGCACGAGGCGTCAGTCGTCGATGAAGAACATTTTTTCTTTGGATTCGCCTTTGGTGATGGACGCTAGAGTCGCTTCGGCCGTCTCTTCGGCGGCTTCGAATTTGCCGGAGAAGTTAGCTTCGAACGGCTCTTCTTTCTTGATTTTCGCGCATTCGGTGCCGCTGGTGTCGCAGGTCACACCCGCTCCTACGAACGTGGCGGTGACATCTTTGACGTCCACGCTGCCGTTTAAGCATTCCTGACCGGATAAGCAGCTAAGCGTGCCGAGGGCCGCGCCCTTGACTTCGACTTTGGCCGTTCCCGCGAAGCACTTGATGATCAGCGGGGGGTTTAAGATTAAGAACGAGATGCCGGCCTTTAACGTCGTTCCTGCTAAGGCGTCGTAGATGTGCCAGTCGAAGGGAACTACGAGCGTTTCTTTGGCGGCGCCTTCGGTGTTACAGGCACCCAAACTTTCGCCTTTTTTCTCTTTGCAGCCTTTGAAGGTGACTGAGCCGGTGCCTAATTTGTAGTGTTTTTTGCTGCCTGCTTCTTCTTTGAGGCTTTCACCTTCGCCAGTAACTTCGGTGCATTCGAGCGACACTTTTTTTTCGGCCGTCGCGAGTTTGGCTGCGCCGCCTTTGGCGCTGAACGCGAACGGACCTTCTTCTCCGGCTAAGAATAAGATGCCCGAGACGTCCGCCGAGGCCACCGCCGAGGCGACGGCGCCGAGCGCGAACACGGCCATCAGAGCGAGGCCCAAGAGCCTTAGCTGTTTCATCGTTTGCTCCTTGTGTCTTGTGCTGTTATGCCCACCGAGCGGCGGGCCTGTTTGCGCGAGCGCTCGCCCTTGAGGGTTCGACGCGGCGCGCAGCGAGTGTCGCAGCGCTCGGGCGCCGCGGTCAATCGATTTGCCGAGCTGTTTCCGACGCCCGCGGCCCGGTTGTGGTCAACGCCTGTCTCTGACTGCGCAGAGGCTTGGGCCTCCCGTTCGCCGGGACCGGGGCCCGCCAGCGCGGGGCCAACCGGCTCCTCCATGAAGATCGAGCTATAGAATTCATCGAGTCATCTGAAGTGGGCGCGAGGACTCAAGTCCTCGGTGAGAGAGGGAGAGGTGAAGGGTGCAAAGCAGAGCTTCGGGTCAGGTGGGCTTCACGCCGCGCGTGCGCTCGCTCTCGCTCGCCTGCGCGCTTGGGCTGCTCTCTTGCGCGGCGCTCTTCTTCTGCAGCGCGCCGGCGAGCGCCCTGACCCACTTCAAATACCAAGAAGCCCTCAGCAAGAAGCTCGGCACGGAACTTGAAGCGGGCACCGCCGGGCGCAAGTTCGTCGAACCGTTTGGCCTGAGCTTTGACGCCGCCGGGAACCTGTTCGTCTCAGACCCGCGCGGCAGCGCAGCCAAAGACGGGATCATCGACAAGTTCAACGACGAAGAGGGCTTCATCGCTCCCCAGCTCGGCGAAGCGGCGCTGAGCGGCGACGAACGCACTCGCGGCATCGCCGTCAACGACGAAACCGGGCACATCTACGTCGCGGGCTCCCCCGTCGTGGGCAGCGCGCTCTCCCCCCGGATCTACGCGCTCGGCCCCGCCGGCGAACCGCTCTCGACCTGGAGCGGCGCGGACACGCAAGCAAAATCCTTCGGCGAAGGCTTCATCTATGACGCGGTGGACAACTCTTCAAGCGCGTCCAAGGGCGACGTCTACGTGATGATCCCGAGCTTCAACGGCCACGCAAGCGAAGTCGACGTGATGCAACCGTCCGGCGGCGACGGCGAAGAAGCCAAATTCCTGCGCCGCCTGGAAGCGCCGGGCGGCTTTAACTTCGCCCCGACCGACGGGCTCGCCGTAGACCAGGCAAACGGCGATGTATACGTCGCCGACGCGGGCAACAAGGTGATCGACCGCTTCAGCCCGAGCGGCGCCTATGAAGCCTCCGCGCAGCTGAGCGGGGCGCCAAACGAAGAAGGCAAATTCGAAGCGTTCGCGTTCCCGCACGCGGTCGCGGTCGACGCGGCCACGGGAGACGTGTTCGTGATCGACAACGAGCGCTCGGTCAAAGGGATCGAAGCGCAGGTGATCGACCAGTTCAGCTCGGCGGGCAACTTCCTCGGGCGCTTCAGCGAAACCGGTGCGCACGAAGCACTTGAAGAACCCGTAGCGATCGCCGTGCAGCAGGTGGGCCCGCAGAAAGGCGACCTCTACGTCTCTGAAAACGTCAAGCACGTGATCGATGTGTTCGCCCCCGGCCAACCGCAACCGCCGTCGATCGAAGGCGAGGCGGTCACCAACCTCAGCGAAACGAGCGTGGACTTCGCCGCGGAAATCAACCCCCGCGAAGCGCCAAGCGAATACCGCTTCGAATACGGCCGCTGCATCGCGGCCTCCACTTGCGCGGAAAGCCCCTACGAAGTGAAGCTGCCAGAACCAGACGCCACGCTTGGCTTTGAAGATGACAAAGCGCACACCACGGCGCCGCTTGAAGTGACGGGCCTCTCACCCGGTACCACCTACCACATGCGCGTGATCGCGCACAGCTCCCACGGGCAGTCGATCGGGTCCGAACGGGTATTCACGACGAAGAGTCCGAGCGGGGCACTAACCCTGCCCGACGGGCGCGGCTGGGAACTGGTCTCCCCGCCGGACAAGCTCGGGGCGTCGCTGAGCCTGCCCGGCGAATCGGGCGTGGGCGAGGCGGCGCTTGACGGAAGCGCGGTCAGCTACGGCGCCAGCGCGGCGAGCGAAGCGGGAGCCGAAGGCGCGGCGGGGAGCGTGCAGGTGCTCTCACAGCGCAGCGAAAGCGGCTGGCACTCGCGCGACCTCGCGACGCCGCACGAAGCGGCCTCGGGCAGCAGCCCGGGGGCCGGCCCGGAATACCGCTTCTTCGCCGAAGACCTGCAAGCGGCGATCGTGCAGCCGCTGGGGCGCTTTGATCCGCATGTCTCAAGCGAAGCCTCCGAACAGAGCCCCTACCTGCGCGCGCTCGGCTCCTGCACCATCTCCTGCTACCGACCGCTTGTGACGAGCGCCGGGGCCTCGCCCGACGTTGCGGCCGGGACGAACTTCGGCGAAGAAGCGCTGTGTGAAAGTGGGGTGATCGGCGGCGCGAGGACCGAATGCGGCCCGCAGGCGCTGGGAACAAGCCCCGACGCGAGCCACGTGGTGTTGAGCTCGAAGGCGCCGCTGCTCGCCGGGGCGGCGCGCAAGGAGCTGTATGAGTGGGGCGCGGGCAAGCTGGCGCTGGTGAGCATATTGCCGGCGAACAGCAAAGGCGAAGAACTGCCGGTGGGCGAAGGGCAGGTGCCGACGCTCGGCAGCGAATTCGTGCTGAGCGAAACCTTCGCTCACTCAAGCGCGCGACGGGCGATCTCCGCCGACGGCGCGCGCGTGTTCTGGGAAGTGGGCTCAAAGCTCTACATGCGCGACACGGCGAGGGGCCAGAGCGTGCAGCTGGATGGCGGCGAAGGCGGGGAATGCCTGGCCAAAGGGGAATGCGAAAGCGGGCATGGGCGCTACCAGATCGCAAGCGTGGACGGCTCGCGCGTGCTGTTCACCGCGGGGCGGCTGATGAAAGGCGCGGGCGCGGGGCGGAGCCTCTATGAATGTCGGATCGTTGAAACGTCGGGGCGCCTTGGCTGTCAGCTGGCAGACCTGACGCCGCCAAACGGCGAAGGCGAAAAGGCCGAAGTGATCGGCGACGTGCTGGGGGCAAGTGAAGACGGCGCGATCGTGTACTTCGTGGCCGACGGGGCGCTGAGCGGCGGGTCAAGGCCGGGGACGTGCGTGAACGGCGAAAACGGAGCGCAGCCGGCGGGGTCGAGCTGCAACCTGTATGAGCTTCACGAAGGGCAGCTGCGCCTGGTGGCCTCGCTGTCGGGGGAAGACGCGAAGGACTGGGCGCGAAACCCGGAACATCAGCCCACGCGGGTCTCACCGGACGGGCGCTACCTGGCGTTCATGTCGGCGCGCTCGCTGAGCGGCTATGACAATCGTGACGCGGTCAGCGCAAAGCCCGACGCGGAGGCGTTTCTGTATGACGCACAGTCGGGGCGGCTGGCCTGCGCCTCGTGTGAACCGAGCGGGGCGCGCCCGGCGGGGGTCGAATACCGAAAGCTCGAAAGCGGCGAAAGCCAGGCGCTGCCGGCGGTGCGCGGAGAATGGGAACCAACGGAGTGGGTCGCGGCGCTGTTGCCGCACACGACGGCGATCGGCCTCGGCGCGCCCAACTACCAGCCGCGCTACCTCACAGACTCCGGGAGGCTGTTCTTCAACAGCATGGACGCGCTCGTTCCCCAGGACGTAAACGGGGTGGGCGACGTGTATGAGTATGAGCCCGGCGGGGTGGGCGGCTGCGCCAGCAGCGCACCCGGCTGCGTGGGCCTGATCTCCTCGGGTACCTCGCCTGAAACCTCGGGCTTTTTGGACGCAAGCGCCTCGGGAAACGACGTGTTCTTCATGAGCGCCCAGCGCCTGAGCTCCCAGGACATCGACAACCGCAAGGACGTCTATGACGCGCACGTGTGCACGGGCTCCTCGCCCTGCTTCACCGCGCCCGGTGAACCCGCAAGGCCATGTGATGAAAAACCCCAAGAAGTGACTTGCCATCCGCCGGCGACGCCTCAGCCGGGCGTCTTTGGCCCCGCCCAGAGCCAAGGCGCAAGCGGGCAGGGCAACGTCCCCACGCTGATAAAGCCCGTGGTGATCGGGTCAAAAGCGCCCACGCGCGCACAGCTCCTGGCCAAGGCGCTGAAGCAGTGCCGCAAGCGCTACCCCCACGCAAAGAAGCGCCGCGCGGCCTGTGAACGCTCGGCGCACACGCGCTATGGCCCGCACAAGAAGCCCGTGAAGACCAAGAAGGCCAAGAAAGGCCACCGATGAGCTCCTGCGCACCCTCCGCGTCCCTGCCCGCCCGAGCCGCGCGCCTGGCGCTTACGCTCACGGGCGCCCTCTGCTTGGCGGCGCTTGCGCTCACGAGCGCCCTTTGCTTCACGGCCCTGCTCGCCCCAAGCGCCCGCGCGGACTCCCCGTGGTGGCACTTGACCTCCGGCGAGCGCCCGGCCACGATCGAAGCGGGCATCGCCCAGAACGAGGTCAGAGAACTCACGGTCAGCGCTGCGTCGGGCACCTATGCCCTTGAGGAACCGGTCCTCGTCAACAACGAGGAAGTGGAAGGCCACGAACCGCCCAAAGAAGGCGTGAGCTTCGTCAAACTGGCCGCCGGCGCGGGCGCCGGGGAAATCAAGGCCGCCCTGAGCCAGCTCTATGGCGAAGGCAACGTGCGCGTCTCTGAAACCGCCCCCAAGCGGTTTCAGATCACCTTCCGCAAGGCAAAGGGCGATCAGCCGGTCGAACTGAAGCTAAAAGAAGGCCAGGCGAGCCTTCAGACCAGCACGCGCGGGCGCGCCGACGGCGAGCTCTACCTGACCGTTGAGAACCTCGGCGATCAGACCGTCTCGGGCGCGTCGAGCCCGCTCAAGCTCACAGACGCGCTGCCGGTGGGCATGCGCGCCGTGTCGATCGCCGCCACCACGACCCCCACCAACGGCGAACTGACGCGCCGCGTGCCGCTTCCCTGCGAACTGGAAACCCTCACCTGTCAGCTGCACGGCACGATCGCCCCCTATGACCAACTGGAGATGCGCATCCTGGTCGTCGCCGAAGAAGCCCAAAGCGGCGAGCAGAACTCGGTCTCGATCTCCGGCGGAGAAGCCTTTGACTGCGCAGAAGTCACCCCCGCCAGCGGCGAATACTCAGACTCCGGCTGCATCGATCCGGCGCCGGGCACGGGCAGCTTCGATCGCCGCATAAGCGGCCCGGCCCCCGCCGCGGCGCTCTCGCGCGCGGTCTCCCTCGGGCAAGGCGCCGTGCCCTTCGGCGTTGAAGACTACGAGCTCACCCCCGAAGCAGAAGGCGGCGCGACCGTCGCCCAGGCCGGCGCGCACCCCTTCCAGCTGAACACGACGATCACCCTGAACCAGGGCGCCGACGCGCGCCCACTTGAAAACTTCTCCCACAAGCCGAGCGTCAACCCGATCGCGCTGCCGCGCGACCTTCACTTCAACTGGCCGCCGGGGCTGATCGGCAACCCCAACGCCTTCGCGCACTGCACCGACGCCCAGTTCTACGCCAGCGCCGACCAGGGCAGCGCCAACGCCTGCCCGCCCGACAGCGCCGTCGGCGTGGCGACGGTCTCGATCAACGAACCGGCGCTCGCCGAAGTGACCGAGCTGAGCGTGCCGCTGTTCAACATGGAACCTCGCAGGGGCGAGCCGGCGCGCTTTGGCTTTAACGTGCTCCAGGCCAACGCCCCGGTCGTGATCGACACTCAGATCAGAAGCGGCGGGGACTACGGCGTGACCGTCTCAAGCGACGTGATCACCCAGACCGCGGCGCTGCTCTCAAGCCAGGTCACCGTGTGGGGCTCCCCCGGCGCCGCCACGCACAACCTCCAGCGCGGCTGGGCCTGCCTGGCCGAAAGCCACGGGCGCGCGATCGAAGTGCCGCTGCAGCCCTGCGCTACGACCGCCACCAAACAGGGCGAAAGCCGCCAGGCGTTTCTCTCGCTGCCGACCTCCTGCACCGGGCCGATGCCGAGCACCGTGGTCGGGGACTCCTGGTCTGACCCGCTTCCGGTCAGCTCCTTCCCGACGCTCGCAAGCGCCTCGCTGCCGGCGCTCTCAGAATGCGACAGCGTTCCCTTTGACCCCTCGATCAGCCTCACCCCGCAGAGGAGCAGCGCCTCGAGCCCTTCTGGGATGGACGTCGACCTGCACGTGCCCCAACAGGAAACGCTCAGCGAAAGCGGTCGCGCCGAGGGCGCGGTCAAGGACATCTCGCTCACGCTGCCCGAAGGCCTCGCCGTCAACCCCTCGGCCGCCGACGGCCTCAGCGCCTGCTCTGAGTCGCTGGCCGGCTTCACCGGCTTCAGTCAGTTCGTCGCGCCCAACCAAAGCGCGACCTTCACCCCGACCGCTCCAAGCCAGCTGCAAGCGCAAGGCAACTTCTGCGCCGATGCCTCAAAGCTTGCGAGCGTCACGGTCAAGACCCCGGTGCTTGAAAACCCGCTGCGGGGCGGGCTCTACCTGGCAACGCAGAACCAGAACCCCTTCGGCGGCCTGATCGCGCTCTACCTGATCGCCGAAGACCCCGTTTCGGGCGTCGTGGTCAAGCTCACGGGCGAAACCAGGCTGAGTGCAAGCGGGCAGATCTCAACGATCTTCAAGAACAACCCGCAGGCGCCCTTTGAAGACGCCGAAATCCATTTCCTGCAAGGAGAACGCGCCCCGCTGGCAACGCCCGATCGCTGCGGCTCCTACACCACCAGCGCCAGCCTCGCACCCTGGTCGGGAGCCCCCGCGGCCACCCCGAGCTCGAGCTTTCAGATCACCCAGGGCCCCGGCGGCGGTCCCTGCCCGGGGCAGAGCCTGCCCTTCGCCCCGAGCCTCTCCGCCGGCACGAGCGCCAACACCGCCGGCTCCTACAGCACCCTCTCAACGACGATCGAACGCGGCGATGGCCAGCAGGCGCTAAAGCGCGTGAGCATCCACACCCCGGCGGGCCTTGCCGGGGTCCTCACCGGCGTGCAGCTCTGCCCCGAAGCGCAGGCCAACGCCGGCGCCTGCCCCGCGCAGTCGCAGATCGGCCAGAGCACGGTCCTGGCCGGCTTTGGCTCAGAGCCCGTGAGCGTTCCCGGCGGCAAGGTCTTTCTCACAGAACACTACGAGGGCGCCCCCTTCGGCCTCTCGATCACAGAGCCGACCAAGGCCGGCCCCTTTGACCTCGAGCACGACACCGCCAACCCTCAAAACCAGCCCGCTTGTGACTGCCTCGTCGTGCGCGCGAAGATCGAAATCGACCCGCGCACCGCCGAACTGACGGTCACGACCGACCAGATCCCGAGCCTGATCGACAACATCGGCGTGCAGCTGCGCAAGGTCAACGTCACGATCGACCGGCCGGGCTTCACCTTTAACCCGACCAGCTGTGACCCGCTTTTGATCAGCGGCTCGGCCACGGGCTATGAAGAGGCCACGCATCCGCTCTCCTCGCCCTTCCAGGCCCAGGGTTGCCAAAAGCTCAAGTTCGCCCCCAAGTTCCAGGTCTCCACCAGCGCCCACGTCACCAAAGCCAACGGCACGAGCCTTGACGTCAAGCTGAGCTACCCGCCGGGCCCGCTAGGCACCTACGCGAACCTCGCCAAAGCCAAGGTCAGCCTGCCAAAGCAGCTGCCGAGCCGCCTGAGCACGCTGAACAAGGCCTGCCTCGCGGCGACCTTCCAAGCCAACCCCGAAAGCTGCCCCAAAGAATCGGCCGTCGGCAGCGCCAAGGTGATCACGCCGGTGCTGCCCGTGCCCCTGGAAGGCAAGGCCTACTTCGTCTCCCACGCCGCCGAAGCCTTCCCCGACCTGACGCTCGTGCTGCACGGCTACGGCGTGACCGTCGAGCTGATCGGCTCGACGCAGATCAAGAACGGGATCACGACGAGCACCTTTAAGGCCACGCCCGACGTGCCCTTCAGCTCCTTTGAGCTAAAGCTGCCCCAGGGCAAGTTCTCCGCGCTGACGGCCAACGCCAACCTGTGCGCCGCAAAACTCACGATGCCCAGCGAATTCACCGCCCAGAACGGCACGGTGCTGCAGCAGTCCACGCCGATCGCGGTCGCCGGCTGCGCAAAGCCCCTCACCAACAAGCAGAAGCTCGCCAAGGCCCTAAAGAGCTGTCGCAAGCGCTTCAGGCACGCCAACGTCGCGCGCGGGCGCTGCGAGGCGCAGGCGCGCGGGCGCTATGCGCTGGCGAAGGGCGCGAAGAAGGGCAAGGGCGCGCGCAAGGGGTAGGTGGGGGGCGGATGCGCGAGACGCCTGGCGTCCCGCGCATCGCTTACAGGTCAGGCGTTCGGCTTCAAAGCCTACGCCGAAGCCTCAGTCGTCGATGAAGAACATTTTTTCTTTGGATTCGCCTTTGGTGACGGATTTCAGGGTCATTTCGGCGGTCGCTTCGCCGGCTTCGAATTTGCCGGCCAAGTTGGCTTCGAACGGCTCTTCTGACTTGATTTTCGCGCATAAGGTGCCGCTGGTGTCGCAGGTGACGCCCGCCGGTACGAACTTGGCGGTCACGTCTTTGACGTCAACTTTGCCGTTTAAGCATTCCTGCCCGGATAAGCAATTCAGCGTGCCGAGCATGGCGCCCTTGAGTTCGAATTTCTCTGTTCCCGCGGCACATTTTATGATCAGCGGCGGGTTTAAGAATAAGAACGAGATGCCGGCCCTTAAGGTCGCTCCTTCTAAGGCGTCGAAGATATGCCAGTCGAAGGGAACTAAAATCGTTTCGCTGGCGTCGCCCGCGGTGTTGCAGGCAGCTTTGCCCCGTTTGCAACCCTTAAGGTCGATCATTCCGGTGCCTAACTTATAATGTAGTTTCGATTTTTCTTCTTCTTTGAGGCTTTCTCCTTCACCCGTGACTTCGTTGCATTCAAATATCAAGCCAACTGGCGTCGCGAATTTGCTTGCGCCACCGCTCGCGCTGAATGCGAACGGGCCTTCTTCTTTTTCTAAGAATAAGATGCCCGAGTTGTCTGCCGAGGCCGCCGCAGAGACGAGCGCGCCGAGCGCGAACGGCGATCAGGGCGAGTCCGAAGAGCCTTAGAGGTTTCATCGTTTGCTCCTGTGGGTTGTGCTGTCGTTACCCGCGCTCTCGGCGGGGGCGGGATGAGCGGGGCGCCTTCGGCGCCCCGCTCAGTCAAGCGTTTCGGCTTCGGAGACCTACGCTCGAGGCTCAGTCGTCGATGAAGAACATTTTTTCTTTCGATTCGCCTTTGGTGACGGAGGCGAAGGTCATTTCGGCCGTCACTTCGCAGGCTTCGAATTTGCCATTGAAGTTGATTTCAAACGGCTCTTCTGACTTGATTTTCGCGCATAAGGTGCCGCTGGTGTCGCAGGTGACGCCCGCCGGTACGAACTTGGCGGTCACGTCTTTGACGTCAACTTTGCCGTTTAAGCATTCCTGCCCGGATAAGCAATTCAGCGTGCCGAGCATCGCGCCCTTTAATTCGATTTTGGCCGTTCCCGCGAAGCATTTGATGATCAGCGGTGGGTTTAAGATTAAGAACGAGAAGCCGGCCTTTAAGGTTGTTCCTTCTAAGGCGTCGAAGATGTGGAAGTCGTAGGGGACTACGATCGTTTCGGCGGCAGCACCCATAGTGTTGCAGGCGCCTTCACTTTCGCCTTTTTTCTCTTTGCATTTTTTGAAAGTGACCGTGCCGGTGCCTAATTTGTAGTGTGTTTTTTTGCCTTCTTCTTCTTTGAGGCTTTCGCCTTCGCCGGTGACTTCGGTGCATTTGAACGTCAGCGCTCCTCCTTTCGTCGCGAATTTCGAGGCGCCACCGGTCGCGCTGAACGCGAACGGGCCTTCTTCTCCGGCTAAGAATAAGATGCCCGAGACGTCCGCCGAGGCCACCGCCGAGGCGAGTGCGCCGAGCGCGAGCACGGCGATCAGGGTGAGGCCCAAGAGTTTTAGAGGTTTCATTGTTGCTCCTTTGGGTTGTGCTGGTGTCGCCCGCGCTCTCGGCGGGGGCCACCAGCAAGTGTCGCAGAGCAACTTCGAGGAAAGTCGGATTAGTGGAATTGTTTCTGGTGCTAGGCGCGCGTGCCTACGCGGAGCGCCCCGATCGGCTCGACCTGTCACGCGGACGGATGTCGGTCTCGGTGGCCCCTGCCGAGCGCGGTCTCTGCCGGCGCAATGCCGATTAGCAGCGTAAAAGGCAAGCCAACGCCCGCGGAGATGCCGCACGCGGTTCCGGCACAGCGGGGTCCGCCGCCGCGTTGCGAGCGTAGGCGCGCAGCTTGTCCCGCTGGCTTGGCCTCGTGGCCAGGGACGCCGCGCCCTGCACATAGGGCCCGTAGACTGCTCGCCCGTGCCCCGTTTCAAGGTGCCCCAGCACCGCGACTTCCAGCGCCTGAACAGCTCGGTTGCCTTCGACCGTCGCCTGTGGGCGCAGGACGTCGCACAATCGCGCGCGCACGTACAGATGCTCGCAGCGTGCAAGATCCTCTCTGACGATGATCGTGACGCCCTGCTGCGCGGTCTCGATGAGGTCGCGGACGAGTTCGCCAAAGGGATGTTCGCGTTCGAGTCCGGGGACGAAGACGTGCACATGGCGATCGAGCGGCGGCTGTTCGAAATCGCTGGACCCGTCGCCGGGCGCCTGCACACGGCGCGCTCGCGCAACGACCAAGTCGTGACCGACCTGATGCTTTACACGCGCGAGCGCGCCGCGCACGCGTTGATGGAGATCACGAAGCTGATGGGCACGCTGCTCGCGCGCGCCGAGCAGCATGCCGACTGGGCGATGCCGGGCTACACGCACCTGCAGCGCGCGCAGCCCGTCTACCTCGGCCACCACCTGCTCGCGTACTTCTGGATGCTCGAGCGCGACCGTCGGCGCTTCGCGTTCGTCGAGGAGCAGACCGCCTCGCTGCCGCTCGGCTCCGGCGCGCTCGCTGGCGTCAACTTCGACATCGACCGGCGCATGGTCGCCGAGCAACTCGGCTTCGCGGAGGTCGCGCCGAACTCGATCGACGCCGTCTCCGGACGCGACTTTGTGCTCGACTATCTGGCCGCCGCGGCGACGTGTGCCACGCACCTCTCGCGTCTGGGCGCCGAGCTCGTGCTCTGGTGCAGCGCCGAGTTCGGCTTCTGCGAGCTGCCGGACTCGTGGAGCGCGACATCCTCGATCATGCCGCAGAAGAAGAACCCCGACGCGGCCGAGCTGCTGCGCGCGAAGGCGCCGCGCGTAGCCGGCCACCTCGTCGCCTTTCACGGCGTCATGCACGCGCTGCCGCTGACCTACAACAAGGACTTGCAGGAGGACAAGGAGCACCTGTTCGACTCCGTCGACACGCTCGAGCTCACGCTCACCGCCGCGACGGGCATGGTCGAGGGCGTGAGGTTCGATCGCGAGCGCATGGCCGCCGCGGCCTCCGACGAGCTGATCGCCGCCACCGACGTCGCTGACCTGCTCGTGCGCCTCGGCCTCCCCTTCCGCGAGGCGCACGGCGTCGTCGCCGGCCTCGTGCGCGCCGCGCTCGACGCCGGCGTGCCGTTGTCGGCGCTCTCGCGCGAGCAGCTCGAGCAGCACAGCGAGCAGCTCGCCGCGCATGCGCTGCAGTTCTACGACGTGCTCGCGCAGGGCGCCTGGCTCGAGTCGAAGGTGTCAGAGGGCGGGACGTCCTCGGCGCGTGTTGCCGAGCAGCTCCAGCAGGCGCGCACCGTGCTCCATGCAGACGCTCGCGCCTGACTTCTACGCGCGCGCTGTGTCGGAGGTCGCACCTGACCTGATCGGGTGCGTCGTCGAGCACAGGGGCTTGGCCGGCGTTATCGTCGAGACCGAGGCATACCACGAGTCTGAGCCTGCCTGCCACGCCTACGCTGGCCTCACGCCGCGAACCGGAGTCCTCCTTGGGGCACCCGGCCGCGCTTACGTCTACCGCTCCTACGGCATCCACGCGATGCTCAACGCCGTCTGCGAGCAGGAGGGCGTCGGCGCGGCCGTGCTGATCCGAGCGCTCGTGCCGACCCGGGGGCTCGAGCGCATGCGCGAGCGCCGCGGGCTCCTCGGCGGTCGCCCGGCGCGCGACTCGGAGCTCTGCTCGGGCCCGGGCAAGCTCACGCAGGCGCTCGGCATCCAGCTGGACGAGAACGGGAGCTCGCTGTTCGACGGCCCGATCCGCATCGGCGAGCGCGACGGCGAGTGGACGATGCCCGCAATCGCGGTCGGAACCCGCATCGGGATCACACGCGCGACCGACTTGCTCTGGCGCTTCTGCGCCGCCGGCGACGCGAATGTGTCGCGCCCGCGCATCTGATCCGGCGCCGTGATTGGCGGCCCTGGCGACGGCTCGACGAATCTTGTCCTGCGCCTCAGGTCCGCGGCTTCTGGCTCGCGGTCACCCACGGCTTCACTTCGGCGTAGCACTCGTTGAACGCGCGCGCTTTGGCGGCGGCGCTCGGCGACGGCGATACGTACGCGACTTCCTTGCAGGCCAACTTGACGGCTTGACGCTCGTCGTAATAGTTGTTCACGCCCGATGCGCAAGTCCGGTAGAGGTCTTCCTTGTTCGACTCAGACAGCCACCGCGCCGTGTCGACCCCACGCTTGCACGCCACGATCGCCGTGTGCATCGTCGCGCGCATCTCGTCGATGCTCGGCGTGCGCTCAGCGACGGTCGACGGCGGCGCGCCGTCGTGCCGGGCATCGGACGCGCCGCCGCAGCCGCCGAGCGCCATTGCAGCCAGCGCGAGCGACGCGAGCCGGCGAAGCCCGCGTCTGGCTTGCGCGATTGCGTGATCGTGCGGTGGCATCAGAGAGTTGTTCCTCAGAGCGCGCAAGCTAGCGAGCGAGCGCGTCGACGGCGAGCTCTCGCCGTTTCTCCCCGCCTTCGCCGCGCTCAGGCCGGCCGACTGTGTCTCTCCGAGGGCGCCACGGCGTCACGGGCGCCGTCGCGCTCGACACTGCGCCCGGGTGCGTCTTCGGAACGCGTCAAGAAGGACGGCGCTCGCGCACATGCGGGCGATCGTGTAACCACTGAAGAGTGACGGTCGACGATCGAGCGGCGAATCCCCGGCAATGGCGGGCCGGCCCGGGCTCGAGGGCGCGCGCAAGCGCCCGATCGAGACGATCGTCGACCGCCAAAAGCGACGAGAAGGAGACGACTGAGTTGATATCGGTGATGAGGACGACACGATCGAGCACGAAGCCGGCTGACAGGCTGCCCGTTGGCCCGCCGATTCCCACGCCGCTGCAGGCCGCCATCTGGGCGGTGCGCCCGCTTGAGCTGATGGATCGCTGCGAAGCGCGCTACGGCGAGATCTTCACGCTGCGCATCCGCCGTGGCCGACCCTGGGTGCTCTTGACCAACCCCGAGCACGTGAAGCTTGTCTTCACTCGGCCCTCCGAGCTGATGGGGGCCGGCGCCGGCGAGGCCAACCCGCTGCTCGTGCCGCTGCTCGGATCGAGCTCGGTGATGCTGCTCGACGAGCCTCAGCACATGGGCGACCGCAGGCGCCTGTTGCCCTCTTTCCACGGCGGGCGCATGAAGGACTACGGGGCAATGATGAGCCAGATCGCGCAGGAGAAGGTCGCCGACTGGCCGACCGACGAGCCCTTCGAGCTGTGGCCGCACATGCAGGCCATCTCGATGGAAGTCGTCATGCGTTCCGTGTTCAACGGGATCGATCCCGCGCGCGGCGAGCTCTTGCGCGAGCGGATCGCCGGGCTGACCGATTGGATCAACCAGCCGCGCCGACTCGCGCTGCTCGCCGCCTTCGGCTCGCGCTCGATCACAGCCAACTCCGGCTTTCGTCGCGAGATGGGCAAGCTCGAGGACGTCGTACTCGACGAGGTGCGGCTGCGCCGCGCCCGCGGCGTCGTCGAAGGCGAGGAGGACATCTTCTCGATGCTCGAGCGCGGGCACGCGCAGGAGGGAGCGCCCGCCAGCGAGCAGAAGATGCGCGACGAACTGATCACAATGCTCTCCGACGGCCCCACCGCCACCTCGCTCGCCTGGATTTTCGAGCGGCTGCTGCGCTACCCGAAGAAGCTCGCGCGGCTGCGCGAGGAGGTGCTGCGCGAGGAGGGCGATAAGTACCTCGATGCCTGCGTCAAAGAGACGTTGCGGCTGTGCCCCGCCGTGCCGCTCGTCATGCGGCGGCTGATCGAGCCGATGGAGCTCGCCGGCTACCGGCTGCCCGCCGGCACGATCGTCGCCCCCTGCATCTACCTGATGCACCGACGCGGCGACATCTACCGCGACCCCCTCGAGTTCGAGCCCGAGCGCTTCCTCGGCGGCAGCGACGCTGGCGCCTACACGTGGATCCCCTTCGGCGGCGGCGTGCGGCGCTGCGTCGCCGCTTCCTTCGCCCAGCTCGAGATCAAGCGTGTGATCGAGGTCGTGCTGCGTGAGTTCGAGCTGCGACCCGCCAGCAGTGGGGATGAGGAGGCTGCGCGGAGCTCCGTCTCGTTTGCTCCCGGCGGAGGGGCGCGCGTGATCGCGACGCGCAGGGCGCCCGGGCCGGCCGATAGGCAGCCGCTCGCCGCCTGAGCCGGGCGCGGCGGGTCGGGCGGCGGGGCTGCGCTGGACGTGCGCTCGGCCTCAGCCGCTGGGGCTGACCCCGCCGGTCGGCGAGGATGAGGAGGATGGGGGCGACGACGATTCGGGCGTGCCCGAGCTCGGCGCCGGGCCTTCACCTTTCGTCGCCGGCGCCGGCGTGGCCGGTTCCGCCGCGCCGGCCCCTTCACCGCCACCGCCCGCTTCAGACTTGCTAGGCGCCGACGATTTCCCACCGCCGCCGCTGGTGCCGCCGTTGCTCGCCCCGCCGGAGCCGCCACCGGACCCACTACCCGAAGACGCCCCACCGCCTTCGCCACCCGCCGAACCCAAAGATTCGCCGCCGCCCTTCGAGCCTTCTCCTTCTCCTTCGCCGCCCGACGTGCCCGTGCCCTTCTTGGCTTGCTTCTTTTCAAGCGCGCCTTGCGCTAAGTGTTCAGCACGAGCCTTGTCGATGCCAAATGCAGCGGTCATGAAGTCATGCCAGATGAGCGCGGGATACGTCCCACCGAGCACGGGCCCGCCGTTGAACGCGGTGGTCATGGGCACGAGGCTGTCGGGATATCCGACCCACACGGCGACGGTGTACTTGCTGTCCCAGCCGACGAACCACGCGTCGCCGTAGTTGGACGTCGTGCCGGTCTTGCCGGCGGCGAACTGCCCGATCGACGCCGCCTTGCCGGTGCCGTACTGCAGCACGGTCTGCAGCATGGAGGTCTCGGTCGCGGCGATGCTGGCAGGCAGGACGGCCTTGGTGCGAACGTGGTTGACGTCGTGGTGGCTGCCGTTGGGCAGCGTGTGCGAGCCGGCGTCCACTTCCTGGATCGCCACTGGCTCGCCATTGCCTGCGAGCGTGCCGCTGACACGGCGTCCGCCGTGCGCGATCGTCTCGTAGGCATGGGCCATATCAAGCGGCGTCACGCCTACCGTGAGGCCGCCGATCGTCATCGCCGGGTTGGTCGACAGCGGCGTCGTGATGCCCATCCTGTGCGCCAGCCGCGCGATCTTCTTGGTGCCGACTTTGAGGCCGACTTCGGCGTAGATCGAGTTGTCGGAGTAGGCGGTCGCGCCGGTCAGCGTGTTCGAGCCCGTGTAGTTGCCTTCGTCGTTGTGCACGACGAACTTTTCCTGCCCGCGCGTGTTGGGCACGAAGAACGTCTTCTGCTTGGACGTCCAGGTCGATTCGGGCGAGATGCCGGCCTCGAGCGCGGCGGCGAGGTCGAACGCCTTGAACGACGAGCCCGGCTGGCGCTCGCCGTTGGTGGCGAGGTTGAACGGGCTCTTGGCGTAGTCGCGCCCGCCGACCATCGCGCGCACCTCGCCGGTCGAGTTTTCGATCGCCACGAGCGACGCCGTCGGGCCGCCGGCGTATTCGAGGTAGGCGTTGACGGCGTGTTCGGCCGAGCGCTGCAGTTCGATGTCGAGCGTCGTCTTGATGCGCAGGCCGCCGTCGAACGCGCGCGCGGCGCCGTAGCGTTCGATCACCTGCTGCTGCACCCAGCTGGTGAAGTAGCCGGCGTCGACGCCTTCGATCGTCTGCTCGGTCGGCGTCTGCACGTCCTTGGCCGCTGGCAGCGCCTGGGCGATGCTCTGTTCGTAGACCGTGCGCGTGAGATAGCCCTGCGCGAGCATCTGGCGCAGCACGGTGTCGCGCCGCGCGCGCGCCGCCACCGGGTGCATCGTCGGGTCATAAGCGGTCGGCGACTGGATGATGCCGGCGAGCAGCGCCGCCTCCCACGGCTGCAGCTGCTGCACGCACAGCTCGTGGTCGGGCTCGCCGCAGCCGAGATGGTTGACGTCGTGGCCGAAGTACGTCTGCGCGGCCGCCTCGATCCCGTACGCGCCGTTGCCGAAGTAGATCGTGTTGAGGTACGCCGTGATGATCTTTTCCTTCGACCACTTGTGCGACAGCTGGAAGGCCAGCGCGACCTCCCTGAGCTTCTCGAAGATCGTCCGGTGCGACTGCGCCTGAAGCGCGTTCTTGATGAACTGCTGCTCGATCGTCGAGGCGCCCTGCACGGAGCCTTTGTGCAGGATGTCCTGGAAGAACGCGCGCGCGATCCCGCGGATGTCGACGCCGCCGTTGGTCTGCAAAGCGCTTGTCCTCGATCGAGATCACCGCCTCCTTGACGATCGGCGGGATCTGCCCGGGCGTGACGATCACGCGGTTCTGCTGGCTGACGATGCCGAGCGGGTGGCCGAGGTCGTCGAGCAGCACCGAGCTCTTGGCGTCCTTCAGCTGCGAGAACTTCGTCAGCGACGGCAGGTCCGAGGCGACAGAGATGAAGATGCCGAAGACGAACGAGACGAGTCCCAGCACGAGCACGGCGAAGACGATCGCCACGAAGCGCAGCCGCTTGAGGCGTGGCTTGCTGCCGGTCGGGCGATCCCCCGGCTCGGGAGCCGGAGCGGGCGGTATGTCGGGGCGAACCTCAACGCTCATCGGCGGTTGCGAGCGAGGATCCAAGCGCGCCGGGAGACGGTGACAGGCGACGCCGGCGTCGGGCGCAAAGGCGGCGCCGACGGACCCCCGCGCGGCCGAGAGTCTAGCATTGCGCCGATGCCCGACGACGCCACCGCGGCCGCCGCCGACCCCGCCGAACTGGCGGCCTGGCTGGCGCGAAACGCGGTCGACAGCCTGCCCGACGGCGCGCTCGCCGCAAGCTTGCAAAGCGCGCGCGAGGAGGGCCGCCAGCTGCGCGTGAAGCTCGGCATCGACCCGACCGCGCCGGACATCCACCTGGGTCACGCGGTCGTGCTGCGCAAGCTGCGCGAGTTCCAGGACGCCGGCCACCGCGTGGTGCTGATCATCGGCGACTACACCGCGCGCGTGGGCGACCCGTCGGGACGCTCGAGCCTGCGCCCGATGCTCTCGGCGCGAGGAGATCGACGCCAACGCGGCGACCTTCCAGGAGCAGGCGCTGACGCATCCTCGACGCCGACCCGCGAGCTGCTGGAGGTGCGCCTCAACGGCGAGTGGCTGGACATGCCGATGGCCGAGCTGCTGGCGCTCGTGCGCACGACGACCGTCGCGCAGCTGCTCGAGCGCGACGACTTCGCCAAACGCTGGTCGGCCAACGAGCCGATCTCGCTGCTGGAGCTGCTGTACCCGCTGCTGCAGGGCTATGACTCGGTGGCGATCGACGCCGACGTCGAGCTGGGCGGCACCGACCAGAAGTTCAACCTGCTGCTCGGCCGCGACATCCAGCGCGCCTACGGCAAGCCCGAGCAGGCGATCCTGACGATGCCGCTGCTGGTCGGCATCGACGGCACGCGCAAGATGTCCAAGTCGCTCGGCAACCAGATCGGCGTGACCGATCCGCCGGAGGAGATGTACGGCAAGGCGATGTCGATCCCCGACGAGGCGATGGCCGAGTACCGGCGGCTGCTGCTCGACGGCGACGCCGGAGCGCCGGCGTCACGGCGGGCGCGCAGGCGCGCGACGCCAAGCGCGAGCTCGCGCGCGAGCTGGTGGCGTGGCTGCACTCGGCGGACGACGCAGCGGCCGCCGAGCGCCACTTCGAGCGCGTGTTCGTCGAGCGCCAGACGCCCGAGGAGATCGCTGAGGCGAGCGTGGCCAGCGTCGACGGGCACGTGCACCTGCCGGGCGTGATCGCGGCCGAGTTCGGCATCTCCAGCTCGGAGGCGCGCCGGCTGATCGACCAGGGCGGCGTGACGCTCGGCGACGGCGCCGTCGGCCCGGGCGAGTACGATGTGCCCAGCGCGCAGCGCCGACGGGCAGGTGCTGAAGGTCGGCAAGCGCCGCTTTCGACGCCTGCGAGCGGCTTAGCGCTATACTCTGTCGTTCGCCCTAATCGCGTCCTCGGACGCTGGGCGAGATAGGTCTGCTCGGAAGGAAGCACCTTTCGAGAGGCTTGGCGGTCTTTGAAAACTCAACAGCATGCGCATCTACGATCGATTTCGATCGTGGTGTGCGTCCAGGTTCGACCCGCCACGGGAGCGCTTCGGCGTACTCGCGTGGCGGCACAAGAGTCAAGTAGAGAAGTACCCCGTCATGGTTCGAGACCACGGTGTATAGGTCTCGTGCAGTTCCATGACAGCTTTTCGTGAAGTTCTTCACGGAGAGTTTGATCCTGGCTCAGGACGAACGCTGGCGGCGTGCTTAACACATGCAAGTGGAGCGACGAACCAGGGCTTGCCCTGGGGCAGAGCCGCGAACGGGTGAGTAACACGTGGGTTACCTGCCTCGATGACCGGGACAACCCGAGGAAACTCGGGCTAATACCGGATGTGCCCGCAAGGGGAAAGGAAGCTTCGGCCTCCGCATCGAGATGGGCCCGCGGCCCATTAGCTTGTTGGTGAGGTAACGGCTCACCAAGGCTTCGATGGGTAGCTGGTCTGAGAGGACGATCAGCCACACTGGGACTGAGACACGGCCCAGACTCCTACGGGAGGCAGCAGTGGGGAATCTTGCGCAATGCGCGAAAGCGTGACGCAGCAACGCCGCGTGGGGGAAGAAGGCTTTCGGGTTGTAAACCCCTTTCAGTTGGGACGAAGCTTCTCCGGTGAATAGCCGGACGGAGTGACGGTACCTTCACAAGAAGCACCGGCTAACTACGTGCCAGCAGCCGCGGTAATACGTAGGGTGCAAGCGTTGTCCGGAATTATTGGGCGTAAAGAGCGTGTAGGCGGCCCCATTAGTCCGCTGTGAAAGTCCAGGGCTCAACCCTGGAATGCCGGTGGATACTGTGGGGCTAGAGTCCGGAAGGGGCGAGTGGAATTCCTGGTGTAGCGGTGAAATGCGCAGATATCAGGAGGAACACCAATGGCGAAGGCAGCTCGCTGGGACGTGACTGACGCTGAGACGCGAAAGCGTGGGGAGCAAACAGGATTAGATACCCTGGTAGTCCACGCTGTAAACGATGACAACTAGATGTGGGGGGTGTCGACTCCCCCCGTGTCGAAGCTAACGCATTAAGTTGTCCGCCTGGGGAGTACGGCCGCAAGGCTAAAACTCAAAGGAATTGACGGGGGCCCGCACAAGCAGCGGAGCATGTGGTTTAATTCGACGCGACGCGAAGAACCTTACCTGGGCTTGACATGTGAGTGACCGGCGTGGAAACACGTCTTCCCTTCGGGGCACTTTCACAGGTGGTGCATGGCTGTCGTCAGCTCGTGTCGTGAGATGTTGGGTTAAGTCCCGCAACGAGCGCAACCCCCGTCGCATGTTGCCAGCATTCAGTTGGGGACTCATGCGAGACTGCCGGTGACAAACCGGAGGAAGGTGGGGATGACGTCAAGTCCTCATGCCCCTTATGTTCAGGGCTACACACGTGCTACATTGGCGCATACAGAGGGCTGCGATACCGCGAGGTGGAGCGAATCCCTTAAAGTGCGTCTCGGTTCGGATTGCAGGCTGAAATTCGCCTGCATGAAGGCGGAGTTGCTAGTAATCGCGGATCAGCATTGCCGCGGTGAATACGTTCCCGGGCCTTGTACACACCGCCCGTCACACCACGGGAGTGAGCAACACCCGAAGCCGGTGGCCTAACCCGCAAGGGAGGGAGCCGTCGAAGGTGGGGCTCGTGACTGGGGTGAAGTCGTAACAAGGTAGCCGTAGCGGAAGCTGCGGCTGGATCACCTCCTTTCTAGGGAGCACCTAGCGGCGCCCCGATCCAGGGCCCATCTCTCGAGATGAGCCCGCGCGGTCGCCAGCCCGCATGTGCCCAGCGTGTGCCGCGAAAGCGGTGCACGGGTACGAGGCAGGCGATGACTAAGCGGATCGGGCCTAGCATGTCGACCGAACCTGGCTGGATGGCCAACGTCTGCGAGCGCCCCTTACTACTTGGGAGCCGCGACCAGATCTGGCCGCAATCAACCCCAGCATGCTGTTGAGTTTTGAGAGACCGGCGTCCGCCGGCTCCCGCGAGGACACGCCACACAGGCGTGACCATCAGGCGCGGAGGTCGACCGGCGTTCATGCCTCTCCACGGTCCTTGAAAACTGCACAGAAGCCACATCAGCCGCCATCGATAAGCGGCGGCTGAATAACGGGTATCACCGGGCCCTCTGTGACCGAAGCACTCGCAAGAGCTGTCCAGGCCACGTTGGGCCAGATCACCGTCAAGATAGTAAGGGCACACGGTGGATGCCTTGGCACCAAGAGTCGATGAAGGGCGTGAACGGCTGCGATAAGCCACGGTTAGGCGCTGAATAGCCTTTGACCCGTGGATTCCCGAATGGGGAAACCCAGCGCTGGTAATGCGGCGTTATCCCCGGTTGAACACATAGACCGGCGGAAGACAAGCGGGGGAAGTGAAACATCTCAGTACCCCGAGGAAAGAAAATCAAAAGAGACTCCCTGAGTAGTGGCGAGCGAAAAGGGATCAGCCCAAACCTGGCAGATGTAAGCGGACATGCGTTGTCTGTCAGGGGTTGTAGGGCGTTTGTTCCGAGCCGTGTCCGGCTCGGCGGAAGTTACAAAGTCATGTGGTAGTCGAAGCGCGTGGAACCGCGCACCATAGAGGGCAACCGTCCCGTAGACGAAACTGCATGGCCTTCCGTCAGACGTTCCTGAGTAAGTCCGCGCCCGTGAAACGCGGACTGAACCTGGGGGGACCACCCTCCAAGGCTAAGTACTCCTTGGTGACCGATAGCGGACTAGTACCGTGAGGGAAAGGTGAAAAGTACCCCGGAAGGGGAGTGAAATAGTACCTGAAACCGCGTGCCTACAAGCGGTGGGAGCAGGCTTGTCCTGTGACCGCGTGCTTTTTGCATAACGAGCCGGCGAGTTACTCGTCTGCGGCAAGGTTAAGCGATGAGCGGAGCCGTAGCGAAAGCGAGTCCTAATAGGGCGACATAGTCGTAGGCGGTATACCCGAAACTGAGCGAGCTACCCATGGGCAGGCTGAAGCGGGGGTAAGACCTCGTGGAGGGCCGAACCGACCTAGGTTGAAAACTGGGCGGATGACCTGTGGGTCGGAGTGAAAGGCTAATCAAGCTCAGTGATATCTGGTTCTCTCCGAAATATATTTAGGTATAGCCTCGGATAAATTGCGTGTTGGCCGTAGAGCACTGTTTGGACTAGGGGCCCTACCAGGTTACCGACTTCAGGCAAACTCCGAAGACCATCACGTTTACTCCGGGAGTCAGTTGCTGGGGGATAAACTTCAGCGTCAAAAGGGAAACAGCCCAGACCGCCAGCTAAGGTCCCTAAGTACTAGCTAAGTGGGAAACGATGTTCGAGTGCATAGACAACCAGGAGGTTGGCTTAGAGGCAGCCATCCTTGAAAGAGTGCGTAACAGCTCACTGGTCAAGTGTTCGAGCGCGGACAATGTAACGGGGCTCAAGCTAGTCACCGAAGCTGCGGGTGCGTGAGACTTTCGGGTCGATCGCGCGGTAGGAGAGCGTTCCCATGCCAGTGAAGCGGCGGCGTAAGCCAGCCGTGGAGGCTTGGGAAGTGAGAATGCCGGCATAAGTAACGAAAGAGGGGTGAGAATCCCCTCCACCGATTGCCCAAGGATTCCTGAGTAAAGTTCGTCTGCTCAGGGTTAGTCGGGACCTAAGGCGAGGCCGAAAGGCGTAGTCGATGGCCAACAGGTTGATATTCCTGTACCACGTCGCTTCCGTTTGACCGATGGGGGGACGAGGAAGGCTAAGGGAACCCAGGCGATGGTTGTCCTGGGGTAAGCATGTAGGGGTGGTCCTTGTCAAATGCGGGACCGCATAACCTGAGGTGCGATGTCAGCTGGCATTTAGCCGGCGAGTCCCCGACGCCATACCTCCAAGAAAATCCTCTAGGGAGGAAGCGCGTGCCCGTACCAAAACCGACACAGGTGGGCAAGTAGAGAATACTAAGGTGATCGAGATAACCCTCGTTAAGGAACTCGGCAAAATCGCCCCGTAACTTCGGGATAAGGGGCGCCCTAGTAGGGTGAAGCGCCTTGCGCGTGGAGCCCGAGGGGGCCGCAGTGAATAGGCTGAAGCGACTGTTTACCAAAAACACAGGTCTCTGCTAAGTCGTAAGACGACGTATAGGGGCTGACGCCTGCCCGGTGCCGGAAGGTTACGTGGAGTTGTTAGGACTTCGGTTCGAAGCAGCGAAGCTAAGCCCCGGTAAACGGCGGCCGTAACTATAACGGTCCTAAGGTAGCGAAATTCCTTGTCGGGTAAGTTCCGACCTGCACGAATGGCGTAACGACTTCAGCGCTGTCTCAACGAGGAGCTCGGTGAAATTGCAGTCTCGGTGAAGATGCCGAGTACCCGCGGCTAGACGGAAAGACCCCGTGAACCTTTACTACAACTTGGTATTGGAGTTCGGTGCATTTCGCTCAGGATAGGTGGGAGGCTTTGAAGCGCTGGTTGCGGCTAGCGTGGAGCCAACCTTGAGATACCACCCTTGGTGTATTGGATTTCTAACAGCATTCCGTGAATCCGGGTGCTGAACAGTTCCAGGCGGGTAGTTTGACTGGGGCGGTCGCCTCCCAAAATGTAACGGAGGCGCACAAAGGTTCCCTCAGCACGGTTGGAAATCGTGCGTAGAGCGTAAAGGTAGTAAGGGAGCTTGACTGCGAGACTGACAAGTCGAGCAGGTGCGAAAGCAGGTCTTAGTGATCCGGCGGTAGCAAGTGGAAGTGCCGTCGCTCAACGGATAAAAGGTACTCCGGGGATAACAGGCTTATCGGGCCCAAGAGTCCACATCGACGGCCCGGTTTGGCACCTCGATGTCGGCTCGTCGCATCCTGGGGGTGGAGTTGCTCCCAAGGGTTGGGCTGTTCGCCCATTAAAGCGGTACGCGAGCTGGGTTCAGAACGTCGTGAGACAGTTCGGTCCCTATCTGCCGTGGGCGTTGGAGAATTGAGAGGATTTGTCCCTAGTACGAGAGGACCGGGATGAACGCACCTCTGGTGTATCTGTTGTCCTGCCAAGGGCATTGCAGGCTAGCTACGTGTGGATCGGATAACCGCTGAAAGCATCTAAGCGGGAAGCCGGCCTCAAGATGAGTTCTCCCATCCCCTAGAGGGAGTAAGACCCCTGGTAGACCACCAGGTTGATAGGCCGGATCTGGAAGGACGGTAACGTCCGTAGGAGACCGGTACTAATGGGTCGAGGGCTTGACGGATTTTTTTGATGCTCGTTTGTGTGGCGCTGTGCAGTTTTGAAGGACCGGGGAGGCTGGTCTCTCGCCTTTTTCCGGTGGCTTTGGCGAGGGGGAAACACCTCTTCCCATTCCGAACAGAGCAGTTAAGCCCCTCAGCGCCGATGGTACTTGGCCCGCAAGGGCCTGGGAGAGTAGGACGCCGCCGGTTATTTCAGACGCGGGCCGCCTTCGGGCGGCCCGTCGTCGTTGTACCCGCCGTTCGTGCGCCATCAGGGACCGCAAGCGTCCAGCGTCAGGAGCGCGGGCGCAGGGTGAGGTCGCGCTCAGAGACGCGAGCCCTGGCGGCAGAAGCCGGCACAGGCGGGCTGGCGGCGCGAGCGCGGCGCGGCGGCGGGGGTCTCGCGGACCGGCGTCAGGCAGACGTGCGCCCGGTCGGGAACCTGGCCGCTTCGGCGTTGCGCAGCGCGGCGTGAACGCCTCCCTGGCCCGCGCAGCGATGCTCGGTGTGGATGAGCCTGCGTCTGAATCTCGTCCCGGTCGACCTCCCAGTCGACGTCGTAGTCGTCCTCGAGCGTTAGGAACGAGTGGGTGAGACGCAGGGCGCCGAGCGTGCGCTGCGCGAGCTTGGAGGTTCTTGCGGTTGCGAACATCTGTTCGTAGAAGGTAGGCGGGTGGTCGGACATCCTCGATACGAACGTACGTACGTGTGAGTGACGATGGCGCAAACCCGCATTGCAAAGCCGATGTCGGCTCTATACGTTGCAAGCGGGATTGCAGAACGGCGCTCCCGGGCGCCCTCTGAGGGGCCAGATCGACGCCTGTTCGACTTCTGGTGGATCGGGGTGTGCGCAACCCCTGGATCGACGGCCGCGGTCGCTCGGCAGCACGGTTCGCGCAAGGCTCCCGGCCAACGCCAGCGCAAGCCTGCCAGCCCGGACGCGGCGTCACCGCAGGCACCCCGATCGAGCCCGGGCGCAAGCTCGAGCTCAGCGCTGCGGAAGCCCCGGCTGCGCTCGGGTTCGAGGCTTCGCCAGGAGCGTGCAGGGGAGCGCGCGATCGGCGCGAACTTGACTGTCCAGATGGCTGTTACGCTTGCCAGACGCGATGCGAGCGCCCCGCCCAGGGGCCGGCGTCGGCGCCGTGCACAGCTCATGGAGAAGTTCGTCATCGAAGGTGGCGTACCGCTTTCCGGCACGATGGTTCCGGCCGGCAACAAGAACGGTGCGCTTCCGATCCTTGCAGCGTCGCGTCCTCACCGAGGACGAGGTGGTCGTGCGCAACGTGCCGCGCATCCGCGACGTCGACGCGATGCTCGACATCCTTCGCGCGCTCGGCGTGGCGGTCAGCTGGCGCGGCGCCAACGAGGTCGCGCTGTGCGCGGCGACCGCGCGCGAGATCGAGGTCGAGCAGGAGCTCGCCGAGCTGATCCGCGCGTCGTTCCTGCTCGCCGGCCCGCTGCTCGCGCGCTTCGGCCGCGCGGTCATGCCGCCGCCCGGCGGCGACGTGATCGGCCGCCGACGCCTCGACCCGCACCTCGATGCCTTCCGCGCGATGGGCGCCAAAGTCGACTGCAACGGCGAGCATCGTGCTCGACGCGCCTGCGCGGGCTGCGCTCGACCGACGTGTTCATGGACGAGCCGTCGGTGATGGCCACCGAGAACGTGCTGCTGGCCGCGGCGCTCACGCCCGGCACGACCGTGATCGGCAACGCCGCCTCCGAGCCGCACGTGCAGGACCTCGCGCGCATGCTCGTGAAGATGGGCGCCGACATCCAGGGCATCGGCTCGAACCTGATCACCGTCAACGGCGCCGAGCAAGCCTGCACGGCTGCGAGCACGACGTCGCGCCCGACCACATCGAGATCGGCAGCTTCATGGCGCTGGCCGGCGTGACCGGCGGCGAGCTGCGCATCAAGGACACCGTGCCCGGCGACCTGCGCATGATCCGCCTGGTGTTCGAGCGCCTCGGCCTGCGCTCCGAGCTCGACGGCAACGACGTGCTCGTTCCCGGCGGCCAGAAGCTCGTCGCGCAGGCCGACGTCGGCGAATACAAGAGCAAGATCCAGGACGGGCCGTGGCCGGCCTTTCCCGCCGACCTGACGTCGATCGCCGTCGCCCTGGCCACGCAGGCCGAGGGCTCGATCCTCGTGCACGAGTGGATGTTCGAGAACCGCCTGATCTTCACCGACAAGCTGATCCTGATGGGCGCCGACATCGTCATGTGCGACCCGCACCGCGCGATCGTCACCGGCCCGCGCCGGCTGCGCGGCGAGCGCGTCGAGTCGCCGGACATCCGCGCCGGCATGGCGATGCTGCTGGCGGCGCTGTGCGCCGAGGGCCGCTAGCGAGATCGGCAACATCCGCCAGATCGACCGCGGCTACGAGCGCATCGACGAGCGCCTGCGCGAGCTCGGCGCGCGCATCGAGCGCGTCGCGACAGAGCCCGTTCCCGCGTAGCGTCCCAAGCAACCGCGTAACCTCGGATCGCGATGATCCACCCAATCCCCAGCGGCACGCGCGACGTGCTCCCACAGGAGACCGGCGAGGTGCGCGCGATCACCGACACGCTGCGCGCGCGTGTTCGACGGTCACGGCTACGGCGAGATCTACACGCCGGCGCTGGAGTACGAGTCGGTGCTCGCGCGCGCGGACATGGCCGAAGCGCAGCCGGCCTACCGCGTGTTCGACGAGTCCGGCGCGGTGCTGGCGCTGCGCTCGGACATGACCGTGCCGATCGCGCGCGTGGTCGCCACGCGCTACGCCGCCAGCGAGCCGCCGCTGCGCTTCTGCTACTTCGCCCACTGCTACCGCGGCGTGCGCCCGCAGCGCGGCCAGCTGCGCGAGCTGCTGCAGGCGGGCATCGAGCTGATCGGCTCGCCGGCGCCAGAGGGCACCGCCGAGGCGCTGACGGTGCTGTGCCGCTCGCTCGACGCGGTCGGCCTGAAGGACTACCGCGTGGGCATGGGCGACGCTTCGCTGTTCCCGGCGCTGATGGCGAGCCTGCAGGTGCACGAGCCGGCGCGCGCGGGGCTGCTGCGAGGCGCTCGTACGCCGCGACTTCGTCGAGCTCGGGACAGCGCCTGCACGATGCCGGCCTGGCCGGCGAGGCGGCCGAGCTGCTGCTCGACGTTCCCCAGCGCCGCGGCGGCCCGGAGCTGCTCGACCGACGCGCCGGCGCCGGCCGTCGAGGCCGTGACGGGCATGCGCCGCGTGCACGAGCTGCTCGACGACCGACGTCGCCGAGCGCGTGATCTTCGACCTCGGCCTGGTGCGCAACATCGGCTACTACACCGGCGCCGTGTTCGAGGTCTACGACCCGGCGCTCGGCGCGCCGATCGGCGGCGGCGGTCGCTACGACGAGCTGCTCGGGCGCTTCGGCCGGCCGCTGCCGGCCGTCGGCTTCGCGCTCGACGTCGACCGGCTGCACCAGGCGCTCGCCGGCGAGGAACGCGGCACAGGGCTGCTGCTCGCCGGCTCGGCCGACGGCGCGGGCAGGGAGCAGCGGTGAGCGCGACACGGGGCCTGACCATCGCCGTGCCGCGCGGCGCGCTGTTCGACGGCACCGTCGATCTGCTGCAGGCGCTCGGCGTCGACACCGAGGAGCTGCGCGCCAACGACCGCAAGCTGCTGTTCGAGGACATCGGCGTGATCACGATGCGCCCGTCCGACGTGCCGACGTACGTGGAGGCCGGCGCCGCCGACCTCGGCGTGACCGGCAAGGACGTGCTGCTGGAGCAGCTCGGCCTCGACCCGGGCGAGCACGGCCGCGAGGTCTACGAGCTGCTCGATCTCGGCTTCGGGCGCTGCACGATGGTGCTGGCGAGCAAGGCCGGCCCCGACCCGGCCGTCGAGGCGCTGCGCCGCCTCGGCGTGATGCGCGTCGCCACGAAGTACCCGCGCATCGCCGCGCGCCACCTCGAGGAGACCGGCCGCCAGGGCGAGATCGTCGAGGTCAAGGGCTCGGTCGAGCTGGCGCCGCTGACGGGCATGGTCGACGCGATCGTCGACCTCACCGCCACGGGCACGACGCTGCGCGAGAACAACCTCGTCGTGCGCGAGGAGATCGTCGTGTGCACGGCGCGGCTGATCGCCAACCCGGTCGCGCACAAGCTCAAGGCCGCGCAGATCGACGCGCTGCTGGCTGAGCTTCGCGCGCTGCCCGCCGTGAGCGCCAGCTGAGATGCGCATGCAGCGCATCGGCATCGCCCAGCTGGAAGGACTCGGCGGCGCGGCCGGCGTCGCCGCGCACGTGCGCGCGCTCGTGCCCGGCGCGAGCTCGGTCGAGCAGGCGGTGCGCGAGATCATCGAGCGCGTGCGCGCCGAGGGCGACGAGGCGGTGCTCGCCTACACGCGCCGCTTCGACGCCGTCGACGGACAGCCGCGCCCGCTGGTCGTCGCGCCCGAGGAGCTGGACGAGGCGATCAAGCGGCTGCCGCTGGAGGTGGTCGCGGGGCTGCAGGTGACGATCGCCAACGTCGCGCAGCGTGGCCGACGCGGGCGTGCACGAGGGTTCACGCCGTGCAGCTGGCGCAGGGCCAGACGCGTCGTGCTGCGCGAGATGCCGGTCGCGTCGGCCGCGATCTACGTGCCGGGCGGACGCGCGCCGTACCCGAGCACCGTCGTGATGGGCGTCGTCACGGCGCGCGCCGCCGGCGTGCTCGACGTCGCCGTATGCGCGCCGCCGGGCGCCGACGGGCAGATCGACGCGGCGATCCTCGGCGCCTGCCGGCTGTGCGGCGTGGAGCGCGTGTACCGCATGGGCGGCGCGCAGGCGATCGCCGCGCTGGCGTACGGCACCGAGACGGTCGCCCGCGTCGACGTGGTCGTCGGCCCGGGCAACCTGTACGTGCAGGAGGCCAAGCGCCAGCTCTCCGCGACGGTCGGCATCGACGGCTTCGCCGGGCCGAGCGACCTGCTGGTCGTGCTCGGCGCCGAGGTCGGCGAGCGCGACGATGCGCCTCGCCGCGCTGGACATGCTCGCGCAGGCCGAGCACGGCGAGGGCAGCCTCGTCGTCGCCGTCTCGCCTGGTCGCCGGCGTCTGCGATGCGCTCGCTGCGAGCTCTCGAGCAGCTCGATGCCGAGCGCCCGACGGTCGGCGACGGCGCGCGTTCGCGCTCGTCGACGCCTTCGACGCCGCGGGCGCGCTCGCGCTGGCCAACGCGCTTCGCGCCCGAGCACCTGCAGCTGATCGGCGCCGACGTCGAGGCGCTGGCGCCGCGCGTGCGCTCGGCCGGCTGCCTGTTCGTCGGCGCCGCCAGCGCGACGGCGTTCGGCGACTACGTCGCCGGCTCCAACCACATCCTGCCGACGGGCGGCGCGGCGCGCTTTGCCTCGATGCTCTCGCCGCGGCACTTCCGCCGGCGCATGGCAGAGGTGCGCGTCGGACCCGGTGGGCGGCCGCGAAGCTGGCGAGCGCGGGCGCGCCGATCGCGCGCGCGGAGGGCTTTGAGTGGCACGCGCGCTCGATGGAGGCGCGCATGGGCGACAATTAGCCGATGGCCGGCAAGCAGACCGATAGAAGCGCGACGATCGAGCGCCGCACGGGCGAGACCGACGTGCGCCTGTCGCTGGCGCTGGAAGGCTCCGGCGCGGGCGCGCGCGAGACGGGCGTCGGCTTTCTCGACCACATGCTCGACCTGCTCGCGCGCCACGGCCGGCTCGACCTCGACGTCGCCGTCAGCGGCGACCTGCAGACGGGCGCGCACCACACCGCCGAGGACACGGCGATCGTGCTCGGCCAGGCGCTCGACCAGGCGCTCGGGCGACCGCAGCGGCATCGCGCGCTACGGCAGCGCGACCGTGCCGATGGACGAGGCGCGCGCGAGCTGCGCGATCGACATCTCCGGGCGCCCGTTCACGGCCTTCGAGGCCGAGCTGCCGCCGGGCTCGACGGGCGGCTTCGAGCACGAGCTGACCGAGGAGTTCTTCCGCGCGCTGGCGAACGCGGCGAAGCTCACGCTGCATCTGCGAGTGGAAGCGGGAAGCAACGCCCACCACATGATCGAGGCGGCCTTCAAGGCGTTCGCACGCGCGCTGCGCGAGGCGGTCGCGATCGACCCGAGCGAGAGCGGCGTGCCGAGCACGAAGGGCACGCTGACGGCGTGAGCCCGCTCATCGACGAGCCCGTCGAGATCGCCGTGGTCGACTACGGCATGGGCAACCGCCGCTCGGTCGAGAAGGCGCTCGCGCACGTCGGCGCGAGCGCGATCGTCAGCGGCGACCCCGAGCGCCTGCGCGGCGCGGCCGGCCTGGTCGTTCCGGGCGTGGGCGCGTTCCCGCGCGCGATGGAGCGCCTGCGCGCGCTCGGCCTGGACGAGCTGCTGCGCGAGCGCGTCGGAGCGGGCACGCCGGTGCTCGGCATCTGCCTCGGCCTGCAGCTCGCCTTCGAGCACTCCTCGGAGCTCGGCGGCGCTGACGGGCTGGGGATCATCGCCGGCGAGGTGCGCCCGCTGCGCGCGGGCGAGCTGAAGCTGCCGCACATCGGCTGGAACGAGGTGCGCTTCTCCAAACCGACCTCGCCGCTCGTCGCCGACCTGCCGCGCGAGTGCGCCTTCTACCACGTGCACTCCTTCGCGGCGGCGCCCGCGCGCGAGCAGGACGTGCTCGGCACGGCCGAGCTACGGCGAGCAGTTCGTGACGGCGGTCGAGAAGGGCTCGTTCTACGGCGTGCAGTTCCACCCCGAGAAGTCCTCCGCCGCCGGCTTGCGCCTGCTGGCGAACTTCGCGCACATTTGCGTCGACGCGCTCGCCACGAGCGCCGCCGGCGCAAGCGCCGGCGCGGGCGCGGGCGCGTCGGACAGCGTCAGGTGAACCTCTACCCGGCGATCGACATCCTCGGCGGCAACGCCGTGCGTCTGGTCAAGGGCGACTTCGACGCCAAGCAGGTCTACGACGAGGACCCGTTGTCGGCCGCGCGCGCGTTCGTAGACGCGGGCGCGCGCTACCTGCACGTGGTCGACCTCGACGGCGCCAAGCGCGGCGAGCCGGTGAACGTCGAGCACCTGCGTGCGATCGTCGCGCAGCTGGGGCTGCCGGTGCAGTACGGCGGCGGGCTGCGCACGCGCCGAGGCGGTCGAGCGGGCGCTCGCCGCGGGCGCCTCGCGCGTGATCCTCGGCACGGCCGTGTTCGCCGAGCCGACCTGCTCGCGCGCGTGCTCGACGCGCACGGCGCCGAGCGTGTGCTCGTGTCGATCGACGCGCGCGGCGGCTACGTGGCGACGCACGGCTGGCTGGAGGCGACCGAGATCCCGGTGCGCGAGGCGATCGAGCGCCTGCACGACGGCGGCCGCGGCGCGGCGGGCTTCGTGTTCACGAACATCGACCACGACGGCATGCTCGACGGGCCGAGCAGCGACGACGCCGAGATGGTCGCGCGCGCGGTCGGCTCGGGCAGCGTGATCCTCTCCGGTGGCATCGGCGAGATCGAGCACCTGCGCGCGATCGCGCGTCTGCGCGCCGAGCAGCGGCTGCACAGCATCGACGGCGTGATCGTCGGCAAGGCGCTGTACGAGCGCCGCTTCACCGTCGGCGAAGCGCTCGAGGCGCTCGCGGGCTGATCGCGCCCGCGCACGTCGCCGGCGATCGCCACGAGCGCTGATTACCACCGGCGCTGATTACCACCGGCGCTGATCGCCGCGGGCGCCGATCGCTACCGTGACGGCGTGCACTTCAAGCGCGTGATCCCCTGCCTGGACGTGGACGGCGGGCGCGTCGTCAAGGGCGTCGAATTCCTCGACATCCGCGACGCCGGCGACCCGGTCGAGCTGGCCGCGTTCTACGACCGCGAGGGCGCCGACGAGCTGGTGTTCCTCGACATCACTGCGACGCACGAGAAGCGCGACACGATCGCCAGGCTGGCGCGCGCGACGGCCGACGACGTGTTCGTGCCGTTCACGATCGGCGGCGGCATCCGCTCGGTGGCCGACGCGCAGGCGGTGCTCGACGCGGGCGCCGACAAGGTGTCGGTCAACTCGGCGGCGCTGCAGCGCCCGCAGCTGATCGACGAGCTGGCCGGGGTGTTCGGCTCGCAGTGCGTCGTGCTGGCGATCGACGCGAAAGCCGACCCGTTCGTCGGCGGCGGCTTGGACGAACCGTCGAAGTGGGAGGCGTACCTGGCCGGCGGGCGCAAGCCGACCGGGCGCGACGTCGTGGAGTGGGCGCGCGAGGGCGTGCGCGCGCGGCGCTGGCGAGATCCTGCTGACGAGCATGGACCGCGACGGCACGAACGACGGCTACGACCTGGCGCTGACGGCCGCCGTCAGCGAGGCCGTGCGCGTCCCGGTGATCGCCTCCGGCGGGGCGGGCGAGCTGGAGCACCTCGTCGAGGCGCTGCGCGCGGGCGCCGATGCGGCGCTGTGCGCGTCGATCTTCCACTACGGCCGCCACACGATCGCCGAGGCCAAGCGGCACCTGGCCGCGGCGGGCATCCCCGTGCGCGTCGGCTGAGCGCGGGGCTGGCAGGCGAGCCGACCGTGAGCGAGACGAGCACCGCGCAGCCGACCGCCGCGGGCGCGGCCGTCATCGACGCCCTGCGCGACCTGCCCGCGGGGGCTGCGCTGCTGACGCTGAGCGCCGCGCGCGACGACGTGGAGCTGGTCGGCGGCGCCGTGCGCGACCTGCTGCTCGGCCGCACGCCGCGCGAGCTCGATGTGATCGTCGACGGCTCAGCGCAAGCGTTCGCCGAGCAGATCGTCTCTTTTTACGATGGCCGCCTGGCGGCGGCGGATGGCGTGCGTGGTGAAGTCGAAGCGCACGAGCGCTTCGGCACGGCGGTCGCGCGCTTTGCCGGCGGTCGCATCGACGTTGGCGACGCGGCGCGCGGAGACGTACGCGGCGCCGGGTGCGCTGCCGGACGTTCGCGCGGGCACGCGCGAGCAGGATCTGCTGCGCCGCGACTTCACCGTCAACGCGATCGCCGTGGCGCTCGGCGACTCGCGCCGCGGCGAGCTGCGCGCGGCGCCGGGCGCGCTCGACGACCTCGCGGCGGCGCGCCTGCGCGTGCTGCACGACGCGAGCTTCCGCGACGACCCGACGCGCTTGCTGCGCCTCGCGCGCTATGCGGCGCGCCTGGGCTTCGCGCCCGACGAGCAGCACGCGCGCGTTTGGCCGCCGAGGCGGTCGCCGCCGGGGCGCTGGCGACCGTCTCGTCGCGCGCGCATCGGCGCCGAGCTGCGCCTGATGCTCGCCGAGCGCGATGCGGTGGCCGCGCTGCAGGCGCTCGACGATCTGGGCGCGCTCGCGGCGCTGCACCAGTCGCTCACGCTCGACGCGCCGCTCGCGCGCGCCGCGCTGGAGGCGTTGCCGCAGACGCCCGATGCATGGCCGGACGTGCTGCTGCTCGCTACGCTGCTGCTGCCGCAGGGCGCTTACGACGCCCACGACTACGAGACGCGCCTGCGCGTGCTGCTCGACGGCTGGGAGTTCCCGGCCGCCGAGCGCGAGCGTGCGGTGCACAGCGCGCTGCTCGCGCCACGCCTGGTCGAGCGGCTGCGCGACGCGAGCGCGCCCTCGCAGGTCTACGAGGTAGTGCACGACGCGCCGCTGGAGGCGGTCGCGCTCGCCGTGGCGCTCGCCGATGCCAGCGGCGAGCAGGCGGCGGCCAGCGCCGCGCGGCGCTGGCTGGCAGAGCTTCGCCACGTGACCCTGCAGATCGGCGGCGACGATCTGCTCGACGCCGGCATCGCCGCGGGCCCCGAGCTCGGCAGGCGTCTGCACCATGCGCTCATGCGCAAGCTCGACGGCGGGTGCGACGGTCGCGACGACGAGCTGCGCGCCGCGCTGGAGGAACTGTGAGCCGCGCCGGCGGAGGCGTAAGCGGTGCTGAAGGAGCTGTGAGCCACGCTGGCGGAGGCGTAAGCCGCGCTGGAGTAGCCGTGAGCCGCGCCGGCGCTGCGCCGACGCGGGTGGTCGAGCACGCCGAGGGTTTCTCCTGCGAGCTGCCCGGCGGCGCGCACGCGCTGTTCGGCTCGCGCGCGCACGCCAACCTGTCGACGCGCGCCGGCGACGGCCACGCGCACGGGGCTCGGGCGCGCGACGAGCTGTGCGAGAGCCTCGGGCTGAGCTGGCTGTGCGCGAGCCGCCAGGTGCACGGCACGACCGTGCAGACCGTGGACTCGCTTGCGGGGAGCGGGGGAGAGGCGCTGGCGATCGACGCCGACGGTCACGCGACGGCACTGCGCGGCGTCGGCGCGATGGTGCTGGCGGCCGACTGCCTGCCGGTCGCGCTCGCCAGCGACGACGCCGTGGCGATGGTGCACGCCGGCTGGCGCGGGCTGGCCGCGTGGCGTGCTCGAGCAGGGCGTGCGCGCGCTGCGTGAGCTCGAGCGGCGCGCACGCCCCGATCGCCGCCGTCGTCGGGCCCGGCGCGGGCGTCTGCTGCTACGAGGTCGGGCCGGAGGTGCACGCGGCGTTCGCCGATGCGCACCGCGCCGCGCGAGAACATCGACCTGCGTGCGATCGCTCGCGAGCGGCTGCTCGACGTCGGCGTCACAGATGCTCAGGACGCGCGCGCATGCACGATCTGCGACGCGCGCTTCTTCTCCCACCGGCGCGAAGGCGCGCGCGCCGGACGCCAGGCGGGGATCGCGTGGCGCGGCTGATCGACGGACTGAGCGCCGCGCGCATCGCCGACAACGTCGCGCGCGTGCGCGAGCAGATCGCCGAGGCCCGCCAGCGCGCCCCGACGCGTGCGGCGGCGGCGCAAACCGATGTCGAGCTGCTGGCGGCGATCAAGTACGTGGCCGTCGATGACCTGCCGCTGCTCGCCGACGCCGGCATACGGCTCGTCGGCGAGAACCGCGCGCAGGAGCTCGCCGCCAAGCACGCCGCGCACGGCGAGCTGTTCGAGTGGGACTTCATCGGCCAGCTGCAGAGCCGGCGCGTGCGCGAAATCGTGCCCTACGCGCGGCTGATCCACTCGGTCGCCTCGGACTCGGCGCTGCGCGAGCTGCGGCGCCACCGCGACAGCGCGCGCGCGGGCCTGCGCATCCTGGTCGAGGTCAACGTCGCCGGCGAGCAGGGCAAGGCCGGCGTCGCGCCCGCGCGGCTCGGCCGACTTCATCGCTAGCGCGCCCGTGCCGGTGGCCGGCCTGATGACGATGCCGCCGCTCGCCGCGCGCGCCGAGGACAGCCGGCGCTGGTTCGCCGCGCTGCGCGAGCTCGCCGACGAGCACGCGCTTGCAGCACCTGTCGATGGGCACCTCGCAGGACTACCTCGTCGCCGTCGAGGAGGGCGCGACGATCGTGCGAATCGGCACGAGCCTGTACGATTGACGACCGCGCCTGAAGGCGCCCGGCCGGCGTCCGGTGGGCGCCGATCGAGCGCTCGGCGGACGCGAATGTCTAGCATGAGCAGGGAATCCGCCCGTCCGGGCGAAAACGCACCTACACGAATGGCTTTCCGCGACTCCTGGCACAGCGCGCTCGTCTACTTCGGCCTAGCCGAGGAGTATCACGACGACTTCGACGAAGCTCCGCCGGAGGCGGAGATCGAGGATCGCTACCGCGAGCGTCCCAACGTGCGCCGCCTGCGCCGGCGTCGCGACGAGTTCGACGACATCTTCGCCGAGGAGGAAGGCGGTCGCGGCACGCGCTCGACGACGGTGCTCAAGTCCGTCGGCGCCGCGCGCGGCAACGGCGACGTGCGCGTGCACCTGGTGATCCCCAAGTCGTTCAACGACGCCCAGCAGATCGCCGACAAGTTCAAGGACTCGATCCCCGTCATCCTCAACCTGCAGTCCTCGGAAACCGACCTGTCCAAGCGGCTGATCGACTTCGCCTCCGGCCTCACGTACGCGCTCGACGGCGGCATGCAGCGCATCGCCGACAAGGTCTTCATGCTCACGCCGCGCAACGTCGAGATCTCGGCGGAGGAGCGGGCAAGGCTGATCGAGAAGGGCTTCTTCAACCAGAGCTAGCCGGGGCTGCTGGGCTCGGCCGGCCTCTAGTCTGGACCCGATATGCAAGTTGGTCTGATCGGCGCAGGCAACATGGCTCGCGCGCTTGCGCGCGGGTGGGGTAAGCCGGTGCTGTGCGCCGATCCGGCCGCGGCGCGCGCCGCGGCGCTGGTCGAGGAGCTGGGCGGCGAGGCGCTGCAGAGCAACGCCGAGGTCGCGCAGCGCGCCGATCTGGTGGTGCTGTGCCACAAGCCCGCGCAGCTCGCCGCCGTGGCCGGCGAGGTCGCGCCGCACGCGAAGGCCGTCGCTTCGATCCTCGCCGCGACGCCGCTGGCCGCGCTGCGCGAGGCCTATCCGGGCACGCCCGTGTACCGCTTCATCCCGTCGCTGCCCGTGGAGGTTCGCCAGGGCGCCGTCGTGCAGGGCGCCGACGCGCACGACGCCGCCGATCGCGAGCTCGCCGAGCGCGACCGCCAGATGGATGCGGCGGTCGGCGAGCTGTTCGCCGAACTGGGCACGCTGGTCGTGCTCGACGATGCGCTCGTCGACGTCGCGATGGGCCTGATGTCGTGCGCGCCCGCGTACGTGGCGCTGGTCGCCGAGGCGCAGGTCGACGCGGGCGTGCGTCGCGGCATCCCCGCCGCGCAGGGCGCCGAGCTGGTCGTGCAGACGCTCTCGGGCACCGCCGAGCTGCTGCGCCGGCGCGGCTATGACACCGTCGCCGTGCGCCGCGAGGTCTCCTCGCCGGGCGGGCTCACCGCGCGCGGCGTCGACGCGCTGGAGCGCGGCGGCCTGCGCGCCGCGTTCTCCGACGCCCTCGACGCGGTGCTCGAGCCGGGAGGCTGAGCTTCGATGGTGCTCGCCAGCGCACGCACGCAGATCGCCGACTACCTGTCGACGCTGATCTACGTCTACATGCTGCTGATCATCCTGTACATCGTCATCCAGCTGCTGTTCAGCGTCGGCGTGCGCCCGCCGTACTCGCGCTGGACGGACGTCGTGCTCGGCTTCCTGCGCGACATCTGCGAGCCGTTCCTGCGCATCTTCCGCCGCGTGCTGCCGTCGTTCGGCGGCTTCGACTTCAGCCCGATCCTCGCGATCTTCACGCTGCAGATCGTCAACACGATCGTCGTCAACGACCTGATCCACGGCTGAGCGCCGATGCCGCCGATCGACGATCGGGCGCCCGTCGAGCGAGCCGCGCCGCCCGCGCGCGCCGGCGGTGAACGGCCCCAGGTCGCCGAGCCGTCCGCCGGCGCCGGCCGGATGCGCTGGCTGGCCGTGCCGTGGCTGCGCGCGGCGCTCGTGCTCGTGCTCGTCGTCGCCGCCGACCAGCTGTCAAAGCGCGCCGTCGAACACTCGATCGTGCAGGGCGAAGAACGCAGGCTGCTGCCCGGCGTGCAGCTCGTCAACACGCGCAACCACGGCATCGCCTTCGGCTTCCTGCCCGGCAGCGACGTCGCCGTGACGATCGCTGATCGGCGTCGCGCTGCTCGCGCTGCTGGTGTACTTCGCGCTGCACAGCCGCGCGACGCTGATCTGGCTGCCCACCGGCATGCTGATCGGCGGCGCGGTCGGCAACATCATCGACCGCCTGCGCGCCGGCTCGGTGACCGACTTCATCAAGCTGCCGCTCGGCTGGCCGCCGTTCAACATCGCCGACGTGTGCGATCACGCTCGGCGTGGCGATCCTGTTCCTGGTGATCGACCACGCGCGCCACAAGGCGCGAGCGTGACGCCAGCCGCGGCTGTCAGCGAGCCGTTTCGCATCGCCTACGAGGACGAGCACCTGCTCGTCGTCGACAAGGCGCCCGGCGTCGTCGTGCACCCGGCCAAGGGCCATCGCGAGGACACCCTCTCGCAGCTGCTCGCCCACAGCGCCGCCGGGGGCGACCCGGAGCGCGCCGGCATCGTCCATCGCCTCGACCGCGACACCTCCGGGCTGCTCGTCGTCGCACGCTCCGAGCAGGCGCACGCGCTGCTGCAGAAGGCGCTCGCGCGGCGCGAGATCGAGCGCGAATACATCGCGCTCGTGCAGGGCCGCCCGCCGGCGCGCAGCGGCACGATCGAGGCGCCCATCGGACGCGACGCGCGCGTGCGCACGCGCATGGCCGTCGGCGGCGCGCACGCGCGCGAAGCGCGCACGCACTTCGAGCTCGACCGCGCGCTGTCCGAGCACTCGCTGCTGCGCCTGCGCCTGGAGACCGGCCGCACGCACCAGATCCGCGTGCACCTGCGCGCGATCGGCCACCCGGTCGCCGGCGACCCCGAGTACGGAACGCCCGGCATGCTCGGCCTCGACAGCGCCAGTTCCTGCACGCCGCCCGCCTGGCCTTCGCCCATCCGCTCGGCGGCGAGCGCGTCGAGGTGCGCTCGCCGCTGCCCGCCGACCTGCAGGCCGCGCTGGCCCGCGCCGAACGGCTATCCTGAGCGGCCAACCAGAACTGCGACCCGTCGGGTTCCTGGTCGCGGCCCTGCCCGCAGTTGCGACGCCAAGTCGCGCTTCGGGTCCGCGCCACCTCGGCGGACATCATCAATAAATAAAAAAGGGAGCACCCCGTGGCTCAAGTAGGCATCGCGGAGCTGCTGGAGGCCGGCGTTCACTTCGGCCACCAGACGCGCCGCTGGAACCCCAAGATGCGCCGCTTCATCTTCGGCGAGCGTGGTGGCAACTACATCATCGACCTCGTCAAGACGTCCGCGCTGCTCGACCAGGCGCAGGCGTTCGCCAACGAGCTGTCCCACCGTGGCGGCACCGTGCTGTTCGTCGGCACCAAGAAGCAGGCCCGCGACACCGATCAAGGAGGTCGCCGAAGCGGCCGACATGCCGTTCGTCAACCACCGCTGGCTCGGCGGACTGCTGACCAACTTCCAGACGATCAGCCTGCGCATCCGCCGGCTGCACGACCTCGAACGCTACGAGACCGAGGGCCAGCTGGCGCTGCTGCCGACGCGCGAGCGCATGGCCGCGCAGGCCGACCTCGCCAAGCTGCGCGCAAACCTCGGCGGCGTCAAGAACATGCAGCGCGTCGCCCGACGCGATGTTCGTCATCGACCTCAAAACCGAGGAGATCGCGGTCAAAGAGGCGCGCCGCCTGCGCATCCCGATCATCGGCCTCGTCGACACCAACTGCGATCCCGACGGCATCGACTTCGTGATCCCCGGCAACGACGACGCCATCCGCTCCTGCGCGCTGATCACGCAGGCGATCGGCCAGGTCGTGCAGGAGGGCCACTCGGTGTTCCGCGCCGAGGAGGAACGCGCGCGCAAGGAAGCCGAGGAGAAAGCGCGCATCGAGGCCGAGGCGCGCGCCAAGCGCGAGGCCGAGGAACAGGCCAAGCGCGAGGCCGAGGAACAGGCAAAGAAAGAGGCCGAGGAGAAAGCCGCCGCCGAGCGCGCCGCCGCGGCCGCCGCCCAGGCTCCGCCGGCAGCCGTGCAGGCGACGCCCGCCGGCGCGCCCGCGCAGGCGACGCCGGCTGCAGCGCCCGCTCAGGAGGCCCCTGCGGCCAAAGCGCCCGCTCAGGCCGCGCCCGCGACCAAAGCGCCCGAGGCGCCGGCCGCGCCGGCAAAAGCGCCCGACGAGAAAGCGGCGGCCGAAAAAGCCGCCGCCGCGGCCGCTGCGCAGCGGCCCGCCGCCGAGAGCACGCCAGTGCCCGAAGCGCCCGCCGCTCCCGCTGCGCTGGAGCCGCAAGCCGAGTCGGTCACCCCGATGAACGCGAGCCCCGACTCCAGCCAGCCCGCCAAGCAGCAGTCTGCGCCGCCCGAGACGGCCGCCGAGAGCGAGGCCGAGGCGCCCCAGCCCGAGCCCGAGGTCGAGCCCAAGCCCGAGTCCCAGCCGGCGCCCACGAGCGCCGACGGCGAGGCGCCCGCGCAGGCTGACGCACCCACGGATACCGCGAAAGAGACCGCCGAGCCGGTCGAGGAGGCGCAGAAGCAATGAGCGCAGTTGACGTATCGGCCAAGGACGTCAAGGCGCTGCGCGAGCGCACCGGCGCGGGCATGATGGACTGCAAGAAGGCCCTCACCGAGGCCGCCGGCGACATCGACAAGGCGATCGAGATCCTGCGCCTGAAGCAGGGCAAGAAGATCCAGGATCTCGGCGAGCGCACGGCGACCGAGGGGACCGTGCAGTCCTACATCCACGCCGGCGTCGAGCGTCGGCGTGCTGATCGAGGTCGACTGCAACACCGACTTCGTCGCCAACAACGACGACTTCACCGGCTTCGCCCGCGACGATCGCCATGCAGATCGCCGCGACGCCGACCGTCAAGTACGTCAGCCGCGAGGACGTGCCCGCCGACGCGCGCGACGCCGAGGCGCGCATCTACGAGCAGGAGGCCGCCGACAAGCCCGAGAACGTGCGCGAGAAAATCGTCACGGGCAAGCTCGACTCGTGGTACGAGACGATCGTGCTGCTCGAGCAGGAGATGCACAACCCGAAGTTCGACGGCAAGACCGTGCAGCAGCTGCGCGACGAGCTCACCGCGAAGACCGGCGAGAACGTCGTCATCCGGCGCTTCGCGCGCTTCGCCGTCGGCCAGTAGGCCGCGTCACGGACTGAGTAGGCTCTCGCGTCGATGGCCCCTGCCTTCAAACGCATCCTGCTGAAGCTCTCCGGCGAGGCGCTGATGGGCTCGCTGGACTTCGGCACCGATCCCGAGCGCGTCGCTGCGGTCGCGCGGCAGGTCACCGAGGTGCGCGACCAGGGCGTCGAGGTGGCGATCGTCGTCGGCGCGGGCAACATCTACCGCGGCATGGAGGGCGCGGCCGCCGGCATGGACCGCGCGACGGCCGACTACATGGGCATGCTCGCCACCGTGCTGAACGCGCTGCCGCTGCAGGACGCGCTGGAGAAGATCGGCACGAACACGCGCGTGCAGTCCGCGCTCGGCGTCTCGGAGGTCGCCGAGCCCTACATCCGCCGCCGCGCGATGCGCCACCTGGAGAAGGGGCGCGTGGTGATCTTCGCGGCCGGCACCGGCAACCCGTTCTTCACGACCGACACCGCCGCGGCGCTGCGCGCCGCGGAGATCCACGCGGAGATCATCCTGATGGCCAAGAACGGCGTCGAGGGCGTCTACACGGCCGACCCGGCGCGTCGACTCGAGCGCGCGAGTTCATCCCCGAGATCACGCACATGGAGGCGCTCGAGCGGCGCCTGCGCGTGATGGACTCGACCGCGCTCGCGCTGTGCATGGAGAACGCCATGCCGCTGAACGTCTTCAACATGGACGACGAGACGGCGCTCGCGCGGATAATCTCAGGCGAGCGCGTGGGAACGCTGGTTAGCGACATCTCAAGGAGAGGGCGATGGCCGCTGAGAGCATGATCGACGAACTGCTCGCAGGACGCGCGCGAGCGCATGGCCAAGTCCGCCGAGTCCGCCCAGCACGAGTTCTCGACCGTGCGCACCGGGCGCGCCAGCCCGGCGCTGCTCGACCGCGTCGTCGTCGACTACTACGGCGCGATGACGCCGCTGAACCAGCTCTCGACGATCTCCGCTCCAGAAGCGCGCCTGCTCAGCGTGCAGCCGTATGACAAGTCCTCGATCAAGCTGATCGAGAAGGCGATCAACGAGTCCGACGTCGGCTTGAACCCGTCAAACGACGGCAACGTGATCCGCCTGGTCGTGCCCGAGCTGACCGAGGAGCGCCGCCGCGAGCTCGTCAAGGTCGTGCGAAACCTCGCCGAGGAGGGCCGCGTGGCGATCCGCAACGTGCGCCGCGACACGATGCAGCAGCTGCGCGAGCTGAAGGCCGAAGGCGAGGCCTCCTCCGACGACGAGCACCGCGCCGAGGTCGAGCTGCAGAAGCTCACCGACGGCCGGGTCGGCGACCTGGACGAGGTGCTCAAGGCCAAGGAAGAAGAGATCCTCGAAGTCTGATGTCCGCCGGCGACCGATCGCAGATCGGCCAGCAGGCGTCGGCCACCGACTCCGCCTCGGCGCCCGCGCCCGTGGACGCCGGCGAGGCCAGCGCGCGCTACGTCGCGATCATCACCGACGGCAACGGCCGCTGGGCGCGCGCGCACGGCGTGTCGGTCAACGAGGGTCACAGCGCGGGCGCGGACACGGTCAAGGCGCGCCTGCGCGACGCCGCCGAGCTGGGCGTGCTAGGAGCTGACCGTCTACTCGTTCTCCACCGAGAACTGGTCGCGCCCGGCCGAGGAGGTCGCCGGGCTGATGGAGATGTTCTCCGCGCGCATCGCCAGCGAAACGCCCGAGCTGCACGCCGAAGGCGTGCGCATGCGCTTCATCGGGCGCCGCGACGGCGTCTCAGACGAGCTCGTCGAGCGGATGGCTTGGGCCGAACAGCTGACCGCGCGCAACGAGCGCATCACGCTGTTCGTCGCCTTCAACTACGGCGGGCGCGCCGAGATCCTCGACGCCGCGCGCCGTTTCCAGGGCGGCAGCGAGGAGGAGTTCCGCGCCTGCCTGTACGCGCCGGAGATGCACGACCCCGACCTGATCATCCGCACGAGCGGCGAGCAGCGCCTGTCCAACTACCTGCTGTGGCAGTCCGCCTACTCCGAGCTGGTCTTCCGCGAGGAGCTGTGGCCGGACTTCTCGCGCGAGGCGCTGCAGCAGTCGCTCGCCGAGTTCTCCCGCCGGCGCCGGCGCTTCGGTGCGCGATGAGCTTTCGCTGATGGCCGGCCCGCGCAGGACGAGCGGCGCGCGCACGCCCGCCGGACGCAATCCCCGCCGGCGCGGTCGCGGCGGCCCCGGCGCGGGCCAGCCGCGCGGCCCGCTCGTGCGTCGCCGGGGGCCCAGCGACGCCGACGCGGCGCAGCGCTCCGACCTCGGCGCGCGGCTGCTCGCCGCCGTTCCGGCGATCGCCGTCGCGCTGTTCCTGGTGATCGAGGGCGGCGCCGTGTTCGCGCTCGGGCTGTTCGTGCTCGGCTGCGTCTGCCTGCACGAGCTGTACGCGATGTTCGCGCGCGCGCACCCCGTGCGCCTGGCCGGCTTCGTCGCGCTCGCCGGGCTGCTCGCCGCGGCGCTGTACGGCAACCAGTTCCAGGTGCTGCTGGTGCTCGTCGCCGCGCTGCCGCTGCTGTTCGGGCTGACGCTGCTGCAGCCGCGCCCGAGCGTCGGCGGCCTGTCGGTCACGCTGCTGGGCATCTACTGGATCGGCCTCGCGCTCGCGCACGCGGTGCTGCTGCGCGGGCTGCCGCACGGCCTGGGCATCGTCATCGACGTGCTCGTCGGCACGTTCCTCGGCGACACCGGCGCCTACTTCGGCGGGCGGCTGTTCGGCAAACGCCCGCTCGCGCCGACCATCTCTCCCAACAAGACCGTCGAGGGACTGCTGATCGGCATGCTCTGCGCCGTGCTCGGCGTGTGGATCGCCGGTCGCTATCAGGAATGGCTGCCCGGCACGCACGCGATCGTGCTCGGCATCGGCGTCGCGCTCGTCGCGCCGATCGGCGACCTGTTCGAGTCGTTCGTCAAGCGCGAGGCGCGCACGAAGGACTCCGGCGGCCTGTTCGGCGCGCACGGCGGCGCGCTCGACCGGCTCGACGCCGTGCTGTTCGCCGCGGTCGTCGGCTACTACGTGTGGGCGGCCTACGTGTGAGGTCCGCCGCTCGCACTAGCCAGCCGCGGAGAGCGCGCGCCGGCCGGCCTCCAGACGCTCGGCCTCCAGCGCGGCCTGCTGCTCCTCGGCGCGGCTGAGCAGCCCGTCGAGGTCGATCGAAGCCAGCGCCGGATGCTCGCCCGCGACGGCGCGCAGCGCGCGCCACAGGCACGCCTTGCCGGCGACGCCCAGCGTGAGCGTCTCGAGCGCCATGAACGCGCCTTGGTCGGGCTCGCCCGAGACCACGCCGCTGAACTTCACGCGGCTGGCCTTCTCCGCCAGCCAGCCCGTCGCCTGCTTGACCGGGTTGCGCGTCACGTCCAAGCGCGCCATCGCGTCGATCAGCGTGTCGCGATCCTGCTCGACCTCTACGGCGATCGAGCGCATCGACTCACCCAGCGGCGTGCCCTCGTGCCGGTCGCGGATCTGCTGGGCGAGCTCCAACCCGTGCGTGGCGCCCGCCAGATGGTCGTTGAGGTACACGTCCATCGCCCGTTCGGCCATCTGCGCTCTCCCTTGCCTCGTCAAGTCGAGCGCGAGCCGCCTGCGTCGCGGTCGCGCATCGCCGATTTCCTCGTCATCAAAGCTACCCGCCCACGATCGTCGCGACGCGCGAGTTCGCACGAAATGAGCGGGGCGCGGTGGTAATTGAGATGACATTGCAATAGCGAGTCATCCGATATAGGTTGCTCGACAGCCACCCGACGGGGGCGACGCGAGCGATCGAGAGGTCGAGATTGCAGGCGACATCGGCACGGCGGCAGGGCGCGAAGCGGTGGCGCCGCGCCGCGCGCTCGCTGGACGCCGGCCAGTGGCGGACCGTCGCGATCATGGCTGGCGTCGTGCTCGGATTGCACGCGATCGGCTTCTTCCTGCTGATCGCCGTCGTGGCGCCGCACCACTACCGCCTCGGCGCGTCGGGCGCGTTCGCCGTGGGCACCGGCGTCACCGCTTACACGCTGGGGATGCGCCACGCCTTCGACGCCGATCACATCTCGGCGATCGACAACACCACGCGCAAGCTGATGGCCGAAGGCAAGCGCCCGATGAGCGTCGGCTTCTTCTTCTCGCTCGGGCACTCCACGATCGTGTTCGCGCTCGCGTTGCTGTTCTCGGTCGGCGTGAAGGCGCTGGGCGGGCAGGTGCGCAACGACGACAGCCGGCTGCATAACGTCACGAGCTGGATCGGAACCGGCGTCTCGGGGACGTTCCTGTACGTCATCGCCGCGCTCAACGTGGTGATCCTGTGGGGCATCGTCAAGGTGTTCCTGCAGATGCGCAGCGGAAAGTACGACGAGCAGCAGCTCGAAGCGCAGCTGGACTCGCGCGGCTTGATGAACCGCTTCTTCGGGCGCTTCACCAAGACGATCTCAAAGCCTTGGCAGATGTATCCGATCGGCGTTCTCTTCGGCCTCGGCTTCGACACGGCGAGCGAGGTCGCGCTGCTGTTCCTCGCGGCCGGCGCCGCGGGCGCCGGGCTGCCGTTCTACGCGATCCTCTGCCTGCCCGTCCTGTTCGCCGCCGGCATGTCGCTGCTCGACACGATCGACGGCTCGTTCATGAACTTCGCCTACGGCTGGGCCTTCTCAAAGCCGGTGCGCAAGGTCTTTTACAACATCACCATCACCGGGCTGTCGGTGGCCGTGGCGCTGGTGATCGGCACGATCGAGATCGTCGGCCTGCTCGCCACCAAGCTCAACGGACAGGGTCCGTTCTGGGCCTGGTGGGAGAACATCGACATCAACACGCTCGGCTTCATCATCGTCGCCATGTTCGTCGCGACCTGGGCGATCGCGCTGGCCGTCTGGCGCTTCGCGCACATCGAGGAGCGCTGGAGCGCGCACCTCACCGACGGCGAGCGCTAGCGCGATGACCGTCTCGGCCGACGCCCAGCCGCTGGCCGTCGCGAGCCTCGCCGACGCCGTCGCCGCGCTGCGCGAGCGCGGGCTGCGGATCTCCACCACGCGGCGGCTTCTGCTCGAGGCGCTGCTCGCCGCCGACGGGCCCGTCTCCGCCGAGTACGCGGCGCGGCACGCCGGCCTTGACGCCGCGTCGGTGCATCGCAACCTCGACACGTTCGAGCGCATCGGGCTGGTGCGCCACGTCCACCTCGGCCACGGCCCCGGGCTCTACGCGCTGCTCGGTCGCGGCGAGCGCGAGTACCTCTACTGCGACCGCTGCGGGGCCGTCGTGGCGCTCGCGCCGGCCGAGCTTGACCCGGTGCGCGAGCGCATCAACAGCCGCTACGGCTACCGGGCGCGCTTCGACCACTTCGCGATCGTCGGCACCTGCCCGGCCTGCTCTGACGCGCAGGTGGCCGGCGCGCCCGACCGTGGCGAGCAACGCGATCGCCGCAGCGATCACTCGCACGGCCACGGCGAACCCGAGCACGGTCGAGCGCCCGGCCGCGGCGAGCACGAGCACGAGCACAGCCACGGCGACCACGTCCACGCACATCCCCGCGCCCACGCCCACGGCGCGTGAGCGCCAACCCCGAACGCGCCGGCTCTAGGATCCGGGCGCGGCGAACGTCGAGCGCAGCGACCTGGCGAAGCGGCGCGCGCGGTCGGTCCCGCGACGCCCCGCCCACGGATGCGGACCCATCGCCCACGGGTGCCAGCCGAGCGTGCCGTAGTGCTCGCGCAGCAGCGCCTTGAGCTCGCCGCGATGCTCCCCGCAGGCATAACGCTGCGGCCCGTACATGCCGCGCCCGTGCCACGTCAGCCAGCGCCCGGGGTCGGCGTCGAGGTACTCGCCGTGTCGCAGGTCCAGCAGCTGGCGCTCCAGTGACTGCTGCGTCTCGCGGTCGGGGTGGCAGCCGCAGATCTCACATACGAACACGACCTTGACCGGCATCCGCCAAAGGTAGCGCGTCGGCCTCACGCCAAAGTCGGTCCGGGGGCGGCCCGAGCGGCGGCGAGGCCGCCGGGTTCGCGCTGCGGTGCAGAGCGGCGCTCAGACGATGCGCCCGTCGGGGGTGCGGCGCGCCCGGCGGTTGGCGACCTGGCGAACGTGCCGGGTCTGCGCGACTTCGGCGGCGTCGCCGATCAGCGACTCCAACTGCGTGTCGAGGCTGCCGAGCAGGTGCCAGTCGCCGGCCGCTCCGGTCACCAGGCCGGACTCGCCGAGCCGGCCGAGCGCGTGCGAGATGGACGGGCGCTCGGCGGACACCAGCTGGCCGAGCATGCGGTGGGTCAGCGGCAGCGTGAGATGGATGCCGCCGGGCTCGACGCGCCCCCAGCGCGCGGCGAGATGCCACAAAAACAGCACCAGGCGGACGTCCAGGCGCGGCTGACAGGAGATCGCGCGCAGCGCACCGAGATCCTCGGTGCGGCGCTCGGTGCGACGCAGCAGCGCGTGTCCGATCTGCGGCCAGGGCAGCGCGCGCTCGGCGAACTCCGCGTCGAGCAGCGCGAAGCGACAGCTGCACAGCGCGTGCCACGAGGCGACCCGCTCGATCATGTCGTCGACGTGGCGGCTGAGCGGCTGCAGCAGGTCGCCGCTGCCGAGCAGCTCGCTGGTGGTGCGGTTGGTGATGCACGTGTCCACGGCCACGAGGCCGTCGAGGATCAACAGGCCGGGGCCGTGCCCGACGACCGCCAGCCACGGCTGCAGGTCGCAGCCGCCGGCTTCGGCTTCGAGAACCCGCGCGGTCACGTGCTGGCGCGCGGTGAAGCGCTCGCGTAGGTCGAGCTCGGCCGCGAGCTCGTCGTCGGCGTCGAGCAGGTAGGCGTGCAGCGGGGGTGAGGCGGGAGACCTGGCGGGCGAGGAGCGTCCGGGCCACCCTGACCCGAGCCGGACAACATCTCGACCCTCGCTTGTCATCCCAAAGCCTCGCTGCTTCCCTTCAAGCCGACCGGCCACACGACGGGCGACTCTACGCCCATGTCGCGGCAACTACCCCCGATCGGCCCTGGTAATCCGCATTACTGGAACCGGGTGTAAGGGGGATTACCACGCGCGATCGGCGTCCGGCGACCGGTGGTAGAAGGTCACTGGCCCATGCCATCGCGCCCGTCGCGCATGAGCGGCGGGATCAGCTTCCAGAAAGGTCGTCCACTGGATGTGCCTCGCCATTCCAGGCCAGATCGTCGAGATAGTCGACGAGGAGCATCGCCTTGCGATGGTCGACGTGGCGGGCGTGCGGCGCACCGTCAACGTGGGTCTGCTGGACGTCGACGGGACGGGCGTCGGCCCCGGCGACTGGGTGCTGATCCACGTCGGCTTCGCGATCTCGCAGGTCGACGAGGAGGAGGCGCGCGCGACGCGCGAGCTGCTCGAACGCATGGGCGCCGACTACGAGCAGGAGCTCGAGGAGCTGAAGGCCAGCGTGATCGAATGAGCGCGCCCGGATCTGTGGCCACGTCGATCCCGCGCGAGTGGGCGGCGACCGGCGCGCGCGACGTGATCGCGCCGTCCGCGTCGCCTACGTGCTCGGGCGAGCACTGCATCACGTGCGCCGACGAGGGCGTGCCGATGACGGTCGTGCGCACCGACGAGAGGCGCGGGCTGGCGCTCTGCGCCGACGCTGGCGGGCAGTGGCACACCGTCGAGACGGCGCTCGTGGAGAGCCCGTCGGCCGGCGGCGTCGTGCTCGTGCACGCCGGCGTGGCGATCGCCTCGCTGGCCGCCGAGGCTGGGCGCGTGAGCGAGGTGCGCGCGTGAAGTTCGTCGACGAGTTCCGCGACGCCGCGCTCGGCCGCGCGCTGGCCGGCGAGATCCTCTCGCTGGTCGAGCCGGGGCGCCACTACAAGGTGATGGAGGTGTGCGGCGGGCACACCCACTCGATCTACAAGTACGGCGTCGACGATCTGCTGCCGGCGAACGTCGAGCTGGTGCACGGGCCGGGCTGCCCGGTGTGCGTGATCCCGATGGGCCGGGTCGACGACGGCATCGCGATCGCCGAGGTGCCCGGCGTGATCTTCACGTGCTTCGGCGACATGATGCGCGTGCCCGGCTCACACGGCAGCCTGCTCGAGGCGAAGGCCGCGGGCGCGGACGTGCGCATGGTCTACTCGCCGCTGGACGCCCTGCGCATCGCCAAGCAGAACCCTGACCGCGAGGTCGTGTTCTTCGCGATCGGCTTCGAGACGACCGCGCCGTCGACCGCGCTGACGCTCAAGCGGGCGCGCGCGGAGGGCGTGAAGAACTTCTCGTGCATCTGCAGCCACGTGACGATCGTGCCGCCGCTGCGCGCGCTGCTGGAGTCGCCCGACCTGCGCCTGGACGGCTTCATCGGGCCGGGTCACGTCTCCACGGTCGTCGGCGCGCGCCCGTTCGAGTTCATCCCCGCCGACTACGGCAAGCCGGTCGTCGTCGCTGGCTTCGAGCCGCTGGACATCCTGCAGTCGATCGCAATGATCCTGCGCCAGCTCTCAGAGGATCGCTGCGAGGTCGAGAACCAGTACAAGCGCGTCGTGCCGTATGAGGGCAACCTGCGCGCGCTGGAGGTGCTGTCGGAGGTGTTCGAGTTGCGCCCGCACTTCGAGTGGCGGGGCCTCGGCTTCATCTCGCACAGCGGCCTGAAGCTGTCAGAAGCATATGCCGACCTCGACGCGGAGCTGCGCTTCAGCGTGCCCGGTGTGCGCGTCGCCGACCCCAAGGCGTGTCAGTGCGGCGAGGTGCTCAAGGGCGTCATCAAGCCGTGGGAGTGCAAGGTGTTCGGCACCGCATGCACGCCCGAGCGCCCAATCGGCACGTGCATGGTCTCCTCCGAGGGCGCGTGCGCGGCCTACTACAACTTCGGGCGCTTCGCGCGTGAGCGGGAGGTCGTGTGATGGGCGAGCCGGCGGTCGTCTCCGAGCGTGAGGAGAAGATCCTCGGGATCATCGAGACCGCACGCGGCAAGCGCGCAAGGTTCCGCGACGAGCGCATCACGATGGCCCACGGCGCCGGCGGCAAGGCGACGCAGACGTTGATCGAGGGGCTGTTCGTGCCGGCTTTCGCCGGCGACGCGCTGAGCGAGATGGCCGACGCCGGCCGCTTGAGCGTCGACGGCGTGGAGCTGGCGCTGACGACCGACTCCTACGTCGTCAAGCCGCTGCGCTTCCCCGGCGGGTCGATCGGCGACTTGGCGGTCAACGGCACTGTCAACGACCTCGCGGTGTCCGGCGCGCGGCCGCTCGCGCTGAGCCTGTCGCTGGTGCTCGAGGAGGGGCTGGCGGCGGACGAGCTGCGCGCGGAGGTCGAGGCGATCGCGGCGCGCCGCGAGCGCCGCGCAGGTCGAGATCGTCACGGGCGACACGAAGGTGGTCGAGCGCGGCCACGCCGACGGGATGTACATCTGCACGAGCGGCCTCGGCAGCCGCGACCCGCGCGCGAACCTCGCGCCCGCGAGCATCCGCCCGGGCGATCGCGTGCTGCTCTCCGGCGCGATCGGCGAACACGGCATGGCGATCATGCTCGCGCGCGGCGAATTCGAGCTGGACGCCTCGATCGAGTCCGACACGGCGTCGCTGTGGCCGGCCGTAGACGCGCTGCTCGACGCCGCCGGTCCGGGCCTGCGCTGCCTGCGCGACGCCACGCGCGGCGGCGTCGCCTCGGTGCTCAACGAGCTGGCGCGCGCGGCCTCGGTGGCGATGCTCGTGAGCGAGAGCGCGGTGCCCGTCGCGCCGGCGGTCGCCGGGGCGGCGGAGATCCTCGGCATCGACCCGATGTACGTGGCCAACGAGGGCAAGCTCGTCGCGTTCGTCGCGCCCGAGCACGCCGACGAAGCGCTGGCCGCGCTGCGCTCGGTTCGCGGCTGCGAGCAGGCCGCCGAGATCGGCGAGGTGCGCACCGAACCGACCGGCATGGTGCTGGTGGAGACGAGCTTCGGAGGACGTCGGGTGATGGACCAGCTGGTGGGCGATCCGCTTCCGCGGATCTGCTGAGCGGAGTCGAGAGGAGACGCGATGGCGACTGTAGCGTTTGCGGAGCACAAGAAGACGGAGGCGGTCACCGCCCACGTCCTGTGGATGACCACCGGTCTCAGCTGCGAGGGGGATTCGGTGGCGATGACCTCGGCGACCAACCCGAGCCTCGAGGACATCATCCTGCAGGCGATCCCGGGGATGCCGAAGGTCGTGGTGCACAACCAGGTGATCGACTACGCCGTCGGCCAGGACTACGCGCAGGCGTGGTTCGACGCCGAGCAGGGCAAGCTCGACCCGTTCGTGCTCGTCATCGAGGGCTCGCTGGGCAACGAGGAGATCAACGGCGAGGGGCACTGGACTGGGTTTGCGGTGAACCCCGAGGACGGCCAGCCGATCACGATGAACGAGTGGATCGACCGCCTCGCGCCAAAGTGCGCGGCGGTCGTCGCGGTCGGCACGTGCGCCACCTACGGCGGCATCCCGGCGATGAAGAACAACCCCACCGGCGCGATGGGCGTGCCCGACTACCTCGGCTGGAACTGGAAGTCCAAAGCCGGCCTGCCGATCGTCTGCATCCCCGGCTGCCCGGCGCAGCCCGACAACATGACCGAGACGCTGCTGTACCTCGCGCTGCACCTCGCCGGCCTGGCGCCCGCGCCGGAACTCGACGAGGCGCTGCGGCCGAAGTGGCTGTTCGGGCGCACCGTGCGCGAGGGCTGCAACCGCGCCGGCTTCGCCGAGCAGGGCGAGTTCGCCACCGAATACGGCTCCGATCACCGCTGCCTGGTCAAGCTCGGCTGCAAGGGGCCGGTCGTCAAGTGCAACGTCCCCGTGCGCGGCTGGGTCAACGGCATCGGCGGCTGCCCCAACGTGGGCGGCATCTGCATGGCCTGCACGATGCCCGGCTTCCCCGACAAGTTCATGCCGTTCATGGACGAGGACAAATACGGCGGCCTGGCGGCACGGGTCATGGAGTTCAGCTACGGGCCGATCGTCCGCTGGGGGCGCCGACGGAACATCAAGACGAAATACGACGTCGAGCCGGAGTGGCGGCGCAAGGGCACGACGCTGGCCAGCGGCTACGCGAAGAGGTGGTGACCCGCTGAGCCGACCCGCCGTAGATCCCTTTGACTAATTCCGGCTGAAGGCCGAGTGAGGAGAGCGAAGATGGCGACCGAAACGCCGCAGCAGCAGAAAGTGATGGTCAAGGAGATGTCCTGGGATCCGATCACGCGGATCGTGGGCAGCCTCGGCATCCACACCGAGATCGACTTCTCCAACCAGCAGGTGCTCAAGTGCTACAGCACCTCGATGATCTTCCGCGGCTTCGACATCTTCATGAAGGGGATCGATCCGCGCGACGCGCACTTCATCACCAGCCGCATCTGCGGCATCTGCGGTGACAACCACTGCACGTGCTCGTGCCTGAACCAGAACATGGCCTACGGCGTCAAGCCGCCGCCGCTGGGCGACCTGGCGTTCAACCTCGCCGAGACCGCCGACTACATCTTCGACCACGCGATCTTCAACGACTGCATGGCCAACGTCGACTTCTGCGAGCAGATGGTCAAGGAGACCAACCCGGCGCTGCTGGCGAACGCCGAGAACACGCCGGCGCCGCACCGCGACATCCACGGCTTCAAGACGATCGCCGACATCATGCGCGCGCTCAACCCGTTCACCGGCGAGTTCTACCTGGAGACGCTGCACGTGGCGCGCTACACGCGCGAGATGTACTGCCTGTTCGGCGGGCGCCACACGCACCCCTCGACGATCATGCCGGGCGGCTGCAGCGCGGACATCACCCACCAGACGTGCACCGACTACTACGTGCGCCTGATGCGCTACTTCGACTACGTCAAGCGCAGCGTGCCGATGCACGACGACCTGTACGACTTCTTCCTGACGCAGCTGCCGGGATACGACATGGTCGGCTACCGCGAGACCAACCTCGTCAACTGGGGCTCGTTCGACGATCCCGACTACGTCGACTACGACTACCGCAACATGACCGAGTGGGGCCGCAAGCGCTACATCACGCCGGGCGTGGCGATCGGCGGCGAGCTGATCTCGACGGACCTCGTGGAGATCAACCTGATGATCCGCATCCTGCTGGGCTCCTCCTACTTCGACTCGTGGGAGAACGAGCCGACGCTCGTCACCGAGGACCCGCTGGGCAACCCGGTCGACAAGAACCACCCGTGGAACAAGGTCACGCTGCCACGCCCGCAGAAGCGCGACTTCACCGACAAGTACACGTGGGTCGTCTCGCCGCGCATCTACGACAAACGCACCGACACGCACGTCTGCTGCGACACCGGCGGCGGCCCGTTCGCGCGCCAGTGGTGCACCGCGAAGGCCGGCCTGGTCGACTTCGGCTACGCCAAGGCGACGGGTCACTCGATTCAGATGGTGCTGCCGCGCTCGCCGAACATGCCCGAGATGGAGCTCGAGTGGAAGGTGCCCGAGAAGTCCAACGCGATCGAGCGCGACCGCGCGCGCACCTACCACCAGGCCTACAGCGCGCTGATCGCGCTGCACTGCCTCGAGCGGGCGATGAAGGAGGTGCAGGCCGGGCGCACCAAGAGCTGGAACAGCTTCACCGTCCCCGACAGCGCCGTCAGCTGCGGCTTTCACGAGGCGGCGCGCGGCGTGCTCTCCCACCACATGGTGATTCGCGACGGCAAGATCGCCAACTACCAGCCCTACCCGCCGACGCCGTGGAACGCCAGCCCGCGCGACTCCTTCGGCACGCCCGGGCCTTACGAGGACGCGGTGCAGAACACGCCGATCTTCGAGGAGAACGGCCCGGAGAACTTCAAGGGCATCGACATCATGCGCGCGGTTCGCTCGTTCGACCCGTGCCTGCCGTGCGGCGTGCACATGTACAACGGCTCGGGCAAGGTGCGCAAGGTCGTGCACACGCCGACGGCGATGTCCTAGATGTCGGCCACGGCGACGATCGGCGAGGGCCCCGACGAGCTGCTGGCGGCGGTGCAGGAGCTGCAGTCAAAGCTCGACTCCGACGGCGATCCGGCCACGCGCGAGGTCGCCGAGGAGCTGGTGTCGGCCGTCGTGCAGATGTACGGCGCGGGGCTGGAGCGGATCGTCGGCCTGCTGCACGGCGCGGGCGAGCAGGGCGAGCGACTCGCGGGCGGGTTGGCCGAGGACGAGCTGGTGGCGGCGCTGCTGATGATCCACGACCTGCACCCGGTGCCGCTGTCCGAGCGCGTGAACGGGGCGCTCGAGCAGGTGCGCCCGTACATGGAATCCCACGGCGGCGACGTCGAGCTGCTGTCGCTGCACGACGGCGTCGCGCGGATCAGCCTGCGCGGCAGCTGCTCGGACTGCGCCGCGTCGGCGGTCACTCTGGAGCTGGCGATCAAGCAGGCGCTGGAAGATGCCGCCCCCGACCTGGAGAGCTTGGAGGTCGAGGGCGTGGCGCCCGCGCCGGCCGGCCCCTCGCTGCCGCTCGTCGGCGGCGCGGCGCCGTCGCACGCCAACGGCGACGGCGCGATCGCCCTGCCGATGGTCATGTCGCCGTCGCAGGCGCCCGCGCCGGCCCCGGCGTCCGCCCCTGACCGTGCCCCCACGTCGGCGCAGGCGCCCGTGCAGGCGCCGACGTGGTTCGACGTCGATCACCTCGATCTCGTGCCGGTCGGTCAGATGGTCGGCGCCGAGGTCGCCGGCGCGGAGCTGGTCGTCGCAAACGTTGACGGCACGCTGCTGGCCTACGCCAACACGTGCGCCGCGTGTGGCGCATCGCTCGACGGCGGCGTGCTGCAGTCGGGCACGCTGGCCTGCCCGCAATGCTCGCGGACCTACTTCCTGCCCCGCGCGGGGCGCTCGATGGACGACGAGCGCCTGCAGTTGCAGCCGGTCCCGCTGCTGCGCGAGCAGGGCCACGTGAAGGTGGCGCTCGCGCGGTGAGCGAGAACGGCGGCGACAACGGCCATTCGCCGCCCGGCTCGGGTCCGACCGGCGAACGCTCCGCAGCGCGCCGGCCGATCCAAGCCGCCGTGAGCGCCAGGCGGCGCGCGCAGCTCGTCAGCGGGCTGCGCGACCTGGCCCGTCCGCGCGACCCCGTCGAGCGGCAATCTGCTCCCGCCGCGCCGGCCGGGAGGGCGCCCGTGGGGCTCCGAATCCCTGCGGCGACGCTGCCCGACGGCCGTGAGGGTCAGCCGGCGCCGCCGCCCGACGGCCGTGAGAGCCAGCCGGCGACGCTGCCCGAGGAGCGCTGTGATCTATGCGACACGACGATCCCCGATGATCATCGCCACCTGTTGAACCTCGTCGAGCGGCGAATCGAGTGTGCGTGCGAGAGCTGCTGGGCGCTGCGCTCGGGCGACGCCGAGTACCGCCCGACGGGCGGACGCACGCTGTGGCTGGACGACCTGCAAGTTCCCGACGAGGTGTGGGCGAGCTTTCAGATACCGATCGGCCTGGCCTTCTTCATGGACTCGACGATCGCCGGCTGCGTCGTCGCGCTGTATCCGAGCCCAGGCGGCGCGACGGAGAGCGAGCTGCACTTCTCCTCGTGGAGTCGCATGGTCGAGCTGAACCCTGTGCTCGCCGACCTGGAGCCCGACATCGAGGGCCTGGTCGTCAACCGGCTGTCGGACCCGCCGGCGTACGCGATCGCGCCGATCGACCGCTGTTACGCGCTCACGGGGACGATCAAGGTGAACTGGGAAGGCATCTCCGGCGGCCCACGGGTGCGCGAAGCGGTGTCGGGCTTCTTCGACGACCTGCGCGCGCAGGCGGCGCCGGCGTGAGCGCGCAGCCCGATTCGCTGGTGGCGCGATCGAATGGCGCGCGCGAGCGCCCCGAGAGCGCGCCCGCCGCGCCCGCCGCTGTGGCTGCGGTGGCTGCGGGGCAGGCCCCGGAAACGACGGTCGGCCCCGAGCCGGAGTTCGCGGTCCTGGGGGTCCGCCAGCTGCGCCACGCGGCGACGCCGACGATGCTGTTCGACCTGCACGTGTCAGAGCCGAGCGGCCGACCGGTGTACATGATCGCGCTGACCGTCCAGCTGATGATCGAGCCCGCCAGGCGCGCCTACGACGATGCGACGCGCGAGCGCCTCGCCGGGCTGTTCGGGGCGCCGGAGCGCTGGGCGGTGACGACGCGCAGCCTGGTGTGGGCGCAGCTCGACGTAATCGTCCCGGCGTTCACCGGCTCCACGACCGTGACGGTGCCGGTCGCGTGCAGCTACGACATGGAGGTGGCGGCAGCCAAGTACCTGCACGCGCTGCCCGACGGCGAGGCGCCGCTGGCGCTGCACTTCAACGGCATGGTCTACTACCCCGACGAGCAGGGTGGCCTGCAGATGGTGCTCGTGCCGTGGTCGCGCTCGATCGACTTTCGCATGCCGGTGTCGGCGTGGCGCGAGACGGTCGAGCACTACTACCCGAACACCGGCTGGGTGGCGCTGCGCGGCGAGACGATGGATGCGCTGGAGCGCGCGCGCGTCGCGCACGGCCTGCCGACGTACGACGCCTGCCTGCGCCGCCTGCTCGACGAGGCGTGCGATGCCTGAGCAGCTCGAGCAGCTGATCGACTCGCTGCTGTACGAGGGATACGCGCTGTACCCGTACACGCCCGGCGCGACCAAGAACGCGACGCCGACACCGTTCGGCATCGTCTACCCGCCGCGCTACGCGGCCACGCTGTCGAGCACGTTCGACCACGTGGAGCTGCGCTGCGTGCTCGCCGGGCCGCCGCACGCGCCGCTCGGCGCGGAGGTCAGGTTCCTCGCCGCCAGCGGCGTGCGCCACGAGGCCGACGCCCACCGACTGCAGCTGACGACCGCGGAGCCTGTCGGTCCAGGAGACAAGATGACCGCGGAGCCTGGCGGCTCCGGGAACAAGACGACCAGGGAGCCTGCCGCCTTCGGGGACGGGAAGGCCGCCGTCTGCGGCGACAGGGAGTCTTCCGTCTTCGAGGACCGGATGACCGTGGGCGCGCTCGCGGCCGCCGGCCAAGCGCTGGAGCGCGAGCAGCGGATCGAGACGCGTGACGAGCCTCTGCGCCTGGCGATCGCGCTCAGCGCGCGCGAGCTCCAGCCCGACCTCTACGAATTGGCGCTGCGCGTGGAGAACCGCAGCGCGTGCGCCGACGGGCTCGACCGCGCCGGCGCGCTCGCGCGCTCGCTGCTGTCGACGCACCCGATCGTGCGCGTGGCCGGCGCGCGCCTGCTGTCGCCGCTCGAGCATCCGTGTGCGAGCGTCAACACGTTTCCCGTGCTGGCGAGCCCAGCCGACGACGCCGTGATCGGCGCGACGATCGTGCTCCCCGACCACCCGCAGATCGCCCCCGAGAGCCGGGGCGGCCTGTTCGACTCGACGGAGATCGAGGAGGCGCTGCTGCTGCACGTCAAGGTGCTGACGGACGACGAGCGCGAGCAGATCGAGCGACACGACCCGGCCGTGCGCGAGATGGTCGCGCGCGCCGCCGCGGCCACGCCGCAGGACATCCTCGCGCTGCACGGCCGCGTGACGCTGCGCGATCCCGAGGACGCGGACGTGGCGACTCTCGGCACGCCGCGCAGCCGCTTCACCGACGCGCCGCCGCAGGAGCCACCCGACCTGCTCGATCCGACGGCCGGGGAGGAGTCGGCCGAGGTCGACGGGGTGCGCTTCCGTCGCGGCGGCAAGGTGCGCATCCGCCCGGACGCGGACGCCGACCTGCACGCGCGCATGCTCGACGGGCGCACGGCGACGGTCGAGCGGATCATGGTCGACTACGACGGCAAGGTCCATCTTGGCGTGACGATCGACGGCGACCCCGGCCAGGAGCTGATGCGCGAGAGCGGGCGCCTGCTGTTCTTTTTCGCCCCCGAGGTCGAGGTGCTCGGGTGATTGCAAATCGACTGAGGAGGTGCGCATGAGCCCTGAGCGTGAACCGCGGATATTGATCGCCGGCGTCGGCAACGCGTGGCTGCGCGACGACGGCTTCGGCGGCGAGGTCGCGCGGCGCCTGGAACAACGCGAGCTGCCGCCCGGCGTGGCGGTGATGGACGCGGGCACGGGCGGCCTGGACCTCGCGTACGAGGTGATGCGCGGCTATGACGCGCTGGTGATCCTCGACGTGAGCCGCCAGGGCGGCGAGCCGGGGACGCTGTACGTGATGGAGGTGTCCGAGGAGTCGGTCGAGGGCAAGATCGACGACGGCGAAACGATCAACCCGCACGGCATGGACCCGCAGACGATGCTGCGCTTCGTGCGCTCGATCGGCGCGTGGCCGGGCCGGGTCGTGGTCGATCGCGTGCGAGCCGGCCGATGTCGAGGAGCTGGGCTTCGGGCTCTCGGGCGAGGTCGGAGAGGCGGTCGAGCGCGCGGTCGAGCTGGTGCTCGAGACGGCCGAAGGGCTGCGCACGCCGGCTGCGCCGGTGCCCGCGGAGTAGCCCATGCACGAGCTGTCGCTGAGCGGCGCGGTGCTCAACACGGTCGTCAAGCACGCCGGCGAGCGCCGCGTGAGCCTGGTCAGCCTGCGCGTCGGGCGTCTGCGCCAGGTCGTGCCGGACACGCTCGAGTTCTACTTCGGCTTCGTCGCGCGCGGCACGGTCTGCGAGGGCGCGCGCCTGGAGCAGCAGGTCGTCGAGGCGCGCCTGCGCTGTGAGCGCGTGCGAGCGCGAGTGGCGGATCGAGATCCCCGCCTTCCGCTGCCCGACGTGCGGCGGGTCGCAGGTCGCCGTGGCCAGCGGCGAACGAGTTCGAAGTCGAGTCAATCGAGGTCGAGGAGGCAGCATGCATCGCACAAAAGTGAGGATCGTCGAGGACGCGCTGGACGCCAACAACACGATCGCGCAGGCCAACCGCGCGGACTTCGATCGCGCGGGCGTGACGGTCGTCAACTTCATGAGCGCGCCGGGCGCGGGCAAGACGTCGCTGCTGGAGCGCGTCGTCGGCGACGTTCCGGGCGTGCGCGTGGGCGTGCTCGAGGGCGACGTGCAGGGCTCGATGGACGCCGATCGGCTGGCCGGCCTGCACGTGCCGGTCACGCAGCTGAACACCGACCCGAGTTTCGGCGGCGAGTGCCACCTGGACGCGAACATGGTGCGCTCGGCGCTCGGCGAGCTGCCGCTGGCGGAGATCGACATGCTGGTGATCGAGAACGTCGGCAACCTCGTCTGCCCGGCCGAGTTCAAGGTCGGCGAGGACGCGCGCGTGATGGTCTGCTCGGTGACCGAGGGCGAGGACAAGCCGCTGAAGTACCCGCTGATGTTCCGCACGTGCGAGCTGGTGCTGATCAACAAGATCGACCTGCTGGCGCATCTCGACTACGACCTCGACCAGCTGCTCTACAACATCGACCAGGTCAACCCCGACGCGCTGCGCATGCTCGTGAGCGCGCGCACGGGGGAGGGCATCGAGGCGTGGCGCGACTGGCTGGTGCAGATCGCGTCGCGCGCGCGCGAGGGGGCGCTGGCTTGACGCAGACCGCAACTCAAGACTCGCTCGCCGCGCACCTGGAGCTGGCGCTGGCGCGGCGCACGCAGGCCAACGGCGAGTTCTTCGCCGAGCACGCCGAGCGCCTTGCGCGCCTGTGTCACTCGATGGCCGAGCGCTTCGCGCGCGGCGGGCGGCTGCTCGCGTTTGGGCGCGTCGCCGGGCGCCCGCTCGGACGCGCGCCACGTGGCCGTCGAGTTCGTGCACCCGGTGATCGTCGGCAAGCGCGCGCTGCCGGCGCTCGCGCTCGTGGACGACGGCGGCGACCTGGCGCTGCAGGTCGAGCTGGTCGCGCGTGAGGACGACATGGCGATCGCCTTCCTCGACGCGCACGGCCCGCGCTCGCAGACGGCGCGCGCGGTGGCCGCCGCGCGCGAGCGCGGCTGCCTGACGATCGCCTTCTCGACAGCTCGGCGCCGAGTGGGAGTTCGACCCGCCCAGCGACGACCCGAGCGTTCGCCAGGAGCTGATCGAGACGCTGTACCACGTGCTGTGGGAGCTCGTGCACGTGTTCTTCGACCACCGCGGCCTGCTCGCGGGACGCAGCACTCGGCGAGTGCACGACGCCGGCGCATCGAGCTTTCTCTACCCGTTCCTGGACGAGCGCGAGCGCGAGCTGGAGCCGGTGATCGACGACGTGCGCCGCTCGGCGCTGATGAAGGCGCAGGAGATCGACGCGCTGCGCGCGCAGACGTTCGCCGACAATCGCCGGCAGCTGATCGACGCGGCCGGCGCGCTGCGCGAGAGCTTTTCCCGCGGCGGCAAGCTGCTGGCGCTCGGCAACGGCGGCTCGGCGACGGACGCGATGGACGTCGTCGCCGATTTCCGCGCCACCTGGACAGACGCCGGCGCGGGCGGGGTGGGCCGCGCGGGCCGCGCCCGGCCGGCGATCGACCTCACGGCGGACCCGGCGATCCTCACGGCGATCGCAAACGACATCGGCATCGACGCGATCTTCTCGCGCCAGGTGATCGCCTACGGGCTGCCCGGCGACGTGCTGCTGGCGCTGTCGACGTCGGGCAACTCGCGCAACGTGATCGACGCGCTCGCGCAGGCGCGCCGCCAGGGCCTGCGCACGATCGCGCTGGTCGGATACGACGGCGGGCGCGTCAGCGCGGAGGAGCTGGCCGACCACGTGGTGGTCACGCGCTCGCAGCACATCCCGCGCATCCAGGAGGCCCAGGCCAGCGCCTACCACGCGCTGCGCGAGCTGGTCGAGCTGTCGGGCGGCGCCACGGAAGCCGACGGACCATGAGCGCTCGCGCGGTCACGGCCGAGCCACCGGCCGCGGCGATCCGACGCGTCCGCGCGCGCGTGCACGGAACGGTCCAGGGGGTCGGCTTTCGCCCGTACGTCTATCGCCTGGCCGGCGAGCATCGGCTCGTGGGCTTCGTGCTCAACGACGCCGACGGCGTGCTGCTGGAGGCGCAGGGAAGCGCCGCCCAGGTCGAGCGGTTCCTGACGCGGCTGGCGGTCGAGGCGCCTCCGCTTGCGGTGGTCGAGCGCGTGGTCGCCGAGGACCGCGCGCCGGGCGCCGACGACGGGTTCGCGATCCGCCGGAGCCCGCGCTCCGGCGTCGCACGGGCGCCCGTCACGCCCGACAGCGCGACGTGCGAGGACTGCCTGCAGGAGCTGATGGACCCCGCCGACAGGCGCTACCGCTATCCGTTCGTCAACTGCACCAACTGCGGCCCGCGCTTCTCGATCGTGCGTGGGATTCCCTACGACCGCGCGTACACGACGATGGCCGCCTTCACGATGTGCGCGCGCTGCCGCGCCGAGTACGAGGACCCAGCCGACAGGCGCTTTCACGCGCAGCCGAACGCCTGCCCGCAGTGCGGCCCGTCGCTGGCGCTGCTGGGCGCTGACGGCGTGCCGCTGGCGCCCGCAGGCTTGCCCGTCAGCGGCGACGCCGCGCCGGCGGCCTTGCCCTTGCGCGGCGAGGCTGCGCCCGAGGTCATGCCCTTGCGCGGCGACGCTGCGCTGCGCCGGGCGGTCGAGGCCCTGCGCGAGGGGTGCATCGTCGCGGTCAAGGGGATCGGCGGCTACCACCTTGCGTGTCGCGCCGACGACGAGGCGGCGGTCGCTTCGCTGCGCGCGCGCAAGCACCGCGAGGACAAGCCGTTCGCGCTGATGGTCGCCGGCGTGCGCGCCGCTGAGCGGCTGGTGCGCGTGGGCGAGGCAGAGCGGGAATTGCTGTGCGCCGTCGAGCGGCCGATCGTGCTCGCGCCGCGCCTGGCGCGAGCGCCGGTCGCGCCGTCGGTCGCCCCGGGCGCCGCCGAGCTGGGCGTGATGCTGCCCTACTCGCCGCTTCACCACCTGCTGCTCGCCGACCTCGTCGACTGCGCGGCGCTGGTGATGACCAGCGCGAACGTGTCAGACGAGCCGATCGCCTTTCGCGACGACGATGCGCTGGCGCGCCTGCGCCCGATCGCCGACCTGCTGCTCGTGCACGATCGTCCGATCCAGACGCGCACCGACGACTCGCTCGTGCGCGTCGTGCAGGCCCCCGGCGGCGCGCGCACGACGCTGCTGCGCCGCTCGCGCGGCTACGTGCCGGCGAGCCTCGCGCTGGCCGACGTCGCCGAGACGCCGATTCTCGCGTGCGGCGCGGAGCTGAAGAACACCTTCTGCCTGGCCAAGGGGAGGCGCGCATGGGTCTCACACCACATCGGCGACCTGGAGAACTACGAGACGCTGCGCTCGTTCGGCGAGGGGATCGAGCACTTCAAGCGATTGTTCGACGCCGAGCCGGCGGTCGTCGCGCACGACCTTCACCCGGAGTACCTGTCGACGAAGTACGCGATGGACTGCGACGTCGAGCAACTGGTCGGCGTGCAGCACCATCACGCGCACCTGGCGGCGTGCCTGGCCGAGCACGCCGAGCCCGGCTGCGCCGTCGGCGCGATCTACGACGGCGCCGGCTACGGCCTCGACGGCACCGTGTGGGGCGGCGAGCTGCTGCTCGGCGGCCTGCAGGGCTTTGCTCGCGTCGGCGCGCTGCTTGCGGTGCGCCTGCCGGGCGGCGCCGCCGCGATCCGCGAACCGTGGCGCATGGCGTGCGCGTGGCTGGCGGCGGCGAGCGACGATCCCCGGCGCGACCCGCCGATCCCGCGCACGCTGCAAGGCCGCGTCCCCGAGCGGGCCTGGCGACAGGTCTGCCAGCTGCTGGCCAGCGGCGTGCAGTCGCCGCTGACGACGAGCATGGGTCGCCTGTTCGACGCCGTCGGCGCGCTGTGCGGGCTGCGCGAGCGCGTCAACTACGAGGGGCAGGCGGCCATCGAGCTGGAGGCCGCGTGTGACCCGACTGAGCGCGACACCTATCCAATCGCCCTGCGCCAGCAGGGCGATCTGATCACGATCGACCCGCGCGAGACGATCACGGCGATCGTCGGCGACCTGACGGCGGGGGTTCCGGTCGGCGCGGTCGCCAGCCGCTTTCACGGCGCGATCGCCGCGGTCACCGTCGAGGCGCTGTCGCGCGCCGCACGCGAGAATGCCACCGAGCTGGTCGTGCTGTCGGGCGGCGTGTTTCAGAACCGACGGCTGCTGGAGGCGGCGCTTGCCGGCCTGCACGCCGAGGGCGTGCGCGCGATCGTCCCCCAACGCCTGCCGCTGGGCGACGGCGCGATCTCCTTTGGCCAAGCGGCGGTCGCCGCGAGGCGGCTCGTTGCAACGCCCTCGCCGGGCGCCGAGGCGAAGCGATGACGGAGCCCACCGGCGCCGAGGTCGACGCGACGTTGGCGCGCGAGGTCTACATGCGCGGGGCCAATCGTCCCTTCGGGGAGCTGACGGTGCAGGACGCGCTGGCGCGCGCGGACGAGCTGCGCGCGGTGACCGGGTGGGGGCCGACGGTGCGCGTCGCGCCGGTCGCGCAGGCGTGGCGCGAGCTGTCGATGACGATGCAGCGCGAGGGCGCGTCCAGCGTCCGCGAGCTGCCCGGCGCAGTCGTGCTGGAGCTCGCGCAGAAGCTGTGGGTGACGCTGCCGTCGGGGCCGATCATGTCGTGACCGCGCCGCACGGCGAGTCGTCGGTTGCGCCCTGATCCTTCGTGGCTGCCGCTGGCCATTCGTTGGCGACGCTGGACAGCAGGTACGTCCGGTGTGTAGCGTTGTCGCTGGCCCGAACGGGCCGTCAACGAGGGAGAGCTGGGAGGGAAGATGAGGGGAGTCTCGACCGTCGAAGCAGCCCGTGCGCTGTCGTCTCGCGGTGCTGCGCGCCCGAGGCGGGCCGCGCTGCGTGCGCTGCTTGCGAGCTTCGCCGCGCTCGCCGCGCTGCTCGCGCTGGGCGCCTCGGGCGCCTCAGCGGTCGTCGTGCGGCTGGGCAACGGCAAGGCGGTCAGCTACCAGCCTGTCGCGGCCGGCAGTGGCCTCTCGGCGCTGAGCACCACCCCGCTCGCCGCGGGCACGTCGAATCTGGTCTACCACGGCGGCCCGGTGATGACGTCGAACACGAACTACACCTTCTATTGGGACCCCAGCGGCGCGCCCAGCTATCCGGTCGGTTACCAGGAAGGCGTCAACCGCTATCTGGAAAACCTCGCGCACGACAGCGGCGGCGTGCAGAACGTCGACTCGGTCGCCACGCAGTACACGAACGGCAGCGGCGAAGCCGCCGCCTATGACTCGCACTTCGCCGGCGCGATCGTCGATACCGACCCGTACCCGAAAAACGGCTGCAAAAAGGCGACCATCTGCCTCACCGATGCTCAGCTGCAGGCGGAGCTGAACAGCTACATCACCGCGCACGAACTGCCGCGCGACCTCGCGCACGAGTACTTCCTGCTCACGCCCCCGGGCGTGGAGGGCTGCTTCGAAGCGTCGGGCACCGAATGCTCTGCCGGCAGCAGCGCGCCCGCCTACTGCGCCTACCACAGCAGCTTCTCCAGCGGCGGTGGCGAGATCGTCTACGCCAACGACCCCTACGTCACGGGCGTCAGCGGCTGCGACGACGGAGAACATCCCAACGAAAGCCCCTCCGACGGGGCGTTGCAAGGCGGCCTGAGCCACGAGCACAACGAGTCCACCACCGACCCCGAGCTGAACGCGTGGTACGGGCCCGAAGGCAACGAGAACGGCGACAAATGCCGCACGTTCAACAACTCCACCGAATTCGGCACGCCGCTCGGCACCGCGCCCGACGGCTCCCGCTACAACCAGCTCGTCAACTCGGCCGAGTACTGGTACCAGCAGGAGTGGAGCAACGAAGGCAGCACGTGCAAGCAGCGCTACGCGCTCAGCGCACCGGCCGTCACCAAAGTCTCACCCGTCAAAGGCCCAGCGGGCGGCGGCACGGTGGTGAAAATCACCGGCAGCGGCTTCACGGGCGCCACCTCCGTGCACTTCGCCGGCGCGAGCGCCTCCTTCACGGTCACGTCGTCGAGCAAAATCAGCGCCACCGCGCCGGCGGGGACGGGGACGGTCGACGTGACGGTCACCAACGCCGGTGGCACGAGTGCAATCTCCTCCGCCGACCACTACAGATACACGCCGAGCGTCGCGTCGGTCAGCCCCAGCTCGGGCCCGGCGGCGGGCAGCACGAGCGTGACGGTCACCGGTGCGGGCTTTGCGCTGGGCTCGGAAACGGTCTTCAAGTTCGGCGCGGCCAAAGCTGGCGCCGTGAGCTGCACGTCGAGCACGACGTGCACCATGCTCTCGCCGGCGCACGCGGCGGGCGCGGTTGACGTGAAAGCAACGGTCGAAGGTCTGAACAGTGCGAAATCGAGCGGCGACCGGTTCACGTTCCTCTAGCCGCGTCGTGCTCGGGCGCGCGGCGAACGTCCTTCTGCGCTAGCGTCGGTGTCGTGAACGCAGACGACGATCAGCGCGCCGACGATCTCGAGGCCGCGCTTGACGAAGCCGACGTCGCACGGGCCGCGAAGATGGCCAAGAAATGGTCGAGCTCCGGCGCCGAGGTCGCGCTCGACGAGGTGCAGCGGCGAAACGCTGCGCACCGCCGCGACGTCGAAGCTGACGCCTCGACGGCGAGCGGTTCGGCAAGCGACCTCACGCGCTTCACGCAGCGCGACGAAGACATCGCGTCGCTGCGCCAGCTGCTGGCCTGAGCCGCCCCGCCCCGCCGTGCCCTGCCGTACCGCACGCACGCCCGAACTGCACGCCGGACGCGCCCGGCTGAGATCGGCTAGCTGTTGGCTGGCGTGGATCGGCGCGCCGCCGCTCGCCGCGCACGACGAAGGCGCAGCGACGGCCTACCCTGAGCATGAGAACTGGCAGCCTCGCCAGCGCTGGGCGAGCGCTGCTCGCGGCTGGAGACCTCCGCGACGGTCGCCTGAGTTGTGTCATGCGCGAGCGTCCCGGGCGCTTCGGTGACCGTGAGCAGCGCCGACACGACGCCGGGGTCAAAATGCGTGCCCGAGCAGCGCCGCAGCTCGGCGCGAGCGTCGGCGAGCGCCATCGCCTGGCGGTAGGAGCGCGTCGTCGTCATCGCGTTGAACGCGTCGCATGCCGAGACGATGCGCGCCTCGAGCGGGATTGCCTCGCCGCTGAGGCCGTCCGGGTAGCCGCCGCCGTCCCAGCGCTCGTGCGACGCGCGCACGATGCGGCCGATCTCGCTCATGAACCCGCCGATCTTCTCGAGCATGCGCTGGCCCTCGATCGTGTGCGTCTTGATGATTGCCCACTCCTGCTCGTCGAGCTTCTCGGGCTTGTTGATGATCTCCTTCGGCACGGCGATCTTGCCGACGTCATGAAGTAGCGCGCCGAACTCCACGTTGCGCCGGCGATCGGCATCGAGCCCGAGCTGGCGCGCGACGTCGAGCGACAGCCGCACGACGCCCTTGCAGTGCTCGCCTGTGTAGGCGTCATCGGCCTCGACCACGTCGCCGAGCAGCAGCGCGGTGCCCTGGTAGGCGTCGTTGAGCTCGGCGAGCTGCTCCAAGCGCGCGTGGCGCTCGCGCGAGAAGAAGCGCAGCATGCCGAACAGCGGCGCGATCAACAGCAGGGCAAGCTGGCTGTGTGCGACGATCGTCGCGAAGGCGACGGCGAGCCCGAGCGTGGAGAGCGCCAGGTCGATTGCGTACACCGGCCGGTACTCCTCGATCAGCTCGCGAATCGGCGGCCCACCGTAGATGCGCTCGCGCGCAGCACTCGCGGCGAAGTCGCAGGCGAACTGCGCGGCGAGCGCGAGCAGCAGGATCTCCCAGCGACCGACGGGACTGTGGTCGCCGGCGATCACGAGCACGAGCGCCGGCCCGATCGCAAACCAGCTGTTGGCCAGCGCCGTCAGCAGCCAGCTCGCCGAGATCTCGCCGCGGGCGATCGCCGGGGCCATGCCCAGCGCGAGCGCGAAGGGAACGAGCAGCGGCACGACCGACGGCGGCAGGGCGAACAGCATCGGCACGAAGATCGCCTGGGTCGGCACCGTGAATCCTGCGCCCACGTCGAAGCGTACGTGACCGGCGACGGCGATCGCGACGACGTACAGCACGGCTGTGCCGGGCGAGAGCCCACGGACGCCCGCGACGAGCGCGAGCGCGAGCGCGGCAGCGGTGAAGCAGCCGCCCACGAGCACGGTGCCGTGACGGCGCTGGACATCCATCGGGCGGCCACGCTTGACGTGGAGGTCACGCGCGCGCTCGGCCTCTTGCATGGCGTGTACGGACATGGGCGTCGTGACCCGTATCGCCCGCAAACGACCGAGGACTTGAACTGGCGCACGCACAGAGGACGACTCGCCCAGGCCGGCGCAGCACCAATCGAACATCCGTCCCTGCCCCTTTAGGACGACATCGACCTGCCCGATAGTGCCCCTGTAAAGAAACCAACCAAGCACTGAAAAAGGCAAACTCGTCGTGAGGCGGGGACGCAAAGCCAGAGGTCTCAAGGATGAGATAGCTCGGTCGCCAGTGGAACGTCACGGAGGATCACATGTCTCTGTCTCGCCCCACGGCAAGCAGGTTCGCAAGGAAGATCAGCAGCGCAGCAGCAGTCGGACTCGGAGTGCTCGGCATCTCAGCAGCACCGGCGCTGGCCAAGAAGGACGCTCCGGCGCCGGAAGCGGTCCCAGCCCCTGCGGTGGCGACCGTCACCGCTCCCGCGACGGTAGTCGCTCAGGTCAAGGGCACGGCGGCCAAGGTCAGCGCGGAACTGGCCGTGTGCCCCGGTCAAACCTTCTCCCAGCCCTTTGAAGGGATGAAGGACTCCAACTACTACACATTGGTCGAAGGCAGCGAATTCAACGGCCCGAACGAAGGCTGGGAACTGAACAACGGCGCGAGCATCGTCGAAGGGACGCGGCCCGACGCCTCGAGGGGCGGAGTTCTCGACCTGCCCAGCGGCTCGTACGCCATCAGCCCTCCGGTGTGCGTGACGCTGCAGTACCCGACCGCTCGCGCGTACGTCGAAGACATCCAGGGCGGCGGCGGGGTGACGGTCGGCGTCTACTACGCAGGATCCAAGACAGGACCGACCGGTCAGCCGGTAGGCCAGCTCAACGCCAAGCAGGGCAACGGCTGGGAACTGTCCAACCCGTTCAACGTCAAGCCGCAGCTGGCGGGCAGTGAAGAAGGCACCCGCGAAGTGCGGTTCATCTACGCCAACGTCACCAAGGGCAGCGACTTCCACCTGTCGGGCCTGTACGTCGACCCGCGCATGAGCTAGGAGCGGGCGACGGCGAAGCGAGATTCGACGGTGGGGCGGTTGCCTCCGTGGCCGCCCCATCGATCTCCTCAGCGCAGCGCGTGGGCAGTCTCTGCACTCGACGCTGACAAGCAAGAGCCCGCCCTCGCGGGCTCTTTGCGTTTCGTGAGGCGACGCAGCACCAGGACGTCATAGGGTCTGGGGAATGCCCAAGCGCGTCCTCGTCCTCGGCTCGACCGGCTCGATCGGCAAGCAGGCGCTCGACGTGTGCGAGCGCTCGGACGAGCTGGACGTGATCGGCCTGTCTGCGGAGCGCTCGTGGGAGGAGCTGGTCGCGCAGGCGCGCGCAATCGGCGTGCGCAGGATCGCGCTGGTCGACGAGGACGCGGCGGCTCGCGCGGCGGAGGCGTGGACCGGCGGCGAGGTGCTGGTCGGCGCGGAGGGGCTGGTGCGCCTGGTCGTCGAGTCGGGCGCCGATCTGGTGCTCAACTCGCTGGTCGGCTCGGCCGGTCTGGGGCCGACGGTGGCGACGCTCGGCGAGGGCATCGACCTGGCGCTGGCGAACAAGGAGTCGCTGGTCGTCGGCGGCGAGCTGGTCGTCGCGCTGGCCGAGGCGACTGGCGCGCGCATCGTGCCGGTGGACTCCGAGCACACGGCGCTTCACCAGCTGATCGCCGGCCAGCCGCCCGGCGCGGTCGAGCGGATGACGATCACCGCCAGCGGCGGCCCGTTTCGCGGTCGCACGCGCGACGAGCTGGCCGACGTGACGGTGGCGCAGGCGCTCGCACACCCGACGTGGGCGATGGGCGGCAAGATCACGATCGACTCGGCCACGCTGATGAACAAGGGCCTGGAGGTGATGGAGGCGCACCACCTGTTCGGCACGCCGTACGAGCGCATCGACGTGGTCGTGCACCCGCAGTCGCTCGTGCACGGCCTGATCCAGCTCGCCGACGGCGCGATGCTCGCGCACCTCGGGCCGCCGGACATGCGCATCGCGATCTCCTACGCGCTGCACGGCGGCGAGAGCGCCGGCCTGCCGATCGCCCCGCTGGACCTGGCGGCGATCGGCGAGCTGAACTTCGAGCCCGTCGACCTCGACGCGTTTCCCTGCCTGCGCATCGCCGGCGAGGCCGCGCGCGCAGGTGGCACGGCGCCGTGCGTGCTCAACGCGGCGAACGAGGTCGCCGTGCACGCCTTCCTCGACGGCCGCCTGCGCTTCCTGGGCATCTGCGAGGTGATCGAAGAGACGCTGTCGCAGCTGGGCTCCGAGCCCGTGCGCGCGTTCGAGTCGCTGTACGAGGCCGACAGGCGCGCGCGCGAGGTCGCCGCGGGCCTCGTGACGACGCTCGCTTGAGCGCTCGCTGAATCGCTTCGCCGTCGCGTTCGCGCTTGGCGAGCCGTCGCCAACCGCCGGATCTCACAGGTCCGCGTGCCAACATGGGCGCATGGCATGGGTTCTGACGATCCTCGGAATCATGGCGCTGATCGTGCTGCACGAGCTCGGGCACTTCGTCGCGGCGAAGGCCGTGGGCATGCGCGTGGAGCGCTTCTCGCTGTTCTTCCCGCCGACGATCGCGCGTTTTCGCATGCGCGGCACCGAGTACGCGCTCGGCTCGATCCCCGCGGGCGGCTACGTGAAGATCACGGGCATGACGCCCGACGAGCTGAAAGACGTCGACCTGCGCGTGGCCGTCAACGGCTACTCGATGCTCGCGCCGTGGCGGCGCATCGTCGTGATCCTCGCCGGGCCCGGCGTGAACCTGCTGATCGCCTTCGCGCTGTTCTGGGCGGTGCTGTTCTCGGGCAGCGTCAACGGCGAGTTCTCGCTCGGGCGGCTGGACCCGTCGCTGCACACGCTGCGCGAGAACACGTCGGTGCTGGAAATCGAGAAGGGCGCGCCCGCCGCGGGCGTGCTGCGGGCGGGCGACAGGATCGTGGCGATCGACGGCCAGGCCGTGACGGTCACCTCCGCGCGCGCGCGGATCGCCGCGCACGCCTGCGCGGGCGCTCTCCAGAACGGCTGCCGCGCGGCGACGCCGGTGCGGCTGACGGTGCGCCGCGGCGGGCGTACGCTCGCGCTTTCAGTGTCGCCGCGTTACAACGCCGAAGCCCATCGCATGCTGCTCGGCGTGGGGTTCGGCTCGATCAAGCAGTACGGCGCGCTGGCGGCGGCCGGCGGCGCGGCGGGGGCGATGTGGCACGCGACGACCGAAACGCTGACGGGCTTCGTGCGCGCGCTGACCAGCTCCAAGACGCGCCACGAAGTGTCGAGCATCGTCGGCATCACCAAGGACGCCCACGAAACGGTTCAGGCGGGCGCGAGCTACGCGCTGGTGTTCCTCGGCTATATCTCGTTGGTGCTAGCGGTGATCAACCTGTTCCCGTTCCTGCCGCTCGATGGGGGACACGTGCTGTGGTCGCTCGGCGAGAAGCTGCGCGGCCGGCGCATCTCGCTCGCGGCGATGTATCGCTTCAGCTCCGTGGGCATCGTGCTGCTGGCCTTCCTCGTGATCAATGGCTTCAGCAACGACATCAGCCGCCTCGGCGGCTGACGCGCTCGCGCGGGCGGGCCGCATCGGCGCGCCGCAGCGCGGATGAGCCCCGTTGACCCGCTCGCGTAGCGCCCGCCCCTATGTGGCGCGCCGGTCGGGCGGGCGCACGCACACCCAGCTCTTGACCAGCGGCCCGGCGCGCTCGGCGAGCGCCGGCCCGAACAGGCGCTCCATCTCGGCGCGGCGAAGCAGCGCGATGTCCTCCCACGCGCCGGCGGCGCCGAAGCGCCAGTAGCGCTTGCGCAGGCCGACGGGAAGCCAGTGTGCGACCGGCAGAAGCGCGTGCGGCTCCAGCGGGAAGGAGAACGCGGGCGTCTGCACGACCCAGCCGCGCCCGACGCGGCGCAGCTCGGCGGCGAACGCCTCGCGTCGCGCTGGCGCCACGTGCTCGACGACGCTCGAGCAATAGACGAGGTCGAACTGGTCGTCGGCGAACGGCAGGCCGTCGGCGGCGTCGGCGCGCACGAACGGCCCGGGGTAGTCGGGGCGCTCGCGCAGGTCCACGCCGGTGATGTCCAGTTCGGGCTCCAGCGCGCGCAGGCCGAGGCTGCCGCAGCCGAGGTCGAGCACGCGCGCGCCAGGCGCCAGGCGCGCGAGCGCAAAGAACTCGTCATGGCGGCGCGCGCGCGCGCGTGCGGCCAGGGGGGAGGCCAGCCGCGCGAGCGGGCCTCGGGCGGTGGCATAAACGCCGCGGTCGCTCACGGCGGGTGAGCATAGCCCGCACTCGCGTCGCCGCGCGGTCATCGCCGCGCGGTCCGTCCTACAGTCACTGGCGATGTTCGCGCACGTCACGATCCGCACGCACGATCACGCGGCGTCGGAGCGCTTCTACCGCACGACGCTGGGCGCGCTCGGGATCGAGCCCGACCACGCGCGCGCCGACCTGCTGGCGTGGGACGACTTCGCGATCATGCCGGCGGACGCCGCGCACGAGCCCACGCGGGCGCTGCACGTGGCGTTCGTGGCGAGCTCGCGCGAGCACGTCGACGCCTTCTGGCAGGCCGGCGTCGCCGACGGGTTTCGCGATGCGGGAGCCCCCGGGCCGCGGTCGCAGTACCGCTCCGACTACTACGGAGCGTTCCTGCTCGATCCCGATGGCAACAGCGCCGAGGCCGTCCACCACGGCGACACAAGGCGCGGGCGGCCACATCGACCACCTGTGGATCGGCGTGCGCGACCTGCAGGCGTCGGCTGGCTTCTACACGGGACTGTCGCGCCACCTCGGCCTGCGCCCGGGGAGGCGCTGGGAGCACGGCGTGCAGTTCCGCGGCGCGTGGGCGACGTTCTCGCTGGTCGCCGACGGGCGGGCGGCGACATCGGGGCTGCACGTCGCCTTCGTGGCGCCCGATCGCCAGAACGTGCGCGAGTTTCACCACGCGGCGATGGCCGCGGGCCATCCCAGCAACGGCGCTGCGGGCGAGCGCTCGCAGTACGGTCGCGGCTACTACGCGGCGTACGTGCTCGACCCCGACGGAACGAACGTCGAGAGCGTCGCTCGCCCGGGTTAGGCGCAAGCGCCGGCGGCCGGCATGGTACGGCGCGCCCGCGTTGGGGCGGGCACGGTGGGTGACGCGGGGCCTCGGCGGCGCTGCGGTGCGCCCGCCTACAATGGGGAACATGGCCTCCAAACGTCAGATACACGTGGGTTCCGTGCCGATCGGCGGCGGCGCGCCGGTCGCGGTGCAGACGATGACCAAGACGGAGACCGCCAACCTGGCGGCGACGATGGCGCAGATACGCACGGTCGCCGACGCCGGCGCTGACATCGTGCGCGTGGCGGTGCCGCGCGAGCAGGACGCCGAGGCGCTGAAGACGATCGTCGCCGACTCGCCGATCCCGATCATCGCCGACATCCACTTCAACCACACGCTCGCGCTGAAGGCGATCGAAGCGGGCGCGCACTGCGTGCGCCTGAACCCGGGCAACATCGGCGGCCCAGAGAAGGTCGCCGAGGTGATCGCGCTGGCCAAGCGGCATGGCACGCCGCTGCGCGTGGGCGTCAACTCGGGCTCGCTGCCCAAGCACCTGCGCGAGCTGGAGTACGAGAACCCGATCGAGGCGCTGGTGACGGCGGCGATCGAGACGGTCCAGCTGATGGAGCGCCTGGAGTTCGACAACTTCAAGGTGTCGATGAAGTCCACGTCGGTGCCCAACACGATCGCGTCCAACCGCATGCTGTCCGAGCGCATCCCGTACCCGCTGCACCTCGGCGTCACGGAGGCCGGCACGAAGTGGTCGGGCTCGCTGAAGTCGGCGGTCGGCCTGGGCACGCTGCTGGCCGACGGCATCGGCGACACGATCCGCATCTCGCTGTCGACGTTCCACGCCGAGGAGGAGGTGAAGGTCGCGTGGGAGATCCTCAAGGCGCTGAAGCTGCGCGAGCGCGGCCCGGACCTGATCGCCTGCCCGACGTGCGGGCGCCTGCAGTTCGACATGGACAAGGTCGTCGTGGAAGTCGAGCGCCGCCTGGAAGCGTACGAGGACCCGATCGAGGTCTCCGTGCTCGGCTGCGCCGTCAACGGCATCGGCGAGGCGCGCCACGCTGACTTCGGCATCACCGGCGCGAAAGACATGGGCATGATCTACTCCAAGGGCGAGCCGCTGAAGAAGGTGCCTACCGAGCAGCTCGTCGACGAGCTGTTCAAGGAGATCGACCGCTACTACGCCGCCGGCAAGACCGTGCAGCGTGACGAGGGCGCGGCCGCCGAGGCGCGCCGCTGGCTGGAGGAGAACGAGGACGCAACCGCGATGACGCCCGAGCGCATCGCCGCGCTGGAAGCGGCCGCCGCGGAGAACGACGCGAGCGCCGCCGAGGTCTTGGAGTCGATGCTCGAGCCGGCTGGCGCGTCGGCGAGCGCCGTCGCGGCGAACGGAGACGGCGCGGTCATGGACGAGGCCGTCTCGCCAGTCGCCGGGCGCCGCTTCAGCCGCGGCTGAGAGGCGTCTTCTCGGTCGTGAAGTTCAGGCGGCGCATGCGCCGCCTGCGAGACCGCGCATGCGCGGTCTCGTGACCCGCCGCATGCGGCGCCTCCACGGAGGGGCGCATGCGCCCCTCCGCCCCTCGCACATGCGAGGGGAACCGACGGACGACGGGTTTCAGCCCGCCGCTGTGAAGCGCTCGGCGACCTTTGACCAGTTGACGACGTTCCACCAGGCGTCGATGTAGTCGGGGCGCTTGTTCTGGTACTTGAGGTAGTAGGCGTGCTCCCACACGTCGACGCCGAGCAGTGGGGTCTTGCCGTCAGAGATCGGGCTGTCCTGGTTGGCCGTGCCGACGATCGCGAGCCCTGAGCCGTCGTGCACCAGCCACGACCAGCCCGAGCCGAACTGGTTGACGCCGGTTTCCTTGAGCTTGGCCTGGAAGTCCGAGAAGGAGCCGAACGCCGCGTCGATCGCCGAGGCGAGCTCGCCGGAGGGCTCACCGCCGCCGTCGGGACTCATGCTCTCCCAGAACAGCGAGTGGTTGCAGTGGCCGCCACCGTTGTTTTTGACCGGCCCTTTCTTGTCGCCGAGGCTGTCGAGGTTCTTCAGAACCTCCTCGACGGGCTTGTCGGCCCACTCGGTTCCCTCGAGCGCCGCGTTGGCCTTGTCGACGTAGGCCTGGTGGTGCTTGTCGTGATGGAATTCCATCGTCGCCTTGTCGATGTGCGGCTCCAGTGCGTCGTATGCGTATGGAAGCGGTGGAACGGAGTAGGCCATATCGAGGCTCCTTGGTTGATGGTCCGTCGAAGTTCTGGATCCTTCGGCTGTTCTATCAGAGGCCGCGGGACGCTCGGGGCGGCCCGTGGGGCGCCGCGAGCGCAGTCGGCTGGACGCTCGGGGCGGGGTGTCGGGGTGCGTGCGCGAGCGGCGGCGTTGGCGTCGAGATTCGGATCTGCGGTTAGTCTCAAGCGATGCCGCCCGCCACGCACGGTCGACCGGGCCGCCCGGCCGCAGCCACCCGCGAGGCGGCGCTCGCGCTGGCCACCGAGCGCTTCCTCGACGCGCAGCGCGTGGACGTGCAGGCGATCGCGCGCGAGCTGGGGCTGGCGCGGGCGACCATGCACCGCTGGTTTCAGACGCGCGAGTCGCTGCTCGGAGAGCTGCTGGCGACGCTCGCCGAGCAGCGCCTCAGGACGATCTACGCCGAGCTGTCGGAGACCGGCGGGCGGGCGCTGCTGGAGACCGCCGATCGGTTCAACCGCGAGCTCGCGGCGACGCGCGGCATGCGCTACTTCCTCGCCCAGGAGCAGGAGCGCGCGCTGCGCATCCTCACCTCCAGCGGCGGCGTCGTGCAGCCGCGCGTCGTCGCGACGATCGAAGCGTTGATCCTCGAGGAGCAGCGCGCCGGGCGCTACACGCCGAAGGTCGCGCCCAACGCCCTCGCCTACGCGATCGTGCGTCTCGGCGAGGCCTTCCTCTACAACGACGCGATCGTCGGCATTCGCGGCGACACCGAGCGCCTGCGCGAGATCGAGGCGGCGCTGCTCGGCGTGGACTGAGCGCTCAGCACCGGGACAGCCGCTCGCGAATGCACTGGGGCCTTGCGGGCGCGTCTGAGGCCGCCGCCGGCGCGCGGCGATCGAGGCGTCGCGCGACGCGGGCGTATACGCTCGACGCCCCGCCCGCGCACGCGACGCGCGCGGGCCCACAAAGCGATGACGCGACTCTCCGAATACCTACTTCCCACCGAGAAGCAGCCGCCGGCCGACGCGGAGGCGCTGTCGCACAAGCTGATGGTGCGCGCCGGGCTGATCCGCCAATTGGGCGCGGGCATGTGGAGCTGGCTGCCGGCCGGCTGGCGCGTGCACCAGCGTGCCGCGGCGATCATCCGCGAGGAGATGGACGCGATCGGCGGCCAGGAGATGCTGATGCCTGTGCTGCAGCCGGCCGAGCCGTGGCGCAAGACCGGCCGCCTGGACATCGACGAGCTGTTCAAGCTGTCAGATCGCAAGGGCTCTGAGCTGGTGCTGGCGATGACGCACGAGGAGGCCGTGACGACCCACGTCGCGCAGGTCGTGCGCTCCTATCGCGACCTGCCGCTGATCCTCTACCACGTCCAGGTCAAGGAGCGCGACGAGCCGCGCCCGCGCGCCGGCGTGCTGCGCACGCGCGAGTTCATCATGAAGGACTCCTACAGCTTCGACCGCGACGCCGCCGGCCTGGACGAGCGCTACGAGCTGCACGTGGGCGCGTATGACCGCATCATGCAGCGCACCGGGCTGCGCTTCTACCGCGTCGAGTCCGACGTCGGCATGATGGGCGGGCTGGGAGCGCACGAGTACATGGCGCCGTGCCCCGCCGGCGAGGACCGCGTGGCGCTGGGCGACGGCTACGCGGCCAACCTGGAGGTCGCGCTGCGGCACGCAGACGTGCAGGCCGACGGCGACGGCTACACGCTGCGAGGGGAGTCGCTGCGCATCGAGCCGGCGATCGAGGTCGGCAACATCTTCAAGCTCGGCACGCGCTACTCCGAGCCGCTGGGCGCGACCTACCTCGACGAGGGCGGCGTCGAGCACCCGGTGTGGATGGGCTGCTACGGCATCGGACCGGCGCGCATCGTCGCGGCGGCGGTCGAGCAGTTCGCCGACGAGCACGGCATCTGCTGGCCTCGCGCGCTGGCGCCGTTCGCCGTCGAGCTGGTCGCGCTGGGCAAGCCCGGCACGCCCGAGCGCGTCGCGGCCGACGCGCTGTATGAGACGCTGCGCGAGGGCGGCGTGGAGGTGCTCTACGACGACCGCGATCTCGGGCCGGGCGAGAAGTTCGCCGACGCCGAGCTGCTGGGCTGCCCGCTGCGCCTGACCGTCGGACGGCGCTCGCTGGAGTCCGGCGAGATCGAGGTGCAGGTGCGGCGCGGACGCGAGCAGGCGCCCGGCCTGGCGCTGGGCGGCGACGCGCCTGCGCTGCTGGCGGCCGTGGACGAGCTGTGGCAGAGCCTCCCCTAGACGACCGCCGCACGCGAGCCGCCGAGGCCGTGGCCAACGTGCGCCGTCGGCTCACCTTCGCGCGCCTCTCCGGCCTGGACCGCTCCGGGCCGCCGCCGGCGGCGACGCAGAGCGGCAGCCCGCTGCGGCCGTGGACGATCCCCAACGCGATCGGCTTCGTGCGCCTGGCGCTGATCCCGGTGTTCCTCGTGGTCGCGCTGTCGAGCTCCGGCGGCAACAGCGCGCTCGCGGCGACGCTGTTCGCGGTGATCGGCTGGGGCGACTACGCCGACGGCATCGCCGCGCGCGTGACGCGCCAGTACAGCCGCCTGGGCGCGCTGATGGACCCGGTGACCGATCGGCTGCTGGTCGTCTCCGGCGCGGTCGTGTGCTGGCGCTTTGACCTGCTGCCGCGCTGGGCGCTGGCGATCCTCGCGGCGCGCGAGCTGCTGATGCTCGCGCTCGGGCGCTACGCGCTCAAACGCGGCGTGGAGCTGCGCATCAACTGGCCCGGGCGGCTGGCCGTGGCGCCGGTGATGGGCTCGTTCTTCTTCGCCATGGCCGGCCTCGAAGACGCAGGCGAGGTGATGCTGTACGTCGGCCTCGCGCTCGCGCTCGTGGCGACCGCGCTGTACGTGCGGACGGGCCTGCGCGAAACGCGCGTCCCAGCCTCAAGCTCAGCCTGACCTTTTGGTCTATACTGCGCGTCCCTGCTGGCCGCGCGGAAGACTGATCGCGCAGTGCCGGCGCAAGCCCGCACGAGGAGAAGGCCCACGATGGACGAGACTTTCCCCGATCTCGGCTCGCTGACCGACGTCGAGCTCAAAGACGTGATCCGCCAGCTGACCGAGGAGGAGACCGAGATCTCCTACAAGCGGCGCATCCTGCACGGCAAGATCGACATCCTGCGCGCCGAGCTGGTCAACCGGCTGCGCAAGAAGCACGACGGCGGCGAGGTGCTGATCACCGGCGACGACGTGCAGCAGCTGACCGACATCCTCGCGCACCGCGGCGATGACGTGTCACAGGACGGCGCGTGATGCGCGCGGCTCGCAGCGTTCGCGCGCGCGCCGGCGTCGCGCGGGGCCGCTAGCGGGGACTGGGCGCGCATGGCCCTGCACTGCACCGAGTGCGGCTTCGTCAACGTCGAGGGAGCCAACTACTGCCAGCGCTGCGGCTCGCTGCTCGAACGCGCCGAGGCCGCCGGCGAGCCGGTCACGGCGACCTACCGCATCGACGAGGCCGGCGAGCTGGTGCCGGTGGAGATCGAGGACGTCACCGCGCGCGGCCCGGCGCTCGTGATCCGCGCCGGCGGCGGGCGCGTCGGCGAGAGCTTCGCGGTCGATCGCGAGCGCACGAGCATCGGCCGCCGCCCCGACGCCGAGGTGTTCCTCGACGACGTGACCGTCTCGCGCGACCACGCGCTGCTGATCCGTCGCGGCGATCAGTGGCACCTCGACGACATGGGCTCGCTCAACGGCACTTATGTCAACCGCTCGCGCATCGAGTCCCAGCGCCTGGAGGAGGGCGACGAGGTGCAGATCGGCAAGTACAAGCTGACGTTCCACGTGCGCTGATGGCGGCCAAGGCCCCACGAGCGACCGCGGACGAGCTCGGCGTCGACGCGCTCGCGCAGGCCGCCACCGCCGCCGGGCGCGCCGGCGAGGACGGCGCCGCGCGTCAGAAGTCGCTGACGATCGGCGCCGTTTGCAAGGCGCTCGCGCAGGAGTTCCCGGACATCTCGATCTCCAAGATTCGCTACCTGGAGGATCAGAAGCTGCTGACGCCGCGGCGCACGCCCGGCGGCTATCGCCTGTACGGGCAGGGCGACGTGGCGCGCCTGCGCACGATCCTGCGCATGCAGCGCGACGAGTTCCTGCCGTTGCGCGTGATCCGCCAGGAGCTCGCCGCCGGCCGCTCGGACGAGGCCACGCCGGCACCCGGGCGACCGCCGCGCGACGGCATGCGCGGCTGGCGCGCGAGCGTCAGCGTGAGCGAGGCGACGGGCGCGTTGTATTCGCTGGAGGACGTGCTCGAGGACACCAAGGCGGAGGACAAGCTCGTGCGCGAGCTGGAGGAGTTCGGCGTGGTCAAGGGCGAGATGCGCGGCGGCGTTCGCTACTTCGACGAGACCGAGCGCGAGATCATCGCGGCGGTCGCCGAGCTGGCGCGCTACGGCGTCGGCGGGCGCAACCTGCGCGTGTTCCGCTCCTCGGCCGACCGCGAGGCCAACCTCCTGCAGCAGATCCTCGCGCCGGCGCTGCGCTCGCGCAACCCCGAGCGGCGCAAGGAGGCGGTCGAGGCGTTGGAGAACCTGGCGGCGGTGGCGACGCACCTCAAGCACCTGCTGCTCGTGCGCGACCTGCGCAAGATCGTGCGCTGATGGCGTCCGCGCAGCACCGTGCGCAGGCGGGCGGCGAGCTGGAGCAGGGCCTGCGTGCGCTCGTTCGCGAGATCCCCGACTTCCCGCGCCCTGGCATCGGCTTCAAGGACATCACGCCGCTGCTCGCCGACCCGCTCGCGCTGACCGCTTCGGTGCGCGCGCTGGCCGAGCTGGCGCGGCCGCTGGGCGTCGACTGCGTGATCGCGGCCGAGGCGCGCGGCTTCCTGCTCGGCCCGGCGCTCGCGCTGGAGCTGGGCGCGGGCTTCGTGCTCGCGCGCAAGCCCGGCAAGCTGCCCTACGAGACGATCAGCGCCGAGTACGAGCTGGAGTACGGCGCAAACCAGCTGGAGGTGCACACCGACGCGCTGCGCGACGGCGCGCGCGTGCTCGTGCACGACGACCTGCTGGCCACCGGCGGCACGGCGGCGGCGCTGTGCGAGCTGGTCGAGCAGCTGGGCGGCGAGGTCGCCGGCTGCGGCTTTCTCGTCGAGCTGGCGTTCCTGCACGGGCGCGAGCGCCTGGCCGGGCGCCAGACGCACGCGCTGATCCGCTACGAGTCCTAGGCGCGCCGTGCCGACCGCGCGCCGCAGCCGCACGATCGCCGCGCCAGTCGCCGAGCTGTGGGAGCTGATCTGCGACCCGCACCACCTGCCGCGCTGGTGGCCGCGCGTGGAGCGCGTGGAGGACGTCGAGGGCGGCGCGTTCACGGAGCTGATGCGCACCTCCAAGGGCAAAGCCGTGCGCGCGGACTTCGTGCTCGTCAGCGCCGACGAGCAGACGCACTCGCTGGCCTGGCGCCAGCAGCTGGATGGCACGCCGTTCGCGCGCGTGCTCAGCTCGTCTGAGACGCACGTGGCGCTGCGCGATGAGGGCGAGCGCACGACCGTGACGATCGAGCTGCGCCAACGCCTCAGCGGCTTCTTCCCGCGCTTCGGCGGGTTCATGGTGCGCCGCGCCGCGGCCGCCACGCTCGACGAGGCGCTCGACGGGCTGGAGCGCGTCAGTGGCTGACCGCTCGCACGGCGGCGCATCGGGCGGCGCCGGCGCCGGGTCGTCGCCGCAGATGCGCTGGTGGGGCTGGGGCGATCCCGACCACCCGCCTGGCCTGCCGCCCGCCGCGCTGGGGTTTCTCGCCGACACAGTCGGCCTGGCCGGCGCGCCGCGCGCGCCGGTGGCTCTGTCCAACGTGCGCCTGCCAACGCCGGCGCTCGGCGATTCCGCGCTGTCGAGGCTGCGCGCGGTCGTCGGCGACGAGCAGGTGCGCGACGACCACGCAGAACGCGTCTTGCACGCCGCCGGCAAGGGCTATCCCGACCTCGTGCGACTGCGCGCCGGCGAGCCCGACGGCGCGCCTGACGCGGTCGTGCTGCCGGCGAGCTTCGAGCAGGTCGCCGCGCTGCTCGCGCTGTGCGCGCGCGAGTCGCTGGCGGTGGTGCCGTTCGGCGGCGGCACGAGCGTCGTCGGCGGCGTCGCGCCGCTGCGCGGCGAGCACGCGAGCGTCGTCTCGCTGGACATGCGCCGGATGGACGGCGTGATCGAGCTGGACGGCGCGTCGCGTACGGTCAGCGTGCAGGCGGGCATGCGCGCGCCGGCGCTCGAGCGCCACCTCGCCGCGCGCGGGCTGACGCTTGGCCACTTCCCGCAGTCGTATGAGTACGTCTCGCTGGGCGGCTGCGCGGCGACGCGCTCGGCCGGACAGGCCTCCAGCGGCTACGGGGCGATCGAGCGCATGGTGCTCGGCCTGCGCGTGGCCGCGCCGGCCGGCGAGATCGCGCTTGCGGCTCAGCCGGCGAGCGCCGCCGGGCCGTCGATACGTCAGCTGCTGATCGGCTCGGAGGGCACGCTGGGCGTGATCGGCGAGCTGTCGCTGCGCGTGCGCGACGCCCCCGCCGCGCGCTCATATGAGGGGGTCTTCTTCGGCGACTTCGCGGCGGGCGTCCAAGCCTTGCGCGAGCTGGCTCAGCAGGGTGCATCGCCCGACGTGGCGCGCCTGTCAGACGAGCAGGAGACGCGCATGTCGCTCGCGCTGGCCGGCTCCCGGGGCGTCAAGGGCCGGCTCGGTCGCGCGTATCTCGGCGCGCGCGGCTACGGCGAAGGCTGCCTGGCGATCTTCGGCTTCGAGGGCGCGCCCGAGCAGGTGCGAGCGCGTCGCGCGCGCGCGAAGGCGATCGTCGGGCGCAACGGCGGCCTGTCGGTCGGGCGCTCGCCAGGCGAGGCATGGCTGGCGGGGCGCTTCGCGGCGCCGTACCTGCGCGACGAGCTGCTCACGCACGGCGTGATGGTCGAGACGCTGGAGACGGCCACGCAGTGGTCCAACGTGCAGCGCCTGCACGGCGCCGTCGGCGGCGCGATCGAACAGGCGCTGCGCGCGTGCGCGACACCCGGGCTGGTGATGTGCCACGTGTCGCACCTGTACGAGTCGGGCGCGTCGCTGTACTTCACGTTCGTCGCGCGCCAGCGCGAGGGCGAGGAGATCGCACAGTGGCGCGGCGTCAAGGAAGCGGCCAGCCGGACGATCGTCGAGCACGGCGGCACGATCACCCATCACCACGCCGTCGGGCGAGACCACGCGCCGTGGATGCGCGCGGAGGTGGGCGACACGGCGATCGCGGCGCTGCGCGCGCTGAAGGCCGAGCTGGACCCAGCCGGCATCATGAACCCGGGCAAGCTGCTCGCCTGAGCGCGCCGCCGGCGATGCCAGCCCGCGGGGCGCTCGTCCGCCCGGCGGCCGACGGGCCGCGGGCGGGGCTCAGTGCAGCGCGAAGCTGCCGCGCAGCACGCTCGGGCCGGGTCGCGTGGGGTGCGTTGAGACCTCGCGCGTGAGCAGCATCGTGTGGAACTTGCCGGCATTGCTCGGCAGCAGCGCGCCGCCCTGCAGGCTGCCGTTGGACGACACTTCGGGGCTGCGTCCGAGCGCCTCGTGGCTACTCGGCGAGTTGTACAGCCACACGGCATAGAAGAAGCCCTTGCCCTTCGACGGCGGCAGGTGTTCGGCTGCGAGGTAGAAGGCGAACTGCTTGCCTTCGGAGAGCACCTCGGCGATGCCCACGGCCTTGCTCGTGGGGTCAACCGCGCTGAGCGTGATGCGCTTTTCTTCTTTCGCCTTCGCGCCCTGCGTGCTCGTCGCGCCGGTGGCCGTCGAGGAGCTTTCGCTCCGGCCGGTTTCCGCTGCGCTTGCCACGCTCGCGGAGCTGTGGTGCGAGGAGCCCCCGCCGTTGGCCAGGAGCACGACCGCGACGACCACCACTGCGACGATCGCCGCCAGCAGCACAGCCCCGCCGACGCGCGAGCTGGGCGGCGAGGGGAGCGAGCGCCGCGTCGCGCCGGCCGTCGCGGGTGACTGCGCGGGCGGGGGCGACGACGCCCGCGGGCTGGAAGCCGGCGCGCCTCGCGCCGGGGGCTCGGCGGTCGAGGGGGAGGGGGCGTGCGCCGCGGCGGGGATCTGCGCCAGCGAGTCGCCGGCCAGCGCCGTCAGCTCGGCTGCCAGCGCGCCGGCCCATGCGCGCGCCGGCTGTGACCCGGAGAGGTAGGTGCGCGTGGCCAGGCGCTCGGCCACGCCGTCGCGCTGGCCGAGCATGTAGTCGCCGACCTCCGCGCGGCGCTCGGGCGACAGCTCGCGCGCCAGGCGCGGCGCGAGCACGGCGAGCGCGGCATGCGCGCGGTCGTGCACGGCGCGCGGGTCGATGTCGAGCAGCGCCGCCACGTCGGCGTAGCTCTTGCGGCTGCGCAGCAGCAGCGACAGCGTGGCGCGCTGGTCGGGGGGTAGTTCGTCCAGTCGGCTCATGTGTCGCAGATCCGCTTCGTCACGCGCCCACGGGCGCCGCGAAGGGGGATTCGTAGGCTATCGTGGCGCCGGGATGGCCGAGCCGAGTATCGAGCAGCTGAACGCGGCCATGCACGGCTTCGACCGGCTATACGGCCTGGAGATAGTCGCCTATGGCGACGGCGAGGTGACCGCGCAGGTCGCGGTGGGCGACCAGGTCAAGCAGCCGGCCGGCCTGCTGCACGGGGGCGTGTACGCATCGATCGCCGAGTCGATGACCTCGCTGGCGACCGCCCTGGCCGTGCTCCCGGAAGGCAACACGGCGATGGGGCTGTCCAACAGCACGAGCTTTCTGCGCCCGATCACCGAGGGCGTGGTGCACGCGCAAGCCAGCGCCATCCACCGCGGGCGCACGACGTGGGTGTGGGACGTGCGCTTCAGCGACGACGCCGGCAGGGCGTGCGCGGTCACGCGCATGACGATCGCCGTGCGCGCGGTGCCGGCCGGCCAGACGCCGCCCGTCGTCGGCTGAGCGCGCGCACCGCGGCGATTTCCGGGCAGCGGCGCTCGCCGGCCGCCGCCCGCTCGTCGCTCAGCCGATCGCGCGCAGGGGGGAGGGGACCTGCGATGGCAGCGGCGTGGAGCCGAAGCCGCTGTCGGGCAGGCGTGCGGGCAACCCGTCGCCGGGCGCGCCGGGCTGGTTGATCGGCACGAGCGTCTGCGCCGCCGCGGCGGCCAGGCGCGGGCTGTCGGCGTACACGCCGACGACCACGCCGGCGGTGGCGATCTCGATCGTATGGCCGCGCTGAGCGAGGATCGCGTCGACACCGCGTACGAGCCGCGTGCGCACCGGCGCGGCGCCGGCGGCGACGAAGCTGTTGTCGGGAGACGTGACGATGCGCAGGGGCGGGACGCACGTGCTCTGGCCACCCTCCACACAATCGCCGTACTGCACCGTGAAGGCGCCGCTGGGATCGTGCGAGGCTTCGCTGATCTGCATGCCGTGGAAGCTGCGCCCCAGCCAGTAGACGGGATACGGCGCGACGAGCAGCGTCTCCAGCGTGTTGTGCGCGAGCGGCTGATCCTGCAGCGTGTCGCCGCACGCGCCCAGCGACAGCGCGCAGAGCATCGCCAGGGCGCCCCCAAGGCCGGCCCGCGCCGGTCCACGCCGGCGCGCGCTCGCCGCCCGCCCGCGCGGCGCTGTGTGAGCCGCGTTCACGCTCAGCCCCGGTAGCGGCTGGTGATCGGCATCCGCCGGTCGCGCCCGAACGCGCGTTCTGTGACCTTGATGCCAGGCGGGGCCTGGCGGCGCTTGTACTCGGCCAGGTCGACGAGCCCGGCGGCCCGCCGAACCTCCTGCTCGGGCAGCCCCTGCGCGATCAGCTGCTCGCGGCTGAGGTGCAGCTCGACGTAGCCGTGCAGGATGCGATCGAGCAGCTCATACGGCGGCAGCGAGTCCTCGTCGCGCTGGTCTGCCCGCAGCTCGGCCGAGGGCGCACGCTCGACGATCGACGCGGGGATCGGCGCGCGCACGCGGCCGCACGCGGCCGCCTCGTCGGAGTTGCGCCACTCGCACAGGCGATACACGAGCGTCTTTGGCACATCCTTGATCACCGCGAAGCCGCCGGCGAGGTCGCCGTACAGCGTCGTGTAGCCGACCGACATCTCGGACTTGTTGCCGGTCGTCAGCACGAGCCAGCCGAACTTGTTCGACAGCGCCATCAGCAGGTTGCCGCGCACGCGCGCCTGCAGGTTCTCCTCGGTCAGGTCGTGCTCCAGGCCGTCGAACTCGGCGGCGAGCGACGACTCGTAGGACTCCACGAGCGATTCGATCGGCAGCTCGTGCACGCGCGTGCCGAGCGCCGCCGCGAGCGTGCGCGCGTCCTGCTGCGTGCCCGTCGAGGAGTAGCGCGAGGGCATGATCGCGGTGCTCACGCGCTCGGCGCCGAGCGCGTCGGCGGCGACGCATGCGACGAGCGCCGAGTCGATGCCGCCGGACAGGCCGAGCACGACGCGCGCGAAGCCGTTCTTCTCGACGTAGTCGTGCAGCCCCAGCGCGAGCGCGGCGTACACCTCGGCCTCGATCGGCTCGATCGGCATCGCCAGCGCGCCCGCCCGAGGCGTGCTCGTCGCGCCGCGCGCCCGCCGACGGGGCCGCGAGCGTGGCGAGCACGGCCACGCGCTCGGCGCCACTCGGGGAGATGGCCGCGCGCACCGCGCCGCGGTGCCCGGCCTCGCGCAGGCGCGCCGCGGCCGCCGCCTCGAGGTCGACGTCGCAGACGAGCAGGTCCTCACGGAACTGCACCGCTCGCGCGATCGTCTCGCCGTGGTGGTCGACGACGAAGGAGTGGCCGTCGAACACGCAGCTCGTCCTGGCCGCCGACGAGCGCGCAGAAAGCCACGCAGGCGAGGTTGTCGCGGGCGCGCTGGGCGAACATCCGCTCGCGCTCGGCGCCCTTGCCGGCGTGGTAGGGGGAGGCCGAGATGTTGAGGATCAGCGTGGCGCCCGACAGCGCCTCGTCGCTGGCCGGCGGGCCGGGCTCCCAGATGTCCTCGCAGACCGTCAGGCCGACGCGCTGCTCGCCGACGTCGATCACGGCCGCGCCGCCGCCGGCCTGGAAGTAGCGCTCCTCGTCGAACACGCCGTAGTTGGGCAGGTAGACCTTGCGGTAGACGCGTGCGACGACGCCGTCCGCGAGTACGGCCGCGGCGTTGTAGACGTCCTCGGCGCGCTCGGGGAAGCCGACGCACCGCGATCATGCCGTGGGTGTCGGCGGCCAGCTCGCGCAGCGCCGCGGCGGCGTCGGCGAGGAAGTGCTCGCGCAGCAGCAGGTCCTCGGGCGGGTAGCCGGTCAGCGCCAGCTCGGGGAACAGCACCAGGTCCGCGCCCGCCTGCAACGCCGCGTCGCGCCCGTCGCGTATGCGCTGCGCGTTGCCGGCGATGTCGCCGACCGTGGCGTTCATCTGGCAGAGGGCCAGGCGCACCTCAGCTTGCGCTGGCGCTGCGCCGGGCGCCGCTGCGACCGGTCGCCGCCTTGCCCGTTGCCTTGCGCGGCGCGGCGGCTTTCTTGGCGCGCCGTTTGGCGGGCGGGCGCACGCCGGCGGCGCGGGCGAGCGAGCCGATCGCCCATTTGAGATCGGCGGCGATCGCCTCCAGCTCAGGCAGCGCGTCGAAGTCGCCGAGCAGGCCGAAGCCGAGGTGTCCGTCGTAGCTCATCACGGCGATGCCCAGCGCTTGGCGGCTGCGCGAGCGGCACTACGGGGTAGAGCACGCGCAGGCGACGGCCGAGCACGTACAGCGGGAACTGCGGGCCGGGCACGTTGGTGACGACGAGGTTGAAGAAGCGCTGGCGCGCCTGCAGGCGGGCGGCCTGGCTGAGGATCGTCGGCGGCGCGAAGCCGGCGAGGTTGGTGAGCACCTGCGCGCCGACCGCCTGGCCGGACTTCTTGAGGTCCTCCATAGCGCTCGAGATCTGCTGCAGGGCCTCAGCGGGATTCTGCACGCCGACGGGCAGCGGCGCCCACATCGCCGCGACCTGGTTGCCCAGCGCGCCGCGGTCGGAGTCGGCGCGCACCGACACCGGCACCATCGCCTTCAGCTCCAGGCCCTCGGTGTCGACGCCTTCGCGGCGCAGGTAGCGACCGAGCGCGAGGCTCACCGAGGCGAGCACGACGTCGTTGAGCGTGCCGCCGAGCGAGTCCTTGATCGCTTTGAACTGCGCGAGGTCGGCGTCGACGAACGTGTAGCGGCGGTGCGGGCCGATGTCGACGTTGAACGGGCTGTCCGGCGCGGGCGCGTTGATGCCCGCCCAGGTCGTCGCGCCGATGCTGCGTCAGGCCGCCGACGACCTGCGACAGCGCCTTGCGCGGGGCGCGCAGCAGCGCGCGCGTGCCGCGCGCCATCTCGGCGGGCACGGTCGTGCGTTCGCGCAGCGCCTCACCGAGCAGCTTGGCGGGGCCGGGCAGCGGCTTGGCCGTCCACGGCATCGGCGGGCGCGACGTGGGCGACGGGGTCGGGCGCGGTGTCGAACAGCACCGTCGTGATGTCCACGCCGGAGATGCCGTCGACGAGCGCGTGGTGGGTCTTGGCGATCAGCGCGAAGCGTTCGCCGGTCATCTTCTCCACCAGCCAGATCTCCCACAGCGGCTTGGAGCGGTCCAGGCGCTGGGAGAACAGCCTGCCGGCGAGCTGCTTGAGCGCCTTGTCGTCGGCCGGCTTGGGCAGCGCCGTGTGGCGGATGTGGTAGCGCGGGTTGAAGTGCGGGTCGTCGGCCCACACCGGGCGGCCCTGTCCGTAGGGCACGTTGGCCAGGCGCTGGCGGTAGCGCGGCACGAGGTGCAGGCGACCGACGATGTGGTCGACCAGCTGCTGCGGCGTCGGCGCGATGCCCTCGAAGACCATCACCGAAGCGACGTGCATGTGCGCCGGCGAGTGGTCCTCCAGGTGCAGAAACGTCGTGTCGAGCGCCGTCAAGCGGTCAGGGTTGGCCATCGCGCTCGATTGTCGCGGTTTGCGCAGCCGCCGTCAACGACCTGCACGCCGATTGCGCGCGCGGACGGCCGCGCGCGACCCGGCCGCCGTCGCGGCGACGACGGCGCCCATGCACGGCGGGCGCGCCGACACGCGCGCCGGCTCCACGCTTCGGCTGAGATCGACGCACGCCGCTCAAGGCGCGCCGGCGGGCGGCCGAGAGGTCAGGCATGGTGAGCGCACAACTCACAGCCGCCGCACCCAACACACAGCCCGTCGATCCACGCTCGGCCGAGGGCCTGATGCGCTGGGTGGGCGTCGCTATGTTCGTGCTCGGCTCGGCGACGCTGCTGGCGACGCTGCCGCTGCCCGACCCCAACACGAGCGATCACCCGGCGATCAGGATCATCGCCCTGCTGCTGGCGGCGGGCGCCGTGTTCGTGTGGCTGATGCGCCCCGGCCGCGTGTGGGTGTCGCGCGTCGCGGTGATCTACGGCATCCTGCTCGTCAGCGCGCTGATGGCCGTCACGCGCCCGATCGAGGCGACGCCGTTCTTCTACTTGTGGCCGATGGTCTTCTCGGCGTACTTCTGCTCGCGCCGCGAGGTGGCTGGCGACCTGGCGCTGATGTGGGTGACGCTCGGCCTGGCCCTGTTCGTGTGGTCGCACGACCCGATGAAGCCGGTCCTGTTCATGGGCGTGGGCGTGTCGGTGACGCTCACGACGCTGATCGTCAAGCTACTTGCCGAGCATGTCACGGCGGTCATCGAGCAGCTCGTCGCGGCCGCCGACACCGACTACCTCACCGGGCTGCTCAACCGGCGCGCGTTCGACGTGGAGTTCCATCGCCAGTGCGAGCGCGCGCGGCGCACCGGCCTCGATCTCGCGCTCGCGATGTTCGACCTCGATCACTTCAAGCAGGTCAACGACCGCCACGGCCATGCCGTGGGCGACCAGGTGCTGCGCGACTTCGCCGCGCTGCTGGAGCGCGAGCAGCGCAGCGGCGACACGCTCGCGCGCGTCGGCGGCGAGGAGTTCGCGGTCGTGCTGTTCGGCGTCGACCTGCGCGACGCCGTGTCGTTCGCCGAGCGCATCGGGCGCGAGCTGCAGAGCCGTGGCAGCGGCCACACGCCGCCGCTCAGCGCGAGCGCCGGCGTGGCGGCGCTGTCCGAGCAGGACGCCAACCCCGCCGCGCTGCTGCTGGTCGCAGACCGCGCGCTGTACGCGGCCAAGGCCGCCGGGCGCCGCCGCGTGGCCGTGTGGGAGGACGGCGCCACGCACGTCGAGGCGCACATGACCGCCCAGCGCCCTTTGACGGCCGACGCCGCCTAGCGTACGGCTGCGCAAAGACGAAGAGCCGGCCAGATGACCGGCTCTCCGCCGAGGTGAAAAGGGAAGATGCTGAGATTGATGCTTCACGGGCATCATAGACCATCCTGGCCGGCTGGCCAAACTGTGTGTCCGTCCTCACAGTTATGTCCTCAGAGTATGTAGACTCAGATGACCATGGCAAGGCGACGACAGCAGAGGTCGTCGAGCGACACGGCTACCCCGACGTTGAGATCGATCTGGAGGCACTCGCGCAGGAGATACAGCTAGTCCCCACGTTCGCGTGCGACTCTCCGCAGATACGCCTGGTTGTTGATCACCTGGCCATCAGCGATTTCGAGCACCTGACGGACACGCTCGGACTCGTAGACGTCCTTAAAACACGCGTGAGCGAAGACGGAGGCGACCTGATCAAGGAGCCAGACACTCGCTCGGTCGTGGTCGATGTCGAGCGTGGACAGCCTTTCGGTTATGAACGGGTCCTTCACGCTGGCCGCCTTGACACGAACCAGCCAGGCGATGTCGTCGTCGGCGTCCATTGGGGCGTCAACGAGCCAGTCTCCGTGCGCTACTACATTGCGCCGGCGAATTGCCGCGTTGACCTGCTCCCGCAGGCACTTCTCGATCCCCCGCTCTGCGCTATCGAGGTCGCCTACCGCTCGACAGACGGCGAAGAAGGAGTCAGCTATCTGCTGGGCGGTCTGGCTGCCGAGCGCGAGTTCCGCGAGTTTGTTTCGTTGCGGGTCCGAGTCGGCGATTCCTTGGATCAGGTAGCCGCGCATCCCGGACACAAGCATTGAGAACTCGGCGAAGTAGTGACCGATTGCTCGGTAGGCATCGTCCTCTTTAGCCTTCCAGTCCGGTGTCGCCTCCTCCACCGGAGCTATCCTCGGATGCAATGGACGACCATAAGGCGCAGCCTACGCCGAAGACCCAGGAGACAGAGCCGAAAGGCAAGAACGAGCAAGGCAAGCCAGCCAAGCCGATTGCGATACCGGTGCCGAAGCGGAGTGCTTGGGAGCGCGTTGTGAAGCGCGCTAGCGCGCGTGACGACGAAGGCGACTAGGGCTTCGCGTAGTTCACGGGCGTCTCAACGATCTGGAACACTCGGCCGCTGATTGCGTGGTGATAAACGCCAGGCACTTGGCGGAGCCGCTGGGCAAAATCATGGCTTGCCCAAGCCGCCGTCTCGATCCGGCTTGAGCCCTTCAGCCTCGCGACAAGCTCGACGGCGGGAAGAAGGTCTGTGTCGTGCGTGAAGAGGATCGCTACGTCGGCTGTGTTCATCAGGATGGTCTCAGCGACCGCAAGTGCTAGCTGGACATCGATGCCCTTCTCGACGGGCGTCTGCACTTGTGCATAAGGCGATGGGTAGCGAAGCGGCCTCAGCCGCGGGACCACAATATCGCCGCCCTCTCGCTTCCAAGCCGTGGCTTGACGACGGTTCGCGCCAAAGCCCGTCGGGTCCTTGGACGAGTTTGGCAAGCCACGGTGGATTTCGACGCGCACAAGCTCTGCTGCTGTGCCTCGGCCATTGCCTGCTGCCAGAATCCGGGAAAGCTTGAACGGGCTAAAGTTGCCGTGCTCGTTCGGTAGTGCGTGCAAACCGAACGCGTCCCGCGCGGTCTTGTAGACGTTCTGCCAGTCGATAAAGACGGCAACCCTGGGCGTTCCGCCGGTCATAAAAAATTCCCCGCCAGAGCAACCTTACGGTCGGTCGGCGGGGAGCAATAGAACCAGCATAGCTACCATCGGTTGCTTAGCGCAACCCCTTGAGCACACTTTGTGCAAAGTGTATCTATCTCGCTGAGGCCCGCTCTAGCAGCTGCTCAAACATTGCCCGCCCATCGCGCCTATAGCGCCACGCGTACTCGTCCAGCCAGATACGACTGCAAGTAGGCAGGCGAGACCTTCTTATAGACGCCTCGCATTCCGGTCTTGAGGTTCCCAAAGAACCCCTCAATCGTGTTGGTGTAGACGTCCCCGACGACATATTGGCCGGCTGAGTGGTTGATGATCTTGTGGTCAATGTAGGAGCGGCGAAGCGGCTTTTAGGAACCCCAATCGTCCGTGAACAAGATCGACTCTGGATTGACGTTCGCCAGCACCGCTCTACTAAGCGGAGCGCCACGACGCGAGGCGATCACGCGAGCGCGAACCCTCCCGCCAGGCACAACCATCCCGAGGACTATCGGCTTCGCCTCTCGGAAGGCCGCAGACTCGAAGCGGTCCATGGGCTTGCGCGCCTTTCCGCCCCAGGCTGTCTCATCGACCTCGACATCCCCAGACAGCGGCGGATCGTCCATGTCGTGCATCAACTCGGTTCGGATCTTCTTCATCATGCGATGTGCGGTCTTGTAGGTCACGCCAAGCTCGCGCTCAAGCTGCTTGGCGGAGATCCCGCAGCGAGTGCTCGTCATGAGATACATCGCGTAAAACCAAAGACGCAGCGATGTCGTGGACTTCTGGAAGATCGTGTCCTTCATCGGATGGATATGCAGGCCGCACGTGTCGCACGTATAGGAGGCGCGGGTCTTGGTCCTATGGAACTTGCGCTCCTTCTCGCACCTAGGGCATCGCGCGTGGTGTCCATCCGGCGCAAAGCGATCCCGCCAGAGCCGATCCAGGCAGGCGGCGTCGTTCGGGTACTCGCGCATGAACTCCATAAGCGAGTAATCCGACTCTGAGGACTGGCAGCGCGTCGGATTGTTCCGATCCCGCTTAGCTTTTGGCGCCTGCTCGTAAGTCATGCCTACAGTATACATACTCTGACGATATAAGTGTGTCCGTCCTCACAGATAGAGGTCTGAGGGGGCCTCTAGCATGCGAACAATTGTTCGACTCTGCTGAGTCGCCGCCGTCCCTGGCGGCGATCGGGGAACCCACCGCCGGCCCGTAGTTGCGAGGGCCGGATGGGGCGAATCGCCCACTGATGTGGACGTAACGCCCGGTTGACGCGCGTCTGTCGCGCTGTCCGCCGGCCGTGAGCCCGACAGCTAACCCCGTAAGCGGAACCACAAGGAGGTTCACATCCGATGTACGTCCCCGCGCCTTCCGCGCAGCATGCCGTCGCGCTTGCTCCGGTAGGCATCGCATCCACGACGCCGTCGCTTTCAGCGCCCCCACTCGGGCGCGCGTCGGGCACGACGCTGCGAGTGCGCCAGGCCAAGCTGAACGTGCTCGACGGCGACCGCGTGACGATCGCCGGCACGCTCAGCCCCGGGCTCGCCGGACGCACGGTCAAGCTGCAGGCGATGGGCCGCCACGGTTGGAGCACCGTGTCGCACGCGCACACGGCTGCCAAAGGCCGCTTTCGCCTGCAGTTTCGCCCGCGCCAGACCGGCAGCGAGCGCGTGCGCGTGGAGTTCGGCGGCGACGCCCTCGGCCTGCCTTCGCATCGTCGCATCGGGCGGCTGAACGTCTACCGCCTCGCCGAGGCCTCGTGGTACGGCGGCGGGGGCGGGCTCGCCTGCGGCGGCTCGCTGACCAGCGCCACGCTCGGCGTCGCCAACAAGACGCTGCCGTGCGGCACGCTGGTGACGCTGCGCTACAACGGGCACTCGGTTCGCGTGCCCGTCGTCGACCGCGGCCCGTACGTCGCCGGTCGCGAATTCGACCTCACCGAAGCGACCAAGCAGGCGCTCGGTTTCGGCGACACCGGCGAGGTCTGGAGCACGCGCTGAACAGCGCGTGAGCGAGGGCGATCGCGTGCGCCGGGCCCGCGCGCGATCGTCCTCACCCGCGCGGCTTGGACCCGCCACGCGGCTATGCGCGCGTTTGGGCAGCTTCGTGCAGGGCTTTGGTTTCTCGCCGAGCGTTCGTTGAATCTCCTGGATGTCCGCGTCGGCGAAGATCTCGCGCCCCCAGCTGTGGTTCGACAGCCTCGGCGACTGGAGCTGGCCCGGGCGGGCCGCCGAAGCCGCCGCCGAGGCGCTGCCGCCGGCCTGGGTGCCGACGTTTCCGCCGCGCGTCGAGGCCGTAGCCGTGGCCGCTCCGGCGGCCGGTTGGCGCTGGCAGCCGCGCGCGTCCTCGGCGCGCATGCTCGCGCTCGGCCTGCTGCTGAGCGCGCTCGCGACGATGTGCGTGTCGCTCGCACTCGACGGCGCCGGCGGCCTGCAGCGCGCGCTCGGCATCGGCTCCTCGCCGCCGGCTCCACGGCTCGCCGCCCGCGCCGCGCCCGCTCCCGCACCGGCGCCGCTGCCCACGCTGCGCTCGATCAGCGCCGACAGGGCGGGCAGCGCGATCGACGTCGCCAGCTACCGCTCCGCCGCGCTCGCCGGCACCGGCTCCTTTCACGTCTACCTGCCGCCCGGGTTCGCGAGTTCCAGCCAGCGTTATCCAGTGGTGTACCTGCTGCACGGCAACGAACAGCCCGCCACGGCTTTCCTCGAACTGGGGCTGCAGGGCGAGCTCGACACGTTGATCGCGCGCCACGAGGTGCCGCCGATGATCGCCGTGATGATCCAGGGCGGCAAGGGCGCCAACAACTGGCGCGACCACGGCGTGCACCGCTATGAGAGCTACGTGCTCGAAGTGCAGCAACTCATCGACCGCATGCTGCCGACCGTCGCCACGCGCGCCGGGCGCGCGATCGCCGGCGACTCGATGGGCGGCTACGGCGCGATGAACGTCGCGCTCGCCCATCCCCAGCGCTTCTCCGTGGTCGAGAGCTGGCTCGGCTTCTTCAACGGCCTCGGCGACGAGCTGAGCGCCGCGCGCCCGGTGATCGCGCGCGAAGGGCTGACGGCGTTCGTCTACGGCGCCGTGTCCGATCACATCGCCGATCCGACCGAGAACGCACCGTTCGCGCGCCAGCTGCGCGCGGCCGGCGCCGACGCGCACGGCGCCGTCTACGCGGGCGAACACGACATGCAGACGCTGCACGCGCACCTGCCGCACATGCTGCGCCTCGCCGGCAGCGCGCTCGCGCGCTCGGCTGGCTAGCCGAGGCCTGCCGCCGAGCCGCGTTCGAGGCCTGTGCCGCTCAGCGCGGCTCGGGGAGTAGGCCGGGCGCGACCCGGCCCGATGCGAGGTTCGCCGTGGCGCGGCTTGGACCGGCTCGCAGATCGACGAGGCCGTCTCGCGCCGGCTTGGCCGCACGGCCAGTATGATCGCGCGAAAGGGTCCGACGACGACGATTGGAGGTCACATGGCGTCCGTTTCCAGCGATCTCGACGACTTGCTGCTCGCCGAGCACGACCTGTGGGCCGACGGTCCCCCGCACGAGTCGTTCAAGCAGATGCGCAGCCGGTGCCCGATCCACTGGACCGACCGCGTCAGCGAGTACCCCGACGAGAAGGGCTTCTGGTCGGTGACGACCGCCGAGGACATCCACACGGTCAGCCGCGACTGGCGCACCTACTCCTCCGCGCAGGGCGTCACGGCCGTCTCTGAAGTCTTTCCCGTGGAGCTCGTGCAGGCGATGTTCATCGGCATGGACCCGCCCAAGCACGATCGCCTGAAGGCGCTGTTCCAGGCCGGCTTCACGCCCAAGCGCATCGCCGCGCACGAGGACGAGATCCGCGCGATCGTCATCGACGTGCTCGACCGCCTCGGCGAGCGAGAGACGTGCGACCTCGTGCTCGACGTCGCCCAGCCGGCCGTCTCGCGCGTGATTGGGCGCTTCATGGGCATCCCCGAGGAGGACGACGCGATCTGGGCGCGGCTGATGAACTCGACGCTGTCCGGCGACGACAAAGACCTCAACCCCGAAGGCATCGACGGCGTGCTGCAGAACGACATCCCCGAGATCTTCCAGCGCTGCGGCAAGATGATCGCCGAACGCCGCGAGAACCCCACCGAGGATCTGACGACCGTGCTCGTCAACGCCGAGATAGACGGCGAGAAGCTCGAGGAACACGAGCTCGTGATGGGCTTCTTCCTGCTCGTCGCCGCCGGCAACGACAGCACCAAGGCGACGTACACCAGCGGCATGCGCGCGCTGATGGAAGACCGCCAGCAGATTCGACTACTGCTCGACGATCCGTCGCGCGTCTCCGGCGCGGTCGAGGAGTCGCTGCGCATGTTCCCCGCCTTCGCCCACTTCCGCCGCACGGCGACGTGCGACACCGAGCTGCACGGGCAGAAGATCAAGCAGGGCGACAAGGTCGTGCTGTGGTACGTCTCGTCAAACCGCGAAGAGTCGCTGTATGACGACCCCGACCGCTTCGACGTGCTGCGCAACCCCGAGCACCAGGCGTTCGGCGCGGGCGGCCGGCACTTCTGCCTGGGAACCGCGCTCGCGCGGCTGGAGCTGAAGATCCTCTTCGAGGAGACGCTCGCGCGCTTTCCCGACATCGCCCTCGACGGCAAGCCCAGCTACGTCGAATCGGGCTTTCTCAACCAGATGAAGACGCTGCCCGTGCGCCTGCGCGGCTGAGCCGACGCCGACGCCGGCGTCGGCCGAGGCGGCGCACTGGCGCGTGACGGCCCTGGCGCGCCTACATCAACGCCGACAGGCGCTCGCCGAAGAAGCGCAGGGCGATCTCGCGCTGCTCGGCGCCCGACCCGCCTGCCGACAGCTCGGCGTAGGGCAGCTCTGCGCCGCGAAACGCGGTCGCCTGCCACAGCTCGCCGTCGGGCACGTCGCTCCACGGGGTCACGTACAGGTACGGCTCGCCGTGCAGCTCGTCGCCCGGCGAGGCGCCATAGCCGGCGCGCGCTCCCACGGCCTGCACGCCGATCTCCAGCGCCAGGTCGAAGTGCTCGGGCCACAGCTGCACGCGCGAGGGCTCGGCCTCGTCGGCGACGCTCGCGCGCAGCTCCTCGAGCACCGACGCGCCGAAGCCGTACCAGTCGCCGAGCACACGCGCGGCCGTGCCGTCGACCGGCAGCTCCGATGCTGCGTCCAGCGGATCGTCGCCGTCCTCGGCGCCCTCGCCGACGCCGACCGGCAGCAGCTCGCCGCCCACCAGCTCCGCGGCGCGCGCCAGCGAGGCGATCGTCTCAGACCGCTCGCGCCCGCCCTGCTGGACGACCAGCACGTCGCCCTGCACGCGCACCTGCGCGTCGTCGCCGAAGAACGGCGTGCCGAAGCCGCCGCGCGTGAAGCGCAGGCCGAACTTCCCCGTGGCCGCCTGGCGCGCCGGCGCGAGCACGCGCTCGGCCAGCGCGTGCAGCGCCTCGCGCGTGGCCGCCAGCGTCGCCGGCGCGGGCTGCAGGCGGCGATACGCCGCCAGCCAGCGCTCCGCGCACCAGTCGGCCAGCGCGGCGTCGCTGTCGGCCAGCTCCTGCCAGCGCACGTCGCCGCCGGCCACCGGCGACAGGCGCGCCAGCTCGCCGCGCGGCTCGTCGCGGCCGACCGGATCGTCGGCGAGCCAAATCGCATCGACGCTCGCCGGGGGAGAGGGCTCCAGCACGCGCGCGTCGTAGCGGCCGCCGACGCGCTCGTTGGCCTCCGCGCGCGCGTTCATCGCCCGGCGGCGCTCCATGCTGGGCGGGACGTCGCCATCGCTCGATCGTACGCCGTCGCGCTCGCGGGTAGGCTGCGCGCATGAGCAGCGCACCCCGCGTAAGGCTGCGCCAAGCCGTGCTCGTCGCCGCCGAGCTGGAGCCGGTCGAGCAGGCCCTGCGCGACGCGCTCGCGCTGGACGAGCCGTTTCGCGACCCCGGCGTGGCGGAGTTCGGCCTGCGTAACGCCGTGTTCGCGCTCGGCGACTGCTTCTTGGAGATCGTCTCGCCGACGCAGCCAGGCACCGCCGCCGGGCGCCACCTGCAGCGACACGGCGGCGACGGTGGCTACATGGCGCTGTTCGACCTGCAGGACCTCGACGGCGTCCGCGCGCGCGTCGAGGCCGAGGACATCCGCGTGGTGTGGCGCATCGACCTGCCCGACATCTCCGGCACGCACCTGCACCCCGCCGACATGCGCGGCGCGATCGTCTCGCTCGACCGCTCTGACCCCTACGGCACATGGCGCTGGGGCGGCCCGCAGTGGACCGGGCGCACCGGCGAGGGCGCCGCCGGACTTCTTGCCGGGATCGCCGTCGCGGTCGCCGAGCCCGCTGCCGTCGCCGCGCGCTGGGCGCGCGTGCTCGGCGCGCCGCTCAACGGCGAGCGCGACACCCGGCTGGCGCTCGACGGCGCCTATGTCGACTTCGCTCCCGCCGATGACGCCGGCCGCGAAGGCATCGTCGAGTTCGCCTTCACCGGCCTGCCTACGCTCGCGCCCGGCAGCCACGTCGATGTCGGCGGCGTGCGCCTGCGCGCGCTGCCGGCCTGACCGCCGCTCGACGCGCGGACCGGCCGCACCGCGGGCCACCGCCGCGAGCGACGGCGACGGGTGGATCTGCGGACCGGCCGACGGCTGACGGCCAGCAGGGGGCGGCGGGCTAACCCGCCAACGGCGCGAAGCGCGGCTCGCGGCGCTCGAGGAAGCTCGTCACGCCCTCGGCGAAGTCCGGCGCGGTGAACGACTGCAGCATCAGCCGGTCGGCCTCCGCCAGCGCGTCGGGCACCGCTCGTTCGAGGTCCGCGTAGACCTGGCGCTTCATCGTCGCCATACTCGCCGGCGAGCAGTTCACGGCGAGGTCGCGCGCGTAGGCGAGCGCCTGGTCGAGCACCGCCTCGCGCGGCATCGCGCGGTTGACCAGGCCCATCGCCTCGGCCTCGCGCCCGAGCACCACGCGCCCGGACAGCAGCAGGTCCAGCGCCCGCGCCGGCCCGACCAGGCGCGGCAGCACCCACGAGATGCCATGCTCGGCGACCAGCCCGCGGCGCGCGAACGCCGTCGTCAGCTTCGCGTCGTCGGCGGCGAAGCGGATGTCGCACATCAGCGCCTGCACCAGCCCGATGCCCGCGCACGGCCCATTGATCGCCGCGACGATCGGCTTGGGCACCGTCAGCGGGTACGTCTGCGCCGTGCGCTGCTGCTCGACCTGCTCCTCGCTCACCCCGTCCTCGCCCAGCGTCTGCAGCTTCTGCATGTCCGCGCCCGCACAGAAGCCCCGCCCGGCGCCCGTCACGACGATCACGCGCACGTCTGCCGAGTCGGCGCACTCGCCCAGCGCCGCAAAGTAGTCGCGCTCCAGCTGCTGCGTCCACGCGTTCAGCCGCTCGGGGCGGTTGAGCGTGATCGTCGCCACGCCGTCCCGCACGTCTTTCAGCACAACCTCGCTCATCGCCGCTCCTTTTCGCCGTGTCCGACGAGCCTACCGCCGAGGCGTGGCTCAGCGTGAGCGGCGGCGGCTGGCGAGCACCGCGCGGCCGATCGTCAACGGGTGGTTGAGCAGCAGCGACAAGCGTCCGGCGAGCGAACGAGGGTCGCGCGCCAGGCCGAGCTGGCGCAGGATCGTCGACTGGTCGAAGTACGCGCGCTCGCACACCAGGCGCTCTCCCTCGAAGATGAACATCGACGTCATGCGACAGCGGAACGTCCGCCCGGTGGGCGGCAGCGAGCGCAGCGGCCCGCGGTGCGTGCCGAGCAGGTCGAACTCGACGATCACCGCGTCGTCTGCGTGGTGCAGCGCAATCAACTCGTTGCGCTGGTCGGGGAACGCCGTGCGCGACTCGTCGAAGTAGCGCCTCACCTCCGCCTCGCCGTCGTACGTCTCGCCGGTGGCGATCAGCTCATAGCGCGGGTGGGCGAACGTGCCCAGCGTCGTGTCGAAGTCGTGCACGTTCTCCGACTGCATGTGCTCGCGCACCAGCGCCTCGCGACGCTCGCGCAGCCCCGGCGCGCTCGCTGTCTCAGGGCCGCCCACGGTCGCTCGCCGGGCCGATGGTCTCAGGCCGCGGCCGACGCGCCGACGCGGTCGGCGAGGATCGCCGCCAGCTGCGCGCGATGGCGCTTGGCGCCGCCCAGCAGCGCGGCGTCCAGCTGCGCGCGCTTGTACAGCCAATGCACGTCCGCCTCCCACGTGAAGCCGATGCCGCCGTGCGCCTGTATCGCGCTCGCCGTCACCTCGCGCCCGGCGTCCGACGCCGCCGCCTTGGCCATCGCGGCCGCCTCCGCCAGGCGCGCGGGGTCGGCGTCGGCAGTCCACGCGGCGAACGCCGCCGTCGAGCGCGCCTTCTCCGTGTCCAGCAGCATCTGCGCGCAGCGGTGCGACACCGCCTGGTAGGCGCCCACCGGCACGCCGAACTGCTTGCGGTCCTTCACGTACGCGACAGTCATGTCCAGCGCGCGCTCGCACACGCCCACCAGCTCCGAGCTGGTCGAGATCAGCGCCCGTCCCAGCCCAACGCATGCGTCGCCCAGCGAGTCGCCTGCGCCGTCGCGCACGCTGACCCGCGCCGCCGAGCGCGTCGGGTCGATCGACGCAAGCGGCGCCACCTCGGCGTCCTCGGCGCCCAGCACCAGGCCGGCGCCGTCCTCGTCGACGAGCACGAGCACCTGCGCGTCGGCGCCCCCGATCATCAGCTCCGCCACGCCGTCCACCGCCGAGCCCAGCGCGCCGATCGTCTCGCCCGAAGCCAGCCCCGGCAGCAGGCGCTCGCAAAGCTCCGACGAGCCCGACTGCTCGATCACCGCGGCGGCCATCGCGCTCGGCAAGAACGGCACCGGCGCCAGCGAGCGTCCCAGCTCCTCGCACAGGATCGACAGCTCGATCTGGCCGAGGCCCTGGCCGCCGTAGGTCTCCGAGATCGCGATCCCCGGCCAGCCCAGCTCGCTCAACTCGCGCCACAGCGTCTCGTCGACCGTGCGCGCCTCCGCGTGCTCGCGCACGCGTGCCGGCGTCGCGCGTTCGCCCAGCAGGTCGCGCGCCGTGCGCTGGATGTCGCGCTGGTCGTCTGTCAAGCCGAAGTCCATGCGCTAAGCGACCCGTCCCGCGGAGCTCCGCAAGGGGCGCAGCCGATAAAAGGAAAAGCTCGTCACACCGCCACCTTCAGGCGGGGGAGACCGAGCACGCGCTCGGCGACGATGTTCTTCAGGACCTCGGTCGTACCGCCCTCGATCGTGTTGCCGCGCGCGCGCAGCAGCTCATAGCTCCAGCTCTCGCCGAGCGTCAGCGCGTCCGGTCCGACCACGTCGACCGCCAGCTGCGTCAGGCGCTGGTTGGTGTCCGACCACAGCCACTTCACCAGCGAGCCCTCCGGGCCCGGCTGGCCGTAGCGCTCGACGTCCGTAAGGCCCTTCCACGCCAGCAGCCGGATCGACTCGCAGCGCACGTGCAGCTCGGCGATCGCGTCCGCGTACAGCGGGTCGTCCAGCATGCCGCGCTCGGCGGCGATCGCGATCACGTCGTCGAGCAGCTGGCGCAGGCGAATCTGCAGCGCAAAGCCCAGGCCCGCGCGCTCGTTCATCAGCGTCGTCAGCGCGACCTTCCAGCCGTTGCCCACGCCGCCGACCACGTTGGCGTCGGGGATGCGCGCCTCCTCGATGAACAGCTCGTTGAACTCCGCCTCGCCCGTGATCTGGCGCAGCGGGCGCACCTGCACGGCGTCTTGCTCCATGTCCATCAAAAAGTACGTCAGGCCCTTGTGCTTGGCGACCTCGCCGTCGCTGCGCGCGACCAGCATGCACCACTTGGAGTACTGCGCGCCGCTCGTCCACACCTTCTGGCCGGTCACAACCCACTCGTCGCCGTCCTTCACCGCGCGCGTTTTCAGCGACGCCAGGTCAGAGCCCGCGTCCGGCTCGGAGAAGCCCTGGCACCAGATCTCCTCGCCCGACAGAATCGGACTGAGATAACGCTCCTTCTGTTCGTCCGTGCCCCACACCATCAGCGTCGGGCCGCCCAGCAGCAGGCCCAGCACGTTCGCCGCCATCGGCACACGCGCGCGGCCGAGCTCTTCGAAGTAGATCGCCGACTCCGTCAGCGACGCGCCGCGCCCGCCGTACTCCGTCGGCCACGCCGGCGCCGCCCAGCCCGCGTCATACAGCTTGCGCTGCCATTCGCGCCGCCAGCCATAATGGCCGTCCTCGCCGCCGTCGCTCGGCGCCTCGCCCGGCTTGTTCTGAGACAGCCACTCGCGCAGCTCGTCGCGAAACGCCGTCTCCTGATCGCTAAAAGTCAGATCCATCGCGCTGTCGCAAAGCCTATCTCACGGTCGCCCGCGCGCGGCGCCGCAACGCCTCGCGCGCCAGCGGACGGGGCACGCGGCGCGCGAGGCGATGCGGCGTGGCGCATGAGGCGACGTGGTGAGGCGCGTGAGGCGCGATCTCGCCGCCGCCGGCCGCGTTAGATTTGCTCGTCCATGTCCGCGCCCGCCTCCGGCCTGCGCGTCGCGCACCTGGACGCCGACGCCTTCTACGTCTCGATCGAGCTCACGCGCCGCCCCGAGCTGCGCGGCAAGCCCGTCGTCGTCGCCGGCTCAGGGCCGCGCGCCGTCGTCACGACCGCCAGCTACGAGGCGCGCAAGTACGGCGTCGGCTCGGCGATGCCCGCCGCCCGCGCGCGGCGCCTGTGCCCGCAGGCGGTCTTCCTGCCGCCCGACTTCGCCGACCTATCGCGCCGTCTCGCGCACGGTCATGGAGCCTCGTGCGCGAGCACGTCGAGCGCGTCGAGGTGGTCGGCCTGGACGAGGCGTATCTCGATCTCGACGGGCTGCACTCGCCGCGCGCGGCCATGCGCCGCCTGGTCGCCGAGATCCAGCCGCGCCACGCAGCTGACCTGCTCGGTCGGCATCGGCCCCAACAAGCTCGTCGCCAAGGTCGCCTCCGACGCCGAGAAGCCCGCCGGCTTCGTCGTGCTCACGCGCGAGCAGGCCTGCGAGCGCTTCGCCGAGGCGCCGCCGGCGCTGATCCCCGGCATCGGGCCCGAAGACCGCCGCGCGCCTGGCCGCGCTCGGCCTGAACACGCTCGCCGCCGTGCGCCAGCGCGCCCGAGGCAGCTGCTCGTGCGAGCGCTTCGGCCCCAACCACGGCCGCGAGCTCGCGCGACGCGCGCGCTTCGAGCACGACGGCGAGATCGGCGCCGCAGCGCAAGGTCGTCTCGGAGTCGCGCGAGCGCACGTTCGACCACGACGTGCAGCGAGTTCGCCGAGCTCGCCGAGTCGCTCGCCGCGATGACGCGCGCGCTGTGCGACAGCCTCGCCGCCAACGCGCGCAGCGGTCGCACGATCGGCATCAAGGTGCGCCTCGACGACTGGACGACCGTCACCCGCGCGCGCATCCATCGCCGCGCCCACCAGCGACTACGAGACCGTCTTCGCCGTCGCGCTGCGCGCTGCTGCGCGAGTACGCGCCGGCGCGGCCGGTGCGGCTGCTCGGCGTGCGCGTCGCCGGGCTGACGCACGGCGAGCGCGCAGCGCCGCGGCGCGCGACCGTCTCCGACGATGCGCCGCAGATGGCGCTTCCCGTCTAGGAGTACGATCGCGGCATGACCGTCATCGACGTCGGCGACATCCAGCTCGACTACGAACGCAGCGGCAACGCCGGCGGGCCGCCGCTGCTGCTGATCATGGGCATGAGCGGCACGTCGCTGCACTGGGGCGAGCCGTTCCTGGATCTGCTGCGCGACGACTTCGACGTGATCGCCTACGACCACCGCGGCGTCGGCGCGAGCACGCCGCTGGACGGGCCGATCACGACGCGCCAGATGGCCGACGACGCCGCCGGGCTGCTCGCCGCGCTGGGGCTCGACGACGCGCACGTGCTGGGCATCTCGATGGGCGGCATGATCGCCCAGGAGCTCGCGCTCGACCATCCCGAGCGCGTGCGCACGCTGACGCTCGGCTGCACCTACTGCGGCGGCGAGGGCAGCGCGCTCGCCAGCGAAACCGACCTCGCCGGGCTCGTCGAGGCGATGGGCTCGGGCGACCGCGAGCGCGCGCTGCGCGCCGGCTGGGAGGTCAACGTCTCGCCGGCGCTTCGCCGCCGACGAGGACGCCTTCGCGACGTTCCGCGAGATCGCCATGCGCCGCGCCGTCGCCGTGCCGGTGATCATGCAGCAGATGCAGGCGTGCGCAGCGCACGACACCAACGCGCGCCTGCGCGCAGATCGCCGCTGCCGACGCTCGTCATCCACGGCACCGAGGACCGGCTGCTGCCCGTGCAGAACGGCCACCTGATCGCCTCGCGCATCCCCGGCGCGCGGCTGGAGATCTTCGACGGCGTCGGCCACCTGTTCTTCTGGGAGCGCCCGGAGCGCTCGGCCGAGCTGGTGCGCGAGCACGCCGCCGTGCCCGCCTGACGCGCGCCGTGGCGCGATCGCAGCGCCGCCGCGTTGCACCGTCGACGTCGACGGCGTCGCGCTGGCCGGCGAGCAGGCCGGGGAGGGCGCGACGGTGCGTGCTGCTGCACGGGCTCACCGCGACGCGCCGCTACGTCGTGATGGGCTCGCGCGCGCTGGAGCGCTCCGGCCATCGCGTGATCGCCTACGACGCGCGCGGGCACGGCGCGCTCCGCGCCTGCGCGCCGAGCCCGGCGCGCTACGGCTATGAGCGTGCTCGCCGGCGACCTGCGCGGCCGTGCTCGACGCGCTGGGCATCGAGCGCGCGGTGCTCGCGGGCGCCTCGATGGGCGCGCACACCGCGCTGCGCTTCGCGCTGGAACAGACCCGAGCGCGTCGCCGCGCTGGCGCTGATCACGCCGTCGTTCGACCCGCCGCGCCGCGCGACGACGCCTCGCTGGCCAGCTGGGACGCGCTCGCGCGCGGGCTGCGCGAGGACGGCGTCGAGGGCTTCGTGCGCGCCTATGACCTCGACGCCGTGCCCCGGCGCGTGGCGCGAGACCGTCGAGAAGGTGCTGCGCCAGCGCCTCGGCGCGCACGAGCACCCGCTGGCCGTCGCCGACGCGCTGCGAGGCCGTGCCGCGCTCGCGGCCGTTTCGAGCGCTCGACGAGCTCGCCGCAATCGACGTGCCCGCCGTCGTCGTCGCCAGCCGCGACGAGGCCGACCCCGGCCACCCGCTGGCCGTCGCCGAGCGCTACGCCGAGGCGATTCCCGCGGCGCGCGCTGGTCGTCGAGGACGCCGGCCCGCCGGCGCGCTCGCCGATCGCCTGGCAGGGCGGGCAGCTGTCGCGCGTGATCGCCGAGCTGGCCGCCCGCATCGACTAGCTAATACGTGATAACGTACGCTCGTATGCCAGACGTGCGCACACTGGGACGGGCAGAGCTACGACCGGATCTCCGGGCCGATGGAGGCAGCTCGGGCGCGAGGTGCTGGCGCGTCTGAGCTCTGCGCGGCGACGAGACCGTGCTCGACGCCGGCTGCGGCTCCGGGCGCATCACCGAGGCGTTGATCGAGCGCCTGCCGCGCGGGCCACGTGATCGCCGTCGACGCCTCGCAGTCGATGGTCGACGCCGCGCGCGAGCGCCTGCCGGACGCCGACGTGCGCGTTGGTCGACCTGCTCGAGCTGGAGCTGGACGAGCCCGTCGACGCGATCCTCTCGACGGCCACCTTCCACTGGATCGCCGACCACGAGCGGCTGTTCGCGCGCCTGCACGCGGCGCTTGCGTCCCGGCGGTCGGCTCGTCGCGCAGTGCGGGGGAGAGGGCAACATCGACGTGCTGCGCGGCAAGCGCCAACGAGGTGCTGCGACCGCGAACCCTACGCCAGCACTTCGGCGACTGGCAGCCGCCGTGGAACTACGCCGGGCCCGAGCAGACGCGCGCGCGGCTGCTCGCCGCCGGCTTCCCGAAGCGCCGAATGCTGGCTGGCGCCGGCGCCCAAGCAGCCCGAGCGACGCCGCGCGAGTTCCTCGTCGACGATCGTGCTCGGCCCGCACGTGCAGCAACTGCCCGAGCGAGCTGCGCGAGCCCTTCATGGACGACGTGCTCGGCCGTGCTCGGCGAGCCGGTCGTCGTCGACTACGTGCGCCTGAACATCGACGCGACCGCCTAGATCGGCGGTCAGCGCCAGCGCGGGCGGGGCGTCGCGCGCCGGACGCTGCTCGTCGGCGCCGCGCCGCCGCTCAGCAGCTCCGCGTAGCGCCCGCCGAGCTCCAGCAGCTCGTCGTGCGTGCCGCGCTCGACGATCCGCCCGGCGTCGAGCACGAGGATCTGGTCGGCGTCGCGGATCGTCGACAGGCGATGGGCGATCGCGATCGTCGTGCGCCCACGCGACAGCTCGTCGAGCGCCTGCTGCACCGCGCGCTCGGTCTCGGTTGTCGAGCGCCGAGGTGGCCTCGTCGAGGATCAGCACCGGCGGGTTGCGCAGCACCGTGCGCGCGATCGCCATGCGCTGCTTCTCGCCGCCGGAGAAGCGGTAGCCGCGCTCGCCGACCGGCGTGTCATAGCCCTCGGGCAGCGAGGCGATCAGCTCGTGGATCTGCGCCGCGCGCGCCGCGTCTTCGATCTCCTCGTCGCTCGCGTCCGGGCACGCGAAGCGCAGGTTCTCGCGGATCGAGGCGTGGAACAGGTAGGTCTCCTGGGAGACCAGCCCGACCGTCGCCGCGAGCGAGACGAGCGTGACGTCGCGGATGTCGACGCCGTCGATGCTCACGCGGCCGCGCTCGGGCTCGTACAGGCGCGCGACCAGATAGGCGAGCGTCGTCTTGCCCGAGCCGGTCTCGCCGACGAGCGCTGTGCGCGTGCCCGGCGGGAATCTCGGCGTCGATCTCCTGAAGCGTCCACGGCGACCCCGGCGCGTAGCGAAACCAGACGTCCTGCAGGCGCACGTCGCCGCGCACCTCGCTGAGCGCGCGCGCGCCGGGCGCGCTCGACGATGTCGACCGGCAGGTCGAGGTACTCGAAGATGCGCCCGAACAGCGCCAGCGAGGTCTGCACTTCCAGGCCCACCGACAGCAGCGACTGGATCGGGAACAGCAGGCGCGTCTGCAGCGTCGTGAACGCGACGACCGTGCCGATCGAGATCGCGTGCCCGCCCGCCGCGATGTTCTCGCCGGCGAACCAGTAGACGAGCGCCGGCATGATCGCGAAGCTCATCTGCACCGACGCCATCCGCCAGCGCCCGGCCATGCGCGCGCGCACCTCCAGGTCGGCGAGTTCGCCCGACTCGCCGCTGAAGCGCCTGACCAGCTCCGGCGAGCGGCCCATCGTCTTGCCGAGCAGGATCCCCGACACCGACAGCGACTCCTCGACCAGCGTCGACATGTCGGCCAGGCGGCTCTGGCGCACCGACTGGATGCGCCGGCGCTCCTCGCCGACGCGCCGCGTCAGCCACACGAAGAACGGCAGCAGCACGAGCGAGAACGCCGCCAGGCGCCAGTCGAGCAGGAACATCGCCACGACCGTCGCCGCGACCGTCGTGACGTTCTGGACGATCGAGGTCGCCGTCGAGGTGACGACGCTGTCGATGCCGCCGATGTCGTTGGCGATGCGCGACTGCACCTCGCCCGTGCGCGTGTGCGTGAAGAACGCCAGCGACATGCGCTGCAGGTGCGCGTACACGGCCGCGCGCAGGTCGTGCATCACGCGCTGGCCGACCTGGTTGGAGATCCACGTCTGCGCGACGCCGATCACGCTCGTGAGGATCGACAGCGCGATCATCCCGCCGACCAGCTCGCTCAGCAGCGTCGTGTCGTGCTTGGGGTAGGCCGTGTTGATGATCCCGCGCAGCAGGAACGGGCTGATCACGCCGAGCCCCGCCGCCAGGAAGATCAGCGCGAGCAGGCCGCCCAGCCGCGCGCGGTAGGGCGTGAACAGCCGCGCCGACGCGGCGCAGCGAGACGGGCGTCGCGGGCATGTCCTCGGGGCGCAGGTCCGGCTTGGGCGCGTGTCTGCCTTCGCCTCCGCGCCCCTGCGCGAAAGGCTGGCTGCTCACGCGATGACTCTAGCGTCGGCTGGGCGCCGCGCTGGCCCGCTCGGCGACGGCGTTCGCGTGCGATCCTTCGCGCATGGACGTAGAGATCGCCGGCAGGCCGGAGACGATCGACGGCGAGGATGCGGCCGCCGTGGTCATCCGCATTCCGCTCAGCGCAGAGCCGGACGAGCTGCTTACAGACGCGCTCGATCAAAGCGCGCAGATCTCCAGCTTCTGCGTCGGCGTGCAGGCCAGCGAGCAGCAGCTCGTCGTGGTGCTCAAGGAGGAGGGGCTCAGCGGGCTGGGGACCGTGCTCACGGCGATCGAAGCGCTGCTCAAGTCCACCAACGCCGAGCGCGCGATCCAGAGCATGAGCGACGAGGAGCGCGCCGCCGAGGAGGCGCTGGCCAGGCGGCGGGAAGTCGACGCTCAGCTGGGCGACTGGTGGGAGCAGCGCGGCTGACGGGTGGGTGGGCCTGGAGGTCGCACGGCGGCGTTTGACGCACGTGCCGGTTTGCACAAGGTTGCGCGGGGTAACTCGTACGTGGGTGGCCACCCAGAGGGGGCCGTCCAAGGGCCGCTGCCCCCGGCCGAGGGAGACCACGGGTGGTGGCACGGCGGTGTTGGCAGCTCGCGGCGCGCAATCAGGACAGCGCGCCGCGAGCGCCCGTAAGGCGCTTCGCGTTCGCCGTTTGCAAGAGGCGAGCGCGGCGATTTCTGGACCGGTGGACAGTGCGGCGCCCGGCGCGATCGGGCAAGATGTGCGATGCGTCAAGGAATCGACGCGTTTGCACGATCTCCAAGATCTCACCCTCTCGCCCAGTGGGGCCGTCGCGGCGCTCGTCGTGGCGGCCCCGCCGGGTGGTGACTCCGGCGGCCGGCGCCGACGAACCAGGCGGCGGCGGGCGGCCGCGCGAAGCGGCTTCGGCGGTGCGGGGCCGATGCGCGTGCGCGCGGCTAGGCTTGGAGGGCCGTGACACGGGCGAACGACAGCCGGGCGCAATGAACCTGCCGACGCGCGTGCTCGCGGGCGGCGTCGCGCTGGGCGCCGCCGAGGTCAGGGTGCTCGGCTGCCTGCTGGAGAAGCAGCGCACGACCCCCGACGTGTACCCGCTGTCGCTCAACTCGCTGCGCCTGGCGTGCAACCAGTCGACCAACCGCGATCCGGTGGTCAACTACGACGACGCGCAGATTCGCGACGCGATGCACCGGCTCGAACGTCGCGGCCTGGCGCGCCTGGCAAGCGGCGCGCGCGCCGCCAAGTACCGCCACCTGCTCGCCGAAGCGCTACCGATGGACGATGCCGAGCAAACGGTCATGTGCGTGCTCATGCTGCGCAGCGCGCAGACTCCCGGAGAGCTCAAGCAGCGCGGTGAGCGCATCCACACCTTCGCCGACCTCGCCGAGGTCCACGACACGCTCGCGCGGCTGATCGAGCGTGGGCTTGTGGCGCGCCTGGCGCGACGTCCCGGCCATAAGGAGGAGCGCTACGCGCAGTTGCTGGCGCAGGACGACGCCGACAGTGGTGAGGGGGCCGAGCGCGGGACGCCGGCGCAGGGCGAGCCACAGGCCGCAGCCACGGCGCCGGCCGAACCTCGCGCCGACGCCGCGCCCGGCGCCGAGCCGCTGGGCCGTGCAGCGCCGGCGCCCGACGAGCAGGAGATCGCGCGGGCGCTGATGGCGCTGTCCGAGCGCGTCGAGCGGCTGGAGCGCGAGCTCGCCGAGCTGCGCGAGTCTTCGCCGGCGGCTAACCCGGTGCACGCGCCGTGACCCATGCTGCGCTCGTGCTCGCCGCGACCTCCGACACGGCGACCGGCGTCGGCATCCCGCTTGCGCTCGCCGCCGGCCTCGTCTCGTTCCTGTCGCCGTGCGTGCTGCCGATCGTCCCCGGCTATCTCTCTACGGTCATCGGCGTCACGCCCAACGATCTCAAGGAGGGGGTGGGGGCCAGGCGCGTGCTCGTTCCGAGCCTGCTGTTCATCGCCAGCTTCTCGGCGATCTTCATCCTGCTCGGCCTCTCGGCCACGGTGATCGGCTCGACGCTCAACGATCACAAACAGCTGCTCGAGCGCGTCGGCGGCGGCGTCATCATCGCCCTCGGCGTCGTCTTCCTCGCCAGCCCCTTCGTCAGCTTGCTCAACCGAGAGTGGCACTCCGAGTCGCTGATGCGCTTGGCCGGCCGCGGCGGCCCGGTCGTCGCCGGCGCAGCCTTCGCGATCGCCTGGACGCCGTGCACGAGCATCACGCTCGGCGCGATCCTCACGCAGGCCGCGATCTCCAGCTCGGCCGCGCACGGCGCGCTGCTGCTCGCCTGCTACTCCGCCGGCCTGGCGATCCCGTTCCTCTTGATCGCGCTCGCCTTCGAGCGCATGACCGGCGCGCTCGCCGTCGTCAAGCGCCACTTCCCCGTGATGATCGCGATCGGCGGGGCGGTGATGATCGTGCTTGGCGTGCTGATTCTGACGGGCGAGTTCACGGTGCTGAACGCCAAGGCCAACACCTTGCTGCAAGGGACTGGGCTGGACGTTTCGGGGATCTGACCGTGGCCGCGGGCGCCAATCAACCGGGCGGCTGCCCTTCGGCCGTCGGGAACACGATGCGAAAGCGCCCGACGATCCGGGTATGGCGATCGATCGCCGCAGGTAGCCCGCCGGGGTAGGAGTAGTACGGGATCGCGACGACCCCGCACACCGTGCCGCCTCCACACGCGCGTTTGCCGTAGCAGGGATAAGCGCTGGAGCAGGGCGGCTTGTGGGGCACCGCGTAGATCGCGCCGGCATAGACGCCGCCCATACACCAATGTCCGGTGCCGGCTCGCGCCGGATAGAGCGACAGCTCGACGAAACGCCCGGGACGGGGAAATCCGTAGTTCGTCCTTGCCATGTCGCTGGAGATGGCGCACTTCGGAGATGTCGTTCCGCGGAGATAGCTCAGAACGACGACCGAGTAGTAGTAGCCGCCGCGAGGCAGATGACCGATGGGGCGGAAGCTGACGCGAACGTTCGCGGAGATGTTCGGCTGCGAGGTGTGAACGAACACAGGCCCAAGTTTTTCGGCGGACGCGCCGCTCTCGCCGGCGAGTCCCAGCGCGACCGTTGCGACGAGCGCAGGCACGAGGCGACGCATCTCAGGCCGCGTGCATCTCACGCTGCGCGACCGCCCCGCGCCGCGCGCGGTAACGCCGTTCCCACGCCTGCTGATTGCGCTTGGCGTCCAACACGAACGGCGAGTAGCCGATCGCCTTGACGATCCAGCGATTGATCGTCGCCTCGGGCTCGGGCAGCGGGCGCAGCACGTCGACGAACAGCACCACGCGCGTCTCGTCGGTGTCGTTCCACACCTCGTGGTTGAACGTGTCGTCGAAGACCATGCTCCTGCCCTCCTGCCAGTGGCGGAAGTCGTCGCCGACGCGGATGCGGCAGGCCTCGGCGTTGTCGGGCACGATCAGGCCAAGGTGGTAGCGCAGCACGCCCTTGTACGGGCCGCGGTGGTCGAGGATGTGCTTGCGCGGCGAGAGGATCGAGAACATCGCCGTCGTCATGCCGGGGATCTCGCGCATCAGCGCCGCCGTGCGCGGGCACGTCTGCACGCCGAGGTCGGCCTGGAAGCCGTAGCCGTAGAGGAAGTAGGTCTTCCAGCGGTCGTCGTCGGTGATCTCGATCTGATCCTTGGAGATGTCCTGGAAGTTCGGCAGCGCCTCGCGATCCTCCAGCACGCCCAGCAGCTCGTCGCGGACGACCTCCCAGTTCTGCTCGACGCGCTCGATCCACGCGAAGTCCTCGGGCGCGAAGAACGTCGCGTCGCCGACCAGCGAGCGGCGACCGATGAAGCGCTCGATCGGCGCAAGCACGCGTTCGCCCACGGCGATCGTCGTATCGACCGTCCGCTCCCAAAGCGACTTGGACACGTTGCAGGCCTCCCATGCCTTGCCTTGCCGGATGCGATGGCCGACGCCGTGCGGCCCGATCGAGACCCTAGCGAACGGCTGGACCTCCACGGCCGGCGAGGCCGTCGCCCAGCGGCCCGCGGCGCCGGCTAGGTGTGACCGGCCTTGAGCCCCCAATCGCGCAGCAGCCGCGACGCGGCGAGGATTCCGCCCGCAAAGCCGTCGATCAGCGCGACATCGCTCTTGGGGAGCGGAAGGTGCACGTGCTGGGTCGCGCTTTCGATGTGCCATTGCGCGATCGCTTCGCTGACGCTTTGGCCTTCGGGAACCGCACGTGCGGCGGCAGCGCCGAGCAGCTCGCTGAGATCGTTGGCCGCGCTGACGCGCGGTCCCATGTCGGGGATCGTGCCCTTTTCGTCGCTGCAGAAGCGCAGCAGGATCGTCTTCAGGATCGACGTATGGTCGAACAACGTGTGGCAGACGGTTCCCGGCTCGATCCACGGCGAGATGACCAGCGCGGGCACGCGTACGCCGTAGCGCCGAAACTCGGGGGTTGTGCCGGCGGCGTCGGTGGGCGGGACGACATGGTCATAGAAACCGCCGTGCTCGTCGTAGGTCACCACGAGCAGCGTCTTCTCCCACTGCTCCTTCGGCCCGGCGGCCAGCGCTCGATACACCGACCAGACGAACGACTGCCCGGCGCGAACGTCCGACGGCGGATGGTCGTCGTTGGAGGGCTGGCCGAGGATGCTCAGGTCGTTGTAGTTGGGATCGATCCACGAAAGTCTCGGCAAGCTGCCGTTTGCGGCGTCGTCGAGGAAGCCGGCCTGCGGATTGACGAGCAGGTCCCCGCCCAGCTCGACGAGCGCGTCGATCGCGCGCCGGTCGAAGTAGGCGAAGTTGTCGCGATGCCCCAGGCGATAGCGCTGGTCGACGAGGCGCAGCGAGCCGGGATCGTTGGAGTACCAGCGCCAATCGCCGTCGTTGAGGTAGCGCATCACCGAGGGGAGGGAGTAGAAGGGCGGCGAGAGATCCTCGCGCGTGTCGTCGCAGCGACCCGTGATCGCGTACAGACGGTTGGGCCATGTCGCGCCGGGCGTCGAGCTGAACCATCTGTCGCACACGCAGTACTGGCGAGCCAGGTGGTCGTAGGCCGGGAGGTCGCCGCCGTCGAAGTAGCCCATAACCACTCCTGGGTCCGGGGGATGCTTTTTGGCGTAGTCGGCGACGAACCCGCCGTTTTCGTTTTCCAGCTGGCGGTCGACGTCGCCGCCGCCGTGATCGGGGTCGATTTGACGCCGCGCGTCGTCGCCGAGGAGGTGTTTGACCTGGTATTCGCGCCCCGTGTAGAGGTTCGGTCGAGCCGCCTGCACCCCGTCGAGGTCGGGCAGGCCGCCGGGCAGCCCCAGGTAACCGAGCATGTGGTCGAACGAGCGGTTCTCCATCATCACGACCACGATGTGCTCGATCTTCTGGAGCTCGGCCGGCGCGGCGGCCTGCGCCGCTACGCGGCGTCCGCCGCGCCAGAGGAGGTCTTTGACCAGCCCTTTCAGGGCATCGAGCACGCGCGCGCTGCTGACCACGCTCATGGCCGCCTCCCTTTCCGTCGATTTGGTTCGGTTCGCGGGCGCCGCATCGCTCAGACGCGCTTCAACGCCTCGTCGGTGATCCGCTTCTGTGGCGCTTTGGCCAGCCACAGCGCGCGTCCGACGCGCGTCACCGCTTCGGAGGGCAGCAACGCGGCGATGAGGATCGAAGCGACTTCCGCGACTTGCGCGAAATGTCCGTGGATGTGCTTTTCGAAGAGGGCGACCACGCAGATCACCACGAACGCGGCGAAGGCCAAAAGCTGGGGGAGCGTGGCCTTCTGCATCGTCGCGGGAAAGGTCTGCGGGTCTTTGCCGCCTTCCGCCGCCGTTTCCGTCGCGGCCATCAGCCGTGAGCGGCCGAAGCGGATCAGCGCGTCGGAGGGGAGCAGGGCGGCGATCAGGAAGATGCACAGGCGCTTGAGCGCGTCGAACTCGCTCACGCCGAGCGTCGATTGATCGACCAGCGCGAGCCCGACCAAGATCGCAAACGCGGCGAACGCAAGCGTCTGGGGGAGCGTCAGCTTGGGCGCCGACGAGGACTTCCACGGCACGTTGTCGGCGGAGTTGGTGGCGATCGGCGCGGCCACGACGACAACCCTACACCTCGACCAAGTCGAAGGAGTGAAACCGTGCCACTGGCGCGTCGCGGCGACAATGGCCGACTCGACCGAGCGCGATTGCGCACGACGGAGACTTGCTGGGCTTTGCCGGTGCGGACGGGCCGGCCTTAAACACCGAGGCCCACCATGCGGTGGGCCTCGACTGCAACGTTGCTAGGTGTTCTGGCTTACGCCGCCTCGCGCAGCGCCGCCAGCTCAGGCGACTCGGCGAGCTTCTTCAGCGCACGCTGCTCCAGCTGCGAAGCGCGCTCGGCGGAGAAGCCGAGTCGTTTGCCGATCGCGGTCAGCGTCTGGGGCTCCTCGCGGCCGGTGCCGAAGCGCAGCGTGAGCACGGTGCGCTCGGTGTCGGGCAGCTGAGAGATCGCGCGGTGCACGATGCGCTCGCGCTCGTTGTCCCACGCCGTCTCCTCGGGCGCCTCTGCGTCGGAGGGGAGCAGGTCGCCGAGAGCTGTGTCGCCGTCTTCGCCGATCTGCTGGTCGAGGCTGACGAGCGCGGCGCGCTGGTGGCGCACCTCCTCGACCTGCTCGATCGGCAGCCCGGTCTCCTGTGACAGCTCCTCGATCGTCGGCTCGCGGCCCAGCCGCACCGACAGCTCGCGCTCGACCCGTCCGACCTTGCGCGAGCGCTGTGCAACGTGCACGGGTAGGCGGATCGTGCGCCCGGAGTTCTCCAGGCCGCGCTGGATGGCCTGGCGAATCCAAAGGGTGGCGTACGTGGAGAAGCGAAAGCCCTTGCGCCAGTCGAACTTCTCGCTCGCGCGAATCAGGCCGAGCATGCCCTCCTGGACGAGATCGCCGAGGGGCAGGCCCTGGTTCTGGTAGCGCCGGGCGTTGGAGGCGACGAGGCGCAGGTTGGAGTTGACGAGCAGTTCCTTGGCGTGCAGGTCGCCGCGCTCGATGCGCTGGGCCAGGTCGATCTCCTGGTCCGGCGTCAGCAGGGGGTAGCGCCGCGAGTGCGCAAGCAGCTGGTCGACCGCCTCGGGGATGAACGTGTCGGGCACGCTGAGGTCGACGCGCTCGATTGGGCTGTCCAGCCGGTCCGGCGCAGCCGTGGCCGCGCCGTCGACGACGGCCTCAGACTCGCGCTCTGCGCCTGTGGCGGGAGCCGCGGAGTCGACGGGGGTGAGTGTGGTTACTGTGGAATCTGACATGTGGCCCTTCTAATCCGATGCTTGGAGTCGGAATTATAGGTCGTGATAGTTGCGTTGTCAATTATATTGTTGAGCTAAATCCCGGCTCCCGTGCTTCGACGCCTCCCAGGGACCTACCTGCCCGGCTGGCGCCCAATCTATGCGGTGCATCTCAAGAAAACCCAAAGCAACACGAAAAGGCTCTGTGCTGCGCGATCGAAGGCATTTCGACGGCCTTCTGGGAGGCCTATCGGTCGTCCCCTCCAGCAGGCTGAGGCGCGCGGGCTAAGCTCGGCGAATGAGCATCGACCTGAGCAACCAGGTGGTGGCCGTGACCGGCGCCTCGTCGGGGATCGGCGAGGCGACGGCGCTGGCGTGCGCGGAGGCCGGCGCGGCGGTCGCGCTGGCCGCGCGGCGCATCGAGCGCATCGAGCAGCTGGCCGAGCGCATCGTCGGTGCGGGAGGGCGGGCGATCTCCGTGCAGACCGACGTCGGCGAGGAGGAGCAGGCGCGAGAGTTCGTGCAGCGCGCACATACCGAGCTCGGGCGCCTGGACGTGCTCGTCAACAACGCCGGCGTGATGCTGCTCGGCCCGATCGCCGGAGCGCCGACCGAGGAATGGCGGCGGATGATCCACGCCAACGTGTTCGGCGTCCTCTACTGCACGCACGCGGCGCTGCCGTTGATGGCCGCGCAGGGCTCCGGGCACATCGTCAACGTCAGCTCGGTCGCCGGTCGCGTCGCGCGCCAGGGCTCGGGCGTCTACAACCTGACGAAGTTCGGCGTCGGCGCGTTCTCGGAGTCGCTGCGCCAGGAGGGCGTCGCGCTGGGCGTGCGCGTGACGCTGATCGAGCCAGGGGCCGTCGCCACGGAGCTGCCCGGCCACAACCGCCCGGAGGTGCGGGAGCAGATGGCCAAGCGCTTCGAGGGCGTCACGCCGCTGCGCGCCGAGGACATCGCCAACGCCGTGCTCTACACGATCGCCCAGCCGGCGAACGTGAGCGTCAACGAGGTCCTCGTGCGGCCGAGCGGACAGGGCGCCTGAGCGGTCACGCCGCGCCGCGGGAAGGTTCGCCGCGGGATTGCGTCTGATAGCTGAGCGCGGGGCCTGTGGCCGCGCGCGTCGACATCCCAGCTATCAGGAGGCAATAGTGAGACGACCCCTAGCCATTGGCGTGGCCGGCGTGGCAGCGCTGGCGCTGCTCGCCGGATGCGGCAGCAGCAGTTCGAGTAGCTCCAGCGCCGCGTCGGCGCCGGCCAGCACGCCCACCCAGAGCACCGCCAGCTCGACGGCCGCGTCCACGACGACCGCGGCCGCCGGCGGCTCGGGGACGACCGTGCAGACCAAGGGCGGCAAGCTCGGCACGATCCTCGCCGCCGGGCCCAAGCGCCTGACGGTCTACCTGTTCGAGGCAGACAAGGGCTCGACGTCCTCGTGCAGCGGCGCGTGCGCCAAGGTTTGGCCGCCGGTCACCAGCGAAGGCAAGCCCGCCGTAGCGGGCGCCGCCGTCGCCGCCGACCTGGGAACGACGATGCGCTCGGACGGCTCAGAACAGGTCACCTACAAGGGCCACCCGCTCTACTACTACGACGACGACAAGGACTCCGGCGACGCCTACGGCGAGGGCTCAAAGCAGTTCGGCGCGAGCTGGTACGTGCTGAAGTCCAACGGCAGCAAGGTCGACAAGGACTCCGCCGGCAAGAGCTCGGGCGGCAGCTCCTAGGCCGCCCAAGCCGCCCAGGTCGCGCTCAGGGCGGGCCGGGGGCACGGGGGAGGAGCGCAGTCGCGCGGGGCGGTCGCATCTGGCAGCGGCCGTCCCGCACGCTGCGCCGTCGGCGCGAGCGGCCCGCGCCGTCAATCCACGGCAGCGCCGTTTGCCGTCAACGTCACGTCGATGTTGCCGCGCGTGGCATTGGAATAGGGACACACCTTGTGCGCCGCGCGCACCAGCTCGAGCGCGGCGTCGGCGTCGGTCACCGAGGGCAGCGACACGTCGAGCACGACGCCGAGCTTGAAGCCGCGCTCCTCGGTCGGATACAGCGACACCTTGGAGTCGATGCGAACGTCGCCCACCTCCTGCTTGGCGCGGCGCGCGACCGCGCCGAGCGCGCCCTCGAAGCACGCCGCGTAGCCGACCGCGAAGAGCTCCTCGGGGTTGGTGCCGCCGCCCTGCCCGCCCATCTGGATGGGCAGGCGCAGGTCGACCTCCAGCTGGCCGTCGCCGCTTCGCCCGTGGCCGTCCGCGCGGCCGCCCGTCACCTGCGCCTCGGCGGTGTAGATCGCTTTTGCCATGCGTTGCCTCCTGGTCGTTCGCTTGTCGTCAGCTTGTCTGTCCGGCCCGCGTGGCCGGCTGGATGTCCAGCAGCTCGCCGCCGCTGTGATCGACCTGCAAGGTCGTGTGGTCGAGCGCGAAGCGCTCGTGCAGCATCGCCTCCATGTCGCGCCGCGCGGCGTGGCAGTCGCTGTCGCGGCCGACGAGCACGTGCGCCGAGAGCGCCGGGAAGCCGCTGGTGATTTCCCACACGTGCAGGTCGTGCACCTCGACCACGTCGGGCTGCGCGACGAGCGCGCGCCCGATCGCCTGCGGGTCGAGCCCCTGCGGGGCGGCCTCCATGAAGATGCGCCCCGAGGCCTTGACCAGCGAAAGGCCCGAGCGCGTCATCAGCGCGGCGATCAGCAGCGAGACGATCGGGTCGGCGCGCTGGAACCCGGTCAGCAGGATCACGGCGGCTGCCGCCGCCGTCCCGATGAAGCCGTACAGGTCGGTCACGATGTGCTGGAAGGAGCCCTCGACGTTGAGGCTTTGGCGGTTGGCGCGAGCGAGCGTCCACGCGGCCGCGAGGTTGACCAGCACGCCGACGAGCGCGACGGCGAGGATCAGCCAGCCGCCCACGACGGGCGGGTCGAACAGGCGCCTGATCCCCTCGTAGGCGACGAACGCGGCGAGAATCAGCAGCGTCACGCCGTTGGCCTGCGCGGAGAGGATCTCCACGCGGCGAAAGCCGAACGTCATCGCACCCTTGGCCGGGCGCGCGGCGAGGCGCAGGGCGAGCAGCGAGAAGCCAATGGCGGCGGCGTCGGTGAGCATGTGCCCGGCGTCTGACAGCAGCGCGAGCGAGTGCGCGACGACGCCGGCGGCGACCTCCACGGCCATGAACGCGACGATCAGCGCGAGCGCCAGCGTCAGGCGGCTGCGATCTGCGTCTGAGCTGACCGCGTGGGAGTGTCCGGCGTGCGCGTTGCCCACGCGCCCACCATACGACGTGCGCGCGTGGGCACAGGGGACGCGCGCCCACGCGCGCCTGCTTCGGGTCAGTAGTGGTAGCCGCCGCTCGATTGCGTCGACGGCGATTCGGCTGCGGTCGTGGTCTTGGCGGCGCCCGCCACGGTCACGGCGTTCCACGTGCCCACGTCCTTGAATCCTTGGCCGTTGGCCCGGCCCGGCCGGTCCTGGGCGAACGTGTACAGCGGCATTCCCTGGTAGGTCACCTGCATGCTGCCGTCGGGACGCTTGACGGCGCCCAACGAGCTCACGCCGGCGCCGATCGCCCCGCTCGTCGGCGCCTTGACCGGATGCCACGCCTGCAGGCACGCGGCGCTCGTGCAGATGAAGCTCCCGGCGCGCTCGCCGCTGAGCCGGTAAAGCGTCATGCCGGCGGAGTCGGTCAAAACGGTGGCGCCGAGCGTCGCGTTGGCCGCGGTCTTGACGACCGCGCCAGAGCCGGTCGCGGCGACGGGCTGTGCGCTTGTCGCCGCCGAGCTCGATTTGGTCGACGATCCGGCGCTGTAGGAGCTGCCGCCGCAGGCGGCGAGGCTCAGCGATGCGAGGAGGGCGAGCAGCGACAGCGAAGCGGTCTTGGGCACGGTGTACTCCTTTGTGAGGCGTGGGCGCCCGACCGTGCAGCGATCGTGGCGGGCTCTACACCACAAGACGTCCGCGCCGGCGATTCCTTTCGGCCGGGCGCCCGCCGCTCGGCCGCCGCTCGCGCCGCTTAGTCTCTAGCGATGGCCACGGGCGGCGAAGACGGTCGGCAGCTGCTGACGCCGCGACGCACGACGCTCGTGTCGATCGCCGCGGCGGCCCTGCTCGTGGCGCTGAAGCTGGGGGTCGGGCTGGCCACGGGCAGCCTCGGCCTGATCTCCACGGGCATTGAGTCAAGCGGCGACGTCATCGCCGCCGTGCTGACGTTCTTCGCGGTGCGACTGGGCGGCCGCCCGGCCGACCCCGAGCACCCCTACGGCCACCGCCGCGCGGAGAACCTGGGCGCGCTGGGCGAGGCGGGATCCTGCTCGCCGGTGGCGTGTTCGTCGCCGTTGAAGCGATCGGACACCTCGTCGGCGACTCGCGCCCGCCGGGCCTGCACTGGTACCAGTTCGCCGTCATCGCCGTGGCGCTGGTGGTCGACCTCAGCCGCACGCTCGTCTCGCTGCGCGTCGCGCGCGCGCATTCCAGCGCGGCGTTGCGCGCCAACGCGTTTCACTTCGCCGGCGACATGGCCGGTTCGGTGGCCGTGCTGGTCGGGCTGCTCGCCGTGGATGCAGGCTTTCACCAGGGCGACTCGGTCGCCGCGCTGCTCGTCGCGGCGATCATCGGCGCCGCCGCCGTGCGGCTGATCGGCGAGAACGCCAACGTGCTGATGGACCGCACGCCCGCCGAGGCCCGCGAAGCCGCCGAGCGGGCGATCGACGCGCTCGGCGCCGACATCGAGCTCAGCCGCCTGCGCCTGCGCGAGTCGGCCGGGCGCTACTTCGCCGACGTCGTCGTCACGGTGCCGCCCGGGCAGGCGGTGGTCGAGGGCCACCAGTCGGCCAACCTGATCGAGGACGCCGTCGAGCGGGCGCTGCCGGGCAGCGACGTCGTCGTGCACGTCGAGCCGCGCCGGCGCGGGCTGGACCTGCGCGACCGCATCCTCGCGATCGCGCTGGCCGAGCCGCTGGTGATGGAGGCGCACGACATCACGATCTTCGAACAGGACGACGGCGTGAGCGTGTCGCTGCACCTGAAGTTCCCCGCCGAGCTGGACCTGCACGAGGCCGAGGCGATCGCCGATCGCGTCGAGCGGGCGATCTGCGAGCGCCCGCGCGTGGTCGCCGTGCAGACGCACCTGGAGCCGCTGGAGCGCCCGCTCACGGCGCGGCCGGCTGACGTCAGCGCCGACCTGCACGCGACGCGCGAGATCGGCCGCCTGGTGCGCGAGCGCACGGCCAGCGAGCCGCTGAGCGTGACGCTGCTGTCGACCGACGCCGGGCGCGTCGTGTTCCTCACGCTCGGCGTACAGCCGGGCTCGTCGCTGTCGGCGGCGCACCGCCTGGCCAGCGAGCTGGAGGAGGAGCTGCGACAGCGCGTCGCCGACATCGCCGACGTGGTGATCCACACCGAGGGCTGAATGGCGCTGCGATGAGCGAACCTCAGAAATACCCCTGGTCACGGCTTCGCGCACGTGCGTAGGCTGCTCACGGTGCTACGCATGGCGCGATCGCAGAGATGGGCGGATTAGGTGGGGAAAGAGGCGGTCAGCGCAGGGGAGAAGGTGACTGCCGCCGGCAAGACGGACGCCGATTGGCTGTCGCTGCCGACGCTCGTCGGAGCGATCGCCAGTGGGCTCGGCGTGCTCGGCTTCGTCACGCTCGCCGGCGGCGTCGTGCTGTGGAGCCGCTTCAACGAGATGGGCGTCCCGGCCGATCACGCGGTTGGGCTCGTGCCGAAATCCGAACTGATCTCGACCGGGGCGGATTTTCTCGTGCCCGCGTTCCTGATCTCCACGGCGGCGGTGCTCATCGTCGTGCTGCTTCGCGTCACGATCGACTTCTTCAGAGAGTGGGAGCCGCTGCGCTGGGGCGTCACGCCCACGGTCATCGGGCTCGCCGAGCTCGCCGTGCTGATCTCGCTGACGCAGACGCTCCCCGCCCAGGCGATCGTGCTGCTCGTGGGGGTCATCGCCGTCGGCGCGCTCGCCATCAGCTCCGGCGCCCGCCTGAACGTCGCGGTGTTCGCCCTCGCGATCTTCGCCGCGGTGGGCTCCTTTGCGATCGCGCGCACGTACGAGCTGACCTCGCACGACCTCAAGGTTCTGCCGATGGCCTACTCGCGCTCCCAACCCGGCGAGGCGACGCGCGTCGAGATCGGCTACTTCATCGCCGAGACCTCCGACAGGATCATCTTCGCCAGTGTCCCAAAAGACGTCCAGAACGAGCTGCGCGAGTTTCCCCGCGGTGAGACAGACGACCTGGAGATCGGCGAACTCGCACGCCCGCAGCGGGCCGAACAGGTCGCCGCGCGGTTCGCGTACAACCTCTGCGAACGCCTGACGCACCTCGCGCCACCGGCATCGTCGAGCAGCGCTGTCTCGCGATCGCCGGCCGGCAAGGCGCTGACGACGACTGCGATCTGTTCTCAGAGCTACCTCAAGCAGCTCGCCGCCAAGGCCGGGCTTCCCTGATATCCCCATGCGCCAGCGCGGCGCGGGAAGGTTCTCCGCCGGCGAGTGTCTTTCTCAACAGGCGCACACCGGTCGAGCGAAAGGGAACCCATGCCCAGGCAGACGCGAGCAGCACGCAGCACGGCGCTTCGCGCCGCGAGTCGCCCGCGCGCGTGGATATCCCTCGCGGCCTTCGCGGTGGCCGCACTGGTCGTGCTCGCCGCGACCGCGCTCGCCACGAGCCTCGCGCTGACGCTCGGCTCGGCGTCCAACGCGACGCTGACAGAGCGGGTGGTGATCAGCTCGCAGGGCCGCACGCTGTATGCGCTCAGCCCGGAGACGAGCAGGCGCCTGCTGTGCAAGAGCAGCCAGTGCCTGCGCGTGTGGCCGCCGCTGACCGTCGCTTCGAGCAGCGCAAGGCTGCGCGACGGCGCCGGCGTGCACGGACGCCTGGGCATCCTGCGCCGCAGCGACGGCGTGCTGCAGGTGACGCTGCGCGGCCTGCCGCTGTACCGCTACTCGCAGGACCGTCGCCGCGGCGACGCCAAGGGGGAGGGGATCGAAAGCTTCGGCGGCGTTTGGCACGCGGCGACTGCAGCCAGCGGCGAAACCCCCACCGCGCCCAAGCCGACCGCGCCGCCCGCCTCGCCGGCGCCGCCGAGCTACCCCGAATACGCGCCGGCCGCCCCCGCGCCAAGCCCCACGCCGCCGCCTCCCAGCTCGGGCACGACGACGCCCGTGCAGCCGCCGTCCGCGCCACCCCCGCCGCCGCCGTACGTGTACCCGACCTACTGAGCGACGCTCGCGTGCGCCCGTCGCTCAGCGCCCGTGGCCGGGGGGCGAAGCGCGCTCGTCGCTCGCCGGCTCGGCCAGCTGCGCCGGCGCGACGGCGAGAAAGCCGGCGAGCAGGAAGCCGAGCAGCGCGGCGATGCCGATCGCGTGCGCCCAGCCGGCTTCGGCGACGGTGAGAAAGCCGAAGCCCGCGAGCAGGCACGCGCCGGCGCCGCGCGCGAGCAGCCCCGACGCCGACGGTGCGAGCAGTGCGCCGAGGCCCGCCCGCTCGGGCTCCGGCGAGCGCGGCTGGTCGTGCGCGCCGTGGTCGAGGCGGCCGCGCAGCACCAGGCGGAACAGCAGCGCGAGCGACGGAAAGAGGATCGTCGCGCCGGCGAGCACGGCGACGACGACGAGCACGAGCGTGTCGTGCGGCGCGGCCGCCTGGCGCACGCTGAGGCCTTTGAGCAGCAGCGGGCGCTGCGCAAGTGCCCAGCCGGCGAGCACCGCCGCGACGGTCAACGCGGAGCTGAAGCGCGCCAGCTCGAAGCGCGAGCGCCACACCAGCCACAGCGTCGCCAGGCCGGCGAGCGCCGAGACGATCACCGCCGCCAGCGCGCCGCCGTGCAGCAGGCGCGCGTAGAGGAAGTGCGCGTCGGCGTGCAGCACGACCAACCCGGCGAACGCGACCGCGCCGGCGATCAGCCCGCTGACGAGCGCGCGCAGGCGCAGCGCTGCAACCAGCTCGTCGCCGCCCCGCGCGTGCGCTGAGCCCTCGTCCACCGTCGGGCTGGCGCCCACCACCGCCTCGCTGCCGGCGGCCGCGACGCGGCGCGCGTCGGCGGCCATGAACACGGCCGCCAGGTAGGCGGAGGTCGCGACGGCGAGCACGCCGACCGTGATGGAGGTCGCGTTCAGCCAGCTGGAGAACAGATGCCCGGCGGCGTTGCCGACGGGCACGCGGCGCGCGGCGATCGCGCCGACGATCGTGCCGAGCGCGAACGGCGTGAGCACCGACGACAGCGCGAACACGAGATCGACGCGGCGGCGCTCGGCGCCGGTCTGTGCGCCCGCGCGCAGGGCGTAGGAGGCGCCGCGCATGATGATGCCGATGGCGGCGACGAACAGCGGGATCGAGAGCGTCGACGCGATCGACGCGAACGCGCTCGGATAGGCGGTCCAGGTGACGGTGAGCACGAAGATCAGCCACACGTGGTTGGCCTCCCACACCGGCGCCATCGCGTCGTGCGCGTGGTCGCGGATGCGCTCGCCCATGCGACCGCGCCCGGCCAGCAGCTGCCAGAAGCCCGCGCCGAAGTCGGCGCCGGCCAGCACTACGTAGAGCGCCAGCCCGACCAGCACGAAGATCAGCGGCAGCTCGTAGAGGTGCACCGTCAGGCCGCCGGCGCGGTCGAGGACTGGAGCGGGGGAGGGTCGTCTCGCTCGTGCAGCGGCGCGCGCGCCAGGCGCCGCAGGATCCACGCGACCGCGCAGGCGACGCCGAGGTACACGAGCGCAAGCGTCGCGTAGCCGACGACGATGCCACCCGCGCCGGTGACGGCCTGCGAGGTGAGCATCACGTGGTAGACGACCCACGGCTGGCGCCCGACCTCGGTCGTCACCCAGCCGGCGATCAGCGCGACAAGCGCGGCCGGGCCGGCGAGCGCGACGGCGCGGTAGAACCACACCGACTCGGGCAGGCGCTTTCGGCGAACGCGCACGAACAGCAGCACGACGCCGAGCAGCGCCAGCAGCGTGCCGATGCCGACCATCGTCTGAAAGGCGATGCGCACGACGTTGATCGGCGGCTGGCGGTCCCTCGGCACCGTGTCGAGCCCCTGCACGGTCGCTTCGGGGTTGTGGAAGGCCAGCAGCGACAGCAGTTTGGGGATGGCGATGCCGTACTTGACCTTTTCGTCGGAGTACCAGCCGAGCAGGTGCTCGGGCGCGCCCTTGGTCGTCTTGGCCAGGCCCTCAAGCGCCGCCAGCTTGATCGGCTGCTGCACGGCGACGTCGCGCGCGGCCCAGTCGCCGACCAGCACCTGCACGGGCGACGCGAGCGCGGCGATCGTCAGCGGGATCGCCAACGCCGTGCGCTCATAGCGCTCCCATTTGCCGCGCAGCTTGCCGACCGCATAGGCGCCGGCTATGAGAAAGCCGCAGACGATGTAGCCGGCGAGGTACATGTGCGCGAGCTCCGGCCAGAGGAAGCCGTTGGCGAACAGCGCCTTCAGCGGATGCACGTCGACGGCCTTGCCGGCGACCATGCGAAAGCCCGACGGGTGGTTCATCCAGGCGTTGACGGCGATCACGAACAGCGACCCGGTGAAGCCGGCGATCGCGATGGGGACGCCGCTGAGCAGGTGCGCGCGCGGCGACAGGCGATCCCAGCCATAGACGTAGATGCCGATGAAGATCGCCTCCATGAAGAAGGAGAAGCCCTCGATCGGCGAAGCCGAGACCGAACACGCTGCCGAACGTGGACGTGAACTGCGGCCACAGCAGGCCCATCTCGAAGCTGAGGATCGTGCCGGTGATCACGCCGACGGCGAACAGCGCGGCCATGATGCGCGTCCAGCGGCGTGCGAGCGTGCGATACAGCGCGATCGCCCGTGCGCAGGTGCAGCCACTCGACGAACAGGATCATCGCCGGGAAGGCGATGCCGAAGCACACGAGCGGGATGTGCACGGCGAACGACAGAGCCTGCATCTGTCGCGCCTGCAGCAGGTACGCCTGGTGCGCGGCGGTCATCGCAACAGTTGGTATAGCTCGCCAGCCGGTCGCCGCGCCGCGTGGGTGGGTGGTTCGGCGTCAGTCCTCGGCGAGGCGCTCGAGCAGGCCGAGCGCGTCGGCGAGTAGCCTCTGCTCGCGCGGCGTGAGGTCGTCGGCGATCGCACGAGCCAGCCAGCCCTCGCGGTGGCGGCGGTCCTCCTGCAGCGTGCGCAGGCCGCGCTCGGTCAGCTCGACGAGCGTGCGCCGGCCGTCGGCGGGGTCGGGGCGGCGCTCGATCAGCCCGTCGGCCTCGAGGTCGGCGATCGTCTGCGTCATCGACTGCGGGCGCACGCGCTCGAGCGTCGCGAGGTCGCCGATCGAGCTGGGGCCTTCTCGGTCCAGGCGCCCGAGCACCGAGCCCTGCGTGAGCGGAAAGCGGTGCTCGGCGCGCAGGCGGCGCACGAGATGGCCGAGCGTCAAGCGCAGCTGGCTGGCGAGCAGAGTCGTGTCGACGCTCGTGGCCACGGGCCAACCATACCCGAATACCGACAGGGAAACTGCTCAGTTTTCCTGTATATTATTTATAGATGTCGTATGCGTCGAGCAACCGGGCGAGCGCCGAGCCGAGCGCGCCTGGACGCCGACCGCTACAAGTGGATCGCGCTGTCGAACACGACGCTCGGCGTGCTGCTGGCGACGCTCGACGCCTCGATCACGCTGATCGCCATGCCGGCGATCTTCCGCGGCATCCACCTCGACCCGCTGCAGCCCGCCAACAGCTTCTACCTGCTGTGGATGATCCTCGGCTTCCTCGTCGTCTCCAGCGTGCTGATCGTCAGCCTCGGTCGCCTGGGGGACATGTACGGGCGCGTGCGCATCTACAACCTCGGCTTCGTCATCTACACGGTCGCGTCGCTGCTGCTGACGATCGACTGGATGACCGGTCGTGCCGGCGCCGACGTACCTGATCGCCTTTCGCGTCGTGCAGGGCATCGGCGCGGCGTTCCTGCTGGCAAACGCCGCGGCGATCATCACCGACGCCTTCCCCGCCAACCAGCGCGGCATGGCGCTGGGCATCAACAACATCGTCGGCGTCAGCGGCATGTTCGTCGGGCTCGTGCTCGGTGGCCTGCTCGCGCCGATCGACTGGCGCCTGGTCTTCCTCATCTCCGTGCCCGTCGGCCTGTTCGGCACCGTGTGGGCGTACCTGAAGCTCGAGGAGCGCTCGCAGCCGCGCCGCGCGCCGGTCGACTGGTGGGGCAACGTCACGTTCGCGCTCGGCTTGATCTTGATCATGGTCTCGGTGACGTACGGCATCCGCCCGTACGGCGCCAGCCAGACCGGTTGGGGCAGCCCGCGCGTGATCGCGCTGCTGTGCGCCGGCGTCGCCTGCCTGCTCGCGTTCGTCGCGATCGAGGGTCGCGTGGCCAACCCGATGTTCCGCCTGCCGCTGTTTCGCATCCGCGCGTTCACGTTCGGCACGCTGTCGACGTTCCTCTCAGCGGTCGCGCGCGGCGGGCTGATGTTCATGTTGATCATCTGGCTGCAGGGCATCTGGCTGCCCGAGCACGGCGTCGAACTTCGTCGACACGCCGCTGCGCGCCGGCCTCTACATGCTGCCGCTGACGCTCGGCATGCTGATCGCCGGGCCGACCTCGGGATACCTGTCCGATCGCTTCGGCGCGCGCGCGTTCGCGACCGGCGGCATGCTCGGCTCGGCGCTCAGCTTCGTGCTGCTCGGCCTGCTGCCGATCGACTTCTCCTTCGGCGTGTTCGCCGCCGTGCTGCTGTTGATGGGCCTGTCGATGGGGCTGTTCGCCTCGCCCAACCGCGCGGCCGTGATGAACAGCCTGCCGCCGCAGGACCGCGGCGCCGGCGGCGGCATGAACCAGACCTTCCAGAACTCCGCGCAGGTGCTCTCGGTGGGGATCTTCTTCACGCTGATGATCCTCGGGCTGGCGTCGAGCCTGCCGCACGCGCTGGCGTCGGGGCTGCAGGCGCACGGCGTCTCGGCGGCGAGCGCGCACAGCGCTGCGCACGTGCCGCCGGTGTCGATCCTGTTCGCGGCGTTCCTCGGCTACAACCCGATCGAACACCTCGTCGGCGCCCACGTGCTCGGCGCGCTGCCCGCGCACAGCCAGGCGGCGCTCACCGGCCGCTCGTTCTTTCCGCACCTGATCTCCGGGCCGTTCAGCACGGGGCTGCACGAGGCCTTCCTGTTCGCGATCGTCGCCTGCCTGATCGCCGCCGCGGCGTCGTTGGCGCGCGGCGGCAAGTACCACCACGCGCAGGAGTCGGGTGGTCTGGCCCTCGCGTCCGCCGCCAGCGGCGACGGCTCGGACCGCGCGAACGGCGTGGGGACGGCAGACGGCGCGGGTGCTGGTGCGGGTTCGGTCGACGACGTGGACGGTCAGATAGCGGCGCACGGGCGCCAGCGCGACCCTGTGGGCAGCTACGTCAGGTCAATCACCACAGAACAGGAGCAGCATGCGCGTTGAGTGGTTCGGGCAGTCGGCGTTCCGGCTGGACGCCGACTCGAAGACCGTCGCGATCGACCCCTTCGGCGACATGTCGGCCTTGAGCCGCGACCGGGGCATCCAGTGGGACTACCCCGCGATCGCAGGCGTGGAGCCGGATCTGCTGCTCGTCACGCACGAGCACCGCGACCATAACGCGGTCGAGGCGATCGACGGCGAGCCGCACACGCTGCGCTCGACCGCCGGCAGCCTGCAGTCGCCGCTCGGCGAGGTCACGGCGATCGCCTCCGAGCACGACGACCGCGCCGGCACGCAGCGCGGGCCCAATACGATCTTCGTGTTCGAGCTGGACGGCGTGCGCGTGTGCCACATGGGCGACTTCGGCCAGAGCGAGCTGCGCGAGGAGCAGGCGGCGGCGATCGGCGCGATCGATCTGCTGTTCGTGCCGGTCGGCGGCGGCCTGACGATCGGCGCCGAGCAGGCCGCGCTGGTCGTCGAGCGCCTGTCGCCGCGCTGGCTCGTGCCGATGCACTACCGCACGCCGCGCATCGGCTTTCTGGAGACCGTCGACGACTTTCTGGAGAGGGCGACGCACGTGCAGCGCCTCGACGGTCCGACGTTCGACACCGGCGCGCTCGACGCGGCCGACGGTCCGCTCGTCGTCGTGCCGGCGGCGCCTTGAGCGCATCCGCGGGCTGAGCAGGCGAGCGAAGCGGCGGGGGCGGAGCGCGAGAGGGCGCCCGGCTCGAAGCGGACTCGGGTTCGTTTTCTGAGCAACGGGGTATTGAGCCCCATGACGGCACCCCCACGAAAGGCTCGACATGAAGATTGGACGTTTGCTGCTGCGCGTGGTGGTCGGAGGATTCTTCTTCGGACACGGCACGCAGAAGCTGTTTGGATGGTTTGGCGGCAACGGACTCGACGGCACGGCGAAGGGCTTCGAGCAACTTGGCCTGCGTCCCGGCAAGCTGCACGCATCGGCGGCCGGCGTTACCGAGGCGGGCGGCGGCGCGCTGCTGGCGCTCGGCCTGGAGACTCCGCTGGCCGCGACGATGCTCACCGCGACGATGATCACGGCGATCAGGACGGTGCACCTCAAGAACGGGCCGTGGGCGTCCGAACGGCGGCTATGAGTACAACGTCGTGCTGATCGCGGCCGCGCTCGCGCTGGCGGAGCTCGGCCCCGGCCCGCTGTCGCTGGACGGCCTGCGCGGGCGCGAACGAGCGGGTGCCGGCTGGGCGCTGGCGGCATTCGGCGCGGGCGCGATCGGTGCGCTCGGCGTGCAGCAGGCGACGGCGCGCCAAGCGCCGCCGGAGGTCGACGCCGTACCCGAGTCCAGCGACCCCGACCAGGCGCCGGCGCCGACCGCGCAGGCTGCCTAGAAAGCGTCAGCCGAGGTAGCTGACGAAGTCCTCCACGGCGGTGCGCTCGGGCACGCGCTGGCGCTGCACGGGCCTGCCGAGATACAGCAGCCCGAGCGGCGTCTCGTGCTCGCCGATGCCTGCGTGCGGCGCGTGCGGATGGCGCGCTCGAGCTTCATCGCCGACTACGGTAGAGACCGCGGATCGCGCGAGGCGTATGCTCGGGGCAGACGGTGGCGCCCGCCGGGTGTGGCGACCGGGAAGGATCTTTGCCGGGCGGTGTCGTAAGAGCGACGACCCCGACCAATGGAGGATCTGACCGTGAGGTTCACAGCAGCAGGGCAGGCAACGAAGCGCTCAGTGTTCTCGATCTCGGCGCTGGCGCTTGCGGCGGCGCTGCTGGCGCTGACGGGCTGCGGCAGCTCGTCCTCCAGCTCCTCCTCGGCGAGCACCGCCGCGGCGGCACCCACGACCAGCTCGGCGACCTCCTCGACGCCGGCGCCGGCCGGCGGATCGAGCAGCTCGGGCGGGTCGTCGAAGGTCAGCCTGGAAGCCAATCCGCAGGGCCAGCTCGAATACAGCACCAAGGAACTCAGCGCGAAGGCCGGCAAAGTGTCGGTCGACTTCACCAACAGCTCGTCGCTGCCTCACAACGTGACGATCGAATCGTCCTCCGGTGAAAAGGTCGGCGCGACGTCGACGTTCAGCGGTGGCTCCAAGACGCTCGCGGTGAGCCTCAAGCCGGGCACGTACAAGTTCTTCTGTTCGGTGCCCGGGCACCGCCAGGCGGGCATGGAAGGAACGCTGACCGTCAAGTAGCGCAGGCGCTGCGTTGGCGACGCCCGGCGCCACCGCCCGGGCGTCGCTTCCGCGCTCGCGGTCGGCGCCGAGATGTCGTGTTCAACCGCGCGTCCAGGCGGCGGTCGAGCGCGACAGCACGTGTGCTGCCAGCGCGAGGGAGCCGCCAAGCGCGAGCGCCACGGCGAGCGTCGCGGCTACGGACACGTGCAGCGTGAGCAGCCCGCCGGCGAGCGCGCCGAGCAGCATCGCCGCGACGGCGACGCTGCGACGTCCGGCGTGAGAGCCGCCGCCACCGACGGCGGTGGCTTCGGAGGCCAGCCCGGTCAGCGTGCGCGTGAGCACCGTCGTCGTCAGCTCGGGCACGGCGATGCGCAGCGCGGCTGCGTTCTGCACGCCCATCGCCAGCGCCAGCACGACGATCAGCGCATAGCGCGACCCCTCGGCGAGGGGTTCGCGCGCGAGCAGCGCCAGCAGCAGGGCGAGCAGGATCAGCGCCGCCTGCGTGGCGAGCGCGGCGCGCAGCAGGCGACCGCGGTGCGCGGCGTTGCGCGCAGCCCAGCCAGCCGCCGGCGAACGCGCCGAGCAGAAACGACGCCAGCGCGAGCAACGAGGCGACGGCCGACAGCCCGCTCGCGCCGGCGAGCGGCGAAGCCGAGGAAGACGATGTTGCCGGTCATGTTGGCGACGAACACGTGTCCGAGCTTGAGGTAACTGGCGGCGTCGACGAGCCCGGTGAGCAGCGTCAGCACGACCATCATCGGGACGAGCGGGCCGTGGCGGTCGCCGGCCGGCGGTCTGAGCGTCAGCGCGACGTCGCGCAGGAGCCTCATGCGCTTGCGCCGGGGCGGCGCGCGTGGTGGGTCGCGCTGCGGTTCACCGCACCAGAGTGTCTTGCGCGCGGCGGACGTGGCGGACCTTCGGGCGCGCCGGAGCGCTCAACTGGGCGCGGCCACGTCGTCTGGGCGTCCGAGCGCCTTGGCGCGATACAGCGCCAGATCGGCCTGGCGGATCAGCTCGGTGGGGCTGGTGTGCACGCCGCTCGCCACGCCGATGCTCAGCGCGACGCCGTCGCACAGGCCGATGCCGGCGAGGTCGACCGACGCGGCGGCCGCGCGCAGGCGCTCGCGCGGTCGTCTCGGCGCCCTGCTCGTCTGTCACCGGCAGCGCGACGAGGAACTCGTCGCCGCCCCAACGGCCGTACACGTCGTCGCCTCGCAGCACGTCGCGCATGCAGTCAGCGATCGTGCACAGGACCTGGTCGCCGGCCTCGTGGCCGAACGCGTCGTTGGTCTGCTTGAAGCGGTCGAGGTCGATCATCAGCACCGACAACGGCTCGTCGTGACGGCGTGCACGGGCGGCGGCACGCGTCAGGTGCTCGGTCAGCGCGCGGCGGTTGTAGAGGCCGGTCAGCGAGTCGGTCTGCGCCGTGCGGCGCATCGTCGCCGAAAGCGTGGTCAGTCGAGCGCGGTCGGCCAGCGAGCGCGCGAACAGCGCCACGAGCAACGCGCCGAGCACTGTCACGAGCGCGAACACGAGCCACGAGATGAGCGACGTCCAGCCGGAGATCGAGGCGAACAGCCGGCTGTCGGGCACGGCGATGACCAGGCGCCACGGCGTTCCCGGCACCGCCGCGGCGGTGAATGTGCTCGCCTTGCGCGTGCCCGGCACGGCGCCGTGCGACGAACGCGCAAGCGCGCCGGCCAGTTGCGGGTCTGCGCTCGCGAGCGTGCGCGCCGACGTCTTCGGGCTGGCCGCCAGCAGGCGCCCGGCGGCGTCGAGGATGAACACTTTGTGCTGCGAGTAGGAGATGGCGTGTTCGACGAGCGCGTCGAGCCCCAGGCCAGAGGCGGGATAGTCGACGCTGAACACACGCATGCCGGCTGCGCTCGAGAACGGCGCGGCGATCGCCGTCGCGGCGTCGCCGTTGGGCGCGAACGTCACGCGGGAGATCGACGTCTTCGTGGCGAGCGTCGCGGGGGCGAGCGCGGGGAGGGGAGAGGCGGGCGGCGCGGCTGTGGGCCCGCGGGCGACAGCGCCCGGCGGCGCGGCGAAGGGCGGTGGCGGCGTGCCTTGGAGGGGTCGCGCCGCAGAACCGGCGCGACCCGCCTGGCCGGCGGGTGGCGGCGGACCGACGGGGGTCTGCGCGAGGACGTGTCCGTGCTCGTCGCGCAGCGTCCCCGCGGCGCTGCCCAGCGCGCCGACGACCAGTGCAAAGCGCGCAGGGGGGACCGTGCGGTCTGACAGGTAGCGCCGGGCGATGTCGCGCTCGCGGCTGGCCTGCTCGGAGACGTACGTCGACACCGAGCGCGCCGAGCTGATTCCGCGCAGCGCGAAAGCCGACTGGATCTGCGAGCGCGCCTGGGCGTGAGACAGCACGATGCCGGTGGCGAGCGTGGCGAGCAGGATCAGCAGCCCGGCGGAGGCCAGCAGGGTCGTCGAGGAGCGCCGCGCGCGTGCCAGGCCGATCGCGTACTTGGAGTTCGCCGTGGTCTTCGCGCGCGTTGCGGCAGCCATCGATACCTAACCGGATGAGAGCGTTGGCGAAGAATCGGCTCGTAGACGGCGAAACTTGAGCAGACGCGCCAATTTCTCCCAATGTCTGATCGCCGACGATCGCCGACGCCGGGGCGCCACGCGCCCGTGGATAGGCTGCGTCGCGTGCCGCAGGCCAAGCGCTTTCACAGCTCAGACGGCCTGAGCCTCGCCTACTACGAATGGGGCGTGCCGGGCGCGTCGGCGCCGGTGGCGCTGCACCACGGCTTCGTCGCCAACGCGCACGCCAACTGGGAAGGCCCGGGCGTCGTCGCCGCGCTCGTGGCGGCCGGCCGCCACGTGATCGCGCCGGACGCGCGGGGACACGGCCAGTCCGACAAGCCGCACGACCCGGCCAGCTATGGCGAGGCGCGCATGGCGGGCGACCTCGGTGCGCTGCTCGACGCCCGGCTGCAGCTGCTGCACGGCGATCACATGCAGGCGCTCGCCGACCCTCGCTTCACGGCGTCCATCGTCGACTTCCTGGCCTGAGTGCGCGACGGGGCTCGCGCGAGCGGATGAGCGCCGGCGAGATCGTCGCGATCGCCTTCGCCGGGCTGGCGGCGGGGACGGTCAACACGGTCGTCGGCAGCGGCACGTTGATCACGTTCCCGGTGCTGCTGGCGTTCGGCTACGCGCCGGTGACGGCGAACGTGTCGAACACAATCGGACTGGTGCCCGGCTCGATTTCGGGCGCGATCGGCTACCGGCGCGAGCTGGCCGGCCAGCGACCGACCGTCCTGCGGCTGGGCGTCATGTCTGTGCTCGGCGGCGTGACCGGCGCGGTGCTCCTGCTCGTGCTGCCCGCGTCGGCGTTCAAGGACGTGGTGCCGGCGTTCATCGCCGTGGCGGTCGCGCTGGCGGTGCTGCAGCCGCAGCTCAACAAGCGACTGGCCGGGCATGTCGCGCGCGGCACGCGCAGGACGCGCCTGCTGACTCCGCTCGCGGTTTACATAACCGGTGTGTACGGAGGCTACTTCGGGGCGGGGCAGGGGATCCTGCTGCTGGCGATCTTCGGCGTGATGCTGCCACAGAGCCTGCATCGCTCCAACGCTCTGAAGAACGTGCTCGCGGGCACCGTAAACGGCGTCGCCGGCGTGTACTTCGTCTTCGCCGCGCACGTCGAGTGGGCGCCCGCGGCGATCATCGCCGTGACGTCGATCGCCGGCGCGCAGCTCGGCGCGCGCTACGGGCGAAGGCTGCACCCGACGGCGCTGCGCGCGCTGATCGTCGTCGTGGGCGTCGCAGCGATCGTCGACCTGCTGGCCAAATGACCCGCGATGCTGGGCCCGCGAGCGGCGCTCGTCGTCGGGCGCTTCAGGTCGAGCGCGGCGGCGCCTGCGCCGGCGGCCGGGCGGCGAGCAGGCCGTCGAGCCAGCCCGCGGCGACGGGCAGCAGCGCGGGGTCGATGTGGTGGCCGCCGTCGAACTCGTGGTAGTCGACGTGCAGTCCGCCGGCGGTGAGCTGTGAGCGCGCGCTGCGGGCGAACTCGACGTCGATCACGCGATCGTCGCGCCCGTGTGCGATGAACGCGCGTAGCGAGCGGCGATCTGACAGCTGCGCTCGCCAGCCCTCGACCGTCGGGATGAAGCCCGAGAAGGCGAGGACGCCCGCGGGCGCAGGTCGCGCGGCGTCGAGCGCGAGCGCGTAGCTCATCACCGAGCCCATCGAGAACCCGCCGAGCACGGTCTGCGCGGGCGACAGGCCAGTGCGCCGCCACAGCTCGTCGTGGAACTGGGCGAGCAGCGCGAAGGAGTCGCGAAAGGTCTGCGGATCGGGGTAGCCGACGCGCGGCACGAGATACCAGTGGTTGCCCGGCCAGCCCGCGACGGTCAGCGGCGCGCGCGGCGTGACCACGTGCAGGCGCCTGCGCGGGTCGAGCGCGTCGGCGAGCGCCAGCAGGTCGTGCTCGTCGGCGCCGCGGCCGTGGTGCAGAACGAGCAGGCCACGCGCGTCGCCCGAGGCGGGACGCTCGCGAAACACCGGCGCGGTCTCATCGACCTCCTCGAGGGACACGACCGCGAAGTCTAGGTAGCCGCGAGGCGTGTCAGGTTGCGACGTAGGCCGCGAGGTGCTCGCCCGTGAGGGTGGAGCGCGCGGCGACCAGATCGTCGGGTGTGCCTTCGAAGACGATCCGCCCGCCTTCGTGGCCGGCGCCGGGGCCGAGGTCGACGATCCAGTCAGCGTGCGCCATCACGGCCTGGTGGTGCTCGACGACGATGACCGACTTGCCGGAGTCGACGAGCCGGTCGAGCAGGCCGAGCAGGTGCTCGACGTCGGCGAGGTGCAGGCCGGTGGTCGGCTCGTCGAGGACGTACACGCCGCCCTGCTCGGCCATGTGTGTGGCCAGCTTGAGCCGCTGGCGCTCGCCGCCGGACAGCGTGGGCAGCGGCTGGCCGAGGCTGAGGTAGCCGAGGCCGACCTCCACGAGTCGCGTGAGGATCTTGTGCGCCGCGGGCGTCTTCGCCTCGCCGGCGGCGAAGAACGCCTCGGCCTCGACGACGGGCATCGCGAGCACCTCGCTGATGTCCTTGCCGCCCAGCTCGTACTCCAGCACCTCGGCCTGGAAGCGCTTGCCCTCGCACTCCTCGCAGACGGTGGCGACGCCGGCCATCATCGCCAGGTCGGTGTAGATCACGCCGGCGCCGTTGCAGGTCTGGCAGGCGCCCTCGGAGTTGGCGCTGAATAGGGCGGGCTTGACGCCGTTGGCCTTCGCGAACGCCTTGCGGATCGGCTCCAGCAGGTCGGTGTACGTCGCCGGGTTGCTCCGCCGCGAGCCGCGGATGGGGGTCTGGTCGATCGACACGACGCCCGCGCCGGCGGGGATCGACCCGTGCACGAGCGAGCTCTTGCCCGAGCCGGCGACGCCGGTGACGACGACGAGCACCCCAAGCGGGATGTCGACGTCGAGGTCGCGCAGGTTATGGGCCGTCGCGCCGCGGATCTCCAGCGTGCCGGAGGGCGTGCGCACCGCCCGCTTGAGCGCGGCGCGGTCGTCGAGGTGGCGACCGGTGATCGTGTCGCCGCCTCGCAGGGCCGCCACGGTTCCCTCGAACACCACCTCGCCGCCGGCGGTTCCGGCCCCGGGGCCGAGATCGACGACGTGGTCGGCGATGGCGATCGTCTCAGGCTCGTGCTCCACGACGAGCACCGTGTTGCCCTTGTCACGCAGCCGCAGCAGCAGGTCGTTCATCTGCTGGATGTCGTGCGGGTGCAGGCCGGCGGTGGGCTCGTCGAAGACGTAGGTGACGTCGGTGAGCGAGGAGCCGAGGTGGCCGATCATCTTCACGCGCTGCGCCTCGCCGCCGGACAGCGTGCCCGAGGGCCGGTCGAGCGAGAGGTAGCCCAGCCCGATCTCCACGAACGAGTCGAGGGTCTGGCGCAGCGCGGCGAGCAGCGGCGCCACCGAAGGCTCGTCGACGCCGCGCACCCACTCGGCCAGGTCGCTGATCTGCATCGCGCAGGCCTCGGCGATGTCGATGCCCTCGATCTTCGACGACCGAGCGGCCTCGCTGAGCCGGGTGCCGCCGCAGTCGGGGCAGGTGGCGAACGTCACGGCGCGCTGCACGAACGCGCGGATGTGCGGCTGCAGCGCCTCGACGTCCTTGGACAAGAACCGCTTGTGGATGGTCGGGATCAAGCCCTCGTATGTGAGGTTGACGCCCTCGACCTTGATCTTGGTCGGCTCCTTGTGGAGCAGGTCCTGGCGTTCTTTCTTGGTGAACTTGCCGATCGGCTTGTCCGGGTCGAAGAAGCCACAGCCGAGGAAGATGCGCCCGTACCAGCCGTCCATGCTGTAGCCGGGGATCGTCAGCGCGCCCTCGCGCAGCGACTTGCCGTCGTCGTACAGCGCCGACAGGTCGATGTCCGACACCGTGCCGCGGCCCTCGCACCGGGGGCACATGCCGCCGATGCGGTTGTAGGCCGCCTTCACGGTCTTGCGAGCGCCGCGTTCGACGGTGATCGCGCCGCGCGCCCGGACCGAGGCGACGTTGAAGGAGAACGCCGCCGGCGACCCGATGTGCGGGTGCCCGAGCCGGCTGTAGAGGATGCGCAGCATCGCATTGGCGTCGGTGGCGGTGCCGACCGTCGAGCGGGGGTCGGCGCCCATCCGTTGCTGGTCGACGATGATCGCGGTCGTCAGGCCTTCGAGCACGTCGACCTCCGGTCGTCCGAGCGTCGGCATGAAGCCCTGCACGAAGGCGCTGTAGGTCTCGTTGATCAGCCGCTGGGACTCGGCGGCGATCGTGCCGAACACCAGCGAGCTCTTGCCCGAGCCGGACACGCCGGTGAACGCCGTCAGCCGGCGCTTGGGGATCTCGACGCTGACGTCCTTGAGGTTGTTCACGCGCGCGCCGTGCACGCGGATCAGATCGTGGCTGTCGGCGGCCTGCCGCGCGGGTGACTTCGCGCTCGTCCCCTTGGCCTTGCTCATTCTGTCTTCATTCTGCTTGGTGGCGGGCGGGCCGCAGCCCTCAGCCGAGCTTCTCCGCGAGCTCGACGATGACCCCCTCGGGGCCACGGACGTAGCAGAGGCGATAGCTGTCCGCGTAGCGCTCCAGCTCGCCGACGAGCTCCGCGCCGCGGGCGCGCAAGCCGGCGACGACGGCGTCGATATCGTCGACCGCGAAGGCGAGATGGCGCAGGCCCGGCGTGTTCGCCGGCGCGTGCCGGTCGCCGCCCTGGCAGGGCGGGGCGTGAAACTTCACCAGCTCGATCCGCCCGTGGCCGTCTGGGGTCTGCATCATCGCGATCTGCGACCGGACGCCGTCGAGCCCCACAACGCGGTCCACCCAATCGCCTTCGACGGGCGCCTCGCCCTGCAGCTCGAGGCCGAGCTCGACGAAGAACGCCGTGGCGGCCGCGAGGTCGTCGACCACGATGCTGACGTGGTCCATGCGTTGGATCGTCATGCGCTGGGCTCGTCTCCGCTGGAGGATGGCCAGACCAGCGCTTGCCCGACGACGACCCGCCCATCGATCGACGTCATCACGGGGCTCCCGTAGAGCCGGTAACCGAGCGCCAGCGCATCGCTGACGCGATGACAGAACATCGCGTCGTCCTCGCCGGTCAGCAGTCGGTATGTCGGTAGATCGTCTGGTGGCATCGGCTCGCTCGGCGGTCGTGGCCGGCTCGTTGGCGGCAGCGTATCGCCCGCGATCGCGCCCGTCGCCGCAGCGGTGGATGCCCGCTATGTGACCCCGGCGGTCGATGACGGCGAGCTTCGTCCGGGGGCGGCGTCTCATCGACGACCTATCCGCGTCGATTCAACGCTCGATAATGCATGTTATGTAAACAACACTTGAAAAGGGGTGGTTCCAAGAGCGCCCTGTCCGCGGCCACGATCGCAACAACGCGCCGTCTCGACCGACGCTCAGTCGACGAGACGCCGCCGGCGACCTTCAGCTCGACCGAGCGGCCCAGGCACGCTCGATCTGGCGCATCAGCGCTGGGTAGACGATCAGATGCCGGAACGGGCTGATCAGCGCCATGTACGCCTCGCCGAGCCGGCCGCGCGGCTTGACGTAGATACCCATCTCGCCTTGGTAGAGACCGTCGCCCCGCTCGACCCAGGCCAACTGCATGACGGCGTGAACGGTGCCATTTGAGATCTCCGCCGCCCACTCGTCGTCGGTCCGGTAGATCGGCACGAACCTCGTAGAGCTCACCTGCGCGGGGCTTGCCGTGTCGTCTCTCAGCTGCTCGGGTACGCGCGCTTTCAGGCTCGCCTCCGCGCAGCCGGGAATCGGCAGCGCTCGGCTGGCGTCGTCGTCCCATCCGAAGAGCTCGCCCAGGCGGTAGCGCAGGGCGAACAGCGCGCGAGTGGCGCCCGAGCCCGAACCGCCGGCCGGGTCGACGTGCGCCAGCGTCTCGATCAGCGCCCCGAAGTCGTCGCGCTCCCCCTGCGCCGGCAGCCGCCAGGCGTCGAGCAGCCTGAAGTCCGGCGCTATCTCCGCGATCACCCACGGGTGCCGTTCGTGTTCGGCGTTCGGGAGCCTCATCGAGCCCGCTTCGCGCGCGCGCTGGGATCGGTGAGCGCCCGCGTGGACGCGTCTGGGATCGCGGTCAAGCCGAGCGCGCCGGCGGCGGCACGCGCCGCGAGCAGCTCGTCGTGCGGCGACTGTCCGGCCAACTCGATCACCGCACCCTCGAGCGCGCCGATGAAGGCGAGTGCCACGGCTCGCGCGGGCGGCCCCGGCGGGATCGAGCCATCCCCCCTCCCCGCCTCGATCAAGCGCGTGCAACGTCTCACGAGCGTCTCGGAGACTCGCTTGACCTCGCGACCGACCGGATGGTCGCGGTCGCTGAACTCGATCCGCAGCGCGATCGCCACGCGGGCGATATCGCGCCGGCAGAAGACGGCATGGCCGCGCGCGAGCGCCATCAGCGCCGCCACCGGCTCAACCTCCTCGTCCACCGGCTCCCCCACCTGTTGCCGCCACGTCTGGTCGACCCATGCGATCACCGCCAGCGCCAGCGCCTGCTTGTCGGCGAACTGGTGGTACAGCGCTCCACGCGTGTAGCCGGCGTCGCGCGCTACGTCAGCGAGCACGAGGTTGCCGTAGCCGTGGCGCGAGATACCGCGAGCGGCCGATTCGAGCAGCGCGCTGCGTGTACGCGCGCTGCGGCCGGCCTGTGTTGGCCGGAGCCCGTTGCCGCGGCCTTGTCGGCCCCGCGCCAGCTCCGGTGCCGCGAGCCTACTTACATACATGCGTGTATGTATATCAGGTCGATCAGCCACCGCACGCCCGAGCACGCGTCGATCAGCAGCAGTGCCCGAGCACGCGTCGATCAGCCACCGCCGCCCGAAGCACACGTCGATCAGCCGCCGCCCCGACGCAAACCTCGCGCCCCCCGCGACGGTGCGAAATCCGTGAGCGCGACGCCGATCCCGCGATAATCGCGCGCAATGGGGAGCCGCGACGCGAGCACCACGTACAGCAGCCGCACCGCCTGGGCGCGCAACATGGCGGCGCCGGTGCGCGACTTCTTGAGCACGGAGACGGGCAGCGCGATCGTCTTGCTGGGCGCGACGATCGCGGCGCTGGCGTGGTCGAACTCGCCGTGGTCTGACACGTATGAATCGGTGTGGACGACGAAGCTGTCGATCAACATCGGCGCGAGCGGCATCTCGGCGGACCTGCGCCACTGGGTCAACGAGGGGCTGATGACGTTCTTCTTCCTGGTGGTCGGCCTGGAGGCCAAGCGCGAGTTCGATATGGGCGAGCTGCGCGAGCGTCGCCGCCTGGCGGTTCCGGTGCTGGCGGCGCTAGGCGGGATGGCGGTGCCGGTGGCGATCTACCTGGCGTTCAACGCCGGCGGCGCGGGAGCACGCGGCTGGGGCGCGGCGATGTCGACGGACACGGCGTTCGCGCTGGGCGCGCTGGCGCTGTTGACGCCGCGCGTGGCGACGCGCCTGCGCGTGTTCCTGCTGACGCTCGCGGTGGTCGACGATCTCGGTGCGCTGGTGGTGATCGCGACGGCGTACACCAAACACCTGTCGGTGTCGGCGCTGATCGTCGCGCTGGGGCTGTTCGCGGTGCTGTTCGCGCTGCGCTACGCCCCGGCGTGGCGGCGCCAGGCGTCGGTGCTGGCGGGCGTGGCGTTGTGGGTGGCGATGTTCAAGTCGGGCATCGACCCGGTGATCGCGGGGCTCGTGGCGGGCCTTGCCACGAGCGCCTTCCCTCCCGCGCGCGAGAAGCTCGAGCGCGCTACCGAGCTGACGCGCTCGTTTCGCGAGCAGCCGACGCCGGAGCTGGCGCGCTCGGCGCAGCGCGGCGTGCTCTCGGCGATCTCGCTCAACGAGCGCCTGCAGTACGAGCTGCACCCGTGGACAAGCTACGTCGTCGTGCCCCTGTTCGCGCTGGCCAATGCGGGCATCCACGTGACGGGCACGCTGCTCGGCGACGCGATCGGCTCGCCGATCACGTTGGGCATCGTCGTGGCGTACGTCGTGGGCAAGCCGCTGGGGATACTCGGCGCCTCGTGGCTGGCGTCGCGCCCGTCGCTGCACGGACCGCGCCCGCCGATCAGCTGGCCGCTGCTGATCGGCGGCGGCGCGGTCGCGGGCATCGGCTTCACGGTCTCGCTGCTGATCTCGGGGCTCGCATTCAGCGGAGAGCGCCTGGACGAGGCCAAGCTCGGCGTGCTCGCGTCGGCGATCATCGCGCCGCTGGTCGCGTGGGCGATCTTCCGCTTCGTGCGCAGCCTGCCGAGCAGCGTGCGTGCGCGCCAGATCAGCGGCACCGCCGAGGATCTGATCGACCTCTCCGAGGACGTCGACCCGCAGCGCGACCACATCCGTGGCCCCGAAGACGCCTCGGTGACGCTGGTCGAGTACGGCGACTTCGAGTGCCCCTACTGCGGCCAGGCCGAGGCGGTCGTGCGCGAGCTGCTGGCATCCTCCGAAGACGACGTTCGCTACGTGTGGCGCCACCTGCCGCTCAACGACGTGCACCGCAGCGCGCAGCTCGCCGCGGAGGCCGTCGAGGCGGCGGCTGCGCAGGGCGAGTTCTGGGAGATGTACGACGCGCTCCTGTCACACCAGGACGAGCTGACACCGCAAGACCTCGAGCACTACGCCGAACGGCTGGGGCTGGACTCCGAGCGCTTCTGGAAGGGCGTCGATCGCCACGAGTACGCCGCGCGCATCGCCGAGGACGTCGCCAGCGCCGACTCCAGCGGCGTGTCGGGCACGCCGACGTTCTTCATCAACGGTCGCCGCCATCAGGGCGCTTATGACATAGACACGCTGAAGACGGCCGTTCGCGCGGCTCGCGGGCGCGCCACGCTGACGTCGGTCGCCGTCCCCAGCTGACCCGCAACCGCGACCGCAGCCGCTCGCGAGACGACGCACGCGCAGGCGTACGGGCTCGTGCCGACGCGCCCAGCGGTCAGTCGGGCGCCGACGCGGCGAGCTCGCGTGCGCGTGTGAGCACGGCGTCGATCATCGGCTCGGTGAGCTTTCCAGTGAAGGTGTTCTGCTGGCTGGGGTGAAAGCAGCCGAGCAGCGTGTACGGCTGGCCGGGCAGCTCGACGCCGTGGGCGAAGCGCGGCTTGGGGCGCAGCGGGCGCGCGCCGTCGCCGGCGGCCGCGACGAGCAGGCGCAGCGCGGCGTCCCAGGCGAAGGCGCCGAGGCAGAGGATCGTGCGCACGCGCGTGAGCAGCGCCAGCTCGCGCACGCTCCACGGCAGGCATTCGCCCAGCTCGTGCGGCGTCGGGCGGTTGGCCGGTGGGGCGCAGCGCACGGCGGCGGTGATCCACATGTCGCGCAGGCGCAGCCCGTCGTCGAGGGAAACAGACGTCGGCTGGTTGGCGAAGCCGGCGCGCCACAGCGCCGCGAACAGAAAGTCACCGGAGCGGTCGCCGGTGAACACGCGACCGGTGCGGTTGGCGCCGTGCGCGGCGGGAGCGAGCCCGAGCACGAGCACGCGCGCACGTGGGTCGCCGAAGCCTGGCAGCGGGCGCCCCCAGTAGGTCTCCTGCGCGAACGCCGCGCGCCGCTCGCGCGCCACCTGCTCGCGCCAGGCGACCAGCCGTGGGCAGCGCGTGCACGAGCTGACGGCCGCGGCGAGCGCCGGCAGGTCGGCTGCGCCGCGTGCGTCCGTGCGCGCGTCGCCGCCGGCGGGCTTGCGGCGCTTGGCTGGCGCATCCGCGTTCACGGGGCAGTAGTAGCATCGTCGGGGCTATGCCGATGTGGACGCTGATCGTGCTGTTCGCCTTGATCAAACTCCCGCTGGCCGCGCTGATGCTGTGGCTGCCGTTCCGCCACGACGCCGCTGTGAACCTGCGAGACCAGCCCGGCCAGTCCGACGACGACGGCGGCTCCAAGGCGATGCCGGCGGGGCCGCTGGAGCCGCGCCCGCGCCGGCCGCTGCCCTCGGGCCCGCGCCCGCGCTCGCCGCGCCGCGGTCCGCACGGCTCTGCACCTCCCCCGCCTCCGCGGCGCGTGCGCGCACGTCCGTCGCGTGCGCGGCGGGTGCGCGTCTCGCACTAGCCGCGTCGAGGCCGCGAGGTCGAACTCGCCGAGCGCGCGCGCCGAAGCCTGCGCTAGCGCGTTCGTTTGCGCTGCCTGCGCGCGGCCTTGGCTTTGGCGCGGCGCTTGCGCAGCGCGGCGGCCGAGTCGTGCGCCGATCTGGCTTCGGCGACCTGCGGGTCGGTGGCGGGGGCGACCCTGCGCGCGTCGCGCACGATGACGAAGGCGATCGCCAGCAGCAGCGCGATCGCTGCGCCGAGCGCGATGACGACCGTTTTTTTCGAGTTGGAGGTCGATCCGGTCGAGCCGGTCGTTTCTGTTTTCTGCGTGGTCGTCGCTTCCTGCGAGCCGCCCTGGCTGAGTTCGTTGAACGCTCCGCTTTCGCCGCTGCCGCCGACGGCGAGCGCGGCCGGCGCGAGCGCGCAGGCCAGCGACAGGAGGACGAGCGTGCATGCCACAAGCGGTGCGAGACGGCCGCGCGGAGGGCCGCTGGTGGCGCTGGACATGGGCCGAGCATACCCGCCTGCGCTGCGCGCGACAAACGCGCGGCGGGCCGTCGCACGGCCATCGGCGCGGCGCCTTGGCAAACCATAGAATGACGCGCGATGGCGCCAAAACAGAGGCAGATCAGGATGGAGCAGCGCGGTGGCCTGGAGGCGATCCAGGCGCTCGAGCAGCGCTCTGACGAGGAGCTGCAGGCGGAGACGAAATACAAGTCCGCCGCGCTGGCGATCCTCGGCGCGCGCGCGGCCGAGCGCTTTGACGCGGAGCAGGCGCGCAGTTACTTCCAGCGTGCGATCGCCGCGGCGCGCCCGCAGGAGCGCATGCAGCTGCGACGCATGGCGGACGCCTCGCTGGCGCTGGCCGAACGGCGCGCGGGCGACCTCAAGAGCGCCGTCGAGCGCTTGGGGCAGGCGCCGCCTACGGGCCGCCAGCTGTTCGCGCTGCGCGCGATGGGCCTGCTGATCCCGCCCGCGTCGGCGGGAATCGTTGCGCGCCTGCGTGGCATCGCTTTGATCCTCGTGCTGGTGATCGTGCTGCTGGCGCTCGGTCTTGGCATCGTCGAGCTGGTCTCGCTGCCGTTCGGCGGGATCGGCGTGGCGCCGGCGGTGCTGCTGGGGCTGTTCGTGGTGATCGCGGCGCTGGCGATCGCCGCGGCCGTGGGCCGTCGCCGGCGCGACCGCGCCAAGGCCGCCGCGGGCTAGCGCCCGCTCAATAGACGGCATACAAGGCCTGCTTGCAGGGGGCTCTGCGATGAGCGCAGGCCCGCGCACTACGCTTGCGCGGTGCCCGCAAGCACCCCGCCCATCCGCCTGATCGTCAACCCGTCCGCGGGCGGCGGCAAGGCGCGCCGGCTAGCGCCGCAGGCCGAGGCGACGCTGCGCGGCCACGGCCTGACGGTGCGCCGCGACGACACGCGCGACCTCGCGCACGCGCGCTCGCTGGCGGTGGAGGCGGCGCGCGCCGGCGAGACGGTCGTGGTGCTCAGCGGCGACGGCGCGGTGGGAGCGATCGCCGATGCGCTGCGCGACATTCCCGGCGCGGTGCTCGGGGTCCTGCCGGGAGGGCGCGGCAACGATCTGGCGCGCGTGCTGGGAATCTCCGACGACTTGCGATGACGCTTGCGCGACGATCGCCGCAGGCGTGGTACGAGCGATGGATGTCGGCGAAGTGCGCCCCGCGCAGGCCGAGGATCGCGGCAGCGCGTTCGTGGGGATCGCGTCGGCGGGCTTCGACAGCGACGCCAACCGCATCGCCAACGAGGCGCCCGCGTGGCTCGGCGGCTTCGTGTACGCCTACGGCGCGCTGAGGGCGCTCGTGTCGTGGCGCCCGGCGCGCTTTGAGATCGAGCTGGACCCCCCGGGCGAGCGCCGCTCGTTCTCGGCGTACACGGTCGGCACGTGCAACTCCAAGGCCTACGGCGGCGGCATGCTGGCGGCGCCGGACGCGATGCTCGACGACGGGCTGCTGGAGGTGATCGTGCTGGAGAGCGTCGGCAAGCTGGCGTTCCTGGCGAAGATCCTGCCGAAGGTGTTCAAGGGCACGCACGTGCACGAGCGCAGCGTGCACGTGTTTCGCGCGCGCGAAGTGCTCGTGAGCGCCGACCGTCCGTTCACGATGTACGCCGACGGTGACCCGATCGGCGAGCTGCCCGTTCGCGTGCGTACCGAGCGCGCGGCCGTGACGGTGATCGTGCCCGACGGCGTGCCCGCGCTCGGCTCGGCTTTCGCGGCGAGCGCAGCTCCCCCACCCCCCGCCGACTCGCCACGCTCGGCGGACGCCGCAGGAACGTCGAATGACGCCGGTGCGGCGGGCGCGTCGAACGACGCCGGCGATGCGCCGGCGAGCGCGGGCTGATGGCCGGCGCGCTGGGCGCGAAGCTGGCGCTCGCGCGCGCCGTGGCGACGCTCTCCCGCCTGCGCGGCGGCGGCGCGACGAGCGCCCCGGGCAAGGTGCTGCTGGGCCTCGACGGCGACGCGATCGGCGCGCTCGGCGCACGCCTGGCGCGCGGCAGCGTGCTCGTGTCGGCGACGAACGGCAAGACGACGACGACGGCGATGGCGGCGGAGATCTTCGAGCAGGCGGGCGTGTCGCTGGTGCACAACGCGGCGGGCGCGAACATGGCCAGCGGCGTGGCGACGGCGCTGCTGGCGGCGAGCGGCGCGCGCGGCTCGATCGACGGCGAGCTCGGGCTGTTCGAGGTCGACGAGCTGTGGCTCGACGCGGTGGCGGCGCAGCTGCGCCCGCGCGCGATCCTGCTGGGCAACCTGTTTCGCGACCAGCTCGACCGCTATGGCGAGCTCGAGACGATCGCCGAGCGCTGGGCGTCGGATGTCGATGCGCAGCAGATGGTGCTCAACGCCGACGACCCGCTGATCGCCGACCTCGGGCGCGAGCGCAAGGGCGTCGTGTACTTCGGCGTGGATGACGACTCGCTGGCGCTCGCCGGCATGGCGCACGCGGCCGACGCCAAGCACTGTCGCCGCTGCGGCGCGCCGTACGTGTTCGAGTCGATCTACCTGGGGCATCTCGGCCACTACCACTGCGACAGCTGCGGCCAGCGCCGCCCGGCGCCGAGCGTGCGCGCGAGCAGCGTGAAGCTCGAAGGCGTGCACGCGGCGACGTTCACGCTGCATACGCCCGAGGGCGAGGCGTACGTGCGCCTGGCGCTGCCGGGGCTGTACAACGTCTACAACGCGCTCGGCGCGGCGGCGCTGGCGACGGCGCTGGGCATACCGCTGGCGAGCATCCTCGCCGGGCTGCAGAGCGCGCGAGCGGCATTCGGGCGGGCCGAGACGGTCATGCTGCGCCCGGCTGCGCCGGCGGGCGACGGCGTGGTTGAGCCGCCGGCCCCCCCGCCGCGCGAGCTGCGCATCCTGCTCGTGAAGAACCCGGCGGGCGCCAACGAGGTGCTGCGCACGCTCGCGCTCGAGCCGGGCGAGCACGACCTGCTGGGGGTGCTCAACGACAAGATCGCCGACGGACGCGACGTGTCGTGGATCTGGGACGCCGACTTCGAGCTGCTGGCGGGGCGCATCCGCAGCTTCACGTGCAGCGGCAGCCGCGCGGCGGAGCTGGCGGTGCGCATGAAGTACGCGGGCCTCGACCCGGCGCGCATCCACGTGCGCGACGACCTGCGCGCTGCCCTGGAGCGCGCGGCGGGCGACCGCGGCGAGCGCGACGCGCCGCTGTACGCGCTGCCGACGTACACGGCGATGCTCTCGCTGCGCGAGCTGCTGGTCGCGCGCGGGGAGCTGAGCAGCTCGTGGTCGTGAGCGATTCGCGCGCGCGCCCGGCCGACGGCGCGACGGCGACGCCAGCGCGCGTGGTGTGGCACGACGTCGAGTGCGGCGGCTACGCGGCCGACCTGGCGCTGTGGCGGGAGCTCGCCGGGCGCGCGGGCGCGGCGGTGCTCGACGTCGGCGCGGGCAGCGGTCGCGTGGCGCTCGACCTGGCGCGCCACGGCTACGAGGTGACGGCCGTGGACTCCGATCCGCTGCTGCTGGCGGCGCTCGACGAGCGCGCGCGCGGGCTGGCCGTGCAGACGGTGTGCGCCGACGCGCGCACGTTCGCGCTGGCGCGGCGCGACTTCGACGTGTGCGTCGTGCCGATGCAGACGATCCAGCTGCTCGGCGGCAGCGCCGCGCGGGTGCAGTTCCTGAGCCGCGCGCGCGAGCACGTGCGCGTGGGAGGCGCGGTCGCGTGCGCGCTGCTGGGGGCGCTCGAGCCGTTTGACTGCGCCGACGGGCAGGTCGGGCCGGCGGCCGATCGCGCGTACGTCGACGGGCTGCTCTACCTGAGCCGCGCGACGCGCGTCGGCGAGCAGGGCGGGCAGGTGGTGATCGAACGCGAGCGCAGGATCGTGCCCGAGCGCGTATCCGACGCGGCCGCGTCCGCGGTCGAGCCGCCGGCACCAGAGCGCAATGTTGTGCGGTTGGACCGGGTCAGCGCGCACGAGTTGGAGCGCGAGGCGCGCGAGGCCGGTCTGCACGCGCGCGCCCGCCTCGACGTGGCGGCGACCGACGAGCACGTCGGCAGCGTAGTTGTGGTGCTCGGTGTCTGACCGCGCATCGGCCTCGCGGGACGCGCACACGCTTCGCGTGTGCGCGCTTTATCCCGACCTGATGAACATCTACGCCGATCGCGGCAACCTGCTGATGCTCGAACGGCGCTGTCGCTGGCGCGGCATCGGCTTCGAGCTGACGGCGAGCGGCCTCCGCGAGGCGCTTGACGCGGATGCGCACGACCTGTTCTACCTCGGCGGCGGCCAGGACCGCGACCAGCTGCTGTGCGCGGAGGATCTGATCGAGAGCAAGAGCGCGGCGCTGCGCGCCGCCGCCGCGCGCGACGCGGTCGTGCTGGGCGTGTGCGGCGGCTATCAGCTGCTCGGCCGCTCCTACACGCTCGGCGGTCGCGAGATCGGGGGCGTGGGCCTGCTCGACGTGACGACGACGCGTGCGCAGGGCGCGCGCCTGATCGGCAACGTGGCGATCGAGACCGAGCTCGGCGACGACCGTGGCGACGGCGCCGGCGACGCCAACGGCGCTCGCGCGGGCGTGCTGGCGGGCTTTGAGAACCACGGCGGGCGCACGGTGCTCGACGCCGGCGCGGCGCCGCTGGGGCGGGTGCTGCGCGGCCACGGCAACGACGGGCGCAGCGGCTTTGAGGGCGCGCGCAGCGGCAATGTGATCGGCACCTACCTGCACGGCCCGCTGCTGCCCAAGAACGCATGGTTCGCCGACTGGCTGATCGCACGCGCGCTGGGCATCGACGCGGCGCTCCTTGCGGCGCTGGACGATCGCTTGGAGGACGCGGCGCATACGGCCGCGCGCCGCGCCGCCGGGCTTTAGCGCCCCGGGGCGCGTCTGCCGCCCGGCGCGCGAGCGATCGCCGCGTGCCGTCGTGAGCGCACACCGAGCGGCCGCGCCGTGCGGCGATCCCCGCAAAGTCGGCGTTTGGGCGCGAGCGCGGTCGGCTGCGGACTTCTAGCATCGACGGCGGTGCAGCTCTCTGACTACCAGCGCCTGTCGCGGCGCACGGCGCAGTACCCGCGAGAGGCGTGGCTGGCCTACCCCGCGCTCGGCCTGGCCGGCGAGGCGGGCGAGGTTGCCGAGCACGCCAAGAAGGCGATTCGCGACGACGGCGGCGAGGTCGGCGCGCAGCGGCGCGAGCAGATGGCCAAGGAGCTCGGCGACGTGCTTTGGTACGTCGCGCAGCTGGCCAGCGAGCTGCAGCTCGACCTCGACGAGATCGCGCAGGCGAACCTCGACAAGCTGCTCTCTCGCCAGCGACGTGGCGTCCTCTCAGGCAGCGGCGACGACCGCTGACGACCGTGGGCCGGCGCGGGCTCTGCGTCCTCGGTCGCTCGCGTGCTGGTCAGCACGCCACGCTTCCTGCGTCCTTGATCCGCTTGACCCACGATCGTCAGTGGGCGGTGTGGCGCGCTAGGTGTCCTGCCCACATACGTTGTGAACGCGGCTGATGGGTGGCCGGTTGCCGATCCCCGAGTGTGGCCTGCGCTGGTTGTAGTGCTCAAGCCAGTGTGGCAGCGCGCGAGCGCGATGGCCTGAGCTGGCGTAGCTGAGGCCATAGCCCCACTCCCGCGCCATCGTCTGGTGGAAGCGCTCCACCTTGCCGTTGGTACGTGCTCTGTAGGGGCGGATCGTGCGGTGCTCGATGCCCTCGCGGCTGAGCAGCTCGCGCAAAGCGCGGTTGTGGGTGTAGCTCCATGCGTTATCGGTGAGGATCGCCTTGACTCTGATCCCGTGGGGCGGGCGTAGAAAGCCAGGGCATGCTTGACGAACTGCAGCACCGAAGGCGAGCGCTCATCGCCATAGAGCTCTGAGAAGGCCAGGCGGGAGTGGTCATCGACCGCTGCGTGGGCGTAGTCCTGTCCGAGGTGCTTGCGCTTGGAAGCCCCCGGGCGTGAGCGATCGCCAGTCAGGGCGTGCCCGGGCGAGGCAAAGCGCGCATAGGTCTTGACGTCGATGTGCAGCAGGTCTCCGGGGCATGGCCACTCGTAGCGGTTAGCGGCTTCTCGGGGAGCGCGCGGTCTGCGAGAGAGCTCGTGACGGCACAGCACCTTCCAGACCGTCGAATGTGGATGCCCGGTCACACCCGCCACCAGGCGCGGTCCCCAGCCGGTGTGACGACGCACCTCGCAGATGCGCTGCTGCTCGCCGAGCTCGAGCAGACGGGGACTGCGGTTAGGGCGGCTGGAGCGATCGGCTGCCCACGTCAATGAGTGTCGCTCTGCTAGCGAAGCGACTGCATATCGACGCCACCACCGATGAGCTGTCGCCGGCGACACATCCAGCCTGGCCGCTGCTTGGCGGAAGCTCAATCCGCCCTCGATCGCCTGACACAAGGCCAGCCGTCCAGCCGGTCCGAGCTTCGCTCTACCGTGGATCTGCATCCGGGTCCTCCTAGGTCGTGAGCCTTCGCAGACCCACAGCCTCGGATGAGACCCGGATGCCTTCTCAACCGTTCACAACGTGTGTGGGCGCGTCAGCTAGGAGGCGAGCGGGCGCGGCGCGGGAGCGACGGCGAAGCGCTCGAAGCGCTGGGCCAGGCGCGCGGGGACGAGCGCGCGCACGCGCACGCCGTCGGGCGTGTCCTCGCGGCTGACGGCGCCGGCCACCTCGTGCAGCTCGGCGAGGCTGCCGCCGTCGGCGTAGGGCACGAGAAGTTCGAGCTGGCGCAGCGTGTGCGCGAGCTCGCGCTCGATGCGCTCGCCCAGCTGCTCAAGTCCCTCGCCCGTGCCGGCGCTGACGAGCACGGCGTCGGGGTGGCGCAGGCGCAGCTCGTCGCGTTGGGCGTCGCCGAGCAGGTCGGCCTTGTTGAGCACGAGCAGGCGCGGCCGGTCGCCGGCGCCGATCTCCTCGAGCGTCTGCTCGACTGCGTGGCGCATCACGTCGGCCTGCTCCTCCGGCGCCGACGCGTCGAGCACGTGCGCGAGCAGGTCGGCACGGCGCGTCTCCTCGAGCGTCGCGGCGAACGCGTCGACGAGCTTGTGCGGGAGCTTTGAGATGAAGCCGACGGTGTCGGTCAGCAGGTGTGCGCGCCCGCTCAGGCGCAGCTCGCGCGTGGTCGGGTCGAGCGTGTGAAACAGGCGGTCGCGCACGCCGACTTCGGCACCGGTGAGCGCGTTGAGCAGTGTCGACTTGCCGGCGTTGGTGTAGCCGACGAGCGCGATCGTCGGCAGCGATGCGCGCTCGCGCTCGGCGCGCTGCACGGCGCGCGTTCCCTTGACGTGCTCGAGGCGGCGGCGAAGCGCGGAGATGCGGTCGCGCGCGAGTCGCCGGTCGGTCTCGATCTGCGTCTCGCCCGGTCCCCTCGTGCCGATGCCGCCGCCCAGTCGCTCGAGGTGGGTCCACAGGCCGCGCATGCGCGCGAGGTTGTATTCCAGCTGTGCCAGCTCGACCTGCAGCTTGCCCTCGGCGCTGTTGGCGTGCGAGGCGAAGATGTCGAGGATCACGGTCGTGCGGTCGACCACCGGCAGGCCCACGGCCTCCTCGAGGTTTCGCTCCTGGCGCGCCGACAGCTCGTCGTCGCAGGCGATCAGGTTGGCGTCGGCGGCAAGCGCCGCGGCCTTGGCCTCGGTGACCTTGCCGGGGCCCAGGTACGTGTTCGGGTGGGGCTGCTCGCGCTGCTGCACCATCTCCCCCACCACGCCGACGCCGGCCGTGCGCAGCAGCTCGCCCAGCTCGGCGAGATCGTCGCCGTCCTTCAGCGCGGCGACGCAGAACGCGCGCTGTCGTGCGCGTGGGGCCGCCTGGTCGCCGCCGTCGCGCCCGTCTGGGGCGCCTGGCGTCGGTGCGGTGCGGCCGTTGCGGCTTCTCTGCATTGACCTCTCAGTCTAGAGACCGCGCACAGCGCCTTTGGGACATTTCTTTAAGCGCGCTCGGCACCGCTCGGCGCCGCGGCTGGCGCCCCCGGCGTCACTTGGCGAGCGCGCCGAGACGCTGCACGGCCTCGACGAGGCGGTCGTCGGGCGTCGTCAGCGAGATGCGAAACCAGCCCTCGCCGGCCGGGCCATAGACGGCGCCGGGCGTGAGCACGACGGCGGCCTCCTCGAGAACGTGCTCGCAATACGCCGTCGAGCTGTCATAACCCGCAGGAATCGGCGCCCACACATAGATCGTGGCGTGCGGCGGGCGCACGTCGACGCCGATCGCGCGCAGCGCGTCGCAGACGAGATCGCGCCGCCGTCGGTACAGCTCGGTCATCGACGCGACCTCCGCATCGGCCTCGGGCGACAGCGCGGCGACGGCCGCCAGCTGCACGGCCTCGAACAGGCCGGAGTCGATGTTCGTCTTCAAGCGCCAGTAGGTCTGAAGCGCCTCGGCGTTTCCGACGAGCATGCCGGCGCGCCAACCGGTCATGTTGAAGCCCTTGGAGAGCGAGAAGACCTCGATGCCGACCTCCTTGGCGCCGGGCGTCGCCAGGAACGACGGCGGCCGGTAGCCGTCGAAGGCGATCTCCGAGTAGGCGTTGTCGTGCACGACGAGGATGTCGTACGAGCGCGCGAAGTCGACGACGCGCTCGAAGAAGCCGTCGGGCACGAGCGCGCCGGTCGGGTTGTTGGGGTAGTTGAGGAACATCAGCTTTGCGCGGCGCGCGATGTCCTCGTCGATCGCGCCGAGGTCCGGCACGAAGCCGTGCTCGGGCTCCAGCGCCATCAGCACGGGCTCGGCGCCCGCCAGCCACGGGCCACCGGTGTAGACGGGGTAGCCGGGGTCGGCGGCGAGCGCGTAGTCGCCGGGGTCGAGGAAGGCGAGGTTGAGGTTGAAGATCGCCTCCTTGCCGCCGAGCGCGGGCACGACCTCGCTGTCGGGGTCGAGCGCGACGTCGAAGCGTCGCGCGTAGAAGTCGCGCACCGCGGCGCGGAAGTCGTCGCGGCCGCGGTTGGACGGGTACTGGTGCGTCTCGGGCTCGGAGACCGCCTCCTGCATCGCCTCGACGATCAGCGCGGGCGTCGGGCGGTCGGGGTCGCCGATGCCGAGGCTGATCACGTCGACGCCCGCGGCGCGCTTCTCGGCGATCTTGCGCTCGAGTGCCGCGAAGGCATATGGCGGAATGCGCTCCAGGCGCTTGCTCGGTCTCATCCAGCTCCTTCGGTGTGGGTCAGTTGGCGGGCGATGTGGTCACTTCTTGCGGCGATGCCGTCCGTTGAACGTCGTGAGGCGGGCGCGGATGCCGGCCCGTCACGCGATGCCGCGCAGCTCGTCGAGGAACTGCTCGCTCAGGCGTCCGGCGAACACCGGCAGCGCCCAGCCTGACAGGTGGATGCGCAGGTCTGGATCGACCTCCACCTCCAGCTCGCCGCCGTCGAGCACGACGACAACGCGCGTCGGCTCGGCCGGTGGGCCGGGCGGACGCCCGTCGCCGCCGGCGACCAGGGCGGCGACTGCCGCGCCGGTCGCGCCGGTGCCCGAGGACAGCGTCTCGCTGACGCCGCGCTCGAAGATGCGCGCGCGGATGCGCAGCGGCGGGCCGTCGTCGAGCGCGGTGTACCAGGAGACGTTTGTGCGGTTGGGGAACTCGGGGTGTCCCTGCACGGGCGGTCCGACGACAGCGAGATCGAGCGCCTGCAGCGTCGCCGAGTCGTCGACGGCGATCGCGCACTGCGGGTTGCCGATCGAGACGTGCTGCACGCTCCACGAGCCAGGCGCAGAGACGGCCCCGCCGTGCGCCGCCGGCACGGGCTCCACACGCAGCTCCGCCGCCCCGTCGGGCGGCCCGCCGGGGAAGTCGGCCGAGGCGAGGCTCGCGCGTCCCATGTCCACGCGGCAGGTGAACGGGCCGGTGATCTGCGGCGAGATCGTGCCGGCGACGGTGTGGATGGAGAAGCTGTCGAGCTCCGTCCAGCCGCGCCTGCGCAGGTAGAGGATCGCCTCGCGCGCGCCGTTGCCCGACAGCTCGGCCTCCGAGCCGTCGGGGTTGAAGATGCGCAGGTCGGCCACGTGCTCGGAGTCGGCCGGCGGCGAGAGCAGCAGCACGCCGTCGGCGAACACGCCGAAATGTCCGTCGCACAGTCGCCTGATGCGCGCGGGCGTCAGCTCGAAGGCCAGCTCGTCGCGCTCGACGATCAGGTAGTCGTTGCCCAGCGCTTGCCACTTCTCGAATCGCATGGTCAGGCGGCGGAGTCTAGGATCTCCTCGGCCACGGAGGCCGGTGAGCGCGCGCTCACGTCGATCGCAGTGACGCCGGCGAGCTTGCGCATCCACGTCAGCTGACGGCGCGCGTAGTTGCGCGTGTGGCGCTTCATCGCCTCCACGTCGTCGCTCAGCAGCTCCTGAAAGCCGAGCGCCTTGCGCGCGGTGACCGACGCGCCGGCCGCATGCGCGCGCAGCACCTCCTCGCGCGCCCCCGCGGCGAGCATCCGCTCGACGCGCTCGTCGATGCGCTCGTAAAGCGCCTCGCGCTGCATCGTCAGCGCGGCCAGCAGAGTCGGGTGGCGCAGCTCGTCGCTCCACAGCTGCGACGGCCCCTGCAGCGGTCGCAGCTCGCCCGCTTGCAGCAGCTCCAGCGCGCGCACGATGCGTCGCCAGTCGTGCTCGCCGATGTCCTGTGCCGCCCACGGCGCGCCTTCGTCCAGGCGACGGTGAAGCGCGGGCGCGCCGTCGCGCTGCAGCTCGCGCATCAGCCCCTCGCGCGCGCCCGGCGCCGGCGCCGGGCGCAGGTCGAGGTCGGCGAGCGCCGCGCGCAGATACAGGCCCGTGCCGCCGACGACGATCGGCCGTCGCCCGGCCGCAAGCAGCGCGTCGATCTCCGCGTGGGCCAGCGCCGCGTACTCGCCCACGCTGAACGTCGCGTCGATCGGCACGAACGACAGCAGCCGGTGCTCCAGCCCCGCGCGCTCGCCCGCCGACGCGACCCCGGTCAAAGTCTCCAGGCCGATGTAGACCTGCAGCGCGTCGGCGGACACCGCGACGGGGTCCTCGCCGCGCTCGCGCAGCAGCCGTGCAAGGGCGACGGCGATGGCCGTCTTGCCGACGCCCGTGGGGCCGAACAGCGCGATCATTCGCGCTTGGCGCTGCGCCCCCGGCGTCGCCGGCTCGGGCTCCTTCGAGGTCATCGGCGCAGTATCGCCGCCGGCCGCCGCGTGCGGATTCGCATAGGCTGGGCGAGATGAAGATCTCCGGGATGAATGTGCTGCTCACGGGAGCGACGGGCGGGATCGGGCAGGCGATCGCCCGGGCGATGGGGGCTCGCCGCGGCAAGCTGCTGCTGACCGGGCGCCGTGCGGACGTGCTCGAGCCGCTTGTCGGCGAGCTCGACGCGCGGGCATGGACGATCGACCTGGTCAAGCCCAGCGAGGTCGACCGGCTGGCCAGCGAAGCGGGCGACGTGGACATCCTGATCGCCAACGCCGCGCTGCCCGCCACCGGCGCGCTGGACTCGTTCACGATGGAGGAGATCGACCGGGCGATCGCGGTCAACCTGCGCGCGCCGATCGCGCTCACACGCGCGCTCATGCCGGGCATGATCGAGCGCGGCCGCGGACACATCGTGTTCATCTCGTCGCTCAGCGGCAAGGCCGCCACGCCGCGCTCCTCGATGTACAACGCGACCAAGTTCGGCCTGCGCGGCTTCGCCTCCGCCATGCGCGCGGACCTGCGCGAGCACGGCGTCGGCGTCTCCACGGTGCTCCCAGGCTTCATTCGCGACGCCGGGATGTTCGTCAGCTCCGGCGCCGAGCTGCCGCCAGGCGTCGGCACGCGCACGCCCGAGGACGTCGCCCGCGCGACCGTGCGCGCGATCGAGCGCAACAAGGCCGAGATCGACGTCGCCCCGTTCCCTGTGCGCATCGGCGCGATGATCGCCAGCATCGCCCCCGAGCTCGCCGCGAGCTTCAATCGCCGCTCGGGCGCCGACCGCATAGCCGAAGACATGGCCGCCGGCAACGCCGGCCTGCGCTGAGGCCGGCGCCGGCTTTTGTGCTGAAGCGCGCCGGCCCGCGCTGAGGCAAGTTTCCTGCGTCGAGGCAAGTCGCCTGCGCCGAGCTCAGAACAACGCTTGCTGGGCCGGCTCGTGCGCTCGCTCGCTGGGCTGAGCCGCCGGCTCGGCCAACCGGTAGTCGTGCACGAAGCGCCGCGACCGTCCGTGCCGGCGCACCAGCTGCGCCAGCCGCTTGCGTTCGTTGACCGGCGCGTACGCGCCGTTGCGGTACAGCCGTTCATAGCGCTCCACGAGATCGGGGCGCTGATCGGCCAGCCAGCCCATGAACACCTGACGCACGTCGCCGCGCAGGTGCAGCGTCGCGCCGCCGATGCTCGTCGCCCCGGCCTCCGTCGCCAGGCTCAGCAGCCGCTCGACCTGCGCCGGCGAGTCGTTGATACCCGGCATCAGCGGCGCGATCAGCACCCCGGTGGAGATGCCCGCGCGGTTGAGCTCGGCGACCGCCTCCAGGCGCGCGTGTGGGTTGGGCGTGTGCGGCTCGGTGGCGCGCCACGCCTTCTCGTCCAGCGTCGGTATCGACAGGCACGCGCCGAAGCTCGCCCGCTCGGCGATCTGCAGCATCAGCTTCAGGTCGCGCAGCAGCAGCGGCGACTTGGTCAGGATCGAGCACGGGTTGGCGGCGTCGCGCAGCGCCTCCCAGATGCCCTCCATCAACCGGTAGCGCCCCTCAACCCACTGGTAGGGATCGGTGTTCGTGCCCAGCGCCACATGCTCGCGCTTCCACGAAGGTCGTGCCAGCTCGGTGCGCAGCACCTCCGGCGCGTTTACCTTCACGACGATCTCGCGCTCGAAGTCGCGTCCGGCGTCGAAGTCGAGGAACTTGTGCGTCGGGCGGGCGAAGCAATAAGTGCAGGCATGACTGCATCCCCTGTACGGATTGATCGTCCAGCGAAACGGCATCCGCGAGCGCTCGGGAACGCGGTTGAGCACCGAACGCGCGCGCACCTCGTAGAAGCGCGTCTGCAGGGCCTCGGGCGCGTCGAAGCGGCGCACGACGGCTTCGTCGCGATAGCCCGGCAAACGCCGCTGCTCCTCGCCCTCCAGCGTCAGGTTGCTCCAGCGCACGAACATATGTTCGCATAGGCAGCGGGCGGCATTCGCATCGGTGCAGGCGGCAAAGATCGGCGCCTCTTAGGCCTCCCCTACGCACCTCTGTCGAGCCTCTTACCGCCCGCTCGCAGACCGCTAAGCATGGGCGGTCACGATCGGTCTCACAACCGAGCCAACGACCCGAGGAGGTCGACCGAGATGTCCATTTCAAGCCTGCTGGGCGCGACGATGATCGCCGGCGCGCCAGCCGACGATCGCGCGCCGGCGAAGCTCACCAACGTTCGTCCACGGCGTCTGTCTTCAGTTATCGCGCCCGCGCGAGGCGTCGAGCAGAGGGCTGATGGCCAAGGAGCATGCGCATTCCCAGGAGTCAAGGCCCGGCGCCCCTTCGTGGCTCTGCCGGGACGACTTCGACCGTGAACGAATGCTCGACATGGAGGAGCGCGTGCGGCCGGTGCGCCAGCGTGCGCTGGCGATCCTCGGCGTCGCGCTGATCGCCGCCGGTCCGTGGCTGGGCTGGTGGCCTGCGCTGTTCTTGATCCCCGCCGCGCTGTGCTTCGGCGCAGCGGATCTGTTGATGCCCCGCGTCGGGCGCCCCGAGCTGTTGATGTTCGGCGCGTGGATCGGCAGCGGCTTGGTGATCGGCGGCGCCGTGGCGCTCAGCGGCGGCCCCAAGCAGCCGACGCTCGCCTGGCTGGCGATCCCCGTGATCACGCTCAGCTCGCGCTTTCCCATGCGCGGCGTCGTCGTCGGCGTGATCGTCAACATCGTCATTCTGCTCGTCGTCGCATTCGGCGTCGACGCCAATCAGATCGTGCACGACCCCGTGCTCGTGATCGCGCCCGTCGCGCTGATGCTGTGCGTCGCGGTGCTCTCCACGCCGCTGATGCGCTCGGACATCCAGCACCGCAGCGACGCGGTGATCGACCAGCTAACCGGCATGCTCAACCGCAAGGCGCTCAGCACTCGCGTAGTCGAGCTCGCCCAGCAGTCGCAGCTGACCGGTGATTCGATCGGCATCATCGTCGGCGACCTCGACCACTTCAAGGCGATCAACGACACGCGTGGGCACTCCGTCGGCGACATCGTGCTCAAGGAGGTCGCCTACGAGATGCGCAAGCAACTGCGCGCGTTCGACCTCGCTTACCGCCTCGGCGGCGAGGAGTTCCTGATCCTGCTGCCCGGGTCCGATCAAGAGCAGTCCGCACAGCTCGCCGAACAGCTGCGCCGCAGCATCGCCGGACACGAAGTTGCGGGCGGGCTCGACGTGACCATGAGCTTCGGTGTCAGCGCCTCCAAGGACGGACAGCCCTTCGACTACGCCGCCGTCTTCAAGTGCGCCGACGACGCGCTCTACCGCGCCAAGCGCAGCGGGCGCAACCGCGTATGCCTGTCTGAGGAAACGCGGTCGGCGCAGCCGATGGTCGGCGTGCCCGTTTTTGTGTAGACCCGTCGGGCGCGGACGCGCGGCGGCAGCAGCTGCTCAGGCGCCCACGCGCGCCAGCAGCAGCTCCTCGCCGGCGAGCGTCTGGCTGGTCGCCGAGTCGATGCGCACGTGCGTCAGCTCGCCCGGCGAAGCGAGCCCTGAAAAGTTGACGACTTTGTTGTGGCGCGTGCGCCCGCGCAGGCGCTCTGGGTCGGTGCGCGAGGCGCCTTCCACAAGCACCTCCACGGTCCGCCCCACAAAGCGCTGCGAGCGGGCTCGTGCGCTGCGCTGGACGACCTCCAGCAGGCGCTGCATGCGCTCGACCTTCACGGGATGCGCCACCAGGCCCTCGGTCAGTTGCGCCGCCTCGGTGCCGCGACGTGGCGAGAACACGAACGTGAACGCCGCGTCGTAGCCAACCTCCTCGGCCACCTCGAGCGTCTGCGCGAAGTCCTCCTCGGTCTCGCCTGGAAAGCCCACGATGATGTCTGTCGTCAGCGCCACGTCCGGCACGTGCTCGCGGATCGTCGCCACGCGGTCCATGTAGCGGCGGCGGTCATACGTTCGCCGCATCGCCTTCAAGATCCGCGACGAGCCCGACTGCAGCGGCAGGTGAATGTGCTCGCACACGCTCTCCAGCTCCGCGTGGGCGCGGATCACGTCCTCGCGCATGTCCTTCGGATGCGGGCTCGTGTAGCGAATTCGCTCGATGCCCTCGATGGCGTCGATCTCCCCCAGCAGCCGCGCGAATGTCGGGCGCTCGGCGCAGGGCGCCGTCGGTGAGAGGGCGTTCGCAGCCGCGCCGCGCGCCGGGCGCGTGCCTGAGCCGCGCGCCGCCGGCAGGTCGCGGCCATAGGAATTGACGTTCTGGCCCAGCAGCGTCACCTCGCGCACGCCCTGCCCGGCCATCGCCCGTGCCTCCGCCACCAGCTCGTCCATCGGCCGGCTCACCTCACGTCCGCGCGTCGACGGCACGATGCAGTACGAGCACGCGCAGTTGCATCCAACGCTGATCTGCATCCAGCCCTGGAACTCGCGCGCCCGTCGTGCCGGCAGATGCCCCGTGAAGCCCTCGAACTCGAAGTACCCCTGCGCCGTCAGCGAGTCGCTCGTCAAGAACTCCGCCAGCTTGTGCACCTGGCCCGGGCCGAACGCCACGTCCACGAACGGAAAGCGCTCGAACACCTCCTCCTTGACCGACTGCGCCCAGCAGCCGCCCACGCCGATCAGCTTCCCCGGACTTTCCGCCTTCAGCCGTTTGGCTTCGCCCAGGTGCGCGACGAAGCGGCTGTCCGCCGACTCGCGGATCGAGCACGTGTTGAACAGGATCACGTCCGCGTCCGCACGCTCCGACGCCTCGCTGTAGCCCAACGAGTCCAGCATCCCCTTCATCCGCTCGGAGTCGTGCTCGTTCATCTGACAGCCGAACGTGGTCACGTGGTAGCTGCGTTGAATAGCCTTGAGCATCCGGGCAAGGATAGTCCCGACGCGCCGTAGCATTCTGCGCGTCAGCGTTCTCGGCGACAGCGAGCGCGTCCCAAACTGATGGCGTGACCTGGATCTGTGGGCATGGCGTGGCCTGATCGCGCCCGCTCCTGGTAGGCGATCCCAGCCTGTAGGATCGCCGAAGCCAATTGCGATGCAGGGGGGCAGGAGTGAGACTCAAGAGGCCATTCGTCGCTACCGCGCCACTAGTAGTCGTCGCGCTTGCCGCGGCGATGGTGTTTACGGGCTCCGCGCACGCGACGACTGTGAGGATGGGAGATCCCAACGTGCCGCCGACGTTCACCGCGGGCACCGGGTGCTTCCCATGCACGCCAGGCGTGACGTTGGCGCAGAGCTTCACGCCGGACGCAGAGGTCAACTTTGCGTCCGGTCGAGGGGTGATAACGGGCTGGCGGGCGACGGGGCAGGGTACGGTCAGGCTGAGCGTGTTGGAATCCGCGCCCGAAGGCGGATGGGTGGCCATCGGGACGAGCGCGGTGGCGACGAATCTTCAGGGCCAGTCCAACGCCACGAGTCTTCCCATCGGCGTGGACGACATGATCGGGGTGGACCTCGGGCCCAGCTCCCCCGGGAAAGCGTCGTCGGTTTTGACGAACTGACGAACGCCGAAGTGCTCAGGTGGGCTTCGCCGCTCACAAACGACGAAGTGGCGCGGGAACCGGACGGAGCCGAAGGCGACAGACGCCTTCAGCTCAGCGCCGACGTGGTGCTGGCGCCCGTCATCTCCTCCCTCGCTCCCACATCGGGTAGCACTGCGGGAGGCAACGCCGTCAAGATCACCGGCCTCTATCTCGATGGAGCGACGGGCGTCACCTTCGGCTCCGCCCCGGCGTCGAGCTTCAGCGTCGACTCCTCCACCCAGATCACTGCGATCGCCCCGGCGACGAGTGCCTCGACGGTCGACGTGCGCGTCACCGGCCAAGGCGGATCGACCGAAGTCGGATCAGCAGACAAGTACACGTTCACGGCTCCGGCGGCAACGACGTCGACTCCAACAACCCTCGCTCCAGGGGGGGGCGCCCTCAAACCGGCGAACCGCGCCGTAACGGGGTTGACCGTAACGGGGTTGAGTGAGTCGGCGACCCGGTGGCGGCGAGGCCGCTCGCTGCCGCGGATCAGCAGCGTGGGCGCACCGATCGGCACCACGTTCAGCTTCAGCCTCAACGAGTCGGCGGCGACGACGTTCACGTTCACGCCGAGCGTCGCAGGGCGGCGAGCACATGGTAGGTGCGTCGCGCGCAGCCAAAGCAACGCGCACAGGTCGAAGTGCAAGCGCACGGTCGTCGTGGGCAGCTTCGGCACCGCAGGCAAGGCAGGTCTGAACAAGGTGCGCTTCCAGGGCCGGCTGTCAAGCGCGAAGACACTCAAGCCGGGGACCTATGCCGTCAGCATCACCGCGCGCGACGCAAACGGCCTGAAGACCGTTTCGCAGTCGCTTACGTTCACGATCGTGGCGTGAACGGTCGTGTCGAGCCACGCGACCGTATCGATGCCCCTAACCGCCCACTGCAACTGCGGCGCTGTGCGCTTTGAGATCACCGAGCCTTTGCTCGGCGCCGCCTACTGCCACTGCACCCGCTGCCAGCGCCGCACAGGCGCCGCTGCTTCCGCGTCGGCGGCCGTCAAGCCGGGGAGCCTGCGAATCGTCGCCGGCGAAGATCAGATTCGTCGCTGGAACGCCGGCGATGGCTTCGACAAGGCCTTCTGCGCGACATGCGGCTCGGCGCTGTTCGCGCAGAACCCCGACAACCCCGACCACATCGCCATCCGAATGGGCCTGTTCGATGGAGACCCCGGAGTTCGGCCAGGCGGCCGGCAGCATGTTTCCAGCGCCGCCGTCTGGGAGGCCGTCCCCGACGACGGGCTTACCCGGTTTCCCGGGCCGTTTGCGGGGCGCTAAGCCACGACGGCGACGCCCGCAGGAACGTAGTGCTCGAACACCAGGTCGTCCGGCACCGATGAACCACCCTCCTCGGCGGCACAGCTCAACGCGAACTTTGCAGCCTCCTCGGCAATGACGGGCTCGTAGCTCTCGGAGCCTCCGGTCAGTCCCGCCACGTCTGGCGAATCGAAGCTCCACCCATAGCCCGGAGCGTAGTGATGCAAGATGCGGATCGTCTGCATGACGCCCATCAGAGTAGACGCAGAGCCTCGTCCTCTGCAAGGCCGACATGGTGAACGAGCACGCGGCGAACCTCACCCGGCGCCAGCGATCGCCGGTCGTGAAAAGCCCAGGTGATAGGCGGTCATCCCTCGGCACGCAGACGTCGGTGCGACCCCGACTGGCGAACCACGCGGTAGTTCAACGGCTCAGAACACAAGATCCACAGAAGTCGCTTTGCCTTTACCGATGGAAACCGAGCCACCGCCCGAGCCTACGTACGGCTTGGGATGCAATTTGACGGCCAAGTGTCGCAGTCGTACCCGACTATGGCGCAAGCTGTACCTGCCTACGCCACAGCCGCCACAGCAGGTTCGCTGGCGATCGGCGTCGGCTTTGCGTCCTGCGGCGCCGACCCGGTCGTGTCGCGGTCGCCTGTACCCGAATGGGTGATCGGCGTGACCAGGTCCTTGCCCAGGCCCAGCGCCGCGTAGATCTTGTCCTCGATCTCCTTCGCCATCGCCGGGTTGGCGTCCAGGTGCGCCTTCGCGTTGCCGCGTCCCTGCCCCAGGCGGTCGTTGCCGTAGGAGAAGAACGAGCCCGACTTGGACACGATGTTGTGCTCCAGGCCGAGGTCGATCAGACAGCCCGACGTGGATATGCCTTTGCCGTACTCGATGTCGAACTCCGCCTGGCGGAACGGCGCCGCGACCTTGTTCTTGACGACCTTCACGCGCACGCGGTTGCCGACCGCCTCCGTGCCGTCCTTCAGCGTCTCGATGCGGCGGATGTCCAGCCGCTGCGAGGCGTAGAACTTCAGCGCGCGACCGCCCGGCTGGGTCTCCGGCGAGCCGAACATCACGCCGACCTTTTCGCGGATCTGGTTCGTCAGGATGCACAGCGTCTGCGTGCGGTTCAGGTTGCCCGCCAGCTTGCGCATCGCCTGCGACATCATCCGCGCCTGCGCGCCGACCGTCTGGTCGCCCATCTGGCCCTCCAGCTCCACGCGCGGCGTCAGCGCGGCGACCGAGTCGATCGCCACCACGTCCACCGCGCCCGAGCGCACCAGCATGTCGGCGATCTCCAGCGCCTGCTCGCCGTAGTCGGGCTGGGAGACCAGCAGCTCGTCGATGTCCACGCCGATCTCCTTCGCGTACAGCGGGTCCATCGCGTGCTCGGCGTCGATGAACGCGCACACGCCGCCCAGTTTCTGCGCCTCGGCGAGCACGTGGTAGATCATCGTCGTCTTGCCCGAGGACTCCGGGCCGAACACCTCGACGATGCGCCCGCGCGGCACGCCGCCGATGCCCAGCGCGAGGTCCAGCGACAGCGCCCCCGTGGGGATCGCCTCGCAGCGCACCTGCGCGCCCTCGTCGCCCATGCGCATCACCGTGCCCTTGCCGAACTCGCGCTCGATCTGCGTGAGCGCGCCCTGAAGGGCGGCGTCACGCGCCTTGGCTGCCTTCTCCTGGTCGGTCACGGGCATCGTCTTGCTCCTCCGGTCGTTGTGAATCGAGCAAGTTAGACGCCGCTGCGGACGGAACGTCTGTTCGCATGCCGCTCGTTCGTCCACGCGCCGCCGGCGTGCTCATTCGCTCACTGCGAGCCGACGATGAGGGGGCATCGCCCCCGCTCGCCCCACCCCCTCCGTCCCGCTCTCCTCCGCACTCCCCGGGCGCCCGCTGTCGGCGCTCGTCCTCACGCTCGCGCTCGTCGCGGGCCTGCTCGCGTTGTCTTGCTCAGCATCCTTCGCGCACGGCCGCGCCTGTGCCTCCTCAAAGCACGGCGTGCGCGCCTGCGCGGGGCGCTCGCACCGGCATGCGCGCGGCGTCGTCAAGCGCCATCACGCCAGGCATCACTCATCGAGTAAGAAAAAACTGGCTCTCAACCAGGCGAGTCCCGGCGCGAGCGCGCCCGCTCAGCAGCCGGCCACCTGCGAAGACCGCAGCGTCCCCGCGCAGACCGCCGGCGCCTACGTCTGCGCCGACGGCTCCGAACCGGAATGCCTCGACGGCTCCGAACCCGTCTCGACGAGCGCCTCCGCGCCGACCTGCCCGGCCGTGGCGCCCGGCCAGGTCGAATGGAGCGACGCCGTCTGCGCGGACGGCAGCACACCCACCGCCGCGGGCGGCGCCTACAGCTGCGACGACAGCTCCCAGCCCGAATGCGAAGACGGCTCGCAGCCGAGCTCAGAACCCGGCTCGATGCTCGCCTGCGTCGCCTACAACCCCTCTGGCTCCCCGTCCGACGCCTCCTCGGCCTCCGCCGGGGACTGAGCGCCCGCCGGGCCCAGCGCGCCGCTCGCCAGAGCCTCGTAGCTCGCCCCCTGCGGCGACAGCCACGAGCGGTACAGCACGACCTGCAACGCCTCGAACGACAGCTGCGGCGTCGGCGGCATCGCCGGCTGCGTCACCTGTCGCTCGTCGTCAGCGCCGCGCGCACGGCGCCCCCGCGAGCGCTCGCCCGAGCCCTTGCCGTCGCCGCGCCCCAGCCGCGCGACCGTCACGTGCGCGCGCAGGCGCCTGCGCTCCGCCCGCCAGTCGATCGCCCGCGCCAGCGAGCTCGTCAGCGCCTCGTGCACGCGCTCCAGCCGCCCGTCGCCGTCGTCGTGCACGGCCAGCGCCAGCGCGCGCGGGCGGCGCGGCGGCAGCCACAGCGGCGCGCCGAGCGAAAGCAGCGCGCTGGGCGCTTGCAAGCTCGCGCAGCGTCGCCGCGATCGTCTCGACCTCGTGCGCCGGGCGCGCGCCGAGAAAGCACAGCGTCACGTGCATCGACTCACCGTCCAGCAGGCGAGCCGTGCGCGGCGCGTCCGCCCGTGCGCCCTCGCGCGCAGCCGTCACGGCCTCGCGCGCCCACGCGGCGCACTGCTCGCGCACCGCCGCCGGCGGGTCGATCGCCACGAACAGGCGCGCCGTCGCCGAGCCCGGCAAGGCTACGCGCTCGTCGCGTCGCCGTCGCCGCCGCGCCGCGCTCGCACCGGCGGCTCGCCGTGCAGCGCGCTCATGCCGTTTCGAGCGCTTTTCGCAGCATGTGCATGGCCACCGTCGTCGCGCGGTCGCGCACGTCCGCGCGCCCGCCCGGCAGGTTGACCGAGCGCGTCGAGCTCGCCTCGCCCGGCCCGACCACCGTCAGCCACACCAGCCCCACCGGCTTCTCCTCGCTGCCGCCGCCAGGCCCTGCGACGCCCGTCACGCCGACGCCCAGCTCGGCCCCCAGCCGCTCGCGCGCGCCCTCTGCGAGCGCCTGCGCGACCTCCGCCGAGACCGCGCCGTGGCGTTCGATCAGCGCGGCCGGCACGCCGGCCAGCGCGACCTTCACGTCGTTGTCGTAGGCGACCATCGCGCCCTTGACGTAGCTCGAGGAGCCCGCGCGGTCGGTCAGCCGCGCCGCCAGCAGGCCGCCCGTGCACGACTCGGCCGTCGCCACCGTGCGCCCCTGCAGAAGCTCGGCGACCTGCTCGTCGACCGTGCTGCCGTCGCGCGAGAACAGCGTGTCGGCGTGGCGCTCGGCGATCAGCCGCGCCAGCTGCTCATACGCAGCCTCGGCGTCGGGCTCATAGCGCGTCACCACCTCGATCTCGCCGCGTTTCAGGCACGTCGTCACCTCCAGGCGATCCAGCTGCACCCCCTCGCGCTCGGCCACGCGCAGCGTCTCTGCGATCTCCGACTCGGGCATCCCGAACAGGCGCATCGTGCGCTGCGTGTAGCTCGTCGCGCCGTCGATCGCCGCGCGCAGCGCCGCCGTCTCCGTCGCCTGGGCCCACATCGGCTGAAGCTCGCGCGGCGGGCCCGGCAGCACCACGATCGTCGGTCCCTCGCGACCGTCGCCCGGCGCCACCACCAGGCCCGGCGCCGTGCCCACCGGCTCGAGCACCGTCGCGCCCGCCGGAATCGTCGCCTGCTTGCGCGTGCCCTGCTCGATCGCCGCCACGTCGAGGTTCGGCCAGCGCGTGATCAGCGGGCGCACGATCTCGGCGATGCGCTGCTCCAGCGGCTCGTCGAGCACCATCTCGCGGCCCTGGAACTCGCCGACCACGTCGGCCGTCAGGTCGTCCGCCGTCGGCCCCAGGCCGCCGCTGGTGAGGACCAGGTCCATGCCCTGCTCGCCCATGAAGCCCAGCGCCGCAAGCATGTCCCGCGGGCGGTCGCCGACGATCGCGATGTGCGCCAGGTCGACGCCCAGCTCGCGCAGGCGGTCTGACAGCCACGGGCCGTTGCGATCGACGACGCGACCGGTCAGCACCTCCGTGCCCGTCACCACGATCCCCGCGCGCGTGCTCACGCGCAGGTCGGCAGTTCGCCGCTGCGCAGGCGCTTGCGCCCGTTCGCCCGCGTGATCGAGTAGCCGATCGCCTTGCTCGATTCCGCCACCGTGCGGGTGTGACCGTCCACGAACATCTTCACCGAGCTGTTGCCCAGCGTGATCTCAAAGCGCCGCGCGTGGTACGTCGGCGTGCTCGTCCCCGCCTGCAGTTCTTCGCCCGGGATCACCTTGCGCCCGTGGTCGCCGATCAGGCACACGTACACCGTCGCCGTAGGCCGCAGCGACAGCGCCACGACGCCGTTGCTCGTCGCGTGCGTCGCCGAGCTCGTATGGCGCTTGCGCGCCGGTTTGGCGGATTTGGCAGTCGTTTTCGTCGTGTGCGCGGAGTTTGAGCCCGAGCCGCCCGAGCCGTTGCTGATCAGCCCGACGATCAACAGCACGATCACCAGCACGACCGCGCCGACGATCGCCAAGTAGCCGCGTGACGGGCCGCCGCCCGAGCCGCGGCCGCCGCTCGGGCGCCCGCGGTTTCGCTCCGGGCGCGAGACGATCGGCTCGAGCGCCGCCTCGCTGGGGTGCTCGTGGCTGAGGCGGTACTCCTCGACCAGCGCCTTGCCGTCGAGCCCCAGCGCCTGCGCGTACGTGCGCAGAAAGCTCTTGACGAACGTCGGCCCCGGCAGCAGGCCCCACTCCTCGTTCTCCAGCGCGCGCAGGTACTTCGCGCGGATCTTCGTCTTCGCCTCGATCTCCGAGACGTCGATGCGGGCGCGCATACGCGCGTCGCGCAGCGTTTCACCGATCTCGGGCATAACTGATGGAAAGGCTAGTCGCTCGGACTGGCCGCAGGCTCGGCCGACTTGTCAAGCGCCGCCAGCACGCGCGGCAGGTCGGCCTCGGTGACCAGCACCTGGCGCGGCTTCGAGCCCTCGTAGCCGGAGATCACGCCGCGGCGCTCGAGCATGTCGATCACGCGTCCGGCGCGCGTGTAGCCCAGGCGCAGGCGGCGCTGCAGCATCGACGTCGACGCCGTCTGCATTTCGGCGACCAGCCGGATCGCGTCGCCCAGCAGCGGGTCCTCGTCGGGGTCGAACTCGTCCGGCGCGCTCTCCGGGACCTCCGGCTCGACCTCCTCGAGCAGCTCCTCGCGCAGCTCCGGCTCGCCCTGGCGGCGCCACAGGTCGGTCAGCTTGGCGATCTGGCGCTCGTCGATGTAGGCGCCCTGGATGCGCTGCAGGCGCGACGTGCCGACCGGGCTGAACAGCATGTCGCCCTGGCCGAGCAGCGACTCCGCGCCGTTCTGGTCGAGGATCACGCGCGAGTCGGTCTGCGAGGAGACCGAGAAGGCGATCCGCGAGGGCACGTTGGCCTTGATCATGCCCGTGATCACGTCCACGCGCGGGCTCTGCGTGGCGAGCACCAGGTGGATGCCCACCGCGCGCGCCTTCTGCGCCAGGCGGATGATCGAGTCCTCGACGTCGGCCGGCGCGACCATCATCAGGTCGGCGAGCTCGTCGATCACGCAGAGGATGTACGGCAGCGGCGCTTCGCCGCGCTTCGCGCGCGCTTTGTTGAGCTCGACCAGCCCGCGCGTGCGCGCCAGCGACATGATCCCGTAGCGCTGCTCCATCTCCTTGACGAGGTTCTGCAGCGCGTTCGCCGCCATCCGCGGGCTCGTGATCACCGGCGTCAGCAGGTGCGGGATCGACTCGTAGTGGTTGAGCTCGACCTGCTTGGGGTCGACCAGCACGAGGCGCACCTCGTGCGGGCTCGCGCGCAGCAGCACGCTCGCGAGCATCGCGTTGATCGCGCCCGACTTGCCCGCGCCCGTCGTGCCGGCGACGAGCAGGTGCGGCATCTTCGCCAGGTCCGCGCCGATCGCCTTGCCCGCCACGTCCTTGCCGAGCCACACCGTCAGCGGCGACCAGTCCTTCGGCGGCTGCTGGAAGACGTCGCCCAGGCGCACCATCCGGCGGTGCGCGTTGGGCACCTCCACGCCGACCGCCTGCTTGCCCGGGATCGGCGCGAGGATGCGGATGTCCGTCGCCGCCAGCGCGTAGGCGAGGTCGTCCTTCAGCTGCGCGACCTTCGCCGACCTTCGTGCCCGGCGCCAGGCGCAGCTCATAGCGCGTGATGTGCGGCCCGGCGACCGTGCCGATCACCTTCGCCTGCACGCCGAAGTGCCCGAGCGCCTCGACCAGGCTGGTCGCCGTCTGCGCCTGTCCCGGCCGTGTCCGGGCGCGTCTGCTCGCCCGTCGAGCGCGTCAGCAGCTTGCTCGCGTCGGGCATCTCCCAGACGAAGTCGGGTCGTCGGTGACCGCGTCGCGCAGGCGGCCCTGCGGCGTCAGCTCGGCCACGTCGGTGCGCGCGACGCCCGCGATGTCCTCGTCCTCATCCTCGTCTGGGTCGGCCGCCGGCGGCGGCTGCGAGTCGACCTCGTCCTCGGGCCGCTGAGCTGCCTCCTGCGCCGGCGCGGACCCGTGAACCTCCAGAGGCGTCGGCTCGGCGTCGATGCCGCCCAGCCCGGTGTCCTCCTGCGCCGGTCCCTCGACGTGCGTCGCGCGGACGATCAGCTCGGCCGTGTCCGGCTCGGGCGGCGCCATCGCCGGCGCGGTCGCCGCGTCGGCGTCGAGGTCGAACTCGCCGCCATCCGCCGCGTCCTGCTCGGGCTCCTTCGGCTGCGGTCCCAGCGAGCGCATCATGCGCGTCGTTTCCGCCACGCCGCTGCCGGTCGCGCGCAGCGCGCCTCGCCAGCGACGCGCCGGTGATCAGCGTCGCGCCGACGAACAGCAGGAAGACGACGAGGATGTCCACGCCGACGCCCTGCACGAGTTGTGTCGGCCAGCTGGTAGAGCGCCCTCGCCGACGACGCCGCCGTGCGCCTGCAGGTAGGCCGATGTCCATGCCGCGTCGCCGTGCGTCGCGCCTGAGCTGACGCCGAGCGTGCCCGCGGCCAGCGCGAGCGTCGCCGCGAGCGAACACGCAGACGGCGCCGATCGTGCGCGGGTCGCCCAGCAGCGAGCGTCGGGCGGCAGCGCCTGCTCGCAGCAGCAGCATCGCCGCCGGCGCCGACCAGCGCCAGCGGCGCGAGCACGCGCGCGCGGCCGAGCACCCAGCCGAGCGCCACCGCGAGGCCGTGTCCGGCGCGCCCGCCGTCCCAGCCGCCGTAGAGCACGAAGCCCATGAACACGCCGACGCGCCACGAGCGCCAGGCCGAGCACGTCGCGCTCGCGCTGGCTCGAGCACGGAGCCATGCGCGGCAGGGCGCCGCCCGCCCGCCAGCCGCCGCGACCGAGCCCGCGCGGCTTGCCGCGCCCGCCGCGCGCGCCGCGCGCGCGGGCGCTTTGCGCCTCGCCGTCGAGCGGGCGCTTTGCGCGCGCGCAGGGGCGCGCTTGCGCGTACTGGCCATCCCGCGCAACTTCGACGCCGGGCCCGCGGAACCTGCCCCGGGGCCTTACCATCGCTTTAGCGCCCGCCGATACATAAAGACGATGAACGACTTCTCCCGAGCACCCCGCGTCCTGGTCGTCGAGGACGACGAGGACATCGCCCAGGCGCTGCAGCGCTCGCTGCGCATGGAGGGCTACGAGGTGCGCGCCGCCGCCGACGGCCAGGCGCGCTCGAGAACGGGCGCGCATTCGCGCCCGACCTGGTGATCCTCGACCTCGGCCTGCCGGGCATCGACGGCCTCGAGGTCGCCAAGAGCCTGCGCGCCGACGACGACGTGCCGATCCTGATCCTCACCGCGCGCGACGCGCTGGAGTCGCGCGTCGAGGGACTCGACGCCGGCGCCGACGACTACCTGGTCAAGCCGTTCGAGCGCCAGGAGCTGCTCGCGCGCATGCGCGCGCTGCTGCGCCGGCGCCCGCCGCGCGGCTCGGCGCCGCTGCGCGTCGGCGACCTGTCGCTGAACGTCGACACGCACGAGGTCGTGCGCGGCGAGCGCGCCGTCGAGCTGACCCAGCGCGAGTTCGAGCTGCTGGAGTACCTGATGCGCAACGAGCGCATCGTCATCTCGCGCCAGCGCCTGCTCGACGAGGTGTGGGGCTATGACCCCTTCTCGACGACCAACACGATCGAGGTCTTCGTCTCCAACCTGCGCCGCAAGCTCGAGGCCGACGGCGAGCCGCGCCTGCTGCACACGATCAGGGGAGCCGGCTACGTCCTTCGCGCCTAGGCTCCCCCGCGCCGTCGCGCGCGTGCTTGCGCGCGCCTCCGCCAGCTTCGACAGGCTGCCGATCCGCGTGCGCCTGGCCGGCGTCTCGGCGCTGCTGACGTTCGTGATCCTCTGCGGCTTCGCGGTCGGCATCGGCTCGTTCACCGTGCACCGCGTTCGCTCGGACTTCAACCGCGCAGGTGACCGACACGGCCAACCAGCTGGCCACGCAGCTGAACATCAAGGTCGCCACCTCGACGCTGCACCGCGCGGTCACGATCGAACCGCCGCTGGAAGCCTACGCGGCGCCCTCTGACCACGCCGTCGTGCGCATCTTCACGCTCGGCGGCGCCGTCGTCGCGCAGGAACCGGCCAAAGCGCCGTCGCCTTGGCGCGCCGAGCGTGCAGGCGCGCACCGTGCACGGCTATCGCGTGATCAGCCGCGCCGGCGTCGTGCGCGTGGCCGGCAGCGACGAGCCGATCGGCCAGGTGATCATCCAGTACGGCCGCAAGATCTCAGACACCGAGGCGACGGTCGCGCGCGTCGAGCTGTTCCTGCTCGTCGGCGTGCTGCTCGGCACCGGGCTGGCGGCTGTTCGCCGGCACGATGATCGCGCGCCGCGCGATGGCGCCGATCGCCGAGCTGACCTCGGCGGCCGAGGCGATCGCGCGCACGCGCGACCCCTCGCGCGAAGTGCCCCAGCCGCAGGCCGACGACGAGGTCGCCGAGCTCGCGCGCACGCTGCAGGGAATGCTGCGCGAGCTCGACGCCGCGCGCGGCGAGACCGAGTCGATGCTCGCGCGCCAGCGGCGCTTCGTCGCCGACGCCTCGCACGAGCTGCGCACGCCGCTGACGAGCGTGCTCGCCAACCTCGAGCTGCTCGCCGAATCGCTGCACGGCGACGAGGGCGAAGCCGCGCGCTCGGCGCTGCGCTCCTCGCAGCGCATGCGCCGGCTGGTCGCCGACCTGCTGCTGCTGGCGCGCACCGACGTCGGCCGCGTCGTCACGCGCGAGCCGCTGCGACCTCGCGCAGATCGTCGTCGAGGCCGCCGGCGAGCTCGGCCCGGTGTCAGCGGCGAGCACGAGATCGTGCTCGACGCCAGCCCGGCGCTCGTTGACGCCGCGCGCGACGAGATCCACCGCCTGGCGATCAACCTGATCGAGAACGCGCTGCGCCACACGCCGCCCGGCACGCGCATCCGCGTGGCGCACCGCCAGCGCCGGCGACCGCGCGACGCTGGTCGTCGAGGACGACGGCCCCGGCGTGCCCGACGAGCTCGCGCCGACGCTGTTCGAGCGCTTCGTGCGCGGCGCCGGCGACCGCGGCGGCTCGTTCGGCCTCGGCCTGGCGATCGTCAAGGCCGTCGCCGAGACGCACGGCGGCAGCGTCGACGCTGCAGATCGCCCGAGCGGCAGCGGCGCGCGCTTCGTCGTCAGCCTGCCGCGGCTGCCGCCGCGGGCTCAGACCTCGACGACGACGGGCAGCACCATCGGCCGGCGCTTGAGGCGGTCGTAGACTAGCTTCGCCATGTCGTCGTGCAGCATCTCCTGCACGACGTCGACCTCGCGGATCTCGCTCCTTGGCGGCGCGCTCGACGGTGTCCTCGACCGTCGAGCGGATCTCCTCGACCAGCTCGTCGGCCTGGTCGAGGAACGGCACGCCGCGGAAGATCACCTCGGGGTCGGCCATCGAGCTGCCGTCCTGCTCGGCGATCGTCACGACGACGATGAAGATGCCGTCGGCCGACAGCATGCGCCGGTCGCGCAGCGCCACGTCGGCCATCTCGCCGATCTCCACGCCGTCGACGAAGATCATCCCCGCCTGCTCGCGCTTGCCGAAGCGCGCGCCGCGCTCGTCGATGTCCAGCGGCAGCCCGTTCTCGCCCTGGAAGGTGTCCTCCGGCGGGATGCCGACCGCCTCGGCGAGCTGCGCGTGCATGCGCAGGCGCTTGAAGTCGCCGTGGAAGGGCATCACGTAGCGCGGCTTGACGAGGTTGAGCATCAGCTTGATCTCCTCCGCGTAGCCGTGCCCGGAGGCGTGCACGGGCGCGTCTCGCGGGGTGACGACGTCGCAGCCGATGTGGTACAGGCGGTCGATCGTCTCGTTGACCGCGCGCTCGTTGCCGGGGATCGGCGTCGCCGAGAAGACGACCGTGTCGCCCTCGCGCAGCTCGACCTGGCGGTGGTCGCGGTAGGCCATGCGCCGCAGCGCCGACAGCGGCTCGCCCTGTGAGCCGGTGGAGATGATCACGACGCGCTCGTCGGGGAAGTCGTTGATCTCGCGCGGTCCGACGAGCATGCCGTTGGGCACCTCGATGTGGCCGAGCTGGCGCCCGATGCCGACGTTCTTGCGCATCGAGCGACCGACCAGCGCGACCTTGCGGTCGAGCGCCGCGGCCGCGTCGACGACCTGCTGCACGCGGTGGATGTTCGAGGCGAAGCTCGTCACGACGATGCGTCCCTCGCAGCGCGCGAACACCTCCTCCAGGTGCGGGCCGACGACCGACTCCGACGGCGAGAAGCCCTCGCGGTCGACGTTCGTCGAGTCGCCGCACAGCAGCAGCACGCCCTCGCGTCCCAGCTCGGCCAGGCGCGAGACGTCGGCCGGCGGGCCGTCGACGGGCGTCTGGTCGAACTTGTAGTCGCCGGTGATCAGGACCGTGCCGAGCTCGGTGCCCAGCGCGACCGCGCTTGCGTCGGGGATCGAGTGCGTCATGTGGATCAGCTCCAGCGAGAACGGCCCCAGCTCGAGCGTTTCCGCCGGCGACGACCTCGTTGAGCTCGACGTTCTTCAGCTTGTGCTCGTCGAGCTTCGAGCGCGCCATCGCCATCGTCAGCGCGCCGCCGTAGACCGGCGGCAGGTCGTCGCCCGAGCTCGCGCAGCACCCACGGCAGCGCGCCGAGGTGGTCCTCGTGGCCGTGCGTGATGACGATCGCCTCGATGTCCGACGCGCGCTCGCGCAGGTAGGAGAAGTCGGGCAGCACGAGGTCGATGCCGACCATCTCGGGCGTCGGGAAGCGCAGCCCGACGTCGACGACGACGATGCGGCCGTCGTGCTCGACGACCGTCATGTTCTTGCCGATCTCCCCCAGCCCGCCGAGCGGCAGGACGCGAACGGAGCTCACGCGCCGCCGGTCCGTGCGGAGGACGCGCCGGACGACGCCGGCGTCTGGCGCGAGTCGTCCAGCAGGCCGTGGCGCACGAGCATCGCGCGGACCTCCGCCAGCTCGTCGTCGGTCGCCTCCACGAGCGGCAGGCGCAGGCCGCCGGCTTCGTGGCCGAGCAGGTTCAGCGCGGCCTTCGTGCACGTCGGGCTCGACGTCATGAACAGCGTCGCGTAGACGTCGCGCAGCGACGCGTCGATCTCGGCGCGTCGCTCGGGCTCGTCGACCATGCGGCGCATCTCGTCGCCGACGAGGTGGCTGGCCACGAGGATGCCGCCCGGCGCCGCCGAGGTCGAGCGTGCGCGCGAACAGTCGCGTCGTCGCCGGCGTACAGCTCCAGGCCGTCGATCGGCTGCAGCTCGGCGGCGTTGGCCTGCTTGACGCCGTCGATGTGCTCGATCTGCGCCAGCTCGGCGAGCAGGTCCGGGCGGCATGTTCGTCGCCGTGCGCCCGGGGATGTTGTAGAGCGAGCACCGGCTTGTCGGTCGCCTTGGCGACCGCTTCGTAGTGGCGCGTGATGCCCAGGCGGCTCGGGCTTGTTGTAGTAGGGCGTGACGACCAGCGTCGCGTCGACGCCGAGCTCGGTCGCGCGTTCGGTCAGGTGACACGACCTCGCGCGTGTCGTTGGTGCCCGTGCCGGCGACGATCGTCTTGCCCGCCGGGCGCTCGGCGATCGCCAGCTCGATCAGCCCGAGCTGCTCCTCGTCGGTCATCGTCGAGGCCTCGCCGGTCGTGCCGGCGACGACGAAGCCGTCCGAGCCGTTCTCGGCGAGGTGGTGCATCAGCGCGACGAACGCCTCCTCGTTGACCTGCGCAGCGCTCGTCGAACGGCGTGACGATCGCCGTGAGGATCGTGCCGAGGTCGGTCATGCCGTCCAGTATTTCACGCGCCGAAGGAGCTGACCCGCCGCTGAAGGCCGGACGCGCTCAAAACAGCAGGCTCTCGAGCCCTACGACGAGCGGCTGCGGCAAGCTCCCCCACCCGCCGCACGCCGAGCAGCACGCCCGGCATGAACGACTCGCGGCTGATCGTGTCGTGGCGGATGCTCAGCGTCTGACCGACGTCGCCGAGCAGCACCTCCTGGTGGGCGACCAGGCCGGGCAGGCGCACCGAGTGGATCGGCGGCGCCGGCGCCGCCGCTCGCCTCGGCCATCAGCTGCGGCCGTGCGCGCCGCGGTGCCGCTCGGCGCGTCGAGCTTGGCGTCGTGGTGCAGCTCGATGATCTCCGCCTTTGCCATGTGCCTGGCCGCCTCGGCGGCGAAGCGCATCATCAGCACGGCGCCGATCGCGAAGTTCGGCGCGACGAGCACGTTCGCGCGCGGCCCATCGCCCTCACGGGCCGCCAGCGCCGCCGCGCGCAGCGCCTGCAGGTCAAAGCCGGTCGTGCCGACGACGGCGTGCACGCCCGCGCGCAGGCACGCCAGCGCGTTCTGCGAGCGCCGTGTCCGGGCGCGTGAAGTCGACGACCACGTCGGCGTCGCCGCAGCACGTCGGCCAGCTCGACCCCCAGCAGCGGGTCGGCGCGGCCGGTCAGCTGCATGTCCTCTGCGCCCTCGACGGCGTCGCATACGGTCTGGCCCATACGCCCGGCGGCGCCGGCGACGGCCACGCCGATCATCGCGTGGCCCCGTTGGTCGCGACCGCGCCCGTCGCTGCGGTCGCGCTGGTCGCGTCGCCGAGCGGTGCGATCGCCCGCTGGAACGCCGTCTCGTCGGGCCCGACGCCGGCGATCGACAGCGCCGCCGGCGCGAACAGCTCGCTCGGCCAGCGCGCGCAGGTCGTCGATCTGCACGGCGTCGATCCGCTCGATCACCTCGTCGATCGAGAGGATCGGCATGTCGTGCAGCAGCGAGCCGCCGAGGCGGCTCATGCGCGCGCCGGTCGACTCCATCGCCAGCACGACGCGGCCCTTGAGGTTCTCGCGCGAGCGCACCAGCTCCTCCTCGCTGGCCGGGTCGGCCACGCAGTGCGTCGAGCTCCGCCGCGATCACCTCGAGCGCCTCCTGCGAGGTTGTCCGGGCGCGTGCCCACGTACAGGCCGATCTCGCCGGAGTGCGCGTAGAGGTTGGAGTAGCAGAAGACCGAGTAGGCGAGGCCACGGCGCTCGCGCACCTCCTGGAACAGCCGCGAGGAGGACGTCCCGCCGAGCACGCCTTCGAGCACGCGCAGCGCAAAGCGCCGCTCGTCCTCGCGCGCCAGCCCGGCGCCGCCGACGCATACGTGGTACTGCTCGGTGTCCTTCTCCACGAAGCGCACGCGGCGCGCGAAGTCCGGTGCGCTCGAATCCAGGCGCGAACGCTCGCCTCCCGCCTGCGGGGCGCTGGAGTCCTGCGCGCGCGCTCGATCGAGCGTCGTCGCCATCTGCACGAGCGCGTCGTGCTCGAGCGAGCCGGCGGCGGCGATGACGAGGTTCTGCGGCTCGTAGCGCGCCGCGTGGAAGGCCGCCAGCTGCTCGCGCGAGACGCCGCCGACGACCTCCGCGGTGCCGATCACCGCGCGCCCGAGCGGGTGCGCGCCGAACACGGCCTCGCCGAGCACGTCGAAGACCTTGTCCTGCGGGTCGTCTTCGTACATCGCGATCTCCTCGAGCACGACCTCGCGCTCGGTCTCCAGCTCGCCGAAGCGCGGATGGAAGACCATGTCGCCCATCACCTCGAAGGCGCGCGGCAGATGGCCGTCGAGCACGCGCGTGTACAGCGACGTCGATTCCTTGTCGGTGCCCGCGTTGACCTCGGCGCCCATCGCGTCGAAGATCTGGTCGATCTCCTGCGAGCCGAAGCGCTCGGTGCCGCGAAACAGCATGTGCTCGAGCAGGTGCGAGATGCCCGCCTGGGCGTCTGACTCGGCGGCCGATCCGGTGGCGATCCAGAAGCCGAGCGCCACCGAGCGCACGCTGGGCACGCGCTCGGTGGCCACTCGCACGCCGGAATCCAGCGTGGTTATCCGGTGCTGGCGCTGCAGCGGATCGCTCAGCTGCGGTCGCGGCGCGGTCGCCCGGAGCCGCGGTCACCGAGCGGCCCGTTGCGCCCACCGCCGTCGCGCGGCGGACGTCCGCCCCCGCCCCCGCCCCGCCGCCCGTGCCGACGCCGGCCAGTTCCTCGACGGACTTGCCGGCGATGTCCGGGTCGTCGGCGAGGCGCAGGCCGATGCGCCCGCGCTCGCGGTCGACCTCGACCACGCGCACGTTGATCTCGTCGCCTTTGTTGAGCACGTCCTCGACCGACTCGACGCGCTGGCCGGGCGAGACGTTTGAGATGTGCAGCAGCCCGTCGGTGCCCTTGGACAGCTCGATGAAGGCGCCGAACGTGGTCGTCTTGACGACCTTGCCGACGTACTCGTCGCCGACCTCGACCTCCTTCATCATCACGCGCACGCGCTCGACGAGCGCGTCGCCGAGCTCGCCGTTGGCCGAGTAGATCAGCACCTGGCCGTCGTCGTTGACGTCGATCTGCGATTCGAACTCGTCGGCGAGGCCGCGGATCGTTTCGCCGCCCTTGCCGATCAGCAGGCCGATCTGCGAGGGGTCGATCTGGATCGTCTGGATGCGCGGCGCGAACTGCGACAGCTGCTCGCGCGGGCTGCCGATCGTGTCGGCCATCTTGCCGAGGATGAACGTGCGCGCGTTTTTGGCCTGCGAGAGCGCGTCGCGCAGGATGTCGAACGTGACGCCGGTGATCTTGATGTCCATCTGCAGCGCCGTGATGCCGCGCTCGGTGCCGGCGACCTTGAAGTCCATGTCGCCGAGGTGATCCTCGACGCCGGCGATGTCGGTCAGGACGATGTAGTCCTCGCCCTCCTTGATCAGCCCCATCGCGATGCCGGCGACCGGGCGCTTGATCGGCACGCCGGCGTCCATCAGCGACAGCGAGGAGCCGCATACCGAGGCCATCGAGGAGGAGCCGTTTGACTCGAGGATGTCCGAGACGACGCGAATCGAGTACGGGAACTCCTCGATCGACGGCACCATCGGCGCGAGCGCGCGCTCGGCCAAAGCGCCGTGACCGATGTCACGCCGCTTGACGCCGCCCATGCGCCCCGCTTCGCCCACCGAGAACGGCGGGAAGTTGTAGTGGTGCCAGTAGTACTTTTTCGTCTCCAGGCCGAGCGTGTCCAGGCGCATCTCCTCCTTGAGCGTGCCCATCGCGACGACGCTCAGCGCCTGGGTCTGTCCACGTGTGAACAGCGCCGAGCCGTGCGTGCGCGGCGTGACGCCGACTTCGATGGAGATGTCGCGGATCTCATCCGCGCCACGTCCGTCGGGGCGCTTCTTGTCGACGGCGATGCGCTCACGGATGATCGACTTCTCCAGCTTGTCGAAGGCCATCTGCACGGCGGCGCGCTTCTGCTTGGCCTCGACGAGCTGATCCTCAGAGGCGCTCTCGCCGGCGGCGGGGGCGTGCTGCTCCAGGATCTGCTGCTCGACCGCCTTGGTCGCGTCCTGGCGGTCGAGCTTGTCCTCGACCTGCGTGGCGGCCTCGAGCGCGGAGCCGTGCGACGAGCGGATCGCGTCGAGCACAGCCGCGTCCACGCCGATCGTCTCGAAGACTTTCTTCTCCTTGCCGACCTTCTCGGCGAGCTCGCGCTGCAATGCGCACAGCTTCTTGATCTCCGCGTGCGCGATGTCCAGCGCGTCGAGGATCTCGGCCTCGGGGATCTCGTTGGCGCCCGCCTCGACCATCAGGATGGCCTCCTCGGTGCCCGCGACGATCAGGTCGAGATCAGATGCGTTCTCCGAATCGGCCAGCAGGTCGGCCTCGTTCGGGTTGACGACGAAGTTGCCGTCGATCTTGCCGATGCGCACCGCGCCGACGGGCGTCGGCAGCGGGATGTCGGAGATCATCAGCGCCGTCGAGGCGCCGTTCATCGCGAGGATGTCGTACGGGTGTTCGTGGTCGATCGACAGCGGGATCGCCACGAGCTGCGTGTCATAGCGCCATTCCTTGGGGAACAGCGGGCGAATCGGCCGGTCGATCATGCGCGCGGTGAGCGTGCCCTTCTCGCCGGGACGGCCCTCGCGCTTGAAGAACGACCCGGGGATTTTGCCCGAGGCGTACATGCGCTCCTCGACGTCCACCGTCAGCGGGAGGAAGTCGACGTCGCGCACGCTGCCCGCGACCGCCGTGCAAAGAACCATCGTGTCGCCCTGTCTGACGACCACCGCGCCGGAGGCCTGCTTGGCCATCCTGCCGGTCTCGAAGGAGATCTCGCTGCCGGAAATCTCCACGGAGATCCGCGTAACCCCATCACTGCTCATATTCACTGCCTTTCAGTGCCGCCCGTCGGTCGGCGGCCGCTTTTTCATTTTCTCGTTTCCGAACCCGATGAGCTTAGCGAAGGCGGCGTGGACGCCGCCTTGCAGGCGTGTCGCGGGCTGTGTTCTGCACAGCGCTCGCGCGGTCGCAGCGCCGATTCCTGCCCGTGGGCCTGTGGCGGGCGGCGAGCCCGGCGCTCAGGCCGGCGCGGCGTCGCCGTCGAGGACGCTGTTGACGCCCTCGCGCAGCAGCTTCAATGCCGGCAGCTCGCCCGGCGAGCCGGCCTGGTGGCTCCAGCGCACGACGCCCTCGCGGTCGAAGATCAACAGCGCGCGCTCGGCGAAGCCGCCGGCGTGCAGGACGCCGAGCGCCGCGCAGGCGGCGCCCTTGGGCTCGAAGTCCGAGAGCTGCTGGGAGCTCACGCCGAGCTTCTCCTTGAACGCCTTCTGCGACCACGTGGCGTCGCACGACACGCCGTACAGCCGCACGCCGCGCTCGGCAAAGCCGCCCAGCGCGCCCTCGTACAGCTCCAGCTGATCCGTGCACACCGGGCTGAACGCGAACGGGTAGAACACGAAAATCGTGTACGAGCCGCGCAGATCCTCCTGCGTGAAGCTCTCGCCGTCCTCGCGCGCCAGCGTGAACTCGGGCGCGGGCGTGCCGGGCTGGATCACGCTCATCTAGACACTCGCGGTGAGGCGACCGTGGATCAAGCGGAGCAAGGACGCAGCGAGCGTGGCGTGCTTGGCACGCGAGCGACCGAGGACACAGCTACGCGCAGCGTCCACGGTTGCCTCACTTGCGGAGGCCGAGCTCTTTGATTAGAGCGCGGTAGCCGTCGAGGTCCTCGCGCTGCAGGTAGTCGAGGAAGCGGCGGCGGCGGCCGACGAGCATCAGCAGGCCACGGCGCGAGTGGTGGTCTTTGCTCTGCTCGCGCAGGTGCTGGGTGAGGTGGTTGATGCGCTCGGTCAGCAGCGCGACCTGGACCTTGGTCGATCCGGTGTCCTTCTCGCCGGCGCCGAACTTCGCGGCGATCTCGCGCTTGCGGTCTGTGGTTATCGCGGCCATGAGCGGGCACACCGTAGCAGACGCCTGCGGGCGCTCTGCGCGATGAGCGGTCGCATGTCTAGGCCGCCGGGCCGGCGCCGACGCCGCGCGCGAGGAGCTCGCGCGTGCGCTGCACGTCGCGGTGCATCTGCTCGATCAGCGCCTCGGGCGTGTCGAAGCGCCGCTCGCCGCGCAGGCGCTCGACGAACTGCAGGCACAGCGTCTGGCCGTAGAGGTCGCCGTCGAAGTCCAGCAGGAAGGCCTCGATCAGCTCACCGCGCCCGGTCTTGAACGTCGGGCGCACGCCGATGCTGACGGCCGCCGGGCGCCGCTCGACGCCGGGGGCGCCGGCCACGCACGCGTATACGCCGTGGCCGGGACAGACGAGCGCCTCGTCGGGGACGAGGTTGGCCGTAGGGAAGCCCAGCTCGCGCCCGCGCTCGTCGCCGTGCACGACCTCGCCGCACAGCTGGAAGGTGGCGCCGAGCAGACGGTTGGCCTCGGCCAGCTCGCCGGCGAGCACCAGCCCGCGGATATGGCTGGAGGACACGATCTCGCCGTCGACCTCCAGCAGCGGGTGCACGGTCGTGGCGAAGCGCTCGTCAGCCGACAGCAGGCGCGGGTCGCCCTGCGCCTTGTGGCCGAAGCGGAAGTTCTCGCCGATCGCCACGCGCTCGGCGCCGAGCGCGCCGACGAGCACGTCGGACGACGAACTCGTCGGCCGAGAGCTGCGCGAACTGCGCGTCGAAGGGGATCACGACGAGCTCGGACACGCCCAGCGAGGCGATCAGCTCGGCCTTTCGCTCGTGCGTCGTCAGCAGCTTGGGCGTGTGCTGGGGCGCGACAACCGAAACCGGGTGCGGGTCGAACGTGAGCACCGTATCCGAGCCCGCGATCACCTCGCGGTGGCCTCGGTGCACGCCGTCGAACGTGCCCACCGCCACGCTGCGACCGTCGCTGCGCTGCACGTCGGGCAGGCGGGTGACCTTCACGAGCGCAAGCCTAGCCCTGTCGCTCGCGCGACAGCAGCGCCAGTGCGTCGTCGAGCGCGATCAGCGGCGGGTCGCGCCACTCGGCGCCGCGCTGGGGCGGTGCGACCGCGTCGGCGACGTCGAAGGGGCCGATCGCAGTGCGCCGCAGCTCCAAGCAGTAGGCGTCGCCCCCGAGGTCTGCGATCAGCGAGCGCACGTATGTGCCCGAGCCACACTCGATCTGGAAGCCGGCGCGTTCGAGCCCCGGGCGGTGCTCGTCGGGCGCGCGCCAGGCCTGCTCGAAGCGCCGGACGGCTGACGATCCGCTCGGGCATCCGCAGCTCCTCTCCCCTTCTCGCGCGCTTGTACGCGCGCTCGCCTTCGATCTTCACGGCCGAGTAGGCCGGCGGGCGCTGACGCACCTCGCCGGTGGGCATGTGCGGCGGGTCGGGCGGCAGCCGGCCGGTCTCGGTCACCTCGCCCTCGGTGTCGCCGGTGCTCGACGTCGCGCCCAGCTGCGCGACGGTCTCATAGCGCTTGTCCAGCGACATCAGCGCCTGCTGGGATTTGGTCGCCCTGCCGACGAGCACGATCAGCAGGCCGGTCGCGAACGGGTCGAGCGTGCCGGCGTGGCCGGTGCGTGCGCCGTGTAGGGCGCGGCGCACGCGCGCGACGACGTCGTGCGAGGTGATCCCGGCGGGCTTGTCGATCAGCAGGACGCCGCTGGCTGGCTCAGGCAAGCGTCGCCGTCGCGTGGCCGTCGGGCGCGTGCAGCTGCGCGGCGACGGCCGGGCGCAGGAAGGCGATCAGCTCGTCCAGCTCCAGCGGCGTCGAGAAGCCGGCGGCGCGGCGGTGTCCGCCGCCGCCCTGCGCGCGGGCGATCAGCGACACGTCGACGTCGTCGTCGGTCGCGCGCAGCGACACTTTGCGCTGGCCGCGCCGCTCGCCGCTGAGCACCTCGCGCACGAGCACCGCGACCTTCGTGCCGCGCAGCGCGCGCAGCTGGTCGACGACGCCCTCGGAGTAGTGCTCCTCGGCGTCGGTGCGGTCGAAGTCCTCCGCGCTGAGCGCCGTGATCGTCAGCTCGCCGCCGTCGAAGCGCTGCAGCTGGCCGAGCGCGAGCGTCATCAGCGCGAGCTTCTGCGGCGGCATCTCCTCGTAGAGCCGGCGGTACACGTCGGCCACGTCGACGCCGGCTTCGATCAGCTCGGCGGCCATCACGTGCGCGCGCGGCCCGGTGTTCTCGTACATGAAGCGCCCGGTGTCGGTGATCAGCCCGATGTACATCGCCTGCGCTGCAACCGGTGTCGGCGCCACGTCGAGGCCGTGCATCAGGTCCCACACGATCTCCGCGGTGCACGAGGCGTCGGCGACCACGTGGTTGAGCGTCCCGAAGCGCGTGTTGTCGTGGTGGTGGTCGATGTTCAGCAGGTGCGCGCCGTCGCGCAGCACGCTCGCCGAGTTGCGGTCGATGTTGCCGCAGTCAAGGAACACGACGGTGCGCTGCGCGATGTCCGCCGGCGGCGCGTGGATCGCGGCGTCGAGCACGAACACCTCGTACTCGGGCGGCAGCGGCAGGTCGTCCGGCGACACGTACATCACCGAGTCCTTGCCCAGAGCCGTCAGCAGCTCCTGCATCGCCACGAGCGAGCCGAGCGCGTCGCCGTCGGGGTGCTCGTGCGAGGCCAGCGCGAAGCGCGTGTCCTCGCGCACCCGCGCGAGCACGCCCTCGCGCGGGCTCACGCCGTTGTGCGAGTCGAGCACGGCGTTCACGACGGCCCGATCTCGTCGAGGATCTCCTCCACGCGCATCGCGCGGTCTGTCGTGTCGTCGTAGAAGAACTCCAGCGCGGGCGTGTGCTTGAGGCGCAGCTGCGAAGCGACGCGTCCCTGCAGGAAGCCGTGTGCGCTGCGCAGCCCCAGCAGGCTCGCCTCGCGCTGCTCGTCGTCGGAGGGACGGCCGCGCTCGCCGAGCACGCTCACGTAGACGCGCGCGTGGCGCAGATCGGGGCTGGTTCTGACATCGGTCACGGTTACGAATCCCACTCGCGGGTCCTTCATCTCCTTCGACACCACGTCGCCGATCACCTGGCGAACCGCCTCATCCACTCGACGCATGCGCCCTGTGCTCATCCTAACTCTCAACCCCTGCCGTCGAAAACGACTGATCGATAT